>NZ_JAEKED010000001.1:0-2432500 GCF_016651285.1 Pseudomonas sp. TH07 | reverse complement strand
CCTTTTACCTTTCTACTTACAAGCTAGGGAAGGCGAATTGCGAGGCTTCGTGGCTCGCGCGTTGCGGCCAGCGCTGGGTAATGGCCTTGCGACGGGTATAGAAGCGCACACCATCCGGGCCATAGGCATGCAGGTCACCGAACAGCGAACGCTTCCAGCCGCCAAAGCTGTGGTAGGCCACCGGCACCGGCAGCGGTACGTTGACACCCACCATGCCCACTTCGATCTCATCGCAGAACAGGCGCGCCGCTTCACCGTCGCGGGTGAAGATGCACGTGCCGTTGCCATACTCGTGATCGTTGATCAGTTGCATGGCGTCTTCCAGGCTGTTGACCCGGACCACGCACAGTACCGGGCCGAAGATCTCTTCTTTATAGATGCGCATCTGCGGGGTCACCCGGTCAAACAGGCAGCCACCCAGGAAGAATCCGTCTTCGTTACCCGCCACACTCAGGCCACGACCATCGACCACCAGTTTGGCGCCCGACGATACGCCGTCTTCTATATAGCCACTGACCTTGTCCCGCGCCTGGGCGGAGACCAGGGGCCCCATGTCCAGGCCACACGAAGTGCCGGCACCGATTTTCAGCGCCTTGATCTGCGGCACCAGCTTGGCAATCAGGGCGTCCGCCACCTGGTCGCCGACACACACGGCCACGGAGATCGCCATGCAGCGCTCACCGCAGGAACCATAAGCCGCGCCCATCAGCGCACTTACTGCGTTATCCAGGTCGGCATCCGGCATCAGCACCGCATGGTTCTTCGCCCCGCCCAGCGCCTGAACGCGTTTGCCGCGCTTGGTGGCTTCGGAATAGATGTACTCGGCAATCGGCGTCGAACCGACGAAACTCAACGCTTTGACTTCCGGCGCCTCGATCAGCGCATCCACTGCGCCCTTGTCGCCGTGCACCACACTCAGCACACCTTTAGGCAAGCCGGCTTCCAGCAGCAGCTGGGCGATCAGCAGCGTCGAGCTTGGGTCACGCTCCGAGGGTTTGAGGATGAAGCAGTTGCCGCAGACGATCGCCAGCGGGTACATCCACAGCGGCACCATGGCCGGAAAGTTGAACGGGGTGATACCGGCCACCACGCCCAGAGGCTGGAAGTCGGACCAGGCATCGATGTTCGGGCCGACGTTACGGCTGTACTCGCCCTTGAGAATTTCCGGAGCCGAGCACGCGTACTCGACGTTCTCGATACCGCGCTTCAGTTCACCGGCGGCGTCTTCCAGGGTCTTGCCGTGCTCTTCGCTGATCAGTTGGGAGATCCGCGCCTCGTTCTGCTCCAGCAGTTGCTTGAAACGGAACATCACCTGGGCGCGTTTGGCCGGTGGCGTGTTGCGCCAGGCCGGGAACGCAGCCTTGGCCGAGTCGATGGCGACTTGCATGGTTTCACGGCTGGCCAGCGGCACCTGGTGGATCACTTGGCCGGTGGACGGGTTGAAGACATCAGCGCTGCGACCGTTGTCGGTCACCAGTTCGCCGTTGATCAAATGCTGGATAAGGCTCATGCAGGGCTCCTGAAAAGTTGTCCACAGGCGCCCATCGCTGCGCGCCTGATCAGTGTTCTATATAGAAGGGCGAATCAGTCGATCTTGTTCAGCACTTCGCCGACCGCGTCGAACAGGCGATCCAGGTCCTGCGGCTTGCTGTTGAAGGTTGGGCCGAACTGCAGGGTGTCGCCGCCAAAGCGCACGTAGAACCCGGCCTTCCACAGGGCCATGCCGGCTTCGAATGGACGGACAATCGCATCGCCATCGCGCGGGGCGATCTGGATCGCACCGGCCAGGCCGTAGTTGCGAATGTCGATCACGTTTTTCGAGCCCTTGATGCCGTGCAGGGCATTCTCGAAATGCGGCGCAACCTCGGCCACGCTCTGCACCAGGTTTTCCTTCTGCAGCAGATCGAGTGCCGCCAGGCCGGCCGCGCAGGCCACCGGGTGAGCCGAATAGGTATAGCCGTGGGGGAATTCCACCGCGTACTCGGGCGTCGCCTGGTTCATGAAGGTCTGGTAGATCTCGGAGCTGGCAATCACTGCGCCCATCGGGATCGCGCCGTTGGTGACTTGCTTGGCGATGCACATCAGGTCCGGGGTCACGCCGAAGCTGTCGGCGCCGAACATCGAGCCGGTACGACCGAAGCCGGTGATCACTTCGTCGAACACCAGCAGGATGCTGTGCTGATCACAGATCTCACGCAGGCGCTTGAGGTAACCCTGTGGCGGCACCAGGACACCGGCGGAACCGGCCATCGGCTCGACGAAGACTGCCGCGATATTCGAGGCGTCGTGCAGTTCGATCAATTTCAGCAGCTCATCGGCCAGGGCGATGCCGCCCTGCTCCGGCATGCCACGGGAAAACGCGTTGCTGGCCAACAGGGTGTGCGGCAGGTGGTCGACGTCCATCATCGACTGGCCGAACAGCTTGCGGTTGCCGTTGACCCCACCGAGGCTGGTACCGGCGATGTTCACCCCGTGATAGCCACGGGCGCGGCCGATCATCTTGGTCTTGGTCGACTGGCCTTTCAGGCGCCAGTAGGCACGCACCATCTTCACTGCGGTATCGGCACATTCCGAGCCCGAGTCGGTGAAGAACACGTGGTTCAGGTTGCCCGGAGTCAGGTCGGTGATTTTCTCGGCCAACTGGAACGACAGCGGGTGGCCGTACTGGAAGCCCGGCGAGTAGTCGAGGGTGCCCAGTTGCTTGGAAACGGCTTCCTGGATTTCCTTGCGCGTGTGGCCAGCGCCGCAGGTCCACAGACCGGACAGCGAGTCGTAAACCTTGCGCCCCTTGTCGTCGATCAGGTAGCTGCCCTCTGCGGCAACGATCAGCCGTGGGTCGCGCTGGAAGTTGCGGTTGGCGGTGTACGGCATCCAGTGAGCATCGAGCTTGAGCTGGCTGGCCAGGGAAGCTGGAGCGTTTTCAGGCATGTTCATGAGCAAAACCTCGCGGGGCAATAAGCGGCGTAGGAAGCCAAAAGCGTTGTTGCAGCTAAGTTGCCACGGCTATAAAGTCTGTGAAATCCAACTTTTATAACCTTCAGTCAGGCCTTTACTAAACTATGAGCAGCCGTCGAGCCGATCCGCTGGCCCAGGTCAGCGACTTTGATATCCGCCTGCTGCGGATCTTTCGCAGCGTGGTCGAATGTGGCGGATTCTCTGCGGCAGAGACCGTACTCGGGATCGGGCGCTCGGCCATCAGCCAGCAGATGAGCGATCTGGAGCAACGCCTCGGCCTGCGCCTGTGTCAACGCGGACGCGCGGGGTTCTCGCTGACCGAAGAGGGCCGCGAGGTCTATCAGTCGGCCTTGCAACTGTTGAGTGCCCTGGAAAGTTTCCGCACCGAGGTCAACGGCCTGCACCGCCACCTGCGCGGTGAATTGATCATCGGCCTGACCGATAACCTGGTGACCCTGCCCCACATGCGCATCACCCACGCCCTGGCGCAGTTGAAGGAGCGCGGGCCCGACGTGCAGATCCAGATCCGCATGATCGCCCCCAACGAAGTCGAGCAGGGCGTACTCGACGGCCGCCTGCACGTCGGCGTGGTGCCCCAGGCCAGCGCCTTGTCCGGTCTCGAATACCAGCCGCTGTACAGCGAGCGTTCGCTGCTCTACTGCGCGGTCGGCCATCCGCTGTTTTATGTCGACGATAAAAAGCTCGAGGATGCGCGCCTCAACGATCAGGACGCCATCGCCCCGACCTTCCGCCTGCCGGGGGAGATCCAGGCCCATTACCAGGCACTCAATTGCACCGCCAGCGCGTCGGACCGCGAAGGCATGGCGTTCCTGATTCTCACCGGGCGTTACATTGGCTACCTGCCGGACCATTACGCCCAACTCTGGGTGCAACAGGGGCGGCTGCGTGCGCTCAAGCCCGCTTCGCGCTTCTATGACCTGAGCCTGGCATCGGTCACGCGCAAGGGCCGACGCCCCCATCTGGTGCTTGAAAGCTTTCTCGAGAGCCTGGCGGCCACTCGCTGAAGATCATTAGCCCCCACGCAAAACCCGTATCCATTGGGCACCGGCAGCCATACGAAAAAATAACCTGAGCACCTGGACAGCTTTTTGCAGGGCATGGAGACCTTGAACCGTCAGCCCAGAGTTCCATGCCCATGCAAGAACAATCGTCCACCCCCAACGATCTGATCTACGGCCTCGATGATCGCCCCAAACCCGTGGCCGCCCTGCTTGCCGCGTTGCAGCATGTGCTGGCGAGTTTTGTCGGCATCATCACTCCGCCGCTGGTGATCGGCTCGGCACTGGGCCTGACGGCCCACCTGCCCTACCTGATCAGCATGGCGCTGATGGTGTCCGGGGTCGGGACCTTTATCCAGGCGCGCCGTCCGTTCGGCATCGGTGCCGGGATGATCTGCCTGCAAGGCACCAGCTTCGCCTTCCTTGGCGCCGTGCTTTCGGCCGGGTTTCTGGTCAAACAGCGCGGTGGCAGCCCGGAAGACATCCTGGCGATGATCTTCGGCGTGTGCTTTTTCGGCGCACTGGTGCAGATCGTGCTCAGCCGTTTTATCGGCCAGCTGCGCCGGGTGATCACCCCGCTGGTGACCGGCATCGTCATCACCCTGATCGGCATCAGCCTGATCAAGGTCGGCATCACTGACCTGGGAGGCGGCTTCAATGCCGCAGACTTCGGCGCGCCGGGCAACCTGGCACTGGGCCTGTTCGTGCTGCTGACCATCATCCTGCTCAACCGCTCCAATACCCCGTGGATCCGCCTTTCAGCCATCATCATCGGCCTGGCCCTGGGCTGCGTGGCGGCCTGGTTCAGCGGCAAGCTGGTGCCCCAGCCCCTGCCCGACCTGCCGCTGGTAAGCCTGCCGATCCCGTTCAAGTTCGGGTTCAATTTCGACTGGAGCGCCTTTCTGCCGGTGGCCCTGATCTACCTCATCAGCACCATCGAAACCGTGGGCGACCTCACGGCCAACTGCATGCTCGCCCGCCAGCCCATCAGCGGCCCTTCTTATATAAGCAGGCTCAAGGGCGGGGTCCTGGGGGATGGCGTCAGTTGCATGATCGCCGCCACCTTCAGTGCCTTTCCCAACACCACCTTTGCCCAGAACAACGGGGTGATCCAGTTGACCGGCGTGGCCAGCCGCTACGTCGGCCTGTACATCGGCCTGGTGCTGTTCTGCCTGGGGTTGTTCCCGCTGATTGGCGCGGTGTTGCAGCAGATTCCCAAGCCGGTGCTGGGCGGCGCAACCCTGGTGATGTTCGGCAGCGTGGCCGCCGCTGGTGTGCGCATCCTGGCCCAGGCGCCGCTGGACCGGCGCAGCATGCTGATCATCGCCACCTCGTTCGGCGTGGGCCTGGGCATCGCCGCGCAGCCCAACCTGCTGCACCTGCTGCCCAAGCTGGTGCAAAACCTGTTCGACTCGGCGATCACCAGCGGCGGCCTGACTGCGCTGATCATGTGCCTGCTGCTGCCGGAAACCTCCCACGATGCCAGTGACGCAAAACCGCTCCTGGAACGCGACACCCTGGAACCGCTTTAAGGCTTTTATGGCCATAAGGCTTGTCTGATGCCTGTGGGTGCGCTATCAACGCACTGGTTGCACCCACAGACCCGCTCGGAAATGCCTATGACCCTTGAAGTCCCTGCCCACGCCGGTGCTCACTCCGGAAAACCCGCCAGCCGCATTCGTCAAAAGAACGAAGAGGCGATCATCAAGGCCGCCGAAGACGAGTTCGCCCGTCATGGTTTCAAAGGCACCAGCATGAACACCATTGCCCAGAATGCCGGGCTGCCCAAGGCGAATCTGCATTACTACTTCACCAACAAGCTTGGCCTGTACATCGCCGTGCTGAGCAACATCATCGAGTTGTGGGACAGCACCTTCAACGCCCTGAACGCCGATGACGATCCCACCGAAGCCCTGACCCGCTACATCCGCGCCAAGATGGAATTCTCGCGTCGCCAACCCCAGGCCTCGCGGATCTTCGCCATGGAAATCATCAGCGGCGGCGAATGCCTGAGCGAATATTTCAGCCAGGACTATCGCGCCTGGTTCCAGGGCCGTGCCGCGGTGTTCCAGGCCTGGATCGACGCCAGCAAGATGGACCCGGTGGACCCGGTGCACCTGATTTTCCTGCTGTGGGGCAGCACCCAGCACTACGCCGACTTCGCCACCCAGATATGCCGCGTCACCGGACGCAGCAAGCTGACCAAGCAAGACATGGAAGACGCCGGCAACAACCTGATCCGCATCATCCTCAAAGGCTGCGGCCTCAAGCCCGTCATCTAAGAAACCTGCGCATGCCCTTTACCCTTGCCGGCCTTTGCGAGTACCGCGAAGAGATTCGCAAAAGCCGCTTCATTGCCCTCGCCGCGCCCATCACCAGCGCGGCCCAGGCCCAGGCCTTTATCGAACAACACAGCGACCTCAATGCCTCCCACAACTGCTGGGCCTGGAAGCTGGCCGACCAGTACCGCAGCAGTGACGACGGCGAACCCGGCGGCACCGCGGGGCGGCCGATCCTGGCGGCCATCGAGGCCCAGGATTGTGATCAGGTGGCGGTGCTGGTGATCCGCTGGTACGGCGGTATCCAGCTCGGCACCGGCGGCCTGGCCCGGGCCTACGGCGGGGGCGCCAACAAGTGCCTGCAAGGCGCCGAACGCATCGAGCTGATCAAGCGCGTGCCGGTGCACTGCGCCTGCGCGTTCAGCGAGCTGGCACTGGTCAAGCTGCGGGTTGCGGAACTGGGTGGCCTGGTGGTCGCCGAAAACTTCACCGCCAATGGCGTGGAATTGCAACTGGCACTGGGCGAGGCGCAACTCGACACCCTGCAAAACCAACTGGCGGATTTGAGCCGCGGACGCATCCTCTTGCAGCGCTGATTGCACCAAGACGGCCCGGCACCGCCTCGCCCACCTGTGCACAACCTTTTGCGCCGCTCCGAACTTGCCCACATCTGCTGTGCACCCGGCTGTGGATAAACTGGGCACATCCGGCTGTAACCCTTCTGTAACGTGGCTTTGCGGCGGTTGTTCAGTTTTTGTCCAATCCGCAACTGATACGCTTTTTTCCACAGCAAAACAGCGGCTTAGGCCGGTTTATCGCCTTTGGAACAAAGCCCCTCGACGCTTATGCCCGCGCGCAGCGCTTGCACACAAATACTGTGGAGCAAGCTGTGGATAACCCGTGCAACGCTGCGCCAACCCCATATCCCTCCTGGCTCGCAGACGCCTGACTGTTTTTTGATCAGGAAAATTTTCGCGCCTCGCCGCCTTTTTCAGCCACTTGCCCCGAAGTGGTGCCGCCGCGGCCTGCAATAAATCCCGCCAAGGTGCACGCAGCCGCAGCCCGCTGCGCTTTTTGGCGGTTTCCTGACTCACTGGCCAGGAAATTGCTTTATCCACAGGCATAACGCCAAGCGACCCGAGTCCGTCATGCCAAACCCCGTGCCCGTCCCTGATCCAACGCCTCGCCTGCAACTGCGCCGAATCAGCAAGCGCTACCCCGGTTGTCTGGCCAACGACGCCATCGACCTGAGCATCCAGCCCGGTGAAATCCACGCCCTGCTGGGTGAAAACGGCGCCGGTAAAAGCACCCTGATGAAGATCATCTACGGCGTGACCCAGGCCGACTCCGGAGAACTGCTGTGGCAAGGACAACGCCAGCTCATGCGCAACCCGGCCCAGGCACGGAGCCTGGGGATCGGCATGGTGTTCCAGCATTTCTCGCTGTTCGAAACCCTCAGCGTGGCGCAGAACATTGCCCTGGCCATGGGTGCCAAGGCGGGTACGCCGAAAGCGCTGGAACCGAAGATCCGCGAAGTCTCGCAGCGCTATGGCATGGCCCTGGAACCGGACCGTCTGGTGCACAGCCTGTCGATGGGTGAACGCCAGCGGGTGGAGATCATTCGTTGCCTGATGCAGGACATCCGCCTGTTGATTCTCGACGAGCCGACCTCGGTCCTGACCCCGCAGGAGGCCGACGAGTTGTTCGTGACCTTGCGCCGCCTGGCCAGCGAAGGCTGCAGCATTTTGTTTATCAGCCACAAACTCGGCGAGGTCCGTGCCCTGTGCCACAGCGCCACGGTGCTGCGCGGCGGACGGGTGGCCGGGCATTGCGTGCCGGCCGACTGCTCGGACCAGCAACTGGCGCAGTTGATGGTCGGCGAGGCCGCGGGATTGCTCGCCCACTACCCGAAAGTCATCGGTGGCCCGGCCTTCCTGCGGGTGCAGAACCTTGCGTGGCACAACCCCGACCCGTTCGGCTGCTCGTTGCAAGGCCTGGACCTGGAGGTGCGCAGCGGTGAAATCGTCGGCATTGCCGGGGTCGCGGGCAATGGCCAGGACGAACTGCTGGCGTTGCTCAGCGGCGAACAGACACTGCCCCGCGCGGACAGCCAGCGCATCTGCTTTGCCGAGCACGCCGTGGCCCACTTGCGGCCCGATGCGCGCCGCGCCCTGGGCCTGGCATTCGTCCCCGCCGAGCGCCTGGGCCATGGTGCGGTGCCGGAATTGAGCCTGGCGGACAACGCCCTGCTGACCGCCTTCCAGCAAGGCCTGGTCAGCCATGGCCTGATCCAGCGCGACAAGGTGCAAGCCCTGGCCCAGCAGATCATCCAGCGTTTCGGGGTCAAAACACCCGACGCCCAGACCCCGGCGCGCAGCCTGTCGGGGGGCAATCTGCAGAAATTCATCCTGGGCCGGGAAATTCTCCAGCAACCCCGGCTGCTGATTGCCGCGCACCCGACCTGGGGCGTCGACGTCGGCGCCGCCGCCACCATCCACCGCGCGCTGATTGCCCTGCGCGATGCGGGGGCGGCGATCCTGGTGATCTCCGAAGACCTCGATGAACTGTTCCAGATCAGCGACCGCCTCGGCGCCCTGTGCAGCGGCCGCCTGTCGGCGCTCAAAGCCACCGGCGACACCACCTTGGTGGAAGTGGGCGGCTGGATGGCCGGCCAGTTCGACGCACCCTGCCACCCAACCGCCCCGGCGCTTTGACGGAGTTTCCCATGCTGCTTTCTCTCGAACCCCGTGGCCAGCAATCGCGCCTGATGCTCTGGTGCTCGCCGCTGCTGGCGGCGGCCTTGACCCTGAGCTGCGGCTCGCTGCTATTTATTGCCCTGGGCCATGACCCGCTGCTGACCCTGCACACGCTGTTGATCGCCCCCATCAGCGACCTCTACGGCGTCTCGGAATTGCTGGTCAAGGCCTTGCCGATTCTGCTCTGCGCCCTGGGCCTGGCCGTGGCCTACCGGGCGCGGATCTGGAACATCGGCGCCGAAGGCCAACTGCTGCTCGGCGCCCTGGCCGGCAGTGCCCTGGCGGTGAACATCATCGATATGCAAAGCCGCTGGGCGCTGGTGCTGATCCTGCTCACCGGGACCCTGGCCGGCGCCGCCTGGGCCGGGCTCACGGCCTGGCTGCGCACGCGCTTCAACGCCAATGAAATCCTCACCAGCATCATGCTCAACTACATCGCCCTCAACCTTTTGCTGTACTTCGTCCACGGCCCGCTCAAGGACCCGGAAGGGTTCAACTTCCCGCAATCGGCGATGTTCGGCGACGCCAGCCGCCTGCCGCTGCTGCTCGACGATGGCCGGGTCCACGCCGGGGTGTATTTCGCCCTGCTGGCCCTGGTGGCGGTCTGGGTGCTGCTGCAAAAGAGCTTTGTCGGATTTCAGATCAAGGTGCTCGGCCTGGACCCGCGCGCTGCCGGCTTTGTCGGCTTTCGCGAGAAGCGCCTGATCTGGCTCGCGCTGTTGATCAGCGGCGGGCTTGCGGGGCTGGCCGGGGTCTGCGAGGTCACCGGGCCGATCGGCCAACTGGTGCCGCAGGTATCCCCGGGTTACGGCTATGCGGCGATCACCGTGGCCTTTCTCGGGCGCTTGAACCCGATCGGCATTCTGTTCTCCAGCCTGCTGATGGCCCTGCTGTACATCGGCGGCGAAAGCGCGCAAATGAGCCTCAACCTGCCCCAGGCCATCACCCAATTGTTCCAGGGCATGATGCTGTTCTTTCTGCTGGCCAGTGATGTGCTGATTCTCTATCGGCCACGCCTGAACCTGCGCTGGGCCCGCCGCGCCGCCACCTCTTCCGTGCACGCAGGAGCCCTGTGATGGATATCGATCTGCTGAGCAATATTTTCTACGCCATGGTCCGTTGCGGCACGCCGTTGCTGCTGGTGGCCCTGGGCGAACTGATCTGCGAGAAAAGCGGCGTCCTCAACCTGGGCCAGGAAGGCATGATGCTGTTCGGCGCGGTGATCGGTTTTATCGTCGCCCTGAGCAGCGGCAACCTGTGGCTCGGGGTGCTGCTGGCGATGCTCGCCGGGATGCTGCTGTCGGCGCTGTTTGCCCTGGTGGCGCTGGTGTTCAATGCCAACCAGGTGGCCACCGGCCTGGCCCTGACCATCTTTGGCGTGGGCCTGTCGAGCTTTGTCGGCGCGGCCTGGGTCGGCAAGCCCCTGGCCGGTTTCGAGCCCCTGGCGATCCCGCTGCTCAGCGAGATCCCGTTGATCGGGCGCATGCTGTTCGCCCAGGACCTGTTGGTCTACCTGTCATTCGCCCTGTTTGCCCTGGTGGCCTGGGTCATTCTCAAAAGCCGGATCGGCCTGATCATCCAGGCGGTGGGCGAAAACCCCGATGCCGCCAGTGCCATGGGCCTGCCAGTGCTGTGGGTACGTACCCTGGCGGTGCTGTTTGGCGGGGCCATGGCCGGGCTGGCCGGGGCCTATCTGTCGTTGGCCTATACACCGATGTGGGCCGAGAACATGAGCGCCGGGCGTGGCTGGATCGCCCTGGCCCTGGTGGTGTTCGCCAGTTGGCGGGTCTGGCGCCTGCTGCTCGGCGCCTACCTGTTCGGTCTCGCCAGCATCCTGCACCTGGTGGCCCAGGGGCTGGGGCTGGCGATCCCGTCGAACCTGCTGGCGATGCTGCCGTATGTGGCGACCATCGTGGTCCTGGTGCTGTTGTCGCGGGATGCATTGCGCACCCGGCTGTATGCCCCAGTGTCACTGGGGCAGCCGTGGCAGGCGGGGCATTGAAGCCGGGCACGGCGTTCAGCTCAGGAGCCTGGGGGATCAGGGTTTACGCCTGCTGCGCAGGCGAGCGGAAGCCCGTTCCCTCGCTAGATTGCACCGGCAGCAGTTGCGCGATGCACCAGGCCAGTTCGAAAAACACAATGCCCCACAACAGCGCCGTGGCGCCGTGGGCGATGGCGTAGATCTGCCAGGTGGCGAACAGGATGCGCCCCACCGCGTCATAACGGCCGAACGCTTGCTGCGGATCGCGGATACGCAGCACTGACCACACGCAGACAATCGACCCCATCAGGTTGGCCATCAACAGATGAGCGGGTTCGAACGCCGGTAATTCACCGGGCAGGTTCAAGCTCTGGGCCAGCCCTTGCAGCAGCCCGTGCAGGGCCAGGAAACTCCAGGGGGTGACAAACGCCACGGTCACCAGCAGGTCGTACCAACCGCTGGCGCGGACCAGTGTCCGGTAATGCTGTGCAGTCCACATAAAACTCGCTCCGAATATTCAAGGAGCGCGCAGGCTAAAGCCTGGAGTATGCTCCAAGGTCAAGCCCTCTTGAGCGATCCCCATGCGCATCGGCGAACTCGCCCAAGCCTGCGACGTCAGCCGCGACACCCTGCGTTTCTATGAAGAACGCGGGCTGATCGCCGCACAACGCAGCGCCAACGGTTACCGGCACTACCCGGCGGAAATGGTGCAACTGGTGCTCTACATCAAGACCGCCCAGCGCCTGGGCTTTAGCCTGGGCGAGATCGGCAGCAGCGTCGGCGCACTGTGGCAAGCGGCCGACCCCGACAGCGCCGTCAGCCAACTGCTGCGAGACAAACTGACCCTGATCGAAACCCGCATCAATGAACTGGGCGAGCTGCGCCAGGAGCTGCAACAAAGGCTCGGGCAAAGCTGTCCATTGAATCCGTGACATTCATTTATCAAGGAAGCCACTCATGTCTACGCCTAAACACGCCCTGATCATCGGCGCCTCCCGCGGCCTCGGCCTGGGCCTGGTCCAGAGCCTGCTGGAAGATGGCTGGCAGGTCACCGCCACCGTGCGCAACCCGAACAAGGCCGAGGCCTTGCAGGCGCTGGGCGCGGTGCGCATCGAACAGTTGGACATGGATGACCAGCAGGCCGTGATCGCCCTGAACCAGAAGCTCAAGGACCAGGTGTTCGACCTGCTGTTCGTCAACGCCGGGGTCAAGGGCCCGGATGACCAGACGCCGGGCAAGGCGACCCTGGCCGAAGTCGGCCAATTGTTCTTCACCAATGCCGTGGCCCCGATCAACCTCGCCCAGCGCTTTGCCGGGCAGATTCGCGATGGCAGCGGCGTACTGGCGTTCATGAGTTCGGTACTGGGCAGCGTGACCATGCCCGACGCGCCGGACCTGGCGTTGTACAAGGCGAGCAAGGCGGCGCTCAACTCCATGACCAACAGTTTCGTCAGCCAGCTTGGCTCGCAGAAGCTCACCGTGCTGTCGTTGCACCCGGGTTGGGTGAAAACCGATATGGGCGGCGAAGGCGCCGACATCGACGTGGAAACCAGCACCCGAGGCCTGATCGCCCAGGTCAATGCCTACACCGGCAAGGGTGGGCACCACTTCGTGAACTACAAGGGCGAAACCATTCCCTGGTAAGCCGAGAGCCGCTGTAGCCGTGGCCTCTGGCTGCGGCTGCAAGGCGCCGCCGAGAAGTTTTGTCGAGCGCTCGATCTTTCGCTAGACTGCGCACCTCGTCCCCGCGACGAACCTGGATCAGCAGACAGGAAAACACTGAGCTGGCTAACCTGAACCCACTTTCAGAGGAGCCGGCCACCATGCCTGCGACCCGTACCTGGTTAAAAAACCCCCTCGCCATTTTCACCGGCAATGCCCTCGACGCCCGTGGCGGCCTGGTGCTGCAAGACGGCCTGATCGTCGAAGTGCTCGGCGCCGGACAGCAACCGTCCGCGCCCTGCGCGCAGGTCTTCGACGCCCGCGAGCATGTGCTGCTGCCCGGGCTGATCAACACTCACCATCATTTCTATCAAACCCTGACCCGCGCCTGGGCGCCGGTGGTCAACCAGCCGCTGTTTCCCTGGTTGAAAACCCTGTACCCGGTCTGGGCCCGACTGACTCCACAGAAGCTGGCCCTGGCCACCAAGGTCGCCCTGGCCGAGCTGCTGCTGTCGGGCTGCACGACGGCGGCGGACCACCATTACCTGTTTCCCGAGGGCCTGGAAAACGCCATCGACGTGCAGGTCGAAAGCGTCCGTGAGTTGGGCATGCGCGCCATGCTGACACGCGGCTCCATGAGCCTGGGCGAAGCCGATGGTGGCCTGCCGCCACAGCAGACGGTGCAACAGGGGCAGGTGATTCTCGATGACAGCCAGCGCCTGATCGCGCAGTACCACGAGCGCGGAGCCGGGGCGCAGGTGCAGATCGCCCTCGCGCCCTGCTCGCCGTTCTCGGTGACGCCGGAAATCATGAGCGCCAGCGCCAAATTGGCTGAACAGTTGGATGTGCGCCTGCACACGCACCTGGCGGAAACCCTGGATGAAGAAGACTTCTGCCTGCAACGCTTCGGCCTGCGTACCGTGGACTACCTGGACAGCGTCGGCTGGCTCGGCCCCCGCACCTGGCTGGCCCATGGCATCCATTTCAACCCCGATGAAATCGCCCGCCTCGGCGCCGCCGGCACCGGCATCTGCCATTGCCCGAGTTCCAACATGCGCCTGGCTTCGGGCATCGCCCCAACCCTGGACCTGATCGCCGCCGGCGCCCCCGTGGGCCTGGGGGTGGATGGCTCGGCGTCCAACGACGCCTCGAACATGATCCTCGAAACCCGCCAGGCCCTGTACCTGCAACGCTTGCGTTATGGCGCCGAGAAGATCACCCCTGAATTGGTCCTGGGCTGGGCTACCCGTGGCTCGGCGCAACTGCTGGGGCGCAGTGATATCGGGGAACTGGCGGTGGGCAAACAGGCTGACCTGGCCCTGTTCAAGCTCGATGAACTGCGCTTTTCCGGCAGCCACGATCCGTTGTCGGCGCTGCTGTTGTGCGGCGCTGATCGGGCGGACCGGGTAATGGTCGGCGGTCAGTGGCGGGTGGTCGATGGCCAGGTCGAGGGCCTCGACCTGAAAGGCCTGATCGCCGATCACAGCCAGGCGGCCCGGCAGTTGATTGCCGGCAGCTGATCGCCGGCTTTCGCCGACCCGCTGCAAGCGGCGGGTCCGCGAAAGGGCTACAGCCCCAGCAGCGACAACATGATGAAAGTGGCAAACAGCACGAAGTGAGTCATGCCCTCGATGGCGTTGGTTTCACCGTCATTGAGGTTGATCGCGCTGACGATCAGGGTGATGAAAATCATCACGGTCTGCACCGGGGTCATGGCCATCTGGAACGGCTGGCCGGTGTACAGCGCCATGGCTTCCATCACCGGCACCGTGAGAATCACCGTCGACAGCGAGGCTCCCAGGGCGATGTTGACCACCGACTGCATGCGGTTGGCCAACGCGGCGCGCAATGCGGTGAGGATCTCCGGCGCAGCGGAAATCGCCGCCACCAGGATCGCCGTGATCACCGGCGGCGCCCCCGTGCCTTCCAGCCCCAGGTCGAGAGGCTTGGACATCACCTCGGCCAACGCGCCGATCACCACCACGCCAAAGACCAGGATGCCGATGCTCAGCCCGAGGTTGATCGCCGGCGCCTGCTCGGACGGGTCCTTGGCCCGGCGCTTCTGCGGGTAGCTGTAGCTGAAGAAGTAACTGTGGGGCCCGACCTGCATCCGCAGGAACAACGTGTAGAGCACCACCATCGCGCCGATGGTGAAGGCCGAGTAGACCTTCCAGTCAGACTCGGGAATGAACTCCGGCACCACCATCGACACGCCCATGGCGGTGAGGATCATCACGCTGTAGGTGCGCGCCGAATCATCGTTGTACGACTGCTCGCCGTGCTTGATCCCGCCCATCAGCGCGGCCAGGCCGAGAATGCCGTTGATGTCGAGCATCACCGCCGAGTAGATGGTGTCGCGCACCAGGGTCGGCGAGGCCTCGTTGCTCATCATGATCGCCAGGATCACCACTTCCACCAGCACCGCAGCCAGGGTCAGGATCATGGTGCCGTAGGGGTCGCCGACTTTTTCCGCCAGCAGCTCGGCATGGTGCGCCACGCGCATCGAGGCGGCGACGATAAAGCCGATCAGCACCAACCCGGACCCCAGCGCCACGCCCTGGCCGCTGTTGAGCAATACATGCTCCAGGGGATAGGCCACCAGCGCGGCGACCAGCGCCAGCAACAGGAAGGTTTCTTGCTTGAGTGACGTGAGCATTGCAGTCCTTTACACAATTCGAAACAAAGACAGGAGATGAGCTACAGACTGCTGCGAGTCACTAACGTTTCGTTACACCTTAGTGCACCAGGGGTTGGCATGCCGGGCGGCCAGCGCACCGGGTTGGCTCCCGGGGCTGTTCGGGCCACCTTCACGCCCCTCATCTTCCACCAGTCGAACCACCGTGCCAGGGCCTTCAGCCCAGGTAAAACCTGCCCCGGGCGTTTTGTTGTCTTGTTGGTCAGCTATTTGCATTGGGCTGTCAGAGCCTGAAAGCCCAGCCCTCCCCACAACAAAATGGAGTTCGAATTCATGCATAAACGTCCGTTGAAAAAGCTGCTGTGCGCCCTGACCGCGGCCATCGGCCTGAGTACCGGCCTGAGTGCCAGCGCGGCCGATCCGTTGAAAGTCGGCTTCGTCTACATCGGCCCGATCGGCGACCACGGCTGGACCTATCAGCATGAACAGGGCCGCAAGGCGCTGGTGGAAAAGTTCGGCGACCAGATCAAGACCAACTACGTGGAAAACGTCGCCGAGGGCGCTGATGCCGAGCGGGTGATCCGCAATATGGCCAAGGACAAGTACGACCTGATCTTCACCACGTCCTTCGGCTATATGAACCCGACGCTGAAGGTTGCCAAGCAGTTCCCCAAGGTCACCTTCGAACACGCCACCGGCTACAAGCAGGACAAGAACCTGGGCACCTACCTTGCGCGCACCTATGAGGGGCGCTACGTCGGTGGCTTCCTGGCGGCGAAGATGACCAAGACCAAGAAGATTGGCTACGTCGCCTCCTTCCCGATTCCGGAGGTGATTCGCGACATCAACGCCATCCAGTTGGCCCTGAACAAATACAACCCGGGCACCGAGATCAAGGTGGTGTGGGTCAACTCCTGGTTCGACCCGGGCAAGGAAGCCGACGCCGCCAATGCCCTGATCGACCAGGGCGCCGACGTGATCTTCCAACACACCGACAGCCCGGCACCGATCCAGGCTGCCGAACGTCGTGGCGTGTACGCCGTGGGTTATGCCTCGGACATGGCGCACTTCGGGCCCAAGGCCGTGCTGACCTCCATCGTCAACAACTGGGGCCCGCATTACATCCAGGCCACCCAGGGCGTGCTCGACCACAGCTGGAAACCGCAGGACTACTGGGGCGGCCTGAAGGAAGGCACGGTTGAACTGCCCATCAGCGACCTGGTGCCGGCCCCGGTCAAAACCGAAGCCGAACAGATCATCGCCGACATCAAGAGCGGCGCCTTCCACCCCTTCACCGGCCCGATCAAGGACCAGGCCGGCGTCGAAAAACTGGGCCCTGGCGTCAGCGCCAGCAACGCCGAACTGGCCTCGATGAACTACTACGTCGAAGGCATGAAAGCCGATATCCCGAAATAACCCCTCTGAACCTGTAGCCGCTGCCGCAGGCTCTTGCAGCGTTTGGACGCTGGCCTCAAGGCACTGCGGATGTTCCCGACAGTGCAGGCGTATGGGAGGGCCAGCGCAGCCTCGGCAGCGGCTACAGTTATCGCGAACAATAAGGAGCAGATCCTCTTATGAACCAACTGCCCGTCATCGATATCAGCCCGCTCTACCAGGATCATCCCCAAGGCTGGCACAGCGTTGCGCAACAGATCGACCAGGCCTGCCGCGAGTGGGGCTTCTTCTACATCAAGGGCCACCCGATCAGCGCCCAGCGCATCGAACACCTGCTGGACAGCGCCCGGCAATTCTTCGCCTTGCCCGCCGCCGAAAAGCTCAAGATCGACATCACCCAGACCCGTCATCACCGCGGCTACGGCGCCATCGCCACCGAGCAACTGGACCCGAGCAAACCCAGCGACTTGAAGGAAACCTTCGACATGGGCCTGCACCTGCCGGCCGATCACCCGGAGGTATTGGCGGACAAACCCCTGCGCGGGCCCAACCGTCACCCGGACCTGCCTGGTTGGGAAACCCTGATGGAACGCCACTACCAGGATATGCAGGCCCTGGCCCAGACCCTGCTGCGGGCCATGACCCTGGCCCTGGGCATCGACCGCGACTTCTTCGACAGCCGCTTCGAACAGCCGGTGAGTGTGCTGCGGATGATCCACTACCCGCCGCGTCACACCGCCAGCTCCGAGGAGCAGCAAGGCGCCGGCGCGCACACCGACTACGGTTGCATCACCCTGCTCTACCAGGACGCCGCCGGTGGCCTGCAAGTGCGCAATGTCCGGGGCCAGTGGATCGATGCACCGCCGATCGAGGGCACGTTCGTGGTCAACCTGGGGGACATGATGGCGCGCTGGAGCAACGACCGTTACCTGTCGACGCCGCACCGGGTCATCAGCCCGCTGGGAGTCGATCGCTATTCGATGCCGTTCTTCGCCGAGCCCCATCCCGACACCCGCATCGAGTGCCTGCCCGGCTGCCAGAGCGCCGAACAGCCAGCAAAATACCCCGCCACCAGTTGCGCCGAATTCCTGCTCTCGCGCTTTGCCGACACCTATGCTTACCGGCGTGAGCTGGAAGGCGCCTGAGCAACCGCTTGGTCAGGTTTTACCGAATATTTCAGCGGGCGCCTGTAGAATGGCGAGCTTTTCGCAGCACCCGACTGCACCTGATGAGACTGAACCATGTACGACTGGCTAAACGCCCTGCCCAAGGCCGAGCTGCATTTGCACCTTGAAGGTTCGCTGGAGCCCGAGCTGCTGTTCGCCTTGGCCGAACGCAACAAGATCGCCCTGCCGTGGAGCGACGTCGAAACCTTGCGCAAGGCCTACGCCTTCAACAACCTGCAAGAGTTTCTCGACCTGTATTACCAGGGCGCGGACGTGCTGCGCACCTCCCAGGATTTCTACGACCTGACCTGGGCCTACCTGCTGCGCTGCAAAGCCCAGAACGTGATTCACACCGAGCCCTTCTTCGACCCGCAGACCCACACCGACCGTGGCGTGCCGTTTGAAGTGGTGCTCAACGGCATCGCCGCTGCGTTGAAAGATGGCGAACAGCAACTGGGTATCACCAGCGGCCTGATCCTGAGCTTCCTGCGCCATTTGAGCGAAGACGAAGCGCAGAAAACCCTGGACCAGGCGCTACCCTTCCGTGACGCCTTTGTCGCCGTGGGCCTGGACAGTTCGGAAATGGGTCACCCGCCGAGCAAGTTCCAGCGCGTGTTCGACCGGGCGCGTCACGAAGGCTTTCTGACGGTGGCCCACGCCGGCGAAGAAGGACCACCCGAATACATCTGGGAAGCCATCGACCTGCTGAAAATCCAGCGCATCGACCATGGCGTGCGCGCCATCGAAGACGAGCGTTTGATGCAGCGGATCATCGACGAGCAGATCCCGCTGACCGTGTGCCCGCTGTCCAACACCAAGCTCTGCGTGTTCGACCACATGTCCCAGCACAACATCCTCGACATGCTCGAGCGTGGGGTGAAGGTCACGGTGAACTCGGACGACCCGGCCTACTTCGGCGGCTACGTCACCGAAAACTTCCACGCCCTGCACACCCACCTCGGCATGACCCAGGACCAGGCCAAACGCCTGGCCCAGAACAGCCTCGACGCGCGCCTGGTCAAACCGTAAGTCTGTCGCCGCTGCCGAGCCCGCGAGGCTGCGCGGGCCCGGGAGATCGGCCAGGGGTGTCAGGTGAGTGGGCGGTGTCTGGTGTGGCCAGCGCAGCCTGCCGGCAGCGGCTACACCGTGGCTTCGCTCAACTCCTCGAGGGTTTTGCCGCGGGTTTCCGTGCCGAACAGCCAGACCACCGCCGCGGCAATCGCGAAGCACAGTGCACCCAGGGCGAACACCCCGCCCTGTCCGGTGATCGGGAACACCAGCCCGGTCACCAACGGCCCGAGCAACGAGCCCACCCGCCCGATCGCCGAAGCAAACCCGGAGCCGGTGGCCCGCGCCGATGTCGGGTACAGCTCAGGGGTGTAGGTGTAGAGCACCGCCCACATGCCGAACAGGAAAAACTGCATCAACAGCCCGGAGCCGATCAGCAGGCTGACGTTGCCGCCAAACACCGCGCTCTGCCCGTAGAGAAATGCCATCACCCCGCCGCCCAACAGGGTGACGATGCACACCGGCTTGCGCCCCCAGCGCTCCACCAGCCAGGCCGCCATCAAGAATCCGGGAATCCCGCCCAGGGAAATCAGCACCGTGTAATACACCGACTGCGTGACCGCAAACCCCGACTGTTGCAGCAACGCGCTAAGCCAGGACGTGAGCCCGTAAAACCCGAGCAGGGCGAAGAACCACACACTCCAGATCATCATCGTGCGCTGGCGATAGAGCGGCGACCAGATCTCGCGCAACGCCGAAAAGAACGTGCCCGGCGTACTTGCAACCCGTGGCAAGGCAATCGGCTCGGGCAAGTCGACACGCTGCAACGACGCGCGGACTTTGTCCTCGATGGCGCACAGCACCCGGTCCGCATCGGCGTGTCGCCCGGCCTGCTCCAGCCAGCGCGGCGACTCGGGAATAAAAAAGCGGATCACCAGCACAAACACCGCCGGTATCGCCAGCACCAGGAAGATATCGCGCCAGCCAATCAACGGCAGCAGGAAGTACGACAGCACCCCGGCGGCAACAAACCCCAGGGGCCAGAACCCGTCCATCAACGCGATGTAACGCCCGCGGCGCTTGGCCGGAATCATCTCCGACAGCATCGATTGAGCGATTGGAAATTCCATGCCCATGCCGATCCCCAGCAGGATGCGAAACAGCGTCAGGCCCTCGACGGTCTGCGCCGTGGAGCACAGGAAGCTGGCAATCCCCCAGAGCACGATGCTCCACTGGAACACCGGCTTGCGGCCGAAGCGGTCGGCGAGCATTCCCGACAGGGACGCCCCGACCACCATGCCGAAAAAGCTCGAACTGGCGAGCAGCCCGGCCTGGGCCGAACTCAGGCCGAACTCGGTTTTGATCGAGCCCAGGAGGAACGTCATCATCGCCAGGTCCATGGAGTCGAAGAAAAACGCCAGGGCAATGATGATGAAAATAACCCGGTGATAGCCACTGATGGGCAACCGTTCCAGTCGCTCTGCGGCGCTGTACCCCTGAATATTCATAGCCTGCCCCCGATTGATGGTCTGCAATCGAGTGTGCGCGATCGAGGCTGGCGGCTATTGCTGGATGCGACTCGGCTGCGTCCGAGAACGACGCGCGGGCCCTGTAATCATTGATCCAAAGCGCTGCCGGCGGGGTAGTGGGCGGAAATTGCGGCGCAGCGCGACTGGAGCATTTCGCGCAGCAGATTGACCGGTTTGCTCAACTGCGCGCGGTGAGCGCACAACAGGTTCAGCGGCGCACGCTCGCAGAGCAGTTCCGGCATCAGCACTTTCAGGCGCCCGGCCAGCACGTCGGCGGCCACATCGAGCCAGGACTTGTAGGCAATCCCCGCCCCGGCCACCGCCCACAGGCGCACCACATCGGCATCGTCACTGAAGCGGTCGCCGTTGACGGTCAGGCCCACTTCGCGCTTGCCGTCATGGAAACTCCAGTGGTCGTGGACTCGGCTGCCGAGCATATAAAGCAGGCAGTTGTGCTGCGCCAGTTGCTCCAGCTGGCGCGGCTCGCCATGCCTGGCCAGGTAGCCGGGGGCGGCGCACAGCACCCGGCGATTCTGCGGAGCGACCGGCAGCGCCACCAGGCTTGAGTCTTCGGGCTCGCCGTAGCGCAGGGCGATGTCCACCGGCTGGCGAAACAGATCAGCGATGCGGTCCCCCAGCAGCAGGCGCAGGGTCAACCTGGGGTGCTCGCGCTGGAATTCGTCGAGCCAGGGCAGCAGCAGATTGCGCCCGAAATCCGAGGGTGCGGACAACTGCAAAATCCCGCTGACCTGATCCTGGCCGCTGGCCAGCAGGCGCCGGCCTTCATCGAGGTTGCTCAGGGCCGCACGGGCATATTCGAGAAACCCCTCGCCCTCGGCCGTCAGGCGCAGGCTGCGAGTCGAGCGCGCCAGCAAACGCGCCCCCAACTGCTGTTCGATCCGCTTGAGGGCGGCGCTGGCCACGGCCGCCGACATGTCCATGACCCGCGCCGCGGCCGACAGGCTGCCCAGGTCGGCCGCGCGTACAAACAATTGCAGGTCGTCGAATCGCAGCATCTTGCACCCGGCATTATCAAAAAAATATTGAAAGAGCCTGCTCTTTTAGCCGGTTTTATCTTCAAGAGAAATAGCCAATCATCTGTCCATCGCCTAGCTACCTACTTCAGGAACACCACATGTCCCAGTCCTTCACCGCCATTGCCACCCTGATTGCCAAGCCCGATCAACAGGCCAGGCTGCAGCGCGAGCTCAGCGCCCTGGTCCCACCGAGCCGCGACGAAGCCGGCTGCCAGTACTACGAATTGCACCAGGACGCCGCGCAGCCCGATACCTTCTACGTGCTGGAGCGCTGGGACGATGAGGCGGCCCTGGAGTTTCACAACAACACCGCGCACTTCCAGCATTTCATTGCCCAGACCCGCGAGGCGATCGAGCACTTCGAGCTCAAGCGCCTGCAGTTGATTATCTGACCCTCTTCGCCCCCTTCATCAGGAACCCAGCATGAAAGCCATCGCTTATTACCACGCCCTGCCGATCAACGACCCCAAGTCCCTGCAGGACATCGAACTCCCCGAGCCCGTCGCCGGCCCCCGTGATCTGCTGGTGGAAGTCAAAGCCATCTCGGTCAACCCGGTGGATACCAAGGTGCGCCAGAACGCCCAGCCCGAAGGTGGCGCGGCCAAGGTCCTGGGCTGGGACGTGGCCGGTGTGGTCAAGGCCGTGGGCAGCGAAGTCAGCCTGTTCAAGGCCGGCGACAAGGTGTTCTACGCCGGCTCCATCGCCCGTGCCGGCGGCAACAGCGAGTTGCACGTGGTTGATGAACGGATTGTCGGCCATATGCCCAAGACCCTGGGCTTTGCTGAAGCGGCGGCCCTGCCCCTGACCGCGATCACCGCCTGGGAGCTGCTGTTTGAACGCCTGCAGATCCGCGAAGGCCGCGAAGACGTGGGCCAGAGCCTGCTGATCGTCGGCGCCGCCGGTGGCGTGGGTTCGATCCTGACGCAGTTGGCCAGCCAGCTCACGGGGCTCAAGGTCATCGGCACCGCATCACGGGAGCAGACCCAACGTTGGGTCCAGGACCTGGGGGCCGACCTGGTGATCGATCACAGCCAGCCGCTGAGCGAAGAACTCAAGCGTGCCGGCCAGGCCAGCGTGACCCACGTCGCCAGCTTGACCCAGACCGACCTGCACCTGGACCAATTGGTGGAAGCCCTGGCCCCCCAAGGCAAGCTGGCGCTGATCGACGACCCGAAAAGCCTCGACGTGACCAAGCTCAAGCGCAAGAGCCTGTCGCTGCATTGGGAGTTCATGTACACCCGTTCGTTGTTCGAAACCCCAGACATGCAAGAACAGCATGTCTTGCTCAACCGCATCGCCGAGCTGATCGACGCCGGCACCTTGAAAACCACGGTCGGCGAGCACTTCGGCACCATCAATGCGGCCAACCTGCGGCGGGCCCATGCGCTGCTGGAAAGCGGCACGGCCAAGGGCAAGATTGTCCTCGAAGGCTTCTAAGAAACTGCTCACGATCTGCTGCGCTTAGCTCATGCGGCGTTAAAATGGCTTCGAAATGCTCATTTAGGACCCTAAACTGCGCTTTCTCAGCCATTTTTGCCTTGCCTGAGCGTCGCTCGCTAGATCGTGAACAGGTTCTGAAGGCCGGGGCAGACGGCATTGCCGGAGGGGCAATGCCGTCAGTCCGAGAGTTGACGCTTGTCATATTCATGACCGTATTCGGGTCTACACTGGAGGCCTTTGCAACGCAGTCTTTTACCCGAGGAGGTCAGCAATGAAGATCCTGATAAAAGAATTGGCGAAACCCCAAGGCTCCCAATGGCAGGTCCGCCTGGACCAGCATGCGGTCACCTTTCGCAGCGAAGCCGAAGCCCGCGCCTTCGCTCAAACCCTGGAAGCCCGTCTGCAAGCCCCCCACCGATTCCCCGAAAGCCAGCAGCGCGCTGCCGGCTGAGTCAGAGCTTCGCCGCCTCAACTGCCCTGGCGTTTTGCAAACGCCGGGTGAGCACGGCCATCGTCACCGCGAGGACGCCGCACAGGCTGATCACCATGGCCATCGGCATGGCGCTGCCATCGTGCAGGAACCCCACCAGCCAGGCTGCCCCGGCCGCCACACTGAACTGCAGGCAACCGAGCAAGGCCGAGGCACTGCCAGCGCGTGCGCCCTGACCGTTCATGGCGCATGCCGAGGCATTGGGAATAATGCAGCCAAGGCTGGCAATACACACAAACAGCGGCAGCAACAGCGGCCACAGCTTTTGCGTGTGCATTGAACTGATGCCCAGCAGGACCAGGGCCGCTGCCAGGTAAATCCACACCGTGCGCGCCAGCAGGAAGGTCGGGCCACGCTTGGCCAACAGCCGCGCATTGATCTGCGCCACCAGGATAAAACCGCCGGCGTTGATCCCGAAGAACCAGCCAAAATGCTCGGCCGGCACCTCATACAGCTTGATGAAGATAAAGGGCGAACCGGCAATGTAGGCAAACATCCCGGCGATCGCGATGCCGCCGGTCAGGGCGTGGCCGAGGAATATCCGGTCGGCCAGCAGGCGCCCGTACTGGCGCAACGAACCGGACAGCGGCTGGCGTGGCAGGCCGGCCGGCAGGCTTTCCGGCAAGCCCAGGGCCACCGCCAGACCGGACAGGGCACTGAACGCCGTGAGCATGATGAAGATCGATTGCCAGCCATAGAGGTTCACCAGCAGGCCGCCGAGCATCGGCGCCAGGATCGGTGCCAGGCCCATCACCAGCATCAGCTGGGAAAACACCTTGGCCGAACCCACGGCATCACATTTATCGCTGACCACCGCCCGGGAAATCACCATCCCTGCGCAACCGCCCAGGGCCTGGACGAAGCGTGCCGCAATCAACCACTCAAGGTTCGGCGCATAGGCACAGGCCAGCGACGCCAGGGTGAACAAACTGACGCCGACCAGCAACGGCATGCGCCGCCCGAAGCGGTCCGCCACCGGGCCATAGGCCAGTTGGCCGATGGACAGCCCCAGGAAGTAGGCCGCCAGGGTCAGTTGAACGTGTTTTTCATCAGTGCCAAACGCCAGCGCCATCGCCGGAAAAGCCGGCAGATAGAAGTCGATCGCCAGCGGGCCAAAGGCGCTCAGGGCGCCCAGAATCAGGATCGTGCGTAAATTCATCAGGCATCCAAGTCGAGCATCAGTCAGCAACCCGACAGTCTAGCCGCGCTTGGATGCCTTGAACATTCCGATAGGTCGCTACCTATCAAAAAGACTCAGGCCAATTGCACCTTATAGCCTTCGCCGCTGATCAGGCCGATGACCTCGTCGTCGGTCAGCCGGCTTTGCACACCGACCTCCTTCGCGCCCAGGTCGACCTTGACCTCGGCCGCCGGGTCCTTGGCCTGAAGCACCTGGGTAATGGCCTTGACGCAGTGGCCGCACGACATACCTTGAACATTGAATACTTGCATGAGGTTGCTCCTGTTGTGAGGGTTGGACGCAGTCTCTTCCTTGCCACCATGGCAAGGTCAAGTTCTGCTTTGCGCTGCCGGACTGGCAATCAGCGCCGCGCTCGGCCAAGCTTGACCCTCTATGACACGACAGTAGGAGATTCAGCCATGCGCTGGTCAGCTTTCAGCCTATTCAGCCTGCTTGGTTTATTGGCAGCCGCGCCTGCGGCCAGCGCCGCCGGGGAAGACTACGGGGTTCTGATCATTTCCAGGGAACGCCTGGAAGTCGCCACCTCCTGCGAAATCGGCCTGTACATCCAGGATCAGTTGGCAGGCCGACTGTTTCAGGAGCAGTCCGCCTCGTTCAACCTGCCGCCAGGCAAGGTTTCGCTGCGCCTGAAACTGCTGCCGGGCCAGGCCCCGGGTTGCAGCCCGGGCCTGCTTGCACCGGGTTCCCAGGACATTTCCCTGAGGGCCGGTGACGTCGTCAAATACCGCATCGCCATGAGCGAGTCCGGTATTTACCTCAAACCCGCCGCCCTGGGTTATTGAACGCGGGCCTCACACGGGGCCGGCGAGACAAATTGAAGCACCCCGCGTCATGGCGCTTGACCTTGCCCGCATGGCAAGGTTGATCCTGTAGGCAACTTTTACAGGGAGTGTCAGCGATGCCTGAATCAACCACCTTCGACCTGCCCATTGCCGGCATGACCTGCGCCAGTTGCGCCGGGCGCGTGGAGCGCGCCCTGAGCAAGGTCGTCGGCGCTCGCGCGGTCAGCGTCAACCTGGCCACCGAACAGGCCCGGGTCGAGGCGCCCACGGACAGCTTGCCGGCATTGCTGGAGGCGGTGCACAGCGCCGGCTACAGCGTACCGGCCCAGAGTTTGGAACTGAGCATCGGCGGCATGACCTGCGCCTCCTGCGCCGGCCGTGTCGAGCGGGCCTTGAACAAGGTGACGGGGGTCAGCCGCGTCAGCGTCAACCTGGCCAACGAACGGGCACATGTGGAGTTGCTGGGCCAGGTCGAGCCTGCGGCGTTGATAGACGCAGTGACCAAGGCCGGTTACAGCGCCAGCCTGTGGCAGGCCGACCAGAAAGCGCCCGATGACCAACAGCAACGCCTGCGCCGCGAACGCTGGACCCTGGTGCTGGCCATTCTCCTCGCACTGCCTCTGGTCCTGCCGATGCTGGTGGAACCCTTTGGCCTGCATTGGATGCTGCCGGCCTGGGCCCAGTTCGCCCTGGCCACTCCGGTGCAATTCATCTTTGGCGCGCGTTTTTACGTGGCTGCCTGGAAAGCCGTACGCGCCGGTGCCGGCAATATGGACCTGCTGGTGGCCCTGGGCACCAGCGCCGGTTATGGGCTGAGCATCTACGAATGGGCCACGGCGATGCATGGCCACACCCCGCACCTGTACTTCGAAGCCTCAGCCGTGGTGATCGCCCTGGTGCTGCTGGGCAAATACCTGGAGAGCCGGGCCAAGCGCCAGACCGCCAGCGCCATCCGCGCCCTGGAAGCCCTGCGTCCGGAACGAGCCATACAAGTGATCGACGGTCGCGAACAGGACGTCGCCATCAGTGCCCTGCGCCTGGGCGACCTGGTCATGGTCAAGCCGGGCGAGCGCTTCCCGGTGGACGGCGAAGTGATCGAAGGCCAGAGCCACGCCGATGAAGCCTTGATCAGCGGCGAAAGCCTGCCCGTGCCGAAACAGCCGGGCGACCAGGTCACCGGCGGTGCCATCAACGGTGAAGGCCGGCTGCTGGTACGGACCCTGGCCCTCGGTGCGGAAACCGTGCTGGCACGCATCATCCGCCTGGTGGAAGACGCCCAGGCCGGCAAGGCACCGATCCAGAAGCTGGTGGATCGGGTCAGCCAGGTGTTCGTCCCGGTTGTGATCCTGCTGGCAGCGGTGACCCTGATAGGCTGGTGGCTATACGGCGCACCGCTGGAAACCGCCGTGATCAACGCCGTCGCGGTACTGGTCATCGCCTGCCCCTGTGCCCTGGGCCTGGCCACGCCGACCGCCATCATGGCCGGCACCGGGGTCGCCGCCCGCCACGGCATTCTGATCAAGGATGCCGAAGCCCTGGAACGCGCCCATGAAGTCAGCGCCGTGGTATTCGACAAGACCGGCACCCTGACCTCCGGCACACCGCGCATCGCCCACCTGCGCGCGGTGGATACCGATGAAAGCACCCTGCTGCAATTGGCCGGCGCCCTGCAACGTGGCAGCGAACACCCGCTGGCCAAGGCGGTGCTGGACCTGTGCGCCGAACGTCAATTGCCGGTGGCCGACGTCACCTCCAGCCAGTCGCTGACCGGTCGCGGCATCGCCGGCAGCCTCGACGGCCGACAACTGGCCCTGGGCAACAAGCGCATGCTCGAAGAAAGCGGCCTGAGCGCCGGCGACCTGGCCGAGTCGGCCCAGGCCTGGGAGACCGAGGGCCGGACCTTGTCCTGGCTGATCGAGCAAAGTCCGCAACTGCGAGTCCTGGGCCTGTTCGCCTTTGGCGACACCCTCAAGCCGGGCGCCCTGCAAGCGGTGCAACAACTCAACGCACGCCATATCAGCAGCCACCTGCTGACGGGCGACAACCGTGGCAGCGCCAAAGTCGTGGCCGAGGCCCTGGGCATCACCGATGTGCATGCCGAAGTGCTGCCGGCGGATAAAGCCGCCACCGTCGCCGAACTGAAGAAAACCGGAGTGGTGGCCATGGTCGGCGACGGCATCAACGATGCCCCGGCCCTGGCGGCCGCCGACATCGGTATTGCCATGGGGGGCGGCACCGACGTGGCGATGCATGCGGCCGGGATCACCCTGATGCGTGGCGATCCGCGCCTGGTGCCTGCGGCCCTGGAGATCAGCCGCAAGACCTATGCGAAAATCCGCCAGAACCTGTTCTGGGCCTTCGTCTATAACTTGATCGGCATCCCGCTGGCGGCCTTCGGCCTGTTGAATCCGGTGCTGGCGGGCGCGGCGATGGCGCTGTCCAGCGTCAGCGTGGTCAGTAACGCCCTGCTCTTGAAGACCTGGAAACCCAAAGACCTGGAGAAGCTGGAATGAACATCGGCCAAGCAGCCAGCCACAGCGGCCTGAGCGCGAAGATGATTCGTTATTACGAATCCATCGGCTTGCTCAAGCCGGCCCATCGCAGCGACAGCGGCTACCGCCTGTATGGCGAGGATGACCTGCACACCCTGGCCTTTATCAAGCGTTCGCGGGATTTGGGGTTTTCCCTGGAGGAAGTCGGCAAGCTGCTGACCCTGTGGCAGGACCGCCAGCGGGCCAGTGCCGATGTCAAAGCCCTGGCTCGGCAACATATCGACGAGTTGAACCAGAAGATCCGCGAACTGGCTGCGCTGCGCGACACCTTGCAGGACCTGGTGGAGCATTGTCAGGGCGATCATCGACCGGACTGTCCGATTCTCAAGGAGTTGGCGTCGGGTAGCTGCTGCGAGCCTGTTCCGGCCTGAGGCACAGCTGTAGCCGCTGCCGAAGGCTGCGCTGGCCCCCTGCAACGCTCTTCATACCGCTGACCTTCCACAGCGGCCCGTCCGACCATCGTCCGAACGCCGCCCAAGCCTTCGGCAGCGACTACAGAATCAGGGGCAAAAAAAATCCGGCTAAGGCCGGATTTTTTTGAGGCTTACTGCATCCAGGGCGGAGGCGGCGGCTCTTCGGACTTGCCGGGAGGCGCATCGTCAGCGGCACGGACCGCTTGCCGGCGTTCTTCGTCGAGACGCGCTGCTTCGATCTCGCGCATGATCCCGCCGACATCTGCCAGCTCTTCCGGTTCGTCGAACTCACCGGTCAGGACGCTGGCCGGGTGCAAGGTCCCGGCTTCGTACAGGGCCCACATTTCCTTGGCGTACTTGGTGCGCTTGAGCTCCGGGGCAAAGCGCCCGAAGTAGGACGCCATGTTGCCGACGTCACGCTCCAGCATGCTGAACGCGTGGTTGTTGCCCGCCGCATCCACCGCCTGTGGCAGGTCGATGATCACCGGACCGTCCGGCGTCAGCAGCACGTTGAACTCGGAAAGGTCACCGTGCACCAGGCCGGTACACAACATCAGCACAATCTGCGAGATCAGGAACGCGTGATATTCACGGGCCTGGTCCGGCTCCAGCACCACGTCATTGAGGCGCGGGGCGGCGTCGCCGTATTCGTCGGCCACCAGCTCCATCAACAACACGCCTTCGAGGAAATCGAACGGCTTGGGCACTCGCACGCCGGCACTCGCCAAACGGAACAAGGCCGCCACTTCAGCGTTCTGCCAGGCATCCTCGGTTTCTTTACGACCGAACTTGGAGCCCTTGGCCATGGCTCGCGCCTGCCGGCTGTTACGCACCTTGCGGCCTTCCTGATACTCGGCCGCCTGACGAAAACTTCGTTTATTCGCCTCCTTGTAAACCTTGGCGCAACGTAACTCGTTGCCGCAGCGCACCACATAAACAGCTGCTTCTTTACCACTCATGAGTGGGCGCAGCACCTCGTCGACCAGACCGTCCTCGATCAGGGGTTCAATGCGTTTTGGAGTCTTCATCAGCTTTTATTGTGGGTCCTTTATTACCGAACACGCGAATGTCACTCGTTATACGGCAATCCTCGCATGGCGGGGAGAGGTTGCCGACCTATGAACCGCAGATAGCAACGGTAAAGATGCACTCAATGTGCCAGATAAATCGAACACATCAGCCGACGCCTATCGACCGACGCAGATCATAGCCCAGTGGCAGCCAGGCCGTGGGGATGCAAGTCGCAGACATTTCCAATAGAGGCCGATATATTTTTCCTTTTTTAGCGGAGGAATTTTCTCGAAGCACCTCAATTTTCCCTCTATGCAGCCGAAGTCATCAGGGACAAAAGGAGTTTGTTCGACAATCCGATAGAGACGTCAGCACCCGGCATTGGTTCGCCCTGCCTCGCTCGATGCCCGCCCAACGGACGCAAATCACCGCATTGTTTAAAGCTGCCGTTAATCCGCGAGTCATGTGCACGTCGTGGGCCTACAAGAAAAAACTCTGGAGCGCGGATGAACATCAAACAGAAACTGACCTGGGCGTTTGCAATCATCGCCTGCTTGCCGGTGGTGCTGGTCGCCACGCTCGTGGTGCTGAACCTGCGCAGCGAGGCCAAGGACAATTTCGTCGACGGCAGCGCCCGGGAGATCCGCCAGGTCAGCAACGCCATGCAGCTGTTTTTCGAGGGCATCAGCCAGAACGTCGATTACCTGGCCAGCCAACCCTTGGTCAAATCGGCCGACGCCAGCGTGAAAAGCCGTGTCGGCGCCGATGCCGCGCAACTCCCCGACGGCGAGCTGGACAAGCAGTTGTTTGATCTGTTCGCCAGCCTGGCCGCCAGCCATCCGGCGTACTCCTATGTGTCCTACGGCCTGTCCAGTGGCGGTTACGCCTTCTGGCCCGGGGACCCGAAAATGTCCAACTATGACCCGCGCATCCGCCCCTGGTACAAGACCGCCATGGCCAACCCGGGCAAGACCGTACGGACCGCCGCCTATTACTGGGCCGGTGACGACGCCGTGCTGGTCAGCACCGTGCGCGCCGTGGCCAACCAGCTGGGCGCCCAAGGCGGAGTGGTCAACATCGACGTGTCGCTCAAGCAGCTCACCGAGATCGTCAAGCAGATCAAACTGGGCGAGTCCGGCTACCTGATGCTCCTGGAAAACACCGGCACCGTGCTGGTGGACCCGAAACTGCCGGAACACAACTTCAAGGCCCTCGACAGCCTCGGCGCGGGTTATGCCCAACTGGCCAAGGCCGGCAAGGGCCTGGTGGAGGTCGAACTCAATGGCGAACGCTACATGGCCAACGTCTGGCCGTCGGAGCAATTGGGCTGGACCTTTATCGGCCTGATCAAGCAGAACGAAGTGATGGGCGCAGCGACCCAACTGACCTGGCTGATCGCAATCATTGCCGGCGTGCTGGCGGTGCTGTTCGCGGTGGTGGGCGCCAGTTTCGCCAGCGTGATCGTGCGCCCGATCCGCAGTGTGGCCAGCGGCCTGGAAGGCATCGCCCAGGGTGAAGGCGATTTGACGCAGAACCTCAACATCCGGGGCAGCGATGAAACCGCGCAACTGGCCAACTGGTTCAACCAGTTCCTGACCGCGATCCGCAACCTGATCCAGAGCATCGGCCAGGCGGCGAACAAGATTCTCGCCACCTCCCGCAGTTCGACCCAGGTCTCCAGCGACATGGCCGAAGCCGCCGGACGCCAGCGCGAAGCCGTGGACATGGTCTCCACCGCGTTCCACGAAATGGTCGCCACCGCCAACGAAGTCGCACGCTCCTGCAGCCAGGCCGCCGAGTCGGCCGACAGCGGCCAGCGCCAGGCCCGGGAAGGCCAGCAGCAGATCGACGCCGCCGTGCACAGCGTCGATCAGTTGAGCCAGGAAATCGAACAGTCGGCGCAGTCGATGCAACAACTGGAACGCGACAGCAATGACATCCAGTCGATCCTCGGCACCATCCGCTCAATTGCCGAACAGACCAACCTCCTGGCCCTGAACGCGGCCATTGAAGCGGCCCGTGCCGGTGAACAGGGCCGTGGCTTTGCCGTGGTGGCCGACGAAGTGCGCGCCCTGGCCAAACGCACTGCCGATTCCACCGCGGAAATCGATGGCCTGTTGGGCAACCTGGCCAAGCGCACCAGTGCGGTGACCCAGCAGATGCACGCCAGCCTGGAAGTGTCGCAGCAGTCGGTGAGCCGTATCGGTCTGGCGCGCAGCAGCTTCGGGCAGATCCGCGAGTCGGTGGACGTGATCCGCGACATGAACACCCAGATCGCCACCGCCGCCGAAGAACAGCATCAGGTGGCGGAAGACATCAACCGCCACATCAGCCAGATCCATGGCGATGCGCAGTTGGTGGCGGAACTGGCCAACTCGGCGCGCCTGGACTCCCAGAGCCTCGCCGGCTTGTCCGATGAACTGGACAGCCTGGTCCGCCGCTTCAAGACCTGATGCAAGCGGCGCCTGCACCTATCCTGCAGGCGTCCCCCTTCAGCGCTCGATAATCGCCGTCACGCCCTGGCCACCGGCGGCGCAGATCGAGATCAGCCCGCGCCCCTGCCCTGCCTCCTCCAGCAACTTGGCCAGATTGGCCACGATGCGCCCGCCCGTGGCCGCAAACGGGTGCCCCGCCGCCAGCGAACTGCCCTTGACGTTGAGGCGACTGCGGTCGATAGCCCCCAACGGTGCCTCAAGCCCGAGGCGGTTTTTGCAGTAGTCCGCGTCTTCCCAGGCCTTGAGGGTGCACAGCACCTGGGCTGCGAACGCCTCATGGATTTCGTAGTAATCAAAGTCCTGCAGCGTCAGCCCATTGCGCGCCAGCAAGCGCGGCACGGCATACACCGGCGCCATCAGCAGGCCTTCGGCGCCGTTGACGAAATCCACCGCCGCCGCCTCGCCATCACGCAGGTAGGCCAGCACCGGCAAGCCGCGTTCTTTGGCCCATGCTTCGCTGCCCAACAGCACCAGAGAAGCACCATCGGTCAGCGGTGTGGAGTTGCCGGCGGTCAGGGTGCCCTTGGCGCTGCGCTCGAACACCGGCTTGAGGCTGGCGAGTTTTTCCAGGGTCAGGTCCGGGCGCAGATTGTTGTCGCGGGTCAGGCCAAGAAAGGGCGTGATCAGATCGTTGTGCCAGCCTTCGGCGTAGGCCGCGGCCATTTTTTGATGGCTTTCCAGGGCCAGTTGGTCCTGCTCGGCGCGGGGGATGTTCCAGGTCTGCGCCATCAGTTCGCAATGCTCGCCCATGGACAGCCCGGTGCGGGGCTCGCCATTGCGCGGCAGCTCGGGCTTGAGGTGATGGGGACGCAACTGAAGAAAGGTCTTGAGCTTGTCGCCCAGGCTCTTTTCCCGATTCGCCTGCAGCAGAATTTTGCGCAAGCCCTCATTGACCCCGATCGGCGCGTCGGAGGTGGTGTCCACACCGCCGGCAATGCCGCACTCGATCTGCCCCAGGGCAATTTTATTGGCCACCAGCAACGCGGCTTCCAGGCCGGTGCCGCACGCTTGCTGAATGTCATAGGCCGGCGTGGTCGGCGCCAGGCGCGAGCCGAGCACGCATTCGCGGGTCAGGTTGAAATCCCGCGAGTGCTTGAGCACCGCCCCCGCGGCGACCTCCCCCAGGCGCAGGCCGTGCAGGTTATAGCGTTCGATCAGGCCCTCGAGCGCTGCGGTCAACATCGCCTGGTTGCTCGCGGTGGCGTACGGGCCGTTGGAGCGGGCAAAGGGGATGCGGTTACCGCCGATAATCGCGACGCGGCGCAGCTGAGTCATGGAAAGCTCCCTATTCTGTGAGTGCGACAACCCACAAGCGTAGGTTGTATCTCGTGGATCGAACGACTGAAGGCCCGAGGTGGTCCACAGTCTTAACCCCCCAGCAACCAGGCTGAGAGTGGGCCGGGCGCCGAACGCGTTCAGCACGCAGTAGTTTTCAGACAGCCTGAATCGGAGAGCATTCCATGTCTGACCGTTATATCGACTTCGCCAATTCGGCCTTCGGCCATCGTCTGGTCTCGGCCATTGGCCTGCCGTCACCGGTACGCCTGGAACGCTGGCAGGCCGGTCGCCTACGGCCCATCGACGGCGCCCTGCTGATCGGCGGCGGGCCGCTGGCGCAGCAGGTGGGCGAGTTAGCCAAGCGCCTGACCGATGCCACCTATCACTACGGCAACGACCCCAGCCTGGGCACCCCATGGATTCCCGGCCACGGGCCCAAGCTCAAGGCGGTGGTGTTCGATGCCAGTGACCTGGTGCACACCGACCAGCTCAAACAGTTGCGCGAGTTCTTCCAGCCGCTGATGAAAAACCTCGATCACAGCCCCCATCTGGTGATTCTCGGCCGCGCCCCGGAAACCCTCGACCAGCCCTTTGCCGCCAGCGCCCAGCGAGCACTGGAAGGCTTCAGCCGTTCCCTGGCCAAGGAGCTGCGCGATGGCGGCACCCTGCAGTTGTTGTACGTGGGGGCCGGTGCCGAAGAACAGCTGGAAGGGGCGCTGCGGTTTTTCCTGTCGCCCAAGAGCGCGTTCGTCTCCGGCCAGGTCGTGCGCCTGCAGGCCTGCGCGGCCCAGGTGCAGGATTGGAGTCGCCCCCTTGCCGGGCGCAAGGCCCTGGTCACCGGGGCTGCTCGGGGCATTGGCGCCTCGATTGCCGAAACCCTGGCCCGGGATGGCGCCGACGTGGTGCTGCTGGACGTGCCCCCGGCCAAGGCCGATCTTGAAGCCCTGGCCGCACGCCTTGGCGGGCGCAGCATTACCCTGGACATCTGTGCCGCCGACGCTGCCGAGCAATTGATCGAACAGTTGCCCGATGGCATCGACATCGTGGTGCACAACGCCGGCATCACCCGCGACAAGACCCTGGCCAACATGACGCCCGAATTCTGGGATGCGGTGCTGGCGGTCAACCTCAATGCGCCGCAGGTCCTGACCCAGGCCCTGCTCGACAGCGGAACCCTGCATGACGAGGGCCGGGTGATTCTGCTGGCCTCCATCAGCGGCATCGCCGGCAATCGCGGGCAGACCAACTACGCCGCGAGCAAGGCCGGTCTGATCGGCCTGGCCCAGGCCTGGGCGCCGCTGTTGCAGCAACGCGCCATCAGTATCAACGCGGTGGCACCGGGCTTTATCGAAACCCAGATGACTGCACATATTCCCTTCGCCCTGCGCGAAGCCGGGCGCCGCATGAGCTCCCTGGGCCAGGGCGGCCTGCCTCAGGACGTCGCCGAAGCCGTGGCCTGGCTGGCCCAGCCCGGCAGCGGCGCGGTCACCGGACAAGCCCTGCGCGTCTGCGGACAAAGCGTATTGGGAGCATGACCATGGCTGAGCATTGGCACCAACTCGACGCCCCACCCAAGCTGCCCGAGCTGTACCTGCGAGCCGCCCTGCGCCGCAAGATCACCGGCACCGAGCTCCCCGAATCCGGCCTGCGGTTGTGGCTGGATGTCGAGCCCAGCAACCTTGCGGCCTATCGCAAGGTCTGCGGCTTTGCCGAGAACGGCCTGCTGCCGCCCACTTATCCACACGTGCTGGCGTTCGCCCTGCAGATGCAATTGCTGACCGCCAAGGACTTTCCGTTCCCATTGCTGGGGCTGATTCACCTGGCCAACCGGATCCGTGTCATCCGCCCCTTGGGGGGTATCGGCCGGCTGCAGGTCGGGGTGCGGGTGCGCAATCTGCAAGCCCATGCCAAGGGCGCGGTGTTCGATGTCATCACCCAGGTCGACGACCAGCTTGGCCCATTGTGGGAAGCCGAGAGCCGGATGCTGTGCAAAGGTGTGGACCTGCCCGGTACGCCGCCGGCCGATAGCCTGCAGGCATCCGCCGCCCTTGAAGAGTTGACGCGCTGGCCAGCCCCGGCGGACATCGGTCGGCGCTATGCCAAGGTGTCCGGGGACTACAACCCGATCCACCTCAGTGCTGCGAGCGCCAAACTGTTCGGCTTCCCTCAGGCCATCGCCCATGGCCTGTGGAACAAGGCACGTACCCTGGCCGCGCTGGCCGAGCATCTGCCGGCGGCGAACATCGAGATTGCCGTGGAGTTCAGGAAACCGGTGCGCCTGCCCAGCGAGGTCACGCTCCTGAGCAGCGCGCCGGGCTCAAGCGGCGATCTGCAACTGGTGGGTGCAGGCGAGTTGCAGCACATGCTGGGCACCTGGCGCCCGATTGCCTGAGGGGCGTCTCAACCGCGACGAATCAGGAACACCCCCGCCAGGATCAACACCAGCCCGGCGGCCTTGCCGACACTGATCGGCGCCTCGCGAAAACCGGCCCAGCCGAAGTGGTCCAGGGCCATCGCCATGCCCAGCTGGCCCGCCAGGACCAGGGACATAAACAGCATGGCGCCGATCCGCGGGCCGGCGAAGGCCGCCGTGGTGATGAAAAAAGCCCCCAGCAGGCCACCGCACCAATGCCACCAGGTCAGGCCCTTGAGCGCCCCCAGGCTCGGCACTTCACGCTGCATCATCACCAGCACCAACAGGGCCAGGGTCCCGACAAAAAAGGAAATCAGGGCGGCGGACAGCACACTGCTGACCTGTTTGGCCAACTGGCCATTGATTCCGGCTTGCAGGGGCAAAAAGGCGCCGGCAATAAAAGGCAGGCACAACAGCCACCAGACTGGGGCGGGCATAGGGAACTCCGGCAGGATTTTTGGCTGCGCAGTATAGGTTAATCCGCCCGGCGATAAAGATAGGTGTAACGGGCCAACACTTTAACCCCCCTCACCCAGCGCCTTGAGCGCTGAATCCAATGATTAATTGTATATATATAACTTAAGTTTTAAGCCGCCCCACACCCGCCGGCAGAAAACTGACAGCCTTTGATTTATAAGGATTTTATCGCAACACAATACCGTCACCCCTACCCTTGGTATTAGTCACTACGCAAGGTCTGAGAGCGAATATATAAGTTGTTAATACCAAGTTGAGAATGGTGGGAAACAGCCCCTGAGCCTTTTATGTAGACAACGGACGAAGGCATCCCCAGCGACAGAACTGGAGAGCTATCGAAAACAACGAACGTTGTACAGGTGCAAGGAATTTCTCTCATGAACACTCAAGTTTGGTTGAAAGCAAGCACAGCAGTAGCCCTTATCCTCTCTCTCAGCCTGGCAGGCTGCAGCAGCGGCGGTGGCGGCCACAAAAGCAGTTCCAGCAGCTCCACCCCTGACAGCACCACCGGTACCGGCGGCGGCACTGGCGGTGGCACCGGTGGAGGCACAGGCGGCGGTACAGGCGGTGGCACTACCACCCCACTGGTCACCAGCAGCCTGGTGTCCACCGTTGGTAGCACCGTCAGCGGCGTAGGCAATGGCGTCAGCGACCTGGGCGACTCCCTGGCCGCGGTTCCAGTGGTCGGCGGCGTGGTCCAGAGCGCTGTCAATACCACCGGCAATGTGGTCGACACCGTGGGTTCGAGCTTGACCAACGGCCTCGGCAAACTGGGTACCGACCCTAAAGCCGTGAGCAAAACCACAGCCGTGGTGGGCAATGTAGTGAGCGACGTCGGCAACGGTGTTTCCGACCTCAGCGGCAAACTCGCCACCACGACCCAAAGCGTTCCCGTGGTAGGTGGCATCGTCACCAAAGTCGCTCCGGTCCTGGACGGCGTGGGGGACAAGGTGACCATGCTCGGCAACACCCTGAATACCGTTACCAGCAGCGGCCCGGTCGGCAACTTGACCGATGGCGTGGGCAACAATGTCCTGGTGCCCGTGGTCACCCTGGCTGAAGGCCTGACCGGCAAAGTCGGCAGCGCAACCGGTCTCGGCGCTCCGGTCAAAGGGGTACTCAACGGGGTCGCCCAGGCTGTGGACGGTGTCGGCGATAAGGTCACCGATGCCGGCGATGGCAACCCGCTCACCGATACTCTCGGTGGCGCCCTGAGCAACGTCGGCACCGCGGTCGGCAAAGTCGGCGGCTATGTCAGCCCCAACGGCACTGGCACAGGTACTGGAGGCACCGGCAACAACAACGGCCTGCTGGAAACCGTGGGCGGCGCAGTGGCCAATCTGAGCAATGGCCTGAACGCCGGCAGCAACAATGGCGTGGTCAGCGCTGGCGGCGTGGCCGGTGCCTCGATCGGCGGCCTGATCGCTTCGGTCGGTGGCGCCCTCGGCGGCAGCGGCAGCCCGAACCTGGTGGTCAGTGCTCCTCTGGCCAGCGTCGGCGGCAACTTCGGCTCGGCGCTCAACCCGGTCACCAGCAGCGTCACCGGCCTGACTCAACAAGTCGGTGCAGCCACTGGCCTCGGCGGCCCGGTCAGCGGCCTGCTGGGCCAAGTGGGCGGCGCAGTCAGCGGCGTCGGCACCACCCTCAGCGCCGGCAACGGCAATCCAGTGGCCGGTGCCCTGGGCCAAACCGTCACCAGCCTGGGCGGTGCCGTGGCCTCGGTCGGTGGCCTGGTCAACGGCGGCACAGGCGGTGCCGGTCTGGGTGGTCTGGGTGGCTTGACCGGTAGCCTGGGTGGCAGCGCCAGTGTCGGTGCGGGAGCCGGGGTCGGCGTCAGCGGTGGCCTGGGTGGCGTATTGGGTGGCTTGACCGGCGCACTGGGCGGCGGCAAAAAATAAATTGCACCTGGCCGATTCGACGGCCTTACCTACAGCGCCTACGCTTGGTTGGGACGAGAGATTCAGATGAGTCTCTCGTCTTTTTCTTTTTGGAGCATGACAGTTTTGCGTTTCCCATCTCGACCAAGATCCTGACGGACGACTCGACTGAAGATTTTTCGCGATGCTGCGGTTTGACCATGGAGTGTCCTATGCGCGCTTTGGCTTCCTTGCTGTTACTGGGCTTTTGCTCTTACGTTCACGCTGACTCCCTCCCGCGTTTTCTCAATGGCAACGACACCATCCGCAATCTGCCCCAGCCCAACCTGCCGGCCGATGCCTATCGCCCGGCCACCCCGCAATTGCAGTTGCCGGAGCCGAGTGCCGCTCAGGGACAGCCCCTGATGACGGGGACCAAGGTCACCATCCGCAAGCTGCAGATCGAAGGCGGCACCGTCTACCCCCTCGAAGAACTGGCGGCGATCTACCAGCCGCTGATCGGGCACGAAAGCAACCTTGGCGCGCTGATCGAGGCCACGCGCAATATCACTCGCCGCTACCAGCAGGACGGTTACCTGCTGTCCTACGCCTTCCTGCCCCAGCAGAATTTCGACCAGGGCCTGGTACGCGTGGTACTGGTGGAGGGCTATATCAAGGACTACCAGTTGCAGGGCGATATCGGCCCGGTCTCGGCCTACCTGGACAAACTGGTGGCCAAGCTCAAGGCCGAACGGCCACTGACGCGCAAGACCTTCGAGCGCTACACCACCCTGATGAGCCGGGTGCCAGGGGTGACCCTGCAAGCACAGGTTCCGCCTCCCGGCACCACCGATGGCGCGACTTACCTGATTGCCCAGGCCAGCCGCAAACCGTTCACCAGCACCCTGGGCACCACCGAGGACAACCGCAACGGCCTGCAGGCGTTGCTGGGAGTGAGCAGCAACTCGCAGACCTCCATGGGCGAGCAACTGGGCATCAGCGGGCTGTTTCCGCCAGGCAAGGACCACGAAAAGTACTACCGCGTGGACTACAACCAGTTCATCAACGCCGAAGGCACCCAACTGGTGCTCTACGGCACCCGCTACCGTGCTGACCCACGCGCCAGCCTGCAATTGGGCAACGGCCTGGAGCTGGACCCGCACCGCGAGAACGATCGTTTTTCCATCGGCCTCACCCACCCCTTCATTGCCTCGCCCAACGAAATGCTCAGCGCCGGCGCACGCTTGTATGCAATCAACGACAAGACCCGCTACAAGGTAAACGGCACATCGCTGACCCTGGATGAAAAAACCAACACCCGCGCCGTAGCCTTTGAAGGCGACTGGAGCAAATCCGACCCGCGCCAACTGCGCATCCTCAGCGCCGGGATGTACCAGGGCATCGATGGCATGGGGGCCAAGACCGACAACAAGCTGGACCTGGACTTCTTCCGGCTGCGCCTGGCCGGGGTGCAGAGTGACAAGTTTCTCGACAATTGGCAGGGGGTGATGTCGGCCGCGCTGTACTGGACCGACGACACCGTGCCAGACAGCGAACGCGCGACTTTCGGCGGGCAGAACTTCGGCCGTGGCTACCCGGACGACCAGGGCCTGGGCGACAAGGGTTGGGGCGTGGCCTATGAAGTGAACTACAGCTTCTATCGCGAAGGCGCCTGGGTCAGGGTGCTGCAACCCTACGTGGTGCTGGACCGGGCGAAGACCTGGTTCAACGAACTGCAGATCAAGGGCAGCGATATGTCTTCGGCCGCGGCAGGCCTGCGCTTCGGTGACGCCAAGTACTACAACATCGCCCTTGAGGTCGCTAAGCCGATGTCCGATGAAGCCCTGGACACTTACAACCGGCGCCCGCGCTACACCTTGAGCTTCAGTTACCAGCTTTAGTTGAACACCCCCACAAAAACAACCCGCGCCAAGCGGGTTGTCTTGTTGTTATTCATTCATATGTTGCAGACGGTTATCCCAGGAACCTGAGTAGCCTGTTGCTACTTGAAAGTATCGACAGGCTTACAAACTTTTCCGCTCGTCCTCAACTAGCCGACACCCAGCCATTGGATCACCTGCATCTAGTGAGGCCCCACCAAGTGCAACTTAGGCTGGGGAAACAAGTTGTCGAGGGTTTCCAGCAGGCGCACGTGATAGATGGGTTTGCGAAACAGATCCAGTACCTGGAGTCGTAACAGGTCGCTGACATCATCCATGTCGGCGTGCCCGGACGTGACGATCACCGGCAGGTGCTGGCGCGAGGTGTGCTCGCGCAGGCGCCTGATCAACGACAGGCCGCTTTCCTCCGGCATGCGCAGGTCGGTGATGACCAATGCGATATCCGGATGGCGCGTGAGGTGGGCCAGGGCGAGTTTTACCGAGGTTGCGGTGAAGCAGCAAAAGCCTTCGCCTTCCAGCAGCTCGGCCAGTTCAAGCACTGCATCCTCCTCGTCGTCCACGAGGAGAAGCTGCTGGCGTGGAGACGATGAAGCAGTCATGAGCAACACCTTGGCGCTGAATGTTGGGAGACCTTGATCGCAGGCAACAATCGACCTCAAGGCACCGTTGGTCGTGTCACCGCCGTGCCTTGCAGAGCCACCAGCAGGTTGTTGAATATCGCTACAACGCGGTCGCCCACAGGGGTCACGAAGACCAATACCACCACAGCGACCATGGCGATCACGATTGCATACTCAATCGCAGAGGCGCCTTCGGTGCAGAGCAGCCAAAGGCGCATGCGCAGTACAAGATAGTCAAGAATCATGGACAGACCCCGTAGCGACCAACCAGCCGGCAACCCGATGCTCCCGGCTGATTACATCATCAAGATCAACGAGCGGCTGTCATGGGGTTGGACGAGTGACCGCGGTACCTCCCAGGGCGACCAGAACGTTGTTGAAAATGGCCAGGACCCGTGCGCCCATTGGGGTCACGAAAGCCACCACGACAACCGCCACCATCGCTACCACAATCGCATATTCGATCGCTGAGGCACCTTCGGTTCGGTCGAAGAAAAGACGTGCTCTGAGTATCAGATATTGAAGAATCATCTTACTTCTCCTTGCGCCAAGGGCGCCGATATAACACTACTGCGCTGCAACATTGACCTTCTTTGCAACCAGAGCATTGTCAACAATCGGCCGACCTACAACTGTAAGAACTGATTAATCACTAAGTATTAATTGGAAGGTTGACGCCAGAAAACCTTGATTCAATGGCGCTCATCATACTTTCGTTAGTTATTTTCAGAGGAGTAATGGCGTTTCGTCCTAGCTGGGCTACCTTCAAATAGCGAAATAGTTGCATGTTCATAGCTGCCTTATTTGCGATGTTGAGTCATTTGCAAGCGCAGGCTTAGTAGTGCAGCAGGAAAGGGAGAACCTAATATGAACAGTCGCGTCACCATGATTCTGGCTGGGCTGCTGCTGTTGGGTGCGGTGTTCGTCGGTTACTGGGGATTGGTTGTCAGCCGCCAGCCCCCGCCGCCGGCTCCGGTCGCCCAGCCCGCCACCCCTGGTACCGTGGAAAAAACCGTCGCCACGGCCGAGGACCAGACCCGCCAACCGGTGGTGGTCCTGGCCCATGATGTGCCGCCGTTTGTCGCCCTCAGCGCTGCCGACCTGACCCTGGAGCGGCTGCGCACAGTGCCGCCCGGCAGCCTTACCAGCATCGACCAGGCCGTCGGGCGCACGCCCTGGCGCCAGTTGGCCGGCGGCACCTGGCTCAGCGACGAAAGCTTCACCACCGGCGGTGCCCTGGCCCGCATGATCCACCCCAATGAACGAGCCCTGGCAGTCGCGGTAGACGAGGTAATAGGCGCCGCTGGCCAACTGAGTCCCGGGGATTACGTCGATGTGCTGCTGTTCCTGCGCCAGGACGCCACCAACCTCCAGCAATCGGCCCAGATTGCCGTCCCGGCGATGCGGGTACTGGCCGTAGGCGACCAGCTGGGCCTGACCAACGACGGCAAACCGGCATCCCCGGCGCTGAGCGTCGATGAACGAATCAAGCAGGACCAACGGCGGCTGGCCGCACGCACGGTGGTGCTGGCAGTGCCGGAACAACTGCTGAGTCGGATGATGCTCGCCACCCAGGTCGGCACCCTGCGCCTGGCCGTGCGCAGCAGCGAGGAGCAGCGCCTGGCGCGCTACTGGGCCGGGGATCAGGACTCCCTGGCCAATATCGATGCTGCCAACAGCAACCTGTTCCAGTTCACCCAACTGGCCCTTGGCAGCGGCCCCGCGAGCCCGGCGACGCATGGCGGCGGAACCCGCCGTGCGGTCGAGGTGATTCGCGGTAACCAGGTCACCCAACAAACTCCCTGATTGAGCAAGGATGCACACATGCGCAGTCGTTCCATGCTGATGTCCCAAGCCGCACTCCTGACCCTGATGCTGGCCAGCCAGCCTATGGGTCAAGTGCTGGCCGCCAGTACCGCAGGCTGCGGCGGCCTGGCACCGTTACCCGCCGTACTGCAAATCGGCGAAGGCCTGCAGCAGGAGCTGCAGTCACCGGTAGCCATCACCCGGCTGGCGGTGGGCGACCCGAAAATCGCCGACGTCCACCCCAACGGCGACAAGGCGTTCCTGCTGACCGGCATGGCGCCGGGCGCCACCACCCTGATGGTCTGGACCGCCTGCGCCAGCACCCCGCGCCAGAGCATGGTGTTTGTCCAGGGCCGGGCGACGACCGACATGACCGGGCGCGTGGCCCTGGCCTCGCAAGACCCGCTGCTGCCGAGCCAGGTCCAGACCGATATCCGCTTTGTCGAGGTCAGCCGCACCAAGCTCAAGGAAGCCAGCACCTCGATCTTCGGCCGTGGTAGCAACTTCCTGTTCGGCGCCCCGGGTACCGCGCCCAATACCGGCGGCACCACTCCCACTTTCGGTGGCGCGCGGACCAACATTCCTTTGGACAACGGCAGCTTCAACCTCGGTTTCGGCAACGGCCGGGTACTGACCCTGATCAACGCCCTTGAGGGCAGCGGCTTTGCCTACACCCTGGCGCGCCCCAGCCTGGTGGCCCTCAGCGGACAGAGTGCAAGCTTCCTGGCCGGGGGCGAGATTCCGATTCCGGTACCCAGTGCCGGCAGCGACAGCGTCACCATCGAATACAAGGAGTTCGGCATCCGCCTGACCCTGACCCCGACCATCGTCGACAACCAGCGCATCAGCCTGAAAGTGGCCCCGGAAGTCAGCGAGCTCGACTACAGCAACGCCGTGACCATCGCCGGTACCCAGGTTCCGGCGCTGACCATACGCCGCACCGACACCAGTATTTCCCTGGCCGACGGCGAGAGTTTCGTCATCAGCGGCCTGATCAGCACCCGCAACAGCTCCCAGGTCAACAAATTCCCGGGCCTGGGCGATATACCGGTACTGGGTGCGTTCTTTCGCGACACCAACATCAGCCGCGAAGAACGCGAGCTGCTGATGATCGTCACCCCGCACCTGGTGCAGCCGCTGGCGGCCGATGCCCGGCTGCCATCCCTGCCCGGCGAACGCCTGCGCAACTACGACCCGAACTTCTACCGCATGTTCTTCCTGGAAAACGGTAACTTCGATAAACGCAGTGGGTTATCGCAATGAGCCAAAGCCTGAGCCAGACCTTTCTTGCCATCACCCGCAACGACACCGACCTGGAGTGGCTGCAAGGCGCCCTCGCACCCCTGGGCCAGGTGGTGAGTGCCGGGGGCGGCAGCCTCGACGAGTTGCTGGCCCTGGTCGACGTCACGTTCGCCAACCTGGTGTTCATCGGCCTCGACCGCGAGCACGTCGTGGCCCAGTCGGCCTTGATCGAGGGCGCCCTGGAGGCGAAGCCGATGCTGGCCATCGTCGCGCTGGGCGACGGCATGGACAATCAACTGGTGCTCAATGCGATGCGCGCCGGTGCACGGGATTTCGTCGCCTATGGCTCGCGCTCCAGCGAAGTCGCCGGCCTGGTCAGGCGCCTGAGCAAACGCTTGCCCCCGGTGGCGCCGAGCACTCTGCTCGGCGGCCTGACCGTGCTCTACGGCACCAAGAGCGATACCGACGGCGCCCTGATCTCCAGCCATCTGGCGCTGGTGGTGCAAAAAAGCGGACAGCAGACCCTGCTGCTGGACCTGGGCCTGCCTCCGGGTGACAGCTTGGCGCTGTTGGGCCTGGAAAGTTCGTTCCACTTCGGCGATGCCCTGCGCCATCTGCGCCGTCTGGATTCGACCTTGATCGACAGCGCCTTTACCACCGCCGAGGCCGGCCTGCGGATTCTCGCCTATGCGGCCAATGACGAGCCCCTCGACCGCACCAGCGCCGCCGAGCTCTACATGCTGCTCAGTGCTCTGCGTCAGCACTTCCAGCACATTGTGGTGAACCTCACCGGGCAGCCCGACAGCGAGGCCCTGCGCACGTTTGTCAGCCATTGCGACAAATTGCTGTGGTCCACCGACCAGAGCGTCCTGGACTGCCGGCGCAATCTGGCGGTGCTCAATCTGTGGCGCGAAAAAGGCATGAAACTGGACCATGCACGGCTGCTGGTGGACCGCTACCTGCGCAATGTCGCCCCGGACTCCGACACCCTGGGCAAGACCTTCGGCCTGGAAGTGATCGCAGCCCTGGCCCATAGCCCGGAGGTGCGCCTGAACGCCAAGAACCAGGGAGTCACCCTGTTTGAAATGGCCCCCCGGGAAAACCTCACCCAATCCCTGCGCGTTCTTGGCGAACGCCTGGCCAAGCGCTCCGAAGGCCTGGCCAAACCCAAGTCCAACTGGTTCAACCGCATGCGAGGAACCAAATGAACGGAGAAAAACTGTTCGGCGCACAATCGCGCGGCCCGGTCGGCAACACCGACCATGAAGGGCTGAAACTGGTCCTGCATCGCTACATCATCGACGCCATCGAAGAGTCCGGAAAAAACCTGCTGGAAGGCTCGCGGCAGAACCTTTCGCAGTTCGTCACCGACAAGGTGGCGGAGTACATCGCCCGCATGCACTTAGCCATCTCCCGCTATGAAATGGAGCGCCTGGCCGAAGAGATCGTCGATGAGCTGACCGGCTTCGGCCCGCTGGAAGTGTTGCTTCGGGACCCGGCCGTCACCGAGATCCTGGTCAACGGCCCGCACCGGGTGTTCGTCGAACGCGACGGCGTGCTGCACCAGAGCGACCTGCGGTTCATCGACGCGCACCATGTCGAACGGGTGATGCAACGGATCCTCGCGCCCCTCGGTCGACGCCTGGATGAGTCCTCGCCGATGGTGGATGCGCGCATGCCCGATGGCAGCCGGGTCAACGCCATCATCCCGCCGATCGCCCTCGACGGGCCCTGCCTGTCGATTCGGAAGTTTCGCAAGGACATGCTCAAGAGCGCCGATCTGGTGGCCATGCAGACCATCGACCAGGCGATCTTCGAGTTTTTCCAGGAGGCCGTGAGCAAGCGCTGCAACATCCTCATCAGCGGCGGGACCGGGACCGGCAAGACCACCCTGCTCAACATCCTCAGCCAGTTGATCAACCCGCACCAACGCCTGGTCACCATCGAGGACGTGGCCGAACTGCAACTGGGCCACCCCCATGTGGTGCGCCTGGAAACCCGTCCGCCCAATGCTGAAGGCCATGGCGAAGTGAAAGCCAGCGACCTGATCCGCAACGCCCTGCGGATGCGCCCGGACCGGATCATCCTCGGTGAGATCCGCGGCGTCGAAGTGCTCGACGTACTGACCGCGATGAACACCGGCCACGACGGCTCCATGAGTACGGTGCACGCAAACACCGCCCAGGACGCCTTGCTGCGCCTGGAAACCCTGGTGGGCCTGACCGGGCGCCAGATCGCCGAACGTACCCTGCGCCAGATGATCTGCGCCGCGCTGGATGTGGTGATTCAGCTGACGCGCATGCCCGATGGCCGGCGCTGTGTCAGTGAAGTGGTGGAGGTGGTGGGTGTGCGCGATGACATTTACGTCACCAACACCCTGTTTCGACTCGATCGACGCAACGGCTTCGGTTTCCTGCGCGAGGCGATCAACCCGGCGGGCGACAAGCTGCGTCGCGAACATGACCTGAGCCTTAACTGAGGCGGAGCGAGCCCATGATCGGTCCCTTGCTGGCCCTGATTTGCCTGGTGCTCCTGGGCCTCTCGCTGTGGCTGTTCTACAACGGCATCCGCAAGACCAACACCGAAAAGGTGCTCAATCGCCTGGCCGAAGGACAGCCGGAACTGGTGCCGGAGAAAACCACCTGGACTGGCCTCGAACGGGCCTTCCTGCGGGCCGGCCTGGGACGCCCCACCGAACGCCTGGGGCTGTGGCTGGCCCTGTGGGCGCTCTCGGTGCTGCTGGCCCTGGCAGCGGCGGGCTGGGTCGGCGCACTGTGCCTGGTGCTGTTGCCGCCCCTGGCATTGCGCACCTACGTCGCCTGGCTGTACAAGCGCCGGATCAAACGCATGATCGAGCAGTTGCCGCAGTTGCTCGACCACACCGTACGCAGCCTGAAATCCGGACGCACCCTGGCCGATGCGGTACTGGGCAGCATCGACGCCAGCAGCCCGCCGCTGAAAACCGCCATGGGCCGGGTCGAGCGCAACGTGCAACTGGGGGTCAACCTGCCGGAGGCGCTGCATGATTTTGCCGAGCTGTACGATCAGGACGAACTGCGCATGTTCGCCCTCGGGCTCAAGGTCAATCACCGTTACGGCGGCAACGCCAGCGAGCTGCTGGAAAACCTGATCAAGCTGATTCGCGAGCGCGACCAGGGCGCACGGCAACTGCGCGCACTGACCGGTGAAACCCGCATGACCGCCTGGGTCCTGGGCGCCTTGCCGTTGCTGCTGGTGGCGTACTTCATGGCCACCAACCCGGGCTACATGCTCGGCATGTGGAACGACCCCAGCGGCAGGACCATGCTGATCACCGCCATCCTCCTGCAAGCCTTCGGCTGCCTGGCGCTGTGGCGCATGTTGCGGAGTATCTGAGATGGCCCTCCTGGCAAGTGCCCTGCTGTTTCTCGGCGCCCTGTTGCTGGTCGCCAACAGCCTGCTGGAACAACGCCGGCGCGAACGCCAGGTGACCCAGCGCCTGCAAGGCCATATGGTCCGCGACAACCGCCTGAGCAGTTGGCTGCGGATACTGGGGGACAGCCGCTTCGGCCAGCGCTCGGTGAGCATCGACAGCGAGACCCTGACCCTGCTCAACCGCATGGGCTGGCGCCGCGCCAGCCAGCGCTCGTTGTTCGCCGCCTGCCAGGTCGGCGTGCCGCTACTGGTGCTGGGCGTGGCGCTGTTTGTCCAGGAGCTGCTGTTTCCCCAAGCCGACAACAAATGGCTGGCACCGCTGCTGGCGGCGGGTGCCGGCTACCTGATTCCAAAGCGGGCCCTGGCCTACCTGGCCAAGCGCCGGCAGAAACTGATCGCGGTCGAGGTCTCCACCTTTATCCCGCTGCTGCGCATCCTCTTTGAGTCGGGCATGGCGGTGGAGCAGGCGTTGCGCGTACTGGCCAGCGAAGGGCAAAAACTTCTGCCGCAATTGACCCACGAGTTGCGCCTGATCCTGGCCCGGGTCGACTCCGGGCTGGAGCTGGGCCACGAATTGAACCAGACCGCCGTGCTGCTGGCGGTCGATGAATTCACCGACACCTGCGTGATCCTCCAGCAATTGATTCAACAGGGCGGCGGCGCGATGAAATCGCTGCAGTCGCTCAAGCAGTTGCTCGACGATCGGCGCCTGACGCGCCTGCAGGAATACATCTCGAAAATGTCGGCCAAGATGTCGGTGGTGATGATGCTGTTTCTATTCCCGGCCTTGCTGATCGTATTGGCAGGGCCTGGATTCACCGCCATCGCCCGGGCTTTTGCTTCCTAGAGGGAACCTGATGAAAGTCATACTCGCCATGATTAGCCTGGTGCTGCTCAGCGGTTGTGCCACCAATGGACAAACGCCTTGGGCCGCTTTGACGTCCTCAACCAGTTGCGCCAAGCCCAGCCCCGATCAGGAGCTGTCCCTGAGCCTGGCCGATGACATGGCCAATGAAGGCAAGCTGCACGCCAGCCTGGCCAACCTGCAGAGCCTGCCGGAAAACCTCAGTGAAGTACGCCTGCGCAAGGCCAAGGTCTACCGGCTGCTGGGCCGCAGCGAAGCCGAGCCGCTGTATCGCAGCCTGCTTGGCACTTGCCTGGCGGCCGACGCCGAGCACGGCCTCGGGCAGATTGCCGCCGGCCGGGGCGATAACGGTCAGGCCCAGGCCCATCTGCAACGCGCCGCGCTGCTGGCACCGACCAATGAAAAAATCCGCAACGACCTGGGCGTGGTCTACCTCAATCAACTGCGTATTGAAGACGCCCGTTTCGAGTTCCTCACCGCCATCGAACTCAAGCAGAACGACCCACTGGCAGCGGTCAACCTGGTGACCCTGCTGATCTATCAGGACAACTGGAAACAGGCGGCCGAGGTGGTCAGCCGCGCCGGCCTGAGCCCGGAGCAATTCAACCAGGCCCAGGAGCGCGCGCAGAAACTCAAGGCGCCGGTCGGCAGTTCGGCAGCCAAGGGCCAGGTCGCTGTGGTCGACGATCCGTTGTCACCGAGTATCAAGTAAGCCAAAGGAGTGCTCATGATGAAGCCGCAGACTCTTTGCTGCATCGCCCTGCTGATGCTGCCCGTAGCCGCCCAGGCCATAGAGCCGGGGCCGGCCTCGGCCCAGCAACAGGAAACCGAAGGCTGGTTGCTGCTGCAGAATCGCAACAAGGTCGCTTCACAGATCCCACAGACCGCCACACCCACCGAACGCGAGTTGGCACTGCAGCGCTGGCTGAAAAAATACAGCTACGAGATTCCGGACTTCTACGATCCGGATGCAGGCGGCAAGGTTTCTACCAAATAAGCGGCGGGCAGGTAACGGTCAATTAGCCACTGCCCGGCTTGGGCAGTGGTCCGGCCTAGTGGGCGGTCACCCCGCGCTGGCGCAACCCCGAATTGCTCGGAGACAGCGCCAGGGCCAATTGGGTGCGGTTATGCATATGGGTCAGGCGCAGCACCTGGGACACATACAGCTTCACGGTGTTTTCAGTGATGCCCAGCTCACAGGCAATCTGATAGTTGGTCTGGCCCTTGCCCACCAGTCGCGCCACATCCAGCTGACGCGGTGACAGTTGGTGGAAAATGGCCGGCATCTCGATGGCCTCGGCATCGCTGAGCGCCTCCGTGTCCTCGCCGCGTACGGTTTGCGGGGCGCGGCGCACCTTGTCGAGGTCCTGGTAGAGGTCGTCGATGGATTCGGAAAGAAATTGCAGCTTCTGGTTCAAGTGCCCCAGGTGCAGGTTTTTTTGCCGTTCCTGCAGGGCCACTTCCTGGCGTTGCAGGCCTTCGAGCAATTCGTCCAGATTGATTGGCTTCTGGTAGTAGTCGGCGATCCCGGCGCGCAGGGCCTTGATCACGTCCTGCTTCTCGGCGCGGCCGGTCAGCATGATGGCCTCGAACACCCGTTGTTTGCCGGCAATGCGTTGCAGCTCCTGCACCAGCTGAATGCCATCCAGGCCCGGCATATGTAAATCGCAGAGCACCAGGGAGATCTCAGCGTCTTCGCTGAAACGCTCGATGGCCTCGGGGCTTGATTCACAGGGGACACATCGGTAACCACTGCTCTCGAGAAACTCGCAGAGCTCTTCGACGATCAACGGTTGGTCGTCGACGACCAGCACCTTCATCTGCAATCTAGGCTTGTTCACATGTAACTCCATGCCTGGTCAGCCAGAGCCTGACCGCTCCTGTTCCGCCCGCAATAAGGGCCGATACACAAATTAAACCTAGACGTACTTTCCGACTATGTACATAGCGCTAGAGGGCACGGCGACTAGTGGATCCAGAGGACAGTCAAGACCATTCCCACCAGGACGAAAGGCGCGAAGGCGTATTTTTTTGACTGTTTTGGATCAAGATATTGCAGGCGCAACCTAAGTTTCTGACTTATATGGGGCCAGACTTTTGGCGCGAGCAACACCCAGAGCAGGCTGCTGACCCCGGCACCGATAAAGGTGCCTAAAAGATACAGATGATCGGTCGCCAGCCCCAACGCCGCCAGCAGCTTCACATCCCCCGCGCCCATGCGCGACATGGCGTAACCGGGCAAGGTGAACGCCAGGGCCAGCAGCAACGCCCAGCCGCCCTGCGCCGCATTGGCCCCCAGCCAGGTGCTGCCGGTCCATAACAGGTAAACCAGGGCCAACGCCGCCGCCCCCAGGGTCAGGCTGTTGGCGATATGGCGCTGATGGATGTCCTGCGCCGCGCAGAGTGCCAGCCAGATAAACAGTACGAAATACGGCATCCGGTAAAAAACGTCCCTTTTGGCGGAATGGTCCTATGCTCAATATCAGGCAGCCATTGTCAGGGTAGACGCAGTCATGAAATCGAGCCTCCCCCGCAAGCAAAAAGGCGCCGTGGCGATTGAATTCGCCGCGGTGTTCGTGATCTTTTTTGCCGTATTTTATGGTCTGGTCAGCTATAGCCTGCCGCTGCTGATGATGCAGTCATTCAATGAGGCCACTGCCGAAGCCGTGCGGCGCGCGGTGGCGGTCGACCCCAATACCGCCAACTACGGCACCACCGTGCAGAACCTCGCCAACTCGGTGATCGCCACCCAACTGGCGTGGATTCCATCGGCCTTCAACTTCGCCGCCACCGATTACAGCTCGGTGTACAGCGGCGGCGTGCTGACCGTGAGCGTGAACTACCCCACCAGCAAACTGAACCAGGTGGTGCCGTTTCTGGTACTGCCCGGGATAGGCACCGTTCCCAGCCTGCCAACCACCCTGACCGCCTCGTCGAGCCTGCAATTTTGAGTTCAGGAGACACCCTGTTCGACCGCATCCTGGGTCGCCAGGCGGCCCCTGCCCCTCTCGTTGTCCCTCAGGCTATCGGCTTGCAGTTGCAACTCGATGCCCAGGGCCGGGTGCTGCATATGGCCGGCCCGTTGCGCCATGCCCTGGGGCAACAGGCGCCCAGCGAGCAGCCGCCGCTACTGAGCGAATTTCTATTGCCCCACAGCCGCACCAGTGTCGAAGGCCGCCCGGCCGACTGGACCGGGCAGACCCTGGACCTGGACTTCGAGCGCCTGGGGGGCCAGGCCCTGCATTTGCGTGGCTGGGTCCAACCCTTGGCCGAGGGCTGGATCCTGCAATTGCTGGATATCGGCGACTTGCTTGAAGAGCGCGAGCAGGCGCGAATCCGCGAACACTGTCAGCAGTTGGCGGCGCACATCGGCGAACAGTTGCGCCTGTGCAGCATGGCGCGCCTGCCCGAGGTGCTGAACGAGCAACTGCAGAGCCTGGCCCAGCGCTGGCGCGTTCCCTGTATCGCCCTGGCCCTGCTCGACGAGCAGGACCAGCGTTGGCAGATCCACGGCTATTACGCCGCCCATGATGCCCCCGAGCTCTGGCACGTCGGCCAGGTACTGGGCACCAGCCTGGACAGTTTGAGCGGCAATGCCCCGCTGCACCTGAACCCGATCCATGGCCTCAGCGAGCACCCACGGCTGATCAGCGCCTTCGGCCATCACGAGGGTTTCCTGGTGCCCTACCGTGACGACCACGGCCTGGCCGCCTGGCTGCTGTGCGCGCCGTATCCGGTGCAGCATCTGGCACCGCAGTTGAGTGATCGCGACTGGCTGATGCTGGCTGCAGCCCTGGCCGGCCCCTTGCTCGGGCGCCTGCGGGAACAACGCCACCATCAGCACCTGGAGCGGCTCGAAGCCTTGCAGGATCTGCTCGGCACCGGCTGGTGGGAGCTGTACCCACATAGCGCCGAAGTGCAGTTGGCGCCGCAACTGACGGCCAGCCTGCAACTGGACACCGACACCACGCGCCTGCCTTTGGAAGACTGGCTGCAACAGGTGCACCCGGCCGATCGCCAGGAACTGGGCAGCCGCTTGCGCGACCTCGAACAGGGCAAGCCGCTGCTGTTGTGCGTGCGCCTGCTTCGCCCGGATCCGAGCCTGCCGGCGATCTGGTACCGGGTCCAGGGCCAGGCCCTGGGGGTGGGTGAAAACCAGCGACTGGTGGGGTTCATGCTCGACATCAGCGATATCAAGAACCAGGAGCAGCAGGCCGCGGCTGCCTGCGCCCGCTTGAACAACCTGATCGCCAGTTCGCCAGCGGTGATTTATGTACAGCGCTATGTCGAAGGCGCCCTGCAACCCAGTTTTTTCAGCGACAGCCTGCAGCCCCTGCTGGGCTGGACTCTGGCTGACTGCCAGAACGACTCGCTGCCGGAGCGCCTGCACCCGGATGATCGCGAGCTGTATTTCCAGCGCACCCGACAACTGCTGCGTGAAGGCGCGGTGCGCAGCCGCTATCGCCTGCGCGACAGCCAGGGCCACTACCACTGGCTGCTGGACGAAGCCAAATTGCTGCGCGACGACCTGGGCCTGCCGACCGAAGCGGTCGGGCTGTGGCTGGACGTCACCGAGGCGACCCAGAGCGCCGAGTTGGTCAGGCAGAGCGAGGAGCGCTACCGAATCCTGGTGGAAGATTCGCCAGCGATGATCTGCCGCTACCAGCCCGACCTGACCCTGACCTTCGGCAACCGGCCCCTGGCGGCGTACCTGGAGTACGCGCCCGCCGAACTGCCCGGCAGCAACCTCGGACAGTGGCTGTCGGACGAGCAACGGGAGGCCTTTGTGCAGCGTATCGGCCGGCTCAGCCCCGACGTACCGGTGAGTACCGCGGAAATCAGCCTGCAACTGCCGGGTCGCGAACATGCCTGGTGGGTCTGGTCGGACCGCGGCGTGTTCGATGCCCAGGGCCGGCTGCTGGAGGTCCAGGCCGTGGGCCGCGACAACACCGAAGTACGCCGCTCCCAACTGCAACTGATGCAGAGCGCGAAGATGGCCACCCTCGGTGAAATGGCCACCGGCCTCGCCCACGAGATCAACCAGCCGCTGAACGTGATGAGCATGGCCATCGTCAATGTCCTCAAGCGCCTGGGTAACGGTGATGTGCAGGTCGACTACCTGCAGGACAAGCTAAAGCGCATCGACGCCCAGGTCCAACGGGCCGCGCGGGTGGTGGACCATATGCGGGTGTTCGGCCGGCGCTCGGAGATCGAACAGCAGCCCTTCAACCCGGCACAGGCGGTGGACGGCACGCTGTCGTTGCTGGCCGAAGCGATGCGCGGCAAAGGTGTGGAACTGCGCATCAGCGACTTCGGTTTCGAGGTGCAGGTCCAGGGCTATGCCGATCAGCTGGAGCAGGTACTGATCAACCTGATGGTCAACGCCCGGGATGCGTTGCTGGGCAAGCGCGAGAAACAGCCGGACTTCCAGCCCTGGATCGCCCTGCACGCCGAGCGTGATACGCACAAGGTACGGCTGTGGGTCGAGGACAATGGCGGCGGTATCGACCCACGCCTGCTGGAGCGGATCTTCGAACCGTTTTTCACCACCAAGCCGGTGGGCGTGGGCACGGGGCTCGGGCTATCGGTGAGCTATGGCATCGTGGAAAACATGGGCGGCTACCTCAGCGTCGAGAACGGTACTGAAGGCGCGCGCTTCTGCATCGAACTGCCAATAATCCAGGCCGATCAGATCACCAGGTAAGCCTTGCCCGTCTGGCCACAGGTCAGGTTGGCGCCGACCTCGACATCCATCAGGTTGATCCCCAGGCTCGACAACAGGTTGTTCAGCACGGGGTCGAGCAACGGGCTCAGCACCGAGGTGATCAACGGCATCAGCAGGCTGGTGACACCGTTGACCAGACCGCCCACACCGGCGACGACCGAGCCCAGGGGGTTGGCGCCCACCGGTTGGTAGGTCACCAGGTTGATCCCCGCCAGGGTGGCCGCCAGGCTGCCGACGATATTGGTACTTGGCGCCGCAGTCTGGTAAGTCGGCGCCAGATTGACGTTGGGCGGTGTCGGGAACGGCGTACCGCTGGAGTACACCAAGTCCTGAGTGGTCTGCGCCACGCTGCTCTGCACCATAAGGCCCAGCCCTCCCGCGGCAAATGCCGTGCGCGCCGGACCACAGGTACCGATGCCGAGGATTTTGTGACAGGTCCAGATCCCCAGGTCGATCACTGCCACCGGCGTCACCGTGGGCTCGGCCGATGAGGAGAAGGCATTGGTCGGGTCAATCTTGCCGACCTTCAGATCAGCCAGCGAGGTAATGGTATGTGCGGTCAGACTCTTTGTTCCGACCGTGCCCGTCGGGCAGCTGTAGTCAGTGACATAGGCCACGCCACCGCCGGCATCCAGGGCGATGTCGACTTCCGGCGATGGCAGCAGCTCCGGGTCGATCTGCTGGCAACCGGCCCCCAACAGGCAACCCACCGAGTTGATGGTCGCCGCCAGGTTCAGGCTCAACAGACTGTTGATGGTCGGGGTCAGGTTGCCCACCAATCCCAGCAGGGCATTGGCAATCCCGGTGACTCCGGCCAGCCCGGTCACGTTCACCGAGACCAAGGTTCGTACCTGGGCGGTGCGCACGTAAATCTGGTTGGCTCCCAAGGGGTTGGCCTTGGCCAGCTTGGGATCGCCTATGGCCGACAATTGCGGCGGCTCGATGACCTTGACCCGCACCGTGACATTCGCCAGCCCAAGCACGCTGATCGGCAGGGTCGCCGCCACCGCGCTTTTGCTGTTGGACAACTGCACCATCGCCTGCACCAGTTGAAACAACTGCAAGTTGGCATTTAGCGCAGTCGTGGGCAGGCCGGTCTGCAGATTGAGCAGATCACCGAGCTTGACCGGTGTGGCATTGGCCGCCGCCAGTTGCAGGTTGCCCAGGGCGGTCATCACATCGGCCGTCGCGCCATTGGCCTGAACCACAGTGGCTGCCGCCTGGATCAACTGGGTAACGGTCACCGTGGTGTTGAGCAACTGGGTGTAGTTGCCGGCGGCCACATTGAGGTTGATCGCCAGTTGGTTGAGGTAACTGAGCAGGTTGATGTTGGTGTTGAGCAAGCCGGTCCAGCCCGCAGCCGTGACACTCACACTGCCGCCCAACAGCCCGCCGACAATTGGATTGAGCAGACTCGACTTGGTGCTGTCGATCGTCGCCAGCGTGCTGCGGATGGTCAACTGCGCCACGGACGGGGTGGGTACAGCCGCCACAGCGGTGGCGGTGAGCCGGGTATTGAAGCTGGCCGGACCGCCGGAAAACAGCGCGCCGATGCCGGCGGCGACACTGGTGGAAACCGCGTCGCTGGCAATCACCCGGACCGCCGAAGACTGAGTGGCATCCACCGTGTAGGTACGCAGGTTGTTGGCACCGGTCACCAGCGAGCCACAGGTGGTCACCAGGGTGGTATCGGCGTCGACGACAAAGCCGTTGCGTACCGCGCTTTGCCCGGCGTAGGCGGCAGCCGTCAGCCCGGACAGGCAGGTGCCGCCGCGGCTCACGGCTTCCAGCGCGGCGTTGTCGGCGACCCGTTGCAGCTTGCGCTGCTCCATGTACAGCCGACCGCTGTCGATCACCAGCAACATGAACAGCAGCGCCAGACCCAAGGTCACCGCCGCTATCAGGCCGATGGCGCCACGTTGGTGGCCCGGCCCGGAAAACTGCACACACCGATACACGGAGCACTCCTTTACCGGCGCGATGCCGGGTGCCATCTCCCTGGATGTTCAGCAGTGTAGTCAAGCCCGCGACAGCGCGCAGGCAAGGGGCCGACGCAGGCGACTGGCGGTGCCTGCGGGCGGGTGGGAAGGCTTAGCGGGGTGGGTAGTTGCTCAGGATGCGGGCCACGGTGGCACGCACTGCGGTGCTGCGGTCAGCCGGGTTCGGCGTGCTGCTGAGCATCTGCTCGTCGCTGCCGCGCCATACCAGCTTGCCGTCCTTGCCATCGAGCAGGTCGATCTGGATGGTCGCCACCTTGTAGGTGATATTGCGCGTCTCGTTGTACATCGGCCCGCCCCAGTAGCCATTCCAGGGCCCACCCCAACCGCCGCCATAATTGGTGGTGACTTGCTGCTGGCGGTCTTCGACGATCAGGTAGGCCTGCACATTCAGGTCAGGCCGGGTGCCCGCTGCGGCCGGACGCAGGCCACGCTGGTCCAGTTGATCGGCCACCGACTGGCGGATGCGCTGCTCGGTGAGGTCACTCTTGATTCGCGGGTCATCGGGCCGGTACTGCAGGCCGGGCTCTTTCCAGCTCCAGTTGCGGTAGGCGCCAAAGTCGCGACTGGCGTCGAAGTCATGGTTGATCTGGTTGGCGGCACAAGCACTGAGCAGCCCGGCAGCGACCAGTAAAGCGAGACGACGGAACATGATTTTTCTCCGGCTCAAGACAGGGACCTGAACAGTTGCCACTAGCTGGGAGGATACGCCTGCATGGCCTTTTCCACAGCCTTGCGCAACGCATCGGCACGTTCGCTCAAGCTGCCGCGGCTACTGGTCTCGGCGCTGGCGCTCCACACCGGCTGCCCGCTGCCGCCGTCGAACAAGTTGACCCGCACCACGACCACTTCCACCTCGTAGGTGCGCACCACCGGCACGCTGCCGTACATCCCGTAACCGTTGCCGTACCGGTTATAACCGCCATAGCCGCCGTAACCGTAGTCGTCTCGCTCCTGGCGCAGGCGCTTCTCCAGATGCAGGTCGGCACTCACCCACAGGTCGGCCGGCCGGTTGTCATGCACGGGGCGCAAGCCGCGCTGATCCAGGGCATTGCTGACCGCTTCGGCCACCTGCGCCGAGTCGGCCCAGGCCGAACCGCTGGGCAGGCGCCCGTTGAGCCAGGCCCAATTGCGGTAGCGTCCGTAGTCACGTTGCGGCGCCGGGTAGGCGCTGCGGTCGAAGGTGGTGGCCGCTTGCGGCGGCGCCGGCGGTATCGGCGTGGAGCTGGCGACGTAAGGATTGCTGCCCTGGCAGGCGGCAAGCCCGGTGCACAACAGGATCAGAGCAAGACGGCGGTTCATTTTGCGCTCCGTTAAACCGGACGACACATCCAGTGCAGATAACGCCCAAGCCCGGCAAAGCCTGGGTGACGACGGTGAGCCAGTTCCATTTCCAGTAAATCCACCAGCTCGGCACGGGCCTGGAACTCCACCGGCATGTAATCGTGGAACACCCGGACCCCGCTCTGGGTTTCGACCGTCCACAGGCCCTCAAGTTGCGCCGCCAGTTCGCGCGGATCAAGGGGCCGCTGCGGGGTCAGGCTCTGCTTCTCGCCGGCCATGTCGTTGCTGCGCATCTTGCGAAAGTGGCCCTTGAGCAGGTTGCGGTAAATCAAGGCATCGCGGTTATAGAAGGCCAGCGACAACCAGCCATCGCGGGCCGTCAGTTGATGCAGCACCGGTAGGATCGCGTGGGGCTCGGCCAGCCATTCGAGCACGGCATGGCACAGCACCAGGTCGTAGGGTTCGGTGAGCTGGCCCAGCAGCTCCTGCCACGGCGCCTGGATAAAGGTCGCCACCTGCCCGGCATCGGCGAAACGTTGGCGCGCCCCTTCAAGCATCGGTGCTGCGGGTTCGGCCAGGGTTACCTGATGCCCACGCTCGGCCAGCCACAGCGACATATGCCCCAGCCCGGCGCCGATATCCAGCACCCGCAATGGGCGATCCGGCAGCACCTCGGCGAGATCCGCCTGCAGCACCGCAAGGCGAATCGCGCCCTTGGCACCGCCGTAGATTTTTTCGGCGAAACGGGTCGCCAACTGATCGAAATGACGGTCGCTCATCAGCTGAACCGCCGTTCGCTGTCCGCCAGCTTGCTGCGAACCACCTGTTCCATGTCCAACCCCAGCTCGCTGCACAGCAGCAATAGATACAGCACGATGTCGCCGACTTCCTGGCCGGCATGGGCCAGCTTGTCGGCAGGCAGTTGGCGGGACTGGTCTTCGCTCAGCCATTGGAAGATTTCCACCAGCTCGGCCATCTCCACGCTGGCGGCCATGGCCAGGTTCTTCGGGCTGTGAAATTGCCGCCAGTCATTACGGTCGCGAATGGCGTGCAGGCGTTGGGTCAGTTCGTCTAGGTTCATCGGGGTCTCCTGAAGGCGTATAGCTTCGGGGGGATGGCCATGGGACGCAAGCACCGCGCACTATCGCCGGGCCGACGCCTGCTACAGAATGCCCGGCAGCTCTCACGCGCCAGCGGTTCTATGCTTGAAGGGAACTCGGCAGACGATCCAACGGCCCAAGGCACAGACCCGGCAAGTACGCCGCTCACTGATCAGGACACCCCCATGCAGGTAGAAAGCTTTTTCGAATGGCTCGGCCAGGCCCTGGGCTCGGTCATCCGTTTTATCGTCGATGGCCTCAGCGGATTGTTCAACGCCCTGACCCACGCCGGCGGCAACTTCGTCGACGGGCTGTCGCGGACCCTGGGCATGGACACCTCGATCATCAGCATCGCCGCGCTGATCATCGGCCTGATGCTGTTGTACTCGGCCGTGCGGGCCTTTATGCGGGCCTCGATCATCATGGGCATCATCTGGCTGATGCTCGGCCTGTGGCTGTTGAGCTGGGTCGTCCACTGAGCCACGGCCTGAGCCGCGCCTACCGGTAAAATGCCCTCCGGCCGCCGCGACAAGGTGCGCTGCGGCTACAATGCCCGCTCTCGCAAGGAGCCTGCATGCCCCCCCTGATTAACGACTGGCGCCACCGCCCGACCCACCGGCGGGTCTGGGCGCTGGCTGCGCCGATGATTCTCTCGAATATCTCCGTGCCCCTGGTGGCCCTGGTCGACAGCACCGTGATCGGCCACCTGCCCCACGCCCACCAGTTGGGCGCGGTGGCCGTCGGCGCCAGCCTCTATACCTTCCTCGCCTGGGCCATGGGCTTTTTGCGCATGGGGGCCACCGGCTTTGCCGCCCAGGCCGCCGGGCGTGGCGACGGCGCCGCGCTGCGGCAGATTCTGCTGCAAGGCCTGTTGCTGGCCATGGGTCTGGCGCTGCTTTTGGGGATGATCGGTGTTCCCCTGAGCGGCATGGCCCTGCAGCTGATGCAGCCCTCGGCGGAACTCGACCAGATGACCCGCGCCTTTTTCCACACCCGGCTACTCGGGTTGCCAGCGGCCCTGGCCAGTTTCGCCCTGGTGGGCTGGTTCCTCGGGACCCAGAATGCCCGGGCGCCGCTGGCGATTCTGCTGAGCACCAACCTGGTGAACATCGCCCTCAACCTGTGGTTCGTGCTGGGCCTGGATTGGGGTGTGGTCGGCTCGGCGCGGGCTTCGGTGATCGCCGAGTGGACCGGGGCACTGATCGGCCTGGCCATGACCCGCCCGGCCCTGCGCGCCTACCCGGGACAGATCGCCTGGCAGGCGCTGCGCCGCTGGCAGAGCTGGCGCCCGCTGCTGGCGGTCAATCGCGATATCTTCATTCGCAGCCTGGCTCTGCAATCGGTGTTTTTCCTGATCACGGTCCAGGGTGCACGCCTGGGGGATGCCACGGTGGCGGCCAATGCCCTGCTGCTTAACGGGTTGCTGCTCACCGCCCATGCCCTGGATGGCCTGGCCCATGCGGTGGAAGCCCTGTGCGGCCACGCCATCGGCGCCCATGATAGACGCGCCCTGCGCCGCTCACTGGTGGTCGCCTGCGGCTGGTCGCTGCTGGCCAGCCTGGGGTTTGCCGCGCTGTTCCTGCTGGCCGGCCATCTGTTTGTCGAGATGCAGACCAACATCCCCGAGGTGCGCCAGACCGCCTTTATCTACCTGCCCTACCTCGCTGCCCTGCCGCTGATCGCGGTCTGGAGCTACCTGCTCGACGGCCTGTTCATCGGTGCCACCCGCGCCCGTGAGATGCGCAACGGCATGCTGCTCAGCGTGTTGATGCTGCTGCCCTTCGCCTGGGCCCTGAGCGGTTTCGGCAACCACGGCCTGTGGCTGACCTTTTTGCTGTTCATGGCCCTGCGCAGCCTGACCCTGGCGGCCTTTGCCTGGCACTTGGAGAAAACCGACGGCTGGTTCGCCAAGGCTCACTGAGCGGGCGTGGCGCCGACGAATTCGGTCACTCGGTCGAGCACCGGCGCCAGGCCGCGCAAGGGCCGCGACAGCGCCGCCACCAGGGTGCCGTGATTGGTTCTGGAGAAGTAGAACTCCTGCACCGGCACCCCGGCCCGGCGCAACGTATTGGCCAGGCCGCCGGTGTTACGTTGCGGGTTGACCAGGGAGTCCTTGCTGGACGCCATCAACAGCGCTGGCGGCGCCCCACGGCTGACATGGTTGATGGGCTGCGAGTCGGGCGGTGAATCCGGGTAGAAGAACACCGGGCGCACGTCCTGGTTGGCGATCGGCAAAAAGTCATAGGGGCCCGCGAGGCCGATCCAGCCCTTGATCAGCGCCGGGCTCAGGCCCTGCGCCGCCAACAGGCTCGGGTCCAGGGCCAGCATCGCCGCGTTGTAGGCACCGGAGCTGTGGCCCATCAGATACAGGCGCGCCGGGTCGGCGCCGTAGTCGGCAATATGCCGGTAGGTCCAGGCCACCGCTTGCGCCCCGTCCTGCAAAAATGCCGGGTAACGCACTTGCGGGTACAGGCGATAGTCGGCCAGCACCACCACCATGCCCCGTGAGGCCAGGGCCTCGCCGACAAAACCGTAGTCTTCGCGCGAGCCGCTGTTCCAGCTGCCACCGTAGAAAAACACCACCACCGGGGCATTCGGCACTGCTGATTTGGGCTGATAGATGTCGAGCTTCTGCCGCGGATCGCTGCCATAGGCAATCCCACTGACTTTGCTGAACGAACTGCTGGGGGTCAGGGCATTGAGCACCTTGAGCGGCGAGCACCCACTGAGTATCGCCATCAGCACCCCACTGACCGCCAGCACCCACACCCGTATCCGTTTATTCGACATCGCGCTACCCCAGGTTCGGTGGTTCGGGCGCCAGGCCCTATGCAGCAGGCTAGCTGGCGTGCAGGGATGCACAGGCAAAAAAAATCGCGGTCTGCGCCGGCACCTACAAGGTAGGAACCGGCAAAGACCGCGATCGTTCAGCCGTGTAAGGGCTTTATCAGCTCGACAGGTACGACGAGCGGGTCAGGCCCAGACGCAGGGCGTCGAGGAACTGGGTGCGCTCCGAGGCGCTGATCTTGGCGCTGGCGCATTTGTCCCGGTAGTGGGTCATCAGCTCTTCGGGCGACAAGTGCACGTAGCGCAGCATATCTTCGATGGTGTCGTGGGTTTCGATACCCGCGCTGTACACCGAGCCGTCGGCCTTCTGATAGATATTCACCGAGTCCGTGTCGCCGAACAGGTTGTGCATGTCGCCAAGAATTTCCTGATAGGCGCCCACCAGGAAAATCCCCAGCAGGTAATCCTCGCCTTCTTTCAGGGCGTGCACCGGCAGGCTGGTCTCGATGCTCTGCTCGTCGACGTACTGCTTGATCTTGCCGTCGGAGTCGCAGGTCAGGTCTTGCAGCACCGCACGGCGCAGCGGCTCTTCGTCGAGGCGGTGCAGCGGCAGGATCGGCAGCACCTGGCCGATGGCCCAGGTGTCGGGCAGGCTCTGGAACACCGAGAAGTTGCAGATGTACTTGTCGGCCAGCTTGTCGTTGAGCTCGTCCAGCACCTGACGGTGGGAACGCTGGCGGGCTTTCAGCGAGTTGTGCAGGCGGCGGCACACGGCGAAATAGCACTGCTCGGCCAGGGCTTTTTCCGCCAGGGTCAGCTTGCCGTCGGCGTACTGGGCCGCAACGTCACTCATGTAGTGGGTCGCGCGCCAGTAGGTCTCGGTGACCATCTCGATATCGGTCGGGCCCAGCAAGTCCACCAGCCATTGCACGGTTTCCGGCAGGCTTTCCTTGTTTTCGATCAGCGGTACGTCGTCGTTGTGTTTCTCGACGTCGGTCACCTGCACCACCAGCATGGCGTGGTGCGCGGTCAGCGAGCGGCCGCTTTCGGAGAAGATGTTCGGGTGCGGCAGGTTCTGCGCATCGCAGAATTCCTTGAGCATGCCCACCACCACGCCAGCGTAGTCGTCCATGTCGTAGTTGATCGAGCTGGCGTTGCGCGAGTGAGTGCCGTCGTAGTCCACGCCCAGGCCGCCGCCGACGTCGATGTGATCCACCGGCAGGCCGAGGTTGCGCAACTCGCCGTAGTAGCGGATTGCTTCCTTGAAGCCGTGCTGGTAGTCCGCCAGGTTGGCGATCTGCGAACCCATGTGGAAGTGCAGCAAACGGATGCCCTGGTCCAGGCCGGCCGCGCGGAAGCGCTCGACCACCGACAGCAGCTGCGCCGCCGACAAACCGAACTTGGACTTCTCGCCACCGGTGTCGGCCCATTTGCTCGATGCCAGGGACGACAGGCGCACTCGCAGGCCAACCTGTGGCTTGACCTTGAGGTTGGCGGCTTCTTCGATCACCAGGCCGACTTCGGATTCTTTCTCGATCACGATAAATACGTTGTGGCCCAGCTTCTGGCCCATCAGCGCGAGGCGGATGAACTCACGGTCCTTGTAACCGTTGCAGACGATGGTGCCGCCCTTCGGTGCCAGGGCCAGGACCGCCAGCAGCTCGGGCTTGGAACCGGCTTCCAGGCCGATCGAGACGTCCTGGGTGGCGATGATGTTTTCGATCACCGCTTCCTGCTGGTTGACCTTGATCGGGTACAACGCGGTGTATTTGCTCTGGTATTCCAGGCGCTCGATGTTCGAGTCGAAGGCACCGGTCAGTTGGCGCACGCGGTCCTGCAGGATATCCGGGAAGCGCACCAGCAGCGGCAAGGACAGGCCGCTTTTGCGCAGCTCGTCGACTTGCTCGTAGAGGTCGATGGGCGAGCTGTTCGGACCGTTCGGACGAACTTCGACGCGACCGGCGTCATTGATCGCGAAATACCCGGCCCCCCAATGGCGAATCCCATAAACACTGCGGCTGTCCGCAACTGTCCATTGGCTGCCATCGTCTTTGCGTGTGCGTCGTACGGACATCGAAGTCCCCTATAAAGAAGTCATAGAGCGCCACCCCTATCGAAGGCTGGCGCAGTCTAAAGAATGAAAATGACGATTAGCCTGCAACGAGGGGGTAGACCTCAGTTGCCGTGCCGAGTTTAGAAACCGGTCATGAACAGGCTCTGTGAAAACCATGGAGACGACGCACGAGCCGCTATGAACCGGCTGCATCAAGTCGAGGGGGTGGTTTTCACAGAGGCTGCTAGCCGCCGGACTTCTTCGCTTTGAAACCGTGTTTGATCAGCTCGGCCAAGAGTAGCTCGACATGATCACCCTGGATCTCGATCACGCCGTCTTTCAACGCGCCACCGGTGCCGCAACGCTTCTTCAAGCTCGTTGCCAGATCCTTGAGCGCGTCTTCGGCCAGGGGCACGCCGGTGATGGTGGTCACCGTCTTGCCGCCACGCCCCTTGCTTTCGCGACGCACGCGAGCAATGCCGTCGCCGGCCGGGATAGCGGTTTGTTTGCAGATGCAGGCTGCCACCGGCTGGCTACAGTCCGGGCAATGTCGACCTGCGTCGGTGGAAAATACCAGGCCACCAAGGGCGGCGAAGGATGCGGCTTTTTTGGCCACCGGCAATCCTCTTGGGAGGACAAAGACTGGTCGAAGCACAAGGCCGTGCCATCGACCGCGAAGCCCCACTCAGGCAGGGGCAGCGCTACTGAACCGGGGCGCCGATAAAAGCACCGCCGGTTCAGCTTGAAAAGTCGCGCAGTGTAACGGCAAAAAGCCCCGTTGCTAAGAGCCAATCAGCGTCAATTTATGCAACTTTAACGACGTCGGGCCAGATAGCGTTGCAGGGCCGCCAGAGAGTCCGGGCAATAGGGCTTTTCCTGGATTTCCTGCAGCACCACATCGATCGGCAGAAACCGCGCTTCCAGCACCTCTTCGGGCTGCAGGCGCAGGGGACCGTCCCACACCGCGGAGAACGCCGAGCACCAGAGGCGGTTGCCGGTGTCCTCGAAGTAAAAGTGGTCATGGGCGGTCAGCTCGACGCCGCCCACCCCCAGCTCTTCTTCCAGTTCACGGGCCGCCGACTCGGCGTAGGTTTCGGTGGCGAGCACCATGCCCCCTGCCGCCACGTCCCAGTAACCCGGGTAGATGGCCTTGCTCAGGGTACGGCGGTGCACGCACAGCTCACCGGCAGAGTTGAACAGCAGGATATAGGTGCCACGGCCGATCAGCCCGCGCTCGCGCAACTGCGAGCGGACCATGGCCCCGAGCAATTGGTCTTCACCGTCGACCCAGGCGATATGTTCTGCATCCGAGGCCGCACGGTGCGCGGCCTCGTCGTGGGAGGCGGACATGAATCAGCCCTGGTTCAGCAGTTGACGCAGGTCGATGACTGCGGCGTTGGCGCGGGAAATATAGTTGGCCATGACCAGCGAGTGGTTGGCCAATACCCCGAAACCGCTGCCGTTGAGGATCATCGGGCTCCATACGGGCTCCTGCGAAGCCTCCAGTTCACGAATGATCTGACGCACGCTGACGGTGGCGTTCTTCTTCGCCAGCACGTCGGCGAAATCGACTTCAATGGCGCGCAGCAGGTGCGACAGCGCCCAGGCCTGGCCACGGGCTTCGTAGAACACGTTGTCGATCTGCATCCACGGGGTCTCGACCACTTCTTCATCGACCTGCGGCACCTGGCCCACGGCCGGCGCTTCGGTTTTCAGCGACGTATTGAGCTTGACCCGGCCAACGCTGGCCGACAGACGCTGGGACAGCGAACCCAGGCGGGTGCCGACGTCGCCCAGCCAGTTGTTGAGGTTGTCGGCGCGGGCATAGAACAGCGCGCCCTTCTGGTTTGGATCGGACAACCGAGCCTGGTAGCGGCTCAGGGAATTGATGCCATCCTGATATTCCGATTCGCTGGACGGCAGCACCCAGCTCTTGTTGTCGAAGTTGAAGCGCGGCTCGGCCTTGGCCAGGTCGGCATCTTCAGCGGACTGCGACTGCGAGCGGGCGAAATCCTTGCGCAGGGCGCGAGTCAGGTCGCGGACCTGGACCAGCACGCCGTACTCCCAGCTCGGCATGTTGTCCATCCACAGGCCCGGCGGAAAACGGTCGTTGGAAATATAGCCACCCGGTTTGTCCAGCAGGGTCCCGGCCACGGTCTTCAGGGTTTCCACCGTGGTGTAGCCGATGACCATCTGCTTGCCTTCTTTCTCGGCGGCGATCTGGGCATTCTGCTGCACCGGAAACAGTGCCGGCTCCTGGCTCCAATACCAGCCCAGGGCAATGGTCACCAGCAGGTAGAGCCCCACCAGGGTGGCCAGGGCGCGGCTGAACAGCAGGCCACCGAAATAGCTGCGTGTCGCCGACTTGGGTTCGGCAGCACGATCCGGCGCGCTGCCTGCGCGATTCTTCCAGTCCAGCATGGCTATATCCTTTCAATCACTTGAGTTCATCGGTTCGACCACAACCCTACTCCATCGTGCCGGGCACCGAGCGGATTAATCGCCCGTGACCCGGAGCACCGCCGCAGATCGACGCGCCACTATAAATGAAGCACAGCCCACAGCCTATGCGACCAGTCGGTCGCGAAATGAATCAGGTCGCATTGCAGATTATTGACGTACGACACTCATAGGATTGAAAAGAGGTGCTAGCATAGAGCCACCAGTCGACCTCAGCATGCAGCCTAACTAGTAGTCAGGATATGACCGAGCCAGAAGACCCCAGCCGTGAGCGCCTCAAGCACCACTTTGCCCAGCGGGTAATTCATCAGGCACGTCAGATTCTTGAGATATGGCAACGCCTGCAACGCAGCGAATGGTCCACCGCCGACATGTCCGAACTCAGTGAGGCCAACCTGCGCCTGCTGCGTTTCGCCGAACGTTTCGAACAACCCGAACACAGCCAATTGGCCCGCAGCATCAGCGATTCGCTGAGCGCCGTGGATGCCAATCGCGGACGCCTGAGCAGTGGCCTGATCACTGACCTCAACCGCTTGATGCAACGCCTGTCGCGCACCGGCCTGCGCCACGGCGACCAACTGGAACAAACCTTCCTGCCGCCCCTGCGCAAGCCGATCTACGTGATGCTGCAAGACCACGATCGCGCCGAACGCCTGGCCAAGCAGTTGGAGTTCTTCGGTCTCAGTGCCCAGTCCCTGGACAGCGTCGATGCGTTTCGCGCCTCCATGGTCGAGCGCCTGCCGGCGGCGATCGTCATCGACGTCGACTTCAGCGGCGCCGGCCAAGGCCTGAAACTGGCGGCCGAAGCCCAGGAAGGCCTGGAACACAAACTGCCGCTGCTGTTTTTCAGCCTCCACGAAACCGACACCCCGACCCGCCTCGCGGCGGTGCGTGCCGGTGGCCAGGAGTTCCTCACCGGAACCCTGGAAGCCTCGAGCCTGCTGGAGAAAATCGAAGTCCTGACCTGCGTCGCCCAGTACGAGCCCTATAAGGTGCTGATCATCGACGACTCGCGGGCCCAGGCCATGCACACCGAGCGCCTGCTCAACAGCGCCGGAATTGTCACCCGCACCCTGATCGAACCGATCCAGGCCATGGCCGAGCTGGCGGATTTCCAGCCGGACCTGATCATCCTCGACATGTACATGCCGGCCTGTACCGGCACCGAGCTGGCCAAGGTGATCCGCCATAACGACCGTTATGTCAGCGTGCCGATCATCTACCTGTCGGCCGAAGACGACCTGGACAAGCAACTCGACGCCATGAGCGAAGGCGGCGACGACTTCCTGACCAAGCCGATCAAGCCGCGCCACCTGATCACTACCGTGCGCAACCGCGCGGCACGGGCACGCAACCTCAAAGCACGGATGGTCCGCGACAGCCTGACCGGGCTGTACAACCACACCCATATCCTGCAACTGCTCGAAGACTGCAGCTTCCGCGCCCGCCGCGAAAGCAAGCCGCTGAGCTTTGCCATGCTCGATATCGACCACTTCAAGCGGGTCAATGACAGCCACGGCCACCCCATGGGCGACCGGGTGATCAAGAGCCTGGCGCTGTTTCTCAAGCAACGCCTGCGCAAGACCGACTTTATCGGCCGTTACGGCGGTGAAGAATTCGCCATCGTCATGCCCGACACCGACGTCGAATCGGCCTGCAAGGTGCTGGACGAAATCCGCCAGCGCTTCGCCGAAATCCACTACCCCGCACAGCCCCAGGACCTGTGGTGCACCTTCAGCGCCGGGGTGGTGGAACTGCGCGAAGATTCCGACAGCCTGATGATGGCCAGCCAGGCCGATGAAGCGCTCTACCGCGCCAAGAACAGCGGCCGCAACCGGGTCCAGGCAGCGCGACATCAAAGTGCTATCTTTTCCACCGAATCGGCCGATTCGGTCATAACCCTGTAACACAAACGCAATAAATTCAGGCGCTTACCATTCAAGTCGTTGGTAGAGCCCCGATGCGCCTGAAGCTGCTGACCAATCTCAATACCCTGTTACTCGTTGCCGTGTGCCTGGCCCTGGGCGCGACCCTGTGGTGGTCGCAGCGGGCCCTGGAGCGCCCCTATCTGCTGATGGAGCATTACCTGGGCCTGTCCCAGCAGTTCCAGAGCGACGTGGCGCGCAATATCGAGGACTACCTGGCCAGCGGCGACGCCCTGCGCCTGAGCAGCGCCAGCCAGGCCATCGAAACCCTGCAGAACGAGCTTGGCCAATTGCCCCCGGAGCTGGCGCAAAGCCTGCGCCCGAGCCTGGCCAGCCTCGACCAGTTCAGCAAGAGTGATCTGCTGGCCGCTGGCAAGCTGGCCGGCGACCCGCAGGCCCTGTTGCTGCAGGCCGAACGAGAGCTGGGGGCCAACCTTGAACAGCTCAGCCAATACGCCAGCAGCACCGACAGCGCCAACGCCCGTGCCTACCTGCCGCTGCTGCTGAGCGCCGCGCAGCACCTGGGCAAGCTGTCCCTGGCCCGAGACAAACTGGTGAGCAGCGGACGCAGCGAGCTGGCCGCCGATGTCGAGCGCGAGGTGAACAACATCCGCAGCCAGGCCGAGCGCCTGGAGGCCCTGCCGTTGCTGGGCGTGACCAGCAGCAGTGAATCCAACACCGATGACTTCGCCGCCCTGATGGGCCTGGACAACAGCGTGAAAGCCGTCGCCGAAGACACCGGCGTCGGCCTCAAGCGGGAACTCAACAGCCTGCTCACCCGCTACCCGGCCGAGTTGAACCGCACCCGCGAACAGATCCAGAAACGCGCCGACCTCAGCGCCGCCACCCACCTGAAAATCGCCACCGTGCAACAGGCCATCGCCGGGCTGGAGCCGGCGGTGCGCGCCCAGCACGGGCAGATCCAGGGCGAAGTGCGGCTGATGCAAGGCCTGATGATCGGCCTGATCCTATTGATCGCATTGGTGATCGACACCCTGCAACGCAAGCTGGCGCGGGTCCTGACCAACCTGGCCCCGGCGCTGTCGACCTGGGCCGAGGGCGACTTCAGCCAGGGCATCCACCTGGGCAAGACCAACCGTGAGTTGCATGCGATCGAGGAGTCATTGAATCGCCTGCGGGCCTATCTGGTGGACCTGGTGGGTACCATTCGCCAGAACGCCGAGCAGGTCGCCGGCAGCAGCCGAGCCCTGGCCGAGTTGAGCAGCGGCTTGCACAGCGGCGCGCAACGCCAGGCGGGTGATACCGCGCAGATCCGCGATGCCCTGGGCGAACTGGAAGCCACCATTCAGCAGGTAGCCGGCGATGCCAGCCAGGCCGCCGACGCCAGCCGCAGCGCCGGGCTCGCCGTGGAGCACGGGCAGAAAGTGATTGGCCTGAGCCTGACCGGGCTCCACGCACTGGTGGATGAAGTGCAAGGCAACGCACAGATGATCGAGCACCTGGCTGAAGAGTCGGCGACCATCGGCGGCGTACTGACGGTGATCCGCTCGATCGCCGACCAGACCAACCTGCTGGCCCTTAACGCGGCCATCGAAGCGGCTCGGGCCGGGGAAATGGGCCGTGGTTTTGCCGTGGTGGCCGAGGAAGTGCGCTCCCTGGCGCAACGTACCGCGGGCGCCACCGCCGAGATCCAGACCCTGATCGCCGGCCTGCAGACCGCCGCCCGGCAATCGGTGGAAGGCATGCGCGCCCAGGTCGAACACGCCGAAGCCACGGCCAATCAGGCCCAGGCCGCCGATGGCGCGCTGGACAAGATCGTCGGCGCGATCCAGACCATCTCCGATACCGCCGTGCGCATCGCCGACGTCACTGCCCAGCAAAGCGGCGCCGTCAGCGAGATCCGCGATCACAGCGAGCGCATCCACCAACTGGGCGGCGACAACCTGCTGCGCATCGGCGAAGGCCGCGAACAAGGCGCCACCCTGCTGACCCTGGGCGGTCAGTTGCACACCGCCGTGCAGGCCTTTCGCGTGTGACCCACCCCGTAGCCGCTGCCACCAGGCTGCGGCTCCTGGCACGCCACAGCGGCCATGAAGGCCGGCGTCCGTTATCATGCGCACACTTTCGATTCGCGAGATCGCCATGCGCCGCCTGCTCTGCCTGATGCTGCTAATGCTCGCCCTGCCGGCAACCGCCGCCGGGCTGCTGGATTCACGTCCCAGCTCGACCCTGGGCGCGGTCAATAACAGCGCCGACTTCCTGCCGGTACGCCAAGCCTTCCAATTGAGCCTGGTGCAGAGCACGCCCGAGTCGATCAAGCTGCGCTTCGTCGCCACCGAAGGTTATTACCTCTACCGCCACCGCTTTCAGTTCCGCAGCGAGCCGGCCGATATCGGCCTCGGCGCGGCGCAGTTGCCCGCAGGCGAGCAGAAACACGATGAGTACTTCGGCGATGTCGAGGTCTATCACGGCATTCTCGACGTCGAGCTGCCACGCACGGCCAACGACCCACGGGCCTTTACCCTGGCCGTCACCTACCAGGGCTGCGCCGACAAGGGCCTGTGTTATCCACCGGAAACCGAACGCCTGCAGATCGATCCGACGGGCAGCCCTGCAACACACTGGAGCTGGCGCGAACTGGCGGTGTTCCTGCTCGCCGGCATCGGGCTGACCTTTACCCCCTGTGTCCTGCCGATGCTGCCGATTCTGTCCGGGGTGGTGTTGCGTGGCCAGGTGGGTGGCTGGCGCGGTTTCACCCTCTCGGTGGCCTACGTGCTGCCGATGGCCGCCTGCTTTGCCCTGCTCGGCGCTCTGATGGGGATGTTCGGCGCACAACTGAACTTGCAGGCGCGCCTGCAATCGGCCTGGGTGCTGGGGCCTTTCGCGCTGTTCTTCGCGCTGTTCGCCCTGGCGATGTTCGACGTGTTCGAACTCAAGCTGCCGCGCTTTATCAGCAACCGCCTGGAACACATTGCCGGGCGTACCCAAGGCGGGTCGCTGTGGGGCGCAGCGGTTCTGGGAGTGGTTTCCAGCCTGCTGGTATCGCCCTGCGTATCCGCGCCACTGGCCGGCGCCCTGCTGTATATAAGCGCCAGCGGCGATGCCCTGGGCGGGGCATTGAAACTGTTCGCCCTGGGCCTGGGCATGGGCCTGCCGCTGGTAGTGGTGGCCACGGGCGGCGCGGCCTGGCTGCCGAAAAGCGGCTCATGGCTGATTTACGTGAAAAACGCGATTGGCGTGCTCCTGCTGGGCCTTGCCATCGGCCTGCTGAGCCGGGTATTGCCGGGGCAGATTACCTTGCTGCTGGTGGGCGCGCTGGCGGCGGGCGTCGGGCTGTTCCTCGGCGCGCTGGAGTTTATCTACAAGGCGCCCCGCCAGCGCCTGGCGCAATTGCTGGGTCTGTTCCTGCTGTTTTATGCACTGGCCTGCTGGTATGGCGCGCTCAGCGGTCAAACCGACCCGCTGCGCCCTCTTACCGGCGGCACGCCTGCGGTGGCCACCCAGGCGTCGAACGGCGCCTGGCAAACCATCGATACGCCGGCCGCGTTGGAGCAGGCACTGGCCGAGGCCAAGGCGGCGCGCCAGCCGCTGCTGCTCGACTGGTACGCCGACTGGTGCATCAGCTGCAAAGTCATCGAGCACCAGGTGCTGAACGACAGCCAGGTGGTCGACCGGCTCAAGGGCTATCGCCTGATCCGCTTCGACATGACCGCCAGCAATGCCGAGCAACGCGCCCTGCTCGATCGCTACCAATTGTTCGGGCCACCGGCCTTGCTGTTTTTTGGCAAAGATGGCGCCGAACGTGCAGAAGTCAGGGTGATTGGTGAAATCAACGCGGCGGACTTCGCCGAACGTGTCGCCAAAGCGAATGACCGGATTTAAACACCCAGTCACATATTTTGCGCAAACATCGGTCATCGTGCTGGCTATTGCAGAGAACTGGACAGTCATAAACGCTTTGCGGCATAGTCGCGCAGTTCTGGGCACTGCTCACTCTAATAACGGCGCGACAACAAGGAACAGCAGATGGCGACCCTACTGGTTCTGCACGGACCCAACCTGAACCTGCTCGGCACCCGTGAACCGGGCGTCTACGGTGCAGTGACCCTGGCCCAGATCAATCAAGACCTGGAACAGCGGGCCCGTGATGCCGGGCACCATTTGCTCTACCTGCAAAGCAACGCCGAGTATGAATTGATCGACCGGATCCATGCTGCCCGTGGTGAAGGCGTGGACTTCATTTTGATCAATCCAGCAGCTTTTACGCATACAAGCGTCGCATTACGTGACGCGCTGCTGGCGGTGAGCATCCCATTCATCGAAGTGCATTTGTCCAACGTGCACAAACGCGAACCATTCCGCCATCACTCCTACTTCTCCGACGTTGCGGTGGGAGTGATCTGCGGCCTTGGCGCCAGCGGTTACCGACTGGCCCTGGAGGCCGCACTAGAGCAGCTTGAACAACAAGCTAAACGCCCCTGACCGACCCTTGGGAGTTGATGATTCATGGATATCCGTAAAGTTAAGAAACTGATCGAACTGCTGGAAGAGTCCGGCATCGACGAGCTGGAGATCAAGGAAGGCGAAGAGTCCGTACGCATCAGCCGCCACAGCAAGACTCCAGCCCAGCAATACTACGCACCGGCTCCAATGGCCGCTCCGGTTGCCGCTCCAGCCGCTGCTCCGGCCGCTGCTGCGCCAGCCGCACCCGCAGCCCCAGTGCTGAACGGCACCGTTGCCCGTTCGCCAATGGTTGGCACTTTCTATCGCAAGTCTTCCCCGTCCTCGCCGTCCTTCGTTGAAGTTGGCCAGAGCGTGAAGAAAGGCGACACCCTGTGCATCGTTGAAGCCATGAAGATGATGAACCACATCGAAGCTGAAACCAGCGGTGTGATCGAGTCCATCCTCGTCGAAGACGGCCAGCCGGTTGAGTACGACCAACCGCTGTTCACCATCGTTTGAGCCGCGGAGTGCCTTTGATGCCGACCCCTGCGAAGTTGGAAAAAGTCCTGATTGCCAACCGCGGTGAAATTGCACTGCGGATCCTGCGCGCTTGCAAGGAAATGGGAATCAAGACCGTCGCCGTTTACTCCAAGGCGGACAAAGAGCTGATGCACCTGGGCCTGGCAGACGAATCCGTCTGCATCGGTCCGGCGCAAGCTGCACAGTCTTACCTGCACATCCCGGCCATCATCGCGGCAGCAGAAGTCACCGGCGCCACGGCGATTCACCCAGGCTACGGTTTCCTCGCGGAAAACGCCGACTTCGCCGAACAGGTGGAAAACTCCGGCTTCGCCTTCATCGGCCCGAAAGCTGAAACCATCCGCCTGATGGGCGACAAGGTTTCGGCCAAGCACGCCATGATCGCTGCCGGCGTACCGACCGTTCCAGGCTCCGACGGCCCACTGCCCGAAGACGAAGAAACCGCGTTGCGCATCGGCCGTGAAGTCGGCTACCCGGTGATCATCAAGGCCGCTGGCGGCGGCGGTGGTCGCGGCATGCGTGTGGTGCACAAAGAAGAAGACCTGATCTCCTCGGCCAAGCTGACTCGCTCCGAAGCGGGCGCAGCGTTCGGCAACCCGATGGTCTATCTGGAAAAATTCCTGACCAACCCACGTCACGTGGAAGTCCAGGTGCTTTCCGATGGCCAGGGCCACGCCATCCACCTGGGCGACCGCGATTGCTCGCTGCAACGTCGTCACCAGAAGGTTCTCGAAGAAGCACCGGCACCGGGCATCGACGAGAAAGCGCGCCAGGAAGTCTTCGCCCGCTGCGTCAAGGCGTGCATCGACATCGGCTACCGTGGTGCCGGCACGTTCGAGTTCCTCTACGAGAACGGCAGCTTCTACTTCATCGAGATGAACACTCGTGTCCAGGTAGAGCACCCGGTATCGGAAATGGTCACCGGCATCGACATCGTCAAGGAGATGCTGAGCATCGCCGCCGGCAACAAGCTGTCGTTCACCCAGGATGACGTGGTCATCCGCGGTCACGCGCTGGAATGCCGGATCAACGCCGAAGACCCGAAAACCTTTATGCCAAGCCCAGGCACGGTCAAGCATTTCCATGCTCCGGGCGGCAATGGCGTACGTGTCGATTCGCACCTGTACAGCGGTTATGCGGTTCCACCGAACTACGATTCGTTGATCGGCAAGCTGATCACTTACGGGGCGACCCGTGACGAAGCCATGGCGCGCATGCGCAATGCGCTGGACGAAATCGTCGTCGACGGGATCAAGACCAACATCCCGCTGCACCGCGACCTGACCCGTGACGAAGGCTTCTGCAAAGGGGGAGTGAACATTCACTACCTGGAGCACAAGCTGGCCGAGCAACACTGATCGGCACACGCCACACCGACAAAGCCGCTTTCGAGCGGCTTTGTTGTTTCTGAAACACAGGCATGACCTCCGCCGCCGTGGCGAAGGGCACGCTCCGTCGCCACCGGGATATCCTGTGCAACCCGGTCCTGGCTCGCGTAAACTTGCGCGCTTCTCGCGGCCCGCTAGGCTGCACAACACATATTTTCAAAGGTGCCCGCCATGCCTTGGCTGCAAGTCCGTCTCGCCATCAGCCCAGAACAAGCCGAAACCTATGAAGACGCTTTTCTTGAAGTCGGTGCCGTCTCGGTCACCTTCATGGACGCCGAGGATCAGCCGATCTTCGAACCCGAACTCAACACCACCCCGCTGTGGTCCCACACCCACCTGCTGGCCCTGTTCGAAGACGGCGCCGATCCGGCCAGCGTACTGGCCCACCTCGAGCTGCTGACCGGCAGCCCGCTGCCCGAGCACCACAGCGAAGTGATCGAGGACCAGGATTGGGAGCGCAGCTGGATGGACAATTTCCAGCCCATGCGTTTCGGCCAGCGCCTGTGGATCGTCCCGAGCTGGCACGCCGCGCCGGAGCCGGACGCGGTCAACCTGTTGCTGGACCCGGGCCTGGCGTTCGGCACCGGCACCCACCCGACCACCGCACTGTGCCTGGAATGGCTGGATGGCCAGGACCTCAAGGACTGCAACGTGCTCGACTTCGGCTGCGGCTCGGGGATCCTGGCCATCGCCGCCCTGCTGCTGGGCGCCAAGGAAGCCGTCGGCACCGACATCGACGTCCAGGCCCTGGAAGCCTCCCGCGATAACGCCGGGCGCAACAATATCGCCGAAGCGCTGTTCCCGCTGTACTTGCCGCAGGATCTGCCCCAGGTCCAGGCCGATGTACTGGTGGCCAATATCCTCGCCGGCCCCCTGGTCTCCCTGGCCCCGCAGCTGTCGAGCCTGGTCAAGCCCGGCGGTCGCCTGGCACTGTCGGGGATCCTGGCGGAACAGGGCGAAGAAGTCGCCGCGGCCTATGCCCAGGACTTCGACCTGGACCCCATCGCCAATCGCGATGGCTGGGTGCGCATCAGCGGCCGTCGGCGCTAGAATGGCCGCCTGCATAATCCGGATGGCCGCATGACCGACAGTTTTGTCACCCAGTGCCCGCATTGCCAGACCAGCTTCCGCGTCAGCCACGCCCAGTTGAGCGTGGCCCGTGGCGTGGTGCGCTGCGGCTCGTGCCTGCAGGTGTTCAACGCGGCGCGCCAACTGCTGGAACAACGCGCCAACCGGGACGCCGCGGCCACTCCGGCACCGGCGGCGCCCGTCGCCCCTCCCGCGCAGCGCGCCATCAGCCAGAAGCAATGGTCGGCCAGCGAACTCGACCTGGATCACCTGGACCTCGATGAGGAACTGGCCAAACTCGAACAACGGGAAATCCAGCCCGCCAAGGCCTTCGGCCAGGACCGCGGCCACCGCGAAGAGTCGCTGAGCGCCCGCCGCGATCAACCGGACGCCGAAGACGAACACTGGCCCGACAGCCTGTTCAGCGCCACCGCCGGCGAGCGCGACGAGCTCGATACCAGCAGCAAGGCGCAAGAGCACCCGGCCCCGACCGCCGAGCCGCAGAAACCCGGACGCACCGAGCCTTCGCTGTCATTCAACTTGGCCGACCTCGAAGACGAACCCAACACACGCCACATCGAGCACGACAACGACCTCGAACCAGCTGCGCATCCAACCGCGCCGATCGCCGCCGAGCGCGACGAGGACGACGTCGAGGTGCCCGTCAACGGCAAGCAAAAGCGCGGCCGCAGCGAGCCCGGCGTCCAGGACGACGTGCTGCTGGACCTGGTCGACGACCCGATTCACCTCGACTGGCAAAAGCGTCGCTCGCCCTGGGGCCGGCGCCTGCTGTGGAGCCTGTTGATCCTGCTGGCCACCGCGGCCCTGGCCGGGCAGTACATTGCCTATCACTTCGACGAACTGGCGCGTCAGGACCAGTACCGCCCCTGGTTCCAGCAACTGTGCCCGGAAATGGGCTGCACCGTGCCGTCCAAGGTCGATATCGCCCGAATCAAGAGCAGCAACCTGGTGGTCCGCAGCCATCCGGATTTCAGCGGCGCGCTGGTGGTGGACGCCATCATCTATAACCGCGCGCCGTTCTCCCAGCCGTTCCCCCTGCTGGAACTGCGCTTCGCCGACCTCAATGGGCAACTGATCGCCAGTCGACGCTTCAAGCCCGGCGAGTACCTCAACGGCGAGCTCGAAGGCCTGTCGGAAATGCCACCGCAGACGCCAATCCACATCGCCCTGGACATTCTTGATCCGGGCCCCAAGGCCGTGAACTACAGTCTGAGCTTCCACTCTCCCGAGTGATCCGGTCACTGGCCGCACAGGCGGCACACTTTTGACGGCAGTTTTCCGATAGCCCAGGCCGACCAAACCGCTGGCGATAAAGGAATAACTGTTCAGATTTTATCCAATTCAGCCTTTAACCAGTCATCGAGAGCGGGTATCATGCCAACCCTTTTTCGAACTCTCATGATCCGGCCCCACAACAGGGAAGTCCTATGTCGGCGGTACGCATCGGCCCATATACATTGCACAACGGCTTGATTCTCGCCCCCATGGCGGGTGTCACCGACCAGCCCTTTCGTCAGCTTTGCAAGCGTTTGGGCGCAGGGCTTGTAGTCTCGGAAATGGTCACCAGCGACATGAGTTTGTGGAACACCCGCAAATCGCGGATGCGCATGATTCACGAAGGTGATCCCGAGCCGCGCTCGGTACAGATCGCCGGTGGTGATGCGCAGATGCTGGCGGATGCAGCCCGGGCCAACGTCGAGCTGGGCGCACAGATTATTGATATCAACATGGGCTGTCCGGCCAAGAAGGTCTGCAACAAGGCCGCCGGTTCCGCACTGTTGAAAGATGAAGAGCTGGTGACCGAGATCCTGCAGGCCGTGGTGGCTGCGGTCGATGTGCCGGTCACCCTGAAGATCCGCACCGGCTGGGACCGGGCGAACAAGAACGGCCTGACGGTGGCGAAGATCGCCGAACAGGCAGGCATTACGGCTTTGGCGGTCCATGGGCGGACCCGCGCCGACCTGTACACCGGTGAAGCCGAGTACGACACCATTGCCGCGATCAAGCAGGCGGTGTCGATTCCGGTCTTCGCCAACGGCGATATCGACTCACCCGAAAAGGCCCGGCAGGTGTTGCATGCCACCGGAGCCGACGGGCTGTTGATCGGCCGGGCCGCCCAGGGGCGGCCATGGATTTTTCGTGAAATCGAGCACTTTCTGCGTACCGGCGAAATTCTTCCGGCACCGGAGCTGTTTGAAGTGGAACGTATTCTGCTAGAGCACCTGGCCGCGCTGCATGCCTTCTATGGAGATGTCATGGGCGTACGCATTGCTCGAAAGCATGTCGGCTGGTATCTCGCAACCCTGCCGGGCGCCAGGGAGTTTCGCGCCCACTTCAATCGTTTGGAAGATACGGAAGCACAGTGCGCCAACGTTCGTGAGTTCTTTGCCGAGCGTTACAAGAGCCTGGTGACAGGGGACGGAGAAGGGGTGGCCGCATGACGATGATGACCGAGACTTTAGTGAGTGGAACAACACCCGTGAGCGACAACGTGAATTTGAAACAGCACCTCAATACGCCGAGCGAAGAAGGCCAGACCCTTCGCGGGAGTGTCGAAAAGGCGCTGCACAATTATTTCGCCCACCTTGAGGGCGCTGCCGTCACGGACGTGTACAACCTGGTGCTCTCCGAAGTCGAGGCCCCGTTGCTCGAAAGCGTGATGAACTACGTCAAGGGCAATCAGACCAAGGCCAGCGAGCTGCTGGGCTTGAACCGCGGCACCCTGCGCAAGAAGCTCAAACAATACGATTTGCTGTAAGCATTCAATCAAACCAGAAAGGCGCCCGCGTAAAACCGGTCGCCTTTTTTGCTGACTCCTTTGCTTTTGATGGAAATTGAGATGACCGACCAGACCACCCGCCTGCCGATCCGCCGCGCCTTGATCAGTGTTTCCGACAAGACCGGGATCCTCGAATTCGCCAAGGAGCTGGAAGCCCTGGGCGTCGAGATCCTCTCCACCGGCGGGACCTTCAAGCTGCTGCGCGACAACGGCGTGGCCGCAGTGGAAGTCGCGGATTACACCGGCTTCGCGGAAATGATGGACGGTCGGGTCAAGACCCTGCACCCGAAAATCCACGGCGGCATCCTCGGCCGTCGCGGCATCGACGACGCCATCATGAGCGAACACGGGATCAAGCCGATCGACCTGGTCGCGGTCAACCTCTACCCGTTCGAAGCCACCATCAACAAGCCAGGCTGCGACCTGCCGACGGCCATCGAGAACATCGATATCGGCGGCCCGACCATGGTTCGCTCGGCGGCCAAGAACCACAAAGACGTGGCCATCGTGGTCAACGCCAGCGATTACGCCAGTGTCCTGGAAGGCCTGAAAGCCGGGGGTCTGACCTACGCCCAGCGTTTCGACCTGATGCTCAAGGCCTTCGAACACACCGCCGCCTACGACGGCATGATTGCCAACTACATGGGCACCGTGAACCAGGCGGCTGAAACCCTGTCGACTTCCGGCCGCAGCCAGTTCCCGCGGACCTTCAACAGCCAGTTCGTCAAGGCCCAGGAAATGCGCTACGGCGAGAACCCGCACCAGAGCGCGGCGTTCTACGTGGAAGCCAAGCCTGCCGAAGTCGGCATCGCCACCGCCACCCAGCTGCAAGGCAAAGAGCTGTCGTACAACAACGTGGCCGACACCGACGCCGCGCTGGAATGCGTGAAGAGCTTCGTCAAGCCGGCCTGCGTCATCGTCAAGCACGCCAACCCGTGCGGCGTGGCCGTGAGCCCGGACGCCGAAGGCGGCATTCGCCAGGCCTACGAACTGGCCTACGCCACCGATACCGAATCGGCCTTCGGCGGCATCATTGCCTTCAACCGTGAGTTGGACGCCGAGACCGCCAAGGCCATCGTCGAGCGTCAGTTCGTCGAAGTGATCATCGCCCCGAGCGTCAGCGAAGAAGCCCGCGCCATCGTCGCTGCCAAAGCCAACGTGCGCCTGCTGGCCTGCGGCGAATGGTCGGCTGAACGTGCCGCTGCCTGGGACTACAAGCGCGTCAATGGCGGCCTGCTGGTACAGAGCCGCGACATCGGCATGATCGGCAGCCAGGACCTGAAGGTGGTGACCAAGCGCGCCCCGACCGAACAGGAAATCAACGACCTGATCTTCGCCTGGAAAGTGGCCAAGTACGTTAAATCCAACGCCATCGTCTACGCCAAGAACCGCCAGACCATCGGTGTCGGCGCCGGCCAGATGAGCCGCGTGAACTCGGCGCGCATCGCCGCGATCAAGGCTGAGCACGCCGGTTTGCAGGTCGCGGGTTCGGTGATGGCTTCCGACGCGTTCTTCCCGTTCCGCGACGGCCTGGACAACGCAGCCAAGGTCGGCATCACCGCCGTGATCCAGCCAGGCGGTTCGATGCGCGACAGCGAAGTGATTGCCGCAGCCGACGAAGCCGGCATTGCCATGGTATTCACCGGCATGCGCCACTTCCGTCACTGATACGACAACGGTCGCACTGACACCGGCATCTGCTGCGTTGGAGCCCACCCCGATGATGCTCGTTGCCAACAGGCAACTCCGCTCATCGAGGTGGGCTCCGCCTTGCATCTAGCGGTGTCATTGCAGCCTCCTACGGCGTGAAGCGCTTTAGGTTCTAAAACAGAATTAGCGTCATCCGAGGTTTTTGAAATGAATGTACTGATCATCGGTAGCGGCGGTCGTGAACACGCCCTGGCCTGGAAAGTCGCTCAGGACCCACGCGTCCAGAAAGTATTCGTGGCACCGGGCAACGCCGGCACCGCCATTGAAGCCAAGTGCGAGAACGTCGCCATCGACGTGCTGGCCCTGGAGCAGTTGGCCGATTTCGCTGAGAAGAATGTGTCCCTGACCATCGTCGGCCCGGAAGTGCCGCTGGTGGCCGGTGTGGTCGACCTGTTCCGCAGCCGTGGCCTGGATTGCTTCGGCCCGACCGCCGGTGCCGCGCAGCTCGAAGGTTCGAAAGCCTTCACCAAGGACTTCCTGGCCCGCCACAAGATCCCGACTGCCGACTACCAGAACTTCACCGAGATCGAGCCGGCCCTGGCTTATCTGCGTGAAAAAGGCGCACCGATCGTGATCAAGGCCGACGGCCTGGCCGCCGGTAAAGGCGTGATCGTCGCCATGACCCTGGGCGAAGCCGAAGACGCGGTACGCGACATGCTGGCCGGCAATGCCTTCGGCGAAGCCGGTTCGCGGGTGGTGATCGAAGAATTCCTCGACGGCGAGGAAGCCAGCTTCATCGTCATGGTCGACGGCAAGAACGTGCTGCCCATGGCCACCAGCCAGGACCACAAGCGCGTCGGCGACGCCGACACCGGGCCGAACACCGGCGGCATGGGTGCCTACTCCCCGGCGCCAGTGGTCACGGCCCAAGTGCACCAGCGGGTGATGGACCTGGTGATCTGGCCGACCGTGCGCGGCATGGCCGACGAAGGCAACGTCTACACCGGCTTCCTGTACGCCGGCTTGATGATCGACAAGGCCGGCAATCCGAAAGTCATCGAGTTCAACTGCCGCTTCGGCGACCCGGAAACCCAACCGGTGATGCTGCGTCTGCAGTCGAGCCTGGTGTTGCTGGTGGAAGCCGCCCTGGCCCAGGCCCTGGACAAGGTCGAAGCTCAATGGGATCCACGTCCGAGCGTGGGCATCGTGCTCGCGGCCGGTGGCTACCCGGGTGACTACGCCAAAGGCGCAGCCATCACCGGCCTGGACGCCGCCGCCAGCCTGGAAGGCAAAGTGTTCCACGCCGGTACTGCGCTCAAGGACGGCCAGGTGGTGACCGCCGGCGGTCGCGTGCTGTGCGCCACGGCCCTGGGCAACAGTGTCGACGCCGCCCAGCAACAAGCGTACAAACTGGCCGCCAAGATCGACTGGCCAGGCTGCTTCTACCGCAAGGACATCGGCTACCGTGCCATTGCCCGCGAGCGTGGCGAAGAACAGCAATAAGGCGGCCCTATCGCTCGGCAAGGGTCCCTGCCCTTGCCGTAGCGGCGTGCCCCCGCGCATAGTTACAACCTGGCATCAACCTACGAAGGGATTTCGCCGTGCGCTGGCTCAGGATTGCCACAGGCTTCATCGCTACACTGCTGACCCTGCTCTGCTTGAACACGGCCCTGGCCGCTCAAGGCAGTGGCTGGGCGGTATTGCTCGATGAACAGGCCAGCTTGCAGCTCAGTGACATCCGCTCCCAACGCTACGCCACGCAATTCAGCCCGATCGAACTCGACAAGCTGACCGCTGCCGAACCCGACGGCGCGCTCTGGGTACGCTTCAAACTGCATCCCGATCAGCACGAACAACTGCTGCGCATCTTCGCTCCCGACCTGTCGCAGCTGAATCTGTATGTGTTCGACGGCGACCGCCTGATCGAGCAAGTGAACACCGGCACCCATCAGCCCCAGACCGAAAAAACCCTGCCCAGCAACGACTTCATGTTGCCGTTGCCGCAGAACGAGAAAACCCTCGACGTCTACCTGCGCCTGGTTTCCGACCATCAATTGCGCCCCTACATCACCCTGCAAACGGCAGTCATGGCCGCGGCCAACCAGAGCCAGACCCTGATCTACGGCGTCCTGTTCGGCTGCATGGCGATGCTGATCCTGCATAACCTCACCCGTTATGCCTACACCCGCTCCCGCAGCAGCCTGTGGCTCGCCGCCTGTGAGGTACTGCTGTCCCTGAGCCTGCTGATGCTGCTGAACCTGGCCGGCCCCTGGTTGCCGAACTGGCAGGCGCTGCAAACCCCGGGGGCTTACCTGGCGCTGCTGCTGACCGCCCCCTGCGGGCTGATGTTCGCCTACCGCTACTTCGCCCCACTGGGCCCGCACCCGCTGAACAAGCTGCTGCTGGGCGACATTCTGCTGATTATCCTCTGCGGGCTGCTGCTGTTGTTCGTCAACACCCTGCCGCTGAACATCATCACCTACGCCCTGGTGGCGCTGGCCGGCCTGAGCATGTTGCTGGTGGGCGGTTACCACTGGCACAAGGGCTACCGCCCGGCGCGGCTGTTCGTCGCGGCCATGGTGATCTTCAACCTCGGCACCCTGGTGATTCTCCCGGCCCTGCTCGGCCTGACCCTGGTGGCGCCACAGGGTTTGATCATCACCCTGCTCAGCGTGATCTGCATCAGCGGCCTGTTGATGAGCGTCGCCCTCGGCGAGCGCCAGCGCAGCATCACCGAGAACCGCTTCAGCGTCAGCCGCGACCTGGCCGCGAGCAATGCCGAGGTCAACGCCAAGGCCGAGTTCCTGGCCAAGATCAGCCATGAAATCCGCACCCCCATGAACGGTGTGCTGGGCATGACCGAGCTGCTGCTGGGCACGCCGTTGTCGGTCAAGCAGCGCGACTACGTGCAGACCATCCACAGCGCCGGCAACGAGCTGCTGACCCTGATCAACGAGATCCTCGACATCACCAAGCTGGAGTCCGGGCAGATCGAGCTGGACGACGTGCAGTTCGACCTCAATGCGCTGATCGAAGACTGCCTGAGCATCTTCCGCGCCAAGGCCGAACAGCAGAATGTCGAGCTGATCAGTTTTATCCAGCCGCAAGTGCCACGGGTGATCAGCGGTGACCCGACCCGCCTGCGCCAGGCCCTGCTCAGCCTGCTGGAAAACGCCCTGAAGAAAACCGACGAAGGCGAAGTGCTGATCGTGGTCGCCCTCGATGAGCGCAGCAGCAAGCCGCGCCTGCGCATCGCCGTGCAGGACAGCGGCCAGCCGATGGACGCCGAAGAGCGCGACGCCCTGCTGCACTCGGAACTGCACAGCAAGAACTTCCTCGCCGCGACCCGCCTGGGGGGCAACCTGGGGCTGGTGATCGCGCGGCAACTGGTGCTGCTGATGCACGGCGAATTCGGCATCAAGAGCAGCGCCAACCAGGGCAGCACCCTGTGGCTGACCCTGCCCCTGGACCCGGAACGCCTGGAACACCCGACCTCGGACCTCGACGGCCCGCTGCAAGGCGCGCGGGTGCTGGTGGTGGACGACAACGACACCTGCCGCAAAGTCCTGGTGCAGCAATGCAGCGCCTGGGGCCTGAACGTCAGTGCCGTGCCGTCGGGCAAGGAAGCCCTGGCCCTGCTGCGAACCAAGGCCCACCTGCGCGATTACTTCGATGTGGTCCTGCTCGACCAGAACATGCCAGGCATGACCGGCATGCAATTGGCGGCCAAGATCAAGGAAGACCCGAGCCTGAACCACGACATCCTGCTGATCATGCTCACCGGCATCAGCAACGCGCCAAGCAAGGTCATCGCACGCAATGCCGGGATCAAGCGCATCCTCGCCAAACCGGTGGCCGGCTACACCCTCAAGACCACCCTGGCCGACGAGCTGACCCAGCGCAACAAAGGCCTGGTTACCCCGCACTACCTGCCGGGCAACACCACGGCGCCAGCCGCGACGCCCATCACCGTGCCCAGCGACTTCCGCATCCTGGTGGCCGAAGACAACAGCATCTCGACCAAGGTCATCCGCGGCATGCTGGGCAAGCTCAACCTGCAGCCGGACACCGCCAGCAATGGCGAAGAAGCCCTGCAGGCGATGAAAGCCCAGCGCTACGACCTGGTGTTGATGGATTGCGAGATGCCGGTCCTCGACGGTTTCTCGGCCACCCAGCAACTGCGTGCCTGGGAAGTCGGCAACCAACGGGTACGCACCCCGGTGGTGGCCCTCACGGCGCACATCCTTGCCGAACACAAGGAACGCGCGCGCCAGGCCGGCATGGATGGGCACATGGCCAAGCCGGTGGAGCTCTCGCAATTGCGCGAACTGATCGAGCACTGGGTCGCCCAGCGCGACCAGCACAATCGCAGCGCCGAGCCTGCCAGCTGAGCCGACAGACTGCGCGGCGCCTGTTAAACTCGCGCTCGCCCTCCTTCGCTGCGAGCTTCCACCATGCTCCACGTGCTGTTCAGCGTTTACCTGAAGATGCTGGTGCTCTATAGCCCCTTCTTCGTCCTGTCCTGCTTTATCAGCCTGACCCGTGGTTACTCCAGCAAGGAGCGGCGGCGCCTGGCCTGGAAGGTGGCCCTGGCGACCCTAGTCTCCAGCGTGCTGCTGTACCTGTTCGGACGCGTGATCTTCAGTGTGTTCGGGATTACCGTCGACGCCTTTCGCATCGGCGCCGGCAGCGTGCTGTTCATCTCGGCGCTGGGCATGGCCCAGGGCAAGTCCGCGGTGCAGACCGACAACGTGCAACAGGACGTGACCATCGTCCCGCTGACCATCCCCCTGACCGTAGGCCCCGGCACCATCGGTGCGCTGCTGGTGATGGGGGTCAGCCAGCCGCACTGGGACGACAAACTCACCGCCATCCTCAGCATCGCCCTGGCCAGCTTTACCGTCGGCGTGGTGCTCTACCTGTCAAACCGCATCGAACGCATTCTCGGTGAGCAAGGCTTGCAGATCGTCAGCCGGCTGATGGGGCTGTTCGTGTGCGCCCTGGCGGCGCAGATCATCTTCACCGGGGTTCGCGGCTACCTGGTGCCATAGCGCCCTCATGCAATCACAGGCAATGGAATGCACATGCTTCAGAGACCTCGCAGCAAGGACTCCACCTCGACGCGCCAGCCCTTTGTGACGCGGCCACGATCGCTGCTGGCGGCCTGCCTGCTGATGCTGATGGCGGCGCCGGGCTTCGCCGCCGACCCGGCACAACCCGCCGCCAAGACCAAGCTCGATTACCTCAGCGGCTACAGCGAGCAGTTTGGCGACTTCCAGGTGTTTCGCGGCAAGTCGTCCATCAGCACCCTGGAAATCACCTACAAGGGCCGGCCCTATCGGCCGCTGAACGCCTGGCAGATCACCGATGTGCGCCCCACCGGCGCGATCCAGAATGGCCAGCCGGTGCTGCTGGCGACCACCATTGAATGGATGGGCGTCGGCACGGTGGTGATCGCGGTGCAGAACGACACGCCCCTGGCGCGCATCCTCAGCCCGGTGAAAAGCCGCGACGAACCCGACTGGGGCCAGGCCCAAGCCGGGCGCAGCGACCTGTTGCTGTTTCCCGAGGGCGCACGGGCCTTTGTGCCCTCGACCGGACAGGTCCTGTGGTTTGACGAGCGCCTGCCGGGCTGGGGGTTTTCCCACTACGGGATGCTGGTCTCGGTGGCGCCGGATAACCGCAGCGCGGCGTTCCTGGCCAAGGAGGGCTTGCTGCTCAGCTCGACGGAGAAAGGCGTCTACGCCCAACTGCCGATCAGCAAGGAGCTGAACCTGAGCCAACTCTGGCCGCTGTACGAAGAAGCCAGCGCCCGCGCCCGCAAAGCCCTGGACGAAGGCCGGCGCATCGACCAGAGGCGCCTGCAACGCGCCCTCGAAGTGGAGTGGGTGGGCCGGCAATTCAGCTGGCAGCAGGTACAAGGGACCTGGCAACTCAAGGGCCTGGGCCTGACCTCCAGCCCTCTCAAGACGGAGCACTGAGTGATGCCGACTTGCCTATTGCAACGCCTGCTGCACCTCACCTGCTGCGTACTGCTGGCCGGCTGCGTCAGCCACAGCAGCGAGCAGCCCAGCGATATTCGCAGCGAAGACGCCAAGGCCGCCGACGCGGTGCTGGAGCTTGAGGTGACCTTTGCCCAGGCGCCGGACTACAAGCCCGACACCTCGGGGCCTTACGCGCCCAGCCGCTACGTGAAGATCGAGGGTTACCCGAACATCGAAATTCCGTTCTACCAGAAGGGCATCGGCTTCGAGTTGGGTGTGCTCGGCGACCCTCGGGCGCTGCTGGCCTTGCCCTACCCGTCGCCCAAGACCGATTCCTCGACCCGTTCGCTGCGGGTCATGGGCCAGCGCCTGGACAGCACCCGTTATCGCTTTGTGGTGCTGCCACTGTCCGGCTGGAAAAGCCTCAACAGCTTCGAGGTGGCCTTTGCCCACAACGGCCGGCGCGAGGCCATGACCTTCACCTACACCACCAAGGCCGCGTGCGATAACAGCTTTGCGGTGACCACCCCGACCTACGGCTTTGCCATGTCGGTGGCGGCGCGCTTCCCCGGCGGCGCCCAGGGTTGCCTCAAGCCCTGCGATGCACGCCCCGGCTACCCCGGGCACTGCGCCTACTACTCCGGCTTCTTGCTGGTGCCGAGCCTATAGAGCAGCCCATGCCTCTCCTGATGGATCAAGGAACCTCAATGCCTTACAGCGCCGACATGGCTTTTATCCAGGAACAGTGGCGGGATGAAGCCTACCCTCGGGAAAACAGCCTGACCCTGGGCAATGGCTTTTACTGCCTGTTCGACCTGCCTGATCAACACCCGCACCTGACCAACAAGGTGTGGCTGCCGGCCCTGGATTACCGTGCCCAGGAAACCTGCGATTGCCTGGCGACCCTGGGCACCGCAGCCGACGGCCCGCAGCCGTTTCAGGCCAGGGGCGGTGAATGCGCCGCCTATGGTGGCGATGGTTTTGTGGCGTTGCAGGACAAGGAATCGGGTCGGCTGATCTGGTTGCTGGTCTTGCGTGACACCAACCCCTTCAGCCGGATTGAAATCCGCGAGGGGTCGGTGCATGCCCACTCCACCTGCGGCGTCATCGCCCGGATCCCTGTCGACCGCCCCGACCAATTGACCCTGGCCTGGCCCAACGACTGAAAGCGCGGCCGGCTCACGCTCCAGGCAATAAACACACCGTCCCATGGAAGAACCGCGTTTGATCAAGTTTCTGACAAGCACCCTCCTGCTGACCCTCGCCCTGTCCGGGCCGGCCCTGGCCCAACTGACTCCCGCGCAGCAAAACGCCCGCGACAAGGGCATTGCCCTGTACAAGCAAAGTGACTGGTACGACTCGCAGCCGCTGCTCCAAACCGCCGCCGAAGCCGGTGATGCACAAGCCCAGTACTACCTGGGCGAGGCCCTGCGCCTGAGCAACCGCTACAGCACGCCAGACGCCCGCAAATGGTATGAAGCGGCGGCGCGCCAAGGCCATCTGTACGCCATGCTGCGCCTGGGTAACGCCGATGACTTTTGCAAATACCTGGGCGACTGCGATGGCGAAAACGACATGCAATGGCGCAAGGTTGCCACCGAGCAGGCCTATGCCCGCGCACAACAGGGCGATACCGAGGCCATGACCGTGCTGTTTATCACGCGCCATGACCTGGGCTGGCTGCAAATGGCCGCCGAGGCCGGGGACAGCCGCGCGCAGGAGTGGCTGGCGGGGATCTACAAGGATGGCGGTGGCTGGTACCTGATTCCCGCCCTGGGCGAAATGGCTGCCCGCAAGTGGTACAAGGCCTCGGCCGAGGGCGGCAACCCCAAGGGCATGTTCCTGTATGCCAGCCTGCTGTACGACAACAACGGCGACACCCGGGAAATCGGCCACTGGCTCGAACAGGCCGCCGAGGGTGGACACATCGACTCGGTGGCCACCTATGCCAGCGAATTGTCCGACCAGCCCAACCGCTTCGGCCATCCCCATGACCTGGTCAAGGCCTACGGCCTGACGTACCTGGTGGCCCACCTGGAAGGCGGTGGCAACTCGCCCCGGGAAGCCAAGCTGACCCTGGATGAAATCGCTGCGAAGATGACCCCGGCGCAAATCGAGCAAGGCCTGGCATTTGCCAAGGGCTGGGAAAAAACCCACCCGCCACTGTCCTACTGCGACCCGATCTATGGCTACTGAACCCCGGCCCGGAGCACCCGCCGCCATGTCCACCCTGACCCGCCCCGTCGCCATCGACCGCCTGAGCCGGCAGCGCCTGCTGACCCTCGACCCGTGCGCCCGCGCCGAGCTGCTGCTGGACTGGTGGGGCCTGGCTGACGAGCATCCCGAGTTTGCCGGGCTGCCGCCCACACTGCGCCAGCTGATGTTCGACCACTCCGAGCCACCCGCAGATGCGCAAGACCGGTGCTACGACCCATTACTGCTGCTCGCCCTGCGCGCGCAATACCACGGCGTCACCAACGGCTACCTGAGCCGCTGCCTGGCAGAAGCCGGGGGCGCAGAGCATCGGGTCGAGGGGCCCGTCGAGCCATTGCTGGCCTGCCCCTGCTGCGGTTACCTGACCCTGGGCGCACGGGCCGAGTATGAAATCTGCGACCTGTGCCATTGGGAAGATGACGGCAGCCAGGCACCGGATGTGTACAGCGGGCCGAACCACATGACCCTGGCCCAGGCCCGGGACCACTTCGCCCGCCACCAGGGAGAGCTGGCCCTGGACAAATGGCCGCGAACCCTTGAGGCCCACCCATGATCCCTGCGCAACTGGCTGCCCTGATCGAAGCCCAACCCGACCACCGCCCCCGCACCGATATCGCCAGGGCGACCCAGGCGCTGAACCGACTGGGCATCGCCCTCGACAGCGAATTCGCCCAGATCTACCTGGCCTGCCACCCCGGCGACTTCGAAAGCCTGGCCAGCTACGAAATGATTTCCGACATCGCCGAGCCCACCGAACAAATCCTCATGGGCACCGAGTTCATTCACGAGGTGTGGGAGCTGCCGCAGAACTTCATCGCCTTCACCTCGCTGCAAGGCGAAGGCGGCTACCTGCTGGACAAAGACAGCGGCGGCGTCTGGGACTTCGACCTGGCCCACTGGGAAGACTTCACCGCCGGCCGTATCCCGGCCAGATGGAGCGGTTTTTTTGAATTCATCACCTGGCTGCTGACGGCCGAAGCAGAGGAAGACTAAAACCGCCGCCCTGGAATGAGCGGCCGGTTCTACTCAGGGTCCGTCAGCTTGCGATACGCCAATGCAAATGGGCCACGCTGACGACGTGAATCAAATCCTGATCGCCCCTACCCCGGACACTGGGCAATCAAGACGTTGGCCGGGCACCTCTCTGTGGCGAGGGAGCTTGCTCCCGCTGGGCCGGGCTGGCGCTCCAGCGCGAAGCGGCCCCAAAACAGGCACCGCCTGCATTCAGGCAGAACCGGCCGGCAGGGTTTACGGCTGCTGCGCAGCCGAGCGGGAGCAAGCTCCCTCGCCACGGGGGGGCACCTGTAGCCGCTTTTAGCGTGTAGCTTTCAGCTGCTTTTATACCAACGCGGCGTATAGACCCACTCGCCGCCCCCTGCCTTGGGGAAGGTGCAGGTCGTCGACGATCCCACCAACACCATGGTCCGCATATCCACCTGCTCCGGCGTCAATTCGCCCAGGGTGATGACGCGCAGAGTCTGGCCCGGCCGGCCAATATCGCGCCCCAGCACCACCGGCGTTTGCGGGGTCCGGTGCTCGCGCACGATCTCCAGCGCTCGCCCCAATTGCCAGGGTCGCGAACGGGAGATCGGGTTGTAGAAGGCCAATGCCAGATCGGCCTCGCACGCCAGGTCCAGGCGTTTCTCAATGATCGCCCACGGCTTGAGGTTGTCCGACAGCGACAGCACGCAGAAGTCATGCCCCAACGGCGCTCCCGCCTGGGCGGCGGTAGCCAGGGAGGCTGAAACCCCCGGCAGCATTTCAAGCTCGACGTTGTGCCAGGCCGGGTCCGCAGACTCGTGCAGCGCCTCCAGCACCGCCGCCGCCATGGCAAACACACCCGGGTCGCCGGACGACACCACCACCACTGAGCGGCCCTGGGCTGCCAGTTCGAAAGCGTGGCGGGCGCGCTGCATTTCTTCGCGGTTGTCGGTGCAGTGCATGACCTGATCGGCACGGAACGGCCCGGCCATGCGCACATAGGTTTCGTAGCCGAGAATGTCATTGGCTCGCGCCAGTTCGGCCTTCACCGCCGGCACCATCAACTCGGCCGCACCCGGGCCCAGGCCGATCACCGCCAGCCGCCCGCGAGGACGGCCGATCTGCTCGGGGTCCAGCGGCTGGTTGGCGACGGCGATGGCAATCCCAGCGCCAACGGCCAGCGGCGGCAACAGTTGCGGCACCGCATTTTGTGCCAGCGCACTGACACTCTCTGCCGCTGGGGCAAAACGCAGGGGCACGCCCAGTTCAAGGGCCGCCTCGCGCAAGGACGGGCAGGCCATGTCGCTGTCCGCGGCCAGCAGGCAGGCCACGGACTGCACGGCGATTCGGGCCTGGTGCAGCGCCTGGCGAATCTGCAGCGCCAGGTCTTCATGCCCCTGGCTGCTGCACGCCACCAGCACACAGCGCGGGTAGATCAGCAGTTCATTGGCCGCCGGCTCGCGCTCGGCCGAGCCCACATGAATGCTCAGGCGCGCTTGCTGATCTTCGGGCAACCGGGCCTCGGCGAGCCACGGCGCGGCACCTTCGATGCGCACGCTTTCACCGCCCAGCAGGTCGGAAACAAAGCGTTTGCCCAGCTCCAGGTCCCCCAGGGCATAGCCGCTGGGCGGGTTCAGCAGGCAGGTGCCAAAACGCAGTTCGCCGCTGGTAGTGATGGCCGCTGCCACGCCCAGTCCGGCGGCGATTTCCCGCGCCAGCACATTGACCCCGCCCAGGCCACCGAGCAGCGGCACCACGGCGCTGCCGTCTTCGGCGACGGCCAGCACCGGCGGCTCGGCGCCTTTTTCCAGCAGCAGCGGGGCCAGGGTGCGGATCACGATACCGGCCGCACACAGGGCAATGATCGGCGTGTCCTGTTGATACAACTGACGCAGGGTCGCGCCGAAATCCTGGTACGGACGGTCCGCACCTTCCACCCGTTCGGCCAGGCCGTGGATCAGCGCGTCCGGGTACAGCTGCTGGATTCTGCGGGCGGTCGCGAGGCTGCCCTGGCCGAGGATGACGATGGCCGGTGTTGAACGGGCCATCAACCTTGCCACCTTTCGCCGGGAACGATGATCAGCGAGAAGTACGGCGACGACATCGGCACCACCTCATCCAGGGGCACGATTTTCTGGTTGGCCATGGTCGCGCGCTCGACGTACAGCGCACGCTCCGCCAGACCCAGTTCTTCCAGGACCTGGCGCACCTTGGGGAAGTTGCGTCCCAGTTTCATCACCACCGCCGCATCGGCATCGGCCAGGCGCCGCTTGAGCTCGTCATGGGGCAGCACGCCGGAAAGCACCGACAGGCTCTGGTTGCGGTACACCAGCGGCGCCCCCAGTACCGAGGCCCCACCCAGCATCGAGCACACGCCCGGCACCACTTCGGCCTGGTAGCGCTCGGCCAGACGGTCGTGCAGGTACATGTAGGAGCCGTAGAAGAACGGGTCGCCCTCGCAGATCACCGCCACGTCGCGCCCGGCATCCAGGTGCAGGGCCAGGTCCTGGGCGGCGCTGTCGTAGAAATCGCTGATCACCTGCTCGTAGGACAGCGGCGCCTCCAGCACTTCGGTGGTCACCGGGTACACCAGGGGCATCAGGGTCTGGGCCGATTGCAGGTGGGCTTCGATGATGCCGAAGGCGTTGCCCTTTTTGCCCTTGGCCACGAAATACGCCACCACCGGCGCTTCACGCAGCAGGCGCAGGGCTTTGACGGTAATCAGTTCCGGGTCACCGGGGCCCACGCCAAGGCCGATCAAACGTCCAGGTTGCTGCATTATTCGACCTCCGTGGCCAGGGCATTGACCGCTGCGGCGGCCATGGCGCTACCGCCCAGGCGGCCCTGCATGATGACAAAGGGCACGCCCCGGCTGTCGGCAGCGAGCATCGCCTTGGACTCGGCAGCGCCGACAAAACCCACCGGGAAGCCGAGGATCAGCGCCGGTTTCGGGGCCCCGGCGTCGAGCATTTCCAACAGGTAGAACAAAGCGGTGGGGGCATTGCCGATCACCACCACACTGCCCTCCAGGTGCGGGCGCCACAGCTCCAGGGCTGCCGCCGAACGGGTGTTGCCCAGCTCGCGGGCCAGCTCCGGCACGCTGTCGTCGCGCAGGGTGCAGATCACCTGATTGTTGGCCGGCAGCCGAGCACGGGTCACGCCCTCGGAAACCATCCGCGCATCACACAGAATCGGCGCGCCAGCGGCCAGGGCATCACGCCCGGCCTTGCCGGCGCCCTCGGAAAACTCCAGGCCGTCGATGGCGTCGACCATGCCGCAGGCGTGGATCACCCGCACCGCGAGTTTTTCCAGGTCGGCCGGAATTCGGTCGAGCCGAGCCTCCGCGCGAATAATGGCGAAGGAGTTGCGATAGATCTCCTGACCGTCGCGGATGTAATCAAGCATCAAGGTTGCTCCGTGGGCGGGCGTCGAGCAATGCGCCTGCCGCTTCAATAGAAAGGTTGCGTGCGTGCAGGGCGCCGAAACCCGGCTGCCCTGCATCGCGTAAATAGAGGTCGTAGCGGCCGGGGCCGACGGCCAGCAAAGTGGCCGGCGCAACATGGGCGCAGGCGCAGGAACGAGGGCAACCGGACAGGTGCACCTCCAGGGTCCGGGCATGGCGTTGCAGCAGTGCGGCCAGTTGCAGGGCGTCGCCCTTGGTATCGGACAGGCCCTTGCCACAGCCGCTGGAACCGGTGCAGGCCACCAGGTGTGCCAGGGCTCGGTCCGCCGAACACAGCAGCCCCAGTTGCTCCAGGCGCCGACAGACCTCGGGCCCATCTTCGGCCCGGACATTGGGCAGCAACAGGCTCTGCCAGGGGCTGAAACGCAGATTGCCATCCCCCCATTCACTGGCCAGTCGGGCGGCGCCCCGCAACATAGTGGGGTCGAGCCGGCCCAGTGGGGTCACCGCGCCGACATACACCCGTCCGCCGCCGACCTGGGGGTGACTGCCGATGTGCAAACCGGTTGGGGTCGTCGGGCGAGCCCAGGCCTCGATTTCGAGCAGCGGCAGGTCCAGGCGCGCCAGTAACTCGGCCGCCGAATAGTCGGCCAGCAGATGGCGCATGCGCGTCTGCTCCGGACGCGCCAGGTCAAGAAACAGCTCCAGCACCGCCGCCAGCAATCGGTGCCCATACTCCAGCGCCACCGCGCCCAGGGGCGGGTCCACCGGGCAGCCGGCCAGGCCGAACGCCAGGCACGGGCCATCGACCCCGGCGAACGCCGAGAGCCACAGGTCGTGGTGATGGTCGAGCATGGCCAGGGCTTCGCCGCCGTCCAGCTGCACGGCGAACTTGGCCGACAGTTGGTGGAAGCGCGGGTGGTTTTGCAAGGTGCCGAGTATCTGCGCGGCCAGCGGACGGGTGTCGATCAGCATCTGCGGGTCGATACCGGCCGTCGGGCTGAGCATCAGGTTGCGTACATCGTCGCCGGCGGCGGTGCTGGGACCGAGGCCGGCGGCCAGCAGTTCGGCGATCAGCGCCGACTGTTGCTCGCCAATGCCGCGGATTTGCAGGTTGGCGCGGTTGGTGGCCTCGATCACCCCGCCGGCATAGCGCTCGGCCGCCTGGGCCACGGCCACGGCCTGGGCCGCGCTGATGGCGCCGCCGGCCAGCTTGATGCGGCAGATCCCGCCATCCAGCGCCGGGACAATACGCAGCAACCCCGGGCAGGCCGAGGGGCGTAAGGCAGTGGACATCGGGCGTTGATTCAAAGGGGCAACCGGCTGGTGGGAAAGGCGCTTAGCGGGCGAAGGCGCGGTATTATGCCTGCTTTGTCCGAAGGCATGAAAAGCCTGCCCGTCGGATCTTCCAGTTTCAAGCGCTTTGCTTTTGAGGAATATAGATGTCGCCCTGGCTGACGGTAGTGGGAATCGGTGAAGACGGCTTCAAGGGACTGGGCAAAAACGCCCGTCGGGCCCTGATGGGTGCTTCGCGGATTGTGGGCGGCCAGCGGCAACTGGATTTATTGCCGGTGTGCATCCGTGGCGAACGCCAGCTGTGGCCCAGCCCGTTTTCCCTGGAGCCGGTGCTCGGCCGGCGCGGCGACGCAGTGTGCGTGCTGGCCAGCGGCGACCCGATGCTGTTCGGCGTCGGCGCCAGCCTGGCGCGCCAGGTGGCCGAGGGCGAAATGCAGGTGCTGCCCGCGCCCTCTTCCTACTCCCTGGCCGCTGCCCGCCTGGGCTGGCCGTTGCAAGAGCTGGTGACCCTGTCGGTGGTGGCACGCCCGGTGGCCACCCTCAGTGCCCAGCTGTTCAGCGGCGTGCGCCTGCTGGTGTTGAGCAACGACGGCCAGAGCCCGGCGGCGGTTGCTCGCTTATTGCGCGAACGGGGCTTTGGCCCCAGCCGCGTCAGCGTCTTCGAGCACCTGGGAGGCGAGGCCGAACGGCGGATCGACGGCATCGCCAACCAGTGGAACGATACGCCCCACGCCGACCTCAATCTGCTGGCCATCGAATGCCTCGCCGAACCCGGCACGCCGCGCCTGTCACGCTTGGCCGGGCTGCCCGACGACGCCTTTGCCCATGACGGGCAACTGACCAAACGCGATGTCCGCGCCATTACCCTCGCCCGCCTGGCACCGGTGCCCGGCGAACTGCTGTGGGACGTGGGCGCCGGCAGCGGCTCGATCGGTATCGAGTGGATGCGCGCCCACCCCAGCTGCCGGGCCCTGGCCATCGAGGCCGATGCCGGGCGCCAGCAACTGATCGAACACAACCGTGACGCCCTGGGCGTGCCCGGCCTGCAACTGATTCGCGGCAGCGCGCCCCAGGTCCTGGCCGGGCTGGAGCGCCCGGATGCGATTTTCATCGGCGGTGGCGTTACCCGCGAGGGTGTGCTGCAAACCTGCTGGGAGCAGCTCAAGCCCGGCGGCCGGCTGATCGCCAATGCCGTGACCCTGCAAAGCGAAATGACCCTGATGGCCTGGCGCGAACGCCATGGCGGCGAGTTGACCCGCATCCACATCGCCCAGGCCCAACCCCTGGGCGACTTCGACACCTGGCGCCAGGCACTGCCGATCACCCTGCTCGACCTCGGCAAACCGCTATGAGCCAGCATTCCCCACGCGCAACAGCCTGCGTCCGGCCACAGCCGGGAGCGCTCGATGCGTGACGAAACCGCCGAACAGCCCGCGCCCCTGCGCAGTGGCCTGACCACCGGCAGCTGCGCCACGGCCACCAGCCTCGCGGCTGCGCGTCTGCTGCTCAGTGGCGTGGACGCCGATGCGGTGCAGATCACCCTGCCCAAGGGCAAGCAGGTGCAGATGCGCCTGGAGTTCTGCCGCCTCAATGCCGACGGCGCCGAGGCCGGCACCATCAAGGACGCCGGCGACGACCCCGACGTGACCCACGGAGCCCTGCTCTACTCCCGGGTGCGCCTGGCCCCGGAGCCGGGGATCCGCTTTATCGCCGGCAACGGCGTGGGCACCGTGACTCGCCCGGGGCTGGTGCTGGGGGTCGGCGAACCGGCGATCAACCCGGTGCCGCGCAAGATGATCAGCGATCACCTGAGCCAGTTGGCGCTGGAACAACGCTACGGCGGCGGCTTCGAGGTCACGGTGAATGTCGAGGGCGGCGAGGCCCTGGCCCTGAAGACCATGAACCCACGCCTGGGCATTCTCGGGGGGCTGTCGATCCTCGGCACCAGCGGCATCGTGCGGCCGTTCTCCTGCGCGGCCTATATCGCCTCGATCCACCAGGGCATCGATGTCGCCACCCATAACGGCTACCAGCACATCGCCGCCTGCACCGGCAACGCCAGTGAAGACACTATGCGCCGGGTCTACGACCTGCCGGAAATCGCCCTGATCGAGATGGGCGATTTTGTCGGCGCGGTGCTCAAGCACCTGCGCAAAGTGCCTGTGGATAAACTCAGCCTGTGCGGCGGCTTCGGCAAGATCAGCAAACTGGCCGCCGGGCACATGGACCTGCACAGCCGCCATTCAAGCATCGACCTGCCGCAACTGGCGGCCTGGGCGGCGGCCATTGGCGCCGACGGGGCCTTGCAACAGGCCATCATCGAGGCCAACACCAGCCAGCAGGCCTTGGCCCTGGCCAGCGCCGCCGGTATCGCCCTGGGTGACGCGGTGTGCCAGCACGCCCTGGCGTTTGCCCGCAGCGTGGTGCCGACCCAGGTGCAGGTCGAGGTGTTTGCCATTGATCGCCAGGGCGGCATTGTCGGCCGGGCCGGAGCCTTCCAATGAAACGTATTTTGCTGTTGGGCGGCGTGACCGAAGCCCTGGCCATCGCCCGCACCCTGGGCCCGGCGCACATCTACAGCCTGGCCGGGGTCGGCCGGGTGCCCACCGACCTCGACTGCCAGGTGCGGGTCGGCGGCTACGGTGGCGCCGAAGGGCTGGCACGGTTTATCCAGGAACAAGGCATCGACCTGCTGCTGGACGCCACTCACCCCTACGCCGCGCAAATCAGCCACAACGCGGTCCAGGCCGCGCGCCACAGCGCCATTCCATGCTGGGCCCTGCGCCGTCCGGCCTGGCAACCGCAGCCTGCAGACGACTGGCGGGAAGTCACTGACTGGGACGAGTTGGTCGAGGCCCTGCGCCCTTTCCAGCGCCCGCTGTTTACCCTGGGCCGCGAACCCTTGCAGCATCTGGATGAGATCCCCGAAGGGCAGTTCTGGACCCTGCGCGCCCTCGACATCTACCCCGGCAACTCGCGCTGCGAGGTCATAGGCGCCCGTGGACCGTTCCACCTGGACGCCGAGCGCGAGCTGTTCGAGCAACGCCGAATCGATGTGCTGATCAGCAAAAACAGCGGCAGCAGCGCCACCGAGCCCAAGCTGGAAGTGGCCCGCGAACGTCGGATACCGGTGCTGGTGCTCAAGCGCCCGGCGCTGCCCGAGGCCGATCGCTGCTTTACCTCCGTGGCCGAGCTACTGCTGGCGTTGAGCGATCAGCCTCACGCCTGACAAACAATAAAGCTCCGGCCCACAGCCCCTTGGGATTCCCCTGACAGCTTTAAAAAAGCCGACGTTTTAATGTTCCTTGCACAGCCAGATCGATGGCCATGGTCACAGCCCCGAAGGGCCGGTCGTCGCCTCGCGAGCTGGTCACCTGGCAAATGACTTGCCAGGTCGTATCCCAAGGAATACAGTCGCCATGCTTATCTTTGAACAGACCCCAGTGTTTGTCCGCTGGCTCCAGGCCTTGAGAGATTCCACTGTCAGGGCTCGGGTACTGGCCAGGGTAAGGGCCGCGCAGCTTGGTTATTTCGGAGACTGCGAAGCCGTCGGTGGGGGCGTCTACGAAATGCGCATCCATCGCGGGCCCGGGTACCGGGTGTACTTTTCCCGGCGCGGCAAGGTGATCTACCTGTTGCTGGCAGGTGGCGACAAAACCACCCAGCCGCGCGATATCCAACGTGCCAGGCAGTTGGCACATGACCTCAAGAGCGAGGACTGAACCATGAACCACCCACTGATCCCTTTCGACGCCGCCGAGCACCTCAAAACACCCGAAGACATGGTGGCCTACCTCGACGCCTGCTTCGAGGAAGACAGCGGCGACGGCGTGCTGATTCGCGCGGCCCTGAACGACATCGCCCGCGCCCGGGGCATGACCCAGATCGCCCGCGACACCGGCCTGGGCCGTGAAAGCCTGTACAAGGCGCTGGGCAGCCAGGGCAATCCCGAGTTCGCGACTATCATCAAGGTGATGAAGGCCCTGGGCCTCAAGCTGCACGCCAGCACTGCCTGAGCCGCGCTGCGACACCACACCGCACACGGCTTTTTTACTTATGCCCGGCGATCAGGCTAAATACCCGCCTGATCGCTCAACCCGACGGATCGTCCATCATGTCCCGACAACGGCTCGCATTTGCCTGGATCGCCTGCTTCGCAGTGCTGTTCAACATGCTTGCCATGCCGCTTTCCGGGGCCATGCCGCGGGATGACCAGGGCGCTACCGAGCAACTGCTGTGGGGCAGCTTCTGTTCTTCGACCGGCACCAAGCTGGTGGCGATCTCCCTGGGCAAGCTCGAGCAAAAAGCCCCGCAGAACGACGATCACTCCAACATGCAGCATTGCTGGTGCTGCTCGGGCTCAGCGCCCCTGATGGCCATGCCCGGGCATGTGCCGCAGCCGTATTTCGCACGCTACGCCACCCACGGCAGCCTGCCGCCCACCCTGATCGACACCCCCACGCCGCGCCAGCAATGGCCGAGCCTGAACCCCGGTGCACCGCCCCTGGCGTGATTCCTTTCGCAAGTGACCTGCGTTTTTGAATCACCCTGGAGAATTGCCATGTTCAAACCATCCCTGGTCAAGCAAGCCCTGCTGCTGGCCGCTGTACTGCTACCTGCCTGTTTCGCCAATGCCCATGAATACAAGGCCGGCGAGATTCAGATTGCCCACCCCTGGTCCCAGGAGCTGCCGCCGAACGCGCCGACCGTTGCGGCGTACTTCGTGCTGCACAACACCGGCAGCACGGCCGACACCCTGCTCAGCGTCGACACACCGATTGCCGGCAAAGCCGAGCTGCATGAACACGTGATGCAGGGCGACCTGATGAAAATGCAGCAAGTGCCGAAGGTGGCCGTTGCCCCGGGTGCCGAGGTCAGCTTCGCGCCCATGGCCTACCACGTGATGCTGCTGGAGCTTAAAGACCGCAGCCTGCTGAGCGACGGCAAGCGCTTCCCGCTGACCCTGCACTTCGAGAAGGCCGGTGACGTAACGGTCGAGGTCGCGGTGCAGAAGCAGGCGCCCGACAACATGGCCGAGCACAAGCACGCCCAGTAATCACTGACCCGCGCTGTTCGTGAACGCCCTGCGCCCGCCCGGCGCCAGGCGATCCGTGCCGCCTCGCCACTCGATAAAAGTGCGTCGCGGTAGCTGGATCAGCCTGTTCGCCATGCTGATGATCTTTATCGGTCCGCTGATTTCCCAAGCGATGCCGATGGATCAGGCCATGCCGATGAACATGTCCATGTCGATGGACATGCACAGCGGCGAACCCGGCTGCCACGGCGAAACCCAACCCAGCGCGCAACCAGGCAAGACCCAGAGCGAGCACCATGGGCTCTGGGAAAAATGCGGCTATTGCAGCCTGTTGTTCAACTGCCCGGCGCTGCCCGGCGGTTTGTCGTTCAGCATCGCGGCGACGCCCCCCAACACCCCCTTTGTCAGCCCCTCCCCGCGCCTGGGTCACGCCCGGCAGACCGTGTTCCCCGGCGCCCTGACCCGCGCCCCGCCCGCCATCCGCTAGGCCCCTTGCTTCTCTCCCACGGCCGACTGTCGCCCCCAGTCGCAGGCACTCGGCCGTGTCGTTTGTGCCTATTGATGGAACATTTATGTTTTCTGCCAACACTCGCCTGGGCGCCGCCCAGGCATGCAACACCTTTGCCCTGAAACCGTCCCGTGTGCGGTTCAACTGCGCCATCAGCGTCATGTGCGGGGCGCTGCTCGCCCCCCTGGCCATGGCCGCCGAGCCTGCCGAGGACCTGCACCAGCACCCGCATCCGCAAGAGCTCACACCCACGGTAATTACCGCCATTGCCCCCAGCTCGCCGCTGACCGTGGTCACCAACCCCAAGGACCCGCGTCAGCCAGTGCCGGCCAGCGATGGTGGCGACTACCTGAAGACCATTCCCGGCTTTGCCCTGGTGCGCAACGGCGGCACCAATGGCGACCCGGTGCTGCGCGGGATGTTTGGTTCGCGGCTGAACATACTGACCAATGGCGGCATGATGCTCGGCGCCTGCCCCGGGCGCATGGACGCTCCGACCTCCTACATTTCCCCCGAGACCTACGACAAGCTGACCGTGATCAAAGGCCCGCAAACCGTGCTCTGGGGCCCGGGCGCATCGGCCGGGACCGTGTTGTTCGAGCGTGAGCCCGAGCATTTCGGCGAACTGGGCACCCGGGTCAATGCCAGCCTGCTGGCCGGCTCCAACGGTCGTTTCGACAAGGTGCTGGATGCCGCTGCCGGTGGCCCGCTGGGCTATGTCAGGGTGATCGGCAACACCGCCCACGCCGACGATTACAAAGACGGCAACAACGACACCGTGGCCTCGCGCTACGACAAGTGGAACGGCGATGTGGCCCTGGGCTGGACCCCGGACGCCGACACCCTGCTGGAGCTGACCGCCGGCAAGGGCGACGGCGAGGCTCGCTACGCCGGACGCGGCATGGACGGTTCGCAGTTCAAGCGCGAAAGCCTGGGGCTGCGCTTCGAGAAGTCCAACCTCGGCGAAGTGCTGGACAAGGTCGAGGCCCAGGTCTACTACAACTACGCCGACCACGTGATGGACAACTACAGCCTGCGCACGCCGTCGGGCACCGGGATGATGGCCGGGGCCATGGCGTCCAACGTCGATCGCCGGACCCTCGGCGCGCGGATCAAGGCCACCTGGCGCTGGGCCGATGTGCAGCTGATCAGCGGCCTGGATGCACAGACCAACGAACACCGCCAACGCGCCAGCAGCGGCGTCGACACCTACAAGCAACTGCCCCGCGAGAAGGACGCCGACTTCCACAACTATGGAGTCTTCAGTGAGCTGACCTGGTACGCCGCCGACCGTGATCGCCTGATCAGCGGCGCGCGCCTGGACCGCGCCTCGGCCAAGGACTATCGCCAGCGCCTCACCAGCAACATGATGAGCCGCCCCAACCCCACCGCCGACAACACCCGCGCCGACACCCTGCCCAGCGGCTTTGTGCGTTACGAGCATGATCTGGCCGACAGCCCCACCACCCTGTACGCCGGCCTTGGCCATACCCAGCGTTTCCCGGATTACTGGGAGCTGTTTTCGCCCAATACCGGCCCTGCCGGTTCGGTCAACGCCTTCGATTCGATCAAGCCGGAGAAAACCACCCAGCTTGATTTCGGCCTGCAATACAAAAGCGAAGACCTGGAGGCCTGGGCCTCGGGCTATGTCGGGCAAATCCGCGACTACATCCTGTTCAACTACCGCCCGGGAATGATGGGCACCACCTCCCAGGCCGAGAACATCGACGCCCGGATCATGGGCGGCGAACTGGGGGCGGCCTACAAGCTGACCTCCAACTGGAAGGCCGACGCCACCCTGGCCTACGCCTGGGGCAAGAACAGCAGCGATGGCAAGGCCCTGCCGCAAATGCCACCGCTCGACGCCCGCATGGGCCTGACCTACAGCCAGGATCAGTGGAGCGCCGGCGCCTTGTGGCGGGTGGTCGCGGCGCAGAACCGCATCGACCAGAACAAGGGCAACGTGGTCGGCAAGGACTTCGACAAGAGCGGCGGCTTCGGCGTGTTCTCGCTCAACGGCGCCTACCGCATCAACAAGAACCTGAAACTCAGCAGCGGCGTCGACAACCTGTTCGGCAAAGCCTACGCCGAGCACTTGAACCTGGCCGGCAACGCCGGGTTCGGCTATCCGGCCAATGACCCGCAAGCCATCAACGAACCGGGACGCACGCTCTGGACCAAGGTCGACCTGAGCTTCTGACCCCATAGCCGCTGCCGCCAGGCTGCGGTGGGGATGAGCGAGTGACTCCGCTCAGACCAGCGCAGCCTCGTGCCTCGGCAGCGGCTACAGAGCATGACTGGCAGCAACAGCTGCCCCTACAACAACAGATCCACTGCCGTGCGGAGCCTTATTCGATGACTCAACCCAAGGTGTCTTTCTACAACCTGGCCTGGCGCTGGCATTTCTACGCCGGGCTGCTGGTCGCGCCCTTTATGGTGATGCTGGCCCTGACCGGCATCATTTATCTGTTCAAGCCCCAGCTCGACCCGCTGATGTACGGCGAGCTGCTCAACGTCCCCGCCGGGCACCACAGCCTCAGCGCCGACGAGCTGCTCAAGCGGGTGCAGGCGGTTTATCCACAGGCCCAGGTCAAACAGTACCTGCCGCCGATCAATGCCGAGCGCAGCGCACAGTTCGTGGTGCAAAACGCCGGCGTCGAGTTGAACGTGTTCGTCGATCCCTACCACGGCGACATCCTCGGCGAGCAGCACGCCAAGCGCACGCTGCAAGCCGTGGCCCGGGCCATTCACGGCGAGCTGATGATCGGCACCCTGGGCGACCGCCTGGTGGAACTGGCCGCTGGCTGGGGCGTGATGCTGGTGGTGTCCGGCCTGTACCTGTGGTGGCCGCGCGGCAAGTCCACGGCCGGGGTCCTGTGGCCACGCCTGAGCAGCCGCGGCCGCCTGTTCTGGCGCGATCTGCACAGCGTGGTGGGCTTTTGGGGCGCAGCATTCCTGCTGGTGATGCTGTTGAGCGGCATGACCTGGACCGGCTTCTGGGGCAAGCAATACGCCGACCTCTGGAACCGCTTCCCGGCGGCCATGTGGAACAACGTGCCGCAGTCCGACCAGCAGGCCGGCGCCCTGAATAACGCCACGCGCCAGACCGTACCCTGGGCCCTGGAAAACACGCCGATGCCGATGTCCGGCGACCATGCCGAGCACATGGCCCACGGTGGTGCCGACCACGCGCCGGCAGCGCCAGCCATCGGCTTGCAACAGGTGCAGGACATCGCTCGCCAGCGCCAGGTCGAGCCCGGCTACAGCATCACCCTGCCCACTACCGCCAGCGGCGTGTTCACCCTCGCGGTGTTCGCCGACGACCCGCGCAACGACGCCACCCTGCACATCGACCAGTACACCGGCCAGGTCCTGGCCGATGTGCGCTGGCAGGACTACAGCCCCGTGGCCCGCGCCACCGAGGTCGGGGTCATGCTCCACGAAGGCAAGATGTTCGGGCCGCTGAATCAGTTGGCGGTGCTGTTGATCTGTCTGATGATTCTGCTCAGCGCCGTCAGCGGCCTGGTGATCTGGTGGAAGCGCCGCCCCACTGGCCGACTCGGCGTGCCGCCGCTGCGCCATGACCTGCCGAAGTGGAAAACCGCGATGTGGGTGATGCTGGCCCTGGCGTTGGCGTTTCCCCTGGTGGGCGCGTCGCTGATTGCGGTGTGGCTGCTCGATCGCCTGCTGTTATCACGCTGGAACCGTGCCTCTGAGTCCGCCTCATCTTCAACATGAACCCGGCGAGATGCGCGGCGTTTGCGCTTCTGTAGACTGTGCGCGGCCCGGTTCGACCCGGAACAATGTTACTTTGTAACCTACAAGTGTAAGCTTGCTGCCCGCCGCCCCATCGCGGCGCCAGGCAATCAATACGGATCGCGCATGACCTCGCTGAACCTCACCAACCTGGCCTGGACACCCTTGGGCCAGGGCCATTGTCATCACCAGTTCCAGCTGCGTGAGGCCAGCCTGCATGTGGCACCGGGGGAGTTCGTCGGCCTGATCGGGCCCAATGGCAGCGGCAAGACCAGCCTGCTGCGCTGCGCCTATCGCTTCAGCAAACCGCAGCAGGGCGAAGTGCGCCTGGAGCATTACGACCTGTGGCGGCAATCGCCACGCTGGTGCGCGCAGCGCATTGCCGTGGTGCTGCAGGAGTTCCCCGACGCCTTCGGTCTGACCGTTGAAGAAGTGGTCGCCATGGGCCGAACCCCGCACAAGGGCTTGTTCGATGGCGACACCGCCCATGACCGCGAACTGGCCCGCCAGGCCCTGCAGTCGGTAGGCCTGCTGGGCTTTGAAACGCATGCCTTCGCCACCCTCTCCGGCGGTGAAAAGCAGCGGGTGATTCTGGCCCGCGCCCTGGCCCAGCAGCCGCAATTGCTGATCCTCGACGAGCCGACCAACCACCTCGACCCACGCTACCAACTGCAGCTGCTGCAATGGGTGAAACGCCTGGGGGTAGGCACCCTGGCCAGCATCCACGACTTGAACCTGGCCGCGGCTTTCTGCGACCGACTGTACGTGCTCGATCACGGGCGCATCGTCGCCAGCGGCACGCCGACCGAGGTCCTGACCGCCGAACTGCTGCGGGAAGTGTTCGGGGTCGAGGCCCTGATCGATCGCCATCCGCTGGCCGACCATCCACGCATTACCTGGATAACCCAACCATGACCCTGCGCGTCCTGCTGTGCCTCGCCCTGTCCCTGGCGGCCGGCCAAGCCCTGGCCGAGGCCACCCACTACCCGCTGACCGTCCACAGTTGCAACCGCGAAGTGACCTTCAACCAGGCCCCCCGGCACGCCCTGAGCCATGACATCAACATGACCCAGATGATGCTCGCCCTCGGCCTCAAGCCGCGCATGGTCGGCTACAGCGGCATCAGCGGCTGGAAAGCCATGACTCCCGAGATGCAGGCCAGCCTCGCCGGGCTGCCGGAACTCGCGGCCAAATACCCATCGGTGGAAACCCTGCTCAACGCCAACGTCGACTTCTTTTTTGCCGGCTGGGACTACGGCATGCGCGTCGGCGGCGACCTCACGCCCCAGACCCTGGCGCCACTGGGCATTAACGTCTATGAGCTGACCGAGTCCTGCGCTTTTGTCATGAAGCGCCCGGCCGCCAGCCTCGACGACACCTACAACGACCTGCGCAACCTGGGGCGCATTTTCGATGTGCAGGACCGCGCCAATCAGTTGATCAGCCAGATGCAGCAGCAGGTGGCAGAGGTCAAACAACAGCTGCCCGCCGACCGGCCACGGGTATTCCTCTACGACAGCGGTGAAGACCGCGCCATGACCTCGGGTCGCCTGGGCATGCCCCAGGCGCTGATCGATGCTGCTGGCGGGCGCAACATTCTTGCTGACCTGGACACCAGCTGGACCCGGGTCAACTGGGAGACCGTGGTCGAGCGCAATCCGCAGGTGATTGTGATCGTCGACTACAGCGAAATCAGCGCCGAGCAGAAGCAGCAGTTCTTGCTGGACAACCCGGCGTTGCAGTCGGTGGACGCCATCAGGAACCGGCGATTTATCGTGATCCCCTACGTCCAGGCCACCCCGGGCATCGACAACGTGCTGGCGGTGCAGACCCTGGCCAAGGGTTTCCACGGCCCATGATCAACCGTCGTTATGCCGGGCTGCTGATGCTCCTGGGCGCGCTGTTGCTGGTGTCCTGCGTGGTCTCCCTCGGCTTCGGCCCGGCGCCGGTGCCACTGGACGTGGTGTGGCGCATCCTGCTGCACAAGGCCCTGGGTATCGGTGAGGTGAGTTGGAGTGCCGGGCAGGAACATATCGTCTGGCTGATCCGCGTGCCGCGCATGGTGCTTGGGGCGTTGGTGGGCGCCGGGTTGGCGCTGATCGGCGCGGTGCTGCAAGCGGTGACGCGCAACCCGCTGGCCGACCCGCACCTGCTGGGGGTGACGTCCGGCGCAACCCTGGGCGCCGTGATCGTGGTGCTGCATGTGGGGCAAGTGATCGGTCTCTTGACCCTGCCCCTGGCGGCCTTTATCGGCGCCTTGCTGAGCATGCTGCTGGTGCTCGGCATCGCCGCGCGCCACGGCCGTCTCGACAGCGATCGCCTGCTGCTGTGTGGGGTCGCGGTGTCCTTTGTGATGATGGCGATCGCCAATCTGCTGTTGTTTCTGGGCGACCACCGCGCCAGCTCGGCGGTGATGTTCTGGATGCTGGGCGGCCTCGGCCTGGCGCGCTGGGAATTGTTGACGATCCCCGCCATCAGCGTGTTGCTCGGCCTGGTGTTGCTGCTGGGCATGGCCCGCCCGCTGAACGCGCTGATGGCCGGCGAGCAGACCGCCGTGACCCTGGGCCTGAACGCCCGCAACGTGCGCCTGCGGGTGTTTTTGATCGCCTCCCTGATGACCGGCGTGCTGGTGTCCATCAGCGGCTCCATCGGTTTTGTCGGTCTGATGGTGCCGCACATCGCCCGCCGCCTGGTGGGCGCCGAACACCGGCGTCTGCTGCCGGTGTGCGTGCTGCTGGGCAGCCTGTTCCTGGTCTGGGTCGACGTCGCGGCACGCACCTTGATCGCCCCCGAAGACCTGCCGATCGGCGTGGCCACGGCGGCTATCGGCGGGTTGTTCTTTATCGGGCTGATGCGCCGGCGCTGAAGGCCTTCGGCATACAGATAGGCGGCGATAGGACGATTTCCCACAACGGCTCGGCGCGCCCTAGAATGCGCGCCTCACACTGCTCAGGATGAGTCTCATGTTGAAAAATCTTTGCCTGTCGCTGCTGGTGTTCGGCTCCAGTTGCGCAATGGCCGACACCACGGTCGACGTCTCGAAAATCTACGGCAACATCCAGTTCGTCAACAGCTTCCCGGACTACAAAGTCAAAGTGGTGCACTCCTTTCCCGACCTGAAGGTGAAGCAGGTCAGCGCCTTCCCCGACTCGGCAGGCAAGTGGAAAATCGTCAACAGCTTCCCGGATTACAAGGTCCAGATTGTCGACTCCTTTCCCGATTTCACCATCGAGTATGTGGATTCCTTCCCCGGCGTGAATTGAGGCTCCTTCGCGACCTCGGCTGCCGCCCTGCGGCAGCACCACAATGAAGCACCCCGACGCACCACCCCCTGCCCAAGGCCTCGTCTTGGGGCATCGCCTGCCCTGCCTGCGCGCGCAAGGCGACGTTTTCATGCCTTGCAGCGACTCGGCACACCCCTTGCAAAACAGCTTTTCAGTAGCTCGCATCTGCCACCTGAAAAACTCAAATAGTCATGGGGATCGCACAATGAAGCGTCGCAGCTTGATCAAGGCTTTCACACTCACGGCAAGCATTGCCGCGATGGGCTTGACCTGGACCGTCCAGGCCGCCGAGACCATCAAGGTCGGTATCCTGCATTCGCTGTCGGGGACCATGGCGATCTCCGAAACCTCGCTCAAAGACATGGCGCTGATGACCATCGACGAGATCAACGCCAAGGGCGGGGTCAACGGCAAGATGCTGGAGCCGGTGGTGGTCGACCCCGCCTCCAACTGGCCGCTGTTCGCCGAGAAGGGCCGTCAGTTGCTGACCCAGGACAAGGTCGCGGTGGTGTTCGGTTGCTGGACCTCGGTGTCGCGCAAGTCGGTGTTGCCGGTGTTCGAAGAGCTCAATGGCCTGCTGTTCTATCCGGTGCAGTACGAAGGCGAAGAGATGTCGCCCAACGTCTTCTACACCGGTGCCGCGCCCAACCAGCAGGCGATCCCGGCCGTGGAGTACCTGATGAGCGAAGACGGCGGCGGCGCCAAGCGCTTCTTCCTCCTGGGCACCGACTACGTGTACCCGCGCACCACCAATAAAATCCTGCGCTCGTTCCTGCACTCCAAGGGCGTGGCCGACAAGGACATCGAAGAGGTCTATACCCCGTTCGGCCATGCCGACTACCAGACCATCGTGTCCAACATCAAGAAATTCTCCGCCGGGGGCAAGACCGCCGTTATCTCCACCGTAAACGGCGACTCCAATGTGCCGTTCTACAAAGAGCTGGCCAACCAGGGCCTGAAAGCCACCGACGTGCCGGTGGTGGCCTTCTCCGTGGGCGAGGAAGAACTGCGCGGTATCGACACCAAACCCCTGGTGGGCAACCTCGCGGCGTGGAACTACTTCGAGTCGGTGGATAACCCCACCAACAAAAAATTCGTCGCCGACTGGAAGGCCTACGCCAAGGCCAAGAACCTGCCGGGGGCGGACAAGGCCGTGACCAACGACCCGATGGAAGCCACCTATGTCGGCATCCACATGTGGGCCCAGGCGGTGGAGAAAGCCAAATCCACCGACGTCGACAAGGTCCGCGAAGCCCTGGCCGGCCAGACCTTTGCCGCGCCGTCCGGCTACACCCTGACCATGGACAAGACCAACCACCACCTGCACAAGCCGGTGATGATCGGCGAGATCCAGCCCGACGGTCAGTTCAACGTGGTGTGGCAGACCGAAGGCCCGATCCGCGCCCAGCCGTGGAGCCCGTTCATTCCGGGTAACGACAAGAAGCCGGACTACGCGGTCAAGAGCAACTAAGCGAGGGATGGAAGCCGGACGCCGTCTGCGGTCCGGCACAACCTCTGTCGCCGCTGCCGAAAGCTGTGACCAGCCCGGGCCAACCGGGTCAGCGCAGCCTTCGGCAGCGGCGACAGGATCACGCACAGGCCCCGGCCTGTCCGCGCAAGGCCAACGATATGCCCACTGCCCTCTACCGTTTTATCCTCGCCTGCCTGCTGCTGTTGCCGCTGGCAGCCAGGGCCGGTGACGCCGAAGACTTCGTCGCGGCCAACCCGTCTCAGCAGGCTCAACTGCTGGAAGCCTGGGCTGCGCAGCCCGACCCGGCGCGCGTCGAACTGATCAACGCCTTGCAGCAAGGCCAGTTGACGGTCGATGGCCAAGCCAAGACCCTGCGCCTGAACAACCGCTTGCGGGGGCTGATCGACACCGCCCTGGCCAGCCACCAATTGCTTGCCGCCGACAGCAAGATCCGCCTCGCGGCAGCCCAGCAATTGCAAAAGAGCGCCAAGCCGGCGCAACTCACATTCCTTGATCGGCAATTGGCCGCGGAACCGGACGCAAGCGTACATGCCGCCCTGAGCCTGGCCCTGGCCAACCTGCAACTGGTGGACAGCGACCCGGCGGTACGCCTGGCCGCCGTGCGCCTGCTCGGCGAAACCGGCGACCCGCTGGCCCGCACCCGCCTCGAAGGCCTGCTCGAGCCCGGGGTCGAAGCCGACGCCGCGGTGCGCACCGCCGCCGAAACCAGCCTGGCCCAGGTCAAGCGCAAGCTGCTGGTGGGCGAGGTGCTGGGCCAGGCCTTCAGCGGTATGTCCCTGGGCTCGATCCTGCTGCTGGCGGCCCTGGGGCTGGCGATCACCTTCGGGTTGCTGGGGGTGATCAACATGGCCCACGGCGAGATGCTGATGCTCGGCGCCTACTCCACCTACGTGGTGCAGTTGCTGTTCCAGCGCTTCGCCCCGCAGGCCATCGAGTTCTACCCGTTGATTGCCCTGCCGGTGGCGTTTTTCGTCACCGCGGCGATCGGCATGGCCCTGGAGCGCACGGTGATTCGCCACCTCTACGGCCGCCCGCTGGAAACCCTGCTGGCGACCTGGGGCATCAGCCTGATGCTGATCCAACTGGTGCGCCTGGTGTTCGGCGCGCAGAACGTCGAGGTGGCCAACCCGGCCTGGCTCTCGGGCGGGATCCAGGTGCTGCCCAACCTGGTGCTACCGTACAACCGCATCGTGATCATCGGCTTCGCGCTGTTTGTCGTGGTGCTCACTTGGCTGCTGCTGAACCGGACACGCCTGGGCCTGAACGTGCGCGCCGTGACCCAGAACCGCAACATGGCCGCCTGCTGCGGCGTGCCCACCGGGCGCGTCGACATGCTTGCCTTCGGCCTCGGTTCGGGGATCGCCGGGCTCGGCGGCGTGGCCCTGAGCCAGATCGGCAACGTCGGCCCGGACCTGGGCCAGAGCTACATCATCGACTCGTTCCTGGTGGTGGTGCTGGGCGGGGTCGGCCAGTTGGCCGGTAGCGTGCTGGCGGCCTTTGGCCTGGGCATCGCGAACAAGATTCTCGAACCGCAGATCGGCGCCGTGCTCGGCAAGATCCTGATCCTCGCGCTGATCATTCTGTTTATCCAGAAACGTCCGCAAGGCCTCTTTGCTCTGAAAGGACGGGTGATCGACTGATGAATCAACCACTGCTCGTTACCGCCAGCCAGAAAGCCGGGCCCAGGGTCACGCTCACCGTCGGTGCGCTGCTGCTCCTGGTGCTGCTGGCCTTGCCGCTGTTGTCGCTGCTGGCAGCGGACAACCCGCTGCACGTCTCGGCCTACACCCTGACCCTGGTGGGCAAGATCCTCTGCTACGCCATCGTCGCCCTGGCCCTGGACCTGGTCTGGGGCTATGCCGGGCTGCTGTCCCTGGGCCACGGGCTGTTCTTTGCCCTGGGCGGCTATGCCATGGGCATGTACCTGATGCGCCAGGCCTCGGGCGATGGCCTGCCGGCGTTCATGACCTTCCTCTCGTGGACCGAGCTGCCGTGGTACTGGGTCGGCACCAGCCATTTTCTCTGGGCCCTGTGCCTGGTGGTGCTGGCCCCGGGATTGCTGGCCCTGGTGTTCGGTTTCTTCGCCTTCCGCTCGCGGATCAAGGGCGTGTATTTCTCGATCATGACCCAGGCCCTGACCTTCGCCGGGATGCTGCTGTTCTTTCGCAACGAAACCGGGTTTGGCGGCAATAACGGCTTCACCAACTTCCGCACCATTCTCGGTTTCGGCATTACCGAACCCGGAACCCGCGCGGTGCTGTTTTTCGCCACCGTACTGTTGCTGGTGGCCAGCCTGTGGATTGGCTGGCGCCTGGCGCAGAGCAAGTTCGGCCGGGTCCTGACCGCCCTGCGCGACGCCGAAAACCGCCTGATGTTCTGCGGCTACGACCCGCGCGGCTTCAAGCTCTTCGTGTGGGTGCTGAGCGCGGTGCTGTGCGGCCTGGCCGGGGCCTTGTATGTGCCCCAGGTGGGCATCATCAACCCCAGCGAAATGTCGCCGACCAACTCCATCGAGGCTGCCGTGTGGGTGGCCCTGGGCGGGCGCGGCACGCTGATCGGGCCGCTGCTGGGGGCCGGCGTGGTCAACGGCATGAAGAGCTGGTTCACCGTGGCCTTCCCTGAGTACTGGCTGTTCTTCCTCGGGGCGCTGTTTATCGTGGTGACCCTGTACCTGCCCAAGGGCGTGATCGGCCTGCTGAAAAAACGAGGTGAGCAATGAGAGTCACGGCGACGGCGGAGTTCATGCTCGAACCTATCCTGGAACCCAACAAGGACCAGGGCAGCAGCCGCGATGCCATCGGCCTCGGCCAGGCCGCTGGCAAGGGCCTGAACACGCGCCACGGGACGATCCTGACCCTGGAAGACATCAGCGTCAGCTTCGATGGCTTCAAGGCCCTCAACGACCTGAACCTGTACATCGGCGTGGGCGAACTGCGCTGCATCATCGGCCCCAACGGCGCGGGCAAGACCACCCTGATGGACGTGATCACCGGCAAGACCCGGCCCAGCCACGGCAAGGCCTGGTTCGGCGAGACCCTGGACCTGGCGGCGATGAGCGAAGTGCAGATCGCCCAGGCCGGGATCGGCCGCAAGTTCCAGAAACCCACGGTGTTCGAAGCCCTGAGTGTGTTCGAGAACCTGGAGCTGGCGCAAAAGACCGACAAATCGGTGTGGGCCAGCCTGCGGGCCCGACTCAGCGGTGAACAGCGCGACCGTATCGACGAGGTGCTGCAGACCATTCGCCTGACTGCCTCGGTCCAGCGCCCGGCGGGCCTGCTGTCCCATGGCCAGAAGCAGTTCCTGGAAATCGGCATGCTGCTGGTGCAGGACCCGCAGTTGCTGCTGCTCGATGAACCGGTGGCCGGCATGACCGACGCCGAAACCGAGTTCACCGCCGAACTGTTCAAAAGCCTGGCGGGCAAGCATTCGCTGATGGTGGTGGAGCACGACATGGGCTTCGTCGGCGCCATCGCCGACCACGTCACCGTGCTGCACCAGGGCAGCGTACTGGCCGAGGGCTCCCTGGAGCAGGTGCAGGCCGATGAACGCGTCATCGAGGTTTATTTGGGCCGATGAATCGGCCAGCTGAAAGCTTCAAGCGGCAAGTTGAAAGCAAAACCGTACACCCGCTCTTTCTTGCAGCTTGCAGCTTGCAGCTTGAAGCTTGCCGCTCTCCTATCTGAGGTTCTTCCATGCTCCAGATCCAACACCTTCATCAGTACTACGGCGGCAGCCACATCCTGCGTGGCCTGAGCTTTGACGTAACGGTGGGTGAAGTCACCTGCCTGCTCGGGCGCAACGGCGTGGGCAAGACCACCCTGCTCAAGTGCCTGATGGGCCTGCTGCCGACCAAGGAAGGCACGGTCACTTGGGAAGGCCAGGCCATCACCGGCTACAAACCGCACCAGCGGGTGCACGCCGGTATTGCCTATGTGCCCCAGGGCCGGGAGATTTTTCCGCGCCTGACGGTGGAGGAGAACCTGCTGATGGGGCTGTCACGTTTCGGCGCGAAGGAAGCCAAGGAGGTGCCGGCCTTTATCTACGAACTGTTCCCGGTGCTGCTGCAAATGAAGCAGCGTCGTGGCGGCGATCTGTCGGGCGGTCAGCAGCAACAACTGGCCATCGGCCGCGCCCTGGCCAGCCGCCCGCGCTTGCTGATCCTCGACGAGCCCACCGAAGGTATCCAGCCTTCGGTGATCAAGGAGATCGGCGCGGTGATCAAAAAACTCGCGGCGCGAGGCGACATGGCGATCCTGCTGGTGGAACAGTTCTACGACTTTGCCGCTGAACTGGCCGACCAGTACCTGGTGATGTCCCGGGGTGAAATCGTCCAGCAAGGGCGGGGCGAAAATATGGAAACCGAAGGTGTACGCGGCCTGGTTACGATCTAACCTGTAGCCTCCTGACGATAAGCGCGAACCATGAATCTTCCTGCCCACACCGCGTTGTTCACCCCTAGCTGGCATGCCGAGCTGGAGCTGGGCTACGCCCGTTTCGGCGACACCACGCGTCCGGTGCAGCGCCGTCACCTGGGCCCGCTGCGGGTGCAGAAGCACCTGTATGCCGAAGGCCCCGAGGTCTGCCAGCACATCATCGTCCACCCCCCTGGGGGGATTGCCGGTGGCGACCGCCTGGACATCCGCGCCAGCGTCGGCACCGATGCCTGGGCGCAACTGACCAGCCCTGGCGCCGCCAAGTGGTACCGCGCCGCTGGGCCGGCGTACCAAAACCTTGAGCTGCACGTCGCCGCCGGTGCCACCCTGGAATGGCTGCCCCAGGAGAGCATCGTGTTCAGCGCCGCCCAGGCGGAACTGGCGACCGTGATCGAGCTTGAGGGCGACGCTCGACTGTTCTACTGGGACATCGTGGCCCTGGGCCGCCCGGCCAGCGGTGAACGCTTTGACCTCGGGCATTTTCAATCGCACCTGGATATCCGCCGTGACGGCCAGTTGCTCTGGCACGAACGCCAGCGCATTGTCGGGGGCGACGGCCTGCTGGACTCGCCCATCGGCCTGGACGGCCAACCGGTGTTCGCGACCCTGCTGGTCACCGGCGAAATCGACACGCAACTGCTGGAGACCTGCCGCTCCCTGCCCCACGAGGTACGCGGCGACCTGACGCAACTGCCCGGGCTGCTGGTGGCCCGCTGCCTGGCCAGCGAAGCGCTGCTGGCCCGGGCCTGGCTGATCGACCTGTGGCGCCTGCTGCGCCCCGCCCTGCTCGGGCGCGAGGCCGTGCCGCCGAGGATCTGGAATACATGAAGCGCCTGTCACTCGGGGCCGCCGCCCTGACGCGCTGAACCTTTTAACTGCCCAAACGGATTGAACACGATGGACCTGACCCCACGCGAAAAAGACAAGATGCTGATCTTCACCGCCGGCCTGGTGGCCGAGCGACGACTGGCCCGTGGCGTGAAACTCAATTACCCGGAGGCCATGGCCTATATCTCCGCGGCGCTGCTCGAAGGCGCCCGTGACGGCCAGACCGTGGCCCAACTGATGCACTACGGCACCACCCTGCTCAGCCGTGAACAAGTGATGGAGGGCATCCCGGAAATGATCCCGGAGATCCAGGTCGAGGCGACCTTTCCCGACGGCACCAAGCTGGTCACCGTCCACCAACCCATCGCCTGAGGCCGCGCCATGACTTACCGCATCCGCGATGCACTGCATGCCGACCTGCCGGCGATCCGTGACATCTACAACGACGCCGTGCGCACTACCACGGCGATCTGGAACGAGCAGCCCGTGGACCTGGGCAACCGCCAGGCCTGGTTCAGCGCCCGGCAGGCCCAGGGTTACCCGATCCTGGTGATCATCAATGCCGACGAAGTGGTGCTCGGCTACGCTTCGTTCGGCGACTGGCGACCGTTCGACGGCTTTCGCCACAGCGTCGAACACTCGGTGTACGTGCGCGACGACCAGCGCGGCAACGGCCTTGGCCCACGCCTGATGGAAGCACTGATCGAACGCGCCCGGGGCTGTGACAAGCACGTAATGGTCGCAGCCATCGAAAGCGGCAACGAGGCTTCGATCCGCCTGCACCAGCGTCTGGGTTTCATCACCACCGGACAGATGCCTCAAGTAGGCACCAAGTTCGGACGCTGGCTGGACCTGACCTTCATGCAACTGATCCTCAACCCCGGGGCGCTGCCGCCCGCCATCGACAAGGAGTGATACCCGATGAACGCTGCCCAACTGCGCCGAGTACATGGGGAAAGTTTTGCCCATTACCGCCAGGGACTGAGTGATCTGCTGTTCGACGCGGTGCAGCACGGGGCCTCGATCGGCTTCATGGCCGACCTCGACCAGGCCCAGGCCGATGCCTACTTGCGCAACCTGCAGGCCGGGGTGGAAGACGCCAGCCTGCTGCTGTGGGTAGTGGTGGATAACGAAAAGGTCCTGGCCAGCGTGCAACTGGCGCTGTGCCAGAAACCCAACGGACGCAATCGCGCCGAGGTCCAGAAACTCCAGGTGCGCCACGACGCCCGTCGCCGCGGCCTGGGCCAGCAACTGATGACGGCCCTGGAGCAGGCAGCCCGCCAGAACAAGCGCGGCCTGCTGTACCTGGACACCGAAGCCGGCTCCCCCGCCGAGGACTTCTACCGCTCTCTGGGCTACATCCGGGTCGGTGAACTGCCCAACTACTGCCAGAGCCCGGACGGCACCTACACCCCGACCGCCATTTACTTCAAGACTTTGGGACTGCCCGCATGATTCCAGGCCAATACCAGATCCAGCCCGGCGACATCGAACTCAATGTCGGCCGTCGCACCTTGAGCCTGAAAGTGGCCAACAGCGGCGACCGGCCGATCCAGGTCGGCTCGCACTACCACTTCTTCGAGACCAATGACGCCCTGACCTTCGACCGCGCCGCCAGCCGGGGCATGCGCCTGAACATCCCGGCCGGCACCGCCGTGCGCTTCGAGCCGGGGCAGACCCGGGAAGTGGAACTGGTGGACCTGGCCGGGCATCGCCGGGTATTCGGCTTTGCCGGGCGAGTGATGGGCGCTCTTTGAGCGCAGCTTCAAGCTTCAAGCGGCAAGTAACAGCCATTTGCGGCGCTATCGATAGCTTTTGATTTTTCTTGCAGCGGGCAGCTTAAAGCTTGCCGCTTATTTCCGAGGACCGAGGAATGCGCATTTCCCGCGAGGCCTACGCCGACATGTTCGGCCCCACCGTCGGCGACAAGGTGCGGCTGGCCGATACCGAGCTGTGGATTGAAGTGGAAAAGGACTTCACCACCTACGGCGAAGAAGTGAAGTTCGGCGGTGGCAAGGTGATCCGTGACGGCATGGGCCAGGGCCAGTTGCTGGCGGCCGAGGTGGTCGACACCCTGATCACCAACGCCCTGATCATCGACCACTGGGGCATCGTCAAGGCCGATGTCGGCCTCAAGGACGGGCGCATCGCCGCCATCGGCAAGGCCGGCAACCCGGACATCCAACCCAACGTGACCATCGCCATCGGCGCCAGCACCGAAGTCATCGCCGGCGAAGGCATGATCCTCACCGCCGGCGGCATCGACACCCATATCCACTTCATCTGCCCGCAGCAGATCGAAGAAGCGCTGATGAGCGGCGTCACCACCATGATCGGCGGCGGCACCGGGCCAGCCACCGGAACCAACGCCACCACCTGCACCTCGGGACCCTGGCACATGGCGCGCATGCTCCAGGCCGCCGACGCCTTCGCGATGAACATCGGCTTTACCGGCAAGGGCAACGCCAGCCTGCCGGAGCCCTTGATCGAGCAGGTCAAGGCCGGGGCCATCGGCCTCAAGCTGCATGAAGACTGGGGCACCACCCCCGCGGCCATCGACAACTGCCTGAGCGTCGCCGACCAGTACGACGTCCAGGTGGCGATCCACACCGACACCCTCAACGAGTCGGGCTTCGTCGAAACCACCCTGGCCGCCTTCAAGGGCCGCACCATTCACACCTACCACACCGAAGGTGCCGGTGGCGGCCATGCGCCGGACATCATCAAGGCCTGCGGTTTTGCCAACGTGTTGCCGAGCTCGACCAACCCGACCCGGCCCTTCACCCGCAACACCATCGACGAGCACCTGGACATGCTGATGGTCTGCCATCACCTGGACCCAAGCATCGCCGAAGACGTGGCCTTTGCCGAAAGCCGCATTCGCCGCGAGACCATCGCCGCCGAAGACATCCTCCACGACCTGGGCGCGTTCTCCATGATCAGCTCCGACAGCCAGGCCATGGGCCGGGTCGGCGAAGTCATCACCCGCACCTGGCAGACCGCCGACAAGATGCACAAGCAGCGCGGTCCGCTGCCGGGCGACGGCGAGGGCAACAGCAACTTCCGGGTCAAGCGCTACATCGCCAAATACACCATCAACCCGGCGATCACCCATGGCATCAGCCACGAAGTGGGCTCGATCGAAGTCGGCAAGTGGGCGGATCTGGTGCTGTGGCGCCCGGCGTTTTTCGGGGTCAAGCCGACCCTGATCCTCAAGGGCGGGGCGATTGCCGCCAGCCTGATGGGCGACGCCAACGCTTCGATCCCGACCCCGCAGCCGGTGCATTACCGCCCGATGTTCGCCAGCTTTGGCGGCAGTCGGCATGCCACCAGCCTGACCTTTATCAGCCAGGCGGCCCTGGACGCCGGCGTGCCCGAGACCCTGGGCCTGAAAAAACGCATCGCGGTGGTCAAGGGCTGTCGCCAGGTGCAAAAGACCGACCTGATCCACAACGACTACCTGCCACAGATCGATGTCGACCCGCAGACCTATCAGGTCAAGGCCGATGGCGTGCTGCTGTGGTGTGAACCGGCGGAGGTGCTACCCATGGCACAACGTTATTTTCTCTTCTAGAACCCGGCACTGATCAGCCCGGAACCCTGTTTGGCAGCGCGAGTTTTGAAAACCCCGGTTTGGCGCTAAGATGCCACTCGATTTCTCACAATTGCCTGCAGGGTTCCCGGCTATGCGCCTGTCCGATTTCATCGTGCAACACGTTGATCGAATCGTTGATGAATGGGAGCAGTTTGCGAAATCCATCGCCCCTGCCGCCGACTCCATGACCCGCCTGCAATTGCGCGATCACGCAAAATCGATCCTGCTGGCCGCCGCGCGCGACATGCGCACCGCCCAGACCGCCCATGAACAACAGGCCAAGGCCAAGGGCGAAGGGCCGGAAAAAACCCCAAGCCTGGATGAAGCCGCCGCCAGCCATGGCGAACTGCGGCACACCGTGGGCTTTGACCTGGTGCAGATGACCTCCGAATTCCGCCACCTGCGCGCCTGCGTGATCCGCCTGTGGGTGGGCAGCCTGGAATCACCGGACCTGATGTACTTCCAGGACATGATCCGCTTCAACGAAGCCATCGACGAAGCGCTGGCCGAGTCCACCGCGGCCTATGCCGAACAGGTCGATCGTTCGCGGGATATCTTCCTGGCGATTCTCGGCCATGACCTGCGCGCACCCTTGCAGGCTGTGAGCATGTCCACCGAGATGCTGGCGCGGCGTGTCGCGCTGGACGCCGAGGGCCTGGCCTACGTGGCGCGGATCAAGAGCGGCGCGCGACACATGGGGGCGATGGTCAGTGACTTGCTGGAGTTTGTGCGCAGCCGGCTGGGCAGCGGCTTGCCGATCGAGCCGGCACCGATGGACCTGGCCAGCGCCGCCAAAGCGGCCATGGATGAAGCCTGCGCCGGGCAGCCCGATTGCTCCCCCTCGCTGAATTTCCACGGTGATGGCCACGGTATCTGGGATCGCGGGCGCATCGAACAGATGCTGCAGAACCTGATCGGCAATGCGTTGCAGCACGGAAACAACAGCCGCACCGTGACCGTGACCATCACCGGCGGCGCCGAACAGGTGTTGCTGACGGTGCACAACTACGGCACGCCCATCCCCAAGGACGCCCTGAGCACCTTGTTCGACCCCCTGGTGCGCAGCGCCAGTGAAGAACTCGGCACTCCCTCCACCAGCCTTGGCCTGGGGTTGTTTATCGTCAAGGAAGTGGTCAGCGCGCACCAGGGCAGCATCGAAGTCAGCTCCAACGAAAGCGACGGCACCACCTTCACCGTCACCCTGCCCCGGGTTTCCCGGGCACAGCCCTGAAAACACAACTGGGCGCCCAAACGCCGACGTTTTCCTGAAACATCCGCGGTGTTTATCAGGGCCAGCGTCCGAACGCGGCCCGAGGCTTCGGCAGCGGCTACAGGTCAGTCGAGGACCAGGCGCCCCAGGCGTTGTTTGAGCATGCGATTTTCCGCGCGCAGTTCGCGCACTTCATCCAGCAGGTCCAGGGCCAGGGCGACGCCTTGCCACTCCAGCTCCAGGTCGCGGTGCAGGATGGCCGCGCGCTTGGCCAGGGCCAGCTGGTAATCGTTGAAACGCCAATCCTTGGGCGCCTGGCCCTGAGGTTCGAGGATCCCGTGTTCGACGATTTCGATCACGTAAGCGGCCGACAGGTCGGTCACCTCACAGAATTCTTCCATGTCCAGCTGAACGATCAGGGTACTCATACTCAGCTACTCCATTCTCGAATCAAAAATGTTCCCGTGGGTCAAACGCCGCCTTTTTCGCCAGCTCCTGCCACAACGCCTTGACGTCATCGTCAGCCTGTTTCGGCATCACCGCCTTGAGCTGGACGAACAGCGAACCACGCTCGCCGGCCTTGTTCAGCAAGCCATGGCCCTTGGCGCGCATGCGCTGGCCGTTCTGGCTGCCGGCCGGCACCTTGAGGTTGATCTTGCCGGTCAGGGTCGGCACCGCGACCTCGGTACCCAGCGCCAGCTCCCACGGAGCCAGGGGCAAGGTGATGATCAGGTTCTCGCCTTCGACGTCGAATTTCGGGTGCGGGGCGAAGCGAATGGTCAGGTACAGGTCACCATTGGCCCCACCGCCCACACCCGGCGCACCCTGGCCCTTGAGGCGGATACGCTCGCCATCGCTGACCCCGGCCGGGATCTTCACGTTCAGGCTCTTGCTGGTGTTGCTGACATGCTGGCCGGCGGCGTTGTACTGCGGCACCTGGAAGCTGATCTTCTTCGACTCGGCAGAGAGGGTTTCTTCAAGAAAGATCGGCAGTTCCATTTCCACATCCTGTCCACGACGTCCGGCGCTGCGCCGCGATTGTTCACCACCACCAAAGCCCGGGCCACGGTTACCGAAGATCGAACTGAAGAAGTCCGAAAAGTCGCCGGTATCCTGGCCACCGCCAAAACCGCCACGGCCCTGCCAGCCCGGCGGCCCCTGGAACGGTTGGCCGTGCTGGCCGTATTTGCGCATTTCGTCGTATTCGGCGCGTTTGTCGGCACTTTTCAGCGCTTCATAGGCTTCCGAGGCGTCCTTGAACTTTGCCTCGGCGTCCTTTTCCTTGCTGACGTCAGGGTGGTACTTGCGCGCCAGCTTGCGATAGGCCGCCTTGATCGCCTTGTCGTCCGCCGTCGGTTCCACACCGAGAATCTTGTAATAGTCTTTGAAGTCCATCGAGGGAATCACCATCCGTTATCAATATCGCGCGGCATACAGTGCAGCATGCTCTCATTGGCAGCATAAGGATTGATCAATCTCAACCCGTTGACTGGTGCGGCGCATCAAAAGTTTATCGGCAATCGCCGGCGGTTCTTGCGAGCGCCCGGTGATTGCCCGGCTCATGCCTGCAAGTTTGGGGTGAAGAATAGTCTTTCAAGGCAGGAAAAGGTTTCGATTTAGCGGATAGTCGGCCTTCGAATCTGCCAGCGACTGGCATACACTGCGCGGCCGTTTTTTAACCGGAACTTGAAAGACATGAAAAACGCATCTCCGGCCCGTGCCTGCGGTATCGACTTTGGCACGTCCAACTCCACTGTCGGCTGGCTGCGCCCCGGCATGGAAACGCTTATCGCGCTGGAGGATGACAAGATCACCCTGCCCTCGGTGGTGTTCTTCAATATCGAAGAACGTCGCCCGGTGTACGGTCGCCTGGCGTTGCACGAGTACCTGGAAGGCTATGAAGGCCGCCTGATGCGCTCGCTGAAAAGCCTGCTGGGCTCCAAGCTGATCAAGCACGACACCAGCGTGCTGGGCACGGCGATGCCCTTCAAGGACCTGCTGGGCCTGTTTATCGGCCAACTCAAGGCCCGCGCGGAAACCGCCGCCGGTCGGGAATTCGAGGAAGTGGTCCTGGGTCGCCCGGTGTTCTTCGTCGATGACGATGCCGCCGCCGACCAGGAAGCCGAAAACACCCTGGTGGAGGTGGCGCGCAAGCTGGGCTTCAAGGAAGTGTCCTTCCAGTACGAACCCATCGCCGCAGCCTTCGACTACGAGTCGACCATCGAACGCGAAGAACTGGTGCTGATCGTCGACATCGGCGGTGGTACGTCCGACTTCTCCCTGGTACGCCTGGCCCCCGAGCGCCGCGACCTGGACAACCGCCACGACGACATCCTGGCCACCGGTGGCGTGCACATCGGCGGTACCGATTTCGACAAGCAATTGAGCCTGCAAGGCCTGATGCCGCTGTTCGGCTACGGCAGCCGGATGAAAAGCGGCGCCTACATGCCCACCAGCCACCACATGAACCTGGCGACCTGGCACACCATCAACTCGGTGTACTCGCAAAAATCCCAGTTGGCCCTGGGCAGCATGCGCTACGACATCGAAGACACCGGTGGCATCGACCGCCTGTTCAAGCTGATCGAGCAGCGTGCCGGCCACTGGCTGGCGATGGAAGTCGAGGAAACCAAGATCCAGCTGACCCACACCGACAGCCGCCACGTGCCCCTGGACCGTATCGAGCCGGGGTTGAGCGTGGAGCTGAGCCGGGCGCTGTTCGAGTCGGCCATCGACAACCTGCTGGAGCGCATCCGCAACAGCGTGACCCAGTTGCTGGACGATGCCAGCGTCGATGTGGCCCAGGTCGACACGGTGTTCTTCACCGGCGGTTCCAGCGGCATCCCGGCCCTGCGCCAGAGCATCTCGGCCATGCTGCCCAATGCCCGCCACGTCGAAGGCAACATCTTCGGCAGCATCGGCAGCGGTCTGGCGATTGAAGCCAGGAAGCGCTACGGCTAGAAACCCGCTCGACCGTCGTGCCCCAGGGCTGGGGAAAATTTTCGCAAGGAACCGAAACGATGAACCTGTACAAACTGTTGCCCCTGCTCGCCGCCCTGCTGCTGACCGGCTGCAAGGAAGACTTCATGTCCCTGCACTTCGAGCAGCCGGTTGGGTACCAGGGCCAGCAGGTCAATGGCAGTGTCAGCGCCTTGCTGGTGGAGGCGATTCGCGCCCGCGGCATCGATCCTGAAAAGGTCGAGCTGGAGCTGGATGAGCAAGACAGCCGAGTGGTTCATCTGTCCCTCAAGGACAGCCTGAGCCCCGAGCAGCGCGAGGCATTGCGCGCACTGTTCGATGACATTCTCAAAGCGCGAACGGCCAGCAGCATGGCCATCGACATGACACTCGAACCGCAGCCGGGGGACGCGCCCCCGCAGCCGACCACCCTGACCCTGTCCATCAACTCCGAGGTCAGGCTTTCGGCGCGCTACCTGCTGCTCGACCGGGCACTGGGCTATTACAACAAGAGTGGGGTTCCGGTCGAAATCGTCTGCAATATCCAGGGCCAACTGGACGGCGACCTGCCCTTCAACGCGGTGAGCGTGCAACAAGTTCCCGGGCAATCGCCGGAGCATGTGCGCATCAACTACCGCAGCCAGGGGTATAGAAAAAAGACCGTGACCGGCCAAATGATCGTCAAGGACGCCCAATTGCGCGAAAGCGTGCGCAAAGGCGAGATTCGCCTGTGGAGCGAAGACATGGTTCAGGACGACCTGCTGCGGACCAAGCTGCAACTGTCGATTGAAGTCGCCAACCTGGGTGAACAGTTGCTAACCGCCGACTTCAGCCCCGATAACCGTAACGACGATTGGAACGCTCAATGCGCCGAGAAGATCCAGCAACTGGGCCGGCCGTTCTCGTTCCATATCGGCTCAGGTCTTGATCGCCTCCATTCGGTCACCTATGAGGGCGACAAGCGCAATTGAAGCAAGCGGCGGCCTAGACCAGCCCCGCCAGCTTCAACTCGCTTTTCAGGTAGGCGTAGTAAATCGGCCCTGCCACCACCCCCGGCAGGCCGAACGCGGCCTCGAACACCAGCATCGCCAGGAGCAACTCCCAGGACTTGGCACTGATCTGCCCGCCGACGATACGCGCGTTGAGGAAGTATTCCAGCTTGTGGATAAAGATCAGGTAGCCCAGCGCCGCCACCGCCACCCAGATCGACAGTGACAGCCCGACTATGGTGATCAGGGTGTTGGAGATCAGGTTGCCGATTACCGGCAGCAGGCCCAGGAGGAAGGTCAGCACGATCAGGGTCTTGGTCAGCGGCAGCTTGACCCCGAACATCGGCAGTACCACCGCGAGGAAGATCCCGGTGAAGAAGGTGTTGAGCAGGGAAATCTTGATCTGGGCAAACACGATGTTGCGAAACGCCTGGACCAACAGGTGCAGGCGATCGAACAGGGCAGCGGCCAACGGTTTGCGCTTGGTCAGGTCGGGCACCCGCTGCAAGGCGATGATCGCCCCCAGCACCATGCCGATCAGCAAGGTCACGAACATATGGGCCGCGTCCTTGCCCACCAGTTGCAACTCACTCAAATGCTTGCTGGCCCAGGCGCCAATCGCGGCCTGGAATTCTGCGGCACTGGCCGGCAGGTAGGAGTCGAGAAACGGCGGCAGCTGGCCACGCGCCTTGTCGACCACGGCCATGAATTTATCCAGGGAAGCGCCTGGGTTTTCCGCCTCGTGCAGCAGAAAACTGATGGCCCCGGCAAACAGCAGCGTCAGCAGGCTGACCACCAGGGTGCCGAGCAACGCGACTGCCAGCCAACGCGCGCGTCGTCCTTCGATCAGCCGTTGCAGCTGCGGGGTGAGCATATTGACCAGTTCGAAAACCAGCAGCCCGGCCAGCAGGCTTGGCAATAGTCGCAGCGGCAGAACCAGGAGCAACCCGCCGAAAATGATGACCCAACTGAACAACAACAGATGACGCTGAGAAAACGTTGGCATATAGCCTCAAAACGAACGGCTTGAAAAGATTGGCAGTCTGCCAGCGTTCTCCGGGCACGAATAGGGGCAGGCGCCGTAAGGAAAGCGGCTCAATTATTTACAAGAGTGTCGCGACAGCCGTTGGTTCGAATCAATGGTGCCATCAGAGCGCTGGCGCGGCCGAGTCAGGCAGCGGCACGTCGTAGCCGCAGTAATGCAGAAAGGTCAGGTTCAGGCGCTTGTCGGGGTAGTCATCGCCCCAGGGCAGGTTCTTGTCCAGACGAGACTTGACGTGGCTACAGAAGGCTTGCAGATCCGCCCGCGCCTTGGCCAGCACCGGTGCGGGCAATCGATTGATTTTCAGGCTCTGGAAGAACGGTTCGATAAAGACCTGATCCAGGTCGTAGCCCTTGGTTCCCAAGGGCAGGCGCTGGCCCGCATGCACGTAGAAAGGCTGCTTCAAGCCGCTCTCCTGCTCCCAGCACCAGTACTTGACCTCATCCTCGAAAATGCCAACCGCCTTCCCTTCCCAGCGCTCGTAGGTACGCAGGCATTGAAAACCCTGGCGTGTCACCCAATCGAAACTGCTGGGTTTGACCCCGTGATAGGAAGGCAACGCCTGCCTGGCCACCAGATCGTCCTTAAACGCCTGCTTGGGATAGAGCAGCCCGTCCGACCTGCCACTGAGAAAGCTGTTGACCCGCATATAGAGCCCGGACGCCGTCACCTGGATATCGCCATAGGAAAAGGTTCCGGACGTCCCTACGGAGAGAGCATCAAGGCCCTTCTCATAATAAAACCCGCTGGTGATCGTCCCGCAGGGCGCATGACGAAAAGGCCCCGGCAGGTCGAAGGAATAACGCTGCATCAACGTGACCCGCTTGGCGCCTTCGGTGCAGAGCATGCGGTTATCGAAGCGAGCATTCTCGTAGACCAGGGGCGGGTTGCTGCACCCGCTGCCCAGGATCAGCAACCCGCCTGCCACGACTGCTCTGAGAATCTTCATAGCTTGTTGGTCTTGTTGGCCGGATCGGGCAAGCGCGTGTGGGTGCCGTTGGCATCGATCACCGTCGGCGTGATGTAGCGCGAATTGCCTTTGAACTGCTCTTGCAGGGCGTTGGGTTGATCACCGCACATGGCTTTGGACACGCACAAGTAGTTGGAGTGAGGGCTGGCCGCACCCAGCAACGACGTGCTGGTGGTCAGGGAACCAAAGAAGCGCGCCACCGGGTCGGACGAATGAAGGAAGTTGCCGCCCAACAAGTCAGACACGGTATCGGTGACGGGCAACATGCCGAAGAAGTTTTTCGACCCGGGACGGTTCACCTGGAAGTACGCGCCGTCCTCAATGTTGAACCCGGCCTCCTTGGCTGCCTGGAAGAAACTCGTCGAGCCCACAGGTGCGCCGGACAATTGGATGCTGCCCACTTTGCCATTGAGGTTGAAGTCCAGCCCCGAGATCCCGCGGTAGGTCAGGAGACCACCCTGGCTGTGGCCGGCGATGTCCAGTTTGTAATTGTCGTCGATGCCAGCCTGATAGAAGTCATGCAGTTCGCGCGCGTTACCGGAGCGCACTACCCCCCCCAGCGCCACATCCCACAATGACTCGACCAGGTCGCCCAATATGCCGTGCTCCGGGTTGTAGGCCTGCATGAAGGTATCCGAGCCCGTCTGCATAGCGCCATTGACCAGGGCCGAGAGCAGCGAGTTCTGAATGCCGTTGGTGAAAATCGCACCATCGCCATCCGGCCGGCTGATCTCAACCAGGCTCTGATCTTTCTTGAGCACCGGTTTGCCACCGTCATCCACTTTGATGGTCTTGCCGTCTGACTCGTATTCGAAGCCGGTTTTGACTCGATAAAAACGCATGTCCCCGGTCAACAGAGTCGGCACCTGGGTAATCAGGCCACCATGACTTTCAACACCCGGCATGACCCCGAGGGTGTAGGTGGACGCCTTGTCCATGACGGTTTCCAGCAGCCCTGGAATCCATGCCAATGGCCACAGCGACGGGTTCTCTTCAAGCGCCGCGCTGGCGGCACCGCTCAAGGCGGCGTACTGGCTAAAAATCCCCGCCGCGTTCTTGCCATAGTCCTTCACACCCTGGCGCCAGTTGTTCACGGTATCCACCGGATGCGACACGCCGTCCAAGGAGGACTGGCTGACATACAGGTCGGTGCGTTTTTCCTTGTCCTTGGTGATCTCGAAGGCCTTGGTCAGATCGCGGTTCAGGCCTGTCGTGGAGTCCACGCCAGTCTTGGCATCGTTGCGCACGATGATGCTGCCGGCGCCCACGGTGGCGCGAACTTCCTGCTCCTTCTCCTTGCGGTAGTCATAACCGCTGACGCTCCAGCCCGCGACGCCATTCTGGCCCTTGCCGGCGACACTCTTGTCAGTGGTGAAGGCGACGTCCTTGCCGCCCGTCGACTTGGCGCCGTCGCCACCGCCGCCCCAGGCGAAGGAACCGCCCGCGTTGACGTAGTAGCTGTGCTCCTTGTCCTGGCCGGAGATATCGCGGAAGCCCAGGGTGTTGGTGTCCAGCTTCAGCTTGCCGTTGTCGGCGGCGATCACCGCACCGTCGATCTGGGTATGGTTTTCGGTGCGGATATCGACGCCGTTCTTGCCGGTGATACTGGTCTGTTCCTGTACCCAATCGGTCTTGCCGGTGGTCTTGCCCACCCCCAGCGAACCGCTGACACTGCCACCGCCGCCCAGGCCGATGCTCACCGTCACACTGGCATCCAGTTGCTTGCCGCTGACTTTGCCGGTATCGGGCACCGAGGACACGGTCAGGTCACCGCCCACCCGGCCGATGACTTCATCGCCACGCAAGGTCGCACCGGAAATAGTGCTGTCCTTGCCGCTGGTGAAGCGCAACTGGTCACCGGCAACGAGGTTGGCGTTCTGCTGCCGTTCGTTCTCGCGATCAAGCTTGCCCTTGCCCATATCGACACTGGCATACACCGAGATGAAGTCCTTGCCGCCCACTGCCAGGCCGACTTCACCGCCGCCACTGCTGCGATCGGACTCACTGCTGGAGTCATTCTGCGCCGCGCGAATGGTCAGGTCCTTGCCGGCACTGAGGTCGATATCCCGCCCGGCATGGACCTGGGTCCCAATCAGCGTCAGGTTGTCACGGGCTTCAAGGCTGACGTCACGCCCGGCCAGAAACACCGAAGGCGTACTGGTGCCATCGCTGAGTTGCTCGGTAGCCGAGCCGACACTGCCGCCGATCCCGGCCCGGGCACTGCCACCGCCGCTCTGGCCGTTGATGCCACCCTGGCTGCGGGTGGTCTTGCTCTCTTCCGAGACCACGCCACGCGCCACATCCACGGTGATGTTGCGCCCGGCCAGGGTGATATCGCGCCCGGCGTCAAACTGGCTGCCACGGACAGTGATGTCATTGCCGGCCACGGCACTGATGTCTCGACCCGCGCCCACATTCGACGGGCTGTTGCTCCGGACTTCCTGGCGCGAACTGGTGGCCTGGCTGGCCGAGCCGAAGTGGGTTGCGCTGGTCGGCCCGGAGGTGAACTGGTTGATCGAATCCACGGTGCTCAGCACGCTCGAGGCCTTGCTCACGCCGTCTTCACCCTTGCCGGTGCCTGCGAGGGCGTCCTTGGTGTTGCCATAGTTGTGGCTGATATTGACCGTCAGGCCGTTGCGGTCGCGGCTCTTGCTGTTTTCCTGAATCGAGGTTTCCTTGCCGGCATCGACATTGATGTCGCGCCCGGCCTGCAGGTTGACGTCGCGATTGGCGTCGATCCGCGAACCTTCCACAGTCAGGTCGCGACCGGTCTTGATGTTGACGTCCTGCCCGGCCAGCAACTGGCTCTCGGCGACCGTCTGCTGGGCATTGCGCGATTTCTCCTTGAGGGCCTCACGCCCCAGGAAGGCGGTGACGCCGTTACGGTCGCTTTCCAGGGACAAGCCGGTGTGCTTCTCGCTTTTCCAATTGCTCTGGTCCTGGCTGTTGCTGCCGGCCAGGACATTGACGTCGCGCCCCGCACCGACGTTGAGGTCGCGCACCGCCGCAGCGGTACTGCCGATCATGTTCACGTCACGGGCCGCTTGCAGCGTGGTATCACGCCCGGCACTGACCACACTGCCGACGCTCTGGGTCTGCAGGTTTTCCTGCCCCGACTTCTTGGACGAGGCAATCGAGATAAAACTGCCGGAACTGGATAAACCGACCTTGCTCCGGTACTTCTCGCTTTGGCTGGTGGACTCGTTCGCCGCATCGATCAGGTTGATGTCGCCGTTCTTGTCGATCAGCCCTGCTCGCAGCTCCGCATCACGCTTGGCCTCGACGGTGCTGGCCGACAGGTTGACGTTGGTGCCGGCGATGATCACGGCGTCATTGCCGGCGCTCAGCTCGCTGCCCACCTGGGTGGTGGTGCTGGAACTGCGACTGTTGCCACTTTTATTGAGGCCGAAGCTGCCTTTTTTCTTCTGGCTGTAGGCGCTGTCCTGCTGCTCTTGCGCCGAGACCAGGCTCACATCGCCACCGGCGCCGAGCAACAGGTCATTGCCGGCTTTCAACTGGCTGCCGACCACGGTGACATCGCGCCCGCCATTGAGGCTGATGCGGCCGTCCTTGTCCTGGCTGACATTGACCATCAGGTCATGCCCGGCGCTGATTTCAGAACCGACGTTGGTGGTGGCTGAATCCGCGCTGCGGGTGGTCTTGCTGCTGCCCCAGGAGCCTTTTTTCTTCTGGGAGAAGGTCGACGCCTCTGCGTCCTGGGCCGAAGCGATGACCATATCGCGCTCGGCATTGAGCGTCAGGTCCTTGCCCGCAGCGACCTTGCTCGCCACCACCGCCAAATCACGCCCGGCATTGAGTTCGAGATTGCCCTGGGTGGTCACGCTGGAACCCAGGTTCTGCAGCGTGTCCTTGGTGACCAGGCCACGGCTGATGGCGCTCTGGGTGAAGGTATGGTCCTGCACCGCGAGCAGATCGATATCCCGGCCGGCACTGAGCTTGGCATCGCCGGCGCTGCTGATCTGGCCTGCGTTGGTCAGGTCGCGTCCGGCACTGAGGTCCAGCTGCTGCCGCGCGCTGATCTGGCTGCCCTGATCCAGCACCGTGCGCGAACCCGAGCCATAACCCACTGCAACGGCGGTGCGGTCGTTGATCAGGTCGCCCTTGATCGCGGTGACGCTCACCTGGTTACCGCGGATTTCACCGCCCAGGGCATTTCGCACGCTGTCCTGGGCCATCAGGCTGACCCGCTGGTTGGCCTCCACCAGGCCACCCTGATACAGGTTGCCGCCGGCATTGACGCTCAGGTCATTGCTGGCGCGCAGGGTGCCGACGTTGGTCAGGTCATTGCCTGCCAGTACGGTCATATCCCGCCCTTGCACCAGGCTGCCGCCGCGCAGATTGCGCGAGTCGGCCTGGGCCAGGTACAGCACCGGAACCAATACCTGTTCGCCCTGCACCTGGCGGGTTTCCATCCACACAATGTCGTGGGTCAAGGCCGCCACTTGCTGCGCGTTGAGGGAGACCCCGACGCTCAGTTGCAACTGGTCCTTGGACGCAATGGCGTTATCCATCAGGTAGCGATACTGGTCGTAATCGCTGGTCAGGCTGGCCGCCAGGAAGCGTTGCCCGGTTTGCGCCAACACGGCCTCGCGAATCAGCCGAGTCTCATACAGCCCGTCGCCCAGGCGGCGCCAGGTCTGGTCGGTGTTGTAGTTGAGATGGCCGAGCATGTAGTCGGAGCTCATGAAACGCGACAGATCGGTAAAGGCCGGGTTGGTCTCGATCAGGTAACGACCGCTGGGGTTCTGGCTCTTGACGAACATGCCGTACTCGCCCTGGGGCAGGTGGTAGCTCGCAAGCGAAGTCGGATCGACCGCAACGAACGGCGTGCCGCTGAAGTCCACTGGCACGAAACCGACCTGGGTGCTGCCATCGGCGGCTACGCGCTCGACGCGCTGCACATCCTTGGCTTCCTGATTGCTGGCGGCAGAGCTTTGCGCATTGACCGTGATCACCTGGCCACCGGCCTGGGACAGGTTGTTCTGCAACTGCTGGCCCGTCAGTTGGGCGCGGCTCTGTTCGGTCAGGGTGCCGTTTTCAAGATTGCCACTGACTTGCAGGTTCAGCCGCTGACCCGCTTGCAAGGTCGAGGCGTAGCCTGTTTGTGTGCCCGGCAGGAGGGTGCTGTTGGAGGCCCAGACCGGGTATTGCAAAATCACCGCCGGCACCGGTTCCTGATGGTCGGGGGCAACATTTGCATTACGGGCATTCCACGCAACCGTTTCTTGCTGGGCATAGCGGAACGCGCTTTTGGAAACGCCATGCAACAGATAGGAAATACTCTCGACCCGCTTGTTCAAGGTCGAGCCGCGGTTGTAGAAGTTATTGGCGGTGACAAAGGCATCGCGGTTGGCAGCGATCAGGCTTTGCTTGTTTTCCACGGTGTCGGCATGAAGGATCAGGTCACGATTGGAGACCAGCCGTGCAGCCGGCGATTGCTCCAGGACCTTGTCCTCGTAGGTGGTGTTGACGATGTAAGTCCCGGTGTTGTGGTCGCCGGAGCAGTCGGTGCAATTGATGTCGATACGGCGACTGACGATGCTTTCGCCGATCTTGAATTTGTCCATGGCGTTTTCCAGCAACCCCACGTCGATGTACATGTCGCCTTCGCTTTCGATGGTGCCGGAACGGTTGCTGAGCAACGCCGCTCGCCCGCCATCCAACGCGGTGAAGCTGAGGTTGCCGGCGCTGTAGATATCGCCGTAGCTGTTGGCCAGGCCGTTGCCGCGCAGGATCATGTCGGCGCCGCTGTAGATCAGCGTGTCGGCCGAGGTGGTGATGCCATTGGCCGAGCGCAGTTCCAATTGCCCCAGGGCGCCCAGGGTGCCGCGGTTGTTGATCTGCGCTGCGGACACCGACAGGTTCTGGCTGGCGATCAGGCGCCCCAGGTTGTCCAGGGTGCCGCGCAGGTTCAGTTGGGTATCACCGCCACTGGCGATACGTCCGCCGAGCTGGTTCAAGTCGGTGGCGCCGACCGTGAGTTTTTTCTGCGCCGAGAGCAGGCCGCTGTTGTTCAGGTTTCCACCCAGCTCCAGGGCCAGGTCGCCATCGCTGACCAGCTCGCCCCCGTTGTTCAGGTTCACCGCGCCCAGGCGCAGGCCGCTGGCACTGGCAATGCGGTCGCCGGCATTCAGGCTGAGATCACCCGAGGTGCTCAAGTCCAGTGCGCCATTGAGCTGCAACAGCCCGGCGCCATTGACCGCGCCGATATCCCAATCGCCGTGGCCGAGACCGGTGATACGGCCCTGGCTGCCCGCAAGCCCGGCCAGGTCCAGCTTGAACAGGCCGCCCCCGGCATGTTCGATGCTCCCCAGGGAGTTGCTCAACAGCCCGGCGTTGAGGGCAAATGCAGCCGTACCGATGGCCAGCGATCCGCCCTGGTTATTCAGGTTGCCGGTCAGCGCAACAGTGCCCAACTGCCCCGCCAGCGCCCGCACTCGACCGCCGCTGCTGTTGTCCAGGTTGCCGCCGGTAAGCAGCAGGCCGTCAGCCGATTCGATCAGGCCACCCTGGTTCAACAGGTCGCCACGGGCCGCCAGTTCCAGTTGCCGGGCGCTGACTTCGCCACCCCGATTGTCCAGCAGTTGCCCGGAAGAGCTGAGCAAGCCGTTCGCATACAGCTTGCCGGCCTGGTTGGTCAGGCGGTCGACTGTCAATTTCAGCGCGCCGGATTGGCTGCTGATCAGGCCGGCCTTGCCATCCAGGGCACTGTTATCCACAGAGCCGGCAGTCAGCGCGACGCTGGCGCCTTGCAAGGTCCCACCACGGTTATCCATGGCGCCCTGGGCCAGGGCCACTTCGGCATGGCTGTCCTTGGCCAGGATCATGCCCCCGCGGTTATCCAGGTTGCCCGTGATCAGCTCCAGGCCCGCACCGCCCGCGAGCAATTGGCCCTGACGGTTATCCACAGCCCCGCCCTGGATTTCCAGGCGCTTGCCCTTCAAGGTGCCACCCAGGTTGTCGAGCTGACTGAACTGGCTGACCCGCAGTTTCTGCTCGCCGGCATCGATCAGTCCGGCGTTGTTGTTCAAGGCGCCACTGAGGGTCAGGGCGACATTGCCGGCCTGGGCGACCAGTGCGCCCTGGTTGCTGTTGTCCAGGCTGTCGGCATTGATCACCAGGCTATTGCCGAGCATCACACCCGCGCTGTTGCTCAACTGGCCACCGTCGATCTGCAAGGCGCCATCGCTCTGGATCCGCCCCTGGCTGTTGCTCACCTGACCCGGTGCGGTGCCGTTGGGGTTGATGGTCAACGTCAAGCCATCGGTTCCGGCCGCAAGCAGCCCCTTGGCCTGGTTGTCCAGGCCGCTGGCGGTGACCGTCAGGCGGTCACCCACCAGGCGCCCGCCACGGTTGTCGAGCATCCCGCTGCTGGTCAGCACCAGTTGGTTACCGACCACGACCCCTTGCTGGTTGCCGACGCTGCCGGCTTCGACCCGCACATTGCCCTGTTTGGCTTGCAGATGGCCCAGGGCGTTATTCAGGTGCTGCTTGACGATCAGCGTCAGCGGGCCGTTCTCGGCGCTGAGCACGCCGTTGGCGTTGTCGCTGAGCCCGTCGAGGTGGGCCGTCAGTTCGTTGCCGAGGACACGACCCTGATTGTTCGCCAGGTCACCGGCTTGCAGATTCAGTGTTTGCCGGCCTTGCAGCAGGCCGCCGCTGTTATCCACATCCCCGGCCTTGAGCTTGAGCACATCACCGTTGATGGTGCCTCCCTGGTTGGCCAGGTTGCCGCGACTGTCCAGAGTCAGTTGTGGCGCTATCAAAGTGCCGCCACGGTTGTCCAGGCTCGCCATCTTGAGGTCGAGCGCGGTAGTGGCCTGGATCTGCCCACCGGCATTGATCAGGTCCTGGTCGAGGGTGATTGCGGTCGCACCGTTCTCTGCGCTGATCATGCCTTTCTGGCTGTTGTCCAGGCGTTGCGCGGTCAGGGTGATCTGGTCGCCCAACAAGCTGCCGCCACGGTTCAGGGCTTCACCCGCTTGCACTTCAAGCAGGCTCTTGGCCTGGAGGTGGCCGCCGTCGTTATCGAGCTGGCCGCTGATCTTGAAAATCGCACTGCCCTGGCTCGCACCGATCAGGCCTTGCTGGTTGTTGAGGCGATCAACCGTGACCAGTACCTGGTCGGCAATCACCTTGCCCTTCTGGTTGATGAAATCGCTGGTACGCAAGTTCAGACCGGCACCGGCAACCTCGATCCGCCCGCCAGTGTTGTCCAGGCTGGCAAGGTTGAGGTCGACCGCCTGGCCGTCACCAAAGCGGATCAGCCCGCCGAGGTTGACGATGGCCGGGGTGTCGAGGGTGAGGGTGTGCTGCGCAAGCAGCCGCGCCTGCTCGCCCTGGCTGACCAGGCGCGCGGTGCTCACTTGCACCTTGGCGCCCTGTATCACGCCGTTGTTGTTTTCGACGGCCTGCTGCGCCTTCACGTTGAGCGTGCGGCTGGCCAGCACATTGCCCTGGTTGCTCAGGGTCTGGCTGACGAGGGTCACATCGCCCGTGGCAGTGCGCGTGTTATCCGGGTTGACCCCCGCCTCGATGATGCCGTTGTTGCGTATCTGGCTGCCGCTGGTGACCTGAACTTTGTCCCGCGCGGCGAGGCTCTTGCTGACGGTCACGGCGCCGCGGCTGTCGATCCGCGCTTCGGTGCCCGCATAGGCCGGGCCCTGAAGCTCGATGCTCTGGGCCTTGATGGCGATGGCCTGGTTGGCGCCCATGCTGGCTACGGTCACCTTGCCGCTGGCATCGATCTGGATGTCGCCGGTGCTGGCGGCCATTTCGCCGGAGATGTTCACCCCCACGCCCTTTTCCGTGCCCACCAGGCGGATCGCCCCGGCGTACATACCGCCCAGGGCCGAGCTGTCGATGGCCATTTCCGGCTTGGCGCTGCCGTCGTCTGCACGCGCGGTGACGCTCAGGTCATCGGCGCCGACATCATTGCGGCCGGTGATGACATTGAGCTTCTTCGCGTACAGGTCGGCATTGAGTTTGGTGCTGCGGGTGATGAGGTCGAACTGGTCGATATTGCTGGCGTTGAGCCCCGCGCCCTCGATGGAGATATCCCCGCCATCGACCTGGAAGTGATCGAGTTTCTGGCCATTGATCACCGGTTTGCCGGTGGTCAGGGTGGCGCGCGGCGTATTGATGAAGCCGCAGCCGTTGCAGGTGATGCCATGGGGGTTGGCGACTATCACCCGCGCCGCCTGGCCCGCGACTTCGGTGTAGCCCTTGAGGGTGCTGCGGTTACTGCCGGTGACTTCGTTGAGGATGACTTGCGCGGCCTGGCCCTTGAGGTTCGCGTTGCCCGGGATGTAACCACCAAGCTGGGTGTTCTGCACCGAATTGACGCTGTTGTTGAGGATCAGGCCGTTGCTGCCGACGTTGTATTCGCTGAATTTGTTGTGAGACAGCCCGCTGCCGTTGGTCCCATTGATATTGACCACTGGCACGCCATTGCCTGCCTGGCCGATGGTGGCATTGCCACCCGCCTGGGGATCGAGCGTCAGCCCGGCGGCGACGCTGACAATCGGGTTCAGGAAAATGATGCCCGACAGTGATAGGGCAATGCATTGAGCAAAGGGCTTGCGAACGTCCATGTGGCAATCATCCATTCACTGAAAGTGAGTCAAATCAAAAGAACATGTCGAGGCGGAAATACACCGGATGTTCTCGTTTCTCGATCAGGCCGGGTCGCTCCAGGGATCGAGCAAAACTGACCGAAGCCGCCAGGTACTGGCCACTGGCGTTGAATTCCAGGGCATTGCCGGTCATGCGCCCCTTGGCATCCGGGTTGTAGCGCCCGCCCTTTATCACGCCAACGTCATAGGCCAGGGCCGCCCCGTACTCATGCACAAAAGGCAGCAGCGGCTGCCAGGTCACGGCGCGCCGCCAGCGCAACTGGTTGCGCCAGTAGCCACCGCTGTCGCCGGACAGGCTCTGGTCTTGAAAGCCCCGTACTGAACTGACCCCGCCCAGGCTGATTCGTTGCGGGCTGAACAACACGTCTTCGCTGCGCTGACCAGTGGCCAGGCTGTCGAAGCTGAAGTTCTCGTCCCACAGGCGAAACGGCTGCAGGTAGCTCAGGGTCAGGGTGTATTTGTTGTAACGGGCCACGGGCTCGCTGCCGCGCGGGTGGCCACTGCCCTGGGCATCCAGGGCACCGATGCCCTGTTGCCAGCCGATATCGGCGTTGACAAAGGCGCTGCCGATACGCCGGCCGTGGTTGAAGCCCAACTGGGTTTCGGTGATGCGGTTGCTGGACACATCGATAAAGTTGTCATCGATGTAATTGCGCGTATGCAACTGGCTCAGGCCAAGGCTCATGCCGGTCTTGCTCAGGTTGTCGCGGTGCAGCACACGCTCGGCGCGCAGTTGCTGGCTCTTGCTCACGCCATCGAATTCGAAAGCAAACCCGGCGTCGTCATTGCGGGTCCGGTAGTAGCTCTGGCTGTAGGAATAACTGAGGGTCCACCAGCCCCAGGGCAGGCTGTAGTAGAGGCTCTGGTTGTCGGAGTGGCGCCAGCGATCACTGACCGCATCCTGATTGGCGCGCAAACTCAACTGGTCGGCCAGGCCCAGCGGGCTGTCCCAATCGAGACCGACGCCCATCTGCTGCTCGCCGGTGGTTTTATCGCCATCGTTGTTACGGGTCGCCGAGACGCGCCAGGGCTTGAGTCGTTCACCCTTGAGCCCGACCCGGCTGCCGCCGACCTCGTCGCCGGGGGCCAGCTCAAGCTCGGCCTGGCGCGAAGGCAGGCGCGTCAACTGATCGACCAGTTGCTCCAGTTCCCGCAGGTTCAACACGTCCCCCACCTGCCCCGGAAAGGTCATCGCCAGCTCCCGGGAACTGGCCAGCGCCGAGCTGTCCAGGGACTCGAGGCGGCCTTCGACCACGACGATCTTCAGTTCACCGGTCGACAGGTCCTGGGCCGGCAGATAGGCACGGGTGGTCACATACCCGCGTTCCAGGTAGTGATGGGTAATGGCTTTGAGCAGGGTGTTGATCTGGCCGACCGACAGGCACTGGTTGCGATAAGGCGCCAACAAGCGGTCACGATCGCCGGAGCTCAGGTGTTCGGCACCATCCAGCACCACGGTCTTGATGGTGAAGCAGCGCTGTTCATCGGCTTTTTCGGTGGGTGCAGGCGGCAGGGACTTACCCGGCAACTGCTGGAGTTCTTCGAGACGTTTTTGCTGCTCTTGCAGCAACTGCTGCTGGCGATCACGAATCAGGTCGCGATCGCCCGGGGTCTGCACCGGGGCAGCCTGGAGCATGGAAGTGAACAGAGCACAAAACGCTACTACAGGCGTGATGCCAAAACGTGACATTCATTCAATTCCCTTGAATAACCGACGCAGAAAACCGCAGCGCCTATCAGGTGTAATCCAGCACCTGCTTTTGAAGGGGAAAGATATTAAGGCGTTAAATCCGTTACATGACAGAAAAACGACGAGCGGCTACAAGGCTTATTGCCACTAGCCCACCGGCAGAAAAGGCCACTGGGAGCACGCCGGATGAGGTGTTTTGTATCCAAATAGACACACCGGATTCACCCCTCTTCATTGCGCCCAGCCGCTCCCGATAGTGGGCGGGTCATAGCCGCGCCTATTGAAAAACCTCCTGCTTCGGCGCCCGGTCTAAGGCGAATGAAACGCCTGCATGCTTGAACCGGGCATGTCATCGATCAGCACCACCGGGATGCGTTGATTGGGCTGGGTGATGTCATAGACATGCTGCTGGCAAGCCGTGTCGTTATCGACCCTGGCGAACTCCACCAGGTAGACCTTTTGCTTCTCCGGCACAAAGGTGCTGCCCAACGGCCCGCAATGGCTTGAGGTCGGCACGGTGGGAATGGACACCGGCTTGTCTTCCCACTTGTTCTTCTGCGGGTCGTACACCTTCTGCACCGTGCTCTGATACTCATAACCCGGCGCCGGCTGAGTGCCCGAGGTTTCCCAATAGCCCAGTACCTGCAACTTCTGGCCGGGCTGCGCCGGTATTTCAAGCTGGGGGAAGTTCTTGTGCACGGCGCTCTCGAAGGTGGCGAACCAGGCCCCCACCTTGCCGCCCAGAGGCTTGGACGCGGTGCCCAGTTTTTCGGGACGCGGGTCCGGGTCGTTTTCGCGCCTGACCGAAAACTCCACTGCGCTGACACTCGTCGACTGCATGATCACTTTTGCGTGCTGTTCATCCACCGCCACCTTTTTCTGCTCCAGCATGATGCCGTCGCTCCAGAGGGTCGGTGCGGAACTGCGGGCGTGAAAATCACATCCCAGCAGCGACAGGGGCACCATCATCCATACGATTTTCTTCACCGCGTATTCCTGGGTAGAGCAATGAGCGAGCAGGACCCGCACGCCTCATCGCAGACAATGACAAAGCGCCACTACGGCGCCGAATCATAACCAAAGGGATAGGTCGGGATACAGGGATTTGGCGAAGGGACTTGAACCTCGGCCAAGACCTCCGACTGCGGCAACAGCAGAGGCCTGAACCGGGGGGATTTACTTGTTCTTGAGGCAGGTGCTCATGAAGGTTTTGCGCTCATCACCCTTGAGGGCCTTGGTGGTGGCGTCGGCGTTGCAGGTTTTCATCTTGTCTTGCTGAGTGGGCTTGGCGGCTTTCAGGCAGGTGCTCATGAAGGCCTTGCGCTCATCACCCTTGAGGGCCTTGGTGGTGGCGTCGGCATTGCAGGACTTCATCTTGTCCTGCTGGGCCTGTTGGGCAGCCGTTGCGGCAAACCCCTGGGAACACAGCAACAGGCCCACCATCAACAACGGAATACGCAGCATCTTCATGGAGTTTTCTCCTGGTTACCGCGCCGATCGGCACGGCCTCCAGCGCAGTGTAGACAAACCCGGTTACACCTTCACCTGTTCTGCAAACTGGTCCGCCGGTATTGCTCGGGAGTGCAGCCGGCCTGGCGCTGGAACATCGCGATAAAAGCTGAAGCGCTGCTGTAGCCCATGTCGAATGCCACTTCCTGGACGCTGCGGGCACTGTCCAGGGCCTCGATCGACGCCAAAAAGCGCAGGCGCTGGCGCCACTCGCCAAAACTCATCCCCAGTTCCCGGACAAACTGCCGGGCCAAGGTGCGTTCGCTGACATGGATCTGCCCGGCCCAGTCGGCCAGCGGGCGGTTGTCCCCCGGCGCGGCCTGCAAGGCTTCCAGCACCCCGAGCAAGGCCGGGCTGCTGGCGTAGGGCAGATAGCAGTCATGCACCGGCGCCTGTTGCAGTTGATCCAGCACCACCTCGGCCAGGCGCTGGTCAGCCGCGCCGTCGGGTATCTGCACGTCGCGCACGGCAAAGTCCTTGAGGATGGCCTTGAGAATATCGCTGATGGCCAGGGTACAGCCCTGCTGCGGCAGCGCCTCGCACAACTCGGGCACCAGGCACACGGCACGGTAGGTGATCGGCTGCGGGCTGTAGAAGCTGTGCTCGGTGTGGGGTGGCACCCAGATGGCGAACTGCGGCGGCGACATGAAGCGGCTGCCTGCGATCTCCATGTGCAGCACGCCATGGGCCGAATACTCCAGGCAACCCCAGGGATGCCGATGCTCCAGGGCATGGCTGTGGGCATGAAAGTGCGCATGGCGAAAGTACAGCGGTGCCGGCAGGCCGCTGAAAGGCAGCAGCTCGATATGTTTTTTGCTCATGCTGTCCGGATTCAAGGGCGGGTTGTCTGTTTCGAAGTATAAGCATTTATCCAGACAGACGGATAATCCCTCCTCATCAACGTTATGGCTGTTCTCATGCAATACGCTTATCCCTTGCTGGCGATTCTGATCTGGGCCGGCAACACCGTGGTCACCAAACTGGCGGCCGACGCCATCTTCCCGGCGGAGATCGGTTTTTACCGCTGGCTGCTGGCCGGGCTGCTGTTCACCCCGTTCATGCTCAAGCCGGTGAAGCAGCATTGGCCGCTGATCCGCCCGAACCTGGGGCGGATTTTCATCCTTGGCGTGCTGGGCATGGCGGTTTACCAGAGCCTGGCCTACTTCGCCGCGAGCCGCACGTCGGCCACCAATATGGGGATCATCCTGTCGCTGATGCCGCTGATGTCGCTGGCCATGGCCATTATCAGCCTCGGCCAGCGCCTGACCGCCGGCGCGCTGGTCGGCGCCTTGCTGTCGTTCGCCGGGGTGCTGGTGGTGGTGTCCGCCGGCAGCCTGGAGACCCTGCTGCAACACGGGGTGAACCTGGGTGACGCGATGATGCTGATTGCCACACTGGCCTACGCGATCTACAGCACCCTGCTGAAAAAATGGCAGTTGCGCATCCCGCCCCTGGTGCTGCTGTACCTGCAGGTGCTGGTGGCGGTGCTGGTGCTGTTGCCGTTGTTTCTGCTGTCCGAGAAAGTCGGCCCGACCCTGCGCAACATTCCTCTGGTGCTCTATGCCTGCCTGCTGGCCTCGATGCTGGCGCCCCTGGCCTGGATGCAGGCCGTGTCGCGCCTGGGGCCGAGCCGCACCACGCAGTTTTTCAACCTGCTGCCGCTGGTCACCGCCCTGATCGCGGCCGTGGTGCTGCACGAACAATTGGCCCTGTACCACCTGGTGGGCGGCGTTCTGACCCTGGGCGGGGTGATTGTCTGCGAACGCTGGACCACCGTCATCGGCCGTTCGCCACAACCGGCCTGACCCGGCCGCGCCACACTGACAGCCCCTAGACGCCCGCCGCCTTGAGGCGCCGGGCATGCTCGACAAACAGCCGCACCGGTTCGGCGCCCTTGCCCACCAGCCCCAGGGATTGGTTGACGATATCGAAATGATCCAGCGGGTATTCGTCGCCGATCACCGTGCCCAGGTGCGAGCTGTAGCGCCCGACCATGCCATCGCAGTGCCCGGCTTCCCGCACGAAGGTTCTGGCGAACAGCCGGCAACTGCGGTTGGTGCCGTCCAGCAGATTGCGCCCGCGGTCGGTCTTGCCGGGCTGCAAGGTCCCGGACCAGGAGTAATAGCGCACGCCGTCGACCTCTTCCGCCCCCTGGCCGCCCCAGGTATCAGGCAAGCCCTGGGGGTACTGGCGGTTGAACAGGGCCACGCCCTCGCTGGTCAACGATTGGTGCGCCGCCGGCACATCCACCGGCAGCCGCGGCCCGCGATAGCCGGTCTCCAGCAGGCTCATCAGCGCTGCAATCAGGCGCAGGGCGACACTCAGCAGACGCCCCTTGGCGGTGGTCGCCGGGTAGTGTTTCTCCAGGTAGTCGGCCAGTTCCGAACCGTGGTTGGGCCCGGCCACCGAAGTCACCGACGCCACCCAGTCCGGTCGCTTGGCCGCGGCATAACGCGCGGTCAGCGAGCCTTGGCTGTGGCCGATCAGGTTGACCCTGGCCGCTCCGGTTTCCTGGCGGATGGCTTCAATCCGCGCCAGCAACTGCTCGCCGCGCACCTCACTGGAGTTGAGCGGCGAAACCTGCACCGCAATCACGGTCGCACCACCCCGGCGCAAGGCTGCGACTATCCCGTACCAATAGGGGTACAGCAGCAGGCGGACAAACCCCAGCATGCCGGGCACCAGGACCAGCGGGTAACGCGTGGCGAGTTCTTGAGACATGCGGCGACGTCCTTGTGCGAAGGCAGCGGGGCTGGCTGAAAGCTAAACCATAACCGGGGACATCGTCAGCCCCCATGACGCTTTGGCGACACGCTGATGACAGCCCTGTCGCCCACCCGGCTGCTTAAGCCTGACCACCCCCGCCTCCATCAGCTCCACCAACCGCAGCAACGTCCTGGCCAACACTGCCTTCTCAGAAGGTTTGCGCCAGGGCCTGCAAGCGCTGCTGCGCCTCTGCGCAGGAACGCTGAAAACCCTCGCTCTCCGACTCCTCACCCTCCGCGGCAACCATCGTGACGTTCTCAATACCGATAAAACCCAGGGCGGTACGCAACCAGCGATCCGCGTGGTTCATCGCTTCATGCTCGCCTCCCGGACCAAAGCCGCCCCCGCCACGACTGGTGACGATCAACACTTTCTTGCCCTGAACCAACGGCTGGTACTGAGCCACGCCGTTGTCCTGCAGGGTGTTGAACGTCAGCCCCAGGCGCACGATGTGATCGACCCAGGCCTTGATCCCGCTGGGCACGCTGAAGTTGTGCATCGGCGCCGCGATCACCAGGCGCGAGTGGCCGAGCAACTCCGCCACCAGCTCATCGCTCAAAGCCAGGTCCGCCTGCATCGACAACGGCCGCGCCTCGGGCTGTGGATAAAACGCCGCGGCGATAAAAGCCTCGCTGACGTGGGGCAAATGCCCGCGTCCGACCTCGCGCCGAGTGAGATGCCCCTGGGGGTTGGCCGTTTGCCAGGCCTGGAGGAAAACCTCGGCCAAGCGCCGGGTATGGGAGCGCTCGCCCCGTGGGCTACCGTGAACCGCAAGAACTGTACTCATCTCATCTGCCTCATGCAGGTTGCTGATTGCGGCCTTGAAACCAGGGCCTGTCCGCGCTAAATCTATTAGCCAAACCCTGCTTCAACAAATGAGCAGAAATCCTTTCAGATGAATTTAAATCAATCGTGGAGCCTTGGATGTTTGCTCACCTGCCTCTCACCGCCCTGCGCACTTTCGAGTCCGCCGCGCGCCTGCTGAGTTTCAAGGCCGCCGCCGAAGACCTGTCGGTGACGCCCACCGCGGTGTCACACCAGATCCGTAGCCTGGAACACTGGCTGGGGGTGGCGCTGTTCGAACGGTTGCCGCGCCAGGTGCGCTTGACCGAGCCCGGCCAGCGCTTGTTCCACAGCCTGCATAGCGCCCTGCTGGAGGTGACCCAGAGCGTCGACACCCTGCGCCCAAAACCCAGCAACACCCAACTGACGGTCTCCACCACCGCGGCCTTTGCCGCCTTGTGGCTGGTGCCGCGGCTGGGGCGTTTCTATGCCCGGTATCCCAACATCAGCGTGCGCCTGGATAGCCAATCCGAGGTGGTCGACCTGCAACAGGATGCAAGCATCGATGTGGCGATCCGCTACAGCCAGGAGGGCTACCTGAACCTGCACGGCCTGTGCCTGTTCGACGAGCGTTTCGCGGTCTATGGCGCCCCGCAGCAAGTGGCCCAGGCCCACCAGCAGCAACCGACCCTGATCAGCGTGCACTGGCGCAACTCCCGGCTCTATGCCGACGGCTGGCAGGCCTGGTGCGCCCTGGCCGGGGAAAGCTGGTTCGAGCACCAGCCGCTGATCCGCTCCTACGACGAGGAACAGTACGCCCTGCAAGCCGCGATTGCCGGTCAGGGCCTGGTCCTGGCCAGCAACATCCTGGTGTCGCAGAGCGTGGCCGGCGGCCTGCTGCAGCCCTACCGGCCCGAGGTCCAGGTGGACGGTGCCGGCTACAGCGCACTGTGTGTGCCGGGGCGCGAGCGCCATCCGCCGGTGCGCGCCTTTCTCCAATGGCTGCAGCAGGAATCGCTGCTGGCCGGGCATCCACCCCTGGCGCGCAGTTGACCGCCGGACACATCCGATAAAACTTTTTGCAGCTCCCGAGACTCACACCCAAGGTAGCGATCAGGCCGACAGAGCCTGGCGTCAATCGGATTAGCCTCCAGGAGATCGAGATGAGCGACATGCATTTATCTGATGTAAACACCCTTCGCGAACGCGCCCGCCAGCATGTGGAGAACGGCGCCGTGACCGAAGGCTACAGTGCCGACCGGGAAGAGATCCTGCGCCTGCTCAACGAGTCGCTGGCCACTGAACTGGTCTGCGTCCTGCGCTACAAACGGCACTACTTCATGGCCAACGGGATCAAGGCCAGTGTCGCCGCCGACGAATTTCTCGAACACGCGAACCAGGAAGCCGAGCACGCCGACAAGCTGGCCGAACGCATCGTGCAACTGGGTGGCGAACCGGAGTTCAACCCCGACCTGCTGTCCAAGAACTCCCATGCCCAGTACGTGGCCGGCAACACCTTGAAAGAAATGGTCTACGAAGACCTGGTGGCAGAGCGGATCGCCGTCGACAGCTACCGCGAGATCATCCAGTACATCGGCGACAAGGACCCGACCACGCGTCGTATCTTTGAAGACATCCTGGCCCAGGAAGAGGAACACGCCGACGACATGGCGGATATCCTGGCCGACCTGTAAGCCGCTTCTCGTAATACCGCAGCCAGCTCTCCGGAGCTGGCTTTTTTCGTTTGGGCGGGTTACTTGGTCGGCTTGACCGTGACCGGTGCCTTGCCCGAGCGCATCTGGTCCAGCAGCGGCGCGCACTGGTTCGGCTCGCCCCCGCTCGGCGCAACCAGCGCCAACAGGCCCGCCGCCGGCCCGGCAATCACCCCCAGGGCGACCATGCCGGCACCGCGCAGCATCAGCGGCACCGCCTTGACCCCGGCGCTCGGCTTGATGAACGGACCCTGCACATACAGCGGCGAGCGCAGGGAGAACAGACGCAGGCCCTTGGATTCCGGGGTGATGGTCAGGTCGAGCTGCTCGCGGGTCATGTTTGCCGTGCCATCGATGTAAATGATGGCGTTCTCGGTGTCGAAGACGAACAGGCGCGAGGTGGCCAGCCCGCTCTTGATCCCGAAGTCGGCGGCGGCGCAATTGATCTTCACTTCCTTGTCGCCGAACATTTTCCCCACCACATAGTTACCGACGTTGAGCCCGGCGATTTCCATCAGACTGCGGCTGATGGCGCCATCGTTGATCAGCATCTTCAGGTCACCATTGGCGGTCCCCAGCAACGCGGCCACCGAATTGCCGGTGCCAGAGATATCGGCATCGCCATTGAGTTCGCCGAAACTGGTTTTCATCGGTTCAAAGGTCGGGAACAACTGCTTGAGCTTGAAGTTGCGCGCCGTCAGCTTGGCCTGGCCCTGCAAGGGCGTGGCCTGGCCATTGAGGCGGATCTGCGCATCGAGCTTGCCGCCGGCCACGCCAAAACGCAGCGGCTCGAGGCTCAGGTGCCCGTCATTGAGCACCAGGTGGGTATAGAGGTCGGTGAACGGCAGGTCGGCACTGTGGACGATGCGCTTGCCGGTGAATTCGACATCGGCGTCCATATCGCGCCAGCGTTCGGTGCGGAACTCCTCCACCGGCAGCACTTTGTCCGCCGGCTGTTTGCTTTCGCCGCCCCGGGCCTTCTGCTTGGCATTGGAGTCGGCACCGATCAGTGGCGCGAGGTCGGCAAATAGCAACTGGTTGGACACCAGCGCCCCGGTGAGCTTGGGCCGCGGCTGGCTGGCGACATAGGCCAGGTTGCCATGGATGTCGCTGTCGCCGATCTTGCCGTTGAAGTCCTGGTACTGAAAACTCGCGCCGGCCGGGTCATGCAGCTTGGCAATCAGGTGGCCGTCGGTGGCATAGGGCGGCGAATCCGGCAGCGTGACGCCGGTCAGCGGGTACAGGTTGCCCAGGCTGCTGCCGGCCAGTTTCAGGCGCAGATCAAGCGCCCCCAGGTTCAGCGGATCGGTCAGGGTGCCCTGCAACTCAACGCTGGTGTCGGCGATCTTGACCTTGGCTTGCAACGGGAACGGCTTGGCCGCGTCCTGCAGGGCCAGCAGCCCGCCGATCTTGCCGGTGCCGGTCAGTTTCTGCTGATGGTATTGACCTTTGACCTTCAACGCGAAGGCATAGGCCTGGGGCTCGGCGCCTTTTTCCTGGACCTTTTTCGCGGCCTTGTCGCCGACGATATCGCTGAATGGAATTGGCTGGCCCAAAGGGTCGATCAGCAGGTCGAGCTGGGTTTTCAGGCTCTGGTCGTCGAGGGTCACGTGGCCCTTGTCGAAACCGATGGCGCCGATGTCCACCACCCAATTGGAGGGCTCGGCGTTGGGGTCCTTGGGGTCGAACTTGAAGGTCCAGTTGGCGCGCCCATCGCCCAGCCGTTGCAGCGCGGCATTGGGTTCGGTCAGGTCGATACGCGGGATGTGCACGCGCTGCGCCAACAGTGCCAGGGGCGAAATACGCAACTCGACACGCTTGAGAGTGACCATCTGCGGGGCCTTGGACCAGTCCGGATTGCCCAGGGTCAGGTCTTGCGCCACCACATGCGGCCACGGCACCCAGGCCCGCCAGCCACCTTCGTCGGGCTCGCGCTGCCAGATCACCGCCAGGTCACCATTGATTGCGAATGGCCGATGCAGCTCCTCGGACACCTTGGCGTTGATCTGCGGCTTGATCCGGTTCCAATCGAAGAAGGCAATCAGCAGCACCAACACGGCCAATAGCAGCACCAGGATGGCGATGGTCCAGGCGAAAATTTTACGAGTGCGCGTCATTGCACAGGGCTCCTGAATACGACGAGGCGCGCGTAGGACGGCGCCTTGGATGAAATGCCGGACAAAAATGATCGGCCATGAAAACTACGACTGATAAAGCGCTCTCAGGTTTAACCCGAATGCCGATTTAGACGAAATAACCCGGGGTTTTCTGACCAGGCCGCCAACTTCGCGTTACCGCGCCCGCCCGAATGTGAAGCGCAAGTGAGTCGGAAATACCCACTCCGGTGCAAAACACCTCGCCGCAAAGGCCCGAGATAGAGCCCTTGGGCCGAATAATCAATTCCGTTGATTATTACCATTGTCTTTATGAACTTTTCTATCGATTTAGCGCGCGTAACATTGGCTCCGTACCCACTTTATCGCCCTCCCGAGGAGCACCCCCATCATGAAACGCCAATTACTGCTCAGCCTGACCCTCTCGATCCTGGCCGCCAACGCTTATGCCCTGCCAGCCGCCGAACAGGCCACTCCACAAGTCAAAGCCAGCCACACCGTGTTCAGCCAGACCCTCGCTGAAGGTGGTTCGGACCGCCTGATCGAACGCAACAAAGTCGCTGCCGATGGCTCGGACCGTACCCCACAAGGCCAGAGCGTTGCCGAAGACGGCTATGATCGCACCCCACAAGGCCAAACCGTAGCCGAAGGTGGCCGTGATCGCCTGGAACAGAAAGGCCTGGTTGAAGACGGCTACGATCGCACCCCACAAGGTCAGACCGTTGCCGAAGATGGTTACGACCGCACCCCACAAGGCCAGACCGTTGCCGAAGATGGCTTCGATCGCACCCCACAAGGTCAGACTGTTGCCGAAGATGGCTTCGATCGCACCCCACAAGGTCAGACTGTTGCCGCAGACGGTGCTGATCGCCTGGAACAACGTCATCAAGCTGTGAGCTGAGCCCATGCTGGCCCAGAAAAAAGCCCGGTCCCTGGATCGGGCTTTGACTTTGTAAAGCCCTCACCTCGTTCCAACACGCCCCCCCGTCAATCCAGCCCGGGTTCGACGCCGACAAAGTTGATTTGCTAGAGTGCCCCGCTCTTCCTGAGTAGAAAGTCAGCCCGCCAATGCTGCCCCGTGCCGAACAGAAGCAACAAACCCGCAATGCCCTGATGGACGCAGCCCGTCACTTGATGGAGTGTGGCCGAGGGTTTGGCAGCCTGAGCCTGCGCGAAGTGGCGAAGACCGCCGGTATCGTCCCCACCGGTTTCTACCGGCACTTTGCCGATATGGACCAACTGGGCCTGGTATTGGTCAGCGAAGTCGGCCAGACCTTCCGCGAAACCATTCGCCTGGTCCGCCATAACGAGTTCGTCATGGGCGGGATCATCGACGCATCGGTACGGATCTTCCTCGACGTGGTGGCGGCCAATCGTTCGCAGTTCCTGTTTCTTGCGCGTGAGCAGTACGGTGGCTCGCTGCCGGTGCGCCAGGCGATTGCCAACCTGCGGGAAAACATCAGCACCGACCTCGCCACCGACCTGAGCCTGATGCCCAAATTGCAGCATCTGGCGACGGCGGACCTCGGCGTGATCGCCGACCTGATCGTCAAAAGTGTGTTCGCCACACTGCCGGACATCATCGACCCGCCCGCTGCGGCCCTGCCCGAACACCTGACGCCTCAGGCCAAGATCACCCAGCAACTGCGCTTTATCTTCATTGGCCTCAAGCACTGGCAAGGCCTGGGCAGCACCGAGTAACCCCGTACCTTCCCCACAGAGCCCCCCCTCTCGCCCGATCAAGCCGAACGCTTAGCACCCGACGCGGCGCCCCGCCTTGCAGCAAAAAATCCGACGACGCACCAAGCCGGTGCTATAAATCAGTGCATCTCGCCAACTTGTAACAAAATAAAACACGAGCGTGCCCCATTTTCAGGCGTGCACATAGGGGGGTCGCCGGGTTTTTCGAGCGTATCCGGTGATTGGCAAGGCCCTTGCTCTAGCACCTGCATCGCTCTTAGCTGGAAGCCCTCACATGCTGGTGATTCATCGCCGAATCGAACCTCAAGCCCAATGGTCCGCCGAGCTGCACCTGAACTTCGAGGCCCGCAGCAAAAGCCGTCTGCGCTGTTTTAGTGCCGAGGGTGAAGACGTCGGTCTGTTTCTGGAGCGCGGCCAGCCGCCGCTGCACGATGGTGAATGCCTGGCTGCCGAAGACGGGCGCGTCGTGCGCGTTTGCGCTCGCCCCGAAGCGCTGCTGCACGTCACCTGCCGCAACGCCTTCGAGTTGACCCGTGCCGCCTATCACCTGGGCAACCGCCATGTCGCGCTGCAAGTCGGTGATGGCTGGCTGCGCCTGCTCGATGACTACGTGCTCAAGGCCATGCTCGAACAACTGGGAGCCTCGGCCGAAGCCATTGAAGCGCCATTCCAACCGGAACACGGCGCCTACGGCGGCGGCCACCATCACTCGCGGCACGGTGACGAGGACTTCAACTACCCGCCGCGCCTGCACCAGTTTGGCGTGCGCCCATGAACCCAGCCTGGGCCCTGCTGCGCCTGGCCAGTCCGCAGTTGCCGATTGGCGGCTACAGCTATTCCCAGGGCCTGGAAATGGCCGTCGAGCAGCAGCGCGTGGTGGACTCGGCCAGCGCCCGGCGCTGGATCAGCGATCAATTGCTGTTGAACCTGGCGCGGTTCGAAGCGCCGCTGTTGCTTGCCCATTGCCAGGCCGCAGCGGATGAAGACTGGGCGCAGTTGCTGCAACTGTGCGACGAGCATCGCGCCAGCCGGGAAACCCGCGAGCTGTATCAGGAAAGCCGGCAGATGGGCTATTCCCTGCAGCAACTGCTCAACGGCCTGCCTGAGCTGGATCAGGCCGCCCGGGATTTTCTCCAGCAACGCGGCGAGCCGCACCTGGCCCTGGGCTGGGCCCTGGCGGCGCGTGCCTGGCAGATCAGCCCCCAGGACGCCCTGGCCGCCTGGCTCTGGAGCTGGCTGGAAAACCAACTGGCAGTGCTGATGAAAACCCTGCCCCTGGGCCAGCAAGCTGCCCAGCGCCTGACCAGTGAACTGCTGCCGCTGCTGCAACAGGCGCAGCATGACGCCACCCACATCGACCCCATCCATTACGGCAGCGCCGCGTTTGGCCTGTCCCTGGCGTGCATGGCCCATGAGCGCCAGTACAGCCGTCTATTCCGTTCCTAGGCCCCCTCTGACATGGCGCCTTTTATTGTGGAGAAGCACATGAACTCACAACCCCTGCGCGTCGGCATCGGCGGCCCGGTCGGCTCCGGCAAGACCGCCCTGACCCTCGCCCTGTGCCTGGCCCTGCGCGAGCGCTACAACCTGGCGGTGGTCACCAACGATATCTACACCCGCGAAGACGCCGACTTCCTGGTGCGCAACCAGGCCCTGGCGCCGGAGCGGATCATCGGCGTGGAAACCGGCGGCTGCCCGCACACCGCCATTCGCGAAGATGCGTCGATCAACCTCGAAGCGGTGGATCAACTGAACCGGCGTTTTCCCGGGCTGGACCTGATTCTGGTGGAATCCGGCGGCGACAACCTGTCGGCGACCTTCAGCCCGGAGCTGTCGGACCTGACCATCTACGTGATCGACGTTTCCGCGGGCGACAAGCTGCCGCGCAAGGGCGGCCCGGGGATCTGCAAGTCCGATCTGCTGGTGATCAACAAGGTCGACCTCGCGCCACTGGTGGGCGCCTCCCTGGAACTGATGAACAGCGACACCCAGCGCATGCGCGCGGGCAAGCCGTTCGTCTTCAGCAACCAGAAAACCGGCCTCGGCCTGGACCAGATCATCGAATTCATCGAACGCCAGGGCCTGCTTGGCGCCGCCTGATTCCCCTTGATAAACGACTCAACAAGGAAGCCACCCTATGACACTCAAGCGTATTTTCGGAGCCCTGGCCCTGCTGCTGACCCCGGCCCTGGCCTTCGCCCACCCAGGGCATGGCGACAACGGTCTGATGGCCGGCATCAGCCACCCCATCGGCGGCCTCGACCACTTGCTGGCGATGCTGGCGGTCGGTTTATGGGCGGCCCAGCAACAAGGCGCCGCTCGCTGGGCCCTGCCCTGCACCTTCGTCGGCACCATGCTGATCGGCGGCCTGCTGGGTTTTGAAGGCCTGAACCTGCCGGCCCTGGAAAGCGGGATCGCCGCCTCGGTGCTGGCCCTGGGCCTGGCCGTGGCCCTGGCGGTACGCCCACCGCTGAGCCTGGCCCTGGCCGCCACCGCGCTGTTTGCCTTGTTCCACGGTGTGGCCCACGGCCTGGAACTGCCGGACATGTCCAGCCCCTGGGCCTATGCCGCAGGCTTCGTGGCCGCGACCGCCGCCCTGCACGCCGCGGGTTACGCCGTGGTACGGGTCCTGCCCCAGGCTGCGGCGCCGCTGGTACGGGTCGCCGGTGCGGCATCGGCGGCCACCGGTGTGTGGTTGCTGGCCGGCTGAGGCCAATAGCGACGACCGAACAGACGGGCCGGCGCTTTCGCGAGCGCCCGCCCCGTTCGCCCTGCTACCATGTCGCGCACTCAACCCTGCCGTGACGACGCCAGCCAATGCCCGATGTTTCCAGCTCCGCCTCCCAGCCTGAATTGACCGCTCTGTTCGCGGCCGTGCAGCAGCACTTCCAGGGGGTCATCGTGCCTCTGTGGCAAGGCCCTGGCTGGAACCCGGCGCTGGCGCTGCCTTTCGAAGCCCTGGACGCCAGGCATCAGCCATTGCCGGTGCAGCGCTATCGCGCCATGGCCTGCGCCCGGCAGCTGTATCTGTTCTCCAGCCTGATCGGCCAGGTGCCCGCGGCTGAACAACGCGCCGCCGCACTGTTCCGCTCCCTGCAGCAGCACTTTCACGATGCCGAACACGGCGGCTGGTTCTACAGCATCGACGCCCAGGGCGCGCCGCTGGACAAGCGCAAGGACCTCTATACCCACGCGTTCATCATTTTCGCCTGCGCCCATTACTGGGCCAAGGCGCGCGAGCCCTTGGTGGAATCGGTACTCAATGCGGCGCTGAGCGTGGTGGCCGAACGTTTCGCCAGCGGCGACGGCCTGTACCAGGCCAGCCTTGATCAAGACTGGTCGTCCCTGGGCTCCGGGCCGCTGCAGAATCCGCTGATGCACCTGGCCGAAGCCTTCCTGGCAACCCTGGCGGTGCGCGAAGACAGTCGCGTGCAAGGCGCTCTCACCGCGTTATGCGAGGCCATGCAGCGGCGCTTCATCGACCCGCAAACCGGGGTGATGCTGGAGAAGCCGCTGGGGGCTGTGGATAACTGGTTTGAGCCGGGGCATCAGTTCGAGTGGTTTTTCCTCCTGGAATCTTCGCCCCTGCTGCGAGGCACGGCGCTGCACGGCTCACTGGATCGGGCTTTTGCCTTCACCGAAGACTGCGGAGTCGACCCGGAGACCGGCGCAGTGGCGGCCATGCTCGACCTGCAAGCCACAGCACAGCCAAGGGATGCCACCCAGCGCATCTGGGCCCAGGCCGAATACCTGCGCGCCCTGACCTTGCGCCCTCACAGCCAGGCATCGCTGCGTCGCCAATTGCTGGCGTTGCAGCAACACTTCCTGCACCCCGCCGGCTGGAACGAATGCCTGGACGCGGCCGGCAAGGTCAGCCGGCAGGACATGCCGTCGACCACGCCTTATCACCTGGCCACCTGCTATCGCGGCCTGACTGAATACTTCGCCTGACTGGGCCGCCGGGGTCGTACAGACTCCGGCCGGCCCCCAGGTTTCAGGTCAGGCAATCCACTTGCGATCCCCGGTGAAACTGATGGTCAGCCAACGCGCCGTGTCCGCCTGGCCGAGTTGGCTGGAGATCTCTTCGCGCAACTGATCCAGGGTCGCCACGCTGTGCAGCGGATAGCCGTCCGGCAGCACGATATGGATCTCGATAAAGCGCGCCCGGCCGTGTTTCTGCACGTAAGACACATAGTCGGCGAAACCGTGCTCGGCCTTGGCCGCTTCCATCACGTTACGCACCTTGTCGTCCAACTGATCCGGGGCAATCCCCAGCACGTCCCGCAGCGCCGGCCGCAGGATCTTGAACGCCGCGGGCAGCATGCTCAGCGCCAGCAGGATCAGGATCAGCGGGTCAACGTACATCGCCCAGTCGTGGTAGCCCTGGCTCTTGAGCAGCAAGGCGGCGAGAAAACTCACCAACAGGCCGACGGACAGCATGGCGTCCACCAGCCAACTGATGTTGTCGAACTGGATCAGGGTGGACTTGAGCGTGCGGTTGCGATGGCGGATGTAGAAGAAATAAGCGAACTCGACCACGGTGAATACCGCGGCGTAGATGATCACCAGCCCCAACTCGATCTCACGCCCGCCATTGATGATGCCGAACACACCGTTGAGAAAGGCGTAGATCGCGATTAACAGCAGGAAGCTGCCTTCGATCAACAGCACCATGGGTTCCAGGTGCCAGAAGCCGAACTGGAAACGCTGGTTGCTTTCCTTGGCGATCAGCTTGGCGGTGATCAGCATCAGGACTTTGATAAAGGTCGCGATCAGGGAAAAAAAGCCATCGAACAGGATGGATTGGGCACCAGAAACAAAACCCGTGACGATACCGGCGATCGCCACGGCGAACATCAGTACGGTCGATTGCTTGAGCAGAACCTGCTCACCTCGGTTACTCACAACGCCTCCTATCGAACCTCAAACCCACCGCCTCGAAGGAGACGGTAGCGAAGTGTCTGGCGGGGATTCTACCTGGGCTGGGCTGACCTCAAGCTGAAACGAATCAGCTTATGTGTTTCCAGGCACAACAACTGTAGCTGGCGAGCGTCTTGGAGGTAGGCCGATAGGTGGGGGTGTTGCCGCTGACCAGTGTCCGAACGCGGACCGAGCCTGCGGCAGCGACTACAGGGAGTTGTGCCGCCAGGCTGCGCGCGCCCCACGTACATGCCTCAGGGCTTGGCGTTGCGCTCAATCGAGAAGCCGGCCCAGGTCTGGCTGACCGGCATCAGCTCCAGGCTGTTGATATTGATGTGGGCCGGGGTGTTGAGCACCCAGAAAATCGTCTCGGCGATGTCCTGCGGCTGGATCGGCTCGGCACCGGCGTAGGTCGCGTCGTAGCGCGCCTGGTCACCGGCGAAGCGCACCAGGGAGAACTCGCTCTCGCACAGGCCCGGCTCGATATTGGTCACCCGTACGCCGGTGCCCTGCAGGTCGCAGCGCAGGTTCAGGGAGAACTGTTTGACGAAGGCCTTGCTCGCGCCATAGACATGGCTGCCCGGATACGGGTAGTTGCCGGCGATGGACCCCAGGTTGATGATCCCGGCGCCGCGACCGTGGGCGATCAGCCGGGGCAGCAACAGGCGGGTGCTGTACATCAGGCCCTTGATGTTGGTGTCGACCATGGTGTCCCAGTCATCCAGGTCGCACTTGGGCGCCGGATCGACGCCCAGGGCCAGGCCGGCGTTGTTGATCAGGCCGCGCAGCGTGCTGAAGGACGGCGGCAGGTTGGCGATCGCCTCCTCCATCGCCTTGCGGTCACGCACATCGAGCACCAGGCCATGCACCTGTGTCTGTTTGGAAAGCTCGGCGCACAACGCATTCAGGCGCTCTTCACGACGACCGGTGAGCACCAGCGACCAGCCGGCCTCGGCGAAACGCCGGGCACAGGCTTCGCCAAAACCGGAAGTGGCCCCAGTGATAAACAGGGTGGAAGTCATGGTGTTCTCCTTGCTGGGTGGCGCGCAGCCATTGGAATGGAAAATCGCTTCGCAGCATGCCCGGCCTCGCTCCGAGCGGCAACCAGACGTTGCACCCGTAGCCGCTGCTGAGCCCGCGAGGCGGCGCTGGCCCGGATGGGCGATAGAGGGGGGTCAGGTGCTTCACGGCGAAATTGAGGGCCCGCGTCCGAACGCGGCCCGAGCCTTCGGCAGCGGCTACAGGATTTGCGTGATAAATGATGGATCGCTGTACGAAAAACGATCAGCGGGCGCAAGGCGTTGATTTACATGGCCTGCAGCCATCTGCGCGCATCTTATCCACAGGCCGGTCCACAGTCTTTGGGGGCAAGTGCAAAAGTCTGAAAGCCGCTGTCCACAGGGCTTGCAGCCCGGCTTTGCAAGTTTTTTGCTTGACCCGCCCATGGCCATCATGCAGCCCCTAGGGGTTTGACCACGAAACAGCAGTTTAAGGAGATGGCTTGAAGCCAGTAACGACGGCGCTTAGCCGAGTCTTTCCAGAGTTTAGTCACAGACTTATCCACAGGCTGAGGGACACCTTCAAGAGCGTCTGGCTGCGACAATAAAGGGGTTGACAATCGCGCCGCCCGCTTCATCAAAAACCCTTGATCAAAAAACAACCACCCGCCTGCAGGCCACGCCAATCAAGGCCTCCAGCCAGCTACTCCCACGTTACCCACAGCCAGTTCCACAGCAAACGGGGACAAGTCAAAACCGTGACAAAACAACTAATTGCAGCGGCTTTATACCGCGCTTTGATAGCTTGCGAATAATGTTTTCCACAATTTCCAGTGCCCGCTGTGGACATCCGATAAAACGCCCTCCGTTTCAGCTTTTTCAGGCGCCTGTGGACAAAAAAAGGCCCCGATGGCCAAGGCACATCGGGGCGGGTTTTATCCACAGTGCGGGGCGTCAGTGGCCGCCCAGATACGCGTTGCGCACCTCCTCATTGACCAGCAGTTCCTGCCCGGTGCCGCTCAGGCGAATCTCGCCGTTGACCATCACATAGGCCCGGTCCGACAACTTCAGCGCATGGTTGGCGTTCTGCTCCACCAGGAAGATGGTCATACCGCTGCCCGCCAGCTCACGCAGGGTGGAGAAGATCTGTTTCACCACAATCGGCGCCAGGCCCAGACTCGGCTCATCCAGCAACAGCAGCTTGGGCCGGCTCATCAGCGCCCGGGCAATGGCCAGCATCTGCTGTTCACCGCCCGACATGGTCATGGCCCGCTGAGTACGCCGCTCCTTGAGCCGGGGGAACAGGTCGAACATGCGCTGCATGTCTTCGGTGGCGTGCTTGTCGCCGATGGGGATGGTGCCCATCAGCAGGTTTTCCTCCACCGTCATATCCGGGAACACCCGTCGCCCTTCCGGCGACTGGGCGATACCGTTGGAGGCGATGTAGTGCGACGACTTGTGGGTGATGTCCACGCCACGGTAGAGGATCTGCCCGGACTCGGCCCGGGGCTGGCCGAAAATCGACATCAGCAACGTCGACTTGCCGGCACCGTTGGAGCCGATCAGGCTCACGGTCTCGCCTTCATTGATGTGCAGCGAGACCTTCTTCAGGGCCTGGATCGGGCCGTAGTAAACGTCCAAGTCCTTGAGTTCGAGGATAGGTTGAGTCATACCAGCTCCTCTTCGTCGGCACCCAGGTAGGCGGCTATCACTTTCGGATCGTTGCGGATCGCCTCAGGCCCGCCTTCGGCGATCACGTTGCCGTGGTCGAGCACCACAATGTGGTCGGAAATACTCATCACCATGCCCATGTCGTGTTCAATCAGCACCACGGTCAGATCGTGCTCGTCACGCAGCAGACGGATCATCGCGCTCAGCGCTTCGGTTTCCTGAGGGTTGAGGCCGGCGGCCGGTTCGTCGAGGCAGATGATCTGCGGACGGGTGCACATGGCCCGGGCGATTTCCAGGCGCCGCTGCTGGCCGTAGGACAATTCACCAGCCAGGCGGTTGGCGCAGTCCACCAGGTCCACCACTTCCAGCCAGTAGAAAGCGTGGTCCAGCGCGTCACTCTCGGCCTTCTGGTAGCCCTTGGTGTTGAGAATGCCGGCCAGCATATTGCGGTTGACCCACATGTGCTGGGCCACCAGCAGGTTCTCCAGCACCGACATTTCCTTGAACAGGCGAATGTTCTGGAAGGTCCGCGCCAGGCCCGCCCGGTTCACCAGGTGGGTGCCGCCGAACATCTTGTAATACAGGCGGCTGGCAAAGCTTTTGGGCGACACGAAGTCAGTGGCGCGAAAAGGCTCGCCGAGCAGTTTGATGACGTTGGTGCTCTGGCCCCGGGTATTGAGTTCGATACGCCCACCGGAGGCCTTGTAGAACCCGGTCAAGCAGTTGAAAACCGTGGTCTTGCCCGCACCGTTGGGGCCGATCAGGGCGAAGATCGAGTTGCGGCGCACCTTGAGGCTGACGTCGCTCAGGGCCTTGATCCCGCCGAAGTGCATCATCAGGTTCTCTACCGAGAGAATCACTTCATCGCTCATGATGCGCTCCTCTGGGTCAGGACACCTTTACGCGGGGTCACACCGGTACGGCTGATGCGAATCAGGCCACGGGGTCGCCAGATCATCATCAACACCATCAACACCCCGAACAGCAGCACCCGGTACTCGGAGAAGCTGCGCAGCAGTTCCGGGGCCACGGTGAGCACGAACGCGGCAATCACCACGCCCACCGTCGAACCCATGCCGCCCAGCACCACGATGGCCAGGATCAGCGCCGACTCGAAAAAGGTAAAGGACGACGGGTTGACGAAGCCCTGGTAGCTGGCGAAGAACACCCCGGCCAGACCCGCGGTCGAGGCGCCGATGGTGAACGCCGAGAGCTTGACCAGCACGTGGTTCAGGCCCATGGCCCGGCAAGCGATTTCGTCTTCGCGCAAGGCTTCCCAGGCCCGGCCGACCGGCATGCGGGTCAGGCGATGCTTGACGTAGAGCACCAGCAGCACCACCAGGAACAGCACGATGTAGATAAACAGGAATTTCAGATTGGGGTTGTAGTCCATGCCGAAAAACTCATGAAACGGCACACCGCCATCCTTGGCCTTGCGGCCGAACTCCAGGCCGAAGAAGGTCGGCGACGGCACCGGCATGCCATTGGGACCGCCGGTGAAGGACAGCCAGTTGTTGAGCACCAGGCGGATGATCTCGCCAAAACCCAGGGTCACGATGGCCAGGTAATCACCGTGCATTCGCAAGACCGGGAAGCCGAGTATGCAGCCGGCCAGCGCCGCCGCAATCGCCGCCAGCGGCAGCACCGACCAGAAACCCAGGCCCAGGTACTGGTAACCCAATGCCAGGCCGTAGGCGCCGATGGCATAAAAGGCCACGTAACCCAGGTCGAGCAGGCCAGCCAGGCCGACCACGATGTTCAGGCCCAGGCCCAGCAACACATAGATCAGGCCGAGGATCACCACGGTCAGCAGGTACTTGTTGGCGAAGATCGGGAACACGATGGCAATCACGATCAGCACCGGAATGATCCAGCGCAGCCGCGACTTGTAGTCCGGCGGGCGCACATGCACGCCGGAGCCGGTGCTCTCGAAGCCCTGGAGAATCTTCAGGCCCTTGGGGGTCTGCAGGAACAGGCTCATGGCCAGGCGGCCGATCATCACGATCGCCACCAGCCAGCCGACGCGCGCCGGCTGCAGGTTGAAGCTGTAGCCATCCAGGACCACGCCGACAATCGGCCCGAACACGATCAACGAGATCAGCCCGGCCAGCACGGCGTCGATAACGCTCTTTTTGATATCAATCGGTTTATTGGCAGCAGACATACTTATACCTTCGCCACGAGTGGGCGACCCAGCAGGCCTTGGGGACGGAAGATCAGAATCAGCACCAGCAGCGAGAAACTGAACACATCTTTGTAGTCGGAGTTGATCAACCCGGAGAACAGCGACTCGGAGATCCCGAGGATGATCCCGCCCAGCATCGCGCCCGGCAGCGAGCCAATGCCGCCGAGAACCGCGGCGGTAAACGCCTTGATCCCGATGACAAAGCCGGCATAGAAGTCGAACGTGCCGTAGTTCATGGTGATCAGCACGCCCGCCAGCGCAGCCATGGCGGCGCCGATGACGAACACATAGGAGATCACGCGGTCGGTGTTGATCCCGAGGATCGAGGCCATCTTGCGGTCTTGCTGGGTAGCACGGCACATGCGGCCAAGCTTGGTGTACTTGATGATGTAGGTCAGCAACGCCATGCCGGCGAATGCCGCAACCAGGATGAAGATCTTGGTGTAGGTGAGCTGGACGAAACCGCTGCCGATATCGACCTTCCAGGCACCGGCCAACAGCGTTGGCACACCCTGTTGCTTGGCGCCCTGGCTGATCTGCGCATAGTTCTGCAGGATCAGCGAGATACCGATGGCGCTGATCAGCGGCGCCAGGCGGGTGGAATTGCGCAGGGGTTTGTAGGCGACGCGCTCGATGACCCAGCCGTAGACCCCCGTCACGACGACGGTAAAGACCAGGGTGCCGAGAATGAGTAGCGGGAAGGATTCGATGCCAAAGTAGGCCAGCAGAGCCAGACTGATTGCCGCGAGGTAAGCGGAAATCATGTAAACCTCGCCATGGGCGAAGTTGATCATGCCAATGATGCCGTAGACCATTGTGTAGCCTATGGCGATCAGACCATAGACAGACCCGAGGGTCAGTCCATTGATCAGTTGCTGCAGGAAAATACCATCCATAACGCAATCTCACGCATTTGAGAGACTGCACACAGCGGAGACGACGGACTGGTGTTCAGCCACCGGCGCAACACGGCCATTGTGCAGCTCTACGAGAAAAGACAAGTACTGCACGGGCAACCGGCCGACACCGGGGGGCGGTGCCGGACGGCTCAGAACCGGTATACGGTCAGTTGCGCCAGGCTCAGACGACGTTGAAAGTGCCTGAACCTTGCTCGCCGGACCGTAAACCGGTTCTCAGACGCTCATGTCACTTCTGTTTTTCGAGCTGGTGGTATTTGCCGTCCTTGTCCCACTGGTAGACCACGTAGTCGGAGATCTTCAGGTCGCCTTTGGCGTCCCAGGTCTTCTCGCCCATCACGGTTTTCACCGGATTGGCTTTCAGCCATTTGGCCGCGTCTTCACCCTTGTTCGACTTGGCGCCGCCGAAGCCGGCAGCCAGGGCCTGGACCGACGCGTAGGCGTACAGGGTATAGCCTTCAGGCTCGGTGCCGGCCTTGCGGAAAGCGTCGACCACGGTCTTGCTGTCTGGCAGCAGGCGCGGGTCGGCACCGAAGGTCATGTACACGCCGTCGACGTATTGCGGGCCGCCAGCAGTGGTGACCAGTTCGTCGGTGACGATGCCGTCATCGGACATGAATTTCACGTCCTTGAGGCCTTGCTCGCGCAGTTGGCGTACCAGTGGACCGGCTTCCGGATGCAGGCCGCCGAAGTACACGACATCGGCCCCCACGGAGCGGATCTTGGTCACGACGGCGCTGAAGTCTTTCTCGCCACGGGTCAGGCCTTCGTACAGCACCGGGGTCACGCCGCGCTTGGTCAGCTGTGCCTTGGTGGCATCCGCCAGGCCCTGGCCGTAGGTGTCCTTGTCGTGCAGCACCGCGACCTTCTTGCCCTTGAGCACATCGACGATGTAGTCGCCGGCAACGATGCCCTGCTGGTCGTCACGCCCGCACATGCGGAACATGGCGCTCAGGCCGCGCTCGGTAACCTGCGGGTTGGTCGAGCCCGGGGTAATGGCGATCACGCCCGCATCGCTGTACACCTCGGACGCCGGAATGGTCGAGGACGAGCAGAAGTGCCCGACCACGCCTGCGACCTTGTCCTGATCCACCAGGCGGTTGGCCACGGCCACCGCTTGCTTGGGCTCGCAAGCGTCATCGCCCTTGACCAGGACGATCTTCTCGCCGTTGACACCGCCCTTGGCGTTGATTTCGTCAGCCGCTGCCTGTGCACCCTTCATGTACTGCTCGCCAAATGCCGCGTTGGCGCCAGTCATGGGACCCGCTACGCCGATCTTCAGGTCGGCCTGAGCAAACGCAGAAACACCCAGCGCAGCTGCCACTGCGAGGGCCAGAAAGCCTTTCTTGTAAAACGTCTGGGACATGGGGTGGTGCTCCAAGGTTTTTTTAGTTGGCAATGCGACTTCACTGAATGCTCAGAGCAAGGGCCGTGCCATTGGTTTTTTATTCTGAAAAAAGTCGTTCTGATGTTGTTATTTCGACTGTTTCGAGCCCTTTTTTATTGGGCGTGCAACCGTCTAAACCGCGGAAGGTGAAACCGTAAAAAATGAAAGGCGCAACCCGCACGCGCCATCATTGCAACCACGGCGCAAATCAACGTGCAACCAGCCTGTAACAGCCTGCGTCACCGAAGTGCACACTGCTGGTGCGGCACTGCTACGAGCCGCACCATTACAGGCTAGTCGCTGCGCCGAAAAGCGCCGCCCCAGGGGTTGAATTTCGCCGATCAGATGACGATCCGCAGGCACTGGCCCGCGTGATACAGAGAGAACCCGGCCTCGTACAGGCAACTGCGCAGGCCCACCCCGGCCAGCGGCTGCATGGGCGCGAAGGGAATCGGCAGGGCTTGAGGGTTTCCGTTACACAGGTAATCGGCAAAGGCTTTGCCGACCACGGTCCCGGTGGTGACGCCACGCCCGTTGTAACCGGTGACTGCCACTAAACCGGGCGCAGGTTCGAACAGACGCATCAGGTGATCGGGGGTGAAGGCGATGCAGCCGGTCCAGGTGCACTCCCACTCCACCGGCTTGAGATACGGGAAGTAATGCTGCTGCACCCGATCGGCCCAGGCCTTGAGGAACCAGGCGGGTTTCTGGTTGCCGTTGCCCAGGCTGCCGAGCAGCAGGCGGCCTTCGGCATCGCGGCGGATGCTGCTCAGCACCTGGCGCGTGTCCCAGGAGCCTTGGCCACCCGGCAGGATTTGCTGCGCGGCGTCTTCCGTCAGAGGCCGGGAGGCAACCTGGTAGTAGTAACCGGGGAAGAAATTGCGCCGCAGTTCGGTCCAGTCGCCTTCGGTGTAGGCATTGGAGGCTATCACCACCTGCTCGGCCAGCACCGAGCCCTGAGCCGTTTGCACCGACCAGCGCTGGCCCTGGCGTTCCAGACGAGTAACCGGCGAGTGGTCGAACAACAGCCCGCCCAGGTCCACCGCCGCCTTGGCCAGGCCCGAGGTATAGGCCATGGGGTTGATGGTGCCGGCGCGTCGATCCAGGAGCGCGGCGGCAATCTTCTGGGTGCCGGTGGCGGCTTCGCATGCGGCACCGGTCAGCAACTCCACCGGCGCGCCACGGCGCTTCCATTGTTGTTCGCGACTGCGCAGGTCGGCCTCGCCCCGGGCGTTATGGGCCATGTGCAAGGTGCCTTCACGGCGCAACTGGCAATCAATGCGGTATTTGTCCACCAGGCTGAACACCAGGGACGGCGCCGCGCCCAGCATGCGGTTGAGCTGGCTGCCGACCTGCTCGCCGAAGCCGGCCTCGATATCGTCGGGCGCGATCCACATCCCGGCGTTGACCAGGCCGACGTTGCGCCCCGAGCCGCCATGCCCCGCGCGGTGAGCCTCCAGCACGCAGACCCGCTTGCCCTGCTCCAGCAAATGCACCGCCGCCGACAAACCGGTAAAGCCTGCGCCAATCACACAGACATCCACCGCGACCTCGCCATTGAGCGCGGCGTTGTCAGGCCTTTGCGGCGTCAGTTTTTCCCATAGACACTCTTCGCGTAACGCCATTGCCAGACTCCGAAATCAACCACATACAGGTTTGCATTCGCCGCTGTAACCGCTGCCGCAGGCTCGGCCCGCCGTTCGGACGCTGCTTCTCGCAAACAACGCCCTCCCCGGACACCCGCTTCAGTTGTAGCCGCTGCCGAAGACTACGCTGGCCCTGAAAAACAACGCCCCGTTCCCGGATGCACTCCAGCGTCCAGCGCAGCCTCACCAAACTCGGCAGCGGCTACCGGTTTGCCGCCTTCATTCAATCGAAGGTAATGCCCTGGGCCAGTGGCAGTTCCAGGGAGTAGTTGACGGTGTTGGTCTGGCGGCGCATGTAACCGCGCCACGCATCGGAGCCGGACTCACGACCGCCACCGGTTTCTTTCTCGCCACCGAAGGCGCCGCCGATTTCCGCGCCGCTCGGGCCGATGTTGACGTTGGCGATGCCGCAGTCGCTGCCCACCGCCGACATGAACTGCTCGGCTTCGCGCACATCGGTGGTGAAGATGCACGACGACAGGCCCTGAGGCACAGCGTTGTTCAGGCGCAGCGCTTCGGCAAAGTCGGTGTAGCCGACCACGTAGAGGATCGGGGCGAAGGTTTCATCGCGCACCACGTCGCTCTGCTCAGGCATCTCGACGATGGCCGGCGACACGTAATAGGCATTCGGGAACTGTTCTTCCAACTGCCGCTTGCCGCCAAACACCCGGCCGCCTTCGCTCAAGGCCTGTTCCAGGGCGTCCTGCATATTGTCGAAGCTGTGCTTGTCGATCAGCGGGCCGACCAGGTTGCCTTCCAGCGGATGACCGATCCGCACCTTGGAGTAGGCGGCCTTGAGCCGGGTGACGATTTCTTCCTTGACCGACTCATGGGCGATCAGTCGGCGCAGGGACGTGCAACGCTGGCCGGCGGTGCCGACGGCGCTGAACAGAATGGCGCGCACGGCCATGTCCAGGTCGGCGCTTGGGCCGAGGATCATCGCGTTGTTGCCGCCCAGCTCAAGGATGCTGCGGGCAAAGCGCGCGGCGACTTTGGGCGCCACTTCACGGCCCATGCGGGTGCTGCCGGTGGCGCTGATCAGGGCCACACGCGGATCGTCCACCAGCGCGGCGCCGGCTTCACGCCCGCCGATGATCACCTGACTGAGGTAGGGCGGAGCGTCGCTGAAGTTTTTCAGCACGCGCTCGAACAACGCCTGGCAGGCCAGGGCGGTCAGCGGGGTTTTCTCTGACGGTTTCCAGATCACCGGGTTGCCGCAGACCAGCGCCAGGGTGGTGTTCCAGGCCCAGACCGCCACCGGGAAGTTGAACGCGCTGATCACCCCGACCACGCCCAGCGGGTGCCAGGTTTCACGCATGTGGTGGCCAGGACGCTCGGAGGCGATGGTCAAACCGTAGAGCTGGCGCGACAGGCCGACGGCGAAGTCGCAGATGTCGATCATCTCTTGCACTTCACCCAGGCCTTCCTGGGTGATCTTGCCGGCTTCCCAGGACACCAGCTCGCCAAGGTCGGCCTTGTACTCGCGCAACACTTCGCCGAACTGGCGGACCAGCTCACCACGACGGGGCGCCGGCACCTTGCGCCAGAGTTCGAATGCATGCTCTGCGCGACTGACCTGTTGCTCGACTTCGGCCGCGCCTTCCCAGTTCACGGCGGCGATGCGGCTGCCGTCGATCGGCGAGTGCACGGGCTGGCTGCCCGACTGATACAGGGCCGGGTTCACACCGAGACGATCAAGCAATGCGGCAACCATGGGTCACTCCTTACAGATGAAAAAACAAAAAGTCGTAGCCGATAAACCAGCTATTGAGGCCTGTAGTTGTAGCTGGCCTGAGACTTGCCAACAAACGACGATTAGGCGAGATATCATTCCGTTTATTCATGCTGCGTCGGCCAAGCAGCGCTGAGACAAGAACCAGGGACCTTGCGCCATGCTGAACAAACGCCACCTGCCCTCGATCACCGCCTTGCAGTGTTTCGAAGCGGTCACCCGCCACCTGAGCTTCACCCGTGCCGCCGAAGAGCTGAACCTGACCCAAAGCGCGGTCAGCAAGCAGGTGGCGCAACTCGAAGAGCTGCTGCAACACCTGTTGTTCCGCCGCGTGCGCCGACGCTTGCAGATGACCCCGGCCGGCGACCTGTACCTGGTGGAAGTGCGCAAGATCCTGACCCAGGTCGAGATGTCGACCCACTACCTGCGTTCCTACGGCGGTGAAACCGAAGTGCTGCGGGTGTCCACGCCCTCGACCTTCGGCGCGCGCTGGCTGGTGCCACGCCTCAAGGGCTGGCGCCTGCGTCATCCGCATATCCATCTGGACCTGTGCAACGAGCAGGAGGCCGATGATTTGCTGCAGGGCCGCAGCGACCTGGCGTTCTACTTCGGCCAGGGTTCGCGCCCCGGCACCGAGTGCCTGAAGCTGTTCAGCGAAGAGCTGGTGGCGGTCTGCGCCCCGGGCAGCTTGCCGGACCAGCCGTTCACCGACCCGACGCAACTGGCCGATCTGGTGCTGCTGCAGAATGCCTCCCGGCCCCAGGCCTGGCACGACTGGTTCGACAGCCAGGGCTACCACACCGAACACAGCTATCACGGCCCGCGCTTCGAAACCTTCTACATGTGCATCCGCGCCGCCCAGGTCGGTTGCGGCGTGGCCCTGCTGCCGCGCTTTCTGGTGGAGGAAGAGTTGAACGACGGCAAGCTGGTGATCGCCTGGCAGTACGCGATGCCCAGTAACGATGCGTACTTCATCGCCTACCCCGAGCATTCCGCCGAAGTGCCCAAGGTCCGCGACTTTGTGCGCTGGATGCTGGAGCAGGTCGACAGCCCGACCCCCTAGCGGCTCGGCCGCGCCCGCTAAAAAAACGCTGGCAAAACAGACTGCGGATATGCGCCACTACCGCCTTCATTGAAAAAAGCTGCAAAGCCGCGCATTTCTACGCGGCCCGCCTGGAGATTCCCGTTATGAGCGAGAGTGTGTTTGCCGATCGCATCGTGCAGAACCTGCTCGACACCGACTTCTACAAATTGACCATGATGCAGGCGGTGCTGCACAACTACCCCAACGTGGAAGTCGAATGGGAGTTCCGTTGCCGTAACAGCGAGGACCTGCGGCCGTACCTGGCAGAAATCCGCTACCAGTTCGAACGCCTGGCCGAACTCAGCCTGAGCGCTGACCAACTGAGCTCCCTGGAGCGCATCAGCTTCCTCAAGCCCGACTTCCTGCGTTTTCTCGGTCTGTTCCGCTTCAACCTGCGCTACGTCTACACCGGCATCGAGGACGGCGAGCTGTTTATCCGCCTGCGCGGGCCCTGGCTGCACGTGATCCTGTTTGAAGTGCCGATGCTGGCCATCGTCAGCGAAGTGCGTAACCGCTATCGCTACCGCGAAGTGGTGCTGGAGCAGGCGCGCGAGCAGCTGTACCGCAAGTTCGACTGGCTCAGCGCCAACGCCAGCAGCGAAGAGCTTTCGGAGCTGCAGGTCGCCGACTTCGGCACCCGCCGGCGCTTCTCCTACCGCGTGCAGGAGGAAGTGGTGAACGTGCTCAAGCACGACTTCCCCGGGCGCTTCGTCGGCACCAGCAACGTGCACCTGTCGCGGGTGCTGGACATGAAGCCCCTGGGCACCATGGCCCACGAATGGATCATGGCCCACCAGCAGCTCGGCCCACGGCTGATCGACAGCCAGATCGCCGCCCTGGACTGCTGGGTCCGCGAGTACCGCGGCCTGCTGGGCATCGCCCTGACCGACTGCATCACCACCGACGCCTTTCTCGGCGACTTCGACCTGTACTTCGCCAAGCTCTTCGACGGTTTGCGCCACGATTCCGGCGACCCGATCCTGTGGGCCGAAAAAGCCATCGCCCATTACCACAAGCTGGGCATCGAGCCGATGAGCAAGACCCTGGTGTTCTCCGACAGCCTGACACTGCCCCGCTCCCTGGAGATTTTCCGGGCGCTGCGTGGTCGGATCAATGTCAGCTTCGGCATCGGCACCAACCTGACCTGTGATATTCCCGGTGTCGAGCCGATGAGCATCGTGCTTAAAATGGCCGCCTGCAATGGCCAGCCGGTCGCCAAGATCTCCGACGAAGCGGGCAAGACCCATTGCCGGGATCCGAACTTCGTAGGTTACCTGCGCCACGTTTTCCAAGTACCTGCCGCCCTTTCAGGCACATCAAGCAAGGAGTGAATCATGCAAGCCGTACAGCGTGAGATTGCGCAGCAGCTCAAGGTCCAGGCACCGTTCCAGGACCAGGCCGCCCTGGAGGCGGAAGTCGCCCGGCGCGTGACCTTTATCCAGGACTGCCTGCTCAACTCGGGGCTCAAATCCCTGGTGCTGGGCATCAGCGGCGGTGTCGACTCCCTCACCGCAGGCCTCTTGGCACAACGGGCCATGCGCGAACTGCGCGCACGCACGGGTGACGACAAGTACCGTTTCATCGCCGTGCGCCTGCCCTACGAAACCCAGTTCGACGAGCACGATGCCCAGGCCTCGGTGGACTTCATCGCCCCCGATGAGCGGCACACGGTCAATATCGGCCCTGCGGTCAAGGCCCTGGCCAATGAAGTCGCCGCCTTTGAAGGGCAGCACGCGGTGTCGGTGGATTTCGTTCTCGGTAACACCAAGGCGCGGATGCGCATGGTGGCCCAGTACACCATCGCCGGCGCCGCCCATGGCCTGGTGATCGGCACCGACCATGCGGCCGAGGCGGTGATGGGTTTCTTCACCAAGTTCGGTGACGGTGCCTGCGACCTGGCCCCCTTGAGCGGCCTGGTGAAGAACCAGGTACGGGCCATCGCCCGGCATTTCGGCGCGCCGGAGTCCCTGGTGGAAAAAGTCCCCACCGCCGACCTTGAAGACCTGTCGCCGGGCAAACCGGATGAAGCCTCCCACGGCGTCACCTACACCGAGATCGACGCCTTCCTGCACGGCCAGCCGGTGCGCGAAGAAGCGTTCAAGATCATCTGCGACACCTACCGCAAGACCCACCACAAACGCGAAATGCCCTTCGCGCCGTGAGCCCCTGCGGGCCCTGGTCCCGCTAACACCTATGGCCAGGGAGCAGGCTCCCCCCATAAAAAAAGCCGCTTTCCCTTATCAGGAAAGCGGCTTTTTTGTTGCTGCCGGGTCAACCGATCACTTCAGGACCACAGCGCCTTTCATCATCGAGTTGTGGCCTGGGAACGAGCAGAAGAACTGGTAGCTTTCGCCAGCAGTCAGCTTCGACACGTCGAAGGTCACCGAGTCTTTTTCGCCAGCACCGATGATTTTGGTGTGAGCGATAACGCGGGTGTCGCCATCTTTCAGGTAGCTCTTGTCGATGCCGGCGGCCATGCCGTCGGTGGCAATACCGGCCATGTCGGCGGTTTTGCTCAGGACCCAGTTATGGCCCATGACGTTCTTCGGCAAGCTGCCGGAGTGGGTCAGGTTGACGGTGAACGTCTTGCAGCTCTTGTCGATGGTGATTTCCTTCGTGTTGAAGGACATCTGGTCGGTGGAATCAACATCGACCTTGCATTCGGCGGCCATCAATTGGCTGCTAGCCAGTGTCAACAGGGATACCGCAACAAGTTTGGCAAACATGGTGAATCTCCAAGGCAGGGTTTAACAAAATCCATCTGAATCCATGGAGGTGAAGACTGCCTGAAAACTTCGCAAGTTCCTATGATTTGCATCAAGAAATTGTATACAACTTTCGACCTATAGCCCCGATTAAGACAATTGACCGGCCCGGGGCCGACTCGGCCTTTATGATCCGCTCATTCCCCCAGCTGGAGCACCGTCATGCCTCTCAACAGCCTGTTTCGCAGCTTGCTCGCCGCCTATGCCTGTGGGGCCAGCGGCACCCATGAAACCCCGCAACACGAGGTTTAACGTTTGGCGCATCACCCTCAAGCCATTACTCTTGGGCCCTCAATGACCTGGGAGTAAGGCATGCCATTAACGTCTGTCTGTGTGTTCTGCGGTGCCAGCACCGGCACCAACCCCGTTTACCGTGAAGCGGCCGCTGCCCTCGGGCGGGCCCTGGCCGAGCGCAAGCTGACCCTGGTCTACGGCGGTGGCGCTGTCGGGCTGATGGGGATTGTTGCCGATGCCGCCCTGGCGGCTGGCGGCGAAGTGATCGGGATCATCCCGCAAAGCCTGAAGGATTCGGAGATCGGCCACACCGGTCTGACCCGCCTGGAAGTGGTCGATGGCATGCACGCACGCAAGGCGCGCATGGCCCAATTGAGCGACGCCTTCATCGCCCTGCCAGGCGGTCTCGGCACCCTGGAAGAGCTGTTCGAAGTCTGGACCTGGGGTCAGCTGGGCTACCACGGCAAGCCGCTGGGTCTGCTGGAAGTGAACGGTTTTTATGAAAAGCTCAGTGGTTTTCTCGATCATATCGTCGGCGAAGGCTTCGTTCGGGCTCAGCACCGTGCCATGCTGCAAATGAGCGAATCGCCCGCAGAACTGCTGGATGTACTGGACGCCTGGCAACCTTCGGCCCCGGCAAAATGGGCCGAACAAAAACCCAGCTAACCGCCCAGGCCCGATACAAGGCAGAATACGCGCCGCTCAACCTCACCTTCGACCCCAAGAGGATCGCCCATGGCTAAACCTAATTACTCCTTCGCCAAACGTCAGAGAGACCTGGCAAAGGAGCAGAAGAAAGAGGAAAAGTTGCAACGCAAGAAAGCGACCGCTGAAGAAGAAGCCAGCGCACTGAACCCGGAAGCAGAAGGTGAAGTGGCAGCCGATGATAGTGACGCCGTAGACAATCAGGCTCCCCAGGCCTGATACCCGCCGGGCCCGATGTTCCGATCAGGCCCCGGGATCTGTGCCCAGGATCGGCAGCCACGCTGCCGGTCCTCACAGACCCACCCCTTGACCCACGGGTCTCGCCCCCTCAAAAAATCCCGTTCGCCAGCCCCGCCGTTGGTACAACCACGCCTGGGTGAAAGCCCGGCAAACCGCAGTCACTCCAGGGGCATCACCGTGACCTGCACTTCCGGATCGTGGTTGCCGCCGCCCAGAATCACCCCGCGCAGCGGCGAGACATCGGAAAAATCCCGACCCCAGGCCAGGGTGATGTGTTCCAGCGCCGGCTGGACGTTGTTGGTCGGGTCGAAATCCACCCAACCCAGCACCGGACAAAACACCGAAACCCAGGCGTGGGACGCATCGGCGCCAATCAGCCTGGGTTGCCCGGGCGGTGGCTGGGTCAACAGGTAGCCGCTGACATAACGCGCCGCCAACCCGCGGGAACGCACGCAGGCGAGCATCAGGTGGGCAAAGTCCTGGCACACGCCGCGCCGCCGTTCCAGCACTTCCACCAGGGGCGTAGCGACCTGGGTAGCCTCGGCGTCGAAGGTGAACTCGCTGAAGATCTTCTCCATCAGCGCCTGCACCCCGAGCAATAGCGGGCGCCCGCTCGGGAAACAGCTCGCGGAAAACTCGACGAAGCTTTTCTTCAGGTGCACATAGGGCGATTCAAACCGATAACGGCAGGCGTCCAGCAACGCTGCCGACAAGGGCTGGCCGCTATAGGTCAGCGCGCTGCGGGTTTCATCCCAGGCCGGGGATTGGCTGAAATCCAGCAGCGGCCGGGCCAGCACCTCGACCGTCAGCTGGGCATTGACCAGCAACTCATCATGGGGCCGCTCGAACGCCAGGCGGGTCAGCGGATTGCCGAACACATCCAGCTCATCGCGGCGCACCGTCGGCTCCGGGCTGATCAGCAACTGCTGTTCGGTGCAACGCTGCCAGGCGCAGGCTCGCGGCCACAAGTGAGCCAGTTGCTGAGCCAGGGACACAGGACTGTCGTAGTGATAATGAGTGTCGTGAAAGATCTGGTACCGGGCGCTCATCAGACAGACACCGTTTGTTGGCTGACATCGTCGACATGGGCGAAATGGCGCAAGGCCAGGCGATCGGACACCTGACTGCTGACATCGGCGATCTCCTGCAACAGGTCGGCCAGGCCATCGATGGCGGCGTGCACGCTGGCTTCGCCAAACAGGGAGTTTTCCAGGCAGCCCAGGTCAAAACGCGACAGGCGCTCCACCAGTTTGGGCAGGCCGGCTTCGCGGGGGGCACCGAAGTCATCGTTCAAGCGCTTCAGGGTGCGGGTCACCAGTTTCAACTGGAACAGCACGGCGTGCGGGTTCTGCTCATCCAGCAGCAGCAAGTCGAGCACCGGGATCAACTGCGCCACCGCCAGGTAGCGCGAGCGGTAGGTGATGCTGCTGTTGCCCAACTCCAGCAGCCACTCCAGCCCGGCCTGATCGAACGCGCCAGTGCCACGCAGGAATGCGGCAAGGCTGGCGCTGAGAAACTGCAGGCGCTCGATGCGCCGGCCGATCATCAGGAAGCGCCAGCCCTCGTCGCGGGTCATGTCGTCCAGGGCAAACCCGGACAGCGCCGCCAGGGACATCACCAAGCGGTTGAGAAAGTCCAGCAGCTCGCCAAAGTCCGGCTCCTCGGTGTCCAGTTCCAGGGCTTCGCGCTGCAACTCCACCAGGGCCTGCCAGTTTTCCCGGGACAGCTTGCCGCGCACCTGGGACGCCGCCCACTGCAAGCGTTGCAGATTGGACCGCAGGCTGAACGACCAGTCGTCACCCAGCAGCGCCGCCAGCAAGCGCTCCGGCAGCTCACCTTCATCCGGCAGCAGCATCAGGCTTTCGCCCAGGTCGACGGCGGCCTGCAAGGCCTGTGGGTCATCGCCGTCGACGTAGCGCGCGAGCATGATCCGCAACAGCCGCGCGCTGTCATCGCAACGCTCGCAATAACGGCCAAACCAGAACAGGTTCTCCACCACCCGCGACGGCAGGTACGGATCGCGCCGCACCAGGTCGTACACACCAATGGTGCGCTGGCCCTTCCACTGCTCGCCGCTGGGCGCCCGTTCGCCAAGCACCCAGGTGTCCTTGCTCGCGCCACCGCGCTGCATCGACACCACTTCGGCATCCGCATCGGCGGCGACCCGGGTCAAGCCCCCGGGCAACACCCGATAGCCTTCGGCACTGGCCACGGCGTAGACCCGCATGCCGATCGCACGGGGCTGCAACTGGCCGTCCTCGGCCTGCCAGATCGGCGCCTGGGACAGCTGCGCCAACTCCTGGGCGACATAGGCATAGGGCCGCGCCCGCATCCGCTCGGCCAACGCCACGCGCTGCTCCGGGGTCAGGTCGCGGCCGAACAGCGGCGCGAAGCTTTGCGAGGGAAACGCCGGCTTGATCAGCAGCTCCGGCATTTTCTCCAGGGCCTGGGCCAGCACCGGCGCCTCGCCGCACCACCAGGTGGCCACCGACGGCAGTATCAGCTCTTCGCCGAACAGGTATTGGTTGATCTTCGGCAGGAAGCCGAGCAGCCCTGGAGACTCCAGCACCCCGCTGCCCAGGGCATTGGCCACCAGCACCCGGCCCTGACGCACCACCTCCAGCAGCCCGGGCACGCCGAGCGCCGAGTCGGTGCGCAGCTCCAGTGGGTCGCAGAAGTCATCGTCCAGGCGGCGCATGATGGCGTGCACCCGGCGCAGCCCGCTGAGGGTTTTCAGGTAGACCGTGGCATCGCGCACGGTCAGGTCGCCGCCCTCGACCAGGGGGTAGCCCAGCTGCCGCGCCAGGTACAGGTGTTCGAAATAGCTTTCATTGAAGCGCCCCGGCGTCAGCAGCACGATCAGTGGCGCTTCCTCGTCTCGCGGAGCCTGGCGGGCCAGGGTTTCCTGCAAGGTGCGGAAGAACCCGGCCAGGTGCTGCACTTGCAGGTCCCGGTACAGATCGGGAAAGGCCCGGGACACGATCATCCGGTTTTCCAGGGCATAACCGGCGCCGGAGGGCGCCTGGGTGCGGTCGGCGGTGACCCACCAGCGGCCATCGGGGGTGCGCGCCAGATCCACCGCGTACAGGTGCAGGAAGGCGCCGTCAGGTGGCTGGATACCCTGGCACGGCCACAGGAAATTGTTATGGCCAAACACCAGCTCAGCCGGCAGCAGGCCTTCGCTGATCAGGCGCTGCGGCCCGTAGAGGTCGGCCAGCACGGCGTTGAGCAGGCGCGCGCGCTGGGCGATCCCGGCCGACAAATGCTGCCACTCGTCCGCGGGAATCACATGGGGCAGCAAGTCCAGCTCCCAGGGCCGGTCGGCGCCCTTGGGATCGGCGTAGACGTTATAGGTGACGCCGTTCTCGTGAATTTGCCGGGTCAGCAGCGCCTGGCGCTGGGCCAACTGCGTCGGCGTGCTCCGTTGCAATTGCTCGAGCAGGCGCTGCCAGTGCGGCCGGACCGCACCGCTGTCGTCCAGCAGTTCATGGTAAGTACCCGCCGTCAGCGGGTAGCGGGCAAGCAGGTCGGGCATGGAAAACTCGGCAGACAGCAAGGACCGTCAGATTAACGCAGACACATGACGCCCGGATATTCGAATCCTCCGGACGTCGCGTCTGCTTTAGAAGCGTCGTAAATCGAGCGTCATCGGCAACTCGTCGTTGATGCTCAAGCTCGGCACGGGCAGGGTTCCCGGGGTGTGGCCCAGGCGGAAAAAGCGCGCCATACGCCGGCTTTCCGCCTCATTGGCGTTGACCGGCAGGCTGTCGTAGTTCCGCCCGCCCGGGTGCGCGACGTGGTACTGGCAACCGCCCAGGGAGCGCTGCATCCAGGTGTCGAGCAGGTCGAACACCAGCGGCGCATGCACCGGGATGGTCGGTTGCAGACAGTTGGCCGGCTGCCAGGCGCGATAGCGCACGCCAGCGACAAACTCACCGACCCGGCCGGTTGGCTGCAACGGCACCGCCACCCCGTTGCAGGTCAGGATGTAGCGTTGCGGTGCCAGCCCACTGAGCTTGACCTGCAGGCGCTCCAGCGAGGAGTCGACGTAACGCACCGTGCCGCCGGCCGTGCCCTCTTCCCCCAGCACATGCCAGGGTTCCAGGGCCTGGCGCAGTTCCAGCTCGATACCGCTGACCGCGTAATCCCCCACCTTCGGGAATCGAAACTCCAGGTGCGCGGCAAACCATTCGGCGCGCAGCCCGTAGCCGGCCGCATTGAGCTCGACAATGACGTCGGCGAAGTCCTGCTCGATAAAGTGCGGCAGCATAAAGCGGTCATGCAGCTCGGTGCCCCAGCGCGCCAGCTTGGCCGGCGCATAAGGTTCGCGCCAGAAGCGCGCCACCAGGGCCCGCAGCAGCAGTTGCTGGGCCAGGCTCATGCGCGCATGGGGCGGCATCTCGAAGGCCCGCAGCTCCAGCAGCCCCAGGCGTCCAGTGGCACCGTCCGGCGAATACAGTTTGTCGATGCAGAACTCAGCCCGGTGTGTATTGCCGGTGACGTCGATCAGCAGGTTGCGCAGCAGCCGGTCCACCAGCCACGGCGCGCACTCCTGGCCTGGTTCGGGCATTTGCGCGAAGGCGATTTCCAGCTCGTACAAGGCATCGTTGCGCGCCTCGTCGACCCGGGGCGCCTGGGAGGTCGGCCCGATAAACAACCCGGAAAACAGGTAGGACAACGAGGGGTGGTTGTGCCAGTAACTGATGAGGCTGCGCAGCAGGTCCGGGCGCCGCAGGAAGGGCGAGTCCGCTGGGGTCGCGCCGCCGAGGACGAAGTGGTTGCCGCCACCGGTACCGGTGTGGCGCCCGTCGATCATGAATTTCTCGGTGGTCAGGCGGTTCTGCCGCGCCTCTTCGTAGAGAAACTCGGTGCGCTCCACCAACTCGTCCCAACTGGCCGAAGGCTGCACGTTGACCTCGATCACACCCGGGTCCGGGGTGACCCTGAAGTTGCTCAGGCGCGGATCACTGGGCGGCTCGTACCCTTCCAGCAACACCGGGCTGTGCAACTCCTCGGCGGTGGCTTCGATGGCGCTCACCAGCTCCAGGTAATCCTCCACTCGCTCCAGCGGCGGCATAAACAGATAAAGACGCCCCTCACGCGCCTCGGCGCAGAGCGCAGTGCGCGTCAGCCAGTCGGCGGACTCATCGATGGCCGGTACCCGCTCATCCACCGGAGACGGTTCGCCATGGCTGTGCAGTTGCTGGCTGCCGGGCAGCTCGGCGAACTCCTGATTGGGGTCGGTCGGGTGAATGAACGGGTACTCCGCTGCCTTGACCCAGGGTTGGGACCCCAGGGGCAGGCGATAACCCAGGGGCGAATCCCCGGGAATCAGCCGGCAGTGACTGTCGCGCAGGTACCAGCGGCCGCTCTGCCACTGGTCGCCCTTGGCCGTGCGCGCCAGGGGCAAGACCTGGCCGATGACCTTGTCCAGGCCCTGGCTGAACACCTTATGCAGCCGCGCGCGTTCCAGGGCATCGTCCAGGCGCGAATCTTCGGCGGTGACGTTGGACGGCAAGGCACCCTCGCGCCACAGGTAGTAGAAATTGTCTTCGTAAGCCGCAAACACGAAGCGCGCCGGCAGCTTCAGGCGCTCGGCGACACTCGCCAGAAAACGTCCAGCCAGCAGGCCATCGGCGCCGTAGTCCTGATGCTCATCGGCGATCAAGGCGCTGTTGTGCCAGATCGGCACACCGTCCCGCCGCCAGTAGCAGTTCAACGACCAGCGCGGCAGTTGCTCGCCGGGGTACCACTTGCCCTGGCCGAAATGCACCAGGCCCTTGGGCGCGTAGTGATTGCGCATGCGCTGGAACAACTCGGCGGACAGCCGGCGCTTGTCGGCACCCAGGGCTGCGGTGTTCCACTCGGCACCGTCCGGGTCGTCGATCGAGACAAAGGTCGGCTCGCCGCCCATGGTCAGGCGCACATCGCCTTGCAGCAGGTCGGCGTCAATCTGCCGCCCCAGGGTCTGGATCGCCAGCCACTGCTCTTCGGTGTAGGGCTTGGTGACCCGAGGGGCTTCCCAGATCCGCTCAACCGACATTTCGTGGGTGAATTCGCACTCGCAAGGCTCCACCAGGCCGCTGATAGGCGCCGCAGAGGACGGATCGGGGCTGCACGCCAACGGAATGTGCCCTTCGCCGGCAAACAGCCCGGAGGTGGCATCCAGGCCGATCCAGCCCGCACCCGGCAAATAGACTTCGCACCAGGCATGCAGGTCGGTGAAGTCGACCTCGGTGCCCGAGGGGCCATCGAGGGCCTTTACATCCGCGGTCAGTTGAATCAGGTAGCCCGAAACGAATCGCGCCGCCAGCCCCAGGTTGCGCAGCAGCTGGACCAGCAGCCAGGCCGAGTCGCGGCAGGAGCCCGAGGCGTTGTCCAGGGTCTGCTCCGGGGTCTGGACCCCGGGTTCCATGCGAATCAGGTAGCCGATGTCTTCGCTCAGGCGCTGGTTGAGGGCCACCAGGAAATCCACTGCCGGCAGTGGCGTGCGGTCGATGCCATCCAGGTAGGCCTGGAATTTCGGGGTCAGCGGCAAGGTTTCCAGATACGGCGCCAGCTCGCGCTGTTCGTCGGCGGCGTAGACAAAGGGGATTTGCTCGGCGTAGGGCTCAAGGAAAAAGTCGAACGGGTTGAACACCGCCATCTCGGCCAGCAGATCGACCTCGATCCGCAGCTCGCTGGTTTTTTCCGGGAACACCAGGCGTGCCAGGTAGTTGCCCTGGGGGTCCTGCTGCCAGTTGATGAAGTGCTGCTCAGGCAAAACCTTCAGCGCATAGGAGAGAATCCGCGTACGGCTGTGGGCGGCCGGGCGCAGGCGCACGATCTGCGGGCCGAGTTCGACCGCGCGGTCGTAGCGGTAATGCGTGACATGGTGCAATGCGACATGGATCGACACGGCGTGCCTCCTGCGAGCCTGGGCGGTGAAAGAAAGCGCGCAAGACTTATGCCATCCCGCCCCGCCAACGCTTTCCACTGTGACTCAACGCAGTACAGCACCAAAACCGCGCAGTGCGTGCATTGCCGTGCAAGGGTTGCACACAAATGCGGCAGGCACGGTGCGATACCTCACCCGCGCTTGCCCGGTCCCTTGGCCTCACGCTTGATGCGCTGGCGTTCGTGGCGAATCTGCACAAGCTGCTTGCGCATCTCCCGATGGCGTCGGCTGTTGAGTAACAACAGGCCGAGCAATGGCAGCAACAGCGCAAAGCCATACAGGCCCGGGTGCGGCCCATACCGGTACATCGGCACCAGCGCCGCCAGGCACAGCAGGAAATACCCCGCCACCAGCCACGCCGCCCATTCCCGCCCGCGCACAATCATCAGGTTGCCGAACACCAGCAGCGTCACCAGCACCAACATGCCGAGCCCGACATTATCGGTACTGCGCGAAGGCTCCAGCATGCGCCAATAGGTGGTGCCGGCCAGGGACAGCAGGATCGAGCCACTGAAGCAGCCGAGCAGGATCGTGAGCATGAAGGTCGGAAAATAACGCGCAAGGAAATCCACCGTCCGGCCACCGCCAATCATTCGTCGAACTCCTCGTAGAGACCCAGCGCGATGGCTTTTTGCACCACGTATTCTTTCGCCGCTTTGATGTTGCCGGATCTAAGGCTGCCGCCGGTACTCAGCGTGGCGCCGAGGGCATCCTGCATCTGGGTCAGGGTCGCGTGACTGATCTGCGTTGTCGAATAGCGCTTGGGCAAGACACCGGCACGCTGGCGCAGCTTCAACAGTTTGGCGGTCAGGCTCGGGTCCCGCAGGCTCAACAGCTCGTTGGTCAACTTGGCCCGTTCCTGGCGGTTGAGGCCCTTGAGCAACTGCGTCCAGCTTCTGCCGGCGTTGGCCGCTTTGCTGGCCTTGAGCAGCCTGTAGGTGGTCAGCGCTGATCCACCGACCCCCACCAGGGAAATGCCATCGAGAATCGGCGAGACGACGTTGTACCACTCGGCATCGTCCATGCGGTCGTTGGCCGCCGGGTCCTGGACCTCGTTGGCCACCCGCACACCCCCGATCACGCATTGAGCGGTGCCGGCCATCGCTGCCGAAGCCCCCAGCACCACCAGCCAGGCACTGGCGCCGGCGGTGAAAGGCACGGCAATGCTGCCACTGAACACCACCACCCAGCCGATCACCGCGGCCGTGCAGGCCAGGGTGGTGTTGAAGGACTCACTGGCCAGCCGCGACTCCCGCGGGTTGTTCTTCACCTGGTCGACAAACTGCTGGGGCGCGATGTAGCGCTTGGCCTCCCGCAGAATCAGCCGTTTGGGCCGGATGCTGCAGATCGGCCGAAATTCGCGCAGGGTGATCACATTGAAGTCGGCATCGATGTACACCACCCCGGCGCCGGCAATCGAGGGGTCGGTATCGATGGCGGCAAACAGCCGCGGCAGGTTGATCTGGCTTTCGATCCGCTGGCGGGCAAGAACCTGCGTCAGGCGCAGGTCTCCGATCACTTCGTCTAAAGCGCTGGTCACGGGATTCGTCCTTGATCTCATGGGTGAAAAGTCGGCCTGCCATGCGTCAGCTGGTAGCTGCCTCGGGCACGTCGGCGGTGCAGGCTGGCGCCACCTTAACAAAGCCGGCAGGACTTTTAAGACCGGCAGCGCGGCAAAATGTTTCGCCGGAATGCAAAACGCCAGCCCTGAGGCTGGCGTTGCGCTTAACGCGGTACGACCGGTTTACGCGCGGGCTTGGGGCCCTTGCCCTTGGCCGCATCCTTGCGTTCCTTGGCCGCCTGCTGGTTGCGGGCGAAAGCCGCCGCCTTGGCCTGCTCGCGTTTGTCCCACGAGTTGCCGCCATCGCTGGCCCGTGGTGGCAGGCCGGTGTGCTGGGTCAGGATCTTGGTGGTCTTCTCGCCGGCCACTTTGTGGCTGCCAGCCGGCGTCGAGTTCTTGCGACGGGCGCTCTGGTAGCTGTCGGTGGCCGGCTGGTGCAACGGGATCAACTGGTTCTTGCCCGGCCCGATCAGGTCGGCGCGGCCCATGCGGGTCAAGGCTTCACGCAGCATCGGCCAGCCTTTCGGGTCGTGATAACGCAAGAACGCCTTGTGCAGGCGACGCTGCTCCTCGCTCTTGACGATGGTCACCGCGTCGCTCTTGTAGGTCACCTTGCGCAGCGGGTTCTTGCCCGAGTGGTACATGGCGGTGGCGGTGGCCATCGGCGACGGGTAGAACGCCTGCACCTGGTCGGCACGGAAGCCGTTGCCCTTGAGCCACAGGGCCAGGTTCATCATGTCTTCGTCGGTGGTACCAGGGTGCGCAGCGATGAAGTATGGAATCAGGTACTGCTCTTTCCCGGCTTCCTTGGTGTACTTCTCGAACATGCGCTTGAACTTGTCATAGCTGCCGATGCCCGGCTTCATCATCTGGTTGAGCGGACCTTCCTCGGTGTGTTCCGGGGCGATCTTCAGGTAGCCGCCAACGTGGTGGGTCACCAGCTCTTTGACGTATTCCGGCGACTCGACCGCCAGGTCGTAGCGCAGGCCGGAAGCGATCAGGATCTTCTTCACACCCGGCAAGGCACGGGCGCTGCGATACAGCTGGATCAGCGACGAGTGGTCGGTATTCAGGTTCGGGCAGATACCCGGGAACACGCAGGACGGCTTGCGGCACGCGGATTCGATTTCCGGGCTCTTGCAGGCAATGCGGTACATGTTCGCGGTCGGGCCGCCGAGGTCGGAGATCACGCCGGTAAAGCCTGGGACCTTGTCGCGAATCTCTTCGATCTCGCGAATGATCGACTCTTCGGAACGGTTCTGGATGATCCGCCCCTCGTGCTCGGTGATCGAGCAGAAGGTACAGCCGCCGAAGCAGCCACGCATGATGTTCACCGAGAAGCGGATCATGTCGTAGGCCGGAATTTTTTCCTTGCCGTACGCCGGGTGCGGGACGCGCGCATAGGGCATGCCGAACACGTAGTCCATTTCTTCGGTGGTCATGGGAATGGGCGGCGGGTTGAACCAGACGTCCACTTCACCATGCTTCTGCACCAGCGCGCGGGCGTTGCCCGGGTTGGTTTCCAGGTGCAGCACGCGGTTGGCGTGGGCATACAGCACCGCGTCGCCACGGACCTTTTCCACCGACGGCAGGCGAATCACTGTCTTGTCCCGGGTCATCCGCGGGCTGGCCAGGATCTGCACCACCTTGGCTTCGTTGGGGTCTTCAACCGGCCCTTTCTCTTGCTCGATGGCGCAAGCCTGGGTGTCCTGCGTATTCACGTAGGGGTTGATGATCTTGTCGACCTTGCCCGGACGGTCGATGCGCGTGGAGTCGACTTCGTACCAGTCTTTCGGTGTATCGCGACGGATGAACGCGGTGCCACGCACGTCGGTGATGTCTTCGATCTTGTGACCGTAGGACAGGCGCTGGGCAACTTCGACAATCGCCCGCTCAGCGTTGCCGTACAGCAGGATATCGGCACAGGCGTCGATCAGGATCGAGTTGCGTACGCGGTCCTGCCAATAGTCGTAGTGGGCGATACGGCGCAGGGACGCTTCGATGCCGCCGAGGACGATCGGCACATTCTTGTAGGCTTCCTTGCAGCGCTGGCTGTAGACCAGGCTGGCGCGATCCGGACGTTTGCCAGCCATGCCACCTGGGGTGTAGGCGTCATCGGAACGGATCTTTTTATCGGCGGTGTAGCGGTTGATCATCGAATCCATGTTGCCGGCCGCGACGCCGAAGAACAGGTTCGGCTCGCCGAGCTTCATGAAATCGTCTTTGGACTGCCAGTTCGGCTGGGCAATGATCCCGACGCGAAAGCCCTGGGACTCCAGCAGCCGGCCGATGATCGCCATGCCGAACGACGGGTGATCGACATAGGCATCACCGGTCACGATGATGATGTCGCATGAATCCCAGCCGAGCTGATCCATCTCCTCCCTGCTCATCGGCAGGAACGGCGCTGGCCCGAAACATTCGGCCCAGTACTTGGGATAGTCAAAGAGAGGCTTGGCTGCTTGCATCATGTCGATAACCGGTGTTGGCTTTCATTGAATTTCGCGGGCGCGGAATATAGCACAAAAAATGACCAATTCCGACTGCAACGGTCGGAAATATCAGCGCCGGGCTTGGGACCTGCCGCCGGGAGCCTGATGCTCCGGCGGGCTTACTCGTCGTCGAAGTTGTAGCTGCCTGGGGCCAGGTTTTCGAAGCGGGTGTACTTGCCGATAAACGCCAGTCGCGAGGTACCGATCGGACCGTTCCGCTGCTTGCCGATAATGATCTCGGCGATGCCCTTGTGCTCGGTTTCCGGGTGGTACACCTCGTCCCGGTACACGAACATGATGACGTCGGCATCCTGCTCGATGGCTCCGGATTCCCGCAAGTCGGAGTTGATCGGGCGCTTGTTCGGGCGTTGCTCCAGGGAGCGGTTGAGCTGCGACAGCGCCACCACCGGGCAGTTGAACTCTTTGGCCAGGGCTTTCAGGGAGCGAGAGATTTCCGAAATCTCGTTGGTCCGGTTATCGCCGCCCGAACCCGGGATCTGCATCAACTGCAGGTAGTCGATCATGATCAGCGCGACTTCGCCGTGCTCACGCACCAGGCGTCGGGTCCGCGCACGCATTTCCGAGGGGCTGATACCGGCCGTATCGTCGATGAACAACTTGCGATCATTGAGCAGGTTGACCGCCGAAGTCAGGCGCGGCCAATCGTCGTCGTCCAGGCGGCCGGCCCGGACCTTGGTTTGATCGATCCGCCCCAGGGACGACAACATACGCATGATCAGCGATTCGCCTGGCATCTCCAGGGAGTAGACCAGTACACACTTGTCACTGCGCAGTACGGCGTTTTCCACCAGGTTCATCGCAAAGGTGGTTTTACCCATGGATGGACGGCCGGCGACGATGATCAAGTCGGACGGTTGCAGGCCGCTGGTCTTCTCGTCGAGGTCGGTGTAGCCGGTGGACAGGCCGGTAATCGCGTTGTCGGTGTTGAACAGGGTGTCGATGCGGTCGATGGCCTTGGTCAGCAGGTCATTGACGCTGACCGGGCCGCCGGTTTTCGGCCGGGCCTCGGCGATCTGGAAGATCTGCCGCTCGGCCTCGTCGAGGATCTCGGCGGCGGTGCGCCCTTCGGGGTTGAAGGCGCTGTCGGCGATTTCGGTGCTGATGCCGATCAGTTGGCGAAGGGTCGCACGCTCGCGCACGATCGCCGCATAGGCCTTGATGTTGGCCACCGACGGGGTATTTTTCGCCAGCTCGCCCAGATAGCCGAGGCCACCCACTTGCGAGGTCTGGCCTTCCTTGTCCAATTGCTCGGACAGGGTCACCACGTCGATCGGCATGTTCTGATCGGCCAGCTTGGCGATCGCACGGAAGATCAGGCGGTGGTCATGTCGATAGAAATCGCCATCCGATACTTGATCGAGCACGCGTTCCCAGGCGTTGTTGTCCAGCATCAGACCACCGAGCACGGCCTGCTCGGCCTCGATGGAATGCGGCGGCACCTTCAGGGCAGCGGTTTGCAGATCGTATTGCTCGGGAGCGGAGATATCGTTCATGGCCACTTGGAATCAGGGGAGTAAAAAACACAGGGTGCAGAAAGACAAAGGGCACGACCTGTAAACAGGATCGTGCCCGATGTTACCGACAAGCACCCGGGGGTGCCAGCCGACAAGTGCTGCTTAAGCTGCTACCACGACAACGCGTACGGTGGCTTCAACTTCGGCGTGCAGGTGCACGGCTACGTCGAATTCGCCTACGTTGCGGATGGTGCCGTTCGGCAGACGAACTTCGCTTTTTGCAACTTCAACGCCAGAGGCGGTCAGTGCATCAGCGATGTCGTGAGTACCGATCGAACCGAACAGCTTGCCTTCGTCACCGGCGGTGGCAGTGATAGTCACTTCCAGCTCAGCCAGTTGGGCAGCGCGGCTTTCAGCCGATGCTTTACGGTCTGCAGCCAGTTTTTCCAGCTCAGCACGACGCTCTTCGAACGCAGCCAGGTTGGCAGCGGTCGCAGCGGTAGCTTTGCCGTAAGGCAGCAGGTAGTTACGGCCGTAACCAGCCTTAACGTTCACTTTGTCGCCCAGGTTGCCCAGGTTGGCGACTTTTTCCAGAAGGATCAGTTGCATGTGAAAATCCTCTTAACTTTTAACCTTCACCGTTCGCGTTATCGGCGTCTTTCGGCGCCAAACGACCGCGAAAATCAATCAGGCTGTCGACGATGGCCAAGACCACCAGCAACGGATAGATCAGTTGCATGAACAGCAGCAGCGTTACGTACAACCCCACCAGCCAGAATCTGGCCAGCCGCTTCTCAGCCACCAGCCCATGAATCAGGGCCAGCCCGGCGAACACCAGCGGTACGCTGCACAACGGCGTCAACATCGCCATCTGCGGGCCGAAATTCGGTCCCAGAAGCATGCACGCCAGCAGCAACATCGCCGGCCCCAGCGGGATTCTGATAGCGCGAAACTCGCGACCAAAACCTCCAGGGTTGTACAACAACGCCTGCCAGTAGCGCCCAACAATCAGGCTCAGCACACTGACGATCTGCAACAAGGCCGCAATCAGGCCGGTCAGGACCGGTGCTATCAGCGAGGCGAGACGAGCTCGCTCTTCAACCGATAATTGCTGGTAGAGATCACCGAGGGCCAACGGCAGGATTTTTACCAACTCCTGCGAGAGCATCTCGATCTGGGGGCGGAAAGTCACACCCAGCACTCCAGCAAACACCAGGCCCAGCGCTATGCTGACCAGCAGCACACGGTTCCAGGACTCGCTTGCGCGTAAAACCAACGCAAGGCCCGAAGACCCCAGCATCACTAAAAGCGCGCGGGGATCAGCGGAATAAAACCACCAGATCAACGCTGGCAGCAGTCCCAGGGCGAGGACACCAACGGCGTCCTTCAATCCGCGCCGCAGGAGCACAAGGCTTCCCGCAGCAGCACCCAACCAATACAACAACGGCAATGCCGCACATCCAGCCACTACCAGAGTGGCCTGCACACGACCGCGCATGATGAACTCAGCTAAGGCGCGCATGCATTCAATCCCTTACTACTTGTCGACTGCCCGGTCTCAGCGGCCGTGGCTGTCGGTGTAGGCCAGCAGGGCCAGGAAGCGGGCGCGCTTGATAGCGGTGGCCAGCTGACGCTGATAACGAGCTTTGGTACCGGTGATGCGGCTTGGAACGATTTTGCCGGTCTCGGATACGTAGGCTTTCAGAGTGTTGAGATCTTTGTAATCGATCTCTTTCACGTCTTCAGCGGTGAAGCGGCAGAATTTACGACGACGGAAGAAACGTGCCATGTAATTGGCTCCTCAAAAGGTCCGTGGATTACTCGTCAGCGTTATCGCTGGCGTCGCTGTTATCGCTGTCATCGCCATCGGCGCTGTCAGAATGCTCAGGACGGTCACGACGCTCACGGCGCTCACTGCGGTTTTCTTCAGCCTTGAGCATCTCGGATTGGCCGGTAACGGCTTCTTCGCGACGGATGACCAGGTTACGGATCACTGCATCGTTGTAGCGGAAGTTGTCTTCCAGCTCGGCCAGGGCCTTGCCAGTGCACTCAACGTTCAGCATCACGTAGTGAGCCTTGTGAACATTGTTGATTGCGTAGGCCAGTTGACGACGGCCCCAATCTTCCAGACGGTGGATTTTGCCGCCGTCTTCTTCGATCAGCTTGGTGTAACGCTCAACCATGCCGCCGACTTGCTCGCTTTGATCCGGGTGGACCAAAAAGATGATTTCGTAATGACGCATGAATGCTCCTTACGGGTTGTAGCCTGCCGCTCAAAAACGGTCAGACAAGGAGTGAATGACACTTATGGATCTTGCCCCAGGGAGGCACATGCGTGCCTGCCAGGAAGGCAAGGGGCGCAATTGTAGAGAAGGGGGAGAAAGGGCGCAAGGTGATTGGTGATTATTTGAACAATCCCCCATACACCACAAAAACAAATGTGGGAGGGGGCGTACTTCCGAAAGCGGTATGCCAGTTAACCAATGCACTGGCTGACACACCGTATCCGGGAGCAAGCCCCCTCCCACACTTTGACCTGCGCCAAACTTGGTTACTTCTTGGCTTTGGCCTTGGCGCCACGCTGGCGCTGGGCTTCGAACAGGCAGACACCCGTTGCGACTGAAACGTTGAGGCTGCTGACGCTACCGGCCATCGGCAGGTGCACCAGGTAGTCGCAATGCTCGCGAGTCAGGCGACGCATGCCCTTGCCTTCAGCCCCCATGATCAGGATGGTTGGGCCGGTCAGGTCCTGGTCATAAATGCTGACCTCGGCCTCCCCCGCCGTGCCCACGATCCACAGGCCACGCTGCTGGAGCTTCTCCAGGGTGCGCGCCAGGTTGGTCACGGCCACCAGCGGAATCACTTCCGCCGCACCGCAGGCGACTTTACGCACCACAGGCGTCAAGGTCGCCGACTTGTCTTTAGGCACGATCACCGCCAGCGCACCGGCAGCATCGGCCGAGCGCAGGCAGGCGCCCAGGTTGTGCGGATCGGTCACGCCGTCGAGCACCAGCAACAGCGGTGCGCCTTCGGTACGATCGAGCAGCTCATCGAGCATCGCCTCGCCCCAGACCTGGCTCGGGCTTACGTCCGCAACCACGCCCTGGTGAACGCCTTCGACCCAGACGTCCATCTCACGACGCTCGGCTTGGCCGATCGCCACTTTGTTTTGGTTGGCCAGCTCGACCAGCGCTTGAACGCGCGGCTCACTGCGGCCTTCTGCCAACCACACCTGCTTGACGCGTTTCGGATGGTGACGCAGCAATGCTTCTACGGCGTGTACGCCGTAGATTTTTTCCAGACTCATGACTTGGCCTTAGGTTTGCGCGACCCGCCGCTTTTCGCGGGGGCCGAACCCGCTTTCGGCGGGCCTTTACGGTGTTTGCTCGGCTTCTTTTCTGCGCCCTGGGACTTTCCCCCAGACGCCGCTTTACCACCGCTTTTGGCTTCGCTGAGCAACTGCTGCTTCAACTCACGACTCTTGCGTACTTCGGCGTTTTTTGCCGCGGCATCGCTTGGGCGGTAGGCTTCGGGGGCCTTGTCCTTGGCAGACGAACGACGACCCGCCTTGGCTGGCGCAGGCTCGGCGGCCGCTGCTTTCGCAGGAGCACCTTTACCTTTCGCGGCCGGTGCTGCGGTTTCGTTGCCACGTTTTTTACGGCCAGTCGGCTCAACAGGCTTGTCCGGCATGCCGAAGTCGATCTTGCGCTCGTCCAAGTCGACGCGCATGACCTGTACTTCCACGGTATCGCCCAGACGGAAGCTGCGACCGGTGCGCTCGCCCGCCAGGCGGTGATGCACAGGATCGAAGTGGTAGTAGTCACCCGGCAAGGCGGTGACATGCACCAGGCCTTCGACGTAGATGTCAGTCAGCTCGACGAACAGACCAAAGCCAGTCACCGCGGTGATCACGCCCGGGAACGACTCGCCCACGCGGTCTTTCATGAACTCGCACTTGAGCCAGTTCACGACGTCGCGGGTGGCTTCGTCGGCACGCCGCTCGCTCATGGAGCACTGCTCGCCCAGTTGCTCCAGGGCCGCTTCGTCGTACGGATAGATCCGCGCCTTCGGAATGGTCATGGCACCGGCGCGCTTGACGTGCGGGGTGTTCTGCTTGGAATGGATCACGCTGCGGATCGCCCGGTGCGTGAGCAGGTCCGGGTAACGGCGAATCGGCGAGGTGAAGTGGGTGTACGCCTCGTAATTCAGGCCGAAGTGGCCCTGGTTATCGGCGCTGTACACCGCCTGGCTCAGGGAGCGCAGCATCACGGTCTGGATCACGTGGTAATCCGGACGGTCCTTGATGCTGGCCAACAGTGCCTGGTAGTCCTTCGGCGTCGGGCCGTCCTTGCCTTTGTGCAGGGACAGGCCGAGCTCGCCGAGGAACGCGCGCAACTTCTCCAGACGCTCCGGCGGCGGGCCGTCGTGTACTCGGTACAACGCAGGGATCTCATGCTTCTTCAGGAATTCAGCGGTGGCCACGTTGGCCGCCAGCATGCATTCCTCGATCAGCTTGTGAGCGTCGTTGCGCGTGGTCGGGGTGATCGCGGCGATCTTGCGCTCGGAACCGAAGACAATCCGGGTTTCCTGAGTTTCAAAATCGATCGCGCCGCGCACATGCCGAGCGCCCAACAGCACCTTGTACAGTGCGTAGAGCTGCTTGAGGTGCGGCACGACATGGCCGTACTCACCGCGCAGGGTTTTGGCTTCGCTGGTTTTCGGCTGCTCCAGGATGGTGCTGACCTTGTTGTAGGTCAGGCGGGCCTGGGAGTGAATCACCGCTTCGTAGAACTGGTAGTCGGTCATTTCGCCGGTTTTCGAGATGGTCATCTCGCACACCATGGCCAAGCGGTCGACTTTCGGGTTCAGCGAGCACAAGCCGTTGGACAGCTGCTCAGGCAGCATCGGGATCACGCGCTCGGGGAAGTACACCGAGTTGCCGCGCACCTGGGCTTCGTTGTCCAGGGCCGAACCGATCTTCACGTAGCTGGAAACGTCGGCAATCGCGACGAACAACTTCCAGCCGCCGGAGAACAGGCGCAACTTGCCAGGCTTGGCTTCGCAATACACCGCGTCATCGAAGTCCCGCGCATCTTCGCCGTCAATGGTGACGAACGGCAGATGACGCAGGTCGATGCGCTTCTCTTTGTCTTTTTCTTCGACTTCCGGCTTGAGCTTGGCGGCTTCCTTGAGGACGGCCTCCGGCCAGACGTGAGGGATGTCGTAGGTACGCAGCGCGACATCGATCTCCATGCCCGGCGCCATGTAGTTGCCCACCACTTCGACCACATCGCCCTGCGGCTGGAAGCGCGGCGTCGGCCAGTGAGTGATCTTCACCTCGACGAACTGACCGACCTTGGCGTTGGCGTTGCGACCCGGGGTCACCAGCACTTCTTGCTGGATCTTCGGATTATCGGCCACGACAAAGCCGATGCCGCCCTCTTCGAAGTAACGGCCGACGATGGTCTCGTGGGCACGGGATACCACTTCAACGATCACACCTTCACGGCGACCACGACGGTCCAGGCCGGAAACACGTGCCAGGGCGCGGTCGCCATCGAACACCAGGCGCATTTGCCCTGGGCTCATGAACAGGTCGTCACTGCCGTCGTCCGGCACCAGGAAGCCGAATCCATCGCGGTGACCGCTGATGCGGCCCAGGATCAGGTCGAGCTTGTCCACCGGGGCATAGGTGCCACGACGGGTGTAAATCAGTTGAGCATCGCGCTCCATGGCGCGCAGGCGGCGGCGCAGGGCTTCGAGCTGGTCTTCTGTGGTCAGACCGAACTCCTCTACCAACTGCTCGCGGCTAGCAGGCGAACCCCGGTCAGCAAGGTGCTGCAGGATCAGTTCGCGGCTAGGAATAGGGTTTTCGTATTTTTCCGCTTCACGAGCGGCCTCGGGATCGAGGGACTGCCAATCGGCCATTAGATAAATTTCACCTTGTCTATATGCGGGTTAGTTTGGCATACGCGTATTGAAACGGGAAATTTCAGGCTCAGACAACGCGCGAAAGATCCGTGAAACGCCTCGGAAACCTCTTAGCAGCATGGCTTACACAATTTTTTGGGTATTTTTCAAAACAGGGGTTTACAGCTTAAAAAGTGGTCCGTATAGTGCGCGCCATCAACACGGCGACGTCGTTGATACTGCCCAGATGGTGAAATTGGTAGACACGCCAGCTTCAGGTGCTGGTGACCGCAAGGTCGTGGAAGTTCGAGTCTTCTTCTGGGCACCAATTTCGAGCTTGAGAGTAGATCAATCTCAAGGCTCACACAAAAACCCGCGAAAGCGGGTTTTTGCATTCTAAGTATTTGATTTATTAAAACCAAAACAGGGGTTTACAGATCAAATCACGCTCCGTATAGTGCGCTCCATCGACACGGCAACGATGTCGATACTGCCCAGATGGTGAAATTGGTAGACACGCCAGCTTCAGGTGCTGGTGACCGCAAGGTCGTGGAAGTTCGAGTCTTCTTCTGGGCACCAATTCAGATTAAACCCGCGAAAGCGGGTTTTTTCGTTTCTGGCCTCCTGTACGCGCTACACACCCCTCCCCCATCAAAAACTCTTCTCCAGCTTCAGCGCCACTTCCGTCTGGCGATATTGATAAGCCCAATCGATGGTGCTCGCATTGAGGGTGCGCTTGACGTAAAGGTTGGGCACCACACCCGCCACTTTAAAGCGTGGCATGGCCAGGTTGGCGATATAGATCTGCTGACGATCCTCGCGCAGCCCGCCGAGAAAGTAATCCGGCTCGTCATACCGCGTGCGCCGGTACAGCGCCGTCGCATTGAGGTTCAGCCCCACATCGAACATTCGATACAGCCCAAGGCTCGCCATGTATTCCTTGTTACTGGCCGACTCCTGCGGCTGGGTCCGACGGGTATAGGTCAAGCCGCCGTACACCAGGGTTTGACCGCCCAACAGGTAAGACGCCGAGCCGCCCACCAGGCGCTCGTCGTAGTTCTCGAAGTAGTCCCGCTCCTCACCCTGGAAACGAAAGTGCTTCTGCTGCCCCTGGAGGCTCAGTTGCAGCCGCTCGGTCAGGGTGTGCTTCCACTCCAGGCGCAGGCCGCTGGCTTGATACTTGTTGTGCCGATCGCCGTAGTAGCTTTCGAACAGTGGCGACACCGAGACATCATTCAACGCGCTCAGGTAGTTGTAGCCGGCATAAATCACACTGGTGTTTTCGTCGTAATAGGTCTCGGGCTCGTCTTCCTTGTGCCGATGGTAGTAGTTGCCATAGCTGAGTCCGCGAACCAGCACATGATGATGCCCATCGATCTGAAAGCGCCGCTCGGCCACGGCGTCGTACACCAGGCTGGAGGACTTGATGGGCTCGGGCATCTTGCGACTGAAACGGTAGCAGCCAAAGAAATCACACACGTCCGTATGGGTCGTCATGCCGTTGGCCTGGTTGACGTTGCTGTTGTAGCCGGCGCCCAGCGCAACCGACCCATGCCAGCTGCGCCGCTCCTGCAAGGCCCCCTGATAACCCTCAAGCACTGGAATGACCTGCTCAGGAACCGCACTCGCCGCCACTTCATCAAACAGCACCTTGGCTTCACGCGACTGGTTGTCCTCGAACAATGCCCGGGCCAGCTCCAGCTTGGCCCGCACAAAAGCCGGGTCCATAGCCACTGCGGCTCGAAGATGGGCGATGGCCCGGCCGTAGCGCTTTTCCTGCAGGGCCAGCATGCCTTCGGCCATCAGCACCACTTTCTCTTCATGACCCGGTAGTTGCCGGTAGCGCTCGACGAACTGGCGCACCTTGGGCCATTGCTGCAAATTCAGCGTGACATAGATGGCAGGCCCCAGATCCTCCAGAGTGTTCTGCACGTTGTACGTGCGCCCCTCGATGGTAATCAGTGACGAGTCATCCGTGGCCGGATCAATATCGATCAAATGCGAGCGCTCACGCTCGTTCACTGTTCGGTCAATCTTGTTCAACAGTCGCCGGGTATCGTCTTCATCGGCCCCTGCGGCACCGGCAAATAGAGTGAATGCAAGCATTAAGACAAGCCGCACAGGCAAGCACATCGACATGTGGGTCAGATCCAGCGAATAGACAATGATTAAAAAAGGGAGAGATCGACTCTCCCTTTTCTGATGCCAGGCTCAGTTATTGTTTTTTGCCACCAAAGGCAACGCTGCTGGATGAGATGCCGTTGTTGTAGATACCCGCCAATGCCTCAGCACCTGCACCATAGAACTGGCCCTTGATAAGGCCGCTGGTGTTCTGGAACGAGCCATTGGAGGCAATGTTGGTGCCCGCGAAGTTAACCGTGCCCGCACCACCGGCAATAGAACCCGCCAGGGTGCCGCTGCCACCACCGTAGTTGGCAGTCAGAGTGCCCGTCGAAACATTCGGCGCCCCCGGATCAAACTTCTTGATCCCGACAACGTCGTACTTGGCATTGACCAGCGTCGGCATGCTGGTCGTTGGGTTTTCGCCAGCGAAGAACACCGTACGGTTGGCGTGAGTCAAATTGAGATCCGTACTGTTATCCGGCTGCACACCGGTTTTACGCGGAGCCCATTCGCCGAAATACACTTCGGCACCGGAGACCTTGGCGATCACTTCACCGCCAAACTGTGGGAAGTTTGGCAGTGGGTCGGAGATCTGCCGATAGGAATAGACTTGAGTGCCATAGACAACCGAAGACTTCCAGGTTTCCGAGATCTTGTTGCCATTCATCACAATATGCGCAGAGGCCGTGCCTGGTGTTGCGATCAAGGCATTGGTCTGGGCAATCGGGCCGCTTTTGAAGCTGACAATCTTGCTGGTATCGGCAGTCCCGCCGACGGCAGTCGGCATGGCAATCCCAACTTCCCCAATGCCTTGCAAGTTAGATTGTCCGACCTGTACATAAGCGCTCGAAGAGCCACCCGTGACAGGGGCAGCAAAACTACCCGACGTCACCAATGCCAGCGCGCTAAACACAAACAGTTTTTTCATAACAACCTCCAAGTTAAAATGATAAAAACCACTGTTTTTAACTAAAAACAGCAAAAAATCAGAAACGGGCGGTCAAACCAAGTTTCATGGTGCGCCCCGGCGCCGGCATCATGACTCGAGCCAAAGGGTCGAGGTAATAACGATTGGTCAGGTTATTAATGCCAAAATCGACATCGACATTTTTATTCACGTGATAACTGGCGTAAGTATCGAAGACCCAGATCGGGTGCCAATTAAGAGGTCGATTGAACCCGTCGACATACATCACGCCATTACGAATCCAGTCTTCTTCATCCTTATTGACTGCACTGCTGTGGTAAATCATGCGCCCGCCCAATTCCAGGCTTTCATTGAACAGGCGCAGGCCGCTGTCCAGGTTCAGCGAATAGTCGGGCTGCAGGCTGCTGCGGGCAAAGGTCGTAGGGAACCCGGCTGTGACGCAGGTAGAGATCGCGTTGTTGTAATAGGGATCAAGGGTGGCGGCATAATCCTTGTCGCAGAGCTTTTGTTGCAGGCGATAACTCGCGGAGAAGTTGGTGAAGTACTTACCCGTATCGAACCGGGTTTGCAGCTCAATACCCGAATACACTTTCTTGTCATACTGAACGATATTGAAGTTGTAATCGCGGTCAACATAATCGCGAATGGTGTTGTTGTAGTAGTTGATCTTGAAGTCCGCATGCCGCCACTCTTCAAAATAACTTCTCAAGTCGTGGGCATACCCCACTTCCCAGTTATACGAGTGCTCGGGGCGCATCGCATTGTTTGACACACCGGTGCCGCCAAACCCCGAAGCGGCCTGGGTATCTTCATAAATGGAGGGGAAGCGGACGAACTCGGTGTAGCGCAGGTAGACCCGTGCATGCTCCGTCAGGAAAACGGTCGCCCCCGCCATGGGTGCCCACGCACTGTCCTTGCGTTTTTTCGGCAAAGCCCATTTATCGGCGGGTTCGGCACCCGACTTGGCAACACCGGTGTAACTGCGGTTAACAAGGTATCGGGCATAGTCCCCGGAAACGCCCTGGGGGTTATTGACCGTTTCCTGAAGGTTGATCCCGCCATTGAGAAAAGGGTTCTGCGAGCGATCCAGAGTGAACCCGTTAAAGGGAATATCCACCGACTCGGTCGTATAACGAACGCCGTTGACCTTGTCTTTGTCGAGCACGAACGGAAGGTCTTCCGCGGTTAAATTGCCGTTCACAAACTCTTCATTGACGGCATCCACGAACTGCTGGTTTTCCGCATCGCTCATCACCCTTCGATACTCAAACCCCTTTCGGTCGGTAGGCGCGTTGACCTGCCAGTTGGCGTCCTGGCTTTCGCGGTGACGCTTCAACCCCTCATCAAACGAGTTGTAATCGCTGTAGCGGGCGCCCGCGCTCAAGACCAGCCAGGAGGTGGGCGACCAGTCCCCGGTGAAGGAGAAGTTGTATTGCTGGCGGTTGCCACTGCGCGGCCCCATATGCCGGTTGCCCCAGGTCGCGGTGGTCGCGGCGCGATCTTGCGAGGCGTCTTTTTGCTCGAGTTTTTCATGGCTGAAATCACTGGCCAGGATTACCGCCAGATCATCGGTCAACTGCAGTTTGTTGCTGACATTCACCCCCCAACGGTCATGCTTCGAGAGTTGCAGGGCCTTGGCGTAGATGGTGTATCGATCGTTGATATTGGGCAGCTTCTCCGGGGCCGTCCCGCAACTGCTGGGGTTGGCGCCTGCCTGGCAGCGCACATAGTTGTCCCAGGCCACATCCTGGCCACCGACATCGGCCGCGGTTATGCCATAGACGTCGTCGCCATTCTGATGCCGCTCGCTGTCACTGCGGGTCATCCACAGACCAGTCTTGAGGTCGATCAGCGGGTTGTCCGGGTTCCAGCTGTAGTTCAGGTTGTAGGTGTCTTGCTTGACCTGGCTGTAGGGGAACTGCAACCCGATATTGTTGCCCCCCGCCTTGTCCAGGCCCACGTAGTAAGAGACCAGGTACGGCGAACTCTCCCCGTACTCCAACTCGTTGTGCATATAGGACAGCTTCAGGCTCTGCTCATCGGGCAGGTACAGGGTGCCCTTGAGCAAGGTGGTGCGCATCTCGCTGGAGGTGTTGGCCACTTCGTGTCCGGGCAGGAACAGGTTAGCCACGTAGGACTGCACGTTCGCGTCGCCGGGGGCGTCCTTGGCTCCCGCGTCGGCCTTGGCATCGGCCAGCCAGTCGCTTGTCTGGTAGCGCTGGCTACCGCCCTTGCCGCTGAAGTAGTTGCCTTTGTTGCGGTAGCTGTAGGCCGCGAACAGGTCGAAGTTGTCCTGGCGCGTAGCGGTGGCGATGCGAAACGCGTTGTCGTTGAAGTCGAAGTTCCCGGAATGGGAGCCGCCGCGCGGACTGAACTCGGTGCCGCCGCCCTTGCTGAAGGTCAGGTTGCCGTCGTACCCGGCGTAGGCCCCATCGATATCCCGATAGTCGCGGCCGAAAGACTTCATTCCGCTTTCATTGGGCTTGATGGAATTGGTCGCGGTTTCGGTCTTGATCTCCAGGCCAAAGCTTTCGCCAGGCCTGACGATGTCGTCGACGTCCAGGGTCTTGATCTCTACCGAGCCGCCGATGCCGCTCTTGATCCCGGAACTCATCGACGGGCCCTTCTCCACCGCGATGCTGCCGATCATGTTCGGGTCGACATAATTGCGGTTGGCGACGCCCGCCGAGCCCATCCACACTGACGTGGCCTGCTCAGTGCCATCCACGGTCACCGGGATCCGCCCTTCGCCCTGGATGCCCCGGATATTCGGGTCCAGCGAGCCACTGTTGCGCGCATCGCCGCTGTACACGCCGTTCAAGCCCTTGAACAGATCGGACACGCTCGCGCCCTTATAGCGCTCCAGGTCATCCTTGCCGGCGTAGACGTTGGATACATCCTTGGCGAACACGTTGTTCTGGCCGATCTCGTCCTTGGTCTCCCACTCGCCCTTGACCTCGATCGCCTGCAGCACCTCCAGTCCTTTCTGCGAGGTGCCCTGGTGCTTTTCTTCCTCGACCCCCGCGGGCAGTTCGATCTCGACCGCCCCCATCTTCAGCGGCGCCTGCGGGGCGGGGCTTTCAAGCGCTTCCTGGGCCTGGGTAGACAAAGTGGCAAGCGCCAACAGAATCGAACAGGCCAGGGGCTTCAATCTGTTCAGCGAAGGCGACGGGCTAAGCAAGGACATAGCGAGGACCTGTAGTTTTCATGCACTGCGAAACGATGTTTCCGGGCCCTCTCGGGCGACGCAGTGATACTACTCACCAATGCAAATGAATCTCACTTCGCTTTGTATGCACATCGAAGTAATTCCTATGCGCGATGGTGCCGCGGGAACTTTTCCCGGTTGCATAACGGCTGATTCGCCCTTGAATGGCCGCCCGCGCGAGTAAAAGCTGCGGCCAGAAGGGGATTGCCTAGGGAGGAATGGGCCGGGGCAGGAGCCGTAAAATGCAGGGGCGTAACGCAAAAGGCGGCGGTGAAGACCGATAGCCTGCTTATCAATTTCCCGCAAAAAGGCACTTGAGAAACAATATCGTTTATCATTATTTCAAGATATGTAGCCGCAAGCGAGGAAGTACCCGCATGACGATTCGCAATAACCCGATGCTGCGCGGCCTGGCCGTTTCGATGCTGGGCCTGATTCTGGGGGCATCACAGGCCATGGCCGCCGACCCGGTTTCCCTGACCCTCTACAACGGTCAGCACAAGGAGGTCGGCGACGCCATCGCCAAGGCGTTTGAAGCCAAGACCGGCATCCACGTCAATGTGCGCAAGGGCAGCAGCAATCAACTGGCCAGCCAGGTCGTCGAGGAAGGCGATCGCTCCCCGGCCGACGTGATCTACACCGAAGAGTCGCCACCGCTGAACAAGCTGGGTGAGCAAGGCCTGCTGGCCAAGACCGATGCCGCGACCCTGGAGGTCCTGCCCAAGGACTACGTCGCCACCAATGGCACCTGGATCGGCATCACCGCTCGGGTGCGCGTAGTGGCATTCAACCCGAAACTGATCGACGAAAAAGACCTGCCCAAGTCGGTGCTCGATTTCGCCCAGCCGCAATGGCAAGGCAAAGTCGGTTTCGTGCCCACCAGCGGCGCGTTCCAGGAACAAGCCGTGGCCATTATCAAGCTGCACGGGATGGACGCCGCGGAAGAATGGCTGACCGGCCTGCGCGCTTTCGGCAAGACTTACAGCAACAACATGGTTGCGCTCAAAGCGGTGGAAAACGGCGAAGTCGCCACCGTGCTGGTGAACAACTACTACTGGTTCGCCCTGCAACGCGAGAAAGGCCAACTGGATTCGAAACTGCACTACTTCACCGGCGGCGACGTCGGCGGCCTGATCACGGTCTCCAGCGCGGCGGTGCTCAAGTCGAGCAAACATCCGAAGGAAGCCCAGCAGTTCCTGGCCTACATGGCCAGCGAAGAAGGCCAGCGGGTCATCACCCAGACCACCGCCGAATACCCGCTACGCAAGGGGTTGGAGTCGGATCGCGGGCTCAAGCCATTCAGCGAGCTGCAGGCACCGAAAGTCACCCCGGCCGACCTGGGCAACGCCGAGGAAGCCCTGGAACTGGAACGTGAAGTTGGCCTGAACTGATGAGCCTGTCGCTGCCCGCCGGCACTGCCCGCGCCGGTTATGTCCCGCGTCGCAAGCGGCCGTCGATCTGGTTGCTGCTGCCGGTGCTGCTGCTGGTCGGCCTGAGCCTGCTGCCGCTGCTCTATGTCGGGCTCAAGGCCTGGCAGGCCGGCTGGGCTGAAGCCCTGCACCTGCTGTGGCGCCCCTACGTGTTCGGGCTGCTGCGCAACACCCTGCTGCTGATGGTCGGCGTTACGCTGGCCTGTGCGGTCATCGGCTTGTCGCTGGCCTGGCTGCTGGAGCGCAGTGACTTGCCAGGGCGGCGGCTATGGGGCGTGGTGCTGTGCCTGCCCTTTGCGGTGCCGGCCTTTGTCAGCAGCTTTACCTGGGTCTCCCTCAGCGCTCATTTCGAAGGGCTGGGCGGGGCGATCCTGGTGATGACGCTGTCCAAGTACCCGCTGGTGTTCCTGCCGGTGGCGGCGACCCTGCGCAATCTCGATCCTTCCCTGGAAGAGTCCGCGCGCACCCTGGGGCAAAACCGCCTGGGAGTGTTCTTCAGAATCACTTTGCCTCTGCTCTGGCCGTCACTGCTGGCCGGCTCGCTGCTGATCGCCCTGCATATGCTGGTGGAGTTCGGCGCGCTGTCGATCATCGGCCTGCAAACCTTCACCACTGCGATCTATCAACAGTTCGAGCTGGAGTTCAGCAACGCCAACGCAGCCATGCTCTCCGCCGTGCTGCTGGCGATGTGCCTGATGCTGCTGTGGCTGGAGTTGCGGATTCGCGGCAAGGGCCGCCATGTGCGCACCGGCCAGGGTGCGGCGCGTCACGCCGAACAGGTTCGACTGGGGTACTGGGCCTGGGGCGGGCAAGTCTATTGCCTGTTGCTGGCGGTGATCGGCAGCGGCATCCCCCTGGGCATGCTTGCCTACTGGTTGGCTGTAGGTTCTTCGGCGGCCTTTCCGGTGGCGGCCATCAGCGAGGCCCTGCTCTCGTCCCTGGCCTTGTCCCTGGGCGGCGCTGCACTGTGCCTGCTGCTGGCGGTACCGGTCGGGCTGCTGGTGGTGCGCTACAAGGGCCGCCTGGCGCTATGGGCCGAGCGCCTGCCGTATCTGCTGCATGCCTTGCCGGGCCTGGTAATCGCCCTGACGCTGGTGTTCTTCGCCCTGCACTATGTGCCGGCGCTGTATCAGACCTCGGCGTTGCTGCTGATCGCCTACGCACTGCTGTTTCTGCCGCTGGCCCAGGCCCCCATCCGCACCGCATTGAACAAGGCCGCGCCACAACTCGAAGAAGCCGCGCGCACCCTCGGCGCTTCCTCGTTCAGTGCATTCTGCCGGGTGACGCTGCCGATCATCTTTCCAGCCCTTGGCGCCGCGTTTGCCCTGGTGTTCCTGGATGCGATGAAAGAACTCACCGCCACCCTGCTGCTCAGCCCGACCGGGCTCAACACACTGGCGACTGAAGTCTGGGCACATACGGCGAATGTCGAGTTTGCGGCGGCCGCGCCCTATGCGGCGCTGCTGATTCTGGTCTCGGGCTTGCCGGTCTATCTGCTGACCACGCGGATGTACCTGAGTCGCTGAGCGTGCGCGCAACCGCTCCTGCAGTTATCCACACCCCTGCAGGAGTCGGTTGGCCGGACGGTCAGGCCCGGAATTGCCCCAGGCTGGCCTTGAGCTGCGCGGCCAGACTGTCGAGGACCTTGCCACTGGCCGTGGTCTCCACCACCGCCTGAGCCGCGCGTTCGGCCTGGGCATGAATGGTCTCAACCCGCCCGCGCACCGCCTGCGCACCTTGCGCCTGATGAGCCGCAGCCTTGGTCGCCAGTCCGATGGCGGCGTGCACCTGCTCCACCGAAGACTGCACTGACTGTTGCAGCCGTGCACTGTCGCGCAGCACCAACAACCCCTCGCTGGCCTGGCGTCCGGCTTGGCCGATGGCCGCCACGGCCTCGCGCGCGCCTTGCTGCAGGGCGCCGATATGGGCCTGGATATCGCCGGTGGAACTCTGGGTCTTGCTGGCCAGAGCCCTGACCTCATCGGCCACCACCGCGAAGCCGCGGCCGGTTTCGCCCGCGCGCGCGGCTTCGATGGCCGCGTTCAGCGCCAGCAGGTTGGTCTGCTCGGCGATACCGTGGATCACCGTCAGCACCACCTCGATCTGTTCACTCTGCTGGGCCAGGCGCTCGATGACCTTGGCCCCGGTATCGACCTGCCCCGCCAGCGCCTCGATCAGGCCGCCGACCTGGGCCGAAGTGCGGGTGTTCTCGTCGGTGGCCTGGCGAATCTCCACCACTTGCTGCAACGCTGCCTGCATCGCCTGGCTTTCGGCCTGGGCCTCATCGGCCATTTGCGACAGTGCCCGCAGACTCTCGGCCACTTCATCGCGCTGGGCTTCGGCCGCCGCATCGGCGCCGGCGTTGCGCAGGCTCATGGCACCGATCTCAACCCCGGTGCGCTGCGCCACATCCCCCGCCTCGCGCACGATGGGTTGCAACTTGTCGACAAACCGATTGACCGCCGAGGCCATGTCGCCGATTTCATCATTGCTGTTGAGCTGCACACGTTTGGTCAGATCCCCCTCGCCCGCCGCCAGATCATTCAGCGCGGCGATCAGCAGGTGCAGCTTGTTGACCACACGCCGCCCCAGCACCACCGCCAGCAACAGCAAGACACCGCAGCCCACCAGCGCCAGGCCCAGGCCGATCCGCCAGCGCAGGGTCTGCGCCGCGTCCTGCACGGTGCTAGCAGTGTTGGCCTGCATTTGCGTGGCCGTACCCTGGGCCGATTGCAGGCGCGAGCGCATGGCCGCCGAGCTCTCTGCCGAGGCGCCTTTCACGCTGTCGCCCACCAATTGATCGCTGCTGGCAATCAGCGCCGCAAAACGCTTGTCCAGCGCCGCCACATCCGCCTCGACCGAGGCAGTGGACACACCCATCAACACCTTGCCGATTTCCACGCCATTGGGGTTGATCGACGCTTCGAGGTAGTAGACCGAGGGGTCGCTCTTCGCCGCATCCAGCACTTTGTCCAGGGCTCGGTCGCCCTTGCCCTTCTCCAGCAGTGCCTTGTTGATCGGGTTGTCCCGGTTCAGGTAACGGGTCAAGTGTTCGCCCGCAGCGTCGTCGTAAACCACGAACAACACGTTGGGATTGCGTTGCGCACGCCGGGCAAATTCGGAAAGAGTCGGCACGTCGCTGTCCCACATTGCTCGCGGCGCTACCGACGCCAGCAATTGGGCCATGTCATTGGCTGAATCCTTCAGGTCTTTTTCCAGGGTGGCGCGCAATTGCGCCTGCTCTTCCTGCAGGCGCGAGGACAGGCCCGCGGTCAGGCGCTGACGGGTACTGCTGGAGAGGCTCTCCAGACTGGATGTGACTTCACGCCCGGCCTGCTCCAGTTCCGCAGACAGCTTCTGGCTATCAACGCCCAGACGGGCGGCAAGATCAGCCTCGAGCGCAGTCACCGTGCTCCGGGTCAGGGCAACCGCCACCAGTACCTGCACCAAAAGGGCGATACCTAGGGTAACGAACACTGGCCGCAGCAAACGGCTTTGTAACAGTGAGAGAACGGCCGACACAGGAAATCCCTCTGCTTTGACGCCATAAAATTGATGGCACTCTAGAATCAGAGTTAACAGCAAGGGTCGTGCCGTTCAAGCACCAGATACGACAAAGGGCCCAATTCAGGGCCCTTTGTGATTTACATCAACGACTTATTACGCGAACGGATGACGCAGAACGATGGTTTCGTTGCGGTCCGGACCTGTCGAAATAATGTCAATCGGCGCACCGATCAGCTCTTCGACGCGTTTGATGTAAGCGCGGGCGTTGGCTGGCAGCTCTTCCAGGGTCTTGGCGCCCACGGTCGATTCAGTCCAGCCCGGCACTTCTTCGTACACAGGCTGCAGGCCTACGTAGCTGTCCGCGTCAGTCGGGGCAACGTCCTTACCTTCCGCATCCTTGTAGCCGATGCAGATGTTGATGGTTTCCAGGCCGTCGAGTACGTCCAGCTTGGTCAGGCAGATGCCCGAGATGCTGTTCACATCGATAGCGCGACGCAGGATAACGGCGTCGAACCAGCCGCAACGACGGGCACGGCCGGTGGTAGCACCGAATTCGTGACCCTGTTTGGCCAGGTGCGCACCGACGTCGTCGAACAGCTCAGTCGGGAACGGGCCCGAACCTACACGCGTGGTGTACGCCTTGGTGATGCCGAGGATGTAGTCCAGGAACATCGGGCCAACGCCCGAACCAGTCGCAACGCCGCCAGCGGTGGTGTTGGAGCTGGTAACGTACGGGTAGGTGCCGTGGTCGATGTCCAGCAACGAGCCCTGGGCGCCTTCGAACATGATGTCTTTGCCGGCGCGACGCAGGTCGTGCAGCTCGGCAGTCACGTCCAGCATCAGCGGCTTGAGCAGCTCAGCGTATTCCTTGCACTCGGCCAGGGTCTTTTCAAACTCGATGGCCGGCTCTTTGTAGTAACCCACCAGCATGAAGTTGTGGTAGTCCACCAGTTCACGCAGCTTGTCTTCAAAGCGCGGCATGTTGAGCAGGTCGCCCACACGCAGGCCACGACGTGCAACCTTGTCTTCGTAGGCCGGGCCGATGCCGCGACCGGTCGTACCGATCTTCAGCTCGCCACGGGCCTTTTCACGGGCCTGGTCCAGCGCAACGTGGAAGGACAGGATCAGAGGGCAGGAAGGGCTGATACGCAGGCGCTCGCGCACTGGCACGCCTTTCTCTTCCAGCTTGGTGATCTCGCGCAGCAGGGCGTCAGGTGCAACCACCACGCCGTTGCCGATCAGGCACTGCACGCCTTCGCGCAGTACACCCGACGGGATCAGGTGCAAGACGGTTTTTTCGCCATCGATCACCAGGGTGTGACCCGCGTTGTGGCCACCTTGGTAGCGCACTACGGCGGCAGCATGTTCGGTCAGCAGATCAACGATCTTGCCTTTGCCCTCATCACCCCACTGGGTGCCCAGGACTACGACATTCTTACCCATAACACTTGTCCTCATTCGCGCAAACTTGGTGCCGGCAGCCGCCGGCGGGAAAACTCAAGAAGACAGCGGCAGTACCTGCCAAAGCCCATTCTGCTGAATCAATTGTCGGTCGCAATCCGCTTCACGGGCGGCGGCCAAAGGTTGCCCAGGCAACGCCTGGACGACACGCTGACCCTCACCGCGCAACTGACAGACTTGCTGCCAGAGTGCCGCATCAGTGCTGTCAGGCATCCAGATACCGCCAGACGGTAGCTCGACTTCAGCACGCCCCAGGGTCACCAGGGTTTTCAAATCGGTGGAAAAACCGGTCGCCGGCCGCGCACGGCCAAAATCGGCGCCAATATCGTCATAACGCCCGCCCTGGGCGATGGATTGACCCACGCCAGGAACAAACACCGCGAACACCACACCGGTGTGGTAGTGGTAACCGCGCAGTTCACCCAGGTCGAAATACAGCGGCAACTCCGGGAAACGCGCCGATAAACGCTCGGCGATCGCCAGCAAATCATCCAGTGCCGCCAGTACCGGCGCCGGCGCGTGGGCCAGGCGGTCACGGGCGGCAGTCAATACCTCACGGCCGCCACACAAGTCGACCAGGGCACGCAGCATGCCCGACAGGTCGGCAGGCAGGCCTTCGGTCAAGGTAATGACCTCGTCGATCGCCTTGCGTTGCAGGGCATCGAACAGCTGTTGCTCGACTTCACCGGACAAGCCGGCAGCACGGGCCAGGCCGCGGTAGATACCGACGTGACCCAGGTCCATGTGGACATCCGGTACATCAGCCAGTTGCAGCATCGCCAGCATCAGGCTGATGACTTCGACGTCGCTGCTCGGGCTGGCATCGCCATACAACTCGGCGCCCAACTGGATCGGGCTGCGCGAAGACGACAGGGCTCGCGGCTGGGCATGCAGCACGCTGCCGGCGTAGCACAGGCGGCTCGGACCTTCGCGACGCAAGGTGTGCGCATCGATGCGCGCCACTTGCGGCGTGATGTCGGCCCGAAAGCCCATCTGCCGACCCGATTGCGGGTCGATGACCTTGAAGGTGCGCAGGTCCAGATCCTGGCCAGCACCTGTCAGCAGGGATTCCAGGTATTCGATATGCGGGGTCACGACGAACTCGTAACCCCAGCTCTGGAACAGATCCAACACCTGACGACGCGCTACTTCGATGCGCGCCGCTTCCGGCGGCAATACTTCTTCGATGCCATCTGGCAGCAGCCAGCGGTCTACCGTTGCCATTACGCCTTTCCCCTATGATCCGGGCGGCAGGCCTTCGGCCAGCCTTGAGTGAAGCAGAAAGCGATCGCATCCGACGCGAACTCAGCCGGACAGGCAGCCAGGAATCAGCTGTACAGACCACTTTCCTCGAAAAATCTTGTCGAGCTCTTGAACGAATCGACCAATCAAACGTGCAGACGCAAAAAAGCCGGGAATTTCCCGGCTGCCGCATGATACACACGTTTTCCCAAAGGATCACCCCGCCAAGTGCGTTAGCCGCCCGGCGGGGTGATCTGGGTCAGTGTGAGATCAAGGCTTGGCTTTTTCCAGGTAACGGAAGAAGTCACTGCCCGGATCCAGAACCATCACGTCACTTTTGTTCGCGAAGCTTTCACGGTAGGCACGCAGGCTGCGATAGAACGCGTAGAACTCCTGGTCCTGGCCGTAGGCCTTGGCGTAGATCGCCGCTGCCTGGGCATCACCATCACCGCGCGCCTCTTCAGACTCGCGATAGGCTTCTGCCAGCAGCACACGGCGCTGACGATCAGCGTCGGCACGGATGCCTTCGGCCAGCTCGTTACCCTTGGCGCGGTGCTCGCGAGCTTCACGCTCACGCTCGGTGCTCATACGCTCGAACACGCTGCGGTTCACTTCCTTGGGCAGGTCGATGGCCTTGACCCGTACGTCGACAACTTCGATGCCCAGTTCTTTCTCGGCCATCTTGTTCAACGAAGCGGTGATGTCAGCCATCAAGGCGTCGCGCTCACCGGAAACCACTTCATGCAAGGTGCGCTTGCCGAACTGGTCACGCAGGCCCGACTCCAGACGACGAGACAGACGCTCGTCGGCAATCTGCTTGAGACCGGAAGTCGCGGTGTAGAAACGCTCGGCGTCCTTGACCCGCCACTTGGCGAAGGCGTCGACCATGACCGCTTTCTTTTCCAGGGTCAGGAAGCGCTGCGTCGGTGCATCCAGGGTCATCAGACGCGCATCGAACTTACGCACCTGGTTGACGTAGGGCACTTTCACATGCAGGCCAGGCTGGACATCGGCCTGAACCACGCGACCGAACTGCAGCAACACCGCGCGCTCGGTCTGAGCCACGATGTAGAAGCTGTTCCAGGCAACTACCGCCACGACAACACCCACAATCAGGGCGATCAGCGATTTATTGCTCATCAGCGACTCTCCCTAGAACGCGTCTGCTGTTGCTGCAAGTCAGCCGCCGCACGTGCATTCACTTCATTGCCAGCCGCAGACGCCGCACCCGTTGCCGGAGCGTTGTTGCTACGACCGCTGTCGATCATCTTGTCCAGCGGCAGGTAAAGCAGGTTGTTCTGCCCCCCCTTGCCACCGGTCACCAGCACTTTGCTGGTGTTACTGAAGACTTCCTGCATGGTGTCCAAGTACAGACGCTCACGCGTGACTTCAGGAGCCTTGCGATATTCGGCGACCAGCTTGGTGAAGCGATCAGCCTCACCCTTGGCGCGGGAAACCACTTCATCGCGGTAACCGTTGGCATCCTCGAGGATACGCTGGGCCTGACCACGGGCTTCCGGCACCACGCCATTGGCGTAGGTTTCAGCCTGGTTGCGCGAACGCTGCTCATCTTCACGAGCACGGATCACGTCATCGAAGGCTTCCTGCACTTCACGCGGTGCCGCTGCGCTCTGTACGTTGACCTGAGTGACAGTGATACCGGTGCGATAGGTATCGAGGAAGCGTTGCAGACGCTCCTTGATCTCGCTGGCCATCAATTCACGACCTTCGGTCAGCACCTGGTCCATCGCGGTGGAACCCACAACGTGGCGCAGGGCACTGTCGGTCGCGTGCTGCAGGCTGATTTCCGGCTGATCGACGTTCAGCACGAAGTCCTGCAGGTTGCTGATCTTGTACTGCACGGTCAGCGGCACTTCGACGATGTTTTCGTCTTCAGTCAGCATCTGGCCCTGCTTGGTATAGGCACGCTCGCGCGTGACGTTCTCCATGTACTTGCGATCGATCGGCGGGAAGTAGATGTTCAGGCCCGGGCCGACGGTTTCGTAGTACTTGCCGAAGCGCAGCACCACGGCTTGCTCCTGCTCATCCACCACGTAAACCGCGCTGTACAGCCAAACGGCCGCCAGTACGACAAGGCCGATACCGAGCAAGCCGAAACCACCGCCTTTACCCGATCTGCCGCCCTCGTCACCACCACGTTTCTTACCACCACCGAACAACCCATTCAGGCTTTCCTGCAGCTTTCGGAAGGCCTCGTCGAGATCCGGTGGCCCCTTGCGGTCGCCGTTATTGCGGCGCTTACCACCCCAAGGATCCTGATTATTCGAGTTGCCACCCGGCTCATTCCAAGCCATAGCGCTCTCCATCTGATAAAGCAAAGACGCACCCACGGCGCGCCGACCAATGCTACAGAATGCCTGTCACAGCGGCACAACCGCTTTCCCAGGCTTTTATTGCAAAGTGTGTTGCTCGATGAACTCCATCGGCACAACGCCTTCACGGCTGACCAGCCGATTCAGCTCCGAGCGTGGCAATCGAACGGCCAGCAAGCTGACACCTTCTTCGTCGTGTTCTTCTTTCTGTACCGCGCCCAATTCGAAGAACTGAGCACGCAACCGAGCAAAACGTTGAGGCAAGCGCAAGGTGCCGACGAACAAATCGCTGCCCAACAACTCGGCAATGGCTTGCTCAAGCAACTCCAGGCCACTGCCATCACGCGCCGAAAGCCATACCCGCTGGGGCTTGCCGTTTTCGTCGCGCTGGATCTGTGGCTCAACGCCTTCAAGCAAATCGAGTTTGTTATAGACCTCGAGGATCGGCAAGTCCTGGGCACCAATCTCGCCCAGCACCACCATGACCTGTTCAATCTGCAACATACGATCCGGCTCGGCCGCGTCAATCACGTGCAACAGCAGGTCGGAGTTGCTCGACTCTTCGAGCGTAGACCGAAATGCCTCGACCAGCTTATGGGGCAAGTGACGAATGAAACCCACGGTATCGGCCAGGACAATCGGCCCCAGGTCGTCCAGATCCAGACGGCGCAAGGTCGGGTCGAGCGTGGCAAACAGTTGGTCGGCCGCGTACACGTCCGATTTCGTCACGTTGTTGAAGAGTGTTGATTTACCGGCGTTGGTATAGCCCACCAGGGAAACGGTAGGAATATCCGCACGCATCCGACCACGCCGCGATTGCTCACGCTGGCTGCGCACCTTCTCCAGTCGACCCTTGATCTGTCGCAGGCGAACCCGCAGCAGGCGTCGGTCGGTTTCCAACTGGGTCTCACCCGGACCACGCATGCCGATACCGCCGCCCTGACGCTCAAGGTGAGTCCAGCCACGAACCAGACGGGTGCTCATGTGGTCAAGCTGGGCCAGTTCAACCTGGAGCTTGCCTTCATGGGTACGGGCGCGTTGGGCGAAAATATCGAGAATCAGACCCGTGCGATCGATCACGCGACACTCGAATACACGTTCGAGGTTACGTTCCTGACTGGGCGTGAGGATGTGATTGAAAATCACCAGATCGGCCTTTTCGGCATGGACCAGGTCGCGTAATTCCTCGACCTTGCCACTGCCAATCAGGAATTTGGCGGTTGGCCGATGACGCGGCACGTTAAAAAACGCGACGGTCTCGGCGCCGGCCGAATTTGCCAACTCCTGAAACTCCTGCGGATCTTCGCGCGCCTCAGGGTCCTGTCCATCCAAGTGAACGAGGATCACTCGCTCACCACCACCGTGGCGCTCAAAGAACAAAGGAGACTCCTATCAGGCGTTACCTGGCTCAGCGTCGCCCTGTTCGGATTCGGATGCGCTAGGCAGGCGAATTGGACGAACTGGCACCACTGTCGAGATAGCGTGTTTGTAAACCATTTGGCTGACGGTGTTTTTCAGCAGGATGACGAACTGGTCGAAGGACTCGATCGTACCTTGCAGCTTGATCCCGTTAACCAGATAGATGGAAACCCCAACTTTCTCTTTACGTAAAGTATTCAAGTAAGGGTCTTGTAGCGAATGCCCTTTTGACATGTGCCGCACTCCTTTAAGGATCAATAATAAAAAATTAGAAAACAGATGGCTTATGCCGCCACACCCCCAAGGATAGACGGCAATTGCAAGGACTCAGCTCAATATGGAGACCGTTCCCAAGTATTTCAAGGCGCGTGGCAGATTGTCGCAATCCAGACTGTCCAGCCAGTGTAAATCAGCCCAACTGCGTAACCAGGTGAACTGGCGCTTCGCCAATTGGCGCGTGGCAATGATGCCCCGCTCCTGCATCTCGGCTGACGTCAGCTTGCCATCCAGATGATCCCAGACTTGGCGATAGCCCACCGCACGTATAGACGGCAACCCGGCATGCAGGTCACTTCTTGAACGCAGAGCTACGACCTCGTCGATGAATCCCTGTTCCAACATTTGTGTGAATCTTTGTGCAATCCGCTGATGCAGTACCTGGCGATTCGCCGGAGCGATGGCCAAGTTCGCGACAGTATAGGGCAATTGTCCCTGTCCCGAAGCGGCTGCTTCAGTACTTTGCGCAGATTGTCGCTGGCGGTGAGCGGTCATGCTCAGGCCACTGACCCGATAGACTTCCAGCGCCCGCGTCAGGCGTTGAGGGTCATTGGGGTGAATTCTTGCTGCCGACTCCGGATCAATTGCCGCCAACTGATCGTGCAGGGCCTGCCAGCCAAGGCGTGCGGCCTCTTCCTCAAGCTCGGCACGGACCTGCGGATCAGCCGCGGGCATATCCGCCAAGCCTTCGACCAACGCTTTGTAATAAAGCATGGTGCCGCCCACCAGCAGCGGAATATTGCCGCGCGCGGTGATCTCGGCCATCGCCGCCAGGGCGTCTTTACGAAAATCGGCAGCGGAATAGCTCTCGGCCGGGTCGAGAATATCGATCAAACGGTGTGGAAACTCGTCCAGCAGCTCCCGGGAAGGCTTCGCCGTACCGATGTCCATACCACGATAGACCAGCGCCGAATCGACACTGATCAGCTCGCAAGGCAGGACTTTGGTGAGTTCGATGGCCAGGTCGGTCTTGCCAGCAGCAGTCGGGCCCATCAGGAAGATCGCTGGAGGAAGCTGGCTCATCAACGACCGCGCAAGAATAGTTTGTCCAGATCGTCCAGGCCCAGTTGGGTCCAGGTCGGTCGGCCATGGTTGCATTGGCCGCTGCGCTCGGTGTTTTCCATATCGCGCAGCAAACCGTTCATTTCCGGCAGGGCCAGGCGCCGATTGGCGCGGATCGCGCCGTGGCAGGCCATGGTGCCGAGCAATTCGTTGAGGTGGGCCTGGATCCGGTCGCTGGTCCCGTACTCCATCAGGTCGGCGAGTACGTCGTGTACCAGGCGATTGGCCTCAGCCTGCTTCAACAACGCCGGAATCTGCCGGATCGCCAACGACTCGGGCCCCAGGCGCTGCAGCTCGAAGCCCAGGCGCTGGAACCAACTGACGTGCTCTTCGGCGCAGTCGGCTTCGCGCTGGCTGACGGCGATCGACTCCGGCACCAGCAGCGGCTGGCCACTCAAGCCCTCGCTGGCCATGGCCACCTTCAGGCGCTCGTACATGATCCGTTCGTGGGCCGCGTGCATATCCACCAGCACCAGGCCCTGGGCGTTTTCCGCGAGGATGTAGATCCCCTTGAGCTGCGCCAAGGCATAACCCAGGGGCGGAATATCCCCTTGCCCTTCGGGCAGCGAAACGCCGCCGGCGTCGGGCAAGGGCGCGTAAAACTCGCGATAGGCACTCTGCGCCTCTGCCGCCGGCAGGACCGCCTGTGGACGCGGCGTGTACTGATACTGATAACCGGCCCCCGCCCCAGTGCCCGGCGCACTCAAGCCCGGCTGGGTTTGCGGTTGCTCCAGCGCCATATGGGCCGCCAGGCGCATTTCACCCTGGGGGCCGAATTCACCGGCGTCGATGCCTGTTGGCCGGACCATGCCCGCGACTGCGGCCGGCGCAGCCAGGTGGTCTTCGGGGCGCACATCGCCCAGGGCGCGGTGCAGGGTGCCATAGAGAAAGTCGTGAACCATGCGCCCGTCACGGAAGCGCACTTCGTGTTTGGTCGGGTGCACATTGACGTCGACCACCGACGGGTCGACCTCGAAAAACAGCACAAAGGTCGGATGCCGACCATTGAACAGCACGTCGCGGTAAGCCTGGCGCACCGCGTGGGCCACCAGTTTGTCGCGCACCGCGCGGCCATTCACATAGAAGTACTGCAGGTCCGCCTGGCTACGGGAGAAGGTCGGCAAACCGACCCAGCCCCACAGGTGCAGGCCATTGCGCTCGACCTCGATCGGCAATGCCTGCTCGAGGAAGCCCGCGCCGCAGACCGCCGCCACGCGCCGGGCACGGGCCGCGTCATCATTGGCTTCGTGCAGGCTGAGGATGCTTTTGCCGTTGTGTCGCAGGTGGAAGGCCACATCGAAACGGGCCAGCGCCAAGCGCTTGATCACTTCCTGCAGATGATCGAATTCGGTTTTTTCAGCCTTGAGAAACTTGCGCCGCGCCGGGGTATTGAAGAACAGGTCGCGGACTTCAACCGAGGTCCCGGCCGGGTGTGCTGCGGGCTGGACCCGAGGCGCCATGTCCCGGCCTTCGGTTTCCACCTGCCAGGCCTGCTCGGCGTCGCGGGTGCGCGAGGTCAGGGTCAGACGTGCCACGGAGCTGATGGACGCCAGGGCCTCGCCACGAAACCCCAGGCTCATCACCCGCTCTAGGTCTTCGAGATCGCGGATTTTACTGGTGGCGTGTCGCGCCAACGCCAGCGGCAGATCATCAGCGGAAATCCCGCGACCATCGTCACGCACTCGCAGCAGCTTGACGCCGGCCTGCTCCACATCCACGTCGATGCGCTTGGCACCCGAGTCGAGACTGTTTTCCAGCAGCTCCTTGATCACCGAAGCCGGACGCTCGACCACCTCACCTGCAGCAATCTGGTTCGCCAGGCGCGGGCTGAGCAGCTCGATGCGCGCGTTGTTCAGGACCCTATCACTCATTGCTTGGACGCCAGTTCAGTACCTGGGATGGTCAGGGTCTGCCCGACCTTGAGTTCATCAGTCTTCAGGTTATTGGCCGTGCGCAGGGTGGCCGCCGACACTTGGTAACGCACCGCGAGCATGGCCAGGGTTTCCCCGGGGCTGACCCGGTGATCACGCGGGCCCTGGGCGATTTTCCCGGAGTCGCGCAACCAGGCAATGTAGGTGCCCGGCGGCGGGTTCTGCTGGAAGAACTGACGAATACCGCTGCTGATGGAGCGCGCCAGGGCCTGCTGGTGACTGGCGGCGGCCAGCTTGGAGGCCTCGTTGGCGTTGGAGATAAAGCCGGTTTCCACCAGGATCGACGGAATATCCGGCGACTTCAGCACCATGAACCCGGCCTGCTCCACCCGCTGCTTGTGCAACGGCGTGACCCGGCCGATGTTGCTCAGGACCTTCTGCCCGACATTCAGGCTGGAAGTGAGCGAGGCGGTCATCGACAGGTCGAGCAATACCCCGGCGAGCATGCGGTCCTTGTCGTCCAGGCTGACGTTGCCGGCCCCGCCGATCAAGTCGGAACGGTTTTCACTGTCCGCCAGCCAACGGGCTGTTTCCGAAGTGGCGCCACGGTCCGACAGGGCAAACACCGAGGCCCCGAAGGCGGCGGCCGAGGGCGCGGCATCGGCGTGGATCGACACGAACAGATCGGCGCCCTTCTTGCGGGCGATTTCGGTACGGCCACGCAACGGAATGAAGTAATCGCCGGTACGGGTCAGCTCGGCGCGAAAGCCTTTCAGGCCATTGACTTGGCGCTGCAACTCGCGGGCGATGGCCAGTACCACATCTTTTTCATGCTGGCCGCGGGAGCCGGAGGCACCCGGGTCTTCACCGCCGTGACCGGCATCGATCACCACAATGATGTCGCGCTTGCCGGCAGGCGCCGGTGGCAGCTTGATCGCCGGCTCGACCGGAGTGACCGGCACCGCCGGAACCGTGGCGACACTGGGCGCAGGGGTAGGCGGCGGAGCAGCGTCAGCCGGGTTATCGAACAGGTCGACCACCAGGCGGTTACCGTATTGCGCGTTCGGCGCCAGGGTGAAGCTCTTGGGGGTGACGGCTTTTTTCAGGTCGATGACCACCCGCAGATCGGTCGGCGTGCGCTGCGCGGAGCGCATGGCCGTGATGGGGGTGTTGGCCGTGGCAATGTTCAGCGGACCGCCGAGGGTCGCGCCATTGATATCGATCACCAGCCGGTCGGGGGCGCTCAGGGTAAACACGCTGTGCTGAACCGGGCCGGACAGATCGAACACCAAACGAGTGTTATCCGGTGCTCGCCACAGGCGCACGCTGCGCACCTGTGTCGCGGCTACAGCCTCGACGGCCAATGCCGTAAGCAACAGTCCTACGACAGCAACCAACGCGCGAATGCGCATACCTAACCCCATAATTTATTTGAATTCCAACGCCAAAGCGGCACACCAGGACTCGCCACGCGAGCCTTGCGACAACAAATGCAGAGAACGCCCGTTGTTATGCGGGGTAATGGTAATGGTCAGGTCCGGCTTTGGCAAAAAGCCTGCACCACGTTGGGGCCACTCAAGCAGGCACAAGGCATCGCCGTCGAAGTAATCGCGGATACCTAGAAACTCCAGCTCTTCCGGATCGACCAGGCGATACAGGTCAAAGTGAAACGCTCGAATCTCACCGATCTCATAGGGCTCGACCAGGGTAAAGGTCGGGCTCTTGACCGCCCCCACATGCCCCAAACCACGAATTATGCCCCGTGACAGGGTGGTTTTACCCGCCCCCAGGTCGCCCTCCAGGAAGATCACGCCAACCCCTCGGGTGACCTGAGCGATTCGCGCACCCAATTCGACCATGGCCTGCTCATCGGCCAGATAAAGGGTTAGTTCAGACACGGTGCTTGCTCCTCCAACAACTGACGAATGGCCGGTATCAGATCACTGGCCGCCAGCCCCCGGCCCAACTTGCCTTGCTGCTCTCCCGCCGTCGCATGCAACCAGACGGCCAGGCAAGCGCCATCAAATGCGCTCATGCCCTGGGCCAGCAAGGCGCCGATCACGCCCGCCAGCACATCGCCCAACCCGGCGCTGGCCATGGCCGGATGGCCTTGATCACAACGTGCCAATTGGCCATCGGGGCCGGCGATCAGGGTACCCGCCCCCTTGAGGACGGCCACCACTGCATACTTTTTACTCAAGGCCCGCGCCGCCGCCGGACGGTCGGCCTGCACGTCGGCCGTCGACAACCCGAGCAAACGCGCCGCTTCTCCCGGATGCGGGGTAATGACGCTGCCCTCGGGCAAGCTCAGCCCGCCCTTGGACAACAGATTCAGCGCATCGGCATCCCAGACCTGTGGTTGCGAGGTATTTGCCGCCGCCGACAACAGGCTGTGCCCCCATGCCGCCTGGCCCAGGCCGGGGCCGACCACCAGCACCGATGCCTGGGCGAGCAGCCCCATCAGTTGATTGGCCGAATGCACGCCCTGGGTCATCACCTCCGGCAAACGAGCCAGGGCGGCCGGCACGTGCTCGCTGCGCGTCGCCAGGGACACCAGGCCAGCGCCGCTGCGCAGGGCACTTTGCGCGCTCAGCAACACCGCGCCGCCAAAGCCGCGATCGCCGCCAATCAGCAGGACATGGCCAAACTGGCCCTTATGGGCGTCCGGCGAACGGGCAGCCAGCCTCGGCAAATGGCCGGGCATCAGTAACTGCGCGTCGGGTAAATCGTGTTTTGTCTGCGGCATGCGTCTTCAGGCTCCGATGTCTGGCAGAATTATACGCACCTCAGCCCCGGTTTCTCTCGCCTCATGCCTGCTATTACCACCGATCTGCCCGCTCTGGCTCAATCGATCAAAGACTGGGGCCGCGAGTTGGGCTTTCAACAAGTCGGCATCAGCGGCCTGGACCTGGCCGAGCACGAGCAGCACCTGCAACGCTGGCTCGAGGCTGGCTACCACGGCGAGATGGACTACATGGGCGCCCACGGCAGCAAACGCTCCCACCCCGAGGAGCTGGTGCCCGGCACCTTGCGCGTGGTTTCGCTGCGCATGGACTACCTGCCAGGCGATACGCAAATGGCCCAGCGCCTGGCGCAGCCTGCCAAAGCTTACGTTTCACGCTATGCCCTGGGCCGCGATTACCACAAATTGATTCGTAAACGCGTGCAGCAACTGGCCGAGCGCATCCAGCAAGCCATCGGCCCCTTTGGCTATCGCGCCTTTGTCGACAGCGCCCCAGTGCTGGAAAAAGCCATCGCCGAACAGGCCGGCCTGGGCTGGATCGGCAAGAACACCCTGGTCCTCAACCGCAAGGCCGGCAGCTATTTCTTCCTCAGCGAACTGTTCGTCGACCTGCCGCTGCCCGTGGACCAGCCCCACGCCAGCGAGCACTGCGGACGCTGCACCGCCTGCCTCGATATCTGTCCGACCCAGGCGTTTGTCGGCCCCTATGTGCTGGATGCGCGGCGTTGCATTTCCTACCTGACCATCGAACTCAAAAGCGCCATCCCCGAAGAATTGCGCGCGCTGATCGGCAATCGGGTGTTCGGCTGCGATGACTGCCAGATCGTCTGCCCCTGGAACCGCTTCGCTCGCCCGTCGGGAGAAAACGACTTCAAGCCGCGGCACAACCTGGATAACGCCGAACTGGCCGAGCTGTTCATGTGGGATGAGGAGCGTTTCCTCAGCAGCACCGAGGGCTCGCCCCTGCGGCGCGCCGGGTATGAGCGCTGGCTGCGCAACCTGGCGGTCGGCCTGGGCAATGCGCCCTCGAGCATTCCGGTGCTGGAAGCGCTCAAGGCGCGCCGGGACTATCCATCAGAACTGGTGCAGGAACACGTGGAGTGGGCGCTGGCGCAACACGCCAAGCGTCACTCGGCGTCGTTGTAGACGAACTTGGGCATTTCCCAGTGAAAGCGGATCGCCAGCAGGCGCAGTAGAAAACCGCCGAACAGGGTGACCAGGATCGCCTGCTCGCTGGGCAGTTGCAGGTAGATACACAGCATGTAGCACCAGGCCGCGGCGAACGAGACGCTGGCGTACAGCTCGCGGCGGAAGATCAGCGGAATATCGTTGCAGAAGATATCCCGCAAAATCCCGCCGAACACCCCGGTAATCACCCCGCTGACCGAGGCCACCAACATGCCGTGGCCCATTTCCAGGGCGGTCATGCAGCCGATCAGGGTAAACGCCACCAGGCCCACGGCGTCGAGCACCAGAAACAGCGAACGCAGGTGGCGCATCAGCGGTGCGATAAAGATCGTCACCAGGGCCGCCACCGAGGTCAGCACCAGGTATTCCGGGTGTTTGACCCAGGTCAGCGGGTAGTGGCCGAGCAATACATCACGCACCGAACCGCCACCCAGGGCCGTGACGCAGGCGATCAGCACCACGCCGAACCAGTCCATGCCGCGGCGCCCCGCGGACAGGGCGCCAGTCATGGCTTCAGCGGTAATGGCGATCAGGTAGAGCATCAGCAGCATGATGGCGGTCCTTGCAGGAAGGCGCGCAGTCTACTCAGTTGGCACGGGCACCAAAAGAGGGCGAGGCCGTGAAATAGCCCTGGACGACCAGGCCGGCCTGCCCGACATCAGAACTTGATGAAGTGTTTGCGGTAATGCTGCAGCTCGGCGATGGACTCACGGATGTCGTCCAGGGCCAGGTGGGTGCTGCCTTTCTTGAAGCTGTCGCGCACGTCCGGCGCCCAGCGCGCGGCCAGCTCCTTGAGGGTCGAGACATCGAGGTTGCGGTAGTGGAAGAAGCTTTCCAGGGATTTCATGTGGGTATAAAGGAAGCGGCGATCCTGGCAGATGCTGTTGCCACAGATCGGCGACTTGCCCCGAGGCACCCACTGCTCCAGGAAGGCGATGGTTTCGGCTTCGGCCTCAGCCATGCTGATGCGACTCTCGCGGACCCGTTGCGTCAGGCCCGAGCCACCGTGGGTGCGGGTGTTCCACTCGTCCATGCCGGCCAGGACTTCGTCACTGTGATGGATGGCGATGACCGGACCTTCGGCCAAGGTATTGAGGTTGCTGTCGGTGACGATGGTGGCCATCTCGATGATGACGTCGGTGTCAGGGTTCAGACCGGTCATTTCCAGATCGATCCAAATCAGATTCTGTGGGTTTTGCATGGGTGGGCTCCTCGGCGTAGTTGCGCAGTTTAGCCTAGAGGGCCTCCTCGGCGTGCTAAACTCGCGGCCGTTTTACCTATCCTGCTGCATTATCAACACGGAACACCCATGGCCAAACGCCAGCTCAACCGTCGCCAAAACTGGCGCATCGAAAAAATTCAAGGCGAACGCGCCGCCCGCGCCGCCAAGCGGGAATCATCCGCCGTGGAAGCGCTTGAGGGAGGCGACCTGGGCCCCGAGCAGACCGGCCTGGTGATCGCCCACTTCGGCGTTCAGGTCGAAGTCGAAGCTCGCGAAGGCGAATTGGCCGGCCAGGTATTCCGCTGCCACTTGCGCGCCAACCTGCCAGCATTGGTAACGGGCGACCAGGTGGTGTGGCGCGCCGGCAACCAGGGCATCGGCGTGATCGTCGCCCAATTGCCACGCAACACCGAGCTGTGCCGCCCGGACAGCCGCGGCCAGCTCAAGCCGGTGGCAGCCAACGTCGACATGATCGTGATTGTCTTCGCCCCGCTGCCCGAACCCCATGCCAACCTGATCGACCGCTACCTGGTCGCTGCCGAACACGCCGGCATCCGTCCGTTGCTGCTGCTGAACAAGGCCGACTTGATCGACGAGCAGAATGCTCCGGCACTCAATGCCCTGCTGGCGGTGTATCGCCAGTTGGGTTACCCGCTGCTGGAAGTCTCGGCGCACCACGGCGATGGTATGGAGCAATTGCAGGCCCAACTGGACGGGCGCATCAGCGTATTCGTCGGCCAGTCCGGTGTCGGCAAATCCTCGCTGGTGAACAGCTTGCTGCCGGAAGTCGAAACCCGCGTCGGCCCGCTGTCCGAGCTGTCCGGCCAGGGCACTCACACCACCACCACCGCGCGACTGTTCCACTTCCCGGGTGGCGGCGAATTGATCGACTCCCCGGGCATTCGCGAATTCGGCCTGGGCCACGTCAGCCGCGCCGATGTCGAAGCCGGGTTTATCGAATTCAACGACCTGCTGGGCACCTGCCGCTTCCGCGATTGCAAACATGATCGCGAACCCGGTTGCGCCCTGCTCAAGGCCCTTGAAGATGGCCGCGTGCAGCAGCAACGGATGAACAGCTACCGCTCGATCATCGCCAGCCTGCCGGAAACCAGCTACTGAGCTGTCGCACCCCGCACTGACAAAAAGGCCGCGATCATCGCGGCCTTTTTTGTGGGTTACTTCGGCGCTGCGGGCGCAGACGCTGGCGGTGGCGCCGCAGGTGGCGTGGCCGGTGCCGGTGCGGTCGAAGGCTGACCAGACTTGCCGGGCTCATCCATCTTCAACACCCCATCCTCGAAGATATTCAGGCGCTGCCGCACTTCATGTGCCGGCAGCGGATCGGCGCCTGGCGGCAAGGCATTCGGATCAGCCGCAGCCCCCGGCACTTCGCCCGGCGCACCCTGGCCCTGAGTCGGCACATCGGCCGGCAGTTGCTCACCCTCGATGGCACGCTGTGCCTTCTTGGTCAGGACCACGATATCGATCCGCCGGTTGACCGGGTTGAACGGGTCCTTGCGATCGAACAGCGACGACGAGGCATACCCCACCACCCGTGCCACCTGGGAGTCGGGATAGCTGCCCGCGACCAGGGCGCGGCGTGCGGCGTTGGCACGGTTGGCCGAAAGCTCCCAGTTGCCAAAGTCACCGGCGCCCGAGTATGGCTTGGCATCGGTGTGGCCGCTGATGCTGATCTTGTTCGGCACCGCTTTGATGGTGTCGGCCATGGCCAGCAGGATGTCTTCGAAATACGGTTTCAGACGCGCGCTACCCGAGTCGAACATCGGCCGGTTCTCGGCGTCCATGATCTGGATGCGCAAGCCGTCCTGGGTGATTTCGAACAGGATCTGGTCCTTGAATTTCTGCAGCTGCGGGTTCTCTTCAACCTTGTTCTGCAGCTCCTGCAACAACAGTTCGAGACGTTCGCGCTCGACCTGCTCGGCCATGCCCTCGACCTGTTCGGAATCGACCGTCACCTTGTCCGGCTGTGGCTGGGACTTCACCTCGGGGTTGAGGGTGGTGTCCGGCGCCAGCTCAGGCGAACCGCCCAGATCGATGATGTAGGGAGTGCCGCTTTCGGAGAAGCCGATCGGGTCTTTGAAGTAACCGGCGATGGCGATCTTCTGTTCCGGGGTGGCGGTGGACAACAACCACAGCACCAGGAAGAACGCCATCATCGCCGTGGCGAAGTCGGCGAAGGCGATTTTCCAGGCGCCCCCGTGGTGTCCGCCAGCGAAGCGCTTGACGCGCTTGATGATAATCGGCTGGTTATTTTCCATGACTTAGCGACCGCGAACCGCTTGTTCCAGCTCGGCAAAGCTTGGACGGTGCGCCGGGTACAGCACCTTGCGCCCGAACTCCACAGCCAGCGATGGCGGCATGCCGGAAGCGGAGGCGACCAGGGCCGCCTTGATGGCTTCGTAGACGTTCAGTTCTTCCTTGGCATCGTGGGCCAGGGAGGTGGCCAGCGGGCCGAAGAAGCCGTACGCCGCGAGAATACCGAAGAAGGTACCCACCAACGCCGCACCTACGTGCAGGCCGATGGACTTCTGGTCGCCCTCACCCAGGGAAGCCATGGTCACCACGATCCCCAATACCGCAGCAACGATACCGAAGCCGGGCATGGCGTCGGCGATGCCGGTCACCGCATGGGAAGGGTGCTCGAGGTCTTCCTTCATGCTGAACAGCTCCATGTCGAACAGGCCTTCAAGCTCGTGGGGAGCCATGTTGCCGGAAGACATGATGCGCAGGTAGTCACAGATATAAGCGGTCATGCGGGCGTCTTTGAGCACCGCCGGGTACTTGGCGAAAATCGGGCTGGCGGCGGCGTCCTCGATATCTCCCTCGATCGCCATCATGCCTTCGCGGCGGCTCTTGTTGAGGATCTCGTACACCAGGCCCAGCACTTCCAGATAGAACGTGTGGGTGAAGCGCGAACTGAACATCCCCAGGGATTTCTTGATGACGTGCATCGTCATATAGCCGGGGTTGGCCTGCAGGAATGCGCCAAAGGCCGCGCCGCCGATGATCAGCACTTCGAAAGGCTGGATCAGGGCTGCGATTTTGCCGTGTGAGAGCACGTATCCGCCGAGCACGCTCGCGAATACGACGATGATGCCGATAATTTTAGCCATAGGTAGGAGAGTACTTATTGAGTCGGGTTCAAGGTCATATTCGGAAGTTCTTAAAACTCTTCTTCTACTTATCGGCAAAACTGCGCCAGACTATAGCCAGTTAAGGCGAAAAGCCAGTTTGGCCCGCTCTGGGCGTGTTTACAGCAGACGATGATTGCGCCCAGCCATGTCTAATGAAACGACAGTCCCAACTCCCCGACCGACGACCCTCAGCGGCTGGATAAAGCTCCTGGACGGGGTGCCGTTGCCGGTGCCGCAAGTCAGCCACGACAAAGTCTGTCGAGCCATCGCCGACAGCCGCAGTTCGTTGCGCGATATCGCCGACCTGATGCAGAACAGCCCAGCGCTGGCCTTGAGCATCATCCGCGAGGCCAATCGGCATACCCACGGCAGCATGAGCGAGCCTGCGGAAAACCTTGAGGTCGCCCTCAACCGCCTGGGCCTCAAGCGCACCGAAGAACTGCTCGCTCGCCTGCCAGCGCTGCCGGAAGGGCAGATCCCGCCGGTCCTGCGCCAACTGCAACTGATCAGCCAGCACGCCAGCCAGCAGGCCAATGGTTTTTTCGCCAGCCGCCTGGCCCGCCTCTGGCAGGACATCCACTGGGGCAGTCTGCTGTTTCTATCGCCACTGTGGCCCCTGGCCCTGGCCCAGCCGAAGCTGCTGGAAGAGTGGGAACTGCGAGTTATCCACAAGCATGAATCGGCGCACAAGGTCGAGCTGGAGTTGTTCGGGGTCAGGTTGCTGGAGATATGCCAGGCACTGGTGGAGGTCTGGCACCTGCCGATCTGGGTCCAACAGGGCTATCGCCTGTTGATCAGCGAGCGCCGGCTGCTGGTCAAGGTCCTGCACATTGCCCGCGACAGCGAACATCCGCTGCATCAGCAACAACGCCTGGATGCCGACCCCGACCTGCGTCGCTGGCTGAACCAGCCGGCCAACAGCGTGTTGCTGGCCAACGGCCTGGCACTTTCGGCGCAATACGCCTGGGACAGTACCCACTGCCTGCGCTGGCAGCACCTGACCAGCCTTTATCTGCAAATGCCCATGGACAACCTGCAACAGCAGCTGCACCAGCAGGCGGTGATCAGCGCGCGCAACGACGCGGCGCCCGGTCTCTGGCACCCTGCCGAGGCCTTGCTCTGGCCGTGGGATGCACGGCGCCTGCCCAAGGGTTTGCTGCCGGCCCCGGCACCGACTGCCGAAGCGCTGGGACACTGGCGCGAACAATGTGCACAACTGTTGGTCGAACCGAGCGCCTTTCGCAATGCGCTGCACCTCACCAGCGCCGCCTGCGATGCGCTGGTGGCCTGTGGCATGCGCCGGGTGATGCTGCTGATGGTCGATCGCGGCCTGGCCAATCTGCGGGCACAACAAATTGCCGGCCTGCCTGCGGAGTCGGCGAACCTGACCCTGCGCGTCAGCCAGAGCAACGTGCTGCAACGCCTGGTGACCAAATCGGCTCAGGTGCGCCTGAACCCGGACAACAACGCGCAATTCTCGGCCCTGCTGCCGCCGCAGTTGCGCGGCCTGTTCCGTGGCGAGCACCTGCTGCTGCGCTCACTCTCGAGCAACGGCCGCGTGGTGATGCTGATCGCCGCCGACCAGGGCGGCGGGCCGTTCTCGGAAATCAGCGTCCAGGCCTTTGGCAAAACTGCGCAATGTATTGAAAAAGCCCTTCACAGCTTTACCAACCGCAGCCAATGACGCTTGCGCTACAATCCTCCCCTTTGTGCTCTGGAGACCTCACATGTCTGACTTCTCTGGCTTGCCGCTGGTTATAGAGCCGAGCGACTTGCTCGACCGCCTCGAATCCCGCGAACTGATCCTGGTCGACCTGACCAGCGCCGCTCGTTATGCCACCGGCCATATTCCCGGCGCCCACTTTGTCGACCCCAAGCGCACCCAGCTCGGCCAGCCTCCCGCACCGGGCCTGCTGCCGACCCAAGGCGCGCTTGAAGCGCTGTTCGGCGAACTGGGGCACAACCCCAACGCGGTCTATGTGGTCTACGACGATGAAGGTGGCGGCTGGGCCGGGCGTTTCATCTGGCTGCTCGATGTCATCGGCCACACTCGGTATCACTACCTCGATGGCGGTCTGCTGTCCTGGCTAGCGCAAGGCCTGCCGGTGTCCACTGCTGTGCCGGCGGCCGCTGGCGGCCCGGTCGCCCTGACCCTGCACGACGAACCCACCGCCACTCGCGAGTACCTGCAAAGCCGCCTCGGCGCTGCCGACCTGGCGATCTGGGATGCCCGTGGACCGCTGGAGTACTCGGGCGAAAAAGTCCTGGCAGCCAAAGGCGGCCACATCCCCGGCGCTGTGAATTTCGAGTGGACCGCCGGCATGGACCAGACGCGCAACCTGCGCATCCGCTCCGACATGCCGCAGATCCTCGAAAACCTCGGCATCAGCAAAGACAAAGAAATCATCACCCACTGCCAGACCCACCACCGCTCTGGCTTCACCTACCTGGTGGCCAAGGCGCTCGGTTATCCGCGGGTCAAGGGCTATGCCGGTTCCTGGGGCGAATGGGGCAACCACCCCGACACGCCTGTAGAGATTTAAGGTTTTTAAGGACAGTTAATGAAAAAGCGTTTGTTTATCCTCAGCCAGTACCTGCTGCCTCACCACCTGCTGTCGCGCCTGGCCGGCTGCATTGCCGAGTGCCGCGTGCGCTGGTTCAAGAATGCCTTCACTGCCTGGTTCGCCAAGCGTTATCAAGTGGACATGTCCCAGGCCCTGGTGGAAGACCTGAGTGCCTACGAGCACTTCAACGCCTTCTTCACCCGCGCCCTGAAAGACGGCGCCCGCCCGCTGGACCAAACCCCGGGCGCCATCCTCAGCCCGGCCGACGGTGCCGTCAGCCAGCTCGGCCCGATTGAACATGGCCGGGTGTTCCAGGCCAAAGGCCACAGCTACAGCGTGCTCGAACTGCTGGGCGGGGATGCTGCCGTTGCCGCGCCGTTCATGGGCGGCGACTTCGCCACCATCTACCTGTCGCCCAAGGACTACCACCGCGTGCACATGCCGCTGGCCGGCACCCTGCGTGAAATGGTCTACGTGCCGGGCCGGATTTTCTCGGTTAACCAGACCACTGCCGAAAACGTCCCGGAGCTGTTTGCCCGCAACGAACGCGTGGTATGCCTGTTCGATACCGAACGCGGCCCAATGGCCGTGGTGCTGGTGGGGGCGATGATTGTCGCTTCGATCGAAACCGTCTGGGCCGGCCTGGTAACGCCACCCAAGCGCGAGCTGAAAACCGTGCGTTACGACGAAGCCGCGCGTGCGCCGATCCACCTGGAAAAAGGCGCCGAGCTGGGCCGTTTCAAACTGGGATCGACCGCCATCGTGCTGTTCGGCCCGGATCAAGTGCAGTGGGCGCAGGAGTTGGTCGCCGGCTCGCCGGTGCAGATGGGCCAGGGCCTAGGCTTGCCAAAAGCCTGAAGCCATTCCCGGACGCAAAAAAACGCCGCTGATCAGCGGCGTTTTTTATGGAGGGGGTTAGCTGAGCAAAACAGCACACCTGGCCCTTAGAGCTGGCCGTCGCGATCACGGAAGCCCAGCAGGTACAGCACACCGTCCAGGCCCAGGGTGGAAATCGCCTGCTTGGCCGATTGCTTGACCAGCGGTTTGGCGCGAAACGCCACGCCCAACCCGGCAATCGCCAGCATCGGCAAATCGTTGGCGCCGTCACCCACGGCAATGGTCTGCTCCAGGCGCAAGCCTTCCTTGTGCGCCAGTTCGCGCAGCAGATCAGCCTTGCGCTGGGCATCGACAATCGGCTCGACCGCCACACCCGTCACCTTGCCATCTACCACTTCCAGCTCGTTGGCAAACACGTAGTCGATACCCAGCTTGGCCTGCAGTTGCTTGGCGAAGTAGGTGAAACCGCCCGAGAGGATCGCGGTTTTGTAGCCCAGGCGCTTGAGCTCGGCAAACAGCGTCTCGGCGCCTTCGGTCAGGCGCAGTGATGCACCTATGGAATCAAGCACGCCGACGTCCAGCCCCTTGAGCAACGCCAGGCGCTCCTTGAAGCTGGCGCGAAAATCCAGCTCGCCGGCCATGGCCCGCTCGGTGATTTCGGCAACACGGTCACCCACGCCTGCGGCCTTGGCCAATTCGTCGATGACTTCGGCCTCGATCAGCGTCGAATCCATGTCGAATACCGCCAGGCGGCGATTGCGGCGGAACAGCGAGTCTTCCTGGAAGGCGATATCGACGTTCAATTCCTGGGCGACGCTCAGGAACTCGGCGCGCAATGCCTGGGGATCGGCGGCTTCACCGCGCACCGAGAACTCGATGCAGCCTTTGCCTTGATCGGCCGGGGTGTCGAGGGGCATGCGCCCCGACAGACGGTCGATATGGTCGATGTTCAGGCCGTATTTGGCGGTGATCGAACTGACTCGCTGCAACTGCTCGGCCGTCACCTTGCGGGTCAGCAGGGTCACAATATGGCGTTTCTTGCCCTGACCGCCGACCCACTGCTGGTAATCCTCTTCGGAAACCGGGGTGAAACGTACCTGTTGGTCCAGCTTGTAAGCGGTGAACAGAATGTCCTTGAGCACCGAGGACGCTTGTTCGGTACTCGGGATTTCAACCAGGATGCCGAACGACAAGGTGTCGTGGATCACCGCCTGACCGATGTCGAGAATATTCACACCACCCTGGGCCAGAACGCCGGTAATGGCTGCAGTGAGACCGGGACGATCTTCACCGGTGATGTTTATCAGGACGATTTCGCGCAAGGCGCACCCCCGCAGGTGGAAAAAAACCGCATTCTACCCACATTCAGTGACCATCGGGCACAGCCAGCGCTTTGCCGGCCTAGGGCCTGTCGCTATACTGCGCGTCAACTTCACGGACAAAAGAGCCGAGCTCAGTGAACCGGCCCACGCCTGTTAAAACCGATAATTTCTTTCTGCTGATCTTCCGTGCACTGCGCCACCGCCGTGTACCGATTGCATTGCGCATTGCCAGCCATAACGTGATCCTGGTCGCCCTGGCCCTGGTGATCTACGCCTGCGTGATGGGCCTGCAATTCAAGCAAGCCATGCATGAACAAGCCGATGCCCTGGGCCAGAGCCTGACCACCCAGACCGCCACTTCGGCGACCGAGCTGCTGGTGTCCAACGACATCCTCAGCCTCAATGTGCTGCTCAACAACCTGACCAAAAATCCGCTGGTGGCCCACGCGGCCATCTACAGCGTCGATAACCGGATCCTCGCCGAAGCCGGCCAACGCCCGAAAAGCAGCCTGCTGGGCGAGACCGAAGGCGTCTACCAGACCAAGATCACCTTCCAGGACGTGACCGCCGGCAACCTGCGGATCAGCCTGGACATGGCGCAGTTCCAGCAGCCGATGACCATCAGCCTGCAAAGCATGGGCATCCTCAGCGCGATCCTGCTGGCCCTGGCCCTGGCCCTGAGCCTGCGCCTGGGACGTCACATCTCGACCCCCCTGATGCAATTGCGGGTCTGGCTGCGTGACATGGACGAACACACCCCGGCTACCCAGCGCCAGGATGAAATCGGCGACCTGGCGCGCCAGCTCCATGCGCGCCTGGCACCGGAGAAACCGCAGCCGGCCCCCGAACCCGAGGCCGATTACGACGACGAGGATTACGACGAACCGCAGGACCGCGAGCCGGCCTTCGAGATGCGTAACCTGCGCGACCCGAGTTTTGATGAAAGCGCCCCGGTCGCCGGCCTCAAGCCTGCGCCGCGGCGGCTGGTCAGCGCCGAAGAAGACGAACTGGACGAAGAAGACCCGTTCGCCGACCTGCGCGATCACACCACACCCACCGCCCCCAAGCCGCTGGCACGGCCGGTAACGCCCGCGCAACCGCAGCACAGTGCGGTGCTGGCGGTACAACTCGGCGCCCAGGATCAGCTGCGTCGCCTGCCCCGTGCTCGACTGACGGAGCTGCTGGAACGCTATCGCGACTGCCTCGACCAGGCTGCGTCGCTCTACCAGAGCGAGCTGCATACCCTGAACGACGGCAGCACCCTGATGCTGTTCCACAGTGAAGACAGTGGTGACGACTACCTGACCAACGCCATCTGCTGTGGCGAACTGCTGCGCGCCCTGGGCCATGCCTTGCAGATCGAAGTCGCGGACAGCGGCATCACCCTGCAATTGCAACTGGGCCTGACTCTGGGTGACGAGCTGTTTGGCCTGAGCCAGATCGACCTGCTGCTGACCGAAACCGCACAGGATGCCCTGGCGCTGTCCCAGCACAGCCGCAATCTGCTGCTGGTGGAACGCAAGATCAGTGATGACGCGCTGATCCGCCAACGCGCACGCATTCGCCCAATCGCCAGCCCGGAAGGCGCCTGCTGCGTCGAACGCCTGATGGAACCCTACCCATCGATGCTGGAGCGCCAGCTGGCACGCATGCACGAGACACGGGCCAAGCTTTAAGCCTGGCCCCGCCCATAAAAAAGCCCGCTGTGTAGCGGGCTTTTTTGTGGCTGAACAACGCGCCTGTCGAGTAACGGCGCCTTCCACCGCTATCGCGGCAGCAGCCTTCAAGCGCCCGAACCTGCCAGCTCGCAGCCAACGGCAATGGGCAAAGGTTTACCCCAGAAACAACAAAGCCCGCTTCAGAGCGGGCTTTGTCTTGGGGGCCAACAACCTAGAACCTGAACACTTCCATATCCGTACGGATAGGAGTAGCCATAGGGATCTTTGGCTGCTTCTCCTGCTCGACAGGCTTGGCCGCAGGGGCTGGAGCGGCCTTGCGTGGCACCTCAGCCACCACAGGCTGGTTGGCCAGCGGCTTCAGCGCGCCCGACAGTTGCTCGGCCAGACGCTGCAGCAATACGCCCTGTGCCTGGACCTGGGAGGCCGTAGTGCCCGCGTGCTGCTCCTGCAAGTGCACGATGCGGTTATCACGCACCTGGCCACGACGGTCGATCAGGCGCCATTGCGCATCCAGTACCGCCGGCTGCGATTTACCGGAATCCAGGCGGGTGATCGACAGCAGCACCTGCACATCCGGGGTAAACCCGCTGGTCGCCGGCGCCAGTACTACGCGCTGGCTGTCCAGGTGACCTGCCACCTGGCGCAATAGCAGTTGGCCAATATCGGAGGACAGGCTACCCGCCCAACGACCATCGGTCGAAGCTTGCAAACTGCCATCATCCTGGCGTTGCAGCAGGGTTTCACGTTGCAGGTAATCGGCGATCAACACCGGACCCAGCACCACCGACATGCCGGCATTGGCCGGCTGAGCTGGACTTCCGCTGTCCAGCTGATACAGCGACACCGGTTGGTGTACGCTGCAACCCGCCAGGCCAAGAACGCCAGCGAGCAAAAAAACCAAAGGAAGGCGCAGAGCAGTCATCATCCCATCCAGGTGGCGGCCACAAGGCTAGCCACAGTGTAAATACTCAAAAAAACTCTAAATAACGCTCAGCTACGCCGGCGCTTGAAAGCGCATATCATCCGTGAATATGCGTCCTGACTCCAGCGCTGTAGCGTCGATCTACGCGTTAAATCGCAGATCGAGCGCTCTAACCCGCATTAATTGAGATTTTCTACCAGCAACGCATCCACCCGCTGGAATCCACGTGGCAATTTGTTACCACGGCGTCCACGCTCGCCCTTGTAATGCTCCAGGTCATCGGCCTTGAGCGACAAGGTACGTTTACCGGCCTGCAACACCAGGGTTGCGCCATCGGGTAGCACGGCAATATCAGTGACATATTCCTCACGGCTGGCTACGCGCTCGCCGGGAATGCCAATGATCTTGTTGCCCTTGCCTTTGCCCAACTGCGGCAGATCGCTGATCTTGAAGATCAACAGGCGACCTTCGGTGGTGACCGAAGCCAGCCAGTTCTGCTCGCGGTCGGCGACCGGGCGTGGTGGCAGCACCTTGGCGTTGTTGGGCAGGCTCAACAGCGCCTTGCCCGCCTTGTTCTTGGCCTGCAGGTCTTCACCCTTGACCACGAAACCATAACCGGCGTCAGAGGCGATGACATACAAAGCATCGTCTTCAGGGAGCAGTACACATTCAAAGTTCGCCCCGGGTGGCGGTGTCAGACGGCCGGTCAATGGCTCGCCCTGGCCCCGTGCCGACGGCAGGGTGTGCGCAGCCACCGAATAGCTGCGGCCAGTGGAATCGATAAACACCGCATATTGGTTGGAACGCCCCGGCGCCGAGGTCTTGAAGCCGTCACCGGCCTTGTAGGAAAGCCCGGTGGCGTCGATGTCATGGCCCTTGGCTGAGCGCACCCAGCCTTTTTCCGAGAGTACGACCGTCACTTTCTCGTTGGGCAGCAGATCGTGCTCGGTCATGGCCTTGGCTTCGGCGCGCTCGACAATCGGCGAGCGGCGATCGTCGCCATAGGTTTCGGCGTCCTTGATCAGTTCGGTACGCACCAGCTTCTTCAGCTTGGCTTCGCTGTTGAGCAAGGCTTGCAGCTTGGCCTGTTCCTTGAGCAGTTCATCCTGCTCGGAACGCAGCTTCATCTCTTCCAGCCGCGCCAATTGACGCAAGCGGGTGTCGAGGATGTAGTCGGCCTGGATTTCACTCAGGGCAAAACGCGCGATCAGGCTGGCCTTGGGGTGCTCCTCGGTGCGAATGATGTGAATCACTTCATCCAGGTTGAGGTAGGCAATCAACAAGCCGTCCAACAGGTGCAGGCGACGCTCGACCTTGTCGAGGCGGAATTGCAGGCGGCGACGCACGGTCTGCACCCGGAATTCCAGCCATTCCACCAGCAGCGCGCGCAGGTTTTTCAGCTGCGGCTTGCCGTCCAGGCCAATGATATTGATGTTGACCCGGTAGCTCGACTCCAGATCGGTGGTAGCAAACAGGTGCTGCATCAGCGCTTCGTGATCGACCCGGCTATTGACCGGAATAATCACGATACGGCAAGGGTTCTCGTGGTCCGACTCATCGCGCAGGTCCGCAACCTGTGGTGCTTTCGAGGGCTTGGCCTGCATCATGGCCGCGATCTGTTCCAGGACCTTGGCCCCGGAAACCTGGTGCGGCAGTGCGGTGACCACGATATCGCCGTCTTCGACGTGGTACACGGCACGCATGCGCACCGAGCCCTTGCCGGTTTCGTACATTTTCAGCAGATCAGCGCGCGGGGTAATGATCTCCGCTTCGGTCGGGTAGTCCGGACCCTGGATGTGCTCGCACAGCTGTTCGACCGTAGCCTTGGGTTCATCCAGCAGCCTGACGCAGGCAGTGGCGACTTCACGCAGGTTGTGCGGCGGCACGTCGGTGGCCATGCCCACAGCGATACCGGTGGTGCCATTGAGCAGGATATTCGGCAAACGTGCCGGCAACACCAGGGGTTCGTCCAGGGTACCGTCGAAGTTCGGCCCCCAGTCCGCGGTGCCCTGGCCCAGTTCGCTGAGCAGCACCTCGGAGTAACGGGACAACCGCGCCTCGGTATACCGCATGGCCGCGAAGGACTTGGGATCATCCGGCGCACCCCAGTTGCCCTGCCCGTCCACCAGCGTGTAGCGATAGCTGAAGGGCTGAGCCATCAGCACCATGGCTTCATAGCAGGCCGAGTCGCCGTGGGGGTGGAACTTGCCGAGCACGTCACCGACGGTACGCGCAGACTTCTTGTGCTTGGAATCAGCGTCCAGCCCCAGCTCACTCATGGCGTAGATGATCCGCCGCTGTACGGGCTTCAGGCCGTCGCCGATATGCGGCAGGGCACGGTCCATGATCACGTACATGGAGTAGTTGAGGTAGGCATTTTCGGTGAAGTCAGCCAGTGACCGGCGCTCTACACCGTCCAGGCTGAGATCAAGGGAGTCGCTCATGCGGGCCTCATCAGTTCGTTGTCTGGCGCAGCAGCAAAGTGCCGCCACGCTGGGTAAATTCAAGTTGTTTCAAAGCGCTCATGCCCAGCAGCACTTGTTCACCGTCCAGCCCCGGCGCCACCAGCGCCCGGACATCACGTAAAACGATATCGCCCAACTGCACCCGGTCGAGGCGGGTTCGATAGCCCTCGCTGCGACCATTGGCAGTGCTCAGGGTTACCGGGGAGCCTTTCTCCAGCCCCAGGCGCTCGGCCAGGCGGGTGGGAATCGCCACATCGGTGGCCCCGGTGTCGAGCATGAAATCCACCGGCTGGCCGTTGATCTGGCCGCTGGCGACGAAATGTCCCTGGCCGTTTCCGACCAGTTTCACTTCGATGTAACCCTCGTGTTGTTGCGAAGTGACGACAGCGTTGGGGTTCTCCTGCCGCCGCTCCCACTGCGAAAAAAACTGCGTGGCCAAAAACAGACCGGCGGCCCAAGCCAGGATCAGCATGATCCGCCCTGCACGGCTGCCCGGCTGTCGGCTCATGATTTGTCGCTCCAGCCACCTTGCGGGGCGGCAAAGCGCCAGACGATCGGCCTGCTCTCGCCATCGACCCGGGCACCGTTGTTGTTGTCGAGGCCGATCCAGGCGCCATCGGCATCCACCAGCAATGCTTCGGCCAGGCCGTACGCCTGTGGATACTGGCGATTCTCTACCAGCGCCTCGGCGGCAAACGACCAGCACCGCTCGACCTTGGCCGTTTGCGCATCCCGGCGACAGATCCGATAGGCGTTGCGCTCCAGGGTGAATAACTTGCCCTCGAACAAGGCCAGATCGGCAAAGTCCCGAGATACCGCGCGAGCCTTGGGCATTTGCGCCGGCTGCATTTCCACACCCGCCTCGCTGAGCAATACGCAGGCGCCGTCACAGTTCCAGACACTTTGTTCGCGCTTGATCAGCAACAACCCACGGCGCTCGCGCTCGGCCGCCAGCCATAAGCGGTTGCCTTCCGGGTTGACCGCCAGCCCTTCGAACAAGGCATTGAAGTGCAGCAACATGCCACTGGCCCGGGCCTCACGCACCAGGATCGGCGAGATTTTCAGCCAGTCCGGCCGCCCCGTCACCGGCACCTGCAGCACCGTGGCCTCGGACTCACTGACGATGTACTTGTTGCCCGCGCCATCGCAGGCGATGCCTTCGAAATCCAGCTCGCCCCCGCGCACCAGCGAGGTCGCCCAGGTGCGCGACTTCAGGCCCCAGGGCAAGCCTGCATCCGGCACCGCAGGCACCTCGATGTGCACGGTCTCGGCCTGCCACACCGTGTCCCGGGTATCGAGACGATAGATCTGATCATCATCACGGTCGGAGACCGTCCACAGCTCATTGCCGCACAGCGCCAACCCCGACAGGTTGCCGCCGCGCATGCCTTCGACCGGGTGTTCGGCAAGCAATTTCAGCTCGGGTACAGGCTCTGCCAGCACCGACGTCGCCACCAGCGCCAAGGCCAGGGCAAAGCCTCTGCGCATCAGCCCAGAACCTCCGCCAGGTTGCCTTTGGATTCCAACCAGGACTTGCGGTCGCCGGCGCGTTTTTTCGCCAGCAGCATGTCCATCATTTCCGAGGTCGCCTCGAAATCTTCGAGGGTCAACTGCACCAGGCGCCGGGTATTGGGGTCCATGGTGGTTTCGCGCAGTTGCGGCGGGTTCATTTCACCCAGGCCCTTGAATCGGGTGACCTGGGGTTTGCCGCGTTTCTTCTCGGCCACCAGGCGATCGAGAATGCCATCGCGTTCGGCCTCGTCCAGGGCGTAGTAGATCTCTTTGCCCAGGTCGATCCGGTACAGCGGCGGCATGGCGACGTAGACGTGGCCGGCATCCACCAGCGGGCGGAAATGCTGGACGAACAACGCACAAAGCAGGGTGGCGATGTGCAAGCCGTCGGAGTCGGCGTCGGCGAGGATGCAGATCTTGCCGTAACGCAGCTGGCTCATGTCCGCTGCGCCCGGATCGACACCGATGGCCACGGCGATGTTGTGCACTTCCTGGCTGGCCAGCACTTCGCTGCCGTCGACTTCCCAGGTGTTGAGGATTTTCCCGCGCAGCGGCAGGATCGCCTGGAATTCCTTGTCACGCGCCTGCTTGGCCGAACCACCCGCGGAATCACCTTCCACCAGGAACAGCTCGGAACGCATCGGGTCCTGCCCGGCGCAATCGGCCAGCTTGCCCGGCAGTGCAGGGCCCTGGGTGATGCGCTTGCGCTCGACCTTTTTACTGGCCTTCAAGCGACGACCAGCGTTGTTGATCGCCAGTTCCGCCAGTTGCAGACCCAGCTCCGGATGCTCGTTGAGCCACAGGCTAAAGGCGTCCTTGACCACACCCGAAACAAAGGCCGCCGCTTCACGGGACGACAGGCGCTCTTTGGTCTGGCCGGAGAATTGCGGCTCCTGCATCTTCATCGACAGCACGAAAGCGATGCGTTCCCAGACGTCCTCCGGAGCCAGCTTGACCCCACGCGGCAGCAGGCTGCGGAATTCGCAGAACTCGCGCATCGCATCCAGCAGGCCCTGGCGCAGGCCGTTGACGTGGGTCCCGCCCTGCGCCGTAGGGATCAGGTTGACGTAGCTTTCCTGCACACTGTCGCCACCCTCGGGCAGCCACAGCAGGGCCCAGTCCACCGCCTCCTTGTTACCGGCCAGGCTGCCGCAGAAAGGCTCGTTGGGCAGGCGTTCGAATTCGCTGACCGCGTCTTCCAGGTAGGAGCGCAGGCCATCTTCGTAGTGCCACTCGACCTTCTCGCCGGTGGACTTGTCCTCAAAGCTGACCAGCAGCCCCGGGCACAGTACGGCCTTGGCCTTGAGCACGTGCTTGAGGCGGCTGACGGAAAACTTCGGTGAATCGAAATACTTCGGGTCCGGTGCGAAATACACGCTGGTCCCGGTGTTGCGCTTGCCAACGGTACCGATCACTTCCAGGTCGGTGGCTTTATAGCCGTCAGCGAAGGTCATCTGGTATTCGTTACCGTCGCGCTTGACCTTGACCCGGACCAGGGTCGACAAGGCGTTGACCACCGAGATGCCCACGCCGTGCAAACCACCGGAGAACTGGTAGTTCTTGTTCGAGAACTTGCCGCCGGCGTGCAGCTTGGTGAGGATCAGCTCGACACCGGGAACCCCTTCTTCGGGGTGGATATCCACCGGCATGCCGCGACCATCGTCGGACACTTCAAGGGAGTGATCGGCATGCAGGATGACCTGCACCGACTTCGCATGCCCGGCCAAGGCCTCGTCGACACTGTTGTCGATGACTTCCTGGGCAAGGTGGTTCGGCCGACTGGTGTCGGTGTACATGCCCGGGCGTTTGCGCACCGGGTCGAGGCCCGAGAGGACTTCGATGGCGTCTGCGTTATAAGAGCTAGCGCTGGGAGTGGCCATGGGGTCTCGTCGTTAGTCGTTCAATGAAAATAGAGGCGCGGCTTCACAGTGCAGTGAAATCGATCGCCTGGTACTGATCTGTGCCAATGCCGGCAAAACTCAACAACGCCGGTAATTGTCCGGCAAAACCCTGGAAACCGTGGTCGCCGCCGGCTTGAATGCGCAAGGCACAGGCACGGTAATACAGCTGAGCGCTGCGATAGTCCAGAGTCTCGTCACCTGTCTGCAACCACACCTGATAGCGCTGGGGATCCTGGGGCGCCGGTACTTCCAGTTCGGCCAGGGCCGCTACATGGTCGTGGGTCAGTTCCCAGGTTTCATCGGTGTACAGGTTTTTCTGCGTGCCCAGGTAGCCGTCGAACATCCGATGCGGACTGACAGCGGGGTTGACCAACAGGGCTTTCAGGCCATGCCGCTCGGCAAGGTGAGTGGCATAGTAGCCGCCGAGCGAGCTGCCGACCAGCAATGGCCTTCCGAGCTCGGCAATCGCCTGCTCCAGCTGGACCATCGCCTCGCGCGGGTGATGATGCAGGGCCGGAACCCGCAGTTGATCGGACAGCCCCAGGGTGCTCATCACCGAACTCAACTGACTGGCCTTCTGCGACGCCGGTGCGCTGTTGAAACCGTGGATATACAGGATCGAACCGGACATGCGAGCTCCCTAGGCATCAAGCAAAGGGCGCAGTTTACAGGGAGTCTGGCGGATTGACTTGCCTTCAGGTGTATCGACTTGTCCCGCCGCGGCGACAGGCACTCCGGGCTCAGTAGCCGTCGCTGCCGTAGTCGACCTCGAAATCAAAGCCGGTCACCCGCTCGACGCCGGTTTCCAGGCCGCCATCGGGCAGCAACCGCAGCCAGCGATAACCCGGCGCCCGCTCATCGACCTTGAAATCTTCACTGCCGGGCTCGAACTGAATGCAGGTCGAGGGCGATGCCAGCAGCCGCAGGCTGCCGTGCAAGCGGTCGATCTCCTGGTGCACGTGGCCCCAGAGCACCGCCCGCGCCTGAGGGAAGCGCTCAAGGACGGCGAACAGCGCTTCGCGGTTGCGCAGGCCGATCGGTTCCATCCACGCACAGCCAATGGACACCGGGTGATGGTGCAGGCACACCAGGTGATGGCGATCAGGCGCCTCGCTCAAGGAACGGACCAGCAATTGCAGCTGCTCATCCTGCAGATAACCCGGCACCGAGCCCGGCACTGCCGAGTCGAGCAGAGTGACGCGCCAATTGCCGATGTCCACCACCGGCTCGAGCAGCGGGCTTTGGGTGACGGCCTGGGCCATGACCTGGGGCTCATCGTGATTGCCCGGGATCCAGCGCGCCGGGGCGGCAATGGACGCGCTCATCTGGCGAAAACGCTGGTAGGACTCCAGGCTGCCGTCCTGGGACAGATCACCGGTGGCCAGCAGCAAGTCGATCTTCGGTTGCTGGGCCAGCACCAGTTCGATCACCCGTTGCAGGCTGTCGCAGGTATTCATGCCCAGCAGGGTGCCGTCCGCCTCGGCAAACAGGTGGCTGTCGGAGAGTTGCACCAGCAACACGCTATCGTCGGTGGTCAGAGTGGATACGCTCGGCAAGGCGGTCTCCCAGGGCGTGTCACGGGATATAAAAGGTGGCGCAATTATGCTGGGGGAAATTCAAAAGAGGAAACTGGCGAACCGGACGCAGTTCACAACTACCGCACTGCTTCGAATTCATGGCCGCAGGCCAGGCAATGGCTCAGCCACTCACCGAGGAATACGTTGAGCTGGGCCTTCTCGTCCGGTTGGTGCATGTGTGCATTGGGATAAGGATAAATGCCGCGAAAGCGCCGGGCATGTTCGGCGCTGATCACTTCGGCCATCCGCGCATCGTGATACACCTGCACTTCCAGCTGCGGCACCGGCAGCCACGGCAGGCTGTGTTCCTGGCGCACCTGCAAGGTGGTGGTATAGGGGCAGGCCTGCAGCACTTCGAGGGCCAGCACGCCCAGCATCTGGTCACCCTGGGTCACCGCAATGCGCCGGGCGACCGGCTGGTTGCGCATGTCGGGCAAGAGGCGCATCAAGCGCGCGTAGTTGGCCTCGCAGGAGGTTTGCAGCCCCACCAGATCGACCCGATAGCGGTCGCGTTGCTTGTTTACGACCATAGCCCCCTCACTTCAGCGCGATTCAGAGCCAGCCATTGCAAGGCAATGATGCTCGCCGCGTTGGAAATCCGCCCATCCCGTACCGCCTGCAGCGCGTCTTCAAAAGCCCAGACCGACACGCGTATGTCTTCACCCTCCTCCACCAGCCCGTGCAGGCCGCCGACGCCACGGCTGTCGCAGCGCCCGAGAAACAGATGAACGAATTCAGTGCTGCCCCCCGGCGATGGAAAATATTTGGTCATCGGCCACAGCGCACTGATGTCCAGCCCAGCTTCCTCCTGCGCCTCGCGGTGAGCAACCTGTTCCGGTTGTTCGTCCTTGTCGATCAGGCCAGCCACCAGTTCGATCAGCCATGGGTTGCCGGTCTTTCCCACGACACCGACGCGAAACTGTTCGATCAGCACCACTTCATCGCGCTGCGGGTCGTAAGGCAGCATGCACACGGCATCATGGCGCACGAATACTTCACGGCTGATCTCGTTGCCCATGCCACCGGCAAATAGCTCATGGCGCAGGTGCAGTCGATCGAGCTGATAGAAGCCCTGGTAGCATTTCTCGCGGCGGACAATATCGACCGCGCTCGGCGTGGCGTTGGCAAAGTCAGTCATAGCAATCCTCGTCTACTGCCTGTTCTTGCGAGGATCCCCCTCGACTTCGCGCCATCCTAACGCGCCCGTGACCCCGGATGCAGCCCCTTTCCTGTCAGCGGGATAGACGGCGAGGGGGCAAACCTAATCTAATTGCCTGTATTGAGCTTAGTGGCGAACTGACTGCCTCGCCGACAGTCGAAGCCGGTAACTTTCGCTCCCCCCTGGTTTATGAAGGACGCCCATGTCGCTTGCCAAAATCGCCTCCGTGGCCTGTATCGCCCTGACCCTGGGCGCCTGCCAAAGCCTGTTCCAGCCCAGCTACAAGACTCCGCTGAGCACCACCAGCGACAAGTCGGAGCAGATCAAGCCCGGGTGCAATGCCCCGGATTGCCCGCTGGTCAATATCGACACCGTGCATTTCCCGGACGAGCCGCAACTGGACGCCGTCATCGAAAAGCGCCTGTTGCAGATGACACGTACCAGCCCGCAAGACTCGGTTCCAGCCACACTCAGCGCCTATCGGCAGACGTTTTTACGCGACGCCCCCAGCCGCAACAGCATGTACCTGCAAGCCAAGGTACGTGAGCAGCATGACGGCTTGGTGATCATCGAGCTGGCCAGTTATCTGGATACCGGCGCCGCCCATGGCACGCCGGGCCGCGGCTTCATCAACTATTCACGGGCGCAGCACAAGGCGCTGAACCTCGCCGACATGCTGTTGCCGGGGCAGGAAGACAGCTTCTGGAAGGCCGCACAAGTGGCGCACAACAGCTGGCTGATCAGCACCAAGCTGGATCAGGAGCCGGAGTACATCAAGAGCTGGCCCTTCCAGAAAACCCCGAATGTGGCGCTGACCTCCGGCGGCGTGATCCTCAAGTACAACGTGTCGGTGATCGCGCCTTACGCCCTCGGCCACGTTGAACTGAAGATCCCCTACAACCGCCTGAACGGCATCCTCAAACCCGAGCTGTTTCCCGCCCGTAACTGAAGGCACGGCCCAGCAGCCATTGCAGCAGTCCTGCCAGAATCAGCGACGGCAGGGTTGCGCCGACATCCGGGTAGAAGTTGGCCAACAGGTGATAGGTGCTGACCCCACCCAGCCAGGCCAGCAGCGCCGGCCAGCGCAAGCTCGCAGCCGAAACCTGGGCGCTGCGTTTACGCAGGATGAAGTGATCCACCAGCACCACGCCGAACAGCGGCGCGAATACCGAGCCGATCAGCAGCAGGAAGTTCTGGTACTGCGCCAGCGGTGCCAGGCAGGCGATCACGGTGCAGAGCACGCCAATGGCCAGGGCCAGGTGCTCGACCTTGAGGCGCAATAGAATCCCGCTGGAAACCGCCGCCGAGTGAATGTCGGCGAAGGCGTTTTCCGACTCATCCAGCAGAATCAGCAACAGCGGAATCCCCAGGCCGGCCCCCGCCAACGCCAGCAGCAGCGCATTGACCTCGCCGCTCGGAGCAAAGGCCAGGGTGTAGGCCACACCCAGGCTCATCAGCCACAAGTTACCGATAAAGAAGCCCAGCGCGGTGCCGCCGAACACGGTCCTGGCGCGCTTGCCGAAGCGTGAGTAATCGGCAATCAACGGCAGCCAGGACAGCGGCATGGCGATCGCAATGTCAAAACCTACGGCAAACTGCATCGAACCGTCACCGGCCTGAGCCCACAGGGCCGCCAGATCGACCTTGGCCAGCAGGTTCCAGGTCAGCCATAGGCAGGCCGCCAGCAGCAGCCAGATGCCCCATTTGCGCAGGATCTGGCGGACAAAGGTCAGCGGGCCACTGACCGCGAGCAGGGTCGCCAGTGCACCGAAAAACAGGGTCCAGAGCACGGGGTTGCTCCACAGGCTGCCTTCGCTGAAGGCGCGGGCGCCGAGCAGGCTGGCCGCATCGCGCATGACGATGATTTCAAACGATCCCCAACCCACCAGCTGCAGCAGGTTGAGCAACGCCGGCAGACTGGCGCCACGGTTGCCGAGGCTGAGCTTGAGCGCCGCCATCGACGACAGGCCGGTGTCACTGCCGATCACACCGACCGCCGCCAGCAGCAACACGCCCACCGCCGTGCCGAAAAAAATCGCCAGCAACGAGCCGGACATGCCCAGGCCAGGGGCCAGCAAGGCACCGGTCTGCAACACCATCAGGCCGATGCCGAGGGAAAACCACAGGGAAAACAGATCGCGGCCGCCAAACACACGCTTGTCGGTGGGCACCGCGATATCCGGGGAATAGGTGCTGGATTGAATGCTCAAGGGGAGAGACTCAGAGAGGGACAGAGAAACGCAGCAGCAAGCTTCAAGCTGCAAGAAAAGGCGCGGCGCCCTCGCTTGCAACGTGCAGCCTGCCGCTTGCGGCTTAAACCTTCTTGTACAGCTGGCTGCCTTCCTGCTTGAAGCGCTCGGCCTGTTCCGCCAGGCCTTGGGCGACGTCCACGTCGATGGCTTCGATCCGCTGGTTGGCCGCGTACTCACGGACTTCCTGGGTGATTTTCATCGAGCAGAACTTCGGCCCGCACATCGAGCAGAAATGCGCGACCTTGGCCGAATCCTTCGGCAGGGTTTCATCGTGATACGAGCGCGCGGTGTCCGGGTCCAGGCCGAGGTTGAACTGGTCTTCCCAGCGGAACTCGAAGCGCGCCTTGGACAGGGCGTTGTCGCGGATCTGCGCGCCGGGATGGCCTTTGGCAAGGTCGGCCGCGTGGGCGGCGATCTTGTAGGTGATGATCCCGGTCTTCACGTCATCCTTGTTCGGCAGGCCCAGGTGTTCCTTGGGTGTGACGTAGCAGAGCATGGCGCAACCGAACCAGCCGATCATCGCCGCGCCGATGCCGGAGGTGATGTGGTCGTAGCCCGGAGCGATGTCGGTGGTCAGCGGGCCGAGGGTGTAGAACGGCGCCTCGTCACAGCACTCCAGCTGCTTGTCCATGTTCTCCTTGATCAACTGCATCGGCACGTGGCCCGGGCCTTCGATCATGCACTGCACGTCGTGCTTCCAGGCGATCTTCGTCAGTTCGCCGAGAGTTTCCAGCTCACCGAATTGCGCGGCGTCGTTGGCGTCGGCAATCGAGCCCGGACGCAGGCCATCGCCCAGCGAGAAGCTGACGTCGTAGGCCTTCATGATTTCGCAGATGTCTTCGAAATGGGTGTAGAGGAAGTTCTCTTTGTGGTGCGCCAGGCACCACTTGGCCATGATCGAGCCGCCCCGGGAGACGATGCCGGTCACGCGCTTGGCGGTCAGCGGCACATAGCGCAGCAACACGCCGGCGTGGATGGTGAAGTAGTCCACGCCCTGCTCGGCCTGTTCGATCAGGGTGTCGCGGAACAGCTCCCAGGTCAGGTCTTCGGCGGCGCCGCCGACTTTTTCCAGGGCCTGGTAGATCGGTACGGTGCCGATCGGCACCGGCGAGTTGCGGATGATCCACTCGCGGGTTTCGTGGATGTGCTTGCCGGTGGACAGGTCCATGACCGTGTCCGAACCCCAGCGGATACCCCAGGTCAGCTTCGCCACTTCTTCTTCGATGGACGAACCCAGGGCGCTGTTGCCGATGTTGCCGTTGATCTTCACCAGGAAGTTACGGCCGATGATCATCGGTTCCAGTTCGGTGTGGTTGATGTTGGCTGGAATGATCGCGCGACCGCGGGCGATTTCTTCACGGACAAATTCGGGGGTGATGATTTTCGGCACGCTGGCGCCAAAACTGTGGCCGGCATGTTGCTGATCGAGCAGGCCGGCAGCCCGGGCCACTTCGAGCTTCATGTTTTCGCGGATGGCGACGTATTCCATCTCGGCGGTGATGATGCCCTGGCGCGCGTAGTGCATCTGGCTGACGTTGGCCCCGGCCTTGGCCCGGCGCGGGTTGTTCACGTGGGCGAAGCGCAGCTTGGTCAGCTCGGCATCGGCCAGGCGCTCCTGGCCGAAGTTGGAGCTCAGGCCGGGAAGGCGCTCGGTGTCGCCACGGGCTTCGATCCACGGCGAACGCACATCGGCCAGGCCTTTGCGCACGTCGATGATGACGTTGGGGTCGGTGTACGGGCCCGAGGTGTCGTAGACCACGACCGGCGCGTTGATCTCGCCGCCAAAGTCGGTCGGGGTCACATCGAGGCTGATTTCGCGCATTGGCACGAGGATGTCCGGGCGCGAGCCCTGGACGTAGATTTTTTGCGAGCGAGTAAAGGGCTGAACCGACTGCTGATCGACCTTGGCCGAGTCACTCAGGTTGGTTGCGCTTTTTAGTTTTGTAGTCATCACGGGCTCTCCAGACAGCATCCAGGCAGTGGATTTTTGTCGGAGCGAACCTGTAACGAATGGACGCACGCGTCACTGAAAAAGCCAGTGGGTGCTGTGCTCAGTGCTCGAGGGGTGTTCGATTGTCGAACAACATCCCGGACGAAGCACAAGAGGACTCGCCGGGTGACGAGAAATCTTGTTCCCTACGCAGGCGCTAACCTGATCAGGTTCAACGGGATCCGGATTATCCGATCTCAGCCTCATAGCAAGGCACCCCGACAAGAACTCGCGCAGTCTAGACCAAAGTCCGCGCCCAATGCCAATGCCCGTGCAATCAGCATGATGAATGGCGTAATTGCAGGATTGTTGCGACAGGTCAGCACATCTACACTCGCTGGGCTGTGCAGCGCCTTGACGCTCCACGGGCCGCGCCGTAGCCTTGGCGCTTGAATTATCGCCGTAATATCAACTCTAGGGATCGTCTCATGCTGCGCAAACTCTCACTGGCCCTTGCCGTGTCTTGTGCGTCCAATGGATTGGCCTGGGCAGCAGAAGCGCCCTTAACCACCAAGACCGATCTGGTCAGCGTCTACCAGGAAGCCGTGGACAACAACGCCGACCTGGCCGCCGCTCGCGCCCAATACGGCGCACAGAAAGAAGTCGTACCCCAGGCTCGTGCCGGCCTGCTACCCAATCTTTCGGCCGGCGCCGACATGAACAACACCCGGACCAAGTTCGACGAACCTTCGATGACCGCCACCCGCAGCGGCACCGTGTACCAGGCGACCCTGGCTCAACCGTTGTTCCGCGCCGACCGCTGGTTCCAACTGCAAGCCGCCAAAGACATCAATGAACAGGCGGCCCTGCAACTGTCGGCCACCGAGCAGAACCTGATCCTGCAGTCCGCCGAAAACTACTTCGCAGTGCTGCGTGCCCAGGACAACCTGGCCTCGACCAAGGCCGAGGAATCGGCCTTCAAGCGCCAGCTGGACCAGTCCAACGAGCGCTTCGATGTCGGCCTCTCGGACAAGACCGACGTCCTGCAATCCCAGGCCAGCTACGACACGGCGCGGGCCAACCGGATCCTCGCCCAGCGCCAGGTGGACGATGCCTTCGAAGCACTGATCACCCTGACCAACCGCGAGTACAACTCGATCCAGGGCATTGTCCACACCTTGCCGGTATTGGCGCCGACGCCGAATGACGCCAAGTCCTGGGTCGACACCGCCGCCCGCCAGAACCTCAACCTGCTGGCCAGCAACTACGCGGTCAGCGCCGCCGAAGAAACCCTCAAGCAGCGCAAGGCCGGCCACGCACCGACCCTGGACGCAGTAGCGCAGTACAAGAAAGGCGATAACGACGCCCTCGGCTTCAGCAACCCCAACCCCCTGGGCCAGCGCTATGGCAGCGACGTCGAGCAGCGCACCGTCGGCCTGCAGCTGAATATCCCGATCTTCAGCGGCGGCCTGACCAGTTCCCAGGTGCGCGAGTCCTATTCGCGCCTGAGCCAGACCGAACAGCAACGCGAAGGCCTGCGCCGGCAGGTGGTGGAAAACACCCGCAACCTGCACCGCGCGGTGAATACCGATGTCGAGCAGGTGCAAGCCCGGCGCCAATCGATCATCTCCAACCAGAGCGCGGTGGAAGCCACCGAAATCGGTTACCAGGTGGGCACGCGCAATATCGTCGATGTACTCGACGCCCAGCGCCAGCTGTACACCTCGGTACGCAACTACAACAACAGCCGCTACGACTACATCCTCGACAACCTGCGCCTGAAGCAGGCTGCGGGCACCCTGAGTCCGGGCGACCTGCAGGACCTGTCGCGCTACCTCAAGGCCGATTACAACCCGGACCGCGACTTCCTCCCACCGGATTTGGCCAAAGCCGCGCAAGAGCAGCTTAAAGCCCGCCCTTGAGCACACCGACAGAAAAAAAGGCCACCCAAGCGGGTGGCCTTTTTTATTGCCGCCTACGGCTACAGTGGCTCATCTGTAGTTGCGGCCGAGGCACAAGGCTGCGCTGGCCATAGGGAATGCCGGAGGTACCTCAGGAATATCCCCAGCGTCGATTCGGGCCAGCGCAGCCTGCGGCAGCGGCTACAGGTCAGCGGGGGTTGAGGAGGCGGTCGAGGCCGTCGAGCAAGCGTTGCAGGGCACCCTGGTTGGCCGCCATGACCTTAAGGCCCGCGTCGGCCATTTTCTGCGCATCCCGTGGCAGCTCGAACAAACGCTGCACCGCCACCGCCAACCCCTCGGCATCGTCGACCTCTTGCAAGGCCCCCGCCTCGCGCAACATTGCGGCGATTTCCAGGAAGTTGAACAGGTGCGGCCCGCTCAGTACCGGCTTGGCCAGCGCCGCCGGCTCCAGCAGGTTATGCCCGCCGTTGCTGACCAGGCTGCCTCCGACAAAGGCGCTGTCGGCCAGGGCGTAGAGAAACAGCAACTCGCCCATGGTGTCGCCCAACAGCACCGACGTGCTGCGGGTGACCGGCTCACCGGTGGAACGGCGAATGGTCTCGAACCCTTGCTCGCGACACAGTTCGAACACCGAGTTGAAGCGCTCCGGATGACGCGGCACCACAATCAGCAAGGCATCCGGATGGCTCGCCAACAACTGACGATGGGCATTGAGCACCACCTCGTCCTCACCTTCGTGGGTACTGGCAGCGATCCATACCGGACGCTCCACCGCTCGCCACTGCTGGCGCAGCTCACTGGCCCGCACCAGCAATTGCGGGTCGATCGTCAGGTCGAACTTGATCGAACCCGTGACCTGCACCGCCTCCGGGCGCGCGCCCAGGCTCAGGAAGCGCTCAGCCTCGGCAGCGGTCTGCACCGCCAGCAAGCTCATTTCCTCGAGCATCGGCCGGGTCAATCGGGCAAACCGTGCGTAGCCCCTGGCCGAACGCTCGGACAAGCGCGCATTGGCCAGCGCCACCGGGATGCTGCGCTTGGCGCATTGGTGGATGTGATTGGGCCAGAGCTCGGTCTCCATGATCACCGCCAGCCTCGGCTTTGCCCGGTCGAGAAAGCGCGCGGCGGCACAGGGCAGATCATAAGGCAGATAGCAGTGCTGGATTCGTGGCTCATTGGCGAACATCGCCTGGATCCGCTCCGAGCCGGTCGGGGTCATGCAGGTCACGGTGATCGGCAGTTGCGGGTAGCGCGCCAGCAATGCGCGGATCATCGGCGCCGCCGCAATGCTTTCGCCCACCGACACCGCGTGCACCCAGATCCCGCCCGGCTGCAACGGCGGCAGACCATAGGAAAAGCGCTCGCCAACGCGCTTGGCGTAAGCCGGCGCCTTGCGCGCACGCAGCCATAGCCGAATCGCCACCAATGGCAGCCCCAGGTAAAACAGCGCGGTATACAGAGTTCTATTCATGGCGGCGGAGTTTATCGGCTTTTGCCGCCGATAGCCTGCAAGTGCACGGCAAAACGTTCCGCCAGCCAACGCGCCGCAGGTCCCAGCGGCTCATCGCGACGCCACACCAGCTCGACCACCAGCGCCGGGGGCGTCCACTCACTGCTGAGCTCGACCATCTGGTCCTGATACGCCGGGTACTGCACCACATGCCGTGGCAACCAGGCCCACCCCAGGCCGCGCACCAGCCACTCGGCCATTACATAGAAACTGTCGGCGCGCCAGACCTGGGGGCTGGCAGCCTCGCTGCCGGGGTAGACGCTGGCTTGAGTCGACATCAACAGCTGGCGATGCTGCGCCAACTGCTGGCAATCCACCCGCGCCTGCCGGGCCAGCGGGTGCGCCACGCCGCACACGGTGACCATTTCCACACTGCCCAATACCCGACGCTCCAGGGCCTCGGGAATCTGCTCGTGATAAAACAGCAACCCGAGATCGGCCCGGCGCTCCACCAATTTGCGCGCCACGTCACCCTGGGCGGCACTGGTCAATTGCACTTCGATACTGGGGAACTGCAAGGCCAGGGCCTCGAAACTGTCGACCACCGCCTGATAGGGCATCGCCTCGTCCTGCGCCACACGCAGCCGTGGCTCCTGGCCGCGCATCATGGCCAGCGCCCGACCGTTGAGGCGCTCGCACTGGCGCAATACTTCCCGCGCATCTTCGAGCAACGCCTCGCCGGCCTCGGTCAAGCGTGGCTGACGCCCGCTGCTACGCTCGAACAGACTCAATCCCAGGTCCGCCTCAAGCAACGCAATCGCACTGCTGACCGCCGATTGCGCCTTGCGCTGATCCCGCGCCGCAGCGGAAAAGGAGCGCAGTTCGGCGACGCTGATAAACAACTGCAGATGTTCCAGATTCCACTGCACACTCATGGCGCAACCTATCTTCAATTTAGATAGGTAATGACTTTACCGCATCTGGGCGCACTCTAAAATGCCGACCTCATCCAGCACGCACCACCACGAGGAAGTCCCCATGAACGCTTACACCTACCTGGCCATCGCCATCTGCGCCGAAGTGATCGCCACCGTTTCGATGAAAGCGGTCAAAGGCTTGAGCACCCCGTTGCCACTGCTGCTGGTCATCGTCGGCTACGGCATTGCGTTCTGGATGCTGACCCTGGTGGTGCGTACCGTCCCCGTGGGCGTGGCCTACGCCGTATGGGCCGGCATGGGCATCGTCATGGTCAGCGTCGCGGCGCTGTTCCTTTATGGCCAGAAACTCGACCTGCCGGCCATGCTCGGCATGGGCCTGATCGTCCTTGGCGTGGTGGTGATCCAGCTGTTTTCGAAAACCGCCGGGCACTAGGAAAACAGCGGCAAGCGACAGGCTTTGCTCGGCAAGAAAGGCGACACGCTTGCAGCTTGCGGCTTGAAGCTTGAAACTTGCGCCTCCGTTTTGTTTCCCGAGGTCGCCGCATGCCATCCGTTATTTCCACCGACGTGCTGATTGTCGGCGCTGGCGTCGCCGGCCTCTGGCTCAACGCGCGCCTGCGTCGCCAGGGCTTCTCGACGGTATTGGTGGAAAGCGCCAGCCTCGGCGGCGGGCAGAGCGTGAAGTCCCAGGGCATCATCCACGGCGGCGCCAAGTACGCCCTGCACGGTGCCCTGACCGGCGCCTCCGAAGCCATTGCCGATATGCCACGCCGCTGGCGCGAAGCCCTGGCCGGCACCGGCGAGCTGGACCTGTCGGGGGTACGCCTGCTGTCCGAGGCCCACTACCTGTGGTCCCCCGGCACCCTGGCCGGCAACCTCACCAGCTTCTTCGCCAGCAAGGCGGTGCGCGGCCGGGTCGACCAGGTCAAAGGCGAGCAGTTGCCGCCGGCACTGCAGGACCGGCGGTTCAAGGGCAAGGTCTATCGCCTGGCCGAGCTGGTGGTGGACGTGCCCAGCCTGATCGAACGCCTCGCGGCGCTGGCCGGCGACGGTTTGCTGGCTGGGCAGAAAATCGAGCCCCTGGTGGAACACAACGCCCTGGTCGGCCTGCGGGTCGATGACCGCGAGATTCGCGCGCAACGCATCGTGCTCAGCGCCGGTGCCGGCAACGCCGCGCTGCTGGCCAACCTCGACCTGAGCCAGCCGGCCATGCAGAAACGCCCTCTGCACATGGTGCTGGTCAAGGGCCCGAGCCTGAAGCCGCTGTACGCCCACTGCCTCGGTGGCGGCCCCAAACCGCGAATCACCGTCACTACCCACCCGGCCGCCGATGGGCAATGGGTGTGGTACCTGGGGGGCGATATCGCCGAAGCCGAAGGCGTGGCCCGGGAGCCGGCGGCGCAGATCGCGGCGGCGCAAAAAGAGCTGGGCAACCTGCTGCCCTGGGTCGACCTCAGTCAAGCGCGCTGGGCCACCCTGCGGGTCGATCGAGCCGAGCCGGCGCAATCGGGGCTGACTCGCCCGGATAACGCCTTCCTCGCCGAAGAGGGCCGGTTGCTGGTGGGCTGGCCGACCAAACTGGCCCTGGCCCCGGACTTCGCCGACCGGGTACTGGCTGCCCTGGAGCGCGATGGCATTCGTCCGGGCCCCGCCACCGACCTGCCTGACCTGCCCAAACCGCCCCTGGCCCAACCCGCCTGGGAGCAACTGCTGCCATGAGCCTCGCGACCCTGCACCCGTTCCACCGCCCCCTGGGCGACACCGGCCTGGTGGTCTCGCCCCTGGGCCTGGGCACCGTCAAGCTCGGTCGTGACCAGGGGGTGAAGTACCCCAATGGCTTCCAGATTCCCGATGACGACGAAGCGCGCATGCTGCTGAAAATGAGCCGCGACCTGGGGATCAACCTGATCGATACCGCGCCGGCCTATGGCCGCAGCGAAGAGCGCCTGGGCCCGTTGCTGCGCGGGCAACGCCAGGACTGGGTGATCGTCAGCAAGGTCGGCGAGGAATTCAGCGATGGCCAGTCCCGGCACGACTTCAGCGCCGAGCACACACGACGCTCGGTGGAGCGCAGCCTGCAACGGTTGGAAACAGACTTCATCGACCTGGTGCTGGTGCACTCCGACGGCAACGACCTGATGATTCTCGAACAGTGCGAGGTCTACCAGACCCTGGCCGAGCTCAAGCGCGAGGGCAAGATCCGCGGTTTCGGCTTCTCCGGAAAAACCGTCGAAGGCGGCCTCAAGGCCCTGGAGCACGGTGACTGCGCAATGGTCACCTACAATCTGAACGAACGCGGCGAGCAGGCGGTCATTGAATATGCCGCTGCCCACGGCAAAGGCATCCTGGTAAAAAAAGCCCTGGCCAGCGGCCATGCGTGCCTGAGCCCGGGGGTCGATCCGGTGCGGGCCAGCTTTGAACTGCTGTTTGACCAGCCCGGTGTTGCCAGTGCTATTGTCGGGACCATCAATCCACTGCATCTGGCGCACAATGTGGCCACTGTGGCGCAGGTCCTGCGCAAAAACTGATGCCGCCCATGCGGCCGACCCCGACGCAAGAAGGAGCCGACATGCCGCGCACGCTCATAAGAAAGAACCCCAGCAACTTCAAGACCCTGCCCCTGTTCGTCGAAGCGACTCCCGAAGGCCTGAGCTACCAGAGCGTCGGGATGCCGCTCAATTTCTCCCAGACTCTGCAACGCCGGCGCCCGGTCACGGTGGAAGACGCCGAGCGCTTTTCCGTGGAGCTGGCCAACCTCGGGGTCTCGGTGCGCCTGACCCTGCACTGGCAAAACCGCGATTACTGGGTGCTGGTCCGGCAACGGCGCCAGGACCGTGGCGACGTGGTGCTCAAACTCATATCCGGCTATGTGCCCGCCCAGGAGCTGAACCTGCCGCTGCACACCGCGATTCAGGAGATCGCCGAGGAGTGCCTGCTGGAAACCCCGGAGGGTTGGCTCAGCGGCCGTTTCAACGACACCTGGCTGCCAGCGCCCTACGCCAACGCACTGCATTATCGCGAAGCCCTGCCCTTTCGCCTGACACCGCTGTCCGGCGCTGCCCGCCCGGTGCGCTGCGCCAACCTGCAACTGATCGAGCGCCCGCGGGCCTACGTGCACTTGCCGACCGCGTCGCTGCAACTGATTTACGACCTGCGCCTGGAGATCCCCAAGGAGGCCAAGTCCCTGAGCCTGTTCCATGTCGATGAACGCCTGGAAGGCGACCAACTGGTCGCGCGCCTGGACCGCAAGCGCCCGGACCTGTACCTGATGCCCTTGCAGGACGGCCAGCCCTGCGCCGAGCTCTACACCCTGAAAAAGGACCAACTGCAACCCGCCAGCACCCGCGGTTTATACCTGGCGGAAAGCTTCGCCCAACAGGACGGTTGGCTGGTGCGTGATGAACGGATTCGCTGGAAGGATTGGCTGCGGCAGCAGGGTCTGAGCGCGCCGGAAAAGGACTCGAAACTCAAGCGCCTGACCGGCAGGGCGCGGCAGATACTGCGCAAGATCGTGCCGGCCAAGGCCAGCCGGCAGCGTTGAAGGCCGCCACGCCGCTCCGGCAGCGGAGTCGGCATGGCGCCCAGCGGTCACTCAGGTCTTGCGGATCTTCTCGACGATCGCGGTGGTCGAGCTGTTCTCCACCAGCCCCAGCACCTTCACCGTGCCGCCATAAGCCGCCACGATATCGGCGCCGACCACCTGGTCGATACCGTAGTCTCCGCCCTTGACCAGCACATCCGGCCGCACCTGGCTCAGCAGATTCTCCGGAGTGCCCTCAGGGAAGCTGATCACCCAGTCCACCGCGCCGAGGCCAGCCAGTACCGCCATGCGTCGGTCGACACTGTTGATCGGCCGTCCAGGCCCTTTCAGGCGGCTGACCGAAGCATCGTCGTTGACCGCGACAATCAAGCGATCGCCCTGGGCCCGAGCCTGTTCGAGGTAGGTCACGTGGCCGGCATGCAGGATGTCGAAGCAACCGTTGGTGAAGACGATCTTTTCCTTGTGCGCACGGGCATCGTCGATTGCCAGCAGCAGTTGGTCGAGGCTCAGCACGCCGCGCTCGGAACCTTCCTCGCGCTGGATGGCGCGACGCAGTTCCGGCGCGCTGATGGAGGCGGTACCCAACTTGCCGACCACGATGCTCGCCGCCAGGTTGGCCAGAGCCACTGCATGGGGCAGCTCTTCACCGGCCGCGATCGCCGCCGCCAGGGTCGAGATCACAGTGTCGCCGGCACCGGTGACGTCAAACACCTCACGCGCCCGCGCTGGCAAATGCAACGCCGCGTGATCGGGACGCAACAGGGTCATGCCGTGTTCGCCGCGCGTGACCAGCAAGGCGCCCAGTTCCAGGTCGTGCATCAACTGCGCGCCCTTGCTGACCAGCTCGTGCTCATCGGCGCAGCCGCCGACGATGGTTTCGAACTCGTTGAGATTCGGTGTGATCAGGCTCGCGCCGCGATAGACCGAGAAGTCCTTGCCTTTGGGGTCCGCCAGTACCGGGATGCCGCGGGCACGGGCGGCCTGGATCAGCGCCTGGTGATTCTTCAGGGCGCCTTTACCGTAGTCGGACAACACCAGGACCTTGATGCCTTCGAGCAGCGCGTCCACTTCCGCGCCCAGGGCCAGGGCGTCGGTGGCGAAGGGTTCTTCGAAGTCGATGCGCAACAGCTGCTGGTGACGGCTCATGACCCGTAGCTTGACGATGGTCGGCTGATGCGCAATGCGCTGGAACAACGCCCGCACACCCGCCCCGCGCAGGCTATTGGCCAGGCTGTCGGCGGCTTCATCGTCACCGGTCACACCGACCAGGGAAGCCGGCGCGCCCAGGGCGGCAATGTTCAGGGCAACGTTGGCGGCACCGCCCGGGCGGTCCTCGATCTGCTCGACCTTGACCACCGGCACCGGCGCCTCAGGGGAAATCCGTGAGGTACCACCATGCCAGTAACGGTCGAGCATGACATCGCCGACCACCAAGACAGGGGCTTGATCGAATCGCGGCATGGACAACTTCATGGTGCAACCCACATACAAAATGAACAGGGGCGCGATATTAACACAGGGTTGGCGCCGTCAAGTTCTATGGCTTTAGCCTGGGTCTTGAAGTTTTTCAGCGGCTTACTTCTCGAGTAGAAGCTGCAACAGGCGGGCCGTGGCCTGATCGACCCCGACCCGGGCAGTATCAATTTCACAGTCCGCCTGCAGCGGCGCTTCGTAGGGGCTGTCCAAGCCGGTGAAATCCTTGATCTGCCCAGCCAACGCGGCTTTATACAGGCCTTTTGGATCACGCTCTGCACAGGTCGCAAACGCCGTGCTGATGTACACCTCAAGAAACTCGCCAGGCGCGAACAAGGCGCGGGCTGTCTCACGATCAGCGCGAAATGGCGAAATGGCCGAGACGATGACCAACAGGCCGGCATCCACCATCAAGCGCGCCACTTCGGCCATGCGCCGGATATTTTCCTTGCGCGCCTCGGCACTCATCCCCAGATCGCTGCACAAACCATGGCGCACGTTGTCGCCATCGAGGATAAAGGTGTGCCGCCCCAGTTGGTTGAGGCGCAGTTCCAGCAGATTGGCCAGGGTCGACTTGCCCGCACCGGACAGCCCGGTCAACCAGAGGCAGCATGGCTTCTGCTGCTTCAGGGCCGCTCGGGAAGCGCACGACAATGACAGCGCATAAGGGCGGATCTGCGGTTGTTCCATGGCAGCGAGCATCGGCTTATTCATAACCCAGCATCTCGTAGTCGCGCTCATAGACCCGACGCACCAGGCGCCGGGTACGCACTGAGCACAGGTCCCGCACAGAGCCATTGGCAGGCTGGCAGGAAGCGTTCAGCAGCGGCAGTCGCGAGTGGATGCCCAAGTGTTCGCATACCAGCTCGAAATCACGGGGCAAATGCTCCTGATAGCCGATGAAGTCCAGCGACATGTGCCCCAGGGAATCGGTGAGAAAGTCACTCTGCGGGGCGAAATGGATCTGCTTGCAGATGGTGTCCGGTCGCAGCCAGCGCGCCACGAAGTCGTCGAAATCCCGATACTGGTTGACCAGTACCTGGGCCGGCTGATCCCTGGGGTTGAGCCGATTGCTTCGCAGAAAGGTATAGGCCGAGTAGGCGCGCGCCAGAGGGTCACGGACGAAGGCGAACTTGAAACTGCTGGCAAACGCGCGCGGGAACTGTTGCTCGTACCAGTACAGCGGCAGATGCCCCGGGCTCCAGCCCCCGAACAAAGCGGAGCACACGCTGCTACCGGCACACTTGGGCACATGGATGTACAAGCAGGAGTGTTTGGTGAACGCCTCGGGAAAGCGTACATCGGCAGACATGGATTTATTCACTGCCTGACGATCCACTACCGACAAGCGCCCCAACAGCAAGGTGCGCTGGGATTTGGGCAATAACTTCCACAAATAGCGTTGCAGCATTCCAGCCCCCACGCGGCGGGGATAGCCCCGTCGATCATTCGACTAATAGCGGGAAACCATAACAAGCACGGCGGGAGAAATTATTTAGGCTTGGTCAAGACAGTAAATATCCGGATACAAACCAGGCCCCATTGCCTTGCACAATGTGGGCCTGATTGGCAGTGGCCTGGCCACTGCCTTTTACCGGTCAGGCAATATCGTTATGAACGGGCTCTTCCAGCCCCATGGCGTGCAGTCGGGAGTAATAGCCGTTCTGCTCCAACAACTGCGTATGGGTGCCGCGCTCGACAATCTGCCCCTGATCCATGACCAGGATCAGGTCGGCCTTCTCGATGGTCGACAGGCGGTGTGCAATCACCAGGGTCGTACGGCCTTTCATGACCTTGTCCAGCGCAGCCTGGATATGCCGCTCGGATTCGGTATCCAGCGCAGACGTTGCCTCGTCGAGAATCAACAGCGGGGCATTTTTCAGCAGGGCCCGGGCAATGGCTAACCGCTGACGCTGACCACCAGACAGGAGCACACCGTTCTCTCCGACCTGGGTGTCCAGCCCCTGGGGCATTTGCGCAATAAAGTCCATCGCGTAGGCATCCTTGGCCGCCTTCTCGATATCCTCCCGCGGAGCTCCTGCCAGGTCGCCATAGGCGATGTTGTTGGCGATGGTGTCGTTGAACAGGGTCACATGCTGGGTCACTTGGGCCACATGTCGGCGCAGGTTGCGCAGGCGGTAGTTTTCGACCTCGACACCATCCAGCAGAATCTGCCCGATATCGTGGTGATAAAAGCGCGGAATAAGTGCAGCCAATGTGGATTTGCCACTACCGGAGCGCCCAACCAGGGCAATCATCTGTCCTGGATCGGCGCTGAAGCTGATATCACGCAGCACTTCACGCTCGGTGCCCGGGTAGGTGAAGCTCAGGTTACGCACCTCCAGCCGCCCTTCGACACGCTCGAGCTCGACGGTGCCGGTGTCCGATTCAGGCTCGACATCCAGTTGCTCAAAGATGCTTTCAGCGCCAGCCACGCCCTTCTGAATGGTCGAGCTGACTTCCGACAACTGGCGGATGGGCTTGGGCAACAGGCCGGCAGCGGTAATGTAGGCCACCAGGTCACCCGCCGTGGCATCGCCACGCAGGAACAGCACCAGGAACATCAGCACCGCCATGGCCGAATAAATCACCAACTGCAGCATGGGCGTGTACACCGCGCCGGTCTTGGTCATGCGCAGTTGCTTATCGGTGTTGCTCTGGCTGGCCAAAGCGAAACGCTGCTGCTCATAGGCCTCGCCACCAAAGCTGCGAACCACGCGATAGCCCTGGATGGTTTCGGAGGCCACGTGGGTGACATCCCCCATGGCCACCTGGATTTTCTTGCTTTGCTTGCGGAATTTCTTGCTGGTGCTGCTGACCATGACCGCGATCAACGGCAGGATCGCGACCATCACCAGGGTCAACTGCCAGTTCATCCACAACAGGTAGACAAACAGGAACACCACGGTCAGGCCTTCGCGGATCACCACCTTGATGGCATCCGTTGCAGCACCAGTGACCATGGTCACGTTGAAGGTGATGCGGGAAATCAGGTGTCCGGAGTTGTGGGTGTCAAAGTACCGATTGGGCAGGACCAGCAACTTGTTGAACAGCTCGACCCGCAGATCATGCACCAGCCCGAGGGACACCTTGGCCAGGTAGAAGTTACCCAGAAACGAACCCAGCCCCTGCCATGCGGCGATCAGGACGATCAGCATCGGCACGGCCTGCAGCAGTTGCAGATCACGCAGGTAAGGAACGTTTGGAAAGAGTACGGCCTCGGGGTTGCTCAAGCCGTCGACAAAGTACTTGAGGATTCCCGCCAGCATCGGCTGCGTCGATGCGAAAATGACAAAACCCAGGATACTGAGCGCGAACATCCCCGCATAGGGACGGACGTACGACAGCAATCGCAGGTAAATCTTCAGGCTCGACGCCGCAGGCGAATCAGGGGTAGTCATGAGAAGCCGTTGAATGAGAAATGAGCCCGCAACTATAACACAGGCCATTTTAGTCGATGAGCTACGGTACCATGTACCTTGACCCCGCCTGCTGTTGTTGAACTCTGGAGTATTGATGCAAGCGCTTGACCATAATCACTACCTCACTTTGCGCGAAGCAGCTGAAGTCCTCGAAGCCGACGGTTCTGGCGATAAGGTGCTGCGGTTGACGGATGGCTCGATACTCAAACTGTTCCGGCGCAAGCGCCTCCTGACTTCGGCGGCCTGGTATCCCTATGCAAAGCGCTTCGCCGATAACTGCACGCGCTTGAAGCAACGCCAGATACCGTGCCCCAGCATCCGCCAGGTTTACCGGATCTCAAGCATTCAAAGGGATGCCGTGCATTATGATCCACTGCCGGGCCAGACCCTGCGTCAGTTGCTGGATGATGGCCTGCGCGGTGATGCACTGAGGGCGCAACTGGGCACGTTCATCGCGATACTCCACGAGCGCGGCATTTACTTTCGCTCTGCGCACCTGGGCAATATCGTGCTGACACCTGAAGGGCAGTTGGGGCTGATCGACATTGCCGACCTGAAAGTCTTTTCCCGCCCATTGCGCAAGGCCTTGCGCCTGCGCAACTTCAAACACATGTTGCGTTACAAGCAAGATCGGGAATGGTTGCTGGATAACCACGGCAGGGTGTTTATAGAGCACTACGCCGCGGCGCAAAGCACGTGCTCGATAAGCGAATTGAATACCGAACTGCATAAAAACTGAACACCACCCGCCAGCGCCTCAGCGCTGGCGGGGGCAAAGCCTTACCCGCGCTGCAACTGCCGCGCTTGCGAGACACGTCCCAGGATCAATGCCGCGGGCATCAACACCAGCGGCCACAGCTCATCCGGACTGTGGACCAAAATACTGCCATCAAAGTTGAGCATCACCAGCGCACAGGCCAGGAACATGCCCCAGGCATCGCGCAGGCGCCAGGCCGCCAGAAGACTTGTCAGCATCAACACCACAAACAGCAACAAGGCCGGAGCCCCCGTGTAGACACCCAGGGCCACGAAGATGTTGTGTGGATGCTGGATCGGCATAAACCCGTCCAACAATTGCGCAGTGTGGAATTCGACGCCGCAGCCCAAGGTCCAGCCGCAGTTTCTCCACTCGCCGACCATGACGTTGAAGATCTCGACCCGGTAAGAGTCTCCACGGTTCCACAGCGAGATGTACCAGGCTTCGTTATGCACGCCCCAGACCACCAGGCCCAGGACCAAGGCTCCCACCAGGAGAATGCTACCGACAACCTTCGGCCGCAGATAAAGGCCATACAGCACCCAAAGCCCGAATAGAAATGCAGCCCCCACCAGAGCGGTCCGGGTCTGCAGAACAAAGGTCACGGCAATCACCGACAGCAGCACTGCGGCAGTGGCCTCAATCCAACGCTTGGTCTTGACCCAGTATGGCAAGGCCAGTGCCAGGGCACAGAACAACCAGATGCTGGCGTAAATCACGTTTATCAGCCGGGCCGGCAACAAGGCCACTCGACTGCCGAAGGGGAATTGCCCTGTGCTCCAGCTGTATATCGCGCTCAGGTAAATGTAGAGAATCAGAATCCAGAACTGGGCCCGGATAAACTCTTTGCTTCTGAAAAAATCAGGGCTTACCAGGCTGGCAACGATAAAGACAAACGATAAGACGTAGACAATGGGTTTATAGAACTCCATCGCCCCAAATACCGTGGCCGAAACAGCAAACCAGAGCATAAACACCAGCCAAAGCCAGGCCAATGGCTCTTTGAGTACCTTGAGGCCGTGACCTTTTAGCAGGAAGAACAACCCTGGCAGGGCAATCAGCCCGTAAAACACGTTATTGGTCGACTTCGACGACCAACCAACGACAAAGCTCAACAGAAACAGACATAACATCGCACTGAAGTAAGTGGTCACTCTGCTTAACTTCACGCCATTAAATTCCATGCAGCAACCATCCTATCGCCATACCTAAAATTAAAGTTGCCATGAGCTTTACGCGGTCTCGACGCTTGCGCCGCAGCTTGTTCGAACGCTCTTCAGGAACCACCACATGCTCACCAAACCCGGTGTGCAGAACCGCATCATTCTCCAAAATCAACGCATAACGATTTTCCTGGGCGTACAGCCGTGATAAATCCTTCTCCCCGGAAAACGCCGCATACGGCGCATGCAGCAGGTAGTCGGCACGCCGGCGCAACCCTGGGTTGAAGGAGAACCCCTGCCAATCGGCTTTATGCGAGCCCAGCACATAGAACGCAATTCCATGTGCCACCTTGCGCTCATTCAAGAAGACATAGGGGCTGTGCACCGCCAAGTCGTGATGGGCACTGCGCAGCCAGACCTGCAAGGCCTGAGGGTCGTCTTCCAGCAACTGCTGAGACTCTTCGATAAAACCTTCGCGGTAGAAGTCCCAGTCGTCTTCGCAATGGAAAATCCACGGGGTCTCAATCTGCCCATAGGCCAGATCGATCGAGCGCAACTGGCCCAACCGCGGATTGTTGACGAGAAAAACCGTGTGAGGTCTCCAATGCTCGGGAATGCAGTCTTCGACGGCCCGATCACCCGAGTCCTCAGTAATGAACACTTTGCGAATAGGCGCAGTATTGAAGCGATCAAATGTCTCGAGCGTTCGCTTGAGCAAGTCGAAACGCCCGCAACTGGTCACCATCACCGAGATATCGCTACTCTCACTGAACAGCATGTATGTGCACCGCCTTATTAAGGGTGGAGTAGCCGCCGGTTCTTAGAAACCTAACGACAGACGTAGTTTTTCTTTCCAGCTCAGCGGTGCGCGCTCACGCAGCGGGGCGCTCATGGCCTCGACTACGGCGTGCCCGAGAGCCCTGAAACTGTAACGTTGTTCGACCAGCGCCTGGCCGGCCTGGGCGATTGCCAGACTCAAGGCTGGAGAGGCGCGCAGCGTTTGCAGCTTGCTCCTGAGCTCTTCCCGAGTGCGGTACAACACGATGTTCTGCATATCGACAAACCCCAGCGCACGGTTTTCTTCTTCGCCCTGGTCATAGGCCAGGAGTACACAACCACAGGCCATCGCCTCGAAGTTCTTGATCATGTACTCGCCCATGTCGACATCGGCACTGACGAAATAGCGGATACGACTCAAGGTCTCGCAGTATTCCTCACCCGACTTGGTCCGGGTGATCAGCAGGTTCTCCACCTCGGCCACCGACTCCAGCATGGCTTTACGCCCGGCATAGGCCACGCTGTTGAGGCTGCCGACAAACCCGAGTTCGATATCCCGCTCCCGCCCGCGATTCTGCAACAGCGCCTGATCGTAGCCCTTGGGCACGAAGTGCGCGTCGAAGCCCTCCTGGCGCAAGCGTTCGCTGACCATGAACCCGGAACTGATGACCCTGGCCCAAGGCAGCTTGCGGTAATGGGCGCTGAATTTTCCGGTGTACTTGCAGGGGATATAGTTCTGATAGGCGTCATGCTCGAGAATAACCAGGTTGGGCAGGGTCTGTATGAACCTGACCTGTCTGATCTCTTTCTTGAAGCGCAGGAAAAAAACGATGCGGTCGTAACGCGAGACATCCACATGCTCGCGGAAATACTTGCGCAGATTGTCTTGTTCAGCGCTGGTCAGCTCGCGCATATCGCACTCGCAACGCTCAGCGATCCCGTCGTAGAACCGGTCGAGAATGGCACGCTGTTCTTTCTGCACCAGAAACAGGACTTTCAAGGGTTGTCTCTCTCACTGAGGTTCTCGTCGACCCAGAACAATTCGTGCTGCCGAACCGCCTTGCGAAAGAACTCGTTATCACCGAAAGCAGGCCACCGGCGCGCGGCGAGGTAGCGCTGGATAATGCGCCGCAACGTGCGTTTGAAAGGGGGCGCGGGCTGCAAGTCGTGCATCATGCCCAAGGACATAGCCTTGTGCCACTGTTGCTGGTCTGAAATGGGCAGCGCCCAAGGCCGCAACGGCCCCTGGCTGGCGAGCTGTGGCGGCAAGGCTACGCCACTGCCAGCGGCGCCCATGGGCCAGCGGTCGTTATCATGCAGGTGGTTGGCATAGTGCAACAGTGATTGCGGCTGCCAGGAACTGCGGGTAAGGGCCTGCATCAGCGCCTGTTGGGCACAGATGTGATCGGGATGAGGATCGAAGCGCGGGTGCGGCAAGACGACCACCTGCGGCTCGATGCGCTCGATCAGCTCGACCAGATCAGCCACCAGGTTGTCCCATGACGCAATGCCATCAGCGTCACTGCCCAGAGCAAAGGCATTAAAACGCCGGAAGTACCGGGTATCGCTCAAGTCTGCCTCTCGCGAAGGCACGGCAACGCTCGGCGCTGCCTGCATCTGCGGCAACTGCAGGCAGAAGTAGCCCAGTTGCACGCAACGCTCCTGGGGCACGCCCGCCCACAACGGCACGCTGATGCTGTCCCACGCCCGCAACGAGCCTTTCAATCGCGCGGCGGCGACTCGATCCAGGCCCATTGCCTGATAATGCTCAGCCTCAATTTCACCCGCCGTGAGGGTGACCACCCAGCTTTCCTCGGCGCTGCTGTACAGGCCAAAAGCCGCAAGCTCGGCGTCATCGGCATGGGGCGCTATCACCAGCAAGCGTTGCGCTCGGTAATCCGGGTGACGCACAACTGACAGCTCTACCGCCTCGGCGATTTTACAGAAACGCCCCTGGAGCTGGAGCCGACCGCCAAGCAGCGCCTCATGCTGACCTGTCAGATTGAGGTAGCGAATACCGCGGGTGCCACGCTCGAAATCCTGCTGATCGGCCGTTCCACCCAGAATCTTTACTCCGGGGTCGAGAAACCGCCCGCACCAGGATGCCCGGATGCGCACCTTCAGCATCAAGGTATCGCCAGCCCCCAGCGACAGGGTCCCGGGCAGGGTCAAGCGGCCTGCCACCAGCGTCAGCGCCAGTTGCTCATCGGCGGCGAGCTGATAGTCGTAATCATCGCCGGGAGAATAGAACAAGTGATCGGCAAACCACGCCTCATGGGCCACCCAGCCCAGGACAGCCAGCAGCAACGGCAGCCACCAGACCACAAGCACGCCAACAGCCAGCAACACCAACAGGCCGATCATCAGACCGATACGCTTGTTGCGCCGATGGCGTTTGAGCAGTTGCTGTTTGCGACTCATGGGCTGGCTCATACCTGGAAGACCGGTACAGGATTGCACCAACGGTCCTTGTATTCACGGTCGGCGCGCCCGAAGGAAAAACGCAGCGGCTTGCCGAGCGCACGCGCGTGCTCCCAGGCACTTTGCGTATTGAGGAAACTCAGCACGCTGCCCGGACTGAACTCGCGGGTTTGCGGATCGACGCCACCATTGACGTACTCGACGCTGATCCACTCCGGCGCTTCCACCCGATAGACCAGTTGGATGGCAATCGGCGCATCGTTGAGAAAAATCACCGACCCCATCAATAGCTCGCCCAGCAACTCGATGACCTGCGCCATGTGCTCCGCGCCGGTGGCAACAAAGCCCCAGCGCCGCTTGAACAGATCGCAGTAGATGGCGGCCAGTTCGGCACTGGAAAACTCTCCGACCGGGCGCACCACGCCACCCGCCTCTTCCAGCAGCCGCAGCTCACGGCGCTGGTTGTAGCGAAATTTCTTCGACAGTTCTTCCGGCGTGCGCGCCATGGCCAATTGCTCGGCCTGGGGCTTGAGTGCCGTGAATCGGCCTTCGTTGAGTGCAGACAAGTAACGCCCGCGATGACGCAAGACCGCCCCGGCCTCAGGCGCGGCAGGCAGAATCAGTTCGGCATTGCCGAGGTCGAACAAGCCTTTTTTGCCGGCCCGCTTGAGCACATCCTTGGACAGCGCCAAGTCGCGCCCCCAGGTCGGGATAGCGGCTGTCAGCTCGCCGTCCTGCTCCCAGGCCAGGTAGCGCACCGGAATTTTCGCCAGGTCCGCAAGACGCTCAACCACCAGAGGATGGGTCGCGACGCTGCCACCAAAACGCTGCCAGGCCGCAGCATAGGCAGGCGCGTCGATGACTGACCAACCGCGCTCGCGCCAGCCTTGAAATCGGTTAAGCATCAGCCCCTCGCGGTCAGGTCGGTGACGGATGGCAAACGCCAGAATGCATCGCGCACGGCCTGATCCGAAAAACGCTCACGCAAGCGATCAAGCATCAGCTCGGCACATTGCAGGCGCTGCTTGGGCTCCATTGCGGCCAGATGCTTCAGGCCCTGAGCCATGTGCTCGGCATCGCCCAGTGGAAACAGAATACCCACGCCCTCGACCACTTCGCTGGCGCCACCGCAAGCCGTAGCCAACAGCGGCACGCCAGCCGCCATGGCTTCGAGCAGCACCATGCCGAAGGGCTCATGATCGGAACTCAGGGCAAACACATCGAACGCCCGGAAGTAGCGACGGCCTTGCGCCACCTGTCCGAGAAACAGCACCCGCTCGCCAATCCCCAGCTCAAGAGCCAGGGCCTTGAGGTCCGATTCCAGCCGACCGCTGCCCATGATTGCCAGCTGGCTGTTCTCGGGCAGCCCCGGCAAGGCCAGCGCGAAACCACGCAACAACGTCGCCTGGTCTTTATCCGGGTGCAGGCGACCCACATTGCCGACGATCCAGGCATTGGCGGACAGCCCCAGCTCTTGGCGGGCTTCGACCACGTCCAACTGAGACGCCTGCAAGGCGTCTATATCAATGCGGTTGTAGAGGGTCTGAATACGTGTGGGCGACCAATTCGGCAAGCAGCGACGAATGTCATCGCGCACGGCATCGGACACACCGAGCAGGCTCAAGCGCTGGCGAAATATCCGCGCGAACAGCTTGCGGCTGCAGCGCTGATAGTCGCCAAACGCGTGATGCACGCCAATCACCGGCAAGCGGCTGCCCAGCAGCGCGATGTAGATCGGTTTGAAACGATGGGCGATACAGAAACTGAAATTGCGCGAGGCGACGATTTTGCGCAAATCGGCGATCGCCCCCAGTTTCAGGCCACGGATACTCTTGGAGCTGCGCTCCATGAACAGCACTTCATCGGAAGCACAGCCAGCAGCGACTTCCGCATCCGCGGCACCGGTCAAAAAGACCGTGGTCACCCGATAGCCGCGCCCCACGAACAGGCTGGCGTACTGCCGGGCGCAGTCCAGAAAAGGCCCGTCATATCCGTGACAGAACTGCAGCACATGGCGCTCAGCCGAGCGAGTCATAAGCATCCGCGCCGTCTTTGACCACCAAAATATCTTCCATGATCAGGTACTGCAGGTCGGAGCCGAAGAACATGTTCAGCGCGTCGGTCGGCGAGCAGATCATCGGTTCGCCACGACGGTTGAGCGAGGTATTCAGGGAAACGCCGTTGCCGGTCAGGACTTCCAGGGCCTTCATCATGTCGTAGTAGCGCGGGTTGTATTCGCGCTTGAGCACCTGGGCGCGGGAGGTGCCGTCTTCATGGACGACTTCCGGCACGCGGGTTTTCCACTCTTCAGCCACTTCGAAGGTGAAGGTCATGAACGGCGCTGGGTGATCGACCTTGATCATCTGTGGGGCCACGGTGTCGAGCATCGACGGGCAGAAAGGCCTCCAGCGCTCGCGGAACTTGATCTGGTGGTTGATGCGGTCGGCCACGCCGGTGGCGCTTGGGCAACCAATGATCGAGCGACCTCCCAAGGCGCGCGGGCCGAACTCCATGCGGCCCTGGAACCAGGCCACCGGGTTGCCGTCGACCATGATCTTGGCGATTTTTTCCGGCATGTCTTCGAGCTTGCGCCACACCGGCTTGCTCGGATGACGGGCGCAAGCGGCGATCACGTCTTCGTTGCTGTAGGACGGGCCGAGATAGACGTGTTCCATCTTCTCCACCGGTACGCCACGGGCGTGGGAAACGTAGGCCGCCGCGCCGACTGCGGTCCCGGCGTCGCCGGAGGCCGGCTGCACGAACAGTTCCTTGACGTCGTCGCGAGCGATGATTTTCTGGTTCAGCTTGACGTTCAACGCACAGCCGCCAGCGAAGGCCAGCTTGCCGGTTTCCTTGAGCACATCGCCCAGGTAGTAGTCGATCATCTGCAGCGAGAGTTTCTCGAACAGCGCTTGCATGCTGGCCGCGTAGTGGATGTACGGTTCGTCGGCGATGTCGCCTTCGCGCTTGGGACCCAGCCACTCGATGAGTTTTGGCGAGAAGTAGAAGCCCTTGCCCTTCTCTTTATAGCGACGCAGGCCAATGACGTTGGCGTAGTCGGTGTTGATCACCAACTGGCCGTTTTCAAAGCTGGCCAGACGCGAGAAATCGTACTTGCTGGCATCGCCGTAAGGCGCCATGCCCATGACCTTGAACTCGCCGTCGAGCATCTCGAAACCGAGGAACTCGGTGATCGCGCCGTACAGGCCACCCAGGGAGTCCGGGTCGTAGAATTCCTTGATCTTGTGGATCTTGCCGTTTTCGCCGTAGCCGAAGAAGGTGGTGGCGTACTCACCCTTGCCGTCGATCCCGAGGATCGCGGTTTTCTCCTGGAAGCCCGAGCAGTGGTAGGCGCTGGAGGCGTGGGCCAGGTGATGCTCGACCGGCTCGATCTTGATTTTCTTCGGATCGAAACCCAGTTGCTCGAGGCACCAGACGATCTTGTTGCGATAGCGTTTGTAGCGGCGGTTGCCCATCAGGATCGCGTCGAGGGCACGGTCCGGGGCGTACCAGTAACGCTTGGCGTAGTGCCAGCGGGCCTCGCCGAACAAGCTGATGGGGGCGAACGGAATCGCCACCACGTCAACGTCGGAAGGCTTGATCCCGGCCTGTTCCAGGCAGAACTTCGCCGATTCGTAGGGCATGCGGTTCTTTGCATGTTTGTCGCGCACGAAGCGCTCTTCTTCAGCGGCCGCAATCAGTTTGCCGTCGATGTACAGGGCTGCTGAAGGATCATGGCTAAGGGCGCCGGACAGGCCAAGAATCGTCAATGCCACAGGGGTCTAGCCTCGTTTAGTCTGCGTGCAGGCGCGATGCGCCTTGAGAAAATGTGTGCTCGCAAAAGGGCGAGAAACAACTAAAGGGCGGGATTATAACGTAAAAGCGGCGGCAAGCCTCTAGCGGCAAACGGCCGGCGATTGAGGCGACTTTTGCCGATATTCAGGCCTTGCGACAGCCTGCGAAGGCCATGACGGCCTTTTTTATGGCGCGAGCCGGACGTCTATCTGAAACAGCGCTACCATCGCCAACCCGGCCCGCCGCTTGCGACTGAATGTCGCAGACGCCTGCCAGGCGCCCCACACTGGGTAAACTCGCGCCCCTTTGCTCGCCCCGACAGGGCGACCCGCTTTCCGGAATTCGACTCACCCCATGAAAAAAGCCGCTCCTGCCCGCCTCGCCCCGCTGTTGCCGGGCCTGCTCCTTGGCCTCAGTGGTGCCAGCCTCGCCGCACCAGCGCCCCTGGAACTCGACCCCAGCGTCGTCACGGGCTCACGCAGCGCCACCCAGAGCTTCGACCTGCCCTACTCGGTGGACAGCGTCAGCCAGCAACAGATCAGTGACGGCCAGCTCGGCATCAACGCCTCCGAAGCCCTGTCACGGGTGCCCGGGCTGGTGGTGCAGAACCGCCAGAACTATGCCCAGGACCTGCAGATTTCCTCCCGCGGCTTCGGTGCGCGCTCGGCCTTCGGCGTGCGCGGCATCAAGCTGCTGGCCGACGGCATTCCGGCCAGCACTCCGGACGGCCAGGGCCAGGCGGCAACCTTCAACCTCGACACCGCCGAGCGCATCGAAGTGCTGCGCGGTCCGGCGGCGACCCTGTATGGCAGCAATGCCGGCGGGGTGATCCAGATGTTCTCCCGTGATGGCGAAGGTCCACCACGGATCGGCGCCGAAACCCTGATCGGCAGCGACGGCCTGAGCAAGAATCACCTGAGCGCCGAAGGTGCGGTCGACGGCGCAGGCTTTGTGCTAGACGCCTCGCGCATGGACACCGATGGTTACCGCGACCACAGCGCCGCGCGGCGCGACCAGACCTTCGCCAAGGTCAACTTCAAGCCCGACGACGACAGCAAGATGGCGCTGATTTTCAGCAGCCTGGAGCAGAACGGCACCCAGGACCCGTTGGGGCAGACCTGGGCGGCCTATAAGGCCGATCCACGTTCGGTGACTGCCAACGCCTTGAGCTACAACACGCGTAAAAGCATCGATCATCAGCAATTGGGGATGAATTACGAGCGCTATTTCGGCGATGCGACCTTGCAGGTCAATGCTTATACGGGACGGCGGAGTGTGATTCAGTACCTGTCGATTCCCAAGGGAACGCCAGCCAACGAACGCGGCGGCGGCGTGGTGCAGTTCGACCGCAAGTTCTATGGCGCCGGCGTGCGCTGGCTGCAACCGGTGGATGGGGTGCCCGGCGAGCTGACCCTGATCGGCGGCCTGGACTATGACCAGAGCCAGGATGACCGCAACGGCTACCGGAACTACAGCGGCAACCAGTTGGGCGTCAAAGGCGAGTTGCGCCGCGATGAAGTCGACACCGCCCGCAGCCTCGACCCTTACTTGCAGGCCAACTGGGCCATCGGTCGCTGGACCCTGCAAGCCGGCGTGCGCCACAGCACCATGGAGTTGGATGTCGACGATCACTTCCTGAGCAATGGCGACGCCAGCGGTACAAAGCGCTACCAGAAGACCACCCCGTCGCTGAGTGCGATGTATGCCTTCACCGATGACCTGCATGGTTATGTCAGCGCCGGCAAAGGTTTCGAAACCCCGACCCAGGCCGAACTGGCCTATGCCCCGGGAGGCAGCGAGGGCTTCAACTTCGGTCTCAAGCCTTCCGAGAGCAAGCAGTACGAAGTCGGCCTGAAGGCTCGGCTTAACAGCGACACGCGAGTGAATGCCGCAGTGTTCCAGATCACCACCGAAGACGAGTTGGTGGTGGCGGAATCCAATCAAGGCCGTACCAGCTACCAAAACGCCGGACGCACCCTGCGCCGCGGATTCGAGCTGGGTATCGAGAGCCAGCTCAGCGAACAATGGAGCACCAACCTCGCCTACACCCGCCTGCAAGCCACCTACGACAGCGACTTCACCAGCGGCAGCGGCGCCACGCAAAAACACATCGACAAGGGCAACTACCTGCCCGGCGTACCGCAGACCACGCTGTTCGCCGAGCTGAACTGGAAGCCGCGGGACTGGGTCAGCACCGCCCTTGAAGGCCTGTACCGCAGCAAGGTCTACGTCGAAGACAGCAACCAGGACAAGGCCGCGCCGGGCTACAGCGTGTTCAATTGGCGCACGCGCTTCGAGCAGAAGGTCGAGCACTGGACCTTCCACCAGACCCTGCGCCTGGACAACCTGCTGGATCGGCAGTACGTCGGTTCGGTGATCGTTGGCGACGGCAACGGACGCTATTACGAAGCCGCACCGGGGCGCTCGTGGTATGCCGGCGCAGGCGCCGAGTATCGGTTCTGATCTGATGGGTACGCAGGCTGGCCGTGATGGGTCAGATACGACGCCGGCGCCCGCGAGGGACAGCGCAGCCTCGTACCTCGGCAGCGGCTACAGGGCGGTTTTGGGTAGGCGTTGATCGATGAGTTGGTACAGGGCGCTGGTTTCCGGCCAGTTGCGCATGAAGCGCGCCCGGTCGCGGGCGTAGGCCGGGGCGAAGCTGCTCAGGCTTGAGTGCTGGCACATGGAATCGAGGTCGATCAGGGCCCAGCGATCCTCCTGCCAGAACAGGTTGTGCCCCTTGAAGTCGCCATGGCTGATGCGCTCCTTGAGCAACTCGGCGAACAACGCATCCAGCGCCACCAGCTCGGATTCCGGCGCCGCGCCGCTTTCGACGAAAGGCGCAAAACGCTCGATGATGTCCGGCCCCGGCAAATACTCGGTGATCAGGTAGGCGCGGCTGCGCAACCACAGGAAGCGTTTCTCCAACACCGCCAGCGGCTTGGGTGTGGCAATCCCCAGGAACGCCAGGCGATTGCCCTCGCGCCAGGAATGCCAGGCCCGGCTCGGGCGCCAGAAGCGCTTGAACCAGTGGGCCAGCCCTTTGATGTTGTAGCGCTTGACCACCAGGCTGCGACCCGCAACGTCGACCCGACCGACACTGGCGGCGCCTCCGGTCTTGTACAGGTGTCCCTGGTCGAGCAGTTGATCGGCCTGCTCCAGCACCGGCAGCATCGCTGCCTCTTCTTCGCGGCGGATCGCGCGCAAGGCAAAGGGCCCGCGCTGCACGCTGAACAGGCTGCACTCGCGCCCGACCTTGTTCAGGAAGTCCTTCAGGCGCCAGCTGCGCACCTTGCTCACCTGCTTCTGCAACATCTCCAGGGGCAAGGCGTGCTCGGGATTGGCCAGCAGGTAATGCACCAGCAACTCTTCGGTGAAGGGCTCCAGGCTCTTGGGCAACTGGGCGAAGAACACCCCGAGGTTTTCCAGGACCTTTTGCCGAGACAACGGCTGCCCGGCGTGCTCCACGCAGATACCCGCGCCGTCGATCAAATACAGCTTGTCGTCATGGCGCAGCAGGTTGTCCAGGTGCAGGTCTTCCTGCCACAGGCCCCTGGCATGCAGTTCGGCAATCGCAGCCAACGCCTGCCCCAGCACATCCAGCTGCGTATCCGCCAGCACCGGCAACGCCGCGACCTGCTCCCAGGCATCGCCCAGGCTGTGGGCGCCTTCGAGAAACTCGAACAACAACCAGCCGCCCTCGCCCTCTTGCAAGCCATCGGCGAGCAACAGCGGCGTGGTCAGGCCCTGCTCGGCCAGCAGGCGCACCCCTTGCAGCTCGCGCTGAAAGTGCCGGGCCGCCTTATTGCCCACCAGCAGCTTGGCCAGCACCGTGCGCCCGCGCCAGACGCCGGCGCCGACATAACGCTGCCCGGGCAGCACCCGCAGCAGGCTGAGCAATTGCAACTGGGCCGGGCCGGCGGCGTCCGCCAGTTCCAGGCTCAGAGGCAAGCGCGGGGTGCGCCCGGCGTTTTTCAATTCAGACAACCGCATCAGCGCGCCCTCTTGTGACTGCTGCGCGCGGTCAGGCGCTGAACCCAGGTTTGCACCAGCGAACTGTCCACCGGCTGGTCCAGGTACGCTGCGAGCAAGCTACGCACCTCATCCACGCTCCAGACAGAAGCCCGGCGCAACAGGGGTTCAAGGTCCTTGACCCGATCGCGCTGCCCAAACAGCAACGGCCGGGTCTTTTCCAGGTCGATCAATTGCGCCTGGTAACCGTCGCCGGTGGCGTGCAGGAAAATATGCTTGGGGTAGAAACAGCCATGCACCTGGCGCAGGCCGTGCAGTTGCCGCGCCAGCAGGCCGCACGCCCGCAGGATCGCCTGATGCTGCGCGACGCTGAGCTGCTCCCACTGCTGCAACAGCGAGTCCAGGTCATTCCAGCCGTCCAGCGCCCGGGTCAGCAGGATGGCCCGGGTCTCGCCGGCCACCTTGCGCTCACCGAAGAACGTCGCCTGCAGGGCCGGGATACCCAGCTGCCGGTAGCGGCTGATATTGCGGAACTCGCGGGCAAAGCTCGGCTCGCCAAAAGGGCGATGCAGGGTCCGGGTCAGGTAATTGCTCTGGCGCTTGAGGTAAAAGCCCCGACCTTCCAGATCCAGCCGATAGACGCTGCTCCAGCCACCACGATTGGTGTTGGGCTCATCCACCGCCTCCAGTTGCTTGGCCCACAGCGCATCAAAATCGCCCAAGCCGTGGCGCTCCAGCAGCGCACGGTCTTCAGCCGCCAGAAAGTCAGTCATTCGCGTCCCTCGAAGAATCTCACCACGTGGCGAATCCGTTGCTTGTCCGCCTCACTCAGCCGACTGCGTTCGCGGTACTGCAAGTAGAAGCGCAGGCGCTGGGTGGCCGACAGGTGATACTTGGCCACCTTATCCAGACACGCCAGGTCCTTGGTAATTCGATATTTGAGCCAGAAACCGCGCCAGAAGTCGCCGTTCGGGCAGTCGATCAGGTACAGCGTGGCCTGATCATCCACCAGCAGGTTGCGCCACTTCAGGTCGTTATGGGTGAAGCGCTGATCGTGCATGGTCCGGGTGTAGCCCGCCAACTGCCGGCTGATGCCGTCGACCCAGGCCCGATCCGCCAGGCGCGGGTCCTTGCGCTCGGCCAGGGCCGACAGGTCTTCGGTCTGCGGCAACTCGCGGGTGATCATCGCCCCGCGGTCGTAGGCCAGGCCACGACGCTCCAGGCCCCAGGCCACGACTTCGGCAGTGGGGATACCCCACTTGGCGAAGCGCTTGAGGTTCTGCCATTCGGACTTGACCCGTGGCTTGCCCAGGTAGCGCCGCAGGTTCTTGCCGGCGCCGCTGTAGCGTTTGACGTAATAGTTGACGCCCTTGAGCTCGACACGGATGACCTCGGACAGCGGGTCCCGGGTCAGGCGCTCGCCCTGCAGGGCGAACACCGCCTCAAGACTGCCAAAACTCTGCGCCAGATCCTCGTAGCCAGGTTCCAGATTCCAACCCGCCATCAGAGCGCATCTCCGTACCGCTGCTTACGTGCGTAGAGCTTGTTGGCCTTGCCTTCGAGCCAGGCCAGCAGCGCCGCTTCTTCGGCCAGGATCTGGCGCAGCGGCTGCTGGAAATAGCCCTTGAGAAAACGCAGCTTGTCGCGCCGGGTCAGGCCGATGTCCAACGCCGAAAAGTACAGCGCGGCCAGGTCCTTGTCGCGCCAGCGCCGGGTAATGGCGTCGCGGGTCTGGGCCCGGTGCAGGTCGATCACCGAGAGCTTGAAGTCATCGGCGGTCACCGGTTTGTCGGTGTGCAGCAGGAAGTGGCAGATGTAGCAGTCGCGGTGGTTGACCCCGGCGCGGTGCATCATCCCGGTCATGCGCGCCACTTCGGCGATCAGCGCGCGCTTGAGCCGGGGTTCGGGCGGCTGCTTGACCCAGTCGAGGCTGAAGTCTTCGAGGCTGACGGTGGGCGCCAGCTCCTCGGTGACGATGAACGAATGCTGATCCGCCGGGTTGCTGCCGCGCTCGCCATAGGCGACGGCGGTCATGGTCGGCACTCCAGCCTGCTGCAGACGCTGGATGGCCTGCCATTCCTGGCCGGCGCCGAGCACCGGCAGCTTGGCGGTGAGCAGGTTCTTGAAGATCTCGCCCCAGCCGATGCCGCGATGGATTTTTACAAAGAAACCGTGACCGGCGACTTCCGTGCGCAAGGTGCGCCGGGCTTCCAGTTCACGATAAACCTGGCCGTCCAGACGCTCGACTTCGGCGAACGCATCGCGCCCGGCCCAAAGGCTCTTGAACGGTTCGGCAAGAATCAACTTCATCAGTGTTGCTCCGCCAGAATCACATCCGCAGCGTGCTGCGGCATGCTATAGAGGTCGGCCGTCTCGGCGAACGCCAGGCCGTTACGGCTCCAGGTCGCTCGTGCAGCGTCGTCGGTCAACATGGTGTTCAGGTATTGATTGAGTTGCGCCTGCTCCAGCGGCTCATCCAGCACCAGGCCGCTGTCGGCCTCGGCGATGTAATGGGCATAACCGCAGACGGCGCTGACCAGCACCGGCAGCCCGGCCACCAGGGCCTCGAGCAATACAGTGCCGGTGTTTTCGTTGTACGCCGGGTGGATCAACAGGTCGGCGCCCAACAGGAAGCGCGGAATATCGCTGCGCCCCTTGAGGAACTGCACATGCTCGCCCAAGCCCAATGCAGCACTCTGCAATTGGAATACCTTGGGGTCGTCCTGGCCAATTACAAACAGCCGGGTGCGTTTCTTCAGGGCCGGGGGCAGCGCGGCCAGGGCCTTGAGGCTGCGGTCGACGCCCTTGGTCTTGAACCCGGAACCGATCTGCACCAGCAGCAAGTCATCGTCGGCCAGGCCGAACTCGCGGCGGAACTCGGTGCGGATTTCAGGCGCATTGGGCGGCGCCCGGCGGTCCTGGGCGATGCCCGGCGGCAGCAGGTGGAAACGCGCCAGCGGGGTGTCGTAATGCTTGATGAACAGCGGCTGCTGGACTTCGGAAATCATCAGGATTTCAGTCTTGGCATCCTTGGCGAAGACAGCGCGCTCGTACTCGGCGAAATGCCGGTAGCGGCCCCAGCGACGATAGAACGAGTTGCGCAGGTTCTGCGCCTTGTCTTCAAAACAGCCGTCGGCGGCGTAGTACACGTCCAGCCCCGGCATTTTGTTGAAACCGATCAGGCGATCCACCGGGCGCTGGGCCAGGTCGGCTTCCATCCAGGCGCTGAGTTTCTCGTTGCGCCGATGGTTGAAGAAGGCCTTGACCGGCGCTACCAGCACTTCGAAACCCGGTGGAATATCACCTTCCCAGATCAGCGTGTAGACGCGGATCTGATGCCCACGGCTCTGGCACTCAAGGGCAATGCGCATGAAGTCGCGTTGCAGGCCGCCAAAGGGGAAGTATTTATAAAGGACAAAAGCCAGTTGCATCAGCGCAGCTCCTCAGCCAGTAACAACCTGCTCAGCCGGCTGGCGACACGCTCAGGATTCAGGCGAGTGAAGCACAGCGGCCACTCGCGTTTCAGGTCAAACCGGCGCTGGTCTTGGGGCGTCGGCTGGTAGGTGCATTTTTTCTGCAGGCAGGGTGCGCAAGGAAAGTCGCTGCCCATGTGGACCTGCACCTTGCCATAGGCCCCGGTCAGGCCCGGATTGGTCGGGCCGAACAGGGAGATGGTCGGCACATCCAGCGCCGCGGCCAGGTGGCCAAGACCGGTATCCACCGCCACGCAGGCCTGGGCCTGGACCAGCACCTTGGCCACTCCGGCCAGGTTCAGCTTCGGCAACACCGTGACATTTTTCAGGCCGCTGGCAATGCGCTCCGCACGCTCCTTCTCGGCCACATTGCCCCACGGCAGGCGGACCTCGACCCCAAGGTTGCCCATGCGCTCGCACAGCTCGCGCCAGTAGGCTTCGGGCCAGTGCTTGGTGTCCCAGGTGGTGCCGTGCAGAAACAGCACAAACGGATTCTTGCGCGGCAGCTCCACCAGTTTTTCCTGGTTCAGGCCGTAGTCACCCAGGCCCTGGGGCAGGTCGTAGCCCAGGGCCACGGCAAACAGCTGGCGCACCCGCTCCACCGCGTGCTGCCCACGGGCCACCGCCAGGCGCCGCGAATAAAAGCGCGCCGCCAGCGGCTCACGCGCCGACTCTTTATCCAGGCCGGCGACCGGGGCGCGCACGTAACGGGTCAACCAGGCGCTTTTGAGCAGGCCCTGGGCGTCGATCACCAGGTCGTATTTGGTCGAACGCACGCTTTGCTTGAAGCGTTTCCACTCGCCGCTCTTGATGGTCTGCCAGATGTTCTTGCGCCAGCGGCGGATCGCCACCGGAATCACCTTGCCCACCGCCGGGTGCCAGGTGGGAATCTCGGCAAAACCTTCTTCCACCACCCAATCGAACGTAATCCCGGGAATCGCCCGCGCGGCATCGGTCAGCGCCGGCAACGCATGGATCACATCACCCAGGGAGGAAGTCTTGATCAACAGTACCCGCAACTTACTGGACCTCGACCGCAGTGCCCTGCAAGCGCTGCAAGGCTTCGTTCACCGGCTGCGGCAGGAGCTGGCGCAGGCAGTTGTAATGGCCGAAACGGCACGTGCGGTCAAAGCAGGGGCTGCATTCGAGGCCCAGGCGCACGATTTCGACTTTCTCCGCCAGCGGCGGTGTAAAACCCGGCGACGTGGAACCGTACACCGCCACCAGCGGGCGATTCAGGGCGGCGGCCACGTGCATCAGGCCGGAGTCGTTGGACACCACCGAGTCGGCGCAGGACAGCAGATCGATGGCTTCGGCCAGGGAGGTGCCGCCGCTGAGGTTGTATGACTCTTCACGCAGGCCCGGAATCAAGCGGGCGCGAATCTCTTCACCCACGCCATGGTCGTTCTTCGAACCGAACAGCCAGACCTGCCAGCCCTCGCGGATCTTGGTTTCAGCCACTTTGGCGTAATGCTCGGACGGCCAGCGCTTGGATTCACCAAACTCGGCACCCGGGCACAAGGCCAATACCGGGCGATCGAGGCTCAGGCCGAACTTGGCCAGGGCGGCATCGCGGCTTTGCGGTTCGATGCGCAGGCTCGGGCGCGGGTAAGGCGTCGGCAGCTCGGCGCCAGGCGCGTAGGCCAGGGCCATAAAGCGCTCGATCATCAGCGGGTAGCGTTCTTTATCCAGCTTGCGCACATCGTTGAGCAGGCCATAGCGGAACTCGCCACGCCAACCGGTGCGCTGGGGGATGCCGGCGAAAAACGGCACCAGGGCCGATTTCAGGGAATTGGGCAGCAGGATCGCCTGGTCGTACTGGCCGGCCAGGGATTTGCCGATGCGCCGACGGGTGGCCAATTCCAGCGCGCCGTGGCCGAGCGGGAAGCTCAAGGCCTGGCGCACTTCGGGCATGCGCTCCAGGATCGGGCGGCTCCACTCGGGGGCCAGCACGTCGATCTCGCATTGCGGATGGCGCTGCTTCAGGCACTGAAACAGCGTCTGTGCCATCACCATGTCACCGACCCAACTGGGCCCAACGATCAGAATATTCATGTGGTTTCCAAAAACGAACCGGGGAGGCTTCCGCCTCCCCGCCTCGAGAATCCAGCACCCGCGGCCTTCACCGCCAGTTGATTTACGACCAGCCGCGAACGGCTCGCCGGGTACGTTTGTAGCAACCTCACGTTGCTGGCCAACCCTGGCTGCGCGGGTATGGGCAAAAACCTAGCTTAGCCCCAGCTCGCGCCAAATCCGTAAAACCTCGCGCCGTTCGCTGGCGAACTGATCACCGGCAATCACCCCGGCCTCGTTCTGCAAGGCCTGGCGGTGGGCGGCGGAACGGTAGGCCTTATACACCTCGCGCAGCAGGCTGGCATCGGCTGCGGGAAGTAGCCCGACCTCCTCCAACCCTTCCAGAATGCGGATATTGTCGGTGTAGCGCAGCAATGACGGGTGCTCTTGCGACCACGCCAGGGCCGCGTATTGCACCATAAATTCAATATCGACGATACCACCGGCGTCCTGCTTGAGATCGAACGGCGCCGTGGCCTCGAAGGCGTTTGCCGCGGTTCCGGCGGCGGTCAGCTTGCTGCCCAGGTTGTCGCGCATCTTGGCCCGCATCTCGCTGACCTCCTGGCGCAGCTTGGGCAGGTCGCGGGCCTTGCCCAGCACCGCGGCGCGGACTTTCTCAAAGGCCCGGCCCACATCCTGGCTGCCGACCAGCACCCGCGCCCGCACCAGGGCCTGATGCTCCCAGGTCCAGGCTTCGTTTTCCTGATAACGCGCAAAGGCCCCCAGGGAGCTGACCAAGAGCCCCGAAGCGCCGGACGGACGCAGGCGCATATCGACCTCATAGAGCTGCCCGGAGTTGGTCTGGGTGGTCAGCAAATGAATGATCCGCTGGCCCAGCCGGGTGAAGAATTGCGCACCGTCGATCGGCTTGGCGCCATCGGTTTCGGCCTGGGGATCGCCGTCATGGATAAACACCAGGTCCAGGTCGGAGCCGTGCCCCAGCTCGATACCACCGACCTTGCCGTAGCCGACAATGATAAAGCCCGGGTCGCACAGGGTGCCGTCGCTGCGTTGGGGCGAGCCATATTTGGCCACCGTCTGGCGCCAGGCCAGGGCCAGAACCTGTTCGAGAATGGCCTCGGCCAGCCAGGTCAGGTAATCGCTGACCTTCATCAAGGGCAGGCTGCCGGCGATTTCCGAGGCGGCGACCCGCAGCCGGTGGGCCAGCTTGAAGTGGCGCAAGGCTTCCATCTGCTGCTCAAGGTCGTCCTCGGGGATGCGGGTCAGGCGCTCCCGCAGCTCGGCGGCCAGCTCCGGGGCCAGGGGCGGCTTGAACAGTCGGCCCTCGTTAAGCAATTCATCGAGCAACAGCGGAAAACGGGTGATCTGCTCGGCAATCCACGGGCTGGCGGCGCACAGGGTCAGCAAACGGCGCAGGGCCCCGGGGTTCTCGGTGAGCAGTACCAGATAGGCCGAACGCCGCGCCACCGCCTCCACCAGCGGCAACACCCGCTCCAGCACCAGATCAGGGTTGGCATGTTCCACCGCCTGCGCGAGCAAGCGCGGGATAAAGGCGTCGAGCCGCTCCCGCCCCAGGCGTTGCATGGCCCGCAGTTGCGGGCTGCTGCGCAGGCTGGCGAGGGTTTTCAGGGCTTTGGGCGCATCGTTGAAGCCGCCTTCCTGCAACTGCCGGCAGGCTGCCTCCTCGTCCTGGGCCTCCTCCCACAGCGGCAGCCATTCGCCGCCGACCACCACTTCGCTCTCGGTACCGTCTTCCTCGTCCGGATCGGCAATCACCTGGCGGAAGTGCCACTCCACCCGGCCGCGCCAGTACATCAACTGCTCGTGGAACGCCGCCCAATCGGCAAAGCCCAGCATAAAGGCGATACGCGCCTGGTCCTGCGGGCTGTCAGGCAGCATTTGGGTCTGGCGGTCGGCAATCGCCTGGATTGCATGCTCGGTGTAACGCAGGAACTCATAACCTTCGCGCAACTCACCAATCACTGCCGGCGGCAGGTAACCCTGACCTTCCAGGGTACTCAGCACCTTTAATAAAGGCCGCTGCTGCAAGCTGAGGTCACGCCCGCCATGGATCAGTTGAAACGCCTGGGCAATGAACTCGACCTCGCGAATGCCGCCAGAACCCAGCTTGATGTTCTCGGCCATGCCCTTGCGCCGCACTTCCTGCTGGATCAACTGCTTCATGGTGCGCAGCGCTTCGATCGCCGAAAAATCCAGGTAGCGCCGGTAGACAAAGGGCCGCAGCAGGTCCAGCAACTGGGCCCCGGCCACTTGATCACCAGCCACCACCCGCGCCTTGATCATGGCGTAGCGCTCCCAGTCCCGGCCCTGGTCCTGGTAGTACTGCTCAAGGGCATTGAAACTCAGGACCAGGGCGCCGGCCGACCCATAAGGGCGCAGGCGCATGTCCACACGGAACACAAAACCGTCGACGGTCATCGGGTCCAGGGCCTTGATCAGGCGCTGACCGAGGCGAATGAAGAATTCCTGGTTATCCAGCGAACGCTTGACCCCCACCGTCTCGCCGCCTTCGGGGTAGGCAAAGATCAGGTCGATGTCCGAAGACAGGTTCAGCTCCACCGCCCCCAGCTTGCCCATGCCGAGGATCACCATCTGTTGCGGCTCGCCGCTGCGGCGACCGGTGGGGGTGCCGAACTGCTGGCAATGGCGCAGGTACAGCCATTGATAGGCCTGGTCGATGCTGGCGTCGGCCATGTCGGACAGGTCGCGACAGGTTTGCACCAGGTCCGCCTGGCGCGTCAGGTCGCGCCAGATGATCCGGACCTGGTGCCGGGTCCGCTGGCGGCGCAGCACCCGACCCAACTCGTCTTCGGTTTCGGCCTGCTGCACCGCGGCTGCAATCTGGGCGCACAGCTCTCCCGGCGCAAAACCGCGATCCAGCTCGCCGGACTGCACCAGTTGCAGCAACATCAAAGGGTCACGCAGACTCTGCTCAATGACAAAATCGCTGGCCGCGCCGACCCGGGCAAAGTCGTCCCAGCGTTGCTCGGTCCAGGCTCCAAGCCCGTGTTCGTCATCCAGGGCTGCCACCGCGTCACGAAACGACTGCTGCGCACGAGTGACTAATGGCAGGAGAATCGCGGGGACTTGGGCAAGCACGGGCAGGCTCATGGGCTATCCTTGATCGGCGTGGAAAGTGAGGGGCTGTGGCAAATACCGCGAACACGCGTCGTGATGGACTGTCGAACAAAGGTTAGAAATAGCTGAAAATTCTGTTTTATTGGCAGCCAGCATCAAATTCCTACCCAAGGATGTTGGCCGTTGACCAACAGTAACGATTTTTCTCACAACGAAGCAGGAGGCCACAAGCCAATCTTCTGTAGTTTTACTACTCGTATATACATTCGAAAGGCTGAAATGGCCGACGATTTGTAGTAAAACTACACGCCGCCGGATCAACCCTCCGGCAATCCAAGAATTTATAATCGTCTGCCCACAAGGCCAGTCGCAAACTCAGGCAACCGATTCTGGAAGCCTTTCCGCCCTGGAGCAAGCCATGCAAGACCTCGATCCCGTCGAAACCCAGGAATGGCTGGACGCCCTGGAATCGGTTCTCGACAAAGAAGGCGAAGACCGTGCTCACTATCTGATGACCCGTATGGGCGAACTCGCGACCCGCAGCGGCTCGCAATTGCCCTACGCCATCACCACGCCCTATCGCAACACGATTCCCGTCACCCACGAAGCACGCATGCCTGGCGACCTGTTCATGGAACGCCGCATTCGCTCGTTGGTACGTTGGAACGCGATGGCGATGGTCATGCGCACCAACCTGAAGGATTCAGACCTGGGCGGTCACATCTCCAGCTTCGCCTCCAGCGCGACGCTGTATGACATTGGTTTCAACTACTTCTTCCAGGCCCCGACCGACGAACACGGCGGCGACCTGATCTACTTCCAGGGCCACACCTCCCCAGGCGTTTACGCCCGTGCGTTCATGGAAGGCCGCATCTCTGAAGAACAAATGAACAACTTCCGCCAGGAAGTCGACGGTCAGGGCCTGTCGTCCTACCCGCACCCTTGGCTGATGCCTGACTTCTGGCAGTTCCCGACCGTATCCATGGGTCTGGGTCCAATCCAGGCGATCTACCAGGCGCGCTTCATGAAGTACCTGGAAGCCCGTGGTTTCATCCCTGAAGGCAAGCAGAAAGTCTGGTGCTTCCTGGGCGACGGCGAGTGCGACGAACCGGAATCCCTGGGCGCTATCTCCCTGGCCGGCCGCGAGAAGCTGGACAACCTGATCTTCGTCATCAACTGCAACCTGCAGCGCCTCGACGGCCCGGTTCGCGGCAACGGCAAGATCATCCAGGAACTCGAAGGCGTATTCCGTGGCGCCCAGTGGAACGTGACCAAAGTCATCTGGGGCCGTTTCTGGGACCCACTGCTGGCCAAGGACGTCGACGGCATCCTGCAACGTCGCATGGACGAAGTCATCGACGGCGAGTACCAGAACTACAAGGCCAAAGACGGCGCCTTCGTTCGCGAGCACTTCTTCAACACGCCTGAACTCAAGGCCATGGTTGCCGACTTGTCCGACGACGAGATCTGGAAACTCAACCGTGGCGGCCACGACCCGTACAAGGTCTATGCGGCCTACCACGAAGCGGTCAACCACAAAGAACAACCTACCGTCATCCTGGCCAAGACCATCAAGGGTTATGGCACCGGTGCCGGCGAAGCGAAAAACACCGCGCACAACACCAAGAAAGTCGATGTCGACAGCCTGAAGTTGTTCCGCGACCGCTTCGACATCCCGGTCAAGGACGAAGAGCTGGAGAACCTGCCGTTCTTCAAGCCAGAGCCAAACAGCGCCGAAGCCCGCTACCTCAGCGAGCGCCGCACTGCCCTGGGTGGTTTCGTGCCACAGCGCCGCGCCGAGAGCTTCGCCGTCCCGACGCCAGACCTCAGCACCCTCAAGGCCATCCTCGACGGCTCGGGCGACCGTGAAATCTCCACCACCATGGCCTTCGTGCGGATCCTCGCGCAGCTGGTCAAGGACAAGGAAATCGGCCCACGCATCGTTCCGATCATCCCGGACGAAGCCCGTACCTTCGGTATGGAAGGCATGTTCCGCCAGTTGGGCATCTACTCGTCCGTCGGCCAGCTCTACGAGCCAGTCGATAAAGACCAGGTGATGTTCTACCGCGAAGACAAGAAGGGCCAGATTCTCGAAGAAGGCATCAACGAAGCGGGCGCCATGAGCTCCTTCATCGCTGCCGGTACTTCGTACTCCAGCCACAACCAGCCGATGCTGCCGTTCTACATCTTCTACTCGATGTTCGGCTTCCAGCGTATCGGCGACCTGGCCTGGGCCGCTGGCGACAGCCGCACCCGTGGCTTCCTGATCGGCGGCACCGCCGGCCGCACCACGCTGAACGGCGAAGGCCTGCAACACGAAGACGGCCACAGCCACATCCTGGCCGGCACCATCCCGAACTGCCGCACCTTTGATCCAACCTACGGCTATGAGCTGGCGGTGATCATCCAGGACGGCATGAAGAAAATGACCGAAGAGCAGCAGGACGTTTTCTACTACATCACCGTGATGAACGAGTCGTACCAGCAGCCAGCCATGCCGGCCGGTGTCGAGGACGGCATCATCAAGGGCATGTACCTGCTCGAAGAAGACACCAAGGAAGCGGCGCACCACGTCCAACTGATGGGCTCCGGCACCATCCTGCGCGAAGTGCGTGAAGCGGCGAAGATTCTGCGTGAAGAGTTCAACATCGGCGCTGACGTCTGGAGCGTTACCAGCTTCAACGAACTGCGTCGCGATGGCCTGGCCGTCGAGCGCAGCAACCGCCTGCACCCGGGCCAGAAGCCGCAACTGAGCTACGTCGAAGAGTGCCTGAGCGGCCGTAAAGGTCCGGTCATTGCCTCTACCGACTACATGAAACTGTTCGCTGAACAAATTCGTCAGTGGGTCCCGTCCAAGGAATTCAAAGTCCTGGGCACCGACGGTTTCGGCCGCAGCGACAGCCGCAAGAAACTGCGTCACTTCTTCGAAGTAGACCGTCATTTCGTGGTGTTGGCAGCCCTGGAAGCCTTGGCTGACCGTGGTGATATCGAACCCAAGGTGGTGGCCGAGGCTATCGTCAAGTTCGGGATCAACCCGGAAAAACGCAACCCACTGGACTGCTGAGGAGACACTCTGTGAGCGAACTCATTCGCGTACCTGACATCGGCAGCGGTGAAGGTGAAGTAATCGAACTATTTGTGAAGGTCGGCGACCGTGTCGAAGCCGACCAGAGCATCCTGACGCTTGAGTCGGACAAGGCCAGCATGGAAATTCCTGCGCCCAAGGCCGGTATCGTCAAAGCCCTGAAAGTGAAGCTGGGCGATCGCCTGAAAGAAGGCGACGAACTGCTCGAGCTGGAAGTCGAAGGTGCCGCTGCTGCGGCCCCTGCGCCGGCGGCCAAAGCTGAAGCGGCACCGGCGGCCGCACCTGCCGGCGCCGCTCCAGCCGCCGCGCCGGCTGCTGCCACCACGCAGCAAGTCCACGTGCCGGACATCGGCTCGTCGGGCAAGGCCCAGATCATCGAGATCCAGGTCAAGGTCGGCGACACCGTCGAGGCCGATCAATCCTTGATCACCCTCGAATCCGACAAGGCGAGCATGGAAATTCCATCGCCTGCCGCTGGCGTGGTCGAGAGCATCAGCGTCAAGCTCAACGACGAAGTCGGCACTGGCGACCTGATCCTGGCGTTGAAAGTGGCGGGTGCTGCGGCCCCTGCCGCCGCCGCGCCAGCCCAGGCTGCAGCGCCTGCTCCGGCAGCCGCTGCCGCTCCTGCGGCCGCGCCTGCAGCCCCGGTAGCCGACACCGTCCAGGACATCCATGTCCCGGATATCGGTTCGTCGGGCAAGGCCAAGATCATCGAAGTCCTGGTCAAGGCTGGCGACACCGTCACCGCCGACCAGTCGCTGATCACCCTCGAATCCGACAAGGCGAGCATGGAAATTCCATCGCCTGCCGCCGGCGTAGTGGAAAGCGTTTCGATCAAGCTGGACGACGAAGTCGGCACCGGCGACCTGATCCTCAAGCTCAAGGTCAAGGGCGCAGCTCCCGCAGCCGCTCCTGCTCCAGCCCCTGCTGCGGCTCCCGCGGCCAAGGCTGAAAGCGCACCTGCCGCTGCGGCTCCGGCACCTGCTGCCGCACCCGCGGCGGCCCCGGCCAAGCCAGGCGCCAAGGTTCACGCAGGTCCGGCGGTTCGCCAACTGGCTCGCGAGTTCGGCGTCGATCTGAGCGGCGTCAGCGCCAGCGGCCCACACGGCCGTGTGCTGAAAGAAGACGTGCAGGTCTACGTCAAGGCCATGCTGCAGAAAGCCAAGGAAGCACCGGCAGCTGCCGGCGCAACCGGTGGCGCTGGCATCCCGCCGATCCCGGTCGTGGACTTCAGCCGCTTCGGCGAGATCGAAGAAGTGCCGATGACCCGCCTGATGCAGGCTGGCGCCGCCAACCTGCACCGCAGCTGGCTGAACGTGCCGCACGTGACCCAATTCGACTCGGCTGATATCACCGAGCTGGAAGCGTTCCGCGTGGCCCAGAAAGCCGTCGCCGAGAAGGCTGGCGTCAAGCTGACCGTGCTGCCATTGCTGCTCAAGTCCTGCGCACACCTGCTCAAGGAACTGCCGGACTTCAACAGCTCGCTGGCCCCTAGCGGCAAGGCGATCATCCGCAAGAAGTACGTCAACATCGGCTTCGCGGTCGACACCCCTGATGGCCTGCTGGTACCGGTGATCAAGAACGTCGATCAGAAGAGCCTGTTGCAACTGGCTGCCGAAGCCGCGGCCCTGGCTGAAAAAGCCCGGACCAAGAAACTTTCGGCCGACGACATGCAGGGCGCCTGCTTCACCATCTCCAGCCTCGGGCACATTGGCGGCACCGGCTTCACGCCGATCGTCAACGCGCCGGAAGTGGCGATCCTCGGTGTTTCCAAGGCCACCATCCAGCCTGTCTGGGACGGTAAAGCCTTCCAGCCGAAGCTGATGCTGCCCCTGTCGCTCTCCTATGATCACCGTGTGATCAACGGCGCCGCTGCGGCACGCTTCACCAAGCGCCTGAGCGACCTGCTGGCCGACATCCGCACCATCCTGCTGTAAGCCAATCGGCTCTCCTGTCATGGGAGAGCCGATACGCACTGTTTTCCGAGCGCCACGCTCGTACCTCAACCCCGCCAATTTGGCGGGGCTTTTTTTTGCCTGCACATCGGCGCAGCAGCCAGGCCAGAGCCCGGCGCCAAACGGCACGCGATAAGTGTGCAGAAATCCTGAGCGCTGCCGATAGATTCTTATAGCACTTAGCCTTCATCTCTCTTGTCAGTAAGTGCCGCATGATGCAACCTTGCCGCAGACAACAGTGAAGAGGGCGCGAGCCCAGCGCGATCAGCATTTTCGAAGCGAGTTCCTCAATGAAAAGCCAACCCGATGCCGCCAGCCGTATGGTGGCCGAGGTAGTGACGCAGTTGCCCGTGCCTTCCAGGCTCGGCATGCTGCGTTTCGAACGGCTGAACGAAGCTAGCTGGGCGCTGCTGTTTCTCGACCCCAATTGCGAACGCCAATTCGGCCTGCCGGCGGTCGAACTCTGTGCCCTGGTCGGCGCCCCTTACGCCAGCCTGATGGAGCCTGAAGCGCGCTATCAGTTGCATGACGCCATCCAGCAGCAACTGACCCACAGCCCGCACTATCTGGTGCGCTACACCCTGCACACAGCAGAAGGCCCGTTGAGCCTGCTGGAGCTGGGCGAAGCCTACAAACAGCACAATCGCCACCTGTTGCGCGGCTACCTGCTGGTGGTCGACGGCCTGTTCAGCGACGTCCCCACACTGCCCACCCAGGACCTGGAGACCCAGAACAGCCGCCTGCAGATCGCCCTGGAACTCAACCAGCGCGCCCAGCAGGAACAGCTGCAGCACCTGGACCGGGTACGCGCCCAGCAGGACCTGATCCTGCTCCTGACGCGCCAGCGCTACAGCTCCGGCAACTCGCTGAAGGAAGCCGCCGAGCTGATCACCCGCTGCGCCTGCGACATCTACGAGATCGACTGCGCGAGCATCTGGAATCTCGAAGACCAGCTGTTGAAGCCGATCGCCGCGTACACCCGCGCGACTCAGGAATACCGGATCCCCGAGGTCATCGACGCCAGTGGTTTTCCGGATTACCTGGAGGCCCTGCACAGCTGCCGCGCCATCGATGCGCACAACGCCATGCGCGATCCGCGCACCCGAGAGATGGCAGAAAGCCTTAGGCCCCGCGACGTGAATGCGATGCTCGACGCGAGCATCCGCATCGACGGCCAGGTGGTCGGCGTGCTGTGCCTGGAACAGACCGGCGTGACCCGGGCCTGGCAGTCCGACGAGATCGCCTTTGCCGGCGAGCTGGCCGATCAGTTCGCCCAAGTCATCAACAATCACAACCGCCGCACCGCCACCAGCGCCCTGCACCTGTTCCAGCGTGCCGTGGAGCAAAGCGCCAACGCGTTTTTGCTGGTCAATTGCGATGGCGTGGTGGAGTACGTCAACCCCAGTTTCACGGCGATCACCCAGTACAGCACCGAGGAAGTCCACGGCCATCGGCTGTCGGAACTGCCGGCCCTGGAAAACCTCAGCGAGCTGCTGTTCGACGCGCCGTCCAGCCTGGCCCAGAGCAACAGCTGGCAAGGCGAGTTCAAGAGCCGCCGCAAGAACCTGGAGCCCTACTGGGGCCAGTTGTCGATCTCCAAGGTCTATGGCGACAACCGCGAGCTGACGCACTACATCGGCATCTACGAAGACATCACCCAGGCCAAGCTGGCCCAGCAGCGCATCGAGCGCCTGGCCTACACCGACAACCTGACCAACCTGGGCAACCGTCCGGCCTTTATCCGCAACCTTGACGAACGTTTCGCCCGCGACAGCAACACCCCCATCAGCCTGCTGCTGGTGGACATCGACAACTTCAAGCGGATCAACGACAGCCTCGGCCACCAGACCGGCGACAAATTGCTGATCAGCCTGGCCCGCCGCCTGCGCAACAGCCTGAGCCCGAGCGGCAGCCTGGCGCGCTTCGCCAGCAACGAGTTCGCGGTGCTGCTGGATGACACCAGCCTGGAGGCCGGCCAACTGATTGCCAGCCAGTTGCTGACGACTCTGGACAAGCCGATGTTCGTCGACAACCAGCTGATCAGCGTCACCGGCTCCGTGGGCCTGGCCTGCGCGCCGCTGCACGGGCGCGACCCGCAAACCCTGATGCGCAACGCCGGCCTGGCTCTGCACAAGGCCAAGGCCAACGGCAAGCACCAGGTGCAGGTGTTCACCGAAGCACTGAACGCCGAGGCCAGCTACAAGCTGTTCGTGGAAAACAACCTGCGCCGCGCCCTGACCCAGAACGAACTCGACGTGTTCTACCAACCCAAACTCTGCCTGCGCAGCGGCCGGTTGCTGGGGATGGAAGCCCTGCTGCGCTGGAACCACCCGGAAAAGGGCATGATCCGCCCGGACCAGTTCATCAGCGTGGCTGAAGAGACCGGCCTGATCATCCCCATCGGCAAGTGGATCGCGCGCCAGGCCTGCCGCATGAGCAAGCAACTGACCGCAGCGGGCCTGGGCAACCTGCAGGTGGCGATCAACCTGTCACCCAAGCAGTTTTCCGACCCGGACCTGGTGGCCTCGATCGCCAGCATCCTCAAGGAGGAGCAACTGCCCTCCTCGCTGCTGGAGCTGGAACTGACGGAAGGCTTGCTGCTGGAAGCCACGGAAGACACCCACCAGCAACTGGATCAGTTGAAAAAGCTGGGCCTGACCCTGGCCATGGACGACTTCGGCACTGGCTATTCGTCCCTGAGCTACCTGAAGAAATTCCCGATCGACATCATCAAGATCGATCGCAGCTTTATCCACGAAATTCCCGACAATCAGGACGATATGGAGATCACTTCAGCGGTGATCGCCATGGCCCACAACCTGAAACTCAAGGTGGTGGCCGAAGGCATCGAGACTGCCGAGCAACTGGCCTTCCTGCGCCGCCACCGTTGCGACGTCGGCCAGGGCTACCTGTTCGACCGCCCGATCCCCGGCTCCGAGCTGATCGACAAGCTCAAACGCTACCCGCGCGGCCCAATCGCCTGACAGCGCTGTAACACTCGGGCAAACTGCGTGTCTATTCTGTAACTGACTCCCCAACCTGACTGAGAGGACTGAATCATGGTTCTGCGCTCGGAAATCCTGGTGAACAAAAACGTGCTACCGACTAAAGAACAAGCTCTACCTGGCCGCGAAACCCCGATGAACCTGCCCGAAACCCATTTCGTCAATGGCAACCCGCTGCTGGGCCCATTCCTCGACGATGTGGGTTTCGCGATCTTTGGCCTGGGTTGCTTCTGGGGCGCGGAACGCCGCTTCTGGCAGCACGACGGCGTGGTCAGCACGGTGGTCGGCTATGCCGGCGGCCTGACGCCCAATCCGACCTATGAAGAAGTCTGCTCGGGCCTGACCGGCCACAGCGAAGTGGTGCTGGTGGTCTACGACCAGGCCAAGACTCGCTACGAAGACCTGCTGAAAATGTTCTGGGAACTGCACAATCCGACCCAGGGCATGCGCCAGGGCAATGACATCGGCAGCCAGTATCGCTCGGTGATCTATGCCACCACGCCAGAGCAGTTGGCGGCGGCAAAAGCCAGTGCACAGGCCTATCAGGAAGAACTGACAAAGGCCGGCCTGGGCACCATCACCACTGAAATCGAAGAAGCCCCGACCGTCTACTTTGCCGAGGCCTACCACCAGCAATACCTGGCGAAAAATCCCGCCGGCTACTGCGGCATCGGTGGCACCGGGGTCACTTGCCCCATTTAGAGCAGCCACAAGCGGCAAGTTAAGAGCAGCGACAAGCGGTTCAGTCCTGGCTTGCCGCTTGCCGCTGTTACTCCTCTATCAGCCAGTCCATCTGCCAGCCGCCCTGGGTCTGGCCGAGCTTTTTCGACAGCCACGGCAGCAGTTCCCGCAGCTCTTCCTCCAGGCCCCACGGCGGGTTGGCGATGGCCAGGCCGGAACCGTTGAGGCTGTTGGGGGTGTCCAGCGGGTGCACCAGCAACTCCACGCGCAACAGCTTGGGGGCTCCGGTGCCGGCCAGGTCCTGGTAGAAGCGGCGCAACATGCGCTGATCCTTGACCGGGTACCAGATGGCCGCCACGGTCTGGCGCATGCGGCCGATGGCTTCCTTGAGCGACGCCGCGCACCGCTGCATTTCGTCCAATTGCTCGAAGGGCGGATCGATCAGCATCAACGCGCGCTTCTCGGCCACCGGCAGCAGCGCCCGCGCCACGTGCCAGCCTTCGCCCAGGTGCACCGCCACCCGGCGATCACCTTTCATGTTGTCCTTGAGCAACTGCCCGTCTTCAGGGTGTTTCTCGTTGAGCAGCACCCGGTCCTGGGGACGGGTCAGGCGCCGCGCCAGCTCCGGCGAGCCCGGGTAATAGCGCAATTGGCCATCCGGGTTCATCTTGCGCAGCAGGTCCATGTAATCGGCGGTCAGCGGCGGCAGATCCTGCTCGCCCCACAACCGGGCAATGCCCTCCAGGTACTCGCCGGTGCGCGACGCCTGGTCGCCCTGAAGGTCGTACAGACCAATGCCGGCGTGGCTGTCGAGGTAAGCGAATGGCTGCTCCTTGCGCGACATCAGGGCGATGAGGCGGGTCAGGGTCAGGTGTTTGAAGACGTCGGCGTGGTTGCCGGCGTGGAAGGCGTGACGATAGTTCATGGTTGCTCCTGCGCAGGGGGCGAAGTTTACCTTGTACACGCGCCGTCGTCAGGTCACGCCGCGCAGCCCCTGGCTTATGCCGCAAACCGGGGCCGGAGTGAGAAAAAATTCTAATGCCAGTTCGACCTGTGCGCCGCGAAGGCATTACATTCAGGCCCTACAAAAAAACCAATGCAAGCCAAGGAGGTCGAGCCACTTATGAAAGACGCAACGATTGCGCTGCACCATGGATTCAAATCAGACCCGACGACCAAGGCCGTGGCCGTGCCGATCTACCAGAACGTCGCCTTCGAGTTCGATAACGCGCAGCATGGCGCGGACCTGTTCAACCTCGATGTGCCGGGCAATATCTACACCCGCATCATGAACCCCACCAACGATGTGCTGGAGCAGCGCATGGCAGCCCTGGAAGGCGGGATTGCCGGGTTGGCGGTGGCCGCGGGCAGTGCGGCGATCCACTACGCGATCCAGACCCTGACCCAAGCCGGTGACAATATTGTCTCCACCCCGCAGCTGTACGGCGGCACCTACACCCTGTTCGCCCACCTGCTGCCCAGCTTCGGCGTCGAGGTGCGGTTTGCCCGGGATGATTCGGCCGAGGCGATTGCCGAGCTGATCGACGACAAGACCAAGCTGGTGTACTGCGAAAGCATCGGCAACCCGGCCGGCAACATCGTCGACCTCGAAGGCCTGGCCCAGGTCGCTCACGCCCGTGGCGTGCCGCTGATGGTGGACAACACCGTGGCCACGCCGATCCTGTGCAAGCCGATCCAGTTCGGCGCCGATATCGTGGTGCACTCGGTGACCAAGTACGTGGGCGGCCACGGCAACTCCCTAGGCGGGGTGATTGTCGACAGCGGCACCTTCCCGTGGGCCGACCACCCGGAAAAATTCGCCAGCCTCAACACCCCGGAGCCGGCCTACCACGGTGTGGTCTACACCGAGAAGTTCGGCCCGGCGGCCTTTATCGCCCGCGCCCGTACCGTGCCACTGCGCAACACCGGCGCAGCCCTGGCGCCGATGAACGCGTTCCTGCTGCTGCAAGGCCTGGAGACCCTGGCCCTGCGCATGGAACGCCACACCGAGAACGCGCTCAAGGTCGCGCAGTTCCTGCAGCAGCATGCCCAGGTGGCCTGGGTCAGCTACGCCGGGCTGCCTGACCACCCGCACCACGAGTTGGCGCAGAAATACATGAAGGGCAAACCGTCGGCGATTCTCTCGTTCGGCCTCAAGGGCGGCTATGAAGCCGGCGTGCGTTTCTACGACGCGCTGCAGATCTTCAAGCGCCTGGTGAACATCGGCGACGCCAAGTCCCTGGCCTGTCACCCGGCCTCCACCACCCATCGCCAAATGAATGAGCAGGAGCAGGCCAAAGCCGGGGTCAAACCGGAAATGATCCGCCTCTCGGTGGGCATCGAAGCCATCGAAGACATCCTTGCCGACCTCGACCAGGCCCTGAGCCTGGCCTAAAAAAAACGGCCCGCAACCAGAAGGTGGCGGGCCGTTTCTTATCCGAGGGCAACGAGCCTTGGCTCGTGGCCGTCAGCGATTGAGTTTGAAGTCTTTTTCCGCAGCGTCAAAGCGTTGCAGCATGCCCGCCGTAGGGCGGCCTTTGCTGCTGACCAGGAGGATCGCCAGGCTGGCGAAGATAAAGCCCGGGATGATTTCGTACAGGCCCATGGTGTCGAAGTGTTTCCACAGAATCACAGTGGCCGCACCGACAATGATCCCCGCCAACGCGCCGTCACGGGTCATGCCTTTCCACAGCACCGAGATCAGCACCACAGGACCGAAGGCAGCGCCGAAGCCGGCCCAGGCGTAGCTGACCAGACCCAGTACGCGGTTTTCCGGGTTGGCGGCCATGAGGATGGCAACCAGGGCCACCAGCAGCACCATGGCCCGACCGACCCACACCAGCTCGACCTGGGAAGCGTTTTTACGCAGGAAAGCCTTGTAGAAGTCTTCGGTCAAGGCACTGGAGCACACCAGCAACTGGCAGCTCAGGGTGCTCATGACCGCCGCGAGGATGGCCGACAGCAGGACACCGGCAATCCAAGGGTTGAACAGCAGCTTGGCCAGTTCGATGAACACACGCTCGTGGTTCTCGGTCACAGGGCCGGCCACTTCCGGGTGCGCCGAGAAGTAGGCGATGCCGAAGAAGCCCACCGCCACAGTGCCGCCCAGGCACAGGATCATCCAGGTCATGGAGATGCGACGGGCCTTGGCGATCGATTTCACCGAATCCGCGGCCATGAAGCGCGCCAGGATATGCGGCTGGCCGAAGTAACCCAGGCCCCAGCCCAGCAGCGAGATCACGCCGACGAAGGTGGTGTTTTTCAGCATGTCGAAGTTGCTTGGGTCCTGGGCCTCGATGGCCAGGAAGGTGGTGTCGACGCCACCGGTGGCCAGCAGCACGATGATCGGCGTCAGCAGCAGGGCGAAGATCATCAGCGTGGCTTGTACGGTGTCCGTCCAGCTCACCGCCAGGAAACCGCCGACGAAGGTGTAGGCGATGGTCGCGGCAGCGCCGGCCCACAGCGCGGTCTCGTAGGACATGCCGAAGGTGCTTTCGAACAGACGGGCGCCGGCCACGATGCCCGAAGCGCAGTAGATGGTGAAGAACACCAGGATCACGACCGCGGAAATGATCCGCAGCAGACCGCTTTTATCCTCGAAACGGCTGGAGAAATAATCCGGCAGGGTCAAGGCATCGCCGTTGTGCTCGGTCTGCACCCGCAGGCGACCGGCCACGAACAGCCAGTTCAGGTAGGCGCCGATGATCAGGCCGATGGCGATCCAGCTTTCCGACAGGCCCGACATATAGATGGCACCTGGCAAGCCCATCAACAACCAGCCGCTCATGTCCGAGGCACCGGCGGAAAGCGCAGTTACCACGCTGCCCAGGCTGCGGCCGCCCAGAATGTAGTCGGAAAGGTTATTGGTAGAGCGATAGGCCATGAAGCCGATCAGCACCATTGCTGCGATGTAGATCACGAAGGTGATCAAGGTTGGATTGCTTGCACTCATTGAGTTACGCCCTGGCTTTGTTTTTATGGTGCTGCGGTCATTCTTCACCGCCAAACGTGTACGTCTGACAGACGATGGGGTGTTCCGCGCATTTATGACCGATGTTTCCCCAGGAAAGCCATCAGCCGGTGAACCGCCCTCGTGAGACGGTTGCACCTTGGGCGCGAATCCTATTCAACAACCCAAATAGGGTGCAACCAGTTTCTTGAGAATTAGTTGCACCTAGTCGTTTTAATCCGTAATAACCCATTTCTAGCTCCCTTTTGGAGCAAAAAGCCTGATTTTCAGAATGAAAAGCACCAACTGCGATCACACCCAAGCAACTGGAATTTTTTTCCTGATGAGCTGCGTATTTGTCCGACAAAAAAAGGGTTGCACCCGGTTGCACCTCTTTCGGCGCCCGGCTAATCTTGCGCCCAGCTGATGCCACGCAGTCGTGGCAAACATGAGGATAAAAATATGGCTACCACCACCCTTGGGGTCAAACTCGATGACCCGACCCGCGAGCGCCTGAAGGCGGCCGCGACCTCGATTGATCGCACACCGCACTGGCTGATCAAGCAGGCAATTTTCAATTACCTGGAAAAACTCGAGGGTGGTGCAACCCTGACTGAGCTCAGCGGTTCGATCCGCACCGACGGCGACGAAGCCGGCGAGGTGCAACTCGACCACGCGCACCAGTGCTTCCTCGAATTCGCCGAAAGCATCCTCCCGCAGTCGGTGCTGCGTGCATCGATCACCGCCGCCTACCGCCGTCCGGAACCGGAAGTGGTGCCGATGCTGATCGAGCAGGCCCGCCTGCCGGCGGCCATGGCCGAAGCCACCAACAAGCTGGCGTCGTCGATTGCGGAAAAACTGCGCAACCAGAAGAGCGCCGGCGGCCGTGCCGGTATCGTTCAGGGCCTGCTGCAGGAGTTCTCCCTGTCGTCCCAGGAGGGCGTGGCCCTGATGTGCCTGGCCGAAGCGCTGCTGCGCATTCCCGACAAGGGCACCCGTGACGCGCTGATCCGCGACAAGATCAGCACCGGCAACTGGCAGCCGCACCTGGGCAACAGCCCGTCGCTGTTCGTCAACGCGGCCACCTGGGGCCTGCTGCTGACCGGCAAACTGGTGGCCACCCACAACGAAGCCGGCCTGACATCGTCCCTGAGCCGCATCATCGGCAAGAGCGGCGAGCCGATGATCCGCAAGGGCGTCGACATGGCCATGCGCCTGATGGGCGAACAGTTCGTCACCGGCGAAACCATCGCCGAAGCCCTGGCCAACGCCAGCAAGTTCGAAGCCAAGGGCTTCCGCTACTCCTACGACATGCTCGGTGAAGCAGCACTCACCGAACACGATGCACAGAAGTACCTCGCCTCCTACGAGCAGGCCATCCATTCGATCGGCAAGGCTTCCCACGGCCGCGGCATTTATGAAGGCCCGGGCATCTCGATCAAGCTCTCGGCCCTGCACCCGCGTTACAGCCGCGCCCAGTACGAGCGCGTGATGGACGAGCTGTACCCGCGTCTGCTGTCGCTGACCCTCTTGGCCAAGCAATACGACATCGGCCTGAACATCGACGCCGAAGAAGCCGACCGCCTGGAGCTGTCCCTGGACCTGCTGGAGCGCCTGTGCTTCGAGCCGCAGCTGACCGGCTGGAACGGTATCGGCTTTGTGATCCAGGCCTATCAGAAACGCTGCCCGTACGTGATCGACTACGTGATCGACCTCGCGCGCCGCAGCCGCCATCGCCTGATGATCCGCCTGGTAAAAGGCGCGTACTGGGACAGCGAAATCAAGCGCGCCCAGGTCGAAGGCCTGGAGGGCTACCCGGTCTACACCCGCAAGGTCTACACCGACGTTTCCTACATCGCCTGCGCACGCAAGCTGCTGTCGGTGCCGGAAGTCATCTACCCGCAGTTCGCTACCCACAACGCCCACACCCTGTCGGCCATCTACCACATCGCCGGGCAGAACTATTACCCGGGCCAGTACGAGTTCCAGTGCCTGCACGGCATGGGCGAACCCCTGTACGAGCAAGTGGTGGGCAAGGTTGCCGAAGGCAAGTTGAACCGACCGTGCCGCGTGTACGCGCCGGTGGGCACCCATGAAACCCTGCTGGCCTACCTGGTCCGTCGCCTGCTGGAAAACGGCGCCAACACGTCGTTCGTCAACCGAATTGCCGACCAGTCGATTTCGATCCAGGAGCTGGTGGCCGATCCAGTGGCCAGCATCGAGCAAATGGCGACGCTGGAAGGCGGCTTCGGCCTGCCGCACCCGCGTATTCCATTGCCGCGTGATCTGTACGGCAGCGAGCGCGCCAACTCGGCGGGCATCGACCTGGCCAACGAACACCGCCTGGCATCGCTGTCCTGCGCCCTGCTGGCCACTGCTCACAACAACTGGAAAGCCGCGCCGATGCTGGGCTGCGCGTCCAGCACCGAAGCGCCTGCCCCCGTGCTCAACCCGTCGGATCTGCGCGACGTGGTCGGCCATTTCCAGGAAGCCACGGTCGAAGACGTCGACAATGCTCTCCAGTGCGCGATCAACGCCGGCCCGATCTGGCAGGCGACCCCGCCCGCCGAACGCGCCGCGATCCTGGAACGCGCCGCCGACCTGATGGAAGGCGAGATCCAGCCGCTGATGGGCCTGCTGGCCCGCGAAGCCGGCAAGACCTTCGCCAACGCCATCGCCGAAGTGCGTGAAGCCGTGGACTTCCTGCGCTACTACGCGGTACAGGCTCGCAACGACTTCACCAACGATGCCCACCGCCCATTGGGCCCGGTGGTCTGCATCAGCCCGTGGAACTTCCCGCTGGCCATCTTCAGTGGCCAGGTCGCCGCAGCGCTGGCTGCCGGCAACCCGGTACTGGCCAAGCCTGCCGAGCAAACTCCGCTGGTGGCGGCACAAGCCGTGCGCATTCTGCTCGAAGCCGGGATTCCCGAAGGCGTGCTGCAACTGCTGCCGGGCCGCGGCGAAACCGTCGGCGCCCGCCTGGTTGGCGACGATCGGGTCAAAGGCGTGATGTTCACTGGCTCCACCGAAGTGGCGCGACTGCTGCAACGCAACGTCGCCGGGCGCCTGGACAACCAGGGCCGGCCGATTCCGCTGATCGCCGAAACCGGCGGCCAGAACGCGATGATCGTCGACTCCTCGGCGCTGACCGAACAAGTGGTCATCGACGTGGTGTCCTCGGCCTTCGACAGCGCCGGCCAGCGTTGCTCGGCCCTGCGTGTACTGTGCCTGCAGGAAGATTCGGCAGACCGCGTGATCGAAATGCTCAAGGGCGCCATGGCTGAATGCCGCCTGGGCAACCCGGAGCGCCTGTCGGTGGACATCGGCCCGGTGATCGACGCCGAAGCCAAGGCCGGCATCGAGAAACATATCCAGGCCATGCGCGACAAAGGTCGCAACGTGTACCAGGTGGCGATTGCCGACGGCGAAGAAATCAAGCGCGGCACCTTCGTCATGCCGACCCTGATCGAACTGGAAAGCTTCGACGAGCTGCAACGGGAGATCTTCGGTCCGGTGCTGCACGTGGTGCGCTACAAGCGCAAAGAGATCGACCAGTTGATCGCCCAGATCAACGCCTCAGGCTACGGCCTGACCCTGGGCGTGCACACCCGCATCGACGAAACCATCGCCAAGGTGATCGACAACGTCCATGCCGGTAACGTCTACGTCAACCGCAACATCGTTGGCGCCGTGGTCGGTGTGCAACCGTTCGGCGGCGAAGGCCTGTCGGGCACTGGCCCGAAAGCCGGTGGCCCGCTGTACCTGTACCGCCTGCTGTCGACCCGCCCAGTGGACGCCATCGAGCAGTCGTTCGCTCGTGGCGACGCCCTGAATGCACCGGATGTGCGCCTGCGCGACGCCATGAGCAAACCGCTGGGCGCCCTGCAAGCCTGGGCCGAAAGCAATAAGTTGGCGGAACTGGGCGCGCTCTGCGTGCAGTTTGCGGCGCAATCGCAAAGTGGCGTCACCCGGACCCTGGCCGGCCCGACCGGTGAGCGCAACAGCTACGCGATCCTGCCCCGCGAACACGTGCTGTGCCTGGCCCAGGACGAAGGCGACCTGCTGACGCAACTGGCCGCGGTACTGGCCGTAGGCGGCAGCGCGGTATGGCCGGAAGGTGAACCGGGCAAGGCGCTGTATGCGCGCCTGCCGAAGGACGTCCAGGCCCGCATCCAGCGCGTCGCCGATTGGACCAAGGACGAGGTGCTGATCGATGCCGTGCTGCATCACGGCGACTCCGACCAGTTGCGCGCAGTGTGCGAGCAAGTGGCCAAGCGTGCCGGCGCCATCGTCGGCGTGCACGGCCTGTCCCAGGGCGAAACCGGGGTGGCCCTGGAACGCCTGGTGATCGAGCGCGCACTGAGCGTCAACACTGCTGCGGCGGGCGGTAACGCCAGCCTCATGACCATCGGGTAAGAGCAGCGGCAAGCTTCTAGCGGCAAGGAAAAGCAGTCCAGTTCGGGCTGCTTTTTTCTTGCCGCTAGAAGCTTGCAACTTGCCGCTGTTACTTGCTGCTTGTGCCGCCCCATCACCCCCATCTATCTTCCTTCCCCCTTTTTATAAGCCTTCCTACACTCGCGGCATACTTTTCTACAGGTAGGCCGCCATGTCCGAGACGCTGCTCAGTTCCCGCAATCTGGCTTTCGAGCTGTATGAAGTCCTCGATGCCGAGGGCCTGACCCAGCGCGAGCGGTTTGCCGAACACAATCGCGAAACGTTCGATGCCGCCATCGGCACCGCCCGCAGCATTGCCGAGAAGTTCTTCGCCCCGCACAACCGCAAGGGTGACGAGAACGAACCGCGCTATGAGAACGGCGCCGCGATTCTGATTCCCGACGTCAAACCCGCCGTCGATGCCTTCCTCGAGGCCGGCTTTCTCAATGCTGCCCGCAGTTTCGAGGCTGGCGGCATGCAGTTGCCAACCTTGCTGTCCCAGGCCTGCTTTGCGCATTTCCAGGCGGCCAACGCGGCCTCGACTTCCTATCCGTTCCTGACCATGGGTGCGGCCAACCTGATCGAGAGCTTCGGCACCGAGGAGCAGAAGCAACGCTTCCTGCAACCGATGATCGACGGTCGTTTCTTCGGCACCATGGCCCTCACCGAACCCCACGCCGGCTCTTCGCTGTCGGATATCCGCACTCGCGCCGAACCGGCGGCCGATGGCAGCTACCGGCTCAAGGGCAACAAGATCTTTATCTCCGGCGGCGATCACCCGCTGTCGGAAAACATCGTGCACATGGTCCTGGCCAAGCTGCCGGATGCACCGGCCGGAGTGAAGGGCATTTCGCTGTTTATCGTGCCCAAGTTCCTGGTCAACGATGACGGCAGCCTCGGTCCGCGCAACGACGTGCTGCTGGCCGGGCTGTTCCACAAGATGGGCTGGCGCGGCACCACCTCCACCGCACTGAACTTCGGCGACAACGGCGCCTGCGTCGGCTACCTGGTGGGCAAGCCGCACCAGGGCCTGAGCTATATGTTCCAGATGATGAACGAGGCACGGATCGGCGTCGGCATGGGCGCGGTGATGCTCGGATATGCCGGTTACCTGTACTCCCTGGAGTACGCCCGCGAACGGCCACAGGGCCGCCTGCCGGACAGCAAGGACCCGAACACCGCACCGGTGTCGATCATCCAGCACGCCGACGTCAAGCGCATGCTGCTGACCCAGAAGGCCTATGTGGAAGGCGCGTTCGACCTTGGCCTGTACGCCGCGCGGCTGTTCGATGACACCACCACCCTGGGCAGCGAGACCGAGCGCAGGCAGGCCCACGAACTGCTGGACCTGCTGACCCCGATCGTCAAATCCTGGCCTTCGGAGTTTTGCCTCAAGGCCAATGAGCTGGCGATCCAGATCCTCGGCGGCCACGGCTACACCCGCGAATACCCGGTGGAGCAGTACTACCGCGACAACCGCCTGAACCCGATCCACGAAGGCACCCACGGCATCCAGTCCCTCGACCTGCTGGGGCGCAAGCTGGCGCAGAACGGTGGCGCCGGCCTGAAGCAACTGATCCGCCTGATCGCCCAGACCACAGAACGGGCCCAGGCCCATGAATCACTGACGCGCCTGCGCCAGCCCCTGGAGCAACTGGTGGCACGCCTGCAAAGCGTGACCCTGGGCCTGCTCGGCGACCTGGCCCAGGGCCGGGTCAACAGCAGCCTGGCCAACTCGGCGCTGTACCTTAAAGCTTTCGGCCACACGGTGATTGGCTGGCGCTGGCTGGAACAGGCGATCCACGCCGAACAAGGGCTGGCCAGGGGCAACCCGGCGGACAGCGATTTCTACCAGGGCAAATTGCAGGCGGCGCGGTACTTCCTGACCTGGGAAGTACCGAGTTGCCATCATGAACTGGCCCTGCTCGAAGCCCGGGACGACACCTGCCTGACCATGCAGGACGCCTGGTTCTGAGGCGCGGGCTCTGAGACACGGGGCCTGACGCACTCGATCAACCCAGTTTGAACCCGCCCACCTGCCGCGCCAGGTCATCCGCCAGGCGCTGCAGGGTCTGGCAGTCTTCGCGGCAGGCCTGCACTTCACTGGCCGTGGCCCGCGCCAGGTCGGAGATGCCCTGGACATTGCGATTGATTTCCTCGGTCACCGCCGACTGCTCCTCGGTGGCCGTCGCCACCTGATGGTTCATGTCGCTGATGCGCTCGACCTGGCCGGTAATCGCGGTCAGGGAAGCCCCGGTGCGCTGGCTCGACTCGACTCCGGTGCCGGTGGCCGCCTGCCCGGAATGCATGGAGGACACGGCGTTCTCCGCGCCCTGCTTGAGGCGCTGGATCATGTGCTGGATCTCATCAGTGGAGGCTTGGGTCCGCCGCGCCAGGGTTCGCACTTCATCGGCCACCACCGCGAAACCACGGCCCATGTCACCGGCCCGCGCCGCTTCGATGGCGGCGTTCAAGGCCAACAGGTTGGTCTGTTCGGAAATACTGCGAATCACCGCCAGCACCTGATCGATGGAAGCCACCTGGGTCGCCAGTTCGCTCACCGCCTCGGCGGCAATCCCTACTTCATCGGACAGGCTCTGGATATGCCGGATCGATCCCCCCACCACGTCACGTGCCTGCAACGCCTCGTCCCGTGCCGACTGCGAGGCGAGCGCGGCGTTGCCGGCGTTCTGCGCGATGTCCTGCACCGTCAGGCCCATTTCGTGGACGGCGGTGGCCACCATGTCGGTCATTTCCTGCTGGCGGCCGGAACGCCCGGCGGTGTTGTCCACCACCTGCGCCACCTGGCCCACGGCCGCACGCAGGCGCTCGCTGGTGGCCAGGACTTCGCCGATCATGTCGCGCTGGCTTTGCAGAAAACGATTGAAGCCCCGGGCCAGATCACCCAGCTCATCGGCACGACTGGCATCCAGGCGATGGGTCAAATCGCCACCACCGCTACCAATCGCTACCAGCGCCGCTGTTACCTGGCGGATCGGGCGCACCAGCCCACGCGCCAGCAGCACCACCAATAACAGGCAGGCCAGGGCCACGGCCAAACCGATGCCGCTGGTCAGCCACAGGGCCTGCCGAGCCTCGGCGTAGATCTGCGCCCTGGGCACTTCGGCCACCAGGGTCCAGCCCAGGTCGCGCAGGGGCAGGCTGAAGGCCAGGTAGTCCTCGCCGTCGCGGATGAAGGCGCTGCTGGACAGGCCTTGATGGCCCATCACCGCCTTGGCCGCGTCTTCGCCGATCTGCTGCGCCAGCTGGCGCTTGCCGCTGAACCGGGCCTCGGGGTGGACCTGGATCAGGCCGTCGTCTCGCACCAGCAACACCTTACCGCGCTCGCCAAAACTGAAATTGTGAATCAGCTCCGACAGCTCGCGCATGCTCAGGCCCAGCCCGGCCACACCCACCACCTTGCCGGCCTGGCGCACCTTGAGGTCGATGAACAGCGCCAGCTCGCCGGTGCTGGTGTCGTTATCGATATTGAGCAGGCGCGGCGAATCGCCGTCGATGAAGGAGTAGAACCAGGAGTCGGCGGGATTGGACCGACTGAGGGTCCGGTCCAGGCCTTTTTCGTTGTAGTAGTGGTGGCTGGCGGTGCCCGCGATCAGGGCGGTGAAGGCCTGGTGCTCGGCGCGGATACCTTCCAGGTAGCTGACGAAGCTGTCCGATTGAGCGACGTTTTCGCCCCCCGCCAGCCAATCACGCACCATTGTGTTGCCGGCAATGTCCTTCGCTGCCGTCAGCGGCTGTACCAGAATCCGTTCGATATCGTTGCGCATCGCTTCGATGCTCGACGGCAGTGCCTGCTCCAGCAGATAGCTCTGGGCCAGGCGGTTGACCACCAGGGTGTAGAGGCCAACCACGATCAGAACACTGACCAGCAGGGCAGTACCCATGCCCAGGATCAGTTGCCATTGAATACTGCGTCGCCAGAACTGCATGGAGCACCCCCAAAGAATAAGAGGCTGAAACACTGCAACAGCCGTGCCGATTGTATACAACTCAATCGACAATCTATTCTTTGGTTGTACTCAAACCCTTCAACCCTGGTTGATGGTCTTGGCGATGACTTCAACCGTGGCGCTGACTTGCTCTTGGTAACGGTTGAGTTCCTGCTGGTGGCGCTTTTGCATCTCGATCTGCTGCGAACACAGATTCATCGCTGCCAGCACCAACAACCGGTCGCCAATCAACGATGGGTATTTCTTCTTGGTGTCGGCCAACGCGGCTTTCAACATCAATGCAGCGTCCAGCAGGGTCTGCTCTTCCCCGGCCGGCGCCTTGATCGAATAGGTTTCACCGAGAATCGAGACGACTTTTACCCCTTCGGCGCCGTGCATCATGCGCTAACGGGACCAGCGCTGACGCGCTCGACCAGGGCCTGGATACGGGCGGCGGTCGCGCCTTGTTTCTCTTCCTGCTCCATCAGGCTCAGTTGCAGGCTTTCGTTTTCATCCTTGGCCTGAGCCAGTTCGCTCTTCAGGGTTTCGTTCGTGCCGAGCAGTTCCTGGTTCTGTTGCACCAGGTCGCTGACCAGCTGTTCCAATTGGCTTAGGGATGCTTCCAACATTATGATTTTCCGAGCATTTTCAAAGGGCGCGTACGATAAAGAAAAGTCACCACGGATGCCAGGGCTATCCGGCGCAACGCCTTGATAAACCTGGCTGCTGACCTCACAGATGAGTCCTAAAGACTGCCTCGGGCCCATGTGGTTCCTGACGCCTCGTCGCCTGCTCGGATTTTTCTGAAAATCCCAAGGGTCGTCGGCGCTGGCACCGACCTCGGGAAAGGGTCGGCCAGGCAACCGCGCAAGGGGAAAAACCACCCGGTGTGCACCTGGCACTCTTTTGCCAGCAGCGGTTGAACCCGTTTTAGCTCGCATCAGAGGGTGGCGAGCGATTGCTGAAAAAGCTTTTTGACATCACCGTATTTCAACAGGTTAGAATCGCTGGCACGCAGACTGCATGGTCAGTTTGTGCCCGCCTTTTCGCTCCTGGAGTACTGCCTTTGAATGCGACGACCATCAACAGCCTGTTCTTGATCGGCGCGTTGCTGGTAGGTGCGAGCATTTTAGTCAGTTCACTTTCGTCCCGCCTGGGCATCCCGATCCTGGTGATCATCCTGGCCGTGGGCATGGCTGCCGGCGTCGATGGCGGCGGGATCATTTTCGACAATTACCCAACCGCGTACCTGGTGGGCAACCTGGCCCTGGCCGTGATCCTGCTCGACGGTGGCCTACGCACCCGGGTCTCGAGCTTTCGCGTGGCGTTGTGGCCGGCGTTGTCCCTGGCCACGGTCGGGGTGCTCATTACCACCGGGCTGACCGGCATGGCCGCCGCCTGGCTATTTGACCTCAACCTGATCCAGGGCCTGTTGATCGGCGCCATTGTCGGCTCCACGGATGCCGCGGCGGTGTTTTCCCTGCTGGGCGGCAAGGGCCTGAACGAACGGGTGACCGCGAGCCTGGAGATCGAATCCGGCAGCAACGACCCGATGGCGGTGTTCCTCACCGTGACCCTGATCGACATGCTCGCCAGCGGCCAGACCGGCCTGCACTGGAGCCTGCTCGGGCACCTGCTGCGCGAGTTCGGCATCGGTGGCGTGATCGGTCTGGGCGGTGGCTGGGTGATGCTGCAAATGGTCAACCGCATCCATCTGGCCAACGGCCTGTACCCGATCCTGGTGATCAGCGGCGGCCTGCTGGTGTTCGCCCTGACCAACGCCCTGCATGGCAGCGGTTTCCTCGCGGTGTACCTGTGTGGCCTGGTGATCGGCAATCGCCCGGTGCGCAGCCGCCACGGCATCCTGCACATGCTCGACGGCATGGCCTGGCTGGCGCAGATCGGCATGTTCCTGGTGCTGGGGCTGCTGGTCACCCCCCACGACCTGCTGCCCATCGCCCTGCCGGCCCTGGGCCTGGCGCTGTGGATGATCCTGTTTGCCCGTCCGCTGTCGGTGATGGTCGGCCTGCTGCCGTTCAAGGCCTTCCATGGCCGGGAAAAAGCCTTTATCTCCTGGGTCGGCCTGCGCGGCGCGGTGCCGATCATTCTCGCGGTGTTCCCGCTGATGGCCGGGCTGCCCCACGCCCAGCTGTACTTCAACCTGGCGTTCTTTATCGTCCTGGTGTCGTTGCTGGTCCAGGGCACCAGCCTGCCCTGGGTCGCCAAGCTGCTGAAGGTCACGGTGCCGCCGGAGCCGGCGCCGATTTCCCGGGCCGCGCTGGAAGTCCACGTCACCAGCGAGTGGGAGCTGTTCGTTTACCGCCTGGGCGCGGAGAAATGGTGCATTGGCGCCGCCCTGCGCGAGCTGAAAATGCCCGAGGGCACGCGGATCGCGGCCCTGTTCCGCGGCCAGGAACTGCTCCATCCGTCGGGTAGTACGGTGCTCGAAGCCGATGATTTGCTGTGCGTGATCGGCCATGAACACAACCTGTCGGCCCTCGGCAAACTCTTCAGCCAGGCCCCGCAACGTGGCCTGGATCTGCGCTTCTTCGGCGACTTCGTGCTGGAAGGAGACGCCCAGCTGGGCGCGGTTTCGGCGCTGTACGGGCTTAAGCTGGACGGCCTTGATAGCGACATGCCATTGAGCCGTTTCATCACCCAGAAGGTCGGTGGCGCACCGGTGGTGGGCGACCAGGTGGAGTGGAACAGCACCATCTGGACCGTTGCAGTGATGGACGGGAACAAGATCAGCAAAGTGGGCGTCAGATTCCCCGAAGGAAGTCGCCCGGGTCCCGGTCTCTTCCTCTAAACTCCAGGGCGCGTTGCGGTTTAGTATCAACCTGATACCAGCTTTGACGCACCCGACCCTTTTTCCACTTGCTTGACCGGTCTCTATGCCAACCCTGCGCACTTTTCTCGCCATTGCCCTGCTGGGCTTGTGTTTTTCCGTAAGCGCCGCCCAGGCTGCCGAACCGCCCAGCGCCGAAGCGGTCCAGCAAAGCCTGGACAAAATCGCCGACCGCAAACTGCCCGAGGCCGACCAGAAAGCCTTGCAGACGGTGCTGCAAAACACCCTGACCCAGTTGAGCAACAAGCAGGACTACGAACAGCGGCTGAACGACCTCAAGCAGCAACTGGCCAACGCGCCGCGCCAGACCACGGAAAACCAGCGTGAACTGGCTCGCCTCAAAGCCACCAAGGTGGTGCCAGTGGCGCAACGCTATGCCAGCGCGCCGGTGTCGCAGCTGGAGCAACTGCTCACCGAACGCACCACCCAGCAGAGCGACCTGCAAAAAGCCCTGGCCGATGCCAACAGCCTGACCATCACCGCGCAAACCCGTCCGGAGCGCGCCCAGGCGGAAATCAGCAGCAGCCAGACCCGCACCCAGCAGATCAACCTGACCCTCAAGTCCGGCCGCGACAACGGCAAGCTGCTCAGCGCCGACCAGCGCAACCTGTTGAATGCCGAACTGGCGGCGATCAATGCCTTGATCCCCCTGCGGCGCCAGGAGCTGGCAGGCAATAGCCAGTTGCAGGACCTGGGCAACAGCCAGCATGACCTGCTGATGGAAAAAACCGCGCGCCTGGAACAGGAAATCCAGGACCTGCAAACCCTGATCAACCAGAAGCGCCTGGCCCAGTCGCAGCAGACCGTCACCCAGCAGTCCATCGAAGCGCAAAAGGCCGGCAGCAGCAGCCTGCTGGCCAGCGAAAGCGCGGCCAACCTCAAGCTCTCCGACTACCTGCTCAAAAGCACCGACCGTCTCAACGAACTGACCCAGCAGAACCTGGAAACCAAGCAGCAACTGGACAGCGTGACCCAGAGCGATGCAGCCCTGGACGAGCAGATCAGCGTGCTCAAGGGCAGCCTGCTGCTGTCGAAGATCCTCTATAAACAGAAACAGGCCCTGCCGCGCCTGCGCCTGGACCGCGACCTGGCCGACCAGATCGCCGACATCCGCCTGTACCAGTTCGAAGTCAACCAGCAGCGCGAGCTGATCAGCAGCCCCAGCACCTACGTCGACAACCTGCTGGCCACCCAGCCGTCCGAGCAGGTCACGCCGCAATTGCGCCGGACCCTGCTCGACCTGGCGATCACCCGCGCCGACCTGCTGGAGCGGCTGAACCGCGAACTGAGCGCGCTGCTCAACGAATCCATCACCCTGCAACTGAACCAGAAGCAACTGCTGAGCACCTCGCAAAACCTGCGGGCGACCCTCGACGAGCAGATGTTCTGGATCCCCAGCAACAAGCCGCTGGACCTCGAATGGCTGGAAGGCGTGCCGCAGCGCCTGCAGAAGCAGATCACCACCCTGCCCTGGGCCTCGAGCCTGAGCGAGCTGACCGACGGCCTGGCCCAGCGCCCGTTGCTGTTCCTGCCGCTGCTGCTGTTGATCGGTGCCCTGCTGTGGCGACGCAAGAGCCTGTACTCGCGGCTGAACAAGGTTCACCAGGACATCGGCCACTTTAAGCGCGACAGTCAGTGGCACACACCGCTGGCGATCCTGGTCAATATCCTCCTGGCCATGCCGGTGACCCTGGCCCTGGCGCTGTGCGGCTATGCCCTGCAGATCGACGCCCGGGGACAGAACGCCAACCTCGGTGCCGCGCTGTTGCAGACGGCCCAGGCCTGGCTGGTGTTCTACACCGCCTATCGCATCCTCGCGCCGGGCGGCGTGGCCGAACTGCATTTCCGTTGGGAGAAGCCCCAGGTCGAATTCCTCCAGGGCTGGGTCCGGCGCCTGGGCCTGGTGGTGCTGGCACTGGTGGCCGTGGTGGCGGTGGCCGAGCACCAACCGGCGGCCCTGGCCGATGACGTGCTCGGGATCGCCGTGGTCCTGACCTGTTATGCGCTGATGGCCTGGCTGCTCAGCCGCCTGCTGCTGAGCAGCCCGACCCACCAGAACGCCTCGCTGTTTCGCAAGGCGGTGGGGGTGCTGTTCACGGCGTTGCCGATCGCCTTGTTCATCGCGGTGTGCTTCGGCTACTACTACACCGCGCTGAAACTCAGCGACCGCCTGATCAATACCCTGTACCTGCTGATGTTCTGGCTGGTGATCGAAGCCACCTTCGTGCGCGGCCTCAGCGTGGCGGCACGGCGCCTGGCCTACCAGCGCGCTCTGAGCAAGCGCCAGGCTGCCAAGGAAGCCGGGGAAAGCGGCGATGCGATGGTCGAAGAGCCGCCCCTGGATATCGAAAAGGTCAACGAACAATCCCTGCGCCTGATCCGTCTGGCCTTGCTCGGCGGCTTCATGGCGGCGCTGTACTGGGTCTGGTCGGACCTGATCACCGTGTTCTCCTACCTGGACAACGTCACCCTCTACGAATACACCAGCGGCACCGGCGCCAACATGAGCATGGTGCCGATCAGCATCGGCGACATGCTCGGCGCGCTGATCATTATCGGCATCACCTTCGCCCTGGCGCGCAACTTGCCGGGGCTGCTGGAGGTGCTGGTGCTGTCCAAGCTGGACCTGGCCCAGGGCAGCGCCTACGCCACCACCACCCTGCTGTCCTACGCCATTGCCGGGGTCGGTTTCGTCGCCACCCTCTCGACCCTCGGGGTCAGTTGGGACAAGTTGCAGTGGCTGGTAGCGGCCTTGTCCGTGGGACTGGGTTTTGGCATGCAGGCGATCTTCGCCAACTTCATCTCCGGCATCATCATCCTGTTCGAGCGCCCGGTGCGCATTGGCGACACCATCACCATCGGCAACCTGTCGGGTACGGTGAGCAAGATCCGCATCCGCGCCACCACCATCACCGACTTCGACCGCAAGGACATCATTGTCCCCAACCAGACCTTCATCACCGGGCAACTGATCAACTGGTCGCTGACCGATACCATCACCCGGGTCACCCTCAAGCTCGGCGTCGACTACGGCTCGGACCTGGACCTGGTGAAAGAGCTGCTGCTCAAGGCCGCGCGGGAGAACCCACGGGTGCTCAAGGAGCCCGAGCCCCACGTGTACTTCCTCAATTTCGGCGAGAGCACCCTGGACCACGAGCTGCGCATGCACGTGCGCGAGCTGGGCGACCGCAACCCGGTGGTGGATGAGGTCAACCGCTTTATCAACCGCGAGTTCAAGAAGCAGCACATCAACATTTCGTTCCGGCAGATGGAGGTTTACCTGAAAAACCTCCACGGCCAGGAGTACAAAATGGTGCCCATCGAGCCGGAGACCAAGACCATTGTCCCGCTGCCCGAAGGCAAGCCGCTGCAAGAGCCGCCGCCGGGCAAACTCGACTAGGCGCCCTATCCGAGCAGAATGCTCGGACATTCTGCGAGGGCCTGTTGCCGCTTGGTGACAGGCCGCGCCTTTCCTCGCACCGTTTGGCCCCGCAACGCGGCTCATCACCAAACGGCAACAGACCCCAGGAGATGGCCGTTGAAAGCCCTCGACGAACTGACCTTCGACAATCGCTTCGCCCGCCTGGGCGACGCCTTCTCAACCCACGTCCTGCCCGACCCCATCGACAACCCGCGCCTGGTGGTGGCAAGCGACGCCGCCATGGCCCTGCTGGACCTGGACCCGGCGCTGGCCGAGACCCCGGTGTTCGCCGAGCTGTTTGGCGGGCACAAGCTGTGGGCCGAGGCCGAGCCACGGGCGATGGTGTATTCCGGGCATCAGTTCGGCTCCTACAACCCGCAACTCGGCGACGGCCGTGGCCTGCTGCTGGGCGAGGTGTACAACGCCGCCGGCGAGCACTGGGACCTGCACCTCAAGGGCGCCGGCCAAACCCCTTACTCGCGCATGGGCGATGGCCGCGCGGTGCTGCGTTCGTCGATCCGCGAATTCCTCGCCTCCGAGGCGCTGCATGCCCTGGGCATCCCCAGCTCACGGGCGCTGTGCGTGATCGGCTCCGACACCCCGGTCTGGCGCGAGAAACAGGAGCGGGCGGCGATGGTGCTGCGCATGGCGCCGAGTCATATCCGCTTTGGCCACTTCGAATATTTCTACTACACGAAAAAACCCGAGCAGCAAAAACAGCTCGGCGAACACGTGCTGGCCATGCACTTCCCCGAGTGCCTTGAGCAGCCCGAGCCGTACCTGGCGATGTTTCGCGAAATCGTCGAGCGCAACGCCGAACTGATCGCCAAGTGGCAGGCCTATGGCTTCTGCCACGGGGTAATGAACACCGACAACATGTCGATCCTGGGCATCACCTTCGACTTCGGCCCCTTCGCCTTTCTCGACGATTTCGACGCCCACTTCATCTGCAACCATTCCGACGACCAGGGCCGCTATTCCTTCAGCAACCAGGTGCCGATCGGCCAGTGGAACCTCAGCGCACTGGCCCAGGCCCTGACCCCCTTCATCAGCGTCGAGGCGCTGCGCGAAACCCTCGGCCTGTTCCTGCCGCTGTACCAGGCGCAGTACCTGGACCTGATGCGCCGGCGCCTGGGCCTGACCACCGCCGAGGACGAGGACCAGAAGTTGCTGGAGCAACTGCTGCAACTGATGCAGGGCAGCAGCGTCGACTACACCCTGTTCTTCCGCCGCCTGGGGGACGAGTCCGCCGAACTGGCCGTGGCCCGCCTGCGGGACGACTTTGTCGACATCAAGGGGTTCGACGCCTGGGCCGAGCGCTACAAGGCCCGGGTCGCCCGCGAGCCGCAGGAGCCTCAGGCTCAGCGCCGGGCACGGATGCACGGGGTCAACCCGCTGTACATCCTGCGCAACTACCTGGCGCAAAAGGCCATCGATGCCGCCGAGAGCGGCGACTACAGCGAGGTACGCCGCCTGCACAGCGTCTTGAGCCAGCCGTTCGAGGAGCAGCCCGGCATGCAGGCCTATGCCGAGCGACCCCCGGAGTGGGGCAAGCACCTGGAGATCAGTTGTTCTTCCTGAGTCGCGCCCTCAGATGAACACTTCGGCCGAGATACCAAAGCGCTCGGCCAGCCAGCGGACCTGCCGCAGGTTAAGCTGGCGCTTGCCGCTGAGCACCTCCGACACCACCGACTGCGCGCCCACCCCGGGCAGGTCGCTTTGGGTCAGGCCGTGCTCGCGCATCAGGGACGCCAGCATACTGACCCCACTGACCTGCGGCATGGGCCGATGCTCTTCGTCGTAGGCCTCGATCCAGTCGCCGATGATATCCACCAGGCTGTTGAGCGGATGCGCCTCGTCATCCCCGGTCAGCTCCAGCAACTCATCGAGCGCCGCGACCAACCTGTCGTAATCCGCCTCGGTCCTGGGTTTGCACACCAGGGGCGCCACATACTGCCAATGCTCGGCAGCCTGCTCGACCAACACACTCATCCTCGTTCCTCCCTCCATTGGCCGCGATCATAGTCGCGGTGATCCAACACATGACGGATGTACAGCTTCTGCGTGGTAAAGCGAACCACTGCAATCAACCGCACGTTGTTACCACCGATATCGAACACATGCAGCGGGCCCACTTTGTCCACCGCCGGACAAAGGGCGCGCAGGGCGGCGAAATCCACCGGCTTGCTGCCCTTGAGCAGTCGATACCACGTATCCAGCGCATTGGCCGACTGCTGCCAGCGCGCCTTGGCTTCCCAGATTCGTTTGACCGTGATGATTCGCATGCAATGTCCCTATCGCATAGTGCTATGGAGGCTAGACGCGAGCATCGGATATCTCAATATGCTATATCCGCCGTCAGACCAACGGCGCTCGTGTACTGCCAAGCCTAGACAGCCAAGGCGCCTGCCTGCCGCGCAGTGTGTGAGCGATTGCAACAAACTCCAGGGCACTCTGGTGTCTGGTAAAGTCCGCAACACTTTTACCGAGCACGCTTGAGCCCCCATGCCGAGCGCTTGCCAAGGAACCGCAAATGCCGGAAAAAACCGTCTCGATCTGGGCGACCCACGCTGACTGGAGCGAGGACACGCTGCACCACCTGACCTGCCCCAGCTACACCGAAGACGGCGATAGCCAGGGTTCGGAGTTTTCCCGGGCCTTCGGCGTGAGCCTCGACGACGACCTGCTGGAAGTTGCGCGAGTCGAGGTGGGCTGCTCGCTGCTCGCCGCCCTTGAAGACTTTTCATACGCCGCCAGCATCTGCGACAGCCTCACCGAGCAAGGCCTGGGGCAAACCCCGCAGCCGTTCAATCAACTGGTGCTGGCCTACGACCACCGTTTCACCGGCACCCCATCGACCGCCAGCATCCGCGGCGTGATCGTTCACTACATCGCCAGCGTCAGCTACCGCGAATGACCGGCGGAGGTGTTATGCACTACCAGCAGCACCTGGCCTTTGGCGACTTGATCGAGCTGTTGCGCCAGCAGGAAAAAACCCTGCAGTTCTGCGTCTACGGCGCGCCACAAGACACCCCTCTGACCTTGCACACCCCCTGCGTGATCGAGGCGTTTTCCCAGATCACCGATGACGACGAAGAAATCTACCCGCCGTACGTCATCCAGAACGGCCTGGAATTCTGGTTCAGCGACGAACTGCTCGAAGACGTGGTCATGAGCGCCCTGCACCACAAGCCGACGGTGAGCAACACCGAGCTACTGGCGGCCATCGAGTACTACGCCGAGCGCGACTGCTTCATGAGCTTCGATTAAGCCCCGGGCTGGGCCATGGACCCACCGGCAACGGATGCGGATAATGCGCGACCCTGATTGCCAGTACCTGCAAGGATGCGCATGAACCTGTTCCTCAACCTGGTCACCCTGGTTTTTGGTGTCATCAGCCTGGTGTCGGCTGTCATCTACCTGAGCCGCCGCGCCAAGTACCGCATGAACCTGCAGGACCTGCGCCTGCACGGCAAACCCCATCGCACCATCACCCAGGCCGAACTGGAGGCGCTGGCCGAGCAGACCGCCAGCCTGCAACGGATCCAGGGCAGTGGCGGCATGTCCTACGAACCTGTCAGCGACAACGTCTACCTGATTCGCGGCGGCGCCGCGAGCGACGGCATCGAGCTGCCGGCGCAAGCGCTGCAACATGTGTCGATCGGTGAAATCCCCGTGGAATTTCCCTACCCGATGCAGAACTTCCTGGCCGCCAGCAACCTGGCCGAGGTGGTCATCGCCAAAAAGTTCGCCGTGGTCATCGGCCTCAATGGTCGCCGCCTCGCGCAGTGACGCGTCGGCCGCCTGTCCGCACCTTCTCCGGTTCGCCCATGCCGCGAACCCTGCCCCCGCTGATCCTCTGCACGAGCCCACCATGAAACGTTGCTGCCTGCTGCTATTGCCACTGCTGCTCTCACTGACCGGATGCAAGGAAGACTTCGCGACCCTGCACTTCCAGGACTCGGTGCGTTCCGACCCCAAGGCCGGCCCGCAATTCTCCGACCAATTGGTGCACGAGGCGTACAAGCAGAGCATTTACACCGCGCTCAGCGTCCAGGGCCTGGACCCGGATGCCATCGCCCTGGAGCGCGACGCGGAGGATGACAAGGTGATCCACCTGCGCCTGGCGGACCGTTCCCTGAGCCCGGAACAACGAGGCAGCCTCAGGGCCATCTTCGAAGGGGTCACCAACGCGCGAAAGGCCAGCTCGATGAACCTGCGCCTGGACCTGGATAACGCCCATGCCAGCGTCACCCCGTCCGGCTCCAGCGGGCTGCCGGACAGCATCGACGCCAGCCTGGAGTTCGACCCGACGTTCGAAATGCTGCTGGCCCGCAGCTATGAGGACAGCATGAGCGCCATCGTCAGCAAGAGCGAAATCGAAGGCCCGGTCAGTTGCAAGATCACCGCCCACCTGAAAATGCCCGAGCGCTTGCAATTGATCGCCTACGAAGCCCTCCAGGACGACATCAGCGAGCCCGGCCTGATCTCATTGATGATCCGCAGCAGCATCGCCAAGGTACCGCTCAGGGTGCATTTCGATGACCCGGACCTGAACCGGCACCTGCAACAGAAAAACGTCCAGATCTGGCCATCGAGCTCGAAAATCACCCGGCCCGCGCCTGTTCCGTTCGACGAATTCGCCATCAGCATCGGCTCCATCGGCGTGCAGAAGCTCACCTCCGCCCAGTCTTTCGACACCCGCAAAGATGAGCTGCAAGCGCTGTGCGATCAAAAAATGCAGGCCCTGGGCCGGCCATTTACGTTTCAGATGGGCCGGACCCTGGATCGCTTGAGCCGGGTCGATTACCTGTAACCACTTGCGCGACAAGGATCCCCATTGAACCGACGCCTCTGCGTGACCGCCCTGCTGCTGATGCTGCTAACCGGCTGCAAGCAGACCTACCTCACCCTGCATTTCCAGGAAGAGGTGGGTAACCCCAAGCAGGCCAGAATCGTGCCGTACTTTGAGGAGACCATCACCCAGATGGCCGCCGGGATCGGCATCGAGGCCGGCGACATCGGCCTGGAGATGGACCGCCAGGACGACAAGACCCTGCATATCAAACTGGGCAGCAGCGTGCCCGAGGCCCAGCGCCTGCGCCTGCGGGAACTGTTCGACGAGATCGTCCAGGCCCGTGCAGCCGGCACCTTCGAAGCGGTGTTGGAGATCGCCCCGGAAACCGGGAAATACACCAGCGCCGACTACCGCAAAAAAGCCATGGCCCTGCCGCGCCGCTTGCCGCTGCCCCTGGAACCGGTGAAGTTCGCCGACGTCATGTTTCAGTTCTCGGCAGAGGAATTGGCCACCGGCAAGCTCGCAGCCGCCGGCACCCCCAACGAGGCGTTTTGCCAATACCAGGCCACTGTCCGACCACCGGGCATGCCGTTCAGCCAGATGGGCAGCAAGGCCGGGACCGGAAAAGGCGATTACAACCTGTACCTGCAGTGGAAAGAGGACAAGCACGCGCCCGCGCAGTACCTGTTCGGCAACATCACCTTCGTCAACCCCTCGCTCAACCAGCAGCTGTTCGACAACCGCATCACATTGGGTGCAATCAAGACCTCCTGGGGGACGCGCCCCAATCGCCGGGCCGACCGGGTCGGGTTCAATGTCGGCTCCCTGGGCCTGCAGCACCACGAGGACGGAGAGATTTCGCCCCTGCAAAACATAGGGTTCATGGGCCGCTGCGAGCGTATGGCCATGGCCCTGGGTCGGCCCTTTACCTTTTACATCGGCCGTTCCATGGACCGCCTGGTCAGCGTCGAGCAGGCCCCGACCGCCCCGTGAACCCGGGGCGCCACGTCGGCACCTGCCTGCCGGCGCCGACTTGATATTCACCCCGGGCGCCGCCATTTAAGGCGCTCTACCCTGCTTGCGGAGCCCAACCATGTCCGAGCCACTGCTGATCCCCTGCCCTCATTGCAACGGTCTCAACCGCATCCCCGGCGAGCGCCTGGGCGACCTGCCCAAGTGCGGGCGCTGCAAGGCCGAGGTGTTGCTGGGTAAACCCTTTGAACTGACCCAGGGCGATTACGCCAGCCAGATCAAGGGCGACCTGCCGTTGCTGGTGGATGTCTGGGCGCAGTGGTGCGGGCCGTGCACATCCTTCGCCCCGGTATTCGAACAGGCGGCGGCCCAGCTCAAGGGCAAATGCCGGCTGGCCAAACTCGACAGCGAAAGCAATCAGCAGTTGTCGGGGCAATTGGGGATTCGATCGATTCCCAGCCTGATCCTGTTCAAGAACGGCCGGGAAGTCGCCCGCCAGAGCGGCGCCCTGCCGTTGCCGCAACTGCTGGGCTGGTTGCGCAGCCAGGGCATCTGAGGCCCTGCACCGGCCAATGAGGGGCTTGCCCCCTCATGGTGGAGTCAGGCGTTTTCCAGCAGATTGTGCAGCTCGACAAATTGCTGGGTCAGCTTGTGCCGTGGGTCGAGGTGGATCAGCGGCATATTGGCCTGGTGCGATTCACGCATGCGCACCGAGCTGGCGAGGTACACCGGCAGCACCGGCAGGCCTTCGGCTATCAACTCGTCGAGGATCTGCTGCGGCAGGCTGGCCCGGGCCTGGAACTGATTGACCACGATGCCTTCCACTTGCAGGTCTTCGTTGTGGTCTTCCTTCAATTCTTCGATTTCTGCCAGCAGGCCGTATAGCGCCTGGCGTGAGAAGCTGTCGCAATCGAAGGGGATCAACACCCGATCAGCGGCAATCAGTGCGGATACCGCATAAAAATTCAGGGCCGGCGGGGTGTCGAGGTAGATCCGGTCGTAATCTTCGGACAACTCGTCGAGCAATTTGCGCAGTTTGTTGATCTTGTGCTTGGCCTCGAGCTTGGGCTGCAGGTCGGCCAGCTCGGCGGTGGCGGTGACCACGTGCAGGTTGTCGAACGGAGTCTCGTAGATATCCACCTGGTTTTTCTTCGAAAACGGCCCGGACGATAGGGTCTGCTTGAAGAAATCGGCAATGCCCATGGGAATGTCGTCGCCGGTCAGGCCGGTGAGGTACTGGGTGGAGTTGGCCTGGGCATCCAGATCCACCAACAAGGTGCGATAACCCTCGCTGGCGCTGACCGCCGCCAGATTGCAGGCAATACTCGACTTGCCCACGCCACCTTTCTGATTGAACACCACACGCCGCATGTCAAAACCTCCGTGTATCAAAGATCAGCGAGTGTAGTAGCCCTGGTTGCCGCTTAGCTACCTCGTTGGCGCCCCACTCGCACACGAGCCCAGCCGGCAGTGGAAAATATCATCCTAAGCCCCCGTATTACCGATGGGCTGCATTATTTTTCGGGGCAAAAGATGTCAAAATGACATCTCCGCATGAGAAGCGTCTTATTTCTTCAAGCAAATGTAACCAATATTTGCTACAAGCCAGCCGCACCGGGATAATGCGCGCCACTCGGCCATAGGGCCACGTAGAGTCGGTTCGCTATCAACGCGACTCACCGCGTCAAGGAAGCCCGCAGGGGCGGGATGAAAACCAGTGATCAAGTTCAACATCGCTCAATGGCGCGCATGGGCCCCTGGGCTCGAAAGCGTGGACGATTGGCAGGCCTGGAGCCGCCAACCGACCGTGCTTGCCAGCAGCGATGCCGCCCCCGACGTGTCCTTCCTGCCCGCCATGCAACGCCGACGCCTGAGCCGCCTGGCACGAATGGCCTTCAGCGTTGGCTGGCCCTTGGCCCAAGGCTTGGAACACTTGCCCCTGGTGTTTGTTTCACGCCACGGCGAAACCCCACGCACCTTCGACATTCTCAGCGACCTGGCCGCCGGCCAGCCCCTGTCGCCGACCCAGTTCAGCCTGTCGGTGCATAACGCGGTGATCGGCCTGTGGTCGATCATGCGCGGCGAAACCAGCGAAATGACCGCCCTCGCCGCCGCCGGCGACGGCCTGGAACACGGCATGCTCGAAGCCGCCGCGCTGCTCGCCGAAGGCGCCCCGGCGGTGCTGCTGCTGATCACCGAAGAGCAGCCGCCACAGGCCTATGCCGAATGGATCGACGACGTGCCCTTTCCTTATGCGGTCGGCCTGCTGCTGACCCCGGGCGACGACTGGCAGCTGTCCCTCGGCAGCGCCGGCGATGGCAGCGCGTCTGAAGACAGCCCGCGAGCCCAGTGGCCCCATGCCCTGAATCTGTTGCGTACCCTGCTCACCCCGCAGGCCACCTGCCAACATGCCTGGAAGAATCGTGTATGGACCTGGCAACGCAACCGGTAAGCGCGAAACCGCGCGATGCCTACTACTGGCGCCTGATGGCCACGGCAGCGAGCTTTACGCTGTTCGGTCTAGGTAGTTTGTGCCTGCGCCTGGTGATTTTTCCGCTATTGAGCTGCCTGCCGGGCACACCCGAGGCGCACCAGCGTCGTGCCCGCGCGACCATCAGCCGGCTGTTCTGGCTGTTTATCCGGTTCATGGCCCGCTGCGGCGTGCTGACCTATGACGTCCAGGGCGCGGAGAAACTCGGCCGCCCGGGGCAGATGATCATCGCCAACCACCCGTCGCTGATCGACGTGGTGTTTCTGATCGGCCTGGTGCGCAACGCCAACTGCGTGGTCAAACAGAGCCTGTGGCAGAACCCCTTCACCCGCGGCCCGGTGCGCGAAGCCGGCTATATCAGCAATGACGGCAGCATGGACATGCTCGATGCCGCCGGCCAGGCACTGCAGGACGGCCAGACCCTGATCATTTTCCCCGAAGGCACGCGCACCGTACCGGGCCAGGCACCGGCCTTTCATCGGGGCGGGGCAGCGATTGCCCTGCGGGGTGCGAGAATCCTCACCCCGGTGGTGATAAAGGTCAGCCCGACCACCCTGACCAAGGCCGAACCCTGGTACCGCATCCCGCAACGTCGCGTGCACTTCAGTTTCCGCGTGGGTGCCGATATAGACCCACAGACCTTCGCCGCTCAAGGCCCCGCACCCCAGGCCTCGCGCAAACTCAACGACCACTTGCATCACTATTTCATTAAGGAGCTCGCCTCAGATGAGCAATCTGCACCCGGACTTAACCCTTGAGATCAAGCTGTTGATCATCGATGCCCTGGGCCTCGAAGACATCAGCGCACAGGATATCGGCAACGAGCAGACCCTTTTCGGCGACGGCCTGGGCCTGGACTCGGTAGACGCCCTGGAACTGGGCCTGGCGATCCAGAAGAAGTACGGCATCAAGATCGACGCCGACGCCAAGGACACGCGCAATCACTTCAGTAACGTGGCGAGCCTTGCGGCCTTCGTCACTGCAAAACAGGCAGCTTGAGACCGGACCATGCAAACTCGTGACGATATCTTCAACACCCTGCGCGATGCCCTGGTCGAACTCTTCGAGCTGGAACCCGAGCGCGTGAGCCTTGAGTCCAACCTGTACCAGGACCTGGAAATCGACAGCATCGACGCGGTCGACCTGATCGACCACATCAAGCGTCAGACCGGCAAGAAAATCGCCGCCGAGGAATTCAAGTCGGTGCGCACCGTCAATGACGTGGTCGAGGCGGTCTACCGTCTGGTCCAGCCGGCCGCATGAGTCGTCTGATCGGCCTGGGCCTGCTGCTGGCGGGCTTGCTGTACCCCTTTGCGGTGTATTTCGGCATGGAGCACTTCGCCCCGTGGCAGTTCGGCCTGTTGCTGGGCGGCCTGTGGCTGGCCCGCGCACTGACCGGCGAACGGCGGGCCAGCAGCCTGTGGATGGCGGCGGCGGCCATGCTGTTCTGCCTGCTGCTGGCGCTGTTCGACAGCCCGCAATTGCTGCGCTGGTACCCGGTGCTGATCAGCAGTTTCATGCTCGGTCTGTTCGGCCTGAGCCTGAAATACGGCCCGCCGGTGGCCGAGCGCCTGGCGCGCCTGCGTGAGCCTGCGCTGCCGCCCAAGGCGATTCGCTACACGCGCCAGGTCACCGTGGCCTGGAGTGTGTTTTTCCTCTGTAACGGATTGCTCGCCGCCGCCCTGACCCTCTGGGCGCCGCTGAGCTGGTGGACGTTGTACAACGGCCTGATCGCCTACGGGCTGATGGGCTTGCTGTTTGCCATTGAATGGCTATTACGACAACGCGTACGAGGCCGCGCATGAATTGGATCAAGCTTGAGCACCTGCTGCTCAAGGCTCACCCGGGGCGGACGGTGACCTTCGACCCGGTACTCGACCACAGCGCCCTGCACGACCAGGCGCTGCGCCTGGCCGCCGGGCTCCAGGCCCGGGGCGTGCAGCGCATGGCCCTGCACCTGGAAGACGCCGCGCAACTGGCCATCGCCCTGCTCGGCGCCTGGCGGGCCGGGGTCAGCGTGCTGCTGCCGGCCGACCTGCAGACCCAGACCCGCCAGCGCTGGTCCGGTGAGGTAGACCTGTGGCTCACCGACCTGGAGCACGACACGCGCCTCGCTGACCTGTTGCAGGCGCCGCTGCCGGCTGCCGAGTTGGACCTGGCGCAGTGCCGCTTGAGCCTGTGCACGTCCGGCTCCAGTGGCGAACCCAAGCGCATCGACAAGACCCTGGTGCAACTGGCCAACGAGGTCCAGGCCCTGGAACAGCTATGGGGCGCGGAACTGGGCAGCGCCTGCATGATTGGCAGCGTCGCCGCGCAACACATCTACGGCCTGCTGTTTCGGGTGCTGTGGCCGCTGTGCGCCGGGCGCCCGTTCGTGCGCCGCCAATTGCCGTTCCCCGAAGACCTGCAACGCGCCAGCCGCGAGTACCCGGCCTTTGCCTGGGTCGCCAGCCCGGCGCTGCTCAAGCGCATGGGCGACAACCTCGACTGGCCGGCCTTGAGCCAGGTCAGCCGGGTGTTTTCCTCGGGCGGCGCCTTGCCCGCCGAGGCCGCGCACAGCCTGCAACAGCGCCTGGGCCAATGGCCGACCGAGATTTTCGGCAGTTCGGAAACCGGCGGCATCGCCTGGCGCCAGGGCGCGAGCCTGTGGCAACCGTTCGCCGGCGTGCAGTTGAGCCAGGACGCGGACGGCGCGCTGCTGATTGCCTCGACCTACCTGCCAGAAGGGCATGTCGAACACAGCGCCGATGCCGCACGAATCGAGGCCGATGGCCGTTTCGAGCTGCTCGGGCGCCTGGACCGGATCGTCAAGCTGGAAGAAAAACGCATCTCCCTGCCCATGCTCGAACAGGCCCTGGCCAGCCATGCCTGGGTCAGCGAAGCGCGCCTGGGCGTGGTCCAGGAAAACCGAGCCTCCCTCGGCGCCGTGCTGGTCTTGAGCGAAGCGGGCTTGCAGGCCCTGCGCAACGGCGGCCGCCGCCACCTGACCCAGTCCCTGCGCCAGCACCTGAGCCAGCACTGCGAAGCCCTGGCCCTGCCGCGCCGCTGGCGGTTGCTGCGCCAGCTGCCGCTGAACGCCCAGGGCAAGTTGCCCCAGGCCGAGGTCGAGGCCCTGCTGCTGGCACCGCGCCCACAAGCGCCTGAAGTGCTGGAACAGCACGAACAGGACGGCGAGTGGAACCTGCAATTGAGCATCCCCCCGGACCTGGCCTATTTCAGCGGGCACTTCCCGCAGACCCCGGTATTGCCTGGGGTGGTCCAGGTCGATTGGGCCCTGGCCCTGGGCCAGCAACTGCTGGACCTGCCGGGCCGCTTTGCCGGCATGGAAGTGCTGAAATTCCAGCAACTGGTGCGCCCCGGCGACCAGGTGCAATTGCACCTGCGGTTCGACGATGAACGCGGAAAATTGTATTTCGCCTACCGCAACGACACGGCGGCCTGTTCCAGTGGGCGCATTTTGCTGGAGGCAGCCTGTGGATAAGTTTTATCGGGGAATCCGCGTGTTCCGGGCCATTGGCCGCAGCCTGCGGCAGGGGGCGGTCGATGCATAAGCCCTGTGCGGTGATTCCGGTTTATAACCACGAAGGCGCGGTGCCGGCGGTGGTCGACGCCCTGCTCGCCGGTGGCTTGCCCTGCGTGCTGGTGGACGACGCCAGCAGCCCGGCCTGCGCGGCGGTCCTGGAACAACTGGCCAAGCGCGAGCAGGTGTTCCTGATCCGCCTGGCACTGAACCAGGGCAAGGGTGGCGCAGTCATGGCCGGCCTGCGCGAGGCCTCGCGCCTGGGCTTCAGCCACGCCCTGCAGGTGGATGCCGACGGCCAGCACGACCTGCGCGATGTGGATAACTTTATCGCCAGCTCCCGCGCCCACCCCGAGGCACTGATCTGCGGTTATCCACAGTACGACAGCAGCGTGCCCAAGGGCCGCCTGTATGCCCGTTACCTGACCCATGTCTGGGTCTGGATCAACAGCCTGTCGTTGCAGATTCCCGACTCCATGTGCGGCTTCCGGGTCTACCCGCTGCCGCCAGTGCTGGCGCTGATCGATTCGGTCAAACTCGGCAAGCGCATGGATTTCGATCCCGAAGTCCTGGTGCGCCTGGCCTGGCGCAATCAGCCGATGCGCTGGCTGCCGACCAAGGTCCACTACCCCACCGATGGCCTCTCGCACTTTCGCCTGCTGCACGACAACGCATTGATTTCCAGCATGCACACCCGGCTGTTTTTCGGCATGTTGCTGCGCGCGCCGCAGATCCTCTGGCGACGGTGGCGAGCATGAGCCAGCAACAGCATTGGGCCGAGCATGAAGAACGCGGCAGCTTCTGGCTGATGAAGCTCACCGCATTCGGGGTCAGGATCCTCGGGCGGCGGGTGCTGAGCCCGGTGCTGTACGCCATCGTCCTGTACTTTTTCCTGTTCGGCCGCAACGCCCGACACAGCGCCTGGCAGTATCAGCAACGGCTCGCCGACTGGAGCGGACGCAACGAACTGCGCCCGACCCAGCGTCGGGTGTTCGGCCAGTTCATGGCCTTTGCCGACGCCCTGCTGGACAAGCTCGACGTGTGGAACGGCAAGCTGCGCATCGAGCAGATCGAGATCGTCGACCCGGCGCTGCTGCGCAACGAATTGCGCGGCGAACGCGGGCAGATGCTGGTGGGCGCGCACCTGGGCAACCTCGAAGTCTGCCGCGCCCTGGCTGAACTCGGCGAGCAGGTGACCATGAACGTGCTGGTGCACACCAAGCACGCCGAACGTTTCAACCGCCTGCTGGGCGAGGCCGGGGCCACCAACCTGCGGCTGATCCAGGTCAGCGAGCTGGACCCGGCGATCATGCTGCAACTGAGCCAGCGCCTGGACCGCGGCGAGTGGCTGGCGATTGCCGGCGACCGCGTGCCGCTGCACGGCGGACGCAATGTACGGGTGGATTTCCTCGGCCATCCGGCGGCATTCCCCCAAGGCCCATGGCTGCTGGCCGGGCTGCTCAAATGCCCGGTCAACCTGCTGCTGTGCCTCAAGCATCAGGGTCGCTACCGGGTGATCCTCGAGCCCTTCACCGACGCCGTGGCCTGGAAACGCAGCGACCGCGAGCAAGTGATCGCCCAGTGGACCGCCCGCTACGCCGAACGCCTGGGCCAGTACTGCCTCGAAGCGCCGCAACAGTGGTTCAACTTTTACCTATTCTGGAAGACCGATGACGACGCATCCGCTTGAGCCGGTAACCTTCGGCGAACTCCCCTTGCGCATCGAAGACGTGCTGGCCCTGGCCAACCGTCAGGTGCCCGTGCAACTGCAAGGTGATGCCGGGTTTCGCCAGCGCATCGCCAAGGGCGCGCAGTTTCTCGACTCCTTGCTCGACAAGGAAGGCGTGATCTATGGCGTCACCACCGGCTACGGCGACTCCTGCGTGGTCGCGGTGCCGCTGCAACACGTCGAGGCGCTGCCGCGCCACCTGTACACCTTCCACGGGTGCGGGCTGGGCAAGCTGCTGGATGCCCAGGCCACCCGCGCGGTACTGGCGGCGCGCTTGCAGTCGCTGTGCCACGGCGTGTCCGGGGTGCGGGTCGAGCTGCTGGAGCGCCTGCAGGCTTTTCTCGAACACGACATCCTGCCGCTGATCCCGGAAGAAGGCTCGGTCGGCGCCAGCGGCGACCTGACGCCGCTGTCCTACGTGGCTGCGACCCTGTCCGGCGAGCGTGAAGTCCTGTTCCGTGGCGAACGCCGTCAGGCCGCCGACGTGCACCGGGAACTGGGCTGGGACCCGCTGGTGCTGCGCCCCAAAGAAGCCCTGGCGTTGATGAACGGCACCGCGGTGATGACCGGCCTGGCCTGCCTGGCCTTCGCCCGCGCTGATTACCTGCTGCAACTGGCAACCCGCATCACCGCGCTGAACGTAGTAGCCCTGCAAGGCAACCCCGAGCACTTCGACGAGCGCCTGTTCGCCGCCAAGCCGCACCCGGGGCAGATGCAAGTGGCGGCCTGGCTGCGCCAGGATTTGGCCATCGACGCACCGACCGCGCCGCTGCATCGCCTGCAAGACCGCTACTCCCTGCGCTGCGCGCCCCACGTCCTGGGGGTGCTGGCCGACAGCCTGAACTGGCTGCGCGCGTTTATCGAGACCGAGCTCAACAGCGCCAACGACAACCCGATCATCGACGCCGAAGCCGAGCGCGTGCTGCACGGCGGGCATTTCTACGGCGGGCACATTGCGTTCGCCATGGACAGCCTCAAGACCCTGGTGGCCAACGTCGCCGACCTGCTCGACCGGCAGCTCGCGCTGCTGGTGGACGTGCGTTACAACCACGGCCTGCCGAGCAACCTGTCCGGCGCCAGCGCCGAGCGCGCGATGCTCAACCACGGCTTCAAGGCAGTGCAGATCGGCACCAGTGCCTGGACCGCCGAAGCCCTGAAAAACACCATGCCGGCCAGCGTGTTCTCGCGCTCCACCGAGTGCCACAACCAGGACAAGGTGAGCATGGGCACCATCGCCGCCCGGGACGCGATTCGCGTGCTGGAGCTGACCGAACAGGTCGCCGCCGCCACCCTGCTGGCGGCCAACCAGGGTGTGTGGCTGCGCGCCCAGTCCGCCGATGCCCGCCCCCTGCCTCCAGCCCTGGCTGCGATGCACGCAGAGTTGGCCAAGGACTTCCCGCCGGTGATCGAAGACCGCGCCCTGGAAGGCGAACTGCGCCTGTGCCTGCAACGCATCGCCGAGCAACACTGGAGGCTGCATGCGCAGTAAGGGAGTGCTGCACGCCGACACCCAGATCCTGGTGCCGTTTTTCGACGTCGACACCATGCACGTCGTCTGGCACGGGCATTACGTCAAATACCTGGAAGTCGCTCGCTGCGCCTTGCTCGATCGGATCGGCCACAACTACACGGCCATGGTCGAGTCGGGCTACGCCTGGCCGGTGATCGACCTGCAACTGCGCTACGTGCGCGGCGCGGTGTTCGGCCAGACCCTGAACGTACGCGCCAGCCTGGTGGAGTGGGAAAACCGGCTGAAGATCAATTACCTGATCACCGACCTCGCCAGCGGCGAACGCCTGACCCGCGCCAGCTCGGTGCAGGTCGCGGTGGACATGGCCAGCCGCGAGATGCAACTGGCCTCGCCCCGGGTCTTTACCGACGCCGTGGCCAAGGTGCTGCTATGAGCCGGTTGAATTTCCTGCCTCTGGCCAGGGTGGCCCTGTCGGGCCTGGTGCTGCTGGGGTTCAGTTCCCTCGCCCAGGCCTTCGACCTGCAACAGCTCAGCGAGCAGTTGGCCAAGCCCGAGGTCATCCACGGCAACTTCATCCAGGAAAAGCACCTGCGGGCCCTGCCCCAGCCCCTGACCAGCAAGGGCACGTTCGTCCTGGCTAAGGACCACGGCCTGCTCTGGCTGCTGAAAACGCCGTTGCAGCAGGACTACCGCATCACCGGCCAGGGCATCGCCCGGCGTGACGCCAATGGCTGGCAGATGCTCCCGGGCAAAAGTGCCGGCGCCGAGCAGAACCGCCTGTTCCTCGCGGTGTTGCAAGGCGACAGCAGCGGCCTGCAGCGCGACTTCGAACTCAAGCTGGCGGGCGACGCCCAGGACTGGAAACTGACCCTGACCCCGCGCTCGCTGCTGCTCAAGCAAGTGTTCACCCAGATCAATATCGACGGCGGTGCCCTGGTGCAGCGCATCGAACTCCTGGAAACCCAGGGCGACAGCACCCTGCTGCAGATGCGCGACAGCACCAGCAGCCAACCTTTGAGCGCAGCGGAGCAACATGACTTTGCCCAGTGAGCGCTGGTTGCCCAGGCTGTTCCTGATCCTGCTGGTGGCGGTGCTGGCCCTGGCCGGCTGGCAATGGCGCCAGGGTGCGCCGTTGTCGGCCAACCTGATGGAGCTGGTGCCGGGCACTGCCCCGGACGCCCTGGAGCTCAAGGCCGAGCAGCGCATGCAAGAGCCGCTGAACCGCGAAATGCTGGTGCTGGTGGGCCATGCCGAGCGTCAGCAGGCGGTGGCCATGGCCCAGCAACTGGGTGAGCGCTGGCAGGCCAGCGGGCTGTTCGAAAAGGTCCAGTGGAACCTGCAAGCCGACCTTCCGGCACTGCGCAGCCAACTGCTGCAAGGCCGGCTGGCGATGCTCTCGGCGGCCGACCAGCAACAACTGATTGAACACCCCGCGGCCTTTATCCAGCAGCGGGTCCAAGTCTTGTTCGACCCCTTTACCGGGTTCAGCCTGGTGCCGAGCCAGGATGACTGGCTGGGCCTTACCGGGCGCATCCAGAACAGCCAACCGCAACGCGGCGCGGTGCAACTGGACATCGGCAGCGGTGCCCTGGTGGCCGACGCCGACGGCAAAAGCTGGGTCCTGCTGCGGGCGCGCACCACCGGCAACGCATTTGATATGAGCCTGCCGTTGCAGGTGGCCGAGCTGCTCCGGCAAAGCCGCGAACAGGCGAGCCAGGCCGATGTGCAATTGCTGGCCGCCAGCGGCCTGCTGTACGCCGCCAATGGCCAGCAGCAAGCCACCCGGGAAATCACCTGGGTCGGCGGCGGTGCGACCGTGGGCATCCTGCTGCTGTTGCTCCTGGCGTTCCGCCGGCTGCGGGTGCTGCTGGCGTTTGTGCCGGTGCTGGTGGGCATGTTGTTTGGCGCAGTGGCCTGCGTGGCGCTGTTCGGCCATATGCATGTGATGACCCTGGTCCTGGGCTCGAGCCTGATCGGCGTCGCGGTCGACTACCCGCTGCATTACCTGTCCAAGAGCTGGAGCCTGAAACCCTGGCACAGCTGGCCGGCGTTGCGCCTGACCCTGCCGGGCCTGAGCCTGAGCCTGGCCACCAGCTGCATCGGGTACCTGGCGCTGGCCTGGACCCCGTTCCCGGCCCTGACCCAGATCGCCGTGTTCTCCGCGGCTGGCCTGCTCGGCGCCTACCTGTCGGCGGTGTGCCTGCTGCCGGCCCTGCTCAAGGGCGCTGACCTGCGCCCGGCGCAATGGCCGCTGCGGGTTGCGCAGTGCCTGCTGCAACTGCGCGAAGCCCTGCTGCGGCGAGTGCCGAGCCCGGTGCTGTTGGCACTGTTGGCGGTGTTCTGCGCCGCCGGGCTGTGGCAGCTGACCAGCAAAAACGATATTCGCCAGTGGGTCGGCGCACCGCCGCAGTTGCTCAACGAAGCCCAGGCCATTGCCCGCATCACCGGCTATCAACCCACCAGCCAGTTCTTCCTGGTGCGCGCCGCCGACCAGCAGCAATTGCTCGAACGCCAGCAAGCCCTTGGCGAGCGCCTGGGGCAATTGGTCAAGCAGGGCAAGTTGCAGGGTTACCTGGCGCTCAATCAACTGGTCAACCTGCCCAGCGACCAACAGCAATTGCGTGAGGCCCTGACGCGCCTGCCGCAGTTCTGGCAGCCGCTGCTGGACCTCGGCGTGCCGGCCAGTGCCCTGCAGGCCGAGCTGGCCCAGTTGCAGGCGCTGCCGGTGCAAGACATCGATGCCGCCCTCGGCGGCCCGCTGGCCGAACCCTACCGCACACTGTGGCTGGGCGCCGGCCCCGAGGGCGTGGCGGCCATGGTCAGCCTGCAAGGGCTGAACGATGCCGGCCTGCTGCGGGCCCAGGCCCAGGACCTGCCCGGGGTGCAACTGGTGGACCGGCTTGGCGAATTGAATAAAGTCTTTGCCGCAACCCAGATCAGTGCCGCCGAACTCAAGCTCGCCTCCTGCGTGCTGATCGTGTTGCTGCTGATTCTGCCGTTCGGCCTTGGCGGGGCCCTGCGCATCGTCGCCCTGCCGCTGCTGGCGGCCCTGTGCAGCCTGGCCAGCCTCGGCTGGCTGGGGCAACCGCTGACCCTGTTCAGCCTGTTCGGCCTGCTGCTGGTGACCGCCATCAGCGTCGACTACGCCATCCTCATGCGCGAGCAGATCGGCGGCGCCGCCGTCAGCCTGCTGGGCACCCTGCTGGCGGCCCTGACCACCTGGCTGTCGTTCGGTTTGCTGGCCATCTCCAGCACCCCGGCGGTGAGCAATTTCGGGCTGTCGGTCAGCCTTGGGCTGGCCTTCAGCTTTATGCTCGCGCCCTGGGCCGGGCAACAGCAACACCACGCCAAGGTGACGGAGCCAAGCCCATGCTGATCGCCCTGTTCTGGTGCCTGGCCCTGGCGCTGTTTGCCCTGGCGACCGCCGTCGGTCGGCGCCTGGGCCTGATCCCGATCGTCAGCCAGTTGCTGCTGGCAACCTTCGGCCTGCCCCTGCTGATGCTGCTGTGGATCGAGCCGCACTGGCAGTTGAGCGGCGCCCAACTGGTGTCCCCGGTGTGGCTGAAAAACCTCTACAGCCTGAGCTTCGCCCTGCTGCTGGGGCATATCCTGAGCGACGTGATCGACCTGCGCCTGGACCGCCAGAGCCTGAAGATCGCCCTGCCGAGTTTCATCATCCCCTTCGCCTGCGGCCTGGCGATCGCCTTCTGGCTGCTGCCGCCGCAGCCGTGGCTGAGCTCCCTGGCAGTGGGCCTGCTGTTTGCGATCACCGCGATCCCGGTGCTCTACCTGTACCTGCGCCATATCAACTACCCGGCCGCCGCCACTCGGCGCCTGGTGCAGACCGCGATCCTGATCGACCTGACCTGCTGGAGCCTGTTCGCCATTGCCCAGGGCAGCCTGCACCTGGCCAGCCTGCTGCTGCCCCTGGCCGGCGCCTGCCTGCCGTTGCTCCTGCGCCTGCTCGGCCTGCGCCAGCCGCTGCTGTACAGCCTGGGCTTCTTTGCGCTGCTGGTGGTGGCCGAGCACTACAAGCTCAATGCGCTGATTTTCGGCATCGGCTACCTGCTGTGCATGGCCGCCCTCAAGGTGGCGCTGGTGCTGCCGTTACAGGCAGCCTGGATGAGCCGTTTGCAGACCTACATCGCCATCCCGCTGATCCTGACGTTCGGCATCGTGCAGATCAACGTGCACAGCGCCATGGACAGCCTGAGCTGGCTGCAACTGGGCGCCCTGCTGCTGGTGCCAATTGCCAGCAAGCTGGCCGGCAACTGGCTGGGCCTGGGCTGGGCCGGTGCGTCCTTCGCCGGTGCCAGCCGCTGGCGGGAAAGCCTGCTGCTCAATATTCGCGGCCTGAGCGAGATCGTGTTTCTCAACCTGCTGCTGCAACAACAGCTGATCAGCCCGGCGCTGTACTTTGCGCTGATGCTGATGGGCCTGATCGCGACCCTGCTGCCGGCAGTAGCCGGCATGCATCGAACCCCCTTGGTCCCTCTGAATATGAACATCGCCGAACCGGCAAGGAGCCCCAGTGCCAACAGTTGAAATGGAACGCCGCCAGGTTGTGGTCATCGGCGCCGGCCCATCGGGCGCGATTGCCGCCGCCCTGCTCAAGCGCAAGGGCCACGACGTGCTGATCATCGAGCGCCAGCATTTCCCGCGGTTCTCCATCGGCGAAAGCCTGCTCTCCCATTGCCTGGATTTCGTCGAGGAAGCGGGCATGCTCGAAGCCGTGCAAGCCGCCGGCTTCCAACTGAAGAACGGCGCGGCCTTCGCCTGGGGCGAGCGCTACAGCGCCTTTGATTTCGGCGACACCTTCAGCAACGGCAAGCCCACCACCTTCCAGGTCCAGCGCGGCGACTTCGACAAGTTGCTGGCCGACCAGGCGGCGCTGCAAGGGGTTGAAGTGCGCTATGGCGAAGAGATCGTCAGCGCCGACTTCAGCCTGCCCCAGCCGCAGCTCGGAGTGCGCCGCGAAGACGGCAGCCAGTACCAGGTCGAGGCCCATTTCGTACTCGATGCCAGCGGCTATGGCCGGGTCCTGCCACGCTTGCTCGACCTCGAGGCGCCGTCCAACTTCCCGGTGCGCCAGGCAGTGTTCACCCACGTCGAAGACCGTATCGACCACCCCGGTTTCGAACGGGAAAAGATCCTCGTCACCACCCACCCGACCCAGCGCGACATCTGGTTCTGGAGCATCCCCTTCAGCAACGGCCGGTGCTCGGTGGGCGTGGTCGCGGCCAAGGAACATTTTGTCGGCCGCGACCAGGACCTGGACCAGTGCCTGCGCGGCTTTATCGCCGAGACCCCGAGCCTGGCCAAGGTCCTGGCCAACGCGGTATGGGACACCCCGGCGCGGACCATCGGCGGCTACTCGGCCAACGTCAAGAGCCTGCACGGCCCGGGCTTCGCCCTGCTGGGCAATGCCGCGGAATTCCTCGACCCGGTGTTCTCTTCCGGGGTCACGATCGCCATGCGTTCGGCGAGCATGGCCGCCGCCGTGCTGCATCGTCAGCTGCAAGGTGAAAGCGTCGACTGGCAGCTCGAGTTTGCCGAGCCGCTCAAGCGCGGGGTCGACACCTTCCGCTGCTACGTCGAAGGCTGGTACGCCGGGACCTTCCAGGACGTGATCTTCCACCCCGGCAGCTCGCCGGAAATCCGCCGCATGATCAGTTCGATCCTCGCCGGCTACGCCTGGGACGAGCGCAACCCGTTTGTCAGCGAACCCAAGCGCCGCCTGCGCATGCTCTCGGAAATCTGCGCGACGGAGGTGGCATGAGCAGTCCCCAGCCACAGTACCTGAGCGATAAGTACGTCGAGGAAACCCGCTTCGGCTTCTGGTTCCTGCGCAGCCACACCTGGCAGCACCATGTATTGCGGGTGGCGATCAACGACCTGCGCTCGCTGTTCACCCGCGACCTGCCCGGCAACCCGGTGCTGCTCGACGCCGGTTGCGGCCAGGGCAAGTCGTTCCAGCACCTGCGCCAGGTGTTCGCGCCCCAGCGCCTGATCGGCCTGGATGCCGACCCCCACAGCCTGGAACTGAGCGCCCAGGAAGCGGCGCGCCAGGGCATGCAGGTGGAACTGATCGGCAGCGACTGCGCGACCCTGGACGTGCCGGACGCCAGCGTCGACCTGCTGTTCTGCCACCAGACCTTCCACCACCTGGTGGAGCAGGACAAAGCCCTGGCCGAGTTCTACCGGGTGCTCAAGCCCGGCGGCTACCTGCTGTTTGCCGAGTCCACCGAGGCCTACATCGACACCTGGGTCATTCGCTGGCTGTTCCGCCACCCGATGCACGTGCAGAAAAGCGCCGCCCAGTACCTGGACATGATCCGCAACCAGGGCTTCGAGTTCACCCCGCAGAACGTCTCCTACCCCTACTTGTGGTGGAGCCGCTCGACGGATTTCGGCCTGCTGGAACGCTTCGGCCTGCGCCGCCCGAAACCCTTTGGCCAGCGTGAAGAGACCCTGGTCAACGTGGTGGCGCGCAAGCCGTTGGACGAGCACTGCGCGCCAGGGCAGCCGGCATGATCCGCGCCCTGCTGGTGGGTTGCCTGTTGCTGCTGGCCGGTTGCGCCAGCCAGGCGCCGCTGCCCGCAAAAACCCCGAGCCTGGCCCTGCCGTTGCAGCTGCATATCGAGCGTGAGCAGGCAGCGCAACGCCAGGACTGGCTGCTGGTGATCCAGGCCGAAGGCGCCGGCCTGCGCTGGTCGCTGATGGACCCCTTGGGCATTCCCCTGGCCCGCCAGCGCCTGATCGATGGCCAGTGGCAGGCCGATGGCCTGCTGCCACCCAACCCCGAAGCGCGGGAGCTGTTCGCCGCGCTGCTGTTTGCCCTGACGCCAGCCGCCGAGCTGTCCGAGAATTACCCCGCTGCGCAGGCCCGGGGCGAGCAACGCAGCCTCGCCCCGCGCTGGCAGCTCCGTTATCGCCAACCATTGGATTTCCAGTTGAACCTGCCTCAAGGCCTGCAATACCACGTCAGCCCGTTGACCGCCGAGCGCGCGCCATGACGTCCTACCTCAACGCCCTGGGGCTGATCTGCGCCCTCGGACGGGACAAACAACAGGTGGCCCGCAGCCTGTTTGCCGGTGACTGCTCAGGCATGCGCGACGAAGCCGGCTGGGTGCCCGAGCGCAGCCTGCCGGTGGCGGCGGTCAAGGGCCCGCTGGCGGCCCTGCCTGCGCACCTGAGCCGGCAGCACAGTCGCAATAACCAGCTGCTGCTGGAGGCGGCGCTGCAGATCCGCGACGACATCGATCAGGCGATCCAGGCCTACGGCCCGGGGCGCATTGGCGTGGTGCTGGGCACCAGTACTTCGGGCATCGACGAAGCCAGCCGTGGCATCGCCCATTACCTGCGCGACCAGCAATTCCCGGCCCACTACGACTACCAGCAGCAGGAACTCGGGGCACCGGCGAACTTTCTCGCCGACTGGCTGCAACTGAGCGGTCCGGCCTACGTGATTTCCACCGCCTGCACCTCCAGCGCCCGGGCCCTGATGAGCGCCCGGCGCCTGCTCGACCTGGGGTTGTGCGACGCGGTGCTGTGCGGCGGGGTCGACAGCCTGTGCCAACTGACCCTGAATGGTTTTTCGGCGCTGGAAGCCGTCAGTGACCAGCGCTGCAACCCGTTTTCGGTCAACCGCGACGGGATCAATATCGGCGAGGCTGCGGTGCTGTTCCTGATGAGCAGGGAATCCGGCACGCAGCAGCCCATCGCCCTGCTGGGCGGCGGCGCGAGTTCCGATGCGCACCATATTTCCGCGCCCGAGCCCAGCGGCCGGGGCGCCCTGCAAGCGATGCGCAAGGCCTTGAGCAGTGCCGGCCTGGCAGCGCAGCAGATCGGTTACCTGAACCTGCACGGCACCGCCACCCAGCACAACGACGCCATGGAAAGCCTGGCCGTGGCCGAGCTGTTTCCCGATGGCGTGCCCTGCTCGTCGACCAAGCCCATGAGCGGCCACACCCTGGGCGCCGCCGGGGCCCTGGAAGCCGCCTTCTGCTGGCTGAGCCTGGCCGCCGACAACCGGCAACAGGCCCTGCCACCCCATGTCTGGGACGCCCAGCCCGACCCGCAATTGCCCGCCCTGCGCTGGGTCGGCAGCGCCGATCGCCTGGCCACGGGCGCACCGCGCTGCCTGATGAGCAACTCCTTTGCCTTCGGCGGCAACAACGTCAGCCTGATTATCGGAGACGCCCCATGATCCCTTGGCCACTCGCCGAACTGCTGCCCCACGCGGGCGACATGATCCTGATCGATCAGGTCCTGGGGTTCGATGAAGAACAGATCCACACCCGCCTCACCGTCAAGCCCGGTGGCCTGTTCAACCGCGCCGACGGCAGCCTGCCGGCCTGGCTCGGTATCGAGCTGATGGCCCAGAGCGTGGCCGCCTATGCCGGCTGCCGCGCACGCCAGCAAGGGCAGGCCGTGGAGCTGGGCTTTTTGCTCGGCACGCGCAAATTCGAATGCAATGTGGAACACTTTCCGGCCGGCAGCGAGCTGCGCATCCACGCTCTGCGCTCCCTGGAAGACGACAACGGCATGGGCGTATTCGAGTGCCACCTCAGCGGCCCGGGCATCCAGGCCAGCGCTCGCCTCAACGTGTTCCGCCCGCCGCACGCGGCCCACTATCTCGACGAAACACAGGAACCCCGCCATGACTGAATCCGTACTGGTCACCGGCTCCAGCCGTGGTATCGGCCGCGCCATCGCCCTGCGCCTGGCCCAGGCCGGGCATGACCTGGTGCTGCACTGCCGCACCGGCCTCGCCGAGGCTCAGGCGGTACAGGCCGAAGTCCAGGCCCTGGGCCGCAATGCGCGCATCCTGCAATTCGACGTCGCCGACCGCGCCACCTGCAAGGCCATTCTTGAAGCCGACGTCGACACCCACGGCGCCTATTACGGCGTGGTACTCAATGCCGGGCTGACCCGGGACGGCGCCTTCCCGGCCCTGACCGAGGACGACTGGGACGACGTGCTGCGCACCAACCTCGACGGTTTCTACAACGTGCTGCACCCGGTGATGATGCCGATGATCCGGCGCCGCGCCGCCGGGCGCATTGTCTGCATCACCTCGGTCTCCGGGCTGATCGGCAACCGTGGCCAGGTCAACTACAGCGCCTCCAAGGCCGGTGTGATCGGTGCCGCCAAGGCCCTGGCCATCGAGCTGGGCAAGCGCAAGATCACCGTCAACTGCGTGGCCCCGGGCCTGATCGACACCGCCATGCTCGACGAGAACGTCCCGGTGGAGGAACTGATGAAAATGATCCCCGCACAACGCATGGGCACCCCGGAAGAAGTCGCCAGTGCGGTGAACTTCCTGATGTCGGCCGAAGCGTCCTACATCACGCGCCAGGTGCTGGCCGTCAACGGAGGCCTGTGCTGATGAAACGCGTGGTCGTCACCGGCATGGCCGGCATCACCTCCCTGGGCAGCGACTGGGCCACCATCGCCGGCAACTTCAGCGCCAACCGCAGCGGCATCCGGCGCATGGACGAGTGGGATCGCTTTACCGAACTCAACACCCGCCTGGCGGGGCCGATCGATGACTTCAAGGTTCCGGCCCACTGGACCCGCAAGCAATTGCGCAGCATGGGCCGGGTTTCGCGCCTGGCCGTGGGCGCCGCCGAGCAGGCGCTGGCCGACGCCGGGCTGCTGGGCGACGAGTCGATCAAGGACGGGCGCATGGGCGTGGCCTGTGGCTCGTCCACCGGCAGCACCGACGAGATCAAGGCCTTCGGCAACATGCTGCTGAACTCGGTGGCAGAAGGCCTGAACGCCAACTCCTACGTGCGCATGATGCCCCACACCACGGCGGCCAATATCAGCATCTTCTTCGGCCTCACCGGGCGCCTGATTCCCACCTCCAGCGCCTGCACCAGCGGCAGCCAGGGCATCGGCTACGCCTATGAGGCGATCAAGTTCGGACGCTTGCCGCTGATGCTCGCCGGCGGCGCCGAAGAGCTGTGCCCCACCGAAGCCATGGTGTTCGACGCGCTGTACGCCACCAGCCTGAAAAACGACGCCCCGCAAACCAGTCCTCGGCCCTACGACAGCGGCCGCGACGGCCTGGTGATCGGTGAAGGCGGCGGCATGCTGGTGCTCGAGGAACTGGAGCACGCCCTGGCGCGCGGTGCGCACATCCACGCGGAAATCGTCGGTTTTGGCAGCAACGCCGATGGCCAGCACACCACCCGGCCGGAGCAGACCACCATGCGCCGGGCCATGGAGCTGGCCCTGGAAGACGCCGGCATCCCGGCGTCCGCCATCGGCTACGTCAACGGCCACGGCACGGCCACCGAACAGGGCGACATTGCCGAAACCCTGGCCACCAGCAGCCTGTTCGGCAGCGGCATGCCCATCAGTTCGCAGAAGAGCTTCCTCGGCCACACCCTGGGTGCCTGCGGCGCGCTGGAGTCGTGGTTCAGCATCGAGATGCTCAACCGCGATCAGTACGTGCACACCTTCAACCTCGATGAAGTCGACCCCCGTTGCGGCGGACTGGACTACCTGCGCGGCGAGTTCCGGCAGATGAGCCATCAGTACGTGATGAACAACAACTTTGCCTTTGGCGGGGTCAACACGTCGTTGATTTTCCGCCGCTGGTCGTAACCGCCCCACCCCACTGGAGAAAACGGAATGTCTTCCCTGCTTCGCGCAACCTTGATCGTTCTGGCGCTGCTGACCACGGTCTCCTGCACCAGCAAACGCATGTACACCCCGAACCGCGTCATCCCGGCGACCATCACCGCCGACCAGGACCAGGTCAAACAGGCCATCCTGAAAAACCTGGTGGCCCGCAAGTGGGAGGTGCAACGCATCAGCCCCGGCCTGATCCAGGCGCAGATCACCGTGCGCCAGGAATTCCATGCCGAGATCGACATCGAGTACTCGGCCAGCTTCTACAAGATCGTCTACCGCGACAGCCGTGACCTGGACTACAAGGACGGCAAGATCCACAAGAACTACATCCGCTGGGTGCGCCTGCTGGACAAGGGCATCCTGCGCGAGCTGCGTGACAACCAGAACGAACGCACCGCGCAACAGCTGTCCGACGCGGCCCAGGCCATCCCTGCGCCGAACTGATCTGTAGCCGTCGCCCCAGGGCGGCGGCTGCACCTTTGTGCTTTGCCCCCCTTAGACGTCAAGGAGACCACCATGCAAATCAAGACCCTGGCCGCGGCCGCCACCCTGCTGCTCGCTACCCTGCCCGGCATCAGCCAGGCCCGTGACACCGCGCTGTACCTCCCATTCGACAAAGTCGTCGCCGAAGCCATCGCCACCGGCAAGATCGACGGCAGCGTCAAGTTCTACCTGGCCGGCAACAAGCCAGCGGGCAAGGTCTCGGTCATCAGCCCGGGCGCCGTGACCAACAAGAAAACCAACGCTTTCAACAAGTCTGACGAAGTGGCCTGCGAATGGGCCCTGCAGTCGGCGCTGATCACCCTGCACCAGGCGGCGAAAAAAGTCGGCGCCAATGCCGTGACCGACATCGCCAGCTTCTACAAAAGCAACGAACGCAAAGACGCCAAGACCTACGAGTGCCACGCCGGCGCCGTCATGGCCGGCGTAGCGTTGCGCGGCGACCTGGCCAAAGTGCAGTAAGCCAAGCCCCTGCTACATCCAGGGCGCCTCAGGGCGCCCTTTCTGTTGCTGCCGCCAGCCAAAGCAACCACGGCGGCTGTGAGGGCCAGCGCAGCCTCGGGCCTCGGCAGCGGCTACGGCGCGGGGCAAATCCCGGTCTACACTCGCAACAGCGAGCTGACCCATTGCAGCCCGCGCGAACTGCGAGGTGACCGTCACGGCGTTTGTCCAAACGCATTCCGGGCCGGCGGATGATCGCGGTTCTCCTTCAACGTCAAGGAGCTGACCATGCCTATCAAAGCCCTGTTCGCCGTTGCCCTGCTCAGCCTGCTGCCCGACACCGGGCACGCCACCAACCTGCTGTACATGCCCTTCGAGAAAGTCGTGGCCGATGCGATCCGCGCCGGACGCCTGGACGGCAGCGTGCAGTTCTACCTGGCCGGCAACCAGCCGGCAGGACCGATGCGCCTACTGGTAAGCGACGTCGCCACCAACAAAAAGACCAACGGCTTCAACAAGAGCGACAACGACGCCTGCGAATGGGTGCTGCAATCGGCGTTGATCACCTTGCAGGCCGCTGCCAAGAAGGCCGGGGCCAACGCCGTGACCAACATCGTCAGTTACTACAAGCACCACGTGCGCAAGGACCTCAACACCTACGAGTGCCATGCCGGAGTGCTGATGGCCGGCGTGGCGTTGCGCGGCGACCTGGTGCGGCTGCAATAACCTGCCGGCCGGCGATCAGGCCCGCCCTCCCAGGCTTTCGGTCTTGCGCGTGAGCAATTCGACAAAGGCCTTGGCCATCGGCGAAGCCTGATCGGTGCGCTGTACCAGCCATACCGCCGACACCGCTTCCGGGTCCAGCAGCCGGCGATAGACCACGCCGTCGATGCGCATGCGCTGGTACGACGCCGGCAACACCGAGACCCCAAGCCCGGCCGCCACCAGGCCGATGATGGTCATGGCCTCGCCCGCCTCCTGGGCAAAATGCGGGGTGAACCCGGCATCACGGGCCAGGCTCAGCAGTTGCGCGTACAGGCCGCTGCCATAACTGCGCGGGAAGAACACAAACGGCTCATGGGCCAGCGCCGACAATGGCAGGCCGTCCTCACTGCCCGTCACCAGCGGGTGCTTGGCACTGAGGACCGCCACCAGCGGCTCGCGCAGCAACTCCACCACGCTCAAAGAGTCAGGCAGCGGCAAGGGTCGCATCAGGCCGACCTGGATCGACTGGTCCACCAACGCATCCGCCACCTGGGTGCTGCTCATCTCCCGCAGGTTGAGGTGCACCGCCGGGAAGCGCTGGCGAAAGGCGAAGATCGCCTGGGGGATATTGGAATTGAAGGGCGCCGACGAGGTGAAACCGATCTTCAGTTCCCCCAACTCCCCCAGTTGCGCGCGACGGGCCACATCGGCGGCTTTATCCACCTGGGCCAGGACCAGCCGTGCTTCTTCGAGAAACAGGCGCCCGGCCTCGCTGAGTTCGACCCGACGGTTGGTACGCTCGAACAGCCGCGCCCCGATTTCCTGTTCCAGTGCCTGGATCTGCTGGCTCAACGGGGGTTGGGAGATCCCCAAGGCCTGCGCGGCGCGGCCGAAATGCAGCTCTTCGGCCACCGCGATGAAGTAGCGCAGATGACGCAATTCCATAAAGACTCCATTAGGTCGTACAACCTATCAAACAGGTCGAACAATATATTGGAAAGAATCATTAGCCAGTTATATGCTTTTTTCCATTGCCTGACCGGCTGCGCATCCCCCCTGAGGTCCCCGTGAAATCTGCCGTTGCTCCACTTGCCCAAGAAACACCCGCTCCCGCCCTCGACGACGTTCTCCCTTTGCGCAGTGACATTTACATCGAACACGGCACGCCGATGTTCATGCGTACCGTGCTGGCCCTGTTTGCCGGCGGCTTCGCCACCTTTGCCCTGCTGTACTGCGTGCAACCGATGATGCCGCTGCTGTCCAAAGAGTTTTCCATCAATGCGGCCCAGAGCAGCCTGATCCTGTCCGTTGCCACCGGCATGCTGGCGGTCGGCTTGCTGATCACCGGCCCGATCTCCGACCGCGTCGGCCGCAAGCCGGTGATGGTCGCGGCGCTGCTGGCCGCGGCCGCCTGCACCATGGCCAGCGCCCTGATGCCAAGCTGGCAGGGAGTGCTGGTGATGCGCGCGCTGGTGGGGCTGTCGCTGAGCGGCCTGGCGGCGGTGGCCATGACCTACCTGAGCGAAGAGATCCACCCGCAGCACATCGGTCTGGCCATGGGCCTGTACATCGGCGGCAACGCCATCGGCGGCATGAGCGGGCGGTTGATCGTCGGGGTCCTGATCGACTTCGTCAGCTGGCACACAGCGATGCTGGTGATCGGCGGGTTGTCCCTGATCGCGGCGGCGGTGTTCTGGAAGATCCTCCCCGAATCACGCAACTTCCGCGCCCGCTCGCTGCACCCGCGCAGCCTGCTGGACGGCTTCACCATGCACTTTCGCGACGCCGGCCTGCCCTGGTTGTTCCTTGAAGGTTTCCTGCTGATGGGGGCCTTTGTGACCCTGTTCAACTACATCGGGTACCGCCTGCTGGCCGAGCCCTATCACATGAGCCAGGCGCTGGTCGGCCTGCTGTCGGTGGTTTACCTGTCGGGTATCTACAGCTCGGCAAAAATCGGCGCCCTGGCCGACCGGCTCGGCCGTCGCCGCGTGCTCTGGGGCACCATCGTGCTGATGCTGGCGGGCATCGCCCTGACCTTGCTGCAACCTCTGGCGCTGGTATTGGCGGGCATGCTGCTGTTCACCTTCGGCTTCTTCGGCGCGCACTCGGTGGCCAGCAGCTGGATCGGCCGCCGCGCACTCAAGGCCAAGGGCCAGGCCTCGTCGCTGTACCTGTTCAGCTACTACGCCGGCTCCAGCATCGCCGGCACCGCCGGCGGGGTGTTCTGGCATCTGGGGGGCTGGAATGGGATCGGGCTGTTTATCGGGGCGTTGCTGGTGGGCGCGCTGCTGATTGCCATGAAGCTGTCGAAACTGCCGCCACTGGCCACCCAGTGATCTGAAACGCCCATGCCGGCGATCGGGTTCGGCGCGTAGAGCGCCAGGACCCGATCGCCGGCATGGGCGACTGCATCTGAGAAGACGGGGCAAGTTACTGGACGATCTCCACCAGGTCGACATCGATCTCGCGCTTCATCAGGCTCTTCTCGACTTCACCGGTCAGTTTGACCCGGGTCTTTTCGTTGAACGCCACGGGCGGCAGGTCCTCGTCATCGATCTCGACGGTGATGGTGCCGCTGGCATCCTTGAATTCGTACTTGTCGTCATTGTTCAACTTCTTGGTCACGTGGCCCTGCAATACCACCGGCGTGTCGTCTGCGGCGTCGTTGGCCGCGGCAACGGTGGTGACCGCGTGCGCGCCCGGGCCGGTGTAACCGACAGCCAGAGCAGCGGTGCTGAACAGCGGAGCAAGCAGCAGAACGAGATAACGGGTTTTCATGGCAGTGATCCAGTGTGGGTTTCGATGGAGCCAGGTTAACCAGTGATGCTGAATTGAAACTTAATCCACCGATCGGTTTACCCCGCCCATAAAAAAGCCCGGCACTGGCCGGGCGTTTTTTAGCGGATGACGCTTACTCGTGGTACTGCGCCGACAGCTCATGCACCGCACGCAGGAAGGCGCCGGCGTGTTCCGGATCGACTTCCGGGGTGATGCCGTGACCGAGGTTGAACACGTGGCCGCTGCCTTTGCCGTAGCTGGCGAGAATGCGCCCGACTTCAGTGCGGATCGCTTCCGGGTTGGCGTAGAGCACGGTCGGGTCCATGTTGCCTTGCAGGGCGACTTTGTTGCCGACGCGCTCACGGGCGTTGCCGATATCGCAGGTCCAGTCCAGGCCCAGGGCATCAGCGCCAGCGTCGGCGATGCTTTCCAGCCACAGGCCGCCGCCTTTGGTGAACAGGATCACCGGAACCTTGCGCCCCTCGTGCTCGCGGATCAGGCCGCTGACGATCTTGCGCATATAGGCCAGGGAGAACTCCTGGTAGGCCGCCGCCGAGAGGCTGCCGCCCCAGCTGTCGAAGATCTGCACCGCTTGCGCGCCGGCCATGATCTGGCCATTGAGGTAGGACGTCACCGACTGCGCGAGCTTGTCCAGCAGCAAGTGCATGGCTTGAGGGTTTTCGTAAAGCATGGCTTTGGATTTGCGGAAGTCTTTCGACGAGCCGCCTTCGACCATGTAAGTCGCCAGGGTCCAAGGGCTGCCGGAGAAACCGATCAGCGGTACACGGCCATTAAGTTCGCGACGAATGGTGCTGACCGCATCCATCACATAACCCAGGTCCTTGTGCGGATCCGGAATCGGCAGGGCTTCGATATCGGCCAGGGTGCTGACGACTTTCTTGAAGCGCGGACCTTCGCCGGTTTCAAAATACAGGCCTTGGCCCATGGCGTCGGGGATGGTCAGGATGTCGGAGAACAGAATCGCCGCATCCAGCTGCGGATAGCGGTCCAGAGGCTGCATCGTGACTTCGCAAGCGAACTCCGGGTTCATGCACAGGCTCATGAAGTCACCGGCCTTGGCACGGCTGGCGCGGTATTCAGGCAGGTAGCGCCCAGCCTGACGCATCATCCACACCGGGGTGACGTCTACGGGTTGCTTGAGCAGGGCACGAAGGAAACGGTCGTTCTTCAGGGCAGTCATGTCGGCATCCGGAAAAAAAGTGGGGGCATTTTCTCAGAGCGCGACGCAAAAGGCACGGCAAGAGCCGTTTCTTTATGTCTATGGGGGCAATTTGTCACAGAGGGGAGCAGCTGCAAGCTGCAAGCGCAAGCTTCAAGAGAGAGGCTGTATCGCCTCTAACTTGCCGCTTGCAGCTTGCCGCTGGCGTCGTCAGACGCCCAGGTAATCGAGGATCCCTTCGGCCGCATTGCGCCCTTCGAAGATCGCCGTCACCACCAGGTCAGAACCGCGCACCATATCGCCACCGGCGAAGATTTTCGGGTTGCTGGTCTGGTGTTTGTACTGGGCATGTTCCGGAGCCACGACGCGGCCCTGGCTGTCGGTCTGGATGCTGAACTGCTCGAACCAGGGTGCCGGGCTCGGGCGGAAACCGAAGGCGATGACCACGGCGTCGGCCGGGATGATCTCTTCGGAACCCGGGATCGGCTCGGGGCTGCGGCGGCCACGGGCATCCGGCGCGCCGAGACGGGTCTCGACTACCTTCACGCCTTCGACCTTGTCTTCGCCGATAATGGCGATCGGCTGGCGGTTGTAGAGGAACTTCACCCCTTCTTCCTTGGCGTTTTTCACTTCCTTGCGCGAGCCCGGCATGTTCGCTTCGTCACGACGATAGGCGCAGGTCACCGACTTGGCGCCCTGACGGATCGACGTGCGGTTGCAGTCCATCGCCGTGTCGCCGCCGCCCAGGACCACCACCCTCTTGCCTTTCATGTCGACGAAATCTTCCGGCGACTTTTCAAAGCCCAGGTTGCGGTTGACGTTGGCAATCAGGAAATCGAGCGCGTCATGCACGCCTGGCAGGTCTTCACCGGCGAAACCGCCTTTCATGTAGGTGTAGGTGCCCATGCCCATGAACACGGCATCGTATTCGGCGAGCAGTTGCTCCATGGTCACGTCCTTGCCCACCTCGGTGTTGAGGCGGAACTCGATACCCATGCCGGTGAAGACTTCGCGGCGATTGCTCAGCACGGTCTTTTCCAGCTTGAACTCGGGGATGCCGAAGGTCAGCAGGCCGCCGATTTCCGGGTTCTTGTCGAACACCACCGGGGTCACGCCGCCGCGCACCAGAACGTCGGCACAGCCCAGGCCTGCCGGGCCGGCGCCGATGATCGCGACGCGCTTGCCGGTCGGCTTGACCTTGGACATGTCCGGACGCCAGCCCATGGCGAAGGCGGTGTCGGTGATGTACTTCTCCACCGAACCGATGGTCACCGCGCCAAAACCGTCGTTAAGGGTGCAGGCACCCTCGCACAGCCGGTCCTGGGGGCAAACGCGGCCGCAGACTTCCGGCAGGGTATTGGTCTGGTGCGACAGCTCGGCGGCCTGGAGGATGTTGCCCTCGGCCACCAACTTCAGCCAGTTGGGAATGAAGTTGTGCACCGGGCACTTCCATTCGCAATACGGGTTGCCGCAACCCAGGCAGCGGTGGGCCTGGTCGGCCGAATGCTGGGGTTTGAACGGTTCGTAGATTTCCACGAACTCTTTCTTGCGTTGACGCAACAGTTTCTTCTTCGGGTCTTTACGCCCGACTTCGATGAATTGGAAGTCGTTATTCAGACGTTCGGCCATTATCAAAACCTCTTAGCAGCAGCTCGAAGCTACAAGCTTCAAGCTGCAAGACAATCACGTGTGCAGGCATATCGCGCACTGCTGTTAACTTGCGGCTTGAAGCTTGCCGCTTGCAGCTGCGTCGTTATTGCGGGTTGGCACGAGTACTGGTGAGCAGAGATTTCAAGCTCGCCGCCTTGGGTTTGACCAGCCAGAAACGACGCAAGTAGTCATCGAGGTTCTCGGCGAGATTACGTCCCCACTCGCTGTCGGTTTCCGCGACGTACTCGTCCAGCACACGTTGCAGGTGGCTGCGATAGGCCTCCATCGCTTCGCCGCTGATTCGCTGGATTTCCACCAGTTCGTGGTTGACCCGGTCAACGAAGGTGTTGTCCTGGTCGAGCACGTAGGCGAACCCGCCGGTCATGCCTGAGCCGAAGTTGTAACCGGTCTTGCCCAGGACGCAGACGAAACCACCGGTCATGTATTCGCAGCAGTGATCGCCCGTGCCTTCAACCACGGTGTGGGCACCGGAGTTGCGCACCGCGAACCGCTCGCCGGCCGTACCTGCGGCAAACAGCTTGCCGCCAGTGGCGCCGTACAGGCAGGTGTTGCCGATAATCGCGCTGTCCTGGGTCTTGTACACGCTGCCTTTGGGCGGAACGATCACCAGCTTGCCGCCGGTCATGCCCTTGCCCACGTAATCGTTGGCATCGCCTTCCAGGTACATGTTCAAGCCACCGGCGTTCCATACGCCGAAGCTCTGGCCTGCGGTGCCCTTGAAGCGGAACGTGATCGGCGCCTTGGCCATGCCCTGGTTGCCGTGGAGCTTGGCGATTTCACCGGAGATCCGCGCACCGATCGAACGGTCGCAGTTACAGATATCCAGGGCAAAATCGGCGCCGCTGAGGTCGTTGATGGCCGACCTCGCCATGTCGACCATCTTCTCGGCCAGCAGGCCTTTGTCGAACGGCGGGTTGCGGTCCACCTGGCAGAACTGCGGTTTGTCGGCCGGGATGTGATCACTGCCCAGCAACGGCGTCAGGTCCAGGTGTTGCTGCTTGGCGGTCTGGCCTTCGAGGATTTCCAGCAGATCGGTACGCCCAATCAGCTCTTCGAGGGAGCGCACGCCGAGCTTGGCCAGCCACTCGCGGGTTTCTTCGGCGACGTAGGTGAAGAAGTTCACCACCATGTCGACGGTGCCGATGTAGTGATCCTTGCGCAGTTTCTCGTTCTGCGTCGCCACGCCGGTGGCGCAGTTGTTCAGGTGGCAGATGCGCAGGTATTTGCAGCCCAGGGCGATCATTGGCGCGGTGCCGAAGCCGAAGCTTTCGGCGCCGAGGATCGCGGCCTTGATCACGTCGAGGCCGGTTTTCAGGCCGCCGTCGGTCTGCACCCGGACCTTGCCGCGCAGGTCGTTGCCGCGCAGGGTCTGGTGGGTTTCCGCCAGGCCTAGCTCCCACGGAGCGCCCGCGTACTTGATCGACGTCAGCGGCGAAGCGCCGGTGCCGCCGTCGTAGCCGGAGATGGTGATCAGGTCGGCATAGGCCTTGGCCACGCCAGCGGCGATGGTGCCAACGCCGGCTTCCGCCACCAGCTTGACCGAGACCAGCGCCTGGGGATTGACCTGTTTCAGGTCGAAAATCAGCTGCGACAAGTCTTCGATGGAATAGATGTCGTGGTGCGGCGGTGGCGAGATCAGGGTCACGCCCGGAACCGCATAGCGCAGCTTGGCGATCAGGCCGTTGACCTTGCCGCCTGGCAGCTGGCCGCCCTCACCGGGCTTGGCACCCTGGGCCACCTTGATCTGCAGCACTTCGGCGTTGACCAGGTACTCCGGGGTGACACCAAAACGACCGGTGGCCACTTGCTTGATTTTCGAGCTCTTGATGGTGCCGTAACGCGCCGGGTCTTCGCCGCCTTCACCGGAGTTGGAACGCGCACCCAGGCGGTTCATGGCTTCGGCCAGGGCTTCGTGGGCCTCGGGCGACAGTGCGCCGAGGGAGATCCCGGCGGAATCGAAGCGCTTGAGCACCGACTCCAGGGGCTCGACTTCGCTGAGGTCGAGCGCGGTATCCAGGACCTTGACCTTGAACAGGTCGCGGATCATCGACACCGGGCGGTTGTCCACCAGCGCCGTGTATTCCTTGAACTTGGCGTAGTCGCCCTGCTGCACAGCGGCCTGCAGGGTGTTGACCACGTCCGGGTTGTAAGCGTGGTACTCGCCACCGTGGACGAACTTCAGCAAACCGCCCTGCTGGATGGCCTTGCGTGGGCTCCAGGCTTCGGCTGCCAGGGCTTTCTGCTCGGCTTCGATGTCGACAAAGCGCGCACCCTTGATGCGGCTTGGTACGCCACGGAAGCTCAGCTCGCAGACTTCCTCAGACAGGCCAATGGCCTCGAACAACTGCGCACCGCGGTACGAAGTGATGGTCGAGATACCCATTTTCGACAGGATCTTGAGCAGGCCCTTGGTGATGCCCTTGCGGTAGTTCTTGAACACCTCGTAGAGGTCGCCCAGCACTTCACCGGTGCGGATCAGATCGCCCAGCACTTCGTAGGCCAGGAACGGGTAGACCGCCGAAGCGCCAAAACCGATCAATACCGCGAAGTGGTGCGGATCGCGGGCAGTGGCGGTCTCGACCAGGATGTTGGAGTCGCAACGCAGGCCCTTTTCGGTCAGGCGGTGGTGCACCGCGCCAGTGGCCAGGGAGGCGTGGATCGGCAGCTTGCCCGGTGCGATATGACGGTCGCTGAGGACGATCTGGGTGCGGCCGGAGCGCACGGCTTCTTCAGCCTGATCGGCCACGTTGCGGATCGCCGCTTCCAGGCCAAGGCTTTCGTCGTAGTTCAGATCGATGATCTGACGCTCGAAGCCCGGGCGGTCGAGGTTCATCAGCGAACGCCACTTGGCCGGGGAAATGACCGGCGAGCTGAGGATCACGCGCGAGGCGTGTTCCGGCGACTCCTGGAAGATATTGCGCTCGGCACCGAGGCAAATCTCCAGCGACATGACGATGGCTTCACGTAGCGGGTCGATCGGCGGGTTGGTGACCTGGGCGAACTGCTGGCGGAAATAGTCGTACGGCGTGCGCACGCGCTGGGACAGCACGGCCATCGGCGTATCGTCGCCCATGGAGCCGACCGCTTCGTAGCCCTGCTCGCCCAGTGGACGCAGCACCTGGTCGCGCTCTTCGAACGTGACCTGGTACATCTTCATGTACTGCTTGAGCTGGTCGACATCGTAGAAAGCCGAACCGTGGTCGTTGTCTTCCATGGTCGCCTGGATGCGCAGGGCGTTCTTGCGCAGCCATTGCTTGTACGGATGGCGGGACTTCAAGCGGTTGTCGATGGCGTCAGTGTCGAGGATCTGCCCGGTTTCGGTGTCCACGGCAAAGATCTGACCCGGGCCGACACGGCCCTTGGCGATCACGTCTTCAGGCTGGTAGTTCCAGACACCGATTTCCGAAGCCAGGGTGATGAAACCGTTCTTGGTGGTGACCCAGCGCGCCGGGCGCAGACCGTTACGGTCGAGCAGGCACACGGCATAACGGCCGTCGGTCATGACCACACCGGCAGGACCGTCCCACGGCTCCATGTGCATCGAGTTGTACTCGTAGAACGCACGCAGGTCCGGGTCCATGGTCTCGACGTTCTGCCACGCTGGCGGAATGATCATCCGCACGCCACGGAACAGGTCGATGCCGCCGGTGACCATCAGCTCCAGCATGTTGTCCATGCTGGAAGAGTCGGAACCCACGCGGTTGACCAGCGGGCCGAGCTCTTCGAGGTCCGGGATCAGGTCGTTGGCGAACTTGGTGCGACGGGCCTGGGCCCAGTTGCGGTTGCCGGTGATGGTGTTGATCTCGCCGTTGTGGGCGAGGAAGCGGAATGGCTGGGCCAGCGGCCATTTCGGCAGGGTGTTGGTGGAGAAGCGCTGGTGGAACACACAGATCGCGGTTTGCAGGCGCGGGTCACCCAGGTCTGGATAGAAGGCGGCCAGGTCGGCCGGCATCATCAGGCCTTTATAGATGATGGTCTTGTGGGAAAAGCTGCAGATGTAGTGGTCGGTGTCGGCGGCGTTGGCCACCGAGGAGCGACGACGGGAGCTGAACAGCTTGATCGCGAAATCCTGATCGCTCAAGGACTCGCCACCGATAAACACCTGTTCGATCTGCGGCAGGCGCTCCAGGGCCAGGCGGCCGAGCACGCTGGTATCGATTGGCACTTTGCGCCAGCCGATCAATTGCAGGCCGGCAGCCAGGATCTCGCGGTTCATGTTCTCGCGAGCAGCCTGGGCTTTTACCGGATCCTGGTTGAAGAACACCATGCCCACGGCGTACTGCTTGGGCAGGTCATTGCCGAAGTGTTCCTTGGCGATGGCGCGCAGGAACAGATCGGGCTTTTGCATCAGCAGACCGCAACCGTCGCCGGTCTTGCCGTCTGCGTTGATCCCACCGCGGTGGGTCATGCAGGTCAGGGCCTCAATGGCCGTTTGCAACAGGGTATGACTGGGTTCGCCCTGCATATGGGCTATCAGGCCGAAACCACAGTTATCCTTGAATTCATCTGGTTGGTACAGACCTGCTTTCATAGACACTTTCTCACCAGGCTGCCTCTTGTTCGAGGCAAATTTCTTTTCAATTCAACCCGTTACCATCCGCGCCGAACGTACGCCAGCTTTGCGGGGGCAAAAGGGAGGTCATTGTACACACCGACACAGACGCTCACAAATTTGGCGACGAAATGTCGCAAATCTATGTCGCATTTATGAAAGGTTTAAAGCGATACGCTGTGCTAGTCAAAATATTTTTAATGTTGACCGCTACGACTCAAAAGCCACTGTGACGCAGACACCACAAGGCACGCGGCCTGGAAGGCAGCATGCCCGTGTGATTTTTTTTGAGGTGCCGGGAGAGGCGGCCTGGGTAAGGCCGCCGAATCTTCAGCGAGTTGTTGCCAGTTCTTGTTGGACGCTGGCGACAGTGCGAGGCCAAGGTTTACCAGCCTGAACCTTCGCTGGCAAGGCTTTGATGGCGTTTACAGCTGCATCACGGCTGGAGAAGTTGCCGTAAGTGATCACGTAAAGCGGCTTGCCGTTGAGGACTTTCTTGAAGTAACGGTACTCGCCACCCTGCTCCTTGACGAAGCTCTGGGCTGCGGTTTCCGAGCTGGTGCCGAGGATCTGCACCACGTAGTTGCCCGGCGCCTGGCCGGCGTACCAGCTGCCACCGGCGGCCTTGGCCACCACCACTGGTTTCTCGACAGGTTTGGCAGGCGCAGCCGGTTTGGCGGCGGCGACCGGTTTCTCTGCGGGCTTGGCAGCAGGTTTGGCGGTGGCGACCTGAGTCGGTGCCGGGGTCGGACGCGCGGCCGGAGTCGGCGCCGGGCCCGCTGCCATGCCGCTAGGCGGCGCGGTGGTGGTCACGGTCGGTGGCGTGGCGCTGGAGCCTTCGACCGGCACGCCATCGTCGCCTTCGCTGATGCCACCTGCCGCCTCGGCCAGAGGGCCGCGCATGACCGGTTGCGACTGGCCTACCAGCGGCAGCGGCATTGGCTGCGAAGAGCCGGCGAATTCGACCGCCGGGCTTCCACCACTGTTAGGTGTCGGTTTCTGCCCCAGGGGCAGCTGCGCTTGTTCAGTAGCAGGTGCGCCGGTCGCCGGCGCTTTGCTGCGACCCGGCATCAACCAGGCAGCGGCCACCGCGACAACCACTACTGCGGATATCGCCAATACGTGTTTCTTCGGCATGTTGAACCCCATACTTGGACGCTTGACCGCTGAGCGGCTGGCAATCATGGCTTCGATCATTGCATCGCGAGCGACCTGGTTGATGTTGCCAGGCCAGCCATCGGAGCTTTCGTGAATATCAGTGATCTGATCCGCAGAGAAAAGTTCGATCCCCTGGCCTGCCCCCTCAAGACGCTGGGCCAGGTATTCGCGGGTTTCTTCTTCGCTGTAGGGCTGCAATTCGATGACGTGGAAGCGCTCTTCCTCGGTGCTCAATTGCTCCAGGGCGGCAATCAGCGACGACTCGCCAAACAGGAACACATGCGGCCGACCTTCCGGCGCGCCAGCGGCCAGGGCCAGCAAGGCTTCCAGGGCTGACTCGTCGAGTTGCTCGGCATCATCCACCAGCAGATAGACTTCCTGGCCAGTCAGTGCCAATTGCACCACCTGGGACAGGATCGGCCCGACCTCGGCCTGGGCCACATTCAACGCCTGCGCCACCTGGCGCAACACGCCGGCCGCGTCGCCGGCGCCACGGGCGGAAACCACCACGCTCTGCACCGATTGCTTGTTGGTGCTGGCCACCAGGGCCTGGCGCAACAGGGTCTTGCCACTGCCTTGTGGGCCGGTAACCACCAGCAACAGCTGGCTATAACGCGCCAGGTGATGCAACTGGCCCAACACCGGTTTGCGTTGGGCAGGGAAAAATTTGAAACCAGGGACCCGCGGTGCAAAAGGGTCGTGGCTTAACTGGTAATGGCCGAGGAAAGCCTCGTCGGCGTGCAAACTAGTCATGGGGATCTTATTAACCTTTAAGCTGAGCCAGAACGCGGTAATCCGCTCCCAGCGTGGCCTGTAAAACCTCTTTCGGATAATCGTCGGTCACTACGGCTTCGCCCATGCGGCGCAATAGCACCAGACGCAAACGACCGTCGATCACTTTCTTGTCAATTGCCATATGTTCGAGAAAATCCGCTTCGGTCATCTCTTCAGGGGGGATGACCGGCAAGCCCGCGCGCTGGAACAGGCGAATGCCGCGGTCGCGTTCCTGGGCGGAAATCCAGCCCAGGCGCGCGGACATTTCGAGGGCCATGACGGTGCCCGCAGCCACCGCCTCGCCATGCAGCCATACGCCATAACCCATGTGGGTTTCGATGGCGTGGCCAAAGGTGTGGCCCAGGTTGAGCGTGGCGCGTACACCGGACTCACGTTCGTCGGCGCCGACCACGGCCGCCTTGGCCGCGCAGGAGCGTTCGATGGCGTAAGTCAGCGCTTGTTGGTCCAGAGCTCGCAGCCGGTCGACGTTTTCTTCAAGCCAGGTGAGAAACGGCTCATCGCAGATCAGCCCGTACTTGATCACTTCCGCCAGGCCTGCCGATAGCTCGCGCGCCGGCAAGGTGTTGAGACTGGTGGTATCGATCAGCACCACATTGGGCTGATAGAACGCCCCAACCATGTTCTTGCCCAGCGGATGGTTGATTCCGGTCTTGCCGCCGACCGAGGAATCCACTTGCGACAGCAGGGTGGTGGGAATCTGGATGAAGTCGACACCGCGCTGATAGCAAGCTGCGGCAAAGCCGGCCATATCGCCGATAACCCCGCCACCCAGGGCGATGACGGTGGTCCGCCGATCATGCCGCGCGGTCAGCAGGCCGTCGAAAATCAGCTGCAGGGTTTCCCAGTTCTTGAAGGCTTCGCCATCCGGAAGAATCACCGAGATCACGGAGAACTGCCCGAGGCTGCGGGTCAGACGCTCAAGGTACAGCGGCGCGACAGTTTCATTGGAAATGATCGCCACTTGCCGCCCGGCGATATGCGGTACCAGCAGCTCGGGTTGATCCAACAAACCTTCGCCAATATGAATCGGGTAGCTGCGCTCGCCCAGGTCGACCTTAAGTGTCTGCATGTGTCCCCACAGTGAAGATGGAAGCAGGCGCCGAGCCCTGTATCAACGGCTGGCATTGCCTGGTGTTCTGACGCTCTCTGATGGCTCTACGCCACGACCTCAGGCGGTCAAAGCGCGACGCCGAGGATAGCGCATTTCGCTCGGCGCATTAACGGGGAGGAAGCTGCTGCAAGCGCTCCAGTATGTCCAGAACCACCATTCGCGGCGGCCGCTCATCGGTTTCCACCACCAGATCGGCGATTTCCCGATAAAGCGGGTCGCGGATCGTCAGCAGGTCGCGAAGGGTTTTCGCCGGGTCGGCAGTGCGTAGCAGCGGACGATTGCGGTCCCGTGCGGTACGCCCCACCTGCTGCTCCACCGAAGCATGCAGATAGACCACGCGCCCGCCTTCGTGCAGGGCTCGACGATTGGCTTCACGCATGACCGCGCCGCCGCCGGTGGCCAGGACCACGCCGTCGGATCCACAGAGTTCGGCAATCATCGCCTGCTCGCGGTCACGAAAGCCGGGCTCACCTTCCTTATCGAAGATCCACGGGATATTGGCGCCCGTGCGCAGTTCAATTTCCTTATCGGAATCTTTGAATGGCAGGCGCAGCTCTTTGGCCAGCAAGCGACCGATGGTGCTTTTTCCAGCCCCCATCGGCCCAACAAGAATCAAATTTCGCACAGAATCAACGACTCACAGCAATCGCCTGGTTATTCATGATACGCGGAGTGAGAAATACCAGCAGCTCGGATTTTTTCTCCGACACCACGTCACGCCGGAAAAGGCGGCCAAGATACGGCACATCGCCAAGAAATGGCACTTTATCTACAACCTTGCTTTGCGTATTCGAGAAAACCCCGCCAATGACGATCGTCACCCCGTCGTTGACCAGAACCTTGGCGTTGACCTCGTTTTTCCTGATGGGCGGCACATCCTGAACCCTGTTGAGGTAGTCCGGCTCATCCTTGGTGACCTTGACCTCCATGATGATGCGGTTGTCCGGGGTGATCTGCGGCGTCACCTCCAGCGATAACGAGGCCTCCTTGAACGCCACCGAGGTGGCGCCGCTGGAGCTGGCCTCTTGGTAGGGAATCTCGGTGCCCTTGAGGATCTTGGCGGTTTCCTTGTCGGAAGTGACCACCTTGGGTTGCGAGACAATTTCCCCGTTGCCGGTCTTTTCCATGGCGGTCAGCTCCAGGTCGAGCAGCACGTTATCGGTGATGTAGGCGATGCCGATCCCCGAGGTGTTGGCCACCGCCCCCAGGTCGACGAAGGGCGCGTTGCTGCTGGTGCTGCCCGGCGTGCCGATGGTCGACGAACCATTGGCACCGTTCTGTACCCCGGAGGCATTCCAGTTGCCCTGGTTCTGCACCGAGCCACCCCAGCGCACGCCCAGGCTTTTGTCGTAGTCGACGTTGGCTTCGACGATGCGCGCCTCGATCATTACCTGGCGCACCGGGATATCCAGCTGCGCCACGATCCGCCGCAGCTCGTCGAGGCGCTCCTGGGTCTGGTAGGCAATGATGTTGTTGGTCCGGTCATCGACCGTGATCGAGCCTCGTTCGTCGGCCTTTTCTTCAACGCTGGTGACCGACTGGAACAGCTTGGCAATATCCGCCGCCTTGGCGTAGTTGACCTGCAACAGTTCCCGACGCAGCGGCGCCAGGTCTTCCAGCTGCTTCTGCGACTCCAGTTCCTGGCGTTCACGGGCGGCGATTTCATCCGCCGGCGCCACCAGCAGCACGTTGCCGATCTTGCGCTGGTCCAGCCCCTTGGTCTTGAGCACCAGGTCCAGCGCCTGATCCCAGGGCACATTTTGCAGGCGCAAGGTAATGCCGCCCTGCACCGTATCGCTGGCCACCAGGTTGAGCCCGGTGAAATCGGCGATCAGTTGCAACACGGAACGCACTTCGATGTTCTGGAAATTCAGCGACAGCTTTTCACCGCTGTAGGCTGGCGTCGCTGCACGTTTTTGCCGGTCTTTATCATTCAGGGGACGAACGCTGACTGTCAGCAGACGGTCGGTCTGATAGGTCGAAAAATCAAATTCGCCGCCGGCGTCGATGCTGATGGTCACCTGATCGGCTTTGGCCGTGGCGTTGACGAACTGCACCGGGGTGGCGAAATCCTTGACGTCGAGGCGCACACGCTGCCGCTCGGGCAATTGGACCCGGCTGAACCTGAGGACGATCTTGCCGTCCTGGCGCTGGACGTCCGCGCTGATGCCCGGGTCGGACAAGCGGATCTGCACATTGCCTTCGCCACGATCGCCACGCTGGAAATCCAGGCTGTTGATGGCGCGCCCCTGGGCGGAGGCATCCTGGGTCTTGGGGCTGGCAGCGAAGGCCATGGGCGACAGCAGCGCTATCCATAGCGCGGTGCCGAAGGCTGAAAGAATCCTGTTCATTATTCGAGTTCCACTAAGAGTGCTCTTTCAAGGGGATCGTCCGTGGTCGCTCCAGCCAGGCTCCCGCTCCATCGGGAACAATCTCGACCACCTCGATCTGTGAATCGCTGATAGCGATGACTCGGCCATCGTTGCGCCCCAGGTAGTCACCGACTTTCAGCCGGTACACACCACCCGCACCGCGCAGCAATGCAAAGGATCCGGAAGCATTGGAAAGGGTCCCGACCATTTCGAACTGTTCAATGCCGAACCCTTCGAGAAACTGCTTCACCCGGGCCGGGTCCGGCGCCACGTTGCTCGAACCCCGAAGTCGTCCCGCCGGATCGACCCTGAGTGGCGGCTGGAACGGGCTGCGCAACGACGCTGCGTCATAGGTGAATGATGGGTAAGACCGGATTGCCGGCGTTGGTTCAATCTGCGCCGGCGGCTGCAGGCGCATCTGATTCATGTAGGCGTCCAGATCACTGAAATCATCGCGGCCATCGCAGCCGCTCAAACTGCCGCCCAGCATCACCATCAGGCCCCACTGCCGCACGTTCATCGCTGCGACTCCTGGCCGTTGTAGCGATAGGTCCGGGCCTGGATGCTCATGCGCAACCGGGAGCCGTCGCCCGCCGCCAGCGGTTTGATCTCGAAATCATGCAGGGTCACGATGCGCGGCAGTCCGGAGACACCGCTGACGAAGGTTGCCAGGTCATGGTAGGCACCGATCACGGTGATCTGGATCGGCAGCTCGATATAGAACGGCCGCGTCACCTCCGGCAGCAGTTTGATCTCCTCGAACTCCAGGCCACTGCCCAGTCCGGTCCGGCTGATGTCTTCCAACAGGCCGGGCACCTCGGTATCGCTGGGCAGTTGCCGCAGCAAGAGCCCGAAGGCGTTCTGCATGACATGCAGCTGCTCGCTGTAGCGCTCAAGGTTCGCAGCCTGGCGGGCCTTGCTGGCGAACTGCTGCTTGAGCTGCACCTCCTCCCCGCGCTTGTGCTCCAGTTGTTCCAGCGAACCGCTGAGATAAAGGTTGTAGCCCGTCGCCAGCACCACCAGCAGCACCAGGCCGGCCACGGCCGTCTTGACCGTGATCGGCCAGGAGCCAATGTTGTGGGTACCCAACTCGCCCCATTCCGTTTTGCGCAACGCGGCAAACCAACGGCTGGTGCTCACTGCTGGTCCTCCGGTGCGGCAGCCCGGGTCTGACGCACGCTCAGTTGGAAGCGGCTGGCCTGGTTCGCACCTTCGGCCGCCGTTCCCTTGACCTCGCCAAGCACCGGCGCGTCAAACCACTCGGAGCGGTCCAGCTGACGCATCAGCTCGGAGATCCGGTCATTGGACTCGGCGGACCCGGAGATCGCCAGCGTAGTACCCACCTGGGAGACGTCGGTGAAATACACCCCGTCAGGCAGGGTCCGCACCAACTGGTCGAACACCCGCGCGCTGATCGAGCGGTTACCTTGCAGGTCCTCGATGATCTTCATCCGCTCCATCAGTTGCTGGCGATGGGCCTTGAGTTCGTTGATCTGCACGATCCGCTGATCGAGGTGGGCGGCCTGCTGGCTCAGGTGGTTATTGCGGGCCAGTTGTCGCTCGATCGCGGCATCAATGTAGCGCTCGGCCACCAGTACCACGGCCAAGCCGCCCACCAGCACTGCGCCCAGGGTCAGGAAAAAACGCTTGCGCCGCGTCTCGCGCAACTCTTCGCGCCAGGGCAACAGGTTGATCCGCGCCATCAGTCGAGCCCTCGCAACGCCAGGCCGCAGGCAATCATCAACATCGGCCCGTCACGCTGCAGGGCCAACGCATCGACCTTGTCACCGATGGCCATGCCGGCGAAGGGATCGGCCAGCCGAACCGCAACACCCAGCTCCCGGCCCAAGACCTCCGCCAAACCCGGCAACCCGGCACTACCGCCCGCCAGCAGCAGGTCATCCAGCGCCCGAGCCTGGGGCGACTCGGCAAAGAACTGCAGGGAACGTGCGACCTGTTGCACCAGCTCCTGGCAAAACGGCTGCAGGACCTGATCGGGGTAGTCGTCCGGCAAACGCCCATCATGCTTCGCCCGCTCGGCCTCATCGGCCGACAGGCCATAACGCCGCTGGATGGCTTCACTCAACTGGCGCCCGCCAAACAATTGTTCGCGGCTATAAATGACTCGACCGTCGTGCAGCACGCTGAGTGTGGTCATACTGGCGCCGATATCGACCAGCGCCGAAGTCCGCCCCGGCACCGCGACCTGCAACGCCAGGACGCGCTCGAGTGCGGCGACCTCGATATCAACCACCCGCGCCGTCAGCCCCGCCAGCGCCAGGACCGCTTCCCGCGCCTCGACGTGCTCCTTGCGACAAGCCACCAGCAGCACGTCCACCTGGTCCGGGTGGTGCGCAGAACAGCCCTGGACCTCAAAGTCGATGGCGACCTCGTCCAGGGGGTAGGGAATATATTGGCCGGCCTCGACCTTGAGCTGGTTTTCCAACGCTTCGTCGGAAAGTCCGGCGGGCATCTGGATAAGTTTGCTGATGACTGCCGATCCGGCCATCGCCACCGCTGCGCCCTTGCCGAGCGAATCGGCCTTGAGCACTACTCGCGAGAGGGCCTGCCCGACCACCTCAAGCTCGGCGATCCGCTTCTCGACCACCGCACTGTGAGGCAGCGCCTCCACGGCGTAGGCCTCGACCCGGTGGCGATCGCCGACGCGGCTCAATTGGACCAGCTTGACCGAGGTGGAGCTGATATCGATTCCCAGGAGGGAACTCGTCTTTTTACTGAAGAGTCCTAGCACTACCCATTCCCTATGACTTTCCGTGAGTTACGGACTCCCTAATGCCCATTGCGTTCAATCACCGCGCCTTGACAGACCGGCAAATGACGCCCTTGGCGGAAAATGCTTATAATGCCCAGCGTTTTTTTCCGCTTTGCCTGCCGCGTGGGTCGATCCCATTTACCGTGAATACTTGCCGTGAATGCCCTGACGCCTAATTCATTCCTTTCTCTGGAAATCCAAAAGCCTTGATTCGTCTGCTGAAGTTTTTCGGGTGGTCCATCGTCGCTGTGTTCTGCGGGCTGCTTTTGGCTCTGTCCGGCGCGTTTCTCTATCTTAGTCCTGGGTTACCGTCCGTAGAGGCGCTCAGAAGTATCCAGTTGCAGATTCCCCTCCGGGTCTACAGCAGCGACGGCAAGTTGATCGCAGAATTCGGCGAAATGCGCCGTACACCGATACGTTTCGCCGACATTCCCCCCAACTTCATCAATGCGTTACTAAGTGCTGAAGACGACAACTTTGCTAACCATTACGGTGTTGACCCCAGCAGCCTGATGCGTGCCGCGACCCAATTGGTCAAGAGTGGCCACATCCAGTCGGGCGGCAGCACCATCACCATGCAGGTCGCAAAAAACTTCTTCCTGACCAGCGAACGCAGCTTCTCGCGCAAGACCACGGAAATCCTCCTGGCCCTGCAGATCGAACGCCAGCTGACCAAGGACGAAATCCTTGAGCTGTACGTCAACAAGATCTATCTGGGTAACCGTGCCTACGGCATCGAGGCGGCGGCGCAGGTGTATTACGGCAAATCGATTCGTGACGTGAGCCTGGCGCAGATGGCGATGATTGCCGGCCTGCCCAAGGCGCCGTCGCGCTTCAACCCGCTGGCCAACCCGGCCCGCAGTAAGGAGCGGCGCGACTGGATCCTGGGCCGTATGTACAAGCTCGGCAAAATCGACGAAGCGGCGTACACCACCGCGATCAACGAGCCGCTCAACGCCAGCTACCACGTACCGACCCCCGAAGTTAACGCACCGTACATCGCCGAAATGGCCCGTGCCGAGATGGTCGGGCGCTACGGCAGCGACGCCTACACCGAAGGTTTCCGCGTCACCACCACGGTGCCGAGCAACCTGCAGGAAATGGCCAACACCGCCGTCCATGAAGGCCTGATCAGCTACGACCAGCGTCACGGTTACCGTGGCCCGGAATCGCGCCTGCCCGGCAAGACCCAGGCAGCCTGGGCCTCGGAGCTGACCAAGCAACGTCCCATCAGCGGGCTTGAACCCGCCATCGTCACCCAGGTCGACAAGACCGGCGTGCAGGTCCTGACCCGCACCGGTGAAGAGCATGTGAGCTGGGACAGCATGAAATGGGCCCGCCCTTTCCTTAACACCAACAGCATGGGCCCGGCGCCCAAGCAGCCATCGGACGTGGCCCAGGTCGGCGACCTGATCCGCGTGCAACGCCAGGCTGACAACTCGCTGAAATTCAGCCAGCTCCCCGTGGCCCAGGGCGCCCTGGTGTCCCTGGACCCACAGAACGGGGCCATTCGGGCACTGGTTGGCGGCTTCGCCTTCGAGCAAAGCAACTACAACCGCGCCATGCAGGCCAAGCGCCAACCCGGCTCGAGCTTCAAGCCGTTCGTCTACAGCGCTGCCCTGGATAACGGCTACACCGCCGCCAGCCTGGTGAACGATGCACCGATCGTGTTCGTCGACGAATACCTGGATAAGGTCTGGCGTCCGAAAAACGACACCAACACCTTCCTCGGCCCGATTCGCATGCGCGAAGCGCTGTACAAGTCGCGCAACCTGGTATCGATCCGCCTCCTGCAAAGCATGGGGGTCGACCGCACCATCGACTACATCAGCAAGTTCGGCTTCAACAAGCAGGACCTGCCACGCAACCTGTCCCTGGCCCTGGGCACCGCGACCCTGACCCCGATGGAAATCGCCACCGGCTGGAGCACCTTTGCCAATGGCGGCTACAAGATCTCGCCGTACATCATCGACAAGATCGAAAGCCGCAATGGCGAGAACCTGTTCACCGCCAACCCGCCCAGCGTGCCCAACAGCGTCAGCGCCAGCAGCGGCATAGCGGCGCCAAGCGAGCAGACCTTCACCGTCAACCAGGTTGGCGGCGAAAACCCGGCTCAGCCAGTGGCCCAGACCCCGGCCGTTGCCGAGCGGATTGTCGACGGGCGCACCACCTACATCCTCAACAGCATGCTGCAGGACGTGATCAAGCTCGGCACCGGGCGCCGCGCCCTGGCCCTGGGCCGCACCGACCTGGCAGGCAAGACCGGTACCACCAACGAGTCCAAGGATGCCTGGTTCTCCGGCTACAACGCCGATTACGTGACCACCGTGTGGACCGGCTTCGACCAGCCGGAAAGCCTCGGCCGCCGCGAATTCGGCGGCACCGTGGCCCTACCGATCTGGATGAACTACATGGGCGCCGCGCTCAAGGGCCGGCCACCACACACCCAGCCCGAACCGGAAGGCATCCTCAGCCTGCGGGTCGACCCGGTCAGTGGCCGCGCCGCTACCCCAGGCACGCCAAACGCCTACTTCGAGCTGTTCAAAAGCGAAGACAGCCCACCGTCGGTCAACGAACTGGGCAACGGCAGCGTGCCGGGCAGCCCACTGCCAGCCGACGAATCAGCGCCAGCCGATTTGTTCTAAGGGGGCAGCGGCGAGCTTTTAGTTTCAAGCGGCAAGAGAGAAGCAGTACGCACTGCTTCTTGCCGCCTGTAGCTTGCAGCTCAAAACGCCCATAAAAAAACCCGGCTCAAAGGCCGGGTTTTTTATGCGCTGCTGTTAACCGTTGAACACGTCATCCACGCTTTTCAGCGGGTAGTTCTTCGGATACGGCAGGGTCGCTACGCCAGTCTCGATCGCGGCCTTGGCCACGGCATCGGAGATCACGGTGATCAGGCGGGCGTCCATTGGTTTCGGGATGATGTACTCACGACCGAATTCCAGCTTGATGCCGCCGTAGGCGTCGCAGACTTCCTGTGGCACTGGCAGTTTGGCCAGTTCACGCAGGGCGTTGGCTGCGGCGACTTTCATTTCTTCGTTGATGCGCTTGGCGCGAACGTCCAGGGCACCACGGAAGATGAACGGGAAGCCCAGTACGTTGTTGACCTGGTTCGGGTAGTCGGAACGACCGGTGGCCATGATCACGTCGTCACGAGTGGCGTGGGCCAGCTCAGGAGCGATTTCCGGATCCGGGTTCGAGCACGCGAACACGATCGGGTTGGCGGCCATCGACTTCAGGCCTTCAGCGCTCAGCAGGTTCGGGCCGGACAGGCCAACGAACACGTCAGCGCCTTGCAGGGCATCAGCCAGGCTGCGCTTGTCGGTAGCGTGGGCGAACACCGCCTTGTACTGGTTCAGGTCGTCACGGCCGGAGTGGATCACGCCGGTACGGTCAACCATGAAGATGTTTTCGATATTGGCGCCCATGCTCACCAGCAACTTCATGCAGGAGATGGCCGCAGCGCCTGCACCGAGGCAGACGATTTTCGCTTCAGGCAGGGTTTTGCCAGCGATTTCCAGGGCGTTGATCATGCCGGCCGCAGTAACGATCGCGGTGCCGTGCTGGTCATCGTGGAATACCGGAATGTCGCACTGCTCGATCAGAGCACGTTCGATCTCAAAGCACTCAGGTGCCTTGATGTCTTCCAGGTTGATGCCACCGAAGGTGATGGAGATACGCTTGACGGTGTCGATGAAGGCTTGCGGGCTTTCGGAGTCGACTTCGATGTCGAACACGTCAATGCCGGCGAAACGCTTGAACAGCACGCCCTTGCCTTCCATGACTGGCTTGGAAGCCAATGGACCGAGGTTACCCAGGCCGAGAATCGCGGTGCCATCGGAAATGACTGCAACCAGGTTGCCCTTGCCGGTGTATTTGTAGGCCAGCTCAGGATCGCGGGCGATTTCGCGTACTGGTTCGGCTACGCCGGGGCTGTAGGCCAGCGACAGGTCGCGAGCGGTAGCAGTGGCCTTGGTGAGCTCGACACTCAGCTTTCCTGGACGAGGATGGGCATGATATTCGAGAGCGGCAGTTTTCAAATCAGACATGTGGGCATTCCGCTTTTTACTGTTGGACAGACGGACCGCCGAGGATACGCGTGTCGCAAAGTCCCTACAAGACTGACCAGTCACCCCTGTCAAGGGCCCTGGCATACGACTTTGGCCCAAGAGCCACGGAACACAAGGCCTACAACTGTTCACAATCCAAATAAAAAATGTCTACAATTTTTATTTATCAGAACATTCCGAGCATCGTTGGGTCGGTCAGCGGCAACATCCAGCGAGCCTGACCAGGCTTGACCGGTGCTTTTCGCGCGCGATCCACGACCCAGCCCCGCGCCTCGATTTCCCGACCCTGGAGGCGATCCAGCAGCGAAGCATCGAAATTCGCCAGCAGTTTGGGCGCAATGTGCAATACAACCGAACCCGGCAACTCAATCCAAACCCCACCGCGATTGCGTTGCACCTTGCTCACACGCCCACTGAGCACGGCAAAGCCCGAGTCCCTGATCTGCTGCGCTTTCAGTACAGATGCCTGGCGCCACAGGCCCAGCCGAGCCTGGCGCGCGCTGTCTTCGGCAGCCCGCTGGCAGGACGCCAGAGCGACGTTGGGCGCAATCGCAATCTGATAGGCCAGGCCCTCGGCCAGCAAACGCGCGGCCAGGTTACTGCCATCGGCACCGTAGACGTAGGCCAGGGTCCGGCCGTAACGGTCGCTGGTCTCGGCCCCGAGCCGCAAGCCCACTCGCCCTGCGCCTTGCTTGACCAACGCCTGCAAACGCGCACGCGCCGCCACCGCGAAGGGCTCGGCAGGACGACCTTGGCGCGCCAGCTCGGGCGCATTGAGGCCGATCAGGCGCACGCTGCGACCGTCTTTCAGGCGCAGGGTGTCGCCATCGACCACGCGCTGCACCACGGCCGGCGTCAGGCCGCTGGGGGTTGGGCAAAATGCCTGGGCGGCTGTCAGCCAAATCGCAGACACAAAAAAGGCGCCCACCAGGGACGCCTTTTTCATCAGCGAGGAAAGGCCGTATTGGCTTTCCAGAACGATCAGCCTTAGGCTTTTTTCGTTGCGCCGAAAGCACCGAAGCGCGACTTGAACTTGTCGACACGGCCGCCAACGTCCAGAGTTTTTTGCTTACCGGTGTAGAACGGGTGGCACTCGTTGCACACGTCCAGGCTCAGAGGCTTGGCCAGGGTGGAGCGAGTTTCGATGACGTTACCGCAGCTGCAAGTAGCGGTAATGGCTTCGTATACTGGATGGATATCGGCTTTCATGGTGTCTTCCTCAGGCTAGCGTGCCGCCACCCAACACTATTGTTGAATACCGCACGTAATTAGGCCGCGGATTCTACCAGAGCGCGTCAATCACGCAAGCTGTCCCTTACACCGGTCGTCTGCTAGGCTCCGGGCCTTCTTTACCGCCCGCTCATGAGATTTCCCCGCGTGCCCGACGCCATCTTGCGCCTCGCCCTGCCTTCGCCCCTGCGCCGCCTGTTCGACTACCGTGCCCCGGCCGGCGTCCTGCGAGCCCAGTTGCACCCGGGCATGCGCCTGCGAGTGCCCTTTGGTCGCCGGGAGATGATCGGCATCCTGGTGGAGATCGCCGACAGCAGCGAAGTCCCCGCCGAGAAACTCAAACCGGCCCTCGCCCTGCTCGACGCCACCCCGCCGCTGCCGCCCGCGCTGTTCAAGCTGTGCCTGTGGACCTCGCAGTATTACCAGCACAGCCTCGGCGACACCCTGAGCTGGGCACTGCCGGTGCTGCTGCGCCAGGGCGAGCTGGCCGAGGCGCGCCAGGAGCGCTTCTGGTCGGTCAGCCCCGGCGCCAAGCTGGACGATCCGCGTATCGCCCGCGCGCCACGCCAGCGGGAAGCCCTGGCGACCCTGGCCCAGCACCCCCACGGCGTCGCCCATCAGTTGCTGAGCAAGTTGATGCTGAGCAAGGACAGCCTCGACCTGCTGCTGGCCAAGGAGCTGGTCCAGGTCGAGATCCGCAAGCACGCCCCCGAAGCGCGCCATGAACACTGGCTGGCGCAGCCGGAACTGCCCCTCAACCATGAGCAACGCGCCGCCTACGAGGCCATCCGCGCGGGTTTCGACAGCTACCACGCGTTTCTGCTCGCAGGCGTTACCGGCAGCGGCAAGACCGAGGTCTACCTGCAACTGATCCGCGAAACCCTGGAAGCCGGCAAGCAAGCCCTGGTGCTGATCCCGGAGATCAACCTCGGGCCCCAGACCCTGGCGCGTTTCGAACAGCGCTTCAATGCACGCATCGCCCTGCTGCACTCGGCCGTCAATGACCGCGAACGCCTGGACGCCTGGCTGGCGGCGCGGGACGGCGATGCCGACATTATTATCGGCACCCGCTCGGCGCTGTTCACGCCGATGAAGAATCCCGGGCTGATCATCATCGATGAAGAACACGACGGCTCCTATAAACAGCAGGAAGGCCTGCGCTACCACGCCCGCGATCTGGCCCTGGTGCGCGCGCGCCAGGAAAACATTCCGATCGTCCTCGGCTCCGCCACGCCGTCCCTGGAAAGCCTGCACAACGCCTACACCGGCCGTTATGGCCTGCTGCGCCTGACCGAGCGCGCCGGCGGCGCCAAGCAACCGCGCTTTTTGCGCCTCGACGTCAAAAGCCGCCCTCTGGACAGCGGTATCTCCGGGCCGATGCAGCAGGCCATCGGCCAGACGCTTGCCGCCGGCCAGCAGGTGCTGGTGTTTCTCAACCGCCGCGGCTTTGCGCCGACCCTGCTGTGCCACGACTGCGGCTGGATGTCCGAATGCAACCGCTGCGATGCGCGGATGACCGTGCACCAGCGCTCCGGCGAACTGCGCTGTCACCATTGCGGCCATGTGGAGCGGGTTCCGCGGCACTGCCCGCAGTGCGGCAAAGTCGATTTGCGTCCGGTGGGTGCCGGCACCGAGCGCGCCGAGGAGCGCCTGGGGATTCTGTTTCCCGATTTCCCGGTGCTGCGGGTGGATCGCGACAGCACCTCGCGCAAGGACGCGATGAACCAGTTGTTCGCCACCATCCAGAAGGGCCACCCGTGCATCCTGGTGGGCACGCAGATGCTCGCAAAGGGCCATCACTTCCCCCGGGTGACCCTGGTGTCGATCCTGGATGCCGACGGCGGGCTGTTTTCCGGTGACTTCCGCGCCAGCGAACGCATGGCCCAGTTGATCGTCCAGGTCGCCGGCCGAGCCGGACGCGCCGAGGAGCCGGGCAAGGTGATCATCCAGACCCACCTCGCCGACCACCCATTGTTGGTGCAACTGACCGAACAGGGTTATTTCGCCTTTGCCGAACAGGCCCTGAGCGAGCGCCGCGCCGCCGGGCTACCGCCCTTTGCGCACCTGGCGCTGCTGCGGGCCGAAGCCCACAAACCGGGGCAGGCCGAGGGGTTTCTCGATGAAGCCTGCAGCGAAGCCGAACGCCTGCTCGCCGAGCACAACCTGGGTGGCATCGAGTTGTTGGGCCCGGTACCGGCGCCGATGGAGCGCCGCGCCGGGCGTTATCGCGCGCAGCTGCTGCTGCAGGCCAACGCCCGCGCGCCCCTGCACCGCCTGCTGAGCAGTTGGCTGCTGGTGCTGGAGCAGATGCCCAGCGGGCGCCAGGTGCGCTGGTCGCTGGATGTGGATCCCGTCGATCTATATTGATAAGCCTGTGGCGCGGGAGCTTGCTCCCCCAGCACCGGTTAATCGTCCGTCCGGGGCGTGCGAAGGTTGGCAAGCCTGCCCCGGCAACGGATAATGCCCAGTTTTTCCACCTGCGCATCGAAGCGCCGCCGCGCCTGCGGTCGAAAGAGAAGACCATGAAAGACACCATTCGCCAGCTCATCCAGCAAGCCATCACCCAACTCGTCAACGACGGTGTGTTGCCAGAAGGCCTGACGCCGGCGATCCAGGTAGAAAACACGCGCGACAAGACCCACGGCGATTTCGCCAGCAATATCGCCATGATGCTGGCCAAGCCGGCCGGCATGAAACCGCGAGACCTGGCGGAAAAAATCATCGCCGCGCTGCCGGCCGATGACAGCGTGACCAAGGCCGAAATTGCCGGCCCAGGCTTCATCAACTTCTTCCAGAACACCCAGGCCCTGGCCAGCCGGCTGGATGCGGCCCTGGCCGATGAGCAGGTTGGCGTACGCAAGGCTGGCCCGGTACAACGCACGGTGGTCGACCTCTCGGCGCCAAACCTGGCCAAGGAAATGCACGTTGGCCACCTGCGCTCGACCATCATCGGCGACGGCGTGGCGCGGGTCCTGGAGTTCCTCGGCGATACCGTGATCCGCCAGAACCACGTTGGCGACTGGGGCACCCAGTTCGGCATGCTGATGGCCTACCTGCAGGAAAACCCGATCACCAGCGAAGAGCTGTCGGACCTGGAAAACTTCTACCGTGCCGCCAAGCAACGCTTCGACGAGTCTGCGGAGTTCGCCGACCGCGCCCGGGGACTGGTGGTCAAGCTGCAAGCCGGCGACCCGGACTGCCTGGCGCTGTGGACCAAGTTCAAGGACATCTCGCTGTCCCACTGCCAGAAGATCTACGAACTGCTCAACGTCAAACTGACCATGGCCGACGTGATGGGCGAAAGCGCCTACAACGACGACTTGATCAACGTGGTCAATGACCTCAAGGCCAAGGGCATGCTGGTCGAGAGCAAAGGCGCCCAGTGCGTGTTCCTCGACGAGTTCAAGGACGCTGATGGCGAGCCGCTGCCGGTGATCATCGTCAAGGCCGACGGCGGCTACCTCTACGCCACCACCGACCTGGCCGCCGTGCGTTACCGCAGCGGCGTGCTCAAGGCCGACCGCGCGCTGTATTTCGTCGACCAGCGCCAGGCCCTGCACTTCCAGCAGGTGTTCGCGGTAGCACGCAAGGCCGGCTTCGTGACCCACCCGATGGAAATGGAGCACATGGGCTTCGGCACCATGAACGGCGCCGACGGCCGTCCGTTCAAGACCCGCGACGGCGGCACCGTGAAGCTGATCGACCTGCTGACCGAAGCCCGGGAGCGCGCCTACACCCTGGTCAAGGAAAAGAACCCGGAACTGGCCGAGAACGAACTGCGCAACATCGCCCGAGTGGTGGGTATTGGCGCAGTCAAATACGCCGACCTGTCCAAGCACCGCACCAGCGACTACAGCTTCAACTTCGACCTGATGCTCAACTTTGAAGGCAACACCGCGCCTTACCTGCTGTACGCCTACACCCGTGTCGCTGGCGTATTCCGCAAGCTGGGCAAGGACTTCAGCCAGGTCGAAGGGCAGATCGTGCTCGAAGCCGCTCACGAGCAGGAACTGGCGGCCAAGCTGGCGCAGTTCGGTGAAGTGCTCAACAGCGTTGGCGAAAAAGGCACGCCGCACATTCTCTGCACCTACCTTTACGATGTGGCCGGCCTGTTCTCCAGCTTCTACGAGAACTGCCCGATCCTGAACGCCGAAACCCCGGCTCAGATGCAGAGCCGCTTGCGCCTCGCCGCACTGACCGGCCGCACACTCAAGCAAGGCCTGGAACTGCTGGGTCTGGAAACTCTGGAGCGCATGTAAGTTGGCTGCCAAGAAAAAACCTGCACCCAAGCGTGGCGCCAGCCGTTACCAAGCTCCTGCGAAGAAACCGATCCCGGGCTGGCTGTGGCTGGCCATCGGCCTGACCGTCGGCGCGTTTATCGTGTTCCTGATGAAGCTGGAGCCAGGCAAGGGCGACAACGTCAAACGGGAAAAGCTGGAACAGCAAAAGGCCAGCAAGATCGCCGAGGCCAACAAGACCCCGCCGAGCCCGCAGCAACCGGTGAAGCCGAAATACGACTTCTACACCCTGCTGCCGGAATCGGAAGTGATAGTGCCGCCTGAGGCCGTGCCGGAGAAAACCCTGCCGACGCCGCAGACCACCCCCACCACTCCGGTCACCCCAGCCGAAGCGGCGAAGATCGACACCGCCCGCGCCCAGGCGGCGCTGGCCGGCATCACCCCGCCGCCGCCACCGCCCGTGGCCAAAGCCGCAGCGGTCACCAAGTTCTTCCTGCAGGCGGGCTCGTTCCGCAAGGAAGCCGACGCCGACAAGGTGCGCGCACAGATCATCCTGCTCGGGCAGTCGGTGGCCGTGGAGTCGGGCACGGTCAAGGACGAGACCTGGTATCGGGTGCTGGTCGGTCCGTTCAGCAACCGCGAGCAACTGACCACCGCACAGAAACAACTGGCCGGCGCCGGCTTCAGCAACCTGCTGCTGCAACAGCGCCAAAGCCGCTAAGCCAATCCGTGGCGGGGGTATGGCTCAATACCCTCACCACCGCATTCGCCCGTAGCCACTGCCGAGGCACGGAGCGGCGCTGGCCATCAGGACCGCCGCTGGAGCGTCAGTGAAAGCCACGCAGTCCCTCCCACCTGCGGCAGCGGCTACAACGTGCGGCTGCGCTGTCTGGCAAGTCACACTCTGTGACATTAGACCCGTCTCACCGCTCGTCTCTATCCCCGCCCCACGGTTGAAAAACCTCTCACCACCCCCATATGAGTTTCCATCAGGGCATTTTCGCCCCGCAGCGTGGAGACTCTCCCTTGACCACCATCGTTTCAGTTCGCCGCCACGGCAAAGTCGTCATGGGCGGCGACGGCCAGGTTTCTCTGGGCAATACCGTGATGAAAGGCAACGCCAAAAAAGTGCGCCGCCTGTACCACGGTGAAGTCATTGCCGGCTTCGCCGGTGCCACCGCTGACGCCTTCACCCTGTTCGAGCGCTTCGAAGGCCAGTTGGAAAAACACCAGGGCCATCTGGTCCGCGCCGCTGTCGAGCTGGCCAAGGAGTGGCGTACCGACCGTTCCCTGAGCCGCCTGGAAGCCATGCTCGCCGTGGCCAACAAGGACGCTTCCCTGATCATCACCGGCAACGGTGACGTGGTCGAACCCGAAGACGGCCTGATCGCCATGGGTTCCGGCGGCGCCTTCGCCCAGGCCGCAGCCAGCGCCTTGCTGAAGAAAACCGACCTGTCGGCCCGGGAAATCGTTGAAACCGCCCTCGGCATCGCCGGCGATATCTGCGTATTCACCAACCACAACATCACCATTGAGGAGCAGGATCTCGCGGAATAAATCCGGTACAGGCCCAGGGCCACGGTATTTATTCTTGCTTGAGGACCGCCAACTACTATGTCCATGACTCCCCGCGAAATCGTCCACGAACTCAACCGCCATATCATCGGCCAGGACGATGCCAAGCGCGCCGTCGCCATCGCCCTGCGTAACCGCTGGCGCCGGATGCAGCTGCCGGAAGAGCTGCGCGTTGAAGTAACCCCCAAGAACATCCTGATGATCGGCCCGACCGGCGTCGGCAAGACCGAAATCGCCCGCCGCCTGGCCAAGCTGGCCAATGCACCGTTCATCAAGGTCGAAGCGACCAAGTTCACCGAAGTCGGCTACGTCGGCCGCGATGTCGAGTCGATCATCCGTGACCTGGCCGATGCCGCGATCAAGCTGTTTCGCGAGCAGGAAATCATCAAGGTTCGCCATCGCGCCGAAGATGCTGCCGAAGAGCGCATTCTCGACGCCCTGCTGCCTCCGGCACGCATGGGTTTCAGCAGCGACGACGCTCCCGCCCAGGACTCCAACACCCGCCAGCTGTTCCGCAAGCGCCTGCGCGAAGGGCAACTGGATGACAAGGAGATCGAGATCGAAGTGGCGGAAAGCGCCGGCGTCGATATCTCCGCGCCACCGGGCATGGAAGAAATGACCAACCAGCTGCAAAGCCTGTTCGCCAACATGGGCAAGGGCAAGCGCAAGAACCGCAAGCTCAAGGTCAAGGAAGCGCTGAAGCTGGTGCGCGACGAAGAAGCCGGGCGCCTGGTCAATGATGAAGAATTGAAAGCCAAGGCCCTGGAAGCGGTCGAGCAGCACGGCATCGTGTTCATCGACGAAATCGACAAGGTCGCCAAGCGCGGCAACTCGGGCGGCGTCGACGTCTCCCGGGAAGGCGTACAGCGCGACCTGCTGCCGTTGATCGAAGGCTGCACGGTCAATACCAAACTGGGCATGGTCAAGACCGACCACATCCTGTTCATCGCCTCCGGCGCTTTCCACTTGAGCAAACCGAGCGACCTGGTCCCCGAGTTGCAAGGCCGGCTGCCGATCCGCGTCGAACTCAAGGCCCTGACCCCCGGCGACTTCGAGCGCATCCTCAGCGAGCCCCATGCTTCGTTGACCGAGCAGTATCGCGAGTTGCTGAAAACCGAAGGCCTGGCCATCGAGTTCCTGCCCGACGGCATCAAGCGCCTGGCGGAAATCGCCTGGCAGGTCAACGAGAAGACCGAGAACATCGGTGCGCGCCGCCTGCACACCCTGCTCGAGCGTCTGCTCGAAGAGGTGTCGTTCAGCGCCGGTGACCTGGCCAGCGCCCATGGCGAAGAGCCGATCCGCATCGACGCCGCCTACGTCAACAGCCACCTCGGCGAATTGGCGCAGAACGAAGACCTGTCGCGCTACATTCTTTAAGCGACCCGTGACGAGCGCCAAGCTGCAAGTTGACCGCGGTCATCTTGTGGCTTGCAGCTCGCAGCTTTAAGCTGCCCCCCATGACCAAACTCCCGACTGCCATCAACCTGCACAAAGCCTCGAAAACCCTGACCCTGACCTATGGGCCGGACGAGGTCTATCACCTGCCCGCCGAGCTGTTGCGCGTGCACTCTCCTTCCGCCGAGGTCCAGGGCCACGGCAAACCCATCCTGCAATGGGGCAAGATCAACGTCGGCCTGACCAAGGTCGAACCGGCCGGCCAGTACGCACTGAAATTGACCTTCGACGACGGTCATGACAGCGGCCTGTTCACCTGGGACTACCTGTACCAGCTGGCTGTGCGCCAGGACACGCTGTGGAACGATTATTTGGCCGAGCTCAAAGCGGCTGGAAAATCCCGCGATCCGAGCGAGTCGATCGTCAAGCTGATGCTCTAGCTCAAGCCTCCAACTGATTAGAACGCATTTTCTAATTTCATCTGTTTGAATGCTTGGCCGCAGTGCCATGCATTGGCCTGCTTGCGAAAAAAATTAAACTCGGGTAACCAATGGAGCTGGCAAGTTCCCTGCAATGCTTTGTGCAGCAACAAAGCAGCGATGTGGAATCAACGGTCACCCGAGCAGTAGTACCTGGCATCTTTGCTGTGTGACTACACAGCAGGTCTGGTACTCGTCTCAGGACAATGGAGCGTCGTAGATGAGTAACAAGAATAACGATGACCTGAAAGCCCAAGCCTCGGAAAACACCCTGGGGCTAAATCCGGTCATTGGCTTGCGTCGAAAGGATCTTCTTGGCTCTGCTCGCATGGTGCTCACCCAGGCCATCAAACAACCGCTGCACAGTGTCAAGCACGTCACCCATTTCGGTCTTGAACTGAAAAACGTACTGTTCGGCAAATCGCAATTGCAACCGGCTGGCGATGACCGCCGCTTCAATGATCCGGCCTGGAGCCAGAATCCGCTCTACAAGCGTTACCTGCAAACCTACCTGGCGTGGCGCAAGGAGCTCCACGACTGGATCGACGACAGTAACCTCTCGCCCAAAGACATCAGCCGCGGGCATTTCGTGATCAACCTGATGACCGAAGCCATGGCCCCGACCAACAGTGCGGCCAACCCGGCGGCGGTCAAGCGCTTCTTTGAAACCGGCGGCAAGAGTCTGCTCGACGGCCTGTCACACCTGGCCAAGGACCTGGTGCACAACGGCGGCATGCCCAGCCAGGTCAACATGGACGCCTTCGAGGTCGGCAAGAACCTGGGCACCAGCGAAGGTGCGGTGGTGTTTCGCAACGACGTGCTGGAATTGATCCAATACCGCCCGATCACCGAACAGGTGCACGAGCGCCCGCTGCTGGTGGTGCCGCCGCAGATCAACAAGTTCTATGTCTTCGACCTCAGCCCGGACAAAAGCCTGGCGCGCTTCTGCCTGCGCAACAATGTGCAGACCTTTATCATCAGTTGGCGCAACCCGACCAAGGCCCAGCGCGAGTGGGGCCTGTCGACCTATATCGAGGCGCTCAAGGAAGCGGTCGGCGTGGTCACCGCGATCACCGGCAGCAAAGACGTGAACATGCTCGGCGCCTGCTCCGGCGGCATTACCTGCACCGCCCTGCTCGGGCACTACGCCGCGATCGGTGAGAAGAAGGTCAACGCCCTGACCTTGCTGGTGAGCGTGCTCGACACCACCCTGGACAGCGATGTGGCGTTGTTTGTCGACGAGCAGACGCTGGAGGCGGCCAAGCGCCACTCCTACCAGGCCGGTGTCCTGGAAGGGCGCGACATGGCAAAAGTCTTCGCCTGGATGCGTCCCAACGACCTGATCTGGAATTACTGGGTCAATAACTACCTGCTGGGCAACGAGCCGCCGGTGTTCGACATCCTGTTCTGGAACAACGACACGACCCGGCTGCCGGCAGCATTCCACGGCGACCTGATCGAGATGTTCAAAAACAACCCACTGATCCGACCCAATGCACTGGAAGTGTGCGGCACGCCGATCGATCTGAAACAAGTCACCGCCGACATCTTCTCCCTGGCCGGCACCAACGATCACATCACGCCGTGGAAGTCCTGCTACAAGTCAGCCCAGCTGTTTGGCGGCAATGTCGAGTTCGTGTTGTCCAGCAGCGGCCATATCCAGAGCATTCTCAACCCGCCGGGCAACCCCAAGTCGCGTTACATGACCGGCACCGGAATGACCGACAAAGCCGACGACTGGCAGGAAAACTCTACCAAGCACACTGACTCCTGGTGGCTGCACTGGCAGGCCTGGCAGGCCGAGCGCTCGGGCAAGCTGAAAGCGTCGCCGACCGCCCTGGGCAACAAGAAGTTCGCCGCCGCCGAAGCCGCACCCGGCACCTATGTCCACGAGCGGTAAACCGTCCGCCGGCAATGACCAACCCGGCACCTGGAGGTGCCGTCAGCCTTACTTTTCGACGAGGCGGATACCCACCTCGGGTCATCCGGATTCAGCCACGATGGCGGCTCCGGCGGTTTAATTCACAGGGTCCAGGCATGCCTCAACCGTTCATATTTCGTACCGTCGATCTGGATGGACAGACCATCCGCACCGCCGTACGCCCAGGCAAGCCTCACTTGACCCCGCTGCTGATTTTCAACGGCATCGGCGCCAACCTGGAGCTGGTGTTTCCGTTCGTCCAGGCCCTGGACCCGGACCTGGAAGTCATCGCGTTCGATGTGCCAGGCGTCGGCGGTTCCTCGACGCCCAGCCACCCTTACCGCTTTCCCGGCCTGGCCAAGCTCACCGCGCGCATGCTCGATTACCTCGACTATGGCCAGGTCAATGCGGTGGGCGTGTCGTGGGGCGGCGCCCTGGCCCAGCAGTTCGCCTACGACTATCCCGAGCGCTGCAAGAAGCTGGTGCTGGCCGCTACCGCCGCAGGCGCCTTCATGGTCCCGGGCAAGCCCAAGGTGCTGTGGATGATGGCCAGTCCACGGCGCTACATTCAGCCCTCCCACGTGATTCGCATCGCACCGATGATCTATGGCGGCGCCTTTCGTCGCGATCCGTCCCTGGCCGCAGAACACGCGGCCAAGGTGCGTTCGGCGGGCAAACTGGGCTACTACTGGCAATTGTTCGCCGGCATGGGCTGGACCAGCATCCACTGGCTGCACAAGATCCATCAGCCGACCCTGGTGCTGGCCGGTGACGACGACCCGCTGATCCCGCTGATCAATATGCGCCTGCTCGCCTGGCGCATCCCCAATGCTCAGTTGCACATCATCGACGACGGCCATCTGTTTCTGATCACCCGGGCCGAAGCGGTTGCACCGATCATCATGAAATTTCTCCAGGAGGAGCGGCAGCGGGCCGTGATGCATCCGCACCCGACGCCTTTCAGCGGTACGTGAGAAGGCGCACGTCGAACAGGACTTCGCGCGCAAGTTGGCCCGGGACCGACTATGTTGTCTGTCTTGGATTGGTGTGCTTGTTGATGGTGACGAAGGAGTGTTGACTCATGCGAGAAAAACCAGCGACAGGCTCGTTGACGACGCCCGCCGCGTTTATCAATGCTCAAAGCGCGATCACCGGCCTGCGCGGCCGAGATCTGTTGTCGACGCTGCGCAACGTGGCCGCTCACGGCCTGCGTAACCCCCTGCACAGCGCCCGGCACGCCCTGGCCCTGGGCGGCCAATGGGGTCGGGTACTGCTGGGGGAGACCCTGCACAAACCCAACCCCCAGGACAGTCGGTTCGCCGACCCGACCTGGAGCCTGAACCCCTTCTATCGGCGCAGCCTGCAGGCTTACCTGAGTTGGCAAAAGCAGACCAGGAACTGGATCGACGACAGTGGCATGAACGACGACGACCGCGCCCGTGCGCATTTCGCCTTCACCTTGCTCAATGACGCCATCGCCCCCTCCAACACCTTGCTCAACCCGCTGGCGATCAAGGAGCTGTTCAACTCCGGCGGCAACAGCGTGGTTCGCGGTCTTGGCCATCTGGTGGACGACCTGTTGCACAACAACGGCCTGCCCAGCCAGGTCACCAAACAGGCTTTCGAGATCGGCAAGACCCTGGCCACCACTCCAGGCTCGGTGGTGTTTCGCAACGAGCTGCTGGAACTGATCCAGTACAAGCCGATGAGCGAGAAACAATACGCCAAGCCCTTGCTGATCGTGCCGCCGCAAATCAACAAGTACTACATTTTCGACCTCAGCCCGGCCAACAGCTTCGTCCAGTTCGCCCTGAAAAACGGCTTGCAGACCTTCATGATCAGTTGGCGCAACCCGGATATCCGCCACCGAGAATGGGGGCTTTCCAGCTACATCGAAGCAGCCGAAGAGGCGATGAATGTGTGCCGGGCGATCACCGGCAGCCGCGAAGTGAACCTGATGGGCGCCTGCGCCGGTGGCCTGACCATCGCTGCCCTGCAAGGCCACTTGCAGGCCAAGCGCCAATTGCGCCGGGTGTCCAGCGCCAGCTACCTGGTCAGCCTGCTCGACAGCCAGATGGACAGCCCGGCAACCCTGTTCGCCGACGAACAGACCCTGGAAGCCGCCAAGCGCCGCTCCTATCAGCAAGGGGTGCTGGACGGCCGGGACATGGCCAAAGTCTTCGCCTGGATGCGCCCCAACGACCTGATCTGGAATTACTGGGTCAACAACTACCTGCTGGGCAAAGAGCCACCGGCTTTCGACATCCTCTATTGGAACAATGACAACACCCGCCTGCCGGCCGCGCTGCACGGCGACCTGCTGGACTTCTTCAAGCACAACCCGTTGAGCCATGCCGGGGGCCTGGAGGTCTGCGGCACACCGATCGACCTGCAGAAGGTCAATGTCGACAGCTTCAGCGTGGCCGGGATCAACGATCACATCACGCCCTGGGACGCGGTGTATCGCTCGACCCTGCTGCTGGGCGGCGAGCGGCGCTTCGTGCTGTCCAACAGCGGCCACGTGCAGAGCATCCTCAACCCGCCGAGCAACCCCAAGGCCAACTACGTTGAAAACCCCAAGCTCAGCAGCGACCCGCGCGCCTGGTACTACGACGCCAAGCACGTCGATGGCAGTTGGTGGACTCAGTGGCTGGGCTGGATTCAGGAGCGTTCCGGCGTCCAGCGCGAAACCCAGATGACCCTCGGCAACCAGAACTATCCACCCATGGAAGCGGCACCCGGCACTTACGTGCACGTACGCTGAACAACCCTGGCGCCACGCCCGCCAGCGGGCCGTGGCCTGACGGAACAATCAAGAAGACTGGATGAAAACCCGCGACCGGATCCTCGAATGTGCCCTGCAATTGTTCAACCAAAAGGGCGAACCCAATGTCTCGACCATGGAAGTTGCCAATGAAATGGGGATCAGCCCCGGCAACCTCTACTACCATTTCCACGGCAAGGAGCCGTTGATCCTGGGCCTGTTCGAGCGCTTCCAGAACGAGCTGACCCCCTTGCTGGACCCGCCCGCCGACGCGTTGCTGGCTCCAGAAGACTATTGGCTGTTTTTGCACCTGATCGTCGAGCGCCTGGCGCACTACCGCTTCCTGTTCCAGGACCTGTCGAACCTGGCCGGTCGCCTGCCGAAACTGGCCAGGGGCATTCGCAACCTGCTCAATGCCCTCAAGCGCACCCTGGCGTCCTTGCTGGCCCGACTCAAGGCGGCCGGTCAATTGGTCAGCGACACCCAGGCCCTGGGCCAACTGGTGGAACAGATCACCATGACCTTGCTGTTTTCCCTGGACTACCAGCGAATCCTCGACCGCGAAGGCGAGGTGCGGCTGGTGGTGTACCAGATCATGATGCTGGTGGCGCCGCACTTGCTGCCGCCGGCCAAGATGGCAACCGAACAGATGGCACGCCAGTATCTGGACCAGCATGAATAAGCCACTGTCGGCAGTGCTGACCGGCAAGCAGTGCATTCAAGGATTCAAGCCCTGGCGGGCAGCAACAAAAACGCCCGACCTTTGCAGGCCGGGCGTTTTTGCAAAACCTGAAAAGATCAGGTTTGACTGGTTGGCGTCACTGGAGTTGGCGCGGCAGTCGGGGTTGCAACCGGGGTCGGAGCCGACGAGGAGTTCGCTGGGCTGACCGGGGCGGCAGGTTTTGCTGCAACAGCAGGCTTTGGCGCCGCTGCTTTTGGAGCGGCGGGTTTGGCCGCAGCAGGTTTCTTGGCTACCGGCTTTTTCGCCGCTGCTGGCTTGGCTGCCGGTTTGACCGCAGGCTTGGCAGCAGCTGCCGGTTTGGCGGCGGCTGTTTTAGCGGCGGGCTTCGCAGCAGGTTTAGCTGCTGGCTTGGCTGCCGGCTTGGCGGCTACTGGTTTGGCCGCGGGTTTGGCGGCAGGTTTCGCGGCGGCGGTCTTGGCGGCAGGTTTGGCTGCCGGTTTAGCCGCTGCGGTCTTGGCGGCAGGTTTTGCAGCTGGCTTGGCAGCTGGTTTAGCAGCAGCCTTGACCAGTGGCTTGGCGGCGGGTTTGGCAGCCGGCTTGGCCGCTGCAGTTTTAGCCGCAACGGGAGCCACCTTGGCACCTGTGAGTTTTTCGATTTGCTTGGTCAGGGTATCGACCTTGCTGTGCAGGGCCTTGACCTCATTGCGGCTTGGCACGCCGAGGCGCGAGATGGCACTGTTCAGACGCTTGTCGAACGCACCTTCGAGTTCGTCCCACTTGCCCAGTGCACGGTCTTTGACATCACTGATACGCGACTTGGCAGAGCTGGCGGAATCCTTGGCGGATTCAACTTTCTTGCCGACCGCACTTTTAGTCAGCTTCTCGGCTTTCTCGCCATCTTTGACCAGGGTCTCGAAGAGTTTGCTGCCGTCAGTGTCAATCTTCGAGTACACGCCTAAACCAGCAAGCCAGATTTTGCGGGAGTAGTCTTCGACTTTCCCGATCCACGAGCTGCCTTCTTTTTCAGTATTCTTTTTACCAGCCATCCCGTTCTCCTTAATGTTTACGCGCGACACGTTCGAGCAATGCCGTCAGCTCATCGAGCTTAGCAGAGAGTGTCTCAACGTCATGTTTAGACGGAATGCCGATGCGATTCAAGGCACTTGCGACGCGCGTGTCAAAAGCCTTTTCGACTTTATCCAGTTGCACTTCAACTTTGCCTTTGAGACTGGTGACATCACCCTTGACGTTGTCGATTTGACTGTTGGCAGCATCAAGTTGTTCAGTCACAACTTTTTTGCCCTTCTTTTCAACAACTTGACCTTCCTTGATGAGTTCCTGGAAGTACTCGCTGCCTTCCTGCCCGACCTTGGCGTAGGCACCCAGGCCTGCCAGCCAGATCTTGCGGGCATAGGATTTGACTTCACTCAGAGCAGTCGACGAAACATCAACTTTTTTCTTCAGAATTACTTTGGCCATGGTGCACCTCACGCGCAGAAGGTTGGAGGAACTGCCCACAGAAAATGGGGCTGAAGCACAAAGTAGTGAGAAAAATTAGAATCGGCACCCTAACCACTGCAACAAAACAGTGAAGCAACTTGATAGGGGTGCTGGCTTACCGGTGGTGTTCAATCAGCGCCATTGCAACGCCTGCGATGGCCGGCAAGCCAGTTGCTGTAACAGCCAATCAGGCCAGGGCTTTATCCAGAGCCTTTTCGATTTCCGACTTGATGGTGCCGCTCATGGCGGACATCAACAGTCCCAGTTCAACATCAATCCGGATCAACTCCTCGCCCACGTGCACCGTGCCTTTGACTCCGGAACGCTTGAGGTTCAGGGTGTCGCCCGACCACTTGGGTTCCAGGCCATATTGGTCGGCCAGTTTCTGCGCCAGTTGCTCAGCCTTTTCACGGGCTGCTTCCTTGCCCAGGCCATGGGCACGTTCAACAGTAATACGGGCCATTAAATAACTCCTGATTTATCGGGACTTGCCTGAAGCATCTTGACCGTGGCTGCGTCAAAACGTCTCGGCGGCGCACTATCTTACATTCAGCCTTGCCAAGACAAAGGCCGCCACCGGGATTAGAATGTCCCGCATTCTCTTTTGGTGACAGCGATATGACTGATCAGCGCAAAGGCAGCGATGCCGAACCCACCACACACTTCGGCTTCAAGAACGTTCCAGAAAGCCAAAAGGCGGAAAAAGTCGCTGAGGTGTTCCACTCGGTAGCCGCCAAGTACGACCTGATGAACGACCTGCTGTCGGGCGGGATGCACCGTTTGTGGAAGCGCTTTGCCATCGAGCTGTCGGGCGTACGCAGCGGCAACCGCGTATTGGACATCGCCGGTGGCACTGGCGACCTGACCAAGAAGTTCTCGCACCTGGTTGGCCCGACCGGCCAGGTAGTACTGGCTGATATCAACGCATCCATGCTCAAGGTCGGTCGCGACCGTCTGCTGGACCTCGGTGTGGCCGGCAATGTCGAATTCGTCCAGGCCGATGCAGAAAAACTGCCGTTCCCGGACAACCATTTCGACTGCGTGACCATCGCCTTCGGCCTGCGCAACGTCACCCACAAGGAAGACGCCCTGCGCTCGATGCTGCGTGTACTCAAGCCCGGTGGCCGCCTGCTGGTGCTGGAGTTCTCCAAGCCGACCAACGCGCTGATGTCCAAGGCCTATGACGCGTATTCGTTCGCCTTCATGCCGTTGATGGGCAAGCTGATCACCAATGACTCGGAAAGCTACCGTTACCTGGCCGAATCGATCCGCATGCACCCGAATCAGGAAACCCTGAAATCGATGATGGTCGAGGCCGGTTTCGACCGTGTGACCTACCACAACATGACCGCGGGCATCGTCGCCCTGCATCGCGGCATCAAGCCCTGATGTTGCTCAGCGGCCTGCTCGCCAGCGTCGAACTCGGCGTCAATCGCGTGCTGCGCCTCGACAGCACGGCCCTGCCGCGTCTGCAACAACTGAGCGGCAAGGTGATCGCGGTCGACTGCCGCAACCCGGCGTTGCAGCTGTTTATCCTGCCCAGCGATGAAGGCCTGATGCTGGCCGCGCACTGGGCCACCGATGCCGACTGCACCTTGCGGGCCCCGGCCTCAAGCCTGCTAAAGCTGGCCCTGAGCAAAGACAAGACCACGATCCTGCATGGTCCCGAGGTCGAGCTGGAAGGCGACAGCGGCGTGCTCCTGGAACTGGCGGCGATCCTCCAGGACCTCGACCTGGACTGGGAATACGAGCTGTCGCACTGGCTTGGCCCGGTCGCCACCTCGCTGTTCAGCGGCCATGTGCGCAGCCGGGCCCGCTGGTATCAGCAAGGGTTCGCCAGCCTCAATCAGAACCTGGGCGAATACCTGGCCGAAGAATCACGCACCCTGGTAGGCCAGCGCGAAGCCGAAGCCCGGTTTAGCGAGCTGGACCAGATCAAACTCGACCTGGAACGTCTTGAGGCGCGCTTCGAGCGCCTTTCCCGATCCCTTGATCCAAGCGATAACGCATGAAGCTGCTCGCCGTCCGCCGTTTGTTGCGCATCCAGCGCGTCGTGATTCGTTACCGCCTCGATGACCTGCTGTTTGCCCTGCCCCTGCCCTGGTTTCTCCTGGCCCTGCGCTACGCCCTGCCCTGGCGCTGGCTGCCGCGCAAACCGCTGGAGCTGAGTCGGGGTGCACGCTTGCGCCTGGCACTGCAGGACCTGGGGCCGATCTTTATCAAGTTCGGGCAGATTCTATCCACCCGCCGCGACCTGCTCCCCGAAGACATCGCCGATGAACTGATGCGCCTGCAGGACCGCGTGCCGCCGTTCGACTCGCAAAAGGCCGTGGCGCTGATCGAGCAGCAGTTGGGCAAGAAGATCAGCGACGTCTTCAGTCGCTTTGATATCGAGCCCCTGGCCTCGGCTTCGGTGGCGCAGGTGCACGCCGCGCAGCTCAAAAGTGGTGAAGAGGTGGTGGTCAAGGTCATCCGCCCGGGCCTCAAGCCGATCATCGCCCAGGACCTGGCGTGGCTGTTCATCCTGGCCCGCACTGCGGAAAAACTCTCGGCCGACGCGCGCCTGCTGCACCCGGTGGACGTGGTCAGCGACTACGAAAAAACCATCTACGACGAACTCGACCTGCTGCGCGAGGCGGCCAACGCCAGCCAGCTCAAGCGCAACTTCGAGGGCTCGTCGCTGCTGTATGTGCCCCAGGTCTACTGGGACTGGTGCCGCCCCAAAGTGCTGGTGATGGAGCGTATCTACGGGATCCAGGTCACCGACCTCGCGACCCTGGCCGACCAGCGCACCGACATGAAGATGCTCGCCGAGCGCGGTGTGGAGATTTTCTTCACCCAGGTGTTCCGCGACAGCTTCTTCCACGCCGACATGCACCCGGGCAACATTTTTGTCAGCACCGTCAACCCGTGGAGCCCGCAATACATAGCGATCGACTGCGGCATCGTCGGCAGCCTGACGCCCGAGGACCAGGACTACCTGGCGCGCAACCTGTTCGCCTTTTTCAAGCGCGACTACCGCCGCGTGGCCCAGTTGCACATTGACTCCGGCTGGGTGCCGGCGGAAACCAAACTCAACGAATTCGAAGCGGCGATCCGCACCGTGTGCGAACCGATCTTCGAAAAACCGTTAAAGGATATTTCCTTCGGCCAGGTGCTGATGCGCCTGTTCCAGACGGCGCGGCGCTTCAATATGGAAGTCCAGCCGCAACTGGTGCTGCTGCAAAAGACCCTGCTCAACATCGAGGGCCTGGGCCGCCAGCTGTACCCGGACCTGGACCTGTGGAACACCGCGCAGCCTTTCCTCGAACGCTGGATGCGCGAGCGGGTCAGCCCGAAAACCCTGCTGGGCAACCTCCACAGCCAGGTCGAACAACTGCCGCACCTGGCCAACATGACCCGCGACCTGCTCGAACGCATGTCCCAACCCCACGCCAAGGACCCGCCGCCGCCCTGGCATCAGCGCAAGGACGACTGGTTCCTGCGTCTGCTGGGCTGCGCCCATCTGGCCGGCGGCGCGATCCTGGCAGTCGGTGGCCCGTTGAACGAACTGGGGCACTGGCCGGCGGGAATCATGATTGCGGTCGGCCTGTATCTGGTCGTTCGCCGATAGCCAGTGACGCAGTCGGCTGGCAAACTGTTCAAATCGCCGAGGCGCAACCATCGGGTTGAACCTGGTAGTCGGAGTCGAAGATGAAAGATTGGCTGGACGAGATCAAATGGGACGCTGACGGCCTGGTGCCGGCCATCGCCCAGGATCACAAGACTGGGCGCGTGCTGATGATGGCCTGGATGAACCGCGAGGCCCTGAGCCTGACCGCCGCCGAGAACCGTGCCATTTACTGGTCACGTTCGCGCGGCAAACTGTGGCGCAAGGGCGAAGAGTCCGGGCACGTGCAGAAGCTCCACGAAATGCGCCTGGACTGCGACGCCGACGTGATCATCCTGATGGTCGAGCAAGTCGGCGACATCGCCTGCCACACCGGCCGCCATAGCTGCTTCTACCGCGTTCACCAGAACGGTGAGTGGAAGACCGTCGAACCGGTCCTCAAAGACCCGCATGCGATTTATTCGGCAGGACACTGAACATGAATGACACCCTGAACCGTCTGGCACAGGTGCTGGAAGAGCGCAAAGGGGCCGCGGCCGACAGTTCCTATGTCGCCAGCCTGTACCACAAGGGTCTGAACAAGATTCTGGAGAAAGTGGGCGAAGAGTCGGTCGAAACCATCCTCGCCGCCAAGGACGCCGCCATCAGTGGCGACTGCAGCGATGTGATCTACGAAACCGCCGATTTGTGGTTTCACAGTATGGTCATGCTCGCCCAACTGGGGCAGCATCCGCAGGCCGTTCTCGATGAGCTGGATCGTCGCTTCGGTTTGTCCGGGCACGCCGAGAAGGCCTCGCGCCCATCCGCCTGAACCACACTTTAGAGAGGAAAACGCAGCATGGGCATTTTTGACTGGAAACACTGGATCGTCATCCTGGTTGTCGTGGTACTGGTATTCGGCACCAAGAAACTGAAGAACCTGGGTACTGACGTCGGCGAATCGATCAAGGGCTTTCGCAAGGCCATGAACGACGATGAAAAGCCTGCCGAGCCTGTGGTACCGCCGACCGCGCAGCCCGTGCCACCGGTGCAACCACACACCACCGCGCCGCTGAGCCAACCGCACACCATTGACGTGCAGGCCCAAAAAGTCGAAGAGCCGACCCGCAAAGACTCGTGAGCACTGACTAATGTTTGGTATCAGCTTCTCTGAACTGCTGCTCGTCGGCCTCGTGGCCCTGCTGGTCCTGGGCCCGGAGCGCCTGCCGGGTGCTGCGCGGACCGCCGGCCTCTGGGTCGGGCGCCTGAAGCGCAGCTTCAACGCGATTAAACAGGAAGTTGAACGGGAAATCGGTGCCGACGAGATTCGCCGGCAACTGCACAACGAACACATTCTGTCGTTGGAGCAGGAAGCGCGGAAGATCCTGGCACCGACCCAGCTGGAAGCCACCCCGCCGCCAGCGGTGGCTGAACAACCGGCCCCGGCTGCGAGCGACGCTCCGCCAGTGGCCAGCGCTCCGGCGCCAGCACCGACCGCCCCCGTCGAGCCGGCCACGCCCCAGACGCTGACTGAACCTGCACCTGCCGCGGCGGCTCCAGCCACGCCCGCGCCCCATGACCCTACTTTGCCGCCGCGAGCCCCATGAGCGATATTCCGGAAAACGACCAACACATGCCGCTGGTGTCGCACCTCACCGAGTTGCGCACCCGCCTGTTGCGCTGCGTCGCGGCGATCTTCCTGATCTTTGCCGGGCTGTTCGCCTTCACACAGCAGATCTACACCTTCGTCTCCACGCCGCTGCGCCAGTACTTGCCGGTGGGCGCGACGATGATCGCCACCGATGTGTCCTCGCCGTTCCTGACGCCGCTGAAGCTGACCATGATGGTCTCGCTGTTTCTGGCAATCCCGGTGATCCTGCATCAGATCTGGGGCTTTATCGCACCGGGCCTGTACAAGCATGAAAAACGCATCGCCGTGCCGCTGCTGGTGTCGAGCATCATGCTGTTCTACACCGGCATGGCCTTCGCCTACTTCCTGGTGTTCCCGCTGATCTTCAAGTTCTTTGCCGCCGCCACTCCGGCTGGCGTCGAAATGATGACCGACATCACCAGCTACCTCGATTTCGTGATGACCCTGTTCTTCGCCTTTGGCGTGGCCTTCGAGATCCCGGTGGCCGTGGTGCTGCTGGTCTGGATCGGCGTGGTCGACGTCAAATACCTGAAGAAGATCCGCCCGTACGTGATCATCGGCTGCTTCGTGGTCGGCATGATCCTCACGCCGCCGGACATTTTCTCGCAGACGCTGCTGGCCGTTCCCATGTGGCTGCTGTTTGAAATCGGCATCCTGTTCGGCAGCCTGATCAGCAAGCGTGGCGACCACGTGGACGATCAACCGGCCGACGATCACAACGACCAGCCGCCAGCGACCCAGGCGTGAACCTGCTGCTCCTCGAAGAGGCCGATTTCATCGCGCCGGACCGCGTGATCCTGCGGGATCGGCGCCTGACCCACATGCAGGAAGTGCATCGCGCCGCGGTCGGTGACAGCCTGCGGGTCGGGCGCATCGACGGCGCGATGGGTTCGGCCGAACTGCTGCGCCTGGAGGCCCATGAGGCCGAACTGCGGGTCAACCTCGACCTGTCGCCGCCCGCCAAGCTGCCGCTGACCCTGGTGCTGGCCCTGCCCCGGCCGAAGATGCTGCGCCGGGTGCTGCAGACCGTTTCCGCCATGGGCGTGCCACGGCTGATCCTGGTCAACAGCTACCGGGTCGAAAAGAGCTTCTGGCAAACCCCCTTCCTCGAACCTGCGGCCATTCGCGAACAACTGATTCTCGGCCTTGAACAGGCCCGGGACACTGTGCTGCCGCAGGTGCTGATCGAAAAACGCTTCAAGCCCTTTGTCGAAGACCGCCTGCCTGGCCTGGTTGAAGGCACGCGGGGCCTGGTCGGCCACCCGGGCCCCTACCCGGCCTGCCCACGCGGGCTGGACGAGCCGGTGACCCTGGCCATCGGCCCCGAAGGCGGTTGGATCCCCTACGAAATCGACTTGCTGGGCAAGGCCGGCCTGCAGCCGGTACAGCTCGGCGAACGCATCCTGCGCGTCGAAACCGCCGTCACCGCCCTGCTCGCCCGCTTGTTCTGAGGCTCGAGCAGGTGCTCGCCGGCGCCTTGCATCCAGCGCTACCCCCTCTATTGCGCCATTGTCGGCAGGCCGTTGCCTACAGGAACGCCCGTGCCCGCCGATAGCGTATGGATAAACCCAATCGGCAAAAAAGGGAGTTCACACCATGTACCGCTGGCTCGCCCAAACCCTGGGGAATGTAAGCGTCAATAAAAAACTGGGCTTTGGCTTCGGCCTGGTGCTGCTCCTGACCCTGCTGATCACCGCCACCGGCTGGATGGGCCTGGGCAGCGTGATCGAGCGTGGCGACAAGCTCGGCTACATCTCCAGCCTCAACGAATTGACCAAGGACCTGCGTGCCGCGCGCCTGGATTACGAAATGCGCCGCGGCGAACAAGGCCCGGGGGCGGTCAGCGACCTGCTCAAGCAGCTCGACAGCGGCTTGCAGACTGCACGCGGCATGCTGGAGCAATCCGACAGCCTGACGCTGATTGACCAACAGCTGGCAGCGGTCGGCGAGTACAAGGCCGCTTTCAGCGACATGACCCGTGCCACCGACAGCCGTGAGGCCGCCCGCGGCAAACTCGGGGCCACCGCGGACAACGCCGTGGCCCGGGTTGCCGAGGTCGAGAAATCCCTGCTGCAGGGCGACAGCGTCGCCCAGTTCAACAGCGTCATCGATCTTTCCAAGCTGATCCAGCAGGCGCGCTTCCAGGTGCGTGGCTACACCTACAGCGGCAAGGCTGATGCCGAGCAGCCGGCCCTGGACGCCATCGACAACGCCCTGAGCAACCTGGCCAGCCTGCCGACCCGATTGCCGGAGCAACATATCGCCAACCTGCAACAGGCCACCGACTCCCTCAAAGGCTATCGCGCCGCCGTCAGTGAGTTCCGTGACTCGCAAGTGGCCAGTGCCGCAGCGCTCAAACGCATGGCCGATCAAGGCACGCGCCTGATGGACCTGAGCAAGCAGCTCACCAGCGCCCAGACCCTCAAGCGCGACAGCGACGCCGCCCAGGCCCGGAACACGCTGATCATCGTCACCGCACTGGCCCTGCTCTTTGGCCTGATCGCCGCGTGGAGCATCACCCGGCAGATCGTCATTCCCCTGCAACAGGCGCTGAAAGCCGCCGAGCGGGTCGCCTCGGGGGATCTGAGCCAGAACCTCAACGTCGAGCGCCGTGATGAGCTGGGCCAGCTACAAGGCGCCATGCAGCGCATGACCCTGAGCCTGCGCGAGCTGATCGGCGGCATCGGCGATGGCGTGACCCAGATCGCCAGCGCCGCCGAGCAGCTGTCGGCCGTCACCGAGCAGACCAGCGCCGGGGTCAATAACCAGAAAGTCGAGACCGACCAGGTCGCCACCGCCATGAATGAGATGGCGGCTACCGTGCAAGAGGTCGCGCGTAACGCCGAGGAGGCCTCCGAGGCCGCTGTGGCTGCCGATCAGCAGGCCCGCGAGGGTGATCGGGTGGTCAGCGAAGCCATCGCCCAGATCGAGCGCCTGGCGACCGAGGTCGGCAACTCCACCGATGCCATGAGCCACCTCAAGCACGAGAGCGACAAGATCGGCAGCGTGCTGGATGTGATCAAGTCCGTGGCCCAGCAGACCAATCTGCTGGCGCTCAATGCCGCCATCGAAGCCGCTCGTGCCGGGGAAGCCGGCCGTGGTTTTGCGGTGGTGGCCGACGAGGTGCGCAGCCTGGCCCAGCGCACACAGAAGTCCACCGAGGAGATCGAGGAGTTGATCGTCGGCCTGCAAAGCGGCACCCAGCAGGTGGCAACCATCATGGACAACAGCCGTGGCCTGACCGAAAGCAGCGTCGAGCTGACCCGGCGTGCCGGCGGCGCCCTGGAGAACATCACCCGTACGGTGTCGGCGATCCAGGCCATGAACCAACAGATCGCCACCGCCGCCGAGCAGCAAAGCGCCGTGGCCGAAGAGATCAACCGCAGCGTGCTGAACGTGCGTGACGTTTCCGAGCAGACCTCCGCCGCCAGCGAAGAAACCGCCGCCTCCAGCGCCGAACTGGCGCGCCTGGGCATCCACCTGCAAAGCCTGGTGGGGCGCTTTCGGGTCTGACCGGTAGCCGCAACGGCCTAGCAGGTGAGCAGGTGTGTCAGGGATGGACAGCGCAGCCTCGTCCCTCGGCAGCGGCTACATTTGTAGCCGCTGCCAGCAGGTTGCGCTCGGGGCCGAGTGAATCAGGAGCGCCTACAGCACCTGGCGCAAGAAGGCCTGGGCCCGGGGGTCCTGGGGGGCGTCGAAGAACGCCGCCGGCGCGGCGTCTTCCAGCAGTTTGCCGTGGTCGAAAAACAGCACCCGGTCCGCCACTTCCCGGGCGAAGCCCATTTCGTGGGTCACGCAGACCATGGTCATGCCTTCCAGGGCCAGGGTTTTCATCACGTCCAGTACTTCACCGACCATTTCCGGGTCCAGGGCCGAGGTCGGCTCATCGAACAGCATGACCTTGGGCTCCATCGCCAGCGCCCGGGCAATCGCCACGCGCTGCTGCTGGCCGCCGGACAGACGTGACGGAAACTCATTGGCCTTCTGCGCAATACCGACTTTTTCCAGCAGCGCCAGGGCCTTGGCCTCGCGCTCTTTCTTGCCGCGCTTGCGCACCACTTTCTGCGCCAGGCACAGGTTTTCCAGCACCGTCATGTGCGGAAACAGGTTGAAGTGCTGGAACACCATGCCCACTTCCCGGCGGTAGGCGTTCACATCGGTCTTGGGGTCGGCCAGTTGCAGGCCGTCGATGCTCACCGAGCCGGAGTCGAATTCCTCCAGGCCATTGAGGCAACGCAGGAAGGTCGATTTGCCGGAGCCGGACGGGCCGATCACCACCAGCACTTCGCCACGGGCCACCTGGGTGGTGACGTTATCCACCGCGCGCACCACTTGGCCGCGGGTGTCGAAGACTTTTACCAGATCGCGGACTTCAATCACTTTGCGCGAGCCTCCGCTCAAGCCGGCTGGCGATTTTCGACAGCGGCAGGTTGATCAACAGATAAAGACCGGCCACGCAGAACAGGATCTCGAACGGCGAGAACGAGGTGGTGATCACCTCGCGGCCGCTCTTGAGCAGTTCGGTAATGGCGATCACCGAGACCAGCGAGGTGTCCTTGACCAGGCTGATGAACTGCCCGGCCAACGGCGGCAGCACGCGCTTGAGCGCCTGCGGCAGCACCACATGACGCATCGACTGGCCACCGCTCAGGCCCAGGGAGCGCGCGGCTTCGTTCTGCCCGCGGGCAATGGACTGCACCCCGGCGCGAATGATTTCCGCCACATAGGCGCCGGTGAACAGCGACAGCGCGGCAATCCCGGCGAACTCCCGGGACAGATTGAGCACGGTGCCGATAAAGAAGTAGAAAATGAAAATCTGCACCAGCAGCGGCGTGCCCCGTACCAACTCGACATAAATCGTCGACAGATCACGCAGGGTCGGGTTGCTCGACAGCCGGCACAGGCCCGTTGCCAGGCCGATCAGCAGCCCGAGCACGCCGGACACCACCGACAGCCACAAGGTGGTCCACAGCCCCCACAACAGCGGCCCGGCCGCCCAGTGGTAAGTCATGCCAATCACATCGCCCTCGCCCACATCGTCGCCATTGGCCACTTGCAGGCTGGCCGCATCGACCGTCAGCACCTGCTCGTTGCCGCCGTCGTTGCGCAGGGAGACCTCGAACGTATCGCCCTTGCGCACCAGCTGGCTGACGGTGGAAACCTCCGCGGCGCGCTGGGGCTCTTCAGCCTGGTAGACGAAATACTGCGGTACGCGGTTCCAGCGCCATTCGTAAGACATCAGCGAGGTGGCGTAATACAAGGCGCCGGCCAGGCCGATCAGGACCAGTACGGTCAGGATGTGCCAGGGCCACTGGGCTTTTTTCTGCTTCATGGGTCGGTGAATCCATAGCGATCAAAGGACAGCACCCCCAACGGTAGGGGGACGCCGCCTTGGTCAAAGAGCGGGGCGCGGCGACGGCGCTGGCGGAACCGCAAAGCGGCCCGAAGAAAACCAGCGCCTTGGCTACAGGGTGCTTATTCCATGTCCTTGAGCCACTCGGTGCTCTTGAACCACTTGTCATGGATGCGATCGTAGGTGCCGTCTTCGTGGATCTGGTGCAGGAAGTTGTTGATGAAGTTGATGCTGTCGTAGTCACCCTTCTTCAGACCGAAGGCCAGAGGCTCGTAGGTGAACGGCTTATCAAGGAACGTAAGCTTGCCGTTGCCGACCTTGCCCAGCGCCACCACGTTGTACGGGGCGTCGTAGATAAAGGCGTCGGCCTTGCCGTTGACCACGTCGAGTACCGCTTCCTGCTCATTGTCGTAGCCGTGGTACTTGGCTTTGGCGATCAGCTTCTTGGCGACCATCTCACCGGTGGTGCCGAGTTTGGAGGTGATACGGTAGTCGGCGCTGTTCAGGTCTTTATAGGACTTGATAGTGCCTTCGAGTTCTTTGCGGATCAGCAGGGTCTGGCCGACCACGATGAAGGGGTCGCTGAAGTTCAGGCGCAGGTTGCGTTCCTGGGTCAGGGTCATGCCGCTGCCGATCATGTCGAACTTGTCGGTCAGCAGGGCCGGGATGATGCCGTCGTAACCGGTGGAAACCATCTCCAGCTTGACGCCCATGGACTTGGCCATGGCTTTGAGCAGGTCGACTTCAAAACCGATGATCTCGCCACGCTTGTTGGTCATTTCAAACGGCATGTAGGTCGGGTCCATGCCGACTTTCAATGTGCCGCGCTTGACCGCGTCGTCGATGGCGCCCGCCTGGGCTGCGTTGACTGCCACCAAGGCGCTGACGCCGAGCAGCAGCATCGAGAGATACTTCTTCATCTTCAAGTCCCCTGAACCGATTTTATTGTGATGCCTGCGCGTACTGGCGCCGGACGGAAAATCTCCGGATATCAAGCCGTTGTCGTTCACGCGCAAGAATTTGCGGGAGCGATGCTAACGCACTCGGCCATTTGCACAAGGTTTTTTGTCAGCACGACAACCCCGTACGCAGGCCCCAGAGAGCACCGCAGAAGCACCAGAAAAAGTATGACCTGTAGCTGCTGCCGAGCCCGCGGGGCGGCGCTGGCCCTATGGGGCGCCGGAGCGTGTCAGGAAAAGAGGTGGCGCCAGTACCGGCCGGCGCAGCCTGCGGCAGCGGCTACGGGGTTGAAGGGTGGTGGTGCAATGTAAAACGCCCTTGAGTGGGAGCTCAAGGGCGTTGGCGTCAGGCCGGTTGCGGGGCCGCGATCAGCGGTTGCAACGGTAACAGCGGGGCATGGGGGTCGGCGTCTACCGACTGGCGCCAGGCACCGAGCCATTCACTGTGGCCTTCGCTCCAGACCTGCTCATGCAGGCGGGCCAGGGCCACCGGGTCGCTCAACAGCGCCAGGCGCTCGCTGTTGTTGAGGGCCGCCGGCCCGACTTTCAGCGCATGCCGCACGCGCTCGATACGCAGCCACTCGATCGGCTCGGCCTGACCGTGACGGGAGGTCGCCAGCGCACACGCCAGGGCGTTCTGCTGCGGGTCGACCACGGCACGGATAAAGCCGTCGTTGAGGGCGTGCCAGCGGTTTTCGTGGGTGTACTGGTCAGTAGCCAGCAAGGCCTGCGGCGGATTGTATTCCTCGGGGATCAGGAACAGGCTCTCGTCACGGGACTTCAGGCCCAGGCCGACACGGCTGGAGATCACCGACACCGGGATCGACAGCATCAGCGAACCGACAATCGGCACCAGCCACCACAGGAAGCTCGGGTTCAGCCACACCACCAGCAATGCCCAGAAGAAACCCAGCAAGGTCTGTGGACCGTGGCGCTTGACCGCCTCGCTCCACGGCGTGGAGTCGTCGTCACGCTGTGGCGAATTCCAGGTCGCAGCCCAGCCGAGGAATGCGGCCAGAACGAAGCGGGTGTGGAAAATCATCCGCACCGGCGCCAGCAGCATGGAGAACAGCATCTCCAGCAGCATCGACAGGGTCACCTTGAACTTGCCGCCGAACTCTTTCGCGCCCTTGGCCCAGATCAGGATGATGCTCAGCAACTTGGGCAGGAACAGCAGCACGATGGTGGTCGAGAACAGGGCCACGGCCTTGTCCGGGTGCCATTGCGGCCACAGCGGGTACAGTTGGCGCGGCTCCATGAAGTACTGCGGCTCCATCAGCGTGTTCACTGCCAGCAGGGCGGTGGACAACACCAGGAAGAAGAACCACAAGGGCGCCGACAGGTAGGACATCACGCCAGTGAGGAACACCGCGCGGTGCACCGGGTGCATGCCTTTTACCAGGAACAGGCGGAAGTTCATCAGGTTGCCGTGGCACCAGCGACGGTCACGCTTGAGTTCGTCCAGCAGGTTCGGCGGCAGTTCTTCATAGCTGCCCGGCAGGTCGTAGGCAATCCACACACCCCAGCCGGCACGGCGCATCAGCGCAGCTTCGACGAAGTCGTGGGAAAGAATCGCACCGGCGAACGCGCCTTTGCCCGGCAAAGGCGCCAGGGCGCAATGCTCGATGAACGGCTGCATGCGGATGATCGCGTTGTGGCCCCAGTAGTGGGATTCACCCAACTGCCAGAAGTGCAGGCCGGCGGTGAACAGCGGGCCGTAGACCCGGGTCGCGAACTGCTGCATGCGCGCATACAGCGTGTCCATGCCCGAAGCCCGTGGCGCGGTCTGAATGATCCCGGCGTCCGGCGTGGCTTCCATCAAGCGCACCAGGCTGGTCAGGCATTCACCGCTCATCACGCTGTCGGCGTCGAGCACCACCATGTACTTGTAGTCGCCGCCCCAGCGACGGCAGAAGTCGTCGAGGTTGCCGCTCTTGCGTTTGACCCGGCGACGACGGCGGCGATAGAAGATCTTGCCGAAGCCCTTGGCTTCACGGCACACATCCAGCCACGCCTGCTGTTCGGCGATGCAGATATCGGCATCGTTACTGTCGCTGAGCACGAAGAAGTCGAAGCGGTCGAGGTCACCCGTGGCGGCAACCGACTCGAAAGTCGCTCGCAAACCGGCGAATACCCGCGGCACGTCTTCGTTGCAGATCGGCATGACCAGAGCGGTGCGCGCGTCCCGAGGGATCGGCTCGTCACCGGCACTGGCGCCGGAGATACGGTATTTGTCATGCCCGGTGAGCAACTCGAGGAAGCCCATCAGCGCGGTCCAGAAGCCCGCCGAGACCCAGCAGAACAGAATCCCGAACAGGATCAGGATGCTGGTCTGCAGCGCATACGGCAGCACCTGGGTAGCGGTCTGCATCAAGGGTTGGTGCAGGACTTCTTCCAGGTCGACGAAGGCCCAGCCCTGGTACGGCATGATGCCTTTCATGTACCAGCCGGCGACGATGGTCTGGCCGAGCATCAGCACCAGCAGGATGTAACGGCGGATCGAGCCCACGGTACGCCAGCGCGCCGCCGGGAGCACCCGCTCATCCTTGGGTGGTGCCGGCGGGTTTGTGCGCCCGGTCAGGCGCCGCCAGCCACGGACCAGAATGTTGGTGCGCCACGGCTCCGGAACCACCTTGGTGCGACGGATCGGTGGCGTGGCCTTGAGGCAAACCCGGCCACTGGCGTCGAGCGCCAGCATTTCGGCGTCCTCCAGCTCTTCGGCGGTGCTCAGGGTCAGACGCCGGCCGACCGACGCCTGGGCGGCATCGGCAGGGGCATCGAAGGTTGCAGACGACAGCCGCTGGTGCAGCTCGCTGAAAGACTGGCAACCCGCCAGTTCAGCGCGCTGCTCGTCCGTCATTGGCAGGTGCGCCAGGTACTCGGCGAGAGTCTCTGGCTGTACTTGAGAGTTACTCATCGGCAGGCAACTGATAGCTCCAGGTCTCGGTCAGGACTTGCTCAGTCGGGACAGATTCCGGTGTGGCTGGGGCGGCATCGGCAGCGACAGGCTGCTTCGCGTCTTTGTTGTCCTTGGCGTCCTTGGCGTCTTTGGCCGGCTTGGCGTCAGCTTGCTTGGCCTCGGCCAGCTTGGCTTCCTTGTCCTTCTTCTCCTGTTGCTTGGCGGCAATCTTGTCAGCCTTGGCCACGGAAGAATTGGATGCCGGCAGGGTCGACTTGGCAGGTTCGGCCGGAGCCACGTTTCTCACCAGCGCCGCACGCATCTCGGTGGACTTGCCTGCGTCCTTGATTTTCATCCGCAGGGTCAGGCGCCAGCCTTTGGTTTCAGGGTTGTAGCGCACGCTGTTTTCGACCAGCTCGGCGTTATCGCCAACGCTGACCTGGCTGCGCACTTCGGCATCTTCCGGCAGGGCCGCCAGGGATGGGCCCTGGAAGTCCACCAGGTACGCCACGCTGCCGTCCGGCTGACGGATCAGGTTCGACTGTTTGACGTCACCCGTGGAACGCAGGGTCTGCTCGACCCAGGCGCTGTCCGGCGAATGCAGGGCGGCTTCGTCGATGGTCCAGTGCAGGCGGTAGGCGAAATCAAAGGCCTGGCCCGGCTCCGGCTGTTTCTCCGGGCTCCAGAAGGCAACGATGTTGTCGTTGGTTTCATCGGCAGTCGGGATCTCCACCAGATCGACGGTGCCCTTGCCCCAATCGCCTTTTGGCTCGATCCACGCGCTTGGACGCTTGTCGTAGCGGTCATCGAGGTCTTCGTAGTGGCTGAAGTCACGGCCACGTTGCAGCAAGCCGAAACCACGCGGGTTTTCGACCGAGAAGTTGCTCACAGCCAGGTGTTTCGGGTTGTTCAGCGGGCGCCAGATCCACTCGCCATTGCCGGCATGGATCGACAGGCCGCTGGAGTCATGCAACTCGCGACGGTAGTTGAGGACCTTGGACGGCTGGTTGGCGCCGAACAGGAACATGCTGGTCAGCGGGGCGATGCCCAGCTTGCCGACCTTGTCCCGCAGGAACACTTTGGCCTTGACGTCGACGATGGTATCGCTGCCCGGACGCAGGGTCAGGCGGTAGGCACCGGCTGCACGCGGCGAGTCCAGCAGGGCGTAGATCACCAGGTGCTTGTCGGTCGGCTTGGGTTGCTGGATCCAGAACTCGCTGAAACGCGGGAACTCTTCGCCGGAAGGCAAGGCGGTATCGATCGCCAGGCCACGGGCGGACAAGCCGTAGGTATGGCCCTTGCCCACAACGCGGAAGTAGCTCGCGCCGAGCATGGTCATGATCTCGTCTTGCTTGTCGGCCTTGTTGATCGGATACAGCACACGGAAACCGGCATAACCCAGCTTCTCGGTGGCCTTGGGATCGAACTTGACGTCGCCGAAGTCGAAGCGACTTGGGTCGTATTTGATCTCTTCGACGGTGTTGGCCGTGATTTCGTTGATTTTCACCGGCGTATCGAAGTGCATGCCCTGGTGATAGAACGACAGCTTGAAGGGGGTTTTCTGATTGGCCCACTCAGCTTTTTCAGTGAGGAAGCGGATTTTTTGATAATCCGCGAACTTCATGTCACGAAATTCGTTCGGCAGGTTACTGCGCGGGGCCTCGTACTTCTGCCCGGCCAGCTCTTTGGCTTTGGCCGATACATCATCCAGATTGAAAGCCATGAGCGGACCGGCGCCAAGCAGGCAAAGCAGGGCAGAGCCTGTCAGCAGCGCGTTTCGTAACCGTTTGGCAGACAATTTTGGTGCATTACAGGGACTAACAATCACGAGCAACCCTCGCCGAAAACAGATCAAAAAACCAACGGCCAGCTATCTATATGCCAGGTTGGCGAGCATTGTTCCGACTCCGATGGGGCGAAATGATTCCCCAAGCGGTCACGGACAAGTCTCTACCTAAGTCAAAATGGACCAACGAACGCTGATCCCCGTAGCGCGCGATTATCTAGTAGGCCGCGTTACAACGCATCAGGGGGAACAAAGTATTTATTGGGTAAAACAGCTGTTTTCGACCTAAATCGGCGGAAAAAGATGTTTCAAGCACTTTCAGGTCTGTAACAGGAAGGTTACCGGGCCATCATTGACCAGATGCACCTGCATGTCCGCACCGAAACGTCCCGATGCCACTTTGCCATGTAACTGTTGCGCCTTTGCTAATAGATAGTCGAAAAGCTCCTGGCCCAGGGCTGGCGGCGCGGCCGTGGAAAAGCTCGGACGCAAGCCGCTTCTGGTGTCGGCGGCCAGGGTGAACTGCGACACCAGCAGCAGACCGCCACCAACCTCGGCCAGGGACAGATTCATCTTGCCCTCGGGATCACTGAACACCCGATAGTTAAGCAGCTTGTGCAGAAGTTTGTCGGCGCTGGCCCGGGTGTCGTCGGGTTCGACCGCCACCAGCACCAGCAACCCTTGGTCGATGGCGCCTACCACCTCCCCCGCCACTTCCACTCGTGCGCCACGCACCCGTTGCAGCAGGCCCTTCATGCTTCTTCAAGCGGCAGGTCGAGCAGGCGCCGGGCCATCTGGTCGGCGGCGCGCACCAAGGCGTCGGTGATCCCTGGCTCGGAGGCCGCATGGCCGGCGTCGCGGATGACTTGCAGCTCGCTGTTGGGCCAGGCCTGGTGCAGCTCCCAGGCGTTGTCCAGAGGGCAGATCACGTCGTAGCGACCGTGGACGATAACCCCCGGCAGGTGGGCGATCTTGCCCATGTCGCGAATCAGCTGGTCGGGCTCAAGGAAGGCATTGTTGGTGAAGTAGTGGCATTCGATCCGGGCAATCGACAGCGCGCGCTGCGGCTCGGAGAAACGATCCACCACCAATGGGTTCGGGCGCAGGGTCGCGGTGCGCCCCTCCCAGGTCGACCAGGCCTTGGCCGCATGCATCTGGGCAATCTGGTCGGTGCCGGTCAGGCGTTTGTGGAAAGCGTTGAGCAGGTCGTGGCGTTCATCCTGTGGGATGGGCGCCACGTAGTCCTGCCAGTAATCCGGGAACAGACGGCTGGCGCCGTTCTGGTAGAACCACTCGATTTCCTGCGGACGCGCCAGAAAGATCCCGCGCAGAATCAGACCGTGCACACGCTCTGGATGGCTTTGCGCGTAAGCCAGCGCCAGGGTCGACCCCCATGAACCGCCAAACACCACCCACTTTTCGATCCCCAAGTGCAGGCGAATCCGCTCCAGGTCGGCGACCAGGTCCCAGGTGGTGTTGTTTTCCAGGCTGGCGTGGGGGGTGGAGCGACCGCAACCGCGCTGATCGAAGGTGATGATGCGGTACAGGTTCGGGTCGAAGTAGCAGCGGCTCTGGGCATCGCACCCGGCTCCCGGGCCACCGTGGATAAACACCACCGGCAGGCCTTCCGGAGAACCGCTTTCATCGACGTACAGCACATGCGGTTCGTCGACAGCCAGATCGTGCCGGGCGTAGGGTTTGATCTGCGGGTACAAAGTCTGCATTGCGCGCTCCGTAAGGGTCGGGTTCATCCCTGGGGGGACTTCAATTATTCTGCCGTCCGGCATCATAAACCCGAATTACGCAATCGGCATGCCCTTGAGAAAAATGGGGTTGTCAGCCCCATTCATGCACATGAACGCTGCCCCTCAGGGGTTTGCCGCCAGGGCGCGCACCCTCACTTGCCGTAACGCTGCCGGCCCCAGGCGAGCAACCCTTGCAGCAACTCCTTGAGCACCAACTGGGTCGGCGCCGCCAGGTCCGGGCGATAGCGGAACGGTTCGAACTCTTCCATGTAGGTGCTCTGCGCCAGCTCCAGTTGCACCGCGTGGATATGCTCGGCCGGGTTGCCGTAATGGCGGGTGATATGACCGCCCTTGAAGCGCCCGTTCAACACATGGCTGTAGTCGCCATGGCCGGCGCAGATAGCCTCCAGCTGGTTAGCCAGTTGCGAGTCGCAGCTGGCGCCGTTGAAGGTGCCGAGGTTGAAGTCCGGCAGCTTGCCCTCGAACAGATGGGGGATCAGCGAACGGATCGAGTGGGCATCGAACAGCAAGGCGTAGCCAAACTCGTCCCGCAGCCGCGCCAGTTCTTCCTGCAGGGTGCGGTGATACGGCCCCCAGACCTTTTGCAGGTAACTCACCCGTTCCTCGGCCGACGGCTCATGGCCCTCCTTGAACAACGGCACGCCGTCGAACAGGGTGGCCGGGTACAGGCCAGTGGTGGCCCCGACATATAAAGGTGTGTCGTCGGACGGGCGGTTGAGGTCGATGACAAACCGCGAGTACTCGGCAGCCAGGGTGCTGGCCCCCAGTTCCTGGGCAAACTCGTAGAGCTGCGGGATGTGCCAGTCGGTGTCCGGCAGGCTTTGCGCCTCGGCGATCAGCCCGGCCTCCACGGCGGGCGTCAGGCGCACGCCGGCATGGGGCATGCTGATCAGCAGCGGCACCCGGCCTTGTTTGAAGTTCAGCACCTTATCCACAAGCATTCTCCTAAACAGTCACTTCCACGCCGTGACGCACGACGCGTTTTTCCAGGTCGCCGCCCAGCCAGTAGGCCAGGTCGGCCGGACGATCAATCTGCCAGGCGACAAAGTCCGCGACCTTGCCGACCTCCAGCGAACCATGGGTCTGTTCCATGCCCAGGGCCTTGGCCGCGTGCAGCGTGACGCCGGCCAGGGCTTCTTCCGGGGTCATGCGGAAACAGGTGCAGGCCATGTTCAGCATCAGGCGCACCGACAACGCCGGCGAGGTGCCAGGGTTGAGGTCGCTGGCCACGGCGATCTTCACCCCATGCTTGCGCAGGGCCTCCATCGGCGGCAGTTGGGTTTCGCGCAAAAAGTAGAACGCCCCCGGCAACAACACCGCCACCGTGCCGGACTGGGCCATGGCGATGGCATCGTCTTCGGTCATGAATTCCAGGTGGTCGGCCGACAGCGCGTGGTAGCGCGCGGCCAGGCTCGAACCGTGCAGCGACGACAATTGCTCGGCGTGCAGCTTCACCGGCAAGCCAAGTGCCTGCGCGGCAATAAACACCCGTTCCACCTGGGCCGGCGAAAACGCCAGGTATTCGCAGAACGCATCCACTGCATCCACCAGCCCTTCGGCGGCCAGCGCCGGAAGCATCTCGTGGCAGATGTGGTCGATATAGTCGTCAGCGCGGTCGGCGTATTCCGGTGGCAAGGCGTGGGCCGCCAGGCAGGTGCTACGCACACTGACCGGCAACTCGGCGCCCAGGCGGCGGATAACCCGCAGGATCTTGCGCTCGCTGGCCAGGTCCAGGCCGTAGCCGGACTTGATCTCGACACTGGTGACGCCGTCGCGCAGCAGGCTTTGCAGACGCTTTTTGGCACTGGCGAACAGCTCGTCCTCACTGGCGGCGCGGGTCGCGCGCACGGTGCTGGCGATACCGCCACCGGCGGCGGCGATCTCGGCATAACTCACGCCCTGCAGGCGCTGCTCGAATTCACCGCTGCGGTTGCCGCCGAAAACCGTATGGGTATGGCAATCGATAAAGCCCGGGGTTACCCAGGCTCCAGCCAGGTCCTTGACCTGGGCGTAGTCGCCGGCCGGCGCCTCCGAGCGCCGGCCGATCCACTCGATGTGCGCCCCTGACGTCACCATGGCCGCGTCCTCGATGATCGAGTAAGTGCCCGAGGCCATGCTGGCGACGTTGCAGTGTTGCCAAAGAGTTTTCATCCAGGGTCTCCGTTAATGGTCAGTCGGTGAAAAAGTGCGATCAACCTCCAGCGCCTGAGCCGCCGCTGGCTTGACCCACAACATATAGGCAATCACCAGCAGCACGATCCACACCGCGCCCACCATCAGCGCCGCCTGAGTCTGCGGGAAATAGCCCAGCACGCCAAAGATGAACAGCATGAAGACGATGGCCGCCGCCGGTGCCCAAGGCCAGAACGGCACCTTGAACTGCAACTGGGCAACCTGCTCGGCGTTCATGGAGCGACGCATTGCCACCTGGGTCACGAGGATCATCAGCCAGACCCAGACCGTGGCGAAGGTCGCGATGGACGCGATTAGCAGGAACACGTTTTCCGGGATCAGGTAGTTCAGCAGCACGCCGCCCAACAGGGCCGCCGCCATCACCACCACGGTCATCCATGGCACGCCCTGCTTCGACAGTTGGGCAAAGCCCTTGGGCGCCTGACCTTGCTGGGCCAGGCCATACATCATGCGCCCGGCGCCGAAGATGTCGCTGTTGATCGCCGAAACCGCCGCCGAGATCACCACGATGTTGAGGATGGTCGCCGCCGAGGCGATGCCCAGGTTATCGAAGATCTGCACGAACGGGCTGCCCTGGGTACCGATCTGCTGCCATGGGTAGATGGCCATCAGCACAAACAGGGTCAGCACGTAGAACAGCAGAATCCGCAGCGGTACGGCGTTGATCGCCTTGGGAATAACCCGACGCGGGTCCTTGGCTTCACCGGCGGTGATGCCGATGATTTCAATCCCGCCAAAGGCAAACATCACCACCGCGAACGAGGCGATCAGGCCACCGATGCCGTTAGGCATGAAACCGCCATGGGCCCACAGGTTGGAGACCCCCACTGCCTGATCGCTGCCGGCCGAACCGATGCCGAACAGCATGATGCCGAAGCCGCCGAGAATCATCGCGACAATGGCCCCGACCTTGAGCAGCGACAGCCAGAACTCCATCTCGCCGAAGACCTTGACGTTGCACAGGTTCAGGCCGCCGATCAGCAGCACAATGCCCAGCACCCAGATCCAGCGGGCCACCTCCGGGAACCAGAAGCCCATGTAGATACCGAACGCAGTGACGTCCGCGAGGCAGACGATGATCATTTCAAAGGCGTAGGTCCAGCCCAGGATGAAGCCCGACAACGGCCCCAGGTACTGGCTTGCGTAGTGCCCGAACGAACCGGACACCGGGTTATGCACGGCCATCTCGCCGAGGGCGCGCATCACCATGAAAACGGCTGCGCCACCAATCAGGTAGGCGAGCAAAACTGCAGGGCCGGCCATTTGAATGGCCGAGGCAGAACCGTAAAAAAGCCCGGTGCCGATGGCAGACCCCAAGGCCATGAACCGAATGTGGCGAGCCGATAGGCCGCGCTTCAATCCAGCTGTTTTCTGTTCCATTTCTTCGTCCCCTATTTATTCTTATCAGACGACCATTTCTTCCCGGGCACATGCCCGGGAAGAATCATCAACAGACGCTCCGCGTCCATTTTGTGACGCCAGGCGTCACAGGCCGCACTTCCATGCCAGGCATGGAGACAATCAGCAGCCTCCCCTACTCGAGGCTCGGCAGCAGCCTGCACAAGCCCGGCGTGAAGGCCGGGCCGCGCAAGGCTTTTTGGTGATTACAGGCTTGGCAGCAACTTGGCCGGCACCAGCTCGTTCAGGCAGCGCGAGGCCAGCAGTTCGCTTGCGGCATTGATGTCCGGCGCGAAGAAGCGGTCCTTCTCGTAGAACGGCACCTTGGCGCGCAGGGCGCTGCGGGCTTTTTCCAGCTTGACCGAGGTCTTCAGGCCATCGCGCAGGTCCAGGCCCTGGCAGGCCGCCAGCCATTCCACGGCGAGCACGCCACGGGTGTTTTCAGCCATTTCCCACAGGCGCTTGCCGGCGGCCGGAGCCATCGACACGTGGTCTTCCTGGTTGGCGGAGGTCGGGATGCTGTCCACCGAATGCGGGTGAGCCAGGGCCTTGTTTTCGCTGGCCAGGGCCGCCGCGGTGACCTGGGCGATCATGAAGCCGGAGTTGACGCCGCCATTGGCCACCAGGAACGGCGGCAGTTGCGACATGTGCTTGTCCATCATCAGCGAAATGCGACGCTCGCTCAGGGAGCCGATTTCGGCAATGGCCAGGGCCATGTTGTCGGCGGCCATGGCCACCGGCTCGGCGTGGAAGTTGCCACCGGAAATCACGTCGCCTTCGGCGGCGAATACCAGCGGGTTGTCGGAAACGGCGTTGGCTTCGACCACCAGCACTTCGGCCGCCTGGCGCAACTGAGTCAGGCAGGCGCCCATGACTTGCGGCTGGCAGCGCAGGGAGTACGGATCCTGGACCTTGTCGCAGTTCTCGTGGGAGGCCGACACTTCACTGCCCTCGCCCAGCAGGTCGCGGTAGGCCGCGGCGGCATCGATCTGGCCACGCTGGCCACGGGCTGCGTGAATCCGCGCGTCGAACGGCGAGCGCGAACCCAGTACCGCCTCGACCGTCAGGCCGCCACAGGCCAGGGCGCCGGCGAACAGGTCTTCACCTTCAAACAGGCCGCGCAAGGCATAGGCAGTGGACACCTGGGTGCCATTGAGCAGGGCCAGCCCTTCCTTGGCGGCCAGGGTCAGGGGCTTGAGACCGGCAACTTTCAAGGCTGCGGTCGCTTCCAGCCATTCACCCTTGTAGCGCGCCTTGCCCTCGCCCAGCAGCACCAGCGACATATGGGCCAATGGTGCCAGGTCGCCGGAGGCGCCTACCGAACCCTTGAGCGGGATGTGGGGATAAACCTCGGCGTTGATCAGCGCGATCAGGCCATCGATCACCTGGCGACGGATACCCGAGAAACCACGGCTCAGGCTGTTGACCTTGAGCACCATGATCAGGCGCACCAGGTCATCGCTGATCGGCTCGCCGACACCGGCGGCGTGGGACAGCACCAGCGAGCGCTGGAGGTTTTCCAGGTCGGCGCTGGCAATGCGGGTCGAGGCCAGCAGGCCGAAACCGGTGTTGATGCCATAGGCGGTGCGGTTTTCCGCGAGGATCTGCTCGACGCAGGCAACGCTGGCGTCGATCTGGGCCGAGGCACTGTCATCCAGGCTCAGGGTCACCGGTTGCTGATAGATGGCACGCAGTTGAGCCAGGCTCAGTTGGCCGGGGATAAGGTTAAGCGCAGTCACATTCATTCTCCTTTTGAGAGTTTTATTAACTTGCCAGTCGCTCCGGATAATTCCGTTGTCCGTCGCCACCCGCTGGTTCAGCGGAGTGGCGCCTTGGCACGCTGGCTTGTGTAGAAATCAGTACAGCTTCGGTAAAACGTCTTCGAGCAGTGTCGGGTCTTGCAAAATCGAGGCGGCGCTGGCGATGTCCGGCGCCAGCCAGCGGTCCTGGTCATAGGCCGGGACCCGTTGGCGCAGCAGCTTCCAGGCGCGGCCGGTGCCCTGGCCAAAGCCCTGGGGCTTGAGAAATTCAAAGGCCTGGGCCGCCAGCAGGTACTCGATGGCGAGGATCTGACGGCAATTCTCCAGGGCCCGGTGCAGCTTCAGCGCGGCGTTGGTGCCCAGGCTCAGGTGATCCTCCTGCAGGCCCGAGGTCACGTAGTTGTCGAGCACCGCGGGTTGCGCCAGCTGGCGGTTTTCCGCGCACAGCGACGCGGCCACGTATTGCACGATCATCATTCCGGAATTGACCCCCGGGTTGCTCACCAGGAAGGCCGGCAGGCCGCTGACATGAGGGTTGATCAGGCGGTCCAGGCGACGCTCGGCGATCGAGCCGATTTCCGCCATGGCGATCGCCAGCAGGTCCGCGGCCAGGGCCACCGATTGGCCGTGGGGATTGGCCTGGGACACCACCCGGTAGTTATCCGGCGTGCCCAGCAGCAGCGGGTTGTCGGTGGCGGCGTTGAGTTCGGTTTCGATCTGGCGCGTGGCGTGGGCCAACTGGTCGCGGGCGGCGCCGTGCACCTGGGGAATCGAACGAATGCTCAAGGCGTCCTGGGTGCGGATACCCAGGCTGTTGGCGATCACTTCGCTGCCTTCGAGCAGGCCCCGCAGGTTAGTGGCGACCTGTTGCATGCCCGGGTGCGGCTTGAGGGCGATGATCTCGGCGTCGAACGCGGCAATCTGCCCGCGCAAGGCTTCAAAACTCATGGCGCCGATCACATCGGCCCATTGCAGCAGGCGTGTGGCATCGGCCAATGCCAGGCAACTGAGGCCGGTCATGCACGGCGTGCCGTTGACCAGGCACAGGCCGTCCTTGGCCCCCAGTTGCACCGGCTGCAAACCTTCGGCTGCCAGGGCTTGCGCGGCCGCGACCACCTGGCCGCGATAACTGACCTGGCCCACCCCGAGCAGGGCGATGCTGATATGCGCCATGTGGGTCAGGTAACCCACCGAGCCCTGGGACGGCACCTGCGGCGTAATCCCGCGATTGAGCACGTTCAGCAGTGCCTCGACCACCGGCCGCTGCACCCCGGATTTGCCCTGGCTGAAGTTGATGATGGCGGCGCAGAGAATGGCCCGGGTCTGCTCGTCACTCAGCACCGGACCGACGCCGCAGGCGTGGCTGAGCAAGGTATTGCGCGACAACTGGCTGAGTTGCTCACCCTCGAGCGAAACGTTGCACAGCGCCCCCAGGCCGGTGCTGACGCCGTAGGCGCGCTCGCCGCTGGCGACGATGCGCTGGACGATGGCCTGGGCATTCTCGACCCGCGCCCAGGCCTGCTCCGACAGCGCCAGCTGCGCGCCCTGGCGGGCGACGGCGACGACATCCTGCCAACGCAGCGGGGCGTCGGCGATAACGATTGTTTCAGCCTGGGACATGTCCGGCCTCATACCGAGTGAATGACGGTGCAGCAGCCACGGTGCTCATCAGACCACCGCCGCGCGGCGCTGGACGAAACGGTCGACGTACTCGTCGGCCGGCGAATGCAGGATCTCTTTCGGCGTGCCGACCTGGATCAGGCGGCCGTCCTTGAGGATCGCGATGCGATTGCCGATGCGTACCGCCTCATCCAGATCGTGAGTGATAAAAACGATGGTCTTGTGCAGGGTCTTCTGCAGCTCCAGCAACTGGTCCTGCATTTCGGCGCGGATCAGTGGGTCGAGGGCGCTGAAGGCTTCGTCCATCAGGATAATGTCGGTGTCCGCCGCCAACGCCCGGGCCAGGCCGACCCGTTGGCGCATGCCGCCGGAGAGCTGGTGCGGGTATTTGTTTTCATAGCCCTTGAGGCCCACGGTATTGATCCAGTGCAGCGCCCGTTCGGCACAGACCTGCTTGCTCTCGCCGCGCACTTTCAGGCCATAGGCGACGTTGTCCAGCACGCTCTTGTGGGGCAACAGGCCGAAACTCTGGAACACCATGCTGATCTTGTGCCGGCGAAACTGGCGCAGGGCGTCCATGTCGTATTGCAGGATGTCCTCGCCGTCCACCAGGATCGCGCCGCTGGTGGGGTCGATCAGGCGATTGAAGTGGCGCACCAGGGTCGACTTGCCGGAGCCGGAGAGGCCCATGATCACGAAGATTTCGCCGGTGCCGATGCTCAGCGACAGGTCGTTGACCCCGACCACGCAACCGGTCTCGGCCAGCACCTGGTCCTTGCTCTTGTTCTGGCGAATCATGTTCAAGGCATCGGCGGAACGATTGCCGAAGATCTTGAACACGTTCTTGACTTCGATTTTGCTGATGGCTGTGTTGCTCATGGGTTCACCTCATGGCGTGGACGACCATAGGCCTGGGTAATCCGATCGATCACCACCGCCAGAATCACGATGGCCAGCCCCGCCTCCAGGCCGCGCCCGACGTTGAGGGTCTGGATGCCCACCAGCACATCTTCGCCCAGGCCCCGGGCACCGATCATCGAGGCGATCACCACCATCGACAGGGCCATCATGGTGGTCTGGTTGATCCCGGCCATGATGCTCGGCAGCGCCAGCGGCAATTGCACGCCGAACAGCTGCTGCCAGCGATTGGCACCAAAGGCGTTGATCGCTTCCATGACCTCGCGGTCGACCTGGCGAATACCCAGGTCGGTGAGGCGGATCAGCGGCGGCGCGGCGTAGATGACGGTGGCGAAGATCGCCGGCACCTTGCCCAGACCGAACAGCATCAGCACCGGGATCAGGTACACGAAGCTGGGCATGGTCTGCATGATGTCGAGCAGCGGCATCAGCACCGAACGCAGGCGATTGCTGCGCGCCGAAAGGATGCCCAGGGGAATGCCGATCAGCACCGAAATCACGGTCGCCACCAGCATCAGTGCCAGGGTCTGCATCAGCTTGTCCCACAGCCCGACGGCGCCCACCAGAAACAGCAGGCCGACAATCACCGCAGTGGTCACCACCTTGCGTGTCGCATGCCAGGCAATGCCGCCGACAATGGCCAGCATCAGCCACCAGGGCGCCATGCGCAGCAGACCTTCGAGGTTGACGATGGCCCACAGCAGGGTGTCGGAGATGTGGCGGAAGACATCGCCGTAATTGGTCACCAACGAGTCAACCCAACCGTTGACCCAGTCGGCGATAGAAAATGTGAAACGCTCAGGAAACATAAGCAACTCTCGATCAAGGGGGGATGTGGCGTCGCTTGCGGCAGCCAGTGCTGACGGCCGCAAAGGCTCTACCTACAAGGCCGCGTCGATTTTCCTGGCCGCATCGTCGCTTACCCATGCATGCCAGACTTCAGGATGTTCCTTGAGAAAAATTTTCGCCAGCTTCGGCGATTCGATGCGTTCCTTGGTCATCCGCGCCAGGTTCTGGTTCAGCAGATCGATCGGCAGGTTGACCTTCTCCAGCACCGCGACCAGCTCCGGCGCCTGCTCGTGGAACACCTTGGACAGGCCGACCTTGATGGTCACGCTTTTATCCACGCCGGGTTTTTCCTCGAGCTTCACCAGGTCGACCTGGCCCATCAGCGGCGTCGGCGACCAGTAGTAAAACAGGATCGGCTCGCCACGCTTGTAGCTCGACAGCACAGCGGCATCCAGGGCCGGGCCGGTGCCCGGGCGGAAGTTGGTGTAGCTGTTTTCCAGGCCGTAGCTCTTGAGCATTTCGCTGTTGTCCAGCTCACAGGTCCAGCCGGCCGGGCAGTTGTAGAAACGACCTTTGGCAGGCTCTTCCTGGTCCTTGAACACTGCTGAATACTTGGCCAGGTCGGCGATGTTCTTCAGGTCCGGCGCCTTGGCTTCCAGCTTGCGCTTGGCATCGCCCTCGATCACGTAGCGCGGCACGTACCAGCCTTCGACGGCACCCACCACCGGGGCGCCGACACCCACCACCTTGCCGGCCCTCTCGGCCTTGTTCCAGACTTCGCTGCGGCCTACCCACTCCTCGGCGAACACTTGAATGTCGTTGCTGCCCAGGGCGTTCTCCATGGTGATGGAGTTGCCGGGCAAGGTATCGGTCTTGCAGTCGTAGCCTTTTTCCAGCACCAGTTGCAGCACGTCGGTCAGCAACATGCCGCTTTCCCAGTTCAGCCCGGCGAACTTCACCGGTTTGCCGGATTCGCACCAGCCGGCGGCCTGGGCAGCACCGGCACTGGCCAGCAGGCCCATGGAAAGCAGAGTGGTCAGCAGGGTCTTATTGACGCTCATTGTGTGACGCTCCTAATCATGAATTGGCATACGGCAGTCAAGAGGCATCCAGCCCTATCCACGTCCAATCAGGCTCACACCGCGCTTGCGCGGGCCGCCCCACTCAGCTTTTGTTCGGTGACCGCGTCCTGCTCTACCGGCAGGATCAGACGATCGGGTACCGCGCCATGCCATTTCCTGGCGGCGAAGTAATACAGCGCTGCCGGCACCACCAGGCCGATGATCCAGGAGATATCGGTGTCCCCCAGGCTCGCCACCAGCGGACCGGTGTAGAAATGGGTGGAGATGAACGGCATTTGAATCAACACACCAAACACGTAAATGCTGATGCCCATGAGGTTCCAGCGCCCGTACCGGGCATTGGGGTCCGAGAGCGCGGGAATGTCATAGCGCTCTTTGGTGATGCAGTAGAAGTCCACCAGGTTGATCGCGCTCCAGGGCGTGAAGAACGCCAGCAGGAACAGGATGAACGCGGAGAAATCCTTGAGGAACGAGTCCTTGCCCAGCAGTGCCAGGGACGCCGCGATCGAGACCATGATGAAGATGTACAGCAGGCGCACGCCGCTGCCGATGTGCCGGCTGCCACGAAAGCCGCTGATGATGGTGGCGATCGACATGAAGCTGCCGTAGGCGTTGAGGGTGGTCACTGTCACCTTGCCGAAGGCCACGGCGAAATACAGCAGGCCGGCAACGATCCCGGTGCCACCCAGGCCGACGATAAACGAAACCTCGTGGTGGGCGAACTGCGAACCGGCCAGGGCCGCCGCGAACACCCCGAACACCATCGCCGCCTGCGCGCCGATCACCGAACCCAGGCCCACGGCCCAGAAGGTCTTGACCGCCGAAGTGCTGCGCGGCAGATAACGCGAGTAGTCGGCCACATAAGGGCCAAACGCGATTTGCCAGGATGCCGACAACGACACCGCCAACAGAAAGCTCGAAAGAGAAAAATGCTTGTTCCCCAGCAACGCGCCAATGTCGTTGCCGGACAGCAGTTTGTAGAACAGGTAGATGAAGGCCACGACCCCCAGCACGCTGGCGATCCGGCCAATGCCGTGAATCACCCGGTAGCCGAAGATGGTGAAGACCATGATCGAGCCGGCAAACAACACGATGCCGACCCAGTCCTGGACCTGCAGCAGTTGCGCCACCGCCTGCCCCGCCAGCAACGAACCGCTGGCCGAGAAACCGATGTACATCAGGCACACCAACACCAGGGGAATCACCGCACCGTAGACACCGAACTGCACACGGCTGGAGATCATCTGCGGCAGGCCCAGTTGCGGCCCTTGCGCCGCGTGCAGCGCCATAACCCCGCCGCCGATCAATTGCCCAAGCAACAGGCCGATCAGCGACCAGAACACATCACCGCCCAGCACCACGGCCAGGGCCCCGGTGACAATTGCAGTGATTTGCAGGTTGGCACCCAGCCATAGGGTGAACTGACTCAATAGACGACCGTGTCTTTCCGCTTCCGGGATGTAGTCGATCGAACGCCTTTCGATCAACGGTTTACTGCTTGCACGATCATTCGATAAAGCCATTTACGTCGAACCTCTATGGGCACTGCAGACGATTTGCTGCTCCGACAGGAGCGTTTTTTGTAGCGGCGGGAGCCGGTGAACCGGCCCCCGCGATACGGCTTACTGGCCGGTGATCATCGGCAGATTCAGGCCTTGCTCCTTGGCGCAGTCGATGGCGATCTGATAGCCGGCGTCGGCGTGACGCATGACACCGGTGGCCGGGTCGTTGTGCAGCACGCGTGCGATACGCTCGGCAGCTTCATCGGTACCGTCGCAGACGATGACCATCCCCGAGTGCTGGGAGAAGCCCATGCCGACGCCGCCACCGTGGTGCAGCGAGACCCAGGTCGCGCCACTGGCGGTGTTGAGCAGGGCGTTGAGCAGTGGCCAGTCGGACACGGCGTCGGAACCATCCTGCATCGACTCGGTTTCGCGGTTCGGGCTGGCGACCGAACCGGAGTCCAGGTGGTCGCGACCGATCACGATCGGCGCCGACAGCTCACCGCGGCGCACCATTTCGTTGAATGCCAGGCCGAGCTTGGCGCGCTGGCCCAGGCCGACCCAGCAGATACGCGCCGGCAGGCCCTGGAAGCTGATGCGCTCGCGGGCCATGTCCAGCCAGTTGTGCAGGTGGGCGTCGTCGGGGATCAGTTCCTTGACCTTGGCGTCGGTCTTGTAGATGTCCTGCGGGTCGCCGGACAGCGCGGCCCAACGGAACGGACCGATGCCACGGCAGAACAGCGGACGGATATAGGCCGGTACGAAACCCGGGAAGTCGAAGGCGTTTTCCACGCCCTCTTCCTGAGCCATCTGCCGGATGTTGTTGCCGTAGTCGAAGGTCGGAATGCCCTGCTTCTGGAAGTCGAGCATGGCCTTGACGTGCACCGCCATGGATTGCTTGGCGGCCTTGACCACGGCGGCCGGCTCGGTCTTGGCGCGAGCGCGGTACTCGTCCCAGGTCCAGCCAGCTGGCAGGTAACCGTTGAGCGGATCGTGGGCGCTGGTCTGGTCGGTGACCATGTCCGGGCGCACACCACGCTTGACCAGTTCCGGGAGGATTTCCGCGGCGTTACCCAGCAGGGCAATGGAGATGGCCTTGCCTTCCTTGGTGTATTTCTCGATGCGGGCCAGGGCATCGTCGAGGTCGCGGGCTTGTTCATCGACGTAGCGGCTGTTGAGGCGGAAATCGATGCTGACCTGCTGGCATTCGATGTTCAGCGAGCAGGCACCGGCCAGGGTCGCGGCCAGCGGCTGGGCGCCACCCATGCCGCCGAGGCCGGCGGTGAGGACCCAGCGGCCTTTCAGATTGCTGTTGTAGTGCTGGCGACCGGCTTCGACGAAGGTTTCGTAGGTGCCCTGGACGATGCCCTGGCTGCCGATGTAGATCCAGCTGCCGGCGGTCATCTGGCCGTACATGGCCAGGCCCTTGGCATCCAGTTCGTTGAAATGTTCCCAACTGGCCCAGTGCGGCACCAGGTTGGAGTTGGCGATCAGTACGCGCGGTGCGTTGCTGTGGGTCTTGAACACGCCGACCGGCTTGCCCGACTGCACCAGCAGGGTTTCATCGTCATTGAGGTTGGTCAGGCTCTCGACGATTTTGTCGTAGCACTCCCAGTTGCGCGCGGCGCGACCAATGCCGCCGTAGACCACCAGCTCTTTAGGGTTCTCGGCGACTTCCGGATCGAGGTTGTTCATCAGCATCCGCAGCGGCGCTTCCGTCAGCCAGCTCTTGGCGGTCAGCTTGTTGCCGCGGGCAGCGCGAATTTCGACGTTCCGGTATTTCGTAGGTTTGTTGTCAGTCACGGAAAAAATCCTCAGCAATCAATCCAAACCAACCCAGGCAGTGGGCCAGCGAGCCTGCGCGCAGGGGTTGCGCTACAAGCGAATCAGCAATGGCGCGAAGAGGAAATCACCTCACTCTTACGCACACATCTTTACTTGTACATACAAGCATATGCAATCAAGCGGCCAACTCGGGAAACGACTACCGAAGAAAATTCGACGCAGGCGCGCACGCCTTGAAAATAAAGGCTTTGCGCAGAGGTGATTTTTTTCGCGGGATTTTTCGAGGGTGGTAACGGCTGTTACCAAAGCGTGGTTTTGCGCCACGCTGGGGCGTTCGGTAACAAACTGGTGCGCGATTGGGAAACGCCAATCCCACAAAATCTGTAGCGCCGCAGAGCTACGGTTTTTAGAGGTGGGTGAGTTCGATTACGCAGCAGCGGCCGCCGATGGCGACCTCCAGCAATGAGGCATTGCCGTCCAGTTGCAGGCAATCATGGCAACCCAGCTCCTGCAACGCGCCGTCATTGATCGTGACCTGCAACTGCTCAGCCACGCTGAACACCAGCAGAGTGCTGGCCTGGCTGAAGAAACGCTGCTCGCCTTCGAGCCATTGCAGGCGCGCTTTATAGCGGTCGGCGGCGTAGATCAGGTTGAAGTCGCGGATCGGACCGTCCAGCAGGTTGCAGGTCACCTGGCTCGCGCCACTGAAGGCGAAGGGGTCGAGGGGCAGCAGCGGGCGCGTCTCGTGGCCATCCACCGTCAGCGCCATGCCGCTGCCTTGCAGCACGGTGATGATCCGCTGGTAGCCGGCAAAGCTGGAAAAACCACCGGACTCACCGATATCCGCAATCGACAGGCGCCAGCCAAACCCTTCCAGGCCAACGCCGGCATCACGGGTGATTTCTTCGGTGCTGCCACCGCCGTTCTTCCACGGCATGCGCGGGTAGTCGGTCGCGCGCAAAAGTTTCAATTGGGTCATTTATGAAAGCGTCCTTCCAGACGATGACGGGAACCGGGGTGGATCAACCGCGCCGCGGTCACTGGCTGGCGACCGGACCAGGTGCGGCGCCGGATCAGCAGGCACGGCTCGCCGCGCTCGATCTGCAACAGCCTGCACTCCTCGGCCTCGGCCAGAATCGCCTCGACCACATGCTCGCCCTCGGTCAGCGGGGCCACCTGGTTCAGGTAGGCGTAGGGGGTTTGCAGGGTGAAGTCTTGCTTGAGGTACTCCGGCGCCACCAGGGCGTTGACGAAGCGGTCTTCGATTTGTACCGGAATATCGTTTTCGAAATGCACGATCAGCGAGTGGAACACCTTCTGCCCTTCGCGCATGTCCAGGGCCACGGCGCGCTCGGAGCCGGCGGCCTCTTCACCCAAGGTGATGACCTTGCACGTGTGGCGATGGCCACGGGAGGCAATCTCGTCGGCAATGTTATGCACTTCGAACAGCGCCGACTGGCTCTTGGGTTCAGCGACGAAGGTGCCGACGCCCTGCATCCGCACCAGCATGCCCTCGGCAGTCATTTCGCGCAGGGCACGGTTGATGGTCATGCGGCTGAAACCCAGCTGGTTGACCAGTTCACTTTCCGACGGAACGCGGTAGTGCGGCGGCCAGTTTCCGCTCTCGATCTGCTGGGTAATCATCTGTTTGACGCGGGCGTACAAGGGCGCCGGACTATCGCCCAAGTGGGCGGCCAGCGGGGAGTTGGCAGTCGGAATCGGCACAGGGAATCCTTGTTCGTGAATAAAGGGGGCTAGCTTGCCGGAGTTTACCGAGCAGGCAAACGTCTGTATATGTATATACAAATAACACACGATGGGGTGCTGAACCATGTCCGCCTTCTTTGCCGAACGCGCGCTGCTGCCTAATGGATGGGCCAACAATGTACGTCTTGAGGTCAGCGCCGACGGCCTGCTGACCCACATCCAGGCCAACGCCGATGCGCAAGGAGCTGAACGGGTCCAGGGCCCGCTGCTGCCAGGCATGCCCAACCTGCACTCCCACGCCTTCCAGCGGGCGATGGCCGGCCTGGCGGAAGTCGCCGGCAACCCCAATGACAGCTTCTGGACCTGGCGCGACCTGATGTATCGCCTGGTCGGCAAGATCAGCCCCGAGCAACTGCACGTCATCGCGCGCCAGCTGTACATCGAAATGCTCAAGGCCGGCTACACCTCGGTCGCCGAATTCCATTACGTGCACCACGACACCAGCGGTCAGCCCTATGCAGACCCGGCCGAACTGGCGCTGCGTATCAGCCAGGCGGCCAGCTCTGCCGGCATCGGCCTGACCCTGCTACCCGTGCTGTACAGCCACTCGGGCTTCGGCGGCCAGGCGCCCAACGAAGGCCAGCGACGCTTTATCAACAGCACCGAGAACTACCTCGAGCTGCAATCGCGCCTGCAACCGCTGCTGGCCGCACAGCCGGCGCAACGACTGGGATTGTGCTTTCACTCATTGCGCGCGGTCACGCCGCAGCAAATCAGCGAAGTCCTGGCCGCCAGCGACCGAGAGTGCCCGGTGCATATCCACATCGCCGAGCAGCAGAAGGAAGTCGATGACTGCCTGGCCTGGAGCGGGCGCCGGCCGTTGCAATGGCTGTATGAAAACACTGAGGTCGATCAGCGCTGGTGCCTGGTCCACGCCACCCATGCCAACCCGGAAGAAGTCACGCTGATGGCCAGGAGCCGGGCGATTGCCGGGCTGTGCCTGACCACCGAAGCCAACCTCGGGGACGGGATCTTCCCTGCCGTGGACTTCCTGGCCCAGGGCGGGCGCATGGGTATCGGTTCCGACAGCCATGTGTCACTGAGCGTGGTCGAGGAATTGCGCTGGCTGGAATACGGCCAACGTCTGCGCGACCAGCGGCGCAACCGCTTGTATGGCGCCGATCAGCCGATGGTCGGGCGCACCCTGTATGACGCCGCGCTGGATGGCGGCGCCGAGGCGCTAGGGCAAGCCATCGGGGCATTGGAAGTGGGCAAGCGTGCCGACTGGCTGGTGCTGGACGGCAACGACCCGTACCTGGCCACTGCCGACGGCGACGCCATTCTCAATCGTTGGCTATTCGCCGGCGGCGACCGTCAGGTACGCGATGTGCTGGTCAACGGCCAGTGGGTGGTGCGCAACGGACGCCATGCCGGGGAAGAAGAAAGCAACCGCGCCTTCACCCAGGTCCTGCGCGAACTGCTCAACTGAGTTCGGCCCCACGCTCTTGCGGCGCGGGGAATCATTGTGGCGCGGGAGCTTGCTCGCGCCTGGCCGCACAGCGGCCACTCAGGCCAAACGGGCAATTCAACAGTCACCTGCCAATCGCCCTCGCCCCCAGCGTTACTTGGAATTCTTCGCCATCACCGAATCCGACACCCGCCAGATCAGTCGTGTGGTGTCGTAGCCCTGCTGGCGTGCCCGGCTCAGCAAGTCCTCACGAACCGTCTCGCTGACCTCCGGTTTGCGCGACAGCAGCCACAGGTAACGCCGGCTCGGGTCGCCGACAATGGCTGTCTTGTAGTCGTCGCTGACGTAAAGCACCCAGTAATCACCCTTCGCGACCCCGGGCAGCAACCGGGAAAACCAGTTGTCGAACTCGACCCACAGCTTGTCGGTGTTACCCGGCACCTGCGGCGTCGCCGTGCCCCGTGCTTCTTCCCACTTCCACTCGGGCGTCAGGCAGCGGTTGAGCACCGCCACATTGCCTTCGGGCAACAGGGTGTAACGGGCTTCGGATTGCGCACAATTGCGCTGGAAGTACATCGGCAGTCGCGCCAGCTCGTACCAGGTCCCTTGGTAACGCTTGAGGTCGACGTGACTAACGGTCTTGGGCGCCAGCGAATCGTCCCGGGACGTGGCGCAGCCGGCCAAGAGCAGGCCGGCCAGAAGAGTGAATACCAAACGCATCATTATTTTTCTCCCGCGGGCACGTGGCCCCGGTTTACTTCAGGCCTTGCCCGGAAAACATCAGCACTTTGTCACCGGCGTACTGCACGCTGATAAAGCTGTTCTTGTCACCCCAGGTGCAGCTGGACATGCCCAGGGCGCCGGAGCAATCGGTCGGTTTGCCGAGCAGGTTTTCAACCTCGGCCTTGGGCATGCCCGCCGACAGCTTGGAATAGTTTTCCTGATTGACCTTGCTGCAGGCTGCCAGCAGCACGCAGAACGACAACAGAGCGAGGGAACGCAGCGACATGGTGAACTCCTGAACGGAAGGGGGAAGGCATGGCTGCCAACCAGAAGCTTAGAAGAGAAAACCCCGATCTGGTTCCCCATGACGGCGGGTATTTATTACCGGCAAAAAACACGATTTGCGTCACAAATCAGGCACTTTCCCTAGGCCGAAAGCATTTCGTCGGCTTTGCCGAAACTCGCTTCAGTTTTGACGCTGGCAAGTCGACATATAGGCAGCGAAAAGCCCTCTACTGTGGCAAATTAGCGCACCCTCGTTGACCAGCCTCTCGCGGTAGTTCATTTAATGACCAGAAACATGAAGTTCAGCCACAAGATCCTGCTCGCCGCCGCCCTTGTGGTCGCCGTGGCGTTCGCCTGTTTCATCCTGTTCAACGACTACCGTCAGCGCGCAGCCCTGCGCAGCAGCACCGAATCTTCCATGCAGGAACTCGGCAGCCTGACCACCAGCAACATTCAGACCTGGCTCGAAAGCCGCATCCAGCTCCTGCAATCCCTGGCCCAGCAGATCGCCGTGGATGGCAACGGTGGCGACAGCCTGCAACGCAGCGTCGGCCTGCCGGCTTACGCCAGCAACTTCCAACTCAGCTATTTTGGCGGCCAGGACGGGGTGATGTTCTCGGTGCCAGCCGGCAACCGGGCCGCCGACTACGATCCGCGCGCCCGGGGCTGGTTCAAGGCGGCCAACAGCGCCGGCCGGACCATCGTCACCGAGCCGTACATCGCCGCGTCCTCCGGCAAGCTGGTGATCACCGTCGCCACGCCGGTGCAGCACCAGAACCAGTTTATCGGCGTGGCCGGCGCCGACATCGACCTCTCCAGTGTCAGCGCCATCATCAACTCGCTGAACTTCGGCGGCCATGGCCACGCGTTTATCGTCAGTGCCGACGGCAAGATCCTGATCCACCCGGACAGCAAGCTGGTGCTCAAAAGCCTGGGCGAGGCCTACCCCAACGGCGCACCCAGCATCAGCCCGGGCCTGAAAGAAGTGGACGTGAACGGCAAACGCCAATTCATCTCCTTCACCCACGTCAACGGCGTGCCCTCGGCCGACTGGTACGTGGCGCTGGTGCTGGATCAGGACACCGCGTTCGCCATGCTCAGCGAGTTCCGCACCTCGGCGATCATTGCCATGTTTATCGCGGTGGTGATCATCATCGCCCTGCTCGGCATGCTGATCCGGGTACTGATGCAACCGCTGCACCTGATGGGCCGCGCCATGCATGACATCGCCGAAGGCGAAGGCGACCTGACCAAGCGCCTGAGCATCCACGGCCACGATGAGTTCGGCACCCTGGGCCTGTCGTTCAACCGGTTTGTCGAGCGCATCCACACCTCGATCACCGAGGTGTCCTCGGCCACCGGCCAGGTCAATGAAGTGGCGCTACGGGTGGTCGCGGCCTCCAACTCGTCGATGTTCAACTCCGACCAGCAGGCCTCGCGCACCAGCAGCGTGGCCGCAGCGATCAACGAATTGGGGGCCGCGGCCCAGGAAATCGCCCAGAACGCCGCCCTCGCCTCGCAGCATTCCAGCGACGCGCGCAACCTGGCCGCCGAAGGCCAACAGGTGGTGGATCAGACCATCGCCGCGATGCACCAGCTGTCGGCCAAGATCAGCGACTCCTGCGGCAATATCGAAACCCTGAACAGCAACACGGTGAACATCGGGCAGATCCTCGAAGTGATCACCAGCATCTCCCAGCAAACCAACCTGCTGGCCCTGAACGCGGCCATTGAAGCGGCCCGCGCCGGTGAAGCCGGGCGTGGGTTTGCGGTGGTGGCCGATGAGGTGCGCAACCTGGCCCACCGGACTCAGGATTCGGCGCAGCAAGTGCAGAAGATGATCGAGGAGCTGCAAGTGGGCGCGCGCCAGGCGGTGAGCACCATGACCGAAAGCCAGCGCGAGAGCGAAAGCAGCGTGGGCATCGCCAACCAGGCTGGCGAGCGCCTGGGCAGCGTGACCCAGCGCATCGGCGAGATCGACGGCATGAACCAGTCGGTGGCCACCGCCACCGAGGAGCAGACCGCGGTGGTCGAGTCGATCAATGTCGATATCACCGAGATCAACACCCTGAACCAGGAAGGCGTGGAAAACCTGCAATCCACCCTGCGCGCCTGCGCCGACCTGGAACAGCAGGCGGCACGCCTGAAGCAGTTGGTAGGTAGTTTCCGGATCTGAGTCCGTAGCCGCTAGGGGGCATCCGGGAATACGTCAGCGGCCGTGCGGGCCAGCGCAGCCTTCGGCAGCGGCTACAAAGCCTGTAGCCGCCGTTCGGACGCTGGGTCTATACCCACGCAACTGACACGGGGGTACCTCGACGACAGGGTCGAACGCAGCTTAAAAACGCGAGCCAGGCTGGCTCAGGAAGGTAAGTTCTTCAGCGGTGGATTCACGGCCGAGGATGGCATTGCGGTGAGGGAAGCGGCCGAAGCGGGCGATGACCTTCTGGTGCCGTTCGGCGTAATCCAGGTGGTCGGCAAATACCGGACGATCCTCCGCAGACTGTTGGTCATGCAGGGCAGCAAAGCGCGATACGCCTTCGTTCTGCACCGCCAGGTTTTCGCAATGCTCGAATACCAGGTAGATGAACGCGCGCTGCATGGGCGGCAGTTGCCGGTCAAAATCCGCGGCGATGCCCTGGGCCACCAGTGCTTGCGCACGCAGGTCACCGCTGAAGGCCTTGGGGGTTTCGCGAAAGATCATCCGTGGCAGTTGATCGAGCAACAACACCAGGGCCAGCCAACCGTGTGGGCCTTGCGCCCATTCGGTCAATCCGCCGGCCAGTGCCTGTTCGACCTGGGCCCCGAAGCGCTCGCGCGCTTCAAGGTCCTGGCTGTCACGCTTGCCAAACCACAGCCCGCCCTTGTCCGCCACAATCTCGGCCGGCTTTTCGGCTGAGCCGAACCACCAATCGAGCAGGGGCTGCCAGGGCTGGGCCATGGGGTTATTCCTTGTGGTACGCGGTCACGCGGTCAACTTCTTCCTTCGAACCCAGGAACACCGCCACACGCTGGTGCAGGCCTTCAGGCTGGATGTCGAGGATACGCTGATGACCGTCAGTGGAAACGCCGCCCGCCTGTTCCACCAGGAACGACATCGGGTTGGCTTCGTACATCAGGCGCAATTTGCCTGGCTTGGACGGGTCGCGAGCATCACGCGGGTACATGAACAGACCGCCACGGGTCAGGATGCGGTGCACGTCGGCCACCATCGCGGCGATCCAGCGCATGTTGAAGTCTTTCTTCAGCGGGCCGGTCTCGCCTTCCAGCAACTCGCTCACGTAGCGCTGTACCGGGGCTTCCCAGTGACGCTGGTTGGACATGTTGATGGCAAATTCCTGGGTCGATGCCGGGATGGTCATGTTTTCGTGGGTCAGGACGAAGCTGCCCATTTCACGGTCCAGAGTGAAACCTTTGACGCCATCACCCAGGGTCAGCACCAGCATGGTCTGCGGGCCGTAGATCGCGTAACCGGCAGCCACTTGTTGGGTGCCCGGTTGCAGGAAGGCTTTTTCGCTCAGGGCTTCGTTCTGGCTCAGGTGCTCGTTAGGGCAACGCAGTACCGAGAAGATGGTGCCGACCGAGACGTTGATGTCGATGTTCGACGAACCGTCCAATGGGTCGAATACCAGCAGGTAGGCACCTTTCGGGTATTTGCCGGGAATCTGGTAGGCATTGTCCATTTCCTCGGACGCCATGCCGGCCAGGTGACCGCCCCATTCGTTGGCTTCGAGCAGGATCTCGTTGGAGATCACGTCGAGCTTCTTCTGCACTTCGCCCTGTACGTTTTCGGTGCCCATGCTGCCCAGAACACCGCCCAGGGCGCCTTTGGAGACAGCGTGGCTGATTTCCTTGCAAGCACGCGCCACCACTTCGATCAGGAAGCGCAGATCGGCAGGAGTGTTGTTGCTGCGGGTCTGCTCAATCAAATAGCGACTCAGGGTAACGCGGGACATGGAAGGCTCCGGAGGATGGGGGACTAAAAACCCGCGCAGTTTAACGCGAGTCGAGGCGCATTTCCTCCTGTCAGACAGGGAACTGCCCAATAGAGTTCATGGACCGCTTTCAGCGTAGCTACAAAACAGCCTTTATGACTGACATCCCCAACGGCCCCGCCAATCGGCGGTGGCGCAAGAGCAGGCGCCCTGGCCACCGCCGGCGATGTCAGCGGCGATCAGGTTTTCGCTGCGGGTTTGCGCAACAGGCTGAAGGCCATGGCGCCCAGGGCCAGTACCCCGAGCAGCAAGACTGCCCACAGGGCGATTTTCTTCCAGTCCGGCCCGCTCGCTTGCGGGGCGACCGAGGGGGTGGCGGTGGACGCAGCCAGCTGCAGCGCGCCATCGACCCGGGCCTGGCCCAGGGCCTTGAGGCGTTGCGGGCTGTAGTCAGGGATCAGGGTGGCCAATGGCAGGTTCGCCGCTGCGACCGTTGGGTTGCCCAGCGCCAGGGTGTAGGGGCCGGCGCCACGGGCCAGGAACACCAGTTGCGTGGCACGCACGGCAACCTTCAAGGCCGGGGCCTCGGCACCCAGGCCACCGCCGCGCTCGTCCACCGTCAACCTCAGTTGCTGCACGTTGCGCCCGGTCAGTTGCAGATCGTTCTGCACCACGTCCTGGCCATTCTGGGTCAGGCGATAGAGCAAGCCACTGGTCAGCGGCTGCCAGGGTTGGTTGTTGTCGCGGCGCCCGTACAGGGTCACCGGTGCCAGGCTGTTGGGCTGGCTCAGCTCGACCTGCAGGCGCTCGACATTCAACCCCGTCGGCAACTGCCAGATGTATTCCCCGGCCTTGGGGCTGCTGCCGGCCAGCGGCTGCGACCACAGCAGGGGCAACGGCAGGCTGCTGGTGCTGGTGCTTTGCAGTTGCGCCGAGGTCAGGATCGGCGCCGATTGCGGGGCGCTCCACAGCAGGCGCAGGTAACGCGCCGACTGCCCGGGCAAGCCGACTTCATGCTGCTCGATACGCTCATCGGCAAACGACAGCCGCGCCACCTGCCCCTCTCCCCAGGCCTGCCAATGTTGCAGGTCGTCGCTGGCCTCGATGCTGAAACGCTGGAAACCATCGCGCTCGCTGGTCCAGTCGAGCACCAGTTGCTGCAAGGGTGCCTTGATCGCGCTGGCGTCCAGCAACCACCCCCGCAGCACCTCTTCACCGGCCTCGAGCTGGCTGGACGGCTGCACCTCGACCAGGGTCCCGCTGGCACTCGACTGCACGCGCACGCTCGGCGCCGCTTCGCTGGCATCCGCCGAGCTGTACAGCGGGAACCACTTGACCTCGGTCAGGCTGCGCTGTTCGCGGGTTTCGGCCTGTTCGCGGGCCAGGGCATAGGCCTGGGGTTCGCCGGCAGCATTGAACACGCGGATATCACTCAGATCGCTCTGGCTGGAATTGAGCTGCGCCGCCAGCGGCAGTTCCAGGCGATACCAGGGGCCTTCGCCACTCAGGCTCAGCGGCAGCTGGGACTTGAAGTCCGCAGGTTTTTCCTGGGCCGTGGCCGACAGCGCCACACATAGGCCCAGTGCCCCCAGCCACCCCAGGTTCAGGTTCTGCTTCAAGACGACACTCCTTCGGTTTCAGGCTCTGGCCGGGGTTGATCCGGCTCTGCCTCGACGCGCTTGGGCGGCAGCGGGGCGAAATAGCCGACCACCAGCAGCAACACCCCAACGCCGATAAACGACACGATCCGCGCCAGCCCGCCACGGTTGCTCAATTCGACAAAGAACAGCTTGGCGACCACCAGGGCGATCAACCCCGCCCCCACCAGCCAGACCTCGCGGCGATGGCGCAGGTGGCCGCCGATCATCAGCCCCAGGGCAATCAGGGTCCAGACGATGGACAACCCGGCCTGCACCCGCATCGAGCCGAGCAACGCATCAAGCTCGTACGGCACCCCGCTCCAATGGTGCGCGGTACGCATCACCAGTGCGGTGAAGAACGCGAACAGCGAAATTCCCGCCACGGCCTGGGTGCCGCGCTCGGCGTAGTCGACACGGATCGCCCATTGCTCCACCGCGCTGCGCGACCACATATAAACCCCGAACAAGGCAAACAGCAGCCCCAGTTCCAGCGGGTTGAGCAATGGCAGGTACGGCAGAGGCTCGGCGCTGCCGTCGCTGGCGATGTTCGCCAGCCAGAACCAGCCCAGCATCAACACCGCCAGGGGCAATGCCGCGTACAGCCGATACTCGCGGGCATGGGCCGCCACCGGCCATGGCCAGGCCCGTGGCGCGGCCATCAGCACCAGGTACAGGCTCGGCAGAATCGCCCAGCCCAACCAGCGCCAGGCGTTGTACTGCTCGGACAACAGCAACAGGCCGTAGCGCAGCTCCAGGGCCAGCACGCCGATCAGCAACCAGCAGCCGAGCACATGGGCAGCGCTTTGCAGCCGCGCCGGCAGCATCGACGCCAGGCGCCGCAGGCTGAAGAAATGCACCGCGAACACCAGCGTCCAGGCCAGCCAGCCAACACTCGCGGCCGGGTGGTAACGCGAATGCCAGGAGGCGATCAGCACCAGCGCAGCCACCGGCATCAACAGGCTGCACAGCAGGCCCAGCGAGGCCCACTTCAGACGCAGTGCCAGCCAGGCCCAGAGCAGCACACTGAGTGCGGCAATCGCCAGCAACAGGCTGCCTTGTAGGTGCACAGGGGCAAAGCGCAGCACTTCCCGGACCAGGGCAAAACTCCACCAGCAGGCGCCCCAGGCCAGCAACAGATCCGACAGGTGTCCCAGCTTCAAGGCGTCGAACACCGGGCCATGACTGCCGCGTTGCAGGCGCCAGGCGCCGACCAGCGCGGCCAGGGCCAGCACCATCGGCGTGCAGAAGTCAGCGTTGGCCAACGGCCGTAGGCCTTCGCTGAGCAACGGGCCGAACCAGTCGGCACCGGCCAGCAGGAAGGCGCTGCCGCCGATCACCTGCAACAGCAAACCGAAAACGAAACTGGCGCGCTGCTGCAAATACAGGCTCAGCCAGATGATCAACAGGCCACTGGCCGCCCACACCCCGCTGGCGATGGACCACGGCAGGACAAACAGCACCGCCAGGTTGATCATCATCAAGCCGGCCAGCAGCACCACCGACAACCCGCGCAGCAAGCGCACATCGTTGCGCACCATGTCGTCCCGGGCAGCCAGCAACATGCCGCCGATCAGCGCCAGGCCAATCAGCGAGGCGCTGAGCAGGCCATTCCAGCCGGCGCTGAACACTGCCGTGGAATCGCCTTCGGCGCCTTGCAGGCGCAACAGAAACAACGCACCGCCCAACAGCTGCACGGCAAAGGCCGTGAACAGGAAGGTCCGCGATTGCAGGCGCAGGCCGACAAACAGCGTCGCCAAACCGGCCAGGGCCCAACCGATGGCGGTGCCGTGGGTGAAGAAGAACAACGGCGCCAACAGGTACAGGAAACTCAAGCCCAGGCAGGCCAAAATCGGCAACAACCCTTGCTCCCAACTCGACACCTGCTGCGGTTGGGCCTTGCGCAGTTGATAAAAGCTGAACAGCAGCGCAGCACCCAACAACAGCGCTCCCAGGGGCGCGCCATCCAGCAGGCTGTTGCTGCCGGGGCGCAATTCGCCGAGGAAGGCCACCGCCGCGCCCAGTTGCAGCAACAAGGCAAATGCCCGGGCCAATGGCCGTTGCTGGCGCAAGCCGAGCCAGAAGATCCCCGCGCCTTCGACCGCCCAGGCGGCGCTGGTCCAGCGTGCGTCCAGGCCCAGGGGAATCGCCAGGCTGGCGAAAATCACACCCAGGGCCAGGCAGGTCTCGCCCAGCAGCAAGGCGCGGCCGCCGCTCAGCACTCGCGCCAGGCCCATGTAGAGGATGCCCAGCGCCAGGGCACTGAACGCCGCGCCGAACTCCAGGTGCTGCACCAGCGCGAACTGCAGGCCGAAGCCTACCAGCGGCGGGCCGAACAGCATGCTGCCGTCGACGTAGTCGCCCTTGCGCGCCGACCAGCGCAGCAGTGCCTCGCGGCTGGCGTCTTGCGGCGCATCGGGCAGGTCCATGAGTGTGCGCCGGGCGAACAGCAGGCCGATCGCCAGGTACATCAGGAAGAACACCACCAGGAACGGCTCGGTGCTCCACAACAGCTGCGGCTCGTAGGAGCGCAGGCCCCAGGCGAAACCGATGCCGAAGGTGCCGACAAAACCGATCAGGTTCAGCAGGCGCCAGGCCTTGAACCAGGCGATGGCGAGGATCCCGGCATTGAGCAGGGCGAAGTAGCTGAATAAAGCGACGTGGCTGCCGGCTCCGGTGGAGGTCAGGATCGGCGCGGCAAAGCCGCCCAGGGCAGCGGCGGCGGCCAGGCCCAGGGCATCCTGGGTCACAGCCAGGATCGCCGAGAACAGTGTGACCGCCACCAACAGTCCCAGGGCTGCCGATGGGTCGAGCAGCGGGTGCAGGCGCATGGCCGCAAAGACCGTCAGGTACAGCACGCCGATCCCCGTGCCTTGCAGCATCAGCCCGTAGTTGCTGTTGCGCAGCCGCAGCCACCAGCCCAGGCCCAGCAACCCCAGGGCGCTGGCGGCAACCCCGGCGTAACGCAATTCAATCGGCACCACCATGCCTTCGGTGGCATAGCGCAACAGGAAGGCCAGGCCGAGGAACAACAGCAGCACACCCACCCGCAGCACAGTGTTGCCGCCAAACAGCCAAGCGCGCGCGCCGCTGATGGCGCGTTCGATCAGGTTGGGTTCCAAGGGTTCGGCGGGGGCCGCTGGCGCTATCGGTTGGCGCGCAGGCTGCGCCTGGCGCAGAACGTCGGCCGGCGGGGCCTGGCTGAATACGCGAGTGGTTGCCGGGCTCGGTTGCAGTGTGGGCGGCAGTTCCCAGACCAATTCCCCGGGCGCAGGCTCGACAACCGGTGGCGGCTGAGGTTTTGCAGACTGGGCCAGCAGAATCGGCAGCGCAGCTTCCGGCGTGGGCGCCGGGTGGACGCTGGGCGCTTCGCTGGCCGGGGCCGGCTCAGGCGTGCTGACGCCACTGCGCTCAAGGGAGGACAGACGCTGGCCGAGGGCTGCCAGCGCGGTTTTGGCCTGCTGCAGCTCGCGGTGCAGCTCGCGGGCCTGGGCACTCAGGCCACCCACCCGGACCGCCAGGCCAATGCCCAGGCCCAGCAGCGCGCCGATCAGTGCGTCGCTGAAGGACTCATCGAGCACCCAGCCCAGCACCAGCCCTATCAGCATGAAAATCCATTGCATGGTCGATATCCCTAAGCACCGAATCAGATCCTGCCGCCAGCAGCCGCAGAAAAAACTGGCGCCCAGTATATCGACAAGGCCCAACAAACGTTGGGCCTTGTGCGCATTTCTAGAATTCTCTGAAAGCGGTTACTCCAGAGCCTTCCAGATTTCCGTGGCGTACTCGCGAATGGTTCGGTCCGAAGAGAACCAGCCCATCCGCGCACTGTTGAGCACTGCCGAACGCCACCATTCCTTGGAATCGTGCCAGCGCTCTTCGACCCGGGCCTGGGCGGCCCAGTAGGAATCGAAGTCGGCACAGACCAGGAAGCGGTCGTAGTCAATCAGTGAATCGATAAGCCCGGTGTAGCGCGACGGATCGTCCGGCGAAAACACCCCGCCACGGATGGCTTGCAACACATCGTTGAGCCGATGGGAGGCGGCGATATCCGGCACCGCGCTGAACTCGCCGTTACGCTTGCGGGCTTCCACCTGCTGGGCAGTGAGGCCGAAGATAAACATGTGATCGGCGCCCACGCGCTCGCACATCTCGACGTTGGCGCCGTCCAGGGTGCCGATGGTCAGCGCGCCGTTCAGGCCGAACTTCATGTTGCTGGTGCCCGAGGCTTCGAAGCCCGCGGTGGAGATCTGCTCCGAGAGGTCGGCCGCCGGGATGATGCTTTCCGCCAGGCTGACGTTGTAGTTGGGCAGGAACACCACCTTGAGCAGGCCGCGCACGGTGGGGTCGTTGTTGACCGTGCGCGCGATGTCGTTGGTCAGCTTGATGATCAGCTTGGCCTGGTGATAACTGGCGGCGGCCTTGCCGGCGAAGATCTTCACCCGCGGCACCCAGTCGGTTTCCGGCTCGGCGCGGATCGCCTGGTACAGCGCCACGGTGTGCAGCAGGTTGAGCAACTGGCGCTTGTACTCGTGGATGCGCTTGACCTGCACATCGAACATGGCCGCCGGGTTGACCGAAATCCCCAGGCGCTCATGAATGATCGCCGCCAGGGCGCGCTTGCTGTGCAGGCGCTGCTCGGCGAACTGTTTGCGGAACCCGGGTTTTTCGGCAAAGGGCTCCAGCTTCAGCAGCAGCTCTTCGGGGTTGTCCAGCAACTCGGGGCCGACCGCCTCGACCATCATCGCCGTCAGTTGGGCATTGGCCTGGTACAGCCAGCGGCGGAAGGTGATGCCGTTGGTCTTGTTGTTGATGCGTTCCGGATACAGCTTGTGCAGCTCCGAAAACACCGTGCTGCGCATCAGTTGGGTGTGCAGCCCGGACACGCCGTTGACGCTGTGGGAGCCGAGAAACGCCAGGTTGCCCATGCGCACCCGACGGCCATTGTCTTCCTCGATCAGCGACACCGCGCGCAGCACGTCGAAGTCATGGATGCCCTTGGCCCGCAGCGAATCGATGTGCTGGGCGTTGATCAGGTAAATGATCTGCATATGCCGCGGCAGCATGCGTTCCATCAGGCCGACCGGCCAGGTTTCCAGGGCTTCGGGGAGCAAGGTGTGGTTGGTGTAGGCCAGGGTTTCCACGGTGACTTGCCAGGCCGCATCCCAGGCGATGTCGTGCAGGTCGACCAGCTGTCGCATCAGTTCGGCCACGGCGATCGAGGGGTGGGTGTCGTTGAGCTGGATCGCCGCATGCTCGCCCAGGCTGAGCACCGAGCCGTGCATGTTTTTGTGGCGACGCAGCAGGTCTTGCAGCGAGGCCGAGACAAAGAAATATTCCTGGCGCAGGCGCAGTTCCTGCCCCGCTTCGGTGCTGTCGGCCGGGTACAGCACACGGGAGATGCTTTCTGCCCGGGCGACCTCCGCCACCGCGCCCAAGTGGTCGCCGGCGTTGAAGCGTTCCAGGTGCAAGTCTTCCACCGCCCGCGCGCGCCACAGGCGCAGGGTATTCACGCTGGCACCGCGCCAGCCCACTACCGGCGTGTCATAGGCCACCGCGCGCACGGTTTCACTGGGGGTCCAGACCTGGATCGATTTGCCGCTGGCATCGAGCAGGGTTTCGACTCCGCCGCCAAAGCCGATCGGGTAGATCACCTCGGCACGCTCGAACTCCCAGGGGTTGCCGAAATCCAGCCAGTGCTCAGTCTGTTCCTGCTGCCAGCCATCGACGATGGCCTGGCGGAACAGCCCGTGCTCATAACGAATGCCGTAGCCATGGCCGGCGATGCCCAGGGTCGACATGCTTTCCATGAAGCACGCCGCCAGGCGCCCCAGGCCACCGTTGCCCAGGGCCGCATCCGGCTCCAGCAGGCGAATGCGTTCCAGGTCGACGCCCAGTTCGGTGAGGGCATCGCGCGCCACGTCGAGCAGCCCCAGGTTGCTCAGGCTGTCATACAGCAGGCGGCCGATAAGGAATTCCAGGGACAGGTAGTACACCCGCTTCTGACCCTTGCGGTAGATCTGCCGGGTGTGGTCCATCCAGTGTTCGACCATATGATCACGCGCCGCCAGGGCAATGGCTTCGAACCAGTCATGGTCAAAGGCGTGATCCGGGTCCTTGCCCACCGCGTAGGTGAGTTTGGTCAAGACGGCATCGCGGAATGCGGCTACCTCTGCTTCTCGTACAAGCGGTTCCTGAGACATCGATGCGACCTCGGGCGAGATAGAAGGAGTTGCTAGAGCCTAGACGGTCTGACAGACGGTAGACGCTCTGGTTCGGCAGTTTTTAAACTCATTCACCTTTGCGCTAATTAGATGCAGGGGCCGTGCCCGTTTATTCGCCAAAGCAGCCTTCGAGCTGAAAGCTGCAAAATATTGTTCAAAAAACCACCAATCCCGGTATGATCGCGCGCCCGGATAAAGCCCCCTCTTGGAAACCTGATGAAGCCTCAACTGATCGCCGCCGCGGAACTCGACCGTCTCGAGACCTGGCAGAAATACTCGAGCCATATGTGCGGCGGCTGTGTGTCGAGCTGCTGCACCCTGCCGGTCGAGGTGAAGATCAAGGACCTGATCCGCATCGGTATCGTCGATGAGTTCGAGCGTGGCGATCCGCCGAAGAACATCGCCAAGCGTTTGCAGAAAGAAGGCATCGTCGAGCGCTTCAACGCCAAGTCCGAGATCTTCACCCTGCAGCGCATGAGCAACGACGACTGCCTGTACCTGGATCGTAAAAGCCGCTTCTGCACTATTTATGACAAGCGCCCCGACACCTGCCGCAACCACCCGAAAATCGGGCCGCGCCCAGGCTACTGCGCCTACAAGCCCAAGGAAGTGGTGCGCGAAACCAAGCTGCGCACCCTCGAGAAGTTTTAAATAGCCTACCTGTGGCGAGGGAGCCTGCTCCCGCTGGGTTGCGAAGCGACCCCAATAAGGCTGGCGCGGTCTTTCAGGTAGATCGGGTCGATCTGCTTTAGGGCTGCTGCGCAGCCCAACGGGAGCAAGCTCCCTCGCCACAAGGTCGTTGCCAGGCCATAAAGCCCAGACAAACAAAAACGCCCCCGACCTTGCGGTCGGGGGCGTTTTTTTGCAGCTAACTAAATGACTTAGTTACTGCTTTTCTTGGCAGCGCGGGTACGCTCGCTTTCGCCCAGGATCTTCTTGCGAAGACGGATGGACTTAGGAGTGACTTCACACAGCTCGTCTTCTTGTACGAATTCCAGAGCTTGCTCCAGAGTGAAACGTACAGGCGGAACCAGAGCGATGGTTTCGTCTTTACCCGAAGCACGCATGTTGTCGAGCTTCTTGCCTTTGGTTGGGTTCACACCCAGGTCGTTGTCGCGGCTGTTCAGACCAACGATTTGACCTTCATAGATGTCCTGGCCGTGTTCGATGAACAGCTTGCCACGGGACTGCAGGGTTTCCAGCGAGTAGGTCAGCGCCTTACCGGTAGCAACCGATACCAGCACGCCGTTCTGACGGCCGGACATGTCGCCGGACTTCATCACGTCGTAACGGTCGAAGATCGAGGTCAGGATGCCTGCACCGGAGGTCAGGGTCAGGAACTCGTTACGGAAACCGATCAGGCCACGAGCCGGGATGTTGTACTCAAGGCGCACACGGCCCTTGCCATCCGGAACCATGTTGGTCAGGTCGCCTTTACGGATACCGATCTGCTCCATGATCGAACCTTGCGATTCTTCCGGCAGGTCGATGGTCACGTTTTCGTACGGTTCGTGCTTCACGCCGTCAACCATGCGGATGATCACTTCCGGACGACCAACACCCATTTCGAAGCCTTCGCGACGCATGGTTTCGATCAGTACCGAGAGGTGCAGCTCACCACGGCCGGAGACCTTGAACTTGTCAGCCGAGTCGCCTTCTTCAACGCGCAGAGCAACGTTGTAGAGCAGCTCTTTGTCCAGACGTTCCTTGATGTTACGGCTGGTCACGAACTTGCCTTCTTTACCGCAGAATGGCGAGTCGTTTACCTGGAAGGTCATGGAAACGGTTGGCTCGTCAACGGTCAGCGGCTTCATCGCTTCAACAGCGGTTGGGTCGCACAGGGTGTCGGAGATGAACAGCTGGTCGAAGCCGCTGATGCAGACGATGTCGCCGGCAGCTGCTTCTTCAACGTCGATGCGGTGCAGGCCGTGGTGACCCATCAGCTTGAGGATACGACCGTTGCGCTTCTTGCCGTCGGCGTCGATAGCGACGACCGGAGTGTTCGGCTTGACGCGACCACGAGCGATACGGCCAACGCCGATAACACCCAGGAAGCTGTTGTAGTCCAGAGCCGAGATTTGCATCTGGAACGGACCGTCACGGTCAACGGCTGGTGCTGGTACGTTGTCGACGATCGACTGGTACAGCGGGGTCATGTCTTCAGCCATATCGGTGTGGTCAAGACCAGCAATACCGTTCAGGGCGGAGGCGTAAACCACTTTGAAGTCCAGCTGTTCTTCGGTAGCACCCAGGTTGTCGAACAGGTCGAAGATCTGGTCCAGAACCCAGTCCGGACGGGCGCCTGGACGGTCAACCTTGTTGATTACCACGATTGGACGCAGGCCGGCTTCGAAAGCCTTCTTGGTCACAAAACGGGTTTGCGGCATAGGGCCGTCCTGGGCATCAACCAGCAGCAGAACGGAGTCAACCATCGACATTACACGTTCAACTTCGCCGCCGAAGTCGGCGTGGCCCGGGGTGTCCACGATGTTGATGTGGTAGCCGTTCCAGTTGATGGCGGTGTTTTTCGCCAGAATGGTAATACCGCGCTCTTTCTCCTGGTCGTTGGAGTCCATCACGCGCTCGTCGTTGAGCTCGTTGCGCTCCAGAGTGCCGGATTGACGCAAGAGTTTGTCTACCAGGGTGGTTTTACCGTGGTCAACGTGAGCAATGATGGCGATGTTGCGTAGATTTTCGATCACTTGTGTATCTCGATCAGAGGATTCGGTGTGCTGACAGGTCGTGGCAGCGATTAACGTTGCGTCCGTAAAGCCGTTACAGCTCGACGGCGGCGTCGGGGGGCCGGTGACGCAGGCCACAGGCAAACATCCCCGGGCACTTAGCTCGGTCGATAAACGCGCACATTGGCATGTCCCTCACTGAGCAAATGGTGGGCATGCAGGCGACTCATCACGCCTTTGTCGCAATAGAGCAGGTACTGGCGAGTAGGGTCCAGTTCCTTGAAACGAGCGTTCAGTGCATAAAACGGCATCGCTTGTACCTCAATGCCAGCAAGCTCCAGCGGCTGATCTTCCTGAGCATCCGGGTGACGGATGTCGATCACGATCTGACCGGCCAGCGCTTCGCTGACTTCTTCGATCTGCAAATCCTGGCCCAACTCGTCGATCACTCGATCGATCGGCACCAGCTTGGCGTTCTCGAGCGCACGCTCCAGAACCGCCATATCGAATTCTTTCTCTTCATGCTCCACGCGCGGGCGCTTGGCGTGGGTCTTGGGGTTCACCGAGATGACCCCGCAATATTCCGGCATGTGCTTGGCGAAGTCGGCGGTGCCGATTTCATTCGCCAGGTCGATGATGTCCTGCTTGTGGCTGGCGATCAGCGGGCGCAGCACCAGCTTGTCGGTCACGCAGTCGATCACGGACAGGTTCGGCAGCGTCTGGCTCGACACCTGGGAAATCGCTTCGCCGGTGACCAGGGCATCGATCTCCAGGCGGTCGGCGATTCTCGACGCAGCGCGCAACATCATACGCTTCAATACTACGCCCATATGACTGTTATCGACTTTGCCGAGAATTTCTCCCAGCACTTCCTCGAACGGCACGCTGACGAACAGCACCCGCTGGGAGCTGCCGTACTTCTTCCAGATAAAGTGCGCGACTTCCATCACGCCCAATTCGTGGGCACGCCCGCCCAGGTTGAAGAAGCAAAAATGGCTCATCAGCCCGCGGCGCATGATCTGGTACGCCGCCACCGTGGAATCGAAACCGCCGGACATCAGGACCAGGGTCTGTTCCAGGGCGCCCAGGGGGTAGCCGCCGATGCTGTTGTGCTGGTTGTGGATCACAAACAACCGTTGGTCGCGAATTTCGATGCGAACTTCGATTTCCGGCTCTTTCAGGGAGATTCCGGCGGCGCCGCACTGACGACGCAGCTGGCTGCCGACGTATTTTTCGACCTCCATGGAGGTGAATTCATGCTTGCCGGCACGCTTGCAGCGCACGGAAAAAATCTTCCCCGCCAGGGCTTCGCCGAAGTGCTGCTTGCACTTGGCGACGATGTCGTCGAAGTCACCCAGCGGGTACTCGTCGACCTGCAGGAAATGCGCGATGCCCGGCATGCAACTCAGGCGCTCGGTCATGTCCTTCAAGGATTTGGGGTCAGTGAGCGCGGTTTCAAGCTCGAGGTTGTCCCAGACACCATTGACCACCACAGCCGGGTCCAGATCGCGGAGCACGGCACGGATGTTTTTCGCCAACTGACGGATGAAACGCATCCGTACCGGGCGGCTCTTGATGGTGATTTCCGGGAAAACTTTAACGATTAGTTTCATGAAAACAGCGCGCGCAGGGCCAGCCGAAAAAGGGGGGCGCGGATTATAGCGGAAATTGCTCAAGGTTTAACCAGTTTATGTACAGATGGTTTTCGATGCACCAAAACAGGTCATTTTGATTTATCAACGCCACATTGCGGTGCGCGATTTTCCCGAAAACGGCGGATTGCACCTTTATATGCGTGAGTTTGGGGCAGAAAACCCAAGTCGGGGCACTGGCATGCAATTTGCTCCCTTGTGAGGCAGGTTGCCTTGGTCGAGTATTCGCGCCGGCATCACCCACATTCTAAGGGCACTCCACTACTTAGCCCGAAGCCACCCGGAGGACACTATGTCGAAGTCGGTTCAACTCATCAAAGATCATGACGTCAAGTGGATTGATCTGCGCTTCACTGATACCAAAGGCACTCAGCACCACGTGACCATGCCGGCCCGTGACGCGCTGGATGACGCCTTCTTCGAAGAAGGCAAAATGTTCGACGGCTCCTCCATTGCTGGCTGGAAAGGCATCGAAGCCTCCGACATGATCCTGATGCCGGACGACACCACTGCCGTACTCGACCCGTTCACCGAAGAGCCGACCCTGATCCTGGTCTGCGACGTGATCGAGCCTTCGACCATGCAAGGCTACGACCGTGACCCACGGGCCATCGCCAAGCGTGCCGAGGAATACCTGAAGTCGACCGGTATCGGCGACACCGTATTCGTAGGTCCGGAGCCTGAGTTCTTCATCTTCGACGAAGTGAAGTTCAAGTCCGACATCTCCGGTTCCATGTTCAAAATCTTCTCCGAACAAGGTTCGTGGATGTCCGACCAGGACGTGGAAGGCGGCAACCGTGGCCACCGTCCAGGTATCAAGGGCGGCTACTTCCCGGTTCCTCCGTTCGACCACGACCACGAAATCCGTACCTCCATGTGCAACGCCATGGAAGAAATGGGCCTGGTCATCGAAGTTCACCACCACGAAGTGGCGACTGCCGGCCAGAACGAAATCGGCGTCAAGTTCAACACCCTGGTAGCCAAGGCTGACGAAGTTCAGACCCTGAAGTACTGCGTACACAACGTGGCTGATGCCTACGGCCGTACCGCTACCTTCATGCCTAAGCCTCTGTACGGCGACAACGGCTCGGGTATGCACGTTCACCTGTCCATCGCCAAAGATGGCAAGAACACCTTCGCTGGCGAAGGTTATGCCGGCCTGTCCGACACCGCCCTGTACTTCATCGGCGGCATCATCAAGCACGGTAAGGCCCTGAACGGCTTCACCAACCCGTCGACCAACTCCTACAAGCGTCTGGTCCCAGGTTTCGAAGCACCCGTGATGCTGGCCTACTCGGCTCGCAACCGTTCCGCTTCGATCCGTATTCCTTACGTGTCCAGCCCTCGCGCTCGCCGTATCGAAGCCCGCTTCCCGGATCCAGCAGCCAACCCGTACCTGGGCTTCGCTGCACTGCTGATGGCTGGCCTGGACGGCATCCAGAACAAGATCCACCCTGGCGACGCTGCTGACAAAAACCTGTATGACCTGCCGCCTGAAGAGGCCAAAGAGATCCCACAAGTTTGCGGCAGCCTGAAAGAAGCCCTGGAAGAGCTGGACAAAGGTCGTGCGTTCCTGACCAAAGGCGGCGTTTTCAGCGACGACTTCATCGACGCTTACATCGCCCTGAAAAGCGAAGAAGAAATCAAGGTTCGTACCTTCGTGCACCCACTGGAATACGAGCTGTACTACAGCTGCTGATCCCGTGACGCCCGCGCAAGCGGCGTAACCAAGAGGCCTCCTTCGGGAGGCCTTTTTTATTGCCCGGCCATTGGCCGCGATTGTTCCTTCCCTCGCCCCTTCGGTGGATAATCCGCGCCTCGCGCACCCTCGGTGCGGCGCATTGACGAAGGAATGGTATGCAATGGACACGCGCGCTCGGCCTGATCGCTTGCCTGGCTTTGAGCCAGGCCCAGGCTGCGCCCTTCTACGAAGGCAAGACCCTGGCCCATCCGCTGATCACCGGCCTGGCGGAAAGCTCGGCGACCCTGGCCTTTATCAAGACGCCTGCCGGAGTACGGGGCTATTACGCGGTCGATGAGGCGCAAAGCCAGGCGCAATTGCTGGACGATTTCGGCAAGGCCTCGATCGAGTCGGTGTTCAACATCGCCCTGGATAACCAGCACCTGACACGCCTGGTGCTGTTCAAGCTGCAGGGTAACTATCACCTGCGCGCCTACCGTTATGACGACAACGACCACCTCTACAGCCGCCTGGACAATCTGCAAAAAGCCCTGGACCGCATTACCCAGGGCCAGCGCAAACTCGACGCACGCACGGTGAACCAGGCCCTGAGCCAGCTCACGCCGCTCAATTACCGGGTTTCCTACGAAGATTCGGGCATTGCCGAGTTCGACCAGCTCGACCACAGCGCCGGGACCCTGGTGGGTTACTTCGGCCAGGACGGCCAGCCCCTGGGCAATACCTCGCCAGGTGCCGAGGCCTACAGCTACAAAAAGACCTTTGGCGAAAAACAGGGGCGCTTTCTCAGCGTCACCTATCAGCGCGACCAGAGCCCGGCCCTGGTCGACGGCCCGCGCCAGCTCTACAACTACCAGGCCAGCCGCGTGACCTGGGACACCGAACCCGCGCGCCTGACCGGCAGCGAAGACGGGCCCTCCGTGGCCTACAGCGAAGACGGGGCCATCGCCTCTCGCGGGCCTTACACCCATGGCCAACGCAACGGCGAGTGGGGCTTTGCCGGACCGTCCAACAGTTGGTCCCACGGGCCCTATGTCGACGGCAAGCGCCAGGGCCAATGGAGCCTGTCCAATGAAAACGAAGGCTACGGCATGACCGGTCTGTATCGCGACGACCTGCGGGAAGGACGCTGGGACATCAAGCTGAGCGACTCCGAAGCCCTGGAAGACGGCGGCTTCGTCACCTACCTCCATGACCTGCGCAACGGCCCCAGTGAAAGCCGCGAAGGTGGCGCGGTGCTGGAGCGGGGCGACTACCGCGATGACCTGCGCCAGGGGCCCTGGCTGACCACAGCCGGCAGCGGCAGCTACGACCGGGGCCTGAAGAGTGGGCCCTGGCAACTCAAGGCCGCCGATGGTCACACCCACAGCGTCAGCTTTGTTGCGGACAAGATGCAGGGCGAACTGCGCGACACCGACGCCCAGGGCGTGCTGCGGGTCATCGAGCACTATCGCGACGGCCTGCTCTGGGGCACTCAGGAGGGTTACAACGACAGCGGCCAGTTGATGTATTCCTATGCCTACGAAAACGGCCAGCGCGAAGGTCGCTCGCTGATCTACAGCGCCGACGGCAAGGTGCTGCTGTCGGACATGAGCTACAAGAACGGCAACAAGCAGGGCCCGTACCTGACTTTCCTCGCAGACGGTTCGCCGGCCACGGTCGGGCGCGTCGAGGGCAGCGAATTCATTGGCCTGATGACCCAGCTCGATGAGCATGGCCAGATCTTTTCCGCCGCAACCCGCTGCCGCTTCCAAAGCTACCAGTCGACCGTCGGCCTCTGCGGCATGTCCCGCGAGTTCCGCCAGGGCCGGGTCACCAGCGAACGCGACTACCTGTACGGCGAGTTGCAGGAATACCGCGAATACAACGCGCAAACCGGACTCAAGACCCGAGAGCGCGTCATCGGCAAGGGTGACCAGGTCAGCGAAATCACCTACTACGACAACGGCCAGGTCGAGTGCCGGGTCAACAAGGTCGGGTTCGAGTGGATGACCATCAACCAGCAGAAGCTCAAGAACTACAACCAGGCGGTCCTGAGCGGCGAGCAGCTGTGTTACTACCCCAATGGCGTGATCAAGAGTCGCGACTTTTTCGACAAGGGCCCCACCGGTTGCAAGACCCTGTATGACGAGACCGGCAAGCAAACCTTCCCCGGCCCCAGCGGTTGCCGCAGACCGACCAGTGCCGAGGCCGTGCACTGACCGGCGCGCCTGGTACAGGTCACAATCGGCGCTCGCCAAATCCCCGCGCCCAGGGCGAGCGCTTGCCAGACCGGGCGCCTTTGCGTGCATCATGGCCGCCGACTTGCCCACAACAGCCGAGATCGCCCATGCCCCTGCACGCCATACTCTGCCTCGCCCTGACGACCCTGCTGCTGGCCGGCAACGCCTGCGCAGCCAACGCCCCGACCACTCTCGCCCCGTTGTTGAGCAGTATCGAGGCGCGCCTGGCAATAGCCGACCAGGTGGCCCTGAGCAAATGGGACAGCCATAAAGCCGTGGAAGACCGCCCCCGGGAGCGTGAAGTGATTGCCGGCGCGGTGGCCCAGGCCGCGCAATACTCACTGGCCGCCGCCGATGTTGAGCAGTTTTTTGCAGCGCAGATCGAAGCCAACAAGCTGGTGCAATACGCCCACCTGTCTGCCTGGCACCTGCAAGGCCACGCGCCGGACAGCGCCCGCCCCGATCTGCTGGGGCAGATCCGCCCGCAACTCGATCAGTTACAAAAACGCCTGCTGCAGCAACTGGCCGACTTCAGCCCGGCGCGCACCGATGCGCAATGCCCGCAGTGGCTGGCCCAGGCCACCCAGGCCGCAAGCCAGGACCCACTGCGCAGGCTGGCCCTGACCCGGGCCACGGCCGAGCTTTGTGTGTTCAAAGGTTAAGCCCGCGCCCCGCGAACGGCCCCTTGCTCTAGGCTGGGGCCCTCACCTCGCCGCCCAGGAACCCTCAGCCATGCGCGCTGCCGTTTGCTACCTGCTGCTGATCATCTGTCTGCCGGCGACGGCGCAGATCTATCAATACACCGATGCCCAGGGCAACCCGGCCTACAGTGATCAGCCGCCAAGCGACACTCGCAGCCAGGCCATTGCGCCAACGCCCACCCATGCCATTCCCGGCCCAACCCGCTTGCCGTTACCGACGCCGCCAGCTGCCGCCAGGCAGCGCACCGTTGTGGCGCGGCCCTATGAGGTGCTGCAAGTCAGTGGCTTGCCGCGCGACGGCGCATTGCGGGCCAACAACGGCAGCTTCAGCGTGCAGGTGCTGCTGCGACCGAACCTGCAAGGGCCCCATCGCCTGCGCCTGCTGTTGGACGACCAGCCCTACGGCCAACCCGGCACGGCACTGGAACTGCATCTGGAAAATATCGACCGCGGCGAACATCGCCTGGCGGTCCAGGTACTCGATGGCGAACACGTGGTGCAACAAAGCCCGAGCACCACGTTTCACCTGCTGCGGGTGCACCGGCCTTGAGGTTGAGCCCTGGGCCTCAGGCGCGCTCAATGACCATGGCCACACCCTGGCCCAACCCGACGCAGAGGCTGACCACCGCATAGCGCAGCTTGTAGCGTTGCAAGGTGCGGCAGGCGCTCAGCACCAGGCGAGCGCCGGATGCGCCCAGCGGATGACCGATGGCAATGGCCCCGCCGCCCGGGTTGACCCGAGGGTCGTCATGGCGCAGGCCCAGGACTTTGAGACAGGCCAGCACCTGCACCGCGAATGCTTCGTTGATTTCAATCAGGTCGACCTGCTCCAGGGTCAGGCCGGCACGGTGCAACGCCAGCTCGATGGCCTGATGCGGGCCGATCCCCATGATTCGCGGCTCCACGCCGACGGCGGCCGACGAAAGAATCCGCGCCATCGGGGCCACCCCATGCGCCTCGCCAATGGCGCGATTGCCGAGCAGCAGCACCGCCGCACCGTCGTTGATCCCCGAGGCATTACCCGCAGTGATCACCGAGCCCGGAGCCAGGGGCGACATTTTCGACAGCCGTTCGAAATCGGATTGCGGCCGTGGATGTTCGTCGTGGCTGACCTGCAGCACCTCGCCCTTGCGCCCCGCCGGCACCTCGACCGGCAGGATCTCGTCGTCCAGGTGCCCGGCCTGCAGGGCCGACTGGTAACGCGATTGGGACAGCGCGGCAAAGATATCGGCCTGCTCGCGGCTGATGGAAAACAGCCGCGCCAGGTTGTCAGCGGTCTGCGGCATGCTGTCGTTGCCGTAGAGCCGGACCAGACGCGGGTTGCTGAAACGCGCGCCGAGGGTGCTGTCCGCCACCTCCGCCGAGCGGCTGAACGCGCTCTCGGCCTTGGCCATGACAAAGGGCGCACGGGACATGCTTTCGACGCCGCCAGCCAGGTACAACTGGCCCTCGCCACAGGTGATGGCACGCGCCGCATCGACCACCGCCGACAGGCCGCTGGCGCACAGGCGGTTGATCGTCTGCCCGGGCACGCACCAAGGCAGGCCGGCGCTGAGCAAGGCATTGCGCGCCAGGTTGCGGCTGTCTTCGCCCGCCTGGTTGGTGCAGCCCAGAATCACCTCCTCCAGCTCATCCATCGGCAAGCCCGAGGTTTCCATCAACCGGGCCAGCAACGGCCCGACCAGATCATCCGGGCGCACCCGCGACAGGCAACCGGCATAGCGGCCGAACGGGGTACGCAAACCGCTGTAAATGTAGGCATCAAGCATGGCGCAACTCTCATGGCAGGTGGACGACAGCACTCAAGCCAGCAGCGGCTCGGGCGCCTGACACAACGACAGGCCCAGGCGCACCCGGCGCCGCAGCCAGCCACTCGGGCGATAGCGCGGCTCGCCGGTCAGGGCGTGCATGCGCAGCAGAATCTGTAACAGCCGCTCGGCACCCAATTGATCGCCCCAGGCCAGCGGTCCCTGGGGGTAACCGAGCCCCAGGCGCACCGCGGTATCGATATCGGCAACTGAGGCAATGCCTTGCTGGGCGATATCGCAAGCCAGGTTGACGATCGACGCCAGGGTTCGTTGCAGGACAAAACCGCAGCTGTCGTGGATCAGCGTCACCCGGCCACCGTCAGCACTGAACAAGTCGTGGGCAGCCAGCTGCATGTCCGGCCGGGTGCTGGGAGTGAGCATCAGGCAGCGCTGGTGATCGAGCCCGAACAAGGTATCGATCGCCACCGTGCGCGCCGGGTCGACCCCATGACGCAAGGCGGCCTCAGTGGCGTCATCGCCCAGGGGCGCCAGCAGGCACAACGCATCGCCGGATGGCCTAGGGCCGGTTTGCAGCTCCACCCCCAGGCGCTGGAGCAGGGCCAACAGACGCGCATGCCCCAGCTCGTCATCAGCGGCCATCCACACCGCCGGCGGCATACCACGTGGCGCCGATACAGAGGATGGCTGCGGAGTGTCGTGCACGCCGTCATAGCGGTAGAAACCCTGGCCACTCTTGCGCCCCAGATGGCCAGCAGCCTGCATCTGGCGCAGCAGCGGATGGGGGCGGTAGCGCGGCTCCTGGTAGAACTGCCGGTAGACCGATTCCATCACCGGCAGGCTGACATCCAGGCCCACCAGGTCCATCAGTTCGAAGGGCCCCATGGCGAATCCGGCACCGTCACGCAGCAGTGCATCGATCTGCGTCACCGACGCCACGCCCTCGCTCAAGATACGCAGGGCCTCGGTGCCAAACGCACGGCCGGCATGGTTGACGATAAACCCGGGGGAATCCTTGGCCAGCACCGGACGGTGCCCAATGTGCCGCACCAGGGCCTGCAATTGCCCGGCGATCTCGGGCGCGGTTTCCAGGCCGGCAATCACTTCCACCAGGCGCATACGCGGCACCGGGTTGAAGAAGTGCAGCCCCGCGACCCGCTGCGGGTTACGACAGGCCGCCGCGATGGCCGTGATCGACAGCGACGAGGTGTTGCTCGCCAGCAGCGCGCTGCTGTCCAGCACCTGCTCCAGTTCCCGGAACAGCTGCTGCTTGGCCTCCAGGTTTTCGACGATCGCCTCGATCACCAACTGGCAGTCGCCCAGCGCTTGCAGGCTGTGCACGACCTGTAGCTTGCCCAGCGCCTGCACCACTGCCTCCGGGCTCATGCGTGCCTTGTCCTGCAACCGGGCGAAGCGCACGTGCAGTTGCTCGCGGGCACTATCGGCGGCACCGGAACGGGCGTCGAACAGTTGCACCGTCAGCCCAGCCTGGAGCAGCACCTGGGTGATGCCCTGGCCCATGGCGCCGGCACCGACCACGCCGATGCATTGCAAGGTGTTCAGGCAGACCGACTCGCCATTCATAAAGCGCTCCCGAAAAATGAAACAGCCATGGCGCGCTTAGCCGCGCACGATGCCGCTGGCGTACAGGCCGGCGATCATCTGCGCATCCAGGCCCAGGCCTTCGAGAACCTGGCGCGTGTCCTGGCCCAGGGCCGGCGGTGCACTGCGGTAGCTGGCGGGGGTGCGCGACAGCTTCACCGGCGAGCCGACCCCGCGGTAATCGTCGATCTGCACCAGCAAGCCCCGGTGTCGGGTGTGGGGGTGGGCCACCACTTGGTCGATGGTGGCAATCGAACCGCAGGGCACCCCCAGGCCAATCAGCTGCTGGGCCAAGGCCGCGCCGTCATGGGTTTGCAGGTGGTGCTCCAGCGCCTGCTTCAGTGCCTCACGGTTGACCGAACGGCTGCCGTTGCTGGCAAAACGCGGGTCATCGAGCAAGGCACCCGCCCCCAGTTGCTCGCACAATCGGGCGAACTGGCGGTCGTTGCCCACAGCCAGGAAGATCGGCACGCTGCCGGTGCGATAGCTGTCGTAGGGCGCGATATTGGGGTGGGCATTGCCGGTGCGCTGCGGGGTCTTGCCGGCGGCGAAGAAGTTCGCCAGGTGCGGGTGCAGCAGCGACACGCCGCAATCGTAAAGGCTGATGTCCAGGGACTGCCCAAGGCCGCTGCGGTGACGTTCATTGAGCGCCAGCAGAATCCCGGCCAGGGCGTTCAGGCCGGTGACCATGTCCACAATCGGCAGCCCGATGCGCAACGGCCCGCCATCGCCTTCGCCGTTGACGCTCATCAAGCCCGCCATCGCCTGGATCACCGCGTCGTAACCGGGCAAGCCGCCCAGGGGCCCATCGCCGCCGAAGCCGGAAATCGCGCAATGGATCAGCCCCGGGAAGCGCTGGCTCAGCACCTCGGCATAACCGATCCCCCAGCGCTGCAGGGTGCCTGGCTTGAAGTTCTCCACCAGCACGTCGGCACCTTCCAGCAGTTGCATCAACAGATCCAGGCCCTCGGGCCGCGACAGGTCAACGGCGATCCCTTGCTTGTTGCGGTTCACACCCTTGAAGTACGAGGCGTCGTCACCCTCGAAGGGCGGCCCCCAGCCACGGGTTTCGTCGCCGCCCAATGGTTCGAGCTTGATCACTTCGGCGCCATGGTCAGCCAGTGCCTGGGAGCAGTAAGGGCCGCCCAGCACGCGGCTGAGGTCAATGACTTTCAGGCCCGCCAGGGCACCTTGGGTTGGGTTCATCAGTGTTCTCCAGCAAAGAGGGGAAGTGCCGTTCAGGCAGGCAGCAACTGCATGGCTTCAGCCAGCGACAGCGGACGCTCATTGGCCAGGTTCGCCAGCAGCGCGGCGTCGATCACCGGTGCCGAACGCAGCGGGTCGCGGGGCAGCAACTTGTGCTGCAGCACCAGATGGGCCAAGGCCAGGCGGCGATAGTCAGGTGCCTGTCGACAGGCTTCCCAGGCCATGAAAATCGCGCTGGCGAGGTGATACAGGGCGCTGCCGGCCTGGCGCACCTGTTCGTCCTGACGCTGCCGGGCCACCTCGTCGAAGTGGCTGACCGTACGCTGCAGGGTCACCTCGAACAGGCGCCGGCTGGGCTCCGGCAAGTCGGCTTCGGCCAGCAATTGCGCGAGCATTTTCTGCAAGGGTTCCAGGGCTTGCTCGCGGGTCACGGCGCGGGCGATATCCAACGCAACAATGTTGCTGGTGCCTTCCCAGATCGAGCCCAGATGGGCATCGCGCACCAGCCGCCCGTCGCTCCACTCTTCGATGTAACCGACCCCGCCGCGCACCTCCATGGCATCGCCGGTCACTCGCCGCGCATCGCGACAGGCGCGGAACTTGATCATCGGGGTGAGGATGCGCACACACTTGCGCGCCGCTTCATCGCCGCCATCGGCCCGAGGCAGCAACGTGGCGATCTGCATGAACATCGAGCGGGCCTGCTCGGTGGGCAGCATCATCTTCAACAACTGGCGCTGCATCAGCGGCATTTCGATCAGGTGTTTGCCGAAGGCTCGGCGCTGGCGCGCGATAAACAGCGCCTCGTTGAAGCCACGGCGCATCAACCCCGCCGCGCGCACCCCGTTGGACAGGCGCGACATGTTGACCATGTCGGCCATCTGCTGAAAACCGCGGCCGACTTCGCCGATCAGGTACGCGGTGGCCCCTTCCAGGGTGATCTCGCCACTGGCCATCGAGCGGCTGCCCAACTTGTCCTTCAGGCGCTGGATCCGGTAGGCGTTGCGCGAACCATCGGGGCGCAGCCTGGGCAGCAGGAACAGGGTGACCCCGGCCATGCCCGCCGGGGCATCGTCTGGCCGGGCCAGAACCATGGCCAGGTCGGCATCCGGGTTGGAACAGAACCACTTTTCGCCAAACAGCTGCCATTCGCCATTCTCAAGCCGCGCCCGGGTTTCGGTGCGTGACACATCGGAGCCGGCCGCCTGCTCGGTCATGAACATGGCGCCCTGGAACAGTTGGTCAAAATCCTGTGACGCCAGCTGCGGCAGGTAGCGTTCCACCAATTCCGGGGCACCGAACTTGCGCAATGTGCGGGTCAGGGAGTCGGTCATGCTCACCGGGCAGCACAGGCCGAACTCCGCCTGCACGAACAGGTAGGTCAGCGCGTACTTCACCAGCGGCAGCGCCGGCTCGGGGCGATGGCTCATGGCGGCCAGGCCCAGTTCGGCATAGGCGACACGCTCCAGCTCAACGAAGTCGGGATGCTTGGCGATGCTTTGCAGGTTTTCCCCTCGTCGGGTGCGGGGCCGCAGTACCGGGGGATTCTTGTCGGCCGACAGGGCCAGCACGTCCAGTTCGCCACCCGCCCTGGCCCCCAGGCGCTGCCAGGTCGGTAGCCACTGCCCATAGACCTGCGCCGGCAGGTAAACCTTGAGCAGCGCGGCCAGCCCGGCATCGCATTCGAATAGATTCAGGCCCCGGCTATCGGGGATGTTCAGGCTGTCTTCGGTGGCGTGTGGCTCGACGTTCATGGGGCGTCTCCTGGTTCTTGTACGCCGAGACTAGAACCGCCATCGATAAGTATCTAATACAAAATCATTCCACTACGATAAGAAAACCAAATCGTAGAGCAGGGGATCAGCATGGACCTCAAACAGTTGCGCTACTTCGTCGCCGTGGCCGAAGAACTGCATTTCGGGCGCGCCGCGACTCGCCTGTTCATCTCGCAACCGGCGCTGAGTTTCGACATCAAAAAGCTCGAGAGCCAGCTGGATATCCAGCTGCTGATCCGCAACAACAAGTCGGTGAGTTTGACCAATGCCGGCCAGGTGCTGCTCGACGAGGCGCGTTACCTGCTGCTGCGCGCCGAGCAGGCGCGGCGCCTGACCCAGCGTTCGGCCCAGGGTTTTGTCGGGCGCCTGAGTGTCGGTTTCGTCAACTCGATCCTGCACCGCGGCCTGCCCCAGGCGGTGAAGAGCTTCGAGCAGCAACACCCGGACACCGAAGTGGTGATGATGGAAATGAACAGCGCCGAACAGGTCCAGGCCCTGCAACGCGGCCAGATCGATATCGGCTTCGTGCATGGCAACACCTTTGCCGCGAGCATCCACTGCGAGCCGGTGCTGGCCGAACCCTTTCTCTGCTGCCTGCCCGAGGGACACCCCCTGGCGCAGCAACAGCGGATCGACCTGGCACAACTGGCCGGCGATGATTTCATTCTGTTTCCGCGTAACGTCTCGCCGCACTACCACGACCTGATCATCGCCCGCTGCGTGGCCGCCGGGTTCAGCCCGCGCATCCGCCATGAGACCCGGCTCTGGCAAACCGTGGTGGCGATGGTGGCTTACGAAATGGGCGTGGCGCTGGTCCCGCAGACCCTGGCCATGACTCGGCAACAAGGGGTGCATTACTGCGAGATCGAGGGCGAGGGCGCGCTTTCAGAGATCCATGCGATTCGTCATGCCGACAAACCGGCGGCCGCCGCCGAGAGTTTCCTGGCGCTGCTCAAGGCCCTGCAACAACCCGCAACAGCGGAGCCCTGAGCCCGGGCGACCATACGAAATCACGTATCAAACAATAAGTTTTAATCATTATTTTTTTCATACCTGCCTGTATAGGCTCCGAGCAGTCGGACCTTGCAAGAACCTCATGCGCCGATTCGCCCAGCGAAATGTCCGCGACATTTTCGGCAGAAAATGGCGCGGGGCGCACATAACAATAACAACAAGCAGGAAGTGAACATGAATCCCGCCCTGGAAGCTGCTGCCCACAAAAAAGCCCGCAAAGCGGGCGTTGCCTCATTCATCGGCACCACCATCGAATGGTATGACTTCTATGCCTACGGGATCGCGGCCGCCCTGGTCTTCGGCAAAGTGTTCTTCCCCGCCGACCTGCCACCGGGCACCGCTACCCTGCTGTCGTTCCTGACCCTGTGGGCCGGTTTTGTCGCACGCCCCGTCGGCGGCATCATCTTCGGCCACCTGGGCGACAAGATCGGGCGCAAGACCACCCTGGTCATCACCCTGATCATGATGGGCATCGCCACTACCTGCATCGGCCTGCTGCCCACTTACCTGCAGATCGGCATCTGGGCGCCAATCGCCCTGGTGGTGCTGCGCATCATCCAGGGCATCGCGGTAGGCGGTGAATGGGGCGGCGCGGTGCTGATCGCCAGTGAAAGCGCGCCCAAGGGCAAGGGCATTCTCTACGCCGCCTTCGCTCAGCAAGGCTCACCGGCCGGCAACCTGCTGGCGACCCTGGTGTTCTTCGCCCTCAGTGCGCTGCCGGCACCGGACTTCCTGCTCTGGGGCTGGCGCATTCCGTTCCTGCTCTCGGCGGCGCTGGTCATCGTCGGCATGGTGATCCGCCTCAAGCTCGAAGAGTCGGACGACATGAAGCGCCTGATCCAGCAGAAAAAGACCGTCAAGCTGCCGATCCTCGAGGTGCTGCGCAGCCACTGGAAAATCGTGCTGCTGGGGGCCGGGGTGTTGCCGATCATCCACGTCACCTACTTCAAAAGCACCTTTGCCCTGTCCTGGGCAACCAAGGAACTGGGCTACACCCAAAGCACGTTTCTCAGCGTGATCATCATCGCCCTGGTGGTGCAGTTCATCACCCAGCCCCTGGGCGCGGTGCTGGTGTCACGCATGGACATGCGCAAGGCCGTGGTGCTGATGGTGGTGCCGGAATTTTTCCTGATGCCGGCGATGTTCTTCGCGGTGGAAACCGGCAATTACTGGATCGCCGTGCTCGGCATGTGCCTGGCCACCGTGCCGCACTCGATGTTCTACGGTGCCGTCGGCGGTATCCTCGCCCGCGCCTTCCCGACCCGGGTGCGCTACAGCGGGCTGTCGATTTCCTATCAGCTGTGCTCGTTGCTGGTGGGCGGCGCCACACCGGTACTGGCGCAAAGCATCCTCAACGGCACCGGGAGCATCGTCGGCGTGGCCATCGCATCGGCCTGCTATGCCGTGGTGTCGCTGGTGTGCATGCTGCTGTTGCTCAAACGCATCGGCCATAACGCCGCCGAGCTGTCGACCGCCGAGCAGGCAGATGCCGATGAACTGGCGCGCGAAGCCGGCACTTCGACCATCACCCCGACAGACAGTCCTCGCCCGGCACATCAGGACGTGGGCGGATTGCCCCAGCCCGCCCGCTGACCGAGCGACCAGCCTCCGGTGGCGCGGGAGTTTGCTCCCCCCCATAGGAAGTGTTCGCTTTTGACTGAATAACAAGGCCCGCCCCGAGCGGGCCTTGTGCGTGGTGCGCCGCACAAAAACGCAGCGCCGATCGCGTCGCCACGGGCAGCGGCTATTCTTTAGAGCACTCGTTCAGGAAGCGCACTATATTGGTGCGCACGCACGCCCCGATACCCATTACCCGGCCCATTTTGGTTCGAAAATACCCGCCAAAGCTGGCCAAGCGCCACGCAATCGAGCTTCAAACAGCTGTTTCAGGGCTTTGACGCTTCTTTTCGGAGCCTTGGTTTGGTTTTTGCATTTTCCTCACTCAGCGCTTTACCCGCGCGCGCACTCCGGGATCGGCCCCGAAGTGTTTTGCTCCAAAAGAGGTCCTAATGACCATCAGCGACCAATTGCACCGCTTGCTACTCGACAACCTGACCACCGCGACCATTCTGCTCAACGCCGACCTGCGCCTTGAGTACATGAACCCGGCCGCGGAAATGCTCCTGGCCATCAGCGGACAACGCAGCCACGGGCAATTTATCAGTGAGTTGTTCACCGAGTCGGCCGAAGCACTGAGCTCCTTGCGCCAGGCCGTGGAGCAGGCTCATCCCTTCACCAAGCGTGAAGCCATGCTCACCGCGCTGACCGGCCAGACCCTGACCGTGGATTACGCGGTGACGCCGATTCTGAGTAACGGCGACACCTTGCTGCTGCTGGAGGTCCACCCTCGGGACCGGCTGCTGCGCATCACCAAGGAAGAGGCCCAGTTGTCCAAGCAGGAAACCAGCAAGATGCTGGTGCGCGGCCTGGCCCATGAAATCAAGAACCCCCTCGGCGGGATTCGCGGCGCCGCCCAGTTGCTGGCCCGGGAGCTGCCGGAAGAAAGCCTCAAGGACTACACCAACGTCATCATTGAAGAAGCCGACCGCCTGCGAAACCTGGTGGACCGCATGCTCGGCTCGAACAAGCTGCCGTCCCTGGCCATGTGCAATGTGCATGAAGTGCTGGAGCGGGTCAGCAGCCTGGTGGAAGCCGAGAGCCAGGGCTGCATCACCTTGGTGCGCGACTACGACCCAAGCATTCCCGATGTGTTGATCGACCGCGAGCAAATGATCCAGGCGGTGCTCAACATCGTGCGCAACGCAATGCAGGCCATCAGCAGCCAGAATGAACTGCGCCTGGGGCGCATCAGCCTGCGCACCCGGGCCATGCGCCAGTTCACCATCGGCCACGTGCGCCATCGCCTGGTGACCAAGATCGAGATCATCGACAACGGCCCCGGGATCCCTGCCGACCTGCAGGAAACCATCTTCTTCCCCATGGTCAGTGGCCGCCCGGACGGTACCGGGCTGGGCCTGGCCATTACCCAGAACATCATCAGCCAGCACCAGGGCCTGATCGAATGTGACAGCCATCCTGGCCACACCACGTTCTCGATCTTTCTGCCACTGGAACAAGGAGCCCCATCGACATGAGCCGTAGTGAAACCGTGTGGATCGTCGATGACGACCGTTCTATCCGTTGGGTCCTGGAAAAAGCCTTGCAGCAGGAAGGCATGACCACCCAGAGCTTCGACAGTGCCGATGGCGTGATGAGTCGCCTGGCGCGCCAGCAACCGGACGTGATCATTTCCGATATCCGGATGCCCGGTGCCAGCGGCCTGGACCTGTTGGCGCGGATCCGCGAGCAGCACCCGCGTTTGCCGGTGATTATCATGACCGCCCATTCGGACCTGGACAGCGCTGTCGCGTCCTATCAGGGAGGCGCCTTCGAGTACCTGCCCAAGCCGTTCGATGTGGATGAGGCAGTGTCCCTGGTCAAGCGCGCCAACCAGCACGCCCAGGAGCAGCAAGGCCTGGAAGTGGTGCCCGCCCTGGCCCGGACCCCGGAAATCATCGGCGAAGCGCCGGCAATGCAGGAAGTGTTTCGCGCCATTGGCCGCCTGAGTCACTCCAACATCACGGTGTTGATCAATGGCGAATCCGGTACTGGCAAAGAGCTGGTGGCCCACGCCCTGCATCGCCACAGCCCGCGTGCGGCGTCGCCGTTCATTGCCCTGAACATGGCGGCGATTCCCAAGGACTTGATGGAATCCGAGCTGTTCGGCCATGAAAAAGGCGCCTTCACCGGCGCAGCCAACCTGCGCCGCGGACGCTTTGAACAGGCCGATGGCGGCACGCTGTTTCTCGATGAGATCGGCGACATGCCGGCCGAGACCCAGACCCGCCTGTTGCGGGTGCTGGCCGATGGCGAGTTCTATCGGGTCGGCGGGCACACGCCGGTCAAGGTCGATGTGCGGATCATCGCCGCGACCCACCAGAACCTGGAAACCCTGGTCCACGCCGGCAAATTCCGTGAGGATTTGTTTCACCGCCTGAACGTGATCCGCATCCATATTCCACGGATGTCCGATCGCCGCGAAGACATCCCGACCCTCGCCCGCCACTTCCTCAGCCGTGCCGCCCAGGAGCTGGCGGTCGAGCCGAAACTGCTGAAAAGCGAGACCGAGGAATACCTGAAAAATCTGCCGTGGCCGGGCAACGTGCGCCAGTTGGAGAATACCTGCCGCTGGATCACGGTCATGGCTTCGGGGCGTGAAGTGCACATCAGCGACCTGCCGCCAGAGCTGCTGAGCCTGCCGCAGGACTCGGCGCCAGTGACCAACTGGGAACAGGCGCTGCGCCAATGGGCCGATCAGGCCTTGGCCCGTGGTCAGTCGAGCCTGCTGGACAGCGCCGTGCCGAGCTTCGAGCGGATCATGATCGAGACCGCCCTCAAGCACACCGCAGGCCGCCGTCGCGATGCCGCCGTGCTCTTGGGCTGGGGCCGCAACACCTTGACCCGCAAGATCAAGGAGTTGGGGATGAAGGTCGACGGCGGTGACGATGACGAAGGCGAGGAAGGCTGAGCTGGCCCGCGCATACACCGCAAAACCACCTGAGACCCTTCGGCGACCTTCCCAGCCATCGCTGCATCGCCAGCGCGGCAGCGGCTACAGACTCGTGTAGCCGCTGCCGCAGGCTCGGGCCGCGTTCGAACGCTGGCCCTTCCAAACACTTCTGAACCACTCTGACACCCATGAGCGATATCCCCCGGCCAGCGCAGCCTCGCGGGCTTGGCAGCGGCTACAGGCATGGGAGTTCTGCTTGGCATTTATGTTGGCGGCCAGGGAAGGCGACTTTTGCACTGCCTGAATGCGCGGTGCCCCGTGATCGGGCACAGAGCGGGCCTTGAGTCTCGCGGAGTTCGGATTCGAACAGTGGCCTTTCGAAAAGATAAAAGCCCCGTATTACGGGGCTTTCAACCATGGATACCGGCAACAACCACATTCTTTTCGAACATTGGCACGCCCCCTGCAATACCCCAAGCACGACCCAGTTTCGGGAACCTTGGTACAGGCAGGCCGGGGATTCCCTCTTTTACACCGGGCTCATCACGCTCACGGCGACGAGCCCAACCCGTTTCGGGAACCTTGGTACAGGCAGGCCGGGGATTCCCTCTTTTACACCGGGCTCATCACGCTCACAGCGACGAGTCCAACCCGTTTCGGGAACCTTGGTACAGGCAGGCCGGGGATTCCCTCTTTTATTCCTCCCGCAGATGGATCTGCAGCTTCCAGCGCCCGTCGACCTTGGTCCCGGCCCACTCGCCGTGCAGCGGTCGCGCCGCCACCAGGTTCAGCAGCAACCCCGCATCCGCCGCCCTGACCCGCCAATTCACATCCTTGTCATTGACCTTCAGCCGACCGTTCTGCGCCGTCCCCTGGGCATCGAACAGCAGCGCCACGGTGCCGTCGATATGCTCGCCATGCACCTTGGGTTCCTGACTGAACCACACCACCAGGCCATCGGGCTGCACCTCCACTTGCTGCAGCAGCGTGGGCTCGGGGGTCGTCAGCCGGCCGATCATCAGCCCCACCATCAAACCGACAATCGCCAACGAGCCGAACACCCGCAGCATTAGCTTCGGCCTGGGGTCTTCTTCAGGCGTAGAATGCAGCCTGTCTTTCTCTTCGGAGCCGTGCATGTTTCACGTCATCCTCTTTCAACCAGAAATTCCGCCGAATACCGGCAACGTTATCAGGCTGTGCGCCAACAGTGGCTGCCACCTGCATTTGATCGAACCGCTGGGTTTCGACATGGACGACAAGCGCCTGCGCCGTGCCGGCCTCGACTATCACGAATACGCCACCCTGCAACGCCATGCCGACCTCGCCAGTTGCTTGGAAAGTCTCGGCCAGCCACGCTTGTTCGCCTTCACCACCAAGGGCTCGCGGCCGTTCCACGATGCCAGCTTTGCCGAGGGCGATGCCTTTTTGTTCGGCCCGGAAAGCCGCGGCCTGCCCGCCGAAGTGCTGGACGCCCTGCCCGGCGAGCAGCGCCTGCGCCTGCCGATGCGCGAAGGGTGCCGCAGCCTGAACCTGTCCAACACCGTAGCCGTCGCCGTCTATGAAGGCTGGCGGCAGCTGGGTTTCAAGTAAGTTTCAGCCGCTGGCGCAAGACTGCTAAACGCTCCAGCCGCAGATCGCAACCGACGGCGAGCTCACCGGCCAGCGCAGCCCCGCGGGCTCGGCAGCGGCTGAAGGTGATCGCTGGAAATGGCTGGGCCGAACATGAAAAAAGCGCCTTGAACGGCGCTTTTTTCGTACTGCACGTGCGGTTTACTGGACGGTGTTTTCGCCAGCCGACTGCATGCGCTGCAGCTCCTGGGCGTACAGCGCGTCGAAGTTCACCGGCGCCAGCATCAGTGCCGGGAACGAACCACGGGTCACCAGGCTGTCCAGCGCTTCACGAGCGTACGGGAACAGGATGTTCGGGCAGAAGGCACCCAGGGTGTGGCTCATGGAAGCCTCGTCCAGGTTCTTGATCAGGAAGATCCCGGCCTGTTGCACTTCAGCGATGAATGCCACTTCTTCACCGTTTTTCACGGTCACCGACAGGGTCAGGACCACTTCATGGAAGTCGCCTTCCAGTGGTTTTTGGCGGGTGTTCAGGTCCAGACCGACGCTTGGCTCCCACTGCTGGCGGAAGATTGCCGGGCTTTTCGGAGCTTCAAAGGACAGGTCACGCACGTAAATGCGCTGCAGGGAAAATTGTGGAGCGCTTTCGTCTTCGGTAGCGGCGGTGTTCTGTTGGTCAGTCATCTCGGATCCTTCTTGATCTCGGGGCTACTAGAGGGTTCGACTATTTTGGGGGGTTCGGTCAAGCCTTAAGCAGCGCGTCGAGCTTGCCGGCGCGCTCCAGGGCGAACAAATCATCACAACCGCCCACATGGGTGCTGCCGATCCAGATCTGTGGCACGGACGTGCGTCCGGCCTTCTGGGCCATTTCGGCGCGCACCTGGGGCTTGCCATCGACCTTGATCTCTTCGAAGGCTACGCCTTTGTTCTCGAGCAGGTGCTTGGCCCGCGAGCAGTAAGGGCAGTAATCACTTGAGTAGACGACGACAGCGGCCATATCACTTCACCAACGGCAGATTGTCGGCTTTCCAGCTGCCGATGCCACCGGACAACTTGGCGGCGGTAAAGCCGGCCTTCAGCAGTTCGCGAGCGTGAATGCCTGAATGCTGGCCTTGGGCGTCGACCAGGATGAGGGTCTTGGCCTTGTGTTTTTCCAGCTCGCCGATGCGAGCCATCAGTTTGTCCTGGGGAATGTTCAGCGCGCCCACGATGTGGCCTGCGGCGAAGTCCTTGGATGGACGGATATCGATCACTACGCCCTGCTCGCTGTTGACCAGTGCGGTCAGCTCGCGGGTGCTGAGGCTGCGGCCGCCGCGGCTCAACTCATGGGCGATCAACAGAGCCAACAAGATGACGAAGGCGCCGACGAGCAAGTAGTGATCAGTGGCGAATTGAATCAGGTGAGCAACCATCAAGGAGGTTCCAGGGCGTTAAAATGTCGGCCAGTATACACAGCCGTCAAGGTCGGCCAAACCCCGCCCGGCGGTGACGGCACCGGAACTTAGCTTTAAACTGCCACTCCCTTTTTAAACACCTCCCCCAATCCAGCCACGAGTGGAATCTATGACTACCACGCCTAAACCTTTGGTCCTGATGATTCTGGATGGCTTCGGTCACAGCGAGAGCCACGAATCCAACGCCGTCTATTCGGCCAAGAAGCCGGTCCTGGACCGCTTGTGCGCCAGCATGCCGAACGGCCTGATCTCGGGTTCGGGCATGGATGTCGGCCTGCCGGACGGGCAAATGGGCAACTCCGAAGTCGGCCACATGAACCTCGGCGCCGGGCGCGTGGTGTACCAGGACTTCACCCGGGTGACCAAATCGATCCGCGACGGCGACTTTTTCGAGAACCCGACCCTCTGCGCCACCGTCGATAAAGCCGTGGCGGCGGGCAAGGCCGTGCACATCCTCGGCCTGCTGTCCGACGGCGGCGTGCACAGCCACCAGGACCACCTGGTGGCCATGGCCGAGCTGGCGTTCAAGCGTGGCGCCGAAAAAATCTACCTGCACGCCTTCCTCGATGGCCGCGACACCCCGCCTAAAAGCGCCCAGTCGTCCATCGAACTGCTGGATGAATCCTTCAAGACCCTGGGCAAGGGCCGTATCGCCAGCCTGATCGGGCGCTACTTCGCCATGGACCGCGACAATCGCTGGGACCGCGTGGCCCAGGCCTACAACCTGATCGTCGACGGTCAGGCTGAATTCAACGCCGCCGATGCCCAGGCAGGCCTGCAGGCCGCTTACGAGCGTGGCGAAAGCGACGAATTCGTCAAGGCCACCACCCTGGGCGAGCCGGTGAAGGTCGAAGACGGCGACGCCGTGGTGTTCATGAACTTCCGCGCCGACCGCGCCCGTGAGTTGACCCGGGTCTTCGTCGAGGACGGTTTCAAGGACTTCGAGCGCGCCCGCCAGCCGAAACTGGCCGGTTTCGTCATGCTCACCCAATACGCCGCCAGCATCCCCGCGCCATCGGCCTTTGCTCCCGGCAGCCTGGAAAACGTCCTCGGCGACTACCTGGCGAAAAACGGCAAGACCCAGCTGCGCATCGCCGAAACCGAAAAATACGCCCACGTGACCTTCTTCTTCTCCGGCGGCCGTGAAGAGCCCTTCCCCGGCGAAGAACGCATCCTGATCCCGTCGCCCAAGGTCGCCACCTATGACCTGCAGCCGGAAATGAGCGCACCGGAAGTCACCGACAAGATCGTCGACGCCATCGAACACCAGCGCTATGACGTGATTATCGTCAACTACGCCAACGGCGACATGGTCGGCCACAGCGGCGTGTTCGACGCGGCGGTCAAGGCCGTGGAATGCCTGGACCTGTGTGTGGGGCGGATTGTCGACGCCCTGGAGAAGGTCGGCGGCGAAGCCCTGATCACCGCCGATCATGGCAACGTCGAGCAAATGTCCGACGAATCCACCGGCCAGGCGCACACCGCCCACACCACCGAGCCGGTGCCGTTCATTTATGTCGGCAAACGTGCACTGAAAGTGCGCGAAGGCGGGGTCCTGGCCGACGTCGCGCCGACCATGCTCAAGCTGCTGGGCCTCAAGCAGCCTGAAGAGATGACCGGTAAATCGATCCTGGTTTGATAGCAAAAGGCCCAAAACCGGCCGGAAACGGCTTTTTATGACGAACGCCTCAAAGCAGTTGGCTTTGAGGCGTTTTTTTTGCTGCGATGGGCGGGCATACTAGGCCGTCCCTTTCCCTGGTGTCGCCCGCCTCTATGCTTCGCTCGCTGATTGCCCTTGCTCTGATCTGCCTGCTCCAACCGGCGTTTGCCGATGAGCGCGCGCAAACCCAACAACAGTTGGACGCCACGCGTCAGGACATTACCGAGCTGAAAAAGCTGCTGGGCAAGCTGCAGGAAGAAAAATCCGGCGTGCAAAAAGACCTGCGCGGCACTGAAACCGAGATGGGCAAGCTGGAAAAGCAGGTCGAAACCCTGCAAAAAGAGCTGAAGAAAAGCGAGACCGAGCTGCAGCGACTCGATGAGGAGAAAAAAAAACTCCAGAGCGCGCGCACTGAACAGCAACGACTGATCGCGATCCAAGCCCGTGCGGCCTACCAGAACGGTCGCCAGGAATACCTCAAGCTGTTGCTCAACCAGCAGAATCCGGAAAAATTCGCCCGCACCCTGACCTATTACGACTACCTGAGCCAGGCACGCCTGGAGCAGTTGAAGAACTTCAACGAAACCCTGCGCCAACTGGCCAATGTCGAAAAAGACATCTCCCTGCAACAGGCCCAGTTGCTGGTGCAGAAAAGCAGCCTCGACAGCCAGCGCGAAGAACTCGACAAAGTCCGCAAGGAACGCCAGCAGGTCCTGGCCAAGCTCAACGACGATGTGAAGGCCCGCGACCAGAAGCTGCAAGCCCGCGAGCAAGACCAGGCCGACCTGTCGAAAGTCCTGAAAACCATCGAGGAAACCCTGGCCCGCCAGGCTCGAGAGGCAGAAGAAGCGCGACAGAAAGCGCTGATCGCCCAGCAGGAAGCCGAAAAAAAGCGTTTACGTGAGGCCCAGGCAGACGCCAGCGATGCCCCACGCAAACCAACCAGATCAGCGCCTGGCCCCCTGGTTTCAAGTTCAGGCGCATCCTTCGGCGGACCTTTTGCTTCAGCCCGGGGAAAACTTCCATGGCCTGTTGATGGTCGACTGCTTGCACGCTTTGGTGAATCCCGTGGCGACGACGCCCGTACCAAGTGGGACGGGGTGATGATCAGCGCCAGCGCCGGCAGCCAGGTACACGCCGTACATGGTGGTCGCGTGGTGTTTGCCGACTGGTTGCGCGGCGCCGGCTTGCTGGTGATCCTCGACCACGGCAACGGTTACCTCAGCCTCTACGGACACAACCAGACATTGCTTAAAGAAGCTGGCGACATTGTCAAAGCCGGTGAGTCCATTTCCACGGTCGGTAATAGTGGCGGACAAGACACACCTGCGCTGTACTTCGCTATTCGTCAGCAGGGCCGCCCCAGCGACCCGGCACAATGGTGCCGCGCGCAAGGATAAGCGCCGTTACCTAATTTAGGAGTTCGTTCGACATGCTGCATTTGTCCCGCCTCACCTCGCTGGCCCTGACGATCGCTCTGGTGATCGGCGCGCCGCTGGCGTTCGCCGCCGAAACTGCTCAATCGGCAGCCGCCGCGACCACCAAGGCGCCATTGCCGCTCGAAGAGCTGCGCACCTTTGCCGAGGTCATGGACCGGATCAAGGCCGCGTATGTCGAACCTGTCGACGACAAGACCCTGCTGGAAAACGCCATCAAAGGCATGCTCAGCAACCTCGACCCGCACTCCGCCTATCTGGGCCCGGAAGATTTTGCCGAGCTGCAGGAAAGCACCAGCGGTGAATTCGGTGGCCTGGGCATCGAAGTCGGCGCCGAAGACGGCTTTATCAAAGTGGTATCGCCGATCGACGACACCCCGGCGTCCAAGGCCGGGATCCAGGCCGGCGACCTGATCGTCAAGATCAACGGCCAGCCGACCCGTGGCCAGACCATGACCGAAGCCGTGGACAAGATGCGCGGCAAACTCGGGCAGAAGATCACCCTGACCCTGGTCCGCGACGGCGGTACACCTTTCGACGTGACCCTGGCGCGCGCCACGATCCAGGTCAAAAGCGTGAAGAGCCAGTTGCTGGAATCGGGCTACGGCTACATCCGCATCACCCAGTTCCAGGTCAAGACCGGCGAAGAAGTCTCCAAGGCCCTGGCCAAGCTGCGCAAGGACAACGGCAAGAAACTCAGCGGGATCATTCTCGACCTGCGTAACAACCCGGGTGGCGTGCTGCAATCGGCGGTGGAAGTGGTCGACCACTTCATCACCAAGGGCCTGATCGTCTACACCAAGGGCCGTATCGCCAACTCCGAGCTGCGCTTCTCGGCCACCGGCAAGGACGAAAGCGAAGCCGTGCCGATGGTGGTGCTGATCAACGGTGGCAGCGCCTCGGCCTCGGAAATCGTCGCCGGCGCCCTGCAAGACCAGAAACGCGCGGTGCTGATGGGCACCACCAGCTTCGGCAAAGGTTCGGTGCAAACCGTGCTGCCCCTGAACAACGACCGCGCGCTGAAGATCACCACCGCGCTGTACTTCACCCCCAATGGGCGCTCGATCCAGGCCCAGGGCATCGTGCCGGACATCGAGGTGCGTCGCGCCAAGATCACCAGCGAGTCCCAGGACGGCGAATACTTCAAGGAAGCCGATCTCCAGGGCCACCTGGGCAATGGCAACGGCGGCGCGGACAAGCCGAGCGGTTCGGCGAGCAAGGCCAAGCCGATGCCGCAGGACGACGATTACCAGCTGGCCCAGGCGTTGAGCCTGCTCAAGGGCTTGAGCATCACCCGCGGTCGCTGACCGTCAAACCCATCGCCGGTAAAGCGGCTCCCGCGCATTCTGCGGGAGCCCGAGGGGCACGCCCCTCGGCGGCGATGGCGCCTCACCACCCGTGCAAAGGCCGCAGCCCAATCCCATGTTACGCATCCCCCTGACCCGCCAGCGCCAACCCGTCTCAAGGTTGTCGTGGGGGCTTCTGGTCGCCCTGTTGTGTCTTCTGAATGTGATCCCGGCCCAGGCGGCTGAAACCTCCCAGGTGCCGCGCAAGGCCTACCTGACCCTGATCATCGACGACCTTGGGCAAAACCTGCCCCGGGATCGCCGCGTGCTGGCCCTGCCAGGGCCGGTGACCACCGCGATCATGCCCGACACTCCCCACGCCGCCGAATTCGCCCGCGAAGCCCATCGCGCCGGCAAGATCGTCATCCTGCACATGCCCATGGACCCGGCCACCGGGCCTTTTGCCTGGCACCCCGAGCTGCCCATCGAAGAACTGCAAAAGCGTCTCGATGCGGCATTCAAGGCCGTGCCCTACACCAGCGGCATCAACAACCATATGGGCAGCCGCATGACCGCCCAGCCGCAGGCCATGGCCTGGTTGATGGCTGAATTGCAGCGCCGCCACAAGTTCTTCGTCGACAGCCGCACCAGCGCGCAGACCGTCGCCGCCGCCGAGGCCCAGAAAATCGGCCTGGCCAGTGTTTCACGGGATGTATTCCTCGACGACGAGCGCACCGAGGCCGCTATTGCCGGGCAACTGCAAACCGCCATCAACCTGGCGCACAAGCAGGGCTCGGCGGTGATGATCGGCCACCCTTATCCACAGACCCTGGCCGTACTAGAACGCGAGCTGCCCAAGCTCAAGGCCCAGAGCATCGAGTGGATCGATATCAAACTGATGATCAGCGTGCGCAGCAACCAGGCCACAGCAGCTCACGGCAAAAACGGCAAGTACAGGTAGGGCAACTGCTCTAGAGATAACGCCCCATGATTTCGTCGACCACGCCTTCTTTGCGCAGCTGATCCAGGGCGGCTTGGAGTCTGGTGACGATTTCGTCGGGGACGTCTTTGTTCAGGGCCATGTACAACTGAGCGCTGTTGAAACGCAGCACGGTCTTGAGACCGGTGATGCCTTCCTGCCTGGCCAGGTAGCGCCCGGCCGGGTCGCCGGTGGCCCAGAGGTCGATCTGGCCGTTAAGCAGCTTCTTCGCGTTGTCCTGGTCACGCAGCACCACCAGCGGTGCCAGGCCCTGCTTGGCCAGGGTCTCGGCGATGGCGTCGCCCTTGTAGGCGCCGATCTTGTACTGACGCGCCTGCTCCAGATTCTCCAGGGCGATTTTGCTGTCGGCCTTGGCCAGCATGATCCAGTCATCCGGGCCGATCGGGCCGACCCATTTGAACAGCTGCTCCCGGTCCGGCAGGCGCGCCATGACAAACACGCCGTAACCCGGCTGCTCCAGGGCCAGCTTGTAGATCCGCTCCCAGGGGAAACGCAGGGTGAGGCTGTAATTGATCCCGGCGCGCTTGAACATTTCCCGCACGATATCCACGGCGATGCCGTTGATGTTATCGCCCTGGGCGAAGTTCTTGCCGTTCTTGGCCATGTTGTAAGGGGGGAAGTTTTCCGTCAGCAACACCAGGGAGGTATCGGACGTGTCGGCGGCACGAGAGGCAGCTGAAAGCAGGAGCGTAGCGCTGGCAAGAACAAGGAGCAGACGTTTGAACATGACGGGCTACCGGAATCCATGGCGTGCTCAAGAGTGCCGTGAGCCCGCCATGCTGTCCAGTGGCTATCGCACAACTATTCCGCGCTGGGCCATGTACGCCTTGGCCTCGGGAACCGTGTACTCGCCGAAGTGGAAAATACTCGCCGCCAGCACCGCACTAGCGTGGCCTTCGAGGATGCCATCGGCCAGATGCTGCAGGTTGCCGACGCCACCAGAGGCGATCACCGGAATCCCCAGGGCATCGCTGATGGCGCGGGTCACGCCCAGGTCGAAGCCGTTTTTCATGCCGTCCTGGTCCATGCTGGTCAGGAGGATTTCACCGGCGCCCAGGCCTTCCATCTTCTTCGCCCACTCCACCGCGTCCAGCCCGGTAGGCTTGCGCCCGCCATGGGTGAAGATCTCCCAGCGCGGGGTTTCGCCCGGGCCGGATACCTTCTTCGCGTCGATGGCGACGACGATGCACTGCGAGCCGAAATGCTGCGCCGCTTCGCCCACGAACTCGGGGTTGAACACGGCTGCAGTGTTGATCGAAACCTTGTCCGCACCGGCATTCAACAAGTTGCGGATGTCCTGCACGGTACGCACACCACCGCCCACGGTCAGCGGAATGAACACCTGGCTGGCCATGCGCTCGACGGTATGCAGCGTGGTGTCACGACCGTCGACGCTGGCGGTGATGTCGAGAAAGGTAATCTCGTCGGCACCCTGCTCATCGTAGCGACGGGCGATTTCCACCGGGTCGCCGGCGTCACGGATGTTCTCGAACTTGACGCCCTTGACCACGCGACCGTTGTCGACGTCCAGGCAAGGGATGATGCGTTTGGCCAGCGCCATGGTCAGTCCTCAGCCGTTGTAGGCGTCGCAGTAAGCCTGAGCTTCGGCGACGTCCAGGGTGCCTTCGTAGATCGCACGGCCGGTGATGGCGCCGATAATGCCAGGCGCCTTGGCGTCCAGCAGCGATTTGATGTCACCCAGGTTGTGAATGCCACCGGAGGCGATCACCGGAATCTTCGTGGCCGCCGCCAGCGCAGCGGTGAAAGGCACGTTGCAGCCCTGCATCATGCCGTCTTTGGCGATGTCGGTATAAACGATGGCAGACACGCCATCAGCCTCGAACTGCTTGGCCAGGTCGATCACCTGCACGGTGCTGATTTCAGCCCAGCCGTCGGTGGCGACGAAGCCGTCCTTGGCGTCCAGGCCAACGATGACTTTGCCCGGAAACGCACGGCAGGCTTCGGCGACGAAGGCCGGGTCTTTCACGGCCTTGGTGCCGATGATCACGTAGCTGACGCCAGCCTTGACGTAGTGCTCGATGGTTTCCAGGGAGCGGATGCCGCCGCCGATCTGGATCGGCAGGTTCGGGTAGCGCTTGGCGATCGCGGTCACCACTTCACCATTGACCGGCTGACCTTCGAAGGCACCGTTCAGGTCCACCAGGTGCAGGCGACGGCAACCGCCCTCCACCCACTTGGCAGCCATGCTCACCGGGTCATCGGAGAACACTGTGGAATCTTCCATGCGGCCCTGGCGCAGACGTACGCAGGCGCCGTCCTTGAGATCGATAGCGGGAATAATTAGCATGCTTTTCCTTCGTCAAAGAGCTGCAAGCTGCAAGCCATAAGCTGCAAGCGCGCACGCGTGTCTACTTCTTGCAGCTTGCAGCCTGAAGCTTGCCGCTGCCCTAGTTCTTCTCGAGCGCCCACAAGTCGCTTTCGATGCTTTCGAACCTTTCTTTAAGGTGCGTCTGCACATCGAAAATCGCCCTATTGTAATAGTGCGGCGCAATTTCGCGGGTAAACAGATCGAGGATTTCGGCCGCTTCGAACGAACCCAGGTCCAGTTCGAAGCGATCCTCCATAAAGCGCTTGATCTTGTGATTGGCCTCGCTCTCCTGCTCGGGAGTGAGGGTCAGGATCGGCGGCTTTTTCTTGATGGCCATTACCAGCGCCCGTCCCAGGCGGCGAAGTTCTGCAGCAATTGCAGGCCATGGGTATGGCTCTTCTCCGGGTGGAACTGCACGGCGAAACGCGAGCCATCGGCCAGTGCCGCGGCGAAATCGACACCGTAATGACCGCCACCCACCACCTGCCGCGCATTGCCGGCGGCAATGTAGTAGCTGTGCACGAAGTAGAAGCGCGCACGGTCGGCGATGTTGTGCCACAGCGGGTGATCCACCGTCTGCTGCACTTCATTCCAACCCATGTGCGGGACTTTGAGGTGCTCGCCGTCTTCTACCAGGCCCTTGCCGAAGAACTTCACCTGGCCCGGGAACAGGCCGATGCAGTCAACGCCGTCGTTCTCTTCGCTGCGATCGAGCAGGGCTTGCATGCCCACGCAAATGCCGAGGAATGGACGGTCCTGGCTGACTTCACGCACCAGCGAGTCGAAACCCAGGCGCCGGATCTCCGCCATGCAGTCGCGAATCGCACCAACGCCGGGGAACACCACCCGGTCGGCTTCGCGAATCACATCGGCATCGCTGGTGATCAGCACCTTGCCGGCCCCTACGTGCTCGAGGGCCTTGGCCACCGAGTGCAGGTTGCCCATGCCGTAATCGATAACCGCGACCGTCTGCATTACAGGACGCCCTTGGTCGAGGGCATTTGCCCGGCCATGCGCTCATCCAGTTCCACCGCCATGCGCAGGGCACGGCCGAAGGCCTTGAACACGGTCTCGATCTGGTGGTGGGTATTGGTGCCACGCAGGTTGTCGATGTGCAGGCTGACCAGGGCGTGGTTGACGAAGCCCTGGAAGAATTCCTGGAACAGGTCGACGTCGAAGCCGCCAACGGTGGCACGGGTATAGGGCACGTGCATCTGCAGGCCCGGGCGGCCGGAGAAGTCGATCACCACACGCGACAGGGCTTCATCCAACGGCACATAGGCATGGCCATAGCGGCGGATGCCTTTCTTGTCACCGATGGCTTTGGCAAACGCCTGGCCCAGGGTGATACCGACGTCTTCCACGGTGTGGTGGTCATCGATATGCAGGTCGCCCTTGCTGACGATATCCAGGTCGATCAGCCCGTGACGGGCGATCTGGTCCAGCATGTGCTCAAGGAACGGAACACCGATATCAAATCGGGCCTTTCCGGTGCCATCCAGGTTGATCGAGGCTTTGATCTGGGTTTCCAGAGTGTCGCGCTCGACAGACGCCTTACGTTCGGCCATCACCAGCTCCGCAAAATCATTGGGCGAAAAAGGCGACCATTATAGGCCCGACGGCCGCCAAACAGAAACATGCCGGACAATATCCTGACGGGCGCGAGCCAATGGCTGCGGGGCTATACCTGTCATGACAAGCCAGCCGAACGGACATTGGCCCGGCCCACACGGCAAAAAGCCGGCGCGTGAAGATCACGCACCGGCTTTTTGTGCATCAGGCCGAGGCCTAGCGGAACAGCACCGCCGTTTTTTGCAGGGTGACCCACACGCCCCACGCCAGCGGAATACCCACCACCAGCCAGGCCACGATCACCAGCGGCAGGCTCGACGCCGACGCCTTCCATTCCAGCATGGTGCTGCTGTCGGCGCCCTTGTCATGCCCCAGTGCCTGCTCGGCCGCCAGTTGCGCGTCGGTCATGAAGTACTTGTCCGCCACCGGGCGTACCAGCAGGTTGCACAGGAAACCCAGCACCAGCAGGCCGGCGAGGATGTACAGGGTGATGTCATAGGCGGCGGCGCGCTCGACGCCGATGCTCAACTGGTACTCACGCAGGTAGTTCACCAGCACCGGGCCCAGCACGCCGGCAGCAGCCCAGGCCGTCAGCAGCCGACCATGGATCGCGCCGACCATCTGCGTGCCGAACAGGTCCGCCAGGTAGGCCGGCACCGTGGCAAAACCGCCGCCGTACATCGACAGGATGATGCAGAACGCCGCCACGAACAGCGCGATATTGCCCAGGTGGCCCAGGTTCGGAATCAGCGCGTACAGGGCAAAGCCCAGGGCGAAGAACACGAAATAGGTATTTTTACGCCCCAGGTAGTCGGAGAACGAGGCCCAGAAGAAGCGGCCGCCGATGTTGAACAGGCTCAACAAACCGGTGAAGCCCGCAGCAATCGCCGCAATCGACGCCTTTTGCGCGGTATCAAGTTGGCCGAACGACAAGCCATTGCCCAGCAACTTGCCGCCGAACACTTCCTGCAACAGCGGCGAAGCCATGCCGAGGATGCCGATACCGGCCGAGACGTTCAGGCACAGCACCAGCCATACCAGGCGGAACTGCGGGGTTTTCCAGGCCACGCTCACGTGCACATGGCGATGGGTAATCATCGCGTTGGCGGCTCGCTTCGCCGGCGGGGTCCAGCCCTCAGGCTTCCAGCCGGTCGGCGGAACGCGGTACGACAGGGCGCCGGCCAGCATGAACACGAAGTAGATCGCCGCCATTACCAGAAAGCTCTGCCATACACCGACGCCGGTCGGCGAGGCAAAGTGACCCATCAACGCCGCGGCCAGCGGAGCACCGACCATGGCACCGCCGCCAAAGCCCATGATCGCCATGCCGGTGGCCATGCCGCGCTTGTCCGGGAACCACTTGATCAGGGTCGACACCGGCGAGATGTAGCCCAGGCCCAGGCCGATGCCGCCAATCACTCCGGAACCGAGCCACATCAGCCAGATCTGGTGGGTATAGATGCCCAACGCCGAAATCAGCAGGCCGCCGCACCAGCACAGTGCCGAGACCACCCCAGCCTTGCGCGGGCCGGCGCGTTCCAGCCAGCCACCCCAGATCGCTGCCGAGCAGCCGAGGAAGATGAAGAACAGGGTGTAGATCCAGCCGAGCATGGAGATCGGCCAGTCACACTGGGACGAGAAGATCTGCGCGATATAGCTCATGTCAGGCGCACAGGCCACCGGGGCGGTTACCCCCAGGGCCTGGGACAACGGCAGCCAGAACACGGAAAAGCCATAGGCCATGCCGATGCACAGGTGGATGGCCAGGGCGGCCGGTGGAACCAGCCAGCGGTTGAAACCGGGCTTGGCGATGATGCGCTCTTTGGACAAGAACGCTGGCTGGACGGCGGAACTGCCCGCCGAAGTGCTAGTGCTCATGGATATTCCCCCAATTGTTAGAATTATTCGTCGGCCGCTCTTCACCCACGGCCTTTGCACGCAGGCATGGCCGTTTTATTGAGTAAAGCTCCATTTGAGCGCGACGTTAAGTCGCAGAGGGACGGACGAACGGCGAGAGGTTACCATTTGCCCGCCACAGAAAACGCAAACAGATAGCGGCGCAGTGCTCATCTGCTTCGAACCCCTGCAAACCTGCAGGCACACCCGGCAAAAGCCCGAGCCATGCGCAGCAGCCGGCCCGTCTGCAACCGTGTTTGCCGACGCCGCACTGCCTGCCCAGGAGAATCCATGCCCATCGTTGTCGAGTCGCTGCACCACGTGAGCTATCAGGATCAGCAGGACCTACAGAAAATCTACCAGGACGCCCCCCACTGGCTGTTCGCACCGCTGAGCGACGCCGGGCATCTGATTGAAACCGGCCTGGGCGACGGCTCGCTGATTGCCGGACGCTTCAACGACCGCCTGCTGGGGGCCGCGCGCCTGCAACGGCACCAAGCGGTCTGGCACCTGTCCCAGTTGTGCGTGCGCAGCATAACCCGCCGCCGCGGCGTGGCCGAGCGACTGGTGAGCGAGGCACAAAGAATGGCCCGACAACAGGGCGCAACCTTGCGCCTGCTCGCGCCAGCCGGGCATCTGCCGGCCCAGGCACTGGCCGCCAAACTGCATCTGGAGCTGGATGAGTTCTAGGCGCGATCGGTGACCAGTCGTCGGTTCCGGGGCGCTATACTCCCCGGCTAAATTTGAATTCGACACTACAAGGACTCGCCCATGAAAGCGTTCGGCAAAATCCTGGGTCTGGTACTTCTCGGGCTGTTGCTGATCATCGTGGCTCTGGGCTTTGCCCTGACCCACCTGTTTGATCCCAACGACTACAAAGACGAGATTCGCCAGATTGCCCGCGACAAGGCCCACATCGAGCTGACGCTCAATGGCGACATCGGCTGGAGCCTGTTCCCCTGGCTCGGCCTCGAACTGCACGAAGCCAGCGTCGCGACCCTGGCAAACCCGACCCAACCCTTCGCCGACCTGCAGATGCTGGGCCTGTCGGTACGCGTGCTGCCCCTGCTGCGCCGCGAAGTGCAGATGAGCGATGTACGGGTCGAAGGCCTGAACCTGCGCCTGAACCGCGACAAGGACGGCCACGGCAACTGGGAAGACATCGGTCGTGCCGCGCCCCTGGCGAAACAGGCCGATACCCCGGCCACCAGTACCGGCGAGCCGAGCGTCGAAACCCCGGCCACGGCCGACAAGGCCGCGCAGCCGATCCGCCTCGACATCGACAGCCTGACCGTGAACAACGCCCGGGTTGAATACAACGACGAACAGAGCGGCAAGCAGTTCACCGCCGAGAGCATCCAGCTCAGTACCGGGCCGATCCACGAGGCCACCGCCACCCCGGTCAAACTCACCGCATTCCTGGCCAGCAACCAGCCAGTGGTGCGGGTGCGCACCGAACTCAACGGCGAGCTGCGCTTTGACCGCGCCCTGCAGCGCTACCAGTTCGAAGACATGCGCCTGTCGGGCGAAGTCACCGGCGACCCGCTTCAAGGCAAGACCGTGACCTTCGCCGCCCAAGGCCAGTTGCTGCTGGACAAGGCCGCCAACGTCGGTGAATGGACCGGCCTGAAAATCTCCGCCAACCAGCTGCGCGCCTTGGGTGAACTCAAGGTCAATGACCTGGATAAAACCCCGCAGATCAGTGGCGGCATCTCGATTGCCCAGTTCGACCTGGCCAAATTCGTCGACAGCATCGGCCAGACCCTGCCGGCCATGGCCGAGGGCAGCCTGACCAAGGTCGAACTGGTCAGCCGCCTGCAAGGCACGCCCACCAGCATGGCCCTGGAAGACCTGAACCTGAAGCTCGACGACAGCACCTTCAGCGGCCGCCTGGCCATCGAAGACTTCGCCAAGCAGTCGCTGCGCGCCCAGCTCAAGGCCGATACCTTCAACGTCGACCGCTACCTGCCGCCCAAGTCCGCCGCCGCCAACAGCGCAGCAGTGGCGCGCAAGGCCGAAGTGCAAAGCAGCGAGGCCGATGCCATGGCCGGTGCCGGCACCACCCCGCTGCCGGACGCACCGACCAAGGGCGCCTGGAGCACCGAACGCCTGCTGCCGGTGGAACGCCTGAGCAAGCTGGACGTCGACGCCGACCTGAGCTTTGGCCAACTGACCCTGGACAAACTGCCGATCCAGAATGCCGCACTCAAGGCCAACGGCCAGGGCGGCCTGCTGAAACTGCAAAGCCTGCGCGGCGAGCTGTACAACGGCAGTTTCGACGCCAGCGGCAACCTCGACGTGCGCCAGGCCACCCCGCTGCTGAGCCTGCAGACCAAGATCAACCGGGTGCCGGTGGAGCGCATCCTCGAAAGCCAGGGGCAGACGCCTCCGGTCAAGGGTCTGGTGACGCTCAACAGCAACCTCAGCGGCAGCGGCAACAGCCAGAAAGCCCTGATCGACAGCCTCAACGGCACCACCAGCTTTGTGATCAACAACGGCGTGCTGCTCAACGCTAACCTGGAACAGCAGCTGTGCCAGGGCATCGCCTTCCTCAACCGCAAGACCCTCAGCAGCACCCCGCGCGGCAAGGACACGCCGTTCCAGGAACTCAAGGGCAACCTGACCTTGCGCAACGGCGTGGCCAGCAACCCGGACCTGAAGGTGCGCATCCCGGGCATGACCGTCAACGGCAACGGCGACATCGACCTGCGGGTGCTGGGCATGGACTACCGCGTCGGCATCGTGGTCGAAGGCGACAAGAGCGACATGCCCGATCCGGCCTGCCAGGTCGGCGAGCGCTTTGTCGGCCTCGAACTGCCATTGCGCTGCCGTGGCCCGCTGGAACTGGGGGCCAAGGCCTGCCGCCTGGATAAGGACGGCCTGGGTCAGGTCGCGACGCGGATGGCCGGCGATCGCCTCAGCGAAAAGCTTGAAGAGAAACTCGGCGATAAGGTCAGCCCGGAACTGAAAAACGCGCTCAAAGGGCTGTTCAAACGATGAGAGCGGAACAGTTTGCACCGGCGGTACTGGACTGGTACGACCACCACGGCCGCCACGACCTGCCCTGGCAACAGGGCATCACCCCGTACCGGGTGTGGGTCTCGGAGATCATGCTGCAACAGACCCAGGTCAGCACCGTGCTCAACTACTTCGACCGTTTCATGGCCTCGCTGCCGACGGTCGAAGCCCTGGCCGCCGCGCCGGAAGACGAAGTGCTGCACCTGTGGACCGGCCTGGGCTACTACACCCGGGCGCGCAACCTGCAAAAGACCGCGAAAATCATCGTTGCCGACTACGGCGGCGAGTTTCCCCGCGACGTCGAGAAACTCACCGAACTGCCAGGCATCGGCCTGTCCACCGCCGGCGCCATCGCCAGCCTGAGCATGGGTATCCGCGCCTCGATCCTCGACGGCAACGTCAAGCGCGTGCTGGCACGGTTTACGGCGCAGGAGGGCTACCCGGGCGAGCCCAAGGTGGCCAAGCAACTGTGGGCCACCGCCGAGCGCTTCACGCCGCACACCCGGGTCAACCATTACACCCAGGCGATGATGGACCTGGGCGCCACGCTCTGCACCCGCAGCAAGCCCAGTTGCCTGCTGTGCCCCCTGGAGCGCGGCTGCGAGGCTCACATGCTGGGGCTCGAAACCCGCTACCCGATCCCCAAGCCGCGCAAGAGCGTGCCGCAAAAGCGCACCCTGATGCCGATGCTGGCCAATCGCGACGGCGCGATCCTGCTTTATCGCCGCCCTTCCAGCGGCCTCTGGGGCGGCTTGTGGAGTCTGCCGGAGCTCGATGACCTGGCCGACCTCGAACACCTGGCGCTGCAACACTCGCTGGCCCTGGGCGAGCAACACGAACTGCCGAGCCTGGTGCACACCTTCAGCCACTTCCAGCTGGCCATCGAACCCTGGCTGGTCCAGGTCGAGGAGTCGGCCCATCACGTGGCCGAGGCCGACTGGCTCTGGTATAACCTCGCCACCCCGCCGCGCCTGGGCCTTGCCGCCCCGGTGAAAAAGCTGCTTAAACGCGCGGCCGACGTCTTGAACGCAGGAGAGTTGTCATGACCCGCACCATCATGTGCCGCAAGTACCAAGAAGAATTGCCCGCCCTGGAGCGCGCGCCGTTTCCCGGCGCCAAGGGCCAGGACATCTTCGACCACGTCTCGGCCAAGGCCTGGGCCGATTGGCAAAAACACCAGACCCTGCTGATCAACGAAAAACGCCTGAACATGATGAACGCCGAAGACCGCAAATACTTGCAGGGCGAGATGGACAAGTTCTTCTCCGGCGAGGAATACGCCAAGGCCGACGGCTACGTGCCGCCAGCTGAGTAAACCCGTATAAATCGGGGGTGGAACGTAAGCGACGGTAATAATTAAACATTTTTTTCAAAACTCGCTTGACGCCCCCCCGAAAAACCCGTTTAATGCGCCCCGTTGCCCAGATAGCTCAGTCGGTAGAGCAGGGGATTGAAAATCCCCGTGTCGGCGGTTCGATTCCGTCTCTGGGCACCACCTTCGGCTTTCAGGTGGTGTTTACATCACGTGAGAGCAACCAGAAAACCCGCCTAGTGCGGGTTTTTTGTTGTCTGGGGTTTAGCCTTCTACCAGACCTGTTGGCGACAACAATGATACCGGCGCAACTTCAGCGTGAAGCTTTATCCCCAGCGCCGCCATTACCTTCATGACGGTCGCCAGACTGGGGTTGCCCTCGACAGAAAGCGCCTTGTAAAGCCCCTCACGGGTCAGGCCAGTATCACGTGCCAGCTGCGACATGCCTCGCGCTCGGGCGATATCTCCCAGAGCAGCAGCCAGCAGAACCGGATCGTTTTCTTCCAGACAGGCCTCCAGATAGAGCGCCATGTCCTGCTCGGTTTTCAAGTGGTCCACAACGTCCCACTTGCTCAGTTTGATCTTTGCCATGCCACCCTCCTAAAGCTCACGAGCCAACTTGATAGCCGCCCGAATGTCATTGGCCTGCGTCGACTTGTCACCGCCAGCCAACAGCACAATCACTTCATACCCATGCTGGATGAAATACACGCGATAACCAGGCCCATAATCAATCCGCAATTCCGATACACCCTCACCCACCGATTTGCAGTCACCCAGAACCCCCAACTCAACCCGACGTAATCGAGCCTTGATTCGAGCTTGTGCCCGAGCGTCACGCAGCCTGGCAAACCATCGGCTGTCACGCTCAGTCTGGATAAGTGCATGCATGAAAGAAATGTAAACCACAGCTTACAGACTATCAATGAATTCCTTGCCGAACCGACGAAGTGCTCAGTCCCGAAAAATACCTGGGCATAAGACGGTTTCAGTCGGCACTCGACTCCATCAGCGCCTTGAGCGCCGCATTCGCCTCGGTGCGCTGGGCCGGTGTCGGGCCGGGGGCGAACTGGCTGCGTTGTGTATCCAGGGTCAGGTAGGCGTTGTCGCCGTTGCCCCAGAAGTAGGAGTAGATAAACAGGAAGCTGCCGGACTGCGGCTGGCAGTAAGAGGCGACGCCGCGCAGGGGCGCCAGCAGTTGGATCATTTCGCCGTAGTTGTCGGTGAATTCCAGCAGCGCAAACTGCCAACTCCCGGTCTGCGGGTCATAGCGTGAGGTCCCGCCTGCGCCCAGCCACCACTGCACCAGGGTTTGCAGGCTGGGGACAGCGGAATAGTCACGCAGCCATTCCACCTCGACCAGCCCCGGGCCGAATGGGCCCTGGCTGTCGAACCACGCCTGCCAATCGCTATAGGCCAGCGCCGAGCTTGGAGGCGCCGCCATGGCCTTGGCGTACTGCTCGGCTGTCATCGTGCAGCGCAGGTACACCGAGGCCGGCTCGCTGGCCCATAGCGGCCCGCTGACAGCCAGCAGCACCAGCCCAATCCATGTGCGTAATGTCATCGTTGTCGTTCCTGGTCCATCAGCAAAAGCCGCCAGCATACCTGCGCCGGCGTGTTCAGAGGCGAGGGAGCTTGCTCCCGCTCGGGCGGCCCGCGTCCTGGGGCGCAGAATCCGCAAACCCGAGTGCAAGATTTTCCTGACAGATCGCGGTGACTGGGTTTGGGGTCGCTGCGCGGCCCAGCGGGAGCAAGCTCCCTCGCCACAGGTTGTTTTGTGCCTGAGCCAGCTTTTTTGAGACCGGCTTCTGTTCGTGTTGAGATGTTTACGCGGCTAATCCAAACGCCCACCCACGCACGCCCTGCGCTCACCCACCTCCTGCCCCCGCCCCGGCAAAATCACCCGCACCGCCAGCATCGCCCCCAGCAGCACGGCCCCCAGGCCCAAGGCTTCAAACAGGGTCGGCCAGCGCCCATGGAACAGCAGGCCAAGCACGCTGGCGAACAGGGACTCGAGGGAGATCAATTGGGCCGAGAGCACCATCGGCAGGTAGCGAGTGGCGAGGTTCCAGGCCCAGCCGCCGGCCACCGATGACAGCAGGGCCAGCGCCAGGGCCCAGGCGTAGAGCGAGCCGGCCTGGTCGAAGCCGAACCCCAGGTGCGGCAGGCGCAACAGGTCGAGGTGCAGGCCGATCGGCAGCAAGCACAGGGTGCCCAGGGCGCCACCGGCCATCATCAGCCCGGTCCACGCACCGTTGGCGGTGGTCGGTAACTGGTCCATGGCGTGCTGGTTGAGCAGACTGAACACCAGCCAGATCACCACCGCCAGCACCGAGAACAGCAGGCCGATGCCCAGCGATGGACCGGCGATAAGGGGTTGATCGAGGCTACCGAGGTGGATCAACAGCAAGCCGCACAGCAGAGAGCCCAGGGGCAACACCAGCCGGCTCCACGTCAATGTTGGGCAGCGGACATTGCCCAGCAGCGCCAGCAGCACCGGCACCAGGCCAATCAGGGCCGGAGTCAGTACCGGGCCGGCGAAGAGGATGCCGCCGGCGATGCAGGCGCTGTAGCCCAGGTAACCCATAACCCCCAGGCTTAGCCCGAGCCCGCGTTGCCACGGGCGGATAAAGGTCAGTTGGCGGTGGTGCACCAGCAGCAATATGCCGCCGATCAACCCCGCCAGCAGAAACCGCAGCGCCAGCAGATCAAACAAGCTGTAAGCCCCGCCGACATAGGGCGCAATGAAGTTCAGCGCCCAGCTCAGGGTGGCGAACACGGCGCAGGCGATGCCAGCGGCCAGATGTGGGACAGGTTGGGACATGACAGCCTCCATCGATAACGTGGGGCCATACTGCGCAACGCCGGTTCTGTGCTACAAACGAGTTCTCAGCCGCCTATGCATAACCACAGATTATGAATGCTCTCGGCAAGTCCCTTCCCCCACTCGCCAGCTTGCTGCCGTTCGAGGCCGCCGCGCGGCTCGGCAGTTTTTCCCTGGCGGCGCAGGAGCTGCACATCACCCAGGCCGCCATCAGCCGGCAGATTCGCGGGCTGGAGGAGAACCTCGGTGTGCAGTTGTTCAGCCGGCGCAATCGCGCGGTGTTTCTCACGGCCCAGGGCATCGAGTTGTCGCGGGTGGTCGGCAGCGCCTTGCGCAGCATCGGCACCAGCGCCGACGAACTGCGTGGCGCGCCGCGCAAGAACCAGCTGGTGCTGCTGTGCCAGCTGTGCGAGGCCTTCTACTGGCTGATGCCGCGCCTGTCCGGTTTTCATCAGCGGCATGCGCAGATCGAGATCCAAGTGGTCACCACCACCCGCCCGCTGACCGAATTTAACGGCCATTTCGACGTCGCCCTGCAAAGCACCGGGCGCGCCAGCGGCTCCCAGGCCCTGGCGTTCACGGCGTCCGACGAGGTATTCCCGGTGTGCAGCCCGAGCTATCTGGCAGGTACCGCACTGCCGCTGGCCCTCACTGACTTGCCGCAGCACACCCTGCTGCACCACCGCTCCAGCCCGCCGCACTTGATGGAATGGGACAGTTGGCTGGGCAAGTTCGGCCTGACCCTGGCCCAGCACAGTGCCAGTCAGGTGTTCGATAACTACCCGATGATGCTGCAAGCCGCTGTCGAGGGGCATGGCATCGCCATGGGCTGGCAGCGCACGGCCAACCGCTTGATCGAGAGCGGCGCGCTGATCCGCCCCTGCGTGCAGAGCGTGCCGCTGCCGGAGGCGATCTCGGTGTTCAGCCGCTATCAGGACCGCGATCGTCACGAAACCCGGGCCCTGGTGCAATGGCTGGAGGATGAGTTGCGCGCTGACGATGAGGCCCAGGCCGCCAAAAAGCTCGACGCCGACACCCCACCGCTGCCAGCCTGAACATCCGGCTGCGCCACGCCTGCCATTGTATTAATATCACGCGGATTTTTTACCGCAGCCCGGGCGCGATGCCCCATGCGATACGCCCCACGCGCAAACCCCGGACTGCGCCGCCCCCTTACCCGATCAAGGATGATGCCCCTTGCATACCCTCTCTACCCTGCGCCTGCACGTTCGTGATCTGGTACGCACTGCCGCCTATGCCGAGCTGGATCACTACTACAACGAGCTCGAGGCGCAATGGCTCGAGGCGCCCACTGGCAGCCATCCCTACATCGATGCAACCCAGGCCGGGACGCTGTTCGACTACAGCACCCAGTCCTATGCGTCCGTGGCGCAGTTTCTCCAGGCCTGGATCGCGGCCTGCCCCGAGGCGTATCACCCACAACTGATCTGGGGCAAATTCTGCTTTGGCCGCGCCACCGACATCCGCGGCTACGGCTGGGCCCAGGGCGTGTCCCAGGACTGCTGGCTGGGCGCAGCCATGGCCTGCGAGAACGCCACCGCAGCACTGCTGACCGCCATGCAGCGCTCGTCGCGCCCGGTGGCAGCCGGCATGGCCATGCTGCAATTGTCGTCACACTTCCAGGAGCCGGCCTGGCTGCTGGAACTGTTCCGCCAACAGCCCGCCGTCACCTGCGCCGCCAACGACCAGGAGCCGGAACTGCTGGCCCAGGCCCTGGCACACCTGGCCGACTATGGCCTGACCCCGCTGGCCCAAGCGACTCAGGCGCTGCCGGAGTTGCTGCCGACCCGGGAGGCCCACGAGATGGACCAGGGCCAGGACTACTGGCTGCATCAGATCCTGCAATGGCGCCCCGCCTGCCTCGAAGCCTTGCTGGCCTACACCAATTATCTGCGGCCGCGCTGGGGCGGCAGTTACGAAGACATCGAAGGCCTGGCCAGCGGCCCGCTCGCCACCGGGCTGGACGAAGCGCAACGCAACGCGATCCGCTGGATTGGCGCCTACGACGCCATCAGCGACTACCCGGCCGCCGATGAAGTCAGCACCGCGCAAGCCTTCCAGACGCGCTTCGAAGCCTGGCTGCAACGCGACCTGCGGCCCGAAGAGCGCGGCGATGCCCTGGGCCGCTTCGCCAACTTCTGCAGCTACTCGCTGAACGACGAAGCCCGCGCCTACTCGCTGCATGTGGCCAGCGTCGCGGCCTTTGCGCCCGGGGTGTATTTCCGTGAGGTCGACGGCCCGTTCCACAGCTTCGCCTACCTGACCCTGATCCATCAGATGACGGACCACATCGACGTCTTCAGAGACGCGATCGAACGCATGTGCCGCATGGATGAATTGGCCACCCCGCTGGCCCTGGCCGCCGTGGGTCACGAGTTCGGGCTCTGGGGCTTTGCTCATGATGCGGAGCGCGCACGCACCCTGCTCAACCGCGCCGCGGTGCTGAGCAAAAACCAGATGGACGACAACTTCAATATCCTCAATGCCGGCTACCTGCTGTGGGACAGCGGCGCCCATGAGGCGGGCTACTACTTGATCCGACAATGCGCCGAACGCCGGGTACACGACGCTTCCAGTGCCATGTACGACATTCACCGGGGCAGCCGCAGCAACACCCCGGAGAGCTATATCAATGACGCCGCCCGCGAGTTCTGGCTGGAGCGCGCAGTGGCCGACGGTTCGGCCCTGGCCAAGTACAACATGGCCTGGGACCGGCTGTTCAGCCAGGGCCTGGACTTCAACGAGCGCAAGCACTTCAACGCCGTGCGCCAACTGCTGCAGGAGTCCCGCGAGGACCCGCGCTGCGAAGCATTCGCCCGGCTGCGGATCGGCGTGCTGCAACGCGACTTCGGCACCCTCGACGAGCAGGAAGAAGGCGTGCAAGGCTACCTGCGCTCGCTGATCGACGACCAGGACGACTGGGCCGCCGCCCGCGCCTGTGCGGAAATCGCCCTGGCCTACATGAACGGACGCGGCGCCAAGCGCAGCCGTTTTGCCGCCATCGAATGGGCCCAGCACGCCACCCGCCTGTTGCCGGACAACGAGGGCATCGAGGAAATCGAACGCGAGGTGCTCAACTCCCACAGCCTGGTGAAGACCATGGGCACGGTGGTCGGGGCCTTTTTCAAGCGCGGAAACATCAGCCCCGACGACCTGCCACCCAAACCTGCGTCATGAGTGAAATGCCGAACCTGCGTCGACACCGGCTGCGGATCAGCGCCTGGCTGCTGCTGGGGGATGTAGCGCTGCTGACCCTGGGCCTGCTGCTCTGCCTGCTGCCGGCGCTGTTGCTGGTGGCCTTGCCGGGGCTGTTTGGGGTGCTGGCGGCGGTGGCGACCTTCCCCGCCGCGCCGTTCGGCCTGGTGATGCTCAAGGTTCCGTTCAGCAGCCGGGTCCAGGGGAATGAAGACGGCATCGCCCTGCTGCCCGAGGAGGTGCCGCAGCTGTTCACCGAACTGGAGCGGATCCGCAGCGAGCTGGGCGCGCCCAGGCTGGATGCGGTGTACCTCAACAGCCAGTTCAACGCCAGCATTCGCCAGCACCGGGTGCTCGCCGGCCGCACCCGCAATGTGCTGTGGCTGGGGCTGCCGCTGCTCGACACCTTGTCGCCCGCAGCCTGCGCGGCCATCCTCGCCCACGAATGCGCGCACATTGCCCATCGCCACGGGCGCTACACCAGCCGGGTGTATTTCGCCCGCCTGCAATGGCAGGCCGTCAGCGACCGACTGGAGCGCAATCGCACCCTGAGCGGCGCCCCGCTGCGGTTGTTCGTGGAGTGGTACGTGCCGAGGTTTCTCGATATCAGCCTGGATTTCGCCCGCCACTGTGAATACCAGGCCGATGCCGAGGCGGCGCGAGTCTGCGGCGCCGACACCTTCGCCCAGGCCCTGATCGGCACCGCCCTGCAACGCCGCGCCTTGGCCGAGGACTACTGGCCCAGGCTCTACACCCAGGCGGTGAACCAGCCCCGGGACGACCTGCAACCCCTGCTTGAACTGGCGCGCCACGGCCTGCTGGCGACCCCGGTGGACGCCGCCCAGGCCGGCACCTGGTTGCACGCCGAACTGTGCAACAGCACCGAACGCAGCGACACCCACCCGGCACTGGCCGAGCGCCTGGCCGCGCTGGGCATCGACACCGCACGCACCGACCTGCCCCTGCACTGGCAACGCGCCCAACCCAGCGCCGCCCAGGCGTGGCTGGGAGAACAGCACCAGGCCCTGGCGCAACGTCTGGACCAAGAATTTGCCGAGTTCATCCGCGAGCGCTGCAACGACGCCCGCGACGACTATCAGGCCCTGGTCGGCGAACACCACGAGCTGTTGCGCAAGCAACGGATCCGCAGCCTCAACAGTGATGAGATCGCCCGCCTGGCCTGGCTGTATCGCACCCACCTGGACGACAACCCCCGGGCCGCCTCATTGCTGGAAGAGGCCCTGGGCCAGGACCCGGAACACCGCGCCCTGCGCCAGCAGCAAGCCTTCAGCCTGTATCAGGCCGGGGAGCATCAAGCCGCCGCGCAACGCTGGCAACAACTGGCCGCCGAGCCGGGGCCCTACCAGTTGGGCAGCTTGCGCCAATTGAGCATGCTGGCCATGACCGCGCAGGACTGGGAGCAGGCCAGCCACTATCGGCAACAGGCCGACCGCCTGCAAAAACAGACCAACGCCGAGCAGGGCCCACAGCAGTATCACCCCCATGAACTGGCCGCCGTGGAAGTCAACAAACTGGCTCAGACCCTGGCCCCGCTGCTGCGCATCGCCAGCGGCGTCTGGCTGCTGCGCCAGCCCGATAGCCGGGACTATGTGCTGCTGGTCCAGGCCCGGGAGAACCTTCTGCTGCGCCTGGTCAGCCGTCTGACCGGCGAGCAGAACTACAGCCAGCGCAACTGCGAGCAACTGCTGGATCGGCTAATGCCCCGCCTGCACCTGCGGGTCGAAGCCTACCTCCTCGAAGACAACGACCCACGGCTTGCGCAGTGCACAGAGGCGGCGCGGATGCGTCTGGCTGCATTACCCGGCTGAGGCGCGCTGGACAGCGGTTCAGGCACCGTACTGGTGCGTCGGCGGCAGGCTGATATGGGCCGCCGCGGGCAGTTTCCTCAGGCGCTCCAGTACGCTGTGCAGCGCTTCCAGGCTCTGCTGGGTGCTGATGTGGATACAGGTGTCGTCGCCCAGAAACTGCCGAGTTTCGACGAGGTAGGTGCGGTACTGGGCATGACCGCGCCGCGGCAGATCTATCGACTGATCCAGGCTCGCGATACGGGTGATATCACCGAAGGCAATGAAGTGCCGGTAAACGCCACCGGGGGCTGTTTCAGTGCCGCAGGCCAGGTGCAGGCCCTGGGCGTCGAACCAGGCGTTGGGGCGAGCAGGCGGAAACAGCCACCGGCGCACACCCAGGACCAGCAATGGAATCATCACCATCGACGTGCCAAGGATCAGCACCAGCGCCTGCTGCCCCAGTGCCAGCGCCCCCAGCAATCCGAGGGCCAGTACCAGCCAGCCATAACGCAATACCCGGAAAGGGCCCGGCACAGGCATGGCCAGCGCCGGCAATTCCCCCCCATCGGCCCACAGGCTGATGTGCTCGGGAAACAACATGATGGGCGCATCGCTGGCAGACGGGCTGTACTCAGGCATTCACAAATCAGCTGGTAAAAAAAGTGCCGCCATATTACTAGGTACGACCCGCACCGCCTCAATATCTCGCCATGGAAGCCGCCCCCTTTATGCCCACCCTGTCGCTAACCCTGCGCCGCCTTTTACTCGGCCTGCTGCCCCTGCTGTGCACCGCCCACGCCTGGGCAGCGGCGCCGGCCAGGACTGTGATCGATTGCGAGCTGGCGGGCCCTTCCCAGCGGCTGGCCTTGCTGCGCAGCGCCGCCTTTGTCGATTCGTTTATCTATCGCCTGCGCCATGGACCGCAGACCTGGCTGCTCTACAACAGCGAAGACGATTCACTGGGCATGAATGTGCAATGGCAATGCGTGGCCACCGGTACCAACAGCCACCTGCTGCTGCTGTCCGGCGAGTTCACCGCCAATTACCTGCAAGGCGCGGCGTTCTACTGGGACCCCCAGGGCAATCAGGTGCAGCGCATCGATTTTGCCGAAAGAAACCGCGCCGGCTGGGTGCAGATGACCGCCCAGGGGCCACGGGTGATCTTCAACAATGTCGGCCACGAGAGCAGCCACCGCTACCTGGTGTACGGCCCGCGCGATGCCTACGAAGAGCTCGACCAATTGCCCACCGGGCTGATCAAACTGCACGCAAAAACCGACTGACGCCACACGTTGAACACCGCCGAGGGCTGTGCCAGGATCGCCCTCCCGGCCCGTTCGGCCACAGAAATGGAGCTTCGCAGCAGATGACCGACCACGACGATGACGCCATGAGCCCACGCACCCCGGAACAGGTCGCGCAGCGCCTGCTGGCCCTGACGGCCACCGTGTCGCGCACCTACTCGGCAGCGGACTCGCCGGAACTGGCCTGGGTCAAGCAGCACGGCGTCGAGGCGTTTTTCTCGGATGAGGAGCGGGCGTTTTACCAGCAACCGGAGCCCACCGAGCAGCAGTTGGTCAACTTCAGCTGGCGCGCCGAAGGCCTGGTCGCAGTGGCCTGGGCCCTGGGCGGACTCGACCAGCTTCCGGCGCTGAACCTGACGGCAGACCTGAAGAGCATCCGCCTGCTGGCCCAGGCCATGAACGACCCTAAAGCCTTTATCGCCCAGGCCCAACTGCGCCCAGCGGCCGATATCGAAGCCGCCGAAGGCGAGCTCTATCAACAGCACTGGCGGGTGCGCGACGCCCAGTTGTTCAACAAACCGATGCCCGACGAACTCCACCCCGGGGTGGTGTACGAACGACGCTATGCCTTGAGCTGGCTGGTGGGCTATGGCGACGATTGGGATGAGGTGCCCACCGATACCTGATGCTGGCGACTCAAACCGCAGGCTGCGCCGCCTGCCAATGCTGCAGCTCCTGCTCGATAAAATGTGTGACCAGGTCGCTGTACATTTTCTCGATGGCGTCCGGGCTCAGGCCCTCGGCCTGGGCCCATTCGCGGCGGGTGGCAAGCATCGCCTTGAAGCGTTCCGGAGCGCGCACCGAGGTGGCCGAGGTCTTGAACTTAGAGGCCGCCAGGACGTACTGAAAGCGCTGGCCCAGTAGCTGGATGACGCTCTGATCCAGGCGGTCGATTTCCCGGCGGATATCGTCCATGCCTTGGCATTCCTGGGGTTGCAGCGTGTTTGTCGCGTCCATGTGTGCAGTCCTTTGGTGAGTGATTATTTCGACGTTTCGCCGGCCTTGGCCAAGGCTTGCCGGTACTCGTCTTCGCTGGTTTCAGTCAGGCCCAGGTCGCGCTCGTAGCGATAGAACGTTCGTTTGTCCCGGGCAAATTTGTCGTCGAGAAACTCCAGGGTCGGCAGGTCGATGCGCTTGGCGCTCTGCGGGCGGCGGCCGCAGAACAGTTTGCGGGTCCCCAGTTGCAGAAACTCCGGGTGCGGCACCGACACTTCGTCCATGGTGAATTCCACATCCAGCGGTTTGCCGGCCCACGACATCAGGTCGGGGCTGAAGGCATAGCTGCCCAAAAAGCGCGTGGTCGCCGGGTTGAGGTGCTTTTTTATTTCGCCATAGCAGTACACCGCCGACGCGTCCCTGGCCCAGCCGTGGCTGAAGGTTTCGAAGGTGGCGAGATCGGCTTTGCGCAGCAGTTCCGGCAGGTGGTAGTGATTCCAGTACTTGAACACAGCCTTGCCATCGGTGATGTACGCCTCATCCAGGAACCGGAAACACTCTACAGGCTGGGCCGAAAAACGCTCGGCGGTCATGTTGGCCTTCGAATAGAAGTCAACGCGGTACAGGCCATTGACATCGCCGCACAGGATTTCGTTGAACAATCTGAAGCTGGCCGCGTCCAGGCCTTCGATCTTATTCCCCTGGAAGTAGACACTGCGCCCCAGGCTGAAGCCCTGGCCGATATCCCGCAGGTTGGCCGGGTCCTCCTCTGCTTCAGGCTGTTCACGTTGCGCCTGCATGCGGTGCCACCAGTAATCCTGTCGCTCGGGGTGCGCGGCAAAGTACGGCGCCCACTGTTCGAACATCGCGTTATTAAGCACTCCGCCAGAGTTCAGCGGGCCATGCCGGTCGCCCACCAGCACCGGTGCGTATTCGTCCTCGCCGCGGTACAGCTTGGCCACCACCAGGCTATCCACCTCCAGCTCCAGCGGCTGCTTGCCCAGATAGGCCCGCTGCTGATCGCAGTAATGGTTGAAGCCCAGGGAGCGAAAACTCGGGCCGTGAGCGCCGCGCAATCGGGTGCCGGCAGCGTAGACATGTTGCTCGTCCACGGCAAAATAGCGGTCGTCGCTTTCCGTGCTCGCCACCAGTCGCCCGCTGGCGTCGAACTGCGGGTACTGCTCCTTCACCAGGCGGAACTCGCCGACGTTGCGGATGGTTCTGCCGGTGATGTAATAGGCGCGCCGGGCGTCCTTGGCGTAGCGCTCGTTGAGCACGGTGAAGCTTTCGAGGTCGACGTCATCGATGCTGTAGAAGTATTCGTAGCTCGCACTCGAACCCTGCTGCGCCTGGACGATGATCGACTGGCCATCGCTGAACCAGCGGCCATTGACCCGATGGAAACCCTCCGGATTGGCAATCGGCAACAGGCTGCCGTCCTTCTGGTGCAAGGGCTTGAAACCACAGCAGACCTGGCCATTGACCAACCGATAGCCCGCGCTGTTGGTCGCTTGTACCTGATCGCCAGCACTGGCTACACGACTGCCACTGAGGAAGAGGTTGACCCCATCGCTGTACAGCGGCGACGCCACGGCGCCTTCAGGCAGGTCCTGCTCCAGCAGGGCAAACTCGGCATGCCGCACGCCCTGCACCGCATGCACGGTGTAGTCGTGAAAGTAGTAGAGGGTCAGACGGTCGCGCCAATAGCGATTACCCAGGCTGTGCAGCGGCTCGCGGAACTGGAACGGCAAGGCCTGCAACACCTGAAAGCCGCGGCGTCCGTCGTATGCCGGCAACCGGTAGAAAACCCAGCGGGCATCGGCCAGCAGATGGGGCTGGCGGCGATGGCGCCAAACCGGCTGCCCGGGGATCAGCGGCGTCGGCCAACACTGTTGGGCGATGGCTTCTTCGACCACCGTTTTGGGCGCCTTGCCCTGGGGGCTGATCAGGGTGTAGGTGTCACGAACCTGGGCATCACCCAGCAGCTCACCCTCCAGAAATGCAAAGCCCTGATGCCACTCAAGCTCCAGTGGTTCCCAATCGGCAAGATCCCTTTCCAGCAATTCCATGTGCGGCGTTCCGAGGTGATAGAGGCGCCGATTATCGTGATCGGCCGGGGGCGAGTAAAGTTGCCCGAGGCAGGGCGGCCCGGTTATTAATGGGCGCACTAAAAAGAGCCGAACGCTGCCACTCGCCCTTTCGACGGCCCGCAGCGGACCCAGCCCCAACCAGGAACACCTGCCATGACCGTGCAGTCCCCCTTGCCCGAGCCCATCGCCCGGCAGGCCGCCAGCCCCGGTGGCGAAGCCTTCCATGAACGGGCCGCAGACGGCGTGCGCCTCGGTGGCTTTACCTGGCGCCATGCGCGCCACGAGCCGCAGCGCCCGGTGGTGATCATCAACGCCGCGACCTCGGTGCGTTGCCGACATTACTTTCGCTTCGCCGATTACCTGTTCGCCCACGGCCTGGATGTGATCGTCTATGACTACCGGGGCATCGGCGAGTCGCGCCCGGCCTCATTGCGTGGGTTCAAGGCCTCGTGGTCGGATTGGGGCGCGCTGGATTTCGAGGCCATGCTGCAACGTGCACAGCGCGAGTTCCCCGGGCAGCCGATCGATGTGGTCGGCCACAGCTTCGGCGGCTGCGCGGTGGGGCTGGCGGCGTCGAGCGCGCTGATCCGGCGCGTGGTGACGGTTGGCGCGCAGTTCGCCTACTGGCGCGACTACGCCGCCGCAACCCGCTGGCGCATGCTGCTCAAATGGCACCTGGCGATGCCGCTGCTCACCGCCGTCTGCGGTTACTTCCCCGGCAAGCGCCTGGGTTGGCTGGAAGACACCCCCTCCGGCGTGGTGCGCGACTGGGCCACCCCCAGCGCTCGCTACCAGGGTCGGCCCAGCGGGCGGGCGCTGCTGGAGACGTCGGGCGGGTTGCCGTTCGCGCGGGTCACGGCGCAGATCCTGGCCATCAGCATCAGCGATGACCCCTACGGCACGGTGCCGGCCATCGAGCGCCTGCTGGCGTATTTCGAGGCCGGCGATTGTCACCATCGGCGTCTCACACCCGAAGACATCGGCGAACAGCAGGTCGGGCATTTCGCGTTTTTTCGCAGCCACTACCAGGCCCGGTTGTGGCCGCTGGCCCTGGCCTGGTTGCAGCACGCCGAGCTGCCCGCCGACGCGCCGGGACGCTGGCTCGATTGACCCGGGCCCGGGGACAAGGGTGCCGGCCCGCTCATTTACTGGCATCCTGTGTCGCCTGATTGTCGGCTCCAGCCGCCGCTCCCCCCTTTTCACCAGGTAAGAAGCCCATGGCATCTGCAAACAAACAACACAAACGTGCCACCCGGGCCAAAGCCAAGGCCAAGCAGAACCGCAGCCAGCGCGCCGGCGCCAGCAGCGCGGTGGAACTGGACCCCAACGATGACCGCCTGGACTTCGAGTCGGTGGACCTGACCGAACTGTTCAAGAAAATGCGCGACGCCGAGCAGACCAGCCAACTGGCCCTGTGCAGCGCCTTTTTGCAGGACCCGCTGCTGGAACTGGTGTTCGAGCAGGAAGGCGAAGACGGCGCCACCGATTTCATCCTCGCGGCGCTGATCGAGTACCGCCAGTGGTCCACTGAAGCCGATGAGGCCGCCGCCCTGGCCTGGATCGAGTCACCGGCCTTCCAGGCCGACTACGTAGCCGCCTCCCAGGCCCTGCTGGACGCCGCCCAGTAGCCTGTCTGAGGCCTAAAAAAAACGGGCGCTTCCATGACTGGAGGCGCCCGTTTTTTTGGTCTGGCTAAAAGCCCGTGGCTTATGCCGCTTCCAGCTTCGGGATTTCCATACCGATGTTGGCGCTGGCGTAGCTCAGGTCGCCGCTGGCGATGGACTGGGCCTTGAAGCCGGAGCCGATCAGGTCTTTGAGGTACAGCTTGTTGTAGATGAACATGAACACCAGGTTGCTCAGACCGAACGTGAACATGGCCAGCAGGAACATGATGGCTGCCCATTTCCAGTCGGCGCGGAACAGTGCCGGGATGAAGCCGAAGAAGAACACGGTCCAAGAGAAACCAACTGGCGCTTCCTTGATGGCTCCGGTGTTCGGGTTTTTGAAGATGATTTTAGTGAACGCCATGCGCGTCTCCTTGCCGCCCTTTTTTAGGGGACCAATGGCCGGGCGATCACCATTGAACCCTGAATGCTCATTCTTCGAGCCGGGACTGCCGGGCATGCCGAAGGCAGGCGCTGACACTCAGGAGCCATGGCAAGTACGCAGGGATCAAGGGAGAGAGACAGAAGACGGATTCAGGTCCCCGACAAGCATTCAATCCCTTGCTATACCGCGCTATTCCATAGCTCCTCTCACGCTGGCACGCAAGAGCTCTTATCGAAGAGCGCGCAGGCTACTATTTCGCCAGCGGGCTGTCCATGAAACACCATGCAACAAGTCACCTATCCGATAAAAAAGACCACCATCAATGCTGACAGCAGCCCTTTTGCCGCTCAAACAGCCAAATTTTCAGCGTCTCCGGCCGAGGCCTTCATCGTTGCCTGGCGATACTGCTCGGCACTGATTTCACTGAGCGCCGCGTAACCGTCGTACTCGTAAAAACGCTGCTTGTCCCGGGCATAGCGGTCCGCGAGAAACTCCAGACTGGCCAGGTCGATGCGCTTGGCACTCACTGGGCGCCGGCCACAAAACAGCTTGCGCGTGCCCAACTGCAAGAAATCCGGATGGGGAACCTTCACTTCTTCCGGGCTGAATTCCACCTCCAGCGTCTTGCCTGCGGAAAACATCTGCGTCGCGGTGAAGGCGTAACTGCCCATGAAGCGCGTGTGGGCCGGGTCGAGGTTCCTTTTTCTTTCGCTGTAGTAGTACACCGCGCCCTTATCCCTGGCCCAGCCATGCCCGCAGGACTCGAAGCTGGCCTGATCCGCTTTAGCCAGCGGCTCAGGCGCCTGATAAAAGATCCGGTGGCAAAAAACCCTCTGCCCATCTGTCAGATAGGGCCCACCCAGGTCACGGTAATGATCGGCGGAGGCTGAAGAAAATCGCTCCGGCACCTTGGTTTCGGCACGATGAAAGGGGATCAGGTACAAGCCGTTGGCGTCACCGCACAGGTGTGTGCCCAGCAATTTGAAACTGGCGGCATCCAGACCATTGATGGCACGACCCTGAAAGTGCACCTGGTGCCCCAGCTCAAACCCCAAGCCGATGGAACGCAGGGCTTGGGTGGTTGACGCGGATGGCGCCTGCAGGCGGTGCCACCAGTAGCCCTGCAACTGCGGATGAGCCTCGAAGAACGCGGACCACGCTTGCAGCATGGCGTCATCGATCAGCCCATCCGAACCGAGCGGACCGTGCTTGTCCCCCACCAGCACGGGCGAATAGTTGCATTCGCCGCGATCCGGCTGGGTCACCACAAAGCTATCTACATCCACATCCAGCGGTTTGCTGCGCCTGTAGGCACGATGCCGGTCAGCGTAGTAGTCGAATCCCAGGTGGCGAAAGCTCGGACCATCGGCACCCCGCAGACGGGTGCCATTGCAGTAGACGAACTGGTCATCCACGGCAATGTACGGGTCCGCCTTTTCACTCTGGCTCAAGACTCGACCACCGGCGTCGAACACCGACTCAACGCGGTTCAGCAGGCGAAAGTCGCCGACATAACGCAGGGTTTTTCCGGTCAGGTAGTAGGCCCGCCGTGCGTCCTTGGCATAGCGCTCGTTGAGCACGCTGAACGTCGCCAGGTCGACATTATCGATGCGGTAGAAATACTCGTAGGCAACGCTAGAGCCCTGCTGCGCCTGGACGATCACCGAGTGCCCGTCCGTGCCCCAGCGCCAGGCCAGCATCTGAAAGCCGTGCGGATTGGCAATCGGCAACGGCGAACCGTCCTTCTGGTGCAGCACGGCGCCGCCCCGGCAGACCTGGCCGCCGATCACTTGATAAGCCGGATGGTTGGTGCCGCGGACCTGCTGCTCAGCGCTGGCGATCGCCCGGGCGCCGAGGAAGACCTTGAGCCCGTCACTGAACAGCACCGCGCCCGAAGGCCAGTTCTCTGGCACCGGGTGCAGAAGCGCCAGGCGCTCATGCTGCGCGCCTTCGATCACCGCGAGCCCGTAGTCGTGACAGAAGTAGGCGCGGTCGTGATCGCGCCAATGGTCATGGCCCAGGCTCTGCAAGCCACGGCCCACCCGCACCGGCAAGGCTTGCAAAGGGTAATAGCCGTAACGCTCGACGTAGCGGGGCAAGGCATAGTAGTCCGCCCGGGCATCACGTAGCAGATGCCGGTGGATACGGTGCCGCCAGAGGGGTTCACCCGCCACCAGGGGTGAAACCGGGAATTGTTCGGCCGCCGCCTGACGCGCCTGCTCAGCCGCTGTCTGCCCCTCATGGAGCATGAGGTAGACATCCCGGGCCCTCTCCTCCACCAGCAGCGCCCCCTCCACGAAGGCAAACCCTTGATGCCATTCAAGGTCGAGCATTTCCCATTCGGCAGAATCCATATCCAGTTGCTTCATCGCCCTATCCCAAGCTGACCGAGCGAGGGATTATCAACAGCCCTCCTGCGTGGGTAAAGCGACCGTCTGCCAAACCACCGGCAAGAACGCGCAAGGCTGCGCTCGGAGATGAAAAAGGCCGCGGTCATTTCTGAGCGCGGCCTTTTCAGCGGGTAGTGGGCTCAGCCGTCAGCTCAGCACCGGCGGACCAGCGCGCTCGATCCGACGGCGCCGCGCTACCAGCAGGCCCGCGGCAATCACCAGCAGGCTCAGCAGGCCGGTGGCGAGGATCTCCACGCGGTGCTCTTCCTGGAACAGCATGATCGCCAGGACGCCGATGATGAACACGATCACCGCGTAGGTCAGGCCCGGGAACAGCCACATGCGGAAGGCGATTTTCTCGCCCGCAGCCATGCGTTTCTGGCGCATGCGCAGTTGCGAGACGGCAATCACCAGGTACACCAGCAGGGCGATGGCGCCGGAACTGGCCAGCAGGAAATCGAACACCGCCGCCGGTGCCACATAGTTGGCAAATACCGCGAGGAACGCTGCTGCCGTCGACAGCAATACGGCCCAGTACGGGGTGCCGCTTTTATTGGTGCGCTTGGCCACGGCCGGTGCATCGCCACGCTTGCCCAGGGAGAAGAGCATGCGCGAGGCGGTGTAGAGCGCCGAGTTCAGGCAGCTGGTCACGGCGACCAGGACCACCAGGTCGACGATCAGCTTGGCGTTGGGGATGCCCATGCGGTCGAGCACGGTCTGGTAGGAACCCACCTTGGCCAGGGCCGGATCGTTCCACGGCACCAGGGCCACGACGATAAAGATCGACACCAGGTAGAACAGGCCGATCCGCCAGATCACCGAGTTGGTGGCCTTGGAGATCTGCTGCCCCGGGTTCTTCGACTCGGCGGCCGCGATGGTGACGATCTCGGTGCCCATGAAGGAGAACATGGTGGTCAGCATCGCCGCCAACACCGCGCCCATGCCGTTGGGCAGGAAGCCCTGAGTGTCAAACAGGTGGGACACGCCACTGACTTGGCTGCCCGGCAACCAGCCGAAGATCGCCAGCAGGCCCAGGATCACGAAGCCGATGATGGCCACGACCTTGATCAGGGCGAACCAGAACTCGAACTCGCCGTAGTTCTTCACGCTGAACAGGTTGGTCGCGGTCAGCAACAGGGTGATGACCAGGGTAAAGACCCAGATCGCGATGCCGGGGAACCAGGCATGGAGGATGGTCGCGGCGGCGTTGGCTTCCAGCGGAATCACCAACACCCAGAACCACCAGTACAACCAGCCGATGGTGAAACCGGCCCAGTGCCCGATGGCGCGGTCGGCGTAGGTCGAAAAGGAACCGGTATCCGGTGAGGCCACGGCCATCTCGGCCAGCATGCGCATGACCAGCACCACCAGGGTACCGGCGGCGGCATAGGCCAGGAGCACGGCGGGGCCGGCTTCGGCGATGGCATGGCCGGAGCCGACAAACAGCCCGGCGCCGATGACGCCGGCAATCGACAGCATGGTGACATGCCGCGGTTTGAGCCCCTGTTCGAGGTCATTGGAGAGTTGCGTACCGCTCATTTAAAGCACCTTTGCAACGAAAATAGATTCACTGCGCCCGGTCTGCATTCCTTCTCGTAAAAATAATCCAACAGGGCGTTGTTTATTTCTTACGCAAGAATTGCGCCAAAATGTTACAGGATCCCCAACGGCGCGGGCTGCAAGCCCGACCGGCGGGTCATCGCAAGTCATTGAGTTTGATAGCAATTAGCCACAGCGTTACCGAGAGACCCACTTTGTAGGACGAAACGGCGCACCAGAAACACACCCCAAAACGGCGTTGCGCCCAATTAAGGTGCGGATCCATGACCTTTGGCCCCTTGACGCTTCCAACACCCGGCCAAAGCTGGCACCATCGCGCCTTTTTTTACGCGACGCCCACCACGAACCGGGTTCAAACAGGCGTTCGGTTGTTGATGGCGCGACAGTCTGCTGTGCTGATGCGACAACCTGCCGCACACCTTCTGTTTACCCCCCGTGGCGCTGTTGGCTGTGATTGAAACCCTATGCTAGCTTGGCGCCTCGCCAGGAAGGCGGCCAACAGCAGGAGCGCAATGAACCCAATGAGGACCGCACATGGCTGAGGCCACGCCCGCGCTTGAAATCCGCAACTTGCATAAACGCTACGGCTCGCTGGAGGTGCTCAAGGGCGTCTCGCTGACCGCACGCGACGGCGACGTGATCTCGATCCTGGGCTCCTCCGGTTCTGGCAAGTCCACCTTCCTGCGCTGCATCAACCTGCTGGAAAACCCGCACCAGGGCCAGATCCTGGTCGCCGGTGAAGAACTCAAGCTCAAGCCCGCCAAAAATGGCGAACTGGTTGCCGCCGACGGCAAGCAGATCAACCGCCTGCGCAGCGAAATCGGTTTCGTGTTCCAGAACTTCAACCTCTGGCCGCACATGAGCGTGCTCGACAACATTATCGAGGCTCCGCGCCGGGTCCTCGGCCAGAGCAAGGCCGAAGCCATCGAAGTGGCCGAGGCGCTGCTGGCCAAGGTCGGCATCGGCGACAAGCGCCACGCCTACCCGTCCCAGCTCTCCGGTGGCCAGCAGCAACGCGCGGCCATTGCCCGCACCCTGGCCATGGCGCCCAAGGTCATTCTGTTCGATGAACCGACCTCGGCCCTGGACCCGGAAATGGTCCAGGAAGTGCTGGCCGTGATCCGCGCCCTGGCCGAAGAAGGCCGTACCATGCTGCTGGTGACCCATGAGATGGGCTTTGCCCGCCAGGTTTCCAGTGAAGTGGTATTCCTGCACCAGGGTCTGGTAGAAGAGCAAGGATCGCCACAGCAGGTCTTCGATAACCCGCTTTCGGCGCGCTGCAAACAATTCATGTCCAGCAACCGCTAACGGAGCTACACGCATGCAGAGCTATAAAAAAATCCTCCTGGCCGCTGCCGTCACCCTGGCCTTCAGCGCCACGGCTGCCGCCGAGACCCTGAAAATGGGGATCGAAGCCGCCTACCCGCCGTTCAACAATAAAGATGCGAGCGGCCAGGTCGTCGGCTTCGACAAAGACATCGGCGACGCCCTGTGCGCCAAGATGAAAGTCGAATGCACCGTGGTCACCTCCGACTGGGACGGCATCATTCCGGCCCTGAACGCCAAGAAGTTCGACTTCCTGATCTCCTCGCTGTCGATCACCGACGAGCGCAAGCAGGCGGTGGATTTCACCGACCCGTACTACTCGAACAAACTGCAGTTCATTGCCCCTAAAGCCAAAACCGAGTTCAAGACCGACAAGGCCTCGCTCAAGGGCAAGATTATCGGCGCACAACGGGCGACCCTGGCCGGCACCTGGCTGGAAGACAACCTGGGCGACGACATCACCATCAAGCTCTATGACACCCAGGAAAACGCCTACCTGGACCTGACCTCCGGCCGCCTGGACGCGATCCTGGCCGACAAGTACGTCAACTACGAGTGGCTCAAGAGCGATGCCGGCAAGCCTTACGAGTTCAAGGGCGACCCGGTTGAAGAAAGCGACAAGATCGGGATTGCCGTGCGCAAGAAAGATCCACTGCGCGAGAAGCTGAACGCCGCCCTGAAGGAAATCGTGGCCGACGGCACGTACAAGAAGATCAACGACAAGTACTTCCCGTTCAGCATCTATTGATACTGACTTGCCTGACCGGCGCTCGCCCCCTGGGCGCCGGTCCTTAGCAAAGCCATCCAGAACCCATGAATATCGATCTCTACGGATTCGGCCCGGCGCTCGCCGCCGGCGCGCTGATGACCGTCAAGCTGGCCCTCTCGGCGTTGTGCCTGGGGCTGGTACTCGGTCTGCTCGGCGCCTTGGCCAAGACTTCCCCGTACAAGCCGCTGCGCTGGCTTGGCGAAACCTATTCGACCATCGTGCGCGGCGTCCCGGAACTGCTGTGGGTGCTGCTGATGTACTACGGCACGGTGAATATGATGAGCGCGCTGGGTGAGTATTTCGGCAACCCCGATCTGGCCCTCAGCCCGTTTCTCGCCGGGGTCATCGCCCTCGGCCTGTGCTTTGGCGCCTATGCCACGGAAGTGTTCCGCGGCGCGATCCTGGCCATCCCCAAGGGTCACCGCGAGGCGGGCACCGCCCTGGGCCTTTCAAAGTTTCGGATTTTCACCCGGCTGATCCTGCCGCAGATGTGGCGCATCGCCCTGCCGGGCCTGGGCAACCTGTTCATGATCCTGATGAAGGACACCGCGCTGGTGTCGGTGATCGGCCTTGAAGAGATCATGCGCCACGCGCAGAACGCCGTGACCTTCGCCAAGCACCCGTTCACCTTCTTCATGGTCGCGGCCTTCATGTACCTGGGCCTGACCGTGCTGGCCATGACCGGCATGCACTTCCTGGAAAAACGCGCCGCCCGCGGCTTTGTGAGGACGACGTAATGGAATGGGAAGTCATCTACAAATGGCTGCCGAAGTTCATCCAGGGCGCGACGCTGACCCTGGAGCTGGTGGGCATCGCCGTGATTCTCGGCCTGCTGCTGGCCATCCCCCTGGGCATCGCCCGCTCGTCCAAGCTGTGGTACGTGCGCGCCCTGCCTTATGCCTACATCTTTTTCTTTCGCGGCACGCCGCTGCTGGTGCAGCTGTTTCTGGTGTATTACGGCCTGGCGCAGTTCGATGCGGTGCGCGAGAGCTTCATGTGGCCGTACCTGCGTGACCCGTTCTGGTGTGCCACCGCCACCATGACCCTGCACACCGCGGCCTATATTGCCGAGATCCTGCGCGGCGCGATCCAGGCCATTCCGCCCGGCGAGATCGAAGCCGCACGGGCCCTGGGCATGTCCAAGCCCAAGACGCTGTTCTATATCATCCTGCCCCGTGCCGCGCGCATCGGCCTGCCGGCCTACAGCAACGAAGTGATCCTGATGCTCAAGGCCAGTTCCCTGGCCAGTACCGTGACCCTGCTGGAACTGACCGGCATGGCGCGCACCATCATTGCCCGCAACTACCTGACGGTGGATATGTTCTTCACCGCCGGGGTGTTCTACCTGTTGATGTCGTTCATGCTGGTCCAGGCATTCCGCCAACTGGAACGCTGGCTGCGGGTCGACGCCTGCCAGGGTCGCTGAAGCGCCACCCGCTCTGCTGATCGCTACCGGCAGAGCGGGCGCATACCCCGCCCCACTTCGCCGAGCCGCCCATGCCCACCGCCCTCCACGGCCCCGAACTGCAGCCCCGCTTCCAGGCCCTGGAGCGTTTTCTGCTGGCGCACCAGGCGCTGTGGCGTCCCCGTCCGTTCACGCACCTGCACCTGCCTTGGGAAGCCCAGTATCCCGAGCTGGCGCACTGGCTGCGCGGGCGCTCCCTGGTCGACGCCGAGGCCAGCCATACCCACCTGCAGACCCTGGATGCGCCGGCGCCCTTCCCGGCCCTGGCCGACGAGGCCCTGGCCCTGAGTGACCTGGGCGAGCTGCCCGAACACCCGGTGCCGCCGGCCCGGCAACGCCTGAGCGTGGACGTACCCGGGCGCAAATGGCAGCAACTGGAAGCCTTTGCCAGCCGCCTGCAGTTTTCTGCAACGCCCAGCCACTGGCTGGACTGGTGCGCGGGCAAGGGCCACCTGGGCCGGCGCCTGCTGCAACCGGGGCAACAGCTGACCTGCCTGGAGTACGACCCGGCGCTGATCGCCAGCGGCCAGCAACTGAGCCAGCACCATCATCTAAGCGCCACCCATGTGCAGCAGGATGTATTGGCCGCCGACGCGGCCTCGCGCCTCAAACCCGAACACACCCCGGTGGCGCTGCATGCCTGCGGCGATCTGCATGTACGCCTGATGCAACTGGCCAGCAGCGCCGGTTGCCGGCAACTGGCGATTGCCCCGTGCTGCTACAACCGTATCCAGGCCCCACACTACGTGCCGCTGTCGACCAGCGCCCAGGGGTCGGCATTGCGCCTGTCCCTCGACGACCTGGCCCTGCCCATGAGTGAAACCGTGACCGCCGGCGCCCGGGTCCGGCGCCAGCGTGATACCTCCATGGCCCGGCGCCTGGGGTTCGACCTGCTGCAACGCCGCCTGCGCGCCAGTGACCAGTACCTGCCCACTCCGTCGCTGCCCAGCAGTTGGCTGGATAAACCCTTCGCCGACTATTGCCGCGACCTGGCGGCGCTCAAGGGTTTGGCCATCACCGGCAACCCGGACTGGCCGGCCCTGGAAGCCGCCGGCTGGCAGCGCCTGGCCCAGGTGCGCAACCTGGAATTGCTTCGCGGTTTGTTTCGGCGGCCACTGGAACTGTGGCTGGTGCTGGATCGCGGACTGTTTCTGCAGGAACAGGGCTACCAGGTATGCCTGGGCCTGTTCTGCCAGGCGCCGCTGACACCCCGCAATCTGATGCTGCTTGCCGAGCGCGCCTGAGCCGCCCCAGCCTGTGGATAACTCTGTTGATGGAATATCAACGACGCCTGTAAAACCATGGCCCAGAGGCCACCATCAGCGCTGGTCATTTTTTGTTCACACAATAAAATATCGGAAAAACAGCCAGTTGCGAGCTAATGAGAACGGCTTCACAAAATCCCGCAGACGGGGCTCGCGGCAGCCGTCGATTGTGCATAAGCCCAGCGGCCAAAGGGCATAAGGCCAGCCATTCAAGGTCCCCGCAGCAGCTTTGAGCCAGGGCCTTCGACCGGCTTTTAGCGGCTTTGAACAGCGGCGGCGAGGCACCGGGGCAAGCCCCCTCGCGCCTGCTTTTTTGTTCAATATTCCTCACCAATGCGGCGAAAAATATTCCATTGATGTAGCAATCCTTTTGACAATAATGGGCCTACGCCTGCCTGAGCCCACAACAAAAACCTCAGATGCCAGACAGGCCAAAGGGAGAACTTCGTCGTGTCCAGCAATCCCTCTATTCAGCTCAGCGCCCAAGGCATCAGCCAGTACTACGGCAAATTCACCGCCCTTGATGCGATCAACCTGGATGTTCGCCAAGGCGAATTCCTGACCCTGCTCGGACCTTCCGGCTCGGGCAAAACCACCCTGCTGATGATCCTCGCCGGCTTTCTCAGCCCCAGCGCCGGCAAGCTGCTGGAGCATGGCGTGGACATCAGCCAGCGGCCGGCCGAGAAGCGCAACTACGGCATGGTGTTCCAGGGTTATGCACTGTTCCCGCACATGAGCGTGGCCGACAACGTCGCCTATCCGCTGCGCATTCGCGGGGTCAAGGCCGAGGAGCGCCAGCGCCGGGTCAAGCACATCATTGAAGTGGTCGGCCTCGGCGCCCACCTCGACAAGAAACCCTCGGAGCTTTCCGGCGGCCAGCAGCAGCGCGTCGCCATCGCCCGCGCCCTGGTGTTCGAACCGGACATGCTGCTGCTCGACGAACCCCTGTCGGCCCTCGACAAAAACCTGCGCGAACAGCTGCAAACCGAGTTGCAGCGCATCCACCGCCAGGTCGGCACCAGCTTCGTCTTCGTCACCCACGACCAGGGCGAAGCCCTGGCACTGTCGACGCGGATCGCCATTTTCAACCAGGGCCGCCTGGCCCAGGTCGATACCCCGCAAGTCATCTATGACCGGCCCAACAGCCGTTTCGTCGCCGAGTTCCTGGGCAAGATGAACCTCTTCCCGCTGCAGGACGTGGCACGCCATGGCAGCCAGGCCAGTGGTCGCTGCGGCGACAGCCAACTGCACGCCGCCGCGCCCCAGGCCCTGGGCAGTCAGGCGCAGTTGCTGGCCGTGCGCCCCGAGCACATGACCCTGCACACCCAGCGCCCCGAAGCCGGCAGCGGCAACGTGCTGCCGGCCTATCTGGGCGACCGGGTGTACCAGGGCGCCAGCACCCACCTGGCGCTCAACGTCAGCGTGGACCTGGCACCGATCAACCTGTCGGTGCCGGGCGACCACCCCGGCGCGCGGCTGCCCAGCGGCACCCCTGTGTGGCTCAGTTGGCCGGTGCAGCACGGGTTCCTGCTGGACGCCTGAACCAGGGCGGGTTTCGCCCAGCGCCGCACCATCACAGCTCTCCCCCTAACAACAATCGGCCGCACCCGCTGAAGGGTGCCGGCCCAGCGAGGACTTGCCCCATGAGCCAGGACCATCAGCGCGACAGCATTCAGATCCTGATCGACAAAGCCCGCACCGGGCAGATCGACCGCCGCAGTTTCATCCAGGCCATGGGGTTGCTCGCGGCCCTGCCGCTGGCCATGCGCAGCGGCATCAGCTGGGCAGCGGACAAGCCGCTGGTGGTGGTCAACTGGGGCGGCGATGCGCTGGATGCGTTTCGCAAGGCCTGGACCGACAGCTTCACCCGCAACACCGGGATCGCGGTGCGCATCGACGGCGCCGGGCCGACCGAGGGCGCCATCCGCTCGCAACTGGCCAGCGGCCGCCCCAGCTGGGACGTGGTCGATGTCGACAGTTACAGCGCCATGACCCTGGGCCGCGACCAGGTTCTGCAACCCCTGGACTACAGCATCGTGCAGCGCGACCTGGTGGCCCCGGAGCTGTCCCACGAACACGGGATCGCCGGTTATCTGTTCAGCTACGTGATTGCCTGGGACAGCCAGAAATTCGGCGACAACGGACCGAAGAACTGGGCCGATTTCTGGAACGTGGAAAAATTTCCCGGCAAGCGCACCCTCTACAAATGGATGAACGGCATGCTCGAAGCGGCGCTGCTGGCCGACGGCGTAGCGGCGCATCAGCTGTACCCGCTGGACGTGCCCCGGGCGTTGCGCAAAATCGACGAACTCAAGCCCCACGTCCTGTCGTTCTGGGGGTCGGGCGCGGAAAGCCAGCAGTTGATGATCGAGGGCGAAGCCTCGGTCGGCGCCATCTGGCACACCCGCGCCACCCTGCTCGCCGAAGACAGCGAAAACCGCATCAAGTGGAGCTTCGACAACGCCTTTATCAACGCCAGCAGTTGGGGCGTGCTCAAGGACAACCCGGCCGGGCGGCCGGCGGCTATGCAGTTCATCCAGCACGCGTTGCAGCCGGCAGGCCAGCTCACACTGTTCGAAAGCCTGGGCAACGGCCCGTCCAACCCGGCCACCCAGCAGTTGATGAGCGCCGAGCAGCGCGAGCGCAACTGCGCCTCCGAGGAGAACCTGAAGAAGCAGATCTTCCTCGACACCCAGTGGTACGCCGACCACTACGCCAGCACCCTGGAACAGTACCTGACCCACCTGTCCAAGTGAGCCGTCGACCATGAGTGCAACCCGAACCGCTCGCCTGGAACGCAACCTGCTGCTGTTCCCCCTGCCGCTGCTGCTGGTGGTGTTTTACCTGCTGCCGTTTTTCGGCGTGGTCGGCTGGAGCTTCACCCTGCCCGAACCCGGCCTCGACCAGTATCAGCGCATCGCCACCGACCCGGCGATCCACGACATGCTCTGGCGCACCTTGCGCCTGTGCCTGACGGTCAGCGTGCTGGCGCTGCTGATCGGCTACCTGCTGGCCTATTGCTGGGTGTTCAGCCCGCCGTTCTGGCAGCGGGTGGTGGAAATCTGCGTGTTTATCCCGTTCTGGATCTCGGTGCTGGTGCGGGCCTTCGGCTGGCTGATCGCCCTGCGCAGCAACGGTGTGGTCAACGACAGCCTGATGGCCCTGGGGCTGGTGGATCACCCGCTGCAACTGACCCGCAACGAACTGGGGGTGGTAATCGGCATGCTCCACTTCATGATTCCCTATGCGTTGTTTCCACTGCTGTCGAGCATGCGCCAGCTCGACCAGCGCGTGCTGCTGGCTTCGCGCGGGCTCGGCGCCAGCGCCTTGCGCACCTTCTGGCAGGTGCTGTTGCCGCAGACCCTGCCCGGGCTGCTGGGGGCCTTCATCATGGTCTTTGTGTTCTGCCTGGGCTTTTTCATCACCCCGGTGCTGCTCGGTGGCGGGCAGACCGTGATGATTGCCGAATACGTGTTCCTGCAAATGTTCCAGACCAGCAACTGGGGCCTGGGCGCGGCGCTCAGCCTGGTGCTGCTGGCCCTGGTCAGCGCGCTGATCTGGCTGCTGCTGCGCATCACCCGCGTCAACCGACTGGTGAGCTGAGGACTTTATGAATACACATCGCACTGCCCCGAGTACCCGGCTGCTGGCCGTGGTCGCCATGGCCTTCATGCTGTTTCCGTTGCTGACGGTGATCCCGGTGTCCTTCACCGCCAAGCGCTACCTGTCGATGCCCGACGGCAACTGGTCGCTGCGTCACTACGAAGCGCTGCTGAGCAACCCCGACTGGCTGTCGAGCATCGGCCAGAGCCTGGCCATCGCCACCGCCACCAGCCTGATCGCGACCCTGCTGGCGGTGAGTTTCAGCCTCGGCATCTGGTACCTGCGCTCACGCCTGGCGACCTTGCTGATCGGCCTGGTGCTGCTGCCCATGGCCATTCCGCCGGTGATCTCGGCGCTGGTCCTGTACTTCATGGAAACCAACCTCAGCCGCATCGCCCCAGGCCTGGGCTACGACACCCTGCCCGGGGTGGTGATCGCCCATGTGGTGATGGTGGTGCCCTATGGCGTGGTGACAATGCTGGTGGCCCTGAGCCAGATCGACCGGCGCATCGAACTGGCCTCGCGCAACCTCGGAGCCAGCTTGATGCAGACCACCTTCCTGGTGATGCTGCCGAACCTCAAGCTGGGGATTTTTTCCACCGCGCTGCTGAGCTTTGCCCTGTCCTGGGAAGAAGTGGCGGTGACCCTGTTTATCACCAGCGTCGATGTCAACACCTTGCCGCGACGGATCTGGGGCGGCCTGCGCGATAACGTCGACCCCAGCGTGGCGGCGATTTCGGTGCTGCTGATCGGCGTCACCCTGCTGGTGCTGCTGGCCCGCCTGGCCTTGCAGTACGCCGCCCAGCGCCGCGCCCGTTCCTAACCCCCCTTTTTGTGGCGAGGGCGCTTGCTCCCGCTGGCTGGCAACGCCAGCCCAATGGCTGAGTCCCGGTTCCGACCGACGAACCGCGGGCTCTACCGCCGCTGGGCGCCCGAGCGGGAGCAAGCTCCCTCGCCACAGTGCCCACCCTCCTCTTTGGGCGGCGCCACTGACTATTACGCCTACAACTGATCGGGGTCATACCTGGACACGTATCTTTTGTCCGATATTCAGCCCGCGGCCCGTCAGGTTGCATCGACTCTTCTAGACTCAATAGGCAGTCGTGCATGGAACTGAACATGTCGCTTCCGAGCCATTGAATCGGAGGCGGCGTGGCAAGCTGCCCTTTATGCCCTGAACAGGTGCGGCGAAGACCGCGCCGGGTACAACAAGATGCCCGCTCAGGGTGCCTGGCCAACGGCCTGAACATGCCGCGATACCGTGACGTGGCGTGACTGCCGCAGCCGACACTTTCGGACAGCCGACAGCCTTTGGGCGTGTCCGTGACCGTGAGGAATGCTGTATGCCTGATGAGATGTTGCACCTGCCTATGGTCAACAGCCTGCTGGAGCGCCACCAGGGCTCCCCCGGCGCACTGTTGCCGATCCTTCATGAAATTCAGGAGGGCATCGGCTACATCCCCGATGCCGCCATCCCCGAGATTGCCCACGCCCTGAACCAGAGTCAGGCCGAGATTCGCGGGGTAATCAGCTTCTACCATGACTTTCGCACCGCACCGCCGGCGCGCCATATCCTGCGCCTGTGCCGGGCCGAGTCATGCCAGAGCCGCGGCGCCGAGCAACTGGCGGCGCACCTGCGCGAGCGCCTGCAATTGGACGACCACGGCAGCAGCGCCGATGGCAGCATCAGCCTGCGCCCGGTGTATTGCCTGGGCGCCTGTGCCTGCTCGCCCGCCCTGGAACTGGATGGCCAGGTTCACGCGCGCCTGAACGCCGAGCGACTCGATGCGCTGCTCGACAGCTGTCGGGAGGATGCGCCATGAACCGCCTGTACCTGCCCTGTGACTCCCTGGCCCGCGCGGTCGGCGCCGATGCCGTGGCCAGCGCCCTGGTGACCCAGGCCGAGCAACGCCACTGGCCGCTGGACCTGCATCGCACCAGCTCGCGCGGGCTGTACTGGCTTGAGCCCATGCTGGAAGTCGACACCCCCGAGGGGCGCATCGGCTTCGGCCCGCTGACCGCCGCCGATGTCCCCTCCCTGCTTGACGCCCTGCAAGGCGACGCCAGCGCTCATCCACTGGCCCTGGGTCTGGTGGAACAACTGCCGTATCTGCACAGCCAGCAACGCCTGCTGTTTGCCCGCGCCGGCATCACCCGGCCACTGTCCCTGGATGACTACCGAGCCCACGGCGGCTTTGAGGGTCTGGCCCGGGCCGTGACCCTGGGCGGCGAACAGACCGCCACCGCGGTGTTCGATTCCGGCCTGCGTGGCCGGGGCGGCGCGGCATTTCCGGCGGGGATCAAATGGCGCACCGTGCGCGGCACCCAGGCGGCGCAAAAGTACATCGTGTGCAACGCCGACGAAGGCGACTCCGGCACCTTCGCCGACCGCATGCTGATGGAAGGCGACCCGTTTCTGCTGATCGAAGGCATGGCCATCGCCGGCATCAGCGTCGGCGCCAGCTACGGCTATATTTACGTGCGCTCGGAGTACCCGCAGGCCGTGGCCACCCTGCGCGAAGCGCTGGAGATCGCGCGCCGCAACGGTTACCTCGGGGCCAATGTCGGCGGCAGCGGCCAGGCGTTCGATATGGAAGTGCGGGTCGGCGCCGGGGCCTATATCTGCGGCGAAGAAACCGCGCTGCTGGACTCCCTGGAAGGCAAGCGCGGGATCGTCCGCGCCAAGCCGCCGATCCCGGCCCTGCAAGGGCTGTTCGGCCTGCCGACCCTGGTGCACAACGTGCTGACCCTGGCCTCGGTGCCGCTGATCCTGGCCAAGGGTGCACAGTTCTATCGCGACTACGGCATGGGGCGCTCCCTGGGCACCATGCCCTTCCAGCTGGCGGGCAATGTGCGCCACGGCGGCCTGGTGGAACGCGCCTTCGGCCTGACCCTGCGCGAGCTGGTGGAAGACTACGGCGGCGGCACCGCCAGCGGCCGCCCGTTGAAAGCGGCCCAGGTCGGCGGCCCGCTTGGCGCCTGGGTGCCACCGTCGCAATTCGACACGCCACTGGATTACGAAGCCTTCGCCGCCATGGGCGCGATGCTTGGCCACGGCGGCGTGGTGGTCGCCGATGACAGCCTGGACATGGCGCACATGGCGCGCTTCGCCCTGCAATTCTGCGCCGAGGAATCCTGCGGTAAATGCACCCCATGCCGGATCGGTTCGACCCGCGGCATGGAGGTCATCGACCGCCTGCTGGCGGCGCCCGACCAGGACCATCGCGAACAGCAGGCCATCATCCTCAAAGACCTGTGCGACACCCTGCAATATGGCTCGCTGTGCGCCCTCGGGGGCATGACCTCCTACCCGGTCGCCAGCGCCCTCAAGCACTTCCCCGCCGACTTCGGTCTGCATGCCGCGGAGGCTGAGCAATGATCATCCAATTCGACCCCGCCAAAGACATGGATCTTGGCACCCCGGCCCGCGAGAGCCAGGTGCAGGTCACCCTGAACATCGACGGGCGCAGCATCAGCGTGCCCCAAGGCACCTCGGTGATGCGCGCCGCCGCGCTGCTGGGCACCAGCATCCCCAAACTGTGCGCCACCGACAGCCTGGAAGCCTTCGGCTCGTGCCGCATGTGCCTGGTGGAAATCGACGGCATGCGCGGCTACCCGGCCTCCTGCACCACCCCGGTCAGCGAGGGCATGAGCGTGCACACGCAAACACCGAAGCTTGCCACCCTGCGCCGCAACGTGATGGAGCTGTACATCTCCGACCACCCGCTGGACTGCCTGACCTGCTCGGCCAACGGCAACTGCGAACTGCAAACCGTGGCCGGCCAGGTCGGCCTGCGCGAGGTGCGTTACGGCTATGAAGGCGAGAACCACCTGAGTGATAAAAAGGACACCTCCAACCCCTACTTCGACTACGACCCCAGCAAGTGCATCGTCTGCAACCGTTGCGTGCGCGCCTGCGAGGAAACCCAGGGCACCTTCGCCCTGACCATCACCGGGCGCGGTTTCGAGTCGCGGGTGGCCGCCGCCGGTGGCGACAACTTCCTGGAGTCCGAATGCGTGTCCTGCGGCGCCTGCGTACAGGCGTGCCCGACCGCGACCCTGATGGAAAAAAGCGTGGTCGAACTGGGCCAGCCCGAGCGCAGCGTCATCACCACCTGCGCCTATTGCGGGGTCGGCTGCTCATTCCGCGCCGAGATGAAGGGCGACCAACTGGTGCGCATGGTCCCGGACAAGAACGGCCACGCCAACCACGGCCACTCCTGCGTCAAAGGGCGCTTCGCCTGGGGTTATGCGACCCACCCGGATCGCATCACCAAGCCGATGATCCGCAAGCACATCAGCGACCCGTGGCAGGAAGTCAGCTGGGATGAAGCCGTGACCTACGCCGCCAGCGAATTCCGCCGGCTGCAACAGACCTACGGCCGCGACTCGATCGGCGGCATCACTTCCAGCCGCTGCACCAACGAAGAAACCTACCTGGTGCAGAAACTGGTGCGCGCCGCCTTCGGCAACAACAACGTCGACACCTGCGCCCGGGTCTGCCACTCGCCCACCGGCTACGGCCTCAAGCAAACCCTGGGTGAATCCGCCGGGACCCAGAGCTTCGACTCGGTGATGCAGGCCGATGTGATCCTGGTGATGGGCGCCAACCCCAGCGATGCGCACCCGGTGTTCGCCTCCCAGCTCAAACGGCGCCTGCGCGAAGGCGCCAGGTTGATCGTGATCGACCCGCGGCGCATCGACCTGGTGGACTCGGTGCACGCCCGCGCCGAGCTGCACCTGGCCCTGCGCCCCGGCACCAACGTCGCCATGCTCAATGCCCTGGCCCACGTGATCGTCACCGAGGGCCTGCTCCAGCAGGACTTTATCGATGCCCGCTGCGAGGCTGCGGATTTCGTGCGCTGGAGCGAGTTTGTCAGCCGCCCCGAGAACTCGCCGGAGGTCCTGGGCCTGATCTGCGGCGTGCCCGCCTCCGACATCCGCGCCGCCGCGCGGCTTTACGCCACCGGTGGCAACGCGGCGATCTACTACGGCCTGGGCATCACCGAGCACAGCCAGGGCAGCACCGCGGTAATGGGCATCGCCAACCTGGCCATGGCCACCGGCAACATCGGCCGCGAAGGCGTGGGGGTCAACCCGCTGCGTGGGCAGAACAACGTCCAGGGCTCGTGCGACATGGGCTCGTTCCCCCACGAGCTGCCGGGCTACCGGCATATTTCCAACGACCTGGTGCGGGCGCAGTTCGAGCAGGCGTGGAACGTCAGCCTGCAACCGGACCCGGGCCTGCGCATCCCCAACATGTTCGAAGCAGCCCTGGGCGGCAGCTTCAAGGGCCTGTACTGCCAGGGCGAAGACATCGCCCAGAGCGACCCCAACACCCAGCACGTGACGGCCGCGCTGTCGGCCATGGAGTGCGTGGTGGTGCAGGACATCTTCCTCAACGAAACCGCCAAGTTCGCCCACGTGTTCCTGCCGGGCAGCTCGTTCCTGGAAAAAGACGGCACCTTCACCAATGCCGAACGACGCATCTCGCGGGTGCGCAAAGTCATGGAGCCCCTGGGCGGCAAGGCCGACTGGGAAGGCACCGTGGCCCTGGCCAACGCCCTGGGCTACCCCATGCACTATCAGCACCCATCAGAAATCATGGATGAAATCGCCAGCCTGACCCCGACCTTCACCAACGTCAGCTACGCCGAACTGGACCGCCACGGCAGCCTGCAATGGCCATGCAACCAGGACGCGCCGGACGGCACCCCGACCATGCACATCGACCAGTTCGTGCGCGGCAAGGGGCGCTTCATGCTGACCGGCTACGTGCCCACTGAAGAGAAGGTCAACGGCCGCTACCCACTGCTGCTGACCACCGGGCGCATCCTCAGCCAGTACAACGTCGGCGCCCAGACTCGCCGCACCGACAACGTCGCCTGGCACGATGAAGACCGCCTGGAAATCCACCCCACCGACGCCGAAAGCCGGGGCATCAACGAAGGCGACTGGGTCGGCATCGGCAGCCGCGCCGGGCAGACCGTACTTCGGGCCCGGGTCACCGAACGGGTGGCGGCGGGCGTGGTGTACACCACCTTCCACTTCCCCGAATCCGGGGCCAACGTGATCACCACCGACAACTCCGACTGGGCCACCAACTGCCCGGAGTACAAGGTCACGGCGGTGGAAGTCAGCCGCGTCTACCACCCTTCCGAATGGCAGAAACGCTACCAGGCGTTCAGTGACGAACAGCAGCGCCTGCTCAGCGAACGTCGCCAGGCACGCAAAGGCGGCGCTGCCGCGGAGGTCCGCCGATGAGCACCGCCAACCTGATCAAAATGGCCAACCAGATCGCCCAGTACTTCGCCAACGAGCCGGACCAGCAGCAAGCCATGCTCAGCGTGCGCAACCACCTGAAAATGTTCTGGACCCCCGGCATGCGCAAAGACCTGCTGGCCTGGCAAACCGAACACCAGGGGGCGCAACTGCATCCCCTGGTGCAAACCGCCGTCAGCGGCGCAGGGTGGGAGGCCTGAAAGTGACGAGATGAAAGGACAGAGCCCGTCGCTGGACGGGCTCTGGGGTGGCTTGGTGGCCAGTGCCGCCGTACCACCGACAGAGCATCAGTGGTGCGGCGTCTCAACGGCTCGGGCAGCGCGTCTCGACCGCCGGAGTGGCCACAATCGGCAGCGGTAGAGACTTCTGCGCCTGACCAAGAGGCAGCAGTTCGTAAACCCCAAACACACAGATCGCAGCCAGCTTGCCGTCGGCACCCGGGGCGTTGTTCAAGCCCACATAAACCTCATAACTGCGACCCGGCTCAAACTGCACCACCTTCTTCGCCGCCGGGCACGTCAGGTAAGTACTGCCATAGCTGCCCGCCGCCAGCCCCATGCTTTCCAGCAGGAAAGGCGTGCCAGCCGGCACCCGGTACTCGGCAACGATCTCGGTATACAACCCCTCGGCCATGCGACTCGCCCCCAGGTACTGCTGCATCTTCGGCGCATAACGCGGCGCCATATCCTGCTTGCCCGGCACCAGCGGCGCCTGTGGATAATTGATGCTCGGCTGCAAATCCTCGCCAAAGCGCCCGGCCTTGGCCAAGCCCCGGGTTTCGCCGACACACCCGGCGTAATCGGCGCCACGCACCTCGCCATTGGTGATCACCCGCAACTGCGCCGTCTGAGCACCCTGTGGGGGCTCGGCATAAGGCTGCACTGGTTTCACACTGCACCCACCGAGCAAAGCCAACGCGACGAAAACGAGGTTTTTCCTGAGATCCATGACCATTGGGGCTATTCCTGATAAACGGGGACAAAACGCAAACACGCCACCTTGGACACACCCTCAGCCGCACCGGACACACTCGCGCCCACGGCTTCCCAACCAAGCGCCAACCGCGCACCAGACGCCTGCGCAAAAATAGTCAGTTTTCAGGGGTTTACAGACGCCCGCCAATCGCTATAATCGTCGCCCTAACACGCCGGTATAGCTCAGTTGGTAGAGCAACTGACTTGTAATCAGTAGGTCCCGGGTTCGACTCCTGGTGCCGGCACCATATAGAACAACGAAAAAGGCTCACCGAAAGGTGGGCCTTTTTTGTTTTTCATATGTTTCGCGTTTTAGGCCAACGCTTCTAACCGCCTGGATTTGTCGGTAAAAGGTAACCCGCACCCTGATTTTGAGTTTCAGAACAGGGAAATTATTACTTTCTAACCACTAGATCGTTACCGCTGGAGAACCCAATGAGCTTCTACATGATTACCTACGGGATGACTCAAATCGAAGATCTCTTCATTGGCGAGACGAAGGAAAATACCGTAGCAAATGCGCGGGAACTCATTGACCAATGGCCCGAATACGCAGAGCTTTCAGACGAAGAAATCGTTGAGCTGGCCAAATCCGAACAAACCGAATTTGACCTGGTCGAGATTAACGCCCCTTGGCCAATCGATGGCACCAATCGCAGCCATCTCATAGCTCTTTATGAGCAACGATACAGCTGAGATAGCTGCTAATAGCGCTTGGAAAAGGTTGCCAATGAGCGCAACCAAAGTAGCCCCCTCAAGCCATGCAGTCCTTGATGGCTCAACTGATTAGCGTTGTTTTGCTCGCACGGTCACCGCGATGTGATGGATGGCTACTTCTCAGCTTTGTCTACTGCGGCAAAACCCACCCTTCTCGGTCGCCCTGCAGCAACCTATCCGCTTGGCCAATTCATTGCGCCAACCTGCGCCGGTCTCTTTCTTCCGGAAAGAGACCGGCGCTCCTACCGCTGCTGCAGCCCACTTCGTACAAGGCTTTGCGGCATCCCCCTCGTGACAATCGGCGTGACAAACACCGAAGTCACCCGCAACAGCGATGTAGATGATGGTGCCGCAGCACACAGAACGGACTGCACCTGACTGACAGTCAGGCATGCCCCTGTCATCGCTTCACTGCCTTCACCGACTCAGGATCTCGCGGCATTGGTCTCGTCAGCCAGCGCAGTCTCCACCCGCCCACGTCTTCGGAAGTGTTCAGGAGGCCAGATCATGAGATGCCCAAGCTCCCGGTCGTAAAGAGCCGCCAGTCCCGCGTTAGTGGACAACCCTCACAGGTCGCAGGGGCCTTGATCCCTGATAATACTCAGCATTCTTGGCGGGATGACGTGGGGAAGGCTTTAAAAGTTTTGGCTTCGAGAGACAGGGCCAAGTCGCAATTCGCTGCTGGGCGTGCATCAAATTCCGATGCTGGCAGAACTCTCAGTGAACCGGGCACTGGATCAGCTCGACCCAATTGCCTGATACGCTGCGCGTAAAAATCATGCTCGATCCGTAGAGTGCCTGTTCGCGATATCAGGTTTTCCACGGACTTCATTCAGTGGGTGCTATGGGAAGTCCCTTGCATTAAAATCCCGCCATCACGATAATGAGATCGATTACCATTTATACCTCGGTATCTCTCTCATGTCGGCGCTTGATCATTCGGCTCTTCATCGGTTGTACAGCGAACACAACAGTTGGCTGAAAGGCTGGTTGCGTGTGCGTTTGGGCAACGCCGCCGATGCTTCGGACCTGGCCCAGGACACGTTCCTGCGAGTGATGACGGCGCGCAATGACGCGCCCATCCGCGAACCCCGTGGTTATCTGAGCGCCATCGCCCGTTCGCTGCTGATCGATAAATCCCGTCGCCGCGCCATTGAGCAGGCTTACTTGCATGCGTTGGCCCAGCGGCCGGAACCGGTGGATGTTTCGCCGGAGATTCGCTTGTCCATCATCGAGATGCTGGTGGCGGTCGATAGCCTGCTAGATGAGCTGGGCCAGCGCACGCGGGAGATTTTCCTGGCGGTGCAGCTCGAAGGGCTGAGCTACGTGGCGGCGGCCGAGCGGTTCGGCGTGTCGGTGACCACGGTGAAGAATCATCTGATTCGCGCCATGACCCGATGCCTGTTGCTGGTGGATAACTGATGTCCTCGTCCCTGACCCTGGAGACGCTGGAAGCGGCCGCCACGTGGTACGTGCAGCTCAATGACGGTGCAGCCAGCGAAGCGCGCACGCAGGCGTGGCAGGCGTGGATGCAATCCAGCCCTGAACATGCGGCCGCTTGGTCGCGGGTTGAAAAACTTCAGCAGCAGTGGGCGATGATGCCGCAGCAGGCGGCGTTGTCCGGCCTGGGTGCAGCGCAAGCGCAACGCCGTGACGTACTGAAAATGCTCGGTATGCTGATGGTCGTTGGCGGCGGTTCATGGCTGGCCGTTGAGCAGGTGCCGTACCGCTCGATGCTGGCGCAACAGCGAACGGGCATCCGGGAACGTCGCTCGCTGCGCCTGGACGATGGCTCGCAACTGGAACTTAACGCCGACACCGCACTGGATATCCATTTCGACTCCAGACAGCGGCTGATCCAGCTACTCCGTGGCGAAATTATTGTGCAGACCGCCAAGGATCCCGCCCAGCGCCCCTTCATGGTTCAGACCGCGCAAGGGGGCGTGCGCGCGCTCGGCACCCGGTTCAGTGTGCGACAACTGCCTGAGCAAACGCGGGTCGGTGTGCTAGAGGCGGCGGTTGAAGTCAGCCCGCAGCGGCATGCCGATCACGCGCTGCGCCTGGAAACCGGCCAGCAGGTCACGTTCGATCGTGATCGGGTGGGCAGCGCCCGCCCCCTGCCAGCGGGTTCGACCGCCTGGGTGCAGGGAATGCTGAGCGTGGACGACTGGCGTCTAGGGGACTTCCTCGAGGAGTTGGGGCGCTATCGCCCGGGCGTGCTGCGCTGTGCCGCAGAGGTTCAGGGGTTGAGCATTTCGGGCGCCTTCCGCATCGATGATACGGATACAGTGCTGGAAAACCTGGGCAAATCCTTGCCGGTAAAAGTGCGTTACCTGACGCGTTACTGGGCCAGCATTGAACCGGTGTGAACCTGCGTCGCAGAATCTCAACCGGAAACCTTGCTGATTTCGATTCTCATCCGTCAATGACATAAGCCGCGATATAGCGGGTTTCTGCCATGACAACGGAAGGATCACTGAATGCCCCCGCTTCCCCTCAAAACCCCGACGCTGCTGACGCGCGCCGTTCGCCTGGCCGTAATGGGCGCTTCCCTCGCCAGCCTATCTGGCCTGGCGCTGATGCCGGTTCAGGTCATGGCTCAAAGCCTAAGCGCTTACCAGATCGCCCCCGGGCCGTTGGGTACCGCCCTGGCCCAGTTTGGTGTGCAAGCGGGGGTTACTATTTCGTTCGACACCGAGCAGGCTCGTCATCTCACAACGGCTGGGCTCAAAGGCTCATATAGCATCGAGGATGGGCTGTCGCGCCTGCTCGCCAACAGTGGACTGCAAGCGCAACGTCAGAACAATGGCGGGTACGTTCTGGTCGCGAACAGCACCGACGATGCCCTGGAACTGGGGACTACGCAAATCACCGCCAACCAGTTGGGCACCGTGACTGAAGGCACCGGTTCGTACACCCCTGGCACTATCGCTACGGCGACGCGCATGGTGCTGACGCCTCGAGAAACACCGCAATCGATCTCGGTGGTAACACGCCAGGTGATGGATGACTTCGGGCTTGAAGCCATCGATGACGTGATGCGCCATACTCCGGGCATCACCGTATCGACCTATGACACCGAGCGTACTAACTACTATTCCCGCGGTTTCTCCATCGTCAACTTCCAGTACGACGGTATCCCCACTCTGCGCGACGCCCAATATTCGGCGGGCCAGACCCTGACCGACATGGCGATCTATGATCGCGTCGAAGTTCTCAAGGGCGCTACCGGTCTGCTCACCGGGGCAGGCGGCCCAGGGGGTACCATCAACCTCGTTCGCAAGAAACCGACCTCCGAGTTCAAGAGCAGCATCGAACTGGGCGCCGGCTCCTGGGACAACTATCGCTCCCAAGTCGACGTCAGCGGTCCCCTGACCGAAACCGGCAACGTCCGCGGCCGTGTCGTAGCGGCGTATCAGGACAAACAATCGTTCCTCGATCATTACTCGCGCAAGACCGGTGTGCTATACGGCATCCTGGAGGTCGACCTGGATGAAAACACCCTGCTGACCCTCGGTGCCGATTATCAGGACAGCGATCCGAAAGGCTCCAGTTGGACCGGTACACGCACCATCTTTGATGCGACCGGCAAAAAGCTGGACCTGCCGCGTTCGTTCAACAACGGCCCGAAATGGGGCTCATGGGAACAGTACAGCCGCACGGCCTTCGCGAGCCTGGAACATACCTTTGATAATGGCTGGGTCACCAAAGGCCAATACAACCACCAGATCAACGGCTATGACGCCCCCCTGGGCTACATCTCCCAGGACTCCGCCACTGCCAGCTCCATCTACGCGCGCAAATACGTGGGCAAGACTACCAGCGACAGTCTCGATGTGTACGCCTCGGGGCCATTCGAGCTGTTCGGCCGCGAACACGAACTGGTGATCGGCCAGTCCCTGTCCATTTCCAAATGGAAAGCCAAGGACTACACCGCAACCACCTACTTCAACAACTCCTATGATTTCTACAACTGGGACGGCGATGCCACCGAGCCGCTGTGGACCGCCACCAAGTTCAACGACGAAACTACCCGCCAGACCGGCACCTACGTCACCGGTCGCTTCAGCCTGACGGATGAACTGCACCTGTTGCTCGGCTCACGTGTCGCCAACTACCAGGTGACCGGGACCAGCGACACTCAGGAAAGCGGAAAGGTGGTGCCGTATGCCGGCCTGACATATGACCTGAACGACAATTTCACCGCGTACGCCAGCTACACCGAAATCTTCCAGCCACAGACCCAGTACCGCACCCGCACCCGTGCCATGCTAGCCCCCAACGAAGGCAAGAACTATGAGTTCGGCCTCAAGGGTGAGTTCTTCGGTGGCCGTTTGAATTCCAGCCTCGCCTACTTCGAGGTGCACGAAGAAAACCGTCCGCTGGCCGACACGGCCTGGAACTCCCAGCCGGGCGTCGACTACTCGTACATCGGCACCAAGACCAAGACCAAGGGCTACGAAGCGGAAATCTCCGGCGAATTGGCCAAGGGCTGGCAGTTGCAAGCGGGGTATACCCATAAGATCGCCCGCAATAGCGATGGTGATAAAGTCGCCACCTGGGAACCGGAAGACCAGGTCAGCTTCTACAGCACCTACAAACTCCAGGGCAGCCTGGACAAGCTCACCGTCGGTGGCGGCGCGCGCTGGCAAAGCGCTGGCTGGCAGACCGTCAACAACTGGGGCTACCCCGGTGGTGGCCGCTACGAGAAATTCACCCAAGACCCCTACTGGCTGGTTGATCTGATGACCCGCTACCAAGTGACCGATAACCTTTCGGTCACCTTCAACGTCAACAACCTGTTCGACAAGCACTACTACACCAACATCGGTTTCTATGACTCGGCCTACCCTGGCGACCCACGCAACATGATGGTCACCACGCGCTGGGATTTCTGATTTCTGCGATCAAACCGGTTTCCTTTCTGCTGCTCATGCAACAAAGCCCTCGTATCGCTACGAGGGCTTTTTTTTTCGCGGTGTGGAAAACCCGGTCTTAGTGACCCGCGCTTTGCTCACCATCCACGTGCAGGATTTTACCGGTGACAACCTTGGCGCTGTCCAGGGAAACCACCGCCTGGGCAATGTCGCTGATCTCGCCCATGTGGTCGACCGGGTGCCGGCGGCGACGTCTTCGGCGGTGCGCCCGTATTTGCGCATCAAGTGCTCGATGGCTTTCTCGCCTTCGGGCGGCATGTTCGGGTTCAGCTCGAACGGCTTGTAGGTGAGCTCGGCCAACACTTCACCGGCCACGTTCTCGATAGCCTGCTCCAGCGCCGTCGCTTGTCGGGGTCTACCGTAGCGCTGGCTTGCCTCTATCGCCGGTTTACTGATGAATTCCTCATCGGCGCTTTTGGGTAGAAAGGGCGGGACGAGAGAACAACGAAAAAGGCTCACCGAAAGGTGGGCCTTTTTTGTTTTGCATCCCTGAAAGTCAAAACTTTCCCTGTTCGCTCCCCGTTCCTCGATTGGATGTCGCGGGTAGAGTGCGCGTCTGGTGCGGCGGCACCAGCATCAGCCTGCATGGTGGAGTGCTGACGGTTCTTCTGGCTCTGGCCATGCGACTTGGGCGGGCGCCGGGCGGCGCTGGAAGGCTGGGAATTCTGGCCCGGATTTCGGCGGTGGCCGATTCCGAGGTTTTCACAGTAACCGCGTGGCTGGCCTGCCCACGGCTTCTGCTTCAATTGCCCGATCGATACGCCACACCCCTTGTATCCGGCGCGACTTATCTATCGTGCAGATGCTTTTTCAAGAACGACCGGGTTCGTTCGTGAACAGGGTTTTTCAGGATCTCTCCCGGCGCGCCCTCTTCCACCACTACGCCACCGTCCATAAAGATGATCCGGTCTGCCACTTCGCCCGCAAAGCGCATTTCATGGGTGACGATCAACATGGTCATGTGCTCTGCAGCAAGTTGCTTCATGACCAAGTTGACCTCTTCGACAAGCTCGGGATCCAGCGCCGATGTGGCCTCATCGAACAGCATGACTTTGGGTTGCATCGCCAGTGCCCGTGCAATGGCAACGCGCTGCTTCTGCCCACCCGATAGCCGAGAGGGGTACTCATCGAACTTGTTGGCCAGTCCAACTTTTGACAAGTACTCCATCGCCAACTCACGCGATGCTTTTTTACTAAACCCTTTGAGCTTTATCGGACCCAGGGCAATGTTTTCATACACGGTCAGATGCGGAAATAGATTGAAGTGTTGAAACACCATGCCCATTTGCTGACGCACCGCATTGATATGCTGTTCAAACGCGCGGCCTTTCAAGGGGCGATTGACCTGTTCACCCTCTAGCCAAATCTCACCGTCGTTCAGTACTTCAAGTTGATTGATTGAACGTAACAGTGTGCTTTTGCCCGAGCCACTGGGGCCGATAATGGCGATGATTTGTCCGCGAGAGACGGAAAGATCGATGCCTTTGAGAACTTCAATGGCGCCATAGGACTTGCGAGCGCCTTTAACCTCAATCATGGACTTTTCTGTGATCATCGTGACATCTCTACCTTATTTTCGAGAAGGTGCAGACCGGCTTCCAGAACAAGATTGACCGCATAATAAATAACCCCAACGGTCAGATAAAACTCAAAGGGGCTGTATGTCTCGCTGACTGCACGCTGAGCGCTATAGACCAACTCTGCAATACCGATGATGGACACCAGGGAGGTGTCCTTCAACAGCACGATCAGGTTGTTTCCAAGGGGCGCAATGGTGCTGCGAAGTGCTTGCGGCACAATCACGTAACGCTGGGTCTGACCGCGGCTGAGGCCAATGGATCTGGCGCCTTCAATCTGGCCAGGGTCCACGGACATTACCCCGGCACGAATCACGTCAGCATTGTAGACAGCGAAGTGCAGGCTCAGGCCTATGATGCCTGCCACCAAGGCCGGGATATCGATCCCCACTTGCACCAGACCGTAATAAATCACGTACAACTGTAGAAGGAGCGGCGTGCCCATCAGCAGCCAGGTGATAAAGCGCACCGGAAGAGCAGCGACCCTGGGCGCATAAAGAACGATAAGGGCAAAGACCACTCCCAACATCAGGCTTAACACGCTGGAGCTTAGAAACAATACAACGGTCCACCACAAGCCTGTCGCCAGCAGTTCAGAGTAGGGTGCAACTATGCTTAGATCGAGGCTTTGCATTGAAGAGTCTCACCTTGCCGCGAAGCGATTATCGAGGTAGTCAACAATCAATCTGACCGTGTAGACCATCGCAATATAAAGAACTGCCGACACCGCAAAAATTTCAAAAGGTTTGTAGGTTGAGCTGATAAAGCGCTGCGCGGTATAGGAGAGTTCAACCACGGATATGGTTGACACTAATGCGGAGCCTTTTATAAGCGCGACTGCATTAACGCCCAGCGGCCTTATCATCAACTTTGCCGTTTGAGGCAAGGTGACCAGCCATAAGGTCTGGCCTTTGCCGAAGCCGATCGAACGCGCAGCTTCTACCTGACCCGGATCGACGTTGACGATGGCACCTCGAATCGATTCCGCCATGTACGCCGCGATGTTCAGGCCCAGGCCGATCACCCCCGCCGCAAACGGCTCCAATTCGAGTCCGATTTGGGGTCCGCCAAAGTAGATGATGAACAGCTGAACCAGACAGGGCGTCCCGCGAAAGATGCTTATGTAGACTCTTGCCAGGCATCGAGCTATGAAAACGCCGGACAACCTCATGGCAACCAGCACGATTGCGATCAGGAACCCCAGTAGAAGTGCAAGTACGGAGATTTGCACCGTGGTCCAGGCCGCTTCCAGAAAGAATGGGAGTGTGCGCTGTATGAGTGTCAGATCCATGGGAACGCTCGGAAAAGTCAGGTTGACTGACCCGCGAATAAACCGGGCCAGACTGAAGATGAATCAGCGGATATCTTTGCCAATCCACTTCATCGAGATCTTTTCGTAGCTGCCATCGGCGAGCATGTCGTCAAGCGCCTTCTGTACCGTCGCCTTGAGTTCGGGGTTATTTTTGCGTAGCGCAATGCCCATGCCTTCAATGCCGCCATCGCTTTCCGGAGGCGTGATGATGCGCACTTTCTGTCCTGTTTCCTTGACCGCGACCAGCACTGGAACGCTGTCCATCACCAGCGCGTTGATACGCCCGGCTTCCAGGTCGACCAGCATTTCCGGAAGGCCTTTATAGGTTCTCACCTTCAGGTTGCCGCGCGCCCTGGCCCATTTGTCGTGAGCGTCCCCCAGCGTGACGCCAACAGTTACATCTTTCAGATCATCCAGGCTTTGGATCGCCGAATCCTCCTTCACCACGATCGTGCGGCCGGCGTGGTAGTAGGGCCCCGCGAAATCCACTGCCCTCAGGCGTTCCGGGGTGATGGTCATGGAGGCGATGATGGCGTCATATTTTTTTGCCAGGAGGCCGGCAATTATTCCGTCGAACGGGGTGGTGATGATTGTCACTTTCACGCCCATCCGCTCAGCCAGGGCCTCACTGATGGAGGCGTCGAATCCGACAATCTGGTTCTGCTCGTTGGCAAAGCTGAAGGGGGAATATTGACCGCTCATTGCAATGCGAATCTCTTTGGATTCCTGGATCGACTTCAAGTCGTCCGCGTGAGCAGCGGTGAAGGAAAGTAGCGCTGCGGCCGCCACGGTGGATGCGACAATCAGACCCTTGAGCGTTCTGGTTAGCATTGGATGGCACCTCTGAAGAATTATTATTTATTTTTTTGGGGCTCTTCACCCAGCCTTCAGGAAAAGCTTTGCATAGGCAATTGTGGAAAGCACCAGGCAAGGTGTCAGCCTGCCGGACACATTGCCGGAGTTGGCCGACACTATGCCGGCCAGGCACGGCGCTTGTCCTGCGTACTGCGCCAAAGCGCGGACAGTGTGCGACAAAACCCAGCAGGCCATTCCGCCTCCGCCTCTTGCCACACGCCCACCGGGTCCACGACTTACTGGAGCGCAGCCTTGAAGCTTTCGTCCAGGACCTCAAGCAAAAAGTCCGCATTTTTTTGACTGAAAATCATCGATGGGCGCATTTTCAGCACATTGTCATGGGGGCCTTCAGTGCCGATCAAAATGCCTCGCTCCCGGGCACCATCGGCGACTTTCCTGGCCAGTTGCGTGGCTGGAAATTTGCTTTTGCGATCCGTGACAAGCTCAATCCCCAGGAACAGGCCCAGGCCGCGTACGTCGCCAATGGCGTCGTATCGCTGTTGCAGTTTGCGAAAGCCATCGAGCAAATAATTGCCAACTGTCAGGGCGTTGAGTTTCAAGTTATCGCGCTCAATCACATCGAGCACGCTGAGCCCTACGGCACATGAAACCGGGCTGCCGGCAAAGGTATTGAAGTACTCCATGCCGTTGTTGAAGCTGTCTGCAATCTCGCGCGTGGTGACCACCGCCGACATGGGGTGGCCATTGCCAATGGGTTTGCCCATGGACACTGCATCGGGCACGACGCCCTGGGTTTCAAAGGCCCACCAGTGGCTGCCCACTCGACCAAAGCCAACCTGGACTTCGTCAGCCAGGCAAAGACCGCCTTCTGCACGAACCATTGCATAGACTTCTTTCAAGTAGTTTTCCGGGAAGAACAGTTGCCCGGCGACACTGGGAATGGACTCTGCCAGAAAGAACGCCGGGGACCTGCCCTGCTTGCGCATGGTCTCGATCTGCTGCGCCACACTTTCAGCGAAACGCTTGCCAAGCTCCTCGAACGGCCAGTGTTCGACGCCACGGTAGGTGTCCGGGACGGTCGCCTCAAACACATGTTCTGCACGGCCGTTACCGGCTTTGCGTTTGTATTTGTAGGGGCTGAGATCAATCAGCTCCTGTGTGGTGCCGTGGTAAGCCCAGTCCAGCACGATGGCGTCGTTGCGGCCCGTGTGATTGCGCGCCATGCGCAGCATGAGGCTGTTTGCTTCACTTCCGGAACACCCGAAGGAGGCGACTGCCAAGCCTTCAGGCAGGGTCGCGGTGAGCCGTTCGGCGTACTCCACAATGGTGTCGTGGAGGTAACGCGTGTTGGTATTCAGTTTTGAAGCCTGACGCGAAAGTGCCTGCACCACATCGGGATGAGAGTGGCCGAGATGGCAGACATTGTTGAAGCAATCCAGATACGCCCGGCCAAAGTTGTCGATCAACCAGACCCCATCACCGCGCACGAACTTAATCGGGTCTGAATAGGAAATCGACAAGTTGGGAAGCAACAACTCCTTACGCTTCGCCACAATTTCGGCCTTGGTCCGTCCCTCCTGGCTGTAGGTTTCCGGAGGAATGCCGGCCAGAACCGATGCATCGGGAAAAACGTCGGCCCATACGTCAAGGTAAGCCCGCTCGCCTACGCCAATGAACTCGCTCGCCTTGAGCTGGGTGTCGGTGGACATCTGGAAATGCACATGGGGGATCCAGCCGCCATTCTCCGTATCCGCCCCCATGTATCCAACCAGCGCGCCGGCCTCAAGACGGTCCCCGGGCTTCAGCCGCGCCATGGCTTCGTGCGCCATGTGCCCCCACAAGGTCAGGAACGGCGGACAGCCTTCAGGCGCGTGTTCGAGCATGATCAAACCGCCGTAGCCAAGCGGCTCAAGCTCGACCTCGACGCTTTGCACCACGCCGGCGACGGGGGTATACAGAGGCGTTCCAGCCGGCATGATCAAGTCGACACCGACGTGAATGATTCGCCGCTGCCCTTCGATAAATCGCGATTCAAACGCCGTGTCGGTGTAGATGGTCCGCTCTTCGCCCCATGGCCCGATACCCAGCGGCACCTTGTGCTCGGCAGAGAAATCATTCCACCACTGGGTGGCCTCCGCTGGGCGCTGCTCGGCTGAAGCGATGGTCATCACGTGGGAGGCATCTGCGAACGGAACAATCACCTTGTTCAGGGTCGCCGCCGATGGGCGCACGATATCCGCGAATGACTGCCTGTTTTCGGCCACCCAGCGGCGAACCGCCCCAGCACCTTCGATCGCGTCAAACCCGCAGGCCTTGCGCAGGATCGCCGTCGCCAGTCGCGGGTTCATGCGGTCCATTTTTTCCAGCAGGCGCCAGGCCGGCGCTTCGCTGATGGCAAGGTAGGGATTGTCTTGGGTCCGGTCGTAGCGTGAGGCCGACAAGGTGACGCTTGTGACCAGGCGCATGGCAATGAGGGTGAAGAGGACGTCCAGCTCCTGCGCCTGAAGCGGATACGTCTCATGGAAGCCGGCAGTGAGCGCGGCGGCCGCGCCGATTGGATCTTCCATGTCGAGAATGGAATAGGCGCAGGTGATGGCTACTTCGGCAATGAGCACCGTATGGACCGCATCGCCAAAATCGATGATGCCGGAGACTGTCTGATGGTCCTGGGGATCGACGAGGACATTCCAGTCATTGCCATCGTTGTGAATGACCTGGGTGCGCAATCGCGAAAGCCTGGGTTGAACGGTGTTTTCGAACCGATCAATGAAGCGTTCCAGAATGGCCCTTCTGCCAGGGTCTTCCACGAAATGCAGGCGTGATCTGGACCGTGCGGCGTGACGCAAGTCCCAGTCGAGATCACGTATCGCGCCCGGGTGCATGAAACCCTGAAGGGCCCGATCCATATCACCGAACGATCGACCCAGGCTGCGCATCAGCTCGAACGTGCGCGTGACCTCGGCCAGCGGTGTTCCGTGCAACCAACTGACCAGGCGCACCGCATGGGTTTCGCCAGAGGGTGCCACTGCCGAGGCCAGGAAATCCCCTGTGAGGCTTTTCTTGAGCAAGGGCACCGCAAGCTCGGGGCTGTTACTGGCGAGATGACTGAGAATGGCCGTCTGCAGTTCGCTTTCAACCCGTGGCTCGGTCGAATTGACGACTTTCAGAATCCACCCCGCATCGCTACCTGTCTTCAACCGATAGTTGCGGTCTCGCTCACCATCCAGAGGCGATGCCGTAGCAGTAACGTTGTAAAGCTGTGCAGCCAGCGCTTCGGCATCCCTCATCGAGAACTGAGGGGCGGGGTGGGAAAGGTTCGTCATAGTAATTGTTTTCCAAGCCATTTTTTTCAGATAGCTTGGCATGCGAAATAGGGGAGGACAGTAAGTATGCGGTCGGCTTTGGCCTGCATATTGTCGGAATCGACCGGCACAAATTCGGTAGCACAACGGAGGGAGTTCTCATGCGCGACCTGGACACGAAAGATCGCGAAATACTCGAAATTCTGTCCAAAGAGGCGCGCATTGCGCTGAAGGCTCTGGCAGCCAGAATCGGGCTTTCAAGAAGCGCTACCAGCGAGCGGGTGATCAACCTTGAACGCAATGGCGTGATCAGAGGCTACCGAGCGGATATCGGCGAAATCGATGCCAATGTGATTCGCGCCATCCTCCTTGTGAGCCTCAAACGCACCCCTGCCATGGGCCTGCTGGACCTGCTGGCGCAGAACTCTCAGGTGCGGCGCATTTCTTCGGTCAGTGGCCAGCTCGACCTGGTGATTGAGGTCGAATCACGCACCATCGATGACTTGAATCGAGTCAGGGATGCCGTAGCCAGCCACGAGTCCGTTGAGGACATCACCACCGCGGTCGTTCTGCGGCGCGATATTGATCGACAGTCCTGACTCACTGAAAAATACCGAATACGAGGACCGTAACGGCAAGATGCTGGAGCCCAACGAAGGCAAAAACTATGAATTTGGTCTCAAGGGCGAGTTCTTCGACGGCCGACTGAATACCAGCCTCGCCTATTTCGAAGTGCATGAAAAAAATCGACCGCTGGCCGACACGCTGTTCAACTCGATTCCGGGCAACGACCGCGCCTATGTGGGCACCGAGACCAGGACCAAAGGCTATGAAGCGGAAATCTCCGGCGAACTCAGCCCCGGCTGGCAATTGCAGGCGGGCTACACCCACAAGATCGCCCGCGACGCCGAGAACGAAAAGGTCTCGACCTGGGAGCCGGAAGACCAGGTCAGCTTCTACACCAGCTACAAGCTCAAGGGCAGCCTGGACAAACTCACCCTCGGCGGCGGCGCACGCTGGCAGGGCGCTGGCTGGCAGACGCTCTACAACAGCGGCAAGCGACGCTCCGAAGAGTTCACCCAGGACCCGTACTGGCTGGTGGACCTGATGGCCCGCTACCAGCTCACGGAAAACCTGTCGGCGACCCTCAACGTCAACAACCTGTTCGACAAGGTGTACTACACCAACATCGGCTTCTACACCTCGGCCTACTACGGCGACCCGCGCAATGTGATGGTCACTACCCGCTGGGATTTCTAAGGGCCGCGATGGGCCAGGCAGTGGGTGGAGCATTGCCTGGCCGCATCACAAATCGGCTATCCAAGCTCTTGTTTCTGGGTCAAGGCAGTAGTGGGTAGTCGTTGCGGTGCTTAATCTTGCAGGCTGCTCTATTCATCCACATTCCCTTGCAACGCCGTCTCGAAGTCTTGCCCACCATAAAAAATCCCCAGGATGAAAACCTTCTCCTCATCCACCGTAAAGGCAATCACTGCCCGCTTGCGGTAGTGGGTGATACGCAGGCCTGGGCGTATATCCTCGCGCAAGTTTCCTCGCCGCGGGAACGTACGTAATTTTTCACAATGGCTAACGATAGCGTCGGTGTAGCGCAGGGCAATCTGCGGCGAAGCCTCTGCGGCAAGGTAACCATAGAGTGCTGCCAAATGCTCCAGGGACTGCGGGGCGAACTGCACGGTGTAGGTCATTACGGTTTAGCAAGGGTGGCCTGATGCTCGGCCAGTAAACGAGCGCGTACTTGCTCAACGCTGAGTGCACTTTCAGGGTCAGCTTTCAAAGCGTCATAAGCCGGACCAACCTGGCCAACCAACCAGTTATCCAAGGCGCGGTCACGAGCCAGCAGCGCCCGCAGGCCGTCCCGAATCACTTCGCTTTCAGTGGCGTATTCACCTGAGGCCACCTTGGCCTTGACCACATCGGCCATCTGGCTGGGCAGCGTGATACTAAATTGTTGAGTGGTGCGCATGATGAGACTTCCGGATGGAATAGGATTTAATCCTACTAGATCCAGAAAACATGCACACGACCGTTCGGACCAATTGCCACGTGGCTTTTCACTGAAGTAGCAGCACAAAAAACCGCCTTCACAGGCGGTTTTTTATGGGTGGGTGATTTGAGCCCTACAACGGAGCCGGCTCTACATCCTTGAAGGTCAAGCCCGGGCTGTCGCTGATTTGCCAAGGGTTGGCGCCACCGGTCTGGGTGAAGCGCAGGGTGTCGAAGCGGGAGTCCTTGAGGCCGTCGATCTTGGCTTTGGCAGTGCCGCTGAAGCGTACGCGCTCGAAGGTCAGGCCTTGGTGGTAGGCGTTGTTCTTGCCTTCACCCTTGACTTCGATGGCGGCCAGTTTGGCGTTCTCGACGCTGACGTCGCTGACCCGAATGTCTTTGAACTGCCCGGGCACGGTGGATTTGGTGTAGTCGAGTTTGGCGTTGGGGTCGTTGTAGTCGAGGGTGAAGATAAAGGCTTGCTTGACCGTGTTGCGGATCGCCGAATCGCGGAAGACCACGTTGCGCGCGCCACCGTCCATGAAGTTGGTGCTCTTCATGCGCAGGCCGGCATCGGTGCCGTCGGAGACGTTGTCTTCAGCCAGGATGTTCTGGATCCAGGCACCGGTATGGCTGCCGGCGACCACCATGCCGTGGCCCTTGCGGAAGAAGTTGTTGAAGATCCACGCATCTTCCTGGGGCTTTTGCTTCACCGCTTCGGCCCCGGTGCCGGCGGCGAAGTTGACGCAGTCATCGCCGGTGTCGAAGAAGTTGTTGAACACCATCGCCCCCTTGCTGTTGGCGAATTCGATGCCGTCGCCGTTATTGGCGTCGTAGGTCTTGTGGGTGGTGTTGGCCATGACCACGTTTTCGGTTTCCAGGTTCATGATCCCGTGGTACGCCGGGTTGAGCACAGTGAAGCCGCCGTAGAACACATTCTTCACGTTGCGCAGGGTGATCAGCGACGAGCGCATCTGGCCGTAGGCGTCCTTGACGTTCAGGCCCCGGGCCACGGCTTGCTCGACCTGGGCCTTGGCCAGGATGCCGTCCTGCATGTAACGGGTGTTGTCGCTGGGCAGGTAGAACGGCAGCGGCCGGCCCAGTTCGTCCTTGACGTCGGCCTGGCGCTTCCAGCCGTTACCGTCGATGGTGCCCTTGCCGACGATGCGGATGTTTTCGAAGGTCTGGTGCTGTTTCGGATCACGCGGCAAGGCATTGATCAGCGAGGCCGGGCGCACGGTGGTCGAGTACGGATACTGGATGTAACCCGCCAGCGGATAGTCTTCGGCGCGCTCGGAGCCGAGCAGGGTCGCGCCCTCGGCGATTTCCAGGGTCATGTTGCTCTTGAGGTAGAGCGCGCCGCTTTTGTAGGTGCCCTTGGGCAGCAGCACTTTGCAGCCGGCCGTGCAGGCGTCGATGGCGTTCTGGATTGCCAGGGTGTCGAGGCTGCTGCCATCGCCCTTGGCGCCGTATTTTTTGACATCGAACAGGGCCGGGACTTGGCTGGTGCGCTGCACCACGGCCGGGCTGTCGGCGGACTCCTTGCCATGGCCGTCGACCGAACGCACGGTGAAACGGTACTGGGTGTCGGGCTTCAGGCCCTGGGCGGTGAAGCTGTGGATGGCGATGCGGTAGTGGAAGTTGGCCGGGTCCTGCTCGTAGAAGCGGTCGATGTAGGGCTTGGCCGGCGATACGCTGTCGTTGTTGCCATTGGCGCTGCCCAGCAGGGTGCCATTGACGTAGACCCGGTAATCCTTGATCGCGGCGTGGTCCGCGGGCTTTTCCCAGACCAGGATGATCTGCTGGTCATCAAAGGCCAGGGTCGGCACTTGCACCTTGCTCGGTGCTTGCAGGGCCCACAGCGGCAGGCTGCAGCCCAGCGTGAGGGTGGCGACGACAGCGCGTGCCAGGGGGCGTTTGGGCAGAGCGACAGCAGGGTTTTGATACGGCATGTTGTTTTCCTTGTTTTTGCCAGTCATCACACCGGGGTGGCTGAACCGCTGGGTTCAGGCCGAGCGCCCGGCTTCTTCGAGGTATTGGCTGCGGTTGACGAACGTCTCGCGCGGCATTTCCCTCACATCCATGGACAGCGCCTCGACCTCGGGCAGCAAGGCTACCAGGGCGGCCAGGGTCGCCGAGGCGAGGCTGCGTTGTTGCTCGGCGCTGCGCCCGGCGAACAGGTACAGCGCCACGTGCACGAAGTCGTCCTGGGTCGCGCCGCAGCGGTAATGGCTGCAGCCGTTGAGGCGCACCTTGATGTCCCCCGGCTTGAATACGCCGAAGGCATCGAGGGCGTCATGCACGGCGGCCAGCAGCGTCTGCTCGCCGACACGCTGGGCCAGGGCAACCGGGCAATCGATGATGCAATGGGGCATGGCGGATCTCCTTTCAGGGGTCAGGGGGTGTCAAAGCCGAAAGCGCGCCACGGATTCGCGCAGTTCATCCGCCAGGCGTTCCAGGGAATGCACGTTGCCGTGGGCCGCGCGCACCGATGCCGCCGAGTCTTCGACGCGGTTGGCGATGCTCTCGATGTTCTGCGCCACGCTGGCGCTGGCCTGGCTTTGTTCGGCGGTGGAGCTGGCCACTTCGCGCACCTGGACCAGGGTCAGCGAGGCCCCGCGATTGATCTCGCGCAGGGCGTTGGCGGCCTGCTCGGCCAGGGCCACGCCAATCGCCACCTGGGGCGTGACGGCGGTCATGCCCTCGACCACCGAGCCGGTGTCGACCTGAATCGAATTGATCATGCGGGTGATGTCCTGGGTCGCCAGCGCGGTGCGCTGGGCCAGGTGCCGCACTTCATCGGCCACCACCGCAAAGCCCCGGCCCTGCTCTCCGGCCCGCGCCGCCTCGATGGCGGCATTCAGCGCCAGCAGGTTGGTCTGGCTGGCGATGTCGCTGATGGCGCTGGCGATGCCGTCGATCTCATGGGTGCGCTTGACCAGCCCGGCGATGCGCACCGAGGCGTCCTCGACCTGGGCCGACACTTGCTGGATCGCCCCCGCCGCCTGGTGCACCAGTTGCTCGCCGTCGGCCGCCAGTTGCGCCGAGCGCGCGGAGTTGGCTTCGGTCTCGCGGGCACTCGAAGAAATATGATCGATGGTGACCGACATCTGCTCGATGGCCGCCGCCGTGGCGGTGGTGGCTTCCGAGGTCTGCTGGGAGGCGCTGTCGATCTGGCGCATCTGCCCGGTCAGGCCACTGGCCGCTTCGCCCAGCAGGCCGGAGCCGTTGTGGATGCCGACGATCATTTCCCGCAGGCTGGTCTGCATGGTCGCCACCGCCGCCAGCAGGCTCTGCGGGCCGAAGCGCCCGCTGACCGCGAGGCTCAGGTCACCGGCCGCGATCGCCCGCGCCACCTCGGTGGCATAGGTCGGCTCGCCGCCAAGGCTGCGATAAATGCCTCGGGACATGCTCAAGGCCAGCGCCGTGGTCACCAGCACCACCAATAGGCCGACCCCGAGAAACTGCCAGGCCAGGCGCCAGAATGCGGCATCGATGTCGTCGACAAAAATGCCGAAACCCACCAGCCAGTTCCAGCCGTCGATTTTGGTGATGCCGTTGATTTTCGGCACCGCTTGTTCGGCGCCCGGGTATTTGGCCAGGTCGTCGAAGTAAGCGAATCGGGTGTTTTTCAAACCGTCCAGATAGCCCTGCCACTTGGTTCTACCGTCGGCCAGAGTCACGCCGACGTCGACCTTGCCGATCACCTCGGGGTTGGGATGGACCAGGCCCAGGGCGTCCACGGTGCGGGCCCAGAGGTAGGTCTTCTTGCCATCGCGCAGGCTCGAAAGGGCTTCGATGGCCTTGGCCTGCGCAGCGTCGCGGCTGAGGATGCCGCGTTGTTCCTGCTCCTGGTAATACGCCACTTGCTGCGCGGCCAGATTGAGCACGGTGTAAATTTCGCTGCGTTTGTTTTCCAGCATGTTCGAGCGCAGGGCGCTCAAGCCGAACCCGGCAATCAACAGCAGGCCGAGCACGGTGCAGATGACCATAAGCGTGAGTCGATGATGCAGCTTCATAACGCGTCCCTGTTGCGTTGTACCCGGCTCACCCGGTGCTTGATCGAGGTCCTGCGGCGCCCCGACAGCGCCGCAGGCAACCGCCTTACTGGGCGCCGAGTTTCTGGATCAGCGCGCCCAGTTGCTCCACTTCGTCCGGCAGCAGGTCGGTCAGCGGTGCGCGCACCGGGCCCGCGTCATGCCCGACCAGGCGTGCGCCGGCCTTGACGATGCTCACGCCATAGCCTTCGCAACGGTTGCGAATGGCCAGGTACGGCAGGAAGAAATCATCGATCAGGCGGCCCACGGTTTGGTGGTCGTCAGCGGCCACCGCCTTGTAGAAGTCCATGGCGGTTTTCGGGATGAAGTTGAACACCGCCGAGGAATACACCGGCACGCCCAGGGCCTTGTAGGCCGCGGCATAGACCTCTGCGGTCGGCAGGCCGCCAAGGTAGGTCAGGCGCTCGCCCAGGCGGCGGCGGATCGAGACCATCGACTCGACTTCGCCGATGCCGTCCTTGAAACCGATCAGGTTCGGGCAACGCTCTGCGAGGATTTCCAGGCTTTCGGCGTTGAGCCGGCACAGGTTGCGGTTGTAGACCACGACACCGAAGTCCACCGAGTTGCAGACCTGCTCAACGTGAGCCACCAGGCCCTTCTGGCTGGCTTCGGTGAGGTAGTGCGGCATCAGCAGGATGCCGGCCGCGCCCAGGCGCTCGGCTTCCTGGGCATAGGCGATGGCCTGGCGAGTCGGGCCGCCGGCGCCGGCGAGGATCGGCACCTGGCCTCTGCAGGTGTCGACTGCAGTTTTGATGATCTGGGTGTACTCGGTGGGTTCCAGGGAGAAGAACTCACCGGTGCCACCCGCGGCGAACAGAGCACTGGCACCGTACGGGGTCAGCCACTCCAGGCGGCGGGCGTAGGTGTCGGCGCGGAAGTCGCCTTTCGCGTCGAAGTCAGTGATGGGGAACGACAGCAAGCCGGAAGACAGGACGGATTTTAGTTCTTGTGGAGTCATGGTTCGCAAACCTCGAGCCGGAAAGTGAATGAAATACCTTAAGAGGTACGTCATCGTACAACTAAAATTTGAAAAGGACCACGACAAAAACGTCCTGGCTATGTAACCGCAAGTAAAAACCCTATAGATAAAGGACCTTACCCCGTAAACCCCATGGGATAGCGGAGCAGAGCCCTTTTATAGTTGTACGATAACAATAACGCTGCCAGCGCCCTCCTCAACCGGCGAGTTGCCGTTCGGATTCGCGGCTGAAATCGCGACTGGCCTGCACCAGCATCCGCGTATAGGCATGGCTTGCCAGGTCCTGGCTCAGGGCCTGGCTGTCGAGCAGTTCGACGATCTTGCCCTGCTGCATCACCGCCACCCGATCACACAGGTGGGTCACCACCCCCAGGTCGTGGGTCACCATCAGGTAAGTGAGTTTCTCGCGCTGACGCAGGTCCGCCAGCAGGTTGAGGATTTCTGCCTGCACCGACACATCCAGGGCCGAGGTTGGCTCATCCAGCAACAGCACCCGGGGTTCGAGAATCAGCGCCCGGGCAATCGCCACGCGCTGGCGCTGGCCACCGGACAACTGGTGCGGATAGCGATAGCGAAAGCTTTCGTTGAGGCCGACCTTGAGCAGAATTTCGTTGATCCGGTCGTCCTTGTCGGCGATGCCATGGATGATCAGCGGCTCACGCAGCGCGGTGTCGATGGTGTGGCGCGGGTGCAGGGAACCGTAGGGGTCCTGGAACACCATCTGCACCTTGCGAAAGTGCTCCTTGGGGATCTTGTGCTGCAACGGCGCGCCGGCAATGCTCAGCTCGCCGCTCCAGTGCCGGTACTGCCCGGCCAGGCAGCGCAGGACGGTGGTCTTGCCCGAGCCGGACTCCCCCACCAGGCCGAAGGATTCGCCATCGGCGACGCTGAGGTTGACGTCATGCAGCACCTGGTTGAGGGCCGGGCCGGCGCCAAAACTGAGGTTCAGCGAATGGGCTTGGATCATGGGCATGGTCGGTTCCTCAAGAAGTCAGCCAGAGCGGATCGCGCTGCAGCACCGGCAGGCGCTCGCGGCGGTTGTCCATGCTCGGCAGGGCAGCCAGCAGGCCACGGGTATAGGGATGCTCGGCGTACTGCAGGTCGCAGGCCGCCAGGGACTCGACCACGCGCCCGGAGTACATCACCAGCACCCGGTCACAGTAATTGCGCACCAGGTTCAGGTCGTGGCTGACGAAAATCAGCCCCAGCTCCTGCTGCTCCACCAGCTCTTCGAGCACGCTGAGCACCTGCTGGCGCACCGAGACATCGAGGGCCGAGGTCGGCTCGTCGGCGATGATCACCTCGGGCCGGGTGATGACCATCATCGCGATCATGATGCGCTGCCCCATGCCGCCGGAGACTTCATGGGGGTACAGGTTGTAGACCCGCTTCGGGTCGCGGATATGGACCTTTTCCAGCATCTCCATCACCCGCTCGCGAGCGTCGCTGCGGCTGGCCTTGTGGTGGGCCAGGTAGGCCTCGGCAATCTGGTCGCCGACCTTGACCACCGGGTTGAGCGAGTATTTGGGGTCTTGCATGATCATCGAGATGCGCTGGCCGCGGATCTTCTGCATGGCCTTTTCACTGGCCGAAAGCAGGTCGACATCGCCAAAGCGCAGGGTCTGGGCGGTGATTTTGGCGCTTGCCGGGTGCAGCTTGAGCAGGCTGCGGCCGACGGTGGATTTACCCGAGCCGGACTCGCCGACGATGGCCAGTTTTTCCCGGCCCAGGGTGAAGGACACATCACGCACGGCGTGCATTTCTTTCTTGCCACTGACGAAGCGCACATTGAGCCCTTCGACGTTCAGTTTGATGTCGGACATGGAGCCTCCGGTTACTCGCTACGCGGATCGAGGATGTCCCGCAGGCCATCGCCCAACAGGTTGAATGCCAGGCTGACCAGCATGATCGCCGCACCCGGTACGGCCACCAGCCACCAGCACTCGAGCATGTAGCGCCGACCCGTGGAAATCATCGCGCCCCACTCCGGCGACGGCGCCTGGGCACCCAGGCCGAGAAAACCCAGGGCGGCGGCGGTCAGGATGATCCCGGCCATGTTCATGGTCAGGCGGATGATCACCGACGACATGCACATCGGCACGATGTGCCGCAGGATGATGCGCGACGACGAAGCGCCTTGCAGCTCCACCGCCACCACAAAATCGGCGTTGCGCAGGGACAGGGTTTCCGCCCGCGCCAGGCGTGCAATCGGTGGCCAGGAGGTCAGGGCAATCGCCACCACCGCATGCTCCAGGCCAGGGCCCAGGGCGGCGATAAAGGCCAGCGCCAGCACCAGGCTGGGGAAGGAAATGAAGATGTCGGTCAGGCGCATGAACACCGTGTCCACCACGCCGCCGTAGTAGCCCGAGACGGTGCCGATAAACAGCCCGATCGGGCCGACGATCACAGTCACCAGGGTGATGATGTACAGCGTGATGCGCGAGCCATAGACCAGCCGGCTGAAGATATCCCGACCGTACTCATCGGTTCCGAACCAGTGGGCGGCGCCCGGTGCCTGCAGGGCGCTGGCCAGGTTCTGCGCGACCGGGTCATGGGTGGCGATCCAGGGGGCGAAGGCCGCGACCACGATCAGCAGCAGTGCGACCAGCAAACCGGCCAGGGTCATGGGGTTGCGCAGCAGGTGGCGCAGGACCCGCAGGCCGCTTTTGCACAAGGCATCGAAGCTGGACCCGGGGGCCCGCTCGCTCTGGCGTTTGGCGGTGGAATCGGTAGAAGACATGTTGGCAATCATCGGCATGTTCTCGGTTCAAAATCAGGATCACCCGATGCGCCCGCAGGCGCCCCGGGTGGCACTCAGCGTTGCTTGTAGACACCCAGGTAACGGGTGGCTTCGGCGTCATCGCCGTCGAAGCCCTTGACGTCGGAAGCGCTGACCACGGTGTCGGTCATCTGGGAAATCATCATGATCGGGCCCACCTGCTGGTCGTAGAGCTTCTGCGCCTGGTGGTACAGGCTCAGGCGCTGGGCACCGTCGCGCTCGATACCCACCTTGTCGATCAGGCTGTTGAGCTCCGGGCTGAAGAATGAGGCACGCCAGCCCTGGAAGTTGGGCAGGCCGGCGTCGTCGCTGTTGTTGGGGTTGTAGGCAAAGGTGCGCAGGCTGAAATACGGGTGCGGGTAACGCTCGGCACCGCGGGCGACGATGATTTCGAAGTTGCGCGCACGCATCGCGCCATACACCTGGTTGCCGGTGCCGGTGACGATGCTGGCCTTGATCCCGCCTTCGGCCAGGGTCGCCTGCAGACGCGCGGCGATGTCGATGAAGGGCGGCTCGGACAAGGTGCGGATGGTGGTGCTGAAGCCTTCGGGGTAACCGGCTTCGGCCAGCAGTTTCTTGGCCTTGGCCACGTCCATGTGGTAACCCGGATCCGGCAGGCGGGCCTCCAGGCTCAGCTGCATCGGCTGCTGGTTGAGCTTGCCGTAGTAAGGCATCACCTGTTCGTCCAGGCCCTTGTAGTCGATCAGGTTGCGCACCGCTTCGCGCACCTTGGGCTTGGCGAACTCGGGCTGTTTCATGCTCATGGCCACGTAATACATGGTGCCGCGCTGCAGGGACTGGACCTGGATTTTCTCCGAGCCATCGATGGCGCGGATGTCCGGCGCGGCCATGCCATAGGCCAGGTCGAGGTCGCCGCGCTCAAGCATCAGGCGCAGCGATTGGGACTCGGTCATGTGCCGCACCACCACGCGCTTGAGCTTGGCCGCGCCATTCCAGTAACCGTCGAAACGGGTCAGCAGCAGCGAGTCGTTGGCACTCCACTTGGTGAGCACGAACGGGCCGCTGCCGGCCTCGTTGGTCACCAGCCAGCCGGCGCCCAGGTCGCCGTTTTTCTCGTGGGCCAGGGCAGTCTTGCGATCCACCACCACGGCGCTTGGGGAAATCGCCAGGGAGTCGATCAGCAACAGTGGGTCCATGACTTGCGGCAGGTCGATGACAAGGGTGTTGGCATCGCTGGCACGAATCAGCGACTGGATATTGTCGACGCTGTAGCCGTAGGCCTTCCAGGTGGTGGCCAGGCCGAAGTTGAGCTTCATCACCCGGTACAGCGACCAGGCCACGTCTTCAGCGGTCAACGGGTTGCCGGAGTGGAACTTCACGTCCTGGCGCAGGTGGAACGTCACCTGCTTGCCGTCTTCGCTGATGTCCCAGCGCTCGGCCAGTTGCGGCAGGTGTTTTTCCGGGTTGCCGTGGTCGCGCTTGACCAGGGTGTCGTAGAGGTTGGCGTTGACCCCCGAGGCATCCAGGCCCGGGGCATTGGCCGGGTCGATGGAGAACAGGTTGACCATGCTCATGCCGACGATCAGTTGGTCGTTCGGCGTCTTGGCGTTCACCACGGCCATCGGCCCCAGGGCCAGGACCGCCGCCAGCAGGCCCAGGTGCAGTTTGGAAAATGCAGTTTTCATTCAAGGATCCTTCTTCTTATATTTTTATCGGTTCGCAACGGCAAAACGGCTCAGCGCGTACGCGGGTCGAACACCTTGTACAAGGCGTCGCTGATCAGGTTCAGGGCGACGAAGATCAGGCCGATCACCAGCACACAGCCCATCACCGCGTTCATGTCGCCGAGCATCAGGCTGCTGGTCAGGTACTGGCCGAAACCGGGCCAGGCAAACACAGTCTCGATCAGCACCGCGCCTTCGAGCAGCGAGCCGTAGGCCAGCGCGACCACCGTCAGCAGTTGCACGAGGATGTTGCGAAAGGCATGGCCCCAGACCACCTGGCGGCGGGACAACCCCTTGACCCGGGCGGTGATGATGTATTCCTGGGACAGCTGCTCAAGCATGAAGCTGCGGGTCATGCGGCTGATGTAGGCCACCGAGTTCAGGCCCAGGATCAGCGACGGCAGGATGATATGGCGCAGGGCGCTGGCAAAGGCGTCCCAGTCCCGGGCCAGGGTCGAGTCGATCAGCAGCAGGCCAGTCACTTCCGGCACCATGCCGTCGTACGCCAGGTCGATGCGTCCGGCGCCGCCGGCCCACCCGAGCCAGGCGTAGAACACCAGCAGGCCCATCATGCCCAGCCAGAAAATCGGTGTGGAGTAACCGAACAGGGTGATGACCCGGGCGATATGGTCCCCCAGGCGCCCCTGGTTGCTGGCGGCGCACACACCCAGCGGCAGGCCGATCAGGACCCCGAACAGAATCGCCAGGGTCGCCAGTTCGATGGTCGCCGGGAATACCCGCTTGATGTCTTCCAGCACCGGGTGGCCGGTCAACAGGGCGTTGCCGAAATCACCGTGGAGCAAGTCGTTGAGGTACAGCCCGAACTGGGTCCAGATCGGCTTGTCCAGGCCCATGGCCCGGTACACCTGGTCGTAGGTGGAACTGTCGGCGTCTGGCCCGACCACCGCCAGCACGGGATCCAGCGGCATGACCCGACCAATGATAAAGGTCAGCGCCAGCAGGCCGAGCAAGGTCACCAGGACCGTGCTGACACGCCGGGCGGTATTGGAAGCGCGAGCCCCCAACACGGAGGCAGTCGAAACAAACATAGTGAGCTCCTGATAAAACAGTCACCGGTACACCAAGGGCGCAGGGCCAGGCCCCGCGCCACACTCAGCGATTCTTGTAGACGTCTTTGTAGCGAGTGGTCGCGGCCGTATGGCCTTGATAGTCGGCAACGTCGCCGTAGATCAGCACCGTGTCGGTCATTTGCGAGACCGGCAGAATGGCGCCCACCTGCTGGTCGAGTTGCTCCTGGATCTGCCGGTACTGGGCCAGTTGTTTGCTGGCGTCAGGCTCGACCTCGGCGCTCTCGATCAGTTGGTTCAGCTCGGGGCTGTAGAACGAAGTGCGCCAGCCCTGGAAGTTGCTCAGCTTGGCTTCATCGCGGTTGTCCGGGTTGTACACCAGGGTCCGCAGGCTGGAATGCGGATGCCGCTCGGCACCGCCGCCGCCACGGCCGACGATGATGTCGAAGTTGCGCTCGCGCATCGCACCGTAGATCTGGTTACCGGTGCCGGTGATGATGCTGGCCTGGATCCCGGCCTGGGCCAGGGTCGATTGCAGGTTGGAGGCGATGTTGATGAAGGGCGGATCGGTCAGCACCCGGATGCTGGTCTTGAAGCCATTGGGGTAGCCGGCTTCGGCCAGGAGCTTTTTCGCTTCCTCGACATTCAGCCGGTAGCCCGGATCCGGCAGGCGCGCCGCCAGGCCCAGGGGCAACGGCCGCTGGTTGATCAGGCCGTAGTGCGGCATCACGGTCTGGTTGATGCCCTGGTAATCGATCAGCGAACGCACCGCCTTGCGCACCCGGGCATCGGCGAACATCGGCTGCTTCACGCTCAGGGCGACGTAGTACAGGGTGCCGCGCTGCAGGGTCTGGGTGCGCACCTTGTCACTGCCTTGCAGGGCTTCGATATCCGGTGCCGACATGCCCTTGGCGATGTCCAGGTCGCCGCGCTCGATCATCAGGCGCAGAGACTGGGACTCGGTCATGTTGCGCATGACGATGCGCTTGAGCTTGGCCGGTCCACCCCAGTAACCGTCGAAACGGCTCATGAGGATCACATCGTTGGCGCGCCAGTCATTGAGCACAAAGGCGCCACTGCCGGCGGCGTGGGTCACCAGCCAGGCGGCGCCCAGGTCGTTGTTCTTCTGGTGCTCCAGCACTTTCTTGCGGTCGAGGACAAACGCGCTGGGCGAGGTGGCCAGGGTGTTGAGCACCAAGAGCGGGTCGGTCGGCCGTGGCAGCTCGATGACAAAGGTAGTGGCGTCGGTGGCGCGCATGTACTGCTCGACGTTTTCCGCGCTGAAACCGTAGGCCTTCCAGGTCGAGGCCAGGGCCAGGTTGAGCTTGAGTACCCGCTGCAGGGACCAGGCGACGTCTTCGGCGCTCAGGGGGTTGCCGGACTGGAACTTGACCCCGGGACGCAGGGTGAAGGTCAAGGTCTTGCGGTCGTCGCTGACCTGCCAGCGTTCGGCCAGGGCCGGAACCAGGCGATCAGGCTGGGCCACATCCTGCACCAGCAGCATGTCGTAGAGGTTGGCGTTGATCTCCGAGACATCCAGCCCGGTGGCGGCGGCAGGGTCCAGGGACAACAGGTTGATCATGCTCATGCCGACAATCAGTTGATCGGCCGGGGTCTTGGCATAAGCGACAGGCAAGGTGGAGATCGCCAGAGTAGCCGCAAATACCCGCGCCCAAAGCGAGGGGAGAATGCTCATAGTGAGAGTGCCTTTCTTATATTTATTCAGGGCTCTCGGGCGACCCGGCCTGGACCGGGAAGCCCGCGTTACACATCAGAAACTGTTGAGTGTGTTGGTCTCGATGAACTCGAAGTCGATCTCTTCACCCAGGCCCGGCAGGTCGGACAGGTGGACGAAACCGTCGCTGTCCATCGGGTCGACCAGACGCTTGAGGTAGGCCGGGACTTCGTCGTAGTCCAGGTACGGGTGCAGCAGGCCGCGCTCGTACCAGGTGCAGTTCTTGATTGCCCCGACCACCGCCAGGTTGGCCGCGCCGTTGCCGTGGATCTCGCAATCCATGCCGAAGGATTCGGCCATGTGCGCCACCTTCAGGCAGGGGGCAATACCGCCGACACCGGCGACACCGGCGCGCAGGATGTCGCAGACATCGTTCTTCACCCAGCTGGCACGGCTCAGGTGCTTGCCGGCCAGGGTTTCCGGGCCGAGTACCGGAATATCCAGCTGCCCCGCCAACCAGGCGTAGGACTCGGCGGAGTCTTCCATCATCGGTTCTTCGAACCAGGCGAAGTCGAGCTTCTGCAATTCGCGACCAATGTAGAGAGCGTCGGTGCGGTTGTACCAGTGGTAGCCATCGAGCATCAGGGCGATGTCCGGGCCGACCGCTTCACGCACGGCGGCGCAGGCCTTGACGTCGATACGCGGGCTTGGCGCAAACGACACCGGCGGCATCCAGGTGTGCAGCTTGATCGCCTTGTAGCCGCGCTGGACCAGGGTCTCGGCAAAACGGCCGTAGTCTTCCGGGGTCGCCAGGCCGCCTGGCAATTCATCGCCACACATGGTCGAGCCGTACGCCGGCACCTTGTCGCGGAAACCGCCGATGAGTTTGTGCACCGGCACGTTGAACTTGCGCCCGGCCCAGTCCCACAGCGCCTGTTCCACCAGGGCCAGGGCACGGTCGGTGAGTTGGCTGGCGCTGCCGCGCTGCCAGTGCACCAGGTCGTGCCAGATCTTTTCGCGATCGAGGGCGTTCTGCCCGATCAGCACCTTGCGCACAAAACCATCGAGCACATAAGGACGGATCAATTCGGGGGCGCCGAAGGCATAACCCTCATTGCCGTCTTCGGTCTGGATGCGCAGCAGGGCCATCTTGGCCTGGGCGACATCACCGGGGTGGGCGTGGCCCGCACTGTCGACAGCGCGACGGGTCGGGTAGGAAAAAACCTGGACGTTGACTGCTGTAATTCTCATGGACGTCTTTAGCCTGCTTATTAGATTTATGACAGGAATGTCGCCTGCTGAAAATGATCATACGTCATCGTACAACACTTGAAAAGACGAAAAATAACCTCCGAATTTCCGCGCATTTTACCCCGTAAGCCCCGCAAAATCCCCTATTTAAAGATGACTTAAAGACAACACAGTGACCTCTAGAGCCCTATTTACAGGCATTATATGTAACAAGACGTTACAAACAGGGCCATAACCCGTAGACACCCCCATAGTCGTACGATAACGTATATCGACACCAAGAAATGAGACCTCCGCAACACCTCTGCTGCCTGCCGCACTGTTCACAAACCCAACAAAAACAATAAAAGAAGACTCCATGAACATCACATTCCGTACCCTCGTTACGCTCGCCACACTCAGCCTGCCTTTCTGCGCCAGCGCCGATTCCGCCAACATCAACTACCGCCACCAGTTCACTGAAGACGACAGCGCCCACGCCGATCGGATCAAGCTCGGCTATCGCCTGGACAGTGGTCTGGGGTTTGAGGCGGAGATGAAATACCGCACGGCCGGCGATCGCGAAGATGTCGCCTACGACAACATGGTCAACAACGGTCACGAGTTCACCGTCAGCTACAACTACAAGCTGAGCCCGCAGTCGACCCTGACCCCGGCGTTCCAGATGGACAGCTCCAAGGACTCGACCAGCTACAAGTTCGGGCTCAAGTACAACTACAAGATCAACGATGCCTTCTACGTCGCCACGCGCTACCGGCTCGATGCCAAGAAGCTCGACCGCGATCAGATCAACGAAGACTTGCCTGATCGCGCCAAGGACAACCAGAACACCAACCGTTTCGAAGGCTGGCTGGGCTATACCCCGGCCAGCAAGTGGGCCTATGAGTACCAGTTCATCTACTTCAAGACCGACTACATCCGCTACGACAACAAGAAGAGCGACTACGAGCAGAACATGATCGTCAAATACAAACTCACCAAGGAGTGGGTTCCGTTCATCGAGATCGGCGACGTCAAAGTCAATTCCACCAGTGATGACCGTCAAGCCCGCTGGCGCTTCGGGATCCAGTACAACTTCATGTAACAGTCGAGCCGGCCTGGCGATCGCGCATCGTTCACCAGGCCTGGCCGCCCCCTCCCCCTCCGCAACCACAGCTCTATGGAAGACCCGACCATGACCACACAGCCCCCTTCGCGCAAACCCTTCACCCGCATCCTGCTGACGGGCGCCGCCGGTGGCCTGGGCCAGATACTCAGGGAAACCCTGCAGGCCCACGCCGCCGTCGTCCGCTCCTCGGACATCAGCCCCATGGCACCCAGCCGCGGCGCGCATGACGAAGTGATCAACTGCAACCTGGCCGACAAGGCCGGGGTCGAAGCCCTGGTCAAGGACGTGGAGGCCATCGTCCACCTCGGCGGGATTTCCGTTGAGCGGCCCTTCGAAGAAATTCTCGATGCCAACATTCGCGGCACCTTTCATATTTACGAAGCGGCGCGCAAACACGGGATCAAACGCGTGGTGTTCGCCAGCTCGAACCACGTCACCGGCTTCTACCCGCAGGACGCAGAACTCGACGCCCACAGCCTGCGCCGCCCGGACGGTTATTACGCGCTGTCCAAGTCCTATGGCGAAGACCTGGCGACCTTCTACTTTCACCGCTACGGCATCGAAACCGTGAGCCTGCGCATCGGTTCGTCATTCCCCGAACCGCGCAACCTGCGGATGCTGTCCACATGGCTCAGTTACCAGGACCTCGACCACCTGGTGGAACGCGCACTGCTGGCCAGTGATGTCGGGCATAGCGTGGTCTACGGCGTATCCGCCAACCGCGACCTGTGGTGGAACAACCGCCACGCCGCGCACCTGGAGTTTGCCCCGCAGGACAGCTCGGAAAAATTTCGCCCGCAGATCGAGCAGCAGCCCAAGCCTGCGGCCGATGATCCCAACAGCCTGTTCCAGGGCGGCGCGTTTACCGCAGCCGGGCCGTTCGGCGACTGAGACTGCCCCTCTCCCTGCGCGGCGGCGCACGGGCGCCGCCGCCCCCTACCTTCTGGAGCCCACGGTATGAACGCCGAACTCATCGTCGATGCCCGCAATGCCACCGGTGAAAGCCCGGTCTGGCACGTGCAGGAAAATGCCTTGTATTGGGTCGATATCCCTGCGGGCCGCCTGCATCGCTGGCAGGCGGACGGCAAGACCGAATCCTGGCAGGCCGACGAGATGCTCGCCTGCATCGTCCGCAGCCCCCAGGGCCACTGGCTCGGGGCCCAGGAAAGCGGCATCTTCCAACTCACGCCCCAGGCCGACGGCCGCCTGCACGCCGAAAAACGCGCCGGGGTTGAGCACGCTCGGGCCAACATGCGTTTCAACGACGGGCGCTGCGACCGCCAGGGGCGTTTCTGGTCCAGCACCATGCAACCCGCTATGGGCACCGACCCGGTGGGGGCGCTGTACCGTTACGACGGGCAAACCCCGGGCCTGGTCGAGCCACTGAGCGCACAACTGGACGGCCTGCTGGTGGGCAATGGACTGGCCTTCAGCCCGGACGGCAAGACCCTGTACCTGTCGGACTCGCACCCCACGGTGCAGCAGATCTGGGCCTTCGACTACGACATCGACAGTGGCACCCCCCACAACCGGCGCAGCTTCGTCGACATGAACGCCCACCCCGGCCGGCCGGACGGCGCGGCGGTCGATGCCGAGGGGTGCTACTGGATCTGTGCCATCGATGCCGGTCTGGTGCTGCGCTTCACCCCCGAGGGCAAGCAGGACCGCTCGCTACCGCTGCCGGTGAAGAAACCGACCATGTGCGCCTTTGGCGGCGCCGGGCTCGACACTTTGTTTGTGACCTCGATTCGCCCCCAGGGCATCGACCTTGGCGACCAGCCGCTGGCCGGTGGCGTGTTCGCCTTGAACCCCGGGGTCAAAGGCTTGCCCGAGCCCCAGGCGCGCAGTTGAACAACCTCGGCTGAAAGGCCTTGGCGGCGGCGCTCAGGAAGTCAGCGCGGCCGCCGCTTCAAAGGCTTCGTACGCCTTGCGCATGCGCTCGCGACTGTTGGACAGGTGCAGGCGCATCGCAGCACGTGCGGCGTCAGCGTCGCGTCGGGCAATCGCCTGATAGATGTCTTCGTGCTCGCGGCTCAAGCGCTCCAGGTAAGGCTCCTTGGCATCATTCACCAGGCGCTTGGAGTGCAGGCGGGTCCGGGGAATGATGCTGACCCCCATGTGCAACATGATGTCGGTGAAGTAGCGATTGCCCGTGGCCAGGGCGATCTGCTGGTGAAACTGAAAGTCCGCCGCCACCGCGTAATCGACACTGACCGCCGGGGAATTCAGGGCATCGAGGGAGTCGCGCATCAGGCGCAATTGCTCATCGGTACGCCGCACACAGGCCAGGCCTGCCGCCTCCACTTCCAGGCTGATGCGCAACTCGAGCACCGCCAGCACGTCATGCAGGGTGACGATGGTCTCGGGGTCGATACAAAAGCCGCTGGGGCTGGGGATATCGCGGACAAAGGTGCCGATACCGTGGCGGGTTTCCACCAGGCCCGCGGCCTGCAGCCGGGAAATGGCCTCGCGGACCACGGTGCGGCTGACCTTATGCTCGTCCATGACCTGAGACTCGGTGGGCAGCTTCGCCCCGCGCTCGATCTCACCTTCACGAATGCGCCGCGACAGTTCGGTGACCAGTTCCTGGGCCAGGCTGCGGTGCTTTCGGCGGACGGTGGGTTGGACGTTCTGGTGGTCCATTAAGAGCGTGTATCCAGGTTTACGGATGAAGGCTCATGATAGCTCAAGCAGTTGTACGACAACTACCTTTGTACGCAACAAGTGCGGCGATTTGCATACGAACTCAGCGCAATTGCTTTAAACCGAACGCTTCCCGTCACCCGCGCGCCCGCTACCTGGGGGCCTCAGTGACCGATGTACTTGTAGTGCGCCAACCACTGGCCATCGACCTGATGCAGCGCCAGATACACTGCCGTCTCGCTGGGCTGGCCATCGGCGAACAGCACGCAGTCCAGGGCCACGGCCTGGTCGTTCTGTTGATAGAGGTCGATAAACCGCCGTTGCCCTCCGCGCTCGGCGAAGGCCAGGGCAACAGGCGCGAGAGACAAGCGGGCGCCCGGATCGAATGAGTCATCCAAGGCTTGGTAAACCTCTTCCAGGACGGCGTCGCTGATGCAGAAGCCCTGCTGAAGGGTGTCGGTGTCGCGCCGATCAAGGGCGTCGACCAGGACCTGGGCCGCGGCATAGGCCTGGAGCTGTGTGGGCATGTTCATGGGGAGATCCGTTGGCCTGTTCAAGCGCCCAGGCGACTGGCGAAGTGAAGGAGGATATCGGCAATTTCCAGGGCCTGGGTGGCCGTAAGCTCGACAGGATCGTTGTAGGCGCTGGCCGCCTTGAGATGAATGGACGAGCCTTGCTCAAGCACCACACGCACCTCGCCGTCTGCGGTTTCAAACACGTCCTGCGGCGACGTGTCGATCATCATCAAGCCCCTCTCACACGGTGCTCGGACAGCTGCATAAACGCCATGAAGCTGTCCGCCACCCGCTGGGTCACGCCGCTTTCGTGGGACCACAGGACCACCACCGGCTCGCCGCCAGCGCCTGCCACGGCGTAGTCGAAACAGTAGTAATCCCCGGTGCCGAACTCGGCAAACGGCAGCAATGCCGAGAAGTCGCTCGCGGTGTCGGCCACGTTGTCCAGCCACACCTGCCAGCCCTCCTGGTACTGCCGAACGATGGAGTCCCAGGTCTTGCGCGGATCCCGCGCATCAAACACCGGAAACACCGTCAGCGCACCTAGCGAGCGACCGTTATTGACCAGCAGCCATTGCGTAAAAGACTCGGGCAAACGCCGCCCCAGCTCGCTCTCTGCCGCCTGGATGGCCGCTATCGACGTACCAATCACCCGTGCCTGAGCCATCGCTGCCTCCTCCTTGAAAAAACCGATAACGCCGACGCTCGACCGAACGCGGCAATCTGCCCGCCAACCACTGTCGCGCGGCAGTTTATGAGCAGTTTCGGATCGGCGCCAATCCCTATCCCTCAAGCCCCACGCGCCGGACCTTTGATCTGCGAACCCCGGCCACGGGTTTTTCATGCTGAAATAGCCGCGCGTTTTTGCCGCAAGCCGTTGCCGATCTGGAGTCCCCCATGAAGAAAACCGCAGCCCTGGCCCTACTGTTCACCCTGGCCCTGCTCGGCAGTCCCGCCCACGCGCAAGGCGATGCCGAGGCCGGCGGCAAGCTGTTCAAGCGGATCTGCGGCGGCTGCCACACTATCGGGCCTTCGGTACGCAGCTCTTTTGGGCCCCAGCTCAACGGCATCATCGGACGCCCGGCGGGCAGTGCCAGCGACTACCAGTATTCGGAGGCCATGAAGAACTCCGGCGTGGTCTGGACCCGCGACAAACTGGTGGCCTATCTCGAAGACCCCAAGGCCGTGGTGCCCGGCACGCGGATGATCTTCTGGGGGCTGAGCGATGCAGAAAAAATCGACAACCTCCTGGCCTATCTACAAACCTTTGCCGAGCAGCCATAAGGCCGGGAGGCATTCCCCAGGCAAAAAAAAGGCCTCACATCGCTGTGAGGCCTTTTGCGTTACCCGTGTGCGCCAGAATCAGAACACGTTGATCGGGTAGTCGACGAACACACGCAGCTCGTTGCCGCTGTCGTTGTAGCCGCTGGATTTCTGCGCCACGCGCAGGATCGAGCTACGAACCTTCACGCTCAGGTCTTTGGCCGGGCCGCTCTGCACCACGTACTTGACCTGGTTGAAGATTTCACGCTCGGTACCACCAGTGGTGGTCGCGCCAGCGCTGTTGGTCGAAGTGATGTTGTCACCACGCACGTAGGCCAGGTTGTAGCTCAGACCAGGCACGCCGAACGTACCGAAGTCCAGGCCGTAGCCCAGCTGCCAGCTGCGCTCGTCTTCAGCGTTGAAGTCGGACCAGTAGGAGTTGGCCAGGTAGATGGTGTTACCACCGTCACCGACACGACCTTGCTGCTTCTGGTAGCCGCCATAGGCGTAGCCCAGGTTGCTGTCACCGGTGCTGCGCTGGTGGGCCAGGGTGAACGAGTGAGGACCCACGGCGTAGACAGCGGCCAGGCTCCAGATCTTGTTGTCTTCGCCGCCAGCGTTGGTCTTCTGCGCGTAGGACTTGTCCAGCTCGGTGCGGTAGCCGTTGAAGTCCAGGGTCAGGGACTGGGAGGTGGCCAACGGGAACACGTAGTTCAGGTTCACGTATTGCTTCTTCAGCACGTCTTCGACGTCGGAAGCGTACAGCGCGCCCTTGAACTGTTCGGTGAACTGATAGGCACCGCCCAAAACGTTGATCGACTTCAGACCACCGCTGTCACGGCCTTCGGCGCTCTTGCGCGACTCAGCGGTGAAACGACCGGCGTTCAGCACCAGGCCCTTGATCTCTTTGGAAGTGATCAGGGTACCGGTGTAGCTTTCCGGCAGCAGGCGCGAACTGTCGTAGTTCAGGACCGGCAGCTCAGGCATCTGGTCGCCGTACGCCAGGGTGGTGTTGGAAACACGGAACTTGACTGCACCACCGGCCTTGGCCAGGTCGCCAGCCGGCGTCTTGTTGCCGTTTTCGCTTTGCTTGAAGAAGTCGATGCCGGCGCCGCCAGCGTGGCTACCACGGTCCAGACGCAGGCCGTACAGGCCGAAGGCGTCAACGCCCACACCGACCGTGCCCTGGGTGAAACCGGAAGAGAAGGTACCGATAGCCGCTTGGCCCCACTCGCGCTGATCGTGATTACCGTCTTTCTTGTCGCGATTGATATAAGCGTTACGCAGCAGCACTTTCAGGCTGGCGTCTTCAACAAAGCCCTTGGACTCAGCCTGGTCGTTAGCCATGGCTTGAGTAGCGCCCAAAATCCCCAGTGCAATCAGGCAGATCCGTTGTTTCAACATTCTTTTATTTTCCTTATTACGGGTTGATTACGCGCTGTGGAACCCGGTCCGGATGGCGTCTTAGCGCTCTTTTGCGACCCGAAAATAAAAAGGCCCGCCCCACGAGAAAACGTGGCGGGCCTTTATTATTTTAAGAAGTTATGGCTCTTGGCCACAGGCGTTGGGGCGAATCCTATCCGCGCCCAGAACAGTGTGTCAATTTCGAGAATCTTCTGGAAATAGGCAAAAATCTTCTAAGAATTCATTTGCGCAGGGGCCATTGCGCTTGAGTGACAGGCCGCGACGGATGTGCGGCCCTTCATCAAGGAGCAGCAGCCCCTTGCATCGCCAACTGCACCGGGTGGCTGTCGACGAACTGCTCGAAGTGGCTGACCTTGCCGTCTTTCAGGGTCCATAAATGGACCACGCGGACGTTTATCGGCAAGCCGGTGGCCTTGTAGACGCCGGTGTAATTGCCGTAGGCAACCACCTGGTCGCCCTGGGCCACATAGTTCTCGACCTTGAAGGCGAACCCCTCCCATTCGGTGGCCAGACGCTTGAAAACATTCTCGACAATGGCCTCGAAACCCACATAGGTGCCGGCATAGGGAAAACCCGCCGCTTCGGTCCAGCGAGCATCGGGGGCCAGGGCGGCGGCGGTGTTCTTCGCGTTTTCCTGGGAATTGGCACCTTCGTAGGTGCTTTTGATCAGCGCAAGGTTATCCATGGGTGACTCCGCGACAGGGGGAAGAACATTCAAGGGGTGCAACCGTCCAGGCCACAGACCGGGGCGCTGGAAGAGGGTACAGCGGATTCGCTGATCAGCGCTGCCTTGAGCCAGGTGGCGAACGCTTCGGGCTTGCCCAGCCAGGGGCCGATATCCAGCAGCCGCCGCTGGCCACCCAGCTCCAGCACCAGGGTCGGGAACCCTTGGCCACCGACCTGGGCCAGCAACGCACGGCTGTCCTTGATGTGGTCTGTTACCTGCTGCGCGCTGGCCAACTCGAACGCCGCGTCGAAGCTGCCGGCGTCCAGCCCCAGCTCTTGTGCAAGCTCCTGCAGTAAATCCTTGTCGGCGATGCGCCGGCCTTCAAGGTAGTGCGCCGTCTGCAATCGCCCGAGCAGCGCCAGGCCCTGCCCGCTCAACGCCTGTGCAGCAAGCACCGCGGCAATGGGCGGCGCCGAATCGAAGACCGCCGAATGATCGCGCAGCAGGCCTTCAAAATACGCCTCGCCAAACGGCTGCCCGGTGTACTCGGCAATGCGCCGGTCGTGGGGCATCACGTAGTCGCGCAACTGTGGCGAGACGGCCTGGCGGTTATGGCCGGTCATCATGCCGCCGCCATGGAGCACCACCGGCACTAACGCCTGTGCAACCTGTACCAGAGGCTTGGCGCCGTAGCACCAGCCGCAAAGAGGGTCGTAGATGTAATGAAGGGTCGCGGCAGACATGACGGGCTCCAGCAAAAGATTGAAAAAAACCGATGCCGCAGCCTATGCCCAGGCCCGCCACGGAAAAACCCCGGAATGGCATTCAGTCTGTTTCGCCAATCGGTCGAATGGGTCCTCCCGGCCCGTGTATCCAGCCCCTTACGACAAAGACACAATTTGAAACATAAACCCAAGGGAACTTTTCAGGAATAATTAACGAAAGCAAATAGCAAGCATTACCATTCGCACCCTCGACTCACCCACCCTTCGGATGCGCTTTAAATGCCTGCCCACCCTCGTCTCACGCCCGTTTCCATCGGCCTGTGCGCCCTGCTGACTTCCGGGTTCAGCTACGCCGCCACCACCCTGCCGGTCACCGCCATCAACGCCGAAGCCAATGCCGATGAAGACGATCCTCGGGTCAGGGAAAGCAGCACCGCGACTCGCACTGCCACGCCATTGCGCTACGTGCCCCAGGCCATCGACTCGATCAAGACCGCCAACGTCATGGATTACGGGATCAATGACCTGGGCACGGCGCTGAGCGGCATCCCCAACGTCAGCAACAGCGCCGATACGCGTTTCGACAGCGTGCGCATCCGCGGTTTCGACGCCAGCAACGACTTCTACCTCGACGGTATACGCGACGACAGCCAGTACGTGCGCGACCTGCACAACATCGAGCGCATCGAGGTGCTCAAGGGCCCTGCCGCCGTGCTTTACGGCCGCGGCAGCCAGGGCGGGATCATCAACCGCGTAAGCAAACTGCCGCAGTTCGGCCGTCGCTCCAGTGTCGAGCTCAGGGGCGGCAGCGAGGATTTGCGCAGCCTCTACGCCGACCTCAGCAGCGATCCGTCGGAGAACATCAGCCTGCGCCTGAACATGGGCAACGAGGATAGAAACAGTTTCCGCGATGGCGTCAGCGGCAACCGCCAGCTGTTCGCACCGTCGATGAGCTGGCAACTGACCCCGGACCTGAACTGGCTGGTGCAATACGAATACAGCCGTTATGACCGTACGCCGGACCGCGGGATTCCCGGTATCAACGGGCGCCCGGCCGATGTCAGCCGCGACACCACCTACGGTGACAAGCGCGACTACATCAACGACAAATCCCAATCCCTGCGTTCCAAGCTCAGTTACGAGCTCAGCGACAACTGGCAGCTGCGCAACACCCTGGGGGTGTTCAAGCTCGACAGCGATTTCGACAATACCTACGTCACCACCTATAACCCTGCCAACAGGACCGTGACCCGCCAGCGCTGGCAGCAGGACCTCAACACTCGCAACCTTTACAACAACACCGAGCTGGAAGGCACCTTCGACACCTTCGGCCTGGAGCACCGCTTGCTGACCGGCGTTGAGCTGGGCAATCAGACCCGCGACCCCAAGTTGTACACCGCGGCCGCAGTCGGCGCTGGCGGCCAGGCCGTACCGGCACTGGACCCGTTCAACCCGAACCGCGACCTGCGGCACACCGGGAAAATGGTGATTTCCACCCACAACCGGAGCGAAGTCGAAAGCCGCGCCGTCTATGTGCAGGATCAGTTGCGCCTGAACGATCAATGGCAACTGCTCGCCGGCCTGCGTTACGACAACTTCAGCATCGAGACCGACAACCAGGTCACCCACCGCAAGGACGACCGCGACAGCCACAGCACCAGCCCGCGCCTGGGGGTGGTCTGGACGCCTCTGGAGCACCACTCGTTCTATGCCTCGTGGAGCAAGAGCTTTTCTCCGGTGGGCGGCGGCTTGATCGGCATCACCCCCAACGCCAACGGCAACACCAATGACCTGAGCCCTGAGCGCACCCGGCAGAAGGAAGTCGGGGTCAAGAGCGACTGGTTCGACGACCGTTTCAGCACCACCCTCGCGGTCTATGAACTGGAGCTGTACAACCGCCGCAGTCGGAGCGTCGACAATCCGAACATCATCCTGCTCACCGGCCTGCAACGCTCACGTGGCGTGGAGCTGACCGCCAGCGGCAAGATCGTCGGCAACTGGTCGCTGCGGGGCGGCATCGGCTTGCAGGACGCGACCGTGGTCAAGAGCAACAACGGCGACGAAGGCAACCGGGTCAACAACGTCGCCAAGCGCAACGGCAGCCTGTTCATCACCTGGAAACCGGAAGCGGGCTGGTACGCCGAAACCGGCCTGACCCTGGTCGGCGATCGCTACGCCGACAACCTCAATACCGTGGTGCTGCCCGGTTATGGCCGTTGGGATGCCCTGGCCGGCTTCCGGCAGAAAGACTGGAACCTGCGGGCCTCGCTGAACAACATCAGCGACCGCACTTACTACTCCACGGCCACCAGTGCCGGGCAGATCCAGTTCGGCGACCCGCGCAGCCTGGTGGTCACCGGCACCTACAGCTTCTGACCCCCCACGGAAGACGCTGAAGCCCCGCTAAAAAATCCACGCAAAAAAAAGCGCTGCCATCCCGGCAGCGCTTTTATCAATCCGTTGCTGACTATCCTTCCATTACATCCCACAACGCTTGCAGTTCTGCCTCGCTGAGCAAGCCGGCAGGGTAGCGCTCGGTGATCATCCGGCGCGGATCAGGCTCTCTGATCTGGCGCGTTCCATTGGATTTCAACCACAGGGCCAGAGCCTGAAGCGATTCGTTATTCATTGCCAAGGGATGCGATGCCCGCTCGCTGATCATATTCATTCCAGCGCTCTCTCCTGGTTCGTGAGCGGCTAACTTATCCAAGGTTTATGACAGAACATCGCAGTTCTACCGGTCTCAGAATCACCTCTGAACTGATACAAGAGCTGTGCCAATGTGCCGGCAATGTGGGTTGGCGGATACAAAAAAGCCCGCAGTCCATAAGGGCTGCGGGCTTGCTGCTCAGTACAGGATTAAATTCATCATCCCATCCCGTACTCAGGTGACATGGGCTGTTACAACCCCACTCAACCTTTGTGCGGTGCAGGCTGCTGTTGGGTAAGGCAATGGATATTGCCGCCCCCCAGTAACAGTTCGCGCCCCGGCACCATCACCACTTCATGCTGCGGGAACAGCCCCTGGAGGACCTCCCGGGCCTGGTCATCCAGAGGATCGTCAAAACTTGGGGCAATGATGCCGCCGTTGACGATCAGGAAGTTCACATAAGAGCCGGCCAGGCGCACCGACGGGTTGCGCTCCTGGGTTCCTTCCACGGCATCGACGCCGTCGCACTCTTCCTGGGTCGCATAGAGCGGTCCCGGGATCGGCATTTTATGCACCTTGAAGGTGCGGCCCTTGGCATCGCGGGTACTTTCCAGCACTTTCATCGCCGCCTGGCAGCGCGGGTAGTTCGGGTCCTCGGGATCATCGGTCCAGGCCAGCAACACTTCACCCGGGCGCACGTAGCAGCAGAAGTTATCCACATGACCGTCGGTTTCATCGTTGAACAGGCCATCCGGCAGCCAGATGACCTTGTCCACCGCCAGGTGCTCGCCCAGCAGCGCTTCGATCTCATCGCGCTTCAGGTGCGGGTTGCGATTGCGGTTGAGCAGGCATTCTTCGGTGGTGATGACCGTGCCTTCGCCATCGACGTGGATCGAGCCGCCTTCGAGCACAAAACCTTCAGTGCGGTAGCGCTGGCAGCGTTCGATTTCCAGGACCTTGCTCGCGACCTGCTCGTCACGGTTCCACGGCGAGTACAGGCCGCCGTCGAAACCGCCCCAGGAGTTGAACCCCCAGTGCACGCCGCGGACTTCGCCGCTGTTGTTGATGACAAAGGTCGGGCCGGTATCACGGACCCAGGCGTCATCGCTGGACATTTCCACCAGGCGGATATTGGGGACGTCGAGGCGCGCCCGGGCGTTTTCATATTGGCCGGCCGATACCGCCACGGTCACCGGTTCAAAACGGGCGATGGCCCGGGCCACCGCCGCATGCGCGGCCTGCGCCGGCTTGCCGCCCAGGCGCCAGTTGTCCGGGCGCTCGGGCCAGATCATCCAGGTCTGGGTCTGCGCTGCCCATTCGGCGGGCATGTAAAAGCCGTCGGCGCGAGGCGTGCTGTGCAAAATGCTCATGGTGCTTAGGACTCCAGGGAACCGTCGAGTGTTTTGATCGCACCATACAGGTTCGGACGACGGTCACGAAACGAACCCCAGGCGCTGCGAATGTGTTCCAGCTGGTCGAGGTCAAAACTCTGAACCAGTACCCCTTCTTCGGTCTGGTTCAGTTCCTGGACCTTCTCGCCGAATTGATTGGCGATAAACGACGAGCCGTAGAAGGTAATGTCGTAGCCGTCCTGCTCTTCGTTGCCGATGCGGTTGCTGGCGATCAGCGGCATCAGGTTGGCACCTGCATGACCTTGCTGCACGCGCTGCCAATGATCGCGGGACGAAATGCTTTGGTCATGGGGCTCGCTGCCGATGGCGGTGGGGTAGAACAGGATTTCCGCCCCTTGCAGCGCCATGCTCCGCGCGCATTCCGGGAACCACTGGTCCCAGCAAATACCGACGCCGATTTTTGCGTAGCGTGTGTTCCATACCTTGAAACCGGTATCGCCCGGGTTGAAGTAATACTTTTCGTGGTAGCCGGGACCATCCGGAATATGGCTTTTCCGATAAATCCCGAGGTTGCTGCCATCGGCGTCGATGATCGCGATGCTGTTGAACCGCGCGCGCCCGGCCAGCTCGAAGAAGCTGATGGGCAACACCACTTGCAGCTCCTTGGCGACCTTCTGGAAATGCTTGATCGCGACGTTTTCTTCAACCGTCGTCGCCAACTGCAGGTAGTCCGGATTCGGCTTCTGGCAGAAGTACGGGGTCTCGAACAGCTCCTGGATCAGGATGATCTGCGCGCCTTGGCCTGCGGCCTCGCGGACCAGCTTTTCAGCGGTCTCGATATTGGCTTCCAGATCCCAGGAACAAGCCATCTGGGTAGCGGCGACGGTAACGATACGACTCATGGAGCATCTCCTGGGCTGGCGGGCGTTGGGCCAATGGTGACAGTGGCCCGTGACAGAAAAGGGCGACGTGCGAACACGCGGGCGTTTCAGCAACGCCGACTTTATATCCGATAAAAATCGACTTTAAAAGCGATATAAATTCATAAAGTTGAAAAACACGCATCTAAAGCCGATAACAATCGATTAAAGTTTACCTATTCACAGCCCCTCGCCCAGCACCTTGGATAGCATGTCGACAAAGAAATCCACGCTTTGGCGAGTGGTGACCATCGGTGGCTTGATCTTGAGAATATTCAGGTAGTCACCGGTGGGCTGCATGAAGATGCCCAACTCCCGCAGGCGTTCACACAGCAGGGTGGTTTCTTCGGTAGCCGGCTCCAGGGTCTCGCGGTCGCGCACCAGCTCCACCCCCAGATAGAAGCCGGAACCATGCACCGCCCCCACCAACGGATGAATATCCATCAGCGCCAGCAAGCGTTGCTTGAAATGGCCGCCGACCACCTGGGCGTTTTCCCAGAGCTGTTCTTGCTCCATCACATCCAACACCGCCATGCCGATCCGGCAGCTCACCGGACTGCCGCCCGAGGACGAGAAGAAATAGCCCTCAGCCTCCAGCGCTTCGGCAATTTCGCGCCGGGTGATCACCGCCCCCAGTGGCTGGCCGTTGCCCATGCCCTTGGCCATGGTGATGATGTCCGGCACCACGCCCTGCTCTTCAAAGCCCCAGAAGAAGGAGCCCATGCGGCCGTAGCCGACCTGCACCTCATCGGCAATGCACACACCGCCCTGGGCCCGCACCAGGCCATAGACCTGCTGCAGATAACCCGGCGGCAGGGAAATCCCGCCGGCATTGCCGTACACCGGCTCGCAGATAAAACCGGCCAGCTGCCGTTGTTGCGCGGCCAGCTTGGCCAGGTTGTGCTCGACACTGCGCACGTAGTCCGGCGCGCTGTCCTGACCGCGGAACTCGCCACGGTAGGTATTGGGCGCGGTGACCGGGTGCACCCAGTCCGGTCGACTGCTCAGGGCCTTGGGATTATCGGCGATCGAGGTCGACACCGCGTCCGCCGCCACCGACCACCCGTGATAGGCCTCAAGAACACTGAGCATGTCGCGCCCGCCGCTGTAGGCCCAGGCCAGGCGAATCGCCAGGTCGTTGGCCTCGGTGCCGCTGTTGACCAGAAATACCCGGTCCATGGAGTCCGGCGCCAGGGCCAGCAGGCGTTCGGAAAACTCCGCCAACGCGGCGTAGTGAAAGCGCGAATTGGTGTTGAGCAACGACCACTGGCGGCTCGCTTCAGCGGCCATGCGCGGGTGGCCATGGCCCAGCACCGCCACGTTGTTGAGCATGTCGAGGTAGGAACGGCCCTGCATATCGATCAGATGGTTGCGCCAGCCGCGCTCGATACGCGGCGGGTCCACGTAATAGTGTTTTTGCGAGCGGGCAAAACTGGCATCGCGCCGTGCCAGCAGCAGTTGGGAGTCAAGCTCCGGCTCGGCATCGCAGGCCAGCCCCAGCAGCGCCGCCGGTGACGGGCACAACGCCTGCCAGGCCGCCGCTCGGGCCGGCGTGCAAAACAGCGGCGGGTCAAGCTCCAGGCCACGGCACAACTGTACCTGCAAGCCCTGGGTCACCTCACCCAGCACCTGCCCCTTGAGCAGCGCCGCACCCGAGTCCAGAGACGGCCTGACGCCCCACAGGTGCACACTCAATTGCCCGCTGTCGAGGCGCAGGCGGCCATCGGCGGCCACCTTGAGTACACCGGCAAAAGGTGCTTCGACCGGGGTGCCGCTGGGCACTTGCAACTGCACATGCAGCGGGCAGGTGTCCGGCTCTACGGCGCTATCAGGGCGGGTCCGGGATAAGCGGTACTGGCCATAGCGGCTGGCGGCCAGGCCATGGGTGGCGGCTGCCTCTTCCAGCAGCCGCTGATCGATGCCGGGCTGTTCCCAGTTGCCGGCTTCAAAATGCGGGCTGAGCACCCCCAGATCGATCAGGGCGAACTCCCGTCCCACCAGGCTCGGCAACAGCGGCGCAAAACCCTCACTGGCAATGCTCGGCAGGGACTGGCCAACCGCCGTCAGAATCGCCGCCTCCATCAACTCGAAGGGCACGGCCGTGGCGACCCGGAAAATCTCCCATTCATGGCTCAGGTTGGCGCGGCTGTATGCATTACCCGGGTCGATGCTGACCTGCTGCTCACCACTGAGCACCAACACCGCCGCGCGCGCCACGATCAGCGGCCACAGCGCCCGCAACTCGGCATGCTGCAACGGGTTGACCGCGTGATAGGCCCGAACTGCCGGCAGGATGCGCAACGGATCGCCTTCAGCATGGTGCAGCAGGGCGGCGCAGGTGACCGAAAGGTCGGTGATGCGCCAGGTGCGGATCAGGTCGCCAAAATCGATGACGCCCTGTAATTGCCAGTGCCGTTGCGAATCACGCTGCCAGACCACGTTGTCATCGGTGATGTCCATATGGATCGCCTGCACCGGGAGTTCGTCGAGCAGCGGCTGCAAGCGACGCTCAGCCTGCTCGGCAGCCTCTGCAATCAACCCGCGCTGGTGCGCATCGGCAATCACCGGCAGCAGATGGCTGATCAGGGTGCTGGCGTGGCGCGCGTCCCACTGCAAGGTGCGCTCAAGGCCCGGATGCTGGAAATCGGCCAGGGCCAGGTCCATCTGCCCGCACAACCGGCCAAAGCCAGCCATCAGTTGCGGCCCCAGGTAATCCAGGTGGGTCAGGGAGTGGCCTTCGATGAAATCGAGCAGGCGCACATGTACCGTTTGTCCGGATATTTCCAGCGAAAGCAGGTCGGCACCGCTGTTGGACGGGATCACCCGCGGCACTCGCCACTCGGGATGCTGGCCCAGATGCCGCAGCCCGGCGTGCTGTGCCTGCAACTCCAGGGCGGCGTAGTCGCCATGGCAGATTTTCAGGACAAACCGACCCTGATCGGTGTCGACGCGAAAGTTGAGGTCCTGCTGGCTGCCCAGGGACTGCACCGTGCCGCGCAGCCCGTAGTGGGTTTCCAGCAACTCCAGCGCCTGCTGCGCGCTAATCTGCGGACTTGGCAGGCTGGCACGGTGAATCAACGTGGCGAGCAACATACAACGACCCCAGGCAATTATTATCAGGCGCTTATATCGCCACCGCGCCCGACGTTACGCAACCCCCCAGGTGTGACAGCCAGTGAACAAGCCAAGCGCCACTATGGGTTGAGAATCGTCTGAAAAGCCTCCACCACAATGGATTGCCCCTTCCATCCCCCTTGCACCCTAGGGGCTATGCCAACAAGCTATGCTGCTTCCGCTTGAATCACCGACCAACTTAAGGAAACAGGCCACCCAACATGCGCATTCTCGTTACCGGCGGAGCCGGTTTTATTGGGTCGGCGTTGGTTCGCCACTTGATCGAGCACACCGAACACGAAGTGCTCAACCTGGACAAACTGACCTACGCCGGCAATCTCGAGTCGCTGCACAGTGTTGCCAGTAACAGCCGCTATGAATTCGTCAAGGCCGACATCATCGACCAGGCCACCGTCAGTGCCGTCCTGGCACGCTTCCAGCCCCATGCCATCATGCACCTGGCTGCTGAGTCCCACGTCGACCGCTCCATTGACGGTCCGTCGGATTTTATCCAGACCAATATCGTCGGCACCTACAGCCTGCTGGAAGCCAGCCGCGCCTATTGGCAGGGCCTGCCGGTGGCGGAGAAAAGCGCCTTTCGTTTTCACCATATCTCCACCGATGAGGTTTACGGCGACCTGCATGGGGTCGATGACCTGTTCACCGAAACCACGCCCTATGCCCCCAGCTCGCCCTACTCCGCCAGCAAGGCTGCGTCCGACCACTTGGTCCGCGCCTGGCAGCGCACCTACGGCCTGCCGGTGCTGATCACCAATTGCTCGAACAACTACGGCCCGTTCCACTTCCCGGAAAAGCTGATTCCACTGGTGATCCTCAATGCCCTCGCGGGCAAGCCGCTGCCGGTGTACGGCAATGGCCTGCAAGTGCGCGACTGGCTGTTTGTCGAAGACCACGCCCGCGCCCTGTTCGAAGTGGTGACCCAAGGTGTGGTCGGCGAGACCTACAACATCGGCGGCCATAACGAACAGACCAACATCGACGTGGTGCGCGGCATCTGCGCCCTGCTCGAAGAGCTGGCGCCGCACAAACCGGCCGGGATCAAGCAGTTCGCCGACCTCATCACCTTCGTCCAGGACCGCCCCGGACACGACCTGCGCTATGCCATCGACGCCAGCAAGATCGAACGCGAGCTGGATTGGGTTCCCGAGGAAACCTTCGCCAGCGGCCTGCGCAAGACCGTGCAGTGGTACCTGGCAAACCTCGAATGGTGCCAGCACGTCCAGGACGGCAGCTACCAGGGCCAACGATTAGGCTTCACCGACACCAAGGATCTGATTGCATGATGAAGGGCATTGTTCTGGCAGGCGGTTCAGGCACGCGCCTGCACCCGATCACCCTCGGCGTTTCGAAGCAACTGCTGCCGGTCTACGACAAGCCGATGATCTACTACCCGATCTCGGTGCTGATGCTCGCGGGGATCAAGGACATCCTGCTGATTTCCACCCCCCAGGACCTGCCGCAGTACCGCAACCTGCTGGGCGATGGTAGCCAGTTCGGGGTGCGTTTCAGCTACGCCGAGCAGCCTTCGCCGGACGGGCTGGCCCAGGCCTTTCTGATTGGCGAAGAATTTATTGGCAAGGACCCGGTGTGCCTGATCCTGGGTGACAACATTTTTCATGGTCAGCATTTCACCGAGAAACTGCAGGCCGCAGCCGAAAAATCGTTGGGAGCTACCGTATTTGGATATTGGGTCAAGGACCCACAACGTTTTGGTGTTATCGATTTCGATGAGAACGGCAACGCGCTGTCGATTGAAGAGAAACCAGAAACGCCCAAATCCAGTTACGCAGTGACCGGGCTGTACTTTTACGACAACTCTGTCATCCAGATAGCTAAAACGATCCAACCCTCGGCCCGTGGCGAGTTGGAAATTACCGACATCAATAATGCGTACCTGCAACGGGGTGATCTTCGTGTGGAACGTTTCGGCAGGGGGTTTGCCTGGCTCGATACTGGCACTCACGATAGCCTGCTCGAGGCGTCGCAATACGTGCAGACCATCGAACACCGACAGGGTCTAAAGGTCGCCTGCCTCGAAGAAATTGCCTACAACCAAGGCTGGATTGACCGCACACTACTGCTCGAACGAGCTCAATACTTCGGCAAGACCGGCTACGGCCAATACCTCTTCACCCTTGCCGGAGAAGAACGATGAACGTCATCCCTACCGACCTTCCTGGCGTATTGATCCTTGAGCCCAAGGTCTTTGGCGATGAGCGCGGTTTCTTCTACGAAAGCTTCAATGCCAGGGCCTTCCAGGAAGCCACCGGTCTGGATACCCAGTTCGTGCAGGACAATCACTCCCGCTCACAGCAAGGTGTACTGCGCGGCTTGCATTACCAGCTGGAAAATACCCAAGGCAAACTGGTGCGCGTCACCGTGGGTGAAGTACTCGATGTGGCGGTGGATATCCGTCGCAGCTCGGCGCATTTCGGGCAGTGGGTAGCGGTGCGGCTGTCCGCCGATAACCATCGCCAGCTATGGGTACCCGAAGGCTTCGCCCACGGCTTCGTCGTCCTCAGCGACTTCGCCGAGTTCCTCTACAAGACCACCGATTACTACACCCCATCCGCCGAGCGCTGCATTCGCTGGAATGACCCGGACCTGGCCATCGACTGGCAGCTCACGGGCACGCCGACCCTCTCGGCCAAGGATCAGGCCGGCAAGCGCCTGAACGAGGCCGACCTGTTTCCATGAGCACGCCCATGAAGATCCTTATCAGCGGCCAGCATGGCCAGGTGTCCCGCGAGCTGCAGCAGCGCCTCAAGGGCTTGGGCGAGCTGATCGTACTGGGTCGCGACCAGCTCGACCTGGCGCACCCGGAGCAGATCCGCCGCCAGGTCCAGGCCATCGCCCCGCAGCTGATCATCAACGCTGCCGCCCACACCGCGGTGGACCAGGCGCAAAGCGAACCCGAGCTGGCCTTTGCCATCAACGCCACGGCCCCCGGCATCTTCGCCGAAGAGGCCCGGGCCCTGGGCATCCCGTTGATTCACTACTCCACCGATTATGTGTTCGATGGCGGCAAGGCCACGCCCTATACCGAGGACGACGTGCCCAACCCGCTTGGGGTCTACGGCCAGAGCAAACTGGCCGGGGAGCGCGCGATCGGCGCAGTCGGCGGCCAACACCTGATCCTGCGCACCAGCTGGGTCTACTCCAGCCACGGCAAGAACTTCCTGCTGACCATGCAGCGCCTGATGCAGGAAAAACCCCTGCTGCGGGTGGTCGCCGATCAGATCGGTGCGCCAACCTGGGCCGGAACCATCGCCCACAGCACCCGCCTGCTGATCGAGCGCTGGCAGGCCGGGACGGCGGGTGCCTGGGGCACTTATCACCTGAGCGCTGCAGGCCACACCTCGTGGTTCGGCTTTGCCGAGGCGATCGCCGCGCACCTTCGGGACCAAGGCAAGGCCTGCGCCGCACTGGAGGCGATTCCCTCCAGCGACTACCCGACTCCGGCACCACGGCCGCTGAACTCGCGCATGGACTGCAGCCGCCTGGAACGCGAATGGGGCGTGAACCAGCCTGACTGGCAAGCTGCATTGCACGAGTGTCTTGCCGAGCTGGGCTAGGCATAATGCGCCTGTATCCACAGGCGCCGACCCTCATGACTCCACCCCTCCCCCGCAGACCCCGTTGGCGCAGCCTGGCGTTGCTGGCCCTGTGCCTGGCGCCGCTGCTGTGGCCGCTGGAGCATTTGGCCGAGCGCTATTACCGCAGTGAGTTGGTAGGACAGAACCGCCAGACCCTCGATCTGTACGTGGCCAACCTGCTCGGCACCCTGCATCGCTACGAAGTGCTGCCGCAGATCCTGGGCGACCTGCCCGCCCTGCGCTCGGTGCTCGATGCCCCGGATGATGGCGTCACCCAAGGCAATGCCAACCGCCTGCTGAAAAACATCAGTGCCCAGACCGGCGCCGAAGTCATGTACCTGATGGACACCAACGGCAAGACCCTGGCCGCCTCCAACTGGGACAAGCACGACAGCTTTGTCGGGCGCAATTTTTCCTTCCGTCCGTATTTCAGCGAAGCCATGGCCGGGCGCCTCGGGCGTTTCTTCGGCCTTGGGACCACCTCGGCCAAGCGCGGTTACTTCTTCGCCGCAGCGGTGCACGACGGCGAGCGGATCATCGGCGTGCTGGTGATCAAGGTCGATCTCGACCACACCGAAAGTCTGTGGGGCAAAACTCCGGAACAACTGCTGGTGACCGACCACAACGGTGTGGTGATCCTGACCTCGCGCCCCGAGTGGCGCTTCCGTGCCACCCGGCCCCTGAGCGATGCGGAGCGCCAGGCGATCAGCGCCATCCAGCCCTACCCGACTCGCGAACCCAGGCCCCTGAAGCTCAACGCCAATGCCTGGCTGACCCAGACCGTGCAGATCGATGAAACCGGCTGGAGCGTGAGCATCCTCGCTCCGCAGACCCTGGTGGCGCGCCCGGTGCGCACGGTGGTGGCGGTGGGCGGTGCTGCGCTGCTGGTGTTGATGCTGCTGCTGGGCCTGATGATGCAGCGCCGCCGCCACTACCTGGAGCGCATTGCCTTCGAGGCCAAGGCGCGCCGCGAGCTGGAAATGCGCGTAGCCGAGCGCACCAGTGACCTGGAAGGCCTCAACCGCCGGCTCAAGCAGGAAGTACTGGAGCGGGAAACCGCGCAGCAGGAATTGGTGCGGGCCCAGGACGACCTGGTCCAGGCCGGCAAGCTCTCGGCCCTGGGTACCATGTCGGCGAGCATCAGCCACGAGCTCAATCAACCCCTGGCGGCGATCCGCAGCTACGCGGAAAACGCCGAGGTGCTGCTCGATCACCAGCGCACCGAAGACGCCCGCGGCAACCTGAAGTTGATCAGCGAGCTGACCGGGCGCATGGCCTCGATCATCGCCCACCTGCGAGCCTTTGCCCGCCGCGACCGCCATGCACCGGAAAGCGTGGCCCTGCAACCGGCGCTGGACGATGCCCTGGCCTTGCTGGCCAAGCGCCGCAGAGCGATGGAGGTCGAGCTGATTCGCGACCTGCCGGCCGCCACGCTGTGGGTCGAAGCCGGGGAGACCCGCCTGCGCCAGGTACTGGGCAACCTGCTGGCCAATGCCCTCGATGCCCTGACCGAAAAAGGCCCGCCGCGCAAATTGTGGTTGAGTGCCGAATCCACCGAGAGCGGCGTCAATCTGTACATTCGCGACAATGGCCCGGGCTTTTGCATGGAAGCCCTGGGCCGCGCCGGCGAGCCGTTCTACACCACCAAGACCCGGACCCAGGGCCTTGGCCTGGGCCTGGCGATCTGTGACACCCTGATGCGCGCCTTTGGCGGTGAGCTGTCGTTCGCCAACCACCGCGAAGGCGGCGCCCTGATCACCCTGCGACTGCGCGCCGGCGCACCGGGTGTGAGCCTGCAACCGTCCGAGGACCGCAGTGTATGAGTACCCCCATCGACCACCAGGTGCAGGTGGTGTTGATCGACGACGATCCCCATCTGCGCCAGGCCTTGAGCCAGACCCTGGACCTGGCCGGGCTGCAGATCCTGCCGCTGGCCGAGGCCCGCGGGCTGGCCGCGCGCCTGGAGCGCGACTGGCCGGGCGTGGTGGTCAGCGACATCCGCATGCCGGGCATGGATGGCCTGGAGCTGCTGGCCGAACTCCATGGCCAGGACCCGGAGCTACCGGTGCTGCTGATTACCGGTCACGGCGATGTGCCGCTGGCAGTGCAGGCTATGCGCGCCGGGGCCTATGACTTCCTGGAAAAACCGTTCGCCAGCGATGCCCTGCTCGACAGCGTGCGCCGCGCCCTGGCCTTGCGCCGGCTGGTTCTGGACAACCGCAGCCTGCGCCTGGCCCTGAGTGATCGCCAGCAACTGAGCACGCGCCTGGTCGGGCACTCGGCGCCGATGCTGCGCCTGCGCGAACAGATCGGTGCCTTGGCGGCGACCCGGGCCGACGTGCTGATCCTCGGCGAAACCGGGGCGGGCAAGGAGGTGGTGGCGCGAGCACTGCACGACCTGTCGAACCGGCGCAACGGCCCGTTCGTGGCGATCAATGCCGGGGCCCTGGCGGAATCGGTGGTGGAAAGCGAACTGTTCGGCCACGAACCCGGGGCCTTCACCGGTGCGCAAAAGCGCCGCATCGGCAAGTTCGAGTTCGCCAATGGCGGCACGCTGTTTCTCGATGAAATCGAAAGCATGAGCCTGGATGTACAGGTCAAGCTGCTGCGCATGTTGCAGGAGCGGGTGGTGGAGCGCCTGGGGGGCAATCAGCTGATCCCGCTGGACATCCGGATCATCGCCGCGACCAAGGAAGACTTGCGCCAGGCCGCCGATCAGGGGCGCTTTCGCGCCGACCTGTACTACCGGCTCAACGTCGCGCCGCTGCGCATTCCGCCGCTGCGCGAGCGGGGCGAAGATGCGCTGATGCTGTTCCAGCATTTCGCCGACGAAGCCAGCACCCGCCACGGCCTGCCACTTCATGAGCTGCAACCCGGGCAACGGGCGTTGCTGCTGCGCCACACCTGGCCGGGCAACGTGCGCGAACTGCAGAACGCCGCCGAACGCTTTGCCCTGGGCCTGGAACTGGCCCTGGACAACAGCGCCCCGGACGGCAGTGCGCAGCCGGCCCCGACCCTGGTCGAGGGCGGGTTGAGCGAGCAGGTGGAGAACTTCGAAAAGAGCCTGATCGCCGCCGAAATGAGCCGCGCTCACAGCTCGGTGCGCAGCCTGGCCGAGGCCTTGGGCATCCCGCGCAAGACCCTGCACGACAAGCTGCGCAAACACGGCCTGAGCTTCGCCGACAGTGGCGCCAGCACCGGCAGCGACGAGCTCGATTGAGCAGCGTCCACCCCTTCCCACCTTTCAAGCCAGAGGGCCCCTGCATGAACAGCGACAGTCGTTACCTGGAATCCGTGCTCCATCACGACATCCCGCTCACCCGGGACATGGGGCTCAAGGTGCTCGACTGGCAGGCGCGGCAACTGCGCCTGTCACTGCCGCTGGCGGCCAACGTCAACCACAAGAGCACCATGTTCGGCGGCAGCCTGTATTGCGGTGCGGTGCTGGTGGGCTGGGGCTGGCTGCACCTGCGGCTCAAGGAAGAAGGGATCGAGGACGGGCACATCGTGATCCAGGAGGGCCAGATCAGTTATCCGCTGCCCGTGACCCGCGACGCCACGGCCATCTGCACCGCGCCCAACGATGCGCAGTGGACGAAATTCCTGCGCACCTATGAACGTCACGGGCGGGCGCGGCTGAGCCTGGAGACGCGGATCGTCAATGAGGGAAGCGATGCCGACGCGGTGCGCTTTACCGGGCAGTACGTGCTGCACCGCTGAGCGCCGCAACGGCGACCATCAGCTGCGCGCCAACTCCAGCAGCTTCTGGCGCCAGGTCGCCTTGGCCGGCAACGCCAGGAAAAACTCATTGAGCAGCGACTCACGCGCCGGGTAGCAGAACGGTGCGCCACTCAAGTCCAGCACTTCACCACCGGCACCCTCAAGCACGCCCTGGGCGGCGGCAGTGTCCCATTGCGAGGTCGGGGCCAGTCGGGGGTAACAATCGGCGGCGCCTTCGGCCAGCAGGCAGAATTTCAGCGAGCTGCCGATATTCGCCAGTTGCAGTTCGCCCAGGCTGGCGCTGAGCCCGGCCAGCAGGCGCTCCTGCTCCGGGCTGGAATGACGCCGGCTGGCGACCACGGTGAAGGCCTGGTCGGCACCCGGCGCTTCGCGCACCTGGATCGGCACGGGCGCCTGGCCACGGTCGGCGCGCCAGGCGCCCAGGCCGGCACCGCCGCAGTAGCTGCGACCGTTGGTCGGCATCGTGACCACGCCAAACACCACGCGACCCTGTTCGATGAGGGCGATGTTGACGGTGAACTCTTCGCTGCCGGAAATGAATTCCTTGGTGCCATCCAGCGGGTCAACCAGCCACCAGCGCTGCCAGCCGGCGCGCACCGCCTGCGGAATGTTCGCGTCCTCTTCGGACAATACCGGAATGCTCGGGTCCAGCGCGGTCAGGCCGGCCAGGATCAGATGGTGCGCAGCCAGATCCGCGGCGGTCACCGGCGAGTCGTCGGTTTTTTGCGTCACCGCCACATCGGAGCGCCAGAACGGCAGGATTGCCTCGCCAGCCTGCAAGGCCAACTCGATCACCGGAGCCAGCAACGGGTGGGGAAAGGTCATCGACGCCTGACTCATGCCGGAAACACTCCGCGCTGGGTCAGCAGGTCACGGGCCAGGTACAGCGCCGCCAAGGCACGGCCTTCGGTGAAGTTGGGGTTCTGGGCCAGGCCCGAGAGTTCACGCAGGTTGATCTTGTCCACGCCCATCGGCTCGGGCTCGTCGCCTTCCAGGCTTTCTTCGTAGAGGTCGGTGGCCAGCACCACCTGGATCTTCTGGCTCATGTAACCGGGCGACAAGGACAGCTCGGTCAGATGCTCCAGCTGCCGTGCGCCATACCCGGCTTCCTCCTTGAGTTCCCGCTCGGCCGCGGCCAGCACATCCTCGCCCGGCTCGATCAGGCCCTTGGGCAACGACAGTTCATAGGCGTCGGTACCGCCGCAGTATTCTTCCACCAGCACTGCGTGCTCGGCGTCGAGCATCGCCACGATCATCACCGCGCCATAACCGGCGCCTTTGCCCACCAGGCGTTCATAGGTACGTTCCACGCCATTGGAAAAGCGCAACTGCACTTCTTCGACACAAAACAGACGGCTGGTGGCGACGATCTCGCGGGCGAGTACAGTGGGTTTCTGGCGCATGAAGGGCTCCTTGGCGTGAACGCGCTACTATAACGCGGCTTTCCCGATAGTTTGTGTCGGATATCTTTCTACCGCTCGAGACGTTTCCCATGCCTTCACTGCCCTGGCGCGATATCGACACCGTTCTGCTGGATATGGACGGCACCCTGCTCGATCTGCATTACGACAACCACTTCTGGATGGAGCACCTGCCCCAGCGCTACGCCGAGCTGCACGGAGTCAGCCGGGCCATGGCCGAGATGGAGCTGCAGCCCCTGTTCGAGAACAACGCCGGCCAGTTGAAGTGGTACTGCCTGGACTTCTGGAGCGCCGAACTGAAGCTGCCGGTGCGCGAACTGAAGCTGGAAACCGCGCACCTGATCGCCCTGCGTCCTGACGCCGACACCTTCCTGGCCGCCATCAAGCAGGCCGGTAAACGTGTGGTACTGATCACCAACGCCCACCGCGACTCGCTGTCGCTGAAGCTGGAGCGGATCGAACTGGCGCCTTACTTCGAACGCCTGATCAGTTCCCATGACTACGGTTTCGCCAAGGAAAACCCGCAGTTCTGGGATGCCTTGCAGGCCGATATCGGGTTTGACCCGAGCCGCAGCCTGTTTATCGACGACACCCTGCCGATCCTGCGCAGCGCGCGGGACTTCGGTGTGGCTCATCTGTTGGCGGTGCGTGAACCGGACAGCCGCAAAGGGCCGAAAGACACCGCGGAATTCGCGGCGGTGGGAGATTATCGAGACTTGATCGAGGGACTGTAGAGAGGCCCGGAATCAGGTGGTGGATGTCAGGACCAGCGCAACCTGCATCAGCGGCGAGACACTGTAGCCGCTGCCGCAAGCTGCGCTGGCCCTGTCAGGCACCCACCATCACTCGGGAATTCGCAGTACCTGACCCGGATAGATCTTGTCCGGATGGGACAGCAGCGGCTTGTTGGCCTCAAAGATCTTGTTGTACTTGTTCGCGTCGCCGTACTGCACCTTGGCAATCGCACTCAGGGTGTCGCCCTTCTTCACGGTGACAAACACCGCCGCCACCGCCACCGGCCCGGTTACGGTGATCTGGTCGTCGACACTGCCTACACCGGCGATATTGCCCACGGCCAGCAGGATTTTTTCTTTCTCTTCCTGGCTCGCGACCTCACCGGTCACCGTGACCTTGTCGCCGTCGACGCTGGCCTGCACATTCGGATTGCCCAGGCCGACCTTGGCAATGTGTTCCTTCAACTGCTCGCTCGCATTGGCGTTACCCGGCGTCAACAGATCAATAAGCTTTTCGCCTGCTTCTTTCACAAAGCTAAAAATACTCATGGTGCACACTCCTTGGGTTATGGGGTCCAGACGCGAAAGACTAGACCAGCCACGGCAAATGAGGTTCAAAAACGACCAGTGACCCAGTGCCGCACAAGCAGGCTAGAATCGGCACCTTCCCGGCGCCCTGGAGCGAAGATGGACATCAAGCAGCTGAAATTCCTCATCGCCCTCGACGAAACCCGGCATTTCGGCCAGGCCGCCGCCCGCTGCCATATCACCCAGCCGACCCTGTCCATGCGCCTGCGCAGCCTGGAAGAAGAGCTGGAACTGCCGCTGGTCAATCGCGGCCAGCGCTTCGAAGGTTTTACTGCCCCGGGTGAACGGGTGCTGGCTTGGGCACGCACCGTGCTGGCGGCCTACGACGGGCTGCAGGCGGAAGCTGCCGCCTGTCGCGGCAACCTGGTCGGCACCCTGCGCCTGGGGGTGGTGCCGCTGTCTAGCTTCGACCCGCAGCACTTGATGCAGGCCCTGCACCAGCAGCACCCGAACTTGCGTTTCGAGCTCTCGGCCTTGAGTTCCGAGCAGATCCTCGAACAACTGGCGAGCAACCGCCTGGACCTCGGCGTGTCCTACCTGGAGCGCCTGGACACCGAGCGTTTCGATTCCCTGGCCCTGGGCGAGACCCGCATGGGCTTGCTCTACGACCAACGGTTTTTCAGTTTCGGCGAGCAGCCCCTGAGCTGGGAGGCGCTGATCGAACTGCCCCTGGGCATGCTCACCAGCGGCATGCATTTTCGCCAATCCATCGACCACAACTTCCACAGCCGAGGCCTCAGCCCGCAACCGCTGTTGCAGACCGATGCAGTTCATCAGTTGGTGCAAATGGTCCATGGCGGTTTCTGCTGCGCGGTGATGCCGTTGGAAGGCGGCCTGGAAACCCTCACCGAGCACTTGCGCCTGCAACCCATCGAAGGCGCCCAGACCCTGGCGCGGCTGGGTTTGATCATGCGTCGCAGCGCGCCACGCTCAGCCTTGGCCGAGGCCTGTTTCGCGCTTTACCAGAAATCGTCCAAACCTTCTTGATCGACGCCATCTATCAACACATCAGTACTAGCAATTAGACGTGACACTTTGCCGCGCTTAGTCTTGGCGTTGAATACTCCGCTGGTATTGCCCCATGACCGCCAAGCGCCCGACCCGCGCGACGCCAGCCCTAGAAACGCCCGCGCCCGCCGCCAGTCAGAACTACAGCTACAGCAACCTTGAACACTGCGAATCGGACAGCACCGCGCTGGCCGAGGAAGTCGCGCTGGCGATCGCCTACAACGGCATCAGCCAGGCGGTGATGCTCGTGACCCCGTCGAACCTGGAAGACTTCATCGTCGGCTTCAGCCTGGGCAGCGGCATCATCAGCGACGCGACCGAGATCTATGACCTGCAACTGAGCGGTTCGGGCTCGGCGCAGTACGCGCAAGTGGAAATCGCCAACCGCGCGTTCTGGAACCTCAAGCAGCAACGTCGTCAGTTGGCTGGCACCAGCGGCTGCGGCCTGTGCGGTGTCGAGGCCGTGGAACAGGCTCTGCCCGACCTCAAGGTATTGCCCGGCGCCCCTTTGCCACCGGCGGCATGGCTTGACGGCCTGCGCCAGCGAATCGGCAGCTTCCAGCCCCTGGGCCAGCATTGCGGCGCGGTGCACGCGGCGGTGTTCATGAACCACCAGGGGGAGTTGCTGCTGGGCCGGGAAGACATCGGCCGGCACAACGCCCTGGACAAGCTGATCGGCGCACTGATCCGCCAGGACATCCCCACGGCCGGCGGCGTGGCCATTGTCACCAGCCGCTGCAGCCTGGAGCTGATCCAGAAAGTCCTGCGCGCGGGCATCCAGACCCTGGTCAGCCTGTCGGCTCCCACCGGCCTGGCCGTGCAATGGGCGCGCCGGCACAACCTCAACCTCATCCACCTGCCGCAGAAAAGTGCGCCGCGGGTCTATAGCCCCGCGATGGAGAACCAAGCGTGAGCAACCACAACCAAGCCGACCAGACCCCAACACCGCGCTACAAGCCTTACAAAGGCGCAGCAGGCGGCTGGGGCGCGCTGATCAGCGTGGCCCAGGCCTGGCTGACCAGCGACAACGCGCTGAAGAACCTGCGCATGATGCTCAAGACCAACCAGAACGGCGGCTTCGACTGCCCCGGCTGCGCCTGGGGCGACTCGCCGGAAAGCGGCATGGTCAAGTTCTGCGAAAACGGCGCCAAGGCGGTCAACTGGGAAGCCACCAAACGCCGTGTGGATGGGGCGTTCTTCGCCAAGCACAGCGTTACCTCGCTGCTGGAACAGAGCGACTACTGGCTCGAATACCAGGGCCGCCTCACCGAACCCCTGAGCTACGACGCCGCCAGCGACCGCTACCAGCCCATCAGCTGGGAAGCCGCGTTCGCCTTGATCGGCCAGCATTTGCAGGCGCTGCCGAGCCCGGACATGGCCGAGTTCTACACCTCGGGCCGGGCCAGCAACGAAGCGGCGTACCTGTACCAGCTGTTTGTGCGCGCCTATGGCACCAACAACTTCCCCGATTGCTCGAACATGTGCCACGAAGCCAGCGGCGTGGCCCTGGCGCAAAGCGTCGGCGTCGGCAAAGGCACAGTGACTTTCGACGATTTCGAGCATGCGGATGCGATTTTCGTCTGGGGCCAGAACCCCGGCACCAACCACCCGCGCATGCTCGAACCGCTGCGTGAAGCGGTGAAGCGCGGTGCCCAGGTCGTATGCGTCAACCCGCTGAAAGAGCGCGGCCTGGAACGCTTCCAGCATCCGCAGCATCCGCTGGAAATGCTCACCAACGGTGACAAGCCCACCAACACCGCCTACTTCCGCCCGGCCCTGGGTGGCGACATGGCAGTGGTGCGCGGCATGGCCAAGTTCCTGCTGCTGTGGGAACGCGAGGCGCAGAAAGCCGGCAGCCCGTCGGTGTTCGACCACGACTTCCTCAATGAACACACCGCCAGCGTGCTCGAGTACCTGGGGGTGATCGATGACACCTCGTGGGAGCAGATCGTCGAGCAGTCCGGCCTGACCCTGGTCGAGATCGAGCAAGCGGCGCGTATGTACGCCAAGGGCAAGAACGTGATCATGTGCTGGGCCATGGGCATCACCCAGCATCGCCATTCCGTGGCGACCATCCAGGAAATCGCCAACCTGATGCTGCTGCGCGGCAATATCGGGCGTCCAGGCGCCGGCCTGTGCCCGGTGCGCGGCCACAGTAACGTGCAGGGCGACCGCACCATGGGCATCAACGAACGGCCTCCGGTAGCGTTTCTCGACGCCCTGGAGCGACGCTTCCAGTTCAAGGTGCCACGCAGCGACGGGCACAACGTGGTCGAGGCGATCCACGCCATGGCCGAAGGCCGCTCGAAGGTCTTCATCGCCCTGGGCGGCAACTTCGCCCAGGCCACCCCGGACAGCCCGCGGACCTTCCAGGCCCTGAGCAACTGCGACCTCACGGTGCAGATCAGCACCAAGCTCAACCGCAGCCACCTGGCCCATGGCAAACAGGCCCTGATCCTGCCGTGCCTGGGTCGTACCGACATCGACCTGCAGAGCGAAGGTCCGCAGGCAGTGACTGTGGAAGACTCGTTCAGCATGGTGCACGCCTCCAACGGCCAGTTGCAGCCGCTGTCGCAACAGATGCGCTCGGAGCCGTGGATCATCGCCGGCATCGCCGCCGCAGCCCTGGGCAGCCGCCCGGTGGACTGGAACTGGCTGGTGGCCGACTACGGGCGCATCCGCGACCTGATCGCCGACACCATCCCAGGCTTCAAGGACTTCAACCAGCGCCTGCAAAACCCGGGGGGCTTCTACCTGGGCAACTCGGCTGGCGCGCGGCGCTGGAGCACTGCGTCCGGTCGCGCCAACTTCCGCGCCAACGTGCTGCCCAAGGACCTGGTGCACGAACGCACCCGAGCCACCGGGCAGGTACCGGACCTGATCATGCAGTCCATGCGCTCCCACGATCAGTACAACACCACAATCTATGGCCTGGACGACCGCTATCGCGGGGTCAAGGGCCAGCGCGATGTGCTGTTCGTCAACGAAGCGGACATCATCCGCCTGGGCTTCAAGCCGGGGCAGAAGGCCGACATCGTGTCGATCTGGGACGACGGCCGCGAACGTCGGGTCAAGGGCTTCACCCTGCTGGCCTTCGATATTCCGGCTGGCCAGGCTGCGGCCTATTACCCGGAGGTCAACCCGCTGGTGCCGTTGGAAAGCACCGGCGACGGCAGCCATACGCCGACCTCGAAGTTCGTGGCGATTCGCCTGGAAGCCGCCAGTGACAGCGGTTTGATCCTGGCCAAGTCGGCGTAAATCGATGGCTGCCCCGGCCCCATCACGATGGGGCCGGGCCTCTCGCCCGGCTTTTCCAGTGCGCAAAAAAAAGCCGCCTTTGTGCAAAAGCGGCCTGTCCGAAGTAGCTAAAGACCCGTCAAAACGACTTAAGTTCCCGAGCTAAAACAATAACTTACGAGATTGTGTACAACTCGTGCTATTCGTCGGATTTTGATTGTAAGCCTCCAGACACAGCCTCAGGATCGCGCCGTCATCCCTTTGAGGTTCCTCTATGAAGTTTTCCTCGATTCTCTTGTTGTCCCTTGGCCTGGTCAGCGGCTTCGCCTCTGCCGGAGGCACCACTGAAGCAGGTGTGGGCGGCGCATTGGGCGGGGTTCTGGGCTCGGTGGTCGGTCAGTCGATCGGCGGCAATACCGGCTCGGCCATCGGCGCAGCATTGGGCGGCGCGGGCGGCAGTGCGGTGGGTGCCGACAAACGCAGCCGTGGCCAGGCAGCCATTGGTGGCGCCTTGGGCGCAGCGGGCGGCAACGTGGTCGGGCGCAGCATGGGTGGCAACACCGGCAGCCTGATCGGTGCAGCGGCAGGCGGTGGTGCCGGCGGCGCGCTGGGCAACTACATGGGCAATGAAAGTGCGCGCGACGATCGCGAGTACCGTGGCCGCGACAACCGCCGCTACTACCGTGACGATCACCGCGGTCGCGGCCATGCATATGGCCACCGCAAACATCGCCATCACCGCGACTGATCAACGCGGCTCAGGCCTGCGCCCGAACGCAGGCTCTGCACACCTCGCCGGAGCCCTGGACCGCGACTTAGCGGATCGGCTCCAGCACCAGACGCTCCAACGCTTCGCGTAATCCGGCCGGCAGCGCCACCGGCCGGTTTGACGCCCGCTCTACAAACACATGCACAAAGCGCCCGGCAGCACAGGCATCCTCCTCCCCCGCCTTGAATACCGCCAACTCGTACTGCACCGAACTGTTGCCCAGCTTGCCGACCCGCAGGCCGATTTCAATACGCTCGGGAAAGGCGATCGAGGCGAAGTAGTCGCAGGCGGAACTCACCACAAACCCCACCACCTCACCGTCATGGATATCCAGCCCACCCTCTTCGATCAGGTAGGTGTTTACCGCCGTGTCGAAGAAGCTGTAGTAGGTGACGTTATTCACATGCCCATACACATCGTTGTCGTGCCAACGGGTGATGATCGGCTGAAAGTGGCGATAGTCGCTGCGTTGCGGCATCCGCTCGGTCATAAGGCTCTCTCACAATCCAGGTAGGTGCGGGTTGGCCCGCGAGGTCGATCCATTGATCGCGCGGGATGCCGCCAATGGTTGTTCCCCTGGCAGATCCCGCAGCGCAGCCTCGCACAATTTGCCGCGCAGCCCAAAGGGACAGGGCCGCCAGCAAACATCAACAGCGCCTAGCGTTCGGCAAACCCTTTACCGGCTTGCGCCAGCTCAGTGAGCAAGCGTGCCGGCTGCCAGTGTTCGCCCAACTCGGCCTCAAGCCGCAGCAGACGCTGGTGCACAGCCGCCAGCCCTTGCCGATCGGCCCAGCTCATCGGGCCGCCCTGGTCCTTGGGGAAGCCATAGCCATTGAGATAAACCAGGTCGATGTCATGGGCCGACTCGGCAATGCCTTCCTCGAGGATCTTCGCCCCCTCGTTGACCAGGGCCAGCAGGCACCGTTCAAGAATCTCCTCGGGGCCGATCGGCCGGCGCTGATAGCCCAGGCCTTCGCTGACCTGCTGCACCAGGGCATCCACCTCCAGGTCGTGCTCCGCCTGACGGCTGCCGGGCTCGTAGTGGTAATAGCCGTTCCCGCTCTTTTGGCCGAAGCGCCCCAGCTCGCACAGACGATTATCGACCTGCACCTCGGGTTGATCCTGACCGACGCCGTCCAGCTGCCGGGCCCGCCAGCCCAGGTCGATACCCACCACGTCGTACATGCGAAACGGCCCCATGGCGAAACCGAAGCCTTGCAGGGCCGCATCCACCTGGTAGGGAAAAGCGCCCTCGAGCAGCATCTTGCGCGCCTCCAGCACGTAGGTATTGAGCATGCGGTTGCCGATAAAACCGAAACAATTCCCCGCCACCACACTGACTTTACCCATGCGTCGGCCCAGGGCCAGGGCCGCCTCGAGCACCTCGGGCGCGGTCCGCGCGCCGCGCACCACTTCGAGCAGCTTCATGATGTGCGCCGGGCTGAAGAAGTGCAGGCCCAGCACCTGCTGCGGACGCTGGGTGACGGCAGCGATGGCGTCGATATCCAGGGCCGACGTGTTGCTGGCCAGGATCGCTTCGGGCTTGAGCAGGGCATCGAGTTGGCGAAAGATCTGTTGCTTGAGCTCAAGGTTCTCGTAGACCGCCTCGATCACCAGGTCGACCTCACGGATCGCCGGATAGTCCGCAGCGGAGCTGACCCTTGCGATACGCGCATCGGCTTCGGCCTGCTCGATCCGCCCCTGGCGCACGTTGTGCGCGTAGGTCTCGGCCACGGCCAGCAGCGCCTGCTCCAGCATCTGCGGGTTGTTGTCCACCCACTGCACCCGCACCCCGGCATTGGCCAGGCACATTACGATTCCGCGGCCCATGGTGCCCGCGCCAATCACGGCGGCGTGCTGAATATCGACGGCTGTCTGGCTCATATTGGCTCTCTTGTTGGCGATGCGAAGACAGCCCACACCATAGTCAGGCACCGGGTATTTTTGAAATTTATTCCTGTGATGAGCGCCATTCAGCAGATGGATGCAGCAGCGGCTGCAATCCCCCGAACCTCAAGCGCGCAAATGGCTGTCGGCCCAGTCCCGCACCTCGGCGTAGGGGTAATCCTCAAGCGCCGCAAACCCGGGGATCGCCCGCGCCTTGAGCTTGGTGAACAGCGGCACACTGATGCCGCACAGAAACCGCGTCAGGCGCTCGGCACCCGGCAAGCGCTCGGTGTGCTGCTGATGCCTGTGGATAAAGGGCTCGCACAACTGGGCAAAGTTTTTATCCACAAGCGCAGGCAAGTCGGGCGGCGCCGGCAGACGCGCCACCTGGCCATGGCACACCGAACAATGCCCGCAACGCCGCGGCGCGTTATCGTCGCCAAAGTACTGCGCCAGGCGGTAACCCAGGCACTGCTCGGTGCCGAACAGATCGAGCATGGCGTGGATCCGCGCAATCTCGGCGCCCTCATGCCGGGTGAAATACCCGTGCAATTGCGCACTCAGTTCTGCCGCGTCGAAGTCGGTTTGCAGCAGGCTGTAGACCTCGGTCATTTGCTTGCTTTCCAGCTCGACCCAACCGCGCTCCTGGAAATAATCCAGGGCCTTGACCACGCGGCTGCGCTCGGCCTGATGCTGCAGGTACAGCGCATCGAAATTGACCGTGGCCCAGGTGCGGGCGCGGCTTGAGGTCTGGATGATGGCCTCGACGAAATCCCGCCGTTCGCCCTCAAAACGCGCCAGCAGGGCTTGCGGCTCCAGCAGGAACTTGAAGCGATACTCGGCAAAATACGCATAACGCGGCGCAATCAAGCCGCGCAGCTCCAGTTGCACCAACAAGGTCTTGAGTGGCAGCTGGCGAATATTGCTCTGATCCGCCAGCGGCCCCAGCAGAAACTCCCATTGCCCATCCGGCGCCGCGGCCTGGAGTTCGTCCAGCACACAGCGGATGCCATCCAGTTCCGGGGTGTCGCCGTAGACGAAGTTCTCCAGCACATTGAGGCTGTCGCGGTTGGCCAGCACCAGGCAATCCGAGGGCTGCCCGTCACGCCCGGCGCGGCCGATTTCCTGGCTGTAGTTCTCGATGGATTTGGGCAGGTCGAAATGCACCACATTGCGGATGTCGCTCTTGTCGATACCCATGCCGAAGGCGATGGTGGCGACGATGCAATTGGACTGACCGCCCATGAACTGACGCTGGATTGCCTCCCGCTGCTCATGGGGCAAGCCGGCGTGATAGGCCTGGGCCTGGATGCCGTGCTGGCTCAGGTGTTGGGCAATCTGCTCGGCGGTTTTCTGCAGGGTGACATAGACGATGCTCGGCTGCCCGGGGCGTTCGCCCATCCACTGCACCAGGCGCCGGCGTTTGTCCTGCCCACGCACCGGTTCTACCAGCAGGTTGAGGTTGGGCCGGTAGAAACCGGTGGTGACCACATCCTGCGGGGCGATGGCGAACTTGGCCTGCATGTCGGCGATCACCTTGGGCGTCGCGGTGGCGGTCAGCAACAAGGCCTGGGGGATGTTGAACTGACGCTGGTAGTCCGGCAGTTTCAGGTAGTCCGGGCGGAAGTTGTGCCCCCATTCGGAGATGCAGTGCGCCTCGTCCACCACCAGCAACGAGATCGGCACCTGTTGCAGGAAATTCCGGAAGCGCTCGTTCTTCAGGCGCTCCACGGAAATCATCAGAATCTTCAGCTCGCCGGAACGCGCGCGGGCTATGACGGCGTTGGCGTCATCGCGGCTCTGGGCGGAATCGATGCTGGCTGCGGCGATGCCGTGGCGTTGCAGGAACGCGAGCTGATCCTGCATCAGCGCCAGCAACGGCGAAACCACCAGGGTCAGGTGCGGCAGCAGCAGGGCCGGCAGTTGATAACACAGGGACTTGCCGGAACCGGTGGGGAAAATCGCCGCCGCTGAACGCCCGCCCAGCACCGCACCGACCGCCGCCTCCTGGCCCGGGCGAAACTGTGGATAACCAAAGACCTGTTCGAGGGTGTTGTGCATAAGCTGTCACTCCATTGACCGCTGACATGCCTTGAAGCCTAGCGTGGCCCGTCAGCAGGTCGAGAAAAGGTCGAGAGGAAAGGGATACCGGATGATACAGGCACACGGCTAAATCGGTGGCCGCCACCTTGACCGCTGCCGCCAGGCTGCGCTGGCCCTGGGCCACGACCAAGATTCACCTGACACCCCCCGGTGCCCAAGCCGGCCAGCGCAACCTTGCAGGCTCGGCAGCGACGACAATCAGCGGCCCATGCGGCAATCCACCCATTGCACGCCATTGCCCCGATTGGTGTCGAACAGCGCGGGCAAGGCCTTGGCGGCATTGTCATGGGTGTCGTGAAACAGGATCACGCCGCTGCGCCACAGCAGCATCAAGGTCTGCACCCGCTGGCTCGCCGCACGGCTGTCAACGGCCTTGCTCCAGTCCTGGGAGTCAATGTTCCACAGCATCAACTGCACGCCCTGGGCCTTGAAGAACGCAGCGCTGTCGCTGCGACGCTGGCCATAGGGCGGGCGAAACAGCGGCTGGTACTCCTCGGTCAAGGCGGCACTGACCAGGCCTGCCGATCGGGTAATCGAGCCCTGCCAATCGCGCCAGGAGCTGTGGGATTTGTGCTCCCAGCCATGTAGGCCAACGCATTGATCGCTGTAAAGATTGCGCATGTCGTCCGCCGATGACTGCTCAAGACGCTTCTGAAATGGCGCGCCCAACACGAAGAAAAAAGCATGCACATCCTCGGCCCGCACCACATCCAACAGGCGGTCGGTCGACCCGCTCCGCGCCGTCGGACCATCGTCAAACGTCAGCAGAAATTGGCGGTCACCCAGTTCATCGCCAAGGATTTCAGCTTCGGAGAAGCGTTCAATCTCACTGCTGACCATCGGGAACAACGCCGCCAGCCGCAGTTGCTCACGCAGGTATTGCTGGTGAAAACCCAGGCTCGCCTCAGCCCAGGCACCATAGGTGGCTTTGCTCTGGCCGGTGAAGCCGGCCACCAGTTGGCGGAACTCCCCCAGGTTGCGCACCCTCAGGCAGAACGCCTCGCCCTCACACTGCTGGCTGGCGAGGCGGAAGTTGTTCAGCAGCCGCTGCCAGAAACGCTCACGCACCCGATTCACCGCAGCCAGGTCGATGCGCTTGACCCCCAGCTGTTGCTGCAGCGCCTTTTCATCCAGTGCTTCGCTGGCCAATAGCGCCTTGGCGAACATCAGAATCTCGGCCCGGGAGGCGGTGTCAAATCCGTTAACGCTGCTCAGGGTAGTTGGCCAGCCGCTGCGGTCGATGGTGGCAAAAACCGAGGGACCTGCAGCACAAGCCACACCAGGAACCAGAAAAAACGCAGACAGAAAAAGGAAACCTCTTAACCCCATAACAACCTCTTTAAATACACAACGCGCCAAGGTAGGCGCGTTGTGGGTAGTACTCCGTCAGGGAGCTCAGAGTTTTCTGACCCGTTCAATAGCTTGGTCATACACCGGACTGGCTTTCTGCTCACGGGCCTTCTGATACAGGGCCAGGGCATCGGCAAACCGTCCGGCGGCCTCATAGATAGACGCCGAGTTGTAATAGGCGCTGGCACGTACAGTGGCCGCCGTCGCACCGCTGGCCAGGGCGATGGCCTGGTTGTCGGCCTCAAGGGCCCTGGACAGCTCGCCGAGCTTGCGGTGGGTCAGCCCGAGGTTGCTGTACGCCTGGGCGTAAGCCGGGTCCTGCTCGATGGCCTGGCGAAAGAAGTCACGTGAGCGCAGCACATCACCGACCTTGTAGGTCGCTTCGCCCTGTTCATTCAGGGTTTTCGCATCGCCCTGAGGCACCGCTCCTACCTCCAGGCTGCTCACCGCGACCTTGTCGTCCAGCAACACCTCGACCTCGCTCATGGCGTCGGCAGGTTCGCCACGCACTTCGCCGAGGCGATTGATGTCCTGCAGCTCGCTGTTACCGGTAATGCGAAACACCGTCCACAGATTGCCGACGCGCTGGCGTGGCACCTTGTAGGTGCGCAGCAGGGTTTTACCCAGGTACAGCTGCACCTTGGCCTGACTCAGGGAAAGCTGGTGGGCGCGCGCGGTAGTGCCGTGAGTGAAGTCATGCACGGCATAGATGTAACTGTCGCCGGCATGCTTTTTTTCCAGGGTGATGACTTCCGGGCCATGACCCGGTTTGTCAGCCCCTTCCAGCAAGGTGTCGGGCCCCTTCAGGGTCTCGAAGTACAGTTTCTTGCCGGGATAGATCAGGCGCGCATCCAGATCCAGCCCATCGGCCTCCCAGGTCAGCACGATCCGCAGGCCATCGAAGTTCTGCTTTACCGGCAACATGGCGTAGGTTTTGCCATTGCACGGGCAAGGAGCCTCGATCACCACGAGTCCATGCTTTTTCAGGGTCAGGGTGGTGCTCGAGTCGTCCGCCATTTCGGTGTTGAGGCTGAACCGGCCTGAGCCATCGGTCAGCCCGCCAGCGACCTGCTGCCGTGCGGGAAGCAACTGCAGTTGGACCTCGGCCAGCGTCTGCTGGCGATCCAAGCCATCAACCACTTCAATCGTCCAGGGCAATGCCTGCACCGAACACGCCACCAGCCAGAGCGACAACCACCACGCCATGCGAAACCTGCGCATACCCACATCCCTTTACGTATTAACCGCCATAGGCTGACAGCCCCCGGGCCATTTGGCGCGCACGATACACAGATTATCCGCACACTGCTTGAGGAACCTCTCCTGCCACAGCGGCAGGTACTTCCTACTCCCGAGTCTGGCATCATCCTCCTTCACCGAATCCTGCAGTGATCACACCCCTGCACCACAACCTTGGTAAGCAATGCCCATGAGCAAGCTGCAACACCTGTTCGCCGAAGCCAGGCAAGGGCTCAGCGTCATGCAGTCCATCAGCGACGAAAAATGGCGAGCCCTTGCCACCCAATGTGGAGCGGCGGAAAGAGCAGAAGTCAGACAGCGCATCCACTCGCTGAAGGCCATGAGCCTGGAGGCCGACGAAGGCGATGAGGAACAACGGGACGACATCCGTTGTGCCATCGACAGCCTCAACCTGCTGCTGAACCTGTCCGAAGCCCATGAGCGGGCCACCGGCTCTTCTCACAAGGACTCTTAGGCATGCACTTGGCCCCGCACTTCCCCGATGACCCGGCCATGCGCCAGCTCATGCAGTTGCTGCACGAAGAACTTGGCCTGCCCGAGCGCAAGACCATCAGCCTCGATACCGCCATCAACTTCGACCTGGGTTGCGACGGCGCGGATGCCGAGCAGCTGATGCTGGCGCTGGAAGAACTGTTCGTCATCGAGTTCGTCGACTACGACGCCTATCGCTACTTCCAGCCCGAAGGCTTCGACGTTTTCCTCAAGCGCCGGGCCAAGGGCCGGGGCGACAAACTGCCGCTGACCATCGGCATGCTGTACCGAGCCATCAAGGCACAGCGTTGGGACACACAGACGCTGGAAAGCCACCAGCACTGAACCAGAGCAGAACCCGGACCTGTTGCAGGGTTGATCTGCGCCTCGTTTCCAACGCCGTTCTGATGGGCGTCGAAGCCTGGCGGCGGCAACTGAACCCAAACCTTGCGCCCACAAAAAAGCCGCCCCGAAGGGCGGCTTCTCAAAACACTGAACCGATGCTTACAACTTCGGGCCGGCAGCCTTGATCGCGTCGCTTACGTCGAACTTCTTGAAGTTCTCGGTGAACAGGCCGGCCAGGGCTTTGGCAGCCTCGTCGTAGGCGGCTTTGTCAGCCCAGGTGTTGCGTGGGTTGAGCAGGCCGGTTTCGACACCTGGAACGGCCAGTGGCACGTCCAGGTTGATGGTGTCCAGGTGCTCGGTCTCGGCACCGATCAGCGCGCCGCTCTGGATCGCTGCGATCACGCCACGGGTGGTCGGGATGTTGAAGCGTTGGCCGACGCCGTAGCCACCGCCGGTCCAGCCGGTGTTGACCAGGTAGACCTTGGAGCCGAAGCCACGGATGCGCTTGATCAAAAGCTCAGCGTATTCGCCAGCCGGACGCGGGAAGAACGGTGCGCCGAAGCAGGTGGAGAAGGTCGACTTGATGCCGGTGCCCGACCCCATTTCAGTCGAGCCCACCAGAGCGGTGTAGCCGGACAGGAAGTGGTAGGCCGCTTGCTCTTCGCTGAGGATCGACACGGGTGGCAGCACGCCGGTCAGGTCGCAGGTCAGGAAGATCACCGCGTTTGGCTCGCCACCGAGGTTTTTCTCGGAACGCTTGGCAACGTGCTCCAGCGGGTAGGCGGCGCGGCTGTTCTGGGTCAGGCTGACATCGGCGTAGTCGGCGTGCTTGGCGTCATCGATAACGACGTTTTCCAGGACTGCGCCGTGCTTGATGGCTTTCCAGATGACCGGCTCGTTCTTCTCGGACAAGTCGATGCACTTGGCATAGCAACCGCCTTCGATGTTGAACACCACGCCCTCGCCCCAACCGTGTTCGTCGTCACCGATCAGGTAACGGCTTTCGTCGGCGGACAGAGTGGTTTTGCCGGTGCCGGACAGACCGAAGAACAGGGTCACGTCGCCCGCTTCACCGATGTTGGCAGCGCAGTGCATTGGCAGCACGTCGGCGGCCGGCAGCAGGAAGTTCTGCACCGAGAACATGGCTTTCTTCATTTCACCGGCGTAGCGCATGCCGGCGATCAGCACTTTTTTCTGAGCGAAGTTGAGGATCACGCAACCATCGGAGTTGGTGCCGTCACGCTCTGGAACGCATTCGAAGTTGGCAACGTTGAGCACCTGCCACTCGTCACGGCCAGCCGGGTTGTACTGGGCCGGGTTGATGAACAGGCAACGACCGAACAGGTTCTGCCAGGCAGTCTGAGTGGTCATTTTCACGGCCAGGTAGTGATCGGCAGACGCCCCTACATGAACATGGGAAACAAAATGTTCCTGCGCGTTGTTGAATGCCTCGACGCGGTTCCACAGGGCATCGAACTTGTCGGCCGGGAACTTGCGGTTGATCGGGCCCCAGGCAATGGCAGCCGAGGTGGACGGTTCTTCAACGATGAAACGATCGACTGGCGAGCGGCCGGTGCGGTGACCGGTGCGAACCACCAGCGCGCCGGTATCGGCAAGCTCGCCTTCACCGCGACTCAGGGCTTCTTTGACCAGATCATCGACACTCAGATCGGTGTACACGGCGTTATTGGCTTGCGTCATGAGGTTCCCCGTCGGCCAGTGGCCGAGTGCTCCAAACGTTTTGTAGTAGAAAGTCGTGCACTACTACCGCGAAAAAAGTGGGCCGGATTATGCCAGAAAAGCCCAAAAAGAGTAGGGCCCTCCCGTCAGAACGGCGTTATTCCGGCACTTGCCAGGTGATTTACCTGCGCTGAATCGTTTTAGTGACGAGTATCTGACGGCGTGTCGACACCCGCTCCGGCAAACAATTGAGCGATATCGGTGGCGTCGAACAGGTAGCGTTCGTTGCAGAACTGGCAATCGATCTCGATGCGGCCACCATGCTCGATGACCAGTTGTTTGGCATCTTCCAGACCCAGACTGACCAGTGCATTGCCCGAACGTTCGCGCGAGCAGCTGCAGCGAAAGCGCAGCGACTGCACGTCGAACAGGCGCACGGCCTCTTCGTGATACAGACGATGCAGCACGGTTTCGTTATCCAGGCTGAGCAACTCGTCGGCGGTCAGGGTGCTGGCCAGGGCGGTGATGTGCTGCCAGCTGGCGTCGCGTTCTTCCTGGTCACGCAGGCGGTCGGCGGGCAATTGCTGCAGCAGCAGGCCGCGGGCGCGGCGGCCGTCGGCGTACAGCCAGAAACGGGTGCCAACTTGCTGCGACATCACGAAATAGTTGGTGAAGCATTCCGACAGGGTCGCACCGTCCAGGTCGACGATGCCCTGGTAGCGCTGGCCCTGGGTCGGGTCGACCGTCAGCGCCAGGACGCCGTTGGGCATCAGGTCGGCCAAGGTGGCGTCAGGGGCGATCTGCGCCGCGTCATAGCGAGCCAGGCCACGGATTTCACGGTCGCTGGAGCACTCGATCATCAGCAGCGGAACCGGGCCCTCGGAGCGTGCCTGCAGGATCAGCAAACCGTCGAACTTCAAGGTGCCGACCAGCAGCGCGGCGGCGGCCATCAGCTCGCCAAGCAACTGTGCTACAGGCTCGGGATAGGCGTGTTTGGCAAGGACTTCGGCATAGCTGAGTTCCAGGCCCACGAGCTCGCCGCGGGTGTCGCTGTCATCGAAGATGAAGCGTTGGGTGAAGTCGGTATCCGGCAAATCAGTCATAGGTCTGGGTATCTGAAGTGATGACAAAATGTGTACAAGCATCGAAAATCAGTTTTTTCGCACCTTTATGGTGCGCGTATTTTCGCTTGCTGGAGGCATTTTATGAACAATCCGGGTCTGTTCCAAGCAAGGTGGAACCTCGGCAGATTGGCTGTGTGTAATTTACTCCCTTTGGCCCTGCTGGGTTTCTGGTTGTGGCCGACCGGGCAAATGCTCTGTGTGATGTTCGACGAATGGCTGTTTCATCTGCTCAATTCCCCCTTGGCGACGCACTCGACCTGGCTGCATATCTGGGCCGTGGCCAGCCTGCGTCCGTTCGATGCGGTGGTCGGGGTGATTCTGCTGAGCCTGTTGATTCGCGGTGACTGGGTGTTCAAGGCCAGCGACGTGCGCCGGGCGTTCTTCGGGTTTGTCTCGATCCTGGTGCTGATGCTGGTGATTCGCGTGCTGTTTTCAAAGTTCGCCGCCTTCATGGGCTGGCAACATCAAAGCCCGTCGATGGTGATCGACGGCGCGGTGCATATGAGCGAGTACTTCCCCGGGCTGGAAAGAACCTGGGAACTCAAGGACCGTTCCAGCCAGAGCTTCCCGGGCGATCATGCGTCGGTGCTGCTGATCTGGGCGATGTTCATGGGGTTGTTCAGCCGCAGCCTGGGGCAGTTCGTGGTGGTCTGGGGCCTGGCCCTGCTGTTCATGATGCCGCGTCTGGTGGCGGGCGCCCATTGGGGGCAGGACGATTACATCGGCGGCGTGCTGCTGGCGATCTGGGCCCTGGGCTGGGGTTACTACACGCCATATGCGGCCAAGGCCTCGGACCTGCTGCTGCGCCTGACCGCGCCGCTGTTCAACCTGGTGGAGCGGATGCCGCTTCTGTCGCGGCTGAGCGTGGTACGGCTGCGCTGAGGCTGTAACAGCGTCACGCGGGTGGAGTGGCGAGGGAGCAAGCTCCCTCGCCCTGCTGCGATCGCTGGACAATCATTCGTGGCTGCTGCCGTGAAACTTGAACAGGTCGCGGCGCTGCTTTTTGCTCGGCTTGCCGTCGGTGCTGACGCCCAGGGCGCCAGCCTTGCGCAGGGCGGCCGCGCCTTCGCGCTTGGCGATGCTGGCTTCGGTTTCCGCGTACAGGGCCTGCGCCTCGGGCGCGCCACGGCGCACGATGGATAACGCCAGAACCACCACGGTGCGTTCGTCGAAACCGGCGCGGATCTGAAATTCATCGCCGATTCGCGGCTCCTTACCGGGCTTGCAACGCTCCCCCCGGTGATGCACCTTGCCGCTCTCGATCGCCGCCTTGGCCAGAGCGCGAGTCTTGAAGAACCGCGCCGCCCACAGCCATTTATCGAGACGGACCTTGTCGTCCTCTTCCTGCTTTTGAGCCACTGGAATTCCCCTCTCTGAAAGATGTCGCAACTGTACTACTTGATCGCAGGGGCGCATAAACCCCGTGCCTCACCTAAAATACCCCAGGTTTGCACCTGAACAGCGAGGAGTCCTTGTGACTGATTTCCCCACATCATTGACCTCGCCCAAGACCCGCTGCGAAGGTTGCCAACAAAGCCAGCCGCTGGACTTTGACTTTGCCTTCGCCTATCAACCCATCGTCGATCTGCGCGACCGCTCGATTTTCGCCCACGAAGCCCTGGTACGCGGGGTCCATGGCGAAGGCGCGCTGACGGTGCTGAACCAGGTCAACGACAGCAATCGCTATCGATTCGACCAGCGCTGCCGCACCCAGGCAATTGCCGGCGCGGCACAACTGGGGATGCAGAGTCACCTGTCGATCAACTTCATGCCCAACGCGGTGTACCGTCCCGAGTTGTGTATTCGCAGCACCCTGGAGGCTGCCCGCCAGCATAACTTCCCGCTGGATCGGCTGATTTTCGAGGCCCTGGAAAGTGAGCACGTAGATAACTATCGCCATTTGACCAATATTCTGCGTGAATACCGCGAATTCGGCTTCAAGACCGCCATCGACGACTTCGGCTCCGGCTATTCGGGGCTGAACCTGCTGGCCGATTTCCAACCTGACCTGATCAAACTCGACATGGCGTTGATTCGCGATGTCGACCGTGATCGCGTCCGGCAGGCCATCGTTCGAGGGATTGTCACAATCTGTGCGGAATTGAGCATTACAGTCATCGCCGAAGGCATTGAAAGTGCCGGTGAACGGGACTTTCTCGCCGACTGCGGAATTTTTCTGATGCAGGGCTACTGGTTCGCCAAGCCTGCATTCAAAGCATTGGCCGAGGTTCCTCCCGAGGCCTGGAAAGCGTAATCGCTGGTTACCATTTTGAAGACATTTGACCATTTGACCGTCGTGGGTTTGCGCGAGTGGGTGGCGCTTCCCGATTTGGGAGTGGCCGGCCTGCGCGCCAAGATCGACACCGGCGCCAGCACCTCCAGCCTGCATGCCACCGAGATCGAGCCATTCGAGCGCGACGGTGAGCGCTGGGTACGCTTCACCGCGCACCTGGGCAGCGTGGTGCAGCTGCGACATCGACGCTGTGAAGCGCCGCTGGTGGCGATGAAGACCATCAAGAGTTCCAACGGCCAGGCCCAGGTGCGTTATGTGATCAGCACCACCCTGGCCCTGGGCGATCGGGTCTGGCGGGTCGAGTTCACCCTCGCCTGCCGCAAGTCCATGCGTTACCGCTTGTTGCTGGGATCCAAAGCCCTGATCGACGGCCAGTTGGTGGTCAATCCAGGGATCAAATACGTTCAAGACAAGCCGGTGTTCCCGGTGTCCACTACCTCTGCCACAGGTGTTGCATGAAGATCGCTGTGCTGTCGCGTAACCCGCGTCTGTATTCCACTCGTCGTCTGGTCGAAGCCGGCACCGAGCGTGGCCATGAAATGGTGGTGGTCGATACCCTGCGCGCCTACATGAATATCGCCAGCCATAAGCCGCAGATCCACTACCGCGGCAAGCCGCTGGAAGGCTTCGATGCGGTGATCCCGCGGATTGGCGCCTCGGTGACGTTCTATGGCTGCGCGGTGCTGCGCCAGTTCGAAATGATGGGGGTGTTTCCCCTCAACGAGTCAGTGGCGATCGCCCGCTCGCGGGACAAACTGCGCTCGCTGCAATTGCTGTCGCGCCGGGGTATCGGCTTGCCGGTGACCGGCTTTGCTCACTCACCGGACGACATCCCCGACCTGATCGAAATGGTCAACGGCGCGCCACTGGTGATCAAGGTGCTGGAAGGCACCCAGGGCATCGGCGTGGTCCTGTGCGAAACCGCCACTGCGGCAGAATCGGTGATCGAGGCCTTTATGGGTCTGAAGCAGAACATCATGGTCCAGGAGTACATCAAGGAAGCCGGCGGTGCCGATATTCGCTGCTTCGTGGTCGGCGACAAGGTGATTGCCGCCATGAAGCGCCAGGCCAAGCCCGGCGAATTCCGCTCCAACCTGCACCGTGGCGGCAGCGCCAGCCTGATCAAGATCACCCCCGAGGAACGCATGACCGCCCTGCGCGCAGCCAAGGTCATGGGGCTGGCGGTGGCCGGTGTGGACATCCTGCGCTCGAACCACGGGCCGCTGGTGATGGAAGTCAATTCCTCGCCAGGCCTGGAAGGCATCGAGACCACCACCGGCAAGAACGTGGCGGGGATCATCATCGAGCACCTGGAAAAGAACGGCGGGCCGAACATGACCCGTACCAAAGGCAAGGGATAGGAGCAACTACACGCTTCAAGCTGTAAGCGGCAAGGGAAGAACGGCTTGCCGCTTACAGCGGATTCAATCGGCGTCGCGGGGGAGCAGCAGGCCTAGTGGAAGGCGTACTCGTGCTTCCAGGCCGCCACCGGCGCGATTGCGCAGCTCGACATTGCCGCCGTGCATCGAGGCGATGCGCTTGACGATCGCCAGCCCGAGGCCGGTGCCCTTGCCGCCACGGGCGCGGTCGCCGCGGGTGAACGGGTTGAAGATCGCCTCCAGCTCCGAAGGGTCGATCCCGGCCCCACGGTCCATCACGCTCAGCACCACGTACGGCGCGTTGGTGTCGCCGGACACATAGGCCGCCACTTCCACTTCGGTGCCCGCGTGATTCAGCGCGTTACCAATCAGGTTATTGAGCAGGCGCTTCATCGACACCCGACGCAGCGGGAACGGCTGGATCGGCTCCAGGCGCAGATGCACCCGCTCTTCGTTCTGGTTGTAGGGCGCTGCCACTTCACGCACCAGGTCGCTCAGGTCGACCTCTTCCACCGACTCGTCACGCCCGTCGCGGATAAACGCCAGGAACTGATCGAGAATCGCGTCCATGTCCTCGATGTCGCGCACCATGTCGTCGCTCAGGTCGCTGTGGTTGCCCATCAGCTCCAGCGACAGGCGCAAGCGCGTCAGCGGTGTGCGCAGGTCATGGGAGACCCCGGCCAGCATCAGCTCGCGCTCGCGCCCGGCCTGCTCCACATCCTCGGCCATCTGATTGAAGGCACGGTAGACCTCGGTCATCTCGCTCGGGGTATCGCTGATCGGCAGGCGCACGCTGCGCCCCTGCCCCAGTTGTCGGGCGGCATACACCAGGCGCTTGAGCGGCTGGTTGAGCTGGCTGACGAAAATCCAGGCCGACGCAGTGGATAACAGGCCGATGGCAAGGAACCAGCCCAGCACGCTCCAGATCTTCTGCCCGCGCAACGGGTGCGGGTACAGCGGTACTTTCAGCCAGCCATCTCCCAGACTCGGTGCCCGGACCCAGAGGGCGGGGGGTGCATGCATGCGCAACCGCACTTCGGTGTCGGCGCCCAGCTCGGCCTGCATCTGCCGCTGGTAGATCTCGCTGTAGGGCCAGTGCTGTTCGCCGGCCGGCACGCCACTGCCGACCACCTTGATCAACCCGGCGGCTTCGGCGATCTGGTCGCGGTTTGACTCATCGGCGGCCCAGTAGGCACGCAGGGTCAGGGCCACGCCGTGGCTGTACTGGCGGTCCACCAGCACGTCCTCGTTCATCAGCAGATAAACCAGGGTCAGGGCCTTGGAGAACAGCACCACGATCAGCACCAGCCACAGGGTGCGGGAGAAGAAACTTTGCGGGAACCACAGCGGGGTTTTCATAACAGCCCATACACACTTTGCAGGAGCGAGTCGCACTCGCAGCGTTGCGGAATGCGAACGCCCGGGCGTTGATGGCCCGGGCGTTCGCTCCTACAAATCACCGATCACTTGGTCGCGGTGCCATCCGGCACGAACACATAACCCACGCCCCAGACGGTCTGGATATAACGCGGCTTGGAAGGATCAGGCTCGATCATCCGGCGCAGGCGGGAGATCTGCACGTCGATGGAGCGCTCCAGGGCGTCCCATTCACGGCCACGGGCCAGGTTCATCAGCTTGTCGCGGGTCAGCGGTTGGCGGGCGTTCATCACCAGCGCCTTGAGTACCGCGAACTCACCGGTGGTGAGCATGTGTACTTCATCGCCGCGCTTGAGTTCGCGGGTCGCCAGGGACAGTTCGTAGTCACCGAAGGTCACGCTTTCGTCTTCGCTGCCCGGAGCCCCTGGCACCGGCGCCGATTGGCGACGCAGCACGGCCTTGACCCGCGCCATCAGCTCGTCCGGGTTGAAGGGCTTGGCCAGGTAATCGTCGGCACCCAGTTCCAGGCCCTTGATGCGGCTCAGCTCGTCGCCCTTGGCGGTGAGCATGATGATCGGGATCTGGTTGTTGGCGTTGCGCAGGCGGCGGCAAGCGGTCAGGCCGTCTTCGCCAGGCAGCATCAGGTCAAGGACCACCAGGTTGAAGACCTCGCGGCCCAGCAGGCGGTCCATTTGTTCGGTGTTCGGTACTGCGCGGGCACGATAGCCCTTGCTGACGAAGAAACGCTCCAGCAGGCTGCTCAGCCCGGGGTCGTCGTCAACAATAAGAATTTTTTCGCCTTCAGCAGTTTGTGCAGTGCTGCTCATTGGATGCTCCTCTAATCTCGGTGCGCATTATGGCGTAGCTGCCGTTATACGCACCGTGTGCATTGTTAGCAGATTTTTCCTCGGTCGCCAGCAAACCCGCCGTCGGCCGGCGCCGCGCAATACCCCGGAACAGCAGAACGCTGGTTATAATGCGCCGCCTTTTGTGTCGGGCATTATCTGATCGTTATGCCAATGGCCGCTTTTTTATTTTTCATGGCCGGCAGTAATTTTTCGATTTCGCGGGTCAACAGGCTGCCTGTTGACCCAGGTGGCGGCGCTGGTCAGGCCGCTCAACCAGGCTCGCCGGGCCCATCAATCCGCGCCTGCGAGCCTGCTTTCACAATTTGTCAGGTGGTTTTATGGACAGCATCAACAGCCGCATCGCCGAGGAACTCGGCGTACGCCCACAACAGGTCGAAGCGGCCGTCGCTCTATTGGATGAAGGCTCCACCGTGCCCTTCATCTCCCGCTACCGGAAAGAAATCACCGGCAGCCTCGATGACACCCAGCTGCGTCATCTGGAAGAGCGCCTGCGCTACCTGCGAGAACTCGACGAACGGCGGATCAGCATCCTGGCCAGCATCGAAGAGCAAGGCAAACTGACCCCGGAACTTGCTCGCGACATCAAGCTCGCCGACACCAAGACCCGCCTCGAAGACCTTTACCTGCCGTATAAGCAGAAGCGCCGCACCAAGGGCCAGATCGCCCTGGAAGCCGGCCTCGGCGAGCTGGCGGACGGTCTGTTCAACGATCCGAGCCTGGCCCCGGAAACCGAAGCCGCACGCTTTGTCGACGCCGAAAAAGGCGTGGCTGACGTCAAGGCCGCCCTCGAAGGCGCCAAATACATCCTCATGGAACGCTTCGCCGAAGACGCGGGCCTGTTGGACAAACTGCGCAACTACCTCAAGCAGGAAGCCACCCTCAGCGCCCGCGTGATCGCCGGCAAGGAAGAGGAAGGCGCCAAGTTCCGCGACTACTTCGAACACGACGAACCCCTGAAAAGCATGCCGTCGCACCGCGCCCTGGCGATTTTCCGTGGCCGCAACGAAGGCATCCTCAGTTCCGCGCTGAAAGTCGGCGACGAACTGCCGGGCACCATGCACCCGTGCGAAGGCATGATCGGCCAGCAATTCGGCATCCAGAACCAGAATCGCCCGGCCGACAAATGGCTCGGCGAAGTGGTGCGCTGGACCTGGAAGGTCAAGCTCTACACCCACCTCGAAACCGACCTCCTGGGCGAGCTGCGCGATGGCGCGGAAACCGAGGCGATCAACGTGTTCGCCCACAACCTGCACGACCTGCTGCTGTCCGCCCCGGCCGGCCCCCGCGCCACCCTGGGCCTGGACCCGGGCCTGCGTACCGGCTGCAAGGTGGCGGTGGTGGACGCCACCGGCAAGCTGCTGGACCACGCCACGGTCTACCCGCACGTGCCGCACAACAAGTGGGACCAGACCATCGCCGTGCTGGCCGCCCTGTGCGCCAAGCATTCGGTGGACCTGATCGCCATCGGCAACGGCACTGCCAGCCGTGAAACCGACAAGCTGGCTGCCGAACTGATCAAAAAATACCCAGCCATGAAGATGACCAAGGTCATGGTGTCCGAAGCCGGCGCCTCGGTGTACTCGGCCTCGGAACTGGCCGCCCGCGAGTTCCCGGACCTGGACGTGACCATCCGTGGCGCGGTGTCGATTGCCCGTCGCCTGCAGGATCCACTGGCCGAACTGGTGAAGATCGATCCGAAATCCATCGGTGTCGGCCAGTACCAGCACGATGTGTCGCAGCTGAAACTGGCACGCGGCCTGGACGCCGTGGTCGAGGACTGCGTGAACGCCGTGGGCGTCGACGTCAACACCGCGTCCGTGGCCCTGCTCGCGCGGATCTCCGGCCTCAACGCGACCCTGGCGCAGAACATCGTCAGCCACCGCGACGAGAATGGCGCATTCAAGACCCGCGCCGCACTGAAGAAAGTCGCACGCCTGGGCGAAAAAACCTTCGAACAGGCCGCTGGCTTCCTGCGCGTGATGAACGGCGACAACCCGCTGGACGCCTCGGCGGTGCACCCTGAGGCCTATCCACTGGTGCAACGGATCGCTGCCGAGACCGACCGCGATATTCGCTCGCTGATCGGCGACAGCGGCTTCCTCAAGCGCCTGGACCCGAAGAAATTCACCGACGAGACCTTCGGTTTGCCGACCGTCACCGACATCCTCCAGGAACTGGACAAGCCGGGCCGCGACCCGCGCCCCGAGTTCAAGACCGCCGAGTTCCAGGAAGGCGTCGAAGACCTCAAGGACCTGCAACTGGGGATGATCCTCGAAGGCGTGGTGACCAACGTCACCAATTTCGGTGCCTTCGTCGACATCGGCGTCCACCAGGACGGCCTGGTGCACATCTCCGCGCTGTCCGAGAAGTTCATCAAGGACCCGCGTGAAGCGGTCAAGGCTGGCGATGTGGTCAAGGTCAAGGTCATGGAAGTCGACATCCCGCGCAAACGCGTGGGCCTGTCGATGCGCATGAGCGACACCCCGGGCGAGAAAATCGACGGTGCCCGTGGCTCACGCCCGGGCTCGGCATCGCGCCAGTCGCAAAACAGCGCGCCGCGCAAGGAAACCGCCACGGCAGCCCCGGCCAACAACGCCATGGCGTCTCTGTTCGCCAATGCCAAACAGTTGAAGAAACGCTGATGGAAATCCCCGCCGGCCTGACCGAAAGCGCCTTCTTCCAACTGCTGGGCTGTCGCTTGCAGCGCCTGGAAGTCGGAGAGGCCGACGTTGCCCTGGCGCTGACGCCAGAACTGCGCAATCGAGGGCAGAAACTGCACGGCGGGGCGATTTTCAGCCTGGTGGACATCGCCATGGGCCTGGCTTGCTCCAGCACCCACGGCTTCGACCAGCAGAGCGCGACCATCGAGTGCAAGATCAACTACATCCGTGCGGTGGCCGAGGGCGAGGTGCTGTGCCGCGCCCGGGTCATCCATCCCGGCCGCCGGACCCTGGTGGTCGAGGCGGATGTGGTGCAAGGCGACAAACTGGTCGCAAAAGCACAAGGCACCTTCGCGGTCCTATAGCTGCCCGCCATCAAATTGGGTTAATTTCGGCGCTGCGAAAGCGGCGTCGGAATTTTTTGCCGGCGCCAGAGCCAGATTCAAGGATGGAGTGTTGGCGTTTCCAGATGAGCCCATGGGCTTACGAACAAGGCGAAAACGCCAGTTTTAACTTCACCCTTGTAGACCGTCCTGCCCACCCCCATATTGGGGCGACTGACGCGTGAAGGAATCCAACTTGAGCGAACTTCTCAACCGCCGCCTGGCTCTGCTCGGCGAGCGCGCTAACCTATCCCTGCTCGAGCAGTGCCTGCACGGCATCGAACGTGAATGCCTGCGTGTGACCGGCGAAGGCCGCCTGGCACAGACTCCGCACCCGGAGGAACTGGGTTCCGCGCTGACCAACGAACAGATCACCACCGACTATTCCGAGTCGCTGCTGGAGTTCATCACTCCCGCGCTGCCTGATCCGGCAGACACCCTCAGCAGCCTCGACAAGATTCACCGCTTTGCCTACAGCAAGCTCGGCAACGAGTACCTGTGGAGTCCATCGATGCCGTGCCCGTTGCCGGCCGAGGAAGATATTCCGATCGCCTACTACGGCACCTCCAACATCGGCCAGCTCAAGTACGTGTATCGCAAGGGCCTGGCCCTGCGCTACGGCAAGACCATGCAATGCATTGCCGGGATCCACTACAACTTCTCGCTGCCGGAAAAGCTCTGGCCGCTGCTCAAGGAAGCCGAAGGTTTTGTCGGCACCGATCGCGATTACCAGTCCACTGCCTATATCGCGCTGATCCGCAACTTCCGCCGCTACAGCTGGCTGCTGATGTACCTGTTCGGCGCCTCGCCGGCGCTGGACGCGGGCTTCCTGCGCGGGCGCTCGCACCAGCTTGAACAGCTGGACCCGGACACCCTGTACCTGCCCTACGCCACCAGCCTGCGCATGAGCGACCTGGGTTACCAGAGCAATGCCCAGGCCGGCCTGACGCCCTGCTACAACGATCTGGCCAGCTACACCGACAGCCTGCGCGAGGCCGTGGCCACGCCTTACGCGCCCTATGTGGCAGTCGGCACCCACAAGGATGGCGAGTGGGTACAGCTCAATACCAACATCCTGCAGATCGAAAACGAGTACTACTCCAACATCCGCCCCAAGCGCGTGACCTACACCGGCGAGCGGCCGATCCAGGCGCTGATGGCCCGTGGCATCCAGTACGTTGAAGTGCGCTGCCTGGATATCAACCCGTTCCTGCCCATGGGCATCGACCTGCAGGAAGCCCGCTTCCTCGACGCCTTCCTCCTGTACTGCGCCCTGAGCGACAGCCCGCTGTTCGAGAACAACGAATGCGGCAATGCCACCTCGAACTTCCTCAGCGTGGTCAAGGAAGGCCGGCGCCCGGGCCTGCAATTGCAGCGCAAGGGCCAGGCCGTGGACATGAAGGAATGGGCAGCCCAGTTGCTGGAGCAGATCGCGCCACTGGCCGCCCTGCTCGACCAGAGCCATGGCGGCGACGCCCATAGCAAGGCCCTGGATGCGCAACTGGCCAAGGTCAAGGATTCGTCCCTGACCCCATCGGCCCAAGTGCTGGCGGCCATGCAGGAACGCAAGGAGAGCTTTACCCAGTTCTCCCTGCGCCAGAGCCAGGCCCACGCCGAGTTCTTCCGCAGCCCAGGGCTGGGCAAGGAAGAACAGGCCGCGTTCGAAGAAGCGGCGCGCAAATCCCTGGCGCAACAGGCTGAGCTGGAGCAGAACGAAGTCGGTGATTTCGATGTGTTCGTGGGTTCCTACCAGGCCAGCATCCTGGCCATCAGCAATTGAAACCGTGGCGAGGGAGCTTGCTCCCTCGCCACAACAGCCTCCGGGCCAGGTCCGCGTACTTCCCCTCATAAGCTAATGCAAATAAGTTATTTATTTCTGCATTCTTAGATCATTTAGTCTCCTCCCACGCCGATCACCGGCCGCGTATGAGGAGCACCTCCATGAAACTGCATTTCCCCCTTCGCCTCCTGGCGGCCGCTTCCCTGGCGGCTGCGAGTCTGTTCGCCCAGGCGGCCGACTTTACCGTTGCCTACCAGACCACCGTCGACCCGGCCAAAGTCGCCCAGGCCGACGGCGCTTATGAAAAAGCCACCCAAGCCAAGATCGACTGGCGCAAATTCGATAACGGCGCCGACATCATTGCCGCCATCGCCTCCGGCGACGTGCAGATCGGCTACCTCGGTTCCAGCCCCCTGACCGCGGCAATCACCCGCAAGGTGCCGGTACAGACCTTCCTGATCGCCACCCAGATCGGCGCTGCCGAAGCCCTGGTGGCTCGCGAAGGTTCAGGGATCAAAGGCCCGCAGGACCTGATCGGCAAGAAAATCGCCGTGCCCTTCGTCTCCACCGGGCACTACAGTCTGCTGGCAGCGCTCAAGCACTGGAACATCGACCCTTCGAAAGTACAGATTCTCAACCTGGCCCCCCCGGCGATCATCGCGGCCTGGAAACGCGGCGACATCGACGCGACTTATGTCTGGGATCCGGCACTGGGCGTGGCCAAGGAAAACGGCAAGGTGCTGATCACCTCTGGCGAACTGGCCAAATTCGGCGCTCCGACCTTCGATGCCTGGATCGTGCGTAAGGATTTTGCCGAGAAGCACCCGGAAATCGTCACGGCTTTCGCCAAAGTCACCCTGGATGCCTACGCCGATTACCGTAAAGACCCACAAGCCTGGCTGGCCAATCAGAGCAATGTCGACAAGCTGGTGAAACTCTCCGGCGCCAAGGCCAGCGACATTCCGCTGCTGCTGCAAGGCAACGTCTACCCACTGGCCGCCGATCAGGTCATCAGCCTGGGCGCACCGACCACAAAGGCCATCACCGACACCGCGGTGTTCCTCAAGGAGCAAGGCAAGGTTGAAGCCGTGCTGCCGGATTACGCGCCCTTTGTCAGCGCCAAGTTCATCACTAACTGAAACCCGTCGGGAGAGGAGATAGCCGTCATGGCCTTGCTACAACTGGAGCGCATCAGCGCACAGTACCCCGGCGCGGCCGAGCCGGTGCTGGCGGATATTTCCCTGAGCCTTGGGCCACAGCAACTGCTGGTCGCCCTGGGCCCCTCGGGCAGCGGCAAGACCTCGCTGCTGAACCTGATTGCCGGGTTCGTCGAGCCCAGTGCCGGGCGCATCACCCTCGATGGCGTGCCCATCAAGGGGCCGAGCGCCGAGCGCGGCGTGGTGTTCCAGGACGATGCGCTGCTGCCCTGGCAGGACGTGCAGGCCAACGTCGGCTTCGGCCTGGAGCTGGCCGGCATCGCCCGCGACAAGCGTGAAACCCGCGCCCGGGAAATGCTTGCCCTGGTGGACCTGGCCGGGTTTGACACGCGGCGTATCTGGCAGCTTTCCGGCGGCCAGAAACAACGCGTCGGCCTGGCCCGCGCCCTGGCGGCCGACCCACGGGTACTGCTGATGGACGAACCCTTCGGCGCCCTCGATGCCTTTACCCGCGAACAGATGCAGGAGCTGCTGCTGCAAGTCTGGCAGCGCACCGCCAAGCCCACATTCCTGATTACCCATGACATCGAAGAGGCGGTATTTCTCGCCACCGATCTGATTCTGCTGGCGCCCAATCCGGGGCAGATCGTCGAGCGCCTGAGCCTGGACTTCGGCCAGCGCTACGCGGCCGGTGAATCGGCGCGGGCCATCAAGTCTGATCCGCGTTTTATCGAAACCCGCGAACACGTGCTGTCCAGAGTGTTTTCCCAACGCGGCGCCGCCGAGCGCCAGGAGCGCGCATGAGCAGCTACCAGATTCCCGCCACCGCGACCGCCCCTGCCCAGCCCACCGCGGTAATCCCCGTGCGCCGCAGCCTGAGTACGCGCTGGATCAGCCTGCTGACCCTGGTCACCCTGCTCGCCCTGTGGTGGGCAGTGACCGCCAGCGGCTGGATCGAGCCCCTGTTCCTGCCGCCGCCTGCTGCCGTGCTGCAAAAAGGCTGGCTGCTGGCGACCAGCGGCTATATGGATTCCACCCTGTGGCAGCACCTGGCGGCAAGCCTGCAACGCATCGGCCTGGCCCTGGGCTTTGCCGTGCTGACGGCGATTCCGGTGGGCATCGCCATCGGCGCCAACCGCATCGCCCGTGGCGTGCTCGACCCGCTGATCGAGTTCTACCGGCCGATTCCACCCCTGGCCTACCTGCCGCTGATCGTGATCTGGTGCGGCATTGGCGAGTTGTCCAAGGTGCTGCTGATCTATCTGGCGATCTTCGCCCCGATTGCCATCGCCACCGCCACCGGCGTGCGCACCGTGGATCCGGCCAAACTGCGCGCGGCGCAGTCCCTGGGTGCGACCCGGGCACAGCTGATTCGCCATGTGATTTTGCCCAGCGCCCTGCCGGAGATCCTCACCGGGGTACGGATTGGCCTGGGTGTGGGCTGGTCGACCCTGGTCGCCGCCGAATTGATCGCCGCCACCAGCGGCCTGGGATTCATGGTGCAGTCCGCAGCGCAGTTCCTGGTCACCGACGTGGTGGTGCTGGGGATCCTGGTCATCGCCCTGATCGCCTTCAGCATGGAAATGGGCCTGCGCGCCCTGCAACGCAAACTCGTGCCCTGGCACGGCCAGTCCCACTGAACCCCTGTAGCCGCTGCCGCAGGCTGCGCTGCCCCCCAAGAACACCGTGAGTGTGTCAGGTGTACACAGGGCGTTCTCCAGGGCCAGCGCAGCCTATCGACAGCGATTACGGGTCCGTAGACCGGCAATGACACGCTATCTGACCACGCCACTCCTTCGGCGCCGACTTCGAGAATGACCATGAGCCTGACCATCACCCCCTTAAGCTCCGCCCTCGGCGCCCAGATCAGTGGCGTCGATCTCAGCCAGCCGCTGAATGTGGAACAGCGCGATGCCATCGAGCAGGCGCTGCTCAAGCACCAGGTGCTGTTCTTGCGCGACCAGCCGATCACCCCGCAGCAGCAGGCGCGGTTCGCAGCGAATTTTGGCGATCTGCACATTCACCCGATCTACCCCAATGTGCCGGAGCAACCCGAGGTGCTGATCCTCGACACCGCCGAAACCGACGTGCGCGACAACGCCATCTGGCACACCGACGTCACCTTCCTGCCGACCCCGGCCCTGGGCGCCGTGCTCAGCGCCAAGCTGCTGCCGGAGTTTGGCGGCGACACCCTGTGGGCCAGCGGCATCGCCGCCTATGAGGCCCTGTCGGCACCGCTCAAAGGGCTGCTGCAGGGCCTGACCGCGACCCACGACTTCACCAAGTCCTTTCCCCTGGAGCGCTTCGGCAATACCCCCGAAGACCTGGCGCGCTGGGAACAGACCCGGCGCAACAACCCGCCCCTGTCCCATCCGGTGATCCGCACCCACCCGGTCAGCGGGCGCAAGTCGCTGTTCGTCAACGAAGGCTTCACCACCCGGATCAACGAGCTGTCGGAGACCGAAAGCGAAGCCATTCTGAAACTGCTGTTCGCCCACGCCACCCGCCCGGAATTCACCATCCGCTGGCGCTGGCAGAAAAACGACGTGGCGTTCTGGGACAACCGCGTGACCCAGCACTACGCCGTCGACGACTACCGCCCACAACGCCGGGTGATGCAGCGCGCGACCATTGTCGGGGATGTGCCGTTCTAGGACGGCCACCACCGCTGGTACGACCAACGGCCCGTCCTCTGCGAAAAAAACGATTATGCTCGCAATGATTTCATTGATTGCACTCGGAGCATGCCCATGGCCAGCCTCACCATCCGCAACCTGGACGATCAGATCAAAGAGCGCCTGCGCATCGAGGCCGCACATAACGGCCATTCCATGGAAGAAGAGGCGCGGTTGATTTTGCGCAGGGCGCTGACTAAACCCTCGAACGATCAAGACCTGGCCAGCCGGATCCGCTCGCGCTTTGCGGGTCTTGGCGGGGTCGAGCTTGATCTGCCTGAACGCAAGGAGCCGGGACGGTTGGTGGATCTTGGCCAATGATCCTGCTCGATACCAACGTGCTCTCGGAGCTGATGCGACCCAAGCCCGAACCGACGGTTGTCCTGTGGATAAGCACGCAACGCACCGATGACCTGTGCATAAGTTCGATCACCATGGCCGAGATTCTCCACGGCGTGGCGCGCCTGCCCAAGGGCAAGCGTCAACGGGACCTCCACGAGTCGGCCATGATCATGTTCGAAGAGGATTTCGGCGAACGGATACTGCCCTTCGATACCCCCGCAGCCTTGTACTACGCCCACCTGATGACCACCCGAGGTCAAGCCGGACGCCCCATGAGCATGGCCGACGCGCAGATCGCAGCGATCTGCCGCACCCACGACGCCGCCCTGGCCACGCGCAATATCAGGGATTTCGAAGAGTCGGGCGTGGACCTGATCAATCCCTGGCGGCCGCTGGAGATTTAGCCTCCCGCCGCAGCACTGAACGCCGACCCGCCGGGCCGGCGCCAGCCCCATCGAGGCCTATTCGGCGGTCGACGGTTTTTCCCAGAGGTTGATCCCGCCTTCCAGGGCAAAGCGATCAATTTCCGCCAGTTCTTCAGCGCTGAAGTTCAGGTTCTGCAACGCCCCGACGTTTTCGATGATCTGCTCCGGGCGGCTCGCGCCGATCAGCGCCGAGGTCACCCGCGGGTCGCGCAGGGTCCAGGCCAGGGCCAGTTGCGCCAGGCTCTGGCCACGGCGCTTGGCAATTTCATTCAAGGCGCGGACGTGGGTGATATTGGCCTCTGACAGATGAGCCGCCTGCAACGAGCCACCCCCCGGGCGGTTGACCCGCGCATCTTCGGGGATGCCGTTGAGGTACTTGTCGGTCAACAGCCCCTGGGCCAGCGGGGTGAACGCAATCACGCCCGCACCCAGTTCCTCGGTGGTGTCCAGCAGGTCTTTTTCCACCCAGCGGTTGAGCAGGTTGTAGGCCGGCTGGTGGATCAGCAGCGGCACTTTCCACTCCTTGAGCAGGGCCGCGATCTCGCGGGTCTTGACCCCGGAATACGAGGAGATGCCGATGTACAGGGCCTTGCCCTGCTGCACCGCCGTGGCCAGGGCGCTGGCGGTTTCTTCCAGCGGGGTGTCCGGGTCGAAGCGGTGCGAATAGAAGATATCCACGTAGTCCAGCCCGAGGCGCTGCAGGCTCTGGTCGAGGCTGGCCAGCACGTATTTGCGCGAACCGCCGCCCTGGCCGTAAGGGCCCGGCCACATGTCCCAGCCGGCCTTGCTGGAAATGATCAACTCGTCGCGGTACTGCTTGAAGTCTTCACGCAGCAGGCGGCCGAAGTTGATTTCGGCGCTGCCGTAGGGCGGGCCGTAGTTGTTGGCCAGATCGAAATGGTTGATGCCAAGGTCAAAGGCGGTGCGCAGCAGCGCGCGCTGGGTGTCGATCGGCGTGCTGTCGCCGAAGTTGTGCCACAGGCCCAGGGACAGTGCCGGCAGCACCAGCCCGCTGCGGCCGACGCGGCGGTAAGGAATGGAGTCGTAGCGGTTTTCGGCAGCCAGGTAAGTCATCGAATCCTCTCTCGTTTGGGTGTTGCTGAAACTTGGATTTACCGCGGTCGCCGCCTTGCGGCGACCCCGGCGTCATTGAGGCTGAAACTGATTGTTTGGCCGCGCCAGCCCCAGGTTCTCCCGCAGCGTGCGGCCTTCGTATTCTGTTCTGAACAGGCCACGGCGTTGCAGTTCCGGGACCACGCCCTCGGCAAAGTCCTGCAACCCTCCCGGCAGGTGCGGCACCAGCACGTTGAAGCCATCGGCGGCGCCCTCTTCGAACCAGGCTTGCAGCTCGTCGGCAATCTGCGACGGGGTGCCGATCAGGCTGTAATGACCGCGGCCGCCGGCGATTTTTCGCCCCAGTTCGGCCAGGGTCAGGTTGTCCTTCCCAGCCAGATCGGTGAGCAGTTTCTGCCGGCTCTGCTGGCCGCTTTCGGTCAACGGCAACTCAGGCAACGGGCCATCCAGCGGGTAATGCGACAGGTCGAAGTTACCCAGCATCCGGCCAAGCAAAGCCACGCCCACCTCAGGTTCGACCAGTGCCTGGAACGACTCGAACTTGTCCCGGGCTTCGCTCTCGCTTTGCCCTACCACCACAAACACTCCCGGCATGATCTTCAGTGATTCAGGGCTGCGCCCGTACTGCGCCAGGCGCCCCTTGAGGTCGGCATAGAACGCCTGGGCACTGGCCAGGGAGCTTTGCGCGGTGAACACCACTTCGGCGGTCTGCGCCGCCAGCTCGCGGCCGATGGGCGACGAGCCGGCCTGGACAATCACCGGGTAGCCCTGGGGCGGGCGCGCCACGTTCAGCGGCCCCTGGACCCGAAAGTGCTCGCCCCGGTGGTGCAGCACATGCAGCTTGGCCGGGTCGTAGTACTGGCCGCTGGCCTTGTCGCGGACAAAGGCATCATCCTGCCAACTGTCCCATAGCCCGGTGACCACCTGATGAAACTCCCGGGCCCGGCTGTAGCGCTCAGCGTGACCGATGTGCTGGTCGCGGCCGAAGTTCTGCGCTTCGGCGGCATTATCGGAAGTCACCAGGTTCCAACCGGCCCGGCCACCCGACAAATGATCCAATGATGCGTACTTACGTGCTACGTGGTACGGATCGTTATAACTGGTCGAAGCCGTGGCAATAAGCCCTATATGCTGGGTCACAGCGCTCAAGGCAGAGAGCAGAGTCAGGGGCTCGAAGTGGTCTGAACGCGCCATACGACTGGCGATGGCGCCTGTTGGCGCGGCGATGCTATCGGCCACGAACAGCGCGTCAAACAACGCGCTCTCGGCAATCTGCGCCAGCTGCTTGTACGCGGCAAAGTCCAGTCCGGCGTCTGCCGGTACGTACGGGTGGCGCCAGGCAGCTACGTGATGGCCTGTAGCCATCAAAAACGCACCCAGCTTGAGTTGGCGAGCAGGTTGGGTCATGCAGCACTCCTTGATTCACGCATAACGGGGCGCAGCAGCCAGGGCCCGAGAGCAGGACGCACTCCCGGGCCAAGCCGGCCGCTCCTTAGAAATCCTTGCGCAGCTGTACACCGAAGTAACGCTCGTCATCCCGTGGTACAGCGCGGTAAATGTAGCTGCCGCCGCTGGCCAGCAAGGGCGAATAGGACTTGTCGGCCAGGTTCTTGCCCAAGAGGGCCACGCGCCAGCCGTTGCTGTAGTCGGCCAGGGCCACGCTGGCGTTCCAGATGCCGTAGGCGCCCTGCTTGGTGTCGACGTTCTGGCTGATGTCGTACTGCACCTCGCTTTGCCAGCTGTAGTCGGTGCCCAGTTCGATATCCAGGCCGTTATCCAGCGGGATGGTGTAATCGGCACGCACGTAGCTTTTCCAGTCCGGGCTGAAGGGCAGCGGCTTGCCATTGACGTTGCACGAGGCCGCCGCACCCGCGGGGCAGGCGAACTCATCGATGCGCGCCCGGGTGTAGGCCAGGGCCCCGGACAGCTTCAGTTGCTGGGTGGCTTGCAACGCGTAGTCCAGCTCGACCCCCTCAGTGCTGACGCTGCCGGCGTTGATCAGGCGCGTCACGACTTGCCCGGCCACGGTGTCGAAGAAGTTGGCCTGATAGTTGTCGTAGGCGCTGTGGAACACCGCAAGGTTGGTGGTCAGGCGATTGTTCCAACTGGTGGCCTTGATCCCGGCCTCCCAGGTATTGGAGGTTTCCGGCTTCAGCGCATCGGTGTCACGCGGCTGCATGTTGAAGAACACGTTGTAGGCCGGGCCCTTGTAGCCACGGGAATAGGTCAGGTAAGTGGTCACCGTGTCGCTCAGGTCGTATTGCAGACCCAGGCGCCCGGACCAGCCGTCTTCATCCACCGAGCCGGAGCTGCTGGTGGCCGGCTGGATGCCGCTGACCTGCACCGCCGAGGTGGAACTGCGGCGGTGCTCGTATTCCAGCTGGTCATGGGTCCAGCGCAGGCCGGCGATGCCCCGCAGGCTGGAGGTGAAGTTCAGGGTGGTCTCGCCGAACGCCGAGTAGCTGTCGCTGCGGGTGCTGTAGTCGGCAATGCCGCGGTTGACGCTGGTGGTCGTGGTCAGGGTGCGCTGGTAGGTTTCTTCATCCTTGCCATGCATGTAGAACACGCCGCCGACGTACTCCAGGAACTGCCCCTTGGGTGAAGCCAGGCGCAGCTCTTGCGAGTACTGGTTGAAGTCCAGGTCGCCCTTGTCGGCAGTGCCGGGGAAGGCTGCGGTGACGGTGCCCAGGCGGTCGCCATCCTGGTACTGGGTGTTGTTCCAGCCGCGCCAGGCGGTGATCGAGGTCAGGGTGTAATCGCCCAGGTTCCAGTCGAGCTGGGCCGACAGGCCCTTGTTGATGTCTTCGACATGGCTGCGGGTATCGGTGTTGATATCGCGGTTGTCACTGCTGGCCCGCACCGGGTTCAGGGCACCGGCAAAAGCCGGCGTCAGCGCCTTGCTCACCACGCCATTGGGCGCGTCGTCATGGGACTGCATGTAGTCGGCGGCCAGGGTCAGCTTGAGGTCGTCACTGGGGGTGAATTCCAGCTTGCCGCGCACGCCTTTGCGGTTGTAGCCGTTGACCTCCTGACCGTTGTGCTGGTTGTCGACGTTACCGTCGTAGCTGCCAAACAAGGTGGTCAGCGAGCCCTTGAGCGTATCGGGAATCAGGCTGCCGCCGATGCCGAAGCGGGTGCGGCTTTCATTGCCGCTGTAATAGGCCTGGTCGATATAGCCGTGGGTCTCGGCGGTGGGCGCCTTGGTCACGATGTTCAGCACCCCGGCCGACGCGTTCTTGCCGAACAGGGTGCCTTGGGGCCCGCGCAGGACTTCGATGCGCTCCAGGTCCAGCAGGTCGAGGGTGGCCTGGCCCGGACGGGCGTAGACCACGCCGTCGATCACGGTGGCCACGGTCGGCTCGACGCCCGGCGACGTGGAAATGGTGCCCACGCCACGAATGAACAGCGAGGTGTCCTTGTTCGAGGCACCGGTGCGGAAATTCAGCGACGGCACCTGCTGCACGATGCTCGCCACGCCATTGCGGTTGTCCCGCTCGAGCTGTTCGCCATCCACCACCGAGACTGCAACCGGCACTTTTTGCAGCGACTCTTCGCGGCGGGTGGCGGTGACGGTCACCGACTTCAGGGTCGGCTCCTGCTCTGCGACAGCGGTCGCGGGGTCAGCGGCATATGCCCCCGGCAGCGGCAGTGCGGCAAGCCCTGCCAGCAACCAGCCCAGGTGCGGCCGGCGCGGTGTGGCGGCGCGAATCGATTGCGCCAGTTTTTGCTGATCCCCAAGAATGTTATGCATGGTCTGCCTGCTGGAAAAATGCCCTGAACCGCTGCCGATCTACGCCGGCAGCGCCTGAATATCTGTCTTGGGCATTCGCTCGAGCGAGTAGCAGACACGACGCCTTGTTAGCGCTAACATCGGCAGTATCTGCAAGACGGTCATAGACCGTCCAATACTGAAAAATTACTTTTATATGCTTTTTGGTTTGAATAAAGGATCACGCCCTTGACCACCGAGAACACTCCAGGCCGCAAACGCCGCGGCGCAGGACGGGTGACCCTGAACGCCGTGGCCAGGCAGGCCGAGGTCTCTGCCATCACCGTATCGCGCTACTTCAACCAGCCCGAGAGCGTGTCCGCCGAGCTTCGCGAACGCATCGCCCAGGTGGTGGCGGAACTGGGCTATGTGCCCAATCTGGTGGCCGGCGGCCTGGCCTCGGCACGGGGCAGGATCGTGGCCATGGTGATCCCGAACATCTCCGGGCCAATCTTTGCCAGCACCATCCAGGGCTTCAGCGACACCCTCAGCCGCCATGGCTATCAACTGCTGCTGGCCTCCAGTTATTTCGACGTGGCCCAGGAAGAAAGCGCCGTGCGGGCCTTTCTCGGCTGGTCACCGGCGGCGCTGGTGCTGACCAGCCACTTTCACAGCCCGGGCACGGAGAAGATGCTCGCCGAGGCCGATATCCCACTGATCGAAACCTGGGATTACCAGCCGGATCGGGCGCCGGTGCAGATCGGATTTTCTCATCATCAGGTCGGGGTCAGCGCGGCGAACTACCTGCACGGAAAAGGCTATCGACGCATCGCTTTCGTGCTCAACAGCGCGCCCGGCGACCTCAGCGCCCTGGAGCGCAGCGAGGGTTACGCCGCCACACTGCGCGGGTTAGGGCTGGAACCCTGGATCTTTACCCCGGACGCCGACCGCGCGCCGTTCGAGGCCGGCAAACAGGCGATGCACGCGCTGACGCAGGCCAGCCCGCGACCTGACGCAATCATTTTCGCCAACGACAACCTGGCCGCCGGCGGCTCGCTGGCTGCGCAACGGGCCGGCCTGCAGATCCCTGCCGATTGCGCGGTACTGGGCTTTGGCGACTACCCTTTCGCCGAGATGCTGCTGCCCAGCCTGAGCACCATCAAGCCACCCGCCCTGGAGATCGGCGTGCTCGCCGCCACCCGCGTCCTGCAGAGCCTGGGCGTGTTGCCGGTGGCAGACGAAGTACAACGCCTGAACCTGTTGCAGTGCCAAGTGATCGAGCGCGAAAGCACCTGACTTCTGCTGGGCTGTGGGTGCTGCCGCAGGCTCGGGGGGCGTTCGGATGCCGGTTGTACACCTGACACTTGAACGGCGATCTGGAGGGCCAGCGCAGCCTCGCGCGCTCGGCAGCGGGTACGGCGGCTACAGGGCTAGCTCGCGCAGGGCGGCGGCGGCGAGGAAGCCGGAGCGCGAGCGGTAGCGCTGGTCGCGCTTTACGGTCTGGTCGATGCGCTCCAGCAGTTGCTCGGGCAAGGTGGCGTTGAAGCGCACCGACTTGCCGAAATAGGGCGCCACATCAAACTCCACCACGCCCCATACGCCCCCCGCGTAGTCGGGGTTGTGCAGGTGGTCGTCAATTTCATGCACCTGGGGCAGCGGCTCGCCATCGGCCACCAACCCCTCGTAGTGCAGAGACAAGGCCTCCTTGATGTTCTCGAACGCCAGGGACACGGTTTTCCCGGCAGAAAAACAACCCGGCACATCCGGGACTGTCACGCCGTATTCGGAGTCGGCGTCCTTGTGCAGTACGACTGGGAATTTCATGACGTTGGGCTCCTCTTGCAGGTCGCAGCTCATCTCAAGCCCGCCTGTCTCAATATGCTGTTGATCGTGCCCCTGGGCAGATCCGAATCAGGATGCGGAACCGTCACCCGCCCCGGCCTGTACGGATGCCGGTACTGATGGTGACTGCCCTTGATTGCAACCCGATACCAACCATTGGCCTCGATCATCCTGATCATGTCGCGACTGCGCATATCCCAGCCCTTCGATACCCATCGAACAGGCACTCTAACCAACAGCCAGAGGCTAATACACACTATACACATTAAGCAATCAAATTTTGCCGGGCGGGCGTCCGTTCAATCCGCCTGAGCAAACACCTGCGCCAGCCAGTCGACAAACACCCGGACCCTGGGCGACATATGGCGATTGTGCGGGTAGAGCACTGACACCGGCATCGGCGGCGGTGGGGTCTCGACCAGGATTTCCTGCAACAGGCCCTGGGCCATCTGCTGCGCGACGCCGTAATGCGGGCACTGGATGATGCCCAGGCCGGCCACCGCCGACGCCTTGTAGACCTCGGCGCCGAATACTGAAAGCGCACCGTCGATGGCCACTTCCTGCCGTTGGCCCGCCACCATGAATTCGAACGGGAACAGCTTGGCCGTGGTGCGCGATACGTAGTTCACCGCGCGATGGCGGCTCAGATCGGCAAGGCGCTCGGGCTCGCCAAAGCGCCGCAGGTAATCGGGGCTGGCACAGGTCACCTGGCGCAGGTTGGCGACCCGCCGGCCGATCAGCGCCGAATCCCCGAGGGTGCCCGCCCGCAGCACGCAGTCCACGCCTTCGGCGATCAGGTCGACAAAACGATCGGATTCGCTGAGCGATAGCTCGATCTGCGGATAACGCGCCATGAATTGCGGCAACGCCGGAATCACGAAGTACTTGGCCAGGGTCCCGTGCAGATCGACCCGCAGCAGCCCCTTGGGCGCCACCTCGCGAAACGCCAGTTCGGCCTCCTCCAGCTCCGCCAGCAACTGCACGCAACGCCGGTAGTAGGCCTCGCCATCCAGGGTCGGGCGCACCCGGCGCGTGCTGCGTTCCAGCAACCGCGTCCCGAGCCAGGCCTCGAACTGGTTGAGGGTGTGGGTCAGGGTCGCCCGCGGCAGGTTCAGGTCCGCGGCGGCTAGAGTGAAACTGCTGCGCTCGTAGATGCGCACAAAAACCTTCATCGCCTTGACCTGATCCATCAGCACCTCCAGAGCTTCGATTGTTGGCGATTATTGAACAGTCAAGGCAACTTCGCTGCATTTATCGATCCGGGCAACCATGTGACTCTGCTGCCACACCCACATCCACCTTGAGCCACAGGAACCTGAACCATGACCACTGAACAACGCAAAGTAGCCATCGTCACCGGCGCCTCCCGCGGTATCGGCGCGGTGATCGCCCGGCAGTTGGCGAGCCAGGGTTTTGCCGTCGCGATCAATTACGCCAACAGCGCCGACGAAGCCTCAAGGCTGGTGGTGGAGCTGCGCCAGGCCGGGCACCAGGCCATCGCGATCAAGGCCGACGTGGCCAGTGGCGAGGACGTGCGTCGGCTGTTCGATGAGACCGAAGCCAAGCTGGGCAAGGTCGATGTACTGATCAACAACGCCGGCATCCTCAAGGTCCTGCCCCTGGCGCAACACAGTGACGAGCTGTTCGAGCAGACCTTCGCCATCAACACCCGGGGCACTTTCAATACCCTGCGCGAAGCCGCCACGCGCCTGAATGACGGCGGCCGCATCGTCAATTTTTCCAGCAGCACGGTCGGTCTCAACCTGCCGGGCTATGCGGTGTACATCGCCAGCAAGGCCGCGGTGGAATCCCTGACCCAGGTGTTCGCCAAGGAACTGCGCGGGCGCAACATCACGGTCAACGCCGTGGCGCCGGGGCCGGTGGCGACCGAGCTGTTCCTGCAGGGCAAGAGCGAGGAGCAGATTCAGGCCTTCGCCAAGATGCCGCCCCTGGAACGCCTCGGTCAGCCGGAAGACATCGCCCAGGTCATTGCCTTCCTGATGAGCCCGGCGGCGGATTGGGTGAACGGGCAGATTTTGCGCACCAACGGCGGGCTGGTTTGAGGTCGAGCGCGGCGCTGGGGCCTATGCTCGTTGAAGGGTGCGCCACGGCCGCCCTGTCACTGGTCAGCCGGTTTTCCCATAGGGCGGTATCCATCATGCACACCACCATCGTCATCACCTTCGGCCTGCTTCTGCTGGCGCTGATGCTGTTTATCGGCAACAAGATCGGTATCAACCGCCAGGCCCTGACCTACGGCTTCGTCGGCCTGTGGCTGGCGCTGACGGTGATCAACGGGGCGGTGGGTGTGGTCACCGCCAACCAGCCCCTGCGCTCGGAACTGGTGGTCGGCAGCCTGGTGTTCGTGGTGCCGGTGGTGGCCTTGGCCCTGTATCTGCTGTCGACCCGGCCCTGAAGCCGTGCCGGGGAGCCTGCGCCCCCGCCACGGCGCCCCCGATCAACGCACCAGGTGCAGGAACTGCATATGGCGTTCGTACTGGTCGAGGATGTCGTTGATGATCTGCTCTTTGGTGTAGCCCATCAGGTCGTAATCCTGGCTGCCCTCGCTCAGGTGCACCTCGGCCCGGTAGTAGCGGCGGTTGCGCAGCTCTTTCGGGCCCATGCCGCCACGGGCAAAGGACGGCGTGAAGTAGCCGCGCATCTGCACCTGGTAGATGAACGGATGCTGGTCGCCGTGGCCGATCTCGAGGCTGACGTTGTCGTTGGCCGGGTCGGGCTGGGTCACCACATTCAGGCCCTTCTCGACGAACACCGCACTTACCTCTTCGATCGCCGGGCGCACCGTCTGGTCGAGGAAGCGGTACACCTCGTCACGCGATGGAAAGTGCACCGCCTGGCTCAGGCGCTGGCGCCAGCCACCCTTGCCCCGACGCGACGAGGCCGCCACCGGTGCCAGGGAATGCAACTGGGCGATGCGCTTCTGCGATTCGAGGTAGAAGGCCTTGTGCAGCCCCCACATCATCAACAACAGAATCAGCGAGAACGGCAACGAGGTCAGCACCACCGCTGACTTGAGCGAATCGATGCTGCCGGCGAACAACAGCGCGCTGGTCACCAGCGCGGTCATCGCGCCCCAGAACACCCGCAGCCACTTCGGCCCGTCTTCATCGGCACTGCCGCCCTTGGCCGACAGGGTCGAGAGCACCACGGTGCCGGAGTCGGCCGAGGTGACGAAGAACACAAAGCTGATAAACACCGTGACCGCGATCACGGTCTTGCCCCAGGGGTAGGTTTCCAGCAGCAGATAGAGGGTCATCGACGGGTTGTCGAGCGCGCTCATGCCCAGGGCGCTCATGCCGTGGTTGAGCACCTGGTCGATGGCGCTGTTGCCGAAGATCGACATCCAGGCCAGGGTGAAACCCAGGGGAATCAGCAGCACGCCGAAGACGAACTCACGGATGGTGCGGCCACGGGAAATCCGTGCGATGAACAAGCCCACGAATGGCGACCATGCAATCCACCAGGCCCAGTAGAACACCGTCCAGCCACCCAGCCAGTCGCTGGGTTTGTCGTAGGCGTAGACGTCGAAACTCTTGGTCGGCAGCGCGCCGAGGTAGTCGCCGATGTTCTGGATCAAGGTGTTGAGCAGGTGCTGGGTCGGCCCGGCGAACAACACGAACAGCAGCAGCGCCACCGCCAACAGCATGTTGATGTCGGACATCACCCGCACGCCCTTGTCGACCCCGGCCACCGCGACCAGGATCGCCGCGCCCATCATCAGGGTGATCAGGCCGACCTGGATCCACTGGGTATGAGCGATGCCGAACAGGTAATCCAGCCCGGAGTTGAGGTGCAGCACGCCAAAGCCCATGTCGGCGCCCAGGCCGAACACCGTGGCGATGATGCCGAAGCCATCCACCGCATAGCCGATGGGGCCGTTGATGCGCTTGCCGATCAGCGGGTACAGCGCCGAACGCAGGGCCAGCGGCAGGTTATGCCGGTAGGCGAAGTACGCCAGGGCCATGCCGACAAAGGCGAACACGCCCCAGCCGTGCAGGCCCCAGTGCAGGAACAGCAACTGCATGGCCTGGCGCGCGGCGTCGGCGGTGCCGGCCTCGCCCTGGGGCGGTTGCAGCATGTGGGTCAGGGGTTCGGAGACGCAGAAGAAGAACAGGGTGATGCTGATCCCGGCGGCGAACAGCATGCCGGCCCAGGACAGGTAACTGAATTCGGGTTCGTCGTGGTCGGCACCGAGCTTGATCTTGCCGTAGCCGGACAAGGCGGTGACCACCACGAAGACCAGATACAGGGTCATCGCCAGCATGTAGTACCAGCCGACCGTGTTGGCCGCCCAGTTTTGCGCTGCCAGGAGCCAGGCGCCGGCCTGTTGCGGCAGGGTGATGACCACCAGGCCGAAGATCAGGATAAAGCTCGCCGCGAAGTAGAACACCGGCGGATTCATGCGAATTTGACTGTTGACGGGAGTAGGCGACGCACTCATGAAAGGTGCACCTCAAACGGGTTGGACGTGGCTGAAATAAACGGACTCAGCAAAGGCAAGCCTCCTGTTGTGAGCGGGCAGCGAACTACCGATTTAACTTGAACGAGCGTTCAAGTTAAACATGGATGGGGGTTCGAGGACTAATCGCAAGGCTCAGCGGTACCTTCAGTACGCTAGCTCAAGGAAGGGTATGACGTAGGCGTGACGGGATCGTTCCGCAGAAAAATCATTGTCGACCGTGGCCGCTGCCGCTGGGCCGCGAGGGCGCCGAGGGGTGTCAGGTGGGCGCAAGGTGTTGCACAGGGCCAGCGCAGCCTCGTGGGCTCGGCAGCGGCTACAGGGCTGCGCGTGGCGTCAGGTGGGCGCAGTGTTACTTCTGCGTCCCATCGTCATGCTGCAGATTGGCCTGGGTCAGGTTGCAGCCGGCCGGCACGCTGCGGGTCAGCCAGACGTTGCCGCCGATGGTCGAACCCTGGCCGATGGTGATGCGCCCCAGAATCGTCGCGCCGGCGTAGATCACCACATCGTCCTCGACGATCGGGTGCCGGGGATGGCCCTTCTGCAACTGCCCGTCCTCGTCCGCCGGGAAGCGTTTGGCGCCCAGGGTCACAGCCTGATAAATCCGCACCCGCTCGCCGATGATCGCGGTTTCACCGATCACCACACCGGTCCCGTGGTCGATAAAGAAACTGCGGCCGATCTGCGCGCCCGGGTGAATATCGATGCCGGTCGCCGAGTGGGCAATTTCCGAGCTGATCCGCGCCAGCAGCGGCAACCCGGCGCGGTACAGGTGGTGCGCCAGGCGATGGTGAATCACCGCCAGAATCCCCGGGTAGCACAGCAGCACTTCATCCACGCTGCGCGCCGCGGGGTCGCCGTGGTAGGCCGCCAGCACGTCGGTATCGAGCAGCACCCGCAGGCCCGGCAGGGCCAGGGCGAAGTCCTGGATGATGCGGATGGCCTTGGCCTCGACGTCCTCGGCCTGCTCACCGCCATGGCGGGTCGCGTAGCGCAGTTCGAGGCGAGTCTGGGCCAGCAGCGCATTGAGGGCGGCGTCCAGGGTGTGGCCGACGTAGAAGTCTTCGCTTTCCTCGCGCAGGTCTACCGGGCCCAGGCGCATGGGGAACAAGGCACCGCACAAGGCTTCGAGAATCTCGGCCATGGCCGCTCGGGACGGCAGTTCCCGGCCGCCCTGTTCGCCACTGACACGACCATTGCGGGTACGCCACTGGTCGCGGGCATCACGCAGTTGGCCGACGATGGTCTGCAGTTGCCAATGGCTGGATCGCTCGCTCACGCTCAACACTCCTCACTCAGGTAGCCGGACAGTCTGGCTACGGAAACGGCATCCACTTTACGGTATGGGCCGCAGGCAAAATTAAGAACTAATTGTGCGGGCCTTAGCACTTTTTGACATATGCGATTGACGGTTGCCCGGGCAAATATCGCTGCCTATAGTCCCCGCATCCCATCAGCCCGTGCGCCCCCATGATCAAACAACAGCTAGCCCGCTTCGACCGACTCGACCTGCTTGGCCACGCCACCGCCCTGGAAAAACTCGAACGCCTGTCCACCTGGCTCGGGCGCGATATCTACGTCAAACGCGACGACACCACGCCGCTGGCCATGGGCGGCAATAAATTGCGCAAGCTCGAATACCTGGCGGCGGATGCCTTGGCGGCGGGCGCCGACACCCTGATTACCGCCGGGGCCATCCAGTCCAACCACGTGCGCCAGACCGCCGCCCTGGCGGCCAAGCTGGGCCTGGGTTGCGTCGCCCTGCTGGAAAACCCCATCGGCACTGAAGACAGCCATTACCTGCACAGCGGCAACCGCCTGCTGCTGGACCTGTTCGACGCCAAGGTCGAGTTGGTGGACAACCTGGACCACGCCGACGAGCAATTGCAGGCCCTGGCCGAGCGCCTGCGCAGCAATGGCAAGAAGCCCTATCTGGTGCCGATTGGCGGTTCCAACGCCCTCGGCGCCCTGGGTTATGTGCGTGCGGGCCTGGAGCTGGCCGAGCAGATCAAGGACAGCGGCCTGGAATTCGCCGCCGTGGTCCTGGCCTCGGGCAGCGCCGGCACCCACAGCGGCCTGGCCCTGGCGTTGAGCGAGGCGTTGCCACAGTTGCCGGTGATCGGGGTGACCGTGTCGCGCACCGATGAAGCCCAACGGCCAAAGGTCCAGCGCCTGGCCGAACGCACTGCCCAATTGCTGGGCGTCGAGCTGCCGGCGAGTTTCAAGGTGGAACTGTGGGACGAATATTTCGCCCCGCGCTATGGCGAGCCGAATGCCGGCACCCTGGCCGCGGTGAAATTGCTGGCCAGCCAGGAGGGCCTGCTGCTGGACCCGGTCTACACCGGCAAAGCCATGGCCGGCCTGCTCGACGGCGTCGGCCGCCTGCGTTTCAATGACGGCCCGATCATCTTTCTCCACACCGGCGGCGCCCCAGCCCTATTCGCCTACGCCGGCGCCTTCGCCTGAGCTTCCGTAGCCGTCGTAGCCGCTGCCGAGCCCACTCGGCAGCGGCTACAGTTTGCGAGGTGAGTACACAACTCAACCAACCAAACTAAAAGAAATAACAAACTAAATTTATATTATTTTTAAACCTATAAAACGCGCTTTATAGTCGCGCCGCAGGCTCATTTGCCGCGAGACGCGCAGGCTGCATTTAAGGCAGGATGAGCGCTCGTCACGTTCCTCGATTGACCTGCATCTCCCACCCGCATTGCGCATAAGAAACCACAGGGGCTTGTCATGAATTTTTCTGCACTACGTCGAAATCTGCTTATTGGCACACTGGGTCTGGCCATTGGCGCCGGAATGCTGGGGCAGGCGGTTGCCGGTGAGCAACTGCAAAAGATCAAGGACGCCGGCGTGATCAACGTCGGCCTGGAAGGCACCTACCCGCCTTTCAGTTACGTCGATGAAAACGGCAAGCTGGCCGGCTTTGAAGTGGAATTCTCCGAAGCCCTGGCGCAAAAGCTCGGGGTCAAGGTCAAGCTGCAGCCGACCAAGTGGGACGGCATCCTCGCCGCCCTGGAATCCAAGCGTCTCGACGCCGTGGTCAACCAGGTCACCATTTCCGAGGAACGCAAGAAGAAGTACGACTTCTCGGTGCCGTACACCGTCTCCGGGATCCAGGCCCTGACCCAGAAAAAAGACGAAGGCAAATTCAAGACCGCCACCGACCTGGGTGGGCACAAGGTCGGTGTCGGCCTGGGCACCAACTACGAGCAATGGCTCAAGGACAACGTACCGACCGCGATCATCAAGACCTATGACGATGATCCGACCAAGTACCAGGACCTGCGCGTAGGCCGCATCGAAGCGATCCTGGTGGACCGCCTGGCCGCCTTCGAGCTGATCAAGAAAACCAATGACACCCTGGCCGTTTCCGGCGCTCCGTTCTCCCGTCAGGAAGCCGGTATCGCCCTGCGCAAAGGCGAACCCGAACTGCTGGCCGCAGTGAACAAGGCCATCGAGGAACTGCGCGCCGATGGCACGCTGAAAAAACTCTCGGAAAAATACTTCAACGCTGACGTCACTCAATAATGGAAGCAGGCCTTCAACTGGCGCTGGATTCGGCGCCCTTTCTGCTCAAGGGCGCCTACTACACGGTCATTCTCAGCCTGGGCGGCATGTTTTTCGGCTTGCTGCTGGGCTTCGGCCTGGCGCTGATGCGGCTGTCGCGCTTCAAGCTGCTGAGCTGGACCGCCAGGGTCTATGTGTCGTTCTTTCGCGGCACGCCGCTGCTGGTGCAACTGTTCGTGATCTATTACGGCTTGCCGCAATTGGGCATCGAACTGGACCCACTGCCGGCGGCACTGATCGGCTTCTCGCTGAACATGGCCGCCTACGCCTGTGAAATCCTGCGGGCCGCCATCAGCTCCATCGAGCGCGGCCAATGGGAAGCCGCCGCCAGCATCGGCATGACCCGCGCGCAGACCCTGCGCCGGGCGATCCTGCCCCAAGCCATGCGCACCGCGCTGCCGCCCCTGGGCAACAGTTTTATTTCACTGGTCAAGGACACGGCCCTGGCCGCCACCATCCAGGTGCCGGAACTGTTCCGCCAGGCTCAGCTGATTACCGCCCGGACCTTCGAAATTTTCACCATGTATCTTGCCGCCGCCCTGATCTACTGGATTCTTGCCAGCGCCCTGGCGCACCTGCAGAACCGGTTGGAAGCGCGGGTCAATCGGCATGACCAGGAGTCTTGAACCCATGATCGTGGTTGAAAAACTGACCAAGCAATTCAAGGGTCAGACTGTGCTCAATGGCATCGACCTGACCGTCGCCGCCGGCGAAGTGGTCGCCATCATCGGCCCCAGCGGCTCGGGCAAGACCACCTTCCTGCGCTGCCTGAATTTTCTCGAAGAACCCAGCAGCGGCCGGATCAAGGTCGGCGACATCGAAATCGACGGCAGCCGGCCCCTGAGCCAGCAACAGGGCCTGGTGCGCAAATTGCGCCAGCAGGTGGGTTTCGTGTTCCAGAACTTCAACCTGTTTCCCCATCGCACCGCGCTGGAGAACGTGATCGAAGGCCCGCTGGTGGTGAAAAAAACACCGCGCCACCTGGCCGAAGCCCTGGGCCGTCGGCTGCTGCTCAAGGTCGGCCTGGCGGGCAAGGAAGACGCCTACCCCCGGCGCCTGTCCGGTGGTCAGCAACAGCGCGTGGCGATTGCCCGGGCACTGGCCATGGAGCCGGAAGTGATCCTCTTCGACGAGCCCACTTCAGCCCTGGACCCGGAACTGGTGGGCGAGGTGCTGGCGACCATCCGCAGCCTGGCTGAAGAAAAACGCACCATGGTCATCGTCACCCACGAGATGAGCTTCGCCCGCGACGTGGCCAACCGGGTGATCTTCTTCGACAAGGGCGTGATCGTCGAACAGGGCGACGCCAAGGAGCTGTTCGCCCACCCCAAGGAAGAACGCACCCAGCAGTTTCTGAGCAAGTTTCTCAACCCCGGCACATGAAGCTTCGAACTTCTACAGCCGACTACCCGCTCCCATTCCAGACCATGGATGCCTGATGCTGGCCCCGCAGAAAATCCACAACCTGCTCCGGCTCTCGCCCCAGGCCCGGTGCGACTACCTGATTCGCAAGGTGGCGGATTTCCAGGTCATCTGGGGGCTGTTCGCGGACGGCTGGGCCACTGCGGGCTCTGCCCAGGCCAGCGCCATACCATTCTGGCCGGAGGCGGACTTCGCCGCCTTGTGTGCCCATGGCCCATGGCAGGGCTTCCAACCCAAACCCATTGAACTGACCCATTTCCTCTCCCACTGGCTGCCCGGCATGCAGCGCGACGCCACGCTTTGCCTGGTGTTTGCAGATGCGCACGGGCAAGGCCTGTTGCTGCCCCCCGAATCGCTGCTGCAATCGCTCACCGACGAGTTGGATCAGTACCAGTAACCCCTGCGACGCCACCTGAACGTCCACCGCTGATCGCCTGCCATCGGGTGTTTTCACCCCCCGCCCGTCCTCTTTGCTGCCGACGAAAAATGCTCGCCGGCGGCAGCCACACACCGCGCCAGCCTGCAGCCACTGGGCCGCAACCTGCCATCCTGCCGTATACGTAAACCCCTTCTATGTATATTCCTAAAAGTTAGTTTATTTAATTTTTATACACGCATAGGGTATATGCACCGGACCACCGGACATTCTTTGATTCTGATTTCGCCGCACGACCGCGGCATATCCATGAGATGTGAGGTAGGTATGGTCCGGAACACAATCACCCCAGTGCAGATCGCCAGGGCATTGCGTGCAGCCAAGGAGTGGCGCTGATGTCCAATCTGGCCGATGCAAAAGTCCAGAGCGATCTGGATATCGCCCCCCTGTTGCTGCCCGCACAGGTCCTGCTCAACGACGCCCAAGCCCTGCAAGCCGCTCATGAACTGGCCGCTGCCGCGCGCCAGCAGGCCGCGCAGCGCGATCGCCAGCGCAAGCTGCCCTGGGCGCAGATCGAGCAATTCACCCGCAGCGGCCTGGGCAGTATTGCCATCCCCCGCGAATACGGTGGCCCGCAGGTTTCATTCGTGACCCTGGCCGAGGTCTTCGCCATTGTTTCCGCCGCCGACCCGGCCCTGGGACAGATCCCGCAAAACCAGTTCGGCGTGCTCAACCTGGTCCTGGCCAGCGCCACCGAACGGCAGAAAAAACACCTGTTCCAGAGCGTGCTCGAAGGCTGGCGCATCGGCAATGCCGGCCCCGAGCGCGGCACCAAAAATACCCTGGAACTCAAGGCACGCATCACCGCCGATGGTGACGGCTACGTGATCAACGGCCAGAAGTTCTACTCCACCGGCGCGCTGTTCGCGCACTGGGTGGCGGTCAAGGCCCTCAACGATGACGGCAAGCAAGTGCTGGCGTTCGTACGTCGCGGCACCCCGGGCCTGCGCATCGTCGACGATTGGTCGGGCTTCGGCCAGCGCACCACCGCCAGCGGCACCATCCTGCTCAACAACGTGCGGGTCGACGCCGACCTGGTGGTGGACAACTGGCGGATCAACGAGGTGCCCAATATCCAGGGCGCGGTGTCGCAACTGATCCAGGCCGCCATCGACGCCGGCATTGCCCGGGCGGCGATCGACGACGCCATCAGTTTTGTCCGTGAACGAGCGCGGCCCTGGGTCGACGCCAACGTCGAGCGCGCCAGCGATGACCTGTATGTGATCGCCGATATCGGCAAGCTGAAAATCGAACTGCACGCCGCCGAAGCGCTGTTGCGCAAGGCCGGCCGGGTGCTGGACCAGGTCAACGCGGCGCCGATCACCGCCGAGTCCGCAGCCCGCGCCTCGATTGCCGTGGCCGAAGCCAAAGTGCTGACCACCGAAATCTCGTTGCAGGCCAGCGAGAAGCTGTTCGAACTGGCCGGCAGCCGCGCAACCCTGGCCGAATTCAACCTCGACCGCCACTGGCGCAACGCGCGGGTACACACCCTGCACGACCCGGTGCGCTGGAAATACCACGCCGTAGGCGCTTATCACCTGAACGGCACGTTGCCTGCTCGCCATTCCTGGATCTGACAACCAGACCACTGGAGAAGTACATGACTCTTACCCAACACGTCGCGGTCATAACCAGCGATGAGCAAGCCCTGATTGTCGCCAGCGACCTGGCCGAGGATTTCAAACGCGACAGCGCCCTGCGCGATCGCGAGCGTCGCCTGCCGCACCCGGAACTGGAAGTGTTTTCCCGCTCGGGCCTGTGGGGCATCAGCGTGCCCAAGGAGTACGGCGGTGCCGGCGTATCCAACGTCACCCTGGCCAAGGTCACCGCGCTGATCGCCCAGGCGGATGCCTCCCTCGGGCAGATCCCGCAAAACCATTTTTACGCCCTGGAGGTGCTGCGGGTTAATGGCAGCCCCGAGCAGAAACAACGGCTGTACGCCGAAGTCCTGGCCGGCCGCCGCTTCGGCAATGCCCTGGCGGAACTGGGGACCAAGACCGCCCACGACCGCACCACCGCCCTGACCCGTGACGGCGATGGCTACCGCATCAATGGCCGCAAGTTCTACGCCACCGGCGCCATCTACGCCCAGCGCATCCCGACCTCGGTGGTGGATGAACAGGGTGTGCAGCAGTTGGCCTTCGTCCAGCGTGACAGCCAGGGCCTGAGCGTGATCGATGACTGGTCAGGCTTTGGCCAGCGCACCACCGGCAGCGGCTCGGTGCTGTTTGAAAACGTCTACGTCGCCGCCCAGGACGTGGTCCCGTTCCAGAGCGCCTTCGAGCGCCCGACCACGGTCGGCCCGCTGGCGCAGATCCTCCACGCCGCCATCGACACCGGCATCGCCCGCGCCGCTTATGAGGACGCGCTGCATTTCGTGCGGACCAAGACCCGGCCGTGGATCGACGCCACCAGCGACAAGGCCACCGAAGACCCGCTGACCCTCAAGAGCTTCGGCCACCTGAGCATCCGCCTGCACGCCACCGAGGCGCTGCTGGAACGCTCAGGGGAGTTTCTCGACCTGGCCCAGGACCAGACCAACGCCGAGACCGTGGCCGCCGCCTCGATCGCGGTCGCCGAAGCCCGCGCCCTGAGCACCGAAATTTCCCTGGCCGCCGGCAGCACCCTGTTCGAGCTGGCCGGCAGCCAGGCAACCCTGGCCGAGCACGGCCTTGACCGTCACTGGCGCAACGCCCGGGTGCACACACTGCACGACCCGGTGCGCTGGAAGTACCACGCCGTGGGCAATTACTACCTGAATGAAACGAACCCGCCACTGCGGGGGACGATCTGATGGGGGCGAAGAAAAAGATCCTGCTCAATGCTTTCAACATGAACTGCATCGGGCATATCAACCACGGTCTGTGGACTCACCCACGGGACAACTCGACCCAATACAAAACCCTCGCCTACTGGACCGAACTGGCCCAGTTACTGGAGCGCGGGCTGTTCGACGGACTGTTTATCGCCGACATCGTCGGCGTGTACGACGTCTATCAGAACTCAGTGGACGTCACGCTGAAAGAGTCGATCCAGCTGCCGGTCAATGACCCGCTGCTGCTGGTTTCGGCCATGGCCGCCGTGACGAAAAACCTCGGTTTCGGCCTGACCGCCAACCTCACCTATGAGCCGCCGTATCTGTTCGCCCGGCGCATGTCGACCCTTGACCACCTGAGCAGCGGCCGGGTCGGCTGGAACATCGTCACCGGCTACCTGGACAGCGCGGCCAAGGCCATGGGCCTGTCGGAACAGGTGGAACACGACCGGCGCTACGACCAGGCCGATGAGTACCTGGAAGTGCTGTACAAACTCTGGGAAGGCAGCTGGGAAGACGACGCGGTGCTCAACGACCCGGTGCAGCGGATCTACGCCCAGCCGGACAAAGTGCACAAGGTCGAGCACAAGGGCGAGTTCTATCAGGTCGAGGGTTATCACCTCTGCGAGCCTTCGCCCCAGCGCACCCCGGTGCTGTTCCAGGCCGGCAGTTCGGACCGTGGGTTGCTGTTCGCCGGACGTCATGCCGAGTGCGTCTTCATCAGCGGCCAGAACAAGCCGTCGACCAAGGCCCAGGTGGACAAGGTCCGCGCCAGCGCCGTGGCCGCCGGGCGCAATCCCGAGGACATCAAGCTGTTCATGGGCCTCAACGTGATTGTCGGCGAGACCGAGGAAGCCGCCTGGGCCAAGCACGCCGAGTACCGCAGCCACGCCAGCGCCGAAGCCGGTGTCGCGCACTTCTCGGCCTCGACCGGCATCGACTTCGCCCAGTATGAAATCGACGAGCCGATCCAGTACGTGAAGAGCAACGCCATCCAGTCGGCCACCAAGAACCTGCAGAACAACGACTGGACCCGACGCAAATTGCTCGACCAGCACGCCCTCGGCGGACGCTACATCACCGTGGTCGGCTCGGCGCAGCAAGTGGCGGATGAACTGGAATCGTGGATCGCCGAAACCGGCCTCGACGGCTTCAACCTGACCCGCATCGTGACTCCGGAAAGCTACGTCGATTTCATCGACCTGGTGATCCCGGAACTGCAACGACGCGGCTCGTACAAGACCGCCTACGACAACGGCACCTTGCGCGAAAAGCTGTTCCGCCAGGACCGCAAGCTGCCTGAACAACACACCGGCGCGGCCTACCGCCACTGAGGCCCTTGTGGCGAGGGAGCTTGCTCCCGCTGGGTCGCGTAGCGGTCCCAAATCCGGGCGACGCAGTTTCTCCAGGAATACCGAGTCATCAGGGTTTGGGCTTGCTTCGCAAGCCTGCGGGAGCACGCTCCCTCGCCACAGACAGCGGTCTTCGCTGCGTCCACAAAAATTGCTCAACTCATTCGTATTGACTGGACATAACCACCATGAAAAGCAAACTCCTGAGCCACCCAGTCAAAGCACTGGTCCTCGCCCTCGGACTCTTCAGCGGCGCCGTGTTTGCCGCCGACAAACCCCTCAAGGTCGGCACCACCGCGGCCTTTGCCATCCCCCTGGAAGCCGCCGTTGAAGAGGCTGGCAAACAGGGCCTGAAAGTCGAGCTGGTGGAGTTCACCGACTGGATCGCGCCCAACGTCAGCCTCGCGGCCGGCGACATCGATGTGAACTACTTCCAGCACATCCCGTTCCTGGAAAACGCCAAGGCCGCCGCCGGTTTTGACCTGGTGCCCTTCGCCCCGGGGATCATCAACAACGTCGGCCTGTACTCGAAGAAATACAAAAGCTTCGACGAACTGCCCGAAGGCGCCAGCGTCGCCATCGCCAACGACCCGATCAACAGCGGGCGCGGCCTGCAACTGCTGGCCAAGGCCGGTTTGATCACCCTCAAGCCGGGCGTGGGCTACAAGGCCACCGAAGACGACATCATCGCCAACCCGAAAAAGATCAAGATCCTCCAGGTCGAGGCCGTGCAACTGGTACGCGCCTATGACGATGCCGATCTGGTCCAGGGCTACCCGGCGTACATCCGCCTGGCCAAGACCTTCGATGCCGGCTCCGCCCTGCTGTTCGACGGCCTGGACCACAAGGAGTACGTGATCCAGTTCGTGATCCAGCCCAAGAGCAAGACCGACCCGCGGCTGATCAAGTTCGTCGATATCTACCAGCATTCGCCGGCTGTGCGCGCCGCCCTGGATAAAGCCCACGGCAAGCTCTACCAAGCCGGCTGGGAAGGCTGAGATGAGCGTCGCCAGCCTGCAGCGCAAGCTGCCCGAACAACAGCCCCACAGCGCCCAGCAGGCTGAGCTGCACCCGCAGCTCAACCGCGCCCACGTGCGCTTCGTCGGCCTGGGCAAGACCTACCAGGGCGCGCAAGGCCCGGTGCCGGCCCTGCAGGGCATCGACCTGGCGATCCAGCACGGCGAGGTGTTCGGCATCATCGGCCGCAGCGGCGCCGGCAAGTCGTCGCTGATCCGCACCATCAACCGCCTGGAGCAACCCAGCAGCGGCCGGGTACTGATCGACCAGGTGGACATCGGCGAATTCGACGAAGACCGCCTGGTGGAACTGCGCCGGCGCATCGGCATGATCTTCCAGCACTTCAACCTGATGTCGGCCAAGACCGTGTGGCAGAACGTCGAGCTGCCGCTGAAGGTGGCCGGCGTGCCCAAGGAGCAACGCCAGAACAAAGTCCGCGAGCTGCTGGAGCTGGTGGGCCTGCAGGACAAACACAAGGCTTACCCGGCGCAGTTGTCGGGCGGGCAGAAGCAGCGGGTCGGGATCGCCCGGGCGCTGGTGCATGACCCGGCGATTCTGCTGTGCGACGAGGCCACCTCGGCCCTGGACCCGGAGACCACCCAGTCGATCCTCGGCCTGCTCAAGGAGATCAACCAGCGCCTGGGCCTGACCATCGTCCTGATCACCCACGAGATGGCAGTGATCCGCGATATCTGTGACCGGGTGGTGGTGCTTGAACACGGGCGCATTGTCGAGCAGGGCCCGGTCTGGGAAGTGTTCGGCAACCCGCAGCACGAGGTCAGCAAAACCCTGCTCGCACCCTTGCAGCATGGCTTGCCGCAGGAGCTGCAGCAGCGCCTGCGGGCGCAACCGGAGTCGGCCCAGGCCGCCGTGGTGCTGCGCTTGCAGTTCACCGGCGCCAGCGGCGACGAGCCGGACCTGGCGGCGCTGTTCAGTGCCCTGGGCGGGCGCGTGCGGCTGTTGCAGGGCGGTGTGGAACGGATCCAGGGGCATGCCCTGGGGCAATTGCTGCTGGCGGTGAGCGGTTCGTCCCTGGGCGCTGAAGAACTGCGCCAGCGCGCGGGCGACTGGGCACAACAGGTGGAGGTGCTGGGTTATGTGGTTTGACCGTTTGCTGCAAGGGGTCATCGACACCTTTTTGATGGTCGGCGTGTCCTCGCTGATCGCCCTGCTGGCGGGGATTCCGCTGGCGGTGATCCTGGTCACCAGTTCCAAGGGCGGGATCTATGAAGCTCCAGCCCTGAATCGGGCGCTGGGGGCGTTTGTGAATCTGTTTCGCTCGATCCCGTTCCTGATCCTGATGGTGGCGCTGATCCCCTTTACCCGGCTGATTGTCGGCACCACCTATGGCGTCTGGGCCGCCGTGGTGCCGCTGACCATCGCCGCGACGCCGTTCTTCGCGCGGATCGCCGAAGTCAGCCTGCGGGAGGTCGACCATGGGTTGATCGAAGCAGCGCAGGCCATGGGCTGCCGGCGCTGGCACATCGTCTGGCACGTGCTGCTGCCCGAGGCACTGCCGGGGATCGTGGGGGGCTTCACCATTACCCTGGTGACCATGATCAACTCCTCGGCCATGGCCGGCGCCATCGGTGCCGGCGGCCTGGGCGACATCGCCTACCGCTACGGCTACCAGCGTTTTGACAGCCAGGTGATGCTCACCGTCATCGTGCTGCTGGTGATCCTGGTTGCCGCCATCCAACTGGGCGGCGACCGCCTGGCACGAATCCTCAACAAACGCTGACGGTAACCGCACGTAGCCGCTGCCGAGCCTGCGGCAGCGGCTACAATTCGTCGCCGCGTTGGTCATTGGTTGAACGTTGCCCCTGGGCGACTTGGAGTATATTCGGCCCCTCTCCCTTCTTCGCGCAGCTGCCATGAAACTCGCCCCCGACGACCTCGACCAGATCACCGCCACCACCCTCGGCCATTACAACCAGGTTGCCGAAGGCTTTCGCGAAGGTACGCGCGATCATGATGTGAGCCAGAACATTGATGCGCTGCTGCGACATATCCAGGGCACGGCTCCGTTTACCGTGCTGGATTTCGGCTGCGGCCCGGGCCGCGATTTACAGACTTTCACCCGCATGGGCCATGTCGCGGTCGGCCTCGACGGCTCCGAACGCTTTGCGCAAATGGCCCGCGACGACAGTGGCTGTGAGGTCTGGCAACAGGACTTTCTCAAGCTCGAGCTGCCCGCCGCCCACTTCGACGGAATCTTTGCCAACGCGGTGCTGTTTCACATCCCGTTGCAGGAGCTGCCTCGGATCCTCAAGCAACTGCACGCCACGCTGAAACCGGGCGGCGTGCTGTTCAGCTCCAATCCGCGGGGCGACAACCGCGAGGGCTGGAACGGCGAACGCTACGGCTCGTACCACGATCTGCCGGCCTGGCAGGCTTTGCTGACCGCCGCCGGCTTCGTTGAACTGGAACACTACTACCGCCCCGCCGGATTACCGCGCGAGCAGCAGCCGTGGCTGGCCAGCGTCTGGCGCAAGGCCTGACGCGGCCGGTGGCTCACGCCTGCTGCTGCGGTTCCTTGATTTTGTACCAGGCCACATAGAGCGCCGGCAGGAACAACAGGGTAAGCAGGGTGGCGACGATAATGCCGCCGATCATGGCGTAGGCCATCGGCCCCCAGAACACTTCGCGGGCGATGGGGATCATCCCCAGGCTCGCTGCCGCTGCGGTCAGCAGGATCGGCCGGCGCCGGTGCTGGGTGGCTTCCACCACCGCATCCCAGGGTGAATAACCGTCCTTCTCGAAGGCATCGATCTGGGTCACCAGGATCACCGAGTTGCGGATGATGATGCCGATCAGCGCAAGGATCCCGAGGATCGCCACAAAGCCCATGGGCGTGCCCGTCGGCACCAGGGCCAGGACCACGCCGATCAGGCCCAGGGGCGCGACGCTGGCCACCAGGAACATCTTCTGCACGCTGTGCAACTGGATCATCAGGAAGGTCGCCATCAGGAACAGCATCAGCGGCACCACCTTGGCAATCGGCCCCTGGGCCTTGCCGCTCTCCTCCACTGTGCCGCCGGTGGCCACCGAGTAACCCACCGGCAACGCCGACGAGAACCGGTCGATGGTCGGCTTGAGTTGCTTGACCAGGTCGGTGGGCTGGATCTCGTCGCGCACCGCGGCCTTGATGGTGATGGTCGGCTTGCGGTCGCGACGCCAGACCAGCGGCTGCTCCAGCTCGTAACGCACGGTGGCGAAGGCCAGCAGCGGAATCGAGGTGCCGTTGGGGGTGACGATCTGCAGGTTCTGCAGGGTCTCCGGCGAACCGCGTTCGTTATCGTCGGCACGCCCGACCACATTGATCAGGTAAATATCGTCATGCACCTGGGTCACGGTGGAGCCGCTGACGATGCTGTTCATCAAGCGCGCCACGTCTTCGGAAGACAGCCCCAGCTGCCGCGCCTTGTCCTGGGCGATGTCGATGCGCAGCACTTTGCCCGGCTCGTTCCAATCGTAGATGATCTCGCCGATATGGCTGTTCTTATCCAGCTCGGTGGCCAGTTCGATGGCGTGCTTGCGCACCTGGTCGATGTCCTTGCCGCTGACCCGGTACTGGATCGGCCGCCCCACCGGCGGGCCCATTTCCAGGGCCTGCACGTAGCTGCCGATGCCGACGAAGTCTTCACGCAGACGCTTCTGCAGGCGCTGGGTCAGGGCCGTGCGCTGCTCCAGGCCTTTGCTGACGATCACCAACTGCGCGTAATAGGGGTTTTGCAGTTGCTGGTCCAGGGGCAGGTAGAAACGGATCGCGCCTTCGCCGATGTAGGTGCTCCAGCGCTCGATATCCGGGTCGTCCTTGAGGGTCGCCTCCAGGCGATCCACGGCCAGGCGCGTCTCGTTGATCGAGGCGTTCTGCGGCAGGTTGAGGTCGACCAGGATTTCCGGGCGATCGGAAGACGGGAAGAACTGGTTCTGCACGAAACGCATGCAAAACACCGACAGCGCGAACAGCAGCACGGTGATGCCGATGGCCCACCAGCGGTTGCGCATGGCCCACAGCAGGCCGCCATTGAAGGCCCGGCCAACCCGCCCCGGTTCATTGGAGTGGGGTTTGACCTTGCTGCTGAGGATGTGAATGCCGATCACCGGCGCGAACAGCACCGCCACCACCCATGACACCAGCATCGCCACCGCGATCACCGCAAACAGGGTGAAGGTGTATTCGCCGGCAGAGCTGGCGTTGAGGCCGATGGGCACAAAACCGGCCACCGTGACCAGGGTCCCGGTGAGCATGGGAAACGCGGTCGAGGTGTAGGCGAAGGTCGCCGCCTGCTCTTTGGTCTCGCCCATTTCCAGGCGCGTGACCATCATCTCCACCGTGATCATGGCGTCGTCCACCAGCAGCCCGAGGGCGATGATCAGGGCGCCGAGGGAGATGCGCTGCATGGTGATGCCGCTGTACTCCATGAACACGAAGACCATGGCCAGTACCAGCGGAATCGAGCAGGCCACCACCAACCCGGCGCGCACGCCGAGGCTGATGAAACTCACCACCAGCACGATCACCACCGCCTCGAACAGCGCGCTGGTAAAGCCGCCCACCGCCTCTTCCACCACTTCGGCCTGGTCCGAGACCTTGTGCACCCCGACCCCCACCGGCAGGTCGGCAGTCAGCTCGCTCATGCGCGCGTGCAGCGCCTTGCCGAAGTCCTGGATGTTGCCGCCCTTCTTCATCGCAATCGCCAGGCCGATGGCCGGCTGGCCGTTGAAGCGGAACATCGGCGTCGACGGGTCGACGTAGCCGCGGCTGATGTCGGCAATATCCGCCAGGCGATAGAAGCGGTCATTGAGCCGCAGGTTGACCGTGGCCAGGTCCTTCTCGGAAGCGAACTGCCCCGAGGTACGCACGGAAATCCGCTCCGGCCCGGCCTCGATCACCCCGGCCGGGGTCACCGCATTCTGTGATTGCAGGCTTTGCAGGACCTGGCGCTGATCAATGCCCAGGGCCGCCAGCTTGCGGGTCGAGAAGTTCAGGTAGATGACTTCATCCTGCTCGCCGACCATCTCCACCTTGCCCAGATTCGGCACCTGGCGGATCTCGGCGCGCACCTGTTCCACATAGTCGCGCAGTTGCCGCAGGCTGAGGCCGTCGGCAGTAAAGGCGTAGATCGAACCGAACACATCGCCGAACTCGTCGTTGAACCCGGGGCCCTGAATGCCCTGGGGGAAGTCGCCGCGAATGTCGTTGATCTTCTTGCGCACCTGGTACCAGATCTCGGGGATGTCCTTGGCACTGGTGGTGTCGCGCAAGTAGACGAACACCGTGGACTCGCCGGGGCGGGTGTAGCTTTTCACGTAGTCGAGGGAATCGAGTTCTTCGAGTTTTTTCTCGATGCGGTCGGTGACCTGCTTCAGGGTTTCTTCCTGGGTCGCCCCCGGCCAGCGGGTGGAAATCACCATGGTCTTGATGGTGAAGGAAGGGTCTTCCTCGCGGCCCAGGTTGAGGTAGGAGAAGACGCCCATCAGCAGCGCGACGAACATCAGGTACCAGACAAACGACTGATGCTTGATGGCCCACTCGGATAAATTGAAGCTCCCTTTCATCGCGGGGCGTCCTCGTCGATTTTGACTTTCTGCCCCGGTTTGAGGCTGTTGACGCCGGCGCTGACCACCCGCTCACCGGCCTTGACGCCCTTGCCGATCAGGGCCGAATTCGCGTCGCGACGCAGCACCGTGACCTCCCGTGGGGCCACGGTCTGGTTCTGGGTATCGATGACCCAGATCCGGGTCTTGCCGTCGACCTCCTGCACCGCCGACAGCGGCAGCTCGGTGCGCGGTTCGATGGCCGAACTGAGGCTGACGCTGATCGCCGTGCCCAGGCGGAAGCCATCGGGGGTCTCGGTCAGGGTCAGGCGTGCGCGGCGGGTGCGGGTCGCGCTCTGCGCCTGGGGTTCGATCTCGCGGACGATGGCCGTGGTGTTGATGCTCGGGTCCAGCTGCGCCGCGACCTTGAACACCACATCCGCCGGCAGTTGATCCACCAGGCTGGCCGGCAGGTCGATCACCGCTTCCTTGATGTCCGGACGGGCCAGGGTCACCACTTGCTGGCCGGCGGTGACCACCTGGCCAGCCTCGGCGTTCCAGGCGGTGACCACGCCGCCGTGATCGGTGCGCAACTCGCTGTAGGTGAGCTGGTCCCGGGCCTGGCTCACCGAGGCCTTGGCCTGGGCCAGGGAGGCGCCGGTGGTTTGCAGATCGGTCAGGGCGATGTCCAGCTGGGCCTGAGCGCCTACCCCGCGATCGAACAGCTCCTGCTGGCGCCGGGCATTGGCCTGGGCATTGATCCACTGGGCCTCGATCCGCGCCAGGTCACCCTGGGCCGCGCGCAACTGGTTCTGCTGATCGGTGGGGTCCAGGGTCGCGAGCAGCGCGCCCTGCTCGACCTCGGCGCCGACATCCACGTTGCGATTGGCGATCCGCCCCGGCACACGAAACCCCAGGTGGGTCTCGTAGCGGGCCTGGATGCTCCCGGCAAAACGCCCCAGGCTTTCCTCGGACTCGGGTTTGATTTCAATCGACAGCACCGGGCGCACCGGCTCGGGCGCCGGCTCTTCCCTGGAGCAACCCGGCAACAGCGCCACGCTGCACAACAGCGCGGCGAACGGCAACGACAGGCGCATCATGGCTGGGCTCCCTGGGCTTTATCCTCGGCGGCGATCTCGACGAACATCTGCGGATGCAGCAACTGCCCGCCGGCCACCACTACTTTTTCACCGCCCTTGAGGCCTTCGCCGATGATCACTTTGCCGGTCAGGTAGCGCGCGACCTTGACCGTGTGCAGCTCGGTCTTGCCGTCCTCGCCCACCAGCCACACGGCGGGCTCGCTCAAGTTCTTGGTCAGCGCCGACCAGGGCAGCTCGACGCTGGCGGTGCCCGGCGCGCTGGCGGTGGCACTCACCACCGAGCCCAGGTCCATGCCCGCCGGCAACTCCTTGAGCGCCACCTTGACCTGCACCGTGCCGCTGTCGGCCGAAACCACCGGGGTCACCTCGCGGATGGTGCCGGTGGTCTTGACCTGGGGGTTGTCCAGCAGGCTGATGACGATCAGCGCGTTATCCGGCGGGGCCATCAGCAACGATTCATAAACGTTGAACACCGCGTCGCGCTCGCCGTCCCGCGCCAGGCTGAAAATCGGCACCGTGGCCTGCACCACCTGGCCGACTTCGGCCTGGCGCGCGGTAATGATGCCGGGGGCCTCGGCCACCAGCGCGGTATAGCTCAGTTGCTCGCGGGCATTGGCCAACTGCGCCTGGGCTGCGGTCAGGGCGCTCTGGCTGCTGCGCAGGGCGGCCTGGGCCGAGTCGTATTCACTTTGGCTGGTGTAGCCCTTGGGCAGGAGTTTTTGCTGGCGCACAAAAGCGGCGGCGGCCTGCTTGACCCGCGCCTGCTCGGCCGATACCGAGGCCGCGGCGGAGTCGACGTTGGTCTGCAAGTCCTTGGGGTCGAGTCGGGCCAGTACCTGTTGGGCTGAAACCCGGTCGCCGACATCCACTGCACGCTGGATGATCTTGCCGCCCACGCGAAACGACAATTCGGTCTGCACCCGGGCCTGGATATCGCCGGTAAGGGTCACGGAGGGGGCGAAGTCGCTGCTGCGCACTTCCATCACCCGCACGCGCGGGCGCTCCTTTTCCACGGGCTTTTCCGCACCACAGCCGCAGAGTAGAGCCAGCAAGCTCAACGCCACTACCCACTTCGATTCGAGACCAGCCATGCAGGCTCCTTTGCGTGATGCTGTCGTGCCAGTGACGTTACGACTGTGAGCTTAGAACAGGGTTCCATCGCTGCACGCACCGTGTTCACCGGGGTGAGGGAACATGCCCATACCGGCCTTTGAGCAAACCGCGACCTCAGGTTTTGCGTCCGCTGCGCGAACGAGCGGGAGCAAGCTCCCTCGCCACAACCCTCCCTTCCCGCCAAATCAGGCACACTCCCCACCACGCAAAAGGAGACCCGGCATGCTCAAGACCCTGGCGGTGGCCAATTACCGCTCGATCAACAAACTGGTGATTCCGCTGGAGCGGCTGAACCTGATCACCGGCCCCAACGGCAGCGGCAAGTCCAATCTGTACCGGGCCTTGCGCCTGCTGGCCGAGACCGCCCAGGGCGGCGTGGTCAATGCCCTGGCTCGCGAAGGCGGCTTGCAATCGACCTTCTGGGCCGGGCCGGAAAGCATCAGCCGGCGCATGCGCAGCGGCGAAGTGGCGATTGAAGGCGGCGGGCCGCGCAAGAAAGTCACGCGCCTGCGCCTGGGGTTCGCCGCGGAGGATTTCAGCTACGCCATCTCCCTCGGCCTGCCCGAGCCGCCGCCACCGCTGAACCTGTCGGCCTTCGCCCTCGATCCGGAAATCAAGAAGGAATACATCTGGGCCGGGCCGCTGTATCGCCCGTCCAGCCTGCTGGTGGGTCGCGCCGGACCGATGATCCGCACCCGCGAAGGGCGCACTTGGGACGTGATCGCGCAGCACACCGCGACCTTCGACAGCCTCTTCGATCAAGTCGGCAGCCTGCGCTCCTCGCCCGAGGTGTTGCTGCTGCGGGAAAGCATCCGTGGCTGGCGTTTTTATGACCACTTTCGCAGCGATGCCGACGCACCGGCACGCCAGCCGCAACTGGGCACCCGAACCCCGGTGCTGCACCACGACGGTCGCGACCTGGCGGCCGCCCTGCAGACCATCCTCGAAATTGGCGACCCCGAGGCGTTGCACCAGGCTATCGGCGATGCATTCCCGGGCGCACGGTTGCAGATCGCGCCGCTGCAAGGGGGGCGCTTCGCCATTGAGTTCTATCAGGAAGGATTGCTGCGTCCGCTGTCAGCCGCCGAGTTGTCGGACGGCACCTTGCGCTACCTGCTGCTGATCGCGGCGTTGCTGACCCCGCGGCCGCCGACGCTGATGGTGCTCAACGAGCCGGAAACCAGTCTGCACCCGGACCTGTCGCCGGCCCTGGCGCGCCTGATCATCCGTGCCTCGCAACACTGCCAGGTGTGGGTGGTGTCCCACGCCAGCCGACTGATCGCCGCCTTGCAACAGGACCCCGAATGCAACTCCATCGTCCTGGAGAAGAACTTCGGTCAAACCGAAATCGTCGGCCAGGGCATGCTTGACGAACCGGCGTGGCATTGGCCGGATTAGACCCGATGGGTGTCAGTTGGCATAGCGGCACAGCGCAGCCTCGCGGGCTCGGCAGCGGCTACAGGGCGGTGCTGTAGCCGCTGCCGGAGGCTGCGCTGGCCCTTGCAGGCGCCGCAGGGGCACCTTGAAAATCACCGCGCAGCACCGGCTACAGGGTTATTAGCCCTGCCATTTTCCGCCTTCGACGATCACGCTCTCGGGCTTGGTGTCGTCGCTCAGTTCCTTGCGCACGTACTGGTCGTAGAGCTTGAGCAGGTATTTCTCTTCGCCCAGTTTGGCCAGTTCGGCGTTGACCCAGTCACGCAGTTCGATGTTGCCTTTCTTCACGGCCGGGGCGATGGGGGCTTCGTCACCGAGTTTTTCTTCCAGCACGCGGTAGCCCGGGTTCTGCTTGGCCCAGCTGAACAGCACCAGGTTGTCCTGGGCATAGGCGTCGCCGCGACCGTTGGCCAGGGCTTGCAGGGACTCGGAGTTTTTCTCGAACTTCAGCAGTTTCCAGTCCGGGTGAGTCTTGGTCAGCCAGATATCGGCGGTGGTGCCGGTGGTGACGATGGTGGTGCGGCTCGCCAGGTCGTCGAGTTTTTTCACCTCACTGCCATTCGGCACCAGCGCCTGCACGGCCACCTTGAGGTTGGGGTTGGTGAACTCCACCGCCTCCTTGCGCTCCGGGGTCACGGTCATGTTGGCCAGGATCAGGTCGACCTTGTCGCTTTGCAGGAATGGAATCCGGCTGGCCGGCTCGACCGCCACGAACTCGACCTTGTTCTCATCACCCAGCAGGTCCTTGGCGAAACGCCGGCCAATGTCGGTATCGAACCCCACATAACGCCCGGCCTCATCGACAAAACCGAACGGCGGCTTGTCGGTGAACACCCCGACAATCAGCTTGTCGCGAGCCTTGATCTTGTCCAGGTAGCCGGCCGCAGGCGCAGCGCTGGCCGTGCTGGCCGCAGGCTTGGGGGCATCCGTGGATTTATCGCAGCCGGCCAGCAGGGCCAGGCCGAACAACGGCAGTAACAACAGCGAAGACTTGGCAGTTTTCATAAGCGCTCCAGTTCCTTTTCAGGTGCTTTTTTAGGCAGTGTTTCAACGAAGGAGAACTTCTCCAGGAACTGCTGCGCGCGTGCGGTCTGCGGGTTCGTAAAGAAAATCTCGGGAGGGTTCTGTTCGACGATGCGCCCGGCGTCCATAAACACCACGCGGTCGGCCACGGCTCGGGCGAAGGCCATTTCGTGGGTCACGATCAACAGGGTCATGCCGTCCCGGGCCAGGCCCTGGATCACTTGCAGCACTTCCTTGACCATTTCCGGGTCGAGGGCGGCGGTCACTTCATCGAACAACATCACTTGCGGGTTCATGCACAGCGAACGAACGATCGCGATGCGCTGCTGCTGGCCGCCGGAGAGCTGGCGCGGGAAGGCATCACGCTTGTCCAGCAGGCCGACGCGGGCGAGCAAGGCTTCGGCTTGTTCGCGGGCCTCGCGGCGCTCGCGTTTTTGCACCTTGAGCGGGCCGAGCAGAATGTTGTCGAGCACGCTCATGTGCGGGAACAGGTGATAGCTCTGGAACACCATGCCGATCTGCTGCCGCACGTCGCGCCAGTCGGTGCCCTTGTCCAGCAGTTCCCGGCCATTGAAGGTCAGGCTGCCGCTGTGGGCCACTTCCAGCCCGTTGAGGCAGCGCAACAGGGTGCTTTTGCCGCAGCCGCTGGGGCCGAGGATCACGATCACTTCGCCCGACTCGACCCGCAGGTCGACCTGGTCGAGCACCTGCTGCTCGCCGAAAAACTTGTTGAAACCCCGGAACTCGATCAGTGCGCTCATGCTTGCGTCCAGCGCCGCTCCAGCACGCGGGAAGCGGCCGACAGCGGGTAGCAGATAAAAAAGAAAAACAGAAACAGCGCGCCGTAGATCAACACCGACTCATAGGTGCGCTCGATGATCTGCTGGCCGACCTTGATCACATCCACCACGCCGATCAGCACCGCCAGCGAGCTGGTCTTGATGATCCGCGTGTAGACATTGATGGTCGGCGGCGTCATGCGTTTCAGGGCCTGGGGCAGCAGCACATAGATGAACAGTTGCGGGCCGGACAACCCGATCGACAAGCCCGCCTCACGCTGGCCACGGGGCAGCGAATGCAGGGCGCCGCGCACCACCTCGCCCACTTCGCTGGCGCCCCACAGCGACAGCACCAGTACCGCGCAGGTGAAGCTGGGAATGCTGATGCCGAAAAAGATCGGAAAGCCGAAGAACAGCAGGTACAGCCAGACCAGCACCGGAATCGCCCGGAACAGTTCCAGGTAGACCCGCAGCACGGCGTTCAGCCACTTGCTCGGCAGGTTGCGCAACACGCCATACAACACGCCGCCCAGGGTGCTGAAGGCGATGCTCAAAAAGGAAATCGACAGGGTTTGCAGCGCGCCCTTGCCCAGTTGCGGCAACGACACCCACAGCAACTCAAGACCCGAACTGGCCATGCTGGAGCCTCCTTTCCAGGCGGCTGAGCAGCAGCGACAGGGGCAAGAACAGCAACACGCAAATCAGCGTCAGCACAGCGAGCATTTCGTAGGTCTTGTAGTACAGCGCGATGTAACTCTTGGTGGTGTAGAGAATCTCCGGCACCGCCACCGCCGAGACCACGGTGGTTTCCTTGAGCAGGAAAATGAAATTGGCGAACAGCGACGGCAGGCTGAGGATTCCGGCTTGCGGCAGAATCACGTAGCGCAGCAGTTGCCAATGGGACAGGCCAATGGAACGCCCCGATTCCAGTTGTGCCTGGGGCACGGCCTCAACACCGGCGCGCAGCACTTCGGTGAGATAGGCGCCGCCGAGAAAGGTCATGGTGATGATTGCCGCCGCAAACCCGGAAATCTTGATCCCCAGGGCGGGCAAGGCGAAGTACACGAAGAACAGCTGAATCAGGAGCGGCGTATTGCGCGCCAGCTCCACATACAACGCCACCAGGCGCCACAGGTAGGGGGTGCGAAATACCAGGATCGTGGCGTTGATCAAGGCCACCAGCAGCGACGTGCAGATGGCAATCAGGCCGACCTGCAAGGTCACGCCCACGGCTTTGAGAAACGCCGGCAGGGTGCCGAGGATAAAGGCGTAATCGAGAGTCATTGAGAATCCTGAACGCCGCTGGGGTACAGCGGCGGCGGTGCGGTCCATGGGCAGTGGATAACCACCCGGCAAGCACCGACTTTAAAGGTATAAAAACGAGAATTTAAATACCGTTAAAGCATATTGATATCACCCAAAAAACTAACCCGCGAATTTGCCGGGCTGGCGCCGAGGGTCTACCGTCTCCGCCGTGGACGCCGGGGTGTCTTTTGCCCCGGCGCGCCTCAAGGAGACGCAGCCCAGGCTGCCCATCAGCCGCACAAGGACGTTGACCATGGCCGATGCCAACACCCCACAGCCCCTCGATCCCCACGACCTGCTGAAATGGCTGACCGCCCTGCGCCGGGCGATGCAGGCCGGTTGCCCGACCCTTTCATTTGCCGCGCAGCCGGTGATAGCGACCACGCCTTCCAGCGGGCAATAAAAAACGCCGACGCTGTGTGAGCCGTCGGCGTTTAAACCTTGAAGGGGTTTGCTACTCCATCAGCGTAGTCGATCAGAACGCCGGCAATACGGCGCCGCTGTATTTCTTCTCGATGAAGGCTTTGACTTCAGGGCTGGTCAGGGCTTTGGCCAGCTTCTGGATCGCAACGCTGTCCTTGTTGTCCGGACGCGCTACCAGGAAGTTCACGTAGGGCGAATCGGCGCCTTCAATCACCAGCGCGTCCTTGGCTGGGTTCAGGCCAGCTTCAAGCGCGTAGTTGGTGTTGATCATGTCCAGGTCGACCTGATCCAGCACCCGCGGCAGCATGGCGGATTCCAGTTCCTTGAACTTGAAGTTGTGCGGGTTCTTGGCGATGTCTTTTGGCGTGGCCAGGGCGTTTTTCGGGTCCTTGAGCTCGATCAGGCCGGCTTTCTGCAGCAGGATCAGGGCACGGCCGCTGTTGCTGCCTTCGTTAGGGATGGCAATGGTCGCGCCGTCCTTGAGCTCGGCCAGGGTTTTGACTTTCTTCGAGTAGCCGCCGAACGGTTCGACGTGCACGCCGATCACGGTCACCAGATTCGTGCCTTTGCCTTCGTTGAAGCTTTTCAGGTAGGGCAGGGTCTGGAAGTAGTTGGCATCCAGACGCTTCTGGTCAACCTGGACGTTGGGCTGGACGTAGTCGGTGAAGACCTTGATTTCCAGGTCCACGCCTTCTTTGGCCAGGGTCGGCTTGATCAGCTCGAGGATCTCGGCGTGGGGCACCGGCGTTGCGGCGACGACCAGTTTCTCGCCAGCCTGGGCCAGGCCCGCGGTCAGAGCTGCCGCCAGTGCGGTGAACAACAGAACCTTTTTCATGCAGTGTCCTTAATGTGTCGTGAACGACGGCTTCAATGAGGGTGCCAGTGAAGTGCTATCGCTGGCGTGGAGCGGAAGATACCGAGATTTTTTATTCCCTAACAATATCTTTTATTCACGTTGTTATTCCATTTCGTTCATACAGCCTGGAAGGCTCAGCGCAGACGCTTGCACGCCTGCAAACCCTGGCAGGCGCCGGCTTTACCGGGGCAGAAGACTCTTCAGCGCCTCGCGATCAGCCGCCGTGCCACGCTCACTGATGCGCTGCACCAACTGCCGCACCTGCTCCAGGGGCGATGGCGCCGCCGGCAGGTTCAGGTGCTCCGGCAGGATCTCGTCGCCACTGCTCACCAGCAGGGCAAAGTGAATGACGTTCTCCAGTTCGCGGGTATTGCCCGGCCAACTGTGCTGCTCCAGTACCTGCTGGGCGGCCTCGCTGATCAGTGGCACCGGCAGGTCCAGGCGCTGGCTGTAAATGCCGAGAAAGTATTCGGCCAGGGATTCGATATCGCCGACCCGATCCCGCAGCGCCGGCAGTTCCAGCTGGCCTTCGCGGAGGTAGCGGTACAGCCGCTCGTGGAACTTGCCGGCCGCCACTGCCTGGGCCAGGTCGATGCTGGTGGCCGCCACCAGGCGAACATCCACCGGGCTCGGTTGATGGGCGCCCACCCGGGTCACCTCGTGGTTCTCCAGGGCCGCCAGCAGCTTGATCTGGATCGGCAGCGGCAAATCGCCGATCTCGTCCAGGTACAGGGTTCCGCCGTTGGCCGAGCCGAACCAGCCGGCGCGGCTGCTGGCCGATCCGCTGAAACTGCCGCCGGCATAACCGAACAGCTCGGCATCGGCGTAGGTCGGGCTGATGGCGCCGCAGTTGACCGACACAAACAGGCCACCGCGATCACTGGCACGGTGGATGTGTCGGGCCAGCAGCTCCTTGCCGCTGCCGGTTTCACCCCGGATCAGCACCGAGACGGAACGCGGCGCCAGTTGCTCCAGCTCATGACGCAATTGCCGCGAACGCGGATCGACAAACACCAGGGCCTTGGCGCGAATGCTCAGCGGGCTCTTTTCAGCGTCGGGAAAGGTCAGCAGGGGCTGACCGAAAGACTCATGCAAACTCATGGCAGGCTCCCGCCCAAAACCGCCATGGGGCGGGGGCGTTTAACAAAAAGAAAGAATTCAGGCGCGACGCAGGGCGTGCTGTTCCATGCGGTTTTGCAGGCGATACAGGTAAGCGAAACCCTGCTCCCAGCGCAGATGACCGGACTTGACGTTGATATGCCCGGCACCGGACAGAATCCCGGCCTCGGCGCCCCAGTTGCGGGCCAGTTCGAGGGCACGCGGGGCACTCACGGCGCTGTCGTTGTCGGAGCTGACCACCTGGCTCGGGAACGGCAGCAGGTCGGTCGGGATCGGTGAAAAATTACGCAGCGCCGGCGCGCACGCCGGGCGCTCCACATCCGCGGGCGCCACCAGCAGCGCACCACGCACCTGGCGCAGCGCCGCCACCGGCGCATGGGCCGCCCAATGGGCCACGGTGATGCAACCCAGGCTGTGGGCAATCAGGATCACCGGCGTGCTGTCGGCAGCAATCGCCTCGGCCAGGGCCGCGACCCAATCTTCACGGCGCGGCGTCAGCCAATCGGCCTGCTCCACCCGCGCACTGTTCGGCAGACTGTTCTGCCAATGGCTTTGCCAATGATCTTCTGGCGATCCTTGCCAGCCCGGCACAATCAGGTAGCGAATTGATTCGTTGCGCATGGGGAACTCTCCTGCTGCGTGTCTGTTCCCGAACGAGTATAGGGAGGAGTTTTATATTCGTTAAGGAATAAGAAGCTATTTATTAAGACCTATAAAGAATATGAGAAATCCGATTCATTGCTGCGGGTTGTGGGGTGGGGAATGGCCAGTAGCCAGGTGGAAGATGGGTGCCGTACAGGGCCAGCGCAGGCTCGGCAGCGGCTACCGGCGTTGTAGCCGCTGCCGCAGGCTACGCTGGCCAGCAGGGACGCCGCGCAGCATCTGCCAGACTCACAACCAAACCCCCCAGGCATAAAAAAAGGCCGCACCCTGCCAAGGAGACGGCCTGAAAAGTCGTGGTGTGTTGCTCGGGTTCAGCGCGCGGTGATCACCGACAGCTTGGTGATGCCCGCACGCTCGATGGAGGCCATGGCTCGCGCCACTTCGCCGTAGTTCACCCCGTCGTCCGCCTGCAGTTGCACGCGCACTTCCGGGTCTTTGGCTTTGGCTGCCTGGAGGTTGAATTCCAGCAGATCGGGCTGGATCTCATCCTTGTTGATAAAGAGTTTGCCGCTGCCGTCGATGCTCACCACCAGCGGGTCTTTCTGCTCGACCGGGGCCACGGCCTCGGTCTTGGGCAGGTTGATCGGGATCGCGTTAGTCAGCAGCGGCGCGGTGACGATAAACACCACCAGCAGCACCAGCATCACGTCGACCAGCGGCGTGACGTTGATCTCGCTCAGGACCTCATCGCTGTCTTGGGTGGAAAAGGCCATATCAGGACGCCTCCTTCACTTTCTGTGCGCTGCCCTGGGCCACGGACTTGTGCGCGGCCGGGTGGATCAGCACGCGGAACGAGCTCTTCTGCGCCAGGCTGTAGAAGTCATGGGCGAAGTCGTCGAGGTCGGCGGCAGTCAGTTTCAGGCGGCGCAGGAAGTAGTTGTAGACCAGCACCGCAGGCACCGCGACCGCGATCCCCACGCCGGTGGCGACCAGTGCCGCGCCGATCGGACCGGCCACGGTTTCCAGGCTGGCGGAGCCGGCGGCACTGATGCCTTTGAGGGCTTCCATGATGCCCCACACGGTGCCGAACAAGCCGATGAAAGGCGAGGTGCTGCCGATACTGGCAACCACGGCCAGGCCGGTTTCCAGGGAACGGCGCTCACGCACGATCTGCTGGCGCAAGGCACGTTCCAGGCGGTCCTGGTGGTTGATCGCCTGGCTCAGGTCGGTGGCCTGTGGCGCCTCGCCCACCTGGATCGCCGCATAACCGGCCTGGGCCACGCGGGCCGCCGCGCCGGGCTGGGTTTCTGCCAGTTCAGCCGCCGAGTCGAGGCTGGAGGCGGCCCAGAACTGTTTGTGGAACTTGCGATCCTGGGCCTTGAGGCGGGCGAACTGCACGCCCTTGAGCAAAGCCAGGCCCCAGGTGGCGACGGAAAAAACCACCAACAGCCAGATCACCGCGCTTTCGATGGATTCGAGTGGAGATGCCAGTAACGTCATGATGTAGTCCCTCTGTGTAAGCGTTTAGCGCGAATGTTGGAGCCGGCTGGCCGGCGATAGCGGTGTGCGCGGCACACCGGATCAATGAATCTTGAAGTCGATGGGCACGCTGACCCAGCCGTCCTGGGCGACATCACCCTGCTTGGCCGGGACGAAGCTCCAGCGCTTCACCGCGGTCAGCGCCGCATCGTCGAGTTGCTGGCGACCGCTGCTTTTCTGAATCTGGATTTCCCCCGGCTTGCCGCTGGCCAGTACATGCACTCGCAGCAACACCGTGCCTTCCCAACCGCGACGCTGGGCCAGCGACGGGTATTCCGGCGCCGGGTTCTTCAAGTACGCGGCGTTGGCCGACGCGGGCGTCACGGGGGCCGGAGCCGGTGGCGCGGGCGGTGCCGGAGCGGCAACCGGGGCCGCAGGCTGGGCCGGCGCTGGCGGTTGCTGGACCGGTTTCGGAGCCGGCTTGGGTTCAGGCTTGGGCACCGGTTTCGGCTTGGGTTTGGGCACCGGCTTGGGCGGTGGCGGCTTGACCGCCAATTCGTCCTCTACCGGAGGCGGCGGCTCAACCACGGGCTGCACCGGCTGCGGTGGCGGCGGCTCGACCACCGGCGGTGCCGGGCGTGAAAATTCGATGGTCATCGGCGGAATTTCCGGCGGCACGATCGGCAACACCGGGGTCGGCTTCTGGCTCACCCAGTAGATCACCGCACCGTGCAGCGCCAGGGCGAAGATCCCGAGCAGGATCGCCTCACGCCGGCGCAGCACACCCTTGGGCGTCTTCTGCAGACGCAGTTGGCCCAAGGGCAGGCGGTGCGGCCGGCCGAGGTCGACCAACTCACCGCTCGGTGCCTGGCGCCAAAGCACCTCTTGAGCACTGGCGGCGGTCTGGACATTGCCCATTGATTTACTCCCTACGGTCTTTTGCGAATAACCCGACAGCCGCGCCTTGTTTCCCCCGCGCGGCGGCGTCGAGGGCTGAATGATTGGCGCTTGAGGCTTATCTCTTAAAGTAATCTTTAAGGTTATGAATAGACCAAACAGGAATATAAGAACCGACCACCCTCGGCAAAGCCCCGTGCAGCAAGGGTTTGCGCCCAGGGGCAAAAACTCGATGCTTTACAGGCATGAAAAATATTCGCTAAAGGCATGGTTTTCGCGCGCCAGAATGACGCGCCAAGCCCCTCAGGGCTGCAACTGGTGGCTCTCGCACAGGTCCCGCAACTGGCTTTGCAGGGCCTTGCCGGCGCGACTCAGGCCGCTGTTGCCATACAGCGCCAGGCGCACGCCCTGGATATTCGGCAAGCCGCTGGCCGCTTCCAGAACCCGATGCCCGGCGCCCACCACCCGTACCGGCAGCAGGCTGATGCCAAGACCGGCGGCCACCGCCGCACAGACACTGGCCAGGCTCGCGCTGGAATAACCAATGCGCCAACGCCAACCGCCCGCTTCCAGGTGCTGGAGCATTTCCTGGCGATACAAACCGCCCACCGGAAACGCCACCAGCGGCAGCGGGTCGCGACCAAACGCCGGGCTGGCGAGGCTGTCGACCCAGCACAAAGGCTCCGGCCACGAGGCCAGGCAGTCGTCGCTGTGGCCCATCTGCTTGACCAGCAACAGGTCGAACTCGCCGCGCTGGTATTGCCGGCGCAACTCGGGGCCCAGGCCGCTGGTCACCTCCAGGCGCACCCCCGGATAGTCGCGGCCAAAGCTCGACAACAGCGGCATCAGGCGTTCGGCGGCGAAATCCTCGGGCACCCCGAGGCGCAACACGCCCTCGCTTTGTTGATGGATCAAGACATCGGCGGCTTCCGCATGCAGGGCCAGGATGCGCCGGGCGTAGGCCAGCAGCCGCTCACCTTCGGCAGTCGCCACCACCCGGCGCTGGTCACGGTCGAGTAGCTGGCAACCCAGGCCCTCCTCCAGCCGCCGTACTTGCTGGCTGACGGTGGACTGGGTCAGGTGCAGGCGTTCGGCAGCGCGAGTGAAGTTCTGGCAATCGGCAACCGCGACAAAACTGCGCAACAACACGGGATCGAACATGGCCCAACCATTCCTGATGCCACTGCTTGGCATGGTTATATTTAATTTCAGAATACCTTGGGCGCTGACCATACTCCCCCCTCTATTGACCTTCAACGGAGGTTCACATGGCACTCAAGGTATCGCTCAAGCGCGGCATCCTGGCGGGCGGCCTGTTGCTGGCCGGGTATGCCCAGGGCAACGACCAGGCCCTGCTCGACGCGGTGCGCGGCGGGCAACTGCACGCTGTGCAGGACCTGCTCGAACAAGGCGTGAACGTCAACGCCCGGGCACTGGACGGCAGCAATGCGCTGCTGCTGGCGACCCAGGCCAACCAGATCGACATCGCCCGGGCCCTGATCGAGGCCGGGGCCGACGTGAACCAGAAAAACCTGATCCAGGACAGCGCCTACCTGTTGGCCGGCGCCAGCGGCCGCAATGAAATCCTGCAACTGACCCTGGCACACGGCGCCGACCTGCAGAGCACCAACCGCTACGGCGGCACCGCCCTGATCCCGGCCTGCGAGCGCGGGCATGCCGCCACCGTGGCCTTGCTGATCAAGGCCGGGACCGACCTCAACCACGTCAACCGCCTGGGCTGGACCTGCCTGATCGAAGCCATCGTGCTGGCCGACGGCGGGCCGGCGCACCAGGACATCGTCGCGCAATTGATCGCCGCCGGCGCCGACCTCGACCTGCCGGACCGCTCCGGCATCCGCCCGTTGCGCCTGGCCGAACAACGGGGCCAGAGCGCTATCGTCAAACTGCTGCGCGACGCCGGCGCATCGTGAAACCGCACAAGGAATCGAACCATGAATAACGATCAGCACTACCTGCAACGCGCCGTCGAACTGGCTCGGCGCAACGTCGAACAAGGCGGCCGGCCGTTCGGCGCGGTGCTGGTGCGCGACGGCCAGGTACTGGCAGAAACGGTGAACCGGATCCACCTCGACCAGGACCCCACCGCCCACGCCGAACTCCTGGCCATCCGCAGCGCCAGCCGCCAGCTCGGCCCGCGCCTGGAGGGATGCGTGATCTACGCCAGCGGCCAGCCCTGCCCTATGTGCCTGAGCGCCATGTACCTGTGCGGGGTATCGCGGGCGGTGTTCGCGGCGGCCAACGAGCAGGCCGAGGCATTTGGCCTGTCCACCGCCGCCCTCTACGCCGAACTGGCCCTGCCTTTGAGCGAGCAGCGCCTGCCCGTCGAGCACCTGCCACAAGCCGCGATGGCCGGTATTTATCAGGACTGGAAAGCGCGCCATGACCCTCACTAAACCGCGCCTGAACCAGCTGGGCGGCTGGGCGCTGCTGGTTGCCCTGGGCCTGAACCTGCGGCCGATCCTCAGCTCCATCAGCCCGCTGCTGGGCGAGATCCGCGCAGCCACCGGCATGAGCTTCCAGAGCAGCGCCTGGCTCACCAGCCTGCCGGTGATTTGCATGGGCCTGGTGGCGCTGCTCGGGGTGCGCCTCGAAGCACGCCTGGGGGAACGTCGAGGGGTCGCGCTGGGATTGATGCTGATTCTGCTGGCATGCCTGGCCCGGCTGTTGATCGGTCAGGCGCCGGCGCTCCTGGCCACCGCGCTGTTGGGCGGAGCCGGCGTGGCCTTGATCCAGGCCCTGGTGCCGGCGCTGATCAAGCGCCAGTTCCAGCAGCGGGTGGCCCTGGCCATGGGCGTGTATTCGGCGTCGCTGATGGGTGGCGGCGGCCTGGCGGCCCTGCTCAGCCCGGTGGTGGCCGGGCACTTTGCCCATTGGCAGGCCGGGCTCGGCGTGTGGTTGCTGCCGGCCATGGCCGCTTTGCTGCTGTGGTTGTGCGTACCCCTGGGCGCCGCGCGCAATCCGCAGTTGGCGGCCAGCGCCAGCCGCCTATGGGGCAACCGTCGAGCCTGGCTGCTGGCGCTGTATTTCGGCCTGATCAACTGCGGCTACATGAGCATGGTGGCCTGGCTTCCGGCCTACTACCTGCAACAAGGCTGGAGCGCCACCCAAAGCGGTTCGCTGCTGGCGTTCATGACGATCTTCCAGGTGCTCGCCGCGCTGTTGATGCCGGCCCTGGCCCAACGCAGCAGCGACCGTCGTCCGCTGTTGGGCATCAGCCTCAGCGCCCAGGCCGTGGGCTACGTCGGCTTGGTGCTGTGGCCGCAGCAGGCGCCACAGGTGTGGGTGGCCCTGATCGGCTTCGGCCTGGGGGCGTGTTTTGCCCTGAGCCTGATCCTCACCCTCGATCACCGCCGCGACCCGCGCGCCGCCGGGCAACTGGCGGCCTTCGTCCAGGGCGTGGGCTTTTTGATCAACGCCGTCTCGCCGTGGATGACCGGCTGGCTGCGGGAGCTGACCGGCAGCTTTGTCAGCGCCTGGTGGGTGCTGACCGCCACCGTGCTCGGCATGTTGCTGCTGACCCGAGTCTTCAGCCCCGCGAGCTACCGGGAGCCGCAGCAGGCACCGGCGCCGGCACTGCACGCCGTGCGCTGACCCGATCAGGCGCGAGGCTTTCCCAAGTCCCCGCGCCCCGCCTACAATCCGCGCCCGGCAACCCGCCGCGCTCGCAGCGCACGGGCACTGTCGACCTATCAAATAGCGGATGCCAGTGCTGACCATGGATTGGAATAGTTTTGCGATCGAACCCGGATCGACCGTCACCGACGCGGTGATCGCCCAGGTGCAACAGCAGTTGGGCGTGCTGTTGCCGGCGCTGTATCTGGACCTGGTCAGGTACGCCGACGCGGCCTCGCCCGAGGTCTCCTGCTTCAGTTACGACCTCGGCGAAACCTGCATCAGTGAATTCTTCACCTTCAGCGCCCAAGCCCAGCCCTACTCCCTCCTCTGGTACGCCCAACGCGTGCCCGGGCTCCCTGCCGGCTACCTGCCCATCGCTCGCGATGCCGGTGGCTGGTTGATCTGCCTGGACTTCAACAGCCCTTCGGTCGCGGTCGCGCTGTTCGACACCGACGCCCGACGCAGCCACTGGGTGGCTGCGCATTTTCCGGGGTTCGTTCAGTTGTGGCGCGAATAGTCCACGGCCTGCGCCCTTTTCACCGCAAGAGCACTGTCCATGGTCTCGACCCAACCCGAAGCAACACCTGATCCCGCTCCCCCGGTACTGACCGGGCGTGAGCTGGCAGCCTGGTCGATCAAGGCCATCAAACAACCCAGGAGAGACATTGTCCTGGGGCCCATCGTGCTGATGGTCATCGCCAGTGCCATCTGCCTGGGCGTGACCTGGAGCATGTGGGGCAGCATTCGCGAGAACCTGGACAGCCTGATCGCGATTTATTGCATCGTGTACGGCCTGTTTTTCGCGATGCTGATGATGGTCCGGCAAAAGACCGTATTCAATTACCGCCTGACCACCGACGGTGTCGAGGTCGAACAGTACCTGTACTTCCCGGACTGGGCGGCGCCGATGTTTCGTGGCATGGCACTGGTCGTTCTGTTGTTGTTTTTCGCGGTCGCCGTGGTCACCGGCTCGTTGCTGTTCCTGCTCGGGCCGGCGGCCATGGCTGCGATGGCAGCGTTGCGGTTGCTGAGCTGGAAAAACGAAGTCAAACGCACTGTTTCACCCTGGAGTGGGTTCAACCTGGTGATCCACGATCAAAAGCAGCACATGCTGGTGCTTTCTTTCCAGGACCAACCCGTCATCGGCCTGGTGCTGCGCTTCCCGGACCAGCATGCGCTCGAACACTGCCTCGGCCAGGTGCGCCCGCTCTTGACGCCGCCGGTGTTCTATCGCGAAGAGCCCTGGCCCTGGTGAGCGCGGACGCGCTGCCCCCTTCAATCGCTGTGAGGCTTCATCCATGTGGACTGCTTTTCTGGCCAACCACCCTCAGTGGCAAGCCGTGTTTACCGACCCCAACACCCTTCGCCACCTGAGCGTGGACTACGTGATGTTCAGGGACAACGGGGTCTGGATCAAAGTGATCGGCCAGATCATCGGCGACGGTTACCCGAGCAAATGGCACGAAAGGCAGTACAACGCCTACGGCTTCGACCTGTTGTTAAGCGCCGTCAGCGACGTTGAAATGATCGACTTCAACTTCTACGGCGCACTGAACATCACGGTGACCCGGCACGATAGCTATCACTACGTCCAGCTGGAGATCGGCCCCCACTGCAAACTCAACTGCCGCGCCCGAAGCCTGGAGGTCATCAACATCAAGGCCTACCACGACGACGGCGCGGTCTGAAAAATCACCGCGCCCATGACAGACAGCGTCCGAACGCGGCCCGAGCTTAGCGGCAGCGGCTACAGAGTGGGGGCGATGACGGCGGTTTCAGAGCGCGGGGTGTCCTTGGGCACCCAGTCGTAGCTGACCGGCAATGCGCGGTACACCCAGTTGCTCACGGCGTCGCTGCCCGGGGCCTTGCCCAGGTAAGGGCTGACGTACTCCCAGACGTTTTCCCCGCTGCGGGTGACCTGGAAGAAACGACCGTTCATGCCCTCATCGATCAAGGTATTGCCGTTGGGCAAACGCCGGGCGCTGCTGATGAACGAGCTGTAGAACGCCCAGCCCGGCTGCCTGGAACTGGCCGCGCTGTACTGCCAGACGATCTGCTGGGTCAGCGGATCGATCTCCAGCACCCGTGACCCGGAGATCAGCCCCAGGGGCACCGAGGGGTAACCGGCCGTGCCCTGGTTGTCGAACACCAGCAGGTTGCCCGCTCCCGGCAAACCGGCGGGGATGATATGGGCGTCATGCTGGCCGACAAACTGGTCCACCGGACGCGGCACTTGCCCGGCGGTTTTCGGGCTCAGGGTCGGCAGGTTCGGTCCCAGGCGCCACACCACCTTGCCGCTGTGCTTGTCGATGATGGCGATGAAATTGGCGTTGCGAGAATCCAGCAGCAGGTTGTCCGGGGCAAAGCGTTTATCCCCGGCATCGAACCAGCGATTGGGCCCGACCACGCTGAGGTTGTTGATATGCAGGTAGTCCGGGTCCTTACTGGCCCGCACCAGCTTCAACTGCTCGGGCGTGAAGCCAAATTCCTTGAGGTGTTCGGAAGCCAGCCACTGCCATTTGACCTGGCCGTCGGGGCTGACTTCATAGATCACATCGTCGATCACCTCGGGCACCTTGAACCCCGCCACCTTGTGCACCTTGTTCGCCAGAACCAGGGTGTTGCCATTGCTCAACCGCCGCTGATCGTGATGCTGCTGGGCCGCGCCGCCGGGCGCCTTGTCGCCCCATTGCCAGACCACCTTGCCGTCCCAGTCCAGCTCGCCGACGCTCTGGTTACCCAGGCCATTGCCGGCCGAGCCGAGCGGGCCCGGAGCCTTGTCACTCAGTTGCAGCAGCACCCGGCCACGCTCGCCACCCACCAGGTGCGGGTCGATGATCGCCGAGGGAAAGCCGGCCTGGGGCCAGGTCTTGACCTGATTGCCGTTCATGTCGATCAGGTGCGTCTGCTTGTCGGCGCCGCTGAAAATCACGTACTGGTTATAGGCCTTGGCCGGGTCGTAGCGAGTAACCCCGGTGGGGTAGACGCTGGGGGTGGCGAAAGCGCCGGCACTGAACATCAACAACAGCGGCAAAGCGACGGTGGCACGCAACATGGTGGAACTCCTGTTCAAGTTCATGGGCGCCGGAACACCCGGCGCGGCCTAGCGGAAAGTCGGCAATCAGAAGTCGTAGCGACCGGTCACGCCCAAGGTCCGCGGCGTCCCCAGCAGGCCTTCGTAACCGCCGTTACCGCCGGTCCAGAGGGTGGTGTAGTAGGTCTTGTCGAAGGCGTTTTTCAGCCACAGTGAAACGTCCCACTGGCCCTGCTCGTAGTTGCCGCGCAGGCCGGTGGAAAGGTTGACCACTGCGTAACTGGGGATCTGCCCGTACTCGGAATCCTCGACGGTGCCTACCGCCTTGGAACGGAACGCATAACTGGCGGTGACGTACTCTTCGAGGCCGTTATCCAGGTTCCATTTGTATTCGCCGTTGGCGTTGCCGATCCATTTCGAGGCGCCGACCACCTGGTGGCCGCTGAGGTCGCATGAGGCCGGGGCGCCCGGGCGCAGGCTGACTTCAGGCGGGCACGGCGCATCCTTGTAGGACAGGTACCGCACATCGTTGTAAGAGCCGTTGAGGTTGAGGGTCAGGCCCCGCACCGGAATCAGCGTGCTTTCGACTTCCACCCCACGCGAGCGCACCGAACCGGCGTTGGTCAGGTATTGCACGCGGTTGCCATAGTCGTAGGCGTTGGTCTGGTAGCCGTTGACCTGGGTCCAGAACAGGTTGGCGTTGAGTTGCAGGCGACGCTCCCAGAGTGTGCTTTTGAAACCCAGTTCGGCGTTGTTCGCGCGCTCGGTGCCGATCAGCAGCGAGTCGGCACCGGCGGTCGGCGCCGAGCCCACCGCCAGGTTGACCCCGCCGGATTTCTCGCCGTGGGACAGGGTGGCGTAGCCCAGCACATCATCGGTGAAGCGGTAGCTCAGATTGAGCAGCCCCGATGGGCTGGTGCTGTACTGGCTCAAGTCGCCCGAGTCGTAGGCCCCGGCCCGTCCGCGTCGGGCCGTGGCTGCGGCCCCGGTGACGGCGGCACCGCCGAGCGGCGCATTGCGGCTGACCCAGGCGCTTTTTTCTTCATAGGTGCCCCGCAGACCGGCGGTGAAGTCCAGGCGCTCGGTGAGGTGCCAGGTGCCCTGGGCGAACAACGCAAAACTGTCGGTCTGGATATGCCCGTTGCCGATGCTGGTGACGTTGCTCAACGCACCGTTGGCGGTGCCGTTCCAGATGTCCGCCTGAGGCCCGTAGTAGCTGAAGGATTTGTTATCCAGGTCGGAACCGAAGTAGTAGGCGCCGAGCACGTAGTCGAAGAACCCGCCGCTGGGCGAGGCCAGGCGAAATTCCTGGGACCACTGTTTGTCTTCCACCGAAACCCCGGCGTTGTAGCTGGCCGGAACGTTGAGCCCATCGTCGTTGCGCGGGGTGAAATTCCACCAGCGGTAGGAGCTGACCGAGGTCAGGGTGAAGTCGCTGGGCAGGGTCCAGTTGGCTTCCAGCGAGGTCCCGCCCTGGAACACCGTGACGTGCTGGTCGTTGTCCAGGTTGACCTTGCGGTGCGAGCCGTTGACCAGGGTCGCGCCTGCCGCAGCGGCCCGCGACTCGTAGATATTGGTGCCGTTGATGGTCGGCCCGGAGCTGTACAGGACCCGGGTGCCGGCGCTGGAATCCTCTTCGTTGTAGTCACCGATCCAGCGCAGGTTGAAGGTCTCGCTGGGCTTGTACAGCAGTTGCCCGCGAAAGCCCTGGCGCGATCCACCGTTCAAGTCGTGGCCGTCGTGTTCGTTCTTGATGTCGCCGTCGCTGCGGGTGCGGTATGCGGAAAAACGCCCCGCCAGCTCATCCGTCAGGGGCCCGGAAATCGTGCCCTTGGTCTGGAAGTAGCCGTCCTCGCCGAGGGAGGTCTCGATGCTGCGCTCCGGGGTGAAACTCGGCGCGCGGGTGCTGATGTTGATCACCCCGGCGGTGGTGTTCTTGCCGAACAACGTGCCTTGCGGGCCGCGCAGGACTTCCAGCTGCTCGATGTCCATCAGGTCGAACACCGCCATGCCCGGGCGCCCGAGGTAGACGTTATCGATGTACAGCCCGACGCTGCCTTCCAGGCCATCGCTGGCCGGGTTGTTGCCCAGGCCGCGGATCGACACGCTGGACTGGCGCGCATGCATATAGGCGACGTTGACGCTGGGCACCAGTTGCTGCAGATCCTGGATGCGATACACCCGCTGGCTCTCCAGGGCCTGGCCCCCGATCACGCTCATGGGCGTGGGCACGCTTTGCGAGCTTTCTTCACGGCGGCGCGCAGTCACGGTGACGGTTTCCAGCTGGCCGCTGCCGGCCTTGGCCTTGCCGCCGGCGCTCTTGTCCACGGCCTGTACCGGGCTCTCGGCAGGGGCCTGGGTCTCGGCCGCCCAGCCCTGGGACCAACTGGCGCTGCCGGCCAGCAACAGGGCCAGCGGCAAGCGCTTGAGCCGCCGGGGCGAAGTGGGTGAAGCGAGGTACGACGGGCTCATGGGCGGCTCCTGGTGAAAAAATATACAGGCCTGCATATTCTTTTAAGTTATTTATTTATGTTTTTACAAAGATTTACTGCATAAGAGATTGCCTTTATAAGGAGTCGACCTAATGCATAGCCAATGCATTTCCCCGATATTTTTTATGTGAAAAATGCATATCGACTTGCGCCAGCTCCGCCACTTCATCGCCCTCGCCGAACAGCGCAGCTTTGTCGCGGCTGCGGCGGCGGTGAACCTCTCGCAATCGGCGTTCAGCCGCAGCATCCAGGCCCTGGAACACAGCGTCGGGTGCCAGCTGGTGGACCGTGGACGCAAGGACCTGGCGCCGACCAAGCAGGGCCAGGTCCTGCTGGAACATGCGCGGCGCCTGGTCAGCGGCGCGCAGCAACTGGCCAATGAGATCGAACAGTTCAATGGCCTGGAGGCCGGCGAGATCCGTTTCGGCTGTGGTCCGGCGCCAGCGTCCGGCCTCATACCCCGGGCGATTGGCAGTTTTATCGGGCGCTACGCCAAGGCCCGGGTGCATTTCCAGGTCGATGACTGGCAAAGCCTGAGCAAGCGCCTGCTCAGCGAAGAGTTCGAATTTTTTGTCGCCGACACCCGGCACTTCGAAGCCAACCCGGACTACCTGACCCAACGCCTGCGCCCGCGCAAATGGCATTTCTGCTGCCGCGCCGGGCATCCGCTGGCGGGCCGGGACAGCGTCAGCGCCGCCGAACTGATGAGCTACCCGCTGGCCGTGACCATCCGCCCGCCGAACCTGCGCAAGGTCATCGTCGACCTGAGCGGCCGGCCGGACTACACGCCCAATGTCGAGTGCGAAAACAGCTACAGCCTGCTCGGCGTGGTCCTGCGTTCGGATGCGATCGGCATCGTCGGCTCCTACAGCGACGCGTTGCACAACGCCAAGGGCGAACTGGTGCGCTTGAAAATCGACGGCCTGGCCGATGACCTGGAAGAGCTCTACACCCGCTACGGCATCGTCAGCCGCGCCGGCTATCGCCTGTCGCCCCTGGCCGAGGCGATGATCGAGGAAATCAAGCGCACCGATGAACTGGACGAGGACGTGTACAGCCTGGACAACGTCGCGGTCTGATCCCGCCGCCAGGCGCTATGGGGCACTGGCGCATGCAGTTTGTGCATCAAAACTATTCAGCAAATGCGCTTGCTGACAGCCCCCCGCAACGGTGAAAAATCGACGCCTGTCTTCCCTTCGGTGAACCCCATGTCCAACCCTGCCCAGCCCTTGCGCAACGTGCTGTACATCATGTGCGACCAACTGCGTCGCGATTACCTGTCGTGCTACGGCCACCCCCATTTGCACACGCCGAACATCGACCGCCTGGCCGCTGCCGGGGTGCGTTTCAGCCGCGCCTACACCCAGGGCACCATCTGCGGCCCGTCGCGCATGTCGGCCTACACCGGGCGCTACGTCAGCAGCCACCAGGTGGCGTGGAATGCGGTGCCGCTGCCCCTGGAAGAACTGACCATCGGCGACTACCTGCGGCCCCACGGCATCCGCACCGCGCTGGTGGGCAAGACCCACGCCACGCCCAATATCGATGCCTTGCAGCGCCTGGCCATCGAACCGCAAAGCGTCCAGGCCGATGCCTTGAACGAGGTCGGTTTCGAGGCGTATTTCCGGCATGACGGGATCTTCCCCGACGACCCGCTGTTCGACGACAAACGCGAATCCGCGCCCTACACCCACTACCTGCGCGAGCAGGGTTTTGACGGCCGCAACCCCTGGCACGACTGGGCCAATGCGGCCGAAGGCGCGAACGGCGAGATCCTCAGTGGCTGGAAAATGCGCAACGCCCATCTCCCGGCGCGGGTGCCGGAGCAGCACTCGGAAACGGTCTACACCACCGACCGCGCCATCGACTTTATCGCCGAGCAGGGCGAGCAGCCCTGGTGCCTGCACCTGTCCTACATCAAGCCCCATTGGCCCTATATCGCTCCGGCGCCCTACCACGCGCTGTACGGCGCCGAGCAGGTGATCCCGGCGGTGCGCCCCGCAGCGGGCGAGACCAGCGACCACCCGGTGTACGCCGCGTTTCGCCAGCATGAAGAGAGCCTCAATTTCTCCCGCGACGAGGTGCGCCTGAACGTAGTGCCGACCTACATGGGGCTGATCAAGCAAGTGGATGATCAACTCGGGCGGCTGTTTGACTTCCTGCAGAGCAACGGCCGCTGGGATGACACGCTGATCGTGTTCACCAGCGACCATGGCGACTTCCTGGGCGATCACTATCTGGGGGAGAAGGAGTTTCTGCTGGAGCCGGCGGTCGGTGTGCCGCTGATTGTGCGTGACCCGCGCGCGGCGGCGGACAGCACCCGGGGCAGCGTGGATCAGCGCCTGGTGGAAACCATCGATGCGCTGCCGACGTTCCTCGAGGCCCTGGGCTTGCCCGGCGCCGAACATCGCCTTGAAGGTCGCTCGCTGATCCCGCTGCTGCACGGCACGCCGACGGATTGGCGGCGCTACGCCATCAGCGAATATGACTACGCCTTCCAGGCCCCGGCACGGGAGCGTCTGGGCCAGCCCATCGACCGCTGCCGGATGACCATGGTTCGCAGCGAGCGCTGGAAATACCTGGCCTACGATGGCTTCCGCCCGCAACTGTTCGACCTGCAGAACGACCCGCAGGAGCTGCACGACCTCGGCGCCGACCCGGCCTACGCTGCTGTGCGCGAAGAGCACTTGGGTTACCTGTTCGACTGGCTGCGCGGCCTGAAACGCCGCACCACCATCAGCCACGAAGAAATCGCCCTGCGCGGCCAACGCTTCCGCTACGGCGAACCGGAAACGGAAAAACTGGTGCAGATCGGCGTGTGGTAAACCCGGGGGGCGCCAAGGGGGGGCTGAGAAATCATGGTGTCGCTAAAGGCCAGCGCACCCTCACCACAGCGGCTGGCCCCTGTGGCGAGGGAGCTTGCTCCCGCTGGGCCGCGAAGCGGCCCTAAAACCGGCACCGCATCCCGTCAGGCAGCACCGGATAGCAGGGTTGCGGCTGCTGCGCCTCGGGGCGCCGGCCAACCGAGCGGGAGCAAGCTCCCTCGCCACAGGACCGGCTGCTGCCGAGCAGTCCTGTCACGCCCCTCTGGTGGTCTGGCTGCGCTGTCCATGCACGCCCACTGGCACGTCGCCCTTGAGGGTCACGCGGCGCACGATGCGGTCCTGGGTACCGTAGTCGTCCACGGCGTAGTGCTGGGTCGAGCGGTTGTCCCAGATCGCCACGTCCCCAGCGGTCCAGCGCCAGCGCACGGTGTTTTCCAGGCGGGTCACGTGGCTTTGCAGCAAACCGAACAGGTGCGCCGAGTCGGCCTGGGAATAACCCTTGATGCGCTTCACGAAATGCCCCAGCACCAGGCTCTTCTCGCCGCTCTCCGGGTGCACGCGCACGATCGGGTGTTCGGTCTCGTAGACGGTGGAGGTGAACACCTTGCGGTAGCGCTCCAGCTTCTCCGCCGAGACATCCGGCTTGGCCGAGGCGTAGTCGTATTCGTTGCTGTGCACCGCCCAGAGCTTGTCCGCCAGCTCGCGCAGTTCCGCCGGGAGTTCGTTGTAGGCCGTGGCAGTGTTGGCCCAGACCGTGTCGCCACCGGCAGCCGGAGCGATCACAGAGCGCAGGATCGACGCCTTGGGGTAGGCCTCGACGAAGGTCACGTCGGTGTGCCAGGAGTTGGCGCGTTGGCCCTCGGCGCCGTCCAGTTCCAGCAGGTAACGGGTGCCATCGCGCACCGGCACCGTCGGGTGCGCCACCGGTTCGCCCAGCAGGTGGGAGAAGGCCTCCTGGCTCTGGTCGTCGAGGTGACCCTGGCCGCGGAAGAACACCACCTTGTACTGCAACAGGGCCTGCTGAATGGCGTCCACGGTGGCGGGGTCAAGGTTGCCGGAAAGTTGTACACCACGGATCTCGGCGCCGATGCGACCGGCCACCGGGTGAATCTCAAGCGCATGAACAGCGGGTTTAACGGCTAATGCGGCATTGCTCATCGGGTACACCCTCATCTGACTGCTTACGGTTTGAGCCGCAGCGAAACAACGCTCTATCTATATTCAATTTAGATCTAATAGATATCTACATGCTTCGTTGACGGAATAAGAGCTTGCATTTAAAACCTCATTCCTCACTCGTCGCAAATGCCTTCGAGCTATTTTTAGGATGCCGCAAAAGCATATGGATCTACGCCAGCTGCGCTACTTCATCGCCCTCAACGAGCACCGCAGTTTTGTCCGCGCGGCGGACGCCATGGGCATCACTCAACCGGCCTTCAGCCGCAGTATCCAGGGGCTGGAGCAGGAGTTCGGCTGCGTGCTGGTGGACCGTGGCAACAAGGATCTGCGACCCACACCCGAAGGCCAGGTGGTGCTGCAACATGCCCTGAGCCTGGTCCAGGGTGCGGCGCTGTTGAGCAGTGAAGTGACCCAGATGACCAAGCTCGACGCCGGCGAATTGCGCTTCGGCTGCGGCCCGGCACCGGCGGTGAAACTGGTGCCCGATGCGCTGGCCCAATTCACCTCGGCGCACCCCAAGGTGCGGATCTGCCTGGAAGTGGATAACTGGGAAAAACTCAGCCGCAGCCTGAGCCGTGAAGAGATCGAATTCTTTATCGCCGACATCCGTCATTTCGAGGCCGACCCGAACTTCCAGACCCAGGCCCTGACCCCCAAGCGCGGGGTGTTTTTCTGCCGGCCGGGGCACCCGTTGCTGGCCAAGGAAAGCCTGTCGACCAACGACATGTTCGACTACCCGCTGGCGACCACACTGATCCCGCCAGGGATTCGCAAACTGCTGGCCAACCTCAGCGGCCGCATGGATTTTTCGCCGACCATCCAGACCGAGCATTTTCCGGCGCTGGTGAAAATCGTCCGCCAATCCAATGCCATTGGCATCGGCACGGCGGAGTCGTTTATCGAGGACATCGAGCAGGGCTCCCTGGCGCTGCTGCACTGGCGCAACCTGCCGCAGAACATCGAAGTGCTGAACGCGCGTTGCGGCATCGTCAGCCGCACCGGGTTCCGCCTGTCACCGGCCGCACGCAAACTGATCGAAGTGCTGGTGGCGGTGGACAAACAGGAACACAGCATCGCCGTCTGACCCCGTGGCCGCTGCCGAGCAACGCGAGGCTGGGCTGGCCCTCAGCAGCACCGCACATCCATCTGGAACATCACGGCGCACACAAGGGCCAGCGTCCGAACGCGGCCCGAGCCTTCGGCAGCGATTACAAGCCTGCAGCCGTCAGTTGCGGCGCGACCCATTCGGTGACCTGGAACGGTTTGCGGATCAAACGTTCCTTGGCCGCCAGGTCCACCGAGCCCTGCAACTTGGCGAGGAACGCCGGATCCAGGTTGGAGGGGAAGAGTTCGCTGAGTTTCTGGTCATGCAAGTCCTCTTGCAGGATCACCGGCGGGTAGCTGGCCAGGCCCGATACCAGCTGGATATAGGCTTCCTTGTTGTTGTCGTCGGTCAGCCACTGCACGGCCTGCTGTTGCGCCTTGAGCAGCTTGGCCACCACTTCCGGGTGTTCGTCGACAAACTTGCCGGCCCCCACCAGCACGCTCTGCACGCTGCCGGCGCCGCCCAGGTCCTTGGTGTTCAGCGGCAACTCGGCGAGCCCCTTGATGCGCAGGGCCGAGAGCCCGGTGCTGCCCCACGAGGCGTCGATCTGCTTGGCCGCCAGGGCCGCCACGGCAGCGCTGAAATCGAGGTTGATCACCTTCAGGTCCTTCTCGCTCAGGCCCTGGCTGGCCAGGGCGGCGTCGAACGAAAGCTGGGTAGCCGTGCCACGAAACACCGCCACGCGCTTGCCTTTGAGGTCTTGCAGGGTCTTGATCCCGGAGCCCGGCTGCACCCCCAAATAGTGTTTGACCCCACGCGCCGAGGCGCTGAGCAGCCGGGTGTCGAGGCCGTTGGAGCGGCCGATGATCGCCGCCAGGTCACCCAGGTAGGCGAAATCCACCTGGCCGTTGGCGAACGCTTCGTTGATCACCGGACCGGCGCCCTTGAAGAAATTCCACTGGATCTTGATGCCCTGGTCAGCGAAGGCTTTTTCGTAGATCTGCTGCTCGCGCAATACGTCCACCACCCCGCCGCCGCTGTGCTGGGTGCCGGCGCTGAGGTCGGGCACGGCAATGCGGATCTCGGTGACGGCGGCGGCCTGGGCCATCAGCGGCAGGCACCCCAGGAGCCCCGCCAGGGCCGGCGCGGCGAACAGACTGATAACGCGTTTAAAGGGAAGGTTCATGGGTGCGGCTCCTGGTTGCACGGGCATTGAGGAGCAGAAGGTAGGCCCTGAGGGGATCAACGCTTAAATACTATAAATTCACATTTTAATAACAAAATCGAATAACTCGTTTAGAACGCCTGTCTGCGCGGCTTATGCATGAACAGCATCGAAAATATTCCTCAAATGCATTGGATGCTGAACAACGAGAAGCCTTAAATGGCTCCTCTTATCTCCCAATAGCATTGATAAGTTTTTTAATAGATCGCAAAAGAATATTCGGCCCGTGCAGAACCCGACAACGGAGGTCATCCATGGCCCGTGTTTCCCTTCTCAGTCTGCCGCTCGCGGCACCCGGCGCCAGCGCGCGGAAGATCTGGCCCACCCTCAGCCAGCGCCTGTTGCCCTGGATCGTGCCACTGGGCCTGTTCCTGCTGTGGTGGCTGGCCAGCCGCAATCAGTGGATGAGCGAGCAGATCCTGCCTGCTCCGTCTCTGGTCTGGAGCAGCGCCGTGGAGCTGGCCGGCGGCGAGCTCTGGAGCCATCTGGCGATCAGCCTGCAGCGATTGTGCTGGGGCCTGCTGGCCGGTATCAGCGCAGGCGCGATCCTGGGGGGCGCGCTGGGTTTCAGCCCGCGCCTGGAACGCCTGGTATTCCCCACCTTCAGCGCCCTGTCCCAGATCCCGACCCTGGCCTGGATTCCCCTGTTCATGGTGTTTTTCGGCATCGGCGAAGTGCTGAAGCTGGTGGTGCTGGTCAAGGCCATCGTGGTCCCGGTCACCCTGCACACCCTGGTCGGGGTGCGCGACGCCCAGCCCAAATTGCGCGAAGCCGCCGCCGTCCTGCGCCTGCCGCCGCACCTGCTGATTCGCCGCCTGGTGCTGCCGGCGGCGCTGCCGGCCTTCATGGCCGGGGTGCGCCTGGCGCTGGCCGCCGGCTGGACCTCGCTGCTGGCGGTGGAACTGCTGGCGTCCAGTGAAGGCATCGGCTACCTGATGGTCTGGGCACGGCAGTTGTTCATGCTCGACATCGTCTTCGTCTGCATCCTGGTGATCGGCGTGATCGGCGTGGCCATGGATCGCGGCATCGGCGCCCTGGACCGAAAACTCCTGTACTGGCCACACCCGGCCACCGCAGAAATTCGCCGTGGCCCGCGCTATCAGGGCTGGCAGCGGCTGCAACCCTGGCTGTTGCCGCTGGCCCTGTTCGGTGTCTGGCAAACCGCGTGCTGGCGCCAGTGGGTCGACCCGGCAATCCTGGTCAGCCCGCTGACGGTGCTGCAAACCACCCTCAGCGGGCTGCTCGATGGCACCCTGCTCGGCGGCATGGGCCTGAGCCTGGGACGCACCGTTGGCGGCCTGGCCCTGGGCGGCGGCCTGGGGTTTGCCCTGGGCTTGCTCCTGGGGCTGTCGCGGATCAGCGAACGCATCCTCGGCCCGACCCTGGCCGCTATCCGTCAGATCGCGATTTTTGCCTGGGTGCCGCTGCTTACCGCCTGGTTCGGCCTCGGTGAATTGGCCAAGTGGGTGTTCGTCGCCCTTGCCGCGTTCTTCCCGCTGTTTATCGCCACCCAGCGCAGCGTCGCCAACCTGTCACCGCAACTGGCCGAGGCCGCCCAGGTGTTGCGCCTGAGCCTCTGGCAGCGCCTGCGGCGGCTGGTATTGCCGGGGGCTGCACCGGGGATTTTCGCCGGCCTGCGCCTGAGCCTGATCTACGCCTGGCTCGGCACCATCGGCGCCGAATACTTCATGCCCTCCAACGGCGGCATCGGCAGCCAGATGATCGGCGCGCAACAGCTGCTGCGCATGGACCTGATCATGGCCGGCATGCTGCTGGTGGGCCTGACCGGCGCCCTGCTCAACCTCATTGGCCAACAGATCGAAATTCGCGCCACCCGCTGGAGACACGCATGAACGCACCCCTTGTCAGCTTCAACCATGTGGGCAAGTCCTTCGAGGTCGCCGGCGGCGAGTTCGAGGCGATTCGCGACTTCAACCTGGAAATCGCCGAAGGCGAATTCGTCGCCATCGTCGGCTCCAGCGGCTGCGGCAAATCCACCCTGTTGCGCTTGCTGATCGGCCTGGACACCGAGTTTCGCGGCGAGATCCGGGTCGATGACCACGCCATCCGCGGCATCGGCAGCGAGCGCGGCATCGTGTTCCAGGAGCACCGTCTGTTTCCCTGGCTCAACGTCGAGGACAACATCGGCCTGGGCCTGGTCAACGAGCCTCTGAGCGAGGCCCAGCGCAAAAAACGCATCGCCGATTTCATCGAACTGGTGGGCCTGCGCGACTTCACCCATGCCTTTCCACACCAGCTGTCGGGGGGCATGGCGCAACGGGTGGCCATCGCCCGGGGGTTGGTGGCCAGCCCGCGCATTCTGCTGCTGGATGAGCCCTTCGGGGCCCTCGATGCCCTGACCCGCCAGCAGATGCAGGACGAACTGCTGGCGATCCGCGAGCGGGCGAAAATCACCACTGTCCTGGTCACCCACGATGTGGAAGAGGCGATCTTCCTCGCCGACCGCGTGGTGGTCATGGAACCGCGCCCTGGGCGCATCAAGCGCGTGGTGCAGATCGCCCTGCCCCACCCGCGCCAGCGCAGCAGTTTCGACTTCCACCAACTGCGCGAAGAGCTGCTGCACGAGCTGACCAGCGACGACCACTACCAGGCGCCGACGCCGATACAGATCCGCGACCTGCCCCTGGCATCGATTGCCTACTGAGTAACCGCCTGCGGCAGGCCTTCACCCCGGCTGCCTGGGCTTGCCGAACAGTGCACGGGCTCGGCCAGCAGCCCGGGCCACAGCCGCGCCCAGTCACCGTCATGGCTCATGCCGGGGATGATGCGCACCTGGGTGCAGCGGCCACCGGTGGCGTTGGCAAAGCGTTGGGCAATCGGCGCGGGCACGACCTTGTCTTCGCTGCCCGCGTAGTGGATTTGCCCCAGGGTTGCGAGCAGCGGAGCGATGTCGATGGCATTCAGCGAATCCGGCATGGCCGAGACCCGGTGCAGGCGATTGACCTCGGCCATGTCCAGGTTGCCGGCGACGCTGCGCATCCAGGCAACATCATCGCGCCGGGCGGCAATCAGCGCGGCAACGGCCCCGCCCCCCGAATAACCCACCAGTTGGATCGGCTGCCCCGGCACGCGCACGGCGTACTGGGTCACGGCCTGGTTCATGGCCGCGATCACCTCTTCGGCGAAGCGCTTGCCGGTCCAGTAGGCCACTGCACACCGCGGGTTGGCCGAGGCCTGGGTGAACTGGCAGGGGCGGGCGAGGTACAGCACGTTGGGCGCCGGGTCGGCCGTCGCCAGGGCCAACCCGAGGGCTTTGCGCGGAGTAGGGTCAAGGGAGGGCTGGCTGCGTGTACGCCAGGCAAACCCATCGCCTTCGATGTACACCGTCAGCGGCTGATCGGGACGGGTAATGCGGTAGAAACTGGTCAGCACAAAACCCTCGGTCTGCACCTGGGCCCGCTGCAGGCCGGCGGCCCGGGCCATGTCGTCGGCGTGGCGATTCAGCTCGGCGTTACTCGGCAGTTGCGCGCAACCGCTGAGCCAGGCCAGCACCAGCGCAGCCAGCAACCCGCGCCCACAGGCCATCAGCGAGGGGCGAAGCGGGAAAATCCAAGGTGGAGACATAGGTGCGGCGCTCATACAGGCTCGTCGAGAAATAACGGCAGCCCGGCATTGTGCTTGAGTTTGCGAGCCGGAAGACACCGCAAACGCGCCACTGTAGCCGCTGCCGAAGGCTGCGCTGGCCGCATCGGGCACCGTCCATTCACCTGACACCCCTCGACGGTCTCCAGGGCCTCGAGGGCTCGGCAGCGGCCGGGTATTCAGTCGGCTGGGGCTTGCACAAAGAGCGTGCCTGATTCCATTCTCTGGTTATCCCGGCCCGCTTCCTGCCCTGGGCCATTGCCCCGGGCTTTCGCCGCGAACGCCAACCAGTCGACCGGACGCGCCGTCAGCATGAGTGAACCCACCTCCCTTGCCAGCTGGACCCGCGCCTTGCGCAGACAACTCGATGCCCTGGGCCTCGACGGCAATGCTTTGTGCCGCGAGGCAGGGCTCGACCCGCAATGGATGGATGACCCCAACGCCCGCTATCCGCTGTCGGCCACCACCCGTTTGTGGGGGCTGGCGGTCACGGCCAGCGGCGATCCGGCCATCGGCCTGCGGGTGTCGCGGTTTGTCAGCCCGACGACCTTCCACGCCCTTGGCTATGCGCTGGTGGCCAGCGGCAGCCTGCGCGAGGTGTTCGAACGCATCGTGCGCTACCACCAGATGGTCAGCGACGCCCTGGTGCTGGAGCTGACGCGCAACGCCGACCGCTATCGCTTTGTACTCAAGGTTCCGCCCGGCAGCCCGCAACCGGCGGTGGAGGCCATCGACGCCTTTGCCGCGATCTACGTGCGCACCTGCCGCAACCGCCTGGGCCGCGACTATGCGCCATTGGCCGTGCACCTGCGGCGTCCGGCGCCCGTCGACTGCGGGCCGTGGCACAAGGTGTTTCGCTGCGACCTGGTGTTCGACGCCGCAGATGACTGCCTGGAGTTCGGCCTGCACGATTTCGAGCGCCACCTCGACGACACCCAACCGATTCTGGCCGCCTCCAGCCAGGCCACGCCCCAGCCCACCCTGGCGCAACTGCAACCCCTGACCTGGGAGCGCAAGGTACTCGGGGCCATCGAGGCCCAACTACCCGAAGGCGAGCCCTCCGCCGAACGCGTCGCCCAAGCCTTGCACCTGAGCCTGCGCAGCCTGCAACGGCACCTGGCGGACGAGGGTTGCCGTTTCGACACCCTGCTCAACGAATGCCGGGAAAACCTCGCCCTGCTCCACCTGCGCGACCCGCAATGCTCCCTGAGCGAAATCAGCTGCCTGCTCGGCTTCACCGACGCCAGCAGCTTCAGCCGCGCCTTCAAACGCTGGACCGGGCTGACCCCGGGGCAGTTTCGCGATGGAGTGCGCTGACAATCCCAGGCCTAACGGTTCAAAGCGGTCGGTGCCGGATCAACCCGGGGTCAGGCTGCGCGCCACACCGGCAGACCAGGCAGTCAGCATCGCCTCGCCCATGCGCTGAAAGCCTGCGGGGCGTAGGCGAAAACCGAGCCCGCATCGGCTTGACCACGGCCGAGCGTGCCAACCGTGGCCTGGGCTACACCGATCGACAGGAGCTGGGGGTCAGTCATGGAAACCGCGCTCTTTCAGGTTATCCAGGGTCGGCCGCTGCCGAGACCTGGGCACAGCCGTCAGTTCGTAACCGAAGCCATTGAGGATGGCTTCAACCTTACGGATTCCGATCTCGGAAACCGTATCGTTTTCAATGCCCGAGATGGTCGCCCGGCTCATGCCGTATTGCTGGGCCAACGCCTGCTGCGACAGTTTGTGCTCTTTACGCAACTGTTTGATCAGCTCGCCGAGTCTGTACATTTCGCCCCCAAATTGCATCGCATACAGTGCATTTTATGATTAAGGGCCAATACACACTGTATTTGATGCAAAAATATAGACTATTGCACCTGTTTGAATCCCAACTCGAACACCGTCCCGCCCTCATCGCTGCTGACCCGCACCTGCCCGCCGTGCAGCAGCATGATCGAGCGCACGATGGCCAGGCCCAGCCCGCCGGAGTCGCCGGGTTCGGCCCGTGAGGGGTCGACGCGGTAGAAGCGGTCGAAGAGTTTGCCCAGGTGCTGGGGTGCAATGGGCGGGCCCTGGTTGTGCACTTGCAGCCAGCACAGGCCCGGCGTATCCACCCGCCGCAGGCTGATGGGCGAGCCAGGGTCGGCATGACGCACGGCGTTGGCCAGCAGGTTGCCCAGGGCCCGCTGCAGCAGTTGCTGATCGGCCAGCAACTGGCCGCACAGGGCGTTTTCCAGGCGGATCTCGCGGTCGTCGGCCAGGGCCTCGAAGTAGTCGCACAGCTCCTCCCCCACGCTCGCCAGCTCCAGCTGGCGCAGCTGAAGGGCGCGTTCGGCCTGCTCGGCGCGGGCCAGGAACATCAGGTTTTCCGCCATGCGCGTCAGGCGCTCGAACTCTTCCATGTTCGAGGCCAGGACCTCCTGGTACTCCGCCGTGCTGCGCGGCTGGTTGAGCGCCAGGCCATTGCTGCCCAGGAGGTTGTGCAGCGGGGTGCGGATTTCGTGGGCCAGGTCGGCGGAAAACTGCGACAGGCGCTGAAAGCTTTCTTCGAGGCGCGCCAGCATGGCATTCAGGGCCTGCACCGGTTCGTGGAATTCGGCGGGGATGCCGCGGGTTTCGAGGCGTTTGTCCAGGCTGCGCAAATCGATGCCGCGCACCGACTCACTCAACTGACGCAGCGGCAACAGGCCCCGGCGCAGCAGCAACAGGCCCAGGGCGAAGGCCAGCGCGGCGCCCAACCCGACCGCCAGGTACAGGCGCAGGCGGTAGCTGGCGAGCATCTGTTCGCGCTCGCTGAGGACCTTGCCCGCAATCACGGTCAGCGCTTCGCCGCGCGGGCCCACGGCAGCACCGGCGAGCAGGGCCACGGCGGCGCCGTCGGTGGCTTGCCAGGTCTGCACGTCGCTGCGTTGCGGGCGCTGTTGCGCAGGGATCGCCGCCAGGGTCGGCAGGTTCTGCTGGCGCGGGTTGATGCGGATCACCGGCGAGCCATCGGCCGCTTCCACCAGCAGCAGGCTGTCCTGGTTGCCGAGCATGTTCTGGTACAGCCGGGGACGGGCTTGCAGGGCGTCCAGGCTGTCGCTGTCTTGCAGCAGGGCCCTGACCTGCTCCAGGCGTCCCAGCAGGGCCTGGTCGTCGCGCAAGGCGATTTCAGAGGCCAGGGAGCGATACAGGAATACCCCGATCACGCTCAGCACCAGGGCGCAGACGGCGGCAAACGCCAGCGCCAGGCGCCAGGCAATCGACCTAGAGCGCATCGTCCGGGGCATCCAGCTGGTAACCGACGCCGCGCACGGTGTGGATCAGTTTGGGCATGTAGGGGTCGTCGACCTTGGAGCGCAAGCGGCGCACGGCGACTTCCACCATGTTGGTGTCGCTGTCGAAATTCAGGTTCCACACCTGGGAGGCGATCAGGGTCCGCGACAGCACTTCGCCCTGGCGACTGGCGAGCAATTGCAGCAGGGCGAACTCCTTGTTGGTCAGGGCGATGCGCTGGCCTCCTCGGCTGACCCGGCGCCGCAGCACGTCGATCTCCAGGTCGGCAATGCTGTAGGACTCGGCCTCGCGCATCGGTCCACGACGCAGCAAGGTGCGGACCCGGGCCAGGAGTTCGGCAAAGGCGAAGGGTTTGAGCAGGTAATCGTCGGCGCCCAGTTCCAGGCCGCGCACGCGGTCTTCGATGGCGTCCTTGGCAGTCAGGAACAGCACCGGCGTGGCGCCGCGCTGACGGATCAGTTGCAGCAACTGCCAGCCGTTGAGCCCTGGCAGCATCACGTCGAGGATGATCAGGTCGTATTCCTGCTGCTCGATAAAGTGCCGCCCGTCCAGGCCATTGAGCGCCACATCCACTGCAAAACCCGATTCACCCAGGCCTTTGGCCAGGAAGTTGGCGGTCTTGGCTTCGTCTTCAACAACCAGCAAACGCATGGCACACCTCAATATGGATGGGCACAGGCTAGGCGCGTTGTTCGCGCTTGCCCATTACAAACTTGTAATGCAACTGACGAGGTTCTGACGAAGGACGCTGGTTAAGGTGACGGCCTTCGCTTTCGGAGCCTTACCCATGATCTGCAAACCCCTTGTCTTGAGCCTTGGCCTGGGCCTCTGCGGCCTGGCTGTGGCCGCCCCGGAACTGCCCCGGCACGCCGACCTCGACCTGCGCACCGCACGGCAATTGGCCGACGCCAGCCTGGCGCAGTGCAACGCGGTGGTCTCGGTGCTCGACCGTGGCGGCAACCTGCTGCTGACCCTGCGCGCCGATGGCGTCGGCCCGCACAACACCGTCGCCAGCCAGCGCAAGGCCTATACCGCGCTGTCGACCAAGACCCCGACCCGGCTGTTCGCCGAGCGCGCCCGCAACAACCCGGAGGCAGCCAACCTCAATACCTTGCCTGAGCTGTTGTTGCTCGGGGGCGGTATCCCGTTGTTCGCGGGCAGTGAGTTGGTGGGGGCGATGGGCATCGCCGGCGCCGGTGGCGCCGCCCAGGACGAAAGCTGCGCGCTCCAGGCAGCGCAGAAAGTGGGGTTGAGCAGCAGCCTGTAGCCGCTGCCGAGCAGCGCGAGGCTGCGCTGACCATAGGCAACGCCGGGGGTACTGCTGATACGGCGCGGCGATTGTGAGGCCCAGCGCAGCCTTCGGCAGCGGCTACAAATTTTATTTTTTATCCAATGAGGAATTTTTGAATGAATATTTTGCGTAATGCATTAGTCGCCGCAGCGCTTTGCGGTGTTTCGGGCCTGGCCTTGGCGGCGGGGAATCCGTTGAGCGTGCATGTGCTCAACCTGGAGAACGGCCTGCCGTCGCCCGGGGTCAAGGTCACCCTGGAACAACAGGTGGGCCATGACTGGAAGCCACTGGCCGAAGGCACCACCAACGAACAGGGGCGCATCGCCGAGTTGTTCCCGGCCGGGCAGGCGCTGACGGCCGGTGAATACCGGGTCGTGTTCAAGACCGGGGAGTATTTCAAGCAGGCCAGGCGCGAGACGTTTTTTCCGGAGATTCCGGTGATCTTCGAGGTCAAGCAGACCGATCAGCACTATCACATTCCCCTGCTGCTCAGCCCCTACGGCTTCTCCACCTACCGCGGTTCGTAGCCGCTAGAGCCCGGCCTGGGCGCGCAGAGCCTGGGCGTCGAGAATCTCGATCTCGCCGTAGCCCAGGCGCAGGATCCCCAGGCTCTGCAAATCCTTGAGGATCTGGTTGGTGGTCTGCCGCGATAACGAAAGCATCAGCGCCAACTGCTCCTGGGGCAGTTGCAGCACGGCCCGGGCCTGCTCGATTTCGCCGTAGCCGCTGGCCATGGCCAACAGACGGTGGGCGACCCGGGCCGGGGCGGGCAGCAGGCTCAATTGTTCGAGGTTGATAAAGGCCAGGCGCAACTTGTGGCTCATCAGCAGGGCGAACTGACGCCAGTACTGCGGCTGCTGGTCGAGCAAGGCCAACAGCGCCGCCTGCGGCACCTGCAACAGGGTGCACGGGCCGAGGCCATAGGCATCATGGGTGCGTGGCTGGCCATCGAACAGGCAGATTTCGCCAAACCAGTGCGGCGCTTCCACCAGGCTCAGCAGCGCCTCCTTGCCCTGCTCGCTGACCGCACCGATACGCACCGAACCTTCCAGCACCGCATACAGCCCACAAGGTGGATCACCCCGCAGAAACAACGCCTGCCCCGGTGCCAGACGGCGCAGGCGCGCGGCGTCGAGCACACTATTCTGTAACTCAAGGGGCAAGTGGCTGAACCACTGGCCACTCAGGAGGCGTTCGCGCCAGGCCTGCTTATCCATGAACACCTTATCCGGCAAAACCGCAGAGGAGTGTCGCCTAGCCGACAGAGCCCGGCGCACGGGCCGGGCATGATCAGGCAACCTTCAGGAGGAACAACAATGAAAAGCCTCGTCGACCATCTCAGTCAATACGCCGCCTACCATCGCGACCCGCGCAACATTGCCAGCCACTTTATCGGGATTCCGCTGATTGTGGTGGCGGTCGCGGTGCTGCTGTCGCGGCCGCAATGGGCAGTGGCCGGCATCACCCTGTCGCCGGCGGTGCTGCTGGCGTTGGCTTCGGCCTGGTTCTACCTGCGCCTGGAATGGCGCCTGGGCCTGTTGATGAGCCTGTTGATGGGCCTGTCGGTGTGGCTGGGTCATGCCCTGGCGGCGCAACAGACCCTGGTCTGGCTGGCCAGCGGCCTGGGGATGTTCGTGCTGGGCTGGGTGATCCAGTTTGTCGGCCATTACTACGAGGGGCGCAAACCGGCGTTCGTCGATGACCTGTCGGGGCTGATCGTCGGGCCGTTGTTTGTGGTGGCTGAGCTGGCGTTTCTGCTGGGGCTGCGCCAGCCCCTCAAACGCGAAATCGAACAACGGGCGGGCCCGGTACGCCGCCTGGCTGCCGGTGGCTCCGGGCACGCCTGACGCTCGCTCATCACACCGGCCCGGCAGCGACATCGCCGCCTGGGCCGGTGTAGCGCTGACGGGTTCAGACGTTGGCGACTTTCTGCCAGACCTTGGGCTTGAAGAACAGCGTCTCGCCACGGGCCAGGCCGACCAGGCTGTCGTGGTCCTTCACCACTTCGGCCTCGATCAGTTCACTCTGGCCTTCGACCTTGAGCGTGACCCGGGTGGTCGCGCCCAACGGACGAATGTCACGCACTTCGGCGGCGTGGTGATCTTCGAGCTCCGAGCGCGACAGCGACACTTCGTGCGGGCGGAACAGCACATGGTTGTCGTCCCCCAGGTGCAGGCGGTTGGAATCGCCGAGGAAGTGGTAGACGAAGTCGCTGGCCGGGTTCTCGTAGACCTCGCCCGGCGAGCCGATCTGCTCAATCACGCCCTTGTTCATCACCACGATACGGTCGGCGACTTCCATGGCCTCTTCCTGGTCGTGGGTCACGAACACCGAAGTCAGGTTGATGTCTTCGTGCAGCCGTGCCAGCCAGCGCCGCAGCTCCTTGCGCACCTTGGCATCGAGGGCGCCGAAGGGTTCGTCCAGCAGCAGCACCTTGGGCTCCACCGCCAGGGCGCGGGCCAGGGCGATCCGCTGGCGCTGGCCGCCGGACAGTTGCTCGGGGTAGCGGTCGGAGAGCCAGTCGAGCTGCACCATGTTCAGCAGTTCATGGACCTTCTCTGCAATCTTGCTTTCGCTCGGGCGCTGGTTCTTCGGCTTCATGCGCAGGCCGAAGGCAACGTTGTCGAACACGCTCATGTGGCGGAACAGCGCGTAGTGCTGGAACACGAAACCGACGTTGCGATCACGCACGTCGTGGCCCGAGACGTCTTCACCGTGGAACACGATGCTGCCGGCGTCCGGGGTTTCCAGGCCGGCGATGATCCGCAGCAAGGTGGTCTTGCCGCAGCCGGACGGGCCCAGCAGGGCCACCAGCTCACCGCTCTGGATATCCAGGTTGATGCTGTTCAGGGCCTTGAAGGCGTTGAAGTTCTTGCTGACATTACGGACTTCGATCGACATGTGTCATTCCTCCGCGGCGCTGGCGCGCAGGCGGTTAATACGATTTTCGCTCCACTGCTTAAGCAGCAGGATGAAGAGCGCCATGATCAGCAACAGGCTCGCAACGGCAAACGCGGCGACGTGGTTGTATTCGTTGTAGAGGATCTCCACGTGCAACGGCAGGGTGTTGGTCACCCCGCGAATGTGCCCGGACACCACCGACACCGCACCAAACTCGCCCATCGCCCGCGCGGTACACAGCACCACGCCGTAGATCAGGCCCCACTTGATGTTGGGCACGGTGACGTGCCAGAACATCTGCCAGCCGTTGGCGCCCAGCAACCGCGCCGCCTCTTCTTCCTGGGTCCCCTGCTCCTGCATCAGCGGGATCAGTTCCCGGGCGACGAAGGGCACGGTGACGAAGATGGTGGCCAGGACGATGCCGGGCAAGGCGAAGACGATCTGGATGTCGTGATCCGAAAGCCACGGCCCGAACAGGCCCTGGGCGCCGAACATCAGCACGTAGACCAGGCCCGCGATCACCGGCGATACCGAGAACGGCAGATCGATCAGGGTCACCAGGATGCTCTTGCCACGGAACGAGTACTTGCTCACGCACCAGGCGGCGCTGACCCCGAACACCAGGTTCAGCGGCACCGAGATCAGCACGGCGATCACCGTGAGTTTCAGGGCGGACAAGGCGTCAGGCTCGAAGATCGCGGTGAAGAACGCCCCCAGGCCCAGCTTCAGGCCCTGGGACACCACGATCAACAGCGGCAGCAGCAGGAACAGGGCGAAGATCAGCCAGCCGAGGCCGATCAGCACCAGCCGTGAAGACGCGCTGCCACGGCGTGCGGCGTTGGCAGAAGAGGCAGCGGAAATAGACGATTGGGACATGGTTCGCGCCTCCTTATGGTCGTTCGATGCGCCGCTGCAGCAGGTTGATCAGCAGCAGCAGGACAAAGGAAACCACCAGCATCAGCACGCCGATGGAAGTGGCGCCGGTGTAATCATACTGGTCGAGCTTGACCATGATCAGCAGCGGCAGGATCTCGGTTTTCATCGGCATGTTGCCGGCGATGAAGATCACCGAGCCGTATTCGCCGACGCCCCGGGCAAACGCCAGGGCAAAACCGGTGAGCCAGGCCGGCAGCAGCGCCGGCACCAGGATATGGCGGAACACTTGCAGCGGCTTGGCACCGAGGCAGGCGGCGGCTTCTTCGACTTCCCGCGGGATGTCGGCCAGTACCGGCTGCACCGTACGCACCACGAACGGCAGGGTGACGAAGGTCAACGCCAGGGTAATGCCGAGCGGGGTGTAGGCGATCTTGAAGCCCAGGTAGGTGGCGAACTGGCCAACCAGGCCGGTCGGCGCGTAGAGCGCGGTCAGGGCAATACCGGCGACGGCCGTGGGCAGGGCGAACGGCAGGTCGATCATCGCGTCGATGATCTTGCGCCCGGGGAAGGTGTAGCGCACCAGCACCCAGGCCAGCAGCGTGCCGATAATACCGTTGATGATCGCGGCATACAGCGCTGTACCGAAGCTCAGCTTCAACGCCGCGAGCACCCGGGGCGCCGAGATGATGGCCCAGAACTGATCCCAGGTGAGTTGAGCGGCATGCACGAACATCGCCGCCAGTGGTATGAGCACAATCAGGCTGAGGTACACCAAGGTGTAGCCCAGCGTCAGCCCGAAGCCGGGTATGACGGGGGAGATACGACGCGACATAAAAGTCCTTGGTTGACGCGCAAAGCCCGGAAACGGATCCGGGCTCATTGCTCTAGCTATTGAGCGATCCCTGAACATCTTGCAGTGCCAGGGCTCGCCGCTGAAGGTTACTGCGCCTGGTAGATCTGGTCGAACACACCACCGTCATTAAAGAATTTCGGTTGCGCAGTTTTCCAGCCGCCGAAGTCCTTGTCGATAGTCACCAGGTCGAGTTTAGGGAACTGCTGGCCATATTTGGCTGCAACCTTCTCGTCACGCGGGCGGTAGAAGTTCTTCGCCGCGATTTCCTGGCCAGCCGGGCTGTACAGATGCTTGAGGTAGGCCTCGGCGATTTCGGTGTTGCCCTTTTTCTCGGCATTTTTGTCGACCACCGCCACTGGCGGCTCGGCAAGGATGGACAGCGAAGGCACCACGATGTCGAACTTGTCGGCGCCGCCGTCTTCCTTCAGTGCCAGGAACGCTTCGTTCTCCCAGGCCAGCAGCACGTCGCCCTGACCGTTGTTGACGAAGGTAATGGTCGAGCCACGGGCACCGGTGTCGAGAACCGGCACGTGCTTGAACAGTTCGGTGATGTATTCCTGGGCCTTGGCTTCGCTGCCGCCGGCTTTCAGGCCGTAGGCCCAGGCGGCGAGGAAGTTCCAGCGAGCGCCGCCGGAGGTTTTCGGGTTGGGGGTGATGACCGATACGTCTTTCTTGATCAGGTCGCCCCAGTCCTTGATGCCCTTGGGGTTGCCCTTGCGCACCAGGAACACGATGGTCGAGGTGTACGGGGTGCTGGCGTCCGGCAGGCGTTTCTGCCAATCGGCCGGCAGGGTCTTGCCGAGCTTGGCGATTTCATCGATGTCGCCGGCCAGGGCCAGGGTCACCACGTCGGCACGCAGGCCATCGATCACGGCGCGGCCCTGTTTGCCCGAGCCACCGTGGGATTGCTGGATCTTGACGTTGTCGCCTGGGTGCTCTTTCTTCCAGAAGCTGACGAATTCGGCGTTGTAATCCTGATACAGCTCACGAGTCGGGTCGTAAGACACGTTCAACAACTCGTAATCCTTGGCGACTGCGGAACCGGAAAAAATGGCACTGGCGAGGGCGGCCAGCGCGTAACGGCGAATTGACGACATGATCAAGCTCCTGAAATTTTGTGTGTGTTGGCTTTTCTTATTGGCGCTTCAGGCCCGCATTCGTGACTGAACGCTCTTGATTCTGCTGGGGGTCATGGCTGACGCCCTCCGGTTGACCAGTCGGGCCTCTCTATTGGGAGAGAGGGTGACGCGGGGTTCAGCTGGGTTTGTTGCCGGGGTTTTGCAGGCGGAATTTTTCTTTGCGTTCGATCTGCACGACCTGGGCGTTATGCACGGTGATTTCCACCGCACCAAAGCGCAGGTCGCGCAAGGCGCTCTGGATCTCGCGCAAGATGGTTGCTTCGTCCTGGCCGTCAACGCTACGTAGAGATGCGCTCATGGTGCTGCTCCTGAATGGGATGTGCCTCGCAGTGGCGGCACTGCTTGTGGCGTGAGGGCAATAGTAGATAGGCGCGGATATTCTTAAAAATACTATTTAAGAATGTTTATATAACGAAAAGAAATTACCTGTGGCGACGCGGGTTTACCGTGGCCACTGCCGAACGCCGCGTTGGCCTCCCGCACCAACGCGCCCACCAGCGCCGCCTGGCGGCAGCGGCTACAGAGGTGTAGCTGCTGGCCGGGGCACCAGGGCGAGGGAGTGGGTCAGTGAATTTGAGGGGCGCAGTTCCAATCCAGCTGCACCGCCGGCACCGGCCGGCCGAACCAGTAGCCCTGGCCCAGGTCGCAACCATGGTCGAGCAGGAAACGCGCCTGCTCCTCCTGCTCGATGCCTTCGGCGTGCACCTGCATGCCCATGCTCTGGGCCAGGGCGATGATCACCCGCGAGATCGCCGCATCGTCCTCATCCCACGGCAGGCCGGCGACAAAACCCTGGTCGATCTTGAGCTTTTGCACCGGCAGGCGCTTGAGCCGCAGCAGTGACGAATAACCGGTGCCGAAGTCATCGATGGCCAGGCGCACGCCCAACTCGCGCAGGCGATGCATCTGCTCAAGGGCGACCTCCGGATCATCCATCACCGCGCTCTCTGTGACTTCCAGCTCCAGAAAGGCCGGATCCAGCCCGGTGTCGTGCAGCACCTGCGCCACCTGCTGATACAACTCGCGGCGGGCAAACAAACGGGTCGAAACGTTCACCGCGATAAACGACAGCACCACCCCGGCAGCCTGCCATTCGCACATCTGCCGACAGGCCTGCTGCATCACCCAGGCATCGATCTCGGAAATCAGCCCGGTACGCTCGGCAATCGGAATGAACTCGGCGGGCGACACCAGGCCGCGCTGGGGATGCTCCCAGCGCACCAGCGCCTCGACCCCGATCAGGCGGCTGCTTTTGAGGTCGTGCACCGGCTGGTAATACACCCGCAGCTCTTGCTGCTCCAGGGCGCGGCGCAGTTCGAAGGCGATTTCCACCCGCTGCTGGGCGTGGGCCGTCAGTTCCTCGGTGTACAGGGCATACCCGTCGCGCCCGGTACTTTTGGCCTTGAACAAGGCCGAGTCGGCATTGCGCAGCAGCTGTTCGGCGCTCAAGGCGTCGCTGGGGAACAGGCTGATGCCGATGCTGGCATTGATAAACAACTGATGATCGGCCAACTCGAAGGGCTCTTTCAGGCCGTCGATGATGCGTTGCGCCAGCGCCGCAGCCTGCCCGGGTTGCGGGCAACTTTCGGCGAGCACGGCAAACTCGTCGCCCCCCAGGCGCGCCAGGGTGATGCCCGGACCGAACATGTCCAGCAAACGCGTGGACACGGCCTTGAGCAACTGATCGCCGATGTTGTGGCCCAGGCTGTCGTTGATCATCTTGAAGTGATCCAGATCGATCATCAGCATGGCGCAGCCGCGCTTGTGGATCTGCGCCGAAGCCAGGGCCTGTTCCGCACGGTCGGTGAACAGCAGGCGGTTCGGCAGGTCGGTGAGGGGGTCGTGATGGGCCAGGTGCGCCAGTTCGTGCTCGGAATCCTTGATCGCGCTGATGTCGGAAAACACCGCGACATAATGGCTGAGCTGGCCATGGTCATCGTGGATTGCGCGGATGGTCTGCCATTGCGGGTAGATTTCGCCGCACTTGCGCCGGTTCCAGATCTCGCCGCTCCACTCGCCGGTGTTCTTCAGGGACTCGAACATCGCCTGGTAGAAGTCCGCCGAATGGTGCCCGGACTTGAACATGCTCGGCATGTGCCCCAGCACTTCATCCTGCTGATAGCCGGTAATTTCGATAAAGGCCCGATTGACGTGCACGATCAGGCCCTTGCGGTCACTGACCAGCACCCCTTCCCGGGTGCAGTCGAACACCGCCGCCGCCTGGCGCAGGCGCTCGCGATCCTCCTGCTGGTGCCGCAGCCAAGTGTCCGCACCCAACAGGCGCAGCAGGCGCGAACGAGAGAAAAAAATCAGCGCGGTGCTGATCAGCACCCAGGCGTAACCGTTGATCCGTTGCCATCGAGCGAGATCGGCCGACTCATCGAAGAAACTGCTCAATAAATGACCACTGAGCTGTAGCCACACTACAGACAGCAACAGATAGAGCAGTGCTGCACGCATCGCATCGCGATAAGAAACCGGCATAAGGTCGTCAATGTCCTTACGAAAAGCTTGGAATTATAGAGGAAGAAACATCCCGCCACTCTTATCTGAAAGGGCGACTGGTTTTCTGTGCACGCTGAGTGATAATGCGACGGCTGTTTTTTTCTTTATCGAGGTCCCTATAGCCTATGTGGTACGAAGGTTTACTTGGCTTGTCGGCCTGGCAACTGGTGGCAGTCACCCTATTGATGACCCACGTAACCATTGTCGGGGTTACAGTCTACCTGCATCGTTATTCAGCCCACCGCTCCCTTGAGCTCAACGCCGGCCTGAAACATTTCTTCCGCTTCTGGCTGTGGCTGACCACGGCCCAGAACACCCGCGAGTGGACCGCCATCCACCGCAAGCACCACGCAAAATGCGAAACCGTCGATGACCCGCACAGCCCGGTGATCAAAGGTTTGTCCACCGTATTACGTAAAGGCGCGGAACTATACCGCGCAGAAGCGGAAAATCCTGAAACCCTGCGCATTTATGGCAAAAATTGCCCGGATGACTGGATCGAGCGCAAACTTTATTCACGTTATCCGTTGCTGGGCGTGGCCTTCATGGCCGCCATCGACCTGCTGCTGTTCGGCACCGCCGGCATCACCATCTGGGCCGTGCAGATGATGTGGATCCCATTCTGGGCCGCCGGGGTCATCAACGGCCTGGGTCATGCCGTGGGCTATCGCAACTTCGAGTGCCGCGATGCCGCGACCAACCTGGTGCCCTGGGGCATCCTGATTGGCGGCGAAGAACTGCACAACAACCACCACACCTACCCCAATTCGGCCAAGCTCTCGGTGAAAAAATGGGAGTTCGACCTGGGCTGGGCCTGGATCAAGGTCTTCAGCTTCCTGCGCCTGGCCAAGGTCCAGCGGGTCGCACCGATCGCCCACCGGGTCGAAGGCAAGGGCCACCTGGACATGGACACCGCCATGGCGATCCTCAATAACCGGTTCCAGATCATGGCCCAGTACCGCAAGTTGGTGATTGCGCCCCTGGTCAAACAGGAACTGGAAAAGGTCGATCATTCGGTGCGTCATCAATTCCACCGCGCCAAGCGCCTGCTGTCGCGGGAAACCAGCCTGCTGGACGACCGCCATCACCTGCGCATCCAGAACATGCTCGAACACAGCCAGGCACTGAAGGTGATCTACGAAAAACGCCTGGCCCTGCAGCAGATCTGGCTCAAGACCAGTTCCAACGGCCACGACATGCTGGCGGCGATCAAGGACTGGGTACACGAAGCCGAGGCCAGCGGGATTCAATCGCTGCGCGACTTCGCCAACCAGTTGAAAACCTACTCGCTGCGCCCCACCACGGCCTGACCCCCGGCCCTTGCCACAGCACCTGCTGTGGCAAGGCGCTCTCCTCGCGGACAGGTCGATAGCCTCCCTGGCGACCGGCTTCAACTGAAAAATCCCCCGCGTACCGCCGGGCGGGCACACGCCGCCTCGCCACACGCGGCGGGAACTTAGCTCCGTTTCCCCTATCTCAAAGACACTTCGCCATCCAGGCGGGCCGAGACCTTTTATCAATTAATTCCCACACCAAAGCGTGAGCGCCTGCTGTGGCACAAGAAATAATTGATAAGGGGCCCCACGCAGTGGCCGTGTTCGAATGTCGAGCGGCGCACGCCCTTTGAGAGTTGTGCCGATGGTCAATAAAAATCTACAAGACTCATCCCTCCCGCAATGGCCAGAAGCCGCGCAAACCCTGATGGCGTTGATTCATGCCCAAGGTGAAGTGGCGCGCCTGACCGAACGCGAACAGTTGTTCAGCTCGTTGCTGGTCAGCGTCAATGCCGTGCTGTGGGCCTTTGACTGGGAAAGCCGCCAGATGCTTTACGTCAGCCCGGCCTATGAACGGATTTTCGGACGCTCTGCCGGCCTGTTGCTCGCCGACTTCAATGAATGGCGCGACAGCATCTACCCCGACGACCTGGAATACGCCGAGCGCAGCCTGGCCCAGGTGCTGGAAAAGGGCGCGGTGGAAGACCGCGAATACCGCATCATCGATGCCGAAGGCCAGATTCGCTGGCTCAGCGACAAGTGCTTCATCAACCGCAACCCCGAGGCCGGGCAGCGAGTGATCATTGTCGGCATTGCCGAAGACATCACCGAAAAGAAGCACCTGGAAAACGAACTGCAACGCCTGGCCACCACTGACGTCCTGACCCAGAGCAGCAACCGCCGGCACTTCTTCGAATGCGCCAACCGCGAGTTCGACCAGGCCCGCAGCCAAGGCTCGCAGATGGCCTTTCTGTTGCTGGACATCGATGACTTCAAGGTGATCAACGACACCTACGGCCATCCGGCGGGCGATATCGTCCTGCAGCACATTGCCGAAAGCGGCCGCGCGGCCCTGCGACGGGGCGACCTGTTCGGGCGCATCGGCGGCGAGGAATTTGCTGCGGTGTTTCCGGGCTGCACGCCGGACATTGCCCGGCAAGTCGCGGAACGCCTGCAACGGGAAATCCAGCGCCTGAGCTTCGAGCATGAAGGCCAGACGTTCGGCATTACCGTCAGCCAGGGCCTGAGCAACCTCAGCGACGACGATGAAAACCTCGACAGCCTGTTCGCCCGCGCCGACGCCGCCATGTACCAGGCCAAGCGTGAAGGCAAGAATCGGATTGTCTCGGGCTGATGCCCAAGCCGCCCCCGACTTGCGGTGCCTCGCGCCGATGCGTCGGGGGATTTGCTAAAGTAGCGACCCCTTCCGCCTCCCTGTGCCCATGAACGAAAAGCAGCTACTCAAGCGCATCAACGGCAAGCAACGCGGCGGCTGCTTCCTGCAGCGTTTCCTGGCGTTCGGCTTCGGGGCGTTTCTACTGGGGATGGGCGTCATGCTCTGGTTCAGGAATGGCTTCGAACTGGCGGTGCCACTGCTGATCATCTTGTCGCTGCCGCCGCTGTACCTGGCGATTCTGGCGGCGGACGACACGGTCGATAGCTGGTTCAGCGTTCTCGAAATCTTTCGCTGAGCACTCCAGCAGCAGACCCTGGCGCTGATCAGCCTTTGCGCAGGCGCATCAACTCCGGCAGGCCGATCTTCAGCAGGCGCGCGGTCTTGCTTTTGGCGATGTCTTCGACGCCTTCTGACGGCCGCAGGCGGGCCAGTTGGGCCGCCAGGTTCATCACCAGGGCTTCACGGGAATAAACCCCGCCACCGAGCTGGTAGACCGAGGCAATCAGCTCACGCAACTCCAGGGGCAGGCGCCAGCGAGTGCGCAACGCCGAACCGTAGCTGGCGCCGAACTCATCCAGGGCGTCGCCGATTTCTTCCTGATCGTCCAACTCGCCGCCAGCCTGTTTCCACTCCTGCAGACAGCGCAGCAACGCCAGGTCGCCGAGGCGATGCAACATGCCGGCGCAATAGCAGCGCTCCTGGTCCAGGTCCAGCAGGCGCGCCAGGGTCCGGCCGTATTCCGCCGTGTGCAGCGACAAATCCCAGTAACGTTCGGCGTAGTCGGCCAGGGCCGGGGAGCTCAACCGTGCACTGCGCTTGAGCGCCAGGCCCAGAATCAGGTTCATGCTTTGCCCGGTCCCCAGGCGGTGCAAGGCCTGGGACAAGGTTTGCACCGCGCTGCCATGGTGCTGCGCGGCGCTGTTGGCCGCCGCGATCAAGACTGCGGTGATTTGCGGATCAGTGCGGACCTCCTCTTCCAGCAGCTTCAGGTCCAGGCCTCCGGGGTTGAGGCTGCGCTTGACCGCCAACTGCACATCGGCCAACAAGGGCGCGCCATCGGCAATCTCGCGGCGCCGCTCAAGGAAATTCCAAAGGGTCATGCCCGGCGCCAGCGCCGGCACCTCGCAGGAGACTTCCTGACCGGCATCGAGCAGCAGGTCCTGCAGGCGCTGGGTCAGGCCGTCCATGTTCAGGGGTTTGGTCAGGTAGGCCGTGGGCGCCAGGGGCAGGGCTTCACGTACGCTGGCGCTGTCGCTGCGACTGCTCAGCAGGATGAACGGCAGTACCGGGTTGCGCCGGCGCTGGCGCACGCTGCGCAAAACACTCAGGCCATCGACACCGGGCAACTCCCAGTCGGCGATCACCAGGTCGTAGGCTTTTTCACTCAACAGCTGCAACGCTTCCTGGCCGTTGGCACACACATCCAGCCGAGCGTCGCAGCGCACACTCAATAAGACCTGCTTCAACAAATCACGCGACCACGGGTCTGCCTCGGCAATCAGCACGCGCGGTACAGCGGGTAAATCCACAGCAGTCATGCAGCACGCTCCCAAAGCAATCCTTTGCACCTTAGTCAATGGGACGCCATCCATACAGCGTAAATACCGTCCGTCGGCCCTCAACCCATAAAAAAACCCGCCGAAGCGGGTTTTTTGTCGATCAGGTCACAACCAATCAGAGTTCCGAGAAGCACTCTTCAATGATGGCCAGGCCTTTATCCAGTTGCTCGTCCGGCGAGGTCAGGGGTACCAGAACCCGCAGCACGTTGCCGTAGGTGCCGCACGACAGCAGGATCAGACCCTTGTCGCGAGCCTTGGCCACCACCGATGCCACCGCGGCAGCGTTCGGCTTGTGGCTGTCGCCGTTTTCGAACAGCTCGACCGCGATCATCGCGCCCAGGGCACGTACTTCACCGATGACCGGGTACTTGGCCTGGATGGCTTTCAGACCGGTTACCAGACGCTCGCCCACTGCCTTGCAGCGGTCCAGCAGGTGCTCTTCCTCGAACACTTCCATGACCGCCAGAGCCGCCGCGCAAGCGATCGGGCTACCGGCGTAGGTGCCGCCCAGGCCGCCTGGAGCGATGGCGTCCATGTACTCGGCCTTGCCGCAGACACCGGCCAGCGGGAAGCCGCCAGCGATGGATTTGGCGAAGGTGGTCAGGTCGGCGGTAACGCCCATCTGTTCCATGGCGAAGAAGGTGCCGGTACGGCCAGCGCCGGTCTGCACTTCGTCGGCGATCAACAGAATGCCGTGCTTGTCGCACAGTTCACGCAGACGCTTCATAAAGGATTTAGGCGCGACGTAGAAACCGCCTTCGCCCTGCACCGGCTCGATGATGATGGCAGCGATATCACGCGGCTCGGCATCGTTCTTGAAGATGCGTTCGATGCTGGCGATGGAATCGTCATCGCTCACACCGTGCAATTCGTTCGGGAACAGCGCGCGGAACACGCCGCCTGGCATCAGGCCCATGCCGGCCGAGTAAGGCACGACCTTACCGGTCAGGCCCAGAGTCATCATGGTGCGACCGTGGTAGGCGCCGGTGAAGGCGATCACGCCAGCGCGGCCAGTGGCGGCACGGGCGATTTTCACGGCGTTCTCGACGGCTTCGGAACCGGTGGTCACCAGCAGGGTTTTCTTGGCGAAATCACCTGGCACCTTGGCGTTGATTTTCTCGCACAGCTCTACATAGGGCTCATACGCCAGCACCTGGAAGCAGGTGTGGGTCAGCTTGTTCAACTGCTCGGTCACGGCGGCGATGATTTTCGGGTGCACGTGACCGGTGTTGAGCACGGCGATACCGCCGGCGAAATCGATGAACTCGCGACCTTCAACGTCGGTCACGGTGGCGTTCTTCGCCGACTCGGCGAAGATCGGGTGAATCTGGCCAACACCGCGTGGTACGGCAGCTTCGCGGCGTTTCATCAGGGATGCGTTGGTCTTGCTCATAGTGTCCTCATTCACCGTCTTTAAAACGGTGTGGTTCAAGGGTTGCGGGGCGGGGAAGCGCCTGCGACAGCATGCGATGATCGACTGCCGGAGCGGTCCCGGGCCACCTTGAAAAGTGCGTTTTTACAGCTGCGCAAAGGGACAGCGCTCTCGTGCCCTTTGCGCTTGAAACCGGATCAGATACCCAGGCAGAGGTATTTGATTTCCAGGTAATCCTCGATCCCGTACTTGGAACCTTCACGGCCCAGGCCCGAAGCCTTGATGCCGCCGAAAGGCGCGACTTCGTTGGAGATCAAACCGGTGTTGACGCCGACCATGCCGTATTCCAGGGCTTCAGCCACACGGAACACACGGCCCAGGTCACGGGCGTAGAAGTAGGACGCCAGGCCGAACTCGGTGTCGTTGGACATGGCGATGACTTCGGCTTCGTCTTTGAAGCGGAACAGCGGCGCCAATGGACCGAAGGTTTCTTCCTTGGCCACGGCCGCGTTTTTCGGCACGTTGGTGAGGATGGTCGGCTCGAAGAAGTTGCCTTCCATCACCTTGCCGCCAGCCAGCAGGGTCGCGCCTTTGCTCAGGGCGTCGGCGATGTGTTCCTGAACCTTGGCCACGGCCTTTTCATCGATCAGCGGACCGGTGGTGGTGCCTTCTTCCAGACCGTTGCCGATCTTCAGCTTGGCCACGGCCACTTTGAGTTTTTCGGCGAACGCGTCGTAGACCGAGTCCTGGATGTACAGGCGGTTGGCGCAGACGCAGGTCTGGCCGTTGTTGCGGTACTTGGAAATGATCGCGCCTTCGACGGCCTTATCCAGGTCCGCGTCGTCAAACACGATGAACGGCGCGTTACCGCCCAGTTCCAGGGAGACTTTCTTGATGTCCTTGGCGCATTCGGCCATCAGCTGGCGACCGATTTCGGTGGAGCCGGTGAAGGACAGCTTGCGCACGATCGGGTTGCTGGTCAGCTCGCCGCCGATGTCGCCGGCGCTGCCGGTAACCACGCTGAGTACGCCTTTCGGGATACCGGCGCGGTGCGCCAGTTCAACCAGGGCCAGGGCCGAGAATGGGGTTTGCGACGCAGGCTTGATGACCATGGTGCAACCGGCGGCCAGGGCCGGGCCGGCTTTACGGGTGATCATCGCCGCCGGGAAGTTCCACGGGGTGATGGCAGCGGTCACGCCGATCGGCTGCTTGATCACGATCAGGCGTTTGTCGGGCTGGTGGCCAGGAATCACGTCACCGTAGATGCGCTTGGCTTCTTCGGCGAACCACTCGATGAACGAGGCGGCGTAAACGATTTCGCCCTTGGCTTCGGCCAGTGGCTTGCCCTGTTCCAGGGTCATCAGGCGCGCGAGGTCGTCCTGGTTTTCGATCAGCAGCTCGTACCAGCGGCGCAGCTTGTTGGCGCGCTCCTTGGCGGTCAGTGCACGCCAGGCTGGCAGAGCGTTGTCGGCAGCTTCGATGGCGCGACGGGTTTCAGCGGCGCCCATTTTCGGCACGCTGCCGATGATTTCACCGGTGGCCGGGTTGTTCACTTTGATCGTCTGGCCATTGTCCGCGTCGACCCAGGCCCCATCGATAAAGGCTTGTTGGCGGAACAATTGGGTGTCTTTGAGCTGCATGTCGGCTTCCTTAACAGCACCGCGCAGGCGCGGGGCGAATTGTGATTGTTGAAAGGCGCCAACAGGTGGCTGCCGTCAGGGAATTCAATCACCGGGTGATGACAGAAAAAGCGCACAAAAGACACGCGCGCAGCGCAGCACCCGAGCGAGAGCGTTTGAAATCTCAAACGATCCTAGGGTCAACAGGGGTAAAGGACAATAGTCCGTTCGAAAAAAAGAACGAAAACGGCGCATTTGCCGAAAATTTCAGATCAGCGTGATTCCCAGCACCGATGCCAAAATGCCCCTGCGACCCGACAAGTCCCCAGGGGCGGCAAGCCGGACGCCCGACGCTGGAGATCCAGGCCCCTAGGATTGAAACGACTTGAGCAGCGCCAGCAGGCTCTTGAGGTCGTCGGGCGCCCCGGCCTGGGCCACTTTCTCGGTGCCTTCCGCGCCGGGTCGACCCACCAGATCATCAATCGACGTCAGCGGCTGCACAGCCGCAGTGCGAGCCGATAACTGAGCGTCGAGATTCGTCGCTTGAAGTGGCCGTGGCACCTCCTTGCTGGCCAAGAGTGGTGCGAGGTTTGCCTCGTTCGCCTTACGCCACGCATGCGGGTCAACGCCCTGCATAATCATCTCCATCACCTGTATGGCGTTTAGAGATGGCCGGCCACTGGCCGCCAGCGCCCATCTGTACCGCTCCAACAGCTCCTGTTCATAACTCTGCAATGGGCGCTTCAAATACCTTTCGGCAACTTGCAGGAAGGCGGCCATATCATTTTCAGGGGTGTCTGCCATCGAATATTCCCTCCCAGGGTGGGGTGCGAAGAAACAAAGACTCGCAAGAATCAGGCGCCCAGCGGCACGTCGCTGCTCACGATCACCAAGGCGTCCTCTGTGGGGGCGAGCGGCGCGTCTTGGCCAGGGCCTCCAGGCATCTGCTTGAGCAACACCGCCTGGGCCGCCAGCGCCAGCTTGCTGTCGCCATCGAAGTAAGCGGCGGGCGACGGCGAGGCCAGCCCATGGGCCTGGTGGGTGGTCTGGGTCAGCACGTCAGCGGCCTGCGGATTGACCAGGGAATCGGGCATATTTCTCTCCTTGATAAAGGGACTGTGCGACAGCGCCAAGACACAATGGCAACAGCCGGTTAAAAGTCGCCCAACGACTTTAGCGCAAAGTCAAAGCAGTGATGGCTATCTGCCTTTACCGCTGGTCGTCGGCCCAATAGGTGAAGAACAGCAGCACCTGCACACCCCGCCCCCACGCCCCGCGAGCGAAACAAAAACCGGCGTGGACGCCCCGGGCGGACATGGGTATGATGTCGCCCGCACTGCATCCGTAGCTCAGCTGGATAGAGTACTGCCCTCCGAAGGCAGGGGTCGTGGGTTCGAATCCCGCCGGGTGCACCAGATACATCGAAAAAGCCCCAGGTCTTATGGCCTGGGGCTTTTTTGTGGCCAGGGAAAACCAGCGGCATACGGATAGCCGTCTTTTTACCGCTTGCTCTGCACCGCACGCGTTTGACCGAGCATCTGGGCTGCGCCAGCCATCGTTCAAGCAAAGCCTGCGCGAACAGGCCGAACCGCTTGCCGCCCCCTCTTTTCACGCTCTGCGCTGCGCCCTCTCGCGCAGCATGTTCAAGAAAATCTCCAACTCCCGACTCAGCGGCTCGTCCTTCCTCAGCATCACCCCGAACGGGCTCAACTGCTCTTCTATCTCCAGGTCCAGGGCCGTCAGCAAACCGGTGTGCACGTGATCGCGGACCACGGTGTCGGTGAGGACCAGGATCGCGTCGGTGATTTGCACCAGTTGCAGCATGGCGAACACCGAGGTGCATTCGATGACGTCACTGGGGGAGGCGACGTCGAGGCGGGCGAAGGCGTTTTCCAGGGCGACGCGGGCGGGGCTGGTGTCGGGTTGCAGGATCCAGGGCCAGGCTTCGACCATTTCCGCGAGGTTGGGGGCGGTGACCTGGGTCAGCGGGTGGCCGGCGCGCACGACCACGGCCAGGTGTTCGTTGCCCAGGGGCTCGAAGGCGAAGCGCTGACGGTCCTGGGCGTGGGACAGGCGCGCCACGGCCACATCGATACGGCGCTGGTCCAGCAACTCGCTGAGCTGGTCGCTGGTGTCGCCCATGATCCGCAGGCGCAGCAGCGGGTGGCTGGCTTTCATCTCGGCGATGGATTGCACCACCAGGTCCGGCACCGCGCCCATGATCGCGCCCACCGCCAAGTAACCGTAACCGCCGGCCTGGCGGTCGGTGAGGTCTTCGGCGCAGCGCTCCAGGCCGTTGAGGGCGGCACGGGCGAAGCGCAGCAGTTCTTCGCCGAGGACCGTGGCGCGCATACCCCGGGATTGGCGTTCGAACAGGGTGCAGCCGAAGGCTTCTTCGATTTCCTGGAGCATGCGCGTGGTGGCCGGTTGCGACATGTTCAAGGCTTCGGCGGCGCGGTGCAGGTTCTGGCTGTTGCCCAGGGTCACCAGCATCAGCAGGTGCTTGTAGCGCAGGCGGTTGAACAGGCTGCGGGCGGTGATCGGCGTCGACATAAAGGCACCCTATTGTTGTTCTGATACCCGCAGGGTATCGCAATGCCCCAATCCCCTATTAGCTTTTGCGGGTCGGGTTTGTTATTCCGAAGCCCCCGACAATAACAATGGAGATCGCCTGTGAGCGCCCTCGCCCCCGCCGTCTATGCCGGCCCGATCATCGACTGCCACATCCACCTGTTCGATCCGCGCCGTGCCGAAGGCATCCCGTGGCCGACCCCGGCCGACAGCATTTACGCGCCTCATTTGCCCGAACATTACTGGACCCTGGCCCCGGCCCATGGCATCACCGGCGCGGTCGCGGTGGAGGCCAGCCCCTGGGTCGGGGACAACCGCTGGCTGCTCGAAACCTTGCGTGGCGATCCGCGGATGCTGGGTTTCGTCGGCAACCTGGACCCGGCCCACGGCCAGTTTCGCCAGGAACTGGAATGGCTGGAGCAGGAGCCGCTGTTTCTCGGCTTGCGCTACGGCAACCTGTGGGACCGCGACTTGCTGACGGATCAGGACCAGTCCGGGTTTCTCGACAACCTGCGGGGCCTCGCCGCCAGCGGGCGCAGCCTGGACAGTGCCAACCCCGACGGGCGCCTGCTGGATGGCCTGTTGAAGCTCAGCGAGCGCCTGCCGCAACTGCGGATCGTCATCGATCACCTGCCCAACGCCATGATCGAGCCCGGCGAGGAGCGAGCTTTTATGCGGCGGATCGAGGAGCTGGCGCAGCGCCCCAATGCGTTCGCCAAGCTGGCGGAGATTCCGCAGGTTCGCGAAGGGCAATTGCGGCTCGACCCAGGGTTTTACCGGGAGCGGATCGATGGCCTGTGGCAGGCATTTGGCGAGGACCGGTGTTTCTTTGGCAGCGACTGGCCGAACAGTGAGCAGGTGGCGGATTTCGACACCACCCTGGGTTTGGTGAAGCGCTGCATCGCGCAGTACTCCCTGGCGGCCCAGGAGAAGTTTTTTTATCGCAATGCGGCGCAGGCGTATGGCTTGAAGCTGTAGCCGCTGCCGCTGCCGCTGCCGAGGCAGCGGCTACAGGTGGCGGGTGGCGGGTGGCGCGATCGATACCTTGAGGGCATCAGTATTAAGTTTATTTGAATTAGTCAGCATCAATCCGCCTCCGTAAGCTCCCTCCCATGCACTTCGGCACGGCCTGCTCCCCGCAGGCGCTGCCCACCCTTTACGCCCCGATAAATCCAATAAGGAAACCGGCGTGATGAACAGCCCTACATGGTCTTGCCCACATTTCGCTGCGCTGTCGCTGCAGACGCGCCCGCCTTGCCCCCACCGACTTCCACGCCGCCACGGCTGACACCTTCAGCCCGGGTCTTCGACTCGCCCGCTGTTTGCCCCTTTGCCTTGCAGGAGAGCTTTATGAGCACACCGACCATCAAGCAGGTTCGCGCCTTCACCCTCACCGGAGGCGGCGCCGACTACCACGACCAGGCGGCCGGCCACTGGATCGACGATCACATCTCCACCCCCATGGGCCGCTACCCGGAATATCGCCAGAGCCGCCAGAGCTTCGGCATCAACGTGCTCGGCACCCTGGTGGTGGAGATCGAGGCCAGCGACGGCACCGTCGGTTTTGCGGTGACCACCGGCGGCGAGATCGGCGCCTTTATTGTCGAGAAGCACCTGGCGCGCTTCCTTGAAGGGGCCAAGGTCACCGACATCGAAAAAATCTGGGACCAGATGTACCACGCGACCCTCTACTACGGCCGCAAGGGCATCGTCCTCAACACCATTTCCGGGGTCGACCTGGCGCTCTGGGACTTGCTCGGCAAGATCCGTAAAGAGCCGGTGCACCAACTGCTGGGCGGGGCGGTGCGCGATGAGCTGCAGTTCTACTGCACCGGCGCCCGCCCGGACCTGGCCAAGGAGATGGGCTTTATCGGCGGCAAGATGCCCCTGCAATACGGCCCTGCCGAAGGCGAAGAGGGCCTGCGCAAGAACCTTGAGCACCTGGCCCATATGCGCGAAAAAGTCGGCGATGATTTCTGGCTGATGTTCGACTGCTGGATGAGCCTGGACCTGAACTACGCCACGCGCCTGGCCAAGGGCGCCGCCGAGTTCGGCCTGAAGTGGATCGAAGAGGCTCTGCCGCCGGACGATTACTGGGGCTACGCCGCCCTGCGCAAAAACGTGCCGAGCGGCATGCTGGTCACCACCGGCGAACATGAGGCCACGCGCTGGGGCTTTCGCATGCTGCTGGAAATGGGCTGCTGCGACATCATCCAGCCGGACGTCGGCTGGTGCGGCGGGATCACCGAGCTGATCAAGATCTCGGCCCTGGCCGATGCCCACAACGCCATGGTCGTGCCCCACGGCTCGTCGGTGTACAGCTACCACTTCGTGATCACCCGCACCAACAGCCCGTTCGCCGAGTTCCTCAACATGTCGCCCAAGGCCGACCAGATCGTGCCGATGTTTTCCCCGCAACTGCTGGGCGAACCGGTGCCGGTCAACGGCCGCATGCGCGCCTCGGTATTGGACAAGCCCGGCTTCGGCGTCGAGCTCAACCCCGAGTGCGCGCTCAACCGCCCTTACCCGCGCTGATCGAGGAGCCACGCCATGCAGACCCGTGCTTTTCGGATGAACCTCAACCCCGGTCAGGCGCAGGAATACCTGCGCCGCCACGATCAAATCTGGCCAGAGCTGGTGGCCTTGCTGCACGGGGCCGGGATCGAGGATTACCGAATCTTCCTCGACCCCCAGAGCCACGCCCTGTTCGCGGTGATGACCCACCAGGACGCCCACGGCCTGGACGACTTGCCCCGACACCCGGTGATGCAACGCTGGTGGCAATACATGCAAGACATCATGCCCAGCCATCCCGACGGCTCGCCGCTGAGCGTGGAGCTGCAACCGATGTTCGACCTGCCACGCCCTTGAACCGTGCCGGCGCCTCGGTGCCGGCCCTTATCGCTGATAAAAATAAGAAGGAAAGCGCAACGTGGAAATCATTTTTCTGGGAGTGATCCTGCACTTTATCGGCGGCTTCGCCTCCGGCAGTTTCTATATCCCCTACAAGAAAGTGGGTGGCTGGGCCTGGGAAAGCTACTGGATCACCGGCGGCCTGGTGTCCTGGCTGGTAGTGCCGCTGATTGCCGCGCAACTCACGGTGCCGGGCTTTGTCGAGATCCTGCGCAACGCCGACGGCGTCACCCTGTTCTGGACCTACTTTTTCGGCGTGCTGTGGGGCATCGGCGGGCTGACGTTCGGCCTGACCATGCGCTACCTCGGGCTGTCCCTGGGCATGTCGCTGATCATGGGCCTGACCTCGGCCCTGGGCGCGCTGATGCCACCGATCTACCGCGATCTGTTCACCGATGCCCAGGCCGGCACCTTCAGCGAAATGCTCGGCAACCCCGGTGGCCATTGGGTACTGATCGGCGTCCTGGTCTCGCTACTGGGCATCGCCCTGTGCGGCCGCGCCGGGCTGGTCAAGGAGCGGGAAGTACCGGACAGCACCAAGTTCGAAAGCGTCAAGGAGTTCTCCCTGGCCAAGGGCGCCCTGGTGGCACTGATCTCCGGGGTGCTCAGTGCCTGCTTCAGCTACGGTATCGCTGCCGGCCAACCCCTGGCCGAAGCCGCCATCGCCCACGGCGCCAACAGCCTGTTCCAGAACAACGTGACCTTTATGGTGATCATGTGGGGCGGCCTGACCACCAACGGCCTCTGGTGCCTGTGGCTGAACTACCGCAACCGCACCTTCCACAACTACACCGATCGCTCGACCCCGCTGCTGCGCAACTACCTGTTGGTGGCCACGGCCGGCACCCTGTGGTTCCTGCAGTTTTTCTTCTACGGCATGGGCGCCAGCCGCATGCACAACGACGCCAGCTCCTGGGTGTTGCACATGTCGTTCATCATCATCGTGTCCAACTTCTGGGGCCTGTACTTCCGTGAATGGCAGGGCACCAGCGCTCGAACCAAACAGGTGCTGCTACTGGGCATCGCGGTGATCCTGGCGTCCATCGCCATGGTTGGCTACGGCAATTACCTGGGCTGATCCCACTTCCAAAGGAGTCTCTTTATGTTGCTCAAAGACAAGACTGTCATCATCACCGGCGCCTCCCGTGGCATCGGCCGCGCTGCGGCCCTCGAATGCGCCCGCCAAGGTGGCCGGGTGGTGGCTGCCCACAGCGGCAGCGCCCAGGGCCACGAGTCCGCCGCGTCCCTGCTCAAGGAGATCGAGGCCTTCGGCGGCCAGGCGATCCAGATCGGCAGCGACGCCGCCGACCTCGACACCGGCGAGCGTCTGGTGGATGCCGCCGTCGAGGCCTTCGGCAGTGTCGATGTGTTCGTCAACAACGCCGGCATCTGCCCCTTCCACTCCTTCCTCGACATGCCCAAGGAGGTGTACCTGAAGACGGTGAACACCAACCTCAATGGCGCCTACTTCGCAGTGCAGGCCGCGGCCAACCAGATGAAACGCCAGGGCAGCGGCGGCGCGATCATCGCCGTCAGCTCCATCAGCGCCCTGGTGGGCGGCGGCATGCAAACCCACTACACGCCGACCAAGGCCGGCCTGCATTCGCTGATGCAGTCCTGCGCCATTGCCCTGGGGCCTTATGGCATTCGCTGCAACTCGGTGCTGCCGGGGTCGATCGCCACCGACATCAACAAGGACGACTTCGCCGACCCGGAAAAACGCGAGTACATGGTCAAGCGCACGCCCCTGGGCCGCCTCGGCGAACCCCATGACATCGCTGGGCCGATCGTATTTCTCGCGTCCGACATGGCCCGCTACGTCACCGGCGCCGCCCTGTTGGTGGACGGCGGTCTGTTCGTCAACCTGCAATAACCCAGGAGCCTCGCCATGCAGATGCCCCCTAACCGCTTCAAGGCTGCCCTGGCCGGCAGCAGCACCCAATACGGCTTGTGGGCCGGTTTTGCCACCGGCTACGCCGCGGAAATCGCCGCCAGCACCGGCTACGACTGGCTGCTGATCGATGGCGAACACGCGCCCAACACCGTGCCCAGCATCCTCGCCCAGCTCCAGGCAGTGGCGCCCTACGCCAGCGCGCCGGTGGTACGGGCGGTCAATGGCGACAGCAGCCTGATCAAGCAACTGCTGGATATCGGCGTACAGAGCCTGATGGTGCCCATGGTCGAAACCGCCGAGCAGGCGCGGCAACTGGTGCGCGCCATGCGTTATCCGCCCCACGGCATTCGCGGCGTCGGTGGCGGCCTGGCCCGGGCCACGCGCTGGGACGGGGTGCCCGACTACCTGGCCACGGCCCATGAAGAGCTGTGCCTGATCGTCCAGGTGGAATCGAAACTGGGGGTGGAAAACGTCGCCGATATCGCCGCCGTCGAAGGCGTGCACGCGGTGTTTGTCGGCCCGGCGGACCTGTCTTCAGGCCTGGGCTTTCCCGGCAACCCCGGGCACCCCGAGGTGCAGGCGCAGATCCGCACCGCCATCGATGCCACCCTGGCCGCCGGCAAGATCGCCGGGATCCTCGCGCCCTTTGAAGAGGACGCCCGCCGCTATCGCGAATGGGGTTGCCAGTTCATTGCCGTGGGCATCGATATCAGCCTGTTCCGCCAGGCCGCGCTGAACAATCTGGCGCGCTATCGCGAGCCGGACGGCGCCCCGGCGGCAGGCCCCTCCCGCACTTACTGAGCCGAACCTTTACGGGTCTGCCTGAGCAGGCCCGGGCTTTTTTTAAACATTCCGCGAACGGCGTGGCCACCACGTCGCGGATCACTGCGCCCGGAAATCCTCGCGCAGGGCTGTGCCCACAACAATAACAACAGGTAAATCCGCTCATGAACAAACACTTATCCGGGGCTGTACTGTGCTTGCTGGCCAGTGGTTTTTCCGCTGGTGCCTTCGCCTACGATGCCCTCGACGCCGAGTCGCCGTGGCTGCTGGGAGACTGGAACGGCCAGCGGCAAAAACTGGCGCAGCAGGGTTTTGACTTCACCCTCAAATACGTCGCCGAGCTGGGCTCCAACCTCGCCGGCGGTTATGACAGCAGCACCACGGCGCGGCTCAGCGACCAGATCATTCTCGGTGTCGACATGGACCTGCAAAAGCTCCTGGGCTGGCAGGACGCGACCTTGCGCATCGGCATCGGCGAACGCCATGGCAAGGACATCACCAATGACCGGGTGCACCACCCCGACGCCACCGGCATGACGTCGACCATGGAGGTCTACGGCGGCGGCAATGCCTGGCGCCTGTCACAGCTGTGGTACGAGCAGAAGTTCTTCGAGCGCAGGCTGGCAGTGAAACTGGGGCGCTTCGGCCATGGCGAAGACTTCGACCAGTTCCCCTGCGAATTCCAGAACGTGACCCTGTGCGGCTCCCAGGAAGGCAACTGGAACGGCACCTGGAACAGCTTCCCCATCAGCCAGTGGGCGATCCGCGTGCGCTACCACTTCACCCCCGAGTTCTACGTGCAGGCCGGCGCCTATGACAAAAACCCCGGCAACGCCGAGCTGAGCAATGGCTTCAAGCCGTTTATCGCAGGTTCGGTGGGCACCAGCTTCCCGCTGGAAGCGGTGTGGAAAGGCCGGATCAACGACCTCTCGTCCGAGTACCACCTGGGTTACTACTACAGCGATGTCGACGGTCGCGACATGCTCAAGGACGCCGACGGCAACGATGCCGCCCGCAGCGGCCAGCCCTACAAAAAGTACCGCGACAACAGCGGTTGGTGGCTCTCGGCCCAGCAGCAGTTGACCACGGTGGAGGGCAACAACAAGCGCGGGTTGAATGTGTTCACCAACATGACCTTCAACGACCCGGACAGCAGCATGATCGAGAACCTGATCCAGGTCGGCCTGATCTATCGCGGCCCGTTCGCCTCGCGCCCGGATGACACCATTGGTCTGGGCGCCTCGCGGCTCAAGGTCAACGACCGCTACAGCCGTAACGCTCAGGTGCTCAATGCCGACCACGGGGTGACGTCCATCGACGACGCACTCTATGTGCCGGAGCAAAAGCGCGAATACAGCTACGAGATCAACTACGGCTACCAGGCCACCCGCTGGCTGATGGTGCGGCCCAACCTGCAATACGTGAAGTACCCCGGCGGCGTGACCCAGACCGACTCGGCCGTGGTGGGCGGCGTGCAATTTATCGCCGATTTCTGAGGTGCCGTGATCGCGCCCTGCCAGCAGCCGCTTGCCGAAGCTGTCGTGGCGGGGCGCAACTTGCTACATTCGCGCCTTTCGCCAGAGGGCGCTGCATGGCCAGCGTCCCGGCCAGGTTCGCGGCGCCTCGCGCCGAGCCCGGACAGGAGGTCCCGATGCTGTGCCACCCCGGTTCCAACCAGCCTTACCAGCCGACCCTGCGGCATTGGGTCAGCTGCTTTATGCGCTATGACATGCCCCCCGCCCTCGACGCCGAACTCAGCCGCTACAACCCCAACGCCGACGAAGACCGCGACTACCTGATCCGCCAGCATTGTCTGGCCCGCACCCACGGCGAGGAAAATTTTCGCCATCGGCGGCTGTTGGTGGAAGTGCTGCAAGAAGCCCTGGCCGACCCTGGCTATGACTTCCAGCACGTGTGGGAGGACGACGAAGACGACTACGAAGACAGTCAGTGGCCCTCCACCTGGCCGGCCAGGATCGAAAACAGCCGGGATTTTTTCCAGCGCCTGCTGAACGCTGCCCAGGAGCTCTGGCGCGATGATCTGGCCCGCGCCAGCCTGCCGTCACTGGCGCACTGCCGGGCCCTCCCCGAGCGCGACCTGGGCACTTACGACTGGTTGTTCGCCGTCGATAACCCCGCAGCCTGGAAAGCCGTATTCGGCATGGCGGCCAGCCCCTATGACCTGGCCACCCGGGGCCCGGTGTTTCAAGACGAACAACTGAGCCTGCACCTGGCGGGCGCTCTGACGCGCCTGACATCACGACCTTCCACCTGGCCGGACAGCCAGGCGCCGAGCCATTGCGCCCTGGACCTGAGGGTGCAAGGGATCAGCGACCTGGCGGTCAGCGGCACACGCTTCGATGGCCGCGCCCGGACCCGAATCACCGCAGTGCCGGGCGGGTATTTTCTACAGCTGAAGATCGGTTTCGACTGCCTGATCGAATGCGTGGCGCTGTCGGTCAGCATCAGCAACGTCCAAGGTTCACGCGAGGAACCCCGCCCATGAGCAACAATTTCGAAGATGCCCTGCAGCGCCAGGAAATCCCGCAGTTCTTTCGCGGGCAGGGCCCGTATTTCACCCGTGATCCCGACTGGGGCGACCATATGTTCAGCATCAACTGGACGGATATTTTTCTCTACGTTCGCGACCATGCCGAAGGCGAGCAGCAACTGCGCGAGGGTTTCGAACTGTATGTGCACAGCCTCGAAGAAACCCTGGACGATGGCTTCAGCCTGCGGGAAAACCTCTTCGGTTATTACGCGACGCGCCTGCGCCGGGCACCGGACGGTCCCGACTGGCTGGCGGAACTGTCGCCGCTTTGCCGGCGGCGGATAGTCCAGCACCTGACGTGGTATCGCTGGCAGCTGGAAACCCAATGGCAGCTGTACCCCAACCGTGGCCAGCGCATGCGGGAGGCCGGCTGCCCGCCCGAGTTTCTCGACTTGAAGAGTTCGCCCTACCACTAAGCGTCGAGGGCAGTACAGGCGGGGCTGTCAAACCAAAACGCCGCGAGCGTGCTCGCGGCGTTATTTCGTGTCGGTATCGGGGGCCGGGGGCTCCGCGCTACCGGGAGCCGGCAATGGCTCCCCTTCGTCATCTTCTGCCTCAGCTTCCAGACCGAAATCCTTGCGGCTCTGCTTGATCGCCTGGCGTATGTCATTGCCCTTGGTCGGGCAATTCAATAGTTTGGCGATGCCGTCGATACGTGGCGCCATGGCCAATCTCCCACTTTGCGGACCTGGGCTCGATAGTGCTCGCTTTCAGCGCCGCAGACCAATTTTTGCGCAGCCTTTTGCATCATGGCCGCTGCAAGTCCTGCAATCGAGCCTGCACGTCCAGCTGTGGATAACGCTTGTGCAAAGCCTCCAGACGCTGGTCAGCCTCCTTCACCTGCCCCGCTTCACGCAGGCGCAACACCTCCCGCAACTCGTCGTCCACCGACCGCACCGGGACCGCCGCCCGCTTGCTGAGCATGGGCTTGCCCTTGGCCTGATCGGCCATGGGCTTGGCTACCTGGGCCGAGGCCTCGTCGCTGAGCATCTGGGTTTGGTCGCTGTACTCCCGGGCGGCGGGGCTGGCCGACAAACCGCCCATGGACGCCGCCGGGCGTGGAGCAGGCGCAGACATCGCGCCCTGCACCATCGGCTCCGGCACGCGCTCGGCCAGCTCGGCGGGGGCTGGCTCGGCCATTTGCCGGGCCATGGGCGCAATGGGCGCGGAGGCGGGAGCGGGAGCGGGAGCGGGAGCCGGCGCGGGTGCCATGATCGGCGTCGGGTAATGATCCGGCGAACGCTGGACCAGCACCAGGATCAAGGCCACGCCAAACAGGCTGGCGAACGCCATCTGCAGGCGGGGTTTCTGGCAGGCCTGCAACCAGCGCTGCCACAGGCTCGGCGCGGGTTTTGGCAGTTCACGCCGGGCGCTGGCCAGAATCAGTGCATCGAGGCTGGCCGGGGGCTCGCCCACGCTGTGCTGGCGGATGTGCTTGAGCATCTGTTCTTCGACAGAAGGTGGCGTTTGTCGGGCGTCAGTCATGTGAGTACCTCCTCGGCCAGGAGCCGACGCAGTTTTTTCAACGCATAACGGAAACGGCTCTTTACGGTTTCCAGCGGGGTTTGGGTGAGGCTGGCGATCTCTGGCAAGTCCAGGTCGCCATGGGCACGCAGCAGGAACACTTCGCGCTGGTCGGCCGGCAAGTCTTCGAGGGCCGCGTCGATGCGCTGCTGGTCACGGCTCAGGCTCAACTGTTGCTCCGGGCCCGGCGCGTCATCGACCTCACCGTGCATTTGCTCGTCGTAGCTGTCGTGCAACGGGTTGCGCTGCCCGTGCTTGCGCCAGTGATCGATCAGCCGGTTACGGGCGATCTGGTACAGCCAGGTGCGAAAGGTCGCCCGGCCCTGGGGCTGGCTGGTGCTGCGGATCAGGCTCAGCCAGGTGTCCTGGTACACCTCTTCGGCCAGCTCGGGCTTGTTGCACAGGCCCAGGAGAAAGCGGTACAGCCCCTGGCGATGGCGCTGATACAGCACCTCGAAGGCCGCCGGATCACCGGCGCGGTAGCGCGCCAGCAGCGCTTCATCGCTGCTGGCGGCGGAGGGTGGGTTCGCAGCCGCCATAGTGCTGATCAACTCCTGTTCGCTGCGGATCATGGTGTCATTCAAGTCGGCTCTGGATCTGGCTGTCGTCGCGCTGCGCGGCCAGGCCGGGTTGTGGGGCCTGAGTTTGCAGGCTTTGCGCCAGTTCAACCAGCTGCACGAACTCGCCGCGCAGGCCGTAATGGTCATCGCCCCGGGCGCCACGCGCCAGCTTCAGGGTGTCGTCGAGGCTGAAACTGCCGGTGTAGCGCCCGTCCTTGAGCTGCTGCGAGAACGCCGCCACGGCTGCGGCAAAACGCAGGTCGGTGCTGGCCGCCGCCAGCGTCGCAGGCTGGGACTGCGACATGATCGGGCGCTCGATCAAGCGGCTGCTACCGCCTTCGGGCGCCTTGTAGCGCACGCGCAACATCGCCAGTTCCGGGTTGTTGCTGCTCTCGCCTGCCGCCTTGCCCGAGGCATAGCGCAGGGGTTCGAGCCAGCCCTTCTCGCCCTTGGGCACGATTTCATAGAGCGCAGTCACCGTGTGCCCGGCGCCGATTTCCCCGGCATCGACCTTGTCGTTGTTAAAGTCCTCACGCTTGAGCGCGCGGTTCTCGTAGCCCAGCAAGCGGTACTCGCTGACCTGGGCCGGGTTGAATTCCACCTGCAGCTTCACGTCCTTGGCCACCACCGCCAGGGTCGAGCTGAGTTGATCCACCAGCACCTTGCGGGCCTCGCGCAGGTTGTCGATGTAGGCATAGTTGCCATCGCCGGCGTCGGCCAGTTGCTCCATCAGGTGCTCGTTGTAGTTATCCACACCAAAGCCCAGGGTGGTCAGCGAGACCCCGGTTTTGCGCTTGTCGGCAGCCATCTGCTTGAGGCTGTCGAAGTCGCTGATACCGACGTTGAAGTCGCCATCGGTGGCCAGCAGGATGCGGTTGATGCCGTCCTTGATAAACCCCTGGCGCGCCATCTGGTAGGCCAGCTCGATACCCGAAGCACCCGCCGTGGAGCCGCCGGCGGTGAGCTGCTCGATGGCATTGCGGATTTTCGCCTTGTCGCGCCCGGAAGTCGGTTCCAGCACCACCCGCGACTCACCGGCGTACACCACCAGCGACACGCGGTCCTGGTCGCGCAGTTGATCCACCAGCAATTTGAGGGTGCTTTTTACCAGGGGCAGGCCTTCGCGGCGGTCCATGGAGCCGGACACGTCCACCAAAAACACCAGGTTGGCCGGCGCCAGTTCGGCCACCGCGCGGTCCGAAGCCTTGATGCCGATACGCAGCAGACGGGTGTGGGGGTTCCACGGCGACGGCGCCAGCTCGGTGGTCACGCCAAAGGGCGAACCATCGCTGGGCAGTGCGTAGTCGTAGGGGAAGTAATTGACCATTTCCTCCAGGCGCACCGCACCTTCGGGGGGCAGGCTGCCCTGGTTCAGCAGGCGCCGCACATTGGCGTAGCCGCCGGTGTCGACGTCGGCGCTGAAAGTCGAGACCGGTGCCTGCGCCACGCTGTGGATCGGGTTGTCAGGCAGGGTCTGGTACTGCTCGCGCGATTCATCGCGATAGCCGGCAGGCTGCTGATCGGCGGCCATCATCGGCGCCGTCATCATCGGCCGGCTCATGCTGCGCTTGCTGACCACCGCATCGGCCCTCAACGCTTCGCTCTGCACCTGCGGCGCAACCGGGATCGGGGCCGGAGCCGGGATCAATACCCCGCTCGGCGAGGCTGGTTCGGCCGCGGTGACATCCGGCTTGGAAGAAACGCCGCAACCGGCGATCGCCAACAACAATCCGGCGGCGAAACCCTGTGCGGCCGGACGAAGGTAGTGCAGAGGAAGGGACATGGGGGCTGACCTCGGGAGAAAAGTAATCCATTCCCCCCTTCAGACGAAGCCCCTGTGCAATTCGGGTTAAGCCCCGTAAAAATTTTTTTCAGCGCACGTAGCGCCGCACCACGCTGCTGTTGCGCAGTACATGGCCGTTGATTTTCTCCAGCAGCTGGGCCCGGGTCAGGCCGGCCGGCAACGCGTCGGGCGCCAGGTCCAGGGCATAGATCTGGATCACATAGTGGTGCGCGCTGTCGCCAATCGGAGGGCAAGGGCCGACATAGGTGGTGGTCTTCTTGCTGTTGGTACCGCCCACGCCTTCCAGGGTCGACTTGCTCCCGGCACCGGCGGCGATCTGCCGGGTGGTCGGCTTGATTCCGTAATGCACCCAATGATCCACGCCCTGGCCTTTGGCGCCATCAGGGTCGTGCATGACGATCGCATAGCTCAAGGTCCCTTCCGGCCCGGCGGTCCAGCTCAGCGCCGGCGAATTGTTGTGCCCGCCACAGCCCTTGGCATCGCTGGCACTGCCAGAGGTGAAGAGACGGTCATCGGTGACACCGGGGATATTCAGGGTAAAACGCTCCTGGGCCTGAACCGGCAGTTGCAGGCACAGCAACAGGGCACTGGCGGTCAGCCAAGTAGTGCGAGAAGCAAAGCGAGACATACACAAGCACCTTTATTACGCGGAGGGTCGGTGAGCTGAAGACTATAGCTTGCACGACCGGCCATGACCGTTCGTGCAGCGCACGGGGGGTGATTGAGCTTTAGGTGGGGGGTGCTTGTAAATGGGCAAGCACGGGATTTCATCAACGCGGCCGGGCGATCAGCCCTGGTGCGCTTGCACACCCCGCTCAATCTCCCCGGCCAGGCTCCTGGGAAGCGCTCCATCGACATAGCGCTGGGCGATATCAAAAGGGTCGACACTCAAGCCTGGCCGCGGCGGGTAGGAGAACTCACCGACCACATAGCGGGCAAAGGCCGTCGACCGGGGATCTTCATCCACCTGCCAGCAGCCGTCATAGGCCGTCAGCAGGTACTCGCCGATAAAGTAGCCAATGCGCGTGATCAACCAGATCCGATTGTGTTCTTCCACCTCCAGGTGGTTGAAGGCGCGTTCCAGCAGCGGCAGGAATTTCGCCGGTGCAATCAATACCTCGTAGGCATTCTCACCGCCAATGGCCTCGACAAACTGATGCAGCACCGGCAAACGCTCCGCCTTGAATACGGCAAACTCCGCCAGCCTGCGGGCCAATAGCGCGCTATCGGCTTCGCTTATAAACAGATCTGTCATCGCTGATTACTCTCCTGACCTGAGTGCATTGACCGGTAAATGCCGGGCCAGTTTCCGAGCCCGGTGTCGCACGTTCTGTGTCGGTCCGTTCTCGCTCAGGGTGTGCAGGGCTGCCTGCACCGTGGCGCAGCGGACGCCGTCCGCCGCCCATTGCAGGGCCCGGGTCGTCCAGTATTCGCTCGGACTTAGCAAGCCGGTGGCGACCACCCGGGCAAAGGGAAAGTGTTCGCCAATGGCTTGGGGCAATCCATGCCGATCCAGGCCCTCGCTGAGCAGCGCGCGGACCTGCTCCAGGGGCATCTCCAGCAGCGGCAGCAGCGCCACCAGCGCCGCACCCTCGATGCAGGGCATAACCCGCTGGTCATGCACTTGCACCCAGGCCCCCTGAGGCGAAAGGCCGATGCCGACTCGCCCTTGGGCAAACGCGAAGATGGGCAACCAATCCAGGGCCGGGCCGGCTTGCGGCGCAACGGTGATCCAGGGCAGCGGCAACTGGCTGACAAGGGTCGCAAGGGCCGCCGGTAACTCATCGTGCATCTGCTTCATCCCTGGTTTTAGCGGGCAATAAAAAGCCCCGGGAAACGGGGCTTTTCAGCGTTCGGCGCATTGTGCCAAAGGGGCTCAGGCCTTGTCTTTGCCCTTGCCGTCTTCATCCGGCAGGTGGATGACCCGGGTCGGCGTGACGGCGGCCAGCGGCGGATGCAATTGGTCCTGCGGCTCGATGCGATAGAACTGGGTGGCGACGTGGCTGATGCCGCCCTCTTCGTCGTTGTGCACGACCATGGTGCCCGGCAGGCGGATGCGGGTGAAATTGTCTTCGCTGAGGTTGAAGGTTTCGCTCAGGCGCTGATCGTCCACCACTGGTGCCGGCAGGCGGGGCGGATACTTGCGGTTTCGCAGTTGTCGGTAGCGCGCCCAGCCGATCAGCAATGCGGCGTTGACCAGCGCGATCCAGAGGTAGATCTCCAGGGTGCTCAAGGCGTCGAGCAGGCTGACATCGATGCGCGGCCCGCCTTCATGGGAACCGACCAGCGGCAACAGGCCACGCACCAACAGGTACAGCAGGCCAATCCATGCCAGTACGGTGAAAAACACATCGACGACCACCAGGAACGGGCGTTGACGGGTTCTGATGATTTTCATCAGTTCACCTCCTCTTCATCATCTATCGGCTTGATGCCGCGGTCGGGGCTGACCCAGCGCGCCCGTTTCTGATGTCTCCCAAACAGCACCTTGGGAAAGCTGACCAGTGTGGTGAGCAAGCTGATGAACCAGAACACCAGGGGGTACCAGACCACCCAGAACATGGTCTTCCACAGGTCCTTTTCATATCGTCGGTCGATCAGGATGCTGACCGCGAACTGCATCAGGCACACCATTGCCAGCACCAGGCCGGTAAAGGCCGGCGGCAACAGGTGGTGCACAGCGATGGCCTCGGGCATCTCGATGAATTTGCCCACGGCCCAGAAGATCACCGACAGCAGGAAGGTGAAGGCCCAGCCGGTGGACAGGCAGTAATCGAACAGCAGGGTCCACAGGTAGCGGTGGCGCCATTCCCAGATGCCGCGAATGTTCTTGAACAGCACCTCGGCGCCGCCCTGGGCCCAGCGCAGGCGCTGCTTCCACAGGCCGCCCAGGGTTTCCGGCATCAGGATCCAGCACAGCGCCCGGGGCTCGTAGAAGATCGTCCAGTGGTCCAGTTGCAGCTTCCAGCTGATGTCGATGTCTTCGGTGATCATGTCCGGGCTCCAGTAGCCCACCCGGTGCAACGCGGTGCGACGGAAGGCGACGATCACCCCGGAGACGGTGAAGACTTTGCCGAACACCCGCTGGGTGCGCTTGATCAGGCCGATGATCGAGGAGAACTCGCCGACCTGCACCCGACCGACCAGGGTCGAACGGGTGCGGATCCGTGGGTTGCCGGTCACTGCCCCGAGACGGGTGTTGTGCAGCATCGGCGCCACCAGGTACGCCGCGGTATTGGGCGCCAGCAACGCATCGCCGTCGATGCACACCAGGTATTCGCTGCGCGCAGCCACGGCGCCCATGCGCAGGGCCACGGCCTTGCCCTGGTTTTCCGCCAGGTGCAGCACACGCAGGCGTGGGTCCTGCAGGGCCAGGGCATCGAGGACCTGGGCGGTGTTGTCCTTGGAGCCATCGTTGATGGCGATCACTTCGATGTTCGGGTAGTGCTGGCCCAGCGCGGCATGGATGGTGTCGGCGGCGTTATCCCCTTCGTTGTAGCAAGGGATCAGGATGGTGATCAGCGGCTCGCCTTCCAGCACCGGCGGCAGGGTGTCTTCCTTCCACGGCCAGTGGCGCTCCCAGTGCAGCCAGTAGTACAGGCCGCCGGCGATCCACAGCCCCGACATGAACAACGGGTAGAAGAACACGAAGTCCATCAGGAACTGGCCCGTGACCAGGAAAATAAGGCCCAGCGGCACCCCGAGGACAATCGCCAGCACCAATAGGGCTAAGAGTCGATCGATCATGATTCAAGGGTTCCATTTGTTGGAGAGCGCGGGCCGAACTGTTTTCAGGTCCGGCGAGTTCTCAAGGAAGTTGTCCGGGTAGTAACCAAAGCTGGTTGCGCCCTGACGCTTGAGACGGCCCATCCAGTCAGCCATCTGTTCAGCGGAGATATCCGCCGCCGGTTTTGCCGCCCAATCCCGGGCCTGCAATTCAAACACCGTGCGCTTGAGGGCGCCCGGCCGTGCCTTGACCGTGGCCACCAGGTCTTCGAGCCAGGCCCCCGACTGGTGCACGTTTTTGCCCTCCATCAGCGGCATGGCCATGGGCGCGGTCCAGTCGTAGTTGGCCAGGAAGTTGTCGAGGTTCTGCGCGAACCAGGCCTCACTGTCGGGGTTGAGCATCGGCTCGGCGAACAGGTTGCGTGCGGTCTGCACCTGAGGACCGCGAATGGCGCGAACCTTGGCGGTCAGCTCATGGGTGAAATCGGTCAGGTAGCGGGTCTTGAACTGAGTCCAGCGCTGCAACGTGGCCGGGTCGGCGCGCAGGGCCGCGATCGAGCCGGGCAAGCCGTTGGCGGTATACACCCGCAGGGCGGCGGGGCTGGCGTCTTCGAAATCGGAAAGCACCGCGTCGTCGTGGTAGAGGATGCCGTCGACCGAAGTCAGGCGCGCCACGTCCTGGTAGATCTCGCCAATGACTCGCCGTACCTCGGGGTCGAACGGCGACAGCCGCTGGTATTGCTTGGGATCGGTGGACACCTGCCCGGTGGCCGGGTCCCAGCGGGTCACCCGTGGCAGCTTGGAGTCCAGGGCAAAGCTCAGCACCGGCATCCAGGCGAAGACTTTGACGTGGGCCCGGGTCCGCAGTTGCCAGGCCACGCGGTCGAAGATGTCGGCACGCACCGGCAGGTGGCGGTTGGGGAAGTACAGCGAGTGCACCAGGCCGTCACCCTTGGGGTCGGCGAAGGCTTGCAGGAACACGGTGTTGGCCCCCATGTCCGACATGCGCTGCACCAGCTTGCCGAGGTTGATCTCCTGCTGCGCCGGGTCGGGGTCGTAGACGTTATCCAGGTCCACGTGCACCACGCGCATCGGCGCGTCGGCCTGAACGCCGGTGATGCTGTTGGAGAAGTGCATGCCATCCGGGTCGGATGCCACCAGGAAACGCGGGCTGCTCATCAGGTTGTCGAGGGCATCGAGCCCGTCGTCGAGGGTCAGGGCCATCTGGTAACCCTGGTCGCCGATGACTTGCAGCGCCGTGCCGTCAGCCACCCCATAGGGCCAGACCCAGACCCGTGGGTTGTAGCCGGTGACTGCGCGAATTTTCTTGGAGATGGTCGCTACGTCGTTGCGCAGGCGTGCCTGGAAGTCGGCCTCGCTTTCATAGCGGCCGGTGGTTGCATCGTAGCGCCGGGTGGCGGCTGCCGGTTGCAGGTTGCCTTGCGGGTTGGCCAGCACGCCTTTGTGGCTGGCGTCGGTGTGGGCGGCGATTTCCACCAGCCCGGACTGGGAAATTTCGCGGATTTGCGCCCAGGTCAGAAACTGCGAACGCGGACGCATTTCACCGGCAAAGTCCACCTTCTGGTCGGCCGGGGTGTCGATCCATACACCCACCGGCGCCAGCAACGCGTGCCAGTTGTAGCTGCGCAGTACCGGCAGCACCCGGGTATAGAAGCTGGAATAGCCGTCGTCGAAGCTCAGCAGGATGGCCTTGGGCGGCAGCTCGGGGCCGCCTTTGCGCGCCGCCAGGATCTGGTCGATAGTCACCGGCCGATAGTTGTTTTCGCGCAGCCAGGCCAGCTGTTCGATCATGCGCTCGGTGCGCACCGCCACCACCGCCTGATCGGGGTCGCGGTCTTCGACGTCGTGATAGGCGATGCCCAGGACATGGTTTTTCGGCCATGGGGCCTCATTGTCCGGCAGCGGGCGTTGGGCCGGCGGCACGAACTCCGGGGCTTGTTGGGCGCAGGCGCTGAGAATCAGGACTCCCAGCAGGAGGATGCAACGGGTGATCAGAGGCATCGTCAAACTCTTCTAGAAGCGATAGGTAAGGTCGAGAAGCAGCCGCAGGTCGGTTTCCCGATCGCCGTCGTAAGGCCGGTTGATCACACTCAAGTTGGCCCCTGCTTCGAACACGTCATTCCAGGTCACGCGCTGGCCGTAACCCAGCAGCCAGACGCCACCAGTGGAGTAGTCACGCTGGCTGTAGGTACCGGCCCCGGCCTGGAACTGCTGGCTCCACGAGGTTTCGTAACGGTGGTAGAGCACGTGGTTGACGTTGACCGTCGGCAACACGCTGAAGTCCGACTTGGGGTTGAAGTACGGCGTGTCTTCCTTGGTGTTGTGGCTGGCGCCGACTTCCAGTCCCAGATCGACCTGCACGTGGGGCGAGGCGTACACGCCCTCGCGACCGGTGAGCAAGGCTTCAAGGCGGTTGTTGCCATCGCTGAAGTGCGAGGGGCTCAAGGCCAACTTCCATTCGCGGCTTTCGTTGGCGCGCCAGCGCAGGAATGCACTGCCGCCGTTGGACGTGACATCGCTGTTCAGCGCCCGTAGTGGGGTGTTGGCCGACAGGTATTCGAGGCTGCCGCCGTATTGCCAGTGATCGTCGATATCCCGCGCCAGCGACACTCGGGCCCCGAGCTTGTCGCCGTAGCCGTAGGAATGGTTGGAGACCTCGGCCTCCAGGGTCATGTCCCGGGTGCGTTGCTCTACGCCCAGGCGCTGCCAGCGATGGTGGCCGGTGCCTTCCTGGAAATCCCCGGTGGCGTAACCGACGCCGCCGAACAGGCGCCAGTCTTCATTGATGGGCGGGCTGTAGAGCACGCTTTCGATGCCGAAATCCCGGCTCCCGGACACGGCCCCGGCACCATTGTTGCCACCGCCGTAGCTCTTGCCGCCGTAGGTCTCGACCCGCAGTTCGGCCATGTCGTGGACGTCCCGCTGGCGCGCCAGACGCTGGACCTGGCGGTTGTCCGGGAAGCGCTCCAGGGTGTCATCGGTGAGCGCGTCCATCTGCCGCCATTCCTGCAGATCCATCGCGGTGTGGCCCTGGGCGACCTCAAGGCCGATATCGCGCGGCACCAAGCTCTCGGTTTCCTTGAGCAGGCTTTCCGCGCGGCGCGGCCAGTCCCGGGCCAGGTACAGATCGGCCTGGGCCAGGCGCAGGCCGGTGTTGCCCGGCGCCTGGTCGACCAGGGCCGCAAGCCGCTGTTCACTGTCAGGCAGGTCAGCGCTGTAGGTGCCGGACTGGGCCAGCAATTGCTGCGCGTCCATCCAGTCATCGTTGGGGTTGCCGATCGGCAGCCCCTTGAGTTCAACCCGTGGCCGCTGGCTTTGCGCCAGGTCGCTGGCGACCTTTTGCGCTTCTTCCGGGCGGTCGCTTTCCAGCAGCGCGTAGTACAAGGCGGTGCTGTCTTCGACCTTGTTCGCACTGTCGGCATCCGGCGCCGCCAGGACCTCGCGATACAGGTCGCTGGCGATTTCCGGCTCGCGCTGATCAAGGAAGGACGCGGCGACCCAACGCATGGCGTAGGTTGGAATGGTCACGCCCTCGGCCACCAACTGGTGATATTGGCGGATCACTTCGTCGGTGCGCGAGCGATACCGCAGCGCGCCCAGGCGATCGATGCGCCAGCGAGTCACGTCTTCCTTGGCTTGCGGGTCCGGAGTCCAGGTGCCGAGCAACTGGTCGTAATCGGCCAGGGCACGGTCGGCGATGACGAAGCGTTCTTTTTCACTGCGGGTGGCAAACTCGGCCAGGCGCACGCGCTCGGCCGCCACGTCGCCTTCCAGGCGGCGCTGGGTCACCGGATCGAGCAGCCCGGGGCGCTGGCGAGCCAGGCGCAGGGCCGGCTCCGGCAAGCGTGCCCGCTGCAGGGCGACAATGTATTCACGGGCGACTTCAGGCTTGTTGCCGGCGCGGACAAACGCCTGGTCGTATTCGAACAAAGCATCATAGGGCGCGCCCGAACGGGTCAGCGCGTAACCCAGTGCCAGACGGCGCGCCGGGTCATCGGGCTTGGCCGCCACCAGGGCTCGGGCCCGGGCAACCGCCTCGGCGGGCTGGCCGGCATCGGCCTGGGTCATGGCCAGGCCCAGTTGCAGGTCGGCGTTTTGCGGGTCGCGCTCCAGGGCCTTACGGTAGACCTGGGTCGCCGAATCCCAGCGTTTGAGGTTGCGATAGGCGCGAGCCGTGGCGGTCAACGCCTGCACCGGCAATACCCGGTTGCGCGCCTGATGCTCATAGACGTCCACCACCTCTGAATCGAGGCCGGCCCAACTGGCAATTTGCAGGTGGTCGCTGACCAGCCCATTGGTCAACTGATCGGGCGGTACGGCGCGCAGATGGGTCAGGGCCGGAGCGTAAGTACCGGCCCGCGCCTGGATAATCAGTTGGTCATAGGCCGCGTCGGCAAACGCCAGGGTCGGCCAGAGCAACTGGCTGCACAACGCCAGGCGAAACAGCGGTCGCAAACCATAGAGGCGAACGGGATGAACAATAAACGGCATTTCGTCAGCATCCTTAATGGCTAGCCGAGGTCTTGCGCCCCCTGCTGGTTACGCGCCGGAAAGCCGGAATCAGAAGATCCGGCTAAATCTTTTCGAGTGGATTCTTTCACGCAAGGTTAGACGAGAATTTGCAGCGCAATATTTATTCAGATTCATTTCCCGCCCAAGGTTTCGGAAATTTGAACCCGTTGGGTTTTCCCCAAGAGCTCAAGCCCGGAGTTTGCGGATCGCCATCAGGCTCCAGACATTTTTTGCGCGCACAGCAAAACGCCCGATCCTGTTTGAAAACAGGCGTCGGGCGTCAGATTGCTACAACGTTGTCGGCCGGCGGTGACCGACCGAAGCGGGCTTAGCGAAGGGCGCCGGCACCACCGGCTTTGCTCATGACAAAACCGATGAACTGCTCAACGCTCATCTTCTGGCCGTTGAAGTCCACCTGGTTATCGGCGTAGTGCAGCTTGGAGACGATATCGGTGCCTTCCAGCTTCGCCAGTTGCGTCCCCAGGGCCATGCCGCTGACCATTTCAGCCGCCATGTTGCTCTGATCGGCGATCAGCTTGGCGTCGGTCTGGCCATCCAGTTGCGCCTGCAGCGCCGCCACATCGGCAATCATCGGCTTGGACAGTTGCAGGTTGGCGTCCAGCAGGCTGATCAGTTGCTTGCCCAGTTCAGCAGGCGGCAACTCAAGGTTCTGCGGCTTGGCCAGGTGCAGGCTGAGGTTGAAGCGGCTCTCACCGTTGGCGGTCTTGAACGAGAAGTTTTCCAGGGCGAGCTGCGGCTTGGATTCCAGCACCTTGTTCACCGCGCTGCGCACCTTGGCCTCTTCGGCCTCGGTCATTTGCAGCTCCGGTGCCGGTTCGCCATTTTCGGCGGCGGCGGTGGAAGCAGCTTCGTAGGGTTGCAGCTTGGTCTGATAAACCTGCACCAGGTCCATCAGGGACTGGGTGTCGAGGTTCTTCATGCTCCAGGCCATCTGCGCCGAACCGATGTTCTTGCCGTCGAAGTTGATCTCACCCACCTTGTAATCGGCGCGGCCGCCCAGGGTGGTGCCGGTTTCTTCGCTGGAGGTCTTCTGTTCGAAGTTCTTCAGGGTCAGGACCGATTTCTTGTCGCCAAAGGTGGCCTTGGTGCTGGTCAGCTCCAGGGTGTTCTGGCCCAGGTAGAAACCGAAACTGCTTTTGTTGAGGTTGCTGGCCAGGGTCAGGCCGTTCAGCTCGACCAGTACCGGTGGCTTGTCCGCCGGGCTCAGGAGCAGCGTGAGGCTGTCCATGTAGCCGTCGACCTTGACCTTCTGGGCCTCGGAAGAACTGTCGACATTCAGGTTCAGGCCGGAAAACTTGAACTTGGTGTTGTCATCCAGGGCGATATCCAGCGGCAGCAGCTCGAGGGTGCCGTTGGCGGAGCGGTCGTAACCCATGTTGACCAGGCCTTTGAGCGGCGACTGGCCATTGGCGGCGGCAAACCATTTTTCGGTCTGCGGGTTCTTTTCCAGCTCGTAGTGACTGGTGGCCATGACCGGCAGCCACTTCAGGCTGATCAGGCGCGAGAACGGCAGCGGACCGTGTTCGATATGGTCGACGAACAGCAGCTCGGCGTTGCCGTTGAACAGCTCGCCTTCGCCCTTGAGGCGGTAATGGGCGGTGCTGGTGAACAGCTTGCGATCGAGGGATACCAGCTCCAGGGTCGCGCTGCCGTTGGAACCGACCATTGCGGCCTGCAGTTCCTTGTTGGCATCGGCGATCGAGGTTTGCAGTACACCTTCGAGCTTGGTGCCGGTGTACCAGGCGCCGCCGGCACTGATTGCACCTACTGCGACGACGATTCCTAACAGTACGCCTGCTGATTTATTCATGTCTGACCCGATCAATATCCGTTGTTTGAAGGTGTGGTCGTCTTCCCTGAACCCATGACGGGTTGCGGCTCGACTTCGCGTAAAGCGGGCGAAGATTAGCATTGGCGGCGTCCGGCGACCCAGCCTTTGCGTGTGAAAACTCGTTAATCCGTGAGCCAGGGCGCATTCATGGGACGAACGGACGGGGCCATCCACGGCGGTTTGGCTTGGTTTTTTGTGGGCCTGCAAAGGCCAGCGCAGCCTGGCGGCGGCTACAACGGCTCAGGAGTATTCGATTTCCAGGGCGTCGAGCTGGTGGTCGAAGCTTTTGAGGCGGGCGCTCCAGGTGTACACCAGCACTTCGAAGTCGCGATCGATCACCGCGCCGCCCGGGGAATCCCCTCGCGGGTCGCAGAAGTCCAGTTGGTAGCGCTGGCGGGCCATGGCGGCGGCGACGTCGGAGAGTTCCCGGGCGTTGTTCAGCCAGTGCCGGCCGTCGGAGGATTGGCGGTCGAGGACCACGCACTGTTTCTTCAGGGCTTCGAGGCTTTTTTCCAGGGGGGTTCCGGTGAGTTCGCCCATGACTTCCTGGAAACTGCGCCCCGGCTGCCAGTAGCTGCCCCAGAAATAGCGATCGAACACGGTTTCGACCCGACGAAGCGCGACCTTGGTGTCCCAGATCACCACCAGGGTCTTGCTCTGTTCCAGTTGTTTTTTCTTGAGCCGCAGGCTGCCGAGCGAAGCCCAGGCCACCACCACGATTGCCAGTACTGCGATCAGCGCACTGGCGCTGTCGAGGAAGACCATCGCCTTGTCGATCTGGTGGGCCAGCATGATGCCGTAGAAGTAAGTCGCAGAGAGCAGCAACAGCGCGCACAGAACGCACCAGAAGCCGGGAGCATAAGGGTTTTTCATTATTGGAATCCCCATGACCATCACGTGCTTGAGCCGTGGACGGGGGCGCTCTTAAAAGGCGCTCGCCCAACAGCTCAAAGCATAGCAACGGGCTCAGGGTTTGCTGGGCGGCGAGCCTTGCGTTCGTCCGCTTTCCCAACCACCGCCCAGGGCCAGGAACAGATCGATCTGGCTCATGGCGACCTGGGTGTTGGCCGAGGCCAGTTGCGCGCGCATATCGGTGTAGGTCCGGGTGGCTTGCAGGTCGGCCAGGAACGACGCACGGCCGGCCTGGAAGAAGCGGTGGGTCTGGTCCGCCGCCTGCTGCGCCGACACTTCGGCATCCGCCAGGGCGTCGCGGCGTTGCAGTTGGGCACTGTATTGCGCCAAGCCGGTCTGGGTTTCGCGGATGGCGTTGAGCACCACCCCGTCAAAATGCGCCAGGGCACCCTGACTCACGGCTTCGGCCTGATGAATACGCTGGCGGGCGCCATTGGACGGCACGCTCCAGCTCAACAGCGGGCCAAAGCCCCAGCGGTTGGTGGCGGGCTTGCCGAGGTTCTCCAGGATGCCGACCGTGCCGACGGTGGCGCCGATGCTGATGTCCGGGTACAGCGCGCCGGTGGCCACGCCGATGTCGGCGGTGGCGGCCGCCAGGCGGCGTTCGGCCTGGCGCACGTCGGGCCGGCGCTTGAGCAGGGTCGCGCCGTCACCCACCGGCAACAATTGCGCAATGTGCGGCAGCTCGGCGCAACTGCTGGTACCGGCGGGCAGTTGGTCCAGGGGTTTGGCCAGCAACATCGACAGGCGGAACAGCCCGGCCTGGCGCGCCGCTTCATAGCGCGGCAATTCGGCGCGCAATGACTTGAATTGGGTCTGCGAGCGGGTGACCTGGGTCTCGTCACCGCGTCCCGCATCCCGCAGGCGCTGGGTCAGCTGGGTGCTCTGGGCTTGCAGGTCGAGGGAATGCTCGGCGATCTGCCGCTCCTCGTTGGCCGCGCAGATTTGCGTATAGGCCCGGACCACGTCGGCCACCAGGGTGATGCGTGCGGTGTCGGCCGCGGCCTGGGTTGCGTCGGCATTGGCCTTGGCCGCCTCGATGCCTCGCTGCAGGGTGCCGAACAGGTCGAACTGATAGGAAGTGCTGATCGCGATATCACCGACATTGGCCACCGGCACCTTGCCGGCCTGGAGGAAGGCTTCGCCCGACTCCTGCAAGCGCTGCGCCCCCATCTTCACCCCGCCGCTCCAGCCGCCGGCAGCCTGGGCCTCGTCGACCTGGGCCCGGGCCCGCGCCAGGTTGGCCGCGGCGACCCGCAGGTCGGTGTTGGAGGCCAGGGCCTGCTGCACCAACTGGTCCAGGCGCGGGTCCTGATACAGGCGCCACCAATCGCCGGGCACAGGCGCCGAGACCACATCCGCATCCTTGGCCGCCAGCTCACCTTGCAAGTCGGGACGCTGCAGCGCGGCGTCCGCCGGCAACTGGTAGTCCGGCCCGACCATGTGGCAGGCCGAGAGCAGCAGGCCGAACCCGGCCAGGGCCAAACGCGCCGCCGTGTTCATTGCCCGGGCTCCTGCTGCGGTTTGCCCTGGCCATCGATGATCGACACCGTGGCGGTGCGCCCGGCGATCATGCGGAAATCCGCCGGGACATCGTCAAAGGCGATGCGCACCGGAATCCGCTGCGCCAGCCGCACCCAGCTGAAGGCCGGATTGACGTTGGGCAGCAGGTTGGAACCGCTGCTGCGGTCGCGGTCCTCGATACCGGCGACGATGCTTTCGACATGCCCGCGCAACCGTGCACGGTCACCGATGACGCGGATGTCGACCGCCTGGCCGACATGGATACCGTCGAGCTTGGTCTCTTCGAAATAACCGTCGATGTGGAAGGAGTTGCTGTCCACCACCGACAACACCGGGCGCCCGGCGGTGACGAATTCCTGGGCCCGCGGCGCACGGTCGTTGACGTAACCGTCGACCGGGCTGCGGATCACCGAGCGGTCGAGGTTCAACTGCGCGCTGTCCACCGCCACCAGGGTTTCGGCCAGGGCCGACTGGGCACGGGCCACCCGCGACTGGCTTTCTTCCAGTTGCTCGCGTGGCACCAGGTTGCCCAGGCCCTTGTTGCGCCGGGCTTCACGCTGGGCCTGGTCGAGGGTTTCCTGGCGGTCGGCGAGGGCCGCCCTGGCTTGGCGCAAGGCCAGCTTGAAACGGTCCTGGTCGATGCTGAATAGCACCTGGCCGCGCTGCACCAACTGGTTGTCGCGCACCTGGACCTGCTGGATCAACCCGGACACATCCGGCGCGATCTGCACGATGTCGGCGCGAATATGCCCGTCCCGGGTCCAGGGCGCGAACATGTAGTACATCACCATGCGCCACACCACCACGACCGCGAAGGTCACCACCAGCAAGGTCAGGACTACGCGACCGATGGTCAATAAAGGTTTTTTCATGTCATCAGGTATCGACTGAGTGAATCCACCACGCCGAGCAGCAAGGCGTAGAGACCCACGTTGAACAGTGCCCGGTGCCAGACCAGGCGATAGAAGTGCATGCGCGTCAACAACCCGTGCACCACCAGGTACAACACATAAGTAATGCCCATCAGCACCAGCAGCGTGGGCAGGAATACCCCACTGATATCCAGATCACCGATCATAAAGGCGCTCCATCGATGCCATGGGGAAGCGGTTCTTCAAGCTCGCCGCCGCCGACGAATTCCACCCCCGGCAGCAAGGCCAGGCGCAGGCCGCTGAGGGCGTGCAGCAGATGCAGGCGCGTTTCGTGGTCGTCCTGGGCCTGAGCGTTGAGGGCGCGCCGGGTACGGTCCAGGGTCATCAGCAGAGCACTGGGCGCCGGCAGGCGTTCACCGGCCTTGAGGCAGGCCTGGAAATACGCCCCGACCTCGGCCACCACTTGCCGCACCAGTGCCTGCGCCGAACCCTGCACCCGTGGCGAATAGGCCAGCAGGTCGAGGAGATTCAGCGCCACCCGCAGTTCGCGCAGGGCGACGCCGGTGTCCTGGCCGGTCATGGCCAGTCGCGGCAGGTGCTGCATCAGTCGGTCGAGCATTTGCGCCCCCAGGTGCCGATGCTCGGCCAGGGTCGCCGGCTGCGTCAGGCCGACAATGTCGCGCCAGCTGAAGCGCGTCAGGCGCTTGGCCGCCAGCTCCGAACCGAAGGGCCGGGCAATCAGGGTCCAGACGAAGGCAAACAGCAAGCCCATGGGCCCGGCCAGGTTGGAGTTGGCGAAGCTCAGGAAGTCGGCGTCGTAGGCGCCCTGGATGCTGATAAAGGACGAGGTGTTGACGATGGTCAGCAGCATGCCGAGGTAAAAGCGCGGCTGTACCGTGAGGGTTCCGACGCAGATAAAGGGCACGGCAAAGGCCAGCACCAGCATCGGGAAGTCATGCAGGTTGGGCAGGATCAGGAACAGGTAGAGGCTGGCGAACAGCACCGACATCGCGGTCCAGAAAAAGAAGCGGTAGATCTGCGGCGCCGGGTCGTCCATGGAGGCGAAGAAGCTGCACGCCACCGCCGCCAGGATCACCGCGCTGCCGCCGTCGGTCCAGCCCAGGAGGATCCACAGCACCGAGGCGACGATGATCGCGGTGATGGTCGAGACCACCGAATACAGCATCAACCCGCGATCGAGAAACGGCGTCAGCCGGCCCAGGCGCCAATGCCGGTAGACCGCGCGCCAGGTGTCCTGGCTTTCGCATTGAATGGCGTGTTGCAGGCTGCGGCAGTCCTGCCACAGGTCGATCCATTCGCCCAACCGATACAGGGCGTTGGACAGCAGCAGTTGGCGTCGGTCATCCAGCGCTTCGGCGCTCGGCTGCAAGGCCTCGAGCTGATTGCGCAGCGCTTGCCAGCGCTCCACCGAGGCGCCCGCGGCCGTGTCCTGCAACCACGCATTGGCCTGTTCCAGCAGCGGTGCGAACTGCGCCACCAATTCCGGAGTGCGTCGTTCCAGGGCATAGAGCGCGTCATCCAGGGCGTCCACCACCGGCAGCAGGTGGATCATGCGCCCCCGCAGTTCCTTGGTGTTGCGCACGGTCTGTGGCCGCGCGCCTTCGTGGGGCAGTTGGCCAATCATCAGCTCCAGGCTGTTGAAGGTGGCGACCATCGAGCCGCGCAGGGCGCTGACTTCCTGCGGGTCCACGGTGCGACTGAGGAAACGCTGACTGTAGGTGGACGCATCGGCAAACCACTTGCCGGCCGCGTCGACAAACACTGGGGCCAGGCGCCGCGGCCAGAACATGCTGCCAACCACCGCGGCGCAGACGATGCCGAGGAAGATTTCCTCGGTACGCGCCTCGGCCACGTCCCACACCGCCAGGGGGTTATCCACCACCGGCAGGGCGATCAGCGGCAAGGTGTAGCCAGCCAGCATCAGCGCGTAGCTGTTGGCGGTACGCAGGTGCAGGGACAAAAACAGCAGGATGCCGGTCCACAGCGCAATCACCAGCACCAGCAGGTAGGGGCTCTGCACGAACATCGGCACAAACAGCACTGCCGCCGCCGCCCCAAGCAAGGTGCCGACCGCGCGGTACAGCGCCTTGGAGCTGGTGGGACCGACAAAGGGGCTGGAGACGATATACACGGTCGCCATGGCCCAGTAGGGGCGCGGCATCTGCATCAGCATGGCGATATACAGCGCGATCATCGACGCGGCGAAAGTGCGCGCGCCGTAGAACCAGTCCCGCGCCGGCGGCATGCCGGTAAAAAATCCGTTCAAGAAGCGGCCACCGGCAAATGGGTCGCCGACTCGAAGGCGCGAATCACCCGCAGCGCGGCCTCAAGGTCCCCAGGCGCGATGCCGTCCAGCACTTCGCGACGCAGGCGCGCCAACTCCACCTCCACCGCCTGCACCAGTTCGCGGCCACTGGCGGTCAGGCTCAGGCATTTGGCGCGGCGATCATGGGCGTCTTCGGTGCGACACACGTAACCGGCCTTGCACAACTGATCGAGCAGGCGCACCAGGGACGGGCTCTCCATCCCGGCGGCATGGGCCACCGTCACCTGACGCACGCCCTCGCCCAGGCGCCCGATCATCAACAACGGCACGGCGCAGGCTTCGGAGATTCCATAGTTGAGCAGCGTGGTCTGGCAGATCCGCCGCCAATGGCGCGAGGCGACCACCATGCCGCTGCTGATATTCATCTGGAGCGCATCGAGATTCTGGGACAAGGGAGGATTCGCACACTGTTAGTTTGCTAACTATCAATATGACATTGGCGGATATTTTTGGTCAAGTTTTGATACAAACTATTCCTGGCGACCGCTATGGGTCCGTGCACAAGAAATGACTCAGCGTTTTTTGGCTCGCTCGTAAACCGTGCCGCGTTCACGCTTGCCAACCGCCACCACGGAAACCACCACCCGTTCGTCTATCACCTGGTAAACCAATCGGTACCCGGAGGCCTTCAATTTGACTTTGTAACAGTCAGGCATGCCATGCAGCGCATCGCCAGGCACTCGCGGGAACTGCACGCGCTCCACGAGTTTCTTCTTGAACTGCTCACGCAGCGTACGCCCCAGCTTGTTCCACTCTTTAAGCGCAGAGGGCAGGAACTCAAGCTTATAAGTCATCCAGACTTACGGATATCGGGGTCTCCTTGCTGCGCGCCCGTACGATTTCCGCCAGCTCCAGATCATCAAGCCGCTCCATCATAGCCTCGAAAACATCAGCCGGAACCATGTAACCCATGACCCGGTTGTGGTTTAAAACCGCCACCGGCCCCCCCTGGGCGCCACTGAGCACAGCAGAGGGGTTTCTCTTCAGTTCCGACACACTGACGGCTTTATCAGCCAACACACTTTGCATAATTAAGACCTCAAATTAGTACCTAATTCTGGTCTAAATTTCGCATAGTGACAAATGTGCCCTTTCTACCCCCCACGCCCCTTGCGCAACAACACATCCAACTGATCCACCACCTCCGCCCAATCGGCATCCTCCAGCACTTCATCGCGCAAAAAGTCCGCCTGGCTGCGGGACCAGAAGAACGCGTCCGCCAGGTGCAGCTCGGGCTTGAGCGGCGAATGGGTGGCGATAAAACGCTCGATGCTGATCGGGTCGTCGGGCAGGCCGAGCTGCTTGAACAGCGCCGGCAGGCTGTGGGTCGGTGACTCCATGGAGGGCTCCTGGATTTGCAAAGGGCCGGGGTAAAAAGCGCCCGGGCCGGTTAGTGGCTGACCTCGCACACCTCGGCATGGGGCACCATCTTCAGGTATTGCTCCATGCTCATGTGCACCAGGTTGTGGTGATTGCCGGCTTCGACGTAGATGTCTTTCTGCCGTGTCAGCAAGGGGTCTATGACCATGTCCAGGCCGTAGGCTTCGCCCAGGGCCGGCACGGCGCCCCGTTCGCAGTCCTGAAACAGATGGGCCAGGGTGCTTTCGCGGGTGATCTGCCATTCGCCACTGCCGCGGACCTTGCTCAGGTCCAGGTGCCGGCTCGCAGGCAGGACCGCCATCAGGTAATGCCCATGGTGGTCGTCGAGGACCACCGACTTAGCCACCCGCTCGGCGGGCACCCCGGCCACTCGCGCGGTCTCCAGGCTGCTGGCCGAATGCGGGTGAGTCACCACATCAAATTCGCAATGCGCCTGCTCCAGGCTGCGTTGCACGGTTTTTGCCATACGCATGCTGCACCTCGGTGTCCGCCACAGGGTTGCCGGACTTGGGTTGACCACCTGTTGCTCACTGCACCTGAGTCTAGGTCGCGCCAGGGGTCGCCACCACCGCCCGGCCGATTAACTTCCCAACGGCACCCGCCGTGCAGGGCTGCACGATTCGGGCGCCCGCTTGCTCAACTAGACTCAAGCACAAGGCCAGGTAACGGATGGACGTCCCGGTGCATGACTCTCCAGGAGGGTCATATGAACAGAGGTGGATGGCGGGCAGTGCTGCTCGGGTTGCTGATCGGTCTACCGGTCGGGCCGGCCTGGGCCGTGGACCCGGTGGTGGTGCTGACGCTGAACGATGTGATCAGCCCGGCCAGCGCCGACTATGTGCTGCGCGGCCTGGACCGGGCCGCCGCCGAACACGCGCAACTGGTGGTGATCGGCATCGACACCCCGGGTGGGCTCGACACCTCGATGCGCGCAATCATCAAGGCCATTCTCGCCAGCCCGGTACCGGTCGCCAGTTTTGTCGCCCCCAGCGGTGCGCGGGCGGCCAGCGCCGGGACCTACATTCTCTACGCCAGCCATATTGCCGCCATGGCCCCAGGCACCAACCTGGGGGCCGCCACCCCAGTGCAGCTCGGCGTCCTGCCAGGGTCCGCCAACCCGCCGGCCGCACCGCGCAGCGACAAAGCCAGCACCCCCGACCCCGCTGTCGACAGCCTGACGCACAAGCAGATCAACGATGCCGCGGCCTACATCCGTGGCCTGGCCCAATTGCGCGGGCGTAACGCCGAGTGGGCCGAGAAGGCCGTGCGCGAAGCCGTCAGCCTGCCGGCCGAAGAGGCCCTGAAGATCAAGGTGGTGGACTACCTGGCCGACGATCTTCCGGGCCTGCTCAAGCAGTTGGATGGCAAAACCCTCAACGCCGCCGGGCAGGCGGTACAGCTGCATACCCTGGGCGCAGCGCTGACTCACCATGACCCCGACTGGCGCACCCAACTGCTGTCGCTGATCACCCACCCCAGCGTAGCGATGATCCTGATGATGCTCGGCGTCTATGGCTTGTTTTTCGAATTCGTCAGCCCCGGTACGGCGCTGCCCGGGGTGCTGGGGGGCATCTGCCTGTTGTTGGGCCTGTATGCCCTGCAGTTGCTGCCGGTGAACTATGCGGGCGCAGGACTGATCCTGCTGGGCATCGGTTTTATGGTGGCCGAGGCCTTCTTGCCGACCTTCGGCGTGATCGGCTTCGGCGGCATCGTCGCCTTTATCGCCGGCTCGGTGATCCTGATGGACACCGACATCCCGGGTTATGGCATCCCGCTGCCGCTGATCGTCAGCCTGGCGGTGCTCAGCGCCGTGCTGCTGGTGGCCCTGGCGAGCCTGGCACTGCGCACGCGACGCAAACAACCGGTCAATGGCGATGCTGGGCTGGTGGGCAGCGTGACCCCGGTGACCGCCGTAGACATCGACCAACCCTGTCACGGCTGGGTCCAGCTGCAGGGCGAACATTGGCAGGTCCTCGGCGCCAGCCCCTTGCACACCGGGCAAGCGGTGCGCGTGATGGCCCGCCAGGGCCTGTATCTGCACGTCACAGCGGTCGCATCCGCGCCGCAAGGAGAATGAGATGGGCCTGGAAATAGGTGTCGGGGCGCTCGTGGCGCTGCTGATTGTGCTGCTGGTGTCGACCTTTCGGATCCTGCGCGAATACGAACGCGGCGTGGTGTTCCAGCTCGGGCGCTTCTGGCAGGTCAAGGGGCCGGGGCTGATCCTGCTGATTCCAGTGGTGCAGCAGATGGTTCGCGTCGACCTGCGCACCGTGGTGCTCGACGTCCCGCCCCAGGACGTGATCACCCGCGACAACGTCTCGGTCAAGGTCAACGCGGTGCTCTACTTCCGGGTGCTGGACCCGCAAAAAGCCATTATCCAGGTCGAGGATTTCCTCATGGCCACCAGCCAACTGGCGCAGACCACCTTGCGTGCGGTGCTGGGCAAGCATGAGCTGGACGAACTGCTGGCCGAGCGCGAACGCCTGAACATGGATATTCAGCAGGTGCTCGACGCGCAGACCGACGCCTGGGGCATCAAGGTGGCCAACGTCGAAATCAAACACGTCGACCTCAATGAATCCATGGTCCGCGCCATCGCCAAACAGGCCGAAGCCGAACGCGAACGCCGGGCCAAGGTGATCCACGCCGAGGGCGAGTTGCAGGCCTCGGAAAAACTCATGCAGGCCGCCGAAATGCTCGGCCGCCAACCCGGCGCCATGCAGCTGCGCTACATGCAGACCCTGAGTTCGATTGCCGGTGACAAGACCTCGACCATCGTCTTCCCGCTGCCGATCGAACTGCTCAAGGGCATGGCCGACCTGTCCTCAAAACCCTGAACCCGCAGCACGGCCCCGAGCCTGCGCCGCGCGCAGGCTTTCCAGGCGTGCGTAAGGCCCTCGGGCCCAACGCTCCACCTGCTCTCGCAGCAGGGGCGAGGCCTCATCGCGCTTGCTCGCGCCGTCGGCCACAAACACCTGGTCGGGCTGCTTGGCATGTTGTTCAACCCTGGAAAAAGCCCGCGCGCACTGCTCGGCGTCGAGCCCGAAAAACAGCGCCAGACGCCCGGCCATTGCCTGGGGCAGCTCGCTGTAATTGACCGCCAGCCCCTGGAACTCGACGCAGCGTTCCAGCCCCAACTGCAACAGTCGCCCCAGGCGTCGGGCGATAAACGCCTCGCGCTCGAAACCGCTCTCGGCATCATCCAAAGCACTGGGCCCGATCAACCCCGGCACCATGTGCATGCCGCTGCGACGCAGATGAGAGACAGCAATTTCCAAAGGCTCGCGGTACACGAACAACCAGGGGGTCGTGGCAAAGCAGCGGCGTAGCAAGGGCAGCTCACCGATGTTCCAGGCATCGAGCTTGATCACCAGGCGCTGTTCCACAAAGCCCCGGGCCTGGCCATAGGCACTGATCAGGCCCCGCAGCGCCGGCGCCAGAGTGTCGGCCGGCAGCCCGCTGCGCAGCAGGCTATCGAGCGGCGGCGGTTCGCTGATCACGGTGCAGTGATCGAGCGCCGCCAGCATCTGGCTGATCAGGGTCGAACCGCAGCGCGAGGCGTGGCAGATAAAGGCCTGGGGCTCACACCCCGGGCTCTCGGCCTGCCATTGGCTGAGGGTCGCCAGTGGCGTCTCGCGCCGAAACGCCTGGTTGAACGGCAAGCGCAGCGCCGCATCCACCGCCTCGCGGAAAAACGGCTGGTGCAAGGGCGTATCGCCAAACCAGCACCAGTCGACCCGCCACTGGCCCTGGCGCGCAAAAATACGAATCGGCAACCAGCCGTGCAGGTTCAGTGGCTCCATTGTTCATTCCATTGGCGACGGCCCTGGCGCATTGCCGCGCGCACCTGGTCGGCGCTGATGCCCAGCCCGTGCTGCGCCGCCAGCGCCAGGGTGCGAGCGATAAAGGCTTCGCTGTCGGTCAGCGCCTGCAGGCTCTGGCACAGGTGCGGATGGTCCTCCAGCAGCTGGCGGAACTGAGCGAACGCCGCAGCGGCCGCCCCCTCTCCCGGGGCCGGAGTCGTGGCCGAACCGGCTTCGATGGCCTGGGTCAGCCAAGGGCCGGGACGACAGTCGAGCACCAGGTGAATCCGCTCGCTGCGGTCCCGGTTGTCCACGCTGTGGGGCCGTGAAAGATCGAGAAACCAGCATTCGCCCGCGGCCAGCGGCATGCGCTGGCCATCAAGCATAAAGTCGACCAGCGGCGGGCTGAGCAAGGGGATATGCAGGCGCAGATCAGCTTCGGGCCCTTGCAGATCGTAGTCGCGGTGCTCGAAGATCCGGCTGCCCGGCCCCACCCGCAGCAGGCGCGCCGAGCGGATCTCCAGCCCGAGGTCGCGCAGGGCTTGCTGCCAGCGCGGATCACGCTGCCAGGGCTGGCGCTCGACTGCCGCGCCCTGCCCCGGCGCCAGTTCAGTGAGGGCGTCCTGCGGCGCAATCAGCGCTACGCCGCTCCAGTCACCCTGGTAGTACTCGGCGTTGAAATGGCGCTGCCATTGCTCCGGCCTGATCTCGGCCAGGGCTTGCAGCAAAAGGGGCAGATCCAGGCTGACCGGCAGCCGCGCATACGCCACTCGACTCATGACTGGGGCAGTACCCGGCACTCGCCCAGCCAATCCAGCAGCCGGGCCACGCAGGTTTCGACGGAACCGTGGCCGGTGTCCAGTTCGAGCGCCGCGGCAAGCGGCACTTCATAGGGCGCGGAGACTCCGGTAAAGCTCGCCATCTCGCCACGTCGCGCGCGGGCGTAATGGCCCTTGGGATCACGTTGTTCGCACACCGCCAGGGAGGCGCTGCACCAGACTTCGTGGTAGTCCTCGCCCAGGCGCTGGGCGAAGAGTTCGCGCAGCTCGATCAGGGGCGCAATCATCGCCATGATCACGATCTGCCCATTGCCCACCAACAGCGCCGCCAGCTCACTGGCCCGGCGAATGTTTTCCCAGCGATCGGCTTCGGTAAAACCCAGGTCGCGATTCAGCCCGCCCCGCAGAGCATCGCCGTCCAGCACCAGGCTTTGCGCGCCCAGGGCGAACAGCTCGGCGTGCAGGGCCTGAGCCAGGGTCGACTTGCCCGCAGCCGGCAACCCGGTGAGCAGGATCGCCGCACCGCGATGGCCATTGCGGGCCTCGCGGCGGGTGCGGCTGATGCTGGCCGTGGGTGCCTGCAGGTCACTGCTGCCGGGCATGGACCACCGGCGCCGCGATATTGCCCGCCGCCCAATCGGCTTCCCGACCGGCCATGGCCGTGGCGATGGACTGGACCTGGGTCGATTGCAGCCCATCCGGCAGCGGGTCGAGCCCGGCGCTGGCGAAGATCTGGCCGTAGGCATTGCGCAGGTCGGCGTAGGACAGGTCACGTCGCAGGTCGGTCTGCAAGGTATTGAGCTCGCCCTGGATCAGGTCCAGCTCACCCAGGCCGTTGGCCTGATAACGATTGCGCAACTGACCGACGATCTGCCCGTCGATATTCGCCAGCTGCTGGTTGGTCTTGAACTGGCGCATGGCTTCACGGTAGTTGGCGTTGGCCACGTAGAGCTGGGCCAGCACCGCGATCGACATCGCCTGGCGCCGCGCGGTGGCCACTTCTTCACCGGCCTTGGCGACGTTGATCGCCGCCGGTGCGGAGATCACGTTGAACAGGTTCCAGGTGACCTTGACCCCGTAGTCGGCCCACTTGTCGTTGACCAGGAACGAGTTGCTGTCGTAATGCCCGCCTGCGGAAAATTCCAGCCCCGGCAACAGGCGCAGCATCGCCTTGCGGGTTTCCGCCGAGCTGATGCGGCTCTGGTAGTCCTGTTCGCGCAGTTCCGGACGGCTGGCCAGGGCTTCCTGTTCCAGCACGGCCATGTCGACCTTGAGCTCGGGGATCGAATAATCATCCACGGTCGCCAGGGTCAGGTGGGTGCCCAGGGGCAGGTTGATCAGGGTCGCCAGCTCGGTCTTGGCCAGGGACAAGGCGCGACGCTGCTCTTCGAGCTGGCGTGTGGCTTCGATCAGCGAGCGCTGGTAACCCAGGGCCTGCACCGGGTCGCCGATCCGCTGTTCACTCATGCTCTGGCTGTTGCCCCGGGCCTTGTCGACCCGTGCCATGAGGCTGTCGATCTGGCCGAGCAGACGCTCGGCGGCCACCGCCCGCCAATAGGCCGAGCGCACGTCCTGGACGATGGTGTTGATCACTTTGCGCCGCCGTTCCTGGACGATCAGGCGTTGGTCACCCTGCTGCTTGGCACTGATGTAGCTGACCCCGAAATCGAGCACGTTCCACACCATGGTCAGGTCGGCCACATTGCGGTCGCGGTCCTGGGAGGTCGAGGGTTCCAGGGACTGGGTGCCGGTGCGCACGCTTTCGCTGCTGGAGGCGCTGACGTTGTTGCGCCCGGCGTAGCCTGCGGAAAGCGCCATGCGCGGCAACATGTCGAAGCTGGCGAGGTCCAGCTGCCGCTTGGCCAGGGCCTCCTCCATGATTTTCAGGCGGCCTTCGAGGTTGTACTTCACCGCGCGGGCCATGGCCTGGTGCAAGGTCAGCGGGCCGCTGAGCGGCTCCTGGTCCTTGTACATGCTCGACAGGTCGCTTTTCGCGCGCTGCTCGCTGACGCTGCGTTCGATGGGGTCACTGGTGACCGCGCAACCACTCACTACCAGCGCCAGCAGGCTGACGCTGAACAACTTCTGACTGTTTCTCATCCCTGAATTGCCCCTGGGAACTGCATTGATTAAGTGAGTTTCAAGCCTGCATTTCGCTGATGCCGGCCTGTTCGAAAGCATAGGTCAGATCCTGGATCTGCCGTTGTTCATTGTCTTTGAGTTGCTGCAGTTGCTGGCCCAGGGTCGGCGCGCCAAATACCCCGCGCAGCCCCTGGGTTGCATCACTGCTGATCGAATGCTTGCCGAAGGCGTTCAGGGAGTCGCTTTGGGTGCCCGAGTCCTGGTTGAACAGGCTCGACAGGGTGCTGCTGCCGAACACCCCGCCATCGCCACCGCCAAAGCCGAGGAAGCCACTGCCATTGCCGTCGCCACCGCTGTCGGTGCTGAACACCTGGGCGATAAAGCTTGGGGCCAGCGCACCGTTATTGATGAATATGCTGCCGATTGGCGGCAGGCCGCCGCCGCTGGTGCGTTGCTCGAACAGCGGCGGCATCACCAGCGGCGAGCCCAGGTCACCGCTCGGCGGGCCGAAGATGATCGGTTGCAACGGGACGTTGGGCAGGTCAGGCAGCACCACCGGCTCGCTGACCCGGAACTCCGGATCGCCGGCCAGGGATACCGTGGTCACCGAGTAATTGTTGGAGTTGGCAAAGCCAGTGCCGGCGTTGCCCGCCAGGTCGGTGTAACTGCTGTTGTCCAGGGTGATGAAGTTGCTGGGGTCGGTCAGGTTGGCCGTCGGCGTCAGGGTCGCGGTCCAGGTCTTGCCGCTATCGCTGGTGGCCAGGTTGGACAGGGTGCCGTTGGCCACGCTCAGGTCCGACAGATCGAAACCGGTGACGGCTTCGCTGAAAGTGATGGTCACGGTGGTGGTCTGGCCGGCAGTCAGGCTCGGGTTGGCGACCACGATGGTGGCGCTCGGCAGATCGGCATCGACCCCATAGTTGTTGGAGATGGAGATACCCGAGCCCTGGTTACCCGCCAGGTCAGTGACCTGACTGGTATCGAGTATCACCAGGTTGGTAGCGTCGGTGACGCCAACCGTCGGGGTCAGGGTCGCGGTCCAGGTCGTGCCGCCATCGGCGCTGGCCAGGTTGGAGAGCACACCGTTGGTCACGTCCAGGTCCGACAGGTCAAAACCGTTGACCGCTTCGCTGAAGGTGATGGTCACGGTGGTGGTCTGGCCGATGCCCAGGTGCGCGTTGGCCACCGAAATGGTCGCCGTCGGGCGCTGGGTGTCGATGCTGTAGTTGTTGGAATCGGTGATACCGCTGCCGGCGTTGCCCGAAGTGCTCTGCACGCCGCTGTTATTGAGCGTGATCAGGTTAGTGGTGTCCGTGACATTGCTGCCCGGGGTGAAGGTCGCGGTCCAGGTGATACCGCCATCGCCACTGCTAACGGCGCTTAATGTGCCGTTGACCACGTTCAGGTCAGCGTTGCTCAGGCCCGTGACCGCCTCGCTGAAGGTAATGGTCACCAAAGAGCTGGAACCGGCATTCAACGACGCGGGCGACACCACAATGGTCGCGGTCGGCCGAATGGTGTCGATTATGAAGTTGCCTGAATTGGCCGCGCCCCCGGTATTGCCTGCCAGGTCGGTGTAGGACGTGCCCAGGCTGATGACGTTGCTGGTGTCATTGATGTTGCTGGTCGGGGTGAAGGTTGCGGTCCAGGTGACGCCACCATCGGTGCTGGTAACGGTGCTCAGGGTGCCGTTGGGCACGCTCAGGTCGGAGTTGTCGAAACCCGCTACCGCCTCGCTGAAGGTGATGGTCACCACGGTCGTTTGCCCGGCCAGCAGCGTCGTCTGGTCGAACACAATAGTGGCGGTAGGCGCCTGGCTATCAATGGCATAGGCATTGGAGCTGACCGCTCCGCCGCCTTCATTACCGGCAGCATCGATCACGCCGCTGGTATTCAGGACAACGTGGTTGTTGCCCTGGTTGATGCCCCCGACCGGGCTCAGGGTGGCGGTGTAGGTGATGTTGTCGCTGGTGGTCAGGCCGCTCAGGGTGCCGTTATCGACGGTCAGGTCGCCGAGGTCCAGACCGCTCACAGCCTCGCTGAAGGTGATGGTCACCACGGACGAACCGCCGACCCCAAGGTGATCGGTGCCCACCACCACGGTGGCGGTCGGACGCTGGGTATCGACCGCATAGTTGTTGGACACACTGCTACCGACGCCGACATTGCCGGAAACCGTCGCCTGGAGCCCACTGTTGTCGAGGACGATCTGATTGGTGGCGTCCGCGACATTGCTGCTTGGGGTAAAGGTCGCGGTCCAGGTGATGCCGCCATCGCCGCTGGTCACAGCACTCAAGGTGCCGTTGCTGATCGTCAGGTCGGCGTTGCTGAAGCCGGTCACCGCCTGGTTGAAGGTGATGGTCACCAGCGAGGTTTCGCCGATTTTCAGGGCCGGGTCCGAGATCACGATGGTGGCGTTGGGACGCACGGTATCGATGGTGAAGTTGACCGAGTTGGCGGCTGCCCCCGCGTTGCCGGCCAGGTCCGCCACGGCGCCGTTGGCCAGGCTGACGACGTTGCTCAGGCTGGCGGTGTTCGAGTCCGGGGTCAGGGTCGCGGTCCAGGTCGTGCCGCCATCGCTGGTGGCCAGGTTGGACAGGGAACCGTTAGCCACACTCAGGTCCGTCAGGGTCAAACCAGTGACCGCTTCGCTGAAGGTGATGGTCACCGTGGTGGTCTCGCCCGCGGTCAACTGCGGGTCGGCCACCACAATGCTCGCCGTGGGCGCCAGGGTATCGATCGCGTAGTTGTTGGAATCCGTGGTGCCGACCCCGGCGTTGCCGCTGAAGTCCCGATAGGTGGTGTTATTCAGGGTAATCAGGTTGCTGGCGTCTTCAACGGCGCCGTTCGGGGTCAGGGTCGCGGTCCAGGTAATGCCGCCGTCACTGCTGATCAGGGTGCTGAGGGTGCCGTTGGCAATGGTCAGGTCGCTGTTGCTGAAGTTGGTCACCGCCTCACTGAAGGTGACGGTCACCAGCGACGTTCCACCCACCTTTATCGAGCTGCTGGCAACCTCTACGGTGGCCGTCGGGCGTACGCCATCGATCCGGACATTATTGGAGTCGGTGGTGCCGGCGCCGGCGTTGCCCACCGCGTCATGCACGCCGCTGTTGTCCAGGGTGATGTGGTTGGTGGCACTGAAGATGCCGGGTGTCGGGGTGAAGGTCGCGGTCCAGGTGAGGCCGCCGTCGCTGGTGGCCAGGTTGCTCAGGCTGCCGTTGCTCACCGCCAGGTCGCCCAGGTCGAGATCGCTCACGGCCTCGTTGAAGGTGATGGTCACGGTGGTGGTCTGGCCGATACCCAGGTTGTTATTGCCGAACACGATGGACGCGGTGGGACGCTGGGTGTCGATCGAATACTGACCGGAGGTGGTGCTGCCGCTGCCGGCGTTGCCCGCCAGGTCACTGACACCGCTGTTGTTCAGCGTAATCACATTGCCGGTGTTTTTAATGCCGGCGGTCGCGGTCAGGGTCCCGGTCCAGGTCAGGCCACCGTTAAGGGTGGTCAAGGCGCTCAGGGTGCCATTGGCCACCGCCAGGTCGTCGGTGGTGAGCCCGGTGACCGCCTCGCTGAAGGTGATGGTCACCACAGACGTGTCATTGATGCTCAACGAAGGGTTGGCTACCACGATGGTCGCCGTCGGCAACACGGTGTCGACCACGTAGCTGCCGGACGTCGAATCGCCGATCCCGGCGTTGCCGGCGGTATCGGTGTAGAGGGTGTTGTTCAGGGTCACGATGTTGCCACTGCTGGCGTTGCCGGCCACGGGCGTCAGGGTCGCGGTCCAGTGGATGTTGTCGCTGGTGCTCAGGTTGCTCAGCACACCGTTGGTCGCGGTCATGTCCGCCAGGCTAAAGTTGCTCACCGCCTCGCTGAAGGTGATGTTCACCGTGCCGGTGGCGGTGGTGCTCAGGGTCGGACCGGTAAAGGTGACGGTCGCCGTCGGTCTTACGGTGTCGACGCTGTAGTTGCCGGACAGCGTGTTGCCGACCCCGGCCAGGTTCAGCGACACGCTGGTGACGCCAGTGTTGTCCAGGGTGATATGGCCAGTGCCGATGACACCGGCATCAGGGGTAAAGGTCGCGGTCCAGGTCTTGCCGCCGTCGCTGGTGGCCAGGTTGCTCAGGACACCGTGGGGCGCCGTCAGGTCGGCCAGCGTGAAACCGCTGACCGCTTCGCTGAAGGTGATGGTGACCTGGGAGGTGGTGCCGATGTGCTGGGCCGGGGTCGTGACCACGATGGTCGCGGTCGGCGACGGATCGTAGGCCGTGTTCGAGGTGGCGCCCACATCATTGAACAAGCCGGGGATCCCCCCCGGCGAGACGCCTTGCGAGGCCGTGGAAACGGTGGTCAAGCCGCCTACGCCACTGCCCCCGGCGTTGTTAGCCGCGTTCAGGGCGGCAAAGTTGGCCACGGTGATCAGCACCGAGCCTTTGTTCCAGATGGCACCCACGCCCCGGCCAGCCTCGCCGCCGTTAAGTTCGGTACCACTGCCCACCATCGAGCCGCCACCACCGCCGCCGCCGGCACCGATATTGCCGGTAATCACCGACGTGCCGACGATGGTCAATTTGCCGCTGCTGGCGTTGTAGATACCCCCGGCCGCCGAGCCGCCCTTGCCCCCGGTAAAGTCCCAGCCGGAGCCGCCGCCACCGCCGCCGATCGACAAGCCGCCAGCGGATGCGGTTCCGCCCGCAGAGCCATTGGAATAGCCGTACGTATTGGTCGTGCCGGCGCCCCCGGTGGTTGACCCACCTTGGCCGCCCATATTCATCGTCGCCCCGTAGGAACCACCGTGACCGCCATGGTTGGCCGTGCCCGAAGTACCGGCGTAGGTCCCGGTGCCATCGCCGGCGATGCCGCCATTGCCGCCGGTCCCCCCACCGACCGCACCGCCGCCGCCGCCAGCGCCACCAACCGTTGGCGCAAGCACACCGCCGCCACCGCCGCCGCCCGAGGCCGCGTTGGCCGTCACGCTGACGTTTTTCAGGGTCAGGTCGCCGAAGTTGCTGATCCCTGCGCCCAGGGCATCGGCCGCGGCAAAACCGCCATTGCCGCCATTGCCGGCGCTCAGGCCACGGGTAATTACCAGCCCATCGAAGACCACGGTGGTCCCGGCGTCGACCTTGATCACGCTGGTCTTGTACTGGCCGTCGAGGGTGATGTCGGCAGTGCCGTTGTTGTCCAGGTCACCGTCGAGGGTGATGTTCTTGGTCACTTCCAGCCGGGTATTCAGCGCTACAGAGCTGCCGCTGAGGGTGTCTTTGAAGGTCACGATATCGCCGTTCTGCGCGCTCGCCAGTGCATCGCGCAACGAACCGCCGCCGCTGTCATTGAGGTTTTGCACGGTGATCGTGGCCAGTCCCCAGTCGTACCCGGCCATGGCCTGGCTCGACAGCGCGTTGACGCTCTCGATGCTGCCGGTGGCGATTTCCAGGGTCCAGTCGCCGCCGATGCCGGTGCGATTGGTGGAGGCGGCAATGTCGCGCCCGGTGAGTGCGGCCAGGGAGTCGACGAAGCTGATGCCGCGCTCGCCCTGGGCGGTGTTGCAGGCGTAGATCAGGATATCGCCGCCGACGTTCATGTCCTTGCCAATCTCGGCCAGCACCGCGCTGCGCTCGGCGACGTTGTCCGCCGACAGGTAGCTGTTGCCCAGCCACAGGTCGCCGGCATTGCCGTGGGCGATGATCTGCACCGAGCTGACGCCCTGGTGCTGGTCCAGGTAGTCGGCGATCTGCTGCAGGCCGTCGCGGGTCGCGTCCAGCTGCACCACTTGAGTGCCGGGCGCCACGTCCTTCAACAGGTCGGCGGCATCCTTGACCCGGGAGTCGACGAACACCACGGTCTGCCCGGGCACCGCGTTCGGTGTGGCGGCCAGGGGCGCATCGGCCTGGTCATGGCTGTCACTAGTGCCGGTGGTGGCATTGGCGTTGCTGCCGGTGGCCGGGTGATCGGCCGAGGCCGGGGCCTTGGCTGCGTCTGCGGTAGGGTCCGCCGTGGGGTGGCTCTCGGGTTGCGCCGCATCGGCCACGGTAGCCGCCACCGCGCCGTCGAACAGCATGCGCGGCTCAAGGGACATGATCAGTGGCGAAGCCATGGCTCTGGCCCCTTGGGTAACCCGCGACTTACCTTTGCTCCACCACATGCTGCTCACCCGAACTCGAACGTTTACCTAAGGGAAGTAAAAAACCGCGATCAACTGATCGCGGTTTCGGCCTTCATGCGTATGACATTGGCTGCGCTGGCCGAGCCGTCGAGCCAGAAGGACAGCTTGGAATACTGCTCGAACAAATCCGGCGGCAGGATGGTGCGCCGCGATTGCAGGGCCACCCGGGGCTTGACCTTGTGCAGCCCGGCCACGCCCAGGGCCTGGTCGAACTCCGGCGCATCGTAGGCCAGGTGTTCGAAGTCATGCTCGAACCAGGGCTCACCGATGAACTCGTAGACCAGGCGCATGACCCGCTCCGGCGCCTGGCTCAACAGGTCGTAATCGACAATCAGCAGGGAGTCGGCATGCTCGCCGTAATACGCCTCTTTCAGCGCCGCCCAGGCAAACCCCACCAGGCGGTTGCGCTGGGCCAGGGTTTCGACTCGGCTGTAGACGGTGTTGCGCTCGACATCGTCGTTGAACAGTTTGGTGTTTTCGAAAGGGTTGGCCCGATACAGGCGCTCGATGCTGTCCATGACCCAGGCCACGTTGCGCACACAGGCAATGACTTTGCACTGGGGAAACAGGTCGGTCAGGGCCGGCAGTCGCGAGCACCATTGGCGATTGGTGTCGAAAATCACCGGTTTATCGGCCTTGTCGGCGTAGTAGGAGTTGAACAGCCCGCCCAGCAGGCGCCGGCGCATGGCCGTGTCGATCACCGAGCCGAACTCGCTGCCGGCGCTGCACTGACCCAGGACGCTGGCGAACAGCGACCCGACCGGGCTGGTCATGCCGGCATGAAAACGCGGATTTTGCAGAAGAATGGCAGAGAGCAGGGTAGACCCTGAGCGCGGCAATCCAGAGATAAAGTGGAAGTTGGGCAATCCCTTCACCTGCGATTCAGTCCATTTTGTAGGACAAAGCGTAGCGTAAGGAATTGTTTCTAACTAGTAGTATTTTGATATCAACGGCCGGGGTTTTAAGTCGGAAAACCCCCATAACCACGGGGGTTTCCGGCAAAAGTCGTGTCGGCGGCTCTACATCGGCCTTCCCAGCCTCAGCGGGTGCCACAGGGAACATGACAAGCCTCATATAAAACCGCCTGGGTGTCGCCTCCCGCATGCTGGTCAATTTTTCGCCAACCACTGGGAATGGACGTAAACTCGTCCGGTGCCTCCCGGCTCATCACCAGCCAGACCCGGCCGTTGCCCTGGGGCAGGTCTTGCAGGTGGTCGAGGTAGACCCCAGCGTTTTCATCGATCAGCGTGCCGAAACCGTAGCTGTTGGGGCGGGTGGACACGCCGGCGGCGGTGGGCGGCGTATACAGCCTGGGGGCGGTCGCGCTTTGGTCGTAGTAGCCCCAGGTGAGGTACCAGAACATATCGCCGAGGACCACCTGATCCCCCGCCTGGGTATGGCGGTTCATGTAGGCGACCAGGTCATTGAACTGGTCGTCGGCGTCCACCGTGTAGTTGTTTTTCAGCCCCACGCCCTCAACGGCCAGCACCGCCAGCAGCAAGGCCAGGGCCAGGACCTTGAAGCGCCGGGCCAGGCGGTCGATACCCAGGGCCAGGATGATCGCCAAGCCGAGGGCCGGCGCGGTCAGGTAGCGCTCGATAAACACCGGCGAGACAAACGACACCCCATACAGCACCAGCAACGGCAGCGCGCTGTAGAGCACCACCAGGGTGGCGAACCGATAGCGGCTGCGGTCGGTGCAGACCACATAGACCATCATCGCGAGCAGCACGCCGGGCAGGGTCAGCAGCAGCCACAGCGGCATGCCTTCAGCATCGTCCTGGGCCATCAGTTGCCACAGCATCGACGGCATTGAGCGCAGGGTGACCGCCGGCTCCCAGCCGACATCCCCACCCACCTCCAGGGCATCCATGTGCAGCACCAGGTCGATCAACCCCGGCAGCCAGGGCAGGAACAGCAGCACGATCGCCCCATTGGCCAGCCACCAGTCGCGGCGGGCGATATAGCGCTGGGCACCGGCGAAAGGGGCTCGCAGCACCAGCAGATATGCCCAATGGGCCAGCACACAGAGTGCGGAAAAATAGTGGGTATAGAACGCCGCCGCCATCAGCAGCGTGTAGATCGCCAGGTAACGCCGGCGCTGCGGTGCGCGAACCCAGTACACCAGCGCCAGGGTCGCCCCCAGCAGCCACACGCCCATCAGCGAATACATGCGTATTTCCTGGCTGTAGCGCACGGCCGTGGGCAACAGGGCCAGCAACAGACAGGTGAGCATCGTGGCCCGGCGGCTGGCGATCAGGTGCGCCAACCAGGTACCGAGGAACACCGCAATCACCCCGGGCACCGCGCTCATCATGCGGATTGATTCGATGGAGTCGCCGAACAGGCCGATCCAGGCCCGCAGCAGCATGAAATACAGCGGCGGATGCACATCATGGGCCGCATGGAACCAGATGCCCGCCAGGGGAAACTGGGCCAGCAACAGGCTGGAGCCCTCGTCGCCCCAGATCGCCGCCGCCGTCAATTGATACAGGCGCGCGCCCAGGGCCAGGGCCAGCAGCGGTATCAGCCAGGGCGCGCGCAGCAGGTGCAGAACAGAGTGCTCAGCCGCGACGGGCTGGCGGTAAGGCAGGTTGGCCACTTCATCGTTATTCGGAACGCCCATCACCATCCTCGACAAATCGTCCACTGCCACCGGCAGGGCATGACGCGCTGATTGTAGGCCACCAGCCTCGCAATCCACGCAGTTGTTCCAATCGCGACCTCAACCGAATTAATGCCAGACGCCGCCCAAGGTTAGGTCTACGCTTGCTCTCGGTGCAAAGCAGACCCGGCAGGCCGCACCGCGGCTGCCAACGGGCAGGGCACCTCACTCAACACAGCGCAAGGACTAGGATCTATGGATGTATATCTTGGCAGTATCCAGATGCTCGGCTTCAACTTTGCTCCCAATGGCTGGGCATTGTGCAATGGGCAAGTGATCGGCATCGCGCAGAATTCGGCGCTGTTTGCCCTGCTCGGCACCTACTACGGCGGCAATGGCCAGACCACCTTCAACCTGCCCAACCTGCAAAGCCGGCTGCCCATGGGGATGGGGCAAGGGCCTGGCTTGTCGCCACGGCCCATCGGCGAGATCGGCGGCGTCGAGCGCTTGAATGTATTGACCAGTAACGTGCCAGCCCAGGCGATTCCGACTAACTCGCTGACCGTCACCACCACCGTCAACCTGGCAAACGTTCCCAGCAATCCGCTCACCGCCCCCACGCCGACCAATTCCTACATCGGCGCCTCCATCTCCGGCGGGCCACCTTCGGCAGCGATTTTCTCGGACCAGCAAGGTGCCTCGCCGGTCCCGCTCAAGGGCACCAGCAGCAGCATCGGCGGCACCCTGAGCACCGTCGGTGGCAACGTGCCGCTGGAAGTGAGCAATCCGTTCCTGGCGGTGAACTTCAGCATTGCCTTGCAAGGGATCTTCCCTTCACGCAATTGATCCAGCCGCTGGCCGGGGCCTAGTGCTCCGGTTAGTGGTTTTTCAGGAGAACATCAATGCTGCAACAGGTTTGCAACGAACACTTCCTGGCACTGGTGAACCAGCCGTGCCCGCTGTACCTGCCCGACGGCAGCCCGTTGCCGGTGCAAGTCGAAGCGGTGGTGTCGCGCCCGCAATCGCGCCTGCCGGAAAACACCCGCATCCCGTTCAACGTGCAGTTGCGCAGCCTGCAACCGACCGACTTTGTCGATGGGCTATGCGCTCTGGAGCTGCCGCAGTTGGGGCGCGTAGAAGCGATTTTTGTATCTCGCGAGCCAGCGCTGGGTCGCGACCCGGCCCAGGGCTACTTCAACATCATCTTCAACTGACCCCCGGGTACCACACCAGGCGCTCGGCGCCGGGTGTGCTTTCCTCGACCCGAAACCCCAGCGCCAGGTAATGCTGGCGCGCCTGGGGGTTGCTGGCCCAGACCACCGTCGCCACCGGGCAGCGCACCTGTTCGGCGGCCTTCTGCACCCCTTGCAGGACCGAGCGGCCATAGCCCTTGCCCCGCGCCCCGGGGATGAACGCCAGGTACAGCACACGGATTTCATTGGGCCCGAAGTCGGCACTGAGCACGCCGATCGGGGTGTCGAGCTTTTCCACCACGTAGTGAAGGGCGTCGGGGAAGTTGTCGCCGATGCCCCGTTCCTGCACCAGAAACTGCTGGGCCACCACCTGCGCCACCACCTCGGGTTCGGCGTCGATCAACTGCAACTCGGGCCGGGCCGACTGGTACAGGCTCTGCATAAAGGGCCCATCCGTGGGCCGCGAGGGGCGCATGGATAACCCGGCGGCGGACGAACTGTTCAACATCGGCTGTACTCCCTCAAGACCTGATCACTAGAACCCGCTTTCCCGCACCCCTAGCGCCGCCATGCGCCGCCAGGCCGTGCCCAGCAACGACTCGCTGCGCCCCTGCAACACCGCCACGCCGCGCAGCGGATGGCTCGGCGTCGGCACCTCTTCGAGCAACCGGAGGCGGGCACCGTACTGCGCCTGCACCGGCTCGGGCCGGCTGTTCTCATCGCGGCGCACGGCAATCGGCCCGTGATGGTCGGAGGTCAAGGCCTCCAGGTCGATGGCGGCCACGCCATTGACGTCCACATCCACCAGCTCCAGCGGCCAGGCCGGGCGCATCGGGTCGTCGGCGATAAAGCGCCCGCTTGCCCCCGGGGTGACCCGCCACAAATCGGCTTCAGCCAGGTAACCGCGCACCCGGGTGCCGCCCTCGACAATCCGCGCCAGGGGCTCGCGGGTCGACACCCAGCGCCCGGCCACCAGCTGCGGCATCAGGTCCCGCACCTGGCCAGCCTGGGGTGCGCGTAGCAGCAGGCGCTCACGCCGGGCCTGCAAGCCGCGATACTCGGCCACCGCCTCGGCCAGGCGTTGCTCGAGCACGCCGACATCCGCCGCTGTTTCGCTGCGACCGGCCTGGCGCCGCATCTGCAATTGCAGGATGTCGATTTCACGCCGCACGATCACCAGCCGCGAGTCGATATCCGGCGACTCCAACTCCACCAGCAACGCGCCCTGGGCCACGCTCTGGCCGTCTTCGACCAGCACCTGTTTGACCCGCGCCGCCACCGGCGCATGCAGCGCGGTGACGCGCCCGGCTTCGAGCATCGCCGGCACTTCGACGCTGCTGCGCCAGGGCACCGCCAGCAGCAGCAACAGCGCCAGCAGGCCCAGGCCACTGAGCAGCACGCGCGGGGTGTGGGCCTGTTCGCGGCGTGCCCACCACTGGTAACCCTCTTTGCAGATCGGCAGGAAGATGAACCACACCAGCTCCACCAGCATCAGGAAGATGCCCAGCAACTTGAAGAACAGGTGATACACCGCCAGGGCGATCCCGAAGAACAGCGCCGCACGCCACAGCCACGAGCCGTAGCCCCACCACAGCAGGCGCCGCTGCATGGGCGGTGACCAGGGCTCGGGCGCCGGTTGGCCATAGCCGAACAGCACTTCGCGCAGGTGCCAGCGGCACAGGGCAAAGGCCCGGCCTTGCAGGTTGTCCACCTCCCACAGATCGCTGAGCAGGAAATACCCGTCAAAGCGCATGAACGGGTTGAGGTTGATCACCAGGGTGGTGATCCAGGTGGCGCTGGCCAGCATAAAGGCGGCGGTGCGCGCCGGGCCGTCCGGCAGCAATGACCAGGCAAGTAACGCGATGCACGCCAGCAGCAATTCCGCCAGCACGCCGCCGGCCCCGATCAGCAGCCGGGCGCGCCGGTCGTTGACCCGCCAGGCATCGCTGACATCGGTGTAGAACATCGGCAACAGCACCATGAACGCCACCCCCATGCTCTGCACCCGACACCCCGCGCGCTTGGCCATAAAGGCATGGCCGAATTCGTGGCACAGCTTGGCGAAAAACAGCGCCGCGCCGAACGCCAGGGCCCCGCCGAGGCTGAACAGATGGGGAAAGGTCGCGAGAAACCGCTGCCAGTCCCGCGACACCAGAAACACCCCAAGCCCCAGTGTGATTGGCAGGCCAAACCGCAACAGGTGAGGGCCGAAGCGCTGCAACCACGGCCAGGCGCGATTGAGAAAGGCGTCCGGGCGCCACAGCGGAATTCGAAAGAACAGGTACTGATGCAACAGGATCTGCCACAGGCTCTGGCGCTGCGCCGCGGCCTTGTGGCTGTAACTGGAGCGTTGCTCCGGGTCCAGTGCGCTGATCAGGTCATGGGCCCGCAAGAATCCCAGCAACTCCTCCAGCTCGCCTTCGCTCAATGCCAGGCCAGGCTCGCGGTTGGCCGCTTGCAGCACCTGCTGCGCGTCGCCCAGTGCCCAATGGCGCAACAGGCGGATCGCCGCCGCCCCCAGCTTGAAATAACGCCCGCGCACCGGGTCGGCCAGGGTCCAGCGCGGCGAGCCATCCCGGGCCGCAGCGGCGGCCGACAACTGCAAGTCGGTGCGCAGGGCCGGCAGGTTCATTACAGACCTACGCTCTGGCGCAGACCGGCCAGGGGACGGCGTAACAGATACAGGGCCAGAGGGGCTCGCTCGCCGAAGATCTTCGCCGTGCCACGCAAGCCGATCCGCGGCGGTGCCTCGCGAAAACTCGCATCGAGCCGGTAGGCCAATTGCCCGCCCGCCGTGGGCTGGGCTTCATAGGCGGCGTGTTCGAGGGTCGCCAGGTGCCGCTGCAACGGGTCGCTGTCGAGAAACAGCGCCACTTCCGCCTGGGGCTCCAGGGCAATGGCATCCCCCACCGCCAGCTCGATACGCAGCTCGGCCTGGTTCGGATCGGCAATTTCCATCAACCGCTCGCCGGTCTGTACCGGCTTGCCGGTCCAGCGCTCGGCATCGGCGAATACCGCGATGCCGTCGCGTTCGGCGCGCACTTCGCTGCGTTTGAGCAACTCCCTGGCGTAATCGCGCTCGGCACGTTTCTGTTCGACCCGCGCCGCCAGCAGGTCGATTTTCGAATTCGACTCCGCATCGGCAAAGGCACGCTGGGCATTGGCCTTGAGCTCGGCCTCGGCCACACCCAGGGCCCGCGCCGCAACATCCGCCTGGGCCGTGAGGGTGGTGCTTTCAAAACGCAGCAGCAGATCCCCGGTCTTCACGCTCTGGTTGGGTTTGACCAGGAACTCGGCAATCACCCCATCCAGCGGTGCCGCCACCACCCGCCCGCCCAGGGGCACGACTTCGGCCGGCGCCAGCACCGATTGCCGCACCGGGATCAACAGCCCCAGCAGCACCACGCCCACCAGCAACAGCTGGCGCTTGCGGGTCCAGCGCAGGCGCCATGGCTGGCGCGGTTGCAGGGCCAGCCAGGCATGGCTGTAGGTGTCGCCCAATTGCGACAACAGCACTTGTTCGGCGGGATTCCACGCGGTGTCCCGGGCCAGCCACAGGCCGCCGAAAACTTCACCCTTGCGATCGAGCAGCGGCAACCAGAACACCTGGGCCGCCGACAGGCCCTGCCAATCGGCGCGCACCGAGTCGCTGACCATATCCGGCGTCACCACCCGCGCCTGCTGCAGCTGTTCACGCTTGAATAGCTGCGCCACGGCATGTTCGACGAAGGCCACGAACGGCGCATTCGGGTCGAGGCTGCTGACCCCGGTCACCGCGCGCACCTTGCCGGCGATCAGCAGTGCGGCATGGCGAAAACCGAACAGCGCCTGCCCGTCATTGACCAGGCTGTAGGCCAGCTGCTCCACGGTCGACGCGGCGCGGGTCTGGCGTTCGAGGTCGAGAAAGCGGGCGAATACCTGTTCCGCCGAGCCCGACAGCGGCGCGTTCATGGTGACTCCGCAAACCGCGCCGTGCCGCTCATGCCCGCCAGCAGCCCGGCGGCACTGGGCACCGTGGCCACCAGCAGCAGGGTCTGGCTGCCCTCGTCGATCCGCGCGCCCAGGCGCTTGACGGTGGCCGTGAGCGACTGCCCGGTTTCATCGGGGATAAAGCTGAAGGTCTGCCCTGGCTTGAGTTTGCCCATCCAGCGCGACGGCACCAGCAGGTGGATTTCCAGGGTGCGGTTGTCGACGATTTCCAGCAGCGGCGAGCCGGCCGCCACGCTCTCGAAGCGCTGCACCTTGCGCTGCACTACTTGGCCGTCGAAAGGCGCGACCACGCTGCAACGCTTGACCTGCACCTGATAGACCTGGGATTGGGCCTGGGTTTCGGTGAGCTTGGCCTCGGCCCGCGACACCTCGAAACGCCCCACCGAGTTCAGCGCCGCCAGTTGCTTGTTGTGGGCCAGCTCTTCACTGGCACCCCGGCTGGCGGCCTGCGCGGCATTGAGCTGGGCCTGATAGGCCGAGCAGTCGAAACGGGCGAGCACATCGCCCTTTTTGAAGGATTCGCCTTCACTGAAAGGCAGTTCGACAATCCGCCCGGACAGCTCGCTGGCCATCATCGCCTGGTCGCGGGCGCGCAGTACGCCACGGGCTTGGGTGCTGGTCGAGCTGGCGTCCGAGGCCGGGCTGGCCAGCAGCGGATCGTCGGCGACGGGAGTTTGCGCTTGCGCCAGGCACGCCAGGCAGGTCAATCCGAATCCCAAACCACGAAAACGCCGCATAACCTTTACTCCCTGTCGGATGGGCGGAGTCTACGACAGCGAGGGTGAGCGTCAAGCACAACGCCATCATCTTTATCGAGCCTCCGCTGCCATTTCACGCCGCCCGCTCTAGCCCGGGCCTGTTACCTGCTCACCCGAAAAAGGTTCGCTGGAATCAATACGCCAGCCAGTAGGTGCGCCCCGGGAGCTTCTGTATGATTTGCGCCACTATCGGACCACCGCACTTCGTGCTTTCGGGATTAGGGACAATTCATGCGTATCGGTTTTCTGTCATCTGTGTCACTGGCGCTTGGCGCCGTCTGCGCGACCCCGGCCTATGCCAGTTTCGACGAATCCATATGCGAAGTGCTCTGGACCCCGCAAGGCAGCGGCGCCTGCAACAGCGTGCCGTTCCTGAGCCCGAACAACGACAGCCGGACCAACCTGCGCCTGCTGATGTCCGACCAGGGCACCCTGCCCCTGAGCCCTGTCGCCCTGAGCAACAATGACCTGCAAGCCGGCTACGGCCCGGTGCCGTTCGACCTGATGCGCCTGGACCCGGAGCCGGAAAACGCCACGCCCGCCGCACAGGATGCGCTGGTCGCGCGCCTCGACCAGCAACTGGCGCAACTGGAGTTGCCGGCGGTGGCCACCCTGGATCAGCGTCCGCACTTTATCGAGGGCGAAGGCAACCGCTGCCGCAGTAACAACCTGGAAAGCGCCAGCGCCTTTATCGGCCAGTTGCTCGACACCCCGGAACTGTCGACGCAGGAACGCAGCGACCTGGCGGGCGAGCGCATGCAGATGCTGCAAGTCTGTGAGTGGGAGGCCGGGAATGCCGAGGTCCTGATCGAAGATCAGCACTTCTCTGCAACCGGCAAGGCCTTCGCCAATTACCTGCGGGGCGCCGCCGAGTTCTACAGCGGCCGCTTCGACAAGGCGACCCAGCGTTTCGCCAGCCTGACCGACAGCCCCCAGCCCTGGCTCAAGGAAACCGCGCTGTACATGAGCGCGCGCATCCCACTGAACGCCGCGCAAGCCGACACGTTTGATGACATGGGCCTGCCGGACCTGAACAAGGTCGATCGGCCCAACCTGCAATTGGCCGAGCAGAACCTGGAACGCTACCTGGCGGCCTACCCCCAGGGGCACTTCAGTGCGTCGGCCAAAGGCCTGCTGCGCCGGGTGCACTGGCTGTCCGGCGATGACCGCAAGCTGGCCGAGGATTACAGCTGGCAACTGCTGCACGCCACGCCCGCGCAACGCAATATCAGCCTGCCGGAGCTGATTCAGGAGACCGACAACAAGCTGCTCGGCACCGAGGCCCCGGATATCCGCACCCCGCAGTTGCTGGCGGTCGAGGACCTGAGCCGCATCAGCGCCTACCAGGGCACCTTCAACCTCAAGCAACTCCAGGCGCAAAAGGCCGTGTTCGCCGAACAGCCGGCCCTGTTCAACTACCTGCAGGCGGCGGCCTACCTGAACCTTGAGGACAAGCCGCAGCAGGCCCTGGCGTTGTTGCCAGGCAGCGTGCCCGCGCAACTCGATTACTTCGCCTTCAGCCAGCAGGTGCTGCGCGGCCTGGCGCTGCACAAGACCCAGGACTGGAAGGCGGCCGAAGCCCTGTGGCTGGAGCTGCTGGGCAAGGTCAAGCAGCCCTTGCAGCGTGACTACGTGGAGCTGGCTCTGGCCTGGAACTACGAGTTCAGCCAGCGTCTGGACAAAGTCTTTGCCGCCGACTCGCCGATCAAGACCCCGCAACTGCGCTATCGCCTGCAACGCCTGAGCGCCGACCTGCCGCTGCTGCGCCAACAGGTGACCCAGGGCGTGGACGCCGGCGAACGCGACAGCGCCCTGTTCGTGCTGCTCTACAAAGAGCTGTTGCGCGGCCAGTACGCAGCCTTTGCCGAAGACTTCAAGCGCATGCCCGCCAGCCCTTCGCCCGACAAGCTCGGGGTCGGCATCGGCTACTTCTACGACAGCGGCAAGCCACTGGCGATGTTCAACTGGCAGGGCGAGCCGGGAGAGTCCGGCTACGGCTGCCCGAGCATCGCCGAGATCGCCGCCGTGTTGCAGGCCAACAACCAGCAGCCCAAGGGCCTGAACTGCCTGGGCGAGTTCATTCTGCGCAACGGCCTCGACCATTCGCCGCTCGATGCCGCGCCGTACAAGGGCGAGCTGGGCTCAAGCGGTATCGACGCCAAGCCGGCAGTGTTTTCACGCCATGACGGCTATCGCCAGGTGATCGACAACCAGCACGCGCCCAAGGACGATCGCGCCTACGCGCTGTTCCGCGCCATCAAGTGCTACGCGCCCTCGGGCAACAACAGCTGCGGCGGCACCGATGTCGAGCCGGCGGTGCGCAAGGCCTGGTTCCGCCAGATCAAGGGCACCTACGCCGATACCCAGTGGAGCAAATCCCTGCCGTATTACTGGTAACCCATGAACGCTCTGTTGCGCGCTGGATGGCTGCTGGCCGTATTGATCAGCAGCCAGGCCTGGGCCGCGGTCGACGCCGGCGACTATGACGCGTTCTGGTTATGGAGCGGGGTCAAGCCGCAGCCGGTGCTGGCCCAGGCCAAGAGCCTGTACATCCTCCAGGGCCAGATCAGCACCTCGCGCCGCCAGCCGGAACGCGGCGTGCGCCTGATCGCCCAGGGCGTCTCGGTGCCGCGCCTGACTCAAGGTGAAGTGTGGGTGGTGTACCGCGCCCATACCCTGCGCTGGCCGGAGCCGATCTACGCCCAATTGCTGGGGCAGGTGCAACGCTGGCAACAGGCGGGCAACCCGGTGGTCGGGATCCAGATCGACTTCGACGCCGGCACCCGTTACCTGGAGGAGTACGCCGATTTCCTGCGTGACCTGCGCCAGCGCCTGCCACGGCAGTACCGCCTGAGCATTACCGGACTGATGGATTGGGGCAGCAACGCCGACCCGCAAGCGATCGGCCAGCTCAAGGGGGTGATCGACGAGGTGGTGGTGCAGACCTACCAGGGCCGCCACAGCATCCCCAATTACGCCGCCTACCTGCCGCGCCTGGACCGCTTGGGGCTGCCGTACAAGGTCGGGCTGATCCAGGGCGGTGCCTGGACCGAACCCGCTTACCTGCGCGATAGCCCCTGGTTCAAGGGCTATGTGGTGTTTTTGCAGAACTAGGGCTGTTTTTTACCAGTCGTAAGTCAGGCTCGAGACCACCGTGCGCCCTTCGCCGTAGTAGCAGTCCAGCTCGGTCCGGCACAGGTCGACGTAGGTCTTGTCTTCAAGGTTCTTCACATTCAGCGCCAGCTTCACGCCCTTGAGCTTGAACGGCGAGCGGTTCAGGTCATAGGTCAGCGCCGCATCCAGCACGGTGTAGGACGGAATCTGGAACGCACCGGCGTAATCATCGCCGTAATTGCCCTTCACGTAGCGCACCCCCAACCCGGCGCCCAGGCCGGCCAGCGGCGTATCCCCGAGCAGGGTGTAGTTGGCCCATGCCGAGGCGGTCAGCGGCGGGCTGCCGGCCGGGTGCCGACCTTCGCGGCCGGAATCGTCCTTGGTGTACTTGATGTCGTTGCGCGACACCGAAGCGATCACGTCCAGGGATTCGCTGAGGGCCGCCTTGGCCTCCAGCTCGATCCCACGGGAGCGCACCGCACCGCTCTGGTCGCTGAACGTGCTATTGGGAATGGCGTTGAGCACGTTCTCCTGGTCCAGGTGGTAGACCGAGAGCTGGACGAAACTTTCCTGCCCCGGCGGCTGGTACTTGAGGCCCACTTCATACTGCTTGCCGGTGGACGGTTCGAACGGGCTGCCGCCCTCGGCAGTGCCGCTCAACGGCATGAACGACTCGGAATAGCTGACAAACGGCGCCAGGCCGTTATCGAACAGGTAGACCAGCCCCGCACGGCCGGAGAACGCCTGGTCCTTGCTGCCGCTGTTCTGCTTGGTCAGCACCACTTTGTTGTTGGTCTCGGCCCAGTCATAGCGGCCGCCGAGCACCAGCACCCACTGGTCGAGCTTGATCTGGTCCTGCACATACAGGCCGGTCTGGGTCACGGTGTTGTCCCAGCGATACAGCCCGTTGAAATTGATCGGCGTGCCGTAGGTCGGGTTATACAGGTCGATGATCGGGTTGGTGCGGTCGTACTTGCCGGCGAACTGGCTGTTGGAGTGGTAGTAATCCAGGCCCACGATCAGGGTGTGCTTGAACGCCCCGGTGTCGAATTCGGCCTGGGCGATGTTATCCACCCCTACCACCTTGTTGTGCTGCTTCCAGTCGACACCGAAGCGGGTCATGTAGCGCTGGTCATTGGCCCCGGTCAGCGGGTTGGCGACAAAGCTGTAGCCGTGCAGCGGCGCGCGGTAATGGTCGTCGACATCGGCGTAGCGCACGTTCTGCTTGAGGGTCCAGACCTCGTTCAGGCGATGGGACAGTTCATAGCCGAGGACGAACTGATCACGGTCGTAGGCGTTGACTCCCGGCTCGCCGAGGAACAGGTCGCGGCTGATCTTGCCGTTGACCGTGGGCACCAGGGTGCCGATCCGCGGCAAACCCTGGGCCTCGGGCACGTCGTTGTCTTTCTGGTATTGGGCGAACAGGGTCAGGCTGGTGTCTTCGTTGGGACGCCAGGTCAGGCTGGGCGCGATGAACTGGCGTTTCTGCTCGACGTAATCGATCGGCGAGCCGCTGTCGTTGGCCAGGGCGGTCAGGCGATAGAGGAACTGCCCTTGTTCGTCCAGGGGGCCGCCCAGGTCCAGGGCCAGGCTCTTGTGGTCATCGCTGCCGCCTTCGAGCACCACCTGATGCAGGGGCGTGGCCGTGGGGCGCTTGCTGACCATGTTGACGATGCCACCGGGCTGGTTCTGCCCGTACAGCACCGAGGCCGGGCCCTTGAGCACTTCGATGCGCTCCAGGGAATAGGGCTCGATCTGCAATGCGCCACCAGTGCTGCCGCCGCCATAGGGCAGGTGCAGGCCGTCCAGGTACAGCGGGGTCGGCGTGAAGCCGCGCGAGGTCGGCTCATCGAAAATCTTCACCCGGTCGGCGAAGCCACCGCCGGTCATGCCCGGGGTGTAGCGCAAGGCTTCAGTCACCGTTTGCGCGCCACGGGCCTTGATCTCGGTGGCGGTGACCACGTTGATCGTCTGCGGGATTTCCACCAGCGCCGAGTCGGTCTTGCTGCCGGTGGCACTGCGCTTGGCGACGATGCCCTGCACCGGGCCCCAGGCGCTTTCCTCGACCTGAGGGGCGCTGACCTGGGTCGCGCCCAGTTGCAGCGGACCGTCCGCCGGGGCCGGTTGCAACATCCAGCCGCCACCCGCTTGCAGGGCCTGCAAGCCGCTGCCCAACAGCAGGCGTTGCAGGCCCTGGGCCACGTCATAGCGCCCTTGCAGGCCGGCGCTGCGCTTGCCCTGGGTCATTTGCGCATCCACCGACAACAGGATCCCGGCCGCACTGGCAAATTGATTGAGGGCCTGGTCGAGGCTGCCGGCGGCGATGTTGTACTGGCGCGACTCGCTCTGGCTGGCCTCGGCGGCCTGGGCCACACAGGGCACCAGCGGCGCGACCGCCAGCAGGCCGGCGAACAGGCCATGGCGCACGGCGGCGCTCAGGGTTTGGGTGGACGGTGACGGTTGGTAAGGCATTCCGGAACTCCCCATGAGAATGCGTCTTGATCGGCTTTCAACAGCTATCCCGAACCAGACGACAAAATCGACAAGGGGCCTGCAGTTATTTTTTTGCGGGGGTCACACCCGGGCCTTGAGCGTGACCCAGTAACGGGTCACGGCCTGGGCCCGCACCGGCAGCGAGCGCTCCAGGGCGGCAAGGATCGCGTCGCTGTCATTGAGCGGAAATACCCCGGTCAGCAACAGGTGCGCCACCTCCTCGTCACAGCGCAATACGCCCGGGCGATAGCGCGACAGTTCGGCGATGAACTGCCCCAACGGCTGGCGCTCGGCAATCAGCCGGCCCTGGCTCCAGCTGCTGGCATTCAGGTCCAACGGCTGATTGGCCGCGACCTGCCGGGCGCTGAACCACAGGCTGTTGCCGGCCTCCAGGTGCACGGGCTGGGCGTTGCGCGGGCTGATGCGCAGCGCGCCTTCGAACAGCCCGACCCGGGTCCCGTTGTCGACATCGCGCACGGTAAAGCGCGTGCCCAGGGCCTGGATGTCGCCGGCATCGGTTTCGACAATCAATGGCCGCGAGGCATCGTGGCCGCTGCTCAGCTGGATCTCGCCGCTGATCAGGCGGATGCGCCGCTCCTGCGCGCTGTAGCGCAAGTCGACGGCGCTGTTGCTGTTGAGGTCCAGGCGCGTGCCATCGCTGAGGGTCAGGTGGCGAATCTCGCCGGTGGCGGTGCGCTGCTCGGCGAAAGCGCTGCGCCAGGGCTGGCTGCCCTGCACCAGGTAGCCACTGCCACCGGCCACCAGCAACAGACCCAGCAGCTTGAGCGCCGAACGTCGTTGCGCATCCGGCACATCGCGCAGCACCGCGCGGGCGCTTTCGGCGGGCACTGCACCCAGGGTCTGCTGCAACTGCTGCAGGCGCTGCCAGGCACGCTGGTGCTCGGGATCGGCGGTTTGCCAGCGGGCGAAAGCCTGGCGCTGGGCCGGATCCATTTCCCCGCCCCAATGCAGCATCAGCCATTCGCTGGCCTGCTCGACGATGGGCGGGGCAATCGGCGCGTCGTGGCGTTTCATTCTTCGTAGATGACCTGATAGCAGGCCTGGATGGCGCGGATCATGTACTTCTGCACCGAACTGACCGACACCTCCAGGCGCTCGGCGATGCAGGCGTAGCTCAGGCCTTCGAACTGCGAGAGGACAAAGGCCTGGCGGACTTTTTCCGGCATGCGATCGAGCATGGCGTCGATCTGCATCAGGGTTTCGAGAATCAGCGCGCGGGTCTCCAGCGACGGCGACTCCGGCTCGGGCAGGTGGGCGATGCTTTCCAGGTAGGCGCGCTCGATGCGCAAGCGGCGCCACTGGTCGATCACCAGGTTGCGGGCAATCTGCGCCAGGTAACTGCGGCTTTCCAGTGGCCCGGGAAACCGCCCCGAGACCAGCAACCGCAGAAAGGTGTCCTGCGCCACGTCCGCCGCGTGCTCACGATCCCCCAGGCGCTTGCGCAGCCAGCCTTGCAGCCAGCCGTGATGATCGCGGTAAAGGCGATGAACCTGCTCTTTGCCGTCAGTCGTTGCTTCCATGAAAGGAACCGCACACGTGATTGAGAGCAATTATCATTACACTTTTTTATATCTCCAGGCAAAGCCCGTCTTCAGCGGGAGGCTTGCGCGTCCGTCAGCGGATACACCGATTCCCAGCCGCCGCCCAGGGCCTTGTACAGGCCAACCATGGCCAGCGACACGCCGGCCGAGCTTTCGACCCACTGTTCTTGCGTGGTCAACAACGCGCCTTGCACAGTCAGCACGTTGACGAAATCCACCACCCCTTCAACGTATTGCTGCTGCGCGGTGCGCAGTGCGATCTGGTTCTGGTGCACGGCCTCGGCCAGGCTGTCGCGGCGCAGTTGGCTGGCGTTGTAGCGGGTCAGTTGATCATCGATTTCATGCCAGGCACGGAGCACGGTCTGCTGGTAGGCCAGGGCCGCTTCCTGCTGTTGCGCCTCACGCAGATGGAGCATGCCGCGCAGGCGCCCGCCGTCGAACAGCGGCAGGCTGAACTGCGGACCGATGCCGAACTGGCGTGAACCCCAGGAGCCGAAATCCGAAAGCTGCATGGCTTGCGAGCCGAGGTTGCCCGACAGCGTGATGCGCGGGTAGAAATCGCCCTCGGCCACGCCAATGCTGGCGGTGGCGGCATGCAGCCGGCCCTGGGCCTGGCGGATATCCGGGCGCCGTTGCGCCAGTTGCGACGGCAAGCCGATCGCCACCTGACGCGGGGTTTGCGGCACCGGGGCGTCGGCCGCCAGTTCGGCGTGCAGGGCCTGGGGCGGCTCACCGAGCAGCAGGCTCAGGGCGTTGATCAACTGCGCCTGCTGTTGCTCCAGGGCCGGCAGCCGGGCTTCGATGGTTGCCACCTGGGCCGCGGCTTCGGCAACGTCCAGGTCGGTGGCCACGCCATCGGCCAGGCGCAGTCGCGAGAGTTGCAGGCTGTGCCGCGCCACCTCCAGGTTCTGCTCGGTCACGGCCCGGGTGCTCTGCACCCCGCGCAGCTGTATGTAGTCCTGGGCGGTCTCGGACAGCACCGACAGCAACACCCCGCGCCGATCGTTTTCCGCGACCTCCAGGGTGGCGTCGGCGGCTTCGGTTTCGCGCCGTACGCGACCCCACAGGTCCAATTCCCAGGACGCCGAGAAGCCGGCGTCCCACAGGTTGAATGCGGACTTGCCGCTGTTCCCCGACGGATCGTTCAAGCCTTCGGCGCTGTTGCGCTTGCGCCCGTAGCTGCCGGTTGCGGCGGTGGTTGGATAGTGATCGGCGCCGATCACCTGGCGTGCTGCGCGGCTCTGCGCCAGGCGGCTGGTAGCCAGTTGCAGGTCGAGGTTGTCGCTCAGCACGCGATGGCTCAGGGCCGAGAGCTGCGGGTCGTGGAAAACGTCCCACCAGCGCTCATCCATGTCGCGGCTGACCGCCTGGCTGGCGGCGGCTTTGTCCGGCACGGACCAGGCACTGACCTGCTGCGCCTGGGGCGGCTGGAAGTCCGGGCCGACACTGCAGGCGGCCAACGACAGCAGGCTCAGCGCCCACACCGAGCGAACGCCGGCCTTGATGCGATGGCCCTGGCCTGAATCGCGGTTTGGGGAATGGCCCATCATCGCTGCGTCACCTCGCGCACCCGGGTGCCATTGCCCAGGGTGTCGATGCTGGCTTCCACCGACATCCCCACCCGCAGGCGCTCGGCCAGGGCCTGGCCCGGGTCGAGGACGATTTTGACCGGGATGCGCTGCACCACCTTGGTGAAGTTGCCGGTGGCGTTGTCCGGCTTGACCGAGGCAAAGGTCACGCCGGTCGCCGGGGCAATGCTCTCGACCCGGCCATACAGGGCTTCGCCGCCGAGGCTGTCGACGCGCACCTGCACCTCTTGCCCGGGCTTGACGTCAGTCAGTTGAGTCTCCTGGAAGTTGCCCAGCACATAGGCCCGTTCCAGGGGCACCACGGCGAGGATCTTGCTGCCCGGGGTGACATAGGCCCCGACCCGCACCGCGCGCTCACCGACCATGCCGTCCACCGGGGCGACGATGCGCGTGTACGACAGCTCGTAGCTGGCCATTTCCAGCGCCGCCTGGGCCCGTTTCAAGCCGCCTTCGGCCGCATCGCACTGGGCCGTGAGGATCTCCACCTGCTTGCGCTCGGCCGCCAGCACCGCCGCGGCATTGGCCTGCCGGGCACTGGCCTGATCGATGCGGGTCCTGGCTTGCTGGGCATTCTGCACCGTGCCGGCACCGACACCGGCCAGGTGGTTGTAGCGCGCCAGTTCATGCTCGGCGAAGGCCATTTCCGCCCGCGCCGCCACCAGCGTGGCCTGGGCCTGGGCGATCACTGAACTCTGGCGCTCCAGGGTCGCCCGGGCGTTTTGCAGTTGCGCCTTGGCCATCAGGGTGTCGGCATCGGCGGCCTGGGCGGCGGCCCGCAGGTCACGGTCATCGATCAGCGCCAGCAACTGCCCGGCCTTGACCTGCTGGTTGTCCTCCACCAGCACCTCTTTGATAAACCCCGCGACCCTGGGCGCCACCAGGGTGTAGTCGGCGGCGATGTAGGCGTCGTTGGTGGTCTGCTCGGTCGCCTTGCCGGTGACCAGGTAGATCAATGCGCCGAGCACCGCGACCGCGGTCACGCTGACGGCAACTTTGTGCTTGATATGAATCGTCATAAAAACCTTCTGTCTCGTTGAGCGTTCAAGTGGGCGCGCGCGGCGGGTAGACCCGCGTCGGCAGCCAGAAAATCAGCAGGATCAGCGCCGCGGCCAGCCCTGCCATGCAGTAATAAAGATCGATCGAGGTCAGCACCACGGCCTGCTGGTGCAGGCGCTGGGCCAGACCGGCGACGCCGCTGTCGACCAGGGGCGAATTGCCCAGGCTGTCCACCAGCATGGTCGAGTGAAAATGCAGGCGGTGGGTGGTCAGGACGTCCAGCACGCCGGTGGCGATCACCGCCGACAAGCCCTTCACGGTGTTGAACCAGGCCGAGGCAAAAGGCCCCTCGATGGGCTGGATACTGCCGGTGGCCAGCATCAGCAACGGCAGCACCGCCATCGGCTGGCCGAAAATCTGCAGCAGTTGCAGCAGGTAGAAATTGTCGCGGTTCCACACCGAGGTCAGCTGCGTCCCGCCCAGGCACGACAGGACCAGCATCCCCAGGCCAATCCCCAGCACCCAGCGGCAATCGACCCGGCGCAGGTTGCACAGGGCCGCCACCAGCGGCAGGGCAAGCAACTGCGGCAAGGCCATGACCAGCATCACCGGCGCGGTTTGCAGCGGGCGGTAACCCTGGACCTGGGCCAGGTAGCTGGAGGGGATGATGATCACCGCCGTCAGCACCACCAGCACCCCGGCCAGGGTCAGCAGGGCAAACGACAGGTTGCGGATGCCCAGCATCTGCAACTTGAAGAACGGGATCGGCTGCGACCATTCGTTGATCAGAAACAGCACCAGCAACAGCAGGCCACCCCCCAGCAACAGAGTGATCAGCGGCGAGGCGAACCAGTCCAGACGGTTGCCTTGCAGGATGCCGATCACCAGCATGCAGATCGCCGGGAACCCCAGTAGCAGGCCACGCCAGTTGAACTGCTTGCAGCGCTCCAGGCGCAGCGGGTCCTGGGGCAGTCCGTAGGCCACCGCCGCCATGGCCACCAGGCACGGCAGCACCACTTGCCAGAACGCCCACTGCCAGCCGACATACTCGGTCCACAGCGCCGCCAGCGGCGTGCCCAGGCTCGGGCCGAAGGTGGCGGTCAGGGCATAGCCAGCCAGGCCGTACAGCTTGACGTTGGGCGGCAGGAACCGCAGGGCAACGGTCATCAGCATCGGCGGCAGCGCGCCGCCGGCCAGACCCTGCACGGTGCGCAGCAGCAACAGGCTGGGGTAGTTGGGGGCGAACGGGCAGAGCACGCCCAGCACCGTGAACAGCGCGATGGCGCCGAGGGTGAAGCGCCGCAGGGAAAACGTCACCGAACACCAGGGCGCGAAGGCCATGGCCGCCACCGAAGTCGCGGTGTAACTGGCCACCAGCCAGGTGCCTTCGTCGTAGCCGATGTACAGCGCGCCACGGATATCGGCCAGGGCGATCTTGGTCACCATCTCGTTGAGGCCCGAGACCAGCACCGCCAGCAACACACCCACCAGGCCGATAATGATCCGCGGGCCGAACACGGGCGGGGCAACAACTGCCGGCTTGCTGGTGGCTGGCACGCCCGCAGGCGCGGCAACAGCGAGGGAACTCATGAAAGGTACAACTCCGGACAGGAAATACCGGAGCAGTTTAGGCAGCCCGACTACTGACGAAAACTGACTTATCGACAGCTTATAAGTGCACCAGACGCAACTATCCAGGCATCAGACGTGCCCTGTCAGCTCGGCTGCGCCGCCAGCCAGGTGTCGCTGCAGGACGCCTTCAGGGTTTCGCGGAACCATTTATGGGCCGGGTCCTTGTCATAGCGCGGGTGCCAGGCCTGGGTCAGGACCAGGGTCGGCAACGGAATCGGCAGCGCAAACGAACGCAGGCGCAACCCCAGGCGTTTCACGCTGAGCAGGGTTTCCTTGGGCACCGGCAGGATCAGGTCCGAATCGGGCAGGACAAACATCGCCGCATGAAAGCTCGGCGCAATCAGCGGCACCCGGCGTTCCAGGCCCAGGGCGCTGAGGGCCGTGTCGATCGGCCCCCGGGCAAAACCGCGGCGGGACATGCTGATATGGGGAAAGGCGGCGAAGCGCTCGGCGGTGATCTCTTCGTCGAACAAGGGATGCCCCTCGCGCACCAGCCCGACAAAGGTGGTGGAGAACAGGTTCTGCACCTTGACCTCCGGGGTCAGCGGCCGCGTGTTGCTGATGCGCAGATCGATCCGCCCCTCGCGCAGGGCTTCGTCGTCGCCATCGCCTTCCGGCACAAAGCGCAGCTCGCACAGGGGCGCCTGGCGCTCCAGGGTGTCGATCAACCGACCGCCATACACCCCGACAAAAAAGTCATTGGCGCGCACATTGAAGCGCCGCTGCAGGGTACTGAGGTCCACCTGGTCCCCGGAGCGAAACACCAGCGAGGCCTGCTCCACCAGGTCCCGCACCTGAGCGCGCAACTCCAGGGCCTTGGGCGTGGGCACCAGGCCGCGGCCGGCGCGGACCAGGATCGGGTCGCCGAGGGCCTCGCGGATCCGGGTCAGGGTCCGGCTCATCGCTGCCGGGCTGAGGTTCATGCGGCGTGCGGCACCGACCACGCTGCCTTCGTCGAGCAAGGCATCGAGGGCCACCAGCAGGTTCATATCCGGAAGTTGCATGCTGAGCACTCATGGCTGATGTGAAATGATTGCCGCGCAATCCTAGCAGCCTTGCCCGCAGCGGCAATGCGCAAGATCAAGGCCAACAGCGTTGCCCGCGGCATGGTGTGCAGCAAACGCTAAACTTGAGCCTATCCACGGACTGTTTTTACCCCGGTGCTTGAGCATCACCGCCGCTTCAAAGGAGAATCCCGCGCCGCGCGCCGCTCGCTCCTTGCGGCGCCGATGCTTTGACAAGCCTTGCAGCACTATCTAGTGTGCATTGGATCCAATTTATAGAAGTAGAGACACCCAAACGTGACGAAAAAACCCGGCATCCTGAGCAAGATCGAAGTCAGCGGGCCCATACCTGCCCATCTGGCGCGCTCAGTGATCGAAGAAACCCTGCGCGCGGCGATCCTCGATGGACGCCTGCCCAGCGGTGCAGCGTTGCGCCAGCAGGATCTGGCGGACCTGTTCGGGGTCAGCCGCATGCCGGTGCGCGAGGCCTTGCGCCAGCTTGAAGCGCAATCGCTGCTCAAGGTGGTGCCGCACAAGGGTGCGGTGGTGGCCGCGCTGATCGACTATGACGCCGTCGACACCTACGCCCTGCGCCTGCTGCTGGAAAAAGAAGCCCTGCGCCTGTCGATCCCGTTGCTGGAGCCCCAGGACATTGCCCTGGCCCGCAGCTACATCGAGGCCCTGGAAACCCAGACCGATCACGCCGAACTCGGCCGGCTCAACCGCTTGTTCCACATGGCGCTCTATCACAAGGCGCCCAACCGCAAGCTGCTGAACCTGATCGAACTCGAACTCAATGAAGAAGAGCGCTTCCTGCGCTTTCACCTATCCTCCATGGGCCTTGGCACCCTCACCCAGGATGACCACCGGGCATTGGTCGATGCCGCGAGCGATAAAGACATCGAGCGCGCACTGGGCATCCTCGAACGGCACCTGGAAAGCGGCGCCACCACGATCAGGAATTACCTGCAACAACGGGAGGCATGAGCCCACCCCGACACCGCGCACCCGGCGCGCCCTTCAGGATCGACAGGGCGAACCCCGGCGCTTCTCAGGTGCACTCACGGAAAACCGTCACTCAGGCTTAAGGAAGAGCTGTGAATATCAACAATAAGAAATGGACGATGGTGATCAACTCCGGGCAACCCAGCGGCATCCGCCTGATCTGTTTTCCCCAGGCCGGCGCCGCACCGGAACAACTGCGCAATTGGTCCACCGGACTCGACGACCATATCGAACTGGTGGTGGTGCGCCTGGCCGGGCACGGCGTGCGCCGCGACGAAGCACCTTGCGCCAGCTGGCCGGCGCTGCTCGAGGAGGTACTGGCGGCGCTGCAACCGCTGCTCAGCGAGCCTCACGCACTGTTCGGTCATGGCCTCGGCGGGCTGCTGGCCTACGAAACGGCCAAGTACGCCCAGGCCCATTTTCCGGGCCAGACCCAGCATCTGTTCGTCTCCGGTTGCCGCAGCCCCGACAGCCCCGCCGGCCGGCCATTGCTGCATTCGCTGCCGACTCCGGCGTTTCGCGAAGCGATGCTGACCCTGGGCGCCACCCCTATCGAAATACCCCGCGGCGCAGCCGACCAGCAGCTGTATGAGGCCGTGCTGCGCAATGACCTGAAGCTCTTCGAAACCTGGTTCGACACCTCCAGCGGCAGCCTCGAAGTGCCCCTCACGGCCCTGTACGGCAGCGAAGACCTGCTGACCCCGGCCAGTCGCATGGTGAACTGGCGCGAATTCACGCGCCGCGAATTCGAGTTGATCGAAGTGGCCGGCAATCACTTCTTCATCAAGTCGCAACGCCAGCGCCTGCTGCAAGTGATCAACACCCACCTTGGGCTGCTGAGCCCGCAATCGGCACAACCTCTGCGGCGCTCGGCGCTGATGCACTAGTCTGCAGGCAGAAAAAAGCCCGCTCTGCATCACTGCAAAAGCGGGCCTTGGCGTGGCACCGGGGTGCCGCGATCAGATCTTGAAGCTGTCCACCAACTGTTTCAAACGGCTGGCCTGCTGCGACAGGGCATCGCAATCCTTCAGGGTTTCGTTGAGGTTGGCCACGCCCTGCTGGTTCAGCAGGTTGATCTGGTTGATGTCGACGTTGAGGGTTTCAACCACGGCGGTCTGCTCTTCGGTCGCAGCGGCCACCGACTGGTTCATGCCGTCGATTTCACCGATACGCTGAGTCACGCTGACCAGACGGGCACCCGCCTGGTTCGCCACTTCAACGCTTTCTTCGCTGGAAACCTGGCTGGCGTTCATGGTCGAGACCGCCTCGCGCGAACCCACTTGCAGCGAGGTGATCATCTTGTGGATCTCCTCGGCCGATTCCTGGGTCCGGTGCGCCAGGTTGCGCACTTCATCGGCAACCACCGCAAAACCGCGACCGGCTTCACCGGCACGGGCCGCTTCGATGGCAGCGTTGAGCGCCAACAGGTTGGTCTGCTGGGAGATGCCCTTGATCACATCCAGAATGTGCCCGATGTTGTCGGTGCTGGCATTCAGGGTCTCGATCTGGGTGCAGGACAGGCTGATCTTCTGCGACAGCTCGGTCATGGCCAGGATGGTTTTCTCCACCACCTGACGCCCGTCATCAGCCTGCTCGCTGGCACCGCTGGCGTGTTGCGAGGCATCGGCCGCGTTGCGCGCAATTTCCTGGGTCGCCGCGCCCAACTCGTTGATCGCTGCCGCCACGCTGTTGGTGCGGGCGCTCTGCTCGTCGGAGCCGATGATCGAGGCGTTGGACGACGCCATCACGCGCTGGGACAAGTCATGCACCTGGCGGGTGGCCGAGGACACTTCGGAAATCGACGCGTGAATCCGCTCCACGAACTGGTTGAACGCCCCGGCCAATTCGCCGAACTCATCCTTGGTCACCGACACCAGGCGCCGGGTCAGGTCGCCCTCGCCCTGGGCGATATCCTGCATGGCGCGGCCCATGGTGGTCAGCGGACGCATCAGGACCTGGATCAGCAGGCTCAGGAAAATGGCAATTGCGCCCACCGCGACAAACATCGCGATCAAGGCCGAAGTACGGAACTGGCTCAGGGGTGCATAGGCTTTGTCTTTGTCGAGGGACAGACCGATGTACCAATCGGCATTAGGCAGCCCGGTCACCGGGGTGAACGAGAGGATCCGATCCTGCTTGTTCAGCACCACTTCCTGGTTGCCTTTTTCGATGCGTACGTTGGAGCCCGGGTAGATGTCCTTGAGGTTCTTCATCACCTGGTCTTTGTCCGGGCTGACGATCACCTGACCGTCGGCGCTGACCAGGAACGCGTGGCCCAGGCCACCGAAGTCCACCGAGTTGATAATCTTGACCAGGGTTTCCAGGCTCAGGTCGCCACCAACCACACCGAGCAACTCACCCTGCTTCTTGACCGGCATGGCGATGGTCACCACCAGGCCGCCCACTGCCGCCATGTAAGGCGGGGTCAACATGGTTTTATCCGCCGCGACCGCCTGTTTGTACCAGGGGCGCTGACGCGGGTCGTAGCCATCGGGCATCTTCGCGTCGGGACGCTGAGTGAAGACGCCATTGGCCTGGCCAACGTAGGTGAACTGGAAGTTGGAGGTGAAGGCAGGCTGGTCGACCAGCCCCGGAAAGTCTGCGTTGCTGCCTTGGTGAGCGACGTTCTGCGCCAGGTTCTCCAGGACCAGGATCCGCCCGCTCATCCAGTTCTGCACGCTGCTGGAGGTCAACTCGCCCGCTTGCTCGATCGAGGACTCGAGGTTTTGCCGGATGGTATTTCGCTGCAGATAGTCGTTGTACAAAGTGAACAACGCAAAAGCCAGAACCACTACGCCAGAGGCGGCCAAAAGGATTTTATGGCTGAACTTTAGATTCATGTCATGGGACTTCTTATGCCGAAAGGGGGGATGCGTCCGGAATGCAACATTCCATTTAACAGCGCAGGCAATGTTCTGTGATCGCTCTACTTTGGTGCACGCATTTCTCACCAGTCTGTCGGCATCAATCCGAGAACCCTTAGCGATTTATCGAAAATGCACGTTAGTTCCAGCAGAAACCCGCCGAACGGCGCTTTAGAGCCTTTGCTCGGTATTTTTCGATGCCGGTTGGTCGAGCCGATATTGCCAAATCGCCAGACCATGAAAGACAATGCGACCGATTATCATTTGTGACATGCAGGCCGTACCTCAATGTCATCATCGCCGTTCGCCGTACAGACGCTTTACCGCCATCACCACGGCTGGCTCAACAGCTGGTTGCGCAGCCGCCTGGGCAACGCCGCAGATGCCGCGGACCTGGCCCAGGACACCTTCGTGCGCCTGTTGCAGCGCGGCGAACGCCTGGAGCTCAAGGCACCCCGGGCCTTTTTGCGCACCATCGCCCGTGGCCTGGTGATCGATCACTGGCGTCGCGAAGAAATCGAACGCGCCTACTTAGAAACCATTGCCCACCTGCCTGAAGCCCAGACCCCTAGCGCTGAATCGCGGGCGCTGGTGCTGGAGCTGCTGGAAAGCATCGCACGCATGCTTGAAGGGCTGAAGCCCAAAGTGCGCAAGGCATTTCTGCTGGCCCAGTGTGAAGGCCTGACCCACAAACAGATCGCGCAACAGATGGATATTTCTGTGCGCACGGTCGAACGCTATGTCGCCGATGCGCTCTATCACTGCTACCTGCTGCGCTACGAGCCTTGAGCACCATGGACACTGCCTCGATCACCCCGCGCTTGAACAAACACCCCGATCAACTGGTGGTCAGGCAGGCCATCAATTGGCTGCTGCGGCTGCGCAACAATGCCGGCAACACCAAGCTGCAACAGCAGTGCGAGGTGTGGCGGGCGGCGCATCACGAACACGAGCAGGCCTGGCAGCGGGTGCAGTCGCTGCAGCAGGAGCTCAGCGCCAACCTGCAAGCCGTACCCGGCGCCCAGGTGGCGCTGCAGACCCTGGAAAACAGCAGCCAGCGCCTGGGTCGACGCCAGGCGTTGAAGCTGCTCAGTGGCGCCATGCTGATGGGCACGGCGGCCTGGCTCGGCAAGGACCTGGTGGGCTGGCAACAGTGGACGGCCGACTTCGCCACGGCCACCGGCGAGCGACGCAGTTTCCAGCTGCCTGACGGCACGCGCCTGGAGCTCAACACCGACAGTGCGGCCGACCTCGACTTCAGCCCGCAGCGGCGCCTGATCAGCCTTGCCCGCGGCGAGATCATGGTCACCTGTGGCGCCGATTCGCAGGTGGCCAATCCGCGCCCGCTGATGGTGCAAAGCCGTCATGGGCAATTCGAAGGGATCGATGCGCGCTTCGTCGTCCGCCTGGAGGGCAACTGCACCCGGTTGAGCGTGACCGCCGGCCACGTCGCCATCCATACGCCGACCACCGCCGGCGGCCTGCCGGCCATGGTCCAGGCCGGGCAGAGCTACCTCATCAGCCATTCCCAGGCGCAACAGGCACCAACTCTGGATATGGATGTGGGGGCCTGGGCCGAGGGGCTGATCGTGACGCGCAATATGCGCCTCGGGGATTTCCTGCAGGAAGTCGCACGTTATCGCCATGGCTACCTGGGCTGTTCGAGCGAGATTGCCGACTTGCGCCTGTCCGGGGTCTTCCGCCTGCAAGACACCGACAAGTTGCTGGCGATCCTGCCGCAAACCCTGCCGGTGCGCCTGCGCTATCGCACCCGCTGGTGGGTGAACCTGGAGCGAGCGGTCTGATCGATCAGACCGTGCATTTTTTTTGGCGGGTTTTATCCGCAAGTCCGGCTTAGTCAGTAAGCACTTCAATCTGCCTTCACCGACTTCAACGGAAACCATCATGACTGCCCGCACCACCCCTGACCGCCATCTCGGACACTTGCGAACTGCAACTCCCCCCAAGGCACTGCGCCACGCCATCCGCGCCGCACTCTTGTGCTCGGCCCTGGGCCTGGGCGCGCTGCCGGTCGTGGGCCACGCGGCCGATGCTGCCCTCCGCAGCCAAAGCTACAACATCGCCCCAGGCGCTTTGAGCGACGTACTCAATCAGTTCGCCCGTCAGGCCGGCATCACCTTGTCCACCACCCCGGCGCAAACCCAGGGTCGGCAGTCGCCGGGGTTGCAGGGCCAGTACTCGGCGGACCAGGGCCTGCAGCAGGTGCTCAATGGCTCGGGGCTGGAGGCCGTCAGTCAGGATGGCAGCAGCTACATCCTGCGCGAGCCACCTGAAACCGGCGCCTTGTCGTTGCCGACCACCGACATCAAGGGCTTCGCCCTGGGCAATGCCCTGGGCAGCATGGAAGGCTACAACGCCACCCACAGCCAGGTCGCGACCAAGACCAGCACCGCCCTGCTTGAGACCTCGCAGAGTGTCTCGGTAGTGACCCGCGAGCAGATGGACGACCAGGGCTCACAAACCGTGGCCCAGACCATGCGCTATACCCCCGGCGTACTGACCAACCCCTACGGCGCCACACACCGCTTCGACTACGTGGCCATGCGCGGCTTCAACGACGGTTCGGTGGATAACATCTACCTCGATGGCCTCAAGTCCATGGGTGACAGCGGGACCTACAGCACCATGCAGGTCGATCCGTACTTCCTTGAGCGAGTGGACATTCTCAAGGGCCCGTCCTCGGTGCTCTACGGCCGCAGCTCGCCGGGTGGCCTGGTGGCGCTGACCAGCAAACGACCGCTGTACGAGCCCTACCATCAGGTACAAGCCACGGTAGGCACCCAGGGCCAGCGCGGCGTGGGTTTCGACTTCAGTGGCCCGGTGGATGACGACAAGCGCATTGCCTATCGCCTGACAGGCCTTGCGGACAAATCCGACACCCAGTTCGACCACGTCAAAGAAAAACGCTACGCCCTGGCCCCGACCCTGAGCATCGACTTCAGCGAAGACACCTCGCTGACCCTGCAAGCCTATCTGCAACATGACCCCGATGGCGGTTATCACGGCGGGGTCCCGGCGGATGGTGCCTTGCACCCGCACAACGGGCAGCGGATCTCCGAACACTTCTTCGACGGCGAGCCGGGGCTTGATCGTTACAGCCGTGATCAGCAGTCGTTCGGTTACCAGTTCGAACACCGGTTCAACGATGTCCTGACCGCGCGGCAGAACTTCCGTTACCTGGATTCGACGGTCAAATCCGATCAGATCTATTCCCTGGGCACCTGGGGCGGCCCCAACGGAAACGAGCTGAACCGCTACTATTCCGGCGCCGATGAAAAACTGCATTCGTTCATCGTCGATAACATGCTCCAGGCCGAATTCCTTACCGGCGCGGCCAAGCACACAATGCTCCTGGGCGTGGACTACCAACGACGCAAAACCGTGGTCGACTGGCGTACCGGCAGTGCTTCGAGCCTCAACGCCTTCAACCCGCAGTACGGCAACACCAGCGTGCAATACGACCCGCCCACCAGCTACCTGCGCCGCCTGCAGCAAACCGGGTTGTACATGCAGGACCTGATCGAGCTGGATCAATGGCGCTTCTCCCTCGGGGTGCGCCAGGACTGGGTCAAGACCTCCAGTGAAGACCGCATCAACGAAGGGCCGAAGTCCACCGACACGCCGAGCAAACTCACCAGTCGTGCGGGTGTGCTGTACCTGTTTGAAAACGGCATCGCGCCCTACATCAGCTACTCCGAGTCCTTCAATCCGAACTCGGTGACCGACCAGGCTGGCAAACCTCTGGCGCCGACCGAGGGCACCCAGTGGGAAGCGGGTATCAAGTACCAGCCGCCAGGCACCGAGAACCTGTTCACGGCATCGGTGTTTCGCATCGAGCAGGAAAATCTCGCGTCGAAACAGCCTCAGGAGGACTTCTTCCGCCCTGTTGGCCAAGTCCGCTCCCAAGGCCTGGAACTCGAAGCCCATATGCAACTGAGCGACAACCTGAAAGTGCTCGGCAGTTACACCCTGACCGATATCGAATATTCCAAGACGATGCCGAGCGCCTTGAGAGGCAGCAACCTCGACAACAAAGGCAACTCGCCCACTCAGGCCCCGCGCCAGATGGCGTCGCTGTGGGCCGACTACAACTTCCGCCAGGGGGCCCTCGATGGCCTGCGCCTGGGCGGCGGTGTGCGTTATGTGGGGTACAGCTGGGCTGATGCGGAAAACACCATGAAGGTGCCGGCCTACACCTTGTTCGACGCATCGGTCGGTTACGACCTGGGCAAGGTCGGGCTCAAGGGCCTGGACGTGCGCCTGAATGCCAACAACCTGACCAACGAGAGCTACATCGCCTCCTGTGCCAGCCTGGGCTATTGCTACATGGGTGAAGAACGCAACGTCGCGGCGACCCTGAGCTACCAGTTCTAATCATTGTCGGTTCCCCCAAAGCCAGCGCCTGAAACCGGGCGCTGGCTTTGTCGTCTCTACGGGAAAATTCCATGCGCGCACTTCTGGTTCTACTGCATCGCTACATTGGCCTGGCCACTGCCCTGTTCTTGCTGCTGGCCGGGCTCACGGGGAGCATTCTGGCGTTTCATCATGAACTTGATGAATGGCTCAACCCGACCTTCTACACCACCCCGAGCCAAGGCCAGGCGCTGCCACCGGGTGCCTTGGTCGACCGGTTGCAGGCACAACATCCTCGGCTGCAGGTCTGGTACATGGAGTACCCGAGTGAAAGCGGGCATACCGCATTGCTCGCCGCCGTGCCCCGGACCGATCCTGCCACCGGCAAACCTTTTGCCGAAAGCAATCAGGTGTTCTACCTCGACCCGGTGAGCGGCGAGCAGCAAGGGCAGCGGGAATGGGGCGCGTGTTGTCTGCAACGGGAAAACTTAATCCCGTTCCTCCTGGAGTTTCACTACACCCTCGCCCTGCCGGGCAATTGGGGGTTATGGCTGATGGGGCTGGTGGCCTGCGCCTGGGTCATCGATTGCCTGGTGGCCCTGCTGCTGACCTTGCCGCGCGGACGGCCGTTCTGGCGCAAGTGGTCGACGGCCTGGAAGATCAAGGGCGGGCATGCCTATCGGCTCAACTATGACCTGCATCGCGCCGGGGGCCTGTGGTTGTGGCTGCTGCTGGTGCCGATCGCCATCAGCAGCGTGGCCATGAACCTGCCCAGTCAGGTGTTCAAGCCTGCGGTGTCACTGTTTTCCACGGTTGAACCCAGCGTTTATGAGGCCCGTGGGCGGCTGCCGGCGACGGAGCTGGGGGTGACCCAAATCAGCTATCAACAAGCCTATGAGCGCGCCCTGGAAGAAGGCCGGCGCCTGGGTTTGAAAGCCGCGATCGGTGAGCTGTATTACAGCTTCGAGTACAACTTCTACGGGGCCGGTTTCGGTCAGCACGATACCGAGGCTCATGGTAAATCCTGGCTGTTCTTCCACGGTACAGACGGGCGCTTGCTGGGCCAGGAAATCGCCGGCCAAGGCACCCTCGGCGAGCGCTTTTATCGGCTGCAACTGCCGATTCACGGCGGGCGCATCATCGGGTTGACCGGGCAGATCCTGATTGCCGTATTGGGCGTATTGATTGCCGGGCTGTCGCTGACGGGTGTCTACATCTGGTGGCGCAAGCTGCTTGCGCGCAGAAGCGCCAGGGCTCGTAGGGGTTGAGCTAGCGAGCTGTCCAATACGGGTTTAGCTTGTGTCGAAGCCGGCTACAAGCGGCTTCGATAGACGCTACTAGTGATCCTGAGGTAAGGCCTTGCTCGCCATGGGCCACCTGTTCAATCGCGCCTCAGGCTTTATCTCGCACAAAAACAAAACCCCTGTCTGCGTGAGCAGACAGGGGTTTCGGAATTCAATCTTGACGATGACCTACTCTCACATGGGGAAACCCCACACTACCATCGGCGATGCATCGTTTCACTGCTGAGTTCGGGATGGGATCAGGTGGTTCCAATGCTCTATGGTCGTCAAGAAATTCTGTGTACCAGTCCGTTGCGCTAGCAACGTGCCGGTGAAAATCATGGACTTCTACATAAACAAAACCCCTGATTGCGTTAGCAATCAGGGGTTCTGGAATTTAATCTTGACGATGACCTACTCTCACATGGGGAAACCCCACACTACCATCGGCGATGCATCGTTTCACTGCTGAGTTCGGGATGGGATCAGGTGGTTCCAATGCTCTATGGTCGTCAAGAAATTCGGGTACTGAGTCGTGACCAGTTGGCCTCGCTTCAGCAAATTGGGTATGTAATAGATTTGTGTGTTTCTCTCGAACTTTCGGTTCGTTTCGTCTTCACACACCGCAATCAGGTTCTTCTTTCGAAGTTACAAGATTGCTTGGGTGTTATATGGTCAAGCCTCACGGGCAATTAGTATTGGTTAGCTCAACGCCTCACAGCGCTTACACACCCAACCTATCAACGTCGTAGTCTTCGACGGCCCTTCAGGGAACTCAAGGTTCCAGTGAGATCTCATCTTGAGGCAAGTTTCCCGCTTAGATGCTTTCAGCGGTTATCTTTTCCGAACATAGCTACCCGGCAATGCCACTGGCGTGACAACCGGAACACCAGAGGTTCGTCCACTCCGGTCCTCTCGTACTAGGAGCAGCCCCTCTCAAATCTCAAACGTCCACGGCAGATAGGGACCGAACTGTCTCACGACGTTCTAAACCCAGCTCGCGTACCACTTTAAATGGCGAACAGCCATACCCTTGGGACCGGCTTCAGCCCCAGGATGTGATGAGCCGACATCGAGGTGCCAAACACCGCCGTCGATATGAACTCTTGGGCGGTATCAGCCTGTTATCCCCGGAGTACCTTTTATCCGTTGAGCGATGGCCCTTCCATACAGAACCACCGGATCACTAAGACCTACTTTCGTACCTGCTCGACGTGTCTGTCTCGCAGTCAAGCGCGCTTTTGCCTTTATACTCTACGACCGATTTCCGACCGGTCTGAGCGCACCTTCGTACTCCTCCGTTACTCTTTAGGAGGAGACCGCCCCAGTCAAACTACCCACCATACACTGTCCTCGATCCGGATAACGGACCTGAGTTAGAACCTCAAAGTTGCCAGGGTGGTATTTCAAGGTTGGCTCCACGCAGACTGGCGTCCACGCTTCAAAGCCTCCCACCTATCCTACACAAGCAAATTCAAAGTCCAGTGCAAAGCTATAGTAAAGGTTCACGGGGTCTTTCCGTCTAGCCGCGGATACACTGCATCTTCACAGCGATTTCAATTTCACTGAGTCTCGGGTGGAGACAGCGCCGCCATCGTTACGCCATTCGTGCAGGTCGGAACTTACCCGACAAGGAATTTCGCTACCTTAGGACCGTTATAGTTACGGCCGCCGTTTACCGGGGCTTCGATCAAGAGCTTCGCGTTAGCTAACCCCATCAATTAACCTTCCGGCACCGGGCAGGCGTCACACCCTATACGTCCACTTTCGTGTTTGCAGAGTGCTGTGTTTTTAATAAACAGTCGCAGCGGCCTGGTATCTTCGACCGGCATGAGCTTACGGAGCAAGTCCTTCACCCTCACCGGCGCACCTTCTCCCGAAGTTACGGTGCCATTTTGCCTAGTTCCTTCACCCGAGTTCTCTCAAGCGCCTTGGTATTCTCTACCCAACCACCTGTGTCGGTTTGGGGTACGGTTCCTAGTTATCTGAAGCTTAGAAGCTTTTCTTGGAAGCATGGCATCAACCACTTCGTCACCTAAAAGGTAACTCGTCATCAGCTCTCGGCCTTAGAATCCCGGATTTACCTAAGATTCCAGCCTACCACCTTAAACTTGGACAACCAACGCCAAGCTGGCCTAGCCTTCTCCGTCCCTCCATCGCAATAACTAGAAGTACAGGAATATTAACCTGTTTTCCATCGACTACGCTTTTCAGCCTCGCCTTAGGGACCGACTAACCCTGCGTCGATTAACGTTGCGCAGGAAACCTTGGTCTTTCGGCGTGGGTGTTTTTCACACCCATTGTCGTTACTCATGTCAGCATTCGCACTTCTGATACCTCCAGCAAGCTTCTCAACTCACCTTCACAGGCTTACAGAACGCTCCTCTACCGCATCACTTACGTGATACCCGTAGCTTCGGTGTATGGTTTGAGCCCCGTTACATCTTCCGCGCAGGCCGACTCGACTAGTGAGCTATTACGCTTTCTTTAAAGGGTGGCTGCTTCTAAGCCAACCTCCTAGCTGTCTAAGCCTTCCCACATCGTTTCCCACTTAACCATAACTTTGGGACCTTAGCTGACGGTCTGGGTTGTTTCCCTTTTCACGACGGACGTTAGCACCCGCCGTGTGTCTCCCATGCTCGGCACTTGTAGGTATTCGGAGTTTGCATCGGTTTGGTAAGTCGGGATGACCCCCTAGCCGAAACAGTGCTCTACCCCCTACAGTGATACATGAGGCGCTACCTAAATAGCTTTCGAGGAGAACCAGCTATCTCCGAGCTTGATTAGCCTTTCACTCCGATCCACAGGTCATCCGCTAACTTTTCAACGGTAGTCGGTTCGGTCCTCCAGTTAGTGTTACCCAACCTTCAACCTGCCCATGGATAGATCGCCCGGTTTCGGGTCTATTCCCAGCGACTAGACGCCCTATTAAGACTCGCTTTCGCTACGCCTCCCCTATTCGGTTAAGCTCGCCACTGAAAATAAGTCGCTGACCCATTATACAAAAGGTACGCAGTCACAGAACAAAGTCTGCTCCCACTGCTTGTACGCATACGGTTTCAGGATCTATTTCACTCCCCTCTCCGGGGTTCTTTTCGCCTTTCCCTCACGGTACTAGTTCACTATCGGTCAGTCAGTAGTATTTAGCCTTGGAGGATGGTCCCCCCATATTCAGACAAAGTTTCTCGTGCTCCGTCCTACTCGATTTCATGACTAAGAGATTTTCGCGTACAGGGCTATCACCCACTATGGCCGCACTTTCCAGAGCGTTCCGCTAATCTCAAAGCCACTTAAGGGCTAGTCCCCGTTCGCTCGCCACTACTAAGGGAATCTCGGTTGATTTCTTTTCCTCAGGGTACTTAGATGTTTCAGTTCCCCTGGTTCGCTTCTTGCACCTATGTATTCAGTACAAGATACCTAACTTATGTTAGGTGGGTTCCCCCATTCAGACATCTCCGGATCAAAGTCTGTTTGCCGACTCCCCGAAGCTTTTCGCAGGCTACCACGTCTTTCATCGCCTCTGACTGCCAAGGCATCCACCGTATGCGCTTCTTCACTTGACCATATAACCCCAAGCAATCTGGTTATACTGTGAAGACGACATTCGCCGAAAATTCGCGATTAAACTCACAAATTTTACCTTAGCCTGATCCGTTACCAGTGAAAGTAACGCTCAGTCTATCTTTCTATCACATACCCAAATTTTTAAAGAACGATCTAGTCAAAGACTAGAAATCAACATTCACCATCAACTCGATGGAATGCTCATTTCTAAGCTTTATCACAGAAACAGCGTTAAGCAGTAAGTGGTGGAGCCAAACGGGATCGAACCGTTGACCTCCTGCGTGCAAGGCAGGCGCTCTCCCAGCTGAGCTATGGCCCCGTATCGCTACAGGCTTTTCCCACACAAAATTGGTGGGTCTGGGCAGATTCGAACTGCCGACCTCACCCTTATCAGGGGTGCGCTCTAACCAACTGAGCTACAGACCCAATTTCGGGCTGTTTCTATCGTCTTCTTCAATGAATCAAGCAATTCGTGTGGGTGCTTATGGAGCAGCTGATGTCGTCGATTAAGGAGGTGATCCAGCCGCAGGTTCCCCTACGGCTACCTTGTTACGACTTCACCCCAGTCATGAATCACACCGTGGTAACCGTCCTCCCGAAGGTTAGACTAGCTACTTCTGGTGCAACCCACTCCCATGGTGTGACGGGCGGTGTGTACAAGGCCCGGGAACGTATTCACCGCGACATTCTGATTCGCGATTACTAGCGATTCCGACTTCACGCAGTCGAGTTGCAGACTGCGATCCGGACTACGATCGGTTTTGTGGGATTAGCTCCACCTCGCGGCTTGGCAACCCTCTGTACCGACCATTGTAGCACGTGTGTAGCCCAGGCCGTAAGGGCCATGATGACTTGACGTCATCCCCACCTTCCTCCGGTTTGTCACCGGCAGTCTCCTTAGAGTGCCCACCATTACGTGCTGGTAACTAAGGACAAGGGTTGCGCTCGTTACGGGACTTAACCCAACATCTCACGACACGAGCTGACGACAGCCATGCAGCACCTGTCTCAATGTTCCCGAAGGCACCAATCTATCTCTAGAAAGTTCATTGGATGTCAAGGCCTGGTAAGGTTCTTCGCGTTGCTTCGAATTAAACCACATGCTCCACCGCTTGTGCGGGCCCCCGTCAATTCATTTGAGTTTTAACCTTGCGGCCGTACTCCCCAGGCGGTCAACTTAATGCGTTAGCTGCGCCACTAAGAGCTCAAGGCTCCCAACGGCTAGTTGACATCGTTTACGGCGTGGACTACCAGGGTATCTAATCCTGTTTGCTCCCCACGCTTTCGCACCTCAGTGTCAGTATCAGTCCAGGTGGTCGCCTTCGCCACTGGTGTTCCTTCCTATATCTACGCATTTCACCGCTACACAGGAAATTCCACCACCCTCTACCATACTCTAGCTTGCCAGTTTTGGATGCAGTTCCCAGGTTGAGCCCGGGGATTTCACATTCAACTTAACAAACCACCTACGCGCGCTTTACGCCCAGTAATTCCGATTAACGCTTGCACCCTCTGTATTACCGCGGCTGCTGGCACAGAGTTAGCCGGTGCTTATTCTGTCGGTAACGTCAAAACAATCACGTATTAGGTAACTGCCCTTCCTCCCAACTTAAAGTGCTTTACAATCCGAAGACCTTCTTCACACACGCGGCATGGCTGGATCAGGCTTTCGCCCATTGTCCAATATTCCCCACTGCTGCCTCCCGTAGGAGTCTGGACCGTGTCTCAGTTCCAGTGTGACTGATCATCCTCTCAGACCAGTTACGGATCGTAGCCTTGGTGAGCCATTACCTCACCAACTAGCTAATCCGACCTAGGCTCATCTGATAGCGCAAGGCCCGAAGGTCCCCTGCTTTCTCCCGTAGGACGTATGCGGTATTAGCGTCCGTTTCCGAACGTTATCCCCCACTACCAGGCAGATTCCTAGGCATTACTCACCCGTCCGCCGCTCGCCACCAGGTACAAGTACCCGTGCTGCCGCTCGACTTGCATGTGTTAGGCCTGCCGCCAGCGTTCAATCTGAGCCATGATCAAACTCTTCAGTTCAAACATCTTTGGGTTTTTAAGAAACCCTAAACTTGGCTCAGCAATCGTTGGTTACATCTTTGATTTCTCGCGGAGTAACTTGTGATGCTGATAATCTTTTTGACTATCAGTCTGACTCCACAAGCACCCACACGAATTGCTTGATTCAGTTGTTAAAGAGCGGTTGGTTAAGATCTTTCGTCTCAACCGAGGCGCGCATTCTACAGCAGCCTCATTTGCTGTCAAGTGATTATTTTCAGAAGTTTTCGAAGATTTCTTCAACAACTTCAACCACTTGCGCTTCCGATCTCTCGTTAGCGGGAGGCGAATTCTACAGCGTTACTCGCTGTTGTCAACACCTTCTTTTCACCGCTTTCGACCGAGAAGATCGAACCGTTAATAGAGCCAAACAACACCGCTCTATCAACTCCTTCTGGGCTTCGATGATCTGAAGCAGCTCGCTGTCGAAAACCGCGTAACTCTTTGTTTACCAAGGAGTTTTCCGTTTCGACTGCGCCGGAAGTGGGGCGAATTATAGACTTCCAGAATCTGCCGTCAACACTTAATTTGCACTTTCTATGAATAAGCTCAAAAACACCCAAAACTAGGAGGGCGCAAGCGCCCCTCTATATAGAAGAAGAGCCTTACAGCACTCCAGCCTGCCGCAACGTACTGACAGCTTCGGCCTCAAGCCCCAGCACACGCTGTAACACCTGCTGCGTGTGCTCACCCAATAGAGGAGGGGCATTGCGGTACTCAACCGGGGTTTCAGAGAGCCGGATAGGGCTCGCCACCTGCGGCACCATGCCGGCCAGCGCGTGAGGCAGCTCGATCGCCAAACCGCGAGCCTGCACCTGGGGATCAGCAAACACCTGGGCCAGATCATTGATAGGCCCGCAAGGCACCCCAGCCTGCTCCAACTGCACCACCCACTCGGCAGTGGTCTTGAAAACCGTTGCCTGGCGGATCAGCGGAATCAGCAGCGCACGATTGGCCACCCGCAGCTTATTGGTGGCAAACCGCGGGTCGTCCGCCCACTGCGGCTGCCCAGCCACTTCGGCAAACTTGCGGAACTGCCCGTCATTGCCCACGGTAAGGATGAAGTCGCCATCCGCCGTAGGGAAATCCTGATAAGGCACGATATTCGGATGAGCATTGCCCAGACGCTTGGGGGCAACCCCCGTAGTCAGATAGTTCATCGCCTGGTTGGCCAGGCAGGCCACCTGCACATCGAGCAACGCCATATCGATATGCTGCCCACCACCGTCATGATCCCTATGGGCCAACGCCGCCAGGATCGCCACCGTCGAGTACAACCCGGTAAGGATATCGGTCAGGGCCACGCCGACCTTGACCGGCCCGGCACCTTCATCCCCCTCGGGGCGGCCGGTCAGACTCATCAGACCACCCAACCCCTGAATCATGAAGTCGTAGCCCGCGCGCTTGGCATAAGGCCCGGTCTGACCGAAGCCGGTGATCGAGCAATAGATCAACTGCGGGTTCAGTGCCTTGAGCGATTCATAGTCCAAACCATAAGCCGCCAGGCCACCGACCTTGAAGTTTTCGATCAGGATGTCGGACTTGGCCGCCAGCTCACGCACCAGACGCTGACCTTCAGGCTGGGTGAAGTCGATGGTCACCGATTGCTTGTTGCGATTGGCCGACAGGTAGTAGGCGGCCTCGCTGGTGTTCTCGCCGTAGGCGTCCTTGAGGAAGGGCGGCCCCCAGGCGCGGGTATCGTCACCATTGCCCGGGCGCTCGACCTTGATCACTTCGGCGCCAAGGTCGGCGAGTATCTGCCCGGCCCAGGGCCCGGCCAACACACGCGATAAGTCCAGTACCCGCAGATGCGATAACGCGCCCATGGTCGTTCTCCTATTAATAGAACGCCTGGAGACCGGTCTGCGCACGACCCAGAATCAGCGCGTGCACGTCATGGGTCCCTTCATAGGTATTCACCACCTCAAGGTTGACCAGATGCCGGGCGACACCGAACTCATCCGAAATGCCGTTGCCGCCGAGCATGTCACGCGCCATACGGGCGATGTCCAGGGACTTGCCGCAGGAATTGCGCTTCATGATCGAGGTGATCTCCACCGCCGCCGTGCCTTCATCCTTCATCCGCCCCAGACGCAGGCAGCCTTGCAGGGCCAGGGTGATTTCGGTCTGCATGTCAGCGAGTTTTTTCTGGATCAGCTGGGTGGCAGCCAATGGGCGACCGAACTGATGGCGATCCAGGGTGTACTGGCGAGCGGTGTGCCAGCAGAACTCCGCCGCCCCCAGGGCGCCCCAGGAGATGCCGTAGCGCGCCGAGTTGAGGCAGGTGAACGGACCTTTCAGGCCACGCACATCCGGGAAGATGTTCTCTTCCGGCACAAATACGTTGTCCATGACGATTTCGCCGGTGATGGATGCACGCAACCCGACCTTGCCGTGAATCGCCGGAGCGCTCAGGCCTTTCCAGCCTTTTTCCAGAACGAAGCCACGAATGTCGCCGGCATCATCTTTGGCCCAGACCACAAACACATCGGCAATCGGGCTGTTGGTGATCCACATCTTGCTGCCGGTCAGGCTGTAGCCGCCGTCGACCTTGCGCGCACGAGTGATCATCGCACCCGGGTCGGAGCCATGGTTCGGCTCGGTCAGGCCAAAGCAGCCGATCCACTCGCCGGAAGCCAGTTTTGGCAGGTATTTCTGTTTTTGCGCCTCGGTGCCAAATTCGTTGATCGGCACCATCACCAGCGAGGACTGCACACTCATCATCGAGCGATAGCCCGAATCCACGCGCTCGACTTCACGGGCGATCAGGCCGTAGCACACATAGTTCAGGCCGCTGCCACCGTACTGCTCAGGGATGGTCGCACCCAGCAGGCCGATCTCGCCCATTTCGCGGAAAATCGCCGGGTCGGTCTTTTCATGGCGGAAAGCTTCAAGCACACGCGGCGCCAGCTTGCCCTGAGCGAACTGCTCGGCACTGTCGCGCACCATGCGCTCTTCTTCAGTGAGCTGTTGATCCAGCAGAAGGGGATCGATCCAGTTGAAGCTTGCTTTGCCGCCCATGAGTGAGTCCTCGTGAAGTAGGTCAACTATCGTGGGCTGATCCTAGGCCGGGTTGCCGTGAACGGCAAACGAGGATTCCGCATACTGTTGTGCTAATTTCTCACTCCGTAATCGCCATAAACGCCATCAGCAGGTTGTACTGAGTGAGGTAGCTGTACATGCGCAGAAAGATCCCCAGCACCGTCGCCCTGGTCAGCTTCGAGGCAGCCGCCCGCCATGAAAGCTTCACCAAGGCCGCCCAGGAGCTGTCGCTGACCCAGGGCGCGATTTGTAGGCAGATCGCCAGCCTGGAAGAGTTCCTCAGTGTCGAGTTGTTCCGGCGCTCACGGCGCGGGGTCAAGCTGACCGAGGCCGGGCTTTCCTACAGCCGCCGGGTGGCGACTCAATTGGATGCAGTTGAACGCGATACGCTGTCGGTCATGGGCCAGCAGGGCGCCAATGTGATCGAACTGGCCGTGGTGCCCACCTTCGGCACCCAATGGCTGCTGCCACGGCTCAAGGACTTCCAGCAGCAGCACCCGGAAGTTACGGTCAACCTGACCAACCGCACGCGCCCCTTTCTGTTCGCCGACACCGACTTCGACGGCGCCATCTACTTTGGCGACGCCGACTGGTCCGGCACCCAGTCCCACCGCCTGATGGGCGAGAGCCCGCTTCCGGTGTGCAGCCCGGCCATGCTCGGCACCCAGGGGCAGTTAAGCGCCGCCCAAATCGCCGATCTGCCCCTGCTGCAGCAAACCACGCGGCCTTATGCATGGCGGCAATGGTTCAACGCCCAGCACATGAATATCCCTCGCGACATGACGGGCCCGCGTTACGAGCTATTCTCCATGCTCGCCCAGGCCGCCATGCATGACATGGGCATCGCCCTGATTCCGCCTTTCCTTATTCAGCGTGAACTCGCCGAGAAACGCCTGGTGATTGCCAACCCTCAGCGCCTCTCGAGCATCAAGGCTTATTACCTGATGATTCCCGAGCGCAAGGTCGAATCAGCGTCTTTACGGGCTTTTCGCGACTGGCTGATCCACCAGGCACACAGCTACAGCCTCGAAGAATAAAGGGATAGCGCCATTAGCTGACCCCGTAGTCAGTTTATTTAAAGCACTACAGATATAACTATTTGTCGCATTTAGACAGACTGTACCGACAAGCTGAACAATCGTCCTACAAGCGGCTAACCACGTGGCTTGTAGGGTTTAATTAACAGCGATAACCGAGCATTCACACCACCGATAGAAAAAATATCGTTTCCCCGGATAAATCCTTGAAAGGCACGGCCTGTAAGGGATCTAGCCGTACCATTGCGACATTCGGTCACGGGGTGACTTGTAGTTAATTTTCCGTCACGCGTCAGAATCCCTTGAAGGGTGCAAAGTTCGCCTGCAAAATGCCGCGCCCCGCCGTGATTTCGGTGGGATCGTGCTGATCGGCCGCCCCAGTCGCACCTTCCGCAGTGCGCTGGCCTTCTAAGAAAGATCGAAAGCAATAAGATCAAGCAGGAGATTTGACGTGCACATTGGTGTTCCTCTCGAAACCCAAACGGGTGAAACACGGGTTGCTGCAACCCCGGAAACCATCAAGAAGCTGATCGGCCAGGGTCATAAGGTCACTGTGCAAAGCGGCGCCGGCGTTAATGCCAGCGTTGTCGACAGCGCCTATGAAGCGGCAGGCGCAAGCATTGGCAGCGCCAATGACGCCTTTGGTGCAGAGCTGATTCTCAAGGTCGTGGCCCCTAGCGACAGCGAGCTGACCCTGATCAAGAGCGGCACCGTGCTGGTGGGCATGCTCAACCCGTTCAGCAATGAAACCATTGCCAAACTGGCCGAGCACGGCATTACCGCTTTCGCCCTGGAAGCCGCGCCCCGGACCTCTCGAGCCCAGAGCCTGGATGTGCTGTCGTCCCAGGCCAACATCGCCGGTTACAAGGCAGTGCTGCTGGCAGCCCATCATTACCCACGCTTCATGCCCATGCTGATGACCGCCGCCGGTACGGTGAAAGCCGCCCGTGTGCTGATTCTCGGCGCCGGCGTTGCCGGCCTGCAGGCCATTGCCACGGCCAAGCGCCTGGGTGCGGTGATCGAGGCTTCGGACGTGCGTCCGGCGGTGAAGGAACAGATCGAATCCCTAGGCGCCAAGTTCGTCGACGTGCCCTACGAGACCGATGAAGAGCGCGAATGCGCGGTCGGTGTCGGCGGTTACGCCCGCCCCATGCCGAGCAGTTGGATGCAGCGCCAGGCCCTGGCGGTGCACGAACGCGCCAAGCAGGCCGATATCGTCATCACCACCGCGCTGATTCCGGGCCGCAAGGCTCCGACCCTACTGAGCGCCGAAACCGTCGCGCAGATGAAACCCGGCTCGGTGGTCATCGACCTCGCCGCAGCCCAGGGCGGCAACTGCCCGCTGACCGTGGCCGACCAGGTGGTGGTCGAGCATGGCGTGACCATCTGCGGCCCGACCAACCTGGCCGGCGCTGTCGCCGCCGACGCCTCGGCGCTGTATGCGCGCAACCTGCTGGACTTCCTGAAGCTTGTCTTCACCAAAGAAGGGCAGTTCGAAGTCAACCTCGAAGACGACATCGTCGCCGCGTGCCTGATGTGCCGCGACGGGCAAGTCATCCGTAAAAACGCCTAAGCAGGGATTCAGACGATGGAAGAGCTTATCTCCCCCGGTATCTACAACCTGATCATCTTCGTGCTGGCGATTTATGTCGGTTACCACGTGGTCTGGAACGTCACACCTGCACTGCACACCCCCTTGATGGCGGTGACCAACGCTATTTCCGCGATCGTGATCGTCGGCGCCATGCTGGCTGCGGCACTGACCGTGACCCCCCTGGGCAAGACCATGGGCACCCTGGCCGTGGCCCTGGCGGCGGTCAATGTGTTCGGCGGCTTCCTGGTGACGCGCCGCATGCTTGAGATGTTCAAGAAGAAAGCCCCGAAAGTAAAAGAAGAGGCGCCCAAGTAATGAGCATGAACCTGGTAACGACGCTCTACCTGATCGCGTCGATCTGCTTTATCCAGGCCCTCAAGGGCCTGTCGCACCCGACCACTTCGCGGCGCGGCAACCTGTTCGGCATGCTCGGCATGGCGCTGGCGGTGCTCACCACCGTGGGCCTCATCTATAAGCTGGGCGCTGAGCTGGCCACCGCCGGTATCGGTTATGTGATTGTCGGCCTGTTGATCGGCGGCAGCGCCGGCTCAATCATGGCCAAGCGCGTCGAGATGACCAAGATGCCGGAGCTGGTGGCTTTCATGCACAGCATGATCGGCCTGGCTGCGGTGTTCATCGCTATCGCCGCCGTGGTCGAGCCGCAGTCCCTGGGCATCGTCAAACAGCTGGGGGACGCGATCCCTGCAGGTAACCGCCTGGAGCTGTTCCTTGGTGCGGCCATCGGCGCCATCACCTTCTCCGGTTCGGTGATCGCCTTCGGCAAGCTGTCGGGCAAGTACAAGTTCCGCCTGTTCCAGGGCGCACCGGTACAGTTCGGCGGCCAGCACAAGATCAACCTGGTATTGGGCCTGGCGACCCTGGGCCTGGGCCTGGCGTTCATGTTCACCGGCAACCTCAGCGCCTTCGCGCTGATGCTGGCCCTGGCGTTTGTGCTGGGCGTGCTGATCATCATCCCCATCGGCGGCGCCGACATGCCGGTGGTGGTGTCGATGCTCAACAGCTACTCCGGCTGGGCAGCGGCGGGTATCGGCTTCTCGCTGAACAACTCGATGCTGATCATCGCCGGCTCCCTGGTGGGCTCCAGCGGCGCGATCCTCTCGTACATCATGTGCAAGGCGATGAACCGTTCCTTCTTTAATGTGCTGCTCGGTGGCTTCGGCAACACCGCGGATGCCGCCGGACCTGCCGGTTCGAAAGAAGCGCGTCCGGTGAAATCGGGTTCGGCTGATGATGCAACCTTCCTCCTGACCAACGCCGACACCGTGATCATCGTTCCCGGCTATGGCCTGGCAGTGGCCCGGGCGCAGCATGCGCTGAAGGAGCTGACCGAGAAGCTGACACACCGCGGCGTGACCGTGAAGTATGCGATCCACCCGGTGGCGGGGCGCATGCCCGGTCATATGAACGTACTGCTGGCCGAGGCCGAAGTGCCGTATGACCAGGTGTTCGAGATGGAGGACATCAACTCCGAGTTCGGCCAGGCTGACGTGGTGCTGGTACTGGGCGCCAATGACGTGGTCAACCCGGCCGCCAAGAACGATCCGAAATCGCCGATTGCCGGCATGCCGATTCTGGAAGCGTTCAAGGCCAAGACCATCATCGTCAACAAGCGCTCCATGGCCAGCGGTTATGCCGGCCTGGACAACGAGCTGTTTTACCTCGACAAAACCATGATGGTCTTCGGCGACGCGAAGAAAGTCATCGAAGACATGGTCAAGGCTGTCGAGTAAAACCTGCGCCAAGGCAATACCCCAAACCTCAGCCTTTAGTAGGCTGGGGTTTTTTATTGGCTGCACAATCCCGACAAAAGGCTCTAAATCGCGGCGCTGCATTCGACCATGGTAGCGCGCCGAATTTGTTCGAAATCACTAGACTGCGCATCTTGCTTCCGTTGCCCGAGATAACAATCCATGTACCGTGATCGTATCCGCTTGCCTTCGTTGTTGGATAAGGTGATGAGCGCCGCCGACGCTGCCGCTCTGATTCAGGACGGCATGACCGTCGGCATGAGCGGCTTTACCCGCGCCGGCGAAGCCAAGGCCGTGCCCCACGCGCTGGCCGAGCGTGCCAAAGTGACCCCGCTGAAAATTACCCTGATGACCGGCGCCAGCCTGGGCAACGACCTCGACAAGCAGCTCACCGAAGCTGGCGTGCTGGCGCGGCGCATGCCGTTCCAGGTCGACAGCACCCTGCGCAAGGCGATCAACGCCGGCGAAGTCATGTTTATCGACCAGCATCTGTCGGAGACCGTGGAACAACTGCGCAACCAGCAGCTCAAGCTGCCGGACATCGCCGTGATCGAGGCCGTGGCGATCACCGAACAGGGCCATATCGTGCCGACCACCTCGGTGGGCAACTCCGCCAGCTTCGCGATTTTCGCCAAGCAGGTGATCGTCGAGATCAACCTGGCGCACAATCCGAACCTGGAAGGCCTGCACGACATCTATATCCCGACCTACCGGCCGACCCGCACGCCGATCCCGCTGACCAAGGTCGACGACCGCATCGGCAGCACCGCGATTCCGATTCCACCGGAAAAAATCGCCGCCATCGTCATCACCAACCAGCCTGACTCGGCTTCTACGGTGCTCGCACCGGACAGCGAGACCCAGGGCATCGCCTACCACCTGATCAACTTCCTCAAGCAGGAAGTGGACGCCGGGCGCATGACCAACAAGCTCGGTCCGCTGCAGGCCGGCATCGGCAACATCGCCAACGCGGTGATGTGCGGCCTGATCGACTCGCCGTTCGAAGACCTGACCATGTACTCCGAAGTGCTTCAGGATTCGACCTTCGACCTGATCGATGCCGGCAAGCTGAGCTTCGCCTCGGGCAGCTCGATCACCCTGTCGAGCCGGCGCAATGCCGACGTGTTCGGCAACCTGGAGCGCTACAAGGACAAACTGGTGCTGCGCCCGCAGGAGATCTCCAACCACCCGGAAGTGGTGCGGCGCCTGGGCATCATCGCGGTCAACACCGCACTGGAGTTCGACATCTACGGCAACGTCAACTCCACCCACGTCTGCGGCACGCGGATGATGAACGGCATCGGCGGCTCCGGCGACTTCGCCCGCAACGCGCACCTGTCGGTCTTCGTCACCAAGTCGATTGCCAAGGGCGGGGCGATTTCCAGCGTGGTACCGATGGTCAGCCATGTCGACCACACCGAACATGACGTCGACATCCTGGTCACCGAGATCGGCCTGGCCGACCTGCGCGGCCTGGCACCGCGGGAACGCGCCCGGGTGATCATCGACAACTGCGTGCACCCGTCCTACCGCGCCGCCCTGAATGACTACTACACCGCCGCCTGCGCACTGGGCGGACACACCCCGCACATCCTGCGTGATGCCCTGAGCTGGCACATCAACCTGGAAGAGCACGGGCAGATGCTGGTGAAGTAAATGCAACAGTTGGCCGCTGACGCAAACACAGTTTCGTCAGCTGGTCAGCCGCCTGAATAGAACCGGTAAAAACTGTACTACTGTACCGGTGATTTTCCCGCCTAAAACCCCCTCCAATCTCAGAAAACCTTACAAAACGCACTAAATAAGTGCGCATAGGTACAGTTGCCTCATTTCCGAGCAGTACAGCCCCTATAAACAGTTAACTGGTCCCTCACAATACAGGTGAACTGTATCTACAGAGTCTTGCGTCAGAGGAGGATCATTGGCATCAGTTAAACCACTACCTGATCCCGCCACAAGCGGAAGGATGTCAACCATGGAACGTACAATCAGTTCCGAACTGTTCTTCGAAGAGAAAGCTGCAAAATCCCAGGCTTCCATGCCTCTGCGCGTTATTGCCAACCTGATGCTGTGGCAGCGCCGCATCTCCAGCCGCCATCAACTGGCTCGTCTGGATTCGCGTTTGCTGGCTGACGCCGGTATCAGCGAAGCACAACGCTACGAAGAGCTGAGCAAGCCGTTCTGGCGCTAAGTTAGCGTCGCTGGCCCTGACCCACCGGGTCCACCGCCAGCACCCCAGATTAAGAAAACAGAACCCGTCGCGGGCAACCGCGACGGGTTTTGTCGTTTAAGGGGACTCAGTTCCAGTGTGCAAAAGCGATTTGCGTCAGACAGGTACAGTTTTAATATTACATATATTGAACCAATACAGTTTTAAGGTTTGGCTATCTGTATCGGTAACTCTGTGCCGAGCACCAGCGCGCTGCAACCCCCGGGATTGAGCCCACGCAAGGCCCCTACACTCCCGCCACCCATTGGCTTGAAGGGTGCGGGGCAGGCTGTTCGAAGCCTTGGCGCAGGCCTAATATCCCTGGATTATGTGGCGAGCAATCCTGAAGGCTCGTCTGATTTATCTGAACACCTCCACCCAGGCTGTCCGGTGCCCACTCAGCGCCCCCTTATCTGCTATTTACAGGAGCTTCATCCATGATCCGTCTTCGCCTGCTCAGCGCTGCTGCCTTGCTGGCCGTGGCTGCCAACGCGCACGCCACCAGCCTTATCGTGACCACTGATGCAATTGTCGGCGCACTCAAGGCCACCACCGACGCCACGTCCGATGCCACCTCGTCGCTGCGCGACAACAAGATCGTGCGCGCGGCCCGGGACGACGCCGCCAGCTTCGTCGCCACCGATGGCGCCATTCGCGGCGTGAAACTGGAAAGCGCGTTCGAGCACATCCGCCAACAGGTTCCGCAGCTGGACGTCAGCGACTCACAGTTGGCCCAGGCCATTCTGGCGATCTGATCACAGACCGATTCCGGCTCTGCCGCGCGCACCCGGAATCCCCGGCGCTGGCCCTCGCCCGGGCATTGCGCTAGCCTTGGCGCTGTTTTTTTTCAGCTGTCGAGAGTCTGGTTTTGTTCCGAATACCGCTTAGTGTGTTGCTGTTATCCATGGTCTGTGGGGTGGGCTCGGCTCAGGCTTTTGACCTGACCACCGAAGGCCTGGTCGTCACCGGTTACGCCACCAGCAAGGTGACCAGTGCCCCCTTCGACAGAAAACTGATACTCGCGGCCCAGGATGACGCCGCGGCCTTCGTTGCCAGCGATGGCGTCATGCGAGGCGCACAGCTGGAATCGGCCCTGGAATACCTGCGGCGCAGCCAGCCAAAACTTCATGCAAGCGACCTTGAACTGGCGCAAGCAATTCTCGTCCAATAATCATCCCCTGTTATTCCGGAGTCGTTCCATGCGCAGCCCGCTGATTGCCGCCACCCTAGGCCTGTTGTTGTTGGCCGATGTGGCCCAGGCACACACCCTGGTGGCCACCAGTAACATCATCGTCCGCGCCTTTGGCCGCACGATCGATTTCACCTCGGACACCACCACCTCCATCCGCGACTCGAAAGTCGTGCGCGAAGCCCACGACGATGCCGCCAGCTTCGTCGCCAGCAACGGCGAAATCCGTGGCGCCCAACTGGAAGCCGCCTTCGACACCTTGCGCACCCGCGTGCCGCAAGCTCGCGACGCCAGTGACCAGGTACTCGCCGAAGCTATCCTCGCACTGTGAGGCCATCAGTCGCCTGGCTGCTGGCCGGGGCCCTGTCGCTACTGTGCGGCACGGCCCAGGCCGACCTGCAACTGCGCCTCAAGACCGACGGCTTGACCCCGGCGCAACAGCAGGCCAGCCAGGCGCTGCTGGATGAAGCGATGCAGGCCCTGCCGCCGCGCTTCATCCAGCAACTGGATCGGCGCATCGATGTCGGCTGGACCGACAAGATGCCCGAAAACGCCTACGGCCAGGCGTCGCTGGTGTCCGAGCTGGACCTCAATCGCAACCTGCTCGCCAGCCTCACCGACGGCTCGGCCGCGACCCAGAAGACCTATCGCCCACACGGCACCGTGCGCCGGGAAATGCTCGCCACCGTGCTCCACGAGCTGACCCACATTTATGACCGCTCGCGCTTGTGGTCCGCCGCAGAGCGCCCGCTGATCCAGCGCTGCGCCAGACAGAACGCCAACAGCGGCCTGGTCGGCCTGCGGGATGAGTGCCGCGGCCAGACCGAGCGCCGCTTCACCCTGAGCGATGACCCGCGCCTGCTGGACCTCGCCGGCTGGCCGCAATACGTCGGCCGCCGTGGAGCGCGCGAGGAACACAACCGGCAAGTGGCACGCAGCCCGGACATCTACGAGACGACCAACCCCAAAGAGTTCGTCGCGGTGAACATGGAGTACTTCCTCCTTGATCCGAGCTACGCCTGCCGTCGCCCCGGGCTGTACCGCTATTACCAGGAACACTTCGGCTGGGCACCGCCGGCCAAGGACAGCTGCGCCAAGTCGTTCGCCTTCCTCAATGCCGGCAACGACTTTGCCAAGCAGCCCCTGGGCCAGGTCGACCCCGAGCGCGTGTATGCGGTCGATTACCTGCTGGCCGAAGCCAACCAGAACTGGGTCAGCCGCTGGGGCCACAGCATGCTGCGCCTGGTGATCTGTGCCCCGGGCCGCCCGCGCGGACCCGATTGCCGGTTGGACCTGGATCAGCACCTGGTGCTGTCGTATCGGGCCTTTGTCGGAGACGTGCAGCTGTCGAGCTGGGATGGCCTGGTGGGCAAATACCCGTCACGGCTGTTTGTCCTGCCCCTGGCCCAGGTCATCGACGAATACACCAAGACCGAGCTGCGCAGCCTGGCCTCGGTGCCGCTGAACCTGTCGCGCACCGAGATCGAGCAGGTGGTGGAACACGCCGCGGAAATGCACTGGAGCTACGACGGCAACTATTACTTCCTGTCCAATAACTGCGCGGTGGAGAGCCTCAAGCTGCTGCGCAGCGGCAGCAACAATCCGCAACTGATCGGCCTCGACAGCATCGTGCCCAATGGCCTGCTGGAGGTGCTCAAGGGCAGGGGGCTGGCCGACACCAGCGTGCTCGACGACCCCCGTGAAGCCCTGCGTCTGGGCTATCGCTTCGACTCGTTCCGCGATCGGTACCAGGCCATGTTCGAGGTCATCAAGAAGCACCTGCCGATCAAACAGACCAGCGTCGAAGACTGGCTGTCACTCAGCGCCGAGGAACGTCGCCAATGGTTCGCCCAGGCCGACCTGCGCACCAGCGCCGCCTTGCTGCTGCTGGAACAGGCCAGCTTTCGCCGGCAATTGCTGCTGGCCCAGGATGAGGTCAAGCAACGCTACCTGGGCGCACGCGAACTGAAAAACGGCGGCATGGACAACGCCAACAAGACCCTGCAGGAAATCCTCGCCAACAGTGGCTTCCTCAGCCGCCCGGCGGAGCTGCTGGGCAGCAGTGGCTACGGCCTGCCGCAGCCCAGTGAATGGCAGCGCCTGGAAGCGGAGAGCAGCCTGCGCCAGAAACACCTGCAAGCCCTGACCGGCGACCTGGATAAAGAAGTCCGCGCCTTGCTCGAACCTGCACGGGCTGCCGAAATTGCCGCCAACGAAGCCAACCTGAAGCAGGTAGGGGAACATTTAAGGGCATTGCACAAGGCAGCAGGGGGGCTGGAGCTGCCTTGATCCTTTGGTATAAGCAGGACTTTTGACGCCATGGAATAGTTGACAACACCCATCAATATGCCACTATTCCGCGATCGAAAAAATGGTGCCATGCCAGGCTCTGCGCCGCGTTTTTCACGGTGATCGAGCGCCTCGTACGACAATAACCCCCCTTATCAGAAGTGCTTGCCGGAGAGATCGGGCGCGGACTTTTACGCAGGTATCAGCAGGATTATATGGAGATAGTCGGTAATCGCGGCGGGTACCAGTGGCAGCTTGGCGACCAGCAATGGCAACAAACAGCAGAAGGTGGTTTTTCGCTCTCCAGCGTCGGCGGGGTAAAACCGGCAGCGACCCTGGTCGATCTCGACTACCTGGTCGGTGCGCGGCTCACTGAATCCGATACCTATCTGCCATCATCTTTCGCGTTCTGCCCGAACAGCGGCGCCGCCCTCACAGCCATCGGCTACCAGGCGCAAAATCGCTGGCTGCCGCCCTATGGCGATGGCAGCGGATCGCGGGTAGTCAATGACGCCTGCCACCTGGACGGCGCGCAACAGACCGTCAAACAACTCTTCGAACGCCTGCAGAACTCCGCCGAACGCGATCTCAATGACAGCAAGCAGATCATTGAGCTGCCGCGAAAGAATGGCCTGAGCTTCTTCGCTGCCAACCTCGGCGGCCACCGTGAGGCGCTGTTCGCCCTGGGCCGTGAAGGCAGCCTGTTTCTCTGGCAGCGCGGTTCCGAGAAGTGGCTGGAACTGCGCCCCGAAGGCCATCCGATCGGCCGCAACCGCCTGGAGAACTGGGCCAACTCGGTCAGCCTGTGCCCGGCCGAACATGGCCAGCACCTGCTGTTGGCCGGCGATGAAGGCGCGGTGCTGGTCAAGGTCGATCCGCTGAACCTCAAATACCGCTGCCAACGCCGCGACGGCCGAGCGCTGGCCGGCCCCGGCGACCTTGAGGAGCAGTCGTTCCTGCCCCTGGTGCTGGAAGACGGCAGCGTCTGCCTGGTCAGCCCCAGCGCCAACGGCTGGGAGCGCTACCCGGTAGAAGGTGCCGACGCCGCGCAGATGACCCGCCTGTCGGCGCCGATTCGTGACCACGCATCCCGCCGCCTGCTGTGGATTGGCGAGCATGGTTACCTGAGCATGCGCCAGGGCCAGGCCCTGCAAGCGCAGTGGCACCCGTGGCCCAACGGCGCCACCGCCATGCCCGAGCAGGGGCCGCCCTTCCAGGACGGCTACGGCCTGTGGCAACTGATCTTTACCGCCGAGGGCCAGAGCTATCTGCAACTGGACCCGGGGGCTACCGACCAGCCCAAGCCGATCAAGGGCTATCGCCTGGGCACCGGGCACCTGAGCTTCAAGTACAACATTCGCCTGGAACGTCCCTGGGACACCCACGACGAAAGCATCACCCCGACCACCCGTGAGGTGGTGTATCCGTTTATCGAGTTCAGCAGCGACAAGCTCCTGCTCTCGATGCGCGTGGAGCAGAACAGCACCCTCGACGATTTCTTCAAAAGCGAACAGCCGGTGGATGCGCAGTACCGTCTCGAGCAGGTCGGTGGCCGCGGTTTCGGGCTCAAGGCCCACGTCAGCCGACCGTGGAATGCCCAGTGGTTCTTTTTCGATAACGCGCTGTGGCTGTATATCGATTCTTCCGGAGCGCTTTACCGATGGAACGCCTGACCCTGATGCTACGCCGTGGCTTGTTGCTGATTCTGGCCCTGGGCAGCGCGGGCGCTGTCGCCGAGCCGATGCGCCAGGTGTTCCTGGTGCAGAACTCCGGCTGGATGGAGCCCTTCTATCTGGACCCGGCGTCGTCGTTCAAACCGCTGGTGATCAAGCTGGCCGCCGCGGCGGCGGGCAATTCGGAAGTGGTGATTGGCGGTTTCAACCAGGCCGATGCCCAGCACCCGTCGCCGGAGTGGACTTATCGCGGTCCCGGCACCCACGACAAGCTCGCCGCCAGCGTCAATCAGCTGAACCTGGTGCGCAAGGCCGGCGGCGCCTATGCCGACACCGACTTCAAGGAAGCGTTGCTGGCGGCCATCAAGACCGGGCTCGAGGGCCGGGAAGGGATTGTCTGGATCCTCACCAACAACAAGAACAGCCCCAACAACAGCAGCGAAACCTCGCTCAAGAACCGCGAGTTCTATGACCTGCTGCACAACGAGGCCAGCATCACCCGGATCGCCGCATTCCCGCAGAAAATGCCGGTGGCAGGCCCCAACTACCAAGCCAACGGCCTGATGATTTATGCGCTGGCCTACGGCGATAACGCCGGCAAGGCCCTGGAGCAGGTCCTGGCCCAGCCGGCCCTGGCGACCCTGCTCAAGGACAACCGGGTCCGGCTCAAGCCCCTGACCCAGTCGGCGGTACGCTTTATCCCCACCGGCGTGCAGGACACCCCGGACGTCAGTGCCGAACTGGCCCCGGACCAGCAGACCCTGATCCTCAATATCAACGTCGACAGCTCGCCCAAAACCGCGGTGCTGCTGGGCAAGTTCGAAAACCAGTTCAACCCGTACCAGATCCACGACGCGAAGATCGAGATGAACCTGGACATGCCGGGCGAAGCCCTGCAATCGAGCATCTCCCTCGACCGCCTGACGGACCTGGAACCCGGTGCGCGCTCCAGCGAAGCCGCGATCAGCCTGCAACTGCCGCCCCTGCCGTCCCAATGGTCGAGCGAGGTGATCCTCTCCAGCGGTTACCAGCGCGCCGGGACCATCGAGGTGCGCCTGAGCGAGCAGCAACTGCGTATCTCCCAGGACTTCATCGCGAAGATGAACGAACTGTTCCCTGGCGATGCGCTGCCGGACGTGTTTATCCCGTCCAGCGAAGCCAGCACTTCTTCGACCGTACTGCCGATCGTGCTGCGCATCAGCTACCCGCTGGGGCCGGTGCTGTTGCTGTTCGGGCTGCTCCTGCTGCTGTTGATCGCGGCCCTGGTGGGCAAAAGCATGATCGCCGGCAAGAAAGCCGTGACCGTGATGGTGGAGGGCGTGGCCCAGCACTATCCGCTCAAACCCTTTAGCAGTGCCAACGTCTACGACGCCCAGCAGAACAAGGTCGCGACCATCAAGCGCGGCCTGTTCGGGGTCAAGCTCCTGGACAAGGCTCCCGACACTGCTGTGCGTCTCAAGTAACCCTCACTCAAGAATCCCCAAGGAAGTTGAACATGGCCCAGACCAGCACACTGCCAGCCCCGATTGAAAGCGAAGCACCGGCAGCACCGGCCAGCACCACCAGCAGCACCTTGAGCGTGCCATCGCCGATCGGTCTGGACCTGGGTCCGAAAAAAGTCGACAGCCGCGACGCCCTGATCGGGGTGGCGGTGCTGGTGGTCCTGGCGATCATCTTCTTCGTGATCAAGAACGCCTACGCCAACTGGCGCGTACGTGAGCGTGTGGCACCGAGCCGCGCCAATGCTTCCGGCTGGTTCCTGTTCCTCGGCCTGCTGATGGTTGCGACCATGGCGGTGCTGGCGGTGATCAACTCCGGCCAGTTCCTGGCTCCGCTGTACCTGGCGCCGCTGGGCGGCGTTGCAGCCATCTCCCTGGTTGCCTGGCTGATGACCTTCTCGGCCAAGCGCTGAGTCATCGCTGCCTGATGGCCGGGGGTGCGCTGCGCACCCGGCCCGTCTCACCCCAATAGCGGATCAATTGCCAAGTTCACTTGGCCAGCCCACCCGGGCTCATGGAGTTTCTGATGAACGAGAGTGCACAACCTTCCGGCCAGGCAGCAGCCCCGCAGGTCAGTGAAAAGATCCACCCAACCTTGTTCATCGCCCTCGGCGGCACCGGCATGAAGGTCAACATCCGCCTGCGCCGGCGCATCCTCAATGCCATTTGGGGTGGCAACAACCAGGTGCAGCAGATTTCCGACTTCCCCCTGGTGCAGTTCGTCAACTTCGACCTCGATTCGGGTGAAGTGACCCAGGACGGCAAGTCGATCAAGACCGACGTGCTGGCCGAGCAGGTGGCCTTCACCTCCGAAGAAAAGATCATCGAGCCGCTCAACCTGAGCAAGTACACGCACTCCATCGATGAGCTCAACCGCCATCGCGAAGTGGCCGAGTGGTTCCCCCTGACCCCGGAAAAGATCAAGAGCCTGGGCATCGATCCCTCCAAGGGCGCCGGGCAGATCCGCGCCCTGTCTCGGCTGTACTTCTTCGACAAGTACCCGAGCATCCGCGACAAGCTGCGCAGCAAGGTCGGGCGCCTGCTGAGCAACATCGGCGCCCAGGCCGACAAGCTGAAAAAGCTCGGCCTGGAAATCGACCCGGGCAAGATCCGCGTGGTGATCACCGGCTCTGCGGCCGGCGGCACCGGTTCGGGTTCGTTCCTGGACATGGGGTTCCTGGCCAAGGCCATCCTCAAGGAAAACAACATCGCCGGTAAGGTCGACCTGTTCCTGGTGCTGCCGGGCGGCTTCGGCTCGTACAACGCCGAGCGCGTCCAGGCCAACGGCTATGCGGCGCTGATGGAGCTGGAGACCTGCATGCGCGGCAACCCGCTGCTCAAGCACTGGGACGCCACCGACAACCTGTTTATCGACAACCGTCCCTACGACGACGTGTACATCATCGATAACAGCAACGTCGCCCAGGCCAAGACCAGCGACCAGGAAGACATCTACGAGATGCTCTCGGATGCGCTGTTCACCGACTTCACCTCCCAGGATTTCGCCAACAAGAAGCGCTCGATCGCGGTCAACCAGAACCAGCACAAGATCCGCTCCTACAGCGTGAGCCTGCCCCAGGACTACGGCAGCGACACCAAGCTGCACTTCCCGCGCTCGTACTCGTCCCTGGGCCAGGCGGTGCTCGACACCCAGGTCGACGCGCGCCAGCACGTTCGCCTCAATCGCCAGGTGCAGCAGATGCTCAAGGCGTTCTTCGGGGTGGCCAACGCCAATAACGCGGTCAACGACAATCGCCCGACCGACAAGGAACGCGACGAGTTCCTGCGCGAGCAACTGAACGTCACCCCACGGACCTTCACCGAGCTGCCGGACTTCCTGTCCCGCGTCGAGTTGACCCTGGCCACGGGCGAGTTCACCCACTACCAGATCGCCGACGACCTGTTGCAGGTCGAGGGCGACAACAGCATCACCGCGCAGATCGAGCAGAAAACCGAGAGCCTGTTCGAACGCCTGCAAAACGGCGGGGCAGACAAGGACCAGTGGCTGACCCACGTGCGGGAAATCCAGCAACAGCTGGAGCGCGACACCAAGGGCAGTTCGGTGGACAGCGCCGAGCGCAACCACGAAGTGCGGATCAAGGAAAACCGCAAGAAGCGCATCGCCGAACTGGTGCGTGAGGACGCCTTGCCCGAGAAGCTGTTCCGACGCCTGGACGATGACGAGCGCGGCGGCCTGGATTACACCCTGGCGCTGGTGGAAATGCTCAAGGACCGCCTGGAAAACGAAGGCACCGGGATCATCCCGGCCCTGGAAAAGAACGCCGCGCGCTTCAAGGAACTGTCGGAAAAACTCGAGTCCTCGGAGCTGGCCCGCGAGTTCGAACGCCTCAAGGAAACCACCGGTTCAGGCCTGCTGGCGCGCCTGAGCGGCAAGGACAAACAAGCCGACACGGTACTGGTCCAGGTCAAGGACACTCTGCGCGAAAGCCTGCTGTTCTACGTGCGCCATGTCGCCGCCCGTGAAGCCGCACAACTGCTGCGCGAGATCTCCGAGTGGCTGGGCCGCAAGGAATCGGTGGACCAGAACGGTCGCGCGATCTGGAACGGCTTTGTCGGCCGCCTGCAGGATGGCCGCAACGCGGTCGACAGCCTGCTCAAGCGCATCGACACCGACATCACCAAGATCGACGCCAGCATCAAGGAAAAACACGCCACCCTGATTCCCCTGGCGCCAGTGCAAGGCAACGAAGAGCCGGCCGCCAATGGCGCGGATGTGCGCGAGTGGGCCAAGGACGCGTTCAAGGATTTCGGCGGCTCGAAAGTGCTGTTCGGCAAGTTGCAGACCGAAGAGGGCCAGGAAGAGCTGCTGCTCAAGCTGCGCAATAAATCCGTGCAGCAACTGCCGAAGAACGCGCAGCGCATCGATCCGCTGATGAGCGCTCTGGCGGCCCTGAACCCGGAAGAGCAGCGCGAGAAATTCCGCCAGTTGCTGCAACGGGCCATGCCGTGGGTGCCGCTGAACCTCACTGGCGGTTTCGATATCGGCCAGAAGCTCTACACCTGCCTGATCGGCGTGCATGACCATGCCGAGTTCAAGCGCGTATACGGCGCGACCCTCGGCCAATGCCTGCCACAGGGTACGGCTATCAACGCCAGCGATATCCAGTTCGTGGAGTCGGGGATCCCCGGCAAACTGATCTGCTTCACCGAATTGAGCGGCTTCCCGCTGCCGGCGCTGACCCCGCTGTCGACCTACCTGGCCAGCTACCGCAAGGAAAGCGCGGCGATCCCGCTGCATGTGCACAAGCGCATCAGCCAGTTCGTGCAGCCGATCCAGTTCACCCAGGAGCAGTACCGCCAGTTCGCCGAGGACTTCAAACTCTACCTGCACGCGATTGCCCTGGGCGTGCTCAAGCGCCTGGACAACGGCCTGTACGAGTTCTTTATCGACAAGGAAGACTTCACCATCGGCGACGAATTCTCCATTCGTCAAAGCGGCCTGAAGCCGGTGCACCGCAGTGACATCGAAGCCCAGGTGCGTGACCGCACCCTGAGCCTCAACGAGGTCCAGATCGCGGCGCTGATCGCGCTGTTCGATGACATGAGCCGCAGCGCCTACAAGGCGCAGAAACGCATCGACGAGCAAGGCGCTTCGGAACCGTTCCAGGCCTTCCCGTACAAGATTGCCGAGCTGCTGAAAAAAGAGTACCTGGCCCGCCTCAAGCGCCAGGCCGGTGACCGCGACCAGGAGCTGGTGAAGTTGGCCGAAAGCTACCTGGGGCGCTTCAGCCAGCGCGTGATCGGCTCCCGGGCCGACGTCTACGCCGATGAAGTGCACGCCGACCACGAAGAAAAACTCAGCGTCGCCAAGGAGTTTTTCGCCGAGGGCTGGCTGGAGAACCTGCTCAAGCCGGTGGCGGCGCCGTTTGCCGGCCAAGCGCCTGCGGCCCCAGGCTTTGCCGCGCCACCGCCGATTGCCGGCGGCGCGCTACCACCACCGGTGGCGGCGGTGCAGTACAGCTATCACCTGAACGTCGCCGGGACCAATTACGGCCCCTACACCTCGGCGCAGTTGCAGAAGTACGTGCAGACCGGGCAAGTGACCCGCGACAGCATGCTGTGGCGTGAAGGCATGGCCGCCTGGCTCAGTGCCGGGCAGATCCAGGAACTGGCCCACCTGTTCGCCCCGGCGGCAGGCAGTCCACCGCCACTGGGCGGCCCAGCCATGCCGCCACCGCTCTGAACCAAGCGAAGACGAGAACCCTATGTCAGCGTCAGTCAAAGCCGCCGAGTTTCCCGCTACCTGCGCCAACAGCGCCTGTGGCCGGACACTCTGCGGGCCGGTGAAACACTGCCCGTACTGTGGCGTCGCCGTGCAACCGCCGATCTCGGCCAAGGCCCCCGTGGCCGTGGCCGCCAAGGAGCCCGCCAGCCCGCCGCCGGTGGTCGAACCCAAGGCCGCCGCGCTGAAGTTCGAGCTGCCGGCTGCCCCTGCGCCAGCCGCGCCGCAGCCCGTGGCACCCGCGCCGGCTGCTCCGGCAGCCGCGCCGACCCCACCCGTGGCACCGCCTGCGGATAAACCCAAGGGCCTGCTGAAAAAAATCGTGATCGGTGCGCTGGTCCTGGCACTGCTGGCGTTCTATGGCATGAACCAGCTCGGCTCGCGCAACAGTCAGCGCGACCTGGAGCAAGTGCTGCTCGCTGGCCAGCAATGCCTGCGCCAGAGCGACTACAACTGCGCGCTGGATAAAGCCGAACAGGTCCTGCAGAAAAACAGCAAGGACCCGGCGGCCCTGAGCCTGTTGAATCGGGCCAAAGACGGCTTGAAGCAGGTTCAGCGCGACAAGGACCTGGCGGACCAGGCACGGCAGAGGGAGCAGGACCGCAAGGCTCAGCAAGACGCTGCCGACCAGCGCAAGCGCGCCGAAGAGCAGGCCCGGCGCGAGCAGGAAGCCAAGGCCGCGGCGCAGGTCCAGTCGATCCCGGTACCCGCACCGCAGCCCAGCACGCCACCGCGTTCCACCACGCGCATCGAGCAGAACAACGGTGCCGCCAGCATGGTCGGCCGCTCGCTGAACGAGGCACGCAAGGCCTTGATCCGTCGCGACTACCAGAGCGCGATCACCGTCGCCCGGTTGGTGCTCAACATGGACCCGGGCAACCGCGAGGCGCAGAACATCATCAACCAGGCCACCCGCCAGCAATCCCAGGCCCTGAACCGGACCACCATCGAATGATGACGCCGGCCTCCCTTCGAACACTTGGAAGTCATCCATGACCCAGCACCCGCGTTCCCCCAATAAGCGTTTGCTTGCCCTGGGCCTCGTATCGATCTTCGGCCTGCAGAGCTGCGCCAACATCGACTCCAAGAGCATGAACCCGACCGGCTGGAGCGGCGGCGACTGGCTCAAGTGCGGCCTGGCCATCGCGGCAGGGGCGGCAGCAGGGGCAGCGGTCAGCGGCAAGAAGGATCGCGGGGTCGGCGTCGTAGCCGGCACGGCCGCAGGTATCGCCGTGTGCTTCGTGATCAACGCCAAGTCGGTGCAGACCCAGTCGCCCCAGGAAGTCGAGGCGCAGTACCGCAAAGGCGGCAAGAAGGCCCCTGCCGAGCCGCAAGTGGTCAGCTACCAGACCAGCATCCAGCCCGGCAGCACCATCAAGCGCGGCCAGCCGATCAAAGTGGTGTCCAACATCGTGGCCATCGATGGCAGCCGCCAGGCCGTCAACGAGATCAAGGAAGAAGTGCGCCTGTATGAGCCGGGCGCCACCACCGCGTTCAAGGAAGGCACCAAGGTCGCCAACGAGAAACCCGGCAGCGGCGGTTACGAAAACACCTTCACCATCACCCTGGACAACCAGGTGCCGCAAGGCGTGTACCGCGTCGACACCTCGGTGCTGCTCAACGGCAAGCCGGTCAACACCCGCAGCAACAACGTGCAACTGGTGATGATCGACGCCGACACCTATCAGATCGCCTACCTCGACTGAAATGCCTGATGGGGGGCGCCCGTCGGGCGCCCCTGGGCAAACCGCATGGATCGCTGGAGACACACCCATGACCGAATCCGGGTATGAGGTTCGCCCCACGCTTTTTATCGCGCTGGGCAACACCGGCCGCCGGGTCGGCCTGCACCTGCGCAAGCGCCTGCTGGCCACCTCCTGGCGCGAGGGGCAACGCATCGAGCGCCTCGCCGACTTCCCCCTGGCGCGCTTTATTCGGTTCCACCCGAGTGACTTCCAGGTCTGGGAGCGGGGCCTGGAGCCCGCACAGCCCGAAGCCTGTTTTCGGGTCGATGAAATCATCAGTGGCCCGTTCGACCCCGAGGCCGAGCTGGACTCGCCCGACGTCGCCAAATGGTCGCCCCTGACCTCGCAGACCATGAAGCACTGGGGAATCGAGCCGATGAAATACCATCGGCTTCGCGGTTTTTCCCGCCTGTACTGCCTGACCCAGGCCGACCAGATCCGCGCCAGGGTGCGTCAGGCCCTGCACCACCTGCACACCTGCGACCCCACGCAAGACGCCGAGGCCCAGCGCCTTGGCCTCAAGGTGAGCCGGGACTGCATCAATATCGTGATAACCGCTTCGGCGGCGGGCAGCTACGGTTCGGGGTCGTTTCTGCAGATCGGCGATCTGGTCCGGCAAACACTTGCCGAACAGAACATCCCCGGGCGTGTCGCCTTGCATCTGGTATTGGCCGGCGGGGCGATGCACATCGAACCGGAGCGGGCACAGGCCCACAGCTACGCCGCACTGATGGAGCTGGAAACTCGCGGGCGTGGTTGTACGACCGCGCAGGACGACAACCCGGTGGGGCCGTTCGACGACCTCTATGTGTTCGACACCTGCAACCTCGCGCAACGTCGCTGTGAGGAGCCTGAAGACCTGCCGTTGATGCTCGGCGACATGCTGTTCAACGATCTGGCCAATCCGCCGCTGAGCGAAAAAAAATGGATCATGAGCAGCATCCAGCGCCAGTACACCATCCGTAGTCATAGAGTGGAACTGCCGGAAGAATTCGAAAATACCCCCGCCCTGCGGAACCCCATGAGCTATTCCAGCCAGGGCCATGCCGAGCTGTACGCGACGTACCGGCCCGACGGCCTGGCCGACCTGCACCTGAGCGGCCACACCCAGCCGCTGCTCAGCGGGTTGATGGCGACGCAGGAAGGCGAAGACCCACTGCTCGCCCTGTTGGCCGGCCTGACTGCGCAAGACCTGCGCCGGGTATTGAGCCTGTGGCTGGAACAGGCCATGCCCTGGGCCAACCTGGAGCTTGAACCCGGCCGCGGAACCAACCCCGACGGTTACCTGTGTCTGCTCAGCGTGCCGCAACCTGCCGAGTTCAGGCGCCTGTACGGTGAGTTGCTGAGTCAATGCCTGCCCGCACTGCCAGGCCTGCGCCCGAATGACCTGCAATTCATCGATTGTCAGGTCCCTGGGCGGCTGGTCGCCTCCATGCGCTTGAGCGGCTTTGCCCTGAATGCCTTGCGCGACCTGCCCGTCTACCTGGCCAACTACCGCAAGCAGGCACAGCAGCGTCCCTTGCACGTGAACAAGCACGTCAACTGCCATCCGCTGATCTTCGACCAGGCGCACTACCTGGCCTTGGCGCGCGACCTGCGCCTGTATCTGCAAGCCATTGCCCTGGGCGAATTGACCCGCAACCCGGGGCAGGCCTACGAACTCATCGACGAAGGCGAGGCCTTTGGCATCGGCACCGAGCCGGCCATTCGCCAATACGGGCTGCGGGCCCCTCATCGGCAGCTGCTCTCGACGCGGGTGCAGGCGCGTTTGAGCCAGCCGCGCCCGGCACTGCTTGCCGCGCTGTGCGCGCTGTTCGAGCACTTAAGGCACGACGCTTACAAAAGCCTGAGAGTGGTCGATGAAAATGGGATAGCCGAGCCGGCGTGCTCATTGCCCAGGGAGCTCAGCGCCATCCTCCGCAGCGAATCCTTCAGGCTCCTGCACGAGCAGGCGCCTGAACACGCCGAAGCCCTGATCGAGCAGGCGCGAAATCACTTGCCGGCGTTCACCCGTTCGATCAGCGGCTCCAAAGGCGATGTCTATGTCTCTGAAGTCGTCCCGCACCACGGCGAGAAATACCAGCTGCGTGCGGAGTGCTTCGACGAGGGCTGGCTGGAGGCCTTGTTCAACCCAGGCATTCAGGCAGCACAGGCCACGGCGCAGCATGCCAGGGACAGTCAGGCGTGCTATCACCTCAACGTTGGCGGCGTCGAATACGGCCCTTACAGCTTTCTTGAGCTGCAACACTACGTCAGCACCGGGCAGATCACGCGCCACAGCTTGCTGTGGCGTCCGGGCTTGAGCCAGTGGTTTGTCGCCGAGACCCAGGCGGAGCTGGCGGGCCTGTTCACACCGCCTGCGGCGCCCCCCAGCGAGCCGCCGATGCCGGGCTAGAGCTGTTCTTGCGGCTCTTGCGGCAGTTGCTCATCCAGGTGCAGCCAGGGCAGGCGGCTGTCGGTCCAGATATGCCGGTCGGCCGGGGCCTGTTCCGGGTGGTCGAGGGTGGCGATGGTCACGTCGATGCTGCCCGGGCTCAGCTGGGTCTCCAGCGCCAGCTGCGCACCGCAGTTGCCACAGAACAGGCGAGTGCAGCTGGGGGAGGAGTCGTAACGCGCGGGCGTGCCTTGGGTCCATTGGAAGGCCGGGGCGGGCAGGGTGATCCAGGTGGTCACCAGGCCGCCGCTGACCCGGCGGCAGGTCGAGCAGTGGCAATGGGCGATATCCCGCAGCGGGCCACTGAATTGATAACGCAGCCGGCCACAATGACAGCCCCCGGTGTGCAGTTCGCCCATGTGCCTTTCTCCCTTGCTGTGATGGCGGTCACTGTATGCCGCTCATCGGTTGCTTGAACATCCACTCATTCCTTTCACCGGCGAAAGGTAGCTGAAAGCTTCCCCGATTAGGATCGCCTCCACTTCCGGCAATAGACCGGTTGGCCACAGTAAGCGTTGCGACGCTTCCCGGCCCAATTAACAACAACAATGGTGATTCTGATGTTTGCTCCTACCCGCCTCGCTGCACCTACTCCACCCGTACGCCTCGCGCTTCCCGTTCTGCGCTGACCCCACCCGGTTCGCCATTCCCTAGCCGCGCTACGCCTGGAGTATTCCCATGCTGACTTTCCTTGGCTTTGCCATGGTCATCACCTTCATGTTCCTGATCATGACCAAGCGCCTGTCCGCGCTGATTGCCCTGATCATCGTGCCCATCCTCTTCGCCCTGTTCGGCGGCTTTGCGCCGAAGATCGGCCCGATGATGCTCGAAGGCATCACCAAGCTGGCGCCCACCGGCGTGATGCTGATGTTCGCCATCCTGTATTTCGCCCTGATGATCGACTCGGGCCTGTTCGACCCGGCGGTGCGCAAGATCCTCAAGCTGGTCAAGGGTGACCCGCTGAAGGTCTCGGTCGGCACGGCGGTGCTGGCCCTGGTGGTGTCCCTGGACGGTGACGGCGCCACCACCTACATGATCTGCGTGGCCGCCATGCTGCCGCTGTACAGCCGCATCGGCATGAGCCCGCGGATCATGGCCGGCCTGATCATCCTCGCCGGCGGGGTGATGAACATGACCCCCTGGGGCGGCCCCACTGCACGCGCCGCCAGTGCGCTGCACGTGGACCCTTCGGACATTTTCGTACCCATGATCCCGGCCATGCTGGCGGGCGTGGTGGCGATCCTGGCGATTGCCTATATGTACGGCAAGCGTGAGCGGGCGCGTCTGGGTGAACTGCACCTGGTGGGCGACGAGATCGACCACAGCGAAATCAGCGTCTCGCAATTCCCTGATGCCCGCCGTCCGAAGCTGATCTGGTTCAACGGCGCGCTGACCCTGGCCCTGATGTGCACCTTGATCGCCGGCTTGCTGCCGCTGCCGGTGCTGTTCATGGTGGCCTTCAGTATCGCGATGATCGTCAACTACCCGTGCCTGCAACAGCAGAAGGACCGCGTCGCCGCCCACGCCGGCAGCGTACTGGCGGTGGTCGGGCTGATCTTCGCCGCCGGTATCTTCACCGGGATCCTGTCCGGCACCGGCATGGTCGACGCCATGTCCAAGAGCCTGCTGGCGGTCATCCCCGACGCACTGGGGCCGTACCTGGCGGTGATTACCGCGCTGGTGAGCATGCCGTTCACCTTCTTCATGTCCAACGATGCCTTCTATTACGGCGTGTTGCCGGTACTGGCCGAGGCGGCCAGCCACTACGGCATCACCGCGGTGGAGATGGCCCGTGCCTCGATCGTCGGCCAACCCGTGCATTTGCTGAGCCCGCTGGTACCCTCGACCTACTTGCTGGTGGCCCTGGCCGGGATCGAGTTCGGCGATCATCAGCGATTCACCCTCAAGTGGGCAGTGCTGGTCTGCCTGTGCATAATGTTCGCAGCCTTGCTGATGGGGATCTTTCCACTGTTCAGCACTCTATAACTGCAATGACTCTTCGCCCGGGCCGGTTGGCTGATCAACCGCCCCGGGCGATCTAACACTCGCTCAAAGGAATACACATGGAATGGCTGACCAACCCGGAAATCTGGGTTGCCTTCTTTACCCTGACCGCCCTGGAAATCGTCCTGGGCATCGATAACATCATCATGATTTCGATCCTGGTCAGCCGCATGCCCAAGCATATGCAGGCCCGGACCCGGCTGTTCGGCCTGGCGCTGGCCATGGTCACGCGCATCCTGTTGCTGTTGTCGATCACCTGGGTCATGCGCCTGACCGCCGACCTGTTCGTGGTCTTCGGCCAGGGTATTTCCGGGCGTGACCTGATCCTGTTCTTCGGCGGCCTGTTCCTGCTCTGGAAAAGCTCCCAGGAGATGTACCACGCCCTGGAAGGCGAGGACGAGACGGCGGACGAGCCGACCGGCAAGGGCGGCAACTTCCTCTACACCATCATCCAGATCGCGATCATCGACATCGTGTTCTCCCTGGACTCGGTGATCACCGCCGTCGGCATGGTGTCCCATGTGCCGGTGATGGTCGCGGCGATCGTGGTCGCGGTGCTGGTGATGATGCTCGCCGCAGGCACCATCAGCGATTTCATCGACAAGCACCCGTCGCTGAAGATGCTGGCGCTGTCGTTCCTGCTGGTGGTGGGTACCGTGCTGATCGCCGAAGCCTTCGAAGTGCACGTGCCAAAAGGCTACGTCTACTTCGCCATGGCGTTCTCCCTGGCAGTGGAAGCGGTCAACATCAAGATGCGCACCGCCATCGCGAAAAAGAAAAAACAGAGCGATCCAGTGAAACTGCGCAAGGATATTCCGGGTCAATAACCCGAGCGCGGACTGAAAGAAAGGGGCTCACGGGCCCCTTTTTCACGTCTGCAGAAAGCTGTTTTCATGACAGTTTTATTTCAATGCGCACTTTAGCTATGCGATGCTGGCGCCCAGACCGTTAGCCAACTACAGCTTAAGTACAGAACGTAGATCGTCGCGCGGCACCGTCAACTTGCCCCTTTGGGGCGATTCACCCCAGGGGACCCTTTATGCTGACCCTGCTCAATCTGCTGTCCGCCGTGACCCTGTTGATCTGGGGCACGCATATCGTGCGTACCGGGATCCTGCGGGTCTATGGCTCGAACCTGCGTCACGTCATCGGCCAGAACATGGCCAGCCGCCCGCTGGCCTTTGTCGCCGGGATCCTGGTCACCGCCATGGTCCAGAGCAGCAACGCCACGGCGATGCTGGTCACCTCATTCGTCGGCCAGGGCCTGATGGCGCTGACCCCGGCCCTGGCGACCATGCTCGGGGCCGACGTCGGCACCGCGCTGATGGCACGGGTGCTGACCTTTGATTTGTCGTGGCTGTCGCCGCTGCTGATCTTCCTCGGGGTCATCTTCTTCCTCTCGCGCAAACAGACCCGTGCCGGCCAGTTGGGTCGGGTCGGTATCGGTCTGGGCCTGATCATTCTGGCGTTGCAGCTGATTGTCGAAGCCGCCGCGCCGATCACCCATGCCCAGGGCGTGAAGGTCCTGTTCGCCTCCCTGACCGGCGACATCCTGCTCGACGCCCTGATGGGCGCTGTGTTCGCCATGGTGTCCTATTCCAGCCTGGCGGCCGTGCTGCTGACCGCGACCCTGGCCGGTGCCGGCGTGATCAGCCTGCCGGTGGCCATCGGCCTGGTGATCGGCGCCAACATCGGCAGCGGCGTGCTGGCCTTCCTCAGTACCAGCATGCAGAACGCCGCCGGGCGCCAGGTGGCCCTGGGCAGCCTGTTGTACAAGTTGTTCGGCCTGCTGTTGATCATCCCGGTGCTCGACCCCCTGGCGCACTGGATGGACAGCCTGGATTTCAGCCCGCAAGAGGTGGTGATCGGCTTCCACCTGCTCTACAACACCTTGCGCTGCCTGCTGCTCCTGCCCACGGTCGGGCCCATGGCCAAGCTCTGCGCCTGGCTGTTGCCCGAGCGCCCGCAAGACAGCGGCCGGGCCAAACCGCGACACCTGGACCCCACGGCCCTGGTCACCCCGAGCCTGGCCCTGGCCAACGCGGCGCGGGAAACCCTGCGCCTGGGCGACCTGATCGACAACATGCTCGAAGCCATGCTCGACGTGCTGCGCGGCAAACAGACCGCCGTCACCCAGGAAATGCGCAGCCTGAGCGACGATGTCGAAGCGCTCTACAGCGCAATCAAACTCTACCTGGCGCAAATGCCCCGGGAAGACCTCAGCGACCAGGACAGCCGGCGCTGGGCCGAGATCATCGAGCTGGCAATCAACCTCAAGCTTGCCGGCGACCTGATCGAACGCATGCTGCGCAAGGTGCAACAGCAGAAAACCTCGCAACGCCGCCAGTTCTCCGAAGTCGGCCTGGAAGAGCTGGCCGGGTTGCACGCCCAATTGATCGCCAACCTGCGCCTGGGGCTGTCGGTCTTTCTCAGTGCCGATCCGGAAAGCGCGCGCCAGCTGCTGCGCGAGAAGCGTCGCTTCCGCGCACAGGAACGACGCCTGGCGCACGCCCACGTCAGCCGCCTGCAACGTAAAATCGTCCAGAGCATCGAGACCAGTTCGCTGCACCTGGAGCTGATCGCCGACATGAAGCGCTTGAACTCGCTGTTCTGCAGCAGCGCCTATGTGGTCCTGGAAACCTCCGAAACCGGTGCCCTGGCGGCGGAAGATCTCGCTGACATCACCCATTCACCCTGAACGTCCATGGTTGACTGAAGTCTGTAGAACTTACGCACGCCGTAAGGAAGCTCGCTATGCGTTGTCTGTTGTTCGCCTGTCTGTTGTTGAGTTGCGCTCATGTGTCGGCCCTGGACCGCTTTCAGGTCGAGGGCTACATGCTGCCCAACGGCCTGCAGCTGTTGCTCAAGCCCGGGACCGAGCGCGGCCATGTGGCCATCCGCCTGGTGGTCGGGGTCGGCCTGGATGACTTCGACTGTGCCGACAAGGAGCTGCCGCACCTGCTGGAACACCTGCTGTTCAGCGGCATCGATGGCAGCGGCGAAGGTGGCCTGGAAGAACGCATGCAGGCCCTGGGCGGGGAGTGGAATGCCTTCACCAGCAACGCCGACACCACCTTCGTCATCGAGGCCCCGGCCAAAAACCAGCGCAAGGTCCTCGACCTGCTGCTGGCCCTGCTGACCCGCACCCAGATCGACGACAACGCCATCACCGCCGCGAAACAGGTGGTGGAGCGCGAGGACGGCGGCCATTACTCGCACCTGCAGCGCTGGCTCGATCGTCAGGACCTGGGCCACAAGGCCGGCAATCAACTGGCGGTGGAACTGGGCCTGAAATGCGCCGAGCGCGCCGAAGTCGAACACCTCACGGCCGAGCAGCTGGATCAGGTGCGCAAGCACTGGTATGCCCCGAACAACATGACCCTGATCATCGTCGGCGACCTCGACCGCCTGCTCCCGGCCTACCTGGAGCGCACCTACGGCCAGCTCGAACCGGTGGAGCCCAGCGAACACCTGGCGCTGCCGGATATCCAGCAGCCGGCAGCGGCCGAGCGCAGCCTGATCAAGGGTTGGGTTGGCAACGGCGCAACCTTGCACTGGCTGTTTGCCGAGCCGGTGCTGGACGACGAGCACGACGCTACCTTCGACCTGCTCAAGGAGTACCTGGACTGGGCGCTCTACAGCCGGCTGCGGCTCGACCACGAATTGTCATACGGGCCCTGGAGCGACCGCGAGGTGTTCGGCGGTCAGGGCTTCCTCAGCCTCAACGCCGACCTGGCGCGCGATGACCTGGAGCAGGCGCAGCAAGTGATTCGCGAGCTCAAGGCGCAGTTGCTCAAGGACGGACTGGATGCCGCCACTTTCGAGCGCCTCAAGCAGGCCGCCATTGCCCGCCAGGCCTGGGCCGTGCAAGGCAACAGTGCCCTGGCCGACTACTACTGGAGCGCCCTGGGCGATTACGCCGATGGCCGTTTCAACGACCCGGCCAAGCGCCTGAGGGCCGTGAGCCTGGAGCAGACCAACCAGGCCATGCGCCAATTGCTGGCGGAGCCGGGCTACCTGCGCATCGAAAAACCGCTGCTCAGTGACGAGCAGGTGGTGTGGCTGCTGGGCGGGCTGCTGGCGCTGGTGCTCTTGATCGCCCTGGGCTGGCGCCTGCGGCGACGATGAAGCGGGGTCGCAGGCGCACGCGGTTTAATTGCCCGGGCGCCTCGCCACACCTGCGCGGCGACGCTATCCTGTCGCCGATTTTCCCCGCCATGACTGTGAACCCGCCCAATGCCTAACTGGACTCACCATATACAGCGCATCCTCGAACTGATGAAGCGCTACCCAGGGGTGATCGCCCTCGGCGGGTTCATTTCCGGGGTCGGCAGTTTCATCCTGGTGGACCGCCAGCAAGGCCTGGCCACCTGGATCGCGGTGATCATGCTGGTGAGCTGGGTCTGGCTGATGCTGGAAAACACCCTGACCCAACTCTTTACCCGGGTCTTCAAGCGCGAAATTCCCCAGCCGCTGTTGCGCTACGCGACGCAGATGATCCACCAGGAAAGCCTGTTCTTCGTCCTGCCGTTCTTCTTTATCACCACCGCCTGGAACAGCGGCCAACTGGCCTTTACCGGGCTGCTGGGGGCCGCGGCGCTGGTCTCGATCACCGACCCGCTGTACTACAAGTGGCTGGCACCGCGGCGCTGGCTGTTCCTGGCGCTGCACACCCTGACCCTGTTCGCGGTGCTGCTCACGGCGCTGCCGATCATCCTGCACCTGACCACCTCGCAGAGCTTCAAGCTGGCGCTGGGCATCGCCATGCTGCTGTCGTTTCCGAGCCTGGCCTCGATCTTCCCGATCCGCAGCCTGCGCAGCGGCCTGGCGGTGTTGAGCATCACCCTGGCGATTGGCGGCACCGGCTGGCTGCTGCGTTCCTGGGTGCCGCCGGCGACCCTGTGGATCACCGAAGAGGCCATCAGCACCCAGTTGCAGGACCGCACGCCCGGCGACAGTCTGGAAGACATCAGCGTCGCCCAGGTGCGCAGCAACGGCCTGTACGCCTACACCGCGATCAACGCCCCGCGCGGGCTCGACGAGCGGATTTATCACGTCTGGCAATTCAACGGCAAAGAGCTCGACCGCATTGCCCTGGATATCCATGGCGGGCGCAAGGAGGGATACCGCGCCTGGAGCCACAAGCAGAATTTCCCCGGCGACCCGGTGGGCCGCTGGCAGGTCAGGGTCCTGACCGAGGACGGGCAGGTGATCGGTGTGCTGCGCTTCAATGTCACCGGCACAGATCAAGCCGCCCCGGCTCAGGGCGAGGCAAAATAACCGGGATCGTGCTATTACGTAGCACTGCGTAATAGCCAGACAAGCACGGAGCTTATGACCAGCAGCGCAACGGCCGGCAGTGCCCAACTCGATACTTCCCAGACCCCGCCCCAGCTGCGCATCAGCGGGGACTGGACGCTTGCCCACTACACCGCACTCAAGCACCTCACCCAGCAGCTGGCCAGCCAGTACGACGCCAACACCCCTGTCGACCTCAACGCCCTGGGCGCTCTGGACACCGCCGGCGCTTCGCTGCTGGTGGAGCTGCTGGGGGCCGAGCGCCTGGGGCATAGCGCCGAGCACCAGGATTGCACCCTGTCGACCGCCGACCGCGCGCTACTGCGCACCGTCTACTGCTCCCTGAGCGACTTCTGCATCCCGGTCAAGGAGCCGGAAGTCTCGGTCGGCATCCAACTGCTGTCGCGCATCGGCCGGGCGGTGGATGCGATCTGGCAGGACACCCTGCAACTGCTGGGCTTTGTCGGGCTGATTCTGGAAACCATCACCCGTGGCCTGCTGCGCCCCAAGCGCTGGCGCATCACGCCGATGGTGGCCCATATCGAACAGACCGGCCTCGACGCAGCGCCCATCGTGGCCCTGCTGACCTTTCTGGTGGGCGCAGTGGTGGCGTTCCTCGGGGCCACGGTGCTCGCCAGTTTCGGCGCCAGCATCTTTACCGTGGACCTGGTGGCGTTCTCCTTCCTGCGGGAATTCGGCGTGCTGCTGACCGCGATCCTGATGGCCGGGCGCACGGCCAGTGCCTTTACCGCGCAGATCGGCTCGATGAAGGCCAACGAGGAAATCGACGCGATCCGCACCCTCGGTCTCGACCCCATGGAGCTGCTGGTGGTGCCCAGGGTCCTGGCGCTGCTGGTGGCCCTGCCGATGCTGACGTTCCTGGCGATGCTTTCGGGGATCATCGGTGGCGGGGTGGTTTGTGCTTTGTCGTTGGGGATTTCGCCGGCGATGTTCCTGTCCCTGCTGCAAACCGATATCGGCGTACAACACTTCCTGGTGGGCATGGTCAAGGCGCCGATCTTCGCCTTCCTGATCGCTGCGATCGGCTGCCTGGAAGGCTTCAAGGTCAGCGGCAGTGCCGAATCGGTGGGCGCCCACACCACGTCCAGCGTGGTGCAGTCGATTTTCGTGGTGATTGTGCTGGACGCCGTGGCCGCGCTGTTTTTCATGGAGATGGGATGGTGAGTCGTCTACCTCGTGCCCCCGCCGAGGCGGTGATTGAAGTCCGTGGGCTGTGCAACCGCTTCGGCAAGCAGAGCGTGCACGAGAACCTCGACCTGGACCTGTACAAGGGCGAGATCCTCGCCGTGGTCGGTGGGTCGGGCAGCGGCAAGTCGGTGCTGCTGCGCAGCATCATCGGCCTGCGCCAGCCCAGCGAAGGTTCGGTGCGGGTCTTTGGGCAGAACCTGCCCAGCCTCTCCGAGCATGAACGCTCGATGGTCGAGCGACGCTTCGGCGTGCTGTTTCAGAAAGGTGCGCTGTTTTCATCGCTGACCGTCACCGAGAACGTCGCCTTGCCGCTGATCGAACACGCCGGCCTGAGCCGCGCCGACGCCGAACACCTGGCGGCGGTCAAGCTGGCCCTGGCCGGGCTGCCGCTGTCGGCTGCCGACAAATACCCGGCCTCGCTGTCGGGCGGCATGATCAAGCGCGCGGCACTGGCCCGGGCACTGGCCCTGGACCCGGACATCCTGTTTCTCGACGAACCCACCGCCGGCCTCGACCCGATCGGCGCCGCGGCGTTCGACCAACTGATCCTGACCCTGCGCGATGCCCTGGGCCTGAGTGTGTTCCTGGTCACCCACGACCTGGACACGCTGTACACCATCACCGACCGGGTGGCGGTGCTGGCGCAGAAGAAGGTGCTGGTGGCGGACGCCATCGACAAGGTTGCCGAGACCGACGACGCGTGGATACACGAATACTTCCATGGCCCTCGCGGCCGCGCGGCGCTTCTGGCCGCTACACAGCTCAACGAGGTATGACATGGAAACCCGAGCCCATCACGTATTGATCGGCCTGTTCACCGTGCTAGTGGTGGTCGGCGCCCTGCTGTTTGGCCTGTGGCTGGCCAAGTCCAGCGTGGACAAGGAGTTCAAGGACTACGAGATCGTCTTCAACGAGGCGGTCAGCGGCCTGTCCAAAGGCAGCGCGGTGCAATACAGCGGAATCAAGGTCGGCGACGTGGTCAGCCTGCGCCTGGACCCGAAAGACCCGCGCCGGGTCCTGGCGCGGATCCGCCTGAGCGGCGAAACCCCAATCAAGGAGGACACCCAGGCCAAGCTGGCCCTGACCGGGATCACCGGCACCTCGATCATCCAGCTCAGTGGCGGCACCCCGCAAAGCGAGCCGCTGCGGGGCAAGGACGGCAAGCTGCCGATCATTGTCGCCTCGCCATCTCCCATCGCCCGCCTGCTGAACAACAGCAATGACCTGATGACCAGCATCAACCTGCTGCTGCACAACGCCAACCGCATGTTCTCCCGGGAGAACGTCGAACACATCAACAACACCCTGGCCAATCTCGAACAGACCACCAGCGCCATTGCCGAGCAACGGGGCGACCTGCGCCTGGCCATGCAGCAGGTGGCCAACCTCGGCAAGCAGGCCAGCGGCACCCTGGAGCAGACCACCGCGCTGATGCGCACCGCCAACGGCCTGCTCAACGACCAGGGCAAGCAGATGTTCGGCAGCGCCGAGCAGGCCATGCGCTCACTGGAACAAAGCAGCGCCACCATCAACAGCTTGCTGAGCAACAACAAAGACTCGCTGAACAACGGTATCCAGGGCCTCAACGGCCTGGCGCCGGCGGTGCGGGAACTGCGCGATACCCTGAGTTCGCTGCGGGCCATCACCCGCCGCCTGGAAGCCAATCCCGGCGGCTACCTCCTGGGTAACGACACGAACAAGGAATTCACGCCATGACGCCTATTTGCCGAGCCTTTGGCCACCTCGCCCTGATCGGCGGTTTTGCCCTGAGCAGCGCCTGCTCGATCCTGCCCAAGGGCGAGCCGGTGGATGTCTATCGGCTGCCAGTGGCCCAGACCGCAGCGAAGGGCACAGGGCAGGTCCAGCACTGGTCGCTGCGGGTGGCCAAGCCGGTGGCGGGGGATGCACTGAACAATGCGCGCATCGCCGTGCTGCCCGAGGGCAACCTGATCAGCAGCTACAAGAACTCGCGCTGGAGCGATCCGGCGCCGATCCTGCTGCGCAATCGCCTGCTCGACGGCTTTCAGCGCGACGGTCGGGTGCCGTTGCTGAGCACCGACGACAGCAACCTGCAGGCGGACTTCGAACTGGGCGGCGAATTGCAGGCGTTCCAGAGCCAGTACCAGGGCAGCGCGGTGGAGGTGGTGATTGGGCTGGATGCGCGGCTGGTGCGCGGTTACGACCAGAAGATCCTCGCCAGCAAACGCTTTGAAGTGCGCCAGCCGTTGAACGACCCGAAAGTCCCGGCGGTGGTGGCAGGCTTTGGCCAGGCCGGGGATACCCTCAGCCGCCAGGTGGTGGACTGGGCCGTGGCCCAGGGCAGCGCCCTGTACAAACCCTAGTCTGATGACGCTGCAGGGGCGTTCACCCTTGCAGCGCTTTGCCCGGACTCAGCCAAAGAACCAGTAGCACACCCCGATGGCCGCTACGACCCCGGCAAACTCTGCCAGCAGGGCACAGCCCACGGCGTGCCGCGCACGCTGGATACCCACCGCGCCGAAATACACCGCCAGCACGTAGAAGGTGGTCTCGGTGCTGCCCTGGATAGTCGCCGCCACCAGGGCCGGGAAGCTGTCCACGCCCTGGGTCTGCATGGTTTCGATCAGCATCGCCCGTGCCGCACTGCCGGAGAACGGCTTGACCATGGCAGTCGGCAGGGCGTCGACGAAACGCGTGTCCCAACCCGCCCATTCCACCAGGTAGCGAATGCCGTCCAGGCCGAAGTCCAGGGCCCCGGAAGCCCGCAGCACACCCACCGCACACAGCATCGCCACCAGGTACGGCAGCAGGTTCTTGGCGACGTCGAAGCCTTCTTTGGCGCCCTCGACGAAGGCCTCGTAGACCTTGACCTTGCGCAGCGCGCCAATCACCAGGAACAGCATGATCAAGCCGAACAGGGTGAGGTTGCCGAGGATCGACGACAGGCTGGCCAGGGCCGTGGCCGAAAGGGTCGCCAGCAGGGCCATGAAGCCGCCCAGGACCAAGGCGCCGGGAATCAGGTACGCCAGCACCACCGGGTCCCACAGGCGCAGGCGCTGCATCACGGCCACCGAGAGCAGCCCGACCAGGGTCGACGCGCTGGTCGCCAGGAGGATCGGCAGAAACACCAGGGTCGGATCGGCGGCGCCTTGCTGGGCGCGGTACATGAAGATGGTCACCGGCAGCAGGGTCAGGGAGGAGGCGTTGAGCACCAGAAACAGGATCTGCGCGTTACTGGCCACGGTCTGGCTGGGGTTGAGCTCCTGCAGCGCACGCATGGCCTTGAGCCCGATGGGTGTGGCCGCGTTGTCCAGGCCCAGGCCGTTGGCGGCGAAGTTGAGGGTGATCAGGCCGATGGCCGGGTGGCCGGCGGGCACCTCCGGCATCAAGCGGCGGAACAACGGGCCCAGGACCTTGGCCAGCCAGTCGACGATCCCGGCTTTTTCGGCGATACGCAGAAAACCCAGCCACAGGGTCAGGGTGCCGAACAGCAGCACCATCACTTCCACCGACAACTTGGCCATGGCGAAGATGCTTTCCACCATCGCCGCAAAGATCCCGGCGTTGCCGCCGATCAGCCACTGCGCCAGTGCCGAAACGGCCGCGACGATGAAAAAGCCAAGCCACAGGCCATTGAGCATCAGTTAATCCCCCGGAAGATGCGGCGAATGATAGCGGGGCGGGCAGAAACGACAAACCCCGGATTGACCGGGGTTTGTCGAACAGCGCAATGGCCGGGCTGAAGCAGCGCGCCGGACGTGAGGACCGACGCCGCCTGCGACAGCGGCTAGATCAGCGGCTGGTTTCGCCGCTTGGCAGCGGTTCCTTGCTGCGCCAGTGCGGCAGGGAATTCCAGTAGCGCTGGCCCTTGGCGTCGTCGTACATGCCTTCCCAGCGGGAGATGACCAGCACGGCCAGGGCGTTGCCGATCACGTTCAGGGCGGTACGCGCCATGTCCATGATGCGGTCGACACCGGCGATGAAGGCCAGGCCTTCCAGCGGGATGCCAACACTGCCCAGGGTCGCCAGCAGCACCACGAAGGACACGCCCGGTACACCGGCGATGCCTTTGGAGGTGACCATCAGCGTCAGAACCAGCAGCAGTTGCTGGCTGATGGACAGGTCGATGCCATACAGCTGGGCGATAAAGATCGCGGCGATGCTCTGGTACAGGGTCGAACCGTCGAGGTTGAACGAGTAGCCGGTCGGCACCACGAAGCTGCAAATGGCTTTCGGCGCGCCGTAGGCTTCCATCTTCTCGATCACGCGCGGCAGTACGGTTTCCGAACTGGCGGTGGAATAGGCGAGCACCAGCTCATCCTTGAAGATGCGCATCAGCTTGATCACCGAGAAGCCGAACAGGCGTGCGATCAGGCCCAGGACCACGAAGGCGAAGAAGACGATGGCCACGTAAACCAGGATCACCAGCTTGGCCAGCGGCAGCAGGGAGGCGAAGCCGAAGTTGGCGACGGTCACCGCGATCAGGGCGAATACGCCGATCGGGGCGTAGTTCATGATCATGTGGGTGACTTTGAACATGCTTTCCGAAACGCCCTGGAACATCTTCACCAGGGGTTCGCGCAGGTCCGATTGCAGGCTCGACAGACCGAGGCCGAACAGCACCGAGAAGAAGATGATCGGCAGCATTTCGCCGCGAGCCATGGCCGCGAAGATGTTCGACGGGATCAGGTTGAGGATGGTCTCGATGAACGCGTGTTCATGCTGCACTTCGGCGGCGGTCGCCTGGTACTTGGAGATATCCACCGTGCCCAGGGTGCTCATGTCGATGCCGGTGCCCGGGTGGAACACGTTCGCCAGGACCAGGCCGACGAGGATCGCGATGGTGGTGACGATTTCGAAGTAGACGATGGTCTTGAGGCCGATGCGCCCCAGTTTTTTCGCGTCGCCGACACCGGCGATACCGACGATCAGCGAAGAGATCACGATAGGAATCACGATCATTTTGATCAGACGGATAAAGATATCGCCCGCAGGTTGCAGGACGTTGCTGATCCACCAGGCTTTTTCCGCACTGAAGTGGTTGAGCAGCGCACCAATTGCTATCCCCAGAACCAGACCGATGAGGATCTGCCAGGCGAGGCTAAGCTTTGCCTTCTTCATATCATTACCCTTACTTGCGTTGGACTCGGGCTGATGCGCGAACTGGAACGCTCAATGGCGGAAAAGTCTGTGCATCGGCCCCCGTATAAGGTCACCCCGAGCGCGGATTCAGGGCTCTCGGCAGGCGAAAAAAGGCGCAACTATTCCGATGCAAGGGAAGCGCGTCTAATGCCGTAAACGCCTACCCTATGCCGAATCGGCATGAGATTTTCCAAACAAAACGAACGTCCCAACCGGTTCGAATACGCCATTTCGGCAGGCAATAATGCCGCGAAACGGCCATTTCAGGCGGTGTGCAGGGCTGTCGGGAAGGTCAGGAAAGAGCCTTGGAAACTTCTGGAATGCGCTGATTAAACAGCCTAAGACTGATCCGTATTTTTTGAGAAGTTTCTGGATATACGGTCGCAGAGAAACACCGTGAAACGTTTGATCGACGTCAACGGATGTTTTATCCCAAGGGCGATGCTGTCGAATTGAAGCCCATGGCCTCAGCGCGCGACGCGGCGCGTTCAAGCACGCCGCAAGTCCGTCAAGCCACGATTGGCTTGGGAACTTGCGCCGCCGCTCTTTCCTGACCCGGCCCTTGCGGAGGCACTCCCTGTACCCCTAGGTCACTCCGATCCTGAAACAATCAGAACGTCCCGGCCCCTTGGTCATGCCCAAGCCTTCCTCAGGCCGGGGCAAGAGTCAGAAGCGCCTGGGCCGGCGCCTCTGCCTGTCAGCAAAACCTCTGAACTCAGTACCAGTTCGGGTCTTTCTTGAGTTGCTCTTTCAACAGCGCCTGCATGCCTTCGTCCGGCTTGCCGAGGAAACGGTACTCGGCATGGCGGGTGGGCGACTTGTCTGCGGGCAGGCCCGCCGGCACTTCGACCAGCATGGCGTAGGCGTGTTTCTTGTCGAAGCTGACGGCGACGATCAAGCGCTTGTTCAGGCAGGTCTGCGCGGTTTCGCACAGCGGCCCGACCAGGTACTTGTCGCCGTCTTCTGCAACGGCGTTCATTTGCTGCGCATCACCCGAGAGGTTCATCACCCACTCCGGCAACCGCTCTTCCTTGTGCACAACCCCTTGCCAGGTCTCACGGTACTGCGGGTCCGAGCTGAGCAGCTCATTGACCCGCGCCTGGCCATCGTTGGCCGCCATTGCCAGGGTGCTGCCACCCAGCAACAGCGCGGCCGTCAATGTCTTGAACGAAAAGCTCATGGTCAGCCTCGGCCGCGACGGCCAAAGAAGAAGGAAGCGATAAACATCACCAGGAACACGACAAAGAGAATTTTGGCGATACCCGTGGCGGTGCCCGCGATACCACCGAAGCCCAGTACGGCAGCGACAATGGCGATGATCAGGAATGTGATTGCCCAGCTCAACATGGTGATTCTCCTTACTCTTCTATTGGGGATGCCGCTTGTGTTGCCAGCGCCGGTGCGCTGAATGCGCGCCGGGCCTTTTGCCTAGAACACCCAGCGCTGCTGAGCGGGCGCCTCGAGCGCAGGCTGAGCCTGGTCGACTGCCATCATCTGCATCGGCGCCGAGGCGGCAGATGCGCTGCCCGCCTGGCTGAAATGGGTCTGGGTGAATTGATGAGCCGGCACACGCAGCGCTTGCTGCTGCTGGGCGTGCTGCCACTGCTGAAACTGCTGGCCGCCAATCAGGGTCACCAGCAACGCGAGGCTGGCGAACAGACCCTGCTGCAAGTGCAGAGGCGAAATGCGCAATTGGGCAAGGCTTTGGCGGCTCATCCTGAAACTCCTCCCACACTGTGGTGATGTTATTAGCGGGGCCGTGCAAATCGCCCCTTGATAGTGACTACATTGCAGCCCCCATGCCAGCTTCGAAAATGATTAAATAACCAATAAAATCAATAGGTTATGAAATACAAAAACACCTTGAGCGCACGCATCCTGCACGATGGCCCCCGGCACGCCGTGCGAAATGCACGATTCGTCGGGTTCTGGGCGCCGCCAATCACCCCCGGGGAACTTTGCTGGCCCTAGGCCAGACTGAACAACACCCCGGCAAAACGGCGAAAAATCCGCCAATTCAGGTCATTAGCTATTAGCTCGGGAGATAACTAACCTGCATGTCCTGGAATGGATCAGAATTAACATTGCAACTTGCCCGATTTTTCCGGGACTAAATAAGACAGTTCATTTAAGGAGAGTGGGAAATGGCATCAACGCCGGAAAAACAAGGTCGTATCCTTCTGGTGGATGATGAGTCCGCGATCCTTCGCACCTTCCGCTACTGCCTGGAAGATGAGGGCTATACCGTCGCCACCGCCAACAGCGCGGCCCAGGCCGACGCCCTGTTGCAACGCCAGGTGTTCGACCTGTGCTTCCTCGACCTGCGCCTGGGGGAAGACAACGGCCTGGATGTACTGGCGCAAATGCGCACCCAGGCGCCGTGGATGCGCGTGGTGATCGTGACCGCGCATTCGGCAGTCGACACTGCGGTGGATGCGATCCAGGCCGGCGCCGCCGATTACCTGGTCAAGCCCTGCAGCCCCGACCAACTGCGCCTGGCCACCGCCAAGCAACTGGAAGTGCGCCAGCTCTCGGCGCGCCTGGAAGCCCTTGAAGGTGAAGTGCGCAAACCCAAGGACGGCCTGGACTCCCACAGCCCGGCGATGAAGGTGGTACTGGAAACCGCGCGCCAGGTGGCCAGCACCGATGCCAACATTTTGATCCTGGGCGAGTCCGGTACCGGTAAAGGCGAGCTGGCCCGGGCCATTCACGGCTGGAGCAAACGCGCGAAAAAGTCCTGCGTCACCATCAACTGCCCGTCCCTGACCGCCGAGTTGATGGAGAGCGAGCTCTTCGGCCACAGCCGCGGCGCCTTTACCGGGGCCAGCGAAAGCACCCTGGGCCGGGTCAACCAGGCCGATGGCGGCACCTTGTTTCTGGACGAGATCGGCGATTTCCCCCTGACCCTGCAACCCAAGCTGCTGCGCTTTATCCAGGACAAGGAATACGAGCGCGTGGGCGACCCGGTGACCCGCCGCGCCGACGTGCGGATCCTCGCCGCCACCAACCTCAACCTCGAGGACATGGTGCGTGACGGACGCTTCCGTGAAGACCTGCTGTACCGCCTGAACGTGATCACCCTGCACCTGCCGCCCCTGCGCGAGCGCAGTGAGGACATCCTGACCCTGGCCGATCGTTTCCTGGCGCGCTTCGTCAAGGAATACGCGCGCCCGGCCCGGGGCTTCAGCGACGAGGCGCGGGAAGCGCTGCTCAACTACCGCTGGCCCGGCAATATCCGCGAGCTGCGCAACGTGGTGGAGCGCGCGAGCATCATCTGCCCTCAGGAACGGGTGGAAATCAGCCACCTGGGCATGGCCGAACAACCCACCAACAACGCCCCGCGCATCGGCGCAGCGCTAAGCCTGGACGAGTTGGAAAAAGCCCACATCGGCGCAGTGCTGGCTACCAGCGACACCCTCGACCAGGCGGCCAAGACGCTCGGCATCGATGCTTCGACCCTGTATCGCAAACGTAAACAGTACAACCTGTGAGCTGTATTTCATGAAGTTAGCGATGAAACTGCGCACGCGGCTGTTCCTGAGCATTTCCGCGTTGATCACCGTGGCCCTGCTGGGGCTGCTGCTGGGACTGGTCAGCGTGATGCAGATGGCCAAGAACCAGGAATCGCTGATCCGCAGCAACTTCATCACCCTGGACCTGGGCCTCAAGCTGCGCCAGACCCTGGGTGATCAACTCATCATCATGCTCGGCGACAACCCCGACCTGACCGCCCTGGAAGCGTCCAAGCAGCACTACCTGGAACTGCTCGACCAGGGCATCGAGTATCAGCGCCAGGGCGATGCGAACGGCAACTTCCACCAGGCCCGCAGCGATTACCTGGGCTTTATGGAGGCCTACCAGAATGCCGAGCACGCAACCCTGGGGATCAAAGGCAATCAGCAACTGACCGACCGCTTCAATGCATTGCGCAGTGGTTTGATCAATGAACACAAGCAAGCCCTGGACAACATCAACCACATCGAGAGCAAGGCCCGTGATCGGGCGCTGCTGATCGCCGGCCTGCTGGGGCTGGTGGGCGTGGCGGTGCTGATCATCGGCTTTATCACCGCCCATGGCATTGCCCGGCGCTTCGGTGCACCGATCGAGGCCCTGGCCAAGGCGGCCGACAATATCGGACAGGGCAATTTCGAAGTGACCCTGCCGATCTCCTCCGCGGCGGAGATGAACCTGCTGACCCGCCGCTTCGGGATCATGGCCGAGGCCCTGCGCCAGCATCAGGCGACCAATATCGATGAACTGCTGGCCGGCCAGCAGCGCTTGCAGGCGGTACTCGACAGCATCGACGACGGCCTGCTGATGATCGACCGCCAAGGCCGCCTGGAGCACCTCAACCCGGTAGCGCAGCGCCAGCTGGGCTGGGATGAGGAACGCCTCGGCCAAGGCCTGGGCAGCGCCCTGGAACGCCCGGAGCTCGACGAACAACTGCAACTGGTGCTGCGCGGCGGCAACCTGGAGCGCGCGCCAGAGGACCTGGCCATTGAAGTGGACGGGGAATCGCGCCTGCTGACCTACAGCCTGACTCCGGTCAGCCATACCCAGGGGCATATTCTCGGGGCGGTGATGGTGCTGCACGACGTGACCGAACAACGGGCCTTCGAGCGGGTACGCAGCGAGTTCGTGCTGCGTGCCTCCCACGAATTGCGCACCCCGGTCACCGGCATGCACATGGCCTTCGGCCTGTTGCAGGAACGAGTGCATTTCGCCGAGGACTCCCGCGAGGCGGACCTGCTCAATACCGTCAACGAAGAAATGCAGCGCCTGATGCAACTGATCAACGACCTGCTGAATTTCTCCCGTTATCAGAACGGCCTGCAAAAACTCACCCTGGCGCCCTGCACCATCGAGAACCTGCTGGAACAGGCGCAACAGCGCTTCGCCGGCGAGGCCCGGGACAAGGACATCGAGCTGCTGGTGGAGATCCAGGCACCGCTGCCGCGCCTGAACGCCGACCAGCAACAGCTGGAGCGGGTGCTGGACAACCTGATCGACAATGCCTTGCGGCACACTGGCCCTGGCGGGCAGATCCGCCTGCAGGCCAGGCGCCATGGCGAACGGGTGATCATCAGCGTCGAAGACAATGGCGAAGGCATTGCCTATGGGCAGCAAGGGCGGATTTTCGAGCCCTTCGTCCAGGTCGGCCGCAAGAAAGGCGGCGCCGGCCTGGGCCTGGCGCTGTGCAAGGAGATCGTCCAACTGCACGGCGGGCGCATGGGCGTCTACTCAAGGCCGGGGCAGGGCACCCAGTTCTATCTGGCGTTGCCGCTCTAGCAGGCTTCAGGCTTCGTCGTCGATACGCCTTGGCGCCAGGCGCCGGCCGCGGGTGACCAATTCGATAAACTGCATCGCCGTCAGGGCGTGGGCGAACAGCCAGCCCTGGCCGTAGCTCACCCCCTCGCTGCTCAGCAGCAACGCCTGATCTTCATACTCGATGCCCTCGGCAATCACCTTGAGTTGCAGGGCATGGGCCATGCGAATGATATGCGGGGCCACGCCACTGCTGGCGGCGTCGTGGCCCAGGGCGTCGATAAACGCCTTGTCGATCTTCAGGCAGTCCACCGGCAGGGTCTGCAAGTACGCCAGGCTGCAATAACCGGTGCCGAAATCGTCGATCAACACCTGATGCCCGACATCGCGCAGTGCCTGCAAGTTGTCGCGGGCCACCACCACATCGATCAGCCCACGCTCGGTCACCTCGAACGCAATCTGCCGCGCCGCCACGTGATGCAAGGCCAGCAGCCGGGCCATTACCTGGCCAATGCGCGGCACCATCACATCGCAGGCCGCCAGGTTGACGGAGATGTACAGCTGCGGATTGGCCCGCAGCAGGTGCCCCAACTGCTCCAACAGGCGCTGCAGGACAAAGTCGGTGATCTGGCGGATCTGCCCGGTGTTTTCCGCCAGGGGGATGAACAGGTCGGGGCTGGTCAGGGTGCCATCCGGGCGGCGCCAGCGCAGCAGGGCTTCGGCACCGACGCAGCGGCGGGTATTGAGGTCGAAGATTGGCTGGTACAGCACCTGCAATTCATCGCGGCGCAGGGCTCCGTGCAACTCCCCACCCAACGATTGGCTCTGGCGCGCCAGTTGATAGACCAGGCCGCCGATAAAGGTCGATAACAGCAGGCTGATGGGCAGCAGCCACCACCAGTCCTCCAGCATCTCGGCCTGCATGCTCGCGCGCGGGGTGACCAGCACCAACTGATACTCGGGCGTGCGGGTGGGCATGCGATAGATCAGACGGGTAGGGGTCACCTGCAGGGCATCGTGATTGCCCGGCGGCACCGGTTCGGCCACCGGCCATGGCAGGGCCTGGCCAAGCACCGGGATGGCGCGGGTGCCATGGTCCACTACCACCATCAAGCTGCTGTTGGCCGGCAGGTCCACGACATCGGTCAGATGCCCGCGGGAGGTGGCGACTCGGAAGTTGCCACGCCCCAGCATCAGCGCCGCCAGGTTTTCGTTGGGTTGGGTCGAGGTGTTGAGCCAGTAGCTGTAGGTCGGGCCCCTGATATCCGGGGCACGGATCGCCGCCAGGCTGTCCTGGCGCGGCCAATTGGAGCAGGCCTGGGTGGCATCGATGTAGGCCGCCTCATAAATGAAGCGGTAGTTGAAGCTCACCTGCTGCAGCGCGGCGACCATATCGCCGCTGCATTCACGCAGGGGCTGCGCCTCCAGCACATCCAGGCCTTCGCGCAACTGGCCAAACAGTTGCTCCAGACGCTCCAGGAAGCGCTCGCCCTGGGCATTCATCTGCTCGCTTTCGCGCTGCTCGACCTGATGCATGGCCACCCCGGCGCTTCCGAGCAGCAGCAACCCCGCGCTCAACCCAGCCGCCAGCACCGCCAATAACCACGGGCGATGGAACCAGGTGCGCAAGAGCTCGCGAGCAGCGGGCATGATTGGATATCCGAAGGATTACCAATGAGTTATAGCAACTGATTGAGAAAACGCCCGGACCGTCTGGCGGGCGTCATTATTTTGTCTGGTTGAGTACCTGCAGGATTGCCGCGCTTTCGGCATCGGCGATGCCATCAAAGCGGCCCGGGCGGAAATGCATCTGGAATGCCGTCAATACATGCCGGGTCGCCACGTCGAACTCGCCGGTCTGGGGGGTGGTGTAGCCCAGGCGAGCCAATTCCTGCTGGAACCAGGTCGCGCTGGGCAACGCCTGGGCAAACACCGCCTGCTGTCGCGCGACCGACTGGGCATTGGGCCATTGGCCGAGGCCGGCATCCGCCAGGCGCTTCCAGGGGAACAGCGGGCCCGGGTCGAGCTTGCGCAGGGGCGCGATGTCACTGTGCCCAATGATATGGCGGGGCGAAATGTTGTTGCGCTTGCTGATGTCTTTGAGCAGCACGATCAGGTTCTGGATCTGCGCTTCGCTGTAGGGGTACCAGACGCGGCCGGTGGGAGTATCGCGAAAGCCCGGGTTGACGATTTCAATGCCGATGGAGCTGGAGTTGAGCCAGGTACGGCCTTGCCACTCGCTTTCTCCGGCGTGCCAGGCGCGGTAATTCTCGTCCACCAGCTTGAAGATGGTGCCCGCCTTGTCGTCGCCGATCAGGTAATGGCTACTGACCTGGCCATGGGTCAGCAGTGCCAGCGAACGTTCCAGGGAGGCTGAGGTGTAATGCACGACAATGAACTGCGCGCGATTGTCGAAGTTGACCGAAGGGTGGCTGGTGTCGATTCGTGGACCACTGGCGCAACCGGCCAGCAGTAAAAACGAGAGGGCAAACACAAGAGATTTCATGGCAGAGAGCAGTACGCGGCAGACAATAATGCAACAGTGTAACGTACTGCTCCGGGCCGGGCCGGCGAAAGCCGGCGTTTTACACAAAAATAGGACAAATCCGGTTTAACCGATCTCCACCCGGTTGCGTCCGGCATCTTTCGCCCGATACAGCGCCTGATCGGCTCTTTTCAACACCTGCTCGCTGCGTTCGCCGCTTTTGAACGCACTCATGCCGATGGACACGGTAATGGTCACGCGCTCGCCCTTGAAGTGGAACGGGCAGGCTTCGATGGCGGCGCGCAGAGCTTCCACCAGCCGCGCACCGACCGCGACGGTGGTATCGGGCATCATCAGGACAAACTCTTCACCGCCGAAGCGGGCGATGAAATCACTGCCACGCAGGCGCTTGCGCAGCACGGTAGCAATGATTTTCAGCACTTTGTCACCGGCCAGATGGCCGTAGTTGTCGTTGATGCGCTTGAAGTGATCAAGGTCGAGCATTGCCAGCAACAGGGTGTTGCCATGCTGCTGCCATTGGGCGATTTCATGCTCCAGCCGCTCGCTCCAGGCCGCGCGGTTAGGCAGGCCGGTCAAAGGATCGATCAGCGCCTTCTGCCGCTGTTCTTCCAAGTGCTCGCGATAGCCCTGGGCTTCCTGCTCCATGCTTGAGACGCGCTCGGCCAGGCTTTGCAGGCGCGCGGCCACTTCCTTCTCGCGTTCGTCCCGTTGCTTCTGGTGATGGTCCATGGTCCCCAGCAGCCCCTCGAGGTGGCTTTCCAGCACCTGCTTGAGGTCTTCCAGATCGGCTGCTTCCTGAACGCTGCTCTGCAAGCCGTCGACCTGCTCGCGGATCTGCGTATCCATGGCCCGCGCTGCGGAGTGGCTGTCGGCATGCCCATCGCTGGCGGCCTGCAGGTTGCTCTGGAACGATTCCAGGCGCTCGTTCAACTGCTTGAGGTACACCTCGAACTCATGCTGACCGCTGTCGGTGATCGCCAGCATCAACACCGCCAGATCGTCGAGGATCGGCAGCAATTCATACCAGTTGAGCCCATGTTGCAGGCGATCACGCATGGCTTCGGCCTGGGGCCGATGGCGCTCGGGCAGGCTCAGGTCGTCCAGCAGGCCAAGCAGCGTGTGTTCGATGTGCTTGGCCACCGAGCTGTAGGACGGCTCGGGGGAATCAGGCAAGGCGTAGAGCACGTCCTCTTCGGGCTGCTCGGGGTCGGTCGCGGCCAGGGCTTCGGCCATCACGGCCGGCAGGGGCAGGCTGTCGATCAGCGGTACGCTCGGCACGCTGTCTTCGAGCATCACGGTCGGGGTCAATTCGTCCGGGTTGTCGAGCTCAGGGCTGGGCACCTCTGCGGCTTCAGGCGCCACAGCGCTCGGCGCTGGCGCTTCAACCACAGGCTCGACGGGCAACTCGGCTGCGGCTGCGGCAGGCTCGCCAGGGGAGGCCAGCACCGGCGGCACGAACGCCACGACCTGCGCGGCGGACGGCAACTGCGACGGTTCCGGCTCTTCCGGGGTCTTGGTGACGTCGGGCTCCAGGGCCGCAACGGGCAGAGCGATTTCAGCGGCGGCGGCCGGTGCCACTGTCGGAGCTGGCGCCGGCTCAGGGGCTGCAGGCACCTCGACAGCAGCCGGCAACGCCTGGCGCGAGGCTTCAGCCGCTGGCGCAGGCGACGCGCGCTCGACCTCGCTGACCACCGGACCCGCTTCGGGTGCCGCCAGTGCCGGGCTTTGCGGCGCGGGCTCTGTGCCCTCTGACTGGGCATCGCGATGGCCAAACAGGCGTTGCAACAGGCCCGGACGCTCCGGCTCGGCCGGCGCATCCAACTGGCTCAGTGCCTTGCCCTGCAAATTGCTCAGCTCGCTGAGCAGCAATGGAATTTCCCGTGCCTGCCCAACCCGACCATCCAATTGCTTGGCGAACGCCTTCAGCGGTCGGCGAACCTCTCGGGGCAACGGCAGAGTCTGGAGTTGAGCGACCAAAGCCGTCAGCGCGCTGCTCATCTGCTCGACGCGGGTCTCGCGCCGCTGCTCGGAGTCGAGCACGGCTTTTTCCAAGCGCGGCAACAGGGCGGCCAGGGCCGCGTCCATATCGTCGCTGCGCACCACGTCGCGCATTTCCTTCATGCACTGATCGACCGCGCGATCCGTACCCTCCGCCGCCAGGGTGCTGCGCACCAGCCCACGACGTAGCAAGTCGAGGCGGGCATCCCAGCGTCGCTCGAGCTTTTCCTGTTGTTCAATGCTTTTGAGGTACTTCTCTTTCCAGCGCTGTGCGTCGTCGCTCATTCATGGGATCCGCGAGGGGCAGGACTCAACGCGGGCAATGCATCAGCCGTGAGCGAACCCGGCAGACGAATCTCTACCGCGACCGGCAGGTGATCGGAAATCGGTTGGGCCAGGACCTCGACACGCTCCAGAGTGAGGCTGGGGCTGAGCAGAATATGGTCAAGGCAGCGTTGCGGGCGCCAGCTGGGAAAGGTCGCTTGCAGTTGCGGGGCCAGCAGGCCCAGGTCGCGCAGCGGAGAACTTTCCAACAGATCGCTGGCGTGGGTATTCATGTCGCCCATCAGCACCTGATGGCGATAGCCGCCGATCAACTCGCGGATATAGGCCAATTGCCGGGTACGGGCACGAGCCCCCAGAGCCAGGTGCATCATCACCACCACCAACGCCTCGGGACCCTCGCCAAAACGCACGAGAATCGCGCCGCGCCCCTTGGGCCCGGGCAACGGGTGGTCTTCAATCGCCCAGGGTTTCAAGCGGCTGAGCACACCATTGCTGTGCTGACCGAGACGCCCCAGGTTGCGGTTGAGCTGTTGATACCAGTAAGGGAACGCGCCCAGCTGAGCCAGGTGTTCGACCTGGTTGACATAGCCGGATCGCAGGCTGCCGCCATCGGCTTCCTGCAGCGCCACCAGGTCGAAGTCGCCCAGCAGGTTACCGATCTTTTGCAGATTGTCGGCACGCCCGGTGTGCGGCAGCAGGTGCTGCCAGCCACGGGTCAGGTAATGCCGGTAACGTTCGGTGCTGATACCGACCTGGATATTGAAACTGAGTAAACGCAGGCGACTGTCGGCCGGCAGGCCGGTCGCTGCCAGATGGTCTTCGTTGACCTGCGGGTCGTGCAGGCCAACGATGCGTTCAGTGCCCCAGCGCGCCATGGCAGGCGCCGCTTACTTGGCCGCTCGCTCTTTGGCGATCAGCTGGTCAGCGACGTTCAAGGCACCTTCTGGACCTTCGGCGCTGCCCAGGTCAAAGCGATACTTGCCGTTGACGACCATGGTCGGTACGCCGGAGATCTGGTAGGCCTGGGCCTTCTTCTTGGCGTCTTCAACCTTGCCTTTGACGGCGAACGAGTTGTAGGTGCTCAGGAACTTGTCCTTGTCGACACCTTCGCCGGCCAGGAACTCGGCCATTTCGTCAGGGGTAGCCAGTTTCTTGCCGCTATGGATGGCTTCGAACACGGCTTTATGGACGCTGTGCTCGACACCCATGGCTTCCAGGGTGATGAACAGCTGGCCGTGGACGTTCCAGATACCGCCGAACATGGCGGGAATGCGTACGAAATTGACATCGGCCGGCAGCTTCTCAACCCATGGGTTGATGGTCGGCTCGAAGGCGTAGCAGTGTGGGCAGCCGTACCAGAACAGCTCGACCACTTCGATCTTTCCAGGCACCGCAACCGGAACCGCGTTGCTCAGCTCGACATATTGTTTACCGGCAACAATCGGCTCGGCGGCTTGAGCGGTCACGCCAAACAGGCTGGCGGTGACGAGAGCGGCGCTCAGAATCAGATTACGCATGCTTTACTCCTGAACAAATAAGGGCGCCTCGCGCGACCTGAGTTCAGACAGGCCATGGCGGGCTTGAGTTCGCTAGTGTAGCGGCAGACGCCATAAAAAAGGGCGGCCTGAGCCACCCTTTATCTTTGCACCGACAGATTAATCGATCATTAACGCTGCCAACGGCAACCGCCCGGGCATCGTTCGATCGCGCCGGCCTTAGTGCAGGCCTTGAATGTAGCTGGACACCGCTTCGATGTCTTTGTTGCTGAGCTTGGCCGCAATGCTGCGCATGACCATGGTGTCGCCGTCGTTGGTGCGATTGCCTTCACGGAAGTCGGTCAGCTGCTTGGTCACGTATTGAGCGTGCTGGCCACCCAGGTGTGGGAAGCCGGCAGCTGCGTTGCCCGTGCCGTTTGGCGAGTGGCAACCGGTGCAGGCTGGCATGCCCTGGTCCAGCTTGCCGCCGCGGAACAGTTCTTCGCCGCGAGCCACGACCTTGGGATCTGCCGCACCGACGCTGCCTTTCTGGCTCGCGAAGTAGGCGGCGATGTCAGCCAGGTCCTGATCACTCAGGTTGGTCAGCAGGCCAGTCATTTCCAGCACCTGACGCTTTCCGGACTTGATGTCGTGCAACTGCTTGTTCAGGTAACGCTCACCCTGACCCGCCAGTTTTGGAAAGTTAGGCGCCATGCTGTTCCCATCCGGACCATGGCAAGCACCACATACAGCGGCTTTTGCCTGGCCTGCAGCAGCGTCGCCCGCAGCATGGGCCACGCCCGTGATGCCCAAGGTCAACAGCAGACTCACGATCAATTTGTTCATCAGCTAATCCAACTACGGCTAAGGGTTAAAGAGTTATGGACCGGGATCACTCGCTCATCCAAAGGATGATGACTCGGTAATCCTCGGCACTGCATTCCATGCACAAACCACGCGGCGGCATCGCCTTGAAACCCTGGGTCACGTGTTGCACCAGCGTCTCCATACCTTGCGCCAACCTCGGCGCCCAAGCTGCCTTGTCACCCTTTTGGGGAGCGTTTGGCAGCTGTCCGGCATGGCAGGCACCACAAGCACGGTTGTACATGGCTTCCGGATCCTGTGTAGCCTGAGCGCTGTAAAGCGGCATCAAGACACCGGCAGCTAGCAGCCACTTCGTCATAAAACGACCTTTTCAGGGTTTGAGAGCGTTCTGCGTTCTAATGCGCAATCAAGGCCTATCGCTCTCGTGAACTTCATCCTACGCCGGGACAAAGCACACACAAAATCTGCGACATTATATACTGGCGCTACTGAAACGGAAATGAACTGCTTGCCGCACCCATTCTCGGCACCGCCCCTATCGGAAATCCCATGCAACTGAAAAACCCCATTCTCGGCCTGTGCCAACAGTCCACCTTCATGCTCAGCGCCGCCAAAGTCGATCAATGCCCCGACGACGAAGGCTTTGAAGTGGCCTTTGCCGGGCGTTCCAACGCCGGCAAATCCAGCGCCCTGAACACCCTGACCCACGCCAGCCTGGCGCGCACCTCGAAAACCCCGGGGCGCACACAGCTGTTGAACTTCTTCAAGCTAGACGATGAACGCCGTCTGGTCGACCTGCCGGGCTACGGTTATGCCAAGGTGCCGATCCCGCTCAAGCTGCACTGGCAGCGCCACCTGGAAGCCTACCTGGGCAGCCGCGAGAGCTTGAAGGGCTTGATTCTGATGATGGACATCCGTCATCCAATGACCGACTTCGACCTGCTGATGCTCGACTGGACCATGGCCAGCGGCATGCCGATGCACATTCTGCTGACCAAGGCCGACAAGCTGACCTACGGCGCAGCCAAGAACACCCTGCTCAAGGTCCAGGCCGATATCCGCAAAGGCTGGGGCGACAGCATCAGCATCCAACTCTTCTCGGCGCCCAAGCGCATGGGCCTGGAAGAGGCCTACACCGTACTGGCGGACTGGATGGAACTGGCCGACAAAGGCGCTGAAGTCGAGGCCTGAAAGGCCGGTGGGGGCTGCCTGTGAGGTAGACGGGCAGTTTCCTGCAGGCAAAAAAAACCCCGGACTTCGTATGGGGAGGGGGAAGTTCGGGGTCTAAGGTCCGGACCGTTAGGGCGGGGTCCAGATATCTGCCAACACTTAACACAACATAGGAGCATTGAAGGGCTTCACCAGCCATTCAGTAACTCTGAGTAGCGTTTCACTGAAATAGTTCCGGGAAGGCCAAAAAACTCTTGGCGATAACCGATGAAATTTTCGGCACTAATAGCCCTTCGCCAGCCTTCGCCGCGACACTATGCCGCGGCAAAGCCCTCGAAAAACACCCCTTAGTGGGCCTCATCCCAGTTGTTTCCCACCCCTACTTCAACCAGAAGCGGCACATCCAGGACCGCGGCACCGCTCATGTGCACCCGGATTTCCTGGCTGACCTGTTCCACCAGGTCCTCGCGCACTTCCAGCACCAGTTCATCGTGTACCTGCAGGATCACCCGGGCATCCAGCCCCGAGTCGGCAAGCCAATTGTCCACCGCCACCATGGCTTTCTTGATGATGTCCGCCGCCGTGCCCTGCATCGGCGCGTTGATTGCGGTGCGCTCGGCAGCAGCACGCTCCTGAGGCTTGTTGGAGTTGATCTCCGGCAGATACAGGCGGCGACCGAAGAAGGTTTCGACGTAGCCTTGATCCGCAGCCTGGGCGCGGGTGCGGTCCATGTATTCGCGCACCCCGGGATAACGGGCGAAGTAGGTATCGATATAAGCCTTGGCCTGCTTGGTATCGACGCCGATGTCCTTGCCGAGCTTCTGCGCGCCCATGCCGTAGATCAGGCCGAAGTTGATGGCCTTGGCGCTGCGCCGCTGATCCGAAGACACATCCGTCAGCTCAACCCGGAACACTTCGGCAGCCGTGGCCGTGTGCACATCGAGGTTGTTGCGGAAGGCGTTGAGCAACCCTTCGTCCTTGGACAGGTGAGCCATGATCCGCAGTTCGATCTGCGAATAGTCCGCCGCCAGCAGTTTGTAGCCGGCCGGGGCGACGAAGGCCTGGCGGATTCGTCGACCCTCGGCCGTACGCACCGGGATGTTCTGCAGGTTCGGATCGCTGGACGACAAACGGCCGGTAGACGCCACCGCCTGGTGATAAGACGTGTGAATCCGCCCGGTACGCGGGTTGATCTGCTCCGGCAGGCGGTCGGTGTAGGTGCTTTTCAGCTTGCTCATGGAACGGTACTGGGTCAGCACCTTGGGCAGCGGGTAGTCATCTTCGGCCAGTTTGGCCAGCACCTCTTCGGCGGTCGAAGGCTGGCCCTTGGCGGTCTTCTTCAGCACCGGCAGACCCAGTTTTTCGTAGAGGATCGCGCCCAACTGTTTGGGCGAACCCAGGTTGAACTCTTCACCAGCAATCTCGAAGGCTTCACGCTCCAGCGCGATCATCTTCTCGCCCAGCTCGATGCTCTGCACACCCAGCAGGGCGGCATCGACCAAAGCGCCCTGGCGCTCTATGCGGGCCAGGACCGGCACCAGCGGCATTTCGATATCGGTCAAGACACTGGCCAGACTCGGGATCGCGGCCAGCTTCTGATGCAGGGCCTGGTGCAGGCGCAGGGTCACATCGGCGTCTTCGGCGGCGTAAGGGCCGGCCTGTTCGAGGGCGATCTGATCGAAGGTCAGTTGCTTGGCGCCTTTGCCGGCGATGTCCTGGAAGCTCACGGTGCTGTGGTCCAGGTACTTCTGGGCCAGGCTGTCCATGTCGTGCCGGGTGGCGGTGGAATTGAGCACGTAGGACTCAAGCATGGTGTCGAAGGCGACGCCGCGCACCGTGATGCCGTTGGCCTGATCGCCGCCGATGGCGCAATTGGCCAGGATGTTCATGTCGAACTTGGCATGTTGGCCGACCTTGAGTTTGGCCGGATCTTCCAGAATCGGCTTCAAGGCCAGCAGCACGCGGTCGCGATCCAACTGCTCAGGCACGCCAATGTAGGTATGGGTCAACGGAATGTAGGCCGCTTCATTGGCTTTCACCGCGAACGACAACCCCACCAGCTGCGCTTGCTGCGCGTCGATACCGGTGGTTTCGGTATCAAAGGCGATCAGCTCGGCATTGCGCAGTTTCTCCAGCCAGACATCGAATCGAGCCTGGTCGAGGATGGTTTCGTACTGCGCCTCGACGGTAACCGCAGCTTCGACTTCGGCAACCGGCGCATCGGTCAGCAGGTCCGTCTGGCCTGCGGCGCTGAGCTCGGTGCGCTTGGCATCGCGTTGCAGCTCATCAAGCCAGCTCTTGAATTCCAGCAGGCTGTAGAGCTCGGCCAGTTTTTCGCGGTCCGGCTCACCCAGGTGCAGGTCGTCCAGGCCGATATCCAGCGGCACGTCGATCTTGATAGTCGCCAGCTGGTAGGACAGGAACGCCATTTCCTTGTGCTCTTCGAGCTTGGCCGGCAGGGTCTTGGCCCCCCGAATCGGCAGAGTCGGCACAATATCCAACTGCTCGTAGAGCTCTTTGAGCCCGCCATTGACCCCCACCAACAGCCCCGAAGCGGTCTTGGGGCCGATACCCGGAACGCCCGGAATGTTGTCGGAAGAGTCGCCCATCAGCGCCAGGTAATCGATGATCTGCTCGGGAGCGACACCGAATTTCTCCTTCACGCCCTCCACGTCCATGCTGCTACCGGTCATGGTGTTGACCAGAGTAATGTGCCCGTCCACCAGCTGTGCCATGTCTTTGTCGCCAGTGGAGATCACCACCGGGCGGTCGGCTGCCGCGCTGCTGCGGGCCAGGGTGCCGATCACATCGTCGGCCTCGACCCCTTCGACGCACAACAGCGGGAACCCCAGGGCAATCACGCTGGCATGCAAGGGCTCGATCTGCACCCGCATGTCGTCGGGCATGCTTGGGCGGTTGGCCTTGTACTCGGCGTACATGTCATCGCGAAATGTCCCACCCTTGGCGTCGAACACCACCGCGAACGGGCTGTTTGGGTACTGCTTGCGCAGACTTTTGAGCATGTTCAACACGCCCTTGACCGCGCCAGTCGGCAGGCCTTTGGACGTAGTCAGCGGGGGCAGGGCGTGGAACGCGCGGTACAGGTAAGACGAACCGTCCACCAGGACGAGGGGGGCTTGGCTCATGAGCAGGATCAACCTTTTCGGCGGGTCCGGCGCTAGAATAGCGGGACCGTTGACGACAAAGGGACAAGGTTATCATGCGCACACTAAATCGCTTGCTGCTGGCCAGCTTGATTGCAGTGACACCATTGGCAGTAATCGCGGCAGAGGACGCGCCATCAGCGGATCCGGACGTCACCATTCGCACGGAAGGCGACAAGACCATTCAGGAATACCGCCAAAACGGTTTCCTGTACGCCATCAAGATCACGCCAAAGGGCGGCAAACCGTACTTTCTGGTACGTGCCGATGGCTCGGATGGCAACTTCATCCGCTCGGATCAGCCGGATATGCTGATCCCGGCATGGAAAATTTTCGAGTGGTAAAACGCTCTCAACTTTAATCGGCGCTGGCTGCCCAGCCGCGCCCGTACTGGCAGTTTTAACCATGTCTGTGTTCACCCCCCTGGCTCGGCCCGAGCTGGAAACCTTTCTCGCCCCTTACGGGCTCGGCCGTCTGCTTGATTTCCAGGGAATCGCCGCTGGTAGCGAAAACACCAATTTCTTCATCAGCCTGGAGCAGGGCGAGTTTGTCCTGACTCTGGTCGAGCGCGGCCCTGTCCAGGAAATGCCGTTCTTCATCGAACTGCTGGACGTCCTGCACAACGCCGACTTGCCAGTGCCGTACGCGCTGCGCACCACCGACGGCCAGGCCCTGCGCGAGCTGGCCGGCAAACCTGCACTGCTGCAGCCGCGCCTGGCCGGCAAGCACATCAAGCAGGCCAACGCCCAGCACTGCGCACAAGTCGGCGAACTGCTGGGGCATCTGCACCTGGCCACCAAAGACAACATGATCAAGCGCAAGACCGATCGTGGGCTGGACTGGATGCAGGAGCATGGCAACCAGCTGCTGTCCCATCTGCCGGACGATGCACGTGAACTGCTGCAGCGGGCGCTGGATGAAATCACCGAGCAGAAGGTAAAGATCCTGGCGCTGCCCCGGGCGAACATCCATGCCGACCTGTTTCGCGACAATGCGATGTTCGAAGGCACGCACCTGACTGGGCTGATCGACTTCTACAACGCCTGCTCAGGCCCGATGCTGTATGACGTGGCAATTGCCCTGAACGATTGGTGTTCGGACGACGAAGGTGTGATCGACGGCCCTCGCGCCCGGGCCCTGCTCGGGGCCTATGCTGCCCTGCGCCCGTTCAGCGCGGCCGAGGCTCAACTGTGGCCGACCCTGTTGCGCGTAGCCTGCGTGCGGTTCTGGCTGTCACGGTTGATCGCCGCCGAATCGTTTGCCGGGCAGGACGTGCTGATTCACGACCCGATGGAGTTTCAGCAACGCCTGGCGCAGCGCCAGAGCGTCGATACCCCTCTGCCTTTCGCGTTCTGAAGGCTGGTGGCACCGGGGCCCGCTCGGGCTCCAGTGCCGGGTGGCATGGGCATGGGACTGCTCGGACCAGCAGGAGCAAGCTCCATCGCCACAGGCCCGGCTTTACAGCGACTCCAGGCAACCCGCCAGGTCATTGCCGAGCTTTTCCAGCACCTGCTCATAACCCTGAGCCGTAGCCGGCGTGTAGCCGCCCAAGGCATCCAGCTCGGCCAGCTTCACCGGCAGCCCGGCGATCAGGGTTTCCGCCAGCCGCGGGCGTAGCGGCGGCTCGCTGAATACGCAAGTCTTGCCGACTTCCTGCAAGCGCGTGCGCATCGCCGCGACGTGCTGCGCACCGGGCTGGACTTCCGCCGCGACGCTGAACACGCCTGTGTGCTTGAGGCCGTAGTCGTCTTCGAAATAATCGAACGCTTCGTGGAACACGAAATAGGGTTTGCCGGCGATACCCGCCAGGCGCTGCTTCAGACGTGCGTCCAGGGCGTCCAGGCGGCCTTCGAAGGCGTTGAGGTTGCTCTGGTAGCGCGCGGCATTGGCAGGGTCGGCAGCGCTCAGGTCGGCGGCCATGCGTGCAGCGATCACGCGGGCGTTGACCGGGGAAAGCCAGAGATGGGCATCCAGGCTGCCGGGGCGATGATCGTGGTCGTGTTCGTTGGCATCTTCGGCGTGGGAGTGGCTATCTTCGGCAAAACGGCGAAGCTTGAGCCCGGGAATGTCCTGAAGCGCCACGGACGGCAGGGTCCGGCCCTTGAGCACCCGTGGCAGGAACCCCTCCATGTCCGGGCCAATCCAGTACAGCAGGTCGACCGACTGCACCTTGCGCACATCCGACGGGCGCAACGCATAGTTGTGCGGCGAGGCGCCAGGCGGCAGCAGCACTTCGGGAACGGCAACGCCGTCCTGTACCGCAGCGGCAATCAACTGCAAGGGTTTGATGCTGGTCAGCACCTGAACTTCGGCCTGGGCAGCGCCGATCACGAACAGGTTGACGGTAAAAGCGACAAAAAGGGCAAAAAGTCGGGACACGATGACCACTCGAGGAGGCGAGAACAGGTAACATAATAACGTCTCTCACAACTATCGTCGCCGCTCATGCCTAAAACACCGCTCGCCAGCCGTCCCCACGACCACTCTCATTGCGTGCACAGCGCACTGTCTGAGGCCGACGCCCTGTGCGCCCGGCAAGGCCTGCGCCTGACCGCCCTGCGGCGGCGGGTGCTGGAACTGGTGTGGCAAAGCCACAAGCCGTTGGGCGCCTACGACATCCTCGCCGTACTCAGCGAGCAGGACGGCCGCCGCGCCGCGCCACCGACGGTGTACCGCGCCCTGGATTTCCTTCTGGAAAACGGCCTGGTACACCGCATCGCATCGCTCAATGCCTTTGTCGGCTGCAACCATCCGGAGCATGCGCATCAGGGCCAGTTTCTGATTTGCCGTGAATGCCACGCTGCCATCGAACTTGAACAAGCCAGCATCAGCGACGCGATCGTCAGCAGTGCCCGCGATGTCGGCTTTATCGTCGAAGGCCAGACCGTCGAAGTCGTCGGTCTGTGCTCGGGCTGCCAGGGGGCTTGATGAGCACTGCGCTGATTCGCCTCGATCAGGTCGCCGTGACCTTTGCCGGGCAGAACGTACTGGACAATATCCAGCTCAGCGTCGAGCCGGGACAGATCGTGACCCTGATCGGCCCCAACGGCGCCGGCAAGACCACCCTGGTGCGGGCCGTGCTCGGCCTGCTCAAGCCCGACAGCGGCACGGTCTGGCGCAAGCCCAAGCTGCGTGTGGGCTACATGCCGCAAAAACTCCATGTCGATCCAACCTTGCCACTGTCGGTCCTGCGCTTTCTGCGCCTGGTACCGGGGGTGGACCGCCCTCGGGCCCTGGCCGCGCTCAAGGAAGTCGGCGCCGAACACGTGATCGACAGCCCGGTGCAGAGCGTGTCCGGCGGCGAGATGCAGCGCGTGCTGCTGGCCCGAGCCCTGCTGCGCGAGCCTGAACTGCTGGTGCTCGACGAGCCGGTGCAGGGCGTCGATGTCGCTGGCCAGGCCGAGCTGTACAGCCTGATCACCCGCCTGCGCGACCGCCACGGTTGCGGGGTGCTGATGGTCTCCCACGACCTGCACCTGGTGATGAGCACCACTGACCAAGTGGTGTGCCTCAACCGTCACGTCTGCTGCTCCGGGCACCCCGAGCAAGTCAGCGGCGACCCGGCCTTCGTCGAACTGTTTGGCAAGAACGCGCAAAGCCTGGCGATCTATCACCACCACCACGACCACGCCCATGACCTGCACGGGTCGGTGGTCACCACCGAGGCCGCCGCAGGCCACGTTCATGTCCATGGAGAAAGCTGCAAGCATGGCTGATTTTCTGCTCTACGCCCTGCTTGCAGGTCTTGCTCTGGCACTGGTCGCAGGCCCCCTGGGTTCGTTCGTGGTCTGGCGCCGCATGGCGTATTTCGGCGACACCCTGTCCCACGCCGCCCTGCTTGGCGTGGCCCTGGGCTTTCTGCTGGATGTCAGCCCGACCGTCGCGGTGACCGTCGGTTGCCTGCTGCTGGCCGTGCTGCTGGTCACGCTGCAACAGCGCCAGCCACTGGCGTCCGACACCCTGCTGGGGATTCTCGCCCCCAGCACCCTGTCCCTGGGGCTAGTGGTACTAAGCTTCATGCATGAGGTGCGGATCGACCTGATGGCCTATCTGTTCGGCGACCTGTTGGCGATCAGCCCCGGTGACCTGGGCTGGATCCTCGGCGGCAGCGCCCTGGTATTGCTGTTGCTGGTCGCCCTGTGGCGACCGCTGCTGGCGGTGACCGTGCACGAAGAACTGGCACGGGTCGAAGGCTTGCCGGTAGCCGCGTTGCGCCTGGTGCTGATGCTGCTGATCGCCGTGGTGATCGCGGTCGCGATGAAGATTGTCGGGGTCTTGCTGATCACCTCGCTGTTGATCATCCCGGCCGCCGCCGCCCAGCGCCACGCCCGCTCGCCGGAGCAGATGGCCCTCGGCGCCAGCCTGCTGGGCATGCTCGCGGTGTGCGGCGGGCTGGCGTTGTCCTGGTTCAAGGACACCCCGGCCGGACCCTCGATTGTGGTCACTGCCGCCGCGCTGTTTCTGCTGAGTTTTGTCCTGCCCCGTCGAGGGGTGTAGACTTGCTCGTTTTTTGCGCAATTAGAGAGTCGCAGGAATGAAGCCGTTCGCCTCCCGTTATCTGCTCCTTGTCGCATTTTCCCTGCTACTGGGCGCCTGCCAAAGCACGCCGCCGGCGGCCACCGAGGTCCCCGACGCACGGGCCGCGGCGATCGCGCAGCTGCAACAAAACATCGCCAGCAGCGAGCTGGCCACCGCCGAGGATCAACTTGCCGCGTTGCAGGCCCAGTCGCCCAACGACCCGCAGTTGGAACCCTATCAACGGCAATTGGCCGAAGCCTATCTGCAGCGCAGCCAGATCGTGCTGCAAAAGGGTGATGTCAACGCCGCCGCCACCGCGTTGAGCCGCGCCCGGGCGCTGATGCCGAAGGCACCGGCCCTCACCGGCGGCGTCAACAACGCCATCGCCCACGCCCGAAAGGCCGAACTCGAGCAGGCCGAAGCCGCGCTGAAAGCCGCCGAAGCCAAACCTGCGGCCAAGGTGATCGACCCGACAGCCGAAAGCACCACCGTTGCGCTGAACTTGAAGGATATTCGGCAAATGCGGCGCCAACTCGACGCGATCGCCAGCGATGTGGTGAATTATCAGTGTGACGTGAGCATCCAGGCCCCGCGCACCGAAGATTACCCCTGGCTGGCGACGTTGCTGAGCAAACGAGTGAAGAAACTCGATGCCGGTTTCGATCTGAAGATCGAACGGCAGATCCTGCGCCACATCCCCGCGCAGATCGTCTTGAGCCCACGCAAGGCCCAATAACCTCAGGCGCCGACCTCAAGCGCCGGCCCGGCGGCTCCTGCTGGAGTCGTCGGGCCGGCGATAACGCTGCAGTCAGCTCACGCCGGAATTGCCTTGGCCTTGGGCTCGCGCGCCCAGACCCGGTGCTGGGCAATCGCCGCGAAAAACGCCTTGATCGCCTTGGCATCACCGCCGACGATCAAGCCCGCATCCGCCTCCAGCTTCAGCACATCCAGCAACTGCTTGGCCTCGCCACTCAGGGCAATCGCCTTGAGGTGCTTGTAGGCTTCCAGCAGGTAATGCAAGGCCACGCCATCGCCACTCAGGGCCTGGATCGACTTGGCGCCGCCGGGCACGAATACGGCGTCAAAGGCCACTGACGGCAAGCCTTCCATCGACGCATCCACCGCCAGGCTCTTGCCATCGGCCGTGGTCACCGGCGCCGACGTCGGGCCGAGCAATTTGGCGTGGGCACCGGCAGCCTCGAGGGCTTTCTTAATGGCGGCGATCGCTACACCATCGACGCCATTGGCCGCCAGAATCGCGACTTTCCGGGTTTTGATATCCCCTGACAGCAGGTTGGCCTGACTCAGGGCCGGCGAGCGATCCAGGGCCGGCTCGGGCACGCCGACGGTGCCGGCTTTAGGTGCCGGCAGGCCGAGGTTCTCGGCGACACGTGCAGCCAGGCCCAGGTCGATATTGGCCAGGATCTCGTTGACCTGGCGCTCGCGGATCCACTGGCGCTCGACCTTGCCCAGTTCGAAGCTGTAGGCCGCAATGATGTGCTCCTGCTCGTGGGCGCTCATGCTCTTGAAGAACAGCCGCGCCTGAGAGAAGTGATCGCTGAAGGATTCGCTGCGTTCGCGGATCTTGTGCGCATCGATGCGCTCGTTATAGCTCTCGAAACCGCCATCCTGGGCCGCAGGTGGCGTCTCCCTCGGCCAGCCGCCGTCGATCGAGTTCGGCTCGTAGGAGGCGCGCCCCTTGTCGATGGTGGTGCGGTGCATGGCATCGCGCTGGCCGTTATGAAACGGCGTGACCGGACGGTTGATCGGCAGCTCGTGAAAATTCGGGCCACCCAGGCGGCTGATCTGGGTATCGGTGTAGGAAAACAGCCGACCCTGCAGCAGCGGGTCATTGGAGAAGTCGATGCCCGGCACGATATGCCCGGGACAGAACGCCACCTGCTCGGTCTCGGCAAAGTAGTTATCCGGGTTGCGGTTGAGCACCATCTTGCCCAGGGGCGTGATGGGCACCAGCTCTTCGGGAATCAGCTTGGTCGGGTCTAGGATGTCGAAGTCGAAGTTGTGCTCGTCTTCCTCGGCAATGATCTGTACGCCGAACTCCCATTCCGGGTAGTCGCCGCCTTCGATCGACTCCCAGAGGTCACGCCGGTGGAAGTCGGTGTCCTTGCCTGCCAGCTTCTGCGCCTCGTCCCACACCAGGGAGCACGTGCCCGCAGTCGGACGCCAGTGGAACTTGACGAAGTTGGACTTGCCCTCGGCATTCACCAGGCGAAAGGTGTGCACGCCAAAGCCTTGCATGGTGCGCAGGCTTTTCGGAATGGCGCGGTCGGACATGGCCCAGATCACCATGTGCGCCGACTCCGGCTGCAACGAGACGAAATCCCAGAACGTATCGTGGGCCGAACCGCCAGTGGGTATTTCGTTGTGCGGCTCGGGTTTTACCGCGTGCACGAAGTCCGGAAACTTGATCGCATCCTGGATAAAGAACACCGGCATATTGTTGCCCACCAGGTCGAAGTTGCCCTCGTCGGTGAAAAACTTCACGGCAAAGCCACGCACGTCACGCACGGTATCACCCGAGCCACGCGGGCCCTGCACCGTGGAGAAACGGACGAAGACCGGGGTTTTCTTCCCCGGGTCCCGCAGGAAACCGGCCTTGGTCAGGGCCGAATGGTTGTCGTAGGTCTGAAAGTAGCCATGGGCGCCGACGCCGCGGGCGTGGACGATGCGCTCCGGAATGCGCTCATGGTCAAAATGCGTGATTTTCTCACGCATGATGAAGTCTTCCAGCAGCGAAGGCCCGCGGGCACCGGCCTTCAGGGTGTTCTGGTTATCGGCGACCTTGACCCCCTGGTTGGTGCGCAGGGCTTGCTCGGTGGCGTCCGAGCGAAAGGGTTCCAGGCTTTGCAGCTTGCTGTTGGTGTTGCCCCGATCCAGGGTGTCGGTCCCGGCCAGCTGGCTTTTTGCTGGGTTTGGCTTCTTGGTACTCATCAGACAAAAACTCCTCGTTTTGCGAATCCCCAGCAGGCCTGGGTTTCATGAGCAAGGTCCCCAGGCACGGCACCTGGGAGCTTTCGAGTTGCTTAAGTAGTGACTGGCGAGCCGCTGTGGCCGTTCCTTTTTTATGACCTTTGATCGCGTTATTGCCAAATCGAAGGATGAATAAGAAATAAATGCTAAGAACCTCTATACGGACAGGCTAAAATGCGCGCCCGGCTAACCGCTGACCCTTTTTCCAACGCGCCCCACAAGGTTCGCTACGTGATCGAGTTTCAAGACGTCCATAAAACCTACCGGGTCGCCGGTAAGGATATTCCCGCCCTGCATTCGACCAATCTGCGTGTCGAGGAAGGCCAGGTGTTCGGCATCATCGGCCATTCCGGCGCGGGCAAAAGTACCCTGCTGCGCCTGATCAACCGCCTGGAAAACCCCAGCGGCGGCGAGATCATCGTCGACGGCGAGGCTGTCACCCTGCTCAACGCCTATGGCCTGCGGCGCTTCCGCCAGCAGGTCGGGATGATTTTCCAGCACTTCAACCTGCTGGCGTCCAAGACCGTGGCCGACAACGTGGCCTTGCCCCTGACCCTGGCCGGCGAAATGCCCCGCAGCGAGATCGACAAACGGGTCGCCGAGCTGCTGGATCGCGTCGGCCTCGCCGATCACGCCAAGAAGTACCCGGCCCAGCTTTCCGGAGGCCAGAAGCAGCGCGTCGGCATCGCCCGCGCCCTGGCCACCAAGCCGAAAATCCTGCTCTGCGACGAAGCCACCAGTGCTCTGGACCCGCAAACCACTGCGTCGGTCCTGCAACTGCTGGCCGAGATCAACCGCGAGCTGAACCTGACCATCGTGCTGATCACCCATGAAATGGACGTGATCCGCCGCGTCTGCGACCAGGTGGCGGTGATGGATGCCGGCGTGATCGTCGAGCAAGGTGCGGTGGCCGATGTGTTCCTGCACCCCAAGCACCCGACCACCAAGCGTTTCGTCCAGGAAAACGAGCAGATCGACGAAAACGAACAGCGCGACGATTTCGCTCACGTGCCGGGGCGCATCGTGCGCCTGACGTTCCAGGGCGACGCCACCTACGCGCCGCTGCTGGGCACCGTGGCCCGCGAGACCGGGGTCGACTACAGCATTCTCGCCGGACGCATCGACCGCATCAAAGACACCCCTTATGGGCAACTGACCCTGGCCGTGACCGGCGGTGACATGGAAGCGGCCTTCGCCCGCTTCACCGCGGCCGATGTGCATATGGAGGTGCTGCGCTGATGGATGCTTTCTTCGCCAATATCGACTGGATTGAAATCTGGCTGGCCACCGGCGACACCCTGATGATGCTCGGCGGCTCGCTGCTGTTCACCGTGCTGCTCGGCCTGCCCCTGGGCGTGCTGCTGTTTCTGTGCAGCCCACGGCAGCTGCTGGAGCAGAAGTCGGTGTATGCCTTGCTGTCGCTGATCGTGAATATCCTGCGCTCGCTGCCTTTCATCATTTTGCTGATCGTGATGATCCCGTTCACCGTCCTGATCACCGGCACTTCCCTGGGTGTCGGCGGCGCCATCCCGCCCCTGGTAGTCGGGGCCACGCCGTTCTTTGCGCGGCTGGTGGAGACGGCCCTGCGTGAAGTCGACCGCGGCATCATCGAGGCCACCCAGGCCATGGGCGCCACCACCCGACAGATCATTACCAATGCCTTGCTGCCCGAAGCGCGTCCCGGCATCTTTGCCGCCATTACCGTGACCGCGATTACCCTGGTGTCCTACACGGCCATGGCCGGGGTGGTGGGTGCCGGCGGTTTGGGCGACCTGGCGATCCGCTTTGGTTACCAGCGCTTCCAGACCGATGTGATGGTGGTCACGGTGATCCTGTTGCTGGTGCTGGTTCAAGTTCTGCAGACCGTCGGCGATAAGCTGGTGGTGCATTTTTCCCGAAAATAACGCATGGCCGACGCCCGGCGACGGGCGCCTCACAAGGAGTTTGCTGGATGAAAAAACTACTCGTCGCTTTCGCAGCCGTTGCCGCGTTCTCCGCGCACGCTGCCGAAACCCTGACCGTGGCCGCCTCCCCGGTGCCCCACGCCGAGATCCTGGAATTCGTCAAACCGGCACTGGCCAAAGAAGGCGTGGACCTCAAGGTCAAAGTCTTCACCGACTACATCCAGCCCAACGTGCAAGTGGCCGAAAAGCGCCTGGACGCCAACTTCTTCCAGCACCAGCCGTACCTGGATGAGTTCAACAAGGCCAAGGGCACGCAACTGGTGAGCGTGGCCGGCGTGCACCTGGAACCCCTGGGCGCCTACTCCAACAAGTTCAAGAAGCTCGACGAACTGCCAGGCGGCGCCAACGTGGTGATCCCCAACGACGCTACCAACGGTGGCCGCGCCCTGTTGCTGCTGGATAAAGCCGGCCTGATCAAACTCAAGGACTCGACCAACATCCTGTCGACGATCAAGGACATCAGCGAGAACCCCAAGGACCTGAAATTCCGCGAACTGGAAGCCGCCACCATCCCGCGCGTGCTGACCCAGGTCGACCTGGCGCTGATCAACACCAACTACGCCCTGGAAGCCAAGCTGGATCCGTCCAAGGACGCCCTGGTGATCGAAGGCAAGGACTCGCCTTACGTGAACATCCTGGTGGCCCGTCCTGACAACAAGGACTCGGTTGCCCTGCAGAAACTGGTTGCCGCCCTGCACAGCCCGGAAGTGAAGCAATTCATTCTCGAGAAGTACAAAGGCGCAGTACTGCCAGCGTTCTGATTGCTACCGATACAAAAACGGGGCGCCTTAGGGCGCCCCGTTTTGTTTTGGCCTCGGCAGCTGCTACAGGGCCTCGGCGGTCGAATGGCTAGCGCTTCAACATCACCGGCAGTTGGGCCACGAGTTTCTGGTTGTTCAGGGGCGCGCGGATGAAGCCGCGCTGGGTGCCGTCGGGGCCGATCACGGCCAGGTTGCCGCTGTGGTCGACGGTGTAGTTGGGCTTGCTGGTATCCGCCGGGATAAAGGGGATGCTCACCGCGTTGGCCAGCTTCTGCAGGTCTTCCACCGAAGCGGCGGTCAGGCCCTTGAACTCCGGGTCGAAGTAACCCAGATACTGCTTGAGCTGCTTGGGGTTATCGCGGTTCGGGTCGACGCTGACCAGAATGATTTGCAGGTTGGCCACCGCCTCCTTGGGCAGCTCGCTTTTGATCTGGCGCAGCTGGGCGAGGGTGGTCGGGCAGATATCGGGGCAGAAGGTATAGCCGAAGAACAGGAGGCTCCACTTGCCCTTCAATTGGTTGACCACCACCGGTTGGCCGTCCTGATCGATCATCTGCACATCCGGCAGGTTGCGGCTCTGTGGCAGCAGGATGATCCCGGCGTCGATCAGCGCAGTCGGATCACCCTGGCCCTTGCCGGACAGCACTTTATTGACGGTGAGCCCCAGGACCAGGGCCACCAGGGCAACGAGAATAAAGACGGTTTTTTGAGTTCGAGTCATAGGTTCAACACTAGGTAGTGGTCTACGAGCAGGGCGATAAACAGCAGGAACAAGTAGTAAATAGAGTACTTGAAGGTGTTGATCGCCGCGTGCGGCCGAGTGCCACGGTACAGCACCCAGGCCCATTGCAGAAACCGCGCGCCCAATCCGAGGGCGCACACCAGGTACAGCACGCCGCTCATGTGGATGACGAAAGGCAGCAGGCTCACGGCCAGCAGGGCAAAGGTGTAGAGCAGGATATGCACCTTGGTGTAGTGCTCGCCGTGGGTCACCGGCAGCATCGGGATATCGGCCTTGGCGTATTCCTCCTTGCGATGGATCGCCAGGGCCCAGAAGTGCGGCGGGGTCCAGGCGAAGATAATCAGCACCAGCAGCAGGGGTTCGGCGCTGACATGCCCGGTGGCCGCCACCCAGCCCAGCAGCGGCGGTGCGGCCCCGGCCAGGCCGCCGATCACGATGTTCTGCGGCGTGGCGCGCTTGAGAAAGCCGGTATAGATCACCGCGTACCCCAAGAGCGATGCCAGGGTCAGCCAGGCCGTCAGCGGGTTGGTAAAGGTCAGCAGCAAGGCCTGACCGGCCAGGGCAAGAGCAAGGGCAAAGGTCAGCGCCGCCGCCGGCGACACCCGGCCTTCAGCCAGCGGCCGCTTGTGGGTGCGGGCCATTACTGCATCGATGCGTCGGTCCACCACGTGGTTGACCGCCGCCGCACCGCCCGCGCACAGGCCAATCCCCAGGTTGCCGAACACCAGTACCGTCCACGGCACGCCGGCGCGGGTGGCGAGGAACATGCCCACCAGCGAGGTGATCAGCATCAGCACCACCACCTTGGGCTTGGTCAGCTCCAGGTAGTCGCGCCAGATCGCCTGGCTGTGACGCTCGCCGATCAAAGTCGCCATGGCATCTCTCCTTTTATGGTTATGGGCCCAACCGGCTGTTTACGCGGGCTGAGGCGCCAGCCCAGGGGCCATTGGCGCCGAGCCCGGACCAGGCTGGTACGGGCGTGATAGTTGACCAGCACCAGGCTCAGCAGCAGCGCCGCGCCGCCGGCGTTGTGGGCCACGGCCACCGGCAGCGGCAGGTGGAACAACACGTTGCTGATGCCCAGGCCGACCTGCGCCGCCAGCGCCACCAGCACCAGCCCGGCGAGGCGAGTCATGCCCACCTGCTTGAGTTGCCAGGCCAGACCCAGCAACACCAGGGTCACCAGCAGCGCGCCGATGCGGTGGGTCAGGTGAATGGCGGTCCGAGCATCGCTGTCCAGCTGCCCACCCAGGTAGTTGGGGCCGATGTGCTGGGTCAGATGGAAGCCATTGGCGAAGTCCGCATTCGGCCACCACTGGCCGTGGCAGGTCGGCAGGTCGATACAGGCCACCGCCGCATAGTTGGAGCTGACCCAGCCGCCCAGCGCGATCTGCCCGATCACCAGCACCAGCCCCGCCGTGGCCCAATACTGCAGGCGACGCGGCACGATCAGCGCCGGCAGGACCCCGGACAGGCGCAGAGTCAGCAAAAACAGCAGGCTCAAGGTGGCGAAACCGCCCAGCAGGTGCGCCGTCACCACCTGCGGCCAGAGCTTGAGGGTCACCGTCCACATGCCGAAGGCCGCCTGGGCGAAGACCACGAACAACAGGAACAGCGGCAGCTTCAACGGCTGCCCCGGATGGCGGCGATGGGTCCAGGCGCGGGCGGCCAGGGCCACGATCAGCAGGCCCAGGGTCCCGGCGAAGTAGCGATGGACCATCTCGTTCCAGCCCTTGTGGGCCTCCACTGGCGCATCGGGAAAGTGCAGTTCGGCATGGGCCAGTTGGGCCTCGCTTTTGGGCACGCTGATAAAGCCGTAGCAGCCTGGCCAATCCGGGCAGCCCAGGCCGGCGTGGGTCAGCCGGGTGTAGGCGCCGAGCAACACCACGATCAGTGCGAGCAGGGTGGCAAACAGCGCGAGGCGAAATCCAGGTTTGGCCATGACGATGCCCTTATCCGATGTTCGACAGTTTCAACAGGTGGCGCAGGTCGTTGAGCAGGTCCTTGCCCTTGACCCGGGCGTCGTAGCGCAGCACCAGGTTGCTGTGCGGGTCGACGATCCACAGCTGCGGCGCGCCCTGGTCATTGGCGTTGCGGCTGAAGGTCGAGAGGTCCAGCGGGTAGCGTTGCAGTTGCGGGTATTCACGTTGCAGCTTGGCGCTGTACTCGGCGCTCAGGGGCTGGGCACTGGCCAACGCATGGCTGGCCCGGGAGGCATCACGGCCGAGGGCGACCTGGATCTGCCGCGCCAGGTACACCAGTTGCTGGCAATCCACGGCACATTCTTTGGGCGCGGTGACCAGGATCTGCCAGCGCTCTTCGTCGGCCTGCACCCCGATATCGGCCCGGGTCTGGCCATTGCCGATCAGCTCGCCATGGTAGCTGCGGCTTTCCGGCACCCAGAACTGCAACTTGTACATGCCGGTGGCGAGGATCATGGGGCCGATGACCATGGCCACGATCAGGATCAGCTGCCAGCGCCCGCGGCTTTTCGTGCGCGGTGCGTCAGATGTGTTGGGTGGATTCATGGCCGTTCCCATGGTTTTTCTCCCTTGCGTTGTGCCATCCGAGGTAGAGGTACAGAGCCAGCAGCGCCAGGGCCATGGCGAACCACTGCACGGCGTAGGCCAGGTGTTTTTCCGGGCCCATGGCCACCACCGGCCATTCGGTGACGTAGGTGCCGGGGCCGCCTTCTGCGCGCAGTTCATAGCTAAAGCCGCCACGCCCCAGCTCGCTCCAGAGCCTGGCCGGATCGACCGCGGTGACCAGGCGCGGCCAGCTCGCGCCTGTCGGGTCGGCATGCAGCTGGAAGGTCGCACCGGGGCTGACGTAGACCCAGGCCTCCAGGCTCAGGCTTGAGTCAGGGGTGCTGAACACCGGCGGGGTGCGGCGGTCCGGCCAGGGCAGCCAGCCGCGATTGAGCAGCAGCCAGAGCCCGCTGGCCTGGTCGAGAAAGGGTTGAAGCAGCTCCACGCCGACCTTGCCGTCATGCATGCGGTTATCCAGCAGGAGGCTGTGGGCGGCATCGAAATGCCCGTGCAGGCGCACCCGGCGAAACGCCGGATCCTCGGTGCCTTGCAGTTCATAGAGCGACATCGGCTCGGCCACCTGGCGCTCGGCGTAGCTGGCCAGCAGCTCGCGTTTCTGTTCGCCGCGCGACAGCTGCCAGAAGCCCAGGCCCACCAGCACAGGCAGCAACGCCAGCACCACCAGGGTCGGCAGGATGCCCGGGCGAAAGCGCCTCATGCTTGCGCCACAGGGTCGAGAAATCGGCTAGCTATACTCAAGCGCATCGCAGTTCCCCCCGGAGTCCGACCATGCTCAAAGCAGCGATCGTCCTGATGCTGATAGCCACGGTAATCAGCCTGTTCAGCGGCCTGTTCTTTCTGGTCAGGGACGACAGTCACTCCAACCGCGTGCTCACCAGCCTGACCATTCGCGTGTGCCTGGCCGCGATCACCGTCGGCTTGATTGCCTGGGGTTTCTTCAGCGGCCAGCTGGTGTCCCACGCGCCCTGGTAGGCGCGCCTCAGAGCACGTAGACGAAAACGAACAGACCGATCCACACCACATCGACGAAGTGCCAGTACCAACTGGCCGCCTCGAAGCCGAACTGGTGCTCGGCATCGAAATGCCCCTTCATCACCCGCATCAGCATCACAAACAGGATCAGGGTGCCGATGGTGACGTGGGCCCCGTGAAAGCCGGTGAGCATGAAGAAGGTCGCGCCGTACACGCCGGACCCCAGGGTCAGGCCCAACTCGTGATAGGCGTGGATGTACTCCTCGGCCTGGAAGCCAAGGAAGGCACAACCGAGCAGCACGGTCAGCGCCAGCCAGATTTTCAGCGCGCCGCGATGGCCTTTTTTCAACGCGTGGTGGGCGATGGTCACGGTGACGCTGGAGCTGACCAGCAGCACCGTGTTCAGCAGGGGCAGGCCCCAGGGGCTGATGGTGCCTTTGGGCGCCGGGAACAGTTTGGGGTCGGGGTTGTTCAGCAGCGGCCAGACGAACTTGAAGTTCGGCCACAGCATATGGGCGATGCCTTTGTGCCCCTCGCCGCCGAGCCACGGCCCGGACATATGCCGCACGTAAAACAGCGCGCCGAAGAAGGCGATGAAGAACATCACTTCGGAAAAGATGAACCAGCTCATGCCCCAGCGGAACGAGCGGTCGAGCTGGGCGCTGTAGAGCCCGGCGCGGCTTTCCTTGATCACCGCGCCGAACCAGCCGAAGAGCATGTAGGCCAGCAGCAGGCCACCGACGAAAAAGATCAGCGGGCCATGGGATTCCGGGCGCGCGGCCTTGAGGTCGTTGAACCAGGTGGCCAGGCCGAACACGGTGACAAACATGCCCACCGTGGCAATGATCGGCCATTTGCTCTGGGCGGGAACGTAATAGTGCTCATGAGTCGCCATTTATTGTTCTCCTTATCGGGCACGCTAGATCGTCTTAACCGCCGGAAGGGGTGGTTACCGCGACCGGTGGATGACGCGCGGTGATATCGAACAGCGTGTAAGCCAGCGTCAGGTGCTTCACATCCTTGGGCATGTCACGGTCCACGATGAAACGGACCGGCATCTCGATCTGTTCGCCGGGCTGCAGCACCTGCTGGGTAAAGCAGAAGCACTCGGTCTTGTGGAAATACATCGCCGCGCTGCTCGGTGAAATACTCGGCACCGCCTGCGCACTCATCGGGTGATTGCTCGGGTTGCGGGCGATGAAAATCATCTCGTTGACCGCCCCCGGGTGGACCACGATGTCATCGGACTTGGGGTAGAAATCCCAGACCATGTCGATGGCATTGGTCGACAGGAACTGCACCCGGACCTGGCGCGACGCATCCACCTGCAGCTCGCCCTGCTGGTACTGGCCACCGGTCTTGCCGTTGATGCCCAGGGCCTTGCACATCACGTCGTAGATCGGCACCAGGGCAAAGCCGAAGGCAAACATCGCCAGCACCACCAGCAGCAGCCGGGTGACCAGTTTTTTCAGCGAGACCTCAGCCATGACGGCAACCTCCCGCAGCCGGCGGGCTCACGCCGGCAGTGTGCTTGAGCCACGCACGAGCGCCGGGCCCCGCGGCCATGGCTTTCATTTGACTTCCGGGGGCGTGGTGAAGGTGTGGTAAGGCGCCGGCGACGGCACGCTCCACTCCAGCCCTTCGGCACCGTCCCAGGGTTTGGCCGGTGCCGCCGGACCACCACGAATGGTCTTGATGACGATGAACAGGAAGAAGATCTGCGTTGCGCCAAAGGTGAAGGCGCCGATGGACGACACCATGTTGAAGTCGGCGAACTGCAGGTTGTAGTCCGGGATCCGGCGCGGCATGCCCGCCAGCCCGACGAAGTGCATCGGGAAGAAGGCCATGTTCATGCCGACGAAGGACAGCCAGAAGTGCAGCTTGCCCAGGGTTTCGTCGTACATGTGCCCGGTCCACTTCGGCAGCCAGTAATAGGCCGAGGCGAAGATGCCGAAGATCGCCCCCGGCACCAGCACGTAGTGGAAGTGCGCCACCACGAAGTAGGTGTCCTGGTACTGGAAGTCCGCCGGGGCAATGGCCAGCATCAGCCCGGAGAAGCCGCCGATGGTGAACAGGATCACGAAGGCCACGGCGAACAGCATCGGCGTCTCGAAGGTCAGCGAGCCCTGCCACATGGTGCTGACCCAGTTGAACACCTTGACCCCGGTGGGCACCGCGATCAGCAGGGTCGCGTACATGAAGAACAGTTCGCCCACCAGCGGAATGCCGACCACGAACATGTGGTGCGCCCAGACGATGAACGACAGGAAGGCGATGCTCGCCGTGGCGTAGACCATCGAGGTATAGCCGAACAGCGGCTTGCGCGAGAAGGTGGGGATGATCGAGCTGACGGCGCCGAAGGCCGGCAGGATCATGATGTACACCTCGGGGTGGCCGAAGAACCAGAACACGTGCTGGAACAACACCGGGTCGCCGCCACCGGCCGCACTGAAGAAGCTGGTGCCGAAATGGATGTCCATCAGCATCATGGTCACGCAACCGGCCAGCACCGGCATGACCGCAATCAGCAGGAACGCGGTGATCAGCCAGGTCCAGACGAACAGCGGCATCTTCATCAGGGTCATGCCCGGGGCACGCAGGTTGAGGATGGTGGCGATCACGTTGATCGCGCCCATGATCGAGCTGATGCCCATCAGGTGGATGGCAAAGATAAAGAAGGTCACGCTTTCCGGGGCGTAAGTGGTGGAGAGCGGGGCGTAGAAGGTCCAACCGAAGTTGGGCCCGCCACCGGGCATGAACAGGGTCGAGACCAGCAGCAGGAACGCCGCCGGCAGCAGCCAGAAACTGAAGTTGTTCATGCGCGGCAGGGCCATGTCCGGCGCGCCGATCATCAGCGGGATCATCCAGTTGGCGAGGCCGACGAAGGCCGGCATCACCGCACCGAAGACCATCACCAGGCCGTGCATGGTGGTCATCTGGTTGAAGAACGCCGGCTCGACGATCTGCAACCCGGGCTGGAACAGCTCGGCGCGGATCACCATGGCGAACGAACCGCCCAGGAGGAACATGCAGAAGCTGAACCACAGGTAGAGGGTGCCGATGTCCTTGTGGTTGGTGGTCAGTACCCAGCGCATCAGGCCCTTGGCCGGGCCATGGGCGTGGTCATCATGGCCGGCGTGGCCGTGGTCATCGATAACAGCACTCATGCCCTGTCTCCTGCAAACGGGTGGGCTGGACGATCAGGGGCGATGCCCCGTGACCGGTTCCGGGAATACGCAATAGACCGGCTCATTTGCTTTCCGCCTGTTTCAGAGCCAAAACCTCTTTTGGCGTGACCATGTCGCCCTTGTTGTTGCCCCAGGCGTTGCGTTCGTAGGTCACGACCGCGGCGATATCGACTTCCGACAGCTGCTTGCCGAACGCAGCCATGGCAGTACCCGGTTTGCCGTGGAACACCAGGCTCAGGTGACCTTCCTTGGGCCCGGTGGCGATTTTCGAGCCCTTGAGTGCCGGGAACATCGGCGGCAGGCCCTGGCCTTCGGCCTGGTGACAGGCGACGCAGGTGGTGTGGTAAATCTTGTCGCCGCGCTCCTTGAGCTCGTCGAGTGTCCATTCCTTGCTGGTCAGTTCCTTGAGCTTGGCGGCCTCGGCTTTGCGCTCGCCGAGCCAGGTGTCGTAGTCGGCCTGAGTCTTGACCTCGACCACGATCGGCATGAAGCCGTGGTCCTTGCCGCACAGCTCGGCGCACTGGCCACGGTAGATGCCGGGCTTGTCGACCCGGGTCCAGGCTTCGTTGACGAACCCGGGGATGGCATCGCGCTTGACCGCAAACGCCGGCACCCACCAGGAGTGGATCACGTCCGCCGCCGTCACCAGGAATCGCACCTTCGCGCCCACCGGCAGCACCAGCGGTTGGTCCACCTCCAGCAGGTAATGCTCGCCTTTGACGGCCTGGTTATGAATCTGCTCGGCCGGGGTGGCCAGGTTGCTGAAGAACTCGACGTCCTGGCCCAGGTACTTGTAGTGCCACTTCCACTGATAGCCGGTGATCTGGATGTCCACATCCGGCTCACTGGTGTCGTACATCTTGATCAGGGTCGCGGTCGCCGGCACCGCCATGGCCACCAGGATCAGGAAGGGGATCACCGTCCAGAGAATCTCGACGGTCGTGCTTTCATGGAATTTGGCAGCCACCTGGCCGGTGGAACGGCGGTGAACCATCATCGACCAGAACATGGCGCCGAAGACGATGACGCCGATCACCACACAGATCCAGAAAATGGTCATGTGCAGGTCGAATACCGCGTGACTGATTTCAGTAGCTCCAGGCGCCATATTCACGGTCCAGGCAGCGTTTGCCTGGCTGAATATCGACCACAACAGGAGGCCCATCCAGACTTGTGGATGTCGCATCATTGCGGGTTCCCCTTATCGTTCTTGTTATCCCGCCGGCTTTCACCTGCGGCAAGGGAGCGGCTGCCTAGACTACGAACTTAAACCGCCGGGCCTCGCTGCATTTGCAGTCGGGCGTCATCAGCTAACTTCATACAAGGCCGAGTATAGACAGGGCCTGTGACCTCGCAACGCGACGGGGCAAATCAGCGAAAACACTTCGGCTCAACCGCGAAGGCCCCGGAGGGAAAGGGGTTGCGGGACCAGTGATGGCAAATCGATATAACCTGGACGACTAAGCATGAAATAATTATGACAAATGCGTCTTAGCTGGTTTCTCAAGCAGGCTAACTTATGTCTTCCCTATTTAATTGCCCTTGTTCCCTGGAGTTTTCATGAACACCGCCGCATTGCGCGAGCAGATTCACCTTGCCCATCAACATGAAGCCAGCACTGGCCAACTGACGAGCCAGCTGGAGACCCAACTGCCCCATCTTCACCCCGCTATTTCGCTGCCTGACGTCGACGCCAAGGGCGTGATGACCCGTTTCGTCACGGCCTACATCGACCAGGTTCCCGATCTGCTGGACGCCGCCAACGCCGTTGCGCGTGAAGCCGGCATCGAATCCCAGATCAAACCGGTGCTGAAAATCGCCGAACACTTCTTCATCCAGCCGCCGGCAATCATGGAAGGCCATGTCGGCCTCGACAGCCTGCTGGACGAAGCCTACCTGGCCCACCGTCTGGTGGAGGAGGTCAACGATCTCTATATCAAACATTTCAACCAGCCCCTGATCCCGCTGGACATGACTGTCGCCAACCTGATCGCGCACCAGTTGATCGGCGAAACCTTCGCCAACCAACTGGATGAGGCCGTGCACCATGCGGTGGACTCCATGCTCGATGAGGAAAGCTTTGCCCTGGAGTCGGTCGAGGCCTACCGCGAAAAACTCGCCAGCCCCGACACCGAAGCCGCCTGGAAACGCTGGCCGTGCCTGTCGCGCCAACTGGGGGTCGAGCTGGAGCTGGACCAACCCGCCGCCTGACCTGATAAGCAAAAGCCCTCGCTAGAGGGCTTTTTTCATGGCGCGCCTACCCTCGGTCGTGACCCGCCGCAACCAGGCTGCGCGCACTGCCCACCCCGCTCGCGGTGTGCAAGCGTCCCTCCAGTCGCCGCCTGAGGCCGCGCGCCTCGATCACCAGTCGCGAGCCCTTGGCCGCATTGGCCCGGTCCCATTCTTCCAGCAGCTCAAGACACGCATGGTCGATATAGCCCAGGTTGCTCAGGGGCACATGGACCGTGGTTCCGGGGGGGATGCTGCCCAGGGCCTGGGTCAGCGCCGGCACCTTGAGGAAAGTCGCCGAGCCCACCAGGCGCAGTTCCATCTCGCCTTCGGCCGGCAGGTCCACCAGGCTGATCTTCAGGCGCGACGCGCCCCACGCCAGCTTCACCAGGGTCAGGCCAAAACCGATCAAGACCCCAGTCAGCAAGTCAGTGAAGACGATGGCCAGCGCCGTCACCCCATAGATCAGCATCGGCATCGGCCCATAGCGCCCCAGCTTGCGCAGCGACTTGAGGTCCACCAGCTTGAAGCCGGTGTACACCAGCACGCCCGCCAGGCTGGCCACGGGGATGCTCTGCAACACGCTGGACAGCAACATCACGAAAGCCAGCAGCCACAGGCCATGGAAAATCGCCGACAGGCGTGTGGTGGCGCCGGCCTGCACATTGGCCGAACTGCGCACGATCACCCCGGTCATCGGCAACGCTCCCAGCAGGCCGCAGAGCATATTGCCCACACCCTGGGCCGACAGTTCACGATCGAAATCCGAGCGCTGGCCGCTGTGCATGCGATCCACTGCGGCCGCCGAAAGCAGGGTTTCGGCGCTGGCGATAAAGGCCACGGCAAAGGCTGCGATCAGCAAGGTCGGATCCGCCAGGTTGAGCAGATCGGCGGGGCGCAGCCAGTCGATGGCCTCGGCCAGGTTGGCCGGCACCTCGACCCGTTTCACCTGCAACGCCAGCGCCAGGCTGATGCCCGTGGCCAGGCCCACCCCCAGCAGCGCGCCGGGAATGAAACGTAAACGATGGGGCCGCACTTTGTCCCACAGGTACATCACGCCGATGGTCAGCAGCCCGAGCAGGCCTGCCTGCCAGCCCAACCCACCGCCCAGGGTCGGCCAGGCTTCGACCACGGCCTGGGGGAAGCCCGCCAGGTTATCCAGGCCCGACGCTTGGGGCTTGGCATCGAGCATCACATGCACCTGGGAAAGCACGATCAACACCCCGATCCCGGCCAGCATGCCGTACACCACCGCTGGCGCGGTGACCCGAAACCAGCAGCCCAGGCGCAAGCGGCCGGCCACCAATTGCAGAAACCCCGCCAGCAACAGGATCGGCCCCAGCATGGCGATACCGTGCTGGCGCACCAGTTCGAACACCAGCACCGCCAGGCCCGCGGCGGGGCCACTGACCTGCAACGGCGAGCCGGCCAGCCAACCCACCACCAGGCCACCGATAATCCCGGTAATCAGGCCCTTGGCCGGCGGCAGGCCCGAGGCAATGGCGATCCCCATGCACAAGGGCAGGGCGACCAGAAACACCACCACGGAGGCCAGCAGCTCCCGTGGCAAAACAGCTTTGAGTTGCGCTGCACGCATGATGACTCTCCCGCGACTTTCTTCAGGCGTGGCAAAGCCCGGCCGTATAAACGGCCGTCAGGGCAGAGCCAGGCTGGGATTAGGAGGTTTTAGAAGCGCGCTTTAGGCGTCGCGACAGGCACCGGGTGTTTGCCGTCCAGTGGCAGGAAGATGCCCTGGTCGGCGTCATAGGCCTTGATCTCGCAACTTTCGATGTCGTAGACCCAGCCATGGATAAACAACTGGCCGTTGGCCATGCGCGAAGCCACGGAGGGGTGGGTGCGCAAATGCTGGAGCTGGGCGATGACGTTCTCTTCGGTCAGCACATGCATGCTGGCGTTTTCGTCGGCGCAATCGCAGTTCTCGTGGACCATGGTCTTGGCCACTTCGGCGTGGCGCAGCCAGGCTTTGACCGTGGGCATTTTTTCCAGGCTTTGCGGGTTGAGTACCGCACGCATGGCGCCGCAATCGGAATGCCCGCAAACGATGATGTGGTGCACACCCAGCGCCAGCACCGCGTACTCGATGGCAGTCGACACACCGCCGTTCATTTGCCCGTAGGGCGGCACCACGTTGCCCACGTTGCGGGTGACAAACAGATCGCCGGGGGCACTTTGGGTAATCAATTCGGGAACGATCCGCGAATCGGCGCAGGCAATGAACATTGCCCGAGGCCGCTGGGCGGTGGCCAGCTTCTTGAACAACTCTTCCTGCTGCGGAAAGACTTCATGTTGAAAATGCAAAAAGCCATCAACGATATGCTGCAGCGCTGCATCGGCGCTTTCAGTGGATTGGGCTGAAGCCGACGCAGCTAGCGGCTGTTTATCCTTGTCACTCATGATTCATTCTCTCTGACGGATTAGGCAAAATTTTCCAGTTTTATCCGGCGCGAAGCCAGCACTTGATCAATAAACAACCAGCACACTGACTGCGACCCATCGGTCACTCGATGAACACGGTAGCCATGGAAACTTAACTCAAACTGAATGGAGCGCTCTAGAACGCCACTATAGGCACGGCAAAACGTGACTATGTTAGCGAACGACCTCTCGCGGCACTACGCAACCATAGGCCAATTCAACCATAGGCCCGTTGCCCTTACAGCAACGACATCTGACCGCCCGGCGGACAAAACGCACTGCAGTCGAGGTTGTAGCCCTCCCGCCGATCAAGCCCCAGACGCTTGATGGCCTTGGTAAAACGCTGCGCCAGCAGGTCGGCGAACGGACCTTCGCCGCGCATGCGCGCGCCAAAACGGCTGTCGTACAGTTCGCCGCCACGGCTCTGGCGAATCAGGCTCAGCACATGGGCTGCTCGCTGCGGGTAGTGCGCCGCCAACCATTCCTCGAACAGCGGCGCCACTTCCAACGGCAGGCGCAACATCATGTAGGCCGCGCTCTGCGCCCCGGCCTCAAAGGCTTCGGTGAGCAGGCTTTCCAGCTCGCTGTCGTTGATCATCGGGATCATCGGCGAACACAGCACCCCCACCGGGATTCCCGCTTCGCGCATCACCCGGATCGCCCGCAAGCGCGCCTTGGGCGCCGCTGCGCGGGGTTCGAGAATGCGCTTGAGCTCGTCGTCCAGGGTGGTCAGGCTGATCATCACCGCCACCAGCCGCTGCTCGGCCAACTGCACCAGCAGGTCGAGGTCGCGCAAAATCAGCGAGCCCTTGGTGACGATGGTCACCGGATGCCGGTAACGCAGCAGCACTTCGAGGGTGCGCCGGGTCAACTGGTGCTCGCGCTCGATCGGCTGGTAGGGGTCGGTATTGGAGCCCAGGTTGATCGGCGCACAGACGTAGCCGGGTTTGGACAACTGCTGTTCGAGCACCGACGCAGCGTTGGTCTTGGCGATCAGCTTGGTTTCAAAATCAAGCCCCGGGGACAGGTCCCAGTACGCATGGCTGGGCCGGGCGTAGCAGTAGATGCAGCCGTGCTCGCAGCCGCGATAGGGGTTGATCGAGCGGTCGAAGGGCAGGTCCGGCGAGGTATTGCGGGAAATAATGGTCTTGGCCGTTTCAAACATCACCTCGGTGCCTTGGGTCAGCGGCGCTTCCTGATACCAGCCATCGTCCTCGGCCACTGAACGGCTGGGGGCGAAACGGTTGTGGGGGTTGCTCGCGGTGCCACGACCGCGAGGCGGCAAGGGGGTGAACATGAAAGGCACTCCTCAACTGTATGCACATACAGTAATGGAGCCTGCGCCCGACGCCTAGCGCCGCCGAGCCGAAAACCCGGCCCCGGGCGGACGCAGATCGCGGTATAAGGTCGCCCTGAATCCGAAGGAGCACAGGAATGCCCGCAATCCCCAGCGCCCTGGTGCGCTTGATCGAGCGCCAGCCAGGCAGCATCCACAGAACCCACAAGGACTTGGTGATCGAGGAGCTCCAGGCCCTGGGGGTACCCCTGGACAGTGAGTTCGGGGTGTTTTTCCTCAACTACGCCATCACTTGCTACCGCGGCCACGCCAGCGATGTAGAGCTGGTCGACATCGATGACGGCGCCATCCGGTTCGGCACCGAATTCGTGCATGAGGTGTGGGAGTTGCCGCAGCACCTGATATGCCTCACCAGTTGCCAGGGCGAAGGCTGCTACCTGTATGACCGCAACAACGGCGCGGTGCTGGACTTCAGCCTGGCCGACCGGGAGTTGTTCCTGGCGGGCAGCGTTGCGCTGAAGTGGGATGGTTTTTTCCAGTTTTTAACCTGGTACCTGGCGGAGTAAGCGACATGGAGAAAATTTTCTACGCAGCCGATGCCTACCTGCCGAGCTACGACCAGGGCGCCGACATGATCATGGTCAAGAGCAGCGCCGGAGCGCTGTGGGGCGTGTCGTTGGAGTTTGACATCTGCACCCGGGATATCGCCCTGGCGACGGTGCCACGCAACGCCACCTTCGATGAACACGACCCGCGCTTCGCCCAGGCGCACTGGGTCGAGTACAGCGACGCGATCGGCCTTGTCCCCGCCGGTTGGGAGGACCTGATGCACGCCGGGCTATCGGACCACGTGTGTGGCTACCAGTTGGGCAGCGAACTGGGCATCCGCCGCTTCAAATAAGCCCCAAGCACCCCGCCAACCAGCGCTGGCGGGGGTGCCGCAGCTGATCCTCAGTGGCTGGTCACTTGCCCCAGGTCGTCACCGGACGTGCTCTGCATATCGTCCTTGCGCAGGTCGGCCACGTCCCCGGCCTTGACCTTGGAACCCTGGTTGCCCCAGCTGGTGCGGATGAAATTCACCACATCCGCCACTTCCTGGTCCGACAGGCGCCAGGCGAAGGCCGGCATGGTGAAGGTCGACGGCGCGGTATGGGTCGCCGGCAAAGTACCGCCCTTGAGCACGATGTGAATCAGCGAGGTGGCATCGTCCGACTGCAACACCGGATTGCCCGCCAACGCCGGGAACACCCGGGTGTAGCCATGGCCGTCGGTGCGGTGGCAAGCCGCGCAATTGTCGATGTACACCGCGGCCCCCGGCTTGCTGTCGTCGCCTTTCCACAGGGCTTCGGCCACCTGCTTGTCGTACTGGTGCGGCTGATCCGCGGGGTCGTTGGCCGGCAAGGATTTGAGGTAGCGGGCAATCGCGGTCAGGTCGTCCTCGGACATGTACTGCATGCTGTGCACCACCACATCGCTCATGCCGCCGAAGACGGCGCTGCGATCACTGCGCCCGGTCTTGAGGAACTGCACCAGTTGCTCTTCGCTCCAGCTGCCGAGACCGTCCTTGTGGTCACCGCGCAGGCTCTTGGCGATCCAACCCTCCAGGGGCGCACTGCCGGACAGAAAGCGGCTGCCATCGTTGGCGCTCAGGGCCTTCTCCTGCATGGTCAGGGCCCGTGGCGTATGGCAGGCGCCGCAATGCCCCAGGCCTTCCACCAGATACGCACCGCGGCTGACCACCGGGTCGGCACCGATGTTCGGCTGCTGGGCTTCGACCTTGGGCGCGAACATCCAGCGCCAGGCGGTCAGCGGCCAGCGCATGCTCAGCGGCCAGGGGATGTCGCTGTCCTGGTTGTCCTGGGCCACCGGCGCCACGCCTTGCATGAAGTAGGCATAGAGCGCCTGCATGTCGGCATCGCTGACCCGCGCATAGGACGGGAAGGGCATGGCCGGGTACAGGGTGCTGCCGCTCTTGGCCACGCCATGGCGCACGGCCTGGTCGAAGTCTTCGAAGCTGTAGTCGCCAATCCCGGTCTTGTCCGGGGTGATGTTGGTCGAGTAGATCACCCCGATCGGGGTTTCCATCGCCAGCCCGCCGGCGAACGGCTTGCCGCCCTTGGCGGTGTGGCAGGCCACGCAGTCACCGGCGCGGGCCAGGTATTCACCTTGTTTGACCAGGGCCGGCTGATCGACTTCGGCCGCCTGGAGGGAGGCGCTGCCGAGCAGGGCCAGGGTCGCGATAACGAGTGCTTTCATGGTCATCGCTCCTTAAGCCTGAACCAGCGGGCCGGGGTTTTTCAGGTACTGCTCGCGAATCGCCCGCGCCGACCAGTAGGTCAGGGCCGCCACCAGGCCAGTGGGGTTGTAGCCCAGGCCCTGGGGGAATGCCGACGCGCCGGGAACAAACACGTTGTGCACGTCCCAGCTTTGCAGGTAACGGTTCAGGGCACTGGTCTTGGGGTCGGTGCCCATGATCGCGCCACCGTTGAGGTGGGTGGTCTGGTAGGACGCGGTGTTGAAGTGCTCGCCGACCTTCTTGCCCAGCAGGGCGATGGCCTTGGGGTTCATGGCTTCGGCGATCTTGCTCATTTTCTCGACCATGAAGCGGTTCATCTTGATGTCGTTTTCCTGCCAGTCGAAGGTCATCCGCAGCAGGGGAAGGCCGTAGGCATCGCGGTACACCGGGTCCAGATCGAGGTAGTTGCCCCGGTAGGACTGATGCGCGCCGTGGGCGTCCATCGATACCTGGTGGGTGTAGTAATCGGCCGTGGCCTTCTTCCATGCGCTGCCCCAGGCCGGGGTGCCGGGTGGGTTGGAAGTGCCCGCAATCGGCCGGCTGCCGGCCTGGTTGACCCACATCGGCGAACCACCGACGAAACCGTGGGGGCCGTGGTCGAAGTTGTCGGCGTTGAAGTCGTCCACCGCTACGCCATTGCCGCCAGCGCCGATGAAGTTGTTGGTGTGCACATCCTTGTCGAAGTAGGCCTTGATGGTGGCCATGTTCTGGTAGGCGAAGTTCTTGCCCACCACGCCTTCACCGCTGATCGGGTCGTAAGGCTTGCCAATGCCGGACAGCAGCATCAGGCGCACGTTGTGGAACTGGAACGCGCCGAGAATCACCAGGTCGGCCGGTTGCTCGATCTCGCGGCCCTGGCCGTCGACATAGGTCACGCCGGTGGCACGGGTCTTGGTGCTGTCGAGGTTGACCTTGAGCACGTGGGAATTGGGCCGCAACTCGAAATTCGGCAGCGGCTTGAGGGCCGGCAGGATGTTCACGTTGGGCGAGGCCTTGGAATACATGTAGCAGACGTAACCGCTGCAGAAGCCGCAGAAATTGCACGGGCCCATCTGCGCGCCGTAGGGGTTGGTGTAAGGCCCCGAGGTATTGGCCGACGGCAGATTGTAGGGTTTGTACCCGACATCCCCGGCTGCCTTCTGAAACAGCTGTGCGGAATAGGTGTTTTTCTGCGACTCCAGCGGGAAAGGGTTCGAGCGATCCGGGGCGTAAGGGTTGCCGCCCTTGCCCTCGCCGACCAGTTGACCTTTCACGGTCCAGGCCTGACCCGAAGTACCGAAGACTTTTTCGGCATAGTCGAAGAACGGCTCCAGCTCTTCGTAGCTGACGCCGAAGTCCTGGATGGTCATGTCCTTGGGAATGAAGTTTTTGCCGTAGCGTTCTTCGTAGTGGCTGCGCATGCGCAACTCGATAGGGTCCACCCGAAAATGCACGCCCGACCAGTGCAGACCGGCGCCGCCGACGCCATTGCCAGGCAGGAACGCGCCCAGCTGGCGGTTGGGCAGGGCGATGTCGTTAACGCTGTGGCGAATGGTCACCGTCTCTTTGGAGATGTCCTGGAAGAGTTTCTTACGCACGCTGTAGGTGAGTTCGTCGATCACCTGGGGATAGTTGCCGTCGGGGTAGGTGTCCTGCATCGGCCCGCGCTCCAGCGCCAGCACGTTGAGGCCCGCCTCGGTCAGCTCCTTGGCCATGATCGCGCCGGTCCAGCCAAACCCGACGATCACTGCATCGACCTTCTTCATTACCGTTGCCATGCTCAAGCCCTCTCGCCGCGAATCGACACTGCCGGGAAGGGGTATTGCTCGTTGCGTTCCACCCAATCCATGAAATCGGCGCGGGCGCCGGGAAAGCCAATCAGGGTCCAGCCGACCATGCCTTTATTGCCACCGTGGATCGGGTCGCAGAAGAACCCTTCCTTGGTGTTTTGCAGCAGCAGGTTGAAGAAAATCTTCGCTGGAACGCTGTCGAACTGCGGTTTTCCGGCTTCGAGCTGCTTGAGCAGGTCGTCCCGGGTAGCGCTGTCTTGCTCGGCAAATAATTTGCCGTTGAAGGCTTTGGACCAGGCATCCGTGGCGGCTATGCCCAGACGGTAGATGTCCTTGGGCACCAGCTTGCTCTGCCAGCCCATTTCCGGCGCGGCGTCGGCGTTGAACGGCCCTTGCATGTACCACAGGGCGCCAGCGGCGTAGGGGGTGTTCATCTGCCGGTCGATGTATTCCGGGACACCGGCTTCCAGGGCGCCAGGGCCTTGCTCGTCGGCCGGGATCAGGCGCTCGACGGCGGTCTTGATAAAGGCCCATTCCTCGGCAGTGAAGTAACTCGGCTCATAGGCCTGGCCGGCAGGTGCCGCCCTGGCGGGTTCGACCGGCTTGGCCGGCTCTGACGCCGCCATCAGCACGGAACTGCCCAAGCCGGTACTGGCGACGGTGACCACCGGGATCAAGGTCAGGGATTTGCGCAAAAACTCACGCCGCGGGTTGTCTCGATCTTGATCAGACATGGGGGGCACCTCATCAGGCATTGATGGATTGATCAGCGGCGTCATGGCGCAGCTTGTCGTTCTGGTCGCGGTACAGGCCGGGGCAGCAGCCCCAACCTCAGCAAAATTTGGTTACAACTGGGCAAATGGTAGCAGGCTAAGCATCCAGATAAGTCGCTTCAAGGTGGAAAAAACAGTTTTTTTAGCCAACAGCCGATGCTTCACGATTCTTTGACAAAGGCCTCACGGGGCTTTGACGCCCGCCAGAACAGGCTGTGCAGCATCATCCCTCCTTCCTGAGCGTCGGCCTGCGCATGTCAAACACTCGCCTCTTTCCCGCCCTCTGCCTGTCGCTGCTGACCCTGCTCGCATGGCCCCAGGCCTGGGCCGCCGATCTGCCCAGCAGCCGCCCGAGCCAATGGGCACAGCCGGTGGACGCGCACTACAACCTGTACCAAATGTCGCCGACCCTCTATCGCAGCGCATTGCCCGACAGCCGAGCCTTGCCCCTGCTGCAACAGTTGCAAGTGGGCACCGTGATCAACTTCCTGCCCGAGGCCGACTCCCGCTGGCTATCGGCCCCGGGGATCAAGCAGGTGCAACTGCCGTACCGCACCAATCATGTGGACGACGCCGATGTGCTGAGTGCGCTGCGGGCCATCCAGAGCGCAGAGAGCCAGGGCCCGGTGCTGATGCATTGCAAGCACGGCTCGGACCGTACCGGGCTGATTTCAGCGATGTACCGGGTGGTGATCCAGGGCTGGAGCAAAGAGGACGCCCTGAATGAAATGACCCAGGGCGGGTTCGGCGACAGTTCCCACTTCAAGGACGGCATTCGCTACATGATGCAGGCCGATGTCGACAAACTGCGTACCGCCCTGGCCAATGGCGATTGCAGTACCAGCGTGTTTGATACCTGCTCGATGAAGAGCTGGCTCGAAACCGTGAGCAGCAACAAACCCGCCATCTGACCGCAGCAGCGGGCCGAGCGAGCTGTTTTATTGACGATGGGGAAAACAGGCCGGCTCCTTGCGGAGCCGGTGGTATGACGGGGAGTTATTGCGGGTCGTCGGTTTTTTTCTTCAACTTGGGGTTGGGGAAAAACTGCACCGACTGCACCTTGGCATCCTGCACTTTCAACGCCGTGGTATTGACCCGGGTCCCCAATTCCTTGGGCACCGACAGCCCCTGTTCATTCAGGGTGTCGGAATAGCCGCAGGCCACGCACTCGCGATGGGGCACGTCGCCCTCGCTCCACATCATCAGCCGGTCCGGCTCGCTGCACGCCGGGCAGACGGCCCCGGCGATAAAGCGCTTCTTGGTGATCTTCACGGAACCCTCACTCATGCCGCCGCGTCCTCACTCAGGCCGCTGTGGCGCAAGAGTGCGTCAATCGAAGGGGCACGTCCGCGGAAATCGACGAACAGCACCATCGGCGCCTGGGAGCCGCCACGGGCCAGGATCGCCTCGCGGAACGCACGCCCGGTGGCCGGGTTGAGCACGCCTTCCTCTTCGAACCTGGAGAACGCATCCGCCGACAGCACTTCCGCCCACTTGTAGCTGTAGTAACCCGCGGCATAACCGCCGGCGAAGATGTGCGCGAAGCTGTTGGGGAAGCGGTTGTAGGCCGGCGGACGCATGACCGAGACCTCGTCGCGTATCCCTTCGAGCACTTGCAGCACGCTGCGCCCGTCGCCGTGGGTGGCGTGCAGCTCGAAGTCGAACAGCGAGAATTCCAGCTGGCGCACCATCATCAGTCCGGACTGGAAGTTCTTCGCCGCGAGCATCTTCTGCAACAGGTCCTCGGGCAGCGGCTCGCCGCTCTCATAGTGGCCGGAGATCAGCGCCAGGCCTTCCGGCTCCCAGCACCAGTTCTCCATGAACTGGCTCGGCAGCTCGACCGCATCCCAGGCCACGCCGTTGATCCCGGATACGCCGGCATGTTCAACCCGGGTCAGCAGGTGGTGCAGGCCGTGGCCGAATTCGTGGAACAGGGTGGTGACTTCATCGTGGGTCAGCAGCGCAGGCTTGCCGCTGTCGGCCGGGGTGAAGTTGCACACCAGATTGGCCACCGGGCTCTGCAACACGCCGTCCAGGGTGCGGCGACGGTCACGGGCGCCATCCATCCAGGCCCCGCCACGCTTGTTGGCGCGGGCATACAGGTCGAAGAAGAAACGGCCGACGTGCTGGCCGTTCTCCTTGATTTCGAACAGGCGTACATCCGGGTGCCAGGTGTCGAAGCCTTTCTGCTCGGCGATCTCGATGCCATACAGACGCTGCACGATGGCGAACAGGCCGCCCAGCACCTTGTCGATCGGGAAGTAGGCGCGCAGGGCTTCCTGGGCCACGCTGTAACGCTGCTCACGGAGTTTTTCACCGTAGAAGCCGCTGTCCCAGCTTTGCAGGTCCGGGCAGCCCTGTTCGGCGGCGTAAGCCTTGAGCTGCTGCAGGTCCTGGGTGGCAAACGGCTTGCTGCGCTTGGCCAGGTCGCGCAGGAAACTCAGCACCTGGTCGCTGGATTCGGCCATCTTGGTGGCCAGGCTCAATTCGGAGAAGCTGGCGAAGCCCAGGAGCTTGGCCAGTTCCTGACGCAGGTCGAGGATCTGCTCCATCACCGGGCCATTGTCGTTCTGCCCGGCATTCGGGCCCTGGTCCGAGGCACGGGTGCAGTAGGCGGCGTAGATCTCTTCACGCAGGGCACGGTCCTGGGCGTAGGTCATCACCGCGTAGTAACTGGGGAATTCCAGGGTGATCAGCCAGCCGTCGAGCTCTTTGGCCTGGGCTGCGGCCGCCATCTGCGCCTTGGCCGAGTCGGTCAGGCCGGCCAGGGCCGCTTCGTCGGTGACGTGCTTGGTCCAGGCCTGGGTGGCGTCGAGCAACTGGTTGGAGAAGCGGCTGCCCAACTCCGACAGTTTGCTCTGCACCTCGGCGTAGCGCTTCTGCTGCTCCGGCGGCAGGTCGATACCCGACAGGCGGAAGTCACGCAGGGAATGTTCGAGGATAGTCTTCTGCGCCACATCGAAACCGGCGGCTTCGGGGCTGTTGGCCAGGGCTTCGAAGGCCTGGAACAACTCGCGGTTCTGGCCCATCTCGGTAGAGTAGGCGCTCAGGGCAGGCAGGCACGCCTCATAGGCTTCACGCAGTTCGGCGCTGTTGCACACGGCGTTGAGGTGGCTGACCGGGCTCCAGGCGGCGCCCAGGCGATCATTGAGTTCGTCCATGGCCAGCACCAGGCCGGCCCAGGTCGGCTGCTGGCCTTGAGTCTTGAGGATCTGCGCGATGGCAACCCGGTTATCCGCCAGGATCTGTTCGATGGCCGGTTGCACATGCTCGGCACGGATCGCCGAGAACGGCGGCAGGTCGTAGGACTGCAGAAGAGGGTTGTTCAGGCTCACGGTTGGCACCTTGGCTGGAAGAAACGTAGCGCCATCTTAATTACAATCGATGCCCACCGCAGCTATCGACCCCATTAATAAATGTCAGAGAGGCAACCCCACGTGGCCATTCGCACCTATCAGCAGCACACGCCGAGCCTCGGTGAACGGGCCTTCGTCGACCACTCGGCGGTGGTGATCGGCGACGTCGAGATCGGCAGCGACAGCTCGATCTGGCCACTGACCGTGATCCGCGGCGACATGCACCGCATCCGCATCGGCCAACGCACCAGCGTGCAGGACGGCTGCGTGCTGCACATCACCCATGCCGGCCCGTTCAACCCCGACGGCTTCCCGCTGCTGATCGGCGATGACGTGACCATCGCCCACAAAGTCATGCTGCACGGCTGCACCGTCGGCAGCCGGGTACTGATCGGCATGGGCAGCATTGTCATGGACGGCGCCCGGGTGGCCGACGATGTGATCATCGGCGCCGGCAGCCTGGTACCCCCGGGCAAGCAGCTGGAAAGCGGCTTCCTGTATGTCGGTAGCCCGGTGAAACAAGTGCGGGCCCTGACCGACAAGGAGCGCGCCTTCTTCACCTACAGCGCCGCCAATTACGTAAAACTCAAGGACCTGCACCTGGCCGAAGGCTACCACCTGCCTTGAATGCCCTCTGACCCCTTGCCCAGGAAACCCCATGCATTACCAGACCGTTCTATTTGACCTCGATGGCACCCTGACCGACCCACGTGAAGGCATCACCCGTTCGATCCAGTTCGCCCTGAGCAAATTGGGCATCGACGAACCTGACCTGACCCGACTCGAACACTTCATCGGCCCGCCGCTGTTGCAGGCCTTCATGCAGTTCTACGACTTCGACGAGGCCCGGGCCTGGGAGGCGGTGAACTTCTATCGCGAACGTTTCAAGGTCAGCGGCCTGTATGAGAACCGCGTGTTCGACGGCGTTACACCTTTGCTCGAAACCTTGAGCGGCCAGGGCCGGCAGCTATATATCGCGACCTCCAAGCCTTGGGTATTTGCCCGGGAAATCGCCCGCCATTTCGATTTCGCCAAGCACTTCAAGGTGATCTACGGCAGTGAGCTGGACGGCACCCGCACCGACAAAGTCGAGTTGATCGCCCATTTGCTGGAACAGGAACGCCTGGATCCGGCGAGCACCCTGATGATTGGCGACCGCAAGCACGACCTGATCGGTGCCCGACGCAACGGCCTGGACGCGGCGGCAGTGGGCTACGGTTTTGGCAGCCACGAAGAACTGACTGCCGAAGCGCCGGCCTATCACTTCCAGACCCTGGACCAATTGCACCAGGCGTTTTTGCGCAGCTAAGGCCACACCGCCACTTGGCCTGACACACCGCAGTGGCCTGATGACGGCCGCTGCGCAGCCGAACGGGAGCAAGCTCCCTCGCCACAAAAAGCCCAGGTGCGGACCACAGAATCCCGCCCCCTCAGCGCAAAGCCTCCGGCGCCTTAGAGTTGGGCCAAGCGCCGCAGCTCTGCCTTGCGCTCGGCCGGCGGGCGTTTACCCAGGGTTTGCACCGCATCGTAGAAGGCCGGCCAGTCGCCGCCCACCTGTTTGAACAGGGCGGCAAACGCTGGCACCCACTGGTCGTAAAGGCCGAAAGGCAGCAACCGGGCGTTGTTGATCGGGGCGTTGATCCAGGCGTCGTAGCGCTTGTCGCCGTGCCATTGGCTGTCGCGCAGTTGCCGATAGTCCTGACGCAGTTGCTCGAATTGCGCCGCCTTGCGCTCACGCATCTGCTCGGCAGGCAACGCCTGGGCGTACAGATGCTCCAGGCGTTGCCGGGTATCGAGGAGCAACTGGATAAATTGGTCGCGCTGCTGCACCTGAGCTTCGCTGGCCGGGGGCAAGCCGCGATAGGCGCGCCACTGCCGGGTGCCCTGCTGCTCGACGAAGGTGGCGAAGGACTCATTGAACTCGGTGTCGTCCTGCACGTAAAACCGCTGGTGCGCCAGCTCGTGGAAGATCAGGGTCGCCAGGCGCTCGTCGCCCCAATGCATCATCGAACTGATGATCGGGTCGTTGAACCAGCCCAGGGTCGAATACGCCTCGACCCCACTCACCGCCACATCCATGCCTTGCTGTTGCAACAGGGCCGCCGCACCGCGAGCAGCACCCTGGTTGTAGTAGCCGCGATAGGCCACGCACCCGGCAATCGGGAAGCAATGGGTTTGCGCCTGCAGCGAAAACTCCGGGGTGGCGAACACGTTCCACACCACATAGGGCCGGCCGATATCGGCATACAGGCGGTAACTCTGGTTGTCCGGCAGGTGCAGGTGCTCGCTGGCGAAGGCCCGGGCCTGCTGCGATTGCTCCAGGTGCGCCCGCAGTTGCGGGTCGCGGGCCGGGTCGGCGACCACCTCGGCCACCGGGGTGCGGGCCCGCAACAACTGCCATTGGCCGCTGGCGAGCTGGCTGTAATAACCGACGCTGGCGCAACCGTTGAGCAACAAAAGCATCAGGGCCGGAAACAAAAGGCGCAAAAGAGGATCAAGTAACCCATGGCTTGAACGCGGCCTAATCAAATCGAATCATCCGTCGAGAATCGGTTCGCAAGACTATCTCGCCTGCCTGGAGTTTCGCTATGCGCGTATTGCTGTTGACCACTGGCCTGCTCGCCCTGGGTGGCTGCGCCAGCCTGCCCGACCCCGATCCGGCACAAGCCTGGATCGACCTCAACCCCCACCGCGACACCACCCTGCAGGCCCTGGAGGTCGACGAAAAGGCCGCCGGTGACAAACGCTACTTCGAGGTGGCGCCCGGCAGCCATGAGCTGACCCTGCGTTATCAGTTCGCGGTGCAGCCGACCAATATCGGGCCGGACGCAGAACCGCTGTGGCGCGACTGCCAACTGAGTCTGAAATTCAAGGACTTCAACGCCGGCCAGCGTTATCAGGTGCAAGCCGGGAATATCGGCTTCCGGCCCTGGGCCAAGCTGTATGACGAACAACGCAAAGTCGTCGGCATGGGCCAACCGGCAGGCTGCCAGCGAACCTGATCGGCGCTATGCTTCAGGTCTTTCGTTGATGTGGCCACCCTCATGCGCCAACCTTTGCTCGCTCTCTCCCTGGCCAGCCTTTGTGCCTGTTCCAGCCCCTTGCCCAACGTCGACCCGCAACAGGCCTGGGTCGACCTGGCCGCCCCCGCGCCGGGCGGCAAGCTGGTGATGGCCGAGCGCCTGGACCAGAAGCGTTTGCCCGACGGGCGCTACTTCCAGGTCACCCCGGGCAGTCACGAGCTGACGGTACGTTTCGATTTCGAGATCTATTCCGGTGGCATGGGCATGATGACCGGCACCTCGGAGCGCCTGTGCTACCTGACGGTGCGCTACGACCATTTCCAGGCCGGCCAGCGCTACCGGCTGGAGGCGCGCTCCCTGGGCTTCAACGCCAGCGCGCGGCTATACGACGCCCAGCGTCAGCTCGTCGCCGAAGACCGCATGGTCAACTGCGTGCCCTGAGCCTGAATGCTTTAGCGATCGTTCTTTTGATAGATGATCTTGCGGGTGCCGTTTTCACAGCTGCCGACCACCATGTTGTTGTCGTGGACTTCGTCATTGGTGACGATTTCCAGGGTGTAGGACGCCACCCCCTGGGCCTGGATCTTGGCCTCGATCTCGGCCTTGAGCTCATCGCAGGGCTTGGGTGCCGCCAGGGCCGATGTGGCCAGCGCGCAACAAACAACCGCCAAGGCAAAACGTTTCATGATGTGGAGCTCCCTTGCTGCAGCGCCCATGGTCATGGACTGAAGCCGCAGTCACTCATTCGACCACATTTCGCAGAACCGAGTTCTGACGCGGCGCACCTGCGGATCACTGCGCTGGCTGGCCAGGCCCGCCCCGGGGAGCGGCGCCGAGCATGCCGGCGCGCGACCCCGGGCGCGGCACAGGTCAGCTGATCAGCGTGGCGTCCAGGCTGATCTTGGCATTGAGCACCTTGGACACCGGGCACCCTTCCTTGGCCTTGCGGCTCAGTTCATCGAACTGCTGCTGGCTCGCGCCCGGGATCTTGGCCTTGAGAATCAGGTGCACTGCAGTGATGGCAAAACCACCTTCAACCTGGTCCAGGGTCACCTCGGCGGTGGTGTCGATGGCATCCGCCTTGAGCCCGGCATCGCCGAGGATCATGGAAAAGGCCATGGAGAAGCAGCCAGCATGGGCCGCGCCGATCAGTTCTTCCGGGTTGGTGCCTTTGCCCCCCTCAAAACGCGCCTTGAAGCCGTAGGGCGCTTCACGCAAGACGCCGGTTTCGGTCGAAATAGAACCGATGCCGGTTTTCAGATCACCTTCCCAATGAGCCGAGGCTTTCTTTTTGATACTCATCTCTGTCTCCTCAAGATCGAGCGCGAGAATTCACGCCCAACGGGTTTGCGCTACACAGGGTTCTGAGGATAGAAGGCCGGACAAAGTTCATCCTGTCTGAATTCACCACCGATCAGAGCGGCAAATTCAAGCTGGCTATTGAAACTCGGGTATATGCCCACATTGCATAGACCTGGCTTATTAAATTCGGCAGGTTTTGGTTCATGACAAAAGCCTGCACGCCCTTTGGAGAAGCAGGCTTATGAAACCACTGTCCGACGTCAAGTTTTCCACCCTAGACCTGGTACCGGTACGCGCCGACGGCAGCCCCGCGCAGTCCCTGCGAAACTCCCTGGATCTGGCGCAACATGTCGAGAAGTTCGGCTACAACCGCTTCTGGGTGGCGGAACACCACAACATGGACGGCATCGCCAGTTCCGCGACCTCGGTGCTGCTCGGTTACCTGGCCGGCGGTACTTCGACCATCCGCGTCGGTTCCGGCGGGGTGATGCTGCCCAACCATGCGCCGCTGGTGATTGCCGAGCAGTTCGGCACCCTGGAAAGCCTGTACCCCGGCCGTATTGACCTGGGCCTGGGCCGCGCCCCCGGTTCCGACCAGATGACTGCCCGCGCCCTGCGCCGCGAGCGCTCAGGCAGCGCCGACGACTTCCCCGAGGATGTGGCCGAGCTGATGGCCTACCTCGGCCCACGCACCCCGGAGCAACGGGTGATCGCGGTGCCGGGCACTGGCACCCAGGTCCCGGTCTGGCTGCTGGGCTCCAGCCTGTTCAGTGCGCAACTGGCCGGCGAACGCGGCCTGCCTTATGCCTTCGCTTCGCATTTCGCACCGCGCTACATGCATGAAGCGATTCGCGTGTACCGCAACCACTTCAAACCTTCAGCCGTACTCGACAAGCCCTACGTGATGCTCGGCGTGCCCCTGGTGGCGGCCGATACCGACGAGCAGGCCGATTACCTGGCGACCTCGGTGTACCAGCGCATCCTCGCGCTGATGCGCGGGCAGAGCCTGGTGCAGCGCGCCCCGGTGAAAACCATGGACGGCCTGTGGCTGCCCCACGAGAAAGAAGCGGTGGCGAGCTTCCTCGGCCTGGCCATGGTCGGCAGCCCGGCGAAAATCCGCGCCAAGCTCGAAGTGCTGATCGAACAGACTGGGGCCGACGAGCTGATCTTCACCTGCGACCTGTATGAACACGCCGATCGCCTGCACTCCTATGAACTGCTGGCGCAGGTGATGAAGGGCTGAAGGGTCTTTTCAGGTAATGCGGCGGTGGTGCGCAAGGCCAGCGCTGCCTTCGGCAGCGGCTCCAGCAGGCGGCTGCGCTGACGCGACCTCGCCTCGCCCTATCTCCCAGGCATAAAAAAACCGACGCCATGGCGTCGGTTTTCTCAATCTGCATCTACAACGTCTCAACCACGTTTGTAGACGATTTCCTTGGTCCCGGCTTCGCACGAGCCCACGACTTTGCCGTCAGCGGCTGCGCCCTTGTCCACCACTTCCAGCGAGTAATGCGTGGCGCCGTTGGCGTCGATCTTCGCGGCGATTTCGCTTTTCAGCTCTTCGCACGGCTTGCCTGCGGCAAGGGCTGTTCCCGCGAGGCTGAACAATGCTGCTGCCAATATTAGTTTCTTCATCGGTCACATTCCCTGGTCGGATCAAAAGGTAAGCATCTGCGCCAGCCTTTCTCAGGCTCAAGACAGCTGTAGCGCTTTGCCATTTCCTATGGCAATCGGCCAGCGCACAAGTTCAAGAGCCTAGTCCAAGCCCTCAACTGTTGGCAATACGAAAGCCAACCTTGAGCGTGACCTGGAAATGCGCCGCCTTGCCGTCCTTGATATGGCCCCGGGTTTCGATGACTTCGAACCACTCCAGGTGCTTGATGCTTTTGCTGGCCTCGGCCAAAGCGTTGTTGATGGCGTCTTCGATGCTGGAGGGGGACGAACCGACGAGTTCGACTTTTTTGTACGTGTGGTGGTCAGTCATGGCGTGCTCCTTAAGGTTTGAATACAGCCTAGCAGTGATTTTTTCATACCCCTTTTCGGTGCGTCGCATACAGCAAAGTTCAGATTAACTGCACTTTCGCCAAGCGCTGGAGTCGGAACCTACACATGCCACTCATCAACCATGCAGGAGAGCCGACATGGCTAACAACTCGTTACGTAAAGCCTCACTGGAAAGTATGGAAGCGGAGATCTCGAGCCTGCTCAAGTCTCTGGAAAGCCTCAAGGACGACGCGTCTGACGAGTCGCGTAAAACCCTCAAGGCCCTGAAAACCAACGCCGAGAGCGCGCTGAAACATTCCCGCAGCCTGCTCAGCGATGCCTATGAAGAAGTCAAAGTGAAGACCCGCGAAACCGGGATCGCCACCCGCGATTACGCCCAGGAACACCCTTGGACCACGGCCGGTGTCGCGGTAGGCGCCCTGGGCCTGCTGGCGGCTTATCTGTTGTGCAAACGCGGCGATTAAGTTGCCTGGCGCAGCTCATTCCTGAGCCACTGCGCCAGTTGCCGGGCGCGCCCATCCGCGGCGCGCTTGGGTAGCCACAACGCCAGTTGCCCCGAGGTTTCACCAAAACCCCACGGGGCAACCAGGCGACCCGCCCGCAAGTCTTCGGCCACCAGCGGCTCTGGCGCAATCGCCACCCCCAGCCCGGCCACCGCCGCCTCCAGCAAATAATACAAATGCTCGAACCCCTGTCCGAACTTCAATGCCTGGGCATCGAGGCCGTTTTGCCGTGCCCAACTGGGCCACGCCTGGGGCCGCGACGTGGTTTGCAGCAAGGCCTGGTCAAGCAATGCGGCGGGCGGCTGTCGACGCAGCTGCTCGTAGCCGGCAAAACGTGGGCTCATGACTGGACCGATGCGCTCGCTGGCCAGTTCGTAGACCTGCATGTCCGCCGGCCACGGTGGCTCGGCGAACACCAGCAGCGCATCCAGCCCCGGGCGCCGCGGGTCGAGATCGCCTTCGCCGGCTGACAGGTGCAGACGCAGGTCCGGCAGGTCGGCGTTCAGGCGCCCCAGGCGCGGGATCAGCCAGCGCGCCAACAGGCTGCCGGAGCACCCAAGGACAAACGGCGCGTCGGCGCCACCCTGGGTCAGTTCGGCGCAGACCGTGCGCAGCCGCTCAAAGGCATCGCTGCTGGCATCACGTAGGCGCACCCCGGAATCTGTGAGTTTAAGGCCACGCCCGTCCTTGACGAAAAGGCTCACCCCGAGGTGCTCTTCCAGCACTTTCAACTGCCGGCTGACCGCGCCATGGGTGACGTGCAGCTGCTCGGCCGCCTGGCTGACGCTGCCGAGGCGGGCGGTGGCTTCAAAGGCCCTGAGGGCATTCAGCGGAGGAAGGTCGTGGCTCATGGTATCTGTGAGTTTTCCTGACAGGTTGCGGCGATCTTATCGGTTTTCAGCCTGCCCTGTCAGGGGTAGAGTGAACGCCATTGTCTTCGCATCAATTCACTCTTTTGACCTTCACCGGGAGCTTCCGATGACCCAGACCCCTTTGCGCAACGGTCCTGACACCAACGGCATGTTTGGCTCGTTCGGCGGCCGCTACGTGGCAGAAACCCTGATGCCGCTGATCCTCGACCTGGCCCGCGAGTATGAAATCGCCAAGGAAGATCCGGCCTTCCTCAAGGAACTGGCCTACTTCCAGCGCGATTACGTCGGCCGTCCGAGCCCGCTGTACTTCGCCGAACGCCTGACCGAGCACTGCGGCGGCGCCAAGATCTACCTCAAGCGCGAAGAGCTGAACCACACCGGCGCGCACAAGATCAACAACTGCATCGGCCAGATCCTCCTGGCCCGGCGCATGGGCAAGAAACGCATCATCGCCGAGACCGGCGCCGGCATGCACGGCGTGGCCACTGCCACCGTGGCCGCGCGCTTCGGCCTGGACTGCGTGATCTACATGGGCACCACCGACATCGAGCGCCAGCAGGCCAACGTGTTCCGCATGAAGCTGCTGGGGGCTGAGGTGATCCCGGTCGTCGCCGGTACCGGCACCCTGAAGGACGCGATGAACGAAGCCCTGCGTGACTGGGTCACCAATGTCGACAGCACCTTCTACCTGATCGGCACCGTGGCCGGCCCGCACCCGTACCCGGCGATGGTCCGCGACTTCCAGGCCGTGATCGGCAAGGAAACCCGTGAACAGCTGCAAACCCAGGAAGGCCGCCTGCCGGACAGCCTGGTGGCGTGCATCGGTGGCGGTTCCAACGCCATGGGCCTGTTTCACCCGTTCCTCGACGACAAGAGCGTCGAGATCATCGGCGTCGAAGCCGCCGGCTACGGCATTGAAACCGGCAAGCACGCCGCCAGCCTGAACGGCGGGGTGCCGGGCGTGCTGCACGGCAACCGCACCTTCCTGCTGCAGGACGACGATGGCCAGATCATCGACGCCCACTCGATTTCCGCCGGCCTCGACTACCCGGGCATCGGCCCCGAGCACGCCTGGTTGCACGACATCGGCCGCGTCCAGTACACCTCGGTGACCGATGACGAAGCCCTGGCCGCCTTCCACCAGTGCTGCCGCCTGGAAGGCATCATCCCGGCCCTGGAAAGCGCCCACGCCCTGGCTGAAGTATTCAAACGCGCACCGACCCTGCCCAAGGATCACCTGATGGTGGTCAACCTGTCGGGCCGTGGCGACAAAGACATGCAGACCGTGATGCACCATATGGAAAGCTCTCAACAAGAAAAATCCCAGCAGGAGAAACACTGATGAGCCGCCTGCAAACGCGCTTTGCCGAGCTTAAGCAACAAAACCGCGCCGCCCTGGTGACCTTCATCACCGCCGGCGACCCGGGCTACGACACCTCGCTGGCGATCCTCAAGGGCTTGCCCGCCGCCGGTGCCGACGTGATCGAGCTGGGCATGCCCTTCACCGACCCGATGGCCGACGGCCCGGCGATCCAGCTGGCCAATATCCGCGCCCTGGACGCCAAGCAAAACCTGGCGAAAACCCTGCAAATGGTTCGCGAGTTCCGCGAAGGCAACAGTGAAACCCCGCTGGTGCTGATGGGTTATTTCAACCCGATCCACCACTACGGCGTGCCGCGTTTCATCAGCGACGCCAAGGCCGCCGGGGTCGATGGCCTGATCGTGGTCGACATGCCGCCGGAACATAACAGCGAGCTGTGCGACCCGGCCCAGGCTGCGGGCATCGATTTCATCCGCCTGACCACGCCGACCACCGACGATGCGCGCCTGCCGAAGGTGCTCAACGGCAGTTCCGGCTTTGTCTACTACGTCTCGGTGGCCGGCGTGACCGGGGCCGGAGCTGCGACCCTGGAGCACGTCGAAGAAGCCGTGACCCGTCTGCGTCGGCACACCGATTTGCCGATCAGCATCGGTTTCGGCATCCGCACCCCGGAGCAGGCCGCGGCCATCGCGCGCCTCGCCGACGGCGTGGTGGTGGGGTCGGCACTGATCGACCAGATCGCCAACGCCACCACCCCCGAGCAGGCCGTCGATGGCGTGCTCAGCCTGTGCGCCTCCCTGGCCGAAGGCATAGGTAAAGCGCGGGTCAGCTGAAGGTAAAGTTCCTGATACAGAGGAATTAGCACCCGAAGTCACAGACTAAATAGCAAGACCCAGGGGTAGGCAGCTCAGGTTGCCTACCCCTTTTTGTTGCTCGCTGTGAGGAAGACCTGATGAAAATGCCCAAACGCCTGATTACCGGTCTCGGTGTGCTGATGCTCAGTGCCGGCCCGATGCTGAATGTCATGGCCGATCAACGGGGTGACAATGATCGCGGCGGTGATCGCGGCGGCCCGCAACAGGGCCAGCGGGACAATCGTGGCGAAGAGCATCGCGGTCCGCAGAATGATCATCGCGGCACGCCACCCAGGGATTTCGGCCCGGTACGCCAGACCATTCGCGATAACCACGGTTACTTCGTGCGGGGTGCGCCACCGCCACCGGGCGTGCACCTGGTGCGTGGCCAGCCGTTGCCACGGGGCTACTACGGCGAGCGCCTGGACAACCGCGCCCTGGCCCACCTGCCGTACTACCAGGGCTACGAATGGCGGCGCATGGGCGGTGACGTGGTGTTGATCGCCATTGGCTCAGGCATCGTCTACGAGATTCTCGATGGCGTACTCAACTGATCGTTCTTTGTCCAATCGCTGACGTCCATCCCCTGACGAGCACCTGCAAGCCGATGAGCGGCTTGCAGGCCTGCTGCGCCTAAAACCCCGACAGATCCAGCGGCCGCACCGCGCCCATCCAGATGGCATGGTCGGTGTGGTCGACCAGGTCATCGCCGGTGTCCGGGTGCAAAAACACCACCAGCCCCTTGCGGTTCAACGCCAGCCACGGCAGCACCACGCCCAGGTACTGCGGTTCGAAGGCCAACTGGCAGCTCCAGTCCGGGTGCGGACCCACCGGACGTTCATGAACCCGGCCCATCTTCAATGAAAACAACTGCGCCGCCTGTTCGCACAAGCTGCGCGCCTGATCGATGGTGCTGGCGTCAAAATAGACGTGGGCGTGATAGCCCTTGATTCGTTGCATCAAAACCCCTCGCGACAAAGTCGAACCCTTGCGACCCGCCACAGGTCACACCTCATACCTGTGGAAAGAAGGAAGCTGCGCCATGAAAAATGCCGAAACCCCGGTGATCAAACTGGTGCTCTATGGTGCCATGAGTAGCCTGGGCAGTGCGCTGATGGCCGAATTCCTGCGCCGCCAGCATGAAGTCATTGCCATCCTCGACGACCTCACCGCCCTCGCGCCGCGCCCCGGGCTGCGGACCAAGAGCGGCGACCTGTTCGACGCCGAACGGGTCAAGCAAAGTGTTGCCGGCGGCGATCTGGTGGTGTGTCTGCTGGACGCGCCCGGCCTGCCAATGGGCAGTGAGCAGGTGGAAAAGCTGCGAATCTGCGATTCCCTGGAGCAGGTCCGGGCCATCGATGCCTTGATCGCCGGGATGCAGGCGACCCAAGTGCAGCGCCTGTTCGTGGTCGGCGACTTCGAGGTGCTCGACAGCACTCAACCCCGCGACCCATTGCAGCATCACGCCGCCCAGGAAATCCTCGATGCATTGCAGACCAGTACCTTGCGCTGGACCCTGGTCAACGCTCCACGCGGCGTGCCGGGCCTTGGCATCGAGCATTTCAGCCAGGTCAGCAGCAGCCTGGAGCCGGGGCTCGCAGAACCCCTGCAGCGACTCAACAGCGTGGCAATCGGGATCGCCGATGAACTGCGGCTGAATCTGCACCTGCGTGAGCATGTGCAATTTGTCAGCTAGGGCAGGGCGCACGCCGGGCCTCACACCGCGATTGACGGCAGCGCCATACCGGTCAGTGACTGGGCGCTGCTGGCCTGCTCGAGCATCAGCCAGTCGACGAAGCGCTGGATCAGGGCCGCGCGCCGTTTGCGTTGCGGCAACACCACGTAATAGCCGTAGCGGGACATCACCGTTTCGCTGATGGGCCGACAGAGCAAGCCCTGGGCCAGCAAGTTATCCACAAGGTGCCGCCAACCGATGGCCACGCCCTGACCGCCGATCGCCGCCTGGATCAGCAGGGTGTAGTTATCGAAACGCAACTGCCCGGGAGCCGGAGGCGTGGCAATCCCCAGTTCGCGAAACACCCCGCTCCAGTCGAACCAGTGGCTGCTGTTTTCCCCGCGCAGATGCAGCAGGGGCATCTCCAGCAACGCCGCCAGGGGCAAAGGTGCGGCCTGCTCCTTGAGCAGCAGCGGGCTGCACACCGGGAATACTTCCTCGCTGAACAGCCAATGGCTGGTGCCTTGTTTGAAACGCCCGTCGCCAAACAGCACCGCCACATCGATATCGCTGCGCAGCATGGTGTGGCTGCGCTCGCTGGTCACCAGGCTGACATCGACCTGGGGGTTGGCCTGGTGGAACCGATGCAGGCGCGGCATCAGCCAGTAGGCGGCGAAGGCAAAGTCGGTGGCCACCTGCAGCACCTCATGCTGATGCTGGGTGCTGATCGCGCTCAAGCCGGCGTCGATGCTTTGCAAGCCTTCCTGCACCTGCTCGAACAGCGTCGCCCCGGCCTCGGTCAGCTCGATGCCACGGTAGATGCGGTCGAACAGCCGGGTGCCCAGTTGCTCTTCCAGGCGCTTGATCTGTTGGCTGATGGCCGGCTGGGTGGTGCCCAGCTCCACCGCCGCCGCGGTAAAGCTGCGCAGGCGGGCTGCGGTTTCAAAGGCGCGAAACAGATCAAGGGACAGGTCCCCGAGCGCTTCATACATAAGCTGTACTTATCCTAGTCATTGCCCGGCATGGGCTTTACCGCAAAATGCATGGGCTACATGCTCGATCGCAGCACTTTCGCATAACTGCTTACTATGGAATGCCGCGAATACATGAAGCGCAAGAACATTCTTTTCATCATGGCCGATCAAATGGCCGCGCCAATGTTGCCGTTCTACGGTTCCTCGCCCATCAAGCTGCCCAATCTCAGTCGCCTCGCCGCCCAGGGCGTGGTGTTCGACGCCGCGTACTGCAACAGCCCGCTGTGCGCGCCCTCGCGTTTCACCCTGGTCAGCGGCCAGTTGCCGAGCAAGATCGGAGCCTACGACAACGCTGCGGACTTTCCCGCGGATGTCCCGACTTACGCCCACTATCTGCGCCGCCTCGGCTACCGCACCGCGCTGTCGGGCAAGATGCACTTCTGCGGCCCGGACCAGTTGCACGGTTATGAAGAGCGCCTGACCAGCGATATCTACCCCGCCGACTATGGCTGGGCGGTGAACTGGGATGAGCCGGATGTGCGGCCCAGCTGGTACCACAACATGTCCTCGGTGCTTCAGGCCGGGCCCTGCGTGCGCACCAACCAGCTGGATTTCGATGAAGAGGTGGTGTTCAAGGCCCAGCAGTACCTGTTCGACCATATCCGCGAAGACGGCGACCAGCCGTTCTGCCTCACCGTGTCCATGACCCACCCCCACGACCCGTACACCATTCCCAAGGCCTTCTGGGACCTGTACCGCGACGACGACATTCCGCTGCCGGAAACGCCACCACAGAGCAGCCAGGATCCCCATTCCCGGCGCCTGCTCAAGGTCTACGACCTGTGGGACAAGCCGCTGCCTGTGGATAAGATCCGCGACGCCCGCCGCGCCTACTTCGGCGCGTGCAGTTATATCGACAGCAACGTCGGCAAACTCTTGCAGACCCTGGAGGACACGGGGCTGATCGACGACACCATCATTGTGTTCTCCGGCGACCATGGCGACATGCTCGGCGAGCGCGGGCTCTGGTACAAAATGCACTGGTTCGAGATGGCCGCGCGGGTGCCGCTGCTGGTCAGCGCCCCCGGTCAGTTCGCCGCCGGGCGGGTCAGCGCGGCGGTCTCGACCGCCGACCTGCTGCCGACCCTGGTGGAACTCGCCGGCGGCGAGCTGGAACCGGGCCTGCCTCTTGACGGGCGCTCGCTGGTGCCCCACCTGCAAGGGCAGGGCGGGCACGACGAGGTTTTTGGCGAATACATGGCCGAAGGCACCATCAGCCCGCTGATGATGATCCGCCGCGGCGCCTATAAATTCATCTACAGCGAAGACGACCCGTGCCTACTCTTCGATGTAGCCAACGATCCCCGCGAGCTCGAAGAACTCAGCCAGTCGCCGCAGCATCGGCCGCTGTTCGAGGCCTTCCTCGCCGAAGCCCGGGCCAAGTGGGATATCCCGCTGATCCGGCAACAGGTACTCGCCAGCCAGCGGCGTCGGCGTTTCGTCGCCAGCGCGCTGACCGTGGGCAAGCTGAAGAGCTGGGACCACCAGCCACTGGTCGATGCCAGCCAGCAATACATGCGTAACCACATCGACCTCGACGATCTGGAGCGCAAGGCTCGTTATCCACAACCCTGCCAAAACCAATAACGTAAGGGGAAGAGCATGCAAAGGTTATCCACAGCAGTCGCCATCGGCCTCCTGGCCCTGGGCAGTGCGTCGGCCCGGGCCGATCAGTGCGAAACGGTGAAAATGGCCGATCCGGGCTGGAGCGACATCGCCGCGACCAACGCCATCACCGGTTTCCTGTTGAACGGCATGGGCTACAAGGCCAAGGTCGATACCCTGGCGGTGCCGATCACCTTTGGCGGTCTCAAGGACGGCCAGGTGGACGTGTTCCTCGGCAACTGGATGCCGGCGCAGCAGGGTTTCTACGACAAGTTCGTGGCCACCGGCGATGTCACCCAGCTGGCGAAGAACCTCGACGGCACCGAGTTCACCCTGGCCGTGCCGGATTACGTGTGGGATGCAGGAGTGCACGATTTTGCCGACCTGAACACCTACGCTGAGGCGCACCCCAAGGACGTCGAGAAGAAGATCTACGGCATCGGCTCCGGTGCGCCGGCCAATATCTCGTTGCAGGAGATCATCAAGAAGAATGACTTCAACCTCGGCCAGTGGAAGCTGGTGGAGTCCAGCGAGCAGGCGATGCTGGCGGAAGTGTCGCGGGCCGTGAAGAAACAGAAGTTCGTGACCTTCCTCGGCTGGACCCCGCACCCGATGAACGTGCAGCTGAAAATGCACTACCTCAAAGGTGGCGAGAAGTATTTCGGCGACACCGGCAGCGTCTACACCCTGACCCGCAAGGGTTATGCACAGGCCTGCCCGAACGTCGGCAAGTTGTTGACCAACCTGAGCTTCACCCAGGAAATGGAGAACAGCATCATGTCCGAGGTGGCCAACAAGAAGGTCAGCAATGCGGATGCGGCCAAGGCCTGGATCAAGGCCAATCCGGGGGTGCTGGACACCTGGCTGGAAGGGGTGAAGACCCTCGATGGCAAGGATGCGCTGGCGGCGGTGAAGGCCAAGCTGTAGTGGGCTGGATGGGGACGCTGCACCCTGAAGCGCCAGCGTCTCCATCCCAGCTATTGAAGGCTGGGCTGAAGCCCGGCGCGCGCGCCATCCTTGGGCAAGCGCCTGGGCAATGCTTTACCCTGACGCCCTTGAATCAATCCACCCGCGAGGAACCATGGCCTGGCCCAACCGCCATTCACTCTTTCCCTTCCTGAGCTGGCTGCCTCGGCAAACCCGCGCCAGCGTCGGACGTGATCTGTTGGTGGGGCTGAGCGGCGCCATCCTGGCCCTGCCGCAATCCATTGCCTACGCCCTGATCGCCGGCCTGCCGCCGGAGTACGGCCTGTATGCCGCGATAGTGCCGGTGCTGATTGCCTGCCTCTGGGGCTCTTCCTGGCACCTGATCTGCGGCCCGACGGCGGCCATTTCCATCGTGCTCTATGCCAGTGTCAGCCCCCTGGCCGTGCCCGCGTCCCAGGACTACATCACCCTGATCCTGTTGCTGACCCTGCTGGCCGGGGTGTTCCAGTGGTTGCTGGGTTTGCTGCGCTTTGGCGCCCTGGTGAACTTCGTCTCGCACTCGGTGGTGCTGGGGTTCACCCTCGGCGCCGCCGTGGTAATCGCCCTCGGCCAATTGCCCAACCTGCTGGGGCTGGACCTGCCGAACCAGGCCACCGCCCTCAACAGCCTGCTCTCACTGCTGGGCCACCTCGATGCTGTGGATAAACCCTCCTTGCTGCTCGGCCTGGGCACCTTGTTGCTGGGGGTGGCGCTGAAACTGCTGCTGCCCCGCTGGCCGAGCCTGTTGATAACCCTGGTACTCAGCGCCCTGGTGGTGTGGCTGTGGCCCGCGCTGTTCGGCCATGTGCAGCTGGTCAGCGCCTTTGTCGGCCAACTGCCGCCCTTCAGCCCCCTGCCGCTGGACCTGGAAATGATCCTGCGCCTGCTGCCCAGCGCCGTGGCGGTGGGGATGCTGGGGCTGGTGACCAGTTTGTCGATTGCCCGCTCACTGTCGGCCCGCTCCGAACAATTGCTCGATGCCAACCAGGAAGTGCGCGCCCAGGGCCTGTCGAATATCGTCGGCGCGTTTTTTTCCGGCTATCTGTCGTCCGGCTCTTTTACCCGCTCCGGCCTGAGCTACGAAGCCGGCGCCCATTCACCGCTGGCCGGGGTGTTTTCCGCACTGTGGGTGGCGCTGTTTGCCGTGAGTGGCGCGTCGCTGATCGCCCATATTCCGATCCCGGCCATGGCGGGCAGCATCCTGCTGATCTGCTGGGGGCTGGTGGATCATCGCGGCATCCGCGCGTTGTTCCGGGTCAGTCGCGCCGAGTTCGTGGTGATGAGCCTGACCTGCATCGCCACCTTGCTCCTGGAGCTGCAAACGGCGATTTATGCCGGGGTCCTGGCGTCGCTGTTTTTCTACCTCAAGCGCACCTCGCAACCGCGGGTGCAGCAATGGCGCGAGGGTGACGAGGACATTCTGCGGGTTGGGGGCTCGATCTTCTTCGGCGCCAGCCACTACCTGCAAGTGCGCATGCAACGCTGCCACGCGCCACGCCTGGTGATCGAGGCCCAGCACATCAATTTCATCGATTACTCGGGGGTGGAAATGCTGCACCAGGAGGCCAGGCGTCTGCGGCGCCAGGATCGCAGCCTGATCCTGCGCCGGGCGCGCCAGGCGGTGAAGGAGGAGTTGATCAAGCTCGAAGGACCGCAGCATTGCCCGATCCACTTCGAAGACTGACCCCAAGGTTTGACGGGGGCGCTCCCTGTGGCGAGCGAGCTTGCTCGCGCTGGACTGCGCAGCAGGCCCAAAGCCGGGCACCGTCGTCCGTCTGACAGACTTCGAAAGCCGGTTCTACCACCGCTGCGCGGCCGAGGGGGGGAGCAAGCTCCCTCGCCACACTGTTGCAGCTCGTTACTGCGCCAATTGCCGCCGCAACTCAGCCAGCACCGGCGCGCTGTCCGGGCGCACGCCACGCCAGAGGTAGAAGGCTTCCGCCGCCTGCTCGGCGAGCATGCCCAGGCCATCCATCACCTGCGTCGCCCCGTGCTCCCTGGCCCAACGGCAGAACGGCGTGGGTTCCTTGCCGTACATCATGTCGTAGCACAGGGTGTGGCCGGGCTCGATCAGGCTCCCGGCAATCGGCGGCACATCGCCGGAGAGGCTGGCCGAGGTCGCGTTGATGATCAGGTCCACCGACTCTTGCAACCAGTCGAAACCGCTGGCCGACACCGGCCCCAGGTCGGCGAACAACTCCGCCAGCAGCTCGGCCTTTTCCACAGTGCGGTTGGCGATGATGACCGAGGCCGGCTGTTCCGCCAGCAACGGTTCCAGGGCACCGCGCACCGCGCCACCGGCCCCCAGCAGCAGGATGCGCTTGCCCTTGAGGCTGAACCCGGCATTGACCGTCAGGTCCCGGACCAGGCCGGCACCGTCGGTGTTGTCCCCCAGCAGGCGGCCGTCGACGAGCTTGCTCAAGGTGTTCACCGCACCGGCCCGTTGCGCGCGCTCGGTCAGGCTGTCGGCCAGGCGATAGGCTTCTTCCTTGAACGGCACTGTGACGTTGGCGCCACGGCCCTCGGCGAAGAACGCCCGGGCGCTGCCGGTGAAGTCGTCCAGGGGTGCCAGCAGGGTGTTGTAGTCCAGTTGCTGAGCCGTCTGCTCGGCGAACAGGCGATGGATCAGCGGCGATTTGCTGTGGCCGATCGGGTTACCAAAAACGACGTACTGATCCATCTGCTAAAGCCCTTTTGTTCAAGCGGAACCGGCCAGCCAGTCACGGTCTTGCAGGAAGTATTCGGTCAGGCGTGCTTCTTCGCTGCCGGGCTCGGCTTTCCAGTCATAGCCCCAACGCACCTGCGGCGGCAGCGACATCAGGATCGATTCGGTGCGCCCGCCCGATTGCAGGCCGAACAGGGTGCCACGGTCGTAGACCAGGTTGAACTCGACGTAGCGGCCCCGGCGGAATTCCTGGAACTCGCGTTGCTGCGCGGTGTAGGCCGCAGCCTTGCGGCGCTGGACGATCGGCAGGTAAGCCTCGATGTAGGCGTCACCGATGGCGCGCATAAAGGCGAAGCTGGTGTCGAAGTCCCACTCGTTCAGATCGTCGAAGAACAGGCCACCAATGCCCCGTGGCTCGCTGCGATGCTTGATGTGGAAGTAGCTGTCGCACCAGGCCTTGTAGCGTGGATAAACATCGGCGCCGAACGGTGCGCAGGCCTTTTCGGCGACCCGGTGCCAGTGCACGCAGTCCGCTTCATTGCCGTAATAGGGGGTCAGGTCAAAACCGCCACCGAACCACCAGACCGGCTCTTCGCCTTCTTTCTCGGCGATGAAGAAGCGCACGTTAGCGTGGGATGTCGGCACGTGAGGGTTGTGCGGGTGGATCACCAGCGACACGCCCAGTGCCTCGAAACCGCGACCAGCCAGCTCCGGCCGGTGGGCACTGGCCGAAGGGGGCAAACCGCTGCCGAACACGTGGGAAAAGTTGACGCCGCCTTTTTCGATCACCGCTCCGTCGCCAATCACTCGGGTGCGTCCGCCACCGCCGGCCGGGCGGGTCCAGGCGTCCTCGATGAAGCGTGCGCCGCCGTCTTCGGTTTCCAGCGCAGCGCAAATGCGGTCTTGCAGGTCGAGCAGGTAGGCTTTTACGGCCTCGGTGCGGGTAGTCATGGCATCACCTTGAATCGGGGCAAAGCTACGCGGCGCTAGGGATGAAGCAGGGGCCGGCGCAAATGGGCGCGTAGCATAACACTGCACCCCGGCCTGCCGCAGTTGACGAAGGTCAAGCAGAGGAGTCCGATAGAACACTTTCGCGACACGACCGAGGAGAGAATGCAGATGGCCAAACGTATCCAGTTCCGTGCCCATGGCGGCCCCGAAGTACTTGAATATGCGGACTACCAGCCCGCCGAGCCGGGCCCGCAACAAGTCCGTGTCAGCAACAAGGCCATCGGCCTGAATTTTATCGACACCTATTTCCGCAGTGGCCTGTATGCGCCGCCGAGCCTGCCATCAGGCCTGGGCGCCGAAGGCGCGGGCGTGGTCGACGCAGTGGGCAGCGAGGTCACCCAGTTCAAGGTCGGCGACCGTGTGGCCTATGGCAGCGGCCCCCTGGGCGCCTACAGCGATGTGCATGTGCTGCCGGCGGCGAACCTGGTGCACCTGCCGGACTCCATCAGCTTCGAACAGGCGGCGGGCGTCATGCTCAAGGGCCTGACCGTGCAATACCTGTTGCGCCAGACCTACGAGCTCAAGGGCGGCGAAACCGTGTTGTTCCACGCGGCGGCCGGTGGCGTCGGCTCCCTGGCCTGCCAATGGGCCAAGGCCCTGGGGGTAAAACTGATCGGCACCGTCAGTTCGCCGGAAAAAGCCGCCATCGCCAAGGCATTGGGCGCCTGGGAGACCATCGACTACAGCCATGAAGACGTGGCCAAGCGCGTGCTGGAACTGACCGACGGCAAAAAGTGCCCGGTGGTCTACGACGGCGTGGGCAAGGACACCTGGCTGACCTCCCTGGACTGCCTGGCGCCACGCGGGCTGATGGTCAGCTTCGGCAATGCCTCGGGCGCAGTGGAGGGGGTCAACCTGGGAATCCTATCGGCCAAGGGCTCGCTGTACGTCACCCGGCCGACCCTGGCGAGCTACGCCAACAACGCGCAAAACCTGCAACTGATGGCTGATGACCTGTTCGCGATGATTGCCAGCGGCAAGCTGAAGATTGAGATCGGCCAGCGTTATCCACTGGCCGACGCCGCCAAGGCCCACACCGAATTGTCGGCGCGTCGTACCACCGGCTCGACCATTTTGCTGCCCTAAACCCGGCAGGTGCGTGGCGCGAAACAACCACGGCAGGCGTATGAATCCATACATGACCTGGCTAAGTGCGGAGCGCTGCGCACTCAATACAGAGACTCACCACACCGTGGAATATCCATTGATGGAGCCCATATGAAAGCCGATTAGAAGACAAGTCTTGCTCCTCGGCCGTATTACTTTAGCCTCGCCCTGCACAATAGACTTTTACCCTAGTGGTCAGGGCGAACGACCGGGGCCCTTGGGGGTAAAGTAAATTTATTACGAACTCCCGATTGCCGCTCATTCCTCGTTACTTCATTACCGTCCGGGGCGACGTCAAGATTTAAAGTGTATCTCCAAATATTATCAAGACCTCAAACACCACGGACGGGAAAACCAACGCCACGCTCACTGTCTGCATCAACATTCTGTGAATGGACGCAAGGCGCGCCAGGCACGGTTTTACATGCCTGCACCCTAGTTCTACCAACAGGACTTGTCTGAAAAAAATCCAGAAACATAAGTCGCACACCATTCAAAAATCAAAACCTGTTAGGATTTTACCTCCTAATAACTGTAATTAGAAATGCAGAAGACAGATGATGATTTTTCATAAAAAAAGATATTCCCATGCAGTATAAAAGAATACTGATCGCTGCTTTCCTGCCCACACTTTTTCTACCCAGCCTCGCTTATTCCAATCCGCTCAACGCTCTGTGCCGCAGCAGCCCGAACGCCTCTGCAGGTAACAATCAAGCTGAAATACGTTTGACGAGCCTGAAACCGTTCAATGCAGTACCTGTCAATGGCGTATTAGGTACTGCCAACATGACCGGTTCTCTTATATGCGGCGGTAGCAACGGTAGCAGCATGTGGGGCAAAACCTTTGTCATACAAGGTTTCCCCAATAGCGGAGAAAGTGGATACGTCTGCAAGACACAACTAGACGGTGTTGGTATTCGTTATAGAAATGCTGACGGCGGTGGATATACACCCTGTAGCCGTTGGGGGGAATTTTTCAAAATAACAAACGTGGTCAATGGCCAAATATACACCATGAATACTCCACTCGTAGCCGAGCTTATAAAGACCAAGGAAAATACAACCCTACCCCCTGGTACTCATGATGTATTGATTGATCCAAAAAACTCACTCACTTCCTTCTGGCCAGGGACAACTAACAGTAGTGCCTGGGGCAAAATTGTGTTTGTGGCGAATACCAAGTTGCTGGTCAACCCGTGTCACTTCAGCAGTGCGCAAACTAACGTCAGATTTGGAACTGTGCAGGTAGATGATGTGGCAAGAGGGGCTGTAGAAAGGCCGTTCAGGCTTGAGTTCAGTGGTTGTGGCATCCAGAGTAACGCGGAATACTTCAACAACGTTGCATCACTTCGTTTTCTTTCAGCAAACATACGTGCTGATGGCAACCTCGATACCATCCCCTGCGAGAAAGGGTGTGCGAAGGGCACGGTCATTGAAGTGAAGCCTGAAGGGGGCGTAGCTATCAACCTAAATGAAAAGTTCAGACTGAAGAATGGAAACTACAGTATTGGCAATGACACGATCACCCATCAGTTCGTCGCCAAACTTAAACCTGCGACTGCGTCGTCAGTCATTACGCCCGGGCGCACGGACGCCATACTCACCCTAATCATCGATTCTCTCTAGACCGCGCTCGCCTGCATCACAGGGCAAGCAGCACCCAGCATTGCCTGATGTGCCTGCCTGCATGAGCTGGTGCCAGTGACTGTTCTCACAGGAAACTGGCCCGGCTCATCACGCTGAGCGAATGACCTTCCCGCTGGCCAGGTCACGGATAACACTCGGATTCTTGCGCCCACCCAAGCTGCCACCCAGCACCAGATCCAGCTGCCCGCGAAAGTACTGCTCCACACGGATTCGCGTGCGTGCCGCGGGACGCCCCTGGGGATTGGCCGAAGTGGAAATCAACGGACCGACCAAGGCACACAGCTCACGCACCTGCGGATGGTCGCTGACCCGCAATGCCACGGTATCGTGGACCCCGGTAATCCATTCCGGCAACAGGTCCTGATGGGGCACCAACCAGGTGTTGGGCCCGGGCCAGGTGCTGGACATGCGCTCGATCCAGGTGTCCGGGAAGTCTTCGAAGAGAAAGTCGAACTGGCGGATGTTATCGGCGATCAGGATCAGGCCCTTGTCCACCGAACGCGACTTGATCGCCAGCAGACGATCCACTGCCTCCTCGTTCCATGGATCGCACCCCAGGCCCCAGACCGCTTCGGTTGGGTAGGCAATTACCGCTCCTGCGCGAATTTCTCGTGCGGCTTGTTGCACGCGCCAACTGCTGACCATTACTGATTCTCCGGGATTAAGGCTGTGCGCAGTTTACCGATCTTGTCTGTAAAACCTAGCTCACCCGCGCAAACCAGCGACCGGACTCACAGACGGCGCGCCCTGCCAATTCCAGCTCCGTGAGTTCACCCAACACCTTGGGCAACGCCCAGCCGCTGGCCGTGGCCAGAGCCTCGCTGGTCTGCGGCGCCGCGTGCAGCAGCTGCAGCAACGGATGCTCGGCGACAGCCGGCGGTGACTCTGTGGATAACCCCAGGTGCTGCCAACCGCGCAGGGCTTCGAGAATGTGTTCGATGGTCTCCACCAGCACCGCGCCATCACGAATCAATTGATGACAGCCACGGGCCCCGGGGTGATGAATCGACCCCGGAATGGCGTAGACCTCACGCCCCTGTTCCCCCGCCAGGCGCGCGGTGATCAACGACCCGCTGGCGACACTGGCCTCGACCACCAGCACCCCCAGGGACAAACCACTGATGATCCGGTTGCGCCGCGGGAAGTGGCTGGCCTGGGGCCCGGTCTCCAGCGGGAACTCGGAAACCACCGCGCTGCCGCGCTCAATCATCGCCTCGGCCAGGGCCCGGTGGCGCTGTGGATAAAAATTTTCCAGGCCGGTGCCGAGCACGCCCACGGTTTGCCCGCCAACATCCAGTGCAGCCTGATGCGCCGCACCATCGATGCCCAAAGCCAAGCCGCTGGTGATGACAAAACCGGCCCCGGCGAGGCTGCGGGAAAAAGCCCTCGCCGTGTCCATCCCGGGCTTGGACGCACGGCGGCTGCCGACCATCGCCAACTGCGGTTTTTCCAGAATCCGTGGGTCACCCGCGACAAACAACAGGGGTGGGGCGTCAGGCAATTGCGCGAGCAACGCCGGGTAGCCCGGCTCGCCCAACAGCAGCAAATGCTGGCCCGGACGCTCAAGCCAGGCCAATGCACGGCTGGCGCCATCCCGTACTTCGGCGCTGCGCCGGGCCTCGCTACAGGCCTGGGACAACCCCAGGGCACGCCACGCACTGGCCGGCGCGCTGATGGCCTTGGAGGCCGAACCAAAGGCGTCGAGCAAGCGCTGAAAACGCCTCGGACCTAGCTCCGGCAGGCGATGCAAACGTAAACGCGCTTCCAGTTCCGCGGGGGAAACCTGGGCAGTGACAGGCTGGGTCATAGGATCATCCTTGATCGTTATAAGCCCCGCTGTGGCGGGAATAAGCTGTGGATAACTCTGTTGGTAACTTGTTGAGGAATGGGCTGCTTCAAGGGTTGCGCAGCTTGTCCTGCACTGCCAGCGAACGCGAGGCGCTGAGCACCAATCCATAGCTGAGCCGGTCATAGGTTCGAAACACCATCAGCAATCCGGCACGTTCGTCGGGAATCTTCACCTGTTCGCCGGCGACCCGGTCACGCACGGTTTCGCCGGTCTTCATCACCGCCAGCACGTTGCCGGGTGTCAGGCCGTCCAGCCGGCCCTTGTCCAGGGTCACCACATCCATGGCCCCGACCTGGGTCACCCCACGCGGCACATCGATGATCAGGCCGTCGACGGGGCGATCCGGCGCGCTGGGCACGAAGTTCTCTGCCGCGGGCGGGGCCTGGCTGGGGAACAGGCGATCCCCCGGGCGCACCTCCTGAGTGGTGCGTTGCAGGGCCAAGGTCGCCAGGTCACCGTCGAGCGCCAGCACCTCGCCGCCGCCGATATCGTCGGCATTGATCCCCAATACCTCCTGGCTTTGCGGATCGCGGTAGACCTTGCCCTGACGGAAGATGCCGTAGGCCGCGGGCAGCGCCACGTCGAAATGCCCACGCGCGAACACCCGGTCGCCGCTGCCGGCCAGGACCCGCTCGGCATCGCCGGCAACGATATAGGGCGCCTGCCGGAAATCCTCTTCGCGCTCGATCATGCGATTGCCCAGCAGGAAGCTGTCGATGGCGTGCAGTGGCAGAGCCGGTATCGCGTCCACCAGGGGCGTGCGCCGTACTTGCGGGGATAACTTGAGGGTGCCGCGTGAGGTGCCGCGCTCGAGGTTGAGCTGCGGCTGTCCGGAAGCCTGGACCAGGGTCAGGACATCGCCCGGATACAGCAGGTCGGGATCACCCACCTGGGCATTGGCCTGCCACAGTGCCGGCCATTGCCAGGGATCACGCAGGAATTGGCCGGCGATGCTCCACAGCGTATCGCCCGCAGCCACCGTATAGCGCTGTGGATAACCCTCCCGAAGTGGCACCTGCGCCTGGGCGATCGCGGCCCAGCCCAACAGCAGCAAGGCGAGTAGTGATTTCCTCATGCGGTGAATCCCTTTATTATGTGCGTTCGCGTGAAACGCCAGAGCCTGCGCGGCTCGCTCCTCCTGCTGGAGCACGTTTTGCAACGGTAGCCCGGGTCCAGCACCTGCAAGGCCACCGACTCCGCCCTTACTTCACACGTGTAGCAATTACGCCTATGGCCATTTTAAACATCCTCGAATTCCCCGATTCGCGCCTGCGCACTATCGCCAAACCGGTGGACGTAGTGGACGACGAAGTGCGTCAGTTGGTCGACGACATGTTTGAAACAATGTATGAAGCGCCCGGCATCGGCCTGGCCGCGACTCAAGTCAACGTACACAAGCGCATCGTGGTCATGGACCTCTCCGAAGACCGCAGCGAACCCCGGGTGTTCATCAACCCCGAGTTCGAAGTCCTCACCGACGAGATGGAGCAGTACCAGGAAGGCTGCCTGTCGGTGCCGGGTTTCTACGAAAACGTCGATCGCCCGCAACGCGTCAAGATCAAGGCCCTGGACCGCGACGGCAAGCCGTATGAGCTGATCGCCGAAGGCCTGCTCGCGGTGTGCATCCAGCATGAATGCGACCACCTCAACGGCAAGTTGTTCGTTGACTACCTGTCCACGCTCAAACGTGACCGGATCAAGAAGAAGCTGGAAAAACAGCATCGCCAGAACGCTTGATGCCCTTCTTCCAAAGGCTTGCAGCAGCAAGCCTTTTTCTTTTCCGCATGTTTACCACCGAGAATTCCCATGACTGAGCCACTGCGCATCGTCTTTGCCGGCACCCCGGAATTTGCCGCCGAACACCTCAAGGCCCTGCTTGAAAGCCCGTACGAGATCGTTGCGGTCTACACCCAGCCGGACCGCCCGGCGGGACGCGGGCAAAAACTGATGCCGAGCCCGGTCAAGCAGCTGGCCCTGGAACACGACATCGTGGTGCTGCAACCGCCGACCCTGCGTGCTCCCGAAGCCCAGGCCGAATTGGCGGCGCTCAAGCCCGACCTGATGGTGGTGGTGGCTTACGGCCTGATCCTGCCGCAGGTGGTGCTGGATATTCCGCGCCTGGGCTGCATCAACAGCCACGCTTCGCTGCTGCCACGCTGGCGTGGTGCGGCGCCGATCCAGCGCGCGGTGCAAGCCGGCGACGCGATGAGCGGCGTGACCGTGATGCGCATGGAAGCCGGCCTGGACACCGGGCCGATGCTGCTCAAGGTCAGCACCCCGATCACCGCCCAAGACACCGGTGGCAGCCTGCACGACCGCCTGGCGCACATGGGCCCACCGGCCGTGGTGCAGGCCATCGCCGGCCTGGCTGCCGGCACCTTGCACGGCGAAGTGCAGGACGACACGCTCGCCACCTACGCCCACAAGCTGAACAAGGACGAGGCGCGTATCGACTGGAGCCGCCCGGCCGTTGAGCTGGAGCGCCTGGTACGCGCCTTCAACCCGTGGCCGATCTGCCACAGCAGCTTGAATGGCGAAGCCTTGAAAGTCCTGGCCGCGCAACTGGCTGAAGGCCAGGGCGCACCGGGTGAAATCCTCGGCGCCAGCAAGGACGGCCTGATCGTCGCCTGCGGTGAACAGGCGCTGTGCCTGACCCGCCTGCAATTGCCCGGCGGCAAGGCCCTCAGCTTCAGTGACCTGTTCAACAGCCGCCGCGAGAAATTCGCCATCGGCACGGTCCTCGGTCAAACGGTAGACGCCCAATGAACCCGCGTCTGGCCGCCGCCAAGGCCCTGGCAGCCGTACTCAACGGCAAGGCATCGCTCAACAGCTCGCTGCCGACCCAGCTGGACAAGGTCGAAGACCGCGATCGCGGCTTTACCCAGGACCTGGCCTTCGGCACTGCGCGCTGGCAGCCACGGCTGTCGGCACTGGCGGCCAAACTGCTGCAGAAGCCGTTCAAGGCAGCCGATGCCGATGTCGAGGCCCTGCTGCTGGTCGGTCTCTACCAACTGCTCTACACCCGGGTTCCACCCCACGCCGCCATCGGCGAAACCGTGGGTTGCGCCGACAAGCTGAAAAAACCCTGGGCCAAGGCCCTGCTCAATGCCGTGCTGCGCCGCGCCCAGCGTGAAAGCGAAACGCTGCTGGCCGAGCTGGAACATGACCCGGTGGTGCGCACAGCCCACCCGCGCTGGCTGCAAAAGTCGCTCAAGGCGTTCTGGCCCGAGCAGTGGGAAGCCATCTGCGCGGCGAATAACGCGCACCCGCCGATGATCCTGCGGGTCAACCGCCGTCACCATTCCCGTGATGCCTACCTCGGGCTGCTGAGCGCCGCCGGTGTGGCGGCCACGCCTTGCGTGTACAGCCAGGATGGCATCGTCCTCGACGCCGCCGCCGATGTGCGCGGCCTGCCGGGCTTTGCCGAAGGCTGGATCAGCGTGCAGGACGAAGCCGCGCAACTGGCCGCCGACCTGCTGGACCTGGCCCCCGGCCAACGGGTGCTGGACGCCTGTTGCGCACCGGGCGGCAAGACCTGCCACATCCTTGAAGTCGAGCCCAAGCTGGCCGGCGTGGTCGCCGTCGACCTGGAAGCCAAGCGCCTGGTGCGCGTGCGGGAAAACCTCGAACGCCTGGGGCTGGCCGCCGAACTGATCGCCGCCGATGGCCGCGACACCCAGGCCTGGTGGGACGGCAAGCCGTTCCAGCGGATCCTGCTGGACGCGCCATGCTCGGCCACCGGGGTCATCCGCCGCCATCCGGACATCAAACTCACCCGCCAAGCCGACGACATCGCCGCCCTCGCACAGCTGCAAGGCGAGCTGCTGGACGCGCTGTGGCCAACCCTCGACGTCGGCGGGATCCTGCTCTACGCCACCTGCTCTACCCTGCCCACCGAGAACACCGCAGTGATCGAAGCGTTCCTGGGGCGCACCCCGGGAGCTCGCGAATTGGACATCGCCGGGCAAAACGGGCAGCCTGCGGCCGGCTTGAAGCAACCCCACGGTCGCCAGTTGCTGGCTCAGCAAGGCGGCCATGACGGGTTCTACTACGCCAAGCTGATCAAGATCGCCGCCGCGCGCGGTTAACCGGGTTTAAGGGAGTGACTGGATGAAGATCATCATCCTCGGCGCAGGGCAGGTGGGTGGCACCCTGGCGGAACACTTGGCCAGCGAAGCCAACGACATCACCGTGGTCGATACCGACGGCGAACGCCTGCGGGACCTCGGCGACCGCCTGGACATCCGCACCGTGCAGGGCCGCGCCTCGTTCCCGACGGTGCTGCGCCAGGCCGGTGCCGACGACGCCGACATGCTGGTGGCGGTGACCAACAGCGACGAGACCAACATGGTCGCCTGCCAGGTCGCCCACACCCTGTTCCACACCCCGACCAAGATCGCCCGGGTGCGCGAAGCCGCGTACCTGACCCGCGCCGGCCTGTTCGACAACGACGCGATCCCGGTGGACGTGCTGATCAGCCCCGAGCAGGTGGTGACCAACTACATCAAGCGCCTGATCGAACACCCCGGCGCCCTGCAAGTGATCGACTTCGCCGAAGGCAAGGCGCAGCTGGTGGCGGTCAAGGCCTACTACGGCGGCCCGCTGGTGGGCCAGCAACTGCGCCAGTTGCGTGAGCACATGCCCAACGTCGATACCCGGGTGGCGGCGATCTTCCGTCGTGACCGGCCGATCATGCCCAAGGGCGATACGGTGATCGAAGCCGACGACGAGGTGTTCTTCATTGCCGCCAAGGCCCACATCCGAGCGGTGATGAGCGAGATGCGCCGCCTTGATGAAACCTACAAGCGCATCGTCATCGCCGGTGGCGGGCAGATCGGCGAGCGTCTGGCCGAGGCCATCGAAAGCCGCTACCAAGTGAAGATCATCGAGATGAACCCGGCGCGCTGCCGCTACCTCTCGGACACCCTGGACAGCACCGTGGTGCTCCAGGGCAGCGCCTCGGACCGCGACCTGCTGCTGGAAGAGAACATCGCCGACGCCGACATCTTCCTGGCCCTGACCAACGACGACGAGGCCAACATCATGTCGTCGCTGCTGGCCAAGCGCCTGGGGGCGAAGAAGGTCATGACCATCATCAACAACCCGGCCTACGTCGACCTGATCCAGGGCGGCGATATCGACATCGCCATCAGCCCGCAGTTGGCCACCATCGGCACCCTGCTGGCCCACGTGCGCCGTGGCGATATCGTCAGCGTGCACTCCCTGCGCCGGGGCGCGGCGGAGGCGATCGAGGCCATCGCCCATGGTGACGCCAAGTCGAGCAAGGTGATCGGGCGCGCCATCGAGAACATCGGCCTGCCGCCGGGCACCACCATCGGCGCGATCATTCGCGATGAAGAAGTGCTGATCGCCCACGATGACACCGTGATCGAGGCCGGCGATCACGTGATCCTGTTCCTTGTGGATAAAAAGCACATCCGCGACGTGGAAAAACTGTTCCACGTCGGCCTGAGCTTCTTCTAACCCCTCGCGCTCGCCTGTGGCGGCTGCCCCAGGCTCGAGCGCGTTGCCACAGCCGCTGTGCTTCTTGCACAACCAAAACTATCCACAGGACACAAGACCATGCTGGATTCCCTGGAAAAAATGCTCGCCAAGGGTGTGGATAACGCCCTGTTGCGCTTCGGCCTGGGCAAGGGCTACCTGGACCTCGGTGAGCCCGCCAAAGCCGCCGAGCACCTGCAACGCTGCGTGGCCTTCGACCCCAAGTATTCGGCCGCGTGGAAGCTCCTGGGCAAGTCCTTCCTGGCCCAGGCCGACTATCCGGCCGCACGCCAGGCCTGGGAACAGGGCCTGGAAGCCGCCCGCGCTCATGGCGACAAGCAGGCAGAAAAGGAAATGACCGTCTTCCTCAAAAAGCTCGAGCGCCAGTCCCAACCGTAAATCCCCCCGACCTCCCAACCCGTGCCTCGGCGGGTACAGGGTTGAGGGTCGGTTGGAGGGTTCAGAGATAGCGCAGCGCAATGCCTTGCGCGTCGACCTGCACCACTTCCATGCGCACTCGCGGCGCAATGACCGGCAAGCCCTGGACCTGTCCATAGACCACCGCGCCCTTGGGCAGGGCGGCCAGGATCGGGTTTTGTACATACACGCCGCTGGACGACAGGTTGCGCGTCTGCCCCAGGCACTCGCCGAAGCTCTCGTGCTGGATGGTGATGCGGAAGGATTTACGCTGATCGGACATCTGTTGCGCCCTTGCTCGTCAGGTGTGGATAACTTCAGGCATGAAGTTATCCACAGATCATGCCAGCTCTTGTCAGTACCAGCGCTCTTCGCCGGGCGGACGTTTCTTGAAGCGTTTCATGCTCCACATGTACTGGCTCGGATACGCCGCCACATAGCGCTCGACCACCTTGCTCATGGCCGCGCAGGACACCTGGGTATCGGTGCTGTACATCGCTTCAGGTGCCGCTTCGAGGATCACCTTGTAGCCTGAACCGTCAGGCAGGCGCAGGGCGTGCAGGAATACACCCACCGCCTTGCCCCCGGCCAGCATGTTCGGCACGAACTTGCTGGTGAGCGCCTGGGTGGCGAAGAAGGGCACGAAGATCCCGGCGGATTCGGCCGGTTCCGGGTCGGCGGGAATCCCCACTGCCCCCCCTTTGCGCACTTCCTTGATGACACTGAGGATGCCTTCCTTGGTGGACGCGGCAACGCGATTGCCCAACTGCACCCGCTGTTTGCGCAGCAGATCATCCACCGCCTTGAGCTTGGGCGGACGGTAGAAAATGATCGGTTTGCACTGGTTGCAATAGAAGTGGTTGAGCACCTCCCAGTTGCCCAGGTGGCTGGTGATGCCGACCACGCCCTTGCCCGAGGCCAGAGCCTCTTTCAGCACCTCCAGGCCCTGGACTTCACGCACCAGGCCGATGGAGCGCTGGGCCGGCCAGATCCAGGCGCAGGCGCTTTCGGTCAGGGACTTGCCGATGTCTTTCAGGCTCTGTCCCACCAAACGCTCGCGTTCGGCGGCGTCCATTTCGGGGAAGCACTTGGCCAGGTTGATCCGCACCACATCGCGGGAACGGTTGGGGGTTTTCCACATGATCCAGCCGATGGCCGAACCGACGGCCTGCACTGCGCGCCACGGCAGCAGGGCAAACAACCGCAGAGCGCCCACCAGCAGGGCGCCTTTGAACTTATCCACAAGTGACTCCTGAGCTGTTGGTCATGACCTAGTCGCAGCCGGCTATTCTAACCGCGCGTTGGCGAGGATGGCGTAGCGATCACAGTCACGGGTGTGATCCATGACCATGCCCGAGGCCTGCATCAAGGCATAACAGATGGTCGGTCCGACGAACGTGAAGCCGGCTTTCTGCAGGCCCTTGCTCATCGCCTGGGCCTCAGGCGTGACCGCCGGCACTTCACTGCGGTCCTTGAAATGATTGACTTTGGGCACCCCGCCGACAAACGACCAGAGCAGCCCCACCGGGTCTTCCAGCTCCAGCCAGGCCTGGGCATTGCGCCGGGCGGCGTTGAGTTTGAGGCGGTTGCGGATGATTCCGGGGTCGAGCATCAGCTCGTCGATTTCGGCATCGCTCATCTGCGCCACCCGCTGCACATCGAAGCCGAACAGCACCTGGCGATAGCGCTCGCGCTTCTTCAAAACGGTGATCCATGACAGCCCGGCCTGGAACCCTTCGAGCAATAACAACTCGAACAAGCGCTGCGCATCGCGTAGCGGCACGCCCCACTCCTGATCGTGATAAGCCATGTACAGCGGATCATCGGAACACCAAAAGCAGCGTGGCATAAGGCTCCAGGGGGCGTGCGCACGACCGAATCGGGTATACTCCCGCTCCTTAAATCGCAGCCCAAGTAACAGGTGAATTTCGTGAGCCAGCCTACGCCAGCCGTGCGTACCTTCCAAGACTTGATCCTCGCCCTCCAGCAATACTGGGCCGAGCAAGGTTGTGTGGTACTTCAGCCCTACGATATGGAAGTAGGCGCCGGCACTTTCCACACCGCTACCTTCCTGCGGGCTATCGGCCCGGAAACCTGGAACGCCGCTTATGTGCAGCCCAGTCGTCGCCCGACTGACGGCCGCTACGGCGAAAACCCCAACCGCTTGCAGCACTACTACCAGTTCCAGGTGGTATTGAAGCCCAACCCGGACAACTTCCAGGAGCTGTACCTGGGTTCGTTGAAGCACGTGGGCCTCGACCCGCTGGTGCATGACATCCGTTTCGTCGAAGACAACTGGGAATCGCCGACCCTCGGCGCCTGGGGTCTGGGCTGGGAAGTCTGGCTCAACGGCATGGAAGTCACCCAGTTCACCTACTTCCAGCAAGCCGGCGGCATCGAGTGCTACCCGGTCACCGGCGAAATCACCTACGGCCTGGAACGCCTGGCCATGTACCTGCAGGGCGTGGACTCGGTGTACGACCTGGTGTGGGCCGACGGCCCGTTCGGCAAGGTCACCTATGGCGATGTGTTCCACCAGAACGAAGTGGAACAATCGACCTACAACTTCGAACACGCCAACGTCGAGAAGCTGTTCGAACTGTTCGACTTCTATGAAAGCGAAGCCAAGCGCCTGATCGAGCTGGATCAGCCGCTGCCGTTGCCGAGCTACGAAATGGTGTTGAAGGCTTCCCATACCTTCAACCTGCTGGACGCCCGCCGTGCCATCTCGGTAACCGCGCGCCAGCAATACATTCTGCGAGTCCGCACCCTGGCGCGTTCCGTTGCGCAAGCCTACCTGCTGGCCCGTGCCAAGCTGGGCTTCCCGATGGCGACCCCGGACCTGCGTGACGAAGTGTTGGCTAAGCTGGAGGCGGCACAATGAGTGCGCAAGATTTCCTGGTTGAACTGGGCACTGAAGAACTGCCACCCAAGGCCCTGAATACCCTGGCCGAAGCCTTCCTGGCCGGCATCGAGAAAGGCCTGCAGGCCGCTGGCCTGGGCTTTGAAGCCAAACAGGTCTATGCCGCGCCACGGCGCCTGGCGGTCCTGATCACCGCGCTGGCCACCCAGCAGCCTGATCGCAGCATCAACCTCGACGGCCCGCCACGCCAGGCGGCGTTCGACGCGGAAGGCAACCCGACCCAGGCGGCCCTGGGCTTCGCCAAGAAATGCGGCGTCGAGCTCAGCGAAATCGACCAGAGCGGCCCGAAACTGCGCTACAGCCAGAGCATCAAGGGCAAGCCGACCGCCAGCTTGCTGCCGACCATTGTCGAAGACTCGCTGAACGACCTGCCAATCCCCAAGCGCATGCGCTGGGGTGCCCGCAAGGAAGAGTTCGTGCGTCCGACCCAATGGCTGGTGATGCTGCTCGGTGACCAGGTCATCGATTGCACCATCCTGGCCCAGAAAGCCGGTCGTGAATCCCGTGGCCACCGTTTCCATCACCCGGAAACCGTGCGCATCAGCTCGCCGGCCAGCTACCTCGACGACCTGCGCGGCGCCTACGTGCTGGCAGACGCCAATGAGCGTCGCACGCTGATCAGCAAGCGCACCGAAGAACTGGCGCGCCTGCAGGAAGGCACCGCCATCGTGCCGCCAGCCCTGCTCGATGAAGTGACCGCCCTGGTCGAATGGCCAGTGCCGCTGGTGTGCTCGTTCGAGGAACGCTTCCTCGACGTGCCGCAAGAAGCCCTGATCATCACCATGCAGGACAACCAGAAGTACTTCTGCCTGCTGGACGTCGACGGCAAATTGCTGCCGCGCTTCATCACCGTGGCCAACATTGAAAGCAAGGACCCGCGGCAGATCATCGCCGGTAACGAGAAAGTCGTTCGTCCGCGCCTGACCGATGCCGAGTTCTTCTTCAAGCAAGACAAGAAGCAGAAGCTCGAAGACTTCAACCTGCGCCTGCAGAACGTGGTCTTCCAGGAAAAACTCGGCAGCGTCTACGACAAGGCCGAGCGGGTTTCCAAGCTGGCCGCCTTCATCGCCCCACGCATCGGTGGCGACGCCCAGCGCGCGGCCCGTGCCGGCCTGCTGTCCAAGTGCGACCTGGCCACCGAAATGGTCGGCGAGTTCCCGGAGATGCAAGGCGTTGCCGGCTACTACTACGCCCTCAATGACGGCGAGCCGCAAGACGTTGCCCTGGCGCTGAACGAGCAGTACATGCCCCGTGGCGCCGGCGCGGCCGAACTGCCGAGCACCCTGACCGGTGCGGCGGTGGCCATTGCCGACAAGCTCGACACCCTGGTGGGGATCTTCGGCATCGGCATGCTCCCGACCGGCAGCAAGGACCCCTATGCCTTGCGCCGTGCGGCCCTGGGCGTACTGCGTATCCTGATCGACAAGAAGCTCGACCTGGACCTGACCGAGGCCGTGGCCTTCGCCGTCAACGCTTTCGGCAGCAAGATCAAGACCGCCGGCCTGGCCGACCAGGTGCTGGAATTCGTCTTCGACCGCCTGCGTGCGCGTTATGAAGATGAAGGCGTGGACGTGGCCACCTACCTCTCGGTGCGTGCACTGAAGCCGGGCTCGGCGCTGGACTTCGACCAGCGCGTACAAGCCGTGCAGGCCTTCCGCAAACTGCCGGAGGCCGCCGCACTGGCCGCCGTGAACAAGCGTGTATCGAACCTGCTGAGCAAGGTCGAAGGCAGCGTGCCGAGCACCGTGGAAGCCAAGTACTTCGACAACGCCAACGAGTTCTCCCTGTATTCGGCGATCCAGCAAGCGGATCAGGCGGTGCAGCCAATGGCCGCAGCGCGTCAGTACAGCGAGACCCTGGCCCGCCTGGCCGCCCTGCGCGAGCCGGTGGATGCGTTCTTCGAAGCGGTGATGGTCAACGCTGAAGACGCCAACGTACGGGCCAACCGCTATGCGCTGCTGGCGCGTCTGCGGGGCTTGTTCCTGGGCGTTGCCGACATCTCGCTGCTGGGCTGAGGGGCTGCTGGTGAAACTGCTGATTCTCGATCGGGACGGGGTGATCAACTACGACTCCGACGCTTACATCAAGTCGGTGGAGGAGTGGCACCCACTCCCCGGATCGATCGCGGCCATCGCGCAGTTGAGCAAGGCCGGCTGGACGGTAGCGGTCGCTACCAACCAGTCGGGCATCGCTCGCGGCTACTACGATATCGCCACCCTCGACGCCATGCATGAGCGCCTGCGGGCGCTGGTGGCCGAGCAGGGTGGCGAGGTCGGGCTGATCGTCTACTGCCCACACGGTCCCGATGAGGGTTGCGCCTGTCGCAAACCCAAGCCGGGAATGTTGCACGCCATTGCCGAGCACTATCAGGTGCCCCTGACCGGTCTATGGTTTGTAGGCGACAGTCTCGGTGACCTGGAAGCGGCCAAGGCCGTCGACTCTCAGCCAGTTTTGGTAAAAACCGGGAAAGGCACAAAGACCCAGGGCTTGAACCTGCCGGTTGGCACCTTGATTTTTGACGACCTGGCGGCTGTTGCCGCTGAACTTATCCACCACTAAAGCTCTTCTGAAATCCTGATCAAGGACTGTTCGGGGGTGCGCTTTTAATAGGCGGGCAGTGCCCGCAACGGTAAATGCCGCTATGTCGATCGTGCAGGCCATCAGAACTTTTTTCTTTTACCTGCTGCTGGGCACCAGCTCGTTGCTGTGGTGTTCCCTGAGCTTTTTTATCGCGCCTTTTTTGCCGTTCAAGGCGCGCTACCGCTTTATCAACGTTTACTGGTGCCGCTGCGCGTTGTGGCTGACCAAGGTTTTTCTCGACATCCGTTTTGAAGTCAAAGGCGCCGAAAACATCCCGGACCGCCCCTGCGTGATTCAGTCGAACCACCAGAGCACCTGGGAGACGTTCTTTCTCTCGGCGTACTTCGAACCTCTGAGCCAGGTGCTCAAGCGCGAGTTACTGTTTGTGCCGTTCTTCGGCTGGGCCATGGCCATGCTGCGGCCGATCGCCATCGACCGCGACAACCCCAAGGCCGCCTTGAAAGTGGTCGCCAAGAAGGGCGATGAACTGCTCAAGGACAACGTCTGGGTACTGATTTTCCCCGAGGGCACCCGGGTCCCCTACGGTCAGATCGGCAAATTTTCCCGCAGTGGCAGCGCCTTGGCGGTGAATGCCAACTTGCCGGTCCTGCCGATTGCCCACAACGCGGGCAAGTTCTGGCCGAAGACCGGTTGGGCCAAGCGCTCCGGCACCATCACCGTGGTGATTGGCGAGCCGATGTATGCCGAAGGCTCGGGACCACGGGCCATTGCCACCCTGAACGACCGTGTACAGGCCTGGAACGAACAGGCACAACGGGACATGGGTTCACTGCCGCCAGTGAGCGCCGAAGCGGAGTCGCTGGCGTCCTGAGTATCTGTGGATAACCTGTGTACGGTTTTCTGTCTAATCGGCGAAATAGCTTCGTAAATTTATGATTTATATACATATTTCCGAAGCTCATAAAACGCCGAAAAACGTGCATAAGTTTTTCGCAGCCCCTCGCGGGGGCCGAACTCGCGAGGCTGCGCTGGACCTGTAACACGCCGTCCATGCACCTGACACCCCCACGGCGGCCAGCAGCCTGGCAGCGGCCACGGGTTACTCTTCCAGCAGTGGCAGTTGCAGGGTGAAGGTCGAGCCTTGCCCCAGTTGGCTGCGGCAGATGATCCGCCCCTGATGGCGCTCCACCACGGCCTTGACCATCGACAACCCCAGCCCCAGCCCATCAATGCCCTGGGCCGAGGAAAATCTCTGGTACTGACCAAACAGCTGCGGCAGATCCTGGGCGGCGATGCCTTTGCCCTGGTCGCTGATCTCACAGCTCAGCCAGCCCTCGCGGCAACTGACATGCACGCTCACCACAGAGCCCTCGGGGCTGTACTTGATCGCGTTCTCCAGCAGATTGAACAACGCCCGCGTGAGCAGGGACTGATCGGCCAGAACCATGCCTTCGGCATCTTCGTCGAGGTCGTGGACCAAGGTGATGCGCTTCAACTGGGCAATGGTCGCCGCCAGGTCGAACCCATCCAGCACCAGCATGGCGAAGATGCTCGGCTGGAACTGATAAGCCTCGGACTCGGCCTTGGCCAACTGCACAAAGGCTTCGGTCAGGCTCAGTGCGCGGCGTACCTGCTGTTCGATCTGCAGGTACACCTGGTTCTCACCGGGCGCCTGATGGCGCTGCACATCGAGCAAGGCGAGGATCGCCGAGTGGGGCGCGCGCAAGTCATGGGACAGAAACCGCAGCAGCACCGCGCGCTGCTGCTCGGCATCGCGCTCGACGCTGAGGTCGGTGAAGCTCAGCAGCCAGCCGATCGGTGTATCGCTGTCAGCTGGCAGCAACGGGGCCCGATCCAGGCGCAGGCTGCGCTCCTGGGTATCGCGAAACTCCAGGCACTGCAGTTGCGACAGGTCAGGCGACGAACCCTGTGGATAACCCAGCTCCGCCAACTGGGCGAGCAGTTCACTGCCCAGCAGCGGGTTGGCGAACAGTTCACGGGCCTTGCGATTGGCCAGCAGGATCCTGCCATCGGGGTTGCTGATCAGCGTCGCCACCGGCAGGTACTCCAGGCCATCGGCGATAAACCGGCGAGTGTCGCGGGTGCGGCTCATGGCCTGTTCCAGGGCGACAATCTGCCCCTGCAATACATCGCCGGACGCGACCGGGGTATGGCGGCGCTCGGGCAGAACCTTGGGTTCGCTGTCCAGGCGCGCCAGCTCCCAGCCGAAATAAGCCAGGATCACGCTCAGGCGCCGCCAATTCCAGATCAGGTACGCCAGCAGCATCCCCAGCAGGCTGGCTGCGGGCGACCACCAGCCGCCTGCCCGCAGCAACAGTGCCGAGCCCAGCAATGCCAGGCCCATGCACCCCAGGGTCAACCACAGCGCATGGCGTGGGCGCCACAGCAGCAGGCCGAGCAGGGCGGCCACCAGGGCCACCGACAGCAGGGTCGCCGGCCAGTTGCCCAGCGCCACGATACTGCGCTGCTGCAATAAACCGTTAAGCAGGTTGGCCTGGATCTCGATGCCGGGTGTGGTCCCCAGGCTGGCCGACTGCGGCGTGACGTAGCGATCACCCAGGCCCGGAGCCGTGGAACCGATCAGGATCAAGCGGTCACGCAGCAACTCCGGCGGCACGTCGCCACGCAACACGCTGACATAGGGCACGCTGGGAAAACCGCCCGCCGCGCTGATAAAGGGAATCCGCACCTCATGGGCTCGTAGCCAGCCCTGGGCCAGCTGAGGCTCGGCAGAGCCAGGAGGGGTCGCAGACGAGCCGGCCGGCCGCGCCATTTCATACAGCAGCCAGGCCAGTTGCGCCTTGGGACTCTGCGCCAAGCCTTCACGCAAATACACACTGCGCACAATGCCGTCGGCATCAGCCTGGGCATTGATATGCCCCACGGCCTTGGCACAGTCGCGCAACGCGGCCACCGGTTCGATCTCACCCAGAGGTTGCCCATAGCGGGCGACGCTTTCGCGCAGCAACGGCAACAGCACATTGCCCGAGCGACACAGGGCCTGGGCCAGGCGCACATCGTTATCCGGCTGGCTGTCGGGCTCGCTGAAAATCACATCGAACAGCACGCCCCGAACCTCGGCCTCGCGCAAGCGGTCCAGCAGATCCGCATGCAGCGACCGCGGCCAGGGCCATCGGCCGAGTTGTTGCAGGCTGTAGTCGTCGATGGTGACGATCAGGATTCGCGGGTCGACGGGCAGGGGGCTGAGCCGGTTCAGGCTGTCGTACAGCAGGTTGTTCAGCGCCAGCCCCGGGGTCAGGGACAACAGGGCGGTCAGGGGCAGCAGGATCAGGCTGACCCAGAGCCATTCCCGTACCAGGCCGCGAAACAGGCGCTGAGCCTGGGTCGGCTCCCGACCTTCCACACGGCGCCAGCGCTTCATCGGCAGCAGGCCGCAGGCTTATTGAACATTGCTGGTGCGCGGGTAATAGAAAATGTCATACACACCCGTCTCGCCCTCCAGCCCGTGCTCATCGAAAGCAGAGAGACGCACATGGTAGAAAAAGGCCTTCAGGCCGCTGAAGTTGACCTCGGGGGTGCTGGAAAACTGCTCCTGCTTGATGTTCAGGAATTCCTTGTCGGTCGCCACCTGGGCACGGTAGCGCCTGGCGCCCGGCAAGGGTTTGAAGATCAACTGCCAGACCGGCGCGCTGCCTGTCTGTCCGGCCTGGCCCAGCAGTCGCGGCGCCGGCAGCAGGTCGATCGGGGTCAGGGTGCCTTGTTTCTGAATGCGCAGGCCCTGGCGTGCCATGACCTGTACCTCGCCGGGGAGCGGGCCCACCGGTTTATCCACAGGCTTGTTCCTGACCGTTTTTTTAGCCTGGGGCGGATCATCCTCCCGACTCACCGCCACCTGCCCGTTAAGCACTTCGACCAACGCGTGCTGATCGTCATTGCGCACTCGGAAATGAGTACCACGTACCCCCAGGACACCTACTGGCGTGAGGATCTGGAAGCGATCGTGGTCACTGCTGCGCTTGATCACATAGGATTCGATCTGGCCCTGTTCCAGGCTGACCTGGGGCACCCCGTACTCCTGGTTCAGGCGCAGGGTGATCTTCGAACTGGAGGGCAGCACCACCCGCGAACCGTCTCCCAACGAGAGGCTGACGAAGGCTGAAGGCGAGGTCTTCACCCCCTCCTGCTCATCAATATTCATGCCCTCTTCGAGGAGGGTTTCCCGGCCCTGGGCATCCACCTTCCAGGCTTCACCCGTCAGATGCTCCACCGTTGCCGGCAAGGGCTGGCCGCGGCATTGCAGATTGTCATCGATATAGGGCAAACGCCGAGGCGCGGCGCCGACGTCCATCAGCGGCAGGAGCAGACACCCGAGCACACCACTCAGAACCAGCAGGCGACGGCCCGGGAAAGGCCAGGATAACGTGGGCTGCAAAGGGGTCGTTTGAGTCATGGAGTGTGCTTGGACCTGTGGCAAACCGACGGGTAAACCCTGTTATCGAACCTGTGCACCATACCTGAGGCCGATCCTGAGCCGATAGCTGCCCTTTCAATCGCCAGCCAACGCGTGCGGTGCTGGTCAGGGTATGCGGTACAAAGCGCAGGTAAAAGTGCGTGGCGATCCAGGCATGCCGACACAAGGGGAGGGTGACACTTCCGTGTGTCGGCACCGTGGCGACAGATCGCCCGGTGATCATCCTGAGGAGGCACTCCTTTTATTCCCCTTCAACACGGCTTGCGAGCAACCCGTGTCCCGCCAGCCTGGCGGTTGACACTCCCTGTGTCGGAGCACTTCCTGATGCCCCGTGTGCCACTCAGCGAGTAGGAATCTACCGCCCCAAAGGCTCGGCTGGCTGATTTGCAAGATTTGTTCAGAATCCTTGGGTTCTAGAACACCCAGCGTTGCTGCTCCTGGTGCAGGGCACTTTGCTCGACGTAATGCAGGGTACTGGGAGCCACCTGGTTCGAATCAGCAAAGGCTGTGACACTGACACTCGCTTGCGGGCTGCGCTGAACCGGCAGTTGCCCAGGGTGGGCGCTGGCAGGCGACAACACCGTCGACCCCAGGCTGAGATAGACAGCCAGTGCCAAGGCACCGAAACACCCAAGATCCTTACCCTGCACCGCCCTCACCAGCAGCCCACGGCCTGTACGAAACATCTTCCCCATGATCCTTTTCCTTGCGGGTTGCAGTCGGTATGGTTCTGCCGCACGGCAGGCCGTGACAGTGCTCCTGTCGCCTACCGGCTATTTGACATCAGCGTACCGAGCCCGCAATCGCGTCAGAGCAAATCGCCACAATTGTTCAGATTCACCTTGGCGGCCTAAACTCACCTCCACTCAGACGCCGTAAAAACGGCCACAGTGCTCCCCCCTGCAATCAAGGAACTGCCCCGCATGCGTGTCGCAATACTGGATGACGAGCCCGCCGAACTGGCCCGGGTGGAACAGACACTGCGACAGATCCCCGGGCCGGGGGACCAGCCCTGGACCCTGCACAGCTTCGAACGTGGTGAGGACCTGCTGCGCCAGCTGCGTCGAGAGACCTTTGACCTGCTGGTGCTCGACTGGCAACTGCCCGACCTCAGCGGCCTGTCATTGCTGCGCTGGACCCGCGAACACATGGAAGCGCCGCCGGCCGCGATCATGCTTACCAGCCGGGATGCCGAAAGCGATATCGTCCAGGCGCTGAATGCCGGGGCCGACGATTACGTCAGCAAACCCTTCCGCCCCAACGAGCTCAAGGCTCGGGTCATGGCGGTACTGCGCCGCCACGGTTTGCAGCGCAGCACCGCCACCGAAGTGCTGAGCTTCAATGACCTGACCTTCGATGATGCGGAGCTGACCGTGACCCGGGCAGGTCAACCCATCAGCCTGACCGACCGCGAATACCGCCTGGCGCGCTGCCTGTTCGACAACCTGGGGCGACCGCTGTCACGGGAATACCTGTACCAGCGGTTCTGGACCCACGAAGAGATCGTGTCCTCACGGCCGCTGGATACCCACATCTACCGCCTGCGCAACAAGTTGGGGCTGACCACAGACCGTGGCTGGCAGTTGCTGACCATCTACGGTTACGGCTACCGGCTGGAAAGTGTCGCGTCGCCTGGCGAGCAGGGCAACTGACCGCTTGCCGTTAATAGCGGCTTGATATCAGTGCGGGTCCTGCCAGACATCTTCATAGCCGGCGCGGTCGATGATGAAACGCGTCCCGCTCGGCAGGTACAGGTAATCGATCACCTCCGGCAGCAGCTCGACCAGGTGCTCGGCGCATAGGGGCTGGTAGAAATCCACGGCGGTGGAATGTTCGCCGCAGTGGATAAACCAACTGACCGTGCCGTTCTCGGGCAACTCGACCCGGGTGCCATAGATGGGCGACTGCGCAAGGGAGCCGGTGGCCAGTGCAATCATCGGCTCCGGCGCCTGGGGAGCGAGGTCGTAGCGTTCACAGATAAGCTGCTGTCGTTCGTTCATTGGCCCAGCCATCAAGGGAAAATAGGGAGAGTCCTGCCCAGGGCAAAGACCTGTTCGAGTGCCACCTCGTCATCGCTGTCACCGTCTTCGAAACACCTGAAACGACGCCCCAGCAGTGCCAGCTCCAGGCACTCGTGCAACGCCGCGGTCCGAAACAGCAACTCCATCCACAGCGTCTGCTCGCTCTCGAAGGTCAGGCGCAGATCATAGTCGGCGCGGCTGCCCAGGCCAGGGTCCTTGAACTCGACCACCTGCTCGGCAGCCCGCACACAATTCGCACTGCCGCGCAGCTGATCCATGACCTGCTGCACGTCCAACGGCTCATCAAACACCAGACGATATTCATAGCTCATGCTCGTCTTCACTCCGTTCGCGATCAGCTATCCAGCCACCAATTGAGCAAGGTCTCGTCATTGGTGTCATCGAGGTTTTTATAGATGTTGGCGTAGTACCACTCGATGCCCGTGGTCTCGCGGAAACGGTTGAAGAACAGGGCGATGTTGTCCATGCCGTTTCGCGCCGGCACCGACAATGTCAGATTGCCCTTATAGCGCCCGTCGAGCATGCCGCCCAACTCGGTCGCCACATCCGCCGCCAGGGCGATGATGTGTTCTTCCGGGATGTGATTCGAATAAATATGGATGCAGAAGTTGCCGCCTCGCTTGAGCACCACGGCGGGGACCTGCGGGTCCTTGATCGAAATAATATCGCCCTTGGCCAGGTTCAGCGTCAGCCCCGGTGAGTAGAGAATCTCGTAACTGTCCGCATCGATCCGCCGTACATGCAGCGGCTCATAGACCGGGCCATGGTCATTCTGCCCCGCGACGACCCGGATTGATATTTCCTGGTTTTCATCATCCATAACAAACTTCCGAGCGATTACTGTTTTTACAAAGGGTGAAAAGAGCCGAGCCGGGCTCAGCCCCGGATCGGGGTCAACTGCTCGACAAACACCTCTCGAAGCGCCTGTTCGATGGCCGGATCGTCTTGCAGCTCAGGTGCCAGCAACAGAACCAGCTGATCCAGGCCCATACACCAGGTGACGGAGCTGTCCATGCTGAAAATGATGCGGTTCTGTTCGATACGCACCTGTGCAACCCCGCCATAGCCGGAGAGGGCAGGGCTGGAGATTTCGAGGTGGTAGGTGTCCTGGCCCAGAGCGGCGTCCTGTTCGTCGCACTCGGTGCTGCGTTGCAACAACAGGTAGTGCTCGGGCTCATCGGCGGCATCGGCAAAAGCCACAAGCCATACATCGTCTTCCAGGGTTGCGCTGAAAAAACTGGCAGGCCATTCAACAGTCATGCTTGAACCTCAAGTGAAGCCAGTGAAGAGCACTCGCTCATGCGCGCAGGCTCAATGGCCCCGTGCTGTAAACAGGCATCTTCATAGGCGATATGTTGGTCGTCGGTGATGGAGGACAGGTAGTGGTCGATTACGGAAAAACCGACCTCGGGCGCGATATCCACAGTGAACAGCGACAGGCCCCGGGTAACCGTACACCTGGCGCCGAGGCTGCGCAGGTGCTGCACAATGCTCGAGCGCTCTGACTCGCGCTCGGCAAAAACCCGCAGCGTCGAGTGCCCGGATTGCCGCACCACGCGGGTAGCGATCAGCTCATGGGCATCGGCGCGAGTCAGTACCCAGTCCCCCTTGCTCACGCCGTAGAGGTAATAGGGCGTGTTGTCCAACTCGTAGACACCTGCGCCCCGTTGGATGCCCCACAGCGACTCGTACTCCACCGGTGGGTAACCGTCGGCGTCGAGGGTGAGTTTGAAAATGATCTTGTGAAACTGTGCTGTCGAGTTATCCATTCCATCTCACAGAGGCGCCGCCATGGGCCTCACGAACTGTCCGTAAAAGAAGTTTTCCTCGAAGGAAAATATGACCTCTGCACTGCCCGGCATCACCAGGGCCGTATTCTCATCGGACGGATAGAAAAAGTCGTCCCAACATTTTATAAAAATATCCCTGGGCACCTGCGCCGCGCAGCGTCTACCCCAGAACAGCCAGAGCAGGTCTGCCTCCGGGCTTAGCCACTGATCGAAGAACAATGACGACTCTGCGCGCCGGGCAAAATCCAGTGTGGTTTTTTCATGGCATTGAAACAGGCTGGGCAGCTCAGTGATAAGGCTGGGCACTGGAATGAATCGGTCCCATAGAGCCTGTGACGCTGACTGATCAAACAGCACGACTCGCTGTTTGTCGTCCGCACTCAGAGCACAATCCGCGGCATTGAAACGCCAGGCGATGGGGTAGCGTGCTTCATCGAATAGGTGGCTGCTTATACCTGCCAAGGTCAACATCCTTATTGTCCAGTTAGCCTTCCACTTCCCAAGCCAGATCGGGATCGGCCGAGCCATAGTCCGAGAAATAAGCCAGGGCCTGCCTCGCCCGCTCTTTAGCCACACACTGATGCCGAGGGTAACTGCCGGACTGGCCGCCCGCGACCAGTTCAATCTGCTGATCGTCAGGACTGTCTGCGCTGAGCAGGGTCTGCAACGATTGGTCGATGTCCTGGGCGATAAAACCCACATACTGCTCGGCCGCACCGCCCCCGATATGCATCAGGGTCTCGTCGCTGAAGAAAAAAACCGTCGAGCTGAAAGCCTTTCCGTCCAGGCGGTTGAACGCGGACAGCACCTGCGCCGAGTCGGGGTTTAACCACTCATGGGGGTGGCAACGATTACCGGCATATTCATCTTCAATGATTTTCTTGAGCATTCGCCATGGCTGCCTTGGCCGGATAAAAACATAAATCGTTATAGATGACGGATTGAACAATCTGCCAATAAAAAAGGCCAACGCTAAGCGTCGGCCTTTTTATTTTCAGCTGTGTCCCGGGATCAGAAATCCAGGTTGGACACGGCCAGGGCATTGCTTTCGATGAAGTCACGGCGAGGTTCGACCGCATCACCCATCAGGGTGTTGAAGATCTGGTCTGCGCCAATGGCGTCTTCGATGGTCACTTTGAGCATCCGACGCTGGCTTGGGTCCATGGTGGTTTCCCACAGCTGATCCGGGTTCATTTCACCCAGACCTTTGTAGCGCTGGATGGTGTGACGCTTCGTGCTTTCAGCCATCAGCCACTCAAGGGCTTCCTTGAACTCGGTGATGGCTTTCTTGCGCTCGCCGCGCTGGATGTACGCGCCTTCGTCCAACAGGGTGCTCAACTGCGCGCCCAGGGTGACGACGGTCTTGTAATCGTTACTGCCGAAGAAGTCGCGGTTGAACGTGATGTAGTTCGACAGGCCGTGGGAGATCAGTTCGACCTCTGGCAGCCAGACGTTACGTTCACGGTCTTCACGCAGGCTGGCCTTGTAGACCAGACCGGACTTCTCGACGGTGCGCAGGCGCACTTCGTACTGGGCCAGCCAATCCTGCATCGCGGCATGATCGCCCAGCTGTTCCAGGCTGACGGCAGGCAGGTAGATGAAGTGCTCGGTCAGTTCCTGAGGGTACAGGCGCGACAGACGCTTGAGGGTCTTCATCACCATGCGGAAGTCGTTTACCAGGCGCTCCAGCGCCTCGCCGGAGATGCCCGGGGCTTCTTCGTTCAGGTGCAGGCTGGCGTCTTCAAGGGCCGACTGCGTCATGTACTCTTCCATGGCGTCGTCGTCTTTGATGTATTGCTCTTGCTTGCCTTTCTTCACCTTGTACAGCGGCGGCTGAGCGATGTAGATGTAGCCGCGCTCGATCAGCTCCGGCAACTGACGGAAGAAGAAGGTCAGCAGCAGGGTACGGATGTGCGAACCGTCGACGTCAGCATCGGTCATGATGATGATGTTGTGGTAACGCAGCTTCTCGATGTTGTACTCGTCGCGACCGATACCACAGCCCAGGGCGGTGATCAGGGTGCCGACCTCTTGCGAGGAAATCATCTTGTCGAAGCGAGCTTTCTCGACGTTGAGGATCTTGCCCTTCAACGGCAGGATGGCCTGGGTACGACGGTTGCGACCCTGCTTGGCGGAACCGCCAGCAGAGTCACCTTCCACGAGGTAAAGCTCGGAGAGGGCAGGGTCTTTTTCCTGGCAGTCCGCCAGTTTGCCCGGCAGGCCGGCGATATCCAGCGCGCCTTTACGGCGGGTCATTTCACGGGCCTTGCGCGCCGCTTCACGGGCACGGGCAGCGTCGATCATCTTGCCGACCACCAGCTTGGCTTCGTTCGGGTTTTCCAGCAGGAAGTCGGAGAAGTACTTGCCCATTTCCTGTTCGACCGCGGTCTTCACTTCGGAAGACACCAGCTTGTCTTTGGTCTGGGAGCTGAACTTCGGATCCGGCACCTTGACCGAGATAATCGCGGTCAGGCCTTCACGGGCATCGTCACCGGTGGTGGCGACTTTGTGCTTCTTCGCCAGGCCTTCCTGTTCGATGTAGTTATTCAGGTTACGGGTCAGGGCCGAACGGAAGCCCACCAGGTGGGTACCGCCGTCACGCTGTGGAATGTTGTTGGTGAAGCACAACAGGTTCTCGTTGAAGCTGTCGTTCCACTGCAGGGCGATTTCCACGCCGATGCCGTCTTCACGCTGCATGCTGAAGTGGAACACCTGGTTGACCGCAGTCTTGTTGGTGTTCAGGTATTCAACGAATGCACGCAGGCCGCCTTCGTACTTGAACAGCTCTTCCTTGCCGCTGCGCTCATCCTTGAGGACGATGCCGACACCGGAGTTGAGGAAGGACAATTCACGAATCCGCTTGGCCAGGATGTCCCAGCTGAAGTGGATGTTCTTGAAGGTTTCAGCCGAAGGCTTGAAGTGAATCTGGGTACCGGTGGTTTCGCTTTCGCCAACGATCTTCATCGGCTCTTGCGGTACGCCGTGCACGTAAGTCTGTTCCCAGATCTTGCCGCTACGGCGCACAGTCAGGATCAGCTCAGCAGACAAGGCGTTCACTACCGACACACCCACACCGTGCAAGCCGCCGGATACTTTGTAGGAGTTGTCGTCGAACTTACCGCCGGCGTGCAGCACAGTCATGATGACTTCGGCTGCGGAAACGCCTTCTTCTTTATGCACATCAACCGGAATGCCGCGACCGTTGTCGCGCACAGTGATGGATTCGTCCGGGTGGATGATGATGCTGATGTCGTCGCAGTGGCCAGCCAGTGCTTCGTCGATCGAGTTGTCGACCACCTCGAACACCATGTGGTGCAGACCGCTGCCATCGTCGGTGTCACCAATGTACATACCGGGACGTTTGCGTACGGCATCCAAACCTTTCAGCACTTTAATGCTGGTCGAGTCGTACGTATTTTCTTCGCTCATGCCTTCACTCCCGATGGTCGTGGGTCTGGGTGATACGGCCCTGTTCCACGTGGAACAGAGCGACTGGCGTTTCCGTCTGCCAGCCTTCCCTCAATAATTCGTGGTCTACACAGGTGATAAACACCTGGCAGCGTAAGTCTTCCAACAAGCGACAAAGTGCGCGGCGATGCTGCTCGTCCAACTCGGACGGCAAGTCATCCACCAGATAAATACACTGCCCGCGCCGGGCCTGGCTGACCAAGTGCCCTTGGGCAATGCGCAAGGCACAGACCACCAGTTTCTGCTGGCCGCGGGACAAGATATCCGCGGCGTTATGCGCACCCAACTTGAGGCGCAAATCAGCACGCTGGGGACCGGCCTGGGTATGACCCATCTGCTGATCACGGTGCAGGGACGTCGCGAGCACATCACTGAGCTCCCGGTCTTTATCCCAACCACGGTAATAGCTAAGCGTCAGGCCCTCGAGCTCCAACAGTTCGCCCAAGGTCCGCTCAAAGACTGGTTTCAAGGCTTTGATATAAGCGCGGCGGTATTCATCAATTTCAGCGCTGGCCTGACACAGTTCCCGGTCCCAGGCTGCTTGCGAAGCGGCGTCAAGTGTACCATGCCGCAGCCATGAGTTCCGCTGCCTCAGGGCCTTCTGCAAGCGCTGCCAGGTCGACATGAAGCGGGGTTCCACGTGGAACACACCCCAGTCGAGAAACTGTCGGCGAATTTTCGGAGCCCCTTCCAGCAGGCGAAAGCTGTCGGGGTTGATCAGTTGCAGCGGCAGGATTTCCGCCAACTGAGCTGCGCTGCGAGCGTTCTGCCCGTCGATGCGAATCTGAAACTCTCCCTGACGATCCCGGGAAATCCCCAAGCTGCTATGCCCGCCTTCCGCCAGTTCGACCTGGCCAAACACGGTGCACGCCAACTGCTCGTACTGGATTACCGGCAACAGACGAGCACTGCGAAACGAGCGAGCAAGCCCCAGCAAGTGGATGGCTTCGAGCACGCTGGTTTTGCCACTGCCATTGGCGCCGTAGAGAAGGTTGATGCGGGGGGAGGGGGAGAAGGTCACCGGGTGCAGATTGCGCACCGCGGTGACCGAGACGCGACTGAGGGACATCTAGCTTCTGCTGAGCATGGTTACAGGCGCATCGGCATGACAACGTAAGCCGAGTCGTCGTTGTCGGATTCCTGGACCAGGGCGCTGCTGTTGGAATCGGAGAGGATCAGGCGCACCTGTTCGGTGGTCATCACCCCCAGCACGTCGAGCAGATAGCTCACGTTAAAACCGATTTCCAGGGAGCCGCCGTTGTATTCCACGCCGACTTCTTCTTCCGCCTCTTCCTGTTCCGGGTTGTTGGCCTGGATCTTCAATTGACCATTGGCCAATTGCAGACGGATACCACGGTACTTCTCGTTGGAGAGAATCGCAGTACGGCTGAAGGCTTCACGCAGCGCCTGACGGTCGCCCAGTACCAGCTTGTCGCCACCTTTAGGCAGCACACGCTCGTAATCCGGGAACTTGCCGTCGACCAGCTTCGAGGTAAAGGTGAACTCGCCGGTGGTGGCGCGGATGTGGTGCTGACCCAGGACGATGCTGACGTTGCCATCCGGCTCGGTGAGCAGGCGTGCCAGCTCCAGGATACCTTTGCGCGGCACGATCACCTGGTGGCGATCCGGCTGGCCGATATCGGCTTGCATCGAGCACATGGCCAGACGGTGACCATCGGTGGCCACGGCACGAATGATCCCGGCCGATACTTCCAGCAGCATACCGTTGAGGTAGTAGCGCACGTCCTGCTGGGCCATGGCGAAGCTGGTGCGTTCGATCAGACGACGCAACTTGCTCTGCTCCAGGCTGCAGGTCAGCGAGCCCGGGCCTTCCTCGACAGTAGGGAAGTCATTGGCTGGCAGAGTCGACAGGGTGAAACGGCTACGGCCGGCCTTGACCACCAGCTTCTGCTCATCGAGCTTGATATCGATCAAGGCGTCGTTGGGCAGGCTTTTGCAGATGTCCATCAGCTTGCGCGCCGGCACGGTGATTTCGCCAGGCTCGGCTGGCTCTTCAAGTTGCACGCGACCGACCAGCTCGACTTCCAGGTCGGTACCGGTCAGCGACAGCTGCTGGCCTTCGACGACCAACAGCACGTTGGAGAGCACCGGCAAGGTCTGGCGGCGTTCGACGACGCCTGCGACCAGTTGCAGGGGTTTCAACAGGGCTTCGCGTTGAATGGTGAAATGCATGGTCTAGTCCCTTGCCTTAATAAGCTGCGCTGGTGTCATCAAGTGGTCAGTGTACGCAGCAGGTTCTTGTAGTCCTCGCGGATGTCCGCGTCGGATTCCTTAAGTTCATTGATCTTGCGGCATGCGTGCAAGACCGTGGTGTGATCGCGGCCGCCGAACACATCGCCGATTTCCGGCAGGCTGTGGTTGGTCAGCTCTTTGGACAAGGCCATGGCCACCTGGCGTGGACGCGCAACGGAGCGCGAGCGACGCTTGGACAGCAGGTCGGAAATCTTGATCTTGTAGTACTCGGCGACGGTGCGCTGAATGTTATCCACAGAGACCAACTTGTCCTGCAAGGCCAGCAGGTCCTTCAGGGATTCGCGAATCAACTCGATGGTGATGTCGCGCCCCATGAAGTGCGAGTGAGCGATGACACGCTTGAGCGCACCCTCCAGCTCACGCACGTTGGACCGAATGCGCTGGGCAATGAAAAACGCGGCATCGTGCGGCAAATCGACTTTGGCCTGGTCGGCCTTCTTCATCAGGATCGCGACCCGGGTTTCCAGCTCCGGCGGCTCCACGGCCACCGTGAGGCCCCAGCCAAAACGCGATTTCAGACGCTCTTCGAGGCCCTCGATCTCTTTCGGGTAGCGGTCACTGGTGAGGATCACCTGTTGCCCACCTTCGAGCAGGGCGTTGAAGGTGTGGAAAAACTCTTCCTGGGAACGCTCCTTGCGGGCGAAGAATTGAATGTCATCGATCAGCAAGGCATCCACCGAGCGGTAGAAGCGCTTGAACTCGTTGATGGCGTTCAGTTGCAGGGCCTTGACCATGTCGGCCACGAAGCGCTCGGAATGCAGGTACACGACCTTGGCATTCGGATTCTTCTTTAATAGGTGGTTACCCACAGCGTGCATCAAGTGAGTCTTACCCAGACCTACACCGCCATACAGGAACAGCGGGTTGTAGCCATGCTTGGGGTTGTCCGCGACCTGCCAGGCGGCGGCACGCGCCAGCTGGTTGGATTTACCTTCGACGAAGTTTTCAAAGGTGAAGGTGCGGTTCAGGTAGCTGGTGTGCTTGAGCGCACCTTCGACCTGGACAGTCCGTTGTTCGGCGCGCACCGGTGCCTGCTGCGAGCTGGCGCCGGCCATCGGGTCGAAGCTGTCACGGGAAGGCTCTTCACTGACATGGGCGACTTTCTTCGCCGAAGCCTTGGTCGGTGGCGGGGCACTTACTGGCGCACTGGAAGGTTCAGCCGCCTGGGCTTTGGAAGCGGCAGCCGCCAAAGGCGCGTTAGGCGCAGCCCGGGGTGCTGAACTGCGTTTGCTGCCTATTAATAAGGAGAGCGCAGGTGTTGAACCATTGCCGTGCTCATCGAGCAGCTCGAGCACACGACCCAGGTACTTTTCATTGACCCAATCGAGAACAAAACGATTCGGTGCGTAGACACGCAACTCGTCGCCTTCGGCTTCGACCTGTAGCGGACGGATCCAAGTGTTGAATTGCTGGGCAGGCAGCTCATCACGCAGAAGCTCCACGCACTGCTGCCAAAGTTCCACTGACACGGATATCCCCTAAGTTGAAAGCCGGTGAGGCAAAAACAGCCGCCATTGTAGCGGCCGCACGCAGACTTATCCACACGTAGGTTGCTCACAGACCACTAAGAATCAATGTCTTAACCGGAAAAAACACGACCAATGGTATGTGCATAAGCTCTGTGGATAACCCCACTTAAGGTCTTTGTACAAGTGGGGGCTAAACTCGGTGGATAACCTGGCTGTGGATAACTACCCATTCCACACACAGCTTATCCGATAGCGCAGCACAGGCAGAGCACTGCTTCTCGACAGTGTTGTCATTCCCTGTACAGTACGTCGTTCAAGGGCTTAAGGTACTTATCCACAGAACAGTGGCTGCCTAGCTTTTATAAGCTTTACAGAAAAGCTTTAAATAATTCCCTTCTTTATTTCTATATCTAGGTAACCGGTGTCTCGAACCAACAGCCGCCCATATCTGTTTACAAGGAAAAGCTGGTTGGAAATTGACCTAGAGGCTTGCATTCTCTAGAATCGCCGGTCTCTTAAAACGGGGGCCATTCCGGCCCGTTGTGGACGAACCAGGTAACACGACATGAAACGTACTTTCCAACCAAGCACTATCAAACGCGCTCGTACTCACGGTTTCCGTGCTCGCATGGCTACCAAGAACGGCCGTGCCGTCCTGTCGCGTCGTCGCGCCAAAGGTCGTGCGCGTCTGGCAGTTTGATAATCCGGCACTGGAGGTGAGTCAGGACTTCAGTCGGGAAAAGCGTCTGCTTACTCCCCGGCATTTCAAGGCAGTCTTTGACTCCCCTACCGGCAAGGTTCCGGGGAAAAATCTCCTGCTCCTTGCGCGCAACAACGACCTTGATCACCCCCGTCTGGGGCTGGTTATCGGAAAGAAGAGCGTAAAGCTCTCCGTTGAGCGCAACCGTCTGAAACGTTTGATGCGCGAATCGTTTCGCCTGCACCAGGATTCTCTGGTCGGCTGGGACATCGTTATCGTCGCGCGCAAAGGTTTGGGCGATGTAGAAAGCCCCGAATTGATTCAGCATTTCGATAAGCTCTGGAAACGTCTGGCTCGTAACAAGCCGGTACCAGCAGTCAAAACCGAAACTGCAGGGGTAGACAGTCCTGATGCGTAAACTGGCGCTCGTTCCGATCCAGTTTTATCGCTATGCCATTAGTCCTCTGATGGCCAGTCACTGTCGTTTCTACCCCAGTTGTTCCTGCTACGCGTATGAAGCCATCGAAAATCATGGCCTTCTACGCGGTGGCTGGCTGACCTTTCGTCGTTTAGGTCGCTGTCATCCGTGGAATCCCGGTGGTTATGACCCGGTTCCACCTATCCCTACCTCCCGTTCTTCTTCGATGGCCGAGTAATCATGGATATTAAACGCACGATCCTGATCGTCGCCCTGGCAATCGTGGCTTATGTCATGGTCCTTAAATGGAACCAGGATTATGGCCAGGCTGCCCTGCCGACTCAGAATGTTGCTGCCAACACTACCCCTGCGGGTCTTCCCGACACGGTAAATGGCAACAACACTTCCGCCAGTGACGACATTCCACGCGCTGCGAGCGATACCAGTGCCCCCGCTGAAGTTCCAGTGGCGGTCAGCAAAGACCTCATCCAAATCAAGACGGATGTATTGGATCTGGCTATCGATCCACAAGGCGGTGATGTTGCCCAGCTGAAGCTGCCGCTGTATCCACGCCGTCAAGATCACCCGGAAATTCCGTTCCAACTGTTCGATAACGGTGGCGAACGTGTTTACCAGGCTCAAAGTGGTCTGATTGGCACCAACGGCCCTGACGCCAGCTCGACAGGCCGCCCGGTGTTCTCCTCGGAGAAGAAAAGTTATCAACTGGCTGACGGTCAGGATCAACTGGTCGTTGACCTGAAGTTCAGCAAGGACGGCGTCAACTACATCAAGCGTTTCACCTTGAAACGCGGCCTGTATGACGTGGTTGTCACCTACATCATCGACAACCAGAGCGCCCAACCGTGGACAGGTGCAATGTTCGCGCAGTTGAAGCGTGACTCCAGCGCCGATCCATCGTCGAGCACCGCCACCGGCACCGCGACTTACCTTGGCGCTGCCCTGTGGACAAGTTCCGAGCCGTACAAAAAAGTGTCCATGAAGGACATGGACAAAGTGAACGAAGACAAAACCAAGGCGCCGATCACGGAAACCGTGAAAGGTGGTTGGGTTGCATGGCTTCAGCACTACTTTGTAACGGCGTGGATTCCGCCAAAAGACGAAAATAACGTCGTTCTGGCCCGTAAAGACAGCAAAGGCAACTACATCATTGGCTTCACTGGCCCGGCGTTGACCGTCGCTCCAGGTGCCAAGGCTGAAACCAGCGCCACCCTTTACGCCGGTCCGAAAAGCCAGGCCGTACTCAAAGAGTTGTCCCCAGGTCTGGAACTGACTGTGGATTACGGCTTCCTGTGGTTCATTGCTCAACCGATCTTCTGGTTGCTGCAACATATCCACAGCCTGGTGGGTAACTGGGGTTGGTCGATCATTTTCCTGACCATGCTGATCAAGGGGATCTTCTTCCCACTGTCGGCTGCCAGCTACAAATCCATGGCGCGCATGCGTGCTGTAGCCCCGAAACTGGCTGCGCTGAAAGAACAACATGGCGATGACCGGCAGAAAATGTCGCAAGCCATGATGGAGCTGTACAAGAAAGAGAAGATCAACCCGCTGGGTGGATGCTTGCCGATTCTGGTGCAGATGCCGGTATTCCTTTCGCTGTACTGGGTACTCCTGGAAAGCGTGGAAATGCGCCAGGCTCCGTTCATGCTGTGGATAACCGACCTGTCGATCAAAGACCCGTTCTTTATCCTGCCGATCATCATGGGCGCGACCATGTTCATCCAGCAGCGTCTGAACCCGACACCTCCGGATCCGATGCAGGCGAAGGTCATGAAAATGATGCCAATCATCTTCACCTTCTTCTTCCTGTGGTTCCCGGCTGGTCTGGTTCTGTACTGGGTGGTCAACAACGTGTTGTCGATCTCTCAACAGTGGTACATCACTCGTAAGATCGAAGCGGCTACCAAAAAAGCCGAGGCGTAACTTACTCTGTGGATAACCACTCAAAACGCCCCCTAGTGGGGCGTTTTGCTATCTGCCACTTTTGTCTGGATCTCGGGTTATGAATATCCCTCGTGAAACCATCGCTGCCGTCGCCACAGCTCAAGGTCGCGGTGGCGTGGGCATCGTGCGAATTTCCGGACCGCTGGCCAGCGTCGCCGCCAACGCCATCAGCGGTCGCGAACTGAAACCACGCTTTGCCCATTACGGACCCTTTTTCGGTGACCTCGACGAAGTACTGGATGAAGGGATCGCCCTGTATTTCCCTGGCCCGAACTCGTTCACTGGCGAAGATGTCCTGGAACTTCAGGGGCACGGCGGCCCGATCGTGCTCGACATGCTGTTGCAGCGTTGCCTGCAGCTGGGCTGTCGCCTGGCCCGGCCGGGGGAGTTCAGCGAACGGGCCTTCCTCAATGACAAGCTCGACCTGGCCCAGGCCGAAGCGATCGCCGACCTGATCGAAGCCAGCTCAACCCAGGCCGCGCGCAATGCCTTGCGCTCGTTGCAGGGGGCATTTTCCCAACGTGTGCATAACTTGACTGAGCAGTTGATCGGCTTGCGTATCTACGTCGAAGCCGCGATTGATTTTCCTGAAGAGGAAATCGACTTCCTCGCCGATGGCCACGTGCTGAGCATGCTGGATAAGGTGCGCGACGAGTTGGCCAGCGTGTTGCGCGAAGCCGGGCAAGGCGCGTTGCTGCGTGACGGCATGACCGTGGTTATCGCCGGCCGGCCGAATGCCGGTAAATCCAGCCTGCTCAATGCATTGGCCGGACGGGAAGCCGCCATCGTTACCGAGATCGCCGGCACCACCCGGGACATCCTGCGCGAACATATCCACATCGATGGCATGCCACTGCATGTGGTGGACACCGCAGGCTTGCGCGATACCGATGACCAGGTGGAGAAAATCGGTGTGCAGCGTGCGCTCAAGGCCATTGGCGAGGCGGATCGGGTCCTGCTGGTGGTGGACGCCACGGCGCCCGAGGCTGCGGATCCCTTCGCCCTATGGCCGGAGTTCCTCGAGCAGCGCCCGGATCCGTCTAAGGTCACGCTGATCCGCAACAAGGCGGATCTTACCGGGGAAGCGATTGCCCTCGAGGTCAGCGACGATGGCCACGTCACCATCAGCCTCAGCGCCAAGTCTGCCGGCATGGGCCTGGAACTGCTGCGCGAGCACCTGAAGGCCTGCATGGGCTTTGAGCAGACCTCGGAAAGCAGCTTCAGCGCACGCAGGCGTCACCTGGAAGCCCTGCGCCATGCCAGTGCCGCCCTTGAGCACGGACGAGCTCAACTGACCCTGGCCGGTGCTGGCGAGCTCCTGGCCGAAGATTTACGCCAGGCTCAGCAACTGTTGGGAGAAATTACCGGGGCGTTCAGCTCGGATGACCTGTTAGGGCGAATTTTCTCCAGTTTCTGCATCGGTAAATAGCTCCTGCGTTGCACCCAGACAGGCCGTTCGCGCCTGTCTGCTTCCCTTCTTTTAAAAAAACCACGTTCTTGCCAGATGAAATCTTTCGTCCTGGCGGCTTTCTCGTGCCCGGCATTTGCTTGAAAGACCGTTTTCTGTGGATTAAGCCCTGTGAATAACTGCCCCTGTGCTCGGTTGATAACAGGGCCTCAAAACTGAGGAAAAACCCATCTGTGGATAACCACTGCTTTAATCCACAGGCTTAAACCGGTTATCCAATGGCCTCATGAGCACATGACCACAGACTTTTAAACCTCTGTACATCATGTGAATAAAGGCCTGTATCAATCTATCCACAGAAAAGGTGCTCAGTAAGAATAAACATAAAAACAAAGATTTAATAACTTTCTCTCTTTTAATTTCTATTGACTGTGATTCATCCACAGCTGGTTAAATTTTGTGCAAAGGGTTCTTTAGAGGTGGGGAAGTCCCTATACTTGTCGACCTGGTTCAAAAACCTGAGCCCAGACCTATTCCTAATTACCTAACTGAAGCAGGCACGAGGTGCGTGGTGGATTTCCCTTCCCGTTTTGAAGTGATCGTCATCGGCGGCGGTCATGCCGGTACCGAGGCAGCACTTGCATCAGCACGCATGGGGGCAAAAACCCTGTTGCTGACGCATAACGTGGAAACCCTCGGTGCCATGAGCTGCAACCCAGCCATTGGTGGCATTGGCAAAAGCCACCTGGTCAAGGAAATCGACGCCCTTGGCGGCGCGATGGCCATTGCCACCGATAAAGGTGGTATTCAATTTCGCGTATTGAACAGCCGCAAAGGCCCGGCGGTACGAGCGACACGTGCCCAGGCCGACCGCATTCTGTACAAGGCGGCTGTCCGCGAAATATTGGAAAACCAGCCGAACCTGTGGATATTTCAACAAGCCGCTGACGACCTGATCGTGGAACAGGACCAGGTTCGCGGTGTTGTGACTCAGATGGGCCTGCGTTTCTTCGCCGATTCCGTGGTGCTGACCACCGGGACCTTCCTTGGCGGACTTATCCACATCGGTATGCAGAATTACTCCGGTGGTCGCGCCGGCGATCCGCCGTCGATTGCTCTGGCACAGCGCCTGCGCGAACTGCCTCTGCGTGTCGGACGCCTGAAAACCGGTACGCCGCCACGCATTGACGGGCGTTCGGTGGATTTCTCGGTGATGTCCGAGCAGCCGGGCGATACCCCGATCCCGGTCATGTCGTTCATGGGCTCAAAAGAGCAGCATCCACGGCAAGTCAGCTGCTGGATTACCCATACCAACGCCCGGACTCACGAAATCATCGCCTCCAACCTCGACCGCTCGCCGATGTATTCCGGTGTGATCGAAGGTATTGGCCCGCGTTACTGCCCATCGATTGAAGACAAGATCCATCGCTTTGCCGACAAGGAAAGCCATCAGGTCTTTATCGAACCCGAAGGCCTGACCACTCATGAGCTGTACCCGAACGGGATCTCCACATCCCTGCCGTTCGATGTGCAGTTGCAGATCGTGCAATCGATCCGCGGCATGGAAAACGCGCACATCGTTCGTCCTGGTTATGCCATCGAGTACGACTACTTCGACCCGCGGGACCTGAAGTACAGCCTGGAAACCAAAGTCATCGGCGGCCTGTTTTTCGCTGGCCAGATCAATGGCACTACCGGTTACGAAGAGGCCGGCGCCCAAGGTTTGCTGGCCGGTACCAACGCTGCGCTGCGCGCCCAGGGTAAAGACAGCTGGTGCCCGCGTCGCGATGAGGCCTATATCGGGGTGTTGGTCGACGACCTGATTACCTTGGGTACTCAAGAACCGTATCGGATGTTCACTTCCCGTGCCGAGTACCGCCTGATCCTGCGCGAAGACAACGCCGACCTGCGCCTGACCGAGAAAGGTCGCGAATTGGGCCTGGTGGATGACACCCGTTGGGCTGCTTTCTGCAAAAAACGCGAGAGCATCGAGCTGGAAGAACAACGCCTGAAGAGCACCTGGGTTCGCCCCGGCACCCCACAGGGCGATGCGATTGCCGAAAAATTCGGCACCCCGCTGACGCACGAATACAACCTGCTGAACCTGTTGAGCCGTCCGGAAATCGACTACGTCGGACTGGTGGAAGTGACCGGGCAGGGCGCAGAAGATCCACAAGTCGCCGAGCAGGTTGAAATCAAGACCAAATACGCCGGCTACATCGATCGCCAACAGGACGAAATCGCTCGCCTGCGGGCCAGCGAAGACACCAAGTTGCCTGTGGATATCGACTACACCAAGATTTCCGGGCTCTCGAAAGAGATCCAGAGCAAGCTTGGCGTCACCCGTCCGGAGACCCTGGGCCAGGCTTCGCGCATTCCGGGCGTGACGCCGGCGGCGATTTCCCTGTTGATGATTCACTTGAAAAAACGCGGCGCCGGCCGTCAGTTGGAGCAAAGCGCTTGAGCTCAATGGTCACCTCGCAACATGCAGAAGAGTTATCCACAGGTGCTCGCGAGCTCGGTGTCACTCTGACAGAAACCCAGCATGCGCAATTGCTGGCGTACCTGGCCCTGTTGATCAAATGGAACAAGGCCTACAACCTGACCGCCGTGCGCGATCCGGACGAAATGGTCTCGCGTCATCTGCTCGATAGCTTGAGCGTGATGTCGTTCATCGAAAACGGTCGCTGGCTCGACGTCGGTAGCGGTGGAGGGATGCCTGGCATCCCCCTGGCGATCCTGTTTCCCGAGTCGCAAGTGACCTGCCTGGACAGCAACGGCAAGAAAACCCGCTTTCTGACCCAGGTCAAACTCGAACTCAAACTGGATAACCTTCAAGTTATCCACAGTCGCGTTGAAGCGTTCCAGCCTGAGCAGCCGTTCAACGGGATCATTTCCCGGGCGTTCAGCAGCATGGAGAACTTCACCAACTGGACTCGCCATCTTGGCGACCGCGATACACGTTGGCTGGCAATGAAGGGCGTTCATCCCGCGGATGAGCTGGTAGCATTGCCGACGGACTTCCACCTCGATAGCGAACAGGCCCTGGCCGTACCCGGTTGCCAAGGCCAACGCCATCTGCTGATACTGCGCCGCACGGCATGATTGGGAACACAAGCAAGAATGGCTAAGGTATTCGCGATAGCGAACCAAAAGGGTGGCGTGGGCAAGACCACCACCTGCATCAACCTCGCAGCATCCCTGGTCGCGACCAAGCGCCGGGTGCTGTTGATCGATCTTGATCCACAGGGCAACGCCACCATGGGTAGCGGTGTGGATAAACACGGCCTGGAGAACTCGGTCTATGACCTGCTGATCGGCGAATGCGATCTGGCCCAGGCGATGCACTTCTCCGAACACGGCGGTTATCAACTGCTGCCGGCCAACCGCGACCTGACCGCGGCAGAAGTCGTCCTGCTGGAAATGCAGATGAAAGAAAGCCGTCTGCGCAGCGCCTTGGCACCCATCCGCGAAAATTACGACTACATCCTGATCGACTGCCCACCGTCGCTGTCGATGCTCACCCTCAATGCGCTGGTGGCCGCCGATGGGGTGATTATCCCCATGCAGTGCGAGTACTTCGCCCTGGAAGGCTTGAGCGACCTTGTGGATAACATCAAGCGCATCGCCGAGTTGCTGAACCCCAACCTGAAGATCGAAGGCCTGCTGCGGACCATGTATGACCCGCGGCTGAGCCTGATGAACGACGTTTCGGCCCAGCTCAAGGAACACTTTGGCGAGCAGCTGTACGACACGGTCATTCCACGCAACATCCGTCTGGCCGAAGCGCCAAGCTACGGCATGCCGGCGTTGGCCTACGATAAACAATCGCGCGGTGCCCTGGCTTACCTGGCCCTGGCTGGCGAGATGGTTCGTCGCCAGCGTAAAAATTCACGCGCAGCCGCCGCTCAGGCAACTTAAGGAATCCCCATGGCCGTCAAGAAACGAGGTCTCGGACGTGGACTGGATGCACTGCTGAGTGGTCCGACCGTCAGTTCTCTGGAAGAACAGGCGACCCAAGCCGACCAGCGCGAGTTGCAACACCTGCCGCTGGACCTGATCCAGCGCGGCAAGTATCAACCGCGCCGTGACATGGACCCCCAGGCGCTGGAGGAATTGGCGCAGTCGATCAAGGCCCAGGGCGTGATGCAGCCGATCGTGGTTCGCCCCATCGGCTCCGGGCGTTTTGAAATCATCGCCGGTGAACGCCGTTGGCGCGCCAGCCAGCAGGCCGGTCAGGAAACCATCCCGGCGATGGTCCGCGACGTACCGGATGAAACCGCCATTGCCATGGCACTGATCGAAAACATCCAGCGCGAAGATCTCAACCCGATCGAAGAAGCCGTGGCCCTGCAGCGCTTGCAGCAGGAGTTCCAGCTGACTCAGCAACAGGTCGCCGAAGCCGTGGGCAAGTCCCGCGTGACCGTGGCCAACCTGCTGCGCCTGATCGCGCTGCCGGAAGTGATCAAGACCATGCTGTCCCATGGCGACCTGGAGATGGGTCATGCCCGAGCCTTGCTCGGTCTTCCGGAAAATCAACAGGTTGAAGGGGCGCGACACGTTGTCGCACGGGGGCTGACCGTACGCCAGACCGAGGCCCTGGTTCGCCAGTGGTTGAGTGGCAAACAGGAGCCCGCTGAACCGGTCAAGCCGGACCCGGATATCGCCCGACTCGAACAGCGTCTGGCTGAGCGCCTAGGCTCTGCGGTGCAGATCCGCCACGGGAAGAAGGGCAAAGGGCAGTTGGTGATTGGGTACAACTCCCTTGATGAGCTCCAGGGCGTCCTCGCACACATCCGCTGAAACATTTCCTCATGTAGCGCGCAGTCGGAAATCACTACCTGGCAGTTGAATAGGGGCTGAACCGCCCCTATACTCTGCGCGCATTTTGTCGGCACAAATTATGCCAAGTTATTGAATTCTGGCAGCCGACCATTGAGGAGCAACCGTGATGGAAACCCGCACGCCAAACCGCTTGCCGTTCCATCGCCTGGCAGTTTTTCCGGTATTACTGGCTCAATTTGTCGTCGTATTGCTGGCCGCCTTGGCGCTCTGGCAATGGCATGGAGTCGTAGCCGGATATTCAGGCCTCTGCGGAGGACTGATAGCCTTGCTGCCCAATGTGTACTTCGCTCATAGGGCATTTCGGTTTTCCGGCGCCCGAGCAGCTCAGGCTATCGTCCGGTCTTTTTATGCCGGCGAGGCGGGCAAACTGATTTTGACGGCAGTGCTGTTTGCATTGACGTTTGCAGGTGTGAAGCCATTGGCGCCGCTGGCTGTATTCGGTGCCTTCGTGCTGACCCAACTGGTCAGCTGGTTCGCTCCCCTGCTTATGACAACAAGACTTTCGAGACCTTAGGGCGTTTGAGGCAACCATGTCAGCAGAAACAACCGCTTCGGGCTATATCCAGCACCACTTACAGAACCTGACCTTCGGGCAGCTACCCAATGGCGGCTGGGGCTTTGCCCACACCGCCGCAGAAGCCAAGGAAATGGGCTTCTGGGCATTCCACGTCGATACCCTCGGCTGGTCTGTCGCACTGGGTGTGATCTTCGTTCTTCTGTTCCGCATGGCGGCCAAGAAGGCCACCTCCGGCGTGCCTGGCGCGCTGCAGAACTTCGTTGAAGTGATGGTCGGCTTTGTCGATGGCAGCGTGAAGGATAGCTTCCACGGTCGTAGCCCGGTGATTGCACCTCTGGCACTGACCATCTTCGTCTGGGTGTTCCTGATGAACGCCATCGACCTGGTACCCGTGGACTGGATTCCACAGTTGGCCATGTTGATCTCTGGCGATCAGCACATCCCATTCCGCGCAGTGTCGACCACTGACCCGAACGCCACCCTGGGCATGGCCCTGTCGGTGTTCGCGCTGATCATTTTCTACAGCATCAAGATCAAGGGCTTCGGCGGCTTCATCGGCGAACTGACCCTGCACCCGTTCGGCAGCAAGAACATCTTCGTTCAAGCCCTGCTGATCCCGGTGAACTTCCTGCTGGAATTCGTGACCCTGATTGCAAAGCCGATCTCTCTGGCTCTGCGTCTGTTCGGCAACATGTACGCTGGCGAGCTGGTGTTTATCCTGATCGCCGTGATGTTCGGCAGCGGCCTGCTCTGGCTCAGCGGCCTGGGCGTGGTGCTGCAATGGGCGTGGGCTGTGTTCCACATCCTGATCATCACCCTGCAAGCGTTTATCTTCATGATGCTGACCATCGTCTACCTGTCGATGGCGCACGAAGAGAACCATTAAGACCGGTTTCGACTAGTCTGATGTCCCTCTCGCCTCGGTGAGAGGGGGCCCTTACAGGGCATGAAACGATTTGTTTTACCGCTTTAATCTAAAAAACCTAAACCATACGACGTAAAAGTCGGGAGGAAAGATGGAAACTGTAGTTGGTCTAACCGCTATCGCTGTTGCACTGTTGATCGGCCTGGGCGCACTGGGTACCGCAATTGGTTTCGGCCTGTTGGGCGGCAAGTTCCTGGAAGGCGCAGCGCGTCAGCCAGAAATGGTTCCAATGCTGCAAGTTAAAATGTTCATCGTTGCCGGTCTGCTCGACGCCGTAACCATGATCGGCGTTGGTATCGCTCTGTTCTTCACCTTCGCAAACCCCTTCGTTGGCCAACTCGCTGGCTAATCACTCGATTCTTCGAGTTGATTGGTGTGATGGACAACGAACGAGCGAGGTGTTGGCGTGAACATTAATGCAACCCTGATTGGTCAGTCCGTTGCGTTCTTAATTTTTGTAGTGTTCTGCATGAAGTTCATTTGGCCTCCGGTCATTGCAGCTTTGCACGAACGCCAAAAGAAGATCGCGGATGGACTGGACGCTGCCAGCCGAGCAGCTCGTGACCTGGAACTGGCCCAAGATAAAGCGGGTCAGCAACTGCGCGATGCAAAAGCTCAGGCAGCCGAAATCATTGAGCAAGCCAAGAAACGCGGCTCTCAGATCGTCGACGAGGCCCGTGAACAGGCTCGTGTCGAAGCTGACCGTGTGAAGGCTCAGGCTCAGGCCGAGATCGAACAGGAACTGAACGGTGTCAAAGACGCGCTGCGTGCCCAACTGGGTAGCCTGGCAGTCAACGGCGCAGAGAAGATCCTGGGTGCCACAATCGATCAAAACGCGCACGCAGAGCTGGTTAACAAACTGGCTGCTGAAATTTAAGCGAGGGCGATCATGGCAGAACTGACCACGTTGGCCCGACCTTACGCTAAGGCGGCCTTCGAGCACGCTCAGGCCCACCAGCAACTGGCCTCTTGGTCAGCCATGCTCGGCCTGGCTGCAGCGGTGTCACAAGATGACACCATGCAGCGCGTGCTCAAGGCCCCGCGACTGACGAGCGCAGAAAAGGCCACCACGTTTATCGACGTGTGTGGCGACAAGTTTGATGCCAAGGCACAGAATTTCATTCACGTTGCCGCCGAAAACGATCGTCTCCTGCTGTTGCCGGAGATTTCCGCTCTGTTCGACCTGTACAAGGCCGAACAAGAGAAATCGGTAGATGTGGATGTCACCAGTGCTTTCGCATTGAACCAAGAACAGCAAGACAAACTCGCCAAGGTTCTCAGTGCACGGCTCGGCCGGGAAGTGCGCCTGCACGCTGCGGAGGATGCCAGCCTGATTGGTGGCGTCGTAATCCGCGCCGGCGACCTGGTTATCGATGGCTCGATTCGCGGCAAACTCGCGAATCTAGCCGAAGCATTGAAATCTTGAGTTTGAAGGGGCAGCAGAGCAATGCAGCAACTCAATCCTTCCGAAATAAGTGAAATTATCAAGGGCCGCATCGACAAGCTCGATGTGACCTCCCAAGCCCGTAACGAAGGCACTGTCGTCAGCGTATCTGACGGCATCGTGCGGATTCACGGTCTGGCCGACGTTATGTACGGCGAGATGATCGAGTTTCCGGGCGGCGTCTACGGTATGGCCCTCAACCTGGAGCAAGACTCCGTAGGTGCCGTTGTATTGGGCGCATACACCAGTCTGGCTGAAGGCATGAGCGCCAAGTGCACCGGCCGCATCCTCGAGGTTCCAGTGGGTAAGGAACTCCTGGGTCGCGTAGTCGACGCACTGGGTAACCCAGTTGACGGCAAAGGTCCGCTGAACAACACCTTGACCGACGCGGTCGAGAAAGTTGCTCCAGGCGTGATCTGGCGTAAGTCGGTAGACCAGCCTGTACAGACTGGCTACAAGGCTGTCGATGCCATGATCCCAGTCGGCCGTGGCCAGCGTGAGCTGATCATCGGTGACCGTCAGATCGGTAAAACCGCTCTGGCGATCGACGCGATCATCAACCAGAAGAACAGCGGTATCTTCTGCGTCTACGTTGCTATCGGTCAGAAACAATCGACCATCGCCAACGTGGTTCGCAAGCTGGAAGAAAACGGCGCCCTGGCCAACACGATCATCGTGGCTGCCAGTGCTTCGGAATCTCCTGCGCTGCAATTCCTGGCACCGTACTCCGGTTGCACCATGGGCGAGTTCTTCCGCGACCGCGGTGAAGACGCGCTGATCGTTTATGACGATCTGTCCAAGCAAGCAGTGGCTTACCGCCAGATTTCCCTGCTGCTGCGTCGTCCACCAGGCCGTGAAGCCTACCCAGGCGACGTGTTCTATCTCCACTCCCGTCTGCTGGAGCGCGCATCCCGCGTTTCGGAAGAGTACGTAGAGAAGTTCACCAACGGCGCGGTAACCGGCAAAACCGGTTCCCTGACTGCTCTGCCGATCATCGAAACTCAAGCTGGCGACGTTTCCGCGTTCGTTCCGACCAACGTGATTTCCATCACTGACGGTCAGATCTTCCTGGAATCGGCCATGTTCAACTCCGGGATCCGTCCTGCTGTGAACGCCGGTGTTTCGGTATCCCGTGTAGGTGGTGCTGCTCAGACCAAGATCATCAAGAAGCTCTCCGGTGGTATCCGTACCGCTCTGGCTCAGTACCGTGAACTGGCGGCATTCGCCCAGTTCGCTTCTGACCTGGACGAAGCGACCCGTAAGCAACTTGAGCATGGTCAGCGCGTTACCGAGCTGATGAAGCAGAAGCAATACGCGCCAATGTCGATCGCCGACATGTCGCTGTCGCTGTATGCCGCTGAGCGCGGGTTCCTGACTGACGTCGAAATCACCAAGGTCGGCAGCTTTGAACAAGCGCTGATTGCTTACTTCAACCGCGATCATGCCGACTTGTTGGCCAAGATCAACGTGAAGGGTGACTTCAATGACGAAATCGACGCTGGCCTGAAAGCCGGTATCGAGAAGTTCAAGGCCACCCAAACCTGGTAAGCCGCAGCGGGAGCCGCAAGGCTCCCGCTTGCTAACCTGATAGGTGTTACATGGCAGGCGCAAAAGAGATTCGCAGTAAGATTGCGAGCATCAAAAGCACGCAAAAAATTACCAGCGCCATGGAAAAAGTGGCGGTCAGCAAAATGCGCAAGGCACAAATGCGCATGGCTGCTAGCCGTCCTTATGCGGAGCGTATCCGCCAGGTAATTGGGCATCTGGCCAACGCCAACCCGGAATATCGCCACCCGTTCATGATCGACCGCGAAATCAAGCGCGTTGGTTATGTCGTCGTGAGCAGTGACCGTGGTTTGTGCGGTGGCTTGAACACCAACCTGTTCAAGGCCCTGGTCAAGGACATGGCGGTAAACCGCGAAAACGGCGTCGAGATCGATCTGTGCGTGGTAGGCAGCAAAGGTGCGGCATTCTTCCGCAACTTCGGCGGTAACGTCGTTGCAGCCATCAGCCACTTGGGTGAAGAGCCGTCGATCAATGATCTGATCGGCAGCGTCAAGGTGATGCTGGATGCTTATCTGGAAGGCCGTATTGATCGCCTGTCCGTGGTGTCCAACAAGTTCATCAACACCATGACGCAGCAGCCTAAGGTGGAGCAGTTGATTCCGCTGGAGGCAACCCCGGATCAAGAACTCAAGCACCACTGGGACTACCTCTACGAACCAGACGCCAAAGAGCTGCTAGACGGCTTGATGGTGCGCTACGTGGAGTCGCAGGTGTACCAGGCGGTGGTCGAGAACAACGCAGCTGAACAAGCCGCGCGGATGATCGCAATGAAGAACGCTACCGACAACGCCGGTGATTTGATCAGCGATTTGCAGCTGATCTACAACAAGGCGCGTCAGGCTGCGATCACCCAAGAGATCTCGGAAATCGTCGGCGGCGCTGCCGCGGTTTAACGGTTCAAATATTCAGAGGATCCAGCTATGAGTAGCGGACGTATCGTTCAAATCATCGGCGCCGTTATCGACGTGGAATTTCCACGCGACAGCGTACCGAGCATCTACAACGCGCTGAAAGTACAAGGCGCGGAAACTACTCTGGAAGTTCAGCAGCAGCTGGGCGACGGCGTAGTTCGTACCATTGCGATGGGTTCCACCGAAGGCTTGAAGCGCGGTCTGGACGTTATCGACTCTGGCGCAGCCATCTCCGTACCGGTCGGTAAAGCGACCCTGGGCCGGATCATGGACGTACTGGGCAATCCGATTGACGAAGCTGGCCCGATCGACACCGAAGAGCGTTGGGGCATCCACCGTCCTGCGCCGTCGTTCGCAGAACAAGCGGGCGGCAACGACCTGCTGGAAACCGGCATCAAGGTTATCGACCTGGTTTGCCCGTTTGCCAAAGGCGGTAAAGTCGGTCTGTTCGGTGGTGCCGGTGTAGGCAAAACCGTAAACATGATGGAACTGATCCGTAACATCGCCATCGAGCACAGCGGTTATTCCGTGTTCGCCGGTGTGGGTGAGCGTACTCGTGAGGGTAACGACTTCTACCACGAGATGAAGGATTCCAACGTTCTGGACAAAGTGGCACTGGTTTACGGTCAGATGAACGAGCCGCCGGGTAACCGTCTGCGCGTAGCACTGACCGGCCTGACCATGGCCGAGAAGTTCCGTGACGAAGGTAACGACGTTCTGTTGTTCGTCGACAACATCTATCGTTACACCCTGGCCGGTACTGAAGTATCCGCACTGCTGGGCCGTATGCCTTCCGCAGTAGGTTACCAGCCGACCCTGGCTGAAGAGATGGGCGTTCTGCAAGAACGTATCACTTCGACCAAAGAAGGTTCGATCACCTCGATCCAAGCGGTATACGTACCTGCGGATGACTTGACCGACCCGTCGCCAGCGACCACCTTCGCCCACTTGGACGCCACCGTCGTTCTGTCCCGTGACATCGCTTCCCTGGGTATCTACCCAGCGGTCGATCCACTCGACTCGACTTCGCGCCAGCTGGACCCGAACGTGATCGGCCAGGAGCACTACGACACCGCTCGCGGCGTTCAGTACGTGCTGCAGCGCTACAAAGAGCTGAAGGACATCATCGCGATCCTGGGTATGGACGAGCTGTCGGAAACCGACAAGCAGTTGGTATCCCGCGCTCGTAAGATCCAGCGCTTCTTGTCGCAGCCGTTCTTCGTGGCTGAAGTCTTCACCGGTGCTTCGGGTAAATACGTTTCCCTGAAAGACACCATTGCTGGCTTCAAAGGCATCCTCAACGGTGACTACGACCACCTGCCAGAACAAGCGTTCTACATGGTCGGCGGCATCGAAGAAGCGATCGAGAAAGCCAAGAAACTGTAATCCCGGCGCCCGGCAACGGGCGCTAATTTAGGTTGAGGCAAGCAGATGGCTATGACAGTCCATTGCGATATCGTCAGCGCGGAAGGGGAAATCTTCTCCGGTCTGGTTGAAATGGTAATTGCGCACGGTGAGCTGGGTGATCTTGGTATCGCTCTGGGTCACGCACCGCTGATCACCAATTTGAAGCCAGGTCCGATCCGCTTGATCAAGCAGGGCGGGGAAACCGAGGTGTTTTACATCTCCGGTGGTTTCCTCGAGGTTCAGCCGAACATGGTCAAGGTTCTTGCCGACACCGTGCAACGTGCTGCCGACCTGGACGAAGCCTCCGCTCAGCAAGCCGTCAAGGCCGCTGAGAAGGCCCTGAATGAAAAGGGCGCAGATTTCGACTACGGTTCTGCTGCTGCACGTCTGGCCGAGGCTGCAGCTCAGCTGCGCACCGTCCAGCAGATCCGCAAAAAGTTTGGCGGCTAAGCCCTGAGCTTTATGTGTGATTGATTAAAAAGGGTAGCCTCGGCTACCCTTTTTCTTTTTCTGCAACTCTCACTTCTTGGTCGTAGCCTGACCTCCCAGGATTGGTAGCCAGTCATGTCTCTCGAAATCGTTATTCTCGCTGCCGGTCAAGGCACGCGCATGCGCTCGGCCTTGCCGAAGGTTCTGCACCCGGTGGCGGGCAATTCCATGCTCGGCCATGTTATCCACAGTGCCCGCCAGCTCAGCCCGGAGCGGATTCACGTGGTCATCGGCCACGGTGCCGATGCCGTGCGCGAGCGCCTGGCAGCGGATGATCTGAATTTCGTGCTGCAGGACAAGCAGCTCGGTACCGGCCATGCGGTTGCCCAGGCGGTGCCGTTCATCAGTGCCGATACGGTGCTGATCCTCTATGGCGACGTGCCGTTGATCGAGGTCGAGACCCTGCAACGCCTGCTATTGCAGGCCGCCCCCGAGCAGTTGGGCCTGTTGACGGTTGAATTGGCGGACCCGACCGGCTACGGGCGCATCGTGCGCAACGGCGAAGGCAAGGTTACCGCCATCGTCGAGCAGAAGGACGCCAACGAAGCCGAGCGTGCTATCACCGAAGGCAACACCGGTATTCTCGCGGTCCCGGCCAAGCGCCTGGGCGACTGGATGAGTCGCCTGTCGAATAACAACGCCCAGGGCGAGTATTACCTGACCGACGTGATCGCCATGGCGGTCAGCGACGGGTTGACCGTGGCCACCGAGCAACCCCATGACGCCATGGAAGTGCAGGGCGCCAACGATCGCAAGCAACTGTCGGAACTGGAGCGGCACTACCAGTTGCGCGCGGCGCGTCGTCTGATGGCCCAGGGCGTGACCCTGCGCGACCCGGCACGTTTTGACGTCCGCGGTGACGTCACGGTCGGCCGCGACGTGCTGATCGATATCAACGTGATTCTTGAAGGCCGGGTGGTGATCGAGGACGACGTGGTTATCGGCCCTAACTGCGTGATCAAGGACAGCACCCTGTGCAAGGGGGTGGTGATCAAGGCGAACAGCCACATCGATGGCGCGGTGTTGGGCGAGGGCAGCGATGCCGGTCCTTTCGCCCGTCTGCGTCCGGGCACGGTGCTGGATGCCCGGGCCCATGTGGGTAACTTTGTCGAACTGAAGAATGCCCACCTCGGCGAAGACGCCAAGGCCGGTCATCTGACCTACCTGGGCGATGCCGAAATCGGCGCACGGACCAACATCGGTGCGGGCACCATCACCTGCAACTATGACGGCGCCAACAAGCACAAGACGGTGCTTGGCCAGGATGTATTCATCGGTTCCAACAACTCCCTGGTGGCGCCTGTGGATATCTTGGACGGCGCGACTACTGCGGCCGGTTCGACGATCAACCAGAAGGTGGAGAAATCCCAGTTGGCCGTGGCGCGCTCCCGGCAAAAGAATATCGACGGCTGGAAACGTCCGGAGAAGATCAAAAAGAACTGAGTTATCCACAGCCCGGGTGCAATGCCCGGGCTGTTGTTGCGTCGATGTCGGGCGCAAGTGTGCTCCCGACTTCCACCCGAGAGGCATGCACCGGGTAGCGCCGATCGTAGCTAGCCCCGTTCTGTGGATAACTCTCCACTCGCCAACACCCATGGTTTTTTCCATCGCCCGCTTGACGAATTTCAGCCGATAGGTTTTGATTGCTTCCGTTATCTTTCGAATCGAAACTTAAGCCCCCATGTCGAAACGCAATACACCCCAACGACGCCACAATATTCTTGCCTTGCTCAATGAACAGGGCGAAGTGAGCGTGGACGAGCTGGCCAAGCGCTTCGAAACTTCGGAAGTTACGATCCGCAAGGATCTGGCTGCACTTGAGAGCCACGGTTTGCTGCTGCGACGCTACGGCGGTGCTATCAGCATGCCCCAGGAATTGGTCAGCGAGATTGGCCAGCCGGTCTCCAAGTACAAGCAGGCTATCGCCCGCGCTGCGGTCAAACGCATTCGCGAGCACGCGCGGATCATCATCGACAGCGGCAGTACCACCGCCGCCATGATTCCCGAACTTGGCCAGCAGCCAGGCCTGGTGGTCATGACCAACTCCCTGCACGTGGCCAACGCCCTGAGCGAACTGGAGCACGAGCCGGTGCTGTTGATGACCGGTGGCACCTGGGACCCGCACTCCGAGTCCTTTCAAGGCCAGGTCGCCGAACAGGTACTACGCTCCTACGACTTCGACCAGTTGTTTATCGGCGCCGACGGTATCGATCTGGTGCGAGGAACCACCACCTTCAACGAGTTGCTGGGCCTGAGCCGAGTGATGGCCGATGTGGCCCGGGAAGTGGTGGTGATGGTGGAGGCTGACAAGATCGGCCGCAAGATTCCCAACCTGGAGCTGCCATGGAGCAGTGTCCATACCCTTATTACCGACGATCGCCTGCCGCTCGAGGCCCGCGACCAGATCCAGGCCCGTGGCATTACGCTGATATGCGCGGCTGTCATTTAGGAGAAAAACCATGTGTGGAATTGTTGGCGCCGTTGCTGAACGTAATATCACGCCGATCCTGCTCGAAGGCCTCAAGCGCCTTGAATACCGTGGCTATGACAGCGCCGGTGTAGCTGTTTTCACCAACGCCGGCACCCTTGAGCGCGTGCGTCGCCCGGGCAAGGTCAGCGAGTTGGAACAGGCCCTGGAGGCGGAACCTCTGGTTGGTCGCCTGGGTATCGCCCACACCCGTTGGGCCACCCACGGTGCCCCTTGCGAGCGCAACGCCCACCCGCATTTCTCCGGCGACCTGGCCGTGGTGCACAACGGCATCATCGAGAACCACGAAGCCCTGCGCGCACAGCTCAAGGCCCAGGGTTATGTGTTCACCTCCGACACCGACACCGAAGTCATCGCCCACCTGCTGAACCTCAAGCTCAAGGAGCTGGGTGACCTGACCGTGGCCCTCAAGGCCACCGTCAAAGAGTTGCATGGCGCCTACGGCCTGGCGGTGATCAGCGCCTCCCAGCCTGACCGCGTGATTGCCGCCCGCAGCGGCAGCCCGCTGGTGATCGGCCTGGGCCTTGGCGAGAACTTCCTGGCTTCCGACCAACTGGCCCTGCGCCAGGTGACCGACCGCTTCATGTACCTGGAGGAGGGCGATATCGCCGAGATCCGCCGCGACAGCGTGCAGATCTGGGACGTGACGGGGAACCCGGTCGAGCGCGAAGCCGTGCAGTACCGCGACGGTGCCGAAGCTGCCGACAAGGGCGAGTTCCGCCACTTCATGCTCAAGGAAATCCACGAGCAGCCAGCCGTGGTGCAACGCACCCTGGAAGGCCGTCTGAGTCAGAACCAGGTGTTGGTCCAGGCCTTCGGTCCACAGGCCGCCGAGCTGTTCGCCAAAGTGCGCAATGTCCAGATCGTCGCCTGCGGCACCAGTTACCACGCCGGCATGGTTGCCCGTTACTGGCTCGAAGAGCTGGCCGGCATCCCGTGCCAGGTCGAAGTTGCCAGCGAGTTCCGCTACCGCAAGGTGGTGGTGCAGCCTGACACCCTGTTCGTCACCATTTCCCAGTCCGGGGAAACCGCCGACACCCTGGCCGCCCTGCGCAATGCCAAGGAGCTGGGTTTCCTCGCCAGCCTGGCCATCTGCAACGTCGGCATCAGCTCGCTGGTGCGTGAATCCGACCTGACCCTGCTGACCCAGGCCGGCCGTGAAATCGGCGTAGCCTCGACCAAGGCCTTCACCACGCAACTGGTCGGTCTGCTGCTGCTGACCCTGTCCCTGGGCCAGGTCCGTGGCACCTTGGCCAAGGGCGTCGAAGCGACCCTGGTAGAAGAGCTGCGCCGCCTGCCGACCCGCCTGGGCGAAGCCCTGGCCATGGACAGCACGGTGGAAAAAATCGCTGAGCTGTTCGCCGAGAAGAACCACACCCTGTTCCTGGGTCGCGGTGCGCAATTCCCGGTGGCCATGGAAGGGGCGCTCAAGCTCAAGGAAATCTCCTACATTCACGCTGAAGCCTACCCGGCCGGCGAGTTGAAACACGGCCCGCTGGCGCTTGTGGATAACGACATGCCGGTGGTGACTGTGGCGCCGAACAACGAGTTGCTGGAGAAGCTCAAGTCCAACCTGCAGGAAGTGCGCGCCCGTGGCGGCGAGCTGATCGTGTTCGCCGATGAGCAGGCAGGCATGACCAATGGCGAAGGCACCCACGTGGTCCACATGCCGCATATCCACGACATCCTGTCGCCGATCCTCTACACCATCCCGCTGCAACTGCTGTCCTACTACGTCGCCGTGCTCAAGGGCACCGACGTCGACCAACCGCGCAACCTGGCCAAGTCGGTGACAGTGGAGTGAGTTATCCACAGGCGTAAATCGCGTGGATTGACAGGCTTAAAACTGTCGCAGGAGCCGGCTAGGTCTGTCCTACCGCCTCCTGCCTTTCGCAACCACCTCGCGCCTGATGGTCCAACACTGAGCAAAGGGCGCAGTTAAAGGTGGAAATCGCCCGCAGCCTCCGGCTGGTAAAGCACTTTCCTGATCTCAATCCGACGGGTCCGATCTGAAATTCGCCAGTCGATGGCGTCCCCCTCCTGATAGCCCAGGATGGCGGCGCCGATATCGGAATACACGGAATGCTTCCCTGCGTTGCTGTCCGCGTCTTCAGGGTAGACCAAGGCCACTTCCATCTCTTCGTCGTCCAGCTGCAGCAAGGTCCTAGAGTTCATCGTGACGACATTGCGCGCCACCTGCTGTGGCTTGACCACAATGGCTCGCTCAAGCTCATGTTCGAGTTCAACAACGGCCGGGCCTTGCTCGAGCACGATTAGACTTTCGAGCCTGGCCTTGTCGATTTCAGTGATGTAGATCCTGGTGGAGTCGCCAGCAGCACCTTCGCGCAAGAACTGGCGATAGCGCCCCGCCGTCATGGAAAATGACTTCAATGTCGGCGTTTCGCTCTCAAGCACAAAGCCGCTGCGCAAAAAGGCTTTCAGCGAGCGCGCGTTGTCCGGGTGGATCTTGGCGATGAGCTTCTTGGCCCGCATGTCGAGGAAGGCCAGTTTCATGCCTTCGCGGATCGTGCGGGCGCCAAGGTTGCGGCCCCATTTGTCGCTGTTTCCGATGACCAGGACTATCTCGCAATTTGAGTCGGTCTTGATCAGACGGACAAAGCCCACCGGGGCGTCGTGCCGGTCATAGGCCATGAAGAATCGGCCGCCCTGGTTGAATAGATGGGTCAGGATCGGCGATTGAGTCCGATCGATGGCTTGCTCGATGGAGCGCGAGACATCACGCGAATCGCTCAGATAGCAGGTAACGCGTTCGTCTTCCAACCAATCCATCAGCGTCAGCGCGTGCGCCCGAGTAATTTCAGGGCACAAAGAAATGAAAGGCTTGTTCATCTTCACCACACTTATCGCAAAGGATGAAAGCCCTTCATGGCTATGGCCATGACGGTTCTTTCGGCAACCGGCTATGTTAAGACATAACGCGAGGAATGCCGAATTGCCTGGGGCGTTTGACGATTCAGCGTCTGGTCACTGACCGTACATAAACACCGCCACGTCGGTTTCTCTTCCCACGGGAAACAGCGTGGCGATTTTTTTGGCTGGGTACAGGACAGCCCTTTCTCTTGATATGCATTGGCTGAAAAATTCTACGCCCCGCTAATTGATCGCATAAAACATCGACAAGAGTTATGCACCGCTAACTTGGCGGCGATATCTTGCTTAATTGGCAAGTGTATTAATCTCGGCTGGCCATTATTCGCCCGTAACTACTGGGTATAAGCAACATGGCTGCGGCTTTTCAGCCGATATAAGACCGGGTTGAAAATAACGCGGTCTATTGATCGCCCGTAGCCCTGCTGCACGGGGAGCGGCCTATGGCCGGCCAGCGGCCCTCACGGAAAAGCACAAGACTTCCGACCGAAAAACCGGATAATACCGGCCAAATTTGTGGCTCGTTATTCTGGTAATCCCCCATGGAAATCAAGGTCAACTTTCTCGACAACCTTCGACTTGAAGCCAAGTTCGATGACTTCACGGTAGTGGCCGATCAGCCTATTCGCTATAAGGGCGATGGCTCGGCACCGGGTCCATTCGATTACTTTCTGGCTTCGTCGGCGCTGTGTGCGGCCTATTTCGTGAAGTTGTATTGCGACACTCGCAGTATTCCTACCGAGAATATCCGCCTGTCGCAGAACAACATTGTTGACCCGGAAAATCGCTACAACCAGATTTTCAAGATCCAGGTTGAGTTGCCGGCTGATATTTCCGACAAAGACCGCCAGGGCATCCTGCGCTCCATCGACCGTTGCACGGTGAAGAAGGTGGTGCAGGCCGGGCCGGAGTTTGTGATTGAGGAAGTGGAAAACCTGGATGCCGATGCCCAGGCGTTGTTGATGCCCAATGCGGCCAGCGATGCAGGCACCTACATTGTGGGCAAGGACCTGCCGCTGGAGCAGACCATCGCCAATATGTCGGCCATTCTGGCGGGCCTGGGGATGAAGATCGAGATCGCCTCGTGGCGCAATATCGTGCCCAATGTGTGGTCGCTGCATATCCGCGATGCGCATTCGCCGATGTGTTTCACCAACGGCAAGGGTGCGACCAAGGAAGGCGCGCTGGCGTCGGCCCTGGGCGAGTTTATCGAGCGCCTCAACTGCAACTTCTTCTACAACGATCAGTTCTGGGGCGAGGACATCGCCAACGCGGCGTTTGTGCATTACCCGGATGAGCGCTGGTTCAAGCCTGGCCGTAAAGATGAACTGCCGGCCGGCATTCTCGATGCGTATTGCCTGAAGATCTACAACCGCGATGGCGAGTTGCGCGGTTCGCATTTGTACGACACCAACTCCGGCAACGAAGAGCGCGGCATCGTTTCGCTGCCCTTTGTGCGTCAGTCCGATGGCGAGGTGGTGTATTTCCCATCGAACCTGATCGAAAACCTGTTCCTCAGCAACGGCATGAGTGCCGGCAACACGCTGGCCGAAGCCCAGGTGCAGTGCCTGTCGGAGATCTTCGAGCGTGCGGTGAAACGCGAAATCATCGAAGGTGAATTCGCGCTGCCGGATGTGCCCCAGGAAGTGCTGGCCAAATACCCTGGGATCCTGGCGGGGATTCAGGGGCTGGAAGCCCAGGGTTTCCCGGTGCTGGTGAAGGACGCGTCCCTGGGCGGTGAGTTTCCGGTGATGTGCGTAACCTTGATGAACCCGCGCACCGGCGGTGTATTCGCTTCGTTCGGCGCCCACCCAAGCCTGGAAGTGGCGCTGGAGCGCAGCCTCACCGAATTGCTGCAAGGCCGTAGTTTTGAAGGCCTCAACGATTTGCCCCAGCCGACTTTCGAAGGCCATGCGGTCACTGAGCCGAACAACTTCGTCGAGCACTTTATCGACTCCAGCGGCGTGGTGTCGTGGCGTTTCTTCAGCTCCAAGTCGGACTACGAGTTTGTGGAGTGGGACTTCACCAGCCAGGGTGAGAACGCCAACGCCGAAGAGGCCGCGACGCTGTTCGGCATTCTCGAAGGCATGGGTAAAGAAGCCTACATGGCGGTCTACGAGCATCTCGGCGCCCCGGCCTGTCGCATCCTGGTGCCGGACTACTCGGAAATTTATCCGGTGGACGATCTGATTTGGGATAACACCAACAAAGCGCTGTTCTTCCGCGCCGATATCCTCAACCTGCATCGCCTGGACGAGGAGGCCCTGAAAGACCTGGTCGAGCGTCTGGTGGAAAGTGAGCTGGACGACTACACCGATATCACCACCTTGATCGGCATCGAGTTCGACGACAACACGGCCTGGGGCCAGTTGACCATCCTTGAGCTGAAGCTGCTGATTTACCTGGCCCTGCAGCAATTTGAAGAAGCCAAGGAGGCGGTCGAAACCTTCCTCCAGTACAACGACAACACGGTCGAGCGCGGGCTGTTCTACCAGGCCGTGAACGCGGTGCTGGAAATGGAACTGGACGAAGACCTGGAGCTGGAAGACTACGAGGTCAATTTCCGCCGCATGTTCGGCAACGAGCGGATGGACGCCGCGATCGGTTCGGTCAATTCCAGCGTGCGTTTCTACGGCCTGACACCGACCAGCATGAAGCTGGAAGGGCTCGACCGGCACCTGCGGCTGATCGACAGCTACAAGAAGCTGCACACGGCGCGGGCCAATGTCGCGGCGTCAGCTCGTTAAATGCCCAGGTCGCGCCTGCTGTACCCATTGATCTTGGCCGGCGCGGCCACGCTCCTGTTGCTGGGGGCCCTGACGCCGGTACTGTCCAACGGTCTGCTGATGCTGCTGGAGCGCTCCAACTTCATCCCGGCCGAGTCGTCGATCTGGACCTTCGAACCCACGGTGACCAACCAGGGGTCGTCGTCCTATTGGCTGTACGGCGAAGACCGACAGCACTATTTCTATTTCTCCTACACGCCGGATGCGCCTTATCGGTTGATCGCCAAGAACAACGGCTGCGTGGCGTTCGACAAGCATGACGTCACCACCTGGTGCATTCGCTAGAACAACCACCGCCGCCGAGGTTGATCCATGGATAGATTCCAGGAAATGCAGGTGTTCGTCTGCGTTGCCCAAGAGCAGGGATTTGCGGCGGCGGCCCGGCGCTTGAACCTGTCGGCGGCCAGTGTGACCCGCGCGGTGGCGGCACTCGAACAGCGCATTGGCAGCCTGCTGCTGACCCGCACCACCCGCAGCGTGCACGTGACCGATGCCGGCCAGCGTTTCCTGGAAGACTGCCGGCGAATCCTTGGCGAATTGCAGGACGCCGAAGCCTCGGCCGCCGGGGTGCACGCCCAGCCCCGTGGGCAACTGACGATCACCGCGCCGGTGTTGTTTGGCGATTTGTTTGTCACGCCGCTGGTGGTCGATTATCTGCGCCAGTTTCCCGAGGTCAGCATCAACGCGTTGCTGGTGGATCGGGTGGCGAGCATGGTCGACGAGGGCATCGACGTCGCGGTGCGCATCGGCGAGCTGCCGGACAGCGGCCAGCATGCGATCCGGGTTGGCGAAGTGCGCCGGGTGGTGTGTGCCTCGCCGGACTTTCTGTCGGCCCATGGTCGGCCCCAGCACCCGGAGGATTTGCGTCAGGCAACGATCATTGCCCCGTCTGCGGTCGGCCAGTCGCGTCATTGGCAGTTTGAGCAGGGCGGCACCGCACTGAATATTCGCCTGGAGCCACGGCTGCTGGTTTCCGCCAACCAGGCGGCGATCAGCGCGGCGTGCCTGGGGCTGGGCCTGACCCGGGTGCTGTCGTACCAGGTGGCGAGCAGAGTGGCGGCTGGCGAGCTGGAAATCGTATTGCAGGCCTTCGAGCTGGCGCCCTTGCCGATTCATGTGGTGTATCAGGGCGGGCGCAAGGCGCCGGCGCGGGTGCGCAGTTTTGTCGATCTGGCGGTACAGGGGCTGCGCGAGCACCCGGCGTTGAGCCGCTAGCCATCAGGCTTTATTGCAGCCAATGAAATAATGGATTGTGTTTTCTGGTGATTCTGCAGTTTTCACCCAGGGTGGAAGATGGCTCCCGTCAGTGCGGCTCCCGTGAGCCGTCGTTACTTTGCGGAGTTCCTGTGTCCCAGTCCCCGATCAAGTTTTACAACTTCCCCCGTTCTGGCCACGCGCACCGCGTCGAGTTGATGCTGTCGCTGCTGCACCTGCCGGTCGAGACCCTGTTGGTCGACCTGACCCAAGGGGTACACAAACAGCCGGCGTTCCTGGCATTGAATGCATTCGGCCAGGTGCCGGTGATTGATGACCAGGGGGTGATCCTGGCCGACTCCAACGCGATTCTGGTGTACCTGGCGCAGCGCTATGGCCAGGGCCGCTGGCTGCCAAGTGACCCGGTAGGCGCGGCACGGGTTCAGCGTTGGCTGTCGGTGGCGGCGGGGCCGTTGGCCTCGGGCCCGGCCACGGCACGCCTGATTACGGTGTTTGGCGCGCCGGGCGATGCCCCGCAAGTGATTGCCCGTTCTCACGCGCTGCTCAAGGTGCTCGATCAGGAACTGGCGCCGCAGCCTTACCTGGCAGGTGCCGAGCCGACCATCGCCGATGTGGCGTGCTACAGCTATATCGCCCACGCCCCGGAAGGCAACGTGTCCCTGGCCGATTACCCCCAGGTCCGCGCCTGGCTGGCGCGCATCGAAGCCTGGCCCGGTTTTGTCCCGATGCCGCGTACCGTGGCCGGCCTGTACACCGCGTAAACCATTGAGGGCCCAGCCCGGCTGGCGCCCCTGTTGACTGTGCCTCGGGCACAAGGGAGCCATCGTCATGAACCCACAATCGCCCTGGCACGCCGGTGAACAACAGTTGCAGGCGCACATGGGGGTGGTCGAGCGCATGCAAGCGCTTGGCAGCAAGGTGATCCGCCAGGCAATGCCCGATCAGCACCGCCAGTTCTATCAGCAGTTGCCTTTCCTGCTGTTTGGCGCGGTGGATGCTGCGGGCAACCCTTGGGCCAGCCTCCTTGAAGGGCCGCCCGGCTTCGCCCATAGCCCGGCGCCGGACCTGTTGCGCATTGAGCGGTTGCCAGCGCCCGAAGACCCGGCGCAGCTGGCTGCGGGCGCCGCCATCGGCCTGCTCGGGATCGAGCTGCACACGCGGCGCCGGAACCGGCTCAATGGCCGGCTCCAGGCTTACGCCGCAGACGGTTTCAGCGTTGCAGTGCAGCAGGCGTTCGGCAATTGCCCGCAATACATCCAGCGCCGCGAGTTCGAGCAGGCGCCAGCCATCACCTCGGCCATGCCTGCGGTGCAACGGCTGGAACAGTTGGACGCGGCCGCGACGGCCCTGATCAGCGCCGCCGATACGCTGTTTGTCGCCAGTTACCTGGACCAGCCCGAGGGCCGTTCGGTGGATGTTTCCCATCGTGGCGGGCCGCCCGGGTTCGTCAGGGTCGAGGGTAATTGCCTGACGATTCCGGATTACTCGGGCAACCGTTTCTTCAACACCCTGGGTAACCTGCTGCTCAATCCCCGCGCCGGCTTGCTGTTTATCGACTTTGCCCGGGGCGATCTGCTGCAACTCAGCGGCCGTACGCAGATCATCCTTGAGGGCCCGCAGGTCGAAGCCTTGCCGGGGGCCGAGCGAGTCTGGCAACTGCAGGTCGAGCACCTGGTACGACGCCCGGCGGCCCTGGGTTTGCGCGGGCATTTCCCGGCGCCCTCGGTTTGACCGGAGCGTCTAAAAATACCCGGCGCGCATTGCTCCCAAGCCTGGGCCTGCGTAGGCTGGCGGATCTGAAAACAGGGCCTTGAACCGGCCCTTTTTGCGTCAAGGGATACCCGCGATTCATGTCCGCTTCCGTCTGCGTCCGCCTTTGTGTGTTGCTGTTCGCCCTGTTGCTCGGCGGCTGCGAGCCCAGGGACACGACCGCGCTCGACCAGCAGCTCTATATCTGGCAACGGCAATGGACCCCGGCCCATGGCGATGCACTGGCCCGGACCCGCGCCGACTTCTCCACCTTGCGCGTGCTGGCGCTGCAGGCCTTCCCCGGTGCCGGCTGGAGCCGCGCACGCATCGATGCACCGCTGCTCAAGGCAGACGGGCGCCCGCTGATTGCGGTGATTCGCCTCGATGGCCAGCTCAAGAGCCTGGATCAGGCCGAGGTCAGCGCGCAGATCCTGCAATTGCTCGCCGACTGGCAGGCCCAGGGCTTGACCCCGGTCGGGGTGGAGATCGACCACGACGCCGGCAGTGCGCGGCTGCCGGCCTATGCCGGGTTCCTCACTCAATTGCGCGGCGTATTGCCGGCCTCCCTCAAGCTCAGCATCACCGCCTTGCCGTCGTGGCTGGGCAGTCGCGAGTTGCCGGCGCTGCTGGCCACGGTCGACGCCAGCGTGTTGCAGGTGCATGCCGTCAGCGATCCGCGGCACGGCCTGTTCGATCCACAGCAGGCCCGGCAATGGGCCGAGCGCTGGGCCAAGGTCAGCGACAAACCGTTCTACCTGGCCTTGCCGGCCTACGGCGTGGCCCTGCTGCCCAGTGATGGCGGGGCGCCGGTGATTGAAAGCGAAGTGCCGGTGCCAGGCGTTGGCCAGCGCCGCGAGCTGATGGCCGACCCGATGCAACTGGCCCAGCTGGCTCGTGAATTGCGCGGGGATCGGCCGCCCCATCTGACGGGGCTGATCTGGTTTCGCCTGCCGCTCCAGGGCGATCGGCGGGCCTGGAGTATCGAAACCCTGGGCGCTGTGGCCCGTGGTGATGAACTGATCAGCCGGTGGCAGCTGACATTCAGCGAAAAAGACGGTCTGTTTGATATTCGCCTGGGCAACATGGGCAATCTCGACAGCCCCTTGCCCGAGCAGGTCAGCCTGGCGGTGGAAGGCTGCCAGGCCAGCGACGCCCTGGCCGGTTACGCGGTGCAACAGCGCCCCGGGCAGTTGCTGTTCACCCGGCGCAGTGAAGGCCGTTTGCAGGCAGGAAGCGCGCGAGCCCTGGGCTGGGCGCGTTGTTCAAGAATTGATCAAGGAGCGTCCCATGTTCGTCCCTAAACCCCGTCACCTGTTGTGCCTGAGCCTGTGCCTGCCGCTGACCTCGACGTTGGCCTGCGGGCCGTTCTTTCCGGCGCGCCTGCTGGGTGACCGGGCGCAGACCCTGGCCGTGTTGCCCGAGGGCAGCTTTCAGTTCGAGGTCAGCCGCCTGGGGCAGGTGATTGCCGGGCTCAAGCCGGCGACCGAGGCTTCGTTGTCGCCCTATTACGACGGTGGCGAGCAGCCGTACCAGGAGCAGCGGGACAAAGCCGAGCAGGACGGCCTGACTGACGCCCAGCGCACGCTGGTGGCCCAGTTGCGCCAACTGCAGGACCCGCATCAGGCGCAGCAACAGGGCGCCAGCCTGCCGCTGGAAATCAACCTGTACCTGGCCGGGGCCGTGGCCTTCAAGGCCGGCGACAACGCCCAGGCGGCGGAGTATTTCCGCCAGGTGCTGGCCTTGCCGGCGCCGCAGCGCGCACTGCGCAGTACCTGGGCGGCCTATTCCCTGGGGCGGGCGTTGTACGCCATGGGCCAGGAGGCTGGCGATCTCGACGAACAGGGCCGTCAGGCACTGATGCAGCAGGCCCGGCAGGCGTTCCAACAAGCGCGGCAGTTGAGCATCGACGGCTTTGGCGACCCGTTGGAACTGGGCATCGCCAGTTTGGGCGAAGAAGCCCGCGTGGCGAAAATGGCCGGCGACTGGCAGCAGGCCATCGAGCTGTATGCCAGCCAGAGTCGCCTGGGTTCGTCGATCGGCACCAGCTCCCTGCGTGAGCTGGCGGGCGAGCTCGCGGCACTGCCTGAAGAGCAGTTGCAGGCCTTGTTCAGTCACCCCGCCGTCCCGCGTTTGCTGGCGGCGAGCCTGATCAGTCGCATGACTGGCGAACCCACTCAGCGCTCGGAGTCTGATCAGAAAATGATCAAGCTGCTCAGCCATTCGGCCAGCGGCAGCCTGGACAACGCCGACCGCCTGGCGGCGCTGAATTATCAGATCGGCGACTACGCCACCACCAAGCTGCTGCTCGAACGGGCCGGCGATGGCGGCCTGGCCTGGTGGCTGCGGGCCAAGCTGGCGCTGCGCGACGGTGACAAGGCCGCGGCGGCCAGCGCCTATGCCAAGGCGGCCAAGGCCTTCCCCCAGGGCGAAAGCTGGGGTGAGCGCACCGGCGAGGACGGCAACTACGAAACCCTCAGGCCCGGCTGCCGGGTCGAGGGTGAAAGTGCGGTGCTGGCGCTGGAGCGTGGCGATTACCTGCAGGCGTTCGAGCAGCTGTATCACAGCGACGACATCTACTGGCAGGACGCGGCCACCGTGGCCGAGCGCGTACTGACCGTGGATGAACTCAAGCAGTTCGTCGACACCCAGGTCCCGGCGCCACCGCCGACGCCGAAGCAGGAACAGGGCTACTACCAGACCCTGCCGATTGCCGCGCAGCTGCGTGAGCTGCTCGGCCGCAGGTTGTTGCGCGAAGGCCGCTACGCCGAAGCGCCGGGCTACTTCGACAGCCCCGAGTTACAGGCCACTGCCAAGGCCTATGGCGATTACCGGCGCCAGGCGGAATCGGCCTGGCTGCCCACCGGCCGTGCCGAAGCCTACTACCGGGCCGGGCAATTGGCGCGCAAGTCGGGGATGGAGATCCTCGGGTATGAGATGGGGCCGGACTACCGCACCCTGTGGGGGGACTACAGCCTGGAGATCCCCGCGACCACGGTCGGGCCCTTTGTCAGTGCGGCGGAAGTCGAACGCCAGCAGGCCAGCCAGGCCGAGCCCGACGTGCGTTATCACTACCGCTATGTGGCGGGAGCCTTGGCCAACACTGCCGCCGATTTCCTGCCCCACAGCAGCCAGGCCTTCGCCGCGGTGCTGTGCAAGGCGGCGCGCTGGACCCGGGGCAGCGATGTCGAGATCGACTACTACCAGCGCTATGTGGAACACGGCCCCTATGTGGAATGGGCCGGCAACTTCGGCATGAACTGCGAAGAGCCGAATTTCGACACCGCCAATAAACGCTACCTGACCCAGTGGCTGGACGGGCTGTATTCCACACTGCGGGCCCACAAGACCGGTGTGCTGCTGGGCGCCGGTTTGCTGGTGCTGGGCGCCGGCTACCTGCTCTGGCGCAGGAGAGCCTAAGCCCCCCTCAGCGGCAAGCTACACGTTTGAGGCTTGCAGCTTAGAACTGCGTTGCCGCACCTTCCACATCCATTGCCGCCTGGCGCAGGGCTTCGGAGCGGGTGGGGTGGGGGTGGCAGGTGAGGGCGATGTCTTCGGCCGAGGCCGAGAACTCCATGGCCACGCAGTACTCGCCGATCATTTCACTGACGCTGGGGCCCACCAGGTGCACCCCGAGGATCTGATCGGTGTGCTCGTCGGCCAGTACCTTGGCGAAGCCCTCGGTCTCATGGTTGATCTTGGCCCGGCTGTTGGCGCTGAACGGGAACTTGCCGACCTTGTAGGCCCGGCCTTCGGCCTTGAGCTGCTCCTCGGTCTTGCCGACGCTGGCCAGTTCCGGCCGGGTGTAGATGACGTTGGGGATCAGCGCGTAATTGACCTCGGCGGCCTTGCCGACGATCTGCTCGATGCAGGCCATGGCTTCGTCCTCGGCCTTGTGGGCGAGCATCGGTCCGGAGGTCACGTCACCGATCACCCAGACCCCGGCAGCCGCCGTACGGTGGCGTTCGTTGGCCAGCATGCCCCGCGAGTCGGTGCTCAAGCCGAGGTTTTCCAGGCCCAGGCCCTGGGTGTAAGGCCGGCGCCCGATGGCCACCAGCACGTAGTCGGCCTCGATCAGCTCAGCGCTGCCGCCGGCCGCCGGTTCGACGCTCAACTGCACGCCGTTGGCCGAGGTGGTGGCGCTGGTGACCTTGGCCCCGAGCTTGAAGGTGATGCCCTGTTTGCCCAGGGCGCGCTGCAGGGTCTTGCCGGCTTCGCCGTCGACCCCGGGGCAGATCCGGTCCAGGTACTCGATCACGGTGACCTCGGCCCCCAGGCGGCGCCAGACCGAGCCCAGCTCCAGGCCGATGACCCCGGCTCCGATCACCACCAGGTGCTTGGGCACTTCGCCCAGGGACAGGGCGCCGGTGGAATCGAGGATGCGTTTATTGTCGATCTCCACCCCGGGCAAGGGCGTCGGCTCGGAGCCGGTGGCGATCACAATGTCCTTGGCCTGCAACGAGGTCTTGGCGCCCTGGTTGTCGGTCACTGTGACCTTGCCCGGCCCGTCGATATGGCCCCAGCCCTTGATCCAGTCGACCTTGTTCTTGCGAAACAGAAACTCGATGCCCTTGGTCAGGCCGGCCACGCTTTCGTCCTTCTGTTTCATCATCTGCGCCAGGTTGAGGGTCGGCTTGACCTCGATGCCCAGGTTGACGAATTCCTGGCCCATGGCCGCGTCGTACAGTTCCGAGGCATGCAGCAACGCCTTGGACGGCATGCAGCCTACGTTCAGGCAGGTGCCGCCGAGGGTGGCGCGGCCTTCGACACAGGCGGCTTTCAGCCCCAGCTGGCCGGCACGGATGGCCGCGTTGTAGCCACCGGGGCCGCCGCCCAGAATCACGACGTCGTAGGTACTCATGGCGTTACTCCTGCACAAGGGATGGGAAAGGAAGACCGTTGAAGGATGGCCGGATAAAAAATTACGGTCGTAATATGAAACCTCGAAAGCCTACCGGTCAAGGGCCGGGTTTCGAGGAAGGAAGGCGGGGAGAGCAGGAGGGAGGTTGCTCGGGGGAGGTCAATGCCCCCGCCCGAGCGATAGCGCGTCGTTACCTCAGGTCCACCAGTAGCGCACCAGGTGGAAGAAGATCGGCGCGGCGAAACACACCGAATCCAGGCGATCGAGCATGCCGCCGTGGCCTTCGATCATGTGCCCCCAGTCCTTGACCCCACGGTCGCGCTTGATGGCCGACATGACGATGCCGCCGGCGAAGCCCAGCAGGTTGATCAGCAGGGCGATCAGGAACGACTGCCAGATATTGAACGGGGTGATCCAGAACAGCGCGCCGCCGATCAGCGAGGCCAGCAGGATGCCGCCGACAAAGCCTTCCACCGTCTTGGACGGTGACAGGTTGGGCGCGATCTTGCGTTTGCCGAAGAGTTTTCCACAGACGTACTGCAGCACGTCCGACAACTGCACGACGATCACCAGGTAGGCGATCAGCAGCAGGTTGCGGCCCTCATAGCCGGCAATATCGAGGGTCAGCAGGGCCGGTACGAACGACACGCAGAACACTGCGATCATCAAGCCCCACTGGACCTTGGAGGCGCGCTCCAGGAAGTGCGTGGTGTCGCCGCCCAAGGACGCCAGGATCGGCAGCAGGAGGAACACGTAGACTGGGATAAAGATCGAAAACAGCCCGTACCAGTCCGAGTAGATCAGCAGGTATTGCAGGGGCAGCGCCAGGTAGAACGCCGCCACCAGCGCCGGGTAGTCGCTGCGCCGGGTCGGGGTCAGGGTCAGGAATTCACGCAGGGCGTAGAACGACACCGCGTAGAACAGCAGGATCACCGCGCTGGTGCCGAGCCAGAAGGCCAGGCCGATCACCACCACCATCACCCACCAGGCGTTGATCCGCGCGTTGAGGTTGTCGATCACCGAGTTGGGCGTGCCGCGGGTGCGCAGTTTGAGGATGAAACCGATCAGCGAGGCCAGCACCAAAATGGCACCGATGCCGCCGAACAACATCAGGGTTTGCTTATCCATGTCAGGAATGCTCCGGGGCCAGGGCCAGCAGCGCTTCGCGGCTGCGTTCAAGGAAGTGCTCTTTGCTTTCACCTTCTTCAAGGTTCAGCGGGGCGCCGAAACTGGTGGTGCATAACAGCGGCAGCGGCAGGAACCGGCCCTTGGGCATGACCCGGTTCAGGTTGGCGATCCACACCGGGATCAATTGCGCCTGTGGGTAACTTTTTGCCAGGTGGTAGATCCCGCTCTTGAACGGCAGCAGGCCGTCTTCGAGGTTACGCGTGCCTTCGGGGAAGATGATCAGCGAATCACCGTTCTCCAGGGCATCGAGCATGGGCTGCAAGGGGTTATCCACAGGCTCCTTGCGCTCGCGGTCGATCAGCACGCCGTTGAACACGCGGTTGATGATGTAGCGGCGCAGGGTGCTCTTGTGCCAGTAGTCGGAGCCGGCCACCGGGCGCGTCAATTTGCGCAGGGCCGGCGGCAACGAGGCCCAGAGCAGCACGAAATCGCCGTGGCTGCTGTGGTTGGCGAAGTAGATGCGCTGGGTCGCTTCCGGCGCGCAGCCGAGCCACAGGCTGCGGGCCCCGGTGATGCTGCGCGCGGCAGAGGTGATGAGGGTGGAGACCACGGGTTCGAACATGAGAATTCCTTATCCGGCAAAGGCCAGCCAGGGGCTGGCCAGGATGAAGCCCAATGTCAGCAAAACTTGTACAGCGAGCAGCAGAGCCTGGCGGCGCAACAGCCCCAGGGCACCACGGGTACGTTCGGGCCAGGGCCGGCCAGCGCGTGCGGCGGGTTGCAGGCCCAGCGCGCTGAGGGCCAGGTCCAGCGCCTGGGTACGCTCGGCCAGTGGCTGTGGGTCGTCGGCGACCCGTTGAAACAGGTCGGCATCGAAGGCCACGCGCAGCGCCCAGTATTTTTCCAGCAGGCCCACCACCAACAGGGTCGCCGCGAAACACAGCAGCCATGGATTGAAAGTTGCCAGCCACCAGGGGCTGAGCCCCAGGGCGACACCGAACAGGCTCAGCCCTGTGGATAACTGATCCAGGCTGCGCCCGCGGCGCAACAGGCTGGCCACCGCGTGCAATTGCATGTCAGTGGCCATAAATCGCACCCGCGACTGTGGATAACTGCTCCAGGGCCTGACGGTGCGCCGGGTGCAGGACGATCTGCGGCCGCGCGCGCTGAATCTGCACGATAGCGGCATCGACGTTGGCCGCGCGCCCGGTGTGCAGCAGCCAGGCGGCGATGGCGGTGGCGCTGCGGGAGTAACCCAGGGCGCAGCACACCAGCAGCGGTCCGTGCTGGCGCAGGCTCTCGATGGCCTGTGCGGCGGACAGGCACTGTTCGGGGCTGGGCGCGGTCAGGTCGAGTACAGGGATCGAGCGGTAGGCCAGGTGCCGGGCGTCCAGGGACAGCTCGGCGCACAGGTCGACCACCGCGCTGAATGGACTGTCCCGCAGCTCGGCCGGGGTCGGAATCCGACCCAGCCAGACGTTATCCACAACCTGGTCCGGCTGTGGATGCTTGCGCGTCCACAGCCGAGAATTGATCCAGGCCGCCGCCAGGTAAGGCGCCAGCAGCCAGCGCGCGGCGGGGGTCAAGCGCCCGTCCGCGCGTTTTTGGAAGCCTTCGGCGCCAATCAGGGCGTAGTTCAGGGCCACCAGCAGCAAGGCCACAGCCGGCCACACCAGCCACAGCCAGGTGCCGCCCAGGGTCAGGGCGGGGTAGCCCAGCAGCGCCGCGCCAATCCCGTAGCGCACGGCCAGTTGCCAGCGCTTGGGGTCCTGGGCGGGCTTGAGGCGCAGCAGCGGGCTGGGTCGGTCCAGGGGCCAGAGCCAGACGCACAGCCAGCCGGCCAGGGCGCCTGTGGGCAAGTCGACAAAGTGGTGTTGATAAGTGGTGAGTACCGAGACCCCGATCAGCGCGAACCAGCCGTGTACTAGCCAGCGCCACATCCCTTGGCTATGCCGTTGATAGCAGACCCAGAGGATCACCAGCAGGGCGATATGCAGCGACGGTGCCTGGTTGAACGGTTTGTCGAACCCGGCCAGGACCTCGAACATCCAGCCAAACACCCCGTCCAGCTCCGGCCGGGCAAAGGTGAAGCTCAACGGCCAGATCAGGAAGCAACTGACCGCGATCAACTGCGCCGTCAGCAGGCGCAGGGCGTGGCGCTTGAGTTCTTCGCGGCTGTTGGGCAGCAACAGGGACAGGCCGTACAGCAAGTCGATGGACCAGTAGGGCACGATGGTCCAGGCCCAGAACGGCATATGGCTTTCCCAGCCGAACACCAGGCTGCCGACATCGTCACGCTGGGAGGTGTACCAGGTGGCGAAACCGTAGGTGCTGAAAAACAGCGGTGCCAGCAGCAACAACCAGAGCACCGCGGGTTTCAGCAAGCCGGGCTCGCGGCCCGGCGTTGCGGCGTGGGTCATCATTGCACCCGTTGGGCCAGGGACACGCTGAAAATGCCCCACTCATCGACGCGCATGGTCACTTTGCGGAAACCGGCGGCTTCCACCAGTTGGTCCATCTCCGCCTGGGTCCGGCGGCGCATGACCCAGGCCTGGCCCTGGCGGTGGCTGGTCAGGGCGCGGGCGATCAGTTCCAGCTGCGGGTGCCACGGCTGCCCGGTGTACACCAGGTAACCGCCGGGTTCCACGGCCTCGGCCAGGCCGGACAGCGAACCGCCGACCATCTGGTTGTCGGCGAACAGCTCGTACAGGCCCGAGACCACCGCCAGGGTCGGTTTCGGGTCGAGTGCCGCGAGGTCGGCACGGTCGAAGGCATCGCCTTTGACGAAGCGGGCGATCTGGCCCAGGCCTTTCTCGCCGATCAGCGCACTGCCGTCGCGCACGTTGATGTCGCTGTAGTCGCGCAGCAGGATCGATTCCGGCAGCGGGCTGACCCCTTGCAGGGCTTCGAGAATGTAACGCCCGTGACCGGCGGCGATGTCGACGATGCGCACTTCGCTGTTCTGTTCGCGCAGCTTGCCCATGGCCAGGCGCAGCAGCTCCTCGACGTTCAGCTTGCGTTGGCGGATGCCGCGCCAGCCGATGGAGTTGAGGTAGTTCTGGTCGATCATGCGGCCCAGGGCCGACGTGCCGGTGGGTTTGTTGCGGTACACGTAGTCCAGGGTGCTGCCGGAATCGAAACCGGTGTCGAAGCCCAGCTTGACCCCGGCCGACAGCTGGCTGCCCAGGCGCATGCTGGCGCGGGTCATGCGCCAGTACATGTCACGGGGCGAGTTGTGCGGCAGCGGCGCGGCCAGGGATTCGGATTCGGCACAGGTAGCGCCCAGGCGATCGGCATCGAGCAGGGAAGGGCGGTCCAGGGGCTGGGCGAACGTCTGCAGGATAAAGCGTCGTGCGCTGGCGACCGCAGGGGCGCGGTTCTTCTCGCCCAGGGTGTCGTGGAAGAAGCCCGGCAGGATGTGTTTTTCCTTGTGCAGACTGCCCAGGCGCTCGAAGAACTGCTCCTGGGGTTTGCGGTGCACCACGAAGTCGGCGCCGGAAATCAGCAGTTGGGTCGGCACCTGGATTGCCTGGGCGTCGGCCACCACGCGATCGGCAGCCTCATACAGGCCGAGCAAGACGTTGACCGAAATCGCCTTGGTGATCAGCGGGTCGCTGTCATAGGACGCGACGCGTTCCGGGTCATGGCTGAGAAAGCGCGCCTTGACGTAGCTGTTGACGAAGAAGTTGCCGCGAAACTTGCGCATCAGGGCCAGGCCGCTGCGGGCAAAGGGTACGTAGAGCTTGACCTTGAACGCCGGCGACGCGAGCACCAGGGAGCGGATGCGTGGCGCGTAGTCGTGGACCCAGGTCGAGACGATGACCGCGCCGACACTCTGGGCGACGACCGCGATGTTCTCTTCGTCGATCTGGTAGGTGGCGTTCAAGTGGTCGCAAAAGGTCTGCACGTCTCGCGCGCTGGTGGCGAAACTCGGGCTGTCGCCCCGTGCACCCGGGGACTGGCCATGGCCACGGGCGTCCCAGGCGAAGAAGTCGAAGCCGGGCAGGTCCAGTTCGTCCACCAGGTGGGCGATGCGTCCGGAGTGTTCGTGACCGCGGTGGAACAACAGCACGGCCTGGCGCGGCTCGCCGGGTGTGGCGGCAGTGGCTGGCCAGTGCCGGTAAAACAGTTCTACGCCATCGTGGGTAGTGAACGTCTGGTGTTGAGCATCGCGCATTGCAATTTCCTTATGCTGAGGGAGCGTTGTTCTGCACTTCTTTAAGGCCCTGGCGGACCCGGTTCACAAGGGTGTAAAGCAGCAGTGCGGCGACGATCGCCAGGACGCCGTTGATCCAGGCGGCGGCGAGCCAGCCCAGGGCAATGCCGGTGGCCATGACGCCGAGGATGAACGCCCGATCGCTTTTGCCCATTGGCCCGTCGTAACGCCGGGTGGCGCCGACCATCGGCCCGAGCACGCCGGCGTATTCGCTGAACAGCGCCAACAGCGTGACCGCCAGCACCAGCAGCAGGCTGACGCCGGGGATCACGGCAAACGGCAGGATCAGCGCGCAATCGGCAACGATGTCGCACAGTTCATTGAGGTAGGCGCCGAGGCGCGATTGCTGGCCGAACTCCCGGGCCAGCATGCCGTCGATGGCGTTCAACGCCATGCGCAGGATCATCCACAGGGGGATCAGGGCGAACAGCCACAGGTGGCTGGCGAAACAGGCGATCACCACGCCCACCAGCACCGAGACCAGCCCGGCCAGCACGGTGATCTGGTTGGCGGTGGTGCCGTTGTCGTAAAGACGCTGTACCAGAGGCCGCAGCAGGTTCTGAAAGCGCGGTTTGAGCTGATAAATCGAGAGCATGGTGGGACAGTTCCTTGTCACGCTGGGGAAGCCGGGTTGGATTATTGCCATAAATCCCGGGGCGCCGACATCAGTACTTCCCTTGAGGCCCCGGGTTGCCTAGTGATTTTTTGACGCACCGCACAGACGAAAAGGCATAGGGCGTGACAAAAATTTCACTACTATTGTTATATCGTAACCAATTGTTTCGATTTCAGTGGCCTGGAAATTATCCACAGGCCCGGTTTGAACAACTGTACCTGTTGGGGTGGTATGCAAGTCGATCTTGATGCTGAAGGGGAGGGCGTCCAGGCCTTGCCACGGTTTCAGCGCGCGGGGTTTCACGCTCGCCGCTTGAAACGCTGGGGGGGTGGCCTGGCCGCAGTCGCAGCGAGTGCGATGGTGCTGGCGTTGTTTGTGGTGCTGTTTGCAACGCAGTCGATCTGGCCGGTGCTGCTGATGAACCTGGCGGCGGCACTGACGGTGCTGGTCTGCGGCCTGCAATCGGCCTGGTGGGTGGCGCATTGGCGTGCCGAGGGGATGGAAAACGCACCGCCCCTGATTGTTCAACAGACCACTCCTCCTGACGCGGCAGCCCCTGCCGCCTACGAGCGTTTGCTCGAAGGCGTGGGCCGGCGTGGTCGCGGGCTGTTATCGCAGATCGGCGCGCCGGCCTTGTGGCTCGCGGCCGGCGCCTTGTTGGCGCTGTGGGCCATCAAGCAGTTCTGGAACCTGGAGTTGCCAGGCGCGGCCCTCGGTGTGTCCGCCAGTGTGGGTGCGGTGCTGGCCTTGTTGCTGGCGTTCGCCCTGCTGGTATTCGAGCGGCAACTGGCCCAGGAACACCCCGCCGAATGGCCGGAGGCCGGGGCCTTGGCACAGCTGGCGCGGGTGGCAATCATCTGCCTGATGCTGGGCGCGCTGTGCCTGTTGTTTGCCGGCGAATCCGCCGTCTGGCCGGTGCGTCTGGCGGTGCTGCTGGGCGCCTTGCCCGGGTTGGTGGCGGTTGAACTGCTGCTGCGGGCGCTGTTGTCCCTGTTCAGCCCCCATCGCGCGCGCTTGGAGCCCCGGCTGCTGGCCCACAGCGTGGTCGCCGATATGCTGCGCTGGCCACCGCAACCGCTGCGAGCCCTGCAACACGAACTGCACAACCGCTTTGGCATCGACCTGCGGCAGATTTGGGCCTTTACCTATATGCGTCGGGCGTTGCTGCCGGTGGCGTTGGTGGTGGCCGCCGTGGGTTGGCTGTTGACCGGTATTCATGAAATATCCCTCCACAATCGCGGTATTTATGAGCGTTTCGGCAAACCGGTGGCGGTGTTCGGGCCGGGCCTGCATGCCGGGCTGCCCTGGCCGCTGGGGCGGGTGCTGAGTGTGGAAAACGGCGTGGTGCACGAGTTGGCCACCAGCGTCGGCGAGGCCGCGCCACCGGCCCAGGCCGAGCCGGCGGAAGGCCCGGCGCCCGTGGTCGCCAATCGGCTGTGGGACGCGAGCCACATCAACGACAAATCCCAGGTGATTGCCAGTGGCAGTGGCGACAAGCAGAGCTTCCAGATCGTCAACATGGACGTGCGGTTTGTCTACCGTATCGGCCTCGATGACAAGTCAGCGCTCGCGGCCACCTATAACAGCGCCGATGTGCCGAGCCTGATCCGCAGCACGGCCAGCCGGGTGCTGGTCCATGACTTTGCTTCGCGGACCCTCGATGGCCTGCTGGGCGCAGACCGCGGCAACCTGGCCGATGATATCGGGCGCGCGGTGCAGGCCGACCTGGCGCAGCTCGACAGCGGGGTGGAAATCCTCGCCACCGTGGTCGAAGCCATTCATCCACCGGCTGGCGCTGCCAATGCCTATCACGGCGTTCAGGCTGCGCAGATCGGCGCCCAGGCGCTGATTTCCCGGGAGCGGGGTGCGGCCAGTGAGCAGACCAACCAGGCTCATTTGCAAGCCAGTGTGGTGCGCGATCAGGCCCAGGCCACGGCCCATGAAGTGCAGGCTGCGGCCCAGGCTGCCGACCTGCGTTTCACTGCCGAGCAGAAGGCCTATGCCAGCGCCGGCCAGGCGTTTGTGCTGGAGCAGTACCTGAGCCAACTGACCCAGGGCCTGGCGCACGCCAAGTTGCTGATTCTCGATCACCGTCTGGGCGGCGACAGCGCGCCGACCATTGACCTGCGTCCTTTCACTCTACCGACCGAGCTTTCGGTGCCGCGTAAAACCGCTCAGCCAGGAGCCGCCCAGTGAGCCAGTCTTCCCCTACCCACGAGCATCACGACGATCACCCCGGTCACGCTCACAGTCATGGCGGTCACCATCACGGGCACCACCACCATCATTATGGCGAGCCGGCAGAGGCGGGGCCCTTCCCTTGGCGGCGCATGGGCTGGGCGCTGTTGCTGGTGCTGTTTGCATTGGCTGCCGCGAGCCTGGTGCAAGTGCGCTCCGGCGAGGCCACGGTGATCACCCGCTTCGGCAACCCGGCCCGGGTGTTGCTCGACCCGGGCCTCGGGTGGCGCTGGCCGGCACCGTTCGAGGCGGCGATTCCGGTCGACCTGCGGCTGCGTACCACCTCCAGCGGTTTGCAGGATGTGGGCACCCGCGATGGCTTGCGCATCATCGTCCAGGCCTATGTGGCGTGGCAGGTGCAAGGTGACCCGGAAAACGTGAAGCGCTTTATGCGCGCGGTGCAAAACCAGCCGGATGAGGCGGCGCGGCAGATTCGCACCTTTGTCGGCTCGGCACTGGAAACCACCGCCAGCAGTTTTGATCTGGCCAACCTGATCAACACTGACGCGAGCAACGTGCAGATCGCCGACTTCGAGGCGCAGTTGCGCAAGCAGATCGAGCAGCAATTGCTCAGTACCTACGGCGTGCGGGTGTTGCAGGTCGGGGTCGAACGCCTGACCTTGCCCTCGGTGACCCTGACCGCCACCGTGGATCGCATGCGCGCCGAGCGTGAAACCATCGCCACCGAACGCACCGCCATCGGCAAGCGCGAAGCGGCGCAGATTCGCTCCGCTGCCGAGCGCGAAGCGCGCATGGTGCAGGCCGACGCCACAGTGAAAGCGGCCGATATCGAAGCTCAGTCGCGGGTTGAAGCGGCGCAGATTTATGGCCGCGCCTACGCCGGTTCGCCCCAGCTGTACAACCTGCTGCGCTCCCTGGACACCTTGGGCACGGTGGTCACCCCCGGAACCAAGCTGATTTTGCGCACCGATGCGGCGCCGTTCCGGGTGTTGGTGGATGGGCCGCCGAGCTTGGGCAACAAAGCGTCCGGGTCGCAGCCATGAGCGATAAGGTTCCACGTGGAACAAATGAACTGGCCAGCCCCTGGATTCAGGCCGGCCGCCTGGCGTTTCTGGCGCTGTACGGCGTCACCATCCTCGCGGCAGTGGCCTGGGCGTTTTCCAACGTGCGGCAAATCGATCCGCAAAACCGCGCGGTGGTTGTGCACTTTGGTGCTCTGGAACGGATTCAAAATGCCGGGCTGCTCCTGGCCTGGCCGCGTCCCTTTGAGCAGGTGGTATTGCTACCAGCGGCCGATCGGGTGATCGAGCGTCGGGTGACCAGCCTGCTGCGCTCCGATGCGGCGTTGCAAGGCGACCGGGTCGCCAGTTTTGCCACGCCCCTGAGCGATACCCTGGCCGGGTCCGGTTACCTGCTGACCGGCGATGCCGGGGTGGTGCAACTGGATGTGCGGGTGTTCTACAAGGTCAACGAGCCTTACGCCTTTGTCTTGCAGGGCGAACACGTGCTGCCGGCCCTCGACCGGCTGGTGACCCGCAGCGCCGTGGCCCTGACCGCCGCCCGCGACCTGGACACTATCCTGGTCGCGCGGCCGGAACTGATCGGTGCCGACAACCTGGCCGCCGAACGCCGCGAGCGATTGCGCGGTGATCTGGTGCAGGGCATCAACCAGCGCCTGACAGAGCTGACCGCCACCGGTCAGGGCATCGGTATCGAAGTGACCCGGGTCGATGTGCAATCGAGCCTGCCCGGGCCCGCCGTCAGCGCCTTCAACGCGGTGCTGACGGCCAGCCAGCAGGCTGACAAAGCCGTGGCCAATGCCCGCACCGACGCCGAAAAACTCACCCAGGGTGCCAACGAACAGGCCGACCGGGCGTTGCAAGTGGCCCACGCCCAAGCCGGCGAACGGCTGGCCAAGGCCCAGGCCGACACCGCGACCATCCAGAGCCTGGCGGTGGCCCAGCAGCAGGGCACCGACCCGGAGATGCTGCTGCGGATCTACCGCGAGCGCCTGCCGAAGATTCTCGGCCAGGCCGCCTCGGTGACCACGGTCAACCCTAAAGATGATTCCCGCCTGATCATTCAGGGAGCCGAACAATGACCGCACACACTCATGCCGCTTCGCCCGCGAGCATGCTGACTTCCGTCGAACAACGCAGTGCCGCCCGGCAACTGACCCTGGCCATGCTGGCCCTGGGTTTGCTCGGCCTGGGTCTGGCCTGGCGCTGGCTGGCGCCGGAGCAGGAGGGTGTCAGCCAATTGCTGCTGGGTGTGGCCTCGTTGCTGGTAGCGGTGCCGGTGATGCGTTCGGCCTGGTACAGCCTGCGCTACCCGAGCCTGCACGGCATCACCGATCAACTGATCGCCTTGGCCATGCTCGGTGCCTGGGCGACCGGCGACCTGCTGACGGCGGCGCTGCTGCCGATCATCATGATCTTCGGCCATGTGCTGGAAGAGCGCAGTGTCATCGGCTCCCAGGAAGCGATCCATGCCCTGGGGCGCCTGACCCGCAGTCATGCACGCCTGGTGCAGGCCGATGGCAGTGTGCGCGAAGTGGATAACTCGATCCTCAAGGCCGGCGATATCGTGGAGGTGCGCGCCGGCGACCGGGTGCCGGCCGATGGCCTGGTGTTGTCCGGGCAGGCGAGCCTGGACACCGCGCCGATTACCGGTGAGTCGGTGCCGCTGGAGGCCAGCGTCGGCACCTTGGTATTTGGCGGGGCGATCAATCTCGATGGCTTGTTGCGCCTGGAAGTCACCCGCACCGGCAATGAGTCGACCCTGGGCAAGGTCATCGCCCTGATGCAAAGCGCCGAACGTTCCAAGCCGCCCATCACCCGTCTGCTGGAGCGTTATGCCGGCAGCTATATGGTGCTGGTGTTGCTGCTGGCGGCGGTGACCTGGTTTGTCACCAACGACGCGCAGGCCATGCTCGCGGTGCTGGTCGCGGCCTGCCCTTGTGCGCTGGTGCTGTCGGCCCCGGCCACGGCCATTGCCGGAATCGCGGTGGCGGCGCGCCACGGCATATTGATCCGCAGCTCGGCTTTCCTCGAGGAGTTGGCCGACTTGACGTCGCTGGTGGTGGACAAGACCGGGACCCTGACTTACGGCACCCTGCGCTTGCAGTCCATCGACAGCCCGCAGGCAGACCACGGCGCATTGCTCAGCCTGGCGGCGAGCCTCGGTTCCGCCAGCAGCCACCCGGTAAGCCGCGCCTTGGCCGGGTTGGTGGGCCAGGAACAGCTCCAGGCCCTGAGCGATATTCGTGAGCGCCAGGGGCTGGGCGTGGTGGCGCAAACCCTTGAAGGCGAAGCAGCCCTGGGTCGCCCCGAGCTGTTCGAGCAGTTGGGCATCAGCACCACCCCGGTGCCGGGCCATGACGGGCCGATTGCCGGACTGGCCTTGAATGGGGAGTTTCTGGCCTGGCTGTTGCTGGCAGACAGCGTCAAACCCGAAGCGCGCGCGGCCCTCGATGAACTGCGTGAGTTGGGCCTGGGCCGCCAGTTGCTGCTGACCGGCGATCGACAGAGCGTGGCCGACAGCCTGGCGCTGGAGGTGGGGATCCGCGATGTGCAAGCCCAGGCCTTGCCCGAAGACAAACTCAACCGGGTGCTGCAAGAGATCGACAGCGGCTTCCGGCCGATGGTGGTGGGGGACGGGATCAACGATTCCCTGGCACTCAAGGCCGGCGTGGTCGGCGTGGCCATGGGCGCGGGCGGTGCCGATATCGCCCTGGCTTCGGCGGATGTGGTGCTGATCGGCAGCGACCTGCGGCGCCTCGGCACCTGTGTGCGCTTGAGCCGGCAATGCCGGCAGACCTTGCAGGTCAATGTGATCATCGGCCTGGGCTGGACCCTGGCCATTGTCGCCTTTGCCGCGTTCGGCTGGCTCGGTGCGGCAGGGGCGATGATTGCGGCAGTGCTGCACAACCTCAGCACGTTGCTGGTGCTGGGTAACGCCGGGCGCTTGCTGCGCTTCCAGGAGCCGCTGCTCAAACTCTAAGGGGCAGGCGGCTGCGGCGCTTGGAACTTTGCCGAACTGCACGACGTCCTCTGTCCAGAGGGCGTGGCTTTTCAGGTGATCATTGGCGGGAATTTCGGGTACTTGATGGCGGTTTGCCGCGTCGAGTCTTATAGAAACCGGCTATCAGATCGATAGCCTGCTAATTTTCGCTGATGGTCTACCCTCATTTCAGACGTCTGAAACCAGGGGGTTATTCCATGCTCGCGCAACTTCCACCGGCCTTACAGAATCTGCATCTACCGCTTCGTTTGCGGCTCTGGGATGGCCACGAGTTCAATCTGGGGCCAGCCCCCAGCGTCACTATTGTGGTCAAGGACCCGCAATTGGTTGCCCAATTCACCCACCCCAGCCTGGACCTGCTGGGGGGTGCCTTCGTTGAAGGCAAGCTGGAGCTCGAGGGCTCGATCAGCGACGTGATCCGAGTGTGTGACGAGTGGAGCCAGGCCCTGCTGGACGAGGACGACGCTGTGCAGCCGGCCCGCGCCGAGCATGACAAGGCCACCGATGCCGCCGCCATTTCCTACCACTACGACCTGTCCAACGCGTTCTACCAGCTCTGGCTCGACAGTGACATGGCCTATTCCTGCGCCTATTTCGAGACTGGCAGCGAAACCCTCGAACAAGCTCAGCAAGCCAAATTCCGCCATCTGTGCCGCAAGCTGCGCCTGCAGCCCGGCGAGTATCTGCTGGATGTCGGCTGCGGCTGGGGGGGCCTGGCGCGCTATGCGGCGCGGGAATTCGGGGTCAAGGTTTTCGGCATCACCCTGAGCAAGGAACAGTTGGCCCTGGCCCGCGAGCGAGTGATCGCCGAAGGCCTGGAAGACCAGGTCGAGCTGCAACTGCTCGACTACCGCGATCTGCCCCAGGACGGGCGCTTCGACAAGGTGGTCAGCGTCGGCATGTTCGAGCACGTCGGCCACGCCAACCTGGCCCAGTACTGCAAGACCCTGTTCGGCGCGGTGCGTGAAGGCGGTCTGGTGATGAACCACGGCATCACCGCCAAGCACACCGACGGCCGTCCGGTCGGACGTGGGGCCGGGGACTTTATCGAACGTTATGTATTCCCCAATGGCGAGTTGCCGCACCTGGCGATGATCTCGGCCGAGATCAGCGAGGCCGGCCTGGAAGTGGTCGACGTCGAAAGCCTGCGCCTGCATTACGCGCGGACCCTGGACCACTGGAGCGAGCGCCTGGAAGACAACCTGGAGGCCGCCGGCAAGCTGGTGCCCGAACAGGCCCTGCGGATCTGGCGCCTGTACCTGGCCGGCTGCGCCTATGCGTTCGCCCGGGGCTGGATCAATCTGCACCAGATCCTTGCGGTCAAGGCCCGGGCCGATGGCAGCCATGAACTGCCCTGGACCCGTGACGACCTCTACTACCCCTGAGCGTTAGAGGATCGGTGAGATAAGCCGGGCGACCCGCATGCCCAGTTGTTGCAGGCGGTGGGTTTCCCGGCTTTCTTCCTGGGCGATCTCGTGGGCCTGGGCGAAATCGGCGATCAGCATGCTTTCAACCTCAGCGGCGAACGCTTGGTCGACGGTCAGCAGCATCACCTCAAAATTGAGTCGGAACGAGCGGTTGTCCAGGTTGGCGCTGCCGATGGCGCTGATCTCGTTGTCCACCAGCACCACTTTCTGATGCAGGAACCCCGGCTGATAACGGAACACCCGCACCCCGGCCCGCACCGCTTCGAAGGCGTACAGGCTGGAGGCAGCGTAGACGATGCGGTGGTCGGGCCGTGAGGGCAGCAGGATGCGCACATCGACTCCGCGCAGGGCCGCCAGGCGCAACGCGGCGAATACGGCTTCGTCGGGGATGAAGTACGGGCTGGTGATCCACACCCGCTCGGTGGCGGCGTGGATCGCCTCGACAAAGAACAGCGAGCAGGTCTCATAAGGGTCGGCCGGGCCGCTGGCCAGGACCTGGCACAGCACCCCTTCATCGGGGTAGGTGTCCGGCAGGATCAGCGGCGGCAATTGCCGCGAGGCCCAGTACCAGTCTTCGGCGAACGACTCCTGCAGGCAGGCCACCACCGGACCGCTGACTTGCACGTGGGTATCGCGCCAAGGTGCCAGGGGCGATTTTTTGCCCAGGTACTCGTCCCCCACGTTATGCCCACCGACAAACCCCAGCAGCCCGTCGACCACGACAATCTTGCGGTGATTACGGAAGTTGACCTGAAAGCGATTGAGCCAGCCGCTACGGGTGGCGAAGGCGTGCACTTCGACCCCGGCATCGCGCAGGGTCTGCACATAGGCATGGGGCAGGGAATGGCTGCCGATGCGGTCGTACAGCAGGTGAATGGCCACGCCTTCGGCGGCTTTCTTTAGCAGCAGGCTTTGCAGGCGGCGCCCCAAATCGTCGTCATGGATGATGAAGAACTGGATTAGCACCGCCGTCCGTGCCCGGCTGATGGCATCGAAAATCGCCGCGAAGGTGGCGTCGCCATTAATCAACAACTGCAACTGATTGCTCGCCAGACAGGGCATGCGCCCCAGCTTGGGCATCGCCCGCAGCGACGCATAGGCGGCGGAGGCGCGGGCGCTGAGGGCCTCTTCGATCCAGGGGCGCCAGTTCAGTTCGTTGATGGCTTTGCGCATTTCCAGGTTGGCCTGGCGTCGCGCCTTGATGTACGCGTCGAAGGTGCTGCGGCCAAAAACCAGGTAGGGGATCAGGGTCAGGTAGGGGATGAACATCAGCGACAGTGCCCAGGCAATCGCGCCTTGGGCCGTACGCACGGTCAGCACCGCGTGGATGGCGGCGATCAATCCGAGGAAATGCAACAGTGCGATCAAATAACCGAAAATATGCGGACCGAAATAATCCATGGGGCAGCCTTGCTCCTGAAGACTCAATGCGTAACAGACCATGTTCCACGGCGAATGTCGCTATTTAATTGGCCATGCAACGCAAGTCGATTTTTGACGTCTAACGGCCACTACTGTCTAGGAGCTTCTCGATGAAACGTCGTTTACTGGGTTTGGCCATGGTGATGGGTGTTGCACTTCCGCTGGCCGCTCAGGCGCAGATGCTGCAGCCCGGGCTATGGGAACTGACCAGCAGCAACATGAAGGTCGATGATCAGAACCTGCCGGACCTGTCGTTGATCCTTGGCCAGTTGCAGCAGCAGATGACCCCGGAACAACGGGCCATGCTGGAGAAACAGGGCGTGACCATGGGCGGCAAGGGGATCCGTGTGTGCCTGACCCAGGCCCAGGTGCAATCGGACAGCATCCCGCTGACAGACCCGCAATCGGGTTGCAAGCAGGAGGTCACCGACCGGACCGGCAATCAGTGGAAGTTCCGCTTCAACTGCCCGAAAGCCCAGGGCACCGGCGTTGCCAAGTTCCTCAGCGATCGTGAATTCACCACCAATGTCCTCGGCACCTTCAATGCCACCGGGGTCCAGCAAAAGGGCAGCATGGACACCCGTGCCGTCTGGCTGGGGCAGGACTGCGGCACAGTCAAACCACGGGCCTGAGCCCTCTAGCCGCTGCCGAGGCACGAGGCTGCGCTGGCCCTGCGCAACATTAACGTCTACCTGACCGACCTCGGCGGCCCGCTTACAAGGCCGCTATTTTTTCAATGGCCTCGGGCAGGGTCAGACGCCCGAGGTCTTCGCCGTTGCGGCTGCGCAGGCTGACGAAGCCGCCGTCCTTTTCCTTGTCGCCCACCACCAGCAGGTAGGGCACTTTCTGTTGGCTGTGTTCGCGGATTTTGTAGCTGATCTTCTGGTTGCGCAGGTCGGCACTGGCGCGCAGTCCGCGCTGGCGCAGGGCGTCGCTGACGGCTTGCGCGTACTGCGCCTGGCCTTCGCTGATGTTCAGCACCACCGCTTGTTGCGGCGCCAGCCAGCACGGCAGGGCGCCGCCGTAGTGCTCCAGCAGGATCCCGATAAAACGCTCCAGTGAACCAAACAGCGCACGGTGCAACATCACCGGCTGCCGACGTTCGCCGCCCTCGTCGATGTAGCCGATATCGAAACGCCGCGGCAGGTTGAGGTCGACCTGCAGCGTGCCGCATTGCCAGTCGCGGCCAATGGCGTCGCGCAGCACGAACTCCAGCTTGGGCCCGTAGAACGCGCCTTCGCCCGGGTTGAGCTGATAGTCGATCGCCATGTTCGCCAGCGCCCCGGACAGTGCGCCTTCCAACTGGTCCCAGACCTCATCGCTGCCAATGCGCTCGGCCGGCCGGGTCGAGAGTTTGACCTGGATATCGTCGAAACCGAAGTCGCGATAGATGTCGAACACCAGGGCGATGGTGGCCTCGCATTCGGCCTGCATCTGCGCCACGGTGCAGAAGATATGCGCGTCGTCCTGGGTGAAGTGCCGCACCCGCAGCAGGCCGTGCAACGAGCCGGAGGGTTCGTAGCGATGCACCTTGCCGAACTCGGCGATGCGCAGTGGCAGGTCGCGGTAGCTCTTGAGGCCATGGCCGAAAATCGACAGCGCCCCCGGGCAATTCATCGGTTTGAGGGCCAGCACCCGATCGTCCTCGGTGCGCGAGGTGAACATATGGTCGCGGTAGTTCTGCCAGTGCCCGGAAACTTCCCAGAGGCTGCGGTCCATCACGTCCGGGGTGTTGACCTCCTGGTAACCGGCCCGCTCCTGACGTGCGCGCATGTACCCCAGCAACTGCTGGAACAGCGCCCAGCCCTTGGCATGCCAGAACACCGAGCCCGGCGCGCAGTCGTCGAAATGGAACAGGTCCAACTGCTGCCCGAGCTTGCGGTGGTCGCGCTTGCCGGCTTCTTCGACGCGCAACAGGTAGGCGTCGAGGTCTTTGTGCTGCGCCCAGCAGGTGCCGTAGATCCGCTGCATCGGTGCATTGCCTGCGTCGCCGCGCCAGTAGGCCCCGGCGACCTTGGTCAGCTTGAAGGCCTGGAGGATGCCGGTGGAGCGCACATGGGGCCCGCGGCACAGGTCTTCAAAATCGCCCTGGCGGTACAGCGAGAGCACTTCGGCCTCGGGGAGGGCGCGGATCAGCTCGACTTTGTAGGACTCACCCAGGGCGCTGAAGTATGCCAGGGCATTGGCACGGGATAACTCGCGGCGACGCAGGCTGTGGTTGGTGGCGGCAAGGCTGCGCATGCGGGCCTCGATCAGCGCCAGGTCGTCGGGGGTAAACGGCCGGTCATGGGCGAAGTCGTAGAAGAAGCCGTCGTCGATCACCGGGCCGATGCCGACCTGCGCCGAGGGGTACAACTGCTTGACCGCCATCGCCAGCAGATGGGCGCAAGAGTGCCGCAGAATCTCAAGGCCCTCGGGATCACGGCCGGTGACGATGCTCACGCTGGCGTCCTGCTCCAGCAGGTGGGTGCAGTCCACCAGGCGGCCGTCGACGCGACCGGCGACGGCCGCCTTGGCCAGGCCGACGCCGATGCTGGCAGCCACCTCGAACACGGACAACGGCTGGTTGTACTCACGGTGCGAGCCATCGGGCAGGGTGATGCGGATCATCTGTGGCGGTCCTTGGAGGTGTAAAAAACGACTGCAAAAAGACAGGGGGGCGCGGCTCAGCGATTGAAGCGCAACGGCAATCCCTGGCAGCCGTCGTACAGGCGTTCGCCGTGCCAGGCCAGTTGTCCGGAGACCAGCGTGGTCGCGATGCTGTGGCGAAAACTGCGCCCGGCGAACGGGGTCCAGCCGCATTGGGCGAGGATCTGCTGGCGGTCCACGGCCTTGCCGTCGGGCTCGGGCTGGATCAGTACCAGGTCGGCCCAGTAGCCTTCGCGCAGGTAGCCTCGATCGGGGATGGCGAACAGGTCGGCGACCCGGTGGCTGGTTTTTTCCACCAGGGTGGTCAGCGGCAAGACGCCATCGGTTACCAGTTCCAGCAGCGCGGGCAGGGCGTGCTGCACCAACGGCAGGCCGCTGGGTGCGGCGTGGTACGGCAGCTGTTTTTGCGCCCAGGTGTGGGGCGCGTGGTCGCTGCCGATCACGTCCAGCCGCTGAGTGAGCAGGGCTTGGCGCAGGGCGTCGCGGTCGGCCTGGGTCTTGATCGCCGGGTTGCACTTGATCAGGTTGCCCAGCTGCGCGTAGTCGCGATCATCGAACAGCAGGTGGTGCAGGCAGACCTCGGCGCTGATGCGTTTCTCGGCCAGGGGCTTGTCCTCGAACAATGCCAGTTCCCGGGCGCTGGTCAGGTGCAGCACGTGCAGACGGGTGCCGTGACGCCGGGCCAGTTCCACCGCCAGGGACGAGGAGCGATAACAGGCCTCGGCGTCGCGGATCAGCGGGTGAGCGCCAGGGCCAATCTGCTCGCCATAGCGCTCGCGCCACAGGCGTTCGTTGGCCTGGATGCTGGGGGTATGTTCGCAATGGGCCAGGAGCAGGGTCGGGACTTCGGCGAACAAGCGCTCCAGCACCTGCGGATCGTCCACCAGCATGTTGCCGGTGGAGGCGCCCATGAAGACTTTGACCCCGGCCACCAGGCTCGGGTCGAGAGCGGCCACGGTGTCGAGGTTGTGCTGGCTGACCCCAAAGTGAAAGCCGTAGTTGGCCACCGAATTGATCGCCGCACGCCGCTGTTTGTCTTCCAGCGCGGACAGGCTCAGGGTCGGCGGCTGGGTGTTGGGCATGTCCATGAAGCTGGTGATGCCACCGGCCACCGCCGCCCGTGACTCGGTGTAGAAGCTGCCTTTGTCCGGCGCGCCGGGGTCGCGAAAGTGCACCTGGTCGTCGATCATTCCCGGTACCAGCCATTGGCCCTGGGCGTCGATTTCCAGCGCGGCATTTTGATTGCTGATTCTGCTGGCGATGGTCTCGATCCGGCCGCGGCGCACCAGCAGGTCGGCATCCACCTGCCGGCCTTCGTTGACCAGGCGGGCGTTGCGAATAAGGATCTGGCTCATGTTCAGAACTCGTTCTGCAAGGCTTTGTAGCCGCGCACCAGATCGACGTTGGTGCGCGCCACATCCTCGGAAAACTCCGAGGCGCTGATGCTCACCGGGGGGAATTGCGAGAGGTCGGTGTTGGGGCCGATGCGGGTGGTGGAGGGCACGTAGAAGTCATTGGGCAGGTCGCGACCGTCGACCACCGAGTTGTGGCGCACCACACTGCCGTCGCCGACCACGCAGTTGAACAGCACGCTGTTGAAACCGATGAATACCCGGTTACCCACCTGGCAGGGGCCGTGAACGATGGAGCGGTGGGCGATGGAGGTGAATTCGCCGATGGTCACCGCCGCCCCGGACTTGGAGTGGATCACCACCCCATCCTGGATGTTGGAGTTGGCGCCGATGGTGATCGGGTCCATTTCCCCCAGGGCGTTGACTTCGTCGGCGCGGATCACCGCATAGGGGCCGACGAACACGTTTTCACCGATCACCACCTTGCCGCAGATGATCGCGGTTTTATCGACGTAGGCCGACTCGGCAATCAACGGCAGGTCGCCGGAAGGGTTTTTGCGAATCATGGAACGGGCTCCTCAAGCGGTGCACTGATGACCTGCACCGCACCTTGGCGAATGGCGTTGTAAAAACAGCTGCGGCGCCCGGTGTGGCAGGCCGGGCCCTGTTGCTCCACTAGCAGCAGAATGGCGTCGCCGTCGCAATCCAGGCGCGCCTCCACCAGGCGTTGGCGATGACCGGAGCTTTCACCTTTGCGCCACAGTTGCCGGCGCGAGCGCGACCAGTAGCAGACGTCACGGCTCTCCAGGGTCAGGGCCAGGGCCTGGCGGTTCATCCAGGCCAGCATCAGCACCTCGCAGCTGTCGTGTTGTTGGGCGATGGCGGTGATCAGCCCGGCGTCGTTCCACGGCAGCCCATCGAGCACTGCGTTCAGTGGCCAGCGGCTGCCCAGGGCGGCGTGCTCCAGGTTGAGCAGCGACAGCGGGGCGCACGGGTTCATGGTTGGCTCAGGGCGTCGTAGAGGGTGTTGAGGTTGTATTCGAACAACCCGGCGAAGGTACTGGCCGGACCTGTGGCGGCCAGGGCATCGGAATACAGGGTGCCGCCGATATGGGCGCCGCTTTCTTCGGCAATCTGTTGCAGCAGGCGTGCGTCCTTGATGTTTTCCATGAACACCGCCTTGACCTTGGCATTGCGGATCTGGGTGATCAGCGCTGCGACTTCGGCGGCCGAAGGTTCGCGCTCGGTGGACAAACCCTGGGGCGCCATAAAGTCGATGCCATAGGCCTGGCCCAGGTAGCCGAAGGCATCGTGGGAAGTGACGATCTTGCGATTACCCGGCGGCAGCGAGCCGAGCTTGGCCTTGGCTTCGGCCAGCAGGCGGTAGATCTGTTTCAGGTAGGCCTGGCTGTTGCGCTCATAGTCGGCCTTGTTGGCCGGATCGGCTGCCACCAGGGCCTTGGTGATGTTGTTCACATACAGCTCGGTGTTGGCCAGGTTGTGCCAGGCGTGGGGGTCGGGCACGGTTTCGCCGTCTTCTTCCAGGGCGCGTGGAATCACCCCACGGCTGGCGGTAATGACCGGGGTTTTGGTCGCGGTGCTGGCCACCAGACGATCGAGCCAGGGTTCGAAACCCAGGCCGTTCTTGATGATCAACCGGGCCTTGAGCAGGGCCTTGGCATCGTCCGGGGTCGGCTCGTAGGTGTGGGCATCGGCATCGGCGCCGACCATGTTGGTGATCTGGATATGGTCGCCGCCCACCTGGTGGGTGATGTCAGAGAGGATGCTGAAACTGGTGACCACCTGGAGCTTGTCGGCGGCCTGGGCGGTCGACAGTGACAGCAGCAGGCTGAACAGCACGAATAGAACGCGCATCGGGAAACACCTCATTGGGATGTGAGCAAAGGCGGGCGGCGCAGCAAACCGTGCACCGGACCGAACACCACGGACAGCAGGTACAGGCCGCCAGCCACCAGCACGATGGCCGGGCCGCTGGGCAGCGAGTAGTAAAACGACAGCAGCAGGCCGAGCCACACCGAGAGGCACCCGAGCACGGCGGCAAGGGTGATCAACAGGGGCAGGCGCCGGCTCCAGAAACGCGAGGCGGCGGCCGGCAGCATCATCAAGCCGACCACCATCAAGGCGCCGATGGCCTGGAAGCCGATCACCAGATTGAGCACCACCAACGTCAGGAACAGCCCGTGGGCCAGGGGGCCGAGGCGGCTGACGGTTTGCAGGAACAGCGGGTCGAGGGTGTCCAGCAGCAGCGGTTTATAGATAAGGGCCATGGCCAGCAGGCTGAAGCCGCTGACCCAGAGCATGCCGTTCAGGGTCGGCCCGTCCACGGCCAGTGCCGAACCGAACAGCAGGTGCAACAGGTCCAGGCGTTTGCCGGCCAGGCCAAGAATCAGCACGCCGCTGGCCAGGGAGATCGGATAGATGGCGGCGAGGCTGGCATCTTCGCGCAGGCCGGTACGGCGAGTGATCCAGGCAGCGAGGCCGGCCATGCTCAAGCCAGCGCCCAGTCCACCGAGGGTCAGGGCCGGCAGGCTCAAGCCGGCGAACCAGAAGCCCAGGGCGGCGCCGGGCAAGATGCCGTGGGCCACGGCGTCACCGATCAGGCTCATGCGGCGCAGAATCAGAAACACGCCCAACGGTGCGGTGCTGCACGCCAGCACCAGCCCGCCGAGCAAGGCCCGGCGCATAAACACAAACTCGTTGAAGGGTTGCCAGAGCTGGGCGACGACCATCAAGCCACCTGCGCTTGTGCTTGCGGTTTGATCAGTTGCTGGCTGGGGCCGAACAGGCAGCCGCTGCTGTTGATCAACAGGGTCTGGGGAATGTGCTGGCGTACGGCGGCGAGGTCATGGCACACCAGGACCTGGGTCCGGCCTTCGGCGTGCCAGGCGTGGATGTGTTTCCACAGCAGCGCCTGGCCCAACTCATCCAGCGCGGCGTGGGGTTCATCCAGCAACAGCACCGGGGCCTGGCCCAGGCTCAGCCGGGCGAGCAGGGCGCGTTGCAATTCGCCGCCAGACAGCGCCATCAACGGCCGCTGTTCCAGGCCGCCGAGGCACCAGTCTTCGAGCGCCTTGTGCAGCTGCTGCGCGCGGGTCTGGGCGTCGTGCTTGCTGCCCCAGAAACCGGCAGCCACCAACTCCTGCAAGCTGATGGGGAACTGTCGATCCAGATGCTGCTGTTGTGCCAGAAACGCCAGGCCGCCACGCTGTGGAACCTCCAGCAGGACCTTGCCGGCCAGAGGCTTTTGCAGGCCGGCGATGACTTTGAGCAGGCTGCTCTTGCCCGAGCCATTGGCGCCGATGATGGCGGTCAGGCTGCCTTTGGGCAGGTGCAGATCCAGAGCCGGAGTCAGCGCCTGCCCCGGGGCACCCCAGCGCAATGCCTGGCAGCGGATCATGCCGCCTCCCAGTTGTAGCGGCTTTCGGCGACGGCATCGTGGGCGTGCAGGCTCTCGGCGTGCACCACTCGCAGGGCGAAGGCATTGATCCCGGGGGAGCGTTTCAGGGCCAGGTGCAAACGGCGCGCGGCGTCCTCGCAGAACATCAGGTTCTGTCCATTGGCCAGGGCAAAAGCTTGTTCGTCGGCGCGTTTGACCGCAGTTTGCACGGCGGTGCCGAGGGCGGTTTCGGCGTCATTGATCAGGGCTATCAGCGGCAGTTGGTCCAGATAGTCGACCAGGCGCAGTTGCAATTGCGCGCTGCTGCGTTGGCTGTGAGGGGTGGCGACTATGCCTTTGGCCGAGCCAAGCCAAGCCAGTACATCGGCGTGCTGCAACGGCTGATTGGCGAAGTCGTCGACAAACTGCTGCTGAATCAACTGCCGTGAAAGCGCCGCCGAACATGGGCAGGTTGAGGAATAAGCCACGTCGATTTTTAGTTCCACGTGGAACATTGCGTTTTTCAGGCGCGCTTCGATGCTCACCGGGTAGCTCTTCCAACCGGCCAATGGGCTGACCAGGGCCGGGCGTTTCAGCAACAGATCGGCGTGAATCCGCAGATAGGCTTGTTGGGACAAACCTTGGTGGCTGTCGAGAAAACGCTGCAACACGTTGCGAATCAGCTGCGGCGTGAGGGGTTCGTTTTCGAGCATTTCCAACGCCAGGTACAGCCGCGACATATGAATGCCCCGCGCCTCGCCGTCATCCAGGCTGACTCCGGCATCTGCTGTGGCGCCGATCCGTTGGCCGTCGAACAACACAGGTAAGGCAATGCCGCACATGCCCACCCATTCCAGGGGCAAGGCTTGGCGTGCGGCCTGCGCGGCGATATCCGGCAGAGTCAGCGCATTCATGAGCAGGTCCATCGTGGGAAAGAGTTCGACATGTTATATTATAACAATGCGGCGAATGAAAACTTTTTCCACAGCCGGCTTACCACCCGGCCTCGTGAGTACGGACGCTCCTTAATCAGCGGTATATGTCATGCACAGACGTCAATTGCTTAACCTGCTGCTGGCCAGCGCGGCCCTGATCCTGCCACTGGGGGTGTCTGCGACGCAGATCCGCAACGCGCGGCTCTGGCGCTCCGACGACAAACTGCGGCTGGTGCTCGACCTCAGCGGGCCGGTGCAGTACCAGACCTTCTCCCTGAGTGCGCCGCAACGTTTGATCGTCGACTTGCGTGGGGCCAGGCTCAGCGGCGATTTCAGTCAGTTGGCCCTGGCCAATACGGTGATTCGGGCGATTCGCTCCGGGCGCTTTGGTGACGGCGACACGCGCATCGTCCTCGACCTGACCGAGCCGGTGCAGCTCAACAGCTTTTTGCTGCCGCCCCAGGATGGCCAGGGGCATCGCCTGGTGCTGGATTTGAGCCGCGTCGGCCAGGCACCGTTGCAGGTGGCCGCCGCCAGTGCGCCACTGGTGCAACGGCCGCCGGCAGCGGACAAGGCCCACCCCAAGCGCGACATCATGGTGGTGGTCGACCCCGGCCACGGCGGCAAGGATCCGGGTGCGGTCGGGGCCAAGGGCGAGCGCGAGAAGGATGTGGTGCTGGCGATTGCCCAGTTGCTGGCCAAACGGCTCAAGCGCGAGAAGGGCTTTACGGTGAAGCTGGTGCGTAACGACGATTTCTTTGTGCCGCTGCGCAAGCGCGTGGAGATCGCCCGTCAGCATCAGGCCGACATGTTTATCTCGGTGCACGCCGATGCCGCGCCACGGCTGACAGCTTCCGGCGCCTCGGTGTATGCCTTGTCCGAAGGCGGCGCGACCTCGGCGACCGCGCGCTTCATGGCGCAGCGGGAAAACGGCGCCGACCTGCTGGGGGCCACCAGCCTGCTCAACCTCAAGGACAAGGACCCGATGCTGGCCGGGGTGATCCTGGACATGTCGATGAACGCCACCATTGCCGCCAGCCTGCAATTGGGCAGCACCGTGCTCGACAGCCTGTCCGGGATCACCACCCTGCATCAGAAGCGCGTGGAGCAGGCCGGGTTCGCGGTGCTCAAGTCACCGGATGTTCCGTCGATCCTGGTGGAAACCGGCTTCATCTCCAACAGCCGCGACAGCCAGCGCCTGGTCACCGCTCGGCATCAGCAGGCAGTGGCCGACGGTTTGTTCGAGGGCTTGCAGCGCTACTTTCAGAAAAACCCACCCATCAACAGCTACATGGCCTGGCAGCAGGAGCAGCAAAAAGCCCGAGTCTGACGCGCTGGCAGGCTTAACAACCGCTGAGGCGGCTGCAGGTGAACACGCCTTTGCTGCCGCCCGAACTGGAGAATCGATTGAGGGTGGTCCAGCCCACGCGGCGGCTGTAGCCGACCCAGGCTTCGCCGTTGGAAGCGAGGCCGGTGAAGAAGGTCAGCTGTCCATAGCGGCTGTTGGTCTGCGCCCAATAGCGTTTGCCGCTGACTTCGAAGCCGCGCAGGTAAGTGTCGCTGCCCGCGGTGGCGACGCTGTAGGCATTGCCCTGGGGATCCACGCAGGCCAGCAGGTTGGCACTGCGGGTGCAGTTGGCCAGCGTGCTCGGCAATTGCCCCCAGGCGTGGCCGGCAACCAGCAGCGCCAGGCTCGGCAACAGGTATTTCAACGAAGTGGGCATCAAGGTTCTCGTCGCAAGAGGGCGCCAGCATCGCGCCCTTCGTCAGCCTCGGCAAGAGAGGATTGGCTTATTTGTATTGTTATAATATAACATCAAATAAAGCCTGATCCGTGATGCCCATGACTGAACAAGAACTGCTTGCCCAACCCCAGGCCGACTACATGAACGACGCCCAGCAGGGGTTCTTCCGCGAACTGCTGTTGGCGCAGCGCACCGACCTGCAACAGCGCATCGCCGGCGAGTTCAGCGAACTGCGCGAACAGGAACCCAGCAGCGACCCCGCAGACATCGGCAGCGCCGAAGAGCGGCGCCAGTGGCAACTGCGCCTGCTGGAGCGGGAAAAGAAGCTGCTGGACAAGATCGACCAGGCCCTCGAACACCTGGCCCGTGGCGAATATGGCTGGTGCCGGGAAACCGGTGAGCCGATCGGCCTCAAGCGCCTGTTGCTGCGCCCAACCGCCACCCTGTGTATCGAAGCCAAAGAACGCCAAGAGCTGCGCGAACGCCATACCCGGGCGTCTTGACCCAGCCACCGTACGCCCTGATGAGGACCACCCCCATGACCGACCGTCTCCCCGTTACCGTGCTTTCCGGCTTTCTCGGCGCCGGCAAAAGCACCTTGCTCAACTACGTGCTGCGTAACCGTGAAAACCTGCGAGTGGCGGTAATCGTCAACGATATGAGCGAAATCAACATTGATGGCGGCGAGGTCCAGCGTGACGTCAGCCTCAATCGCGCCGAAGAAAAGCTGGTGGAAATGAGCAACGGCTGCATCTGCTGCACCCTGCGCGAAGACCTGCTGGAAGAAGTCGGCAAACTGGCCCGAGAAGGGCGCTTCGATTACCTGCTGATCGAGTCCACCGGCATCTCCGAACCGCTGCCGGTGGCCGAAACCTTCACCTTTCGCGATGAACAGGGCCAGAGCCTGGCGGACGTAGCGCGCCTGGACACCATGGTCACGGTGGTCGACGGGATGAATTTCCTGCTCGATTTCCAGGCCGCCGAAAGCCTGGCTTCCCGTGGCGAGACCCTGGGCGAGGAAGATGAACGTTCGATCACCGACCTGCTGATCGAGCAGATCGAGTTCGCCGACGTGCTCTTGATCAGCAAGATCGACCTGATCAGCAGCGACCAGCGCCAGGAACTGATGGCCATTCTCCAGCGCCTCAATTCCCAGGCGCAGATCCTGCCCATGGTCATGGGCCAGGTGCCGCTGAACGCGATCCTCAACACCGGACGGTTTGACTTCGAACGCGCGGCCCAGGCCCCCGGCTGGTTGCAGGAGCTGCGCGGCGAGCACGTGCCGGAGACCCAGGAGTACGGGATCGCCTCCACGGCGTACCGGGCGCGCCGGCCGTTTCACCCACAGCGGTTTTTCCAGTTTATCGACCGGCCTTGGGTCAACGGCAAACTGCTGCGCTCCAAGGGCTTTTTCTGGCTCGCCAGCAAGTACCGGGACGCCGGCAGCTGGTCCCAGGCCGGGGGCTTGATGCGCCACGGGTTTGCCGGGCGTTGGTGGCGTTTCGTGCCCAGGCAGCAGTGGCCCCAGGATCAGGAAAGCACCGCGGCGATCTTGAACAACTGGACTCCAGCCAGCGGCGACTGCCGTCAGGAACTGGTATTTATCGGGCAGAACATCGACTTCGCACAACTTGCCGCCGAACTCGACGCTTGCCTGCTGAGCGACGCGGAGATGGCCCTGGGTGTCGAAGGCTGGCGGCAATTGCCCGACCCCTTCGGGCCCTGGCAAGGGGAGGTCGCGGCCTGATGCCGGCCCTGAGAGCCCCCGGCATTGCGTTGCCGTCGCTGACCCGCCGCCAGGCGCTGGGCGCTGCGCCCTCGGTATTGGCCGACGTGCTGCAGGACCCGGTCAACCTGGCCTTGTGGCAGCGCCGGCTGCCGGCGCATATCGCCGATTTCGGCGCCTTGTTGCTGTCCCTCAACCAGCCCCTGGCCGACTCCCTGTCCCTGGAGCTGGCCGATGATGAAGCCGAGCCCAACCTGCGTGGCCTGGCGTCGGGCTTCAGCGATCTGGAGGGTTATGACGGCTTTATCGCCGACGTTTCCTGGCTGGTCAGCGCCTTTGCCTGCCTGTTGGGGGCACGACGCGTGGGGTTGCGTCTGCGGGTTCTGGACAAGGCCATGTGCCCGCGCTTTCACGTCGACCATGTGCCGGTGCGTTTGATCACCACCTACGCCGGCGTCGGCAGCCAGTGGCTGAAGGAAGGCGTCATGGACCGCCGGCAGTTGGGCCAGGCCCAGGCCGAGCCTGATGCCGGAGAGTCAATCGAGCAAATGGCCTGCGGCGAGGTGGCGTTGCTCAAGGGTGAGAAATGGCACGGCAATGAAGGCTTCGGCCTGATCCATCGCTCACCGCAACCGGCGCCGGGCGAGCGCCGGTTGATCCTGACCCTGGACTGGCTGGGCTGACCGGCCGTGGTCTGCCAGGCAGGCATGGGGCGTTGCTGATGGCCAGCGCCGCCTAGTGCCTCGGCAGCGACTGCAGGTCGAGCGGCTATTCGCCTGGGGCGAGAAGGGCGTAGCATCGCCTCACAGGTTTTATGGACTCCCTTCCCATGCTGCAAAACATCCCCACTCACGTCATCGCCGGGCCCTTGGGTGCCGGAAAGACCAGCCTGATCCGCGACCTTTTGCGCCAGCGCCCGGCCAACGAGCGCTGGGCGGTGCTGATCAACGAGTTCGGCCAGATCGGCCTGGATGTGGCGCTGCTGGCCCGGGATGAAGACGGTATTAGCCTGGGGGAGGTGGCCGGTGGCTGTCTGTGTTGCGTGAATGGCGCGCCGTTTCAGGTGGGCCTTGGGCGCTTGCTGCGCAAGGCGCGACCGGACCGGCTGTTTATCGAGCCCTCGGGACTCGGCCATCCGGCGCAATTGCTGCGGCAATTGCGCGAGGCGCCGTGGCAAGGGGTGTTGGCTGTGCAGCCCTGTGTATTGGTGCTGGATGCCCAGGCCCTGGCGGCCGGCAAGCCCTTGCCCCGGGCCCAGCAGGAGGCGTTGGCCAGTGCCGGATTGTTGTTGCTGAACAAGGATGAGCACCTGGGCGAGGCCGAGCGGCAGCGGGTTATCGAGCAACTGCCGGATTGTCCGCGGTACTGGACCCACCAGGCCCATCTGCCGCTGGCACAGCTGCCCGGTTTACTGGCTCGCGCCGACGCGGCTCAGGTCGAGTTGGAGCTGCCCCAGGGCCTGGCGCAGCTGCCGGCGATCTGGACCGATCCGACTCGGCCGATCTGCCTGAGCCAGGCCCAGGAGGGCGGCTGGAGCATTGGCTGGCGCTGGCATCCAAGCCAGCTATTCGACCTGACGCGGATCGACCATTGGTTGCAGAACCTCGACTGGCGCCGGGCCAAGCTGGTGATCCATAGCGGCGAAGGCTGGCGTTCCGGGAATGGCGTCGACAACTCGCCCCTCAACTGGCTGCCCAGTGAATGGCGCCAGGATTCGCGGTTGGAGTTGATTTTCAGCGAGGTACAGGAGGTCGCGGCGTTGCAGAACAGCCTACAAGCCTGCCGCCTGTAGCCGCTGCCGAAGGCTGCGCTGGCCCTCGACCCTGATCCACCGTCTCACTGCCGCCATTTCTGATGCTCTTCCCGCCATTGGCTCAGCTCGATCACTTCCGCACTGGGCAATGGGGTTTTGACTTCAAAGGGGTAGGGCGCGAGTTCGATCTGTGCGCTGTGGGCGCCGAACTGGGTGATGGTGCCGGCGTGCCGGGTTTCACCGGTCACGGTGAACTCGAAATTGTAGATTCGCGCCAGGCGTCGGCGGCCGTTGGCATCCTTGACGAAGCCGATGCGCTTGAGCGCGACGTTGCCGTCCAGTAGCTCGATATCGAGCTTGGCGCAGTGCTGCTTGACCCTCTCCAGTGCCCGCTCGCGCAAACCGTGGTTGTGCCAGATCCAGGCGGCGCCCGTCGCCAGCAGCATCAGCACAAAGATATTTCCGAGGGTCAGCATGAAGATTTGCTCCGACAAAGTGCCATCAGCTTAACTGCCTCTCCGGTCTGTCGTACAGGCTGTGTTTAGTCGCATACTGCGCGGCTTGAATTTCAATGGTTTTACGGAAAATCCGCGCATGAAACGTACACCTCATCTGCTTGCGATCCAGTCCCATGTGGTCTTTGGCCATGCCGGTAACAGCGCTGCGGTTTTTCCGATGCAGCGGGTCGGGGTGAACGTCTGGCCGCTGAACACGGTGCAGTTCTCCAACCACACTCAGTATGGACAGTGGGCCGGAGAAGTCCTGGCGCCCCATCGGATTCCCGAGCTGGTAGAAGGCATCGCCGCCATCGGCGAGCTGGGCAACTGCGACGCGGTGCTGTCCGGTTACCTGGGCAGCGCCGCCCAGGGGCGGGCGATTCTCAGTGGTGTCGCGCGGATCAAGGCGACCAACCCCAAGGCGCTGTACCTGTGCGACCCGGTGATGGGGCATCCGGAAAAGGGTTGCAGCGTGCCCGCAGAAGTCAGCGACTTCCTGCTCGAAGAAGCCGTGGCGATGGCAGATATCTTGTGCCCCAACCAGCTGGAGCTGGACAGCTTCTCCGGGCGCAAGCCGCAGTCGCTGTTCGATTGCCTGGCCATGGCTCGGGCGCTGCTGGCCCGTGGGCCGAAGGCGGTGCTGGTCAAGCACCTGGATTACCCGGGCAAGGTCGCCGATGGCTTTGAGATGCTGCTGGTCACCGCCGATGGCAGCTGGCATTTGCGCCGCCCGCTGCTGGCGTTTCCGCGTCAGCCCGTGGGTGTGGGCGACCTGACCTCAGGCCTGTTCCTGGCCCGGGTGCTGCTGGGCGACAGCCTGCTGGCGGCGTTCGAATTCACCGCCGCCGCGGTGCATGAAGTGCTGCTGGAAACCCAGGCTTGCGCCAGTTATGAACTGGAACTGGTGCGGGCCCAGGACCGGATCGCCCATCCGCGGGTACGCTTCGAAGCCACGCCGATCGAGCTCTAGCGGTTTGGTCACAAGCCGCGGTGCTGGGCCACACCTCAACCGACCCTAGAGCGGTTCTGAGAACTGCACCTCGGGCGCCTTGTGGCTGAAGCCCCGGGTGTGGAACGCCAGGTAGGCCAGGCCCACAGCGAACCAGGCCAGGCCGATGCCCAGGGTCAGCAGCGACAGGCTGGTCCAGAGCCAGACAATCAGGGCAAACCCCACCAGCGGCAGCAAGCCATAGCGCAACAGGTCGGCGCCGCTGCGTGGCTGGCCATCGAACAGGTGGCTCTTGATCACTGCCAGGTTGACCGCCGAGAACGCCACCAGCGCGCCGAAGCTGATCATCGACGCCAGTGTCGTCAGGTCGATCACCACCGCCAGCAGCGAGATCAGCGACACCAGGACAATCGCCGTGGTGGGCGTCTTGTAACGCGCCGAGAGCACGCCGAACACCCGGCGCGGCAAGATCCCGTCGCGGCCCATGCTGAAGAGAATGCGCGACACCGAGGCCTGGGAGGCCAGCGCCGATCCCGCCGCGCCCGCCACATAGGCCGCGGTGAAAAACATCTCCAGAAAACGCCCCCCCGCCTGCAGCATGACCTCGCCGGCGGCCGCCTCCGGGTCCTTGAAGGCACTGCCGGGGAACACCAGCTGGCTGACCAGGGCCAGCAGGATAAACAGCGCGCCGGCGCCCAGGGTAGTAATCACAATCGCCCGAGGGATGTCCCTGCGCGGGTCGCGGGCCTCTTCGGCCAGGGTCGACACCGCATCGAACCCCAGAAACGACAGGCACAGCACCGCCGCGCCGGCCATCAATGGCAGAAATCCGACCTGACTGCCGTCACCCAGCCACGGCGCGCTCAAGTCCAGGGCTTCGACGCCGAGCAAGTGCTTGCCGGCCAGAGCGATGAACACCAGGACAAACACCACCTGGGCGCCGACGATCAGGTTGCTCATGCTCGACACCGAACTGATGCCGCGAATGTTCAGCACCGTCACCACACCGATGGTCGCCACCACGAAGACCCAGGCAGGGACCTGGGGAAAGGCGATATTGAGGAACAGGCCGATCACCAGGTAATTGATCATCGGCAGGAACAGGTAATCGAGCAGCAGCGACCAGCCGGCCAGAAAGCCGATGCTCGGGCCAAAGCTCAGGCTGGTGTAGGAATAGGCAGAACCGGCAATCGGATATTTCTTCACCATGGCGCTGTAGGACAGCGCGGTGAAAAACATCGCCAGCAGGGTGATGACGTACGCGGCGGCTGTGCGTCCGCCGGTGAGCTGGGTGACCACGCCGTAGGTGGTGAAAATGGTCAGCGGCACCATGTACACCAGGCCGAAGAACACCAGGGCCGGCAGGCGCAGGATGCGTCGCAGGGAAGTGCCCTGGGCGCTGTGGGTAAATTCACTGGGGACGCCGCTGTCGCTGATGGCGAGGGCGTTGCTGCTGGAGGCGGGGCGGGTGCTGGGCATGTTCGGTTCTCACGCGTTCGTTCTTGTTCGAATGCTCCCGCGAGCGGGAGTGCGTTTTTGCCTTGCACGAGGATTCTGGCAGCGGGGCTGCGGCTACATAACTGCGTATGTGGTCAAAAAGGGATCAAAGCGGCCAATCTGCCTGGCCTTTAAGGGCTGGCGCGGGGAGGGCACGGAAATACCCGAGGGGCATTGCAGGGAGGGAGGTGCGAAGCGGGAGGCTGGAACCGTCCATGGTTCCGTGGTGCGTGAAGCTCAGGGCGCGTCGGCCTTGATCTCCTGATAGCGAATTTCCAGCTCCTGGCGAATCTGCCGGCGCTGCTTGGCCTGGATAAAGCGCCGTTTGTCTTCGCTGGTCTGCGGTTGCAACTGCGGGACCACTGCCGGCTTACGCTGGTCGTCCACGGCGACCATGGTGAAGAAGCAGCTGTTGGTATGGCGCACCGAGCGCTCGCGGATATTCTCGGTGACCACCTTGATCCCCACCTCCATCGAGGTGTTGCCGGTGTAGTTCACCGACGCCAGGAAGGTCACCAGTTCGCCGACATGAATCGGCTCGCGGAAAATCACCTGGTCCACCGACAAGGTCACCACATAGCGGCCGGCATAACGGCTGGCGCAGGCGTAGGCGACCTCGTCGAGGTACTTGAGCAGGGTGCCGCCGTGGACATTGCCAGAGAAATTGGCCATGTCAGGGGTCATCAGTACCGTCATCGACAGCTGGGCGTTTCCGGGTTCCATAGCACACTCACGGTTGTAGGCAGGGGTTACGGGAGCACCTCTGCGGGCGCTTGGTCAGCTTTCAAAACCATCGATAACGGGACGCCGGGCCGCCGCTCGCCGTCACGCGCCGATCGATCTGTTTCCTTATATTGCACCGCCTTTTTGCTCGAAGTCGCGGTGGTAACCTGCGAAAGGCCCTTTCCCAGGGCTTTTTCTCTCAAATTTTCAGATTTTTACTTGGCCTTATCAGAGCATTCGGATGCTCGGCGGCCGAGTGAGCGTATTTGCCAACCCCACAAGGAGCCCCACGCCATGCATGCCATCAGCTTTATTCAGGACCTGGCAGTGATCATGTTGGTCGCGGGCGTGGTGACCATTGTTTTTCACCGGCTCAAACAACCGGTGGTGCTGGGCTATATCGTCGCCGGCTTCATTATCGGGCCGCACACCCCACCTTTTGGCCTGATCCATGACGAGCAGACCATCAAGACCCTGGCCGAACTGGGGGTGATTTTCCTGATGTTCTGCCTGGGCCTGGAGTTCAGCCTGCGCAAGCTGTTCAAGGTCGGTGCCACGGCCTTTATCGCGGCCTTTCTGGAAATCGTGCTGATGATCTGGATCGGCTACGAAATCGGTCGCTGGTTCGACTGGAGCACCATGGACTCACTGTTCCTCGGTGCGATCCTGGCCATTTCCTCGACCACCATCATCGTCAAGGCCCTCAATGACCTGAAGATGAAGAACCAGCGCTTTGCGCAGTTGATCTTCGGTGTGTTGATTGTCGAAGACATCCTCGGCATCGGCATCATCGCCTTGCTTTCAAGCATCGCGGTCAGCGGCACAGTCGACTCCGGCGAAGTGTTTTCCACCGTTGGCAAGCTCTCGCTGTTCATGATCGTGGCGCTGGTGATCGGCATTCTGCTGGTGCCGCGCCTGCTGGCCTACGTGGCCCGTTTTGAAAGCAACGAAATGCTGTTGATCACCGTGCTCGGCCTGTGTTTCGGCTTTTGCCTGCTGGTGGTCAAGCTGGAATACAGCATGGTCCTGGGGGCTTTCCTGATTGGCGCGATCATCGCCGAGTCCCGCGAGTTGCTGAAAATTGAACGGCTGATTGAACCCGTTCGCGACATGTTCAGTGCCATCTTCTTTGTCGCCATTGGCTTGATGATCGACCCGCAGATTCTCCTGCAATACGCCTGGCCGATCGTGGTGATCACGGTCGCGGTGGTCCTGGGCAAGATGCTGTCCTGTGGGCTGGGTGCCTTTATCGCCGGCAACGATGGGCGCACGTCGCTGCGGGTCGGCATGGGCCTGTCCCAGATCGGTGAGTTCTCATTCATCATCGCCGCCCTGGGCATGACCTTGCAGGTCACCAGCGACTTCCTCTATCCGGTGGCGGTGGCGGTATCGGCCATCACCACCTTGCTCACTCCGTACCTGATTCGCGCCGCCGACCCGTTGTCGCTGAAGTTGGCCGAGGTGATGCCGCAGCGCCTGGGTCGGGTGCTGGGCATGTATGGCGAATGGCTACGCAGCATCCAGCCCCAAGGCGAGGGCGCATTGCTGGCGTCGATGATCCGGCGGATCCTGATGCAGGTGGGGGTCAACCTGGCGCTGGTGGTGGCGATCTTCTTCTCTGGCGGCTACTTCGCGGCCCGTATCGCCGGCTATCTGCAGGACTGGATCAGCGACCCGAGCTGGCAGAAGGCGCTGATCTGGGGCGGTGCGCTGTTGTTGTCGCTGCCGTTCCTGATCGCCGCCTATCGCAAGCTCAAGGCGCTGTCGATGCTGCTGGCGGAGATGGGGGTCAAGGCGGAAGTGGCCGGGCGCCATACGCAGAGGGTGCGGCGAGTGATCGCCGAGGTGATTCCGATTTTGTCGTTGCTGGTGATCTTTCTGCTGCTGGCGGCGTTGTCGTCGAGCATTCTGCCGACTGCCGAGCTGCTGGTCCTGATCGCGGTGGTCGCGGCCGCGGTGGCTGCGGTGCTGTGGCGCTGGTTTATCCGGGTGCACACGCGGATGCAGGTTGCGCTGCTGGAAACCCTGGATAACCACAAGGAAAGTTCAGGGCATTGATCGCCCATTCCCGCCGCTGCCAGGGACGGCAACGGCGCGGTCACGCGCGCCATTACAGGGGGCATGCCTCTGTAAGTGCGCGCTTGCCGGCCATGGGGCGTGCGGGTGATCGACTCAGCTTTCCAGCCAGACGTCCCGTGCCCAGTGCCACACCGATTCCCAGGATTCTTCGGTGATCAGCTCTTCTTCGCCGGACCACAGCACCACGGTGCCGTCTTCCTCGACACAGTAATAGTCTTCGCCGTCCTGGCAGATCGGGATCAACTCGCGCGGTACACCCAGGTCCCAGGCAGTAGCGGCTACTTCCGGCAGATAGGTGTGGGACTGCGGGTCGGTGACAGTCACCGGTTCCAGGCTGCCGTAGACCACGTCACTCACGGTCAACAGGAACTCTTTGAAGACGAAGGGGATGTTGATGAACAGCTGTTCCTCGACTTCCACCAGTTGGTCTTCGTCCGGTAACTCCAGGGGAACGGGTACCGGTTCGTTTGCTTCACGCAGTTGCTCGATGACTTCTTCCACGGCCTGGGTCCTCTTAGCTCTATGGCGCGGTTTATATGACGCGGTTTTATACAGTAGCTCGCTATAAGTGCAATCGTGAAATGCAAAACCCCGACCTGAGTCGGGGTTCTGCATTACTGGTGTGACCGCGAAAGGGATCAGCCGTTCTGGCGGATACCTGCAACCAGCCAAGGCTGGTTGTCGCCTGGAGCGCGTTCCATGTTCCAGCTTTCGCTGAACATTTCGCCCTGGTCGAAACGCGAGGTTTTCGACACGCCGGTGAAGGTCAGGGTAGCAATGGTCTTGTCGGCACGATCATCCACGCCGTCCAGTTGGACATTGAGGTTGTCGATGTAGGTCGACTGGAAGCCATCACCCAGGTCTGCGCGTTCTTTTTTCAGGAACTGCAGCATTTGCGGGGTCACGAACTCGGCGATCTTGTCCATTTCATTCGCGTCCCAGTGTTGCTGCAGGGACTGGAAGTGGTTACGCGCAGCTTCGATGAAGCGCTCTTCGTTGAACCAGGCCGGAGCATTGATCACCGGACGGGCGGCGGCAGCCGAAGCACCACCGAAGATTGAGCCTGGAGCAGGCTGCTGTGGCTGGAAGGCTTCACGCTGCATGGGCGCGTGGCCAGCCGGAGCGAACTGCTCCTGCTGCTTGCGGCGACGAGCGGCGATGAAGCGGAAGATCACGAATGCGATGACGGCGAGGATCAGGATGTCGAAGATCTGCATGCCCTGGAAGCCACCGCCCATGAACATGGAGGCCAGCAGGCCGCCCGCGGCGATACCGGCCAGAGGGCCGAGCCAGCGCGAAGCGCCGCCCGCTTTGGCAGCAGCGCCAGCGGCACCGGCAGCGCCCGCGGTTGCGGCAGTACCCGCACCTGCGGAAGGCGCCATCTGGCTGGTTTGGTGCGACGGCGCGGCGCCCGCGCTTTTGCCGCCACCGAAGCGCTTGGCGTTGGCGTCGAGGCTCATCGTCAGGCCGATGCACAGCGCCATGGCGATGCTAAGAAAACGTTTCATAAAGGGAATTCCCATTTGTGGATGGCACGCGCGCCATGTTGCACAGGTGAAGTGTCACTGGCTAGCGGCATAATGTTTCGGGCTTTTGCCTGACAGGCTGGGTTCAGTTTCAGCCGGGGCAAGAGGACGTATATCTGGGACCCGGCGGGCGACGGGTGGGTTCAGTGCAACCGTGCCTAGCGGCGTAGCGCCAGCATCACCACGCCTGCGGTGATCAGTCCGATTCCACCCCATTGCCGCAGGTCGAGCTTCTCCCCCAGCAGCGCGGCGCCCAACAGGGCGACCAACACCACGCTGAGTTTGTCGACCGGCGCGACCAGCGAGGCCGGGCCCAGCTTCAGCGCGCGGAAGTAGCACAGCCAGGAAGCACCGGTGGCCAGGCCGGACAGCACCAGGAACAGGTAGCTTTTGCCCGAGATCGATCCCAGTGACTGATATTGGCCCGTGGCGTACAAAATCAAGGCCAGGCTCACCAGAACCACTACGGTTCGCAGCAGGGTGGCGAAGTCGGAATTGACGTTCTCGATACCGATTTTGGCGAAGATCGCCGTCAGCGCGGCGAATGTCGCCGATAGCAGGGCCCAGAATGTCCAGGAGGAAAAAAAGCCTGTGCCCATGGGGATGTTCCTCTTCCTTATATAAGGACGCTTGAGGGCGAGCGCGCCAGCCGTGGTCAGCGGGTGCCGGCTCGCACCGGCGCACCGCCTTCCGCTGGGCTCAGATGGCTTCCAGCTTGGCGTAACCCAGCATCAGCCACTTGCTGCCTTCGCTGAAGTTGACCTGGACCCGTGCCTGGGCCCCGGCGCCCTCGAAGTTGAGGATCACCCCGTCGCCAAACACGGCGTGGCGCACGGCCTGGCCCAGTCTGAAGCCGGTGTCCGGGATCTCACTGCCACCAAACAGGCTGCTGGAGCTCTGCTGCTGGCCACCACCGAAGGGACGGCTGACGCTGTTGGACAGGCGCACTTCCTGGATCAGCCCCTTGGGCACTTCGCGGACGAAGCGCGAGACCTTGTTGTAGGTCTCGCTGCCATACAGGCGGCGGGTCTCGGCATAGGTCATGACCAGGTTCTGCATCGCCCGGGTGATGCCGACGTAGGCCAGGCGCCGTTCTTCTTCAAGGCGCCCGGGCTCTTCCAGGCTCATCTTGTGCGGGAACAGGCCTTCTTCCATGCCCACCAGGAACACGTAGGGGAATTCCAGGCCCTTGGCGCTGTGCAAGGTCATCAGCTGGATGCCGTCTTCGTGCTCGTCGGCCTGGGTGTCGCCGGCTTCCAGGGACGCATGGCCGAGGAACGCAGCCAGTGGTGTCAGCTCCTCGTCTTCTTCGGTGTTTTCGAAGTTGCGTGCGGCGCTGACCAGTTCCTCAAGGTTTTCTACCCGGGCCTGGCCTTTTTCGCCTTTTTCCGCCTCGTGGTAGGCAATAAGCCCGGATTGCTCGATCACCGTCTGGGTCATCAGGTGCAGCGGCATCTCGGCGGTTTTTGCCGCGAGGTTCTCGATCAGTTCGATAAAGCCGCCCAAGGCGCCGGCAGCGCGACCGGTCAGGCCCTTGTTGGCCACCAGCTGGCGCATGGCTTCCCACATCGACACGTCGCTGTGGCGCGCGTGTTCGCGGATCGCTTCGACGGTCTTTTCGCCGATGCCACGCGCCGGGACGTTGATCACCCGCTCAAGCGCGGCATCGTTGCCCCGGCCTTCGAGCAGGCGCAGGTAGGCCATGGCGTTCTTGATTTCAGCACGTTCGAAGAAGCGCTGGCCGCCGTAGATGCGGTACGGGATGCGTTCGCGCAGCAAGGCCTCTTCCAGCACCCGGGACTGGGCGTTGGAGCGATACAAAATGGCAATGTCGCTGCGGGCCAGGCCGGTTTTCAGCGCGCTTTCGATGGTTTCCACCACGTAGCGCGCTTCGTCGTGCTCGTTGAAGGCGGCGTACAGGTTGATGGCTTCGCCTTCGCCGCCGTCGGTCCACAACTCCTTGCCCAGGCGCCCGGTGTTGTTGGCGATCAGGGCGTTGGCGGCTTTGAGGATGCCGGCCGTGGAGCGGTAGTTCTGCTCCAGGCGAATGGTTTCGGCGTCCGGGAAATCTTCGGAATACTGGTGAATGTTCTCGATTTTCGCGCCGCGCCAGCCGTAGATCGACTGGTCGTCGTCGCCCACCACCATCAGGCTGTCACCGCCCTTGGCCAGCAGGCGCAACCAGGCGTACTGCACGGCGTTGGTGTCCTGGAACTCATCCACCAGCACATGGCGGAAGCGCTTCTGGTAGTGCGCGAGCAAGCCCGGGTGGTCGCGCCACAGGTCCAGGGCGCGCAGCAGCAGTTCGGAGAAGTCGATGACCCCGGCGCGCAGGCAGGCCGCCTCGTAGGCCTCATAGATGCTGCGCATGGTGGCCAGGAACAGATCGCCGCTGGCTTGAATATGTTGCGGACGCAGGCCTTCGTCTTTCTGGCCGTTGATAAACCATTGCGCCTGGCGTGCCGGCCAGCGCTGTTCATCCAGCCCCAGGTCGCGGATCACACGCTTGACCAGGCGTTGCTGGTCGTCGCTGTCGAGGATCTGGAAGGTCTGGCTCAAGCCCGCTTCCTGCCAATGGGCACGCAACAGGCGGTGCGCCAGGCCGTGGAAGGTGCCGACCCACATGCCGGCCGGGTTGATCCCCATCAACTGCTCGATGCGATGGCGCATCTCGGCAGCCGCCTTGTTGGTGAAGGTCACCGACAGGATGGAGTGTGGCGAGGCGTTCTCGACCTGGATCAACCAGGCGATACGGTGCACCAGCACACGGGTTTTACCGGATCCAGCACCGGCCAGGACCAACTGACGACCCACGGAGGCAGCTACGGCCTGGCGTTGGGCATCGTTGAGGGAGTTCAGCAGAAGGGAGAGGTCATCGCGCATCGGGGCATTCTAGGGGGCCGGGCGACACCGGGCAAACCCGGCGTTGGTTTAGCCGATAAAACTACCGTGGATGACGACCGGTCGGTCACAGGCTGCAGCCGTTGGCAGTGCTCGCCTGTACGGTTTTATGCAGTACCGGCGGGGGATTTGTTTTAGCGATTTATGATCTGGAGCAGTTTGGTACGGGCTATTGCTTGTGTATGCTCCGGCGACGTTTCAGGCTCAACCATTATAAGAACACTGCCTATGACACTCAGCACCGACCTGAGCGGTCCTTTTGTGGAGCCGCGGGTTATCCGCCAGCACTACGCCATGGAGATGGCGGTCGAGCGCACGCGTCTGCTTTATCAGGGCTCATTGCTGCCCACACTCTTCATGTTGCTCAACGGTCTGGTCTGCGCCTGGTTGCTGTGGAGCCCCGAGCGGTACTTGCTGGTCAGTGTGTGGATGGTCTGGCTGCTGGCCCTGGTGGCGCTGCGGGTGATCCAGGTGGCGGCGTTCGATTCCGCCATGCCCAGCCGCCAGGCACACGCGGTGTGGCGGCGGATGTTTCTGATGGGGTCTGCGGTCAGTGGCCTGACCCTGGCCTGCGCCGCTATCGCCCTGGTGCCTGCCGACAGTTTCCTGCAGCAGGCCTGGGTCTTCGGCCTGATCGGCGCAGCGATTCTCTCCGCCAGCGTTTCCTATGCCGTCAGCCTGCCGGCCTTCCTGTCCTTTACCTTGCCCTGTCTGTTGCCGGCCATCGCCTATCTGTTCTGGGGCGGCGACCAGCAACAGCGCGGCTGGGGCTGGCTGGGGCTGATTCTGCTGGTGTCATTGAGTGTGGTGGCCTGGCAGGTTCATCGCCTGATCCACCGTGGCATGCTGCGGCGTTTCCAGAACCAGGCGCTGATCGAGCACCTGCAGCAGGCGCAAAGCCGCAGCGAGCAGCTCAACAGCGAGCTGGCCCGCGAGATTGAACAGCGCCGGCGCGCCGAAGATGAACTGCGCGAAGCCCAGGTCAGCCTTGAAGGCCGGGTCGCCGAGCGCAGCCTGGAGCTGGACGCGGCCAACAAGGCCCTGAGCAAGAGCGAGGCGCGCCTGGCCCTGGCGCTCAAGGCCAGTGAGTTGGGGCTGTGGGACTGGAACCTGCAGACCGACGAAGTGCACCACACCCAGGTCAAGGAGCTGTTCGGGCTGGAGCCCGACTACGTCACGGCGATGCTCAGCCACCTCAAGCCCCGCCTGCACCCCGAGGACCTGCCGCTGCTCAGGCGCGCCCTGGTGGAGCACCTCAAGGGCCGCAGCGAGGATTATCAAGTTGAATACCGGGTGCGCCACGGTGCCGGCCATTGGGTCTGGATCGAGGACCGTGGCCGAGCGGTGGAGCGTAGCGCCAGCGGACGGGTGACGCGCATGGTCGGCACCCGGCGCGACATCAGCACCAGCAAGGAGCTGGAAGAGCAGCGCAACCTGGCCGCCACTGTGTTCGAGGCCGCCAGCGAAGGCATCGTGATTCTCGACCCGGATTACGCATTGATCGCGATCAACCAGGCATTCAGCCGCGTCACCGGCTATCAGATCGAAGACATGCTCGGGCGCAATGTCGTGGAGCTGCCGTGCAGCCGCGATGCGCGTCGCCACTACCCGGCGATCCGCCAGGCCCTGGAGCAGCACGGCAGTTGGCAGGGCGAGTTGGTGGAGGCGCGCAAGAATGGCGAGCTGTACCCGCAGTGGCTGCAACTGAGCATGGTCCGCGACAAGCGCGGGCAGGTCAGCCATATCGTCGGCTTCTTCGCCGATCTGTCGGCGCGGCGCGAGTCCGAAGAGCGCATGCGCTACCTGACCCACTACGACGAACTCACCGGCCTGGCCAACCGCTCGCTGTTTCGCGAGCGCCTGCGCGACGCCCATCTGCGGGTGCGCCAGGGCGGGCGCAGCCTGGCCCTGGTTCACATCAACCTGGACCGCTTCAAGTTGCTCAATGACAGCCTCGGGCATGACGTGGCCGACCAGCTGTTGCAGAAAATGGCCCGGCGCCTGATCAATGCGCTGCCGGAAGCCGACACCATCGCCCGCTTGTCCGGCGATGAGTTTGCGGTGCTGTTCGATGCCTACGGCAGCCTGTCGAGCCTGACCCGGGTCGCCACCCGTTTACTGAGCAAGCTGCGCCTGCCGCTGACCGTGGACGGCCACGAGCTGGTGGTCAGCGCGTCCATGGGCATCAGCCTGCTGCCCGATAGTGCGCGGGAGATTTCCGCGCTGATCAGCCAGTCGAACATGGCCATGCAGTACGCCAAGCACCTGGGGGGGAATAATTTCCAGTTTTACACCGAGAGTCTGCAGGCCAGCACCCTGGAGCGCCTGCAATTGGAAAACCAGCTGCGCAAGGCCATCGACGAACAGCAACTGAAAGTCTTCTATCAACCCAAGCTGTGCCTGGCCAGCGGCCATCTGAATGCCGCCGAGGCGTTGGTACGCTGGGATCACCCGACCATGGGCCGGGTACCGCCGGGGGACTTTATCGGCCTGGCCGAAGAAACCGGGCTGATCGGGCCGATCGGCGAGTTCGTGTTGCGCCAGGCCTGCTGGCAGGCGTGTGAATGGCAGCGCCAGGGGCTGGCGCCGATTCGGGTCTCGGTCAATCTGTCGGTGTATCAGCTGCGCCAGGGCAAGTTGGTGAGTCTGGTGCGCCAGGTGCTGGAAGAAACCGGCCTGGAGCCGCAATACCTGGAGCTTGAGCTGACCGAAAGCCAGTTGCTCGACAGCGTCGAACACATCATCTCGACCTTTCAGCAGCTGCGAGGCCTGGGGGTGAAGCTGGCGATCGACGATTTTGGCACCGGGTATTCGTCCCTGAGTTACCTCAAGCGGATCCCGGTGGACTACGTGAAGATCGATCAGGCGTTTATCCGTGGCCTGACGGAGGGCAGCGCGGATGCGGCGATTACCCGGGCGATCATTGCCATGGCCCACGGCCTGTCGCTGAAGGTGGTGGCCGAGGGCGTCGAGCATCCGGGGCAACTGGCATTTCTCAAGGCCGAGCAGTGTGACGAAGTGCAGGGTTACCTGATCAGCCGCCCCGTCGAAGCAGAAGGCCTGGCGGCATTACTCCGAGCCGACGCCGCCTTGTAGGCACTGCCGCAGGCGCGGGCCGCCCTGGCAGCTACATACAGCGGACCCAGCCAAAATAGGGGACGTAAAGCTGATTCAGTTACGCATTGCGCGGGCAAAAAACGGATTCATGTAGTATAACTACAAAACTGCTACATCCCTGGCGCCTGCCAATAACAATGAGTCCAGCCCTTTGAATCTGTTGCAGCACATCGCCCAGTCACGCCATCTCTTGCGCAAGTCGGAGCTCAAGGTCGCCGATCATGTGTTGCTCGATCCTGCGGCTGTGATGCACAGCTCCATGGCCGACCTGGCCCATAGCGTCGGCATCAGCGAACCGACCATCGTGCGTTTCTGCCGCGCCATCGGTTGTTCGGGCTTCCAGGACCTGAAACTCAAGCTGGCGCAAAGCCTGGCCGCCGGTGCCAGCTTCGGCCAGTTCGCGATCCATGAAGACGATTCCGTCGCCGACTACAGCCTGAAAATCTTCGACACCACCCTGCACACCCTGATGGAAGTGCGCGAGAAGCTCGACCCGGTGGAGTTGCAGAAGGCCGTGACCGCCATGTCCCAGGCCCAGCGCGTGGAGTTCTACGGCTTCGGCGCGTCGGGCGCAGTGGCGGCAGATGCCCAGCACAAGTTCTTTCGCCTGCTGCTGACGGCGGCGGCGTATTCCGACCCGCATATGCAGGCGATGTCGGCGGTGACCCTGAAGCCCACCGATGTGGCGATCTGCATTTCCCAGTCCGGGCGTTCCAAGGACCTGCTGATCACCGCCAACCTGGTGCGCGAAAGCGGCGCCTCGCTGATCACCCTGTGCCCGAGCCAGACGCCTCTGGCCGAGCTGTCGACCGTCAACCTGGCGATCGACGTGCATGAAGACACCGAAATCTACACCCCGCTGACCTCGCGTATCGCTCACCTGGTGGTGATCGACGTGCTGGCCATGGGCGTGGCCATGGCCCGCGGGCCGAGCCTGGTCAACCACCTGAAAAGCGTCAAACGCAGCTTGCGCAGCCTGCGCCTGTCGCCAAAATCGGTCAAAGCACTGGACGACTGAGTCTGGCTGCACCGCCTGAGGTGGGCGCCATTCGAGCGGCCCACCACTGGGCAACATTCATCTCTCTGTCACTGACCCGCCGCCAAACCGTAACGCCCGACGTCCATCGTGAAACTCCCGTACTCGCATTGGGAGACTAGAAATGGCCCGGCCTTACGAAGAGAGCAACAGCGTAGTCAAGACCCGTCGTCAGCAGGAAGACCAGCGCCGCATGGAGTTTCGCCGCGCGATCGAACACCGCTGTGAGTTGCGTCAACTGCAGCAGGAGATCAACGATTACCCGGAGCTTGAAGCCATCAATTACTGGCAGGCGGCACCGACAACTTCCCGTCGAAACGCTCAACCAGCACGCTGATCTGCACCCGTTCGCTGCGGATAAACCCCAGGAACGCATGCGCTACCGGTGACAGGCGCTTGGCCTTGGCCTGCACCAGGCACCAGCTGCGGTACAACGGCAGCTCTTCGACGGGCAGCTCGATGAGCCCCCCCGTCGCCAACTCAAGGTTCAGGGCGTGGCGCGTCAACAAGGCCACGCCCAGACCCGCTCGCACGCATTCGCGCTGGGCCTCGGCCGATGACACTTCCAGGGTCTGGGTGAAGTGCACGCGCTTCTCCTTGAAGTATTCCTCGCAGGCCATCCGCGTTCCCGACCCCTGTTCACGCACCAGCAGGTTGTAGGGCTCCAGGTCCTGCAGGCGCAGCGGCCCCATATGGCACAGCGGGTGCTCGGGGGGCGCCACGGCCACGATCGGGTTGTTGAGGAAAGGCAGAAACTCCAGGCCCATGTCCTGCGGCACCATGGACATGATCACCAGGTCGTCACGGTTGTCCGAAAGACGGCGGATCACCTGTCCGCGATTGACCACGGTCAGTTGCAGGTTGACCTCCGGGTGCTGGCGCTTGAAGGCGGCGAACAAGTGCGGCACGAAGTATTTGGCGCTCGATTCCACCGCCAGTTTCAGCTGGCCCTGTAATGATCCCTGCATGTCCGAGAGCTGCATGTCGAGGTTTTCCAGGCGTCCGAAAATGTCGCGACTGGCCCGTTGCAGGGCTTCGGCGGCCTCGGTCATGTACAGCTTCTTGCCGACGTAATCGAACAGCGGCTGGCCGATCAGCTCTTCCAGCTGGCGGATCTGCAGGCTCACGGCGGGCTGAGTCAGGGACATCTCTTCGGCGGCGCGACTGTAAGAGCGTAAATCACAGACCTCATTGAAGATCTGAAGCTGGCGTAATGTCATACGCATCAAGGACTTACGCATTATTTTAGGTCTCGCGCCGCAGGCTGATTGGCCAACTATAAGTCTTTACTTATGGTCGACCCAATAATTATTGATTTTTGTTAATCCCTCCATAGGCATAGTGTGGCGCAGCGACTGACTTGAAACATTTGGTCACGCGCCGACCTGGTCTAGCAGGTCGTGTGTTTCAACGGCTCAAGGGAACCTCCAAGTGATAAAAAAGATCCTGATCGCCAACCGTGGTGAGATTGCCGTACGAATCGTGCGTGCCTGCGCCGAGATGGGCATCCGTTCGGTCGCGATCTATTCCGACGCCGATCGCCATGCCTTGCATGTGAAGCGCGCGGACGAGGCGCATAGCATCGGCGCCGAACCGCTGGCCGGTTACCTCAACCCGCGCAAGCTGGTGAACCTGGCGGTGGAAACCGGCTGCGACGCACTGCACCCCGGCTACGGTTTCCTCTCGGAAAACGCCGAGCTGGCGGACATCTGCGCCGAGCGTGGCATCAAATTCATCGGCCCTTCGGCGGAAGTGATCCGGCGCATGGGCGACAAGACCGAAGCCCGCCGCAGCATGATCAAGGCCGGCGTGCCGGTGACCCCGGGCACCGAAGGCAACGTCGCGGACATCGCCGAAGCCTTGACCGAGGGCGACCGCATTGGCTACCCGGTGATGCTCAAGGCCACCTCCGGCGGTGGCGGCCGCGGCATTCGTCGTTGCAACAGCCGTGAAGAACTTGAACAAGCCTTCCCCCGGGTGATTTCCGAGGCCACCAAGGCCTTCGGTTCGGCGGAAGTGTTCCTCGAAAAGTGCATCGTCAATCCCAAGCACATCGAAGCGCAGATCCTCGGCGACAGCTTTGGCAACGTGGTGCACCTGTTCGAGCGTGACTGCTCGATCCAGCGCCGCAACCAGAAGCTGATCGAGATCGCCCCCAGCCCGCAACTGACCCCTGAACAGCGCGCCTATATCGGCGACCTGTCGGTGCGCGCCGCCAAGGCCGTGGGCTACGAGAACGCCGGCACCGTGGAGTTCCTGCTCGCCGAGGGCGAGGTGTACTTCATGGAGATGAACACCCGGGTGCAGGTGGAACACACCATCACCGAAGAAATCACCGGCATCGATATCGTCCGCGAACAGATCCGCATCGCTTCCGGCCTGCCGCTTTCGGTAAAGCAGGAAGACATCCAGCATCGCGGCTTCGCGCTGCAGTTCCGGATCAATGCCGAAGACCCGAAAAACAACTTCCTGCCCAGCTTCGGCAAGATCACCCGTTATTACGCACCCGGCGGCCCCGGCGTACGTACCGATACGGCGATCTACACCGGCTACACCATTCCGCCGTTCTACGACTCCATGTGCCTGAAACTGGTGGTCTGGGCCCTGACCTGGGAAGAAGCGATGGACCGCGGCCTGCGTGCCCTGGACGACATGCGCCTGCAAGGCGTGAAGACCACGGCGGCCTATTACCAGGAAATCCTGCGTAACCCGGAATTCCGTAGCGGCCAGTTCAACACCAGCTTCGTTGAGAGCCACCCTGAACTGACCAACTACTCGATCAAGCGCAAACCCGAAGAGCTGGCCCTGGCCATCGCCGCCGCCATCGCCGCCCACGCAGGCCTATGAATGAAGCAGTTGCAAGCTTTCAGCTGCAAGCGGCGGTAAGAGCAGATTGGCTTTTACCTGCAGCTTGTAGCTTGAAACTTGTAGCTATGAGGAGATCCGAACATGACTAAGAAAATCTTCGTTACCGACACCATCCTGCGCGACGCCCACCAGTCTCTGCTGGCCACCCGCATGCGCACCGACGACATGCTGCCGATCTGCGACAAGCTCGACAAGGTCGGCTACTGGTCCCTGGAAGTCTGGGGCGGCGCGACTTTCGACGCCTGCGTGCGGTTTCTCAAAGAAGATCCGTGGGAGCGCCTGCGCCAACTGCGCGCGGCATTGCCCAATACCCGTCTGCAAATGCTCCTGCGCGGGCAGAACCTGCTGGGCTACCGCCATTACAGCGACGATGTGGTCCGCGCATTCGTGGCCAAGGCTGCGGTCAATGGCATCGACGTGTTCCGCATCTTCGACGCCATGAACGACGTGCGTAACCTGCGGGTCGCCATCGAAGCGGTAAAAGCCGCCGGCAAGCACGCCCAGGGCACCATCGCCTACACCACCAGCCCGGTGCACACCATCGAGGCCTTCGTCGCCCAGGCCAAGCAAATGGAAGCCATGGGTTGCGACTCGGTGGCCATCAAGGACATGGCCGGCCTGCTGACGCCCTATGCCACTGGCGAGCTGGTAAAGGCGCTGAAAGCCGAGCAGTCGCTGCCGGTGTTCATCCATTCCCACGACACCGCAGGCCTGGCCGCGATGTGCCAGCTCAAGGCCATCGAGAACGGCGCCGACCATATCGACACCGCCATCTCCAGCTTCGCCTGGGGCACCAGCCACCCGGGCACCGAGTCCATGGTCGCGGCCCTTAAAGGCAGCGAATTCGACACCGGCCTGAACCTGGAGCTGCTGCAGGAAATCGGTCTGTACTTCTACGCCGTGCGCAAGAAGTACCACCAGTTCGAAAGCGAATTCACCGCGGTCGACACCCGGGTACAGGTCAACCAGGTACCGGGCGGGATGATCTCCAACCTGGCCAACCAGCTCAAAGAGCAGGGCGCGCTGAACCGCATGAGCGAAGTGCTGGCCGAGATCCCGCGGGTCCGTCACGACCTCGGCTACCCGCCGCTGGTGACCCCGACCTCGCAGATCGTCGGCACCCAGGCGTTCTTCAACGTCCTGGCCGGCGAGCGCTACAAGACCATCACCAACGAAGTGAAGCTCTACCTGCAAGGCGGCTACGGCAAGGCTCCAGGTGAAGTCGACGAAAAACTGCGGCGCCAGGCCATCGGCAGCGAAGACGTGATCGACGTGCGCCCGGCCGACCTGCTGAAACCTGAGATGACCAAGCTGCGCGGTGAAATCGGCGCCCTGGCCAAGTCCGAAGAAGACGTGCTGACCTACGCCATGTTCCCGGATATCGGGCGCAAGTTCCTCGAAGAGCGCGAGGCCGGCACCCTGGTTCCGGAAGTGCTGCTGCCGATCCCCGAAGCCGGTGGCGTCAGCAAGGCGGGCGGCGAGGGCGTGCCCACCGAGTTCGTCATCGACGTCCACGGCGAAACCTACCGCGTCGATATCACCGGGGTCGGGGTCAAGGCCGAAGGCAAGCGCCACTTCTACCTGTCGATCGACGGCATGCCGGAAGAAGTGGTGTTCGAGCCGCTCAACGAATTTGTCGGCGGCGGCAGCAGCAAACGCAAACAGGCCACGGCGCCGGGCCACGTCAGCACCACCATGCCGGGCAACATCGTCGACGTGCTGGTCAAGGAAGGCGACGTGGTCAAGGCCGGCCAGGCGGTATTGATCACCGAAGCGATGAAGATGGAAACCGAAGTCCAGTCGGCCATCGCCGGCAAGGTGACCGCCATCCACGTGGCCAAGGGCGACCGGGTCAACCCGGGCGAGATCCTGATCGAGATCGAGGGCTGATCTAAGCCTTCATCTGCAACGTTTTACCTCGGGGGGGGCATTTGCTCCCCTTTTTTTTTGCGAGGAAAAAACCTGCGCATGCCCGTTCAGTTGAGTGCCTAGCGCTGATGGCCCTTGCCGTAATAGCGCTCCAGGCGGGCCTGGACCAGTTCCAGGGCGAAGGACATCAGCCAGTAGATCACCGCCGCGGTGGTCAGCATTTCCAGGTAGCGGTAGCTGGAGCGGCCGTAGGACTGGGCCAGGAACATCACTTCCCAAACCCCCATCACCGAAATCAGCGACGAGTCCTTGAGCATCGAAATGAACTGGTTGGCCGTGGGCGGGATGATGGTGCGCATCGCCTGAGGCAGGGTCACGTGCCAGAAAATGGTCGTCGGGCGCATGCCCAGGGCCAGTGCCGCCTGGCGTTGGCCCTGAGCGACGCCGATGATGCCCGCACGGAAGATTTCGCTGAGATAGGCCCCGTAGTTCAGGGACAGGGCGATGATCCCGGCCGCGATCGCGCCCGGCACCACGCCCAACTGGGGCATGCCCAGGTAGATCAGCATGATCTGGATCAGCAGCGGGGTGCCGCGAAAGAATGAGGTGTAGAAGCTGGCGATGCCGAACAGCACGGCGCTGCTGGACAGACGCGCCAGGGCGGCGGCGAAGCCCAGCAGCACCGACGCCAGCATCGAGCACAGGCACAGGAACAAGGTCAGCGCCGCGCCTTGCAGGAAGCCATTGGGCCCCAGGCGAAAGCCCGCCAGGTTGGGGAATTTTTCCAGGATGATCGCGAATTTCAGGTCAAAGCTCAGGAAGAACCCGACAAACAGCAAGAACAGCAACGCCCAGGTCAGGTACAGGCGTGTGCGAAAACCCAGCAGGCGTTTGAGAAACGACTCAGCCACCGGTTGCGGTGGCTGAGGTGGTTGCGAGAGAGAGGTCATTTACTGATATCGGCGCCGATCCATTTGTCCGACAGTTTGCTCAGAGTGCCGTCCTGTTTCAACTGAGCGAAGACTTCACGCACCTTGCTGTTCCACTGGGCGTCGCCTTTCTCGATGGCCACCGAGTTGGGTTCGGAGTAGAGCGGCTCGCCGGCCAGCTTGAAGCGTTTGTCCTGGGTCAGGCGCGGTTGTGCGGTCACCAGGTTGGTGAGGATCGCGTCCAGGCGCACGCCGGCACCCAGGCCCAGGTCCTGGAAGGCGACGTTGTCGGTGTCGTACGGGGCGATCTGCACGTTCTCGAACGGGTACTGCAATTGGGTGTCTTCGGCGCCTTCGATCACCAGGTTCTTGTTCAGGTAGCTTTCATAGCTGGAGGCGCTGGTGAGGCCGACTTTCTTGTCGCTCAGGTCTTTGGCCCCGTGGATGCGATCGTCCTTGGCGTTGACCACGATCACCGCCGGCGAGGCGTAGTACTCCACCGGGAAGTCGAAGACTTCGGCGCGGGCCTTGCTCGGGGTCATGGAGCAGATGCAGATATCGTAGCGACCGCTCCAGCGACCGGCGGCGATCACGTCCCAGGAAGGAGTTTCCAGGCGCAGCTTGACCCCCAGTTTGGCGGCGACGGCCTTGGCCACGTCGACGTCGAAGCCGTCCAGCTGGTTCTGATCATTGAGGAAGGAAAAGGGCGGATAGCTTTCCATCAACACGCCGACCAACTCCTTTTTCTGCTCGATGCGGTCCAGGGTGGCACCGGCGAACGCCTGGGAAGAGGCGGCGAGCAAGGTCAGGCCCAGGGCCAATAACGGTTTGAAGTTCATGGAAATCCTGACTGAAAAAGGTTGTGATTAACCGAATGGTGCGTATTTAATAGTTATAAGAACCACTCCGGTAGTGAGTTATTTTCATAAGCATATGAGTAAAAGGCATATGGGCGCAGGCAGCACGGTAATTCTGGATGGCGGCATGGGCCGCGAACTGCAACGCCGCGGGGCGCCGTTTCGGCAGCCCGAGTGGTCGGCCCTGGCCTTGAGCGAGGCGCCGCAAGCGGTGGAAGCCGTGCATGCGGCGTATATCGACAGCGGCGCCAACGTCATCACCAGCAACAGTTATGCGGTGGTGCCGTTCCATATTGGCGAAGAGCGTTTTGCCGCTGAAGGGCAGGCCCTGGCGGCCCTGGCCGGCGAGCTGGCGCGGCGTGCGGCGGATGCCTCGGGCAAGAGCGTGCGGGTCGCAGGTTCGCTGCCGCCGCTGTTTGGTTCTTATCGTCCGGACTTGTTCGATGCCTCGCGGGCTGCAGACTTGCTGGCGCCGCTGGTCAACGGCCTGGCACCCCACGTCGACCTGTGGCTGGCGGAAACCCAGAGCTCCATCGTCGAGGCGCGGGCGATTCATGCCGGCCTGCCTGAAGACGGCAAGCCGTTCTGGTTGTCCTTTACCTTGAAGGATGAAGACACCGACGCCGTGCCGCGCCTGCGTTCCGGCGAGCCGGTGGCCGAAGCGGCAGCAGTAGCCGCCGAGCTGGGTGTGGAGACCCTGCTGTTCAACTGCAGCCAGCCGGAAGTGATTGGTGATGCGATTGATGCTGCGCGTGCGACCTTCGAGCGTCTGGGGTTGAAGATCCATATCGGTGCCTACGCCAATGCCTTCCCGCCGCAACCCGAGGAAGCCACGGCCAACGACGGCCTCGACCCGCTGCGTGAAGACCTGGACCCGCCGGGCTACCTGCGCTGGGCGGCCGATTGGCAACAACGCGGCGCCAGCCACCTGGGTGGTTGCTGCGGCATCGGCCCGGAACACATCGCCGTCCTGGCGCAAAAGCTGCGCTGACCGCGAAAAACAAAGCCCAATTGGGCTGACGAATCACGGCGTCCATCAAGGCCAGCGCAGCCTTCGGCAGCGGCTACAGGGTGTAGCCGCTGCCGAGGTACGAGGCCGCGCTGGCCCTGCAGGACAGCGTCGATTTGGCTATCGGGCGCCGTGTATCAGGCTCGGCATTCGGCCAGGGTTTTGCGCTGGCCTGCGCCGCTCTGATTGTCTTCGCTCAGCCAGCGCTCGAACCCTGCGCCGATCGTTGGCCACTCCGAGTCGAGGATCGAAAACCACGCGGTGTCGCGGTTCTTGCCCTTGGCGACCATGTGCTGACGGAACACCCCTTCGAAGCTGAAGCCCAGGCGTTCGGCAGCCTGGCGCGAGCGGGCGTTGTCGTTGTTGCACTTCCATTCCAGACGCCGGTAGCCCAGGTCGAAGGCTTCCTTGGCCAGCAGGTAGACCGCCTCGGTGCTTTTGGGCGAGCGTTGCATCGGCGCGCCGAAACTCACGTGGCCGATCTCGATGCGGCCCTGGGCCGGGACGATCGACATCAGGCTCAGCATGCCCTGGGCCTGGCCGCTGGCACGGTCGATCACGGTGAAGAAATAGGGGTCGCTGCTGGCCGCATGATTGCTCAGCCATTCATTGAACGCGTCGTGCGCAAAAGGCCCGTACGGCAGGTAGTCCCACAACTTGGGGTCTGCGCCGGGGCCCTGGAAGGCCTGCCACAGTTGCTCGGCATGGCGCGCCGGGTCGAGGCGTTCCAGGCGGATGAAGCGCCCTTCGATCAGGGTCGCCGAGGGGGCCGGGGCGCCTGTCCAGTCAGCGGGTGAAATCGGCATGCTGTTCTCCTTGAACCTCAAAGGGCTTTGCGAAACTGAATGAAACCCGGCCGTTCGGCGATGCGCTCGTAGAGCTGGATCGCTGTGGCGTTGGTTTCGTGGGTCAGCCAGTGAACCTTGCAGGCACCATCGTGCTTGGCCTGCGCGTAGACAAACTCGATCAGCAGGCGACCGACGCCGGTGCCACGCTGCTCCGGGCTGACCAGCAAGTCTTGCAGGTAGCAGGAGTTCTCGATACTCCAGTTGGAGCGGTGGTAAATGAAATGCACCATGCCCACCGCACGCTCGCCATCCCAGGCCAGGGCCGCGTTGGTCGGCTCGTTCGGGTCGAGAAAGCGTTGCCAGGTGCTGTGGCTCACTTCATCAGCCAGCTCGGTGTTGTAGAACCGCAGGTAGGCTTGCCATAGCGGCAGCCAGGCGGCGTGGTCGGCGGCGGTCACGGGGCGAATCTGAATCTGGCTCATAAGTCTCCTTGGCGCATCAGGTGGGAAAGCTGTTGATCGCGGACGTCGGCACTGGCCGCCAAGCCGTCGCGCACGCCGGCAATGTCGGCCGGGCTGCGGTTCTGGCTGAGCTTGCGCTTGCCCTCCAGGCGCTGGATCGGCAGGGCAAAACCAACAATCGCCTTGAGCATGCCCTCGATGTAGTCGGCGGGGGCGTCCGTGACCTTCCACGGCTCGCTGCGCGTGCTCTCGTGGCGCTCGGTGAGGGCGCTGACCAGCTCCAGCAGGCGTGGTCCGTCGCTGAACACTTCGGCCCTGCCGTAGGCATGCACGGCCAGGTAGTTCCAGGTGGGAACCACTTTTCCATGCTCGGCCTTGCTCGGATAAAAGCCCGGGCTGACGTAAGCGTCTTCGCCACTGAAAATCATCAGCGCCTCGGCTCCGTCGGCCAGCTCCTGCCATTGCGGATTGGCCTTGGCCAAGTGCCCGAACAGGGTGCCATTGGCGCCTTGTGCGGGGTCCAGCAACAGCGGCAAATGGCTGGCTTGCAGGCCCAGCTTGCCGTGGGTGACCAGGGTGGCGAGGCGGCTCTGGGCAATCTGCTGCTGCAGGCTGGCCAGGTTGTCGTCGACGAAGGCACGAGGTAGGTACATGGAAAAATTCCTTGGCGAATGCCTGCATCCTAGGCAGGCTAATGGTCTGTTGTAAGAGCCATCTTGGGTCTATTTCATAGGTCCAATTACTCGGGTGCATACCGATGAACAGCCCAGCGCTACCGCTTTCCTTCAACCCGGCGGGTATCGAGCTCGACCGCCGCCAGGGCCTCAGCCGCCAGCTGTACCAGGCCCTGCGCCTGCGCGTGCTGGACGGTCGCCTGGCCGGTGGCACCCGGTTGCCCGCCAGTCGCGACTTGGCGCAGGCCCTGGGGATTTCCCGGAACAGCGTGGTGCGCGCCTACGACCAGTTGTATGCCGAAGGGTTTATCGAAGGGCGGGTCGGCGATGGCACTTACGTGGCGTTGCTGCCTGAAGCGCAGTTGCCGATCAAAAAACTATCCACAAAACTGTCCACAGGGATATCAACAGGCTTACCCACAGGGTTATCCACAAAATCGGCCATTTCACTGGATTTACATCCAGCTAAAGTTATCCACAACGAGGCGCTGGAGCTGCTGCAAAAGCATCATTTGTCGACCCCGCCCAGTGGTCCGCCACGGGCATTTCGGGTGGGCGTGCCGGCCTTCGATCTGTTTCCATTCGAGGTCTGGGCCAAGCTGAATGCGGCTTTCTGGCGCAAGCCGGACCTGCGCCATCTGTGTTATGGCGACTCGGCGGGCGACGCGCGCCTGCGTGGGCTGATCGCTGCCTATTTGCGCAGTTCCCGTGGCTTGCAGTGCACTGCTGAGCAAATAGTGATCACCAGTGGCGCGCAGCAGGGAATAAGCCTTTGTGCACAGCTGCTGGTGGAGCCGGGAGCCGGCGTGGCTGTGGAAAACCCCGGCTACCGCGCCGCCGGTCACGCCTTCGCGGTGGCGGGCGGGCGCCTGCACGGCGTGGCGGTGGACCAGGAGGGGATCGACTGCCAGCAACTGGCGGCTCTGGAGGATTGCCGGCTGGCCTATGTGACGCCGTCCCACCAGTACCCGACCGGGGTCATCATGAGCCTGGCCCGGCGCCTGGAATTGCTGGCCTGGGCCGAGCGGACCCAGGGCTGGATCATCGAAGACGACTACGACGGCGAGTACCGCTACAGCGGCGCGCCCCTGGCGCCTCTGGCCGCCCTGGATCGCCAGGGTCGAGTGCTGTACGTCGGCACCTTCGGCAAGGTCGCGTTTCCAGCCTTGCGCCTGGGCTACCTGGTGCTGCCGCCGACGCTGGTGCAGGCCTTTGCCCGGCGCCGGGCCGTGGATGTGCGGCATTCGGAGGTCAGCACCCAGGCGGTGATGGCCGAGTTCATGGCGGCCGGGCACTTTCAGCGGCATATCCGGCGCATGCGGCGCGCGGCGTTGAGCCGGCGCAATACTTTGCTCGCTCACTGGCCTGTGGATATCCAGGGTGTCGGGCCGTTGCCGAATGTGGCGGCGGGGCTGCACCTGACGCTGGTGGTGGACAGCCTGGCACGCGAGCGTGAGTTGCTCGCTCAGGCGGCCGGTGCCGACGTCGAGATCAGCGGGCTGAGCAACTACTGGTTGCCCGAGTCCGCACAACCGCCGGACCAGCGCGCCGGGCTGGTGCTGGGGTTTGCCGCGGTGCCGGAAGCGGAGATCGAAGCCGCCCTGCAGCGTTTGCGAAAAGCCTGGCGGGCCTGAGGGTTTATACTCGCGGCCATTTCCTTCGCCGAGAACGCCCATGAGTCAGACTCTTTCCGCGGCGCCCGAACGCAAGTTCGGCGCGCCTTTGTGCGCATTGCTGGTACTGAGCGCTGCTGCCTTGTTCCTGCAAGCGCGGGTCGGTGCGCAGCAGGTGCTGTTGCTGGTGCTGGGCGCCGCGCTGGGGCTGACTCTGTATCACGCCGCCTTTGGTTTCACCTCGGCCTGGCGCGTATTTATCCGTGACCGCCGGGGCGCGGGCCTGCGGGCACAGATGGTGATGCTGGCGCTGGCGGTGCTGCTGTTCTTCCCGGCATTGGGCGCCGGCACCCTGTTCGGCCAGCCGGTGACCGGGCTGGTGGCGCCGGCCGGGGTCTCGGTGATTTTCGGGGCGTTTATCTTCGGCATCGGCATGCAGTTGGGCGGCGGTTGCGCCTCCGGCACCCTGTTTACCGTGGGCGGTGGCAATGCGCGGATGTTGGTGACCTTGCTGTTTTTCATCTGTGGCTCACTGATCGCCACCCAGCATGTGGATTGGTGGTTCGCCTTGCCATCGCTGCCGCCGATTTCCATCGTCAAGAGCCTGGGCGTGTTGCCGGCGCTGGTGCTGAGCCTGGTGGTGTTCGCCTCGATTGCATGGCTGACGGTGAGCCTGGAAAAACGCCGCCACGGCACCCTGGAAGCCCCTGTCAGCAGTGATCACTATGGCTGGCGCCGCCTGCTGCGCGGGCCCTGGCCGCTGGTGTGGGGCGCGGTTGCCCTGGCGTTGCTCAATTACGCCACCCTGGCCCTGGCGGGTCGGCCTTGGGGCATCACCTCGGCGTTTGCCTTGTGGGGCGCCAAGGTGGCCAGCGGGCTGGGGGTGGATGTCGGCAGCTGGGTGTTCTGGCAGAGCCCGGGGAACGCCAAGGCCCTGGCGGCACCGGTGTGGGAGGACATCACCAGCGTGATGGACATCGGCATCGTCTTTGGGGCCTTGCTGGCGGCCGGGCTGGCCGGGCGTTTTGCCCCCAGCCTGAAAATCCCCCGGCGTTCCCTGGTGGCGGCGGTGCTCGGTGGATTACTGCTGGGCTACGGCTCGCGGCTGGCGTATGGCTGCAACATCGGCGCCTATTTCAGCGGCATCGCCTCCGGCAGCCTGCATGGCTGGCTGTGGCTGGTAGCCGCCTTTATCGGCAACGGCGTGGGCGTACGCTTGCGCCCCTGGTTCTTCGCCGAAGACCGGACGCCTCAAGGCCTGACGGGCTGCTGAGCGCAGCGAGCTTCAAGCCCTAAGCCGCAAGCTTGGCTCTTTTGTGGCGAGGGAGCTTGCTCCCGCTCGAGCGCGAAGCGGTCGCAAAGGCCGTAATCGCGGTGCATCAGGTGTACTGCGGCGGCAGGATTTGGGCTTGCTTCGCAAGCCAGCGCGAGCAAGCTCGCTCGCCACAGGGGTCAGGTAACCCCCCTTGAAGCTTGCCGCTTGGCTCTTTTGTGGCGAGGGAGCTTGCTCCCGCTCGAGCGCGAAGCGGTCGCAAAGGCGTTAATCGCGGTGCATCAGGTGTGCTGCGGCGGCAGGATTTGGGCTTGCTTCGCAAGCCAGCGCGAGCAAGCTCGCTCGCCACAGGGGTCAGGTAAGCCCCCTTGAAGCTTGCCGCTTGGCTCTTTTGTGGCGAGGGAGCTTGCTCCCGCTCGAGCGCGAAGCGGTCGCAAAGGCGGTAATCGCGGTGCATCAGGTGTGCTGCGGCGGCAGGATTTGGGCTTGCTTCGCAAGCCAGCGCGAGCAAGCTCGCTCGCCACAGGGGTCAGGTAACCCCCCTTATAGCTTGCCGCTTGGTTCTTTTGTGGCGAGGGAGCTTGCTCCCGCTCGAGCGCGAAGCGGTCGCAAAGGCGGTAATCGCGGTGTTTCAGATGTACTGCGCTGGCTGGATTTGGGCTTGCTTCGCAAGCCAGCGCGAGCAAGCTCGCTCGCCACAGGGGGAGGGTGATCCCCTATGGCTTGCCGCTGGAAGCTTGAAGCTTGCCGCTGCTGCTAGGTCCCCGACTTGATCTTGGTCCAGGCCCGGGTCCGGGCGCGTTCCGCGTCACGCGGTAGCGGTTGCAGGGTGTAGAGGGTGCCCATCGCCGCTTCGGTCGGGTACAGGTTGGGGTTGTTGCGGATCGCCGGGTCGACCCGTTCGGTGGCGTCCTTGTTCGGGTTGGGGTAGCCGACGAAGTCGCTGACCGGCGCAATCACCTGGGGTTGCAGCAGGTAGTTGATAAAGGTGTAGGCGTCTTCCGGGTTTTTCGCGCCTTTGGGCACCGCCAGCATGTCGAACCAGATCGGCGCGCCTTCCTTGGGCAGGCGCATGTCCACGGTCACCCCGTTCTTGGCCTCCTTGGCGCGGTTGGCGGCCTGGGAGAAGCTGCCCGAGTAACCGACCGCGACGCAGATATCGCCATTGGCGATGTCGGCCATGTACTTGGATGAATGGAAATAGGTGATGTAGGGGCGGATCTTCATCAGCAGCGCTTCAGCCTTGGCGTAATCCGCCGGCTTCTTGCTGTTGGGGTCCAGGCCCAGGTGTTGCAGGGCCAGGGGCAGGATCTCCGACGGTGAATCCAGCAGCGCCACGCCGCACTGCTTGAGCTTGCTGATGTTCTCTTCCTTGAAGATCAGGTCCCAGCTGTCCACCGGTGCGTTGTCTCCCAGGGCGGCTTTGACTTTGGCCGGGTTGAAGCCGATCAGGATGGTGCCGTACATGTAGGGCACGGCGAATTTGTTGCCCGGGTCGTTGGCCTCGATCAGCTTCATCAGCTTGGGATCGAGGTGGTTCCAGTTGGGCAGCTTGCTGCGATCCAGGGGTTGGAACACCCCGGCCTCGATCTGCTTGGCCAGGAACACGTTGGACGGCACCACCACGTCATACCCGGAGTTGCCGGTCAGCAGCTTGGCTTCCAGGGCTTCGTTGGTGTCGAAGATGTCGTACACCAGCTTGATCTGGGTGTTCTGCGCCTTGAAATCCTCCAGGGCCTTGGGGGTGATGTAGTCGAACCAGTTGTAGACCCGCAGGGTGCGTTCTTCAGCCTGCACCGCGCCGCTGAGCAAGGCCGCGCAGAGGGCTGGGGCGATAAAGCGTTTGAGACTGTTCATGGTGCGGATCCCTCACTGGGCGCTTTGAAAACCTTCGAGAACGTTCACGGCGTTGATGCCGATTTCTTCCACCGCATAACCGCCTTCCATCACGAACAGCGTCGGCTTGCCCAGGGCGGCGATGCGCTGGCCCATGCTCAGGTAGTCCGGGCTGTCGAGCTTGAATTGCGAGATCGGATCATCCTTGAAGGTGTCCACGCCCAACGACACGACCACGATGTCGGCGCCGTAGCGGGTGATTTCCCCACAGGCCTGTTCCAGCGCCGCGCTCCAGCTGTCCCAGCCGCTGCCCGCCGGCAGAGGGTAGTTGAAGTTGCAGCCAGCGCCCGGGCCTTCGCCCAGTTCGTCGTCGTAGCCCAGGAAAAACGGGAACTCGGCTTCCGGGTGGCCGTGGATCGAGGTGAATAGCACATCGTTGCGCGCGTAGAAGATCGATTGCGTGCCGTTGCCGTGGTGGTAGTCGACGTCGAGGATCGCGACTTTTTTGTGGCCCTGGTCGAGGAAGGCCTGGGCGGCGATGGCGGCGTTGTTCAGGTAGCAGTAGCCGCCCATCAGGTCGCTGGCGGCGTGGTGCCCCGGCGGCCGGCACAGGGCGAAGGCGCTGCGTGCGCCACGCTGGATCACCGCCTGGGCCGTCAGTGCCACCTGGGCTGCGCTGTAGGCGGCTTGCCAGGTACCGGCGGTGATCGGCGCGCCGCCGTCAAAGCTGTAGTAGCCCAACTGGCCGTGCAGGCTGGTGGGTATCACGCTGCGCAGGGTGCGCGCGGGCCAGGTGTAGGGCAGCAGGTCGCCGTCGGTGCCGGTGGCGGCCCAGCGATCCCAGGCCCCCTTGAAAAAGTCCAGATAGGCGCGGCTGTGGATGCGTTCGATGGGTGCCAGGCCAAAGTCCTTGGGGGCCTCGACCGGGCCCAGGTTGCGGTACTGCACGCGCGCCAGGACATGGTCGGCGCGGGACGGCATTTCAAAACAGGGCATCAGGCGGCCGTCGATGAGTTCGCAGCGGCCGTGGTGCAGGTGGTGGTCATCCGAGTAGATCGTCAGCATTTTCTTGTTCTCCGCAGGCTGATTCGGTGTTCCACAGTCTTGCGGCGCCGAGGCTTTCGGAGAACGTCGGTAGCGGCCAAAAAGGGATCGATATGGCCAAAGTCTTTGTCCGAATTTCGCCCCTTAACGAGGCGTTGCGCCCCATTGCGGGGCGCGCGGCTTCAGCTTTTGCCGGCGGGGGGCGGGCTCAGGCGTTGCAGGATCTGGAGCATATCCTGGCGTTTTTGCCGGGCCAGGGTTTCCAGCAATAGCGCATAACCTTTCTTTTCGCAGTATTGGCCGACGTTGGGGTTGGCGCCGTGTTCCAACAGTAGGGTGAACATGTCCAGGCTGTCCTGCACGCTGACCGCAGGCTCCTTGCTGTCGGCGGCGGTCTGCTCGGCCACCCGCATCAGCAGGCTCTTGCCGATCGGCTGGTTATGGCAGGTGCCGCGTCCGTAGCTCAGGTCGAGGTTGGCGCCGGCAGCGATCAGTTGCCGGGCCGCGGCGTAGTTGTTGCCGTCGAGCGCGCGCCAGAGCGCGGTTTCGCCTTCGTCCGGGGTGCGCAGGTCGAGGTTTTGCGGGTACTGCATCAGCCAGGTGAAACCCTCGATATCCCGACGGCTGCGGGCCATCTCCAGCAACGGGGTGGCGCCTCTGCTGCTTTGCTCGTCGATGGCGACCCCGGCGTCTAGGAGGAACTTCAGGCGCCGGGCCTGGTTCAGGTCCGGGCTGTCCCTGAGATCGTTGCGCATGGCCAACAGGGCCAGGGTGCTCCCGTTGTAGAGGCCGCGAGTGTGGGCGCCATGGGCCAGCAGCTGGCGGGCGATGTCCAGGTTCGGCGCATCCAGGGCGTGCAGCAAGGCGCTGCGCCCGTCGTCAGCCATGACTTCGCCGCTGATCCCTTGCTCCAGCAGGCGCTGGACCTCGGCGGCATCGCCGGCATCCACGGCGCTGACCAGAGGCCAGAACCCCTGGCACGCCTGCGGGGTGGCGGCCTTCACATCGAGGCGTTGCAGCACGCGGGCCGGCACGGTCTGTTGGCGTTGCAGGCGCAGGCCGCAGTACACCCGATAGCGTTCCACGGCTCGCCCCTGATGCTCGTTGTTCAAGGGCTGCTGTTCAAACAGCGCCCAATCCAGGTCCGCCAGGTTGAGGTAGCTCGGCACCCGCGCCGGGTCGCGGCGCAGTACCTCGGCCAGCCACGGACGTGCGGTTTGCAGCTGGCCGGCTTCGCTGGTCCAGTAGGCGATGTCGTTGAGCAGGCCGGGGTAGGTACTTTCCCCGGGGGCGAGGGTGCGAAAGTCATGGCTGGCGAAAAAGTCTTTGACCCGAGCGATGCCTGGCCCTTTGTCCTTGGCGCTGCGCAGCTGGCCGTGCAACTGGCGGAATTCGTCCCACACGCGGTCTGCCGCCGGAGCCGGCGGGTAAGGGTTGATCGTCAGCGTGCCGGCGCCGCTGCTGAAGGGCTGAAACCACCTCGGGAAGCGCTGCAAGGCTTGCAGCCACTGCTCCTGCACCTCGGCGTCGATCGGTTGCAGCGGGGTGAAGTCCATCTGCGACAGGTCTTTGCGGCGGCTGAAGGCCAGCAGCGGCTGCTGGGGATCGCGGATGTCGATCAACAGGTAGCGGCTGCTGAGCTGCCAGTCGCTGTTGCGGCAGTTGAAACTGAGTTGGGTCAGGCTCAGCCCGGGCTCCAGGTCATTGCTGACCGGCCAGTTGTCGGCGACCGGGATCGGCTCATGTTGCGGCACGCAGTCACGCAGTTCCTGGGCGGTGAACAGCTGCAAGGCAGGGGATTTGTAGACCCGCTGCTGGTACTTGGGATCGGCATAGGCGTTGAGGTAGAACAGCCCGCGGTACTGGCTGAGCACCACCCGCGCTGGCGCCTGCGGCTGGCCGGGTACGGGGAACGCCTTGATTTGCAGGGTGGCGCTTTCGGGAGCGTCGAGCCGCATGTCGCGCTGCAGTTGCGACCACTTGATCTTGCCCAGGTCGAGGTCGAAGGCCTGAACGGTGGGCACGGCGCCCAGGCACAGCAGCGCGATCAATGCCGCGCGCAGGCGACGCGAGCCGGTGGAGTGTTTCAAAGGTGCAGTCCTTGGCGGTCTCGAAAGGCGGCAATGTAATGCAAGCAACGCATTTATGCCGGGCTTTCTCGCAGAACCTGTTGCCGATCCGCTGTGCCTGGTCCTGGGGCGTTAAACGGGGCTGAGGGTTGCTCGCCAGGTCGTAAGCAGGTGCTCAGGGCCGGAACTGGCTGGGCGCCACGCCGCTCCAGCGGATAAAGGCATGGCGAAAGCTCGCGGTTTCGCTGAAGCCCAGGGCCTCGGCAATCCGGTAGATCGGCACCTGGTCTTCGCAGAGCATCTGCTTGGCGCGTTCGAAACGCAGCTCGTCGAGCAATTCCTGATAGCTGCAACCGAGGTCCTTGAGGTGACGGCGCAAGGTCCGCGCCGAGCAGTTCATCTGTTCCGCCAGGCCCTCAAGCCCCGGGGCGGCGTCGAGCTGCGCAGTGAGCAACTGGCGGATACGCCCGAGCCAGGCCTGGCGCCCGGTGAACTCCAGGTTCTGTTTGCGGCAGCGCTCGGCCATGGCCTGGTGGGTGATGGCGTCCGCCAGTGGCAGCGGTTGGTCGAGCCAGCGCCGGTCGAAGGCAAAGGCGTTGGTCGTGGCGGCAAATTGCAGCGGGCATTCGAAGCGTTCGCTGTAGCGCGCCTGATAGTCGGGGGCCGGGTATTCGAAGCGGGCCCCCAGCAGCGGCAGCGGGCGGCCCAGCAGGTCGTCGCAGATGACCTTGAGTGACACCAGGCAGAACTCGATATTGAACACGGCCATCGCCGGGTTTTCCCGGTAATCGCTGGCGGCGAACCAGACGCGCTCGCCGTCCTGCTCCAGGCTCAGTTCGAAAAGTGTTCCCAGCAGCGCCGGATAACGCAGCGCCAGACGCAAAGCGTCACCGAAGGTGGCACTGGTGAGCAGGGCGTAGCCGAGCATGCCGTAGGACGAAACATGCATGCGCCGCCCCAGTTCCAGGCCGATATCGCGGCGCAGCGCAACGGCGTTGGCGCAGACCAGCATCTCCTGATTGGTGGTGATGCGGGTGTCGGCCCGGCTCAGGTCGGCGGGGCTGATGCCGCTGCCGGCAAGCAGGGCGTCGCTGGACAAACCCTGGTCCTTGAAGGCATTGAGGATCAGCGACACCGCGTTCAGGGTCGTGAGGTGGGAGTGCAACATGCTCGTCTCCAGCCATGATGAACCGCTAAACCGAGCAAGTTACATGCCGCTCGCGGCAAAACCTGCGGTTCGCCGGCCAGCCGCGTGGGGCGTTTTGGGGGACATGTGGCTAGTGACTTGGCGCATTGATTGGTGCAACCTGCCTGCCAATCACCCCCCGGTGGCGGTGTTGCAACCCGATAAAGGACTATGTATGACCCCCATTCCCGCGCGTTCCCTGCTCCTGGTTTCCAGCCTGCTGCTCAGTTCGCTGTGCCTGGCCGAAGGCGAGCCGGCCAGCGAGAGCACCCTCAAGGATTCCGCCAAGTCTGCGGTCTCGTCGGCCATTTCGGCGGGCAAGAACCTGCTGGGTGGCGTCAGCGAAGGCGTGCTCGACGGTCGCCAATCGGCGCAAGGCGTCGACGGTGCCTCGATCATTTCCTCCCGTGAACAAATGAAAGACCGCGTCGATGTCCAGGTCTTGAAGACCGAAGCCAGCGGCGACAGCTTCAACGTCACCCTGGGGTTCAAGAACAGCAGCGACAGCCAGTTGCGGCTGATCAACCTCAAGCAGACCGGGGCATTGCTGGCCATCGACCAGGATGGTTATGCCAACGGCCTGACCGCCAGCCTCGACAACCCGGACGAAGTCACCATCCCGCCCAAGGCGGCGGTACGGCAGAAGTTCGTGTTTGAAGGACCGATCGAGCAGTCGAGTTCGGTACGGGTCTGGGGCCAGGATTACTCGGTCAAAAAGTAACCTGTCACCCGCCCTGTGCTCGTGCTCGAGCCGGCGGCTACTGCAGTAGCCACCGGCTCTTTGGCACGGGCTTCAGCTCAATTCGCCACACAGATCAAGCTCAACCAGGCGCCGCACTTCGGCTCCGTCCAGGCCGGCGCCGAGCAGCGCATTGAGCTTGCCGAACGCCGCTTCGCGGGTCATGCCACCACCGGACAGCACGCCCACGCCCCGCAGGCGGCTGCCGGCTTCGTAGACGTCCAGCTCGACCCCGCCTTCATGGCACTGGGTGATCGCCACCAGCACAATCCCTTGCGCATGCGCCCGTTGCAGGCTGGCCAGGAACTGCGGGTTATCGCTCGGCCCGGTGCCGCTGCCAAAGCACTCCAGCACCAGGGCCCGGATGCCACTGGCGAGCACGCCGTCCAGCAGCTCGGCACCGATGCCGGGGAACAACGGCAGCACGCCGACCTTGGCCAGTTGCCTGGCTTGGCGATAGTCCAGTTGCGCCGGCAGCGTTTCGGCCCTGGCCGCGCCGCCCTGGCGCTTGAGTGCGGCGAACGGGTGGCGGCCGAAGCTGCGGATTTTCGCGCAGCGGGTCGGCGCCAGCAGCTCGCCGTGGAAGTACAGGTGCACCCCCGGGGCCAGGCCCTGACCCAGGGCGACCAGCGAGTCGCCGAGGTTTTCCCAGGCATCGCTATCGGGCACGCCGGCCGGCAGCATCGAACCGGTAAACACCACCGGTGCGCGCAGGCCCAGCAACTGGAAGCTCATGGCGGCGGCGCTGTAGGCCAGGGTGTCGGTGCCATGCAGGATCAGCACGCTGTCGCAGCCCTGGTCGATGGCATCGACCACCGCTTCACGCAGGTTCTGCCAGTAGGCGGGGGTCATGTTGGCGCTGTCGATCAGCGGCGCCATTTCGCGAAAGCGCCAGGCTGGCACGGTCAGCGTCGGCTGGCTGTTGAGGTAGTCGCGCATCCGCGCTTCGAATCCGGCAGCCGGCGCCAGGCCGTTGGCGCTGGCCTGCATACCGATGGTGCCACCGGTGTAAAGCACCATGACGTGCTGGGCGGCAGGATAGGTCGGGGCATTCATGGAGGGTCTCCGAGGACGATGACAGCGGTGGCCGAGCATGACGCCGGCCACGCGCTGTGTCACGCCGGGCGCAGGGGGGGCGCCCGGTTACTGGCCGATCAGCGTTGCGCTGCGGGCACGCCTTCAGCTTGGGTCTGTGGCGCGGCAGGCGCGGCTGGCGGGTTGGCCGGCCAGGCTTTCAGGTCCAGGTCCAGGTCGGGGAACTTGCTGGAGTCGAACACCGGGGTCTTGATCCCGGCGGCGCGCTGGTCGTCGTAGTCGCGCAGCACGCGCAGGGCGATCTTGAACAGCAGGAACAGCGCGATCAGGTTGACGAACGCGAGCATGGTCATGGTGATGTCGGCAAAGGCGAACACCGTGCCCAGGTTCTCGATCGCGCCCCAGAAAATCAGCACCAGCACCAGCACCCGGTAGGCGATCAGCGCGTCGCGGTTCTCGCCGAGCAGGAAGCGCAGGTTGCTCTCGCCCAGGTAGTAGTTGTAGAGGATCGAGGTGAACACGAACAACGACAGGGCCACCGAGATGAAGACCCGGCCCCATTCGCCGACGACCGCGGCCAGGGAGTTCTGGGTCAGGGCAATGCCGTCACCTTCGAAGCCCGGGGTGTAGAAGCCCGACAGCAGGATCAGCAGCGCGGTGCAGGTACAGATGATGAAGGTGTCGAGGAATACGCTGAACGCCTGGACCACGCCTTGCGCCACCGGGTGTTCGACCGAGGCTACGGCAGCCACGTTAGGCGCACTGCCCAGGCCGGCTTCGTTGGCGAATACGCCGCGTTTCACGCCCATGATGATGGCGCTGCCGATCAGGCCGCCGAACGCCTGGTCCAGGCCGAAGGCGCTTTTGACGATGGTCATCAGCATCCCGGGCACGTGGTCGATCTGCAGCACGATCACGTACAGGGTCACGCCGATGTAGGCCAGGGTTTTCACCGGCACCAGCAGGTCGGCGACCTTGGCGATGCGCTTGATGCCCCCGACGAACACCAGGCCCAGCAGCACGGCCAGGGCGAGGCCGGAGTAGGTGGTGTCGAAGTTGAAGGCGTCCTGAAGCGAGTGGGTCACGGCGTGGGCTTGCAAGCCGTTGAAGGCGAAACCGAAGGTCACCAGCAGCAAAAAGGCCATGACCATGCCCAGCCAGCGTTTCTGCAGGCCGTGCTGGATGTAATAGGCCGGGCCGCCACGGTACTGGCCTTCGGCGTCGCAACGCTTGTAGAGCTGGCCGAGGGAGCACTCGAAGAAGCTGCTGGACATGCCGACCAGCGCGGTCACCCACATCCAGAACACGGCACCGGGGCCACCCAGGGTCACGGCGATGCCGACCCCGGCGATATTGCCTGCGCCGACACGGCCGGCGAGGCTGAGCATCAGCGCCTGGAACGAGCTGAGTTGGCCGGCGCTGCTCTTCAGGCTGTCGCGAAATACCGCGAACATATGGAAAAAGTGGCGCAATTGAACGAAACGCGAGCGGATCGTGAAGTAGCTACCGAGCCCGACAATGAGCACGATCAGTACTTTCCCTGAGAGGAAGTCGTTGATGACTTCGAGCATGGAGTATTCCTCGCTGTTTTTTTGTAGAGGCAAATGCTGGATGGAACGAAACATTTCGTTACACCTCGTCGCGCAGACAGCACAACGGGTGGGGCGGGCTTCGTCCCGGGTCCATATCGCGGGTTGTTATTAGTTCGGGTTTCGCATGGGGTCAGGCCTCGTTACCGACGGCCGCTCATGCGAAGAGGGGCCGCACTATACCGGTGCGCACGCCTGCCGTCTGCATGTTGCGCATTTGACCGAGGAACGGCAGCCCCGCTGGAGCTGAAACGCTCCAGCATCGAGAGGCAGATGCAAGCGTCAAGCCGCAAGCCTGGAGCCTGGAGCTTTGTGCTTTGTGCTTTGTGCTTTGTGCTTTGTGCTTTGTGCTTTGTGCTTTGTGCTTTGTGCTTTGTGCTTTGTGCTTTGTGCTTTGTGCTTTGTGCTTTGTGCTTTGTGCTTCTGTGGCGAGGGAGCTTGCTCCCGTTCGGCCGCGCAGCGGCCGCAAAGAAAGTTTGCGCGGTATACCTGACAAACGGTGCGTACAGGGTTTAGGCCAGCTGCGCAGGCCAGCGCGAGCAAGCTCGCTCGCCACAAGGCTCACTGGAGCCCCGGAGCCTTTTAACTTGCAGCTTGCCGCTTAGATCCAAAATTCCTCCCGCCGCTCTTGAAACCCCTGCATCTCCCCCTGTTGCAACAGCTGCCTGATCCACGGCCCCAACAGGTCCTGGGAGCTGTCCAGCGGGCTTTCCCGGCGCCAGCGCAGGGGGACGGCGGCAAAGCGCTGCTGGTTGGCGCTGAGTTTTTCCAGGATCTGCCGGTCCTGGCGCAGGATCACCTTGAACAAAGGGTGCAGCACGCTGCGCTTGAGCCAGGCCGGGGCCCGGCCGCGGGCGGTGGCGATGCGGGCGAACAGGCGCAGCTGGCCGTCGGCGGCCGGCACCAGCCAGGCACTGACCAACAGGTTGAGGCGTCCTTGCCGATCGCGGTATTCGATTTCCGCCAGCCCGGGCAGGCGAAAGCGTCCCATGCTGACCCCGCGTTCACCCTCGAACAGCCGTGAAATCAGCCCCGACTGGGTGCCTTCCTCGCTGTACTGCGCCTGCACCCCGTCGCTCAGCGCCTGGACCCAGGCCGTGATGTGCTGGCGTTGCTTGTCATGGCGAATCCAGCCGGCATGCACGAAATGGGTATGGAACCCGTCGAGAAAATTCTCTGCCGCATCCTGCAACGAACAGCGCACTTGGTCGGTGATCCAGAAGGTGTCCAGCGCCTGTTGCTGTTCGGCAGGGGCGACCGGAGGGCTGGCCGGACGTTCTGGCACCAGGCTGGCCCACACCAGCCCATGGGCTTCGCAGCTGGGCAGCGGTTGCAGCAGCGGCTGGCTGCATCGCTGTTGTTGCTGGCCGGGCAGATGAGTACAGCGGCCTTGGGCGTCGAGGCGCCAGCCGTGATACGGGCATTGGATCTGCCCGTTGTGCACCCGGCCGGCGCTCAGCGGCGCGAAGCGATGGGGGCAGCGGTCGGGCAGCACCGCCGGCAGTCCCTGGGCATCGCGAAACACCACCAGCGGCACGCCGTGCAGGGTGCAGCCCAACGGCTGTTTTCGCAGCGTGTGGCTCAGGGCCACGGGCCACCAGGCGTTATCAGGCTTCACAGTTTGAGTTTCCTCATCAGGGGCACGCCGATGCGCGTCAGCAGCAGGCTCAACAGTTGCCACACCAGGCGCCGGCCCAGGGGCAGATGCCCGACCTGGATCAGGCTGTACTCGATCTGTGGCTGGCCGCCGCGCAGGCGTTTGAACGCCGCGGCGCCGGAGCTGAAGTTGAGTACCAGGCGCCGCTCCACGGCTTCCTGCAGGCACAGCCGGGTCAGTTGTCGATAGAGCCCGGTGCGCTGGGGCAATGCGGTGTCGTAGCCGACGATGGGGGCACTGATCAGGCTGCTGTTGGCGAACCAGCCAAGGGCGCCATCGATCCGCCCCTCGGGATTGCGCAGGGCCCGTAGCTCAAGCCAGCCCTCAGCGTGGCCGCGTTGCAGCCATTGGGCGTTGTAGTGCGGGTTCAGGGTGCAGTACTTGTCCAGGTACAGCAGGTTGTACAACAGCTCGATGCGCTCGAAGTCTGCGGCCTGCAACTGCGCGCCATGCACCACGGTGTAAGGGCTGCGGCGCAGCAGCGTGGCATCGAGGCGGGTGTTGTGATGACGCAGGAAGGCTGAGCGTTCGCCCTCGCGACCGTCGAACAGGTACACCTGGCGGCTGGGGATCGCCAGGTAGCCCAGGGCTTGCAGGCGCTGGCGCAGCTCCAGGTTGCTGAAGTCGTTGAGCGAGCGGAAACCGAAGCCATGTTCGGGAAACTGCCGCCGCAGCAGGTCGGTGATCGCCGGCAGGTCGGCGCCATCCCAGTCGGCGGGGTAGAGGTTGGTCGACAGCAGCCAGTTGTTGACCTGCACCAGCCGGTCGACCTGGGCCGCGCGCAGCAGGCGGTCGACACCCTGGGTCAGCAGCTTCAAGGGCCAGGCCAGCCAGGGGCGGTTCAGGCGCTTGAGTTCTTCCCGGGCGTAGCCGCTGTAGGCGGTTTGCGGCGAGACCACGTAGCAGTTGTCCGGCGGTTCGGTGCCGTGGGTGATGCTCACCGGAAACTGCTGCTGGCCGGTGTCGAGCAGGGCCAGGGTGCAGCTGACATTGCCGATCAGCGCACCGCCGGCGCAGGTGCGCACGTAGCGCAGGGCCTGGCTGTCGTCAGCCCCGGGCGCCAGAGTGGCCAGTTGTTCGGGCAGCAGCAGCTTCATGGCCGGGGGGCGTCCAGGGTTTGGCCGTTCCACTCGATATCGGCGGTGGAGGCGGCCAGCAAACCGCAGCGTCGGGTCAGGGCGCGGCCGATGATTTCGCCGAGGCTCAGCAGTTGGGCCAGCAGTGGACCGCGATCGCCATCCTGCACGATCACGTCCCGCGCGTGCTGGTAGTCCTTCCAGAAGGGGCGGCTGAAGGCCCGTTGCGGGGCGGCCAACAGCAGCATGGCCAGGGCGATCATGCGCGGCTCCAGGGTGGCTTCGAGTGGCGGGTTTGCGCCGGCGTTCTCGCTCAACGCCGCCACCAGTTGCGAGCGCTGGTCGTCGAACAGGTGCACACCGCTGGTGGCCCTGGGGTTGCACTCCAGGACATGGAAACGGCCCTGGGCATCCTCGATAAAGTCGAAGCCCACCTGGCCGGTGTAGCCGGTTTCGCGACCGAATTGCTCAAGGAAGGCGCGAATCGGCAGCGGCGCGCAGGCCTGGAAATAGATCCCGGACCCGCGCCCGACCCGGTACTTCGGCTGATAGCAGCTGTGGGCACGCAACTGGCCGTCCACCAGCACGCTGAAGCTGCAATATTCCTGGCCGGCGACAAAATCCTGGGCGACCCAGGGCGCATCGACGCTGGGCTGGATCTTCGCCAGTTGCGCCGCGCTCGGGCGGATCAAGGTTTGGGAGGCGAAGCGCGAATACGCCGGCTTGAGCACCAGGTTTTCGCCCTCGGCGGCCAAGGCCTGCAACGCCGCCAGGTCGTGCAGCACCTGGGTCGGCGGCGCTGCCACGGCCCAGCCCTGGGTCATGGCGGCGAAATCGCCCTTGTGATGCAGACGGTGCAGCAGGTCGAAGTCGCTGGTGAACACCCGGCACAGCGGCCGCAGGCGCTCCAGGCCGTGAGCCAGGTAGAACACCTCTTCGCAGGTCGGCAGCAGCAGGTCCACCGATTGCTGACGGATGACCGTGGCCAGGGCGTCGATCCAGGCCTGGGGGTTGGTTTTGGGTTCCGGCAGGCGCACGAAGTGTTCAGCCGCACGGCTGAAGCGGCTCAAGGGCTGGGCCAGGGAGTCGGCCACCGTGACCTTCCAGCCGGCGTGCTGGAACGCCCGGGCCCACTCCAGGCACGCCGGGGCGCGGGCGCCGAGAATCAGTACATGCATGGCAAACCCTCGGGTTGTTGCAGCATCTGGATCCGTCGCCGTTTGGCCTGGGGCGGCGGCGCCAGCCAGTGGCCGAAGCTCAGGCCCGGCGGGCTCAGGTCGTGCTCGGCGCAAAGCAGATGCAGAGCCTCGGCCAGGCGTTGGCAGACGTCAGGGTAAGGCTCCCGGGTGCGCAGGTTGATGTGCCAGGTCAGCCCCTGCTGGCGAATTTCATATTCCTCCAGGGCCGGGCCGAGCATCAGCAGGCCACGGCGCAGCACGTCGGGATACAGGGCTCGCAGCTGCCGGCCATCGAGGCTCGGCAGCCAGATGATTTCATCGGCCCGACCTTCCACCGCCGCGATGGCGCGCTCGGCGCGGCCACAGGGGCAGGGCGCCGCGGCGACCCGCAGAATATCGTTGAGGCGGTAGCGCACGATCATCTGCGTGCGCCGGGAAAAGTCCGTGATGATCGGCTGAAAACGCGTCTGCGCGGCATCCAGCCATTGCGGCTCGATATGCAGGTGGCTCTCGTTGAGGTGCAGGGTCCCGGCCTCGCAGGTGTAGCCGAGGAAGCCTTCGCTGGCCTGATAGATCTGCTGCGGCTGGCGCCCGAACGCGGCGAATACCGCCTCGGCGTCGGCGCTTTCCAGCACCTCGGCCACCGACAAAATGTGCCGCGGGCGAATCCGCAGCTGCCCGGCCAGGGCCGCCTGGGCCAAGCCGCGCAGCACGGTGGCCGGGGCCACCAGCACATCCGGATCCTGCTGGTTCAACCGTTCGAAGGACGGTGCCAGGCCCAGGGTCAGGTCGTGAAAGGCAAAGTCGATACGGCGGCTGGCCAGGGTGGTGTACAGGCGGCTGTTGGCCCGCAGGAAGAAGGCAATTCGCAGCGGTGCCAGCCACGGGCACAGCAGCCGTGGCAACAGCGCCCGGGGCAGGGTCCGCGCCAGCAGAATGCCGGCCCAGCGCTGGCGCTCGACGCTGCTCACCAGAAACACCCCCTGGGCCCCCGACGTACCGCTGGACAGACCGACCGTGATATCCCCCAGCGTTGGGCTGAAATCCCGGGACTGCTCGGCCTGGACCGCCAGCGGCAGCACCTGCTCCAGGCTCAGGTCGCGGGTGTTGTAGGCCGCGAAGTCGCCCATCAGCGTGGCCTTGTCCATCAGTGGCAGGCTGTCGAGGGTTTGCCCCGGCAGGGGGCTGAAGCGTCGGGCCTGAGGCATGACCCGGGTCATGAAATGCGCCAGGCGCCTGGCCTGCCAGGCTTCCAGCCGGTCGCGCCGGCGAAATTGCAGGCCATAGCGGCTGAGAATGAAGGAACCCGCGCTGCGCAACGTACTCAACAGGCGCTCACTGTTCATCGACGAAGGCCTCCCAGGCCCGGGTGCAATGGGACGGCAGCACCGCCACCGCCGGTTCGCGCCGGAGCAACTGGCCAAGGCCGCTGTAGGTGCGCCGGTATTGCCGTTGATCGGTGCTGGAAAACCACAGCGCCGGTGCCGCCGGCAGGCGATTGGCTCGGCAGGCCGGCACCGACCAGCAGGCGTCGGCCACCAGGAACACCGGCCGCCCCTGGGCATCGGGAATAAACAGCCCCAGCTGGCCGGCACTGTGCCCCGGCAGCGGTACGCCGATCAGGCTGCCATCGCCGAACAGGTCCAGGCCCTGCTCGAAGGGCGCCATCCAGCCCGGCAGCGCGCAGCTGGGGCTGGCTTCGGCCAGGTTCAGGCGGGCGTTGAAGTCGTCCGGCAGCAACCCCGGCAGATGGCCGCCGAGGGTGGCGCGCCAACGCTGGCCGCGCAGGCTGTCGATATGCCGGTAATCGGCTTCCAGGGCAATGAAACGCGCATTGCTGAAGTCCCGCAGGCCGGCGATATGGTCGGCGTGGAAGTGGGAAATGATCACGTAGCGGATATCAGCCGGGCCGATGCCCAGCTCATGCAACTGGGCCCCCAGCTGTTCCGCCACCGGCAACTGCACCGGCACCGCGCTGCGGTACAGGCGCTCGGGCAGGGCCCGGGTGGCCTGGAAGAAGTGCTCGGCGTAGCCGGTGTCGTACAGAATCCAGCCGTGGTCCGGGTGCTGGATCAGCCCGCACAAGGCCGGAAACTGCACCGGCGCCAGGCGCCCGCCACGGTCGGCCATGCATTCCAGGTGCTGGCACCAGCCGGCCCGCAGGATCTTCAAGCTCACGCGGCGGTTCATGGTTGTTGCCTCTGTTGTGCCAGCCACCATTGGGCGTGCTGGGCGATGCCCTGTTCCTGGCTGATGACCGGGCGGTAGCCCAGCTCGCGCTCGATCGCACTGATGTCCAGGGTCTGGCTGAACGCCAGGACCCCGGCGCCGTAACGGGTGATCAAGGGTTCGGCGCCGTTGCCCAGGCGCGCGCGCAACTCCAGCAGGTATGCCACCCGGTCCACCAGGCGCCAGGGCAGGCGTCGGGTGCGCAAGGGAAGGTCGAATTGGCGGGCCATTTTCTCCAGCAGTTCCTTGAAACTCAGCGGCGTGCCGTTGCTCAGGTTGTACACGCACAGCGCACGCGGCAGCGGCCGGGTCAGGGCCAGCCACACCGCCTGCACCAGGTTGTCGATGCAGGTCAGGTCCAGTTGCGCCCGGCCGCCGCGCATCAGCGGAATCGCCCCGCGCTGCATCACCCGCAGCAGACGCGGCATCAGGGTCGCGTCCCAGGGGCCGAACACCGCCCGTGGTCGCAGGATCACGCATTCGCCAAGCCCGGCCTGAGCCAGCAGCACTTCGGCCTGGGCCTTGCTGCGGGCGTAGTCATTCACCGGGGGCGGCAGCGGCTGGTCCTCGCGGATGCCCAGGCGGTCGCGGAAATCGAAATACAGGCTTGGTGTCGACAGGTGCACCAGGCGCCGCACCTGATTGACGCGGCAGGCGTTGATCACCTCGGCGGTGGAGTCGAGGTTGGCCTGGGCAAAGGCCTGGGGCGAACCCCAGGGCGAAGACAGCGCCGCGCAATGCACCATGGCATCGCAACCCTGGCTGGCGTCGGCCAGCAGCGCCTCGGCCTGGGGGCTGCCATGGTCCAGGGCCAGCCAGCGCACAGGCGCCGGGCTCAGGGCGATGACTTCGGCGGCGGCCTGGGCATTGCGTCCGCTGAACAACACTTCGCAACCTTCGGCCGCCAGCCGCCACACCAGATGCCTGCCGATAAACCCGCTGCCGCCAGTGACCAGGACTTTCATCAGTACTCCAGGATCATGCCGCCGAGGGACAGGCCCGCGCCGGTGCCGATCAGCAGCAGCCGTTGCCCGCGCTGGATGCGCCCGTCGCGTACCGCAATGTCGAGGGCCGTGGGCAGGGAGGCCGCGACCTGATTGCCGTGCCGGGCAAAGATGTCGACCACCTGCTGCGAGCCGAACCCCAGGCGCCTGGCCGCGTGCTGCATCGCCTGCTGGCTGGCCTGGTGCGGAATCACCCAGTCGATCTGCCCTTGCTGCAGGCCGGCCTGGCTCAGCAGTTCTGCCAACAGGTTCGGCAGGTGTTTGGCGGCGAGGCGGAACACGCCTTTGCCCTGCATCGAAAAACTGGTCAGGGGCTCGAACGGTTCATCGATGCGTCGCGGGTGATAACGCGAACCGCCGGCGCGGATCTGGCACAGCTCGGCGCCTTCGGAAAAGGTCTTGAGGCGCGAGGCGAGGATCTTCGGCCCGGCGTCACTGGTGCCCAGCACCACGGCGGCGGCCCCGTCGCCAAAGATGCCGCTGACTTCGACCTGCTGCCAGTCCAGCCCGCAGGAGGCGATGTCGGCGCAGACCAGCAGGATGCGTCGGTACTGCCCGGCAATCAGCGGCCAGGACAGGGTGTCGAGGGCGGCAATGAACCCCAGGCAACTGGCGTTGATGTCCAGGGCCGGAATGCCCGACTGGCCCAGGCCCAGCTCGCGGTGCAGCAGCGCGGCATTGCACGGCATGCCCTGATCCTGGGTGCCGCTGGCGCAGACCACCAGGTCCAGTTGCTCGCGTTCGACTCCCGCCGCCAGCAGTGCCTTGCGCGCCGCGCTGGCCCCCAGGCTGGCCGCGTTGTCTGCGCAACTGGCGACATGCCGCTGCACCACGCCGCTGATGCGCGCCACGCTGCCGGTTGCCAGGCCCATTTGCTTGTCCAGTTCGGCACTGGTGACGATCCGCTCGGGCAGGGCATGCCCGGTGCCGAGGATGGCCACGGCTCTGGAGGGCAGGGGCGAAGGCTGTGATGTGTGCATTCAGGTTCCGTGTGTGGGCGGTCAGGCTGCGCGCCAATGGCGGCAAGGCAGGGGGTGATCAAGCCGGCGCAAGGGCCACCGGGCATTTTTCCAGCAGCAGCGCGATGCCCTGCTGGTACTCGTCGGGGTCCATCAGGTCGCTGTGCTTGGGGATGTTGTAGGCCTTGCCCTGGCGGTACAGGTCGGTGCTCGCCAGGCAATAGAAATCGGGGCTTTGCTCAAGGTGCGCGACCTGCTCCCAGGCCAGCCCGCCCGTGGCGCCATTGGCGTGGGTCAGGGTGAAGCCCTGGTCGTCGAGCAGCAGACGATAGGCACCTTCGGTGGACTTGAGTGGAATCCGCAGCTTGGCCTCCACCAGGCGTTGATTGAGCCCGCGCAAAGGCGTGCCTGAGGGGATCGGTTTGAGTTTGATGTTGCCTTGCAGGCGCTTGAGCCAGCGCCCGGAAAACAGCCGCCAGCCCAGCCCATAGATAAGGCCGAACAGGACCATGGCGATGATTTTTTCAGCGCTGAACACACGCTGCGGGAAGTAAATCGCGGCCAGGCCGCCGGCCAGCGGCAGTGCAAACGCCAGGGCCGTGACCAGGGGCGGGACAAGGCGGGCAGCCAGCCGATTCTGCAGCTGGGTCACTTTGTCCATGTGCTGGTCGTGCTGCTGCATTTCGCGCGCCAGCTGCGGTGCGATTCTGGCGGCGGTGTGGGCGGGGGTGATGGTGAACTGCAATTCCATGGTGTTCAAACCGGTGTCCGTTACCTGATCAGGGCGGCAGTTTACGGGTTTGCGCGATGGTTGGTGCTGATGTCTTTCAGCGCCCCTGGGGTCACGGGGCGCCAGGCGTCGTACTCAGGCACTGGTGGTGTTTTGCGCCGCGCCGCCTTCGAGTTTGCGCCACAGCAGGCGCACGTTGGCCTTGCGCACCAGGGCGCAGCGGTACAGGCGAATCTCCAGCGGCACATGCCATTGCGGGCCGCCGCAGACCACCAGCTCGCCGCGCGCCAGTTCGGCCCGCACGCTCAATTGGGGCACCCAGGCGATGCCCAGGCCTTCGAGGGCCATGCTTTTCAGGCTGTCGGCCATGGCGGTTTCGTACACCGTGGTAAAACGCAGTGCGCGCTGGCGCAACAGCATGTTCACCGAGCGCCCGAGAAAGGCCCCGGCGCTGTAGGCCAGCAGCGGCACGCTGGCTTCGCCCTCAAGGTCGAACAGCGGCTGGCCATCCGGCCCGGCGGCGCACACCGGGAGCATTTCGGTGTGGCCCAGGTGCAGCGACGGGAAGATTTCCGAGTCCATCTGCATGGCGGCGTCCGGGTCATAGAAGGCCAGCATCAGGTCGCAACCGCCTTCACGCAGGGCATGCACCGCGTCGCCGACATTGGTCGCCACCAGCCGCGTGGCGATGTTCAGGCCTTCGTTGCGCAGTTGCGCGATCCAGCGCGGGAAGAACCCCAGCGCCAGGGAGTGCGCGGCCGCGACCTGCATCACCTCGCCCTGGCCACCTTCCAGGTGATGCAAATGCCGCAGAACTTCACCCAGTTGTTCGACCACGGTGCGCGCGGTCACCAGGAACAGCTGCCCGGCTGCCGTCAGCTCGATGGGCGTGCGGGAACGGTTGACCAGGGTCAGGCCCAGCGCCGACTCCAGGCTGCGGATCCGCCGGCTGAAGGCGGGCTGGGTCACGAAGCGCCGTTCGGCGGCCTGCGAGAAGCTGCGGGTGGCGGCCAGGGCACTGAAGTCCTCGAGCCATTTGCTTTCCAGATTCATCACGTCCTCCCGGACACGCACCATTTTAGGTCACACGCTCGCCGTACACGCGGCGTCACATGGGCATTATGCCGTTTATGCATAGGGCAGTGTTTAACAGCATTGGCCCTAAATTGCCTGTAGGCCTAGCATTCGAAGCGTTCCGGCACAGACCGGGTCCATATTGAGATGATTTCTATCATGTCCTCCGCTGCATCATTCCGCACAGAAAAAGACCTGCTTGGCGTACTCGAAGTACCGGCTCAAGCGTATTACGGCATCCAGACCCTGCGAGCGGTGAATAACTTCCGTCTCTCCGGCGTTCCGATTTCGCACTACCCCAAGCTGGTTGTCGGCCTGGCGATGGTCAAGCAGGCCGCCGCTGACGCTAACCGCGAGCTGGGTCATCTGAGTGAAGCCAAGCACGCTGCCATCAGCGAAGCCTGTGCCCGTCTGATCCGCGGCGATTTCCACGAAGAGTTCGTGGTGGACATGATTCAAGGCGGCGCTGGCACTTCGACCAACATGAATGCCAACGAAGTCATCGCCAACATCGCGCTGGAGGCCATGGGCCACAGCAAGGGCGAGTACCAGTACCTGCACCCGAACAACGACGTGAACATGGCGCAGTCGACCAACGACGCCTACCCGACCGCGATCCGCCTGGGTCTGCTGCTGGGCCACGACGCCATGCTCGCCAGCCTCGACAGCCTGATCCAGGCGTTCGCAGCCAAGGGTCAAGAATTCAACCACGTCCTGAAGATGGGCCGCACTCAACTGCAAGACGCCGTGCCGATGACCCTCGGCCAGGAATTCCGTGCTTTCGCCACCACTCTGGGCGAAGACCTGGCACGCCTGAAGACCCTGGCTCCGGAGCTGCTGACCGAAGTCAACCTGGGCGGCACCGCCATCGGTACCGGCATCAACGCCGACCCGCGTTACCAGCACCTGGCCGTGCAGCGCCTGGCGACCATCAGCGGTCACCCGCTGGTACCGGCAGCCGATCTGATCGAAGCCACCTCCGACATGGGCGCCTTCGTGCTGTTCTCCGGCATGCTCAAGCGCACCGCGGTCAAGCTGTCGAAGATCTGCAACGACCTGCGCCTGCTGTCCAGCGGCCCACGTACCGGGATCAACGAGATCAACCTGCCAGCGCGTCAGCCCGGCAGCTCGATCATGCCCGGCAAGGTCAACCCGGTTATCCCGGAAGCGGTCAACCAGGTGGCGTTCCAGATCATCGGCAACGACCTGGCCCTGACCATCGCGGCCGAAGGCGGCCAGCTGCAACTGAACGTGATGGAGCCGCTGATCGCCTTCAAGATCTTCGACTCGATCCGCCTGCTGCAACGCGCCATGGACATGCTGCGCGAGCACTGCATCGTCGGCATCACCGCCAACGAAGAGCGCTGCCGCGAACTGGTCGAGCACTCGATCGGCCTGGTCACCGCGCTGAACCCGTACATCGGCTACGAAAACGCCACCCGCATCGCCCGTATCGCCCTTGAAAGCGGCCGCGGCGTGCTGGAACTGGTGCGCGAAGAAGGCCTGCTCGACGAAGCCATGCTCGCCGACATCCTGCGCCCGGAAAACATGATTGCTCCGCGTCTGGTGCCGTTGAAGGCGTAACCGACGCGACACTGAACACGCAACACCGCTCACCAGGTCGAGGGACTAGACACCTCTCACCTTTTGAGGGCTTGGAGATCACTCTCCAGGCCCTTTTTTTTGCCTGTACCTTGATGCCCCACGGCGTAATTCTGTAGCCGCTGCCGCAGGCTCGGGCCGCGCTCGGACGCTGCCCCTACTAAATGCTGCCTCATTTACCTGACACTCCACGGCGTCCGATCCGGCCAGCGCAGCCTCGTTCCTTGGCAGCGGCCACGGTGTTTTCGGGGGTGGATGAACTGACTTCCGGGTCAATAAAATCGGGGTTTTGCTGTGGAAATACTTTGTATGACAGGTGGTCGGCGAAAGTGCGTTTAGTGCGGCTTTTTCGGTATACTGCGCGGCCTTCGGCCGGTTCGCCTGGCCATAATTCGTACATTCAAGCCACGCATTTTGCGTGGCTTGTTGTTTTTTGACGCGCCTGCGGGCGCCCAGAGAGAAGAGGCACGACGATGAGTGCACTGGTTGGCGTGATCATGGGCTCCAAGTCCGATTGGTCCACCCTTAGCCACACCGCCGATATGCTGGAAAAGCTCGGCATCCCTTACGAGGTGAAAGTGGTCTCTGCCCACCGCACCCCGGACCTGCTGTTCCAGTACGCCGAAGAGGCTGAGGCGCGTGGCATCGAGGTGATCATCGCCGGTGCCGGCGGCGCGGCCCACTTGCCAGGCATGTGTGCGGCCAAGACCCACCTGCCGGTCCTGGGCGTGCCGGTGCAGTCGTCGATGCTCTCGGGCGTCGACTCCCTGCTGTCGATCGTGCAGATGCCGGCCGGCATTCCGGTTGCCACCCTGGCCATCGGCAAGGCTGGCGCGATCAACGCCGCGCTGCTGTCGGCGAGCATCCTGGGCGCCAAGCACCCGCAGTTTCATACCGTGCTGAAAAAATTCCGCGCTGAACAGACAGACAGCGTCCTGGACAATCCAGACCCACGCGTCGCCTGAGGTTTTTGACGATGAAGATCGGTGTAATCGGTGGCGGCCAATTGGGCCGCATGTTGGCCCTGGCGGGTACGCCGCTGGGGATGAACTTCGCTTTCCTGGACCCGGCGCCAGACGCCTGTGCCGCGGCATTGGGCGAACACCTGCGGGCCGATTACGGCGATCAGGACCACCTGCGCCAATTGGCCGATGAAGTGGACCTGGTGACCTTTGAGTTCGAAAGCGTGCCGGCCGAGACCGTGGCCTTCCTTTCGCAATTCGTTCCGGTCTACCCGAGCGCCGAAGCCCTGCGCATCGCCCGCGATCGCTGGTTCGAAAAGAGCATGTTCAAGGACCTGGGGATTCCCACCCCGGCGTTCGCCGACATCCAGTCGCAAGCCGACCTGGACGCCGCGGTAGCCGCCATCGGCCTGCCGGCCGTATTGAAAACCCGCACCCTGGGTTACGACGGCAAGGGCCAGAAAGTCCTGCGCAAACCTGAAGACGTGGTCGGCACCTTTGCCGAACTGGGCAGCGTTGCCTGCCTGCTGGAAGGCTTCGTGCCGTTCACCGGCGAAGTCTCGCTGATCGCCGTGCGTGCCCGCGATGGTGAAACCAGGTTCTATCCGCTGGTGCACAACACCCACGACAGCGGCATTCTCAAGCTGTCCGTGGCCAGTACCGACCATCCATTGCAGGCCCTGGCCGAGGACTACTCGAGCCGCGTGCTCAAGCAACTGGATTACGTCGGCGTGATGGCGTTCGAGTTCTTTGAAGTCGACGGTGGCCTCAAGGCCAACGAAATCGCCCCACGGGTGCACAACTCCGGGCACTGGACCACCGAAGGCGCCGAGTGCAGCCAGTTCGAAAACCACCTGCGGGCTGTGGCCGGCTTGCCACTGGGTTCGACCGCCAAGGTTGGCGAGAGCGCCATGCTCAACTTCATCGGTGAAGTGCCGCCAGTGGACAAGGTCATCGCCATCGACGACTGCCACCTGCATCACTACGGCAAGGCCTTCAAGATCGGGCGCAAAGTGGGTCATGCCAACTTGCGTTGCAAGGACCTGGCGACCCTTCAAGCGCAGATCCTCAAGGTCCAGGCGCTGATCGCCGAGTAACAAAACCCGAGTGCCGGCGGGAACCTTCGTTCGCCGCCGTTCTCTGATGGCAGGATGCCAAAGCGCTGACTAGGCTTTGGCGTACCTACCCACACAGAGGAAATGCCATGGGAATTATCGGAACCATTTTTATCGGCTTGATCGTCGGCCTGCTGGCACGCTTCCTCAAGCCTGGCGATGACAGCATGGGCTGGATCATGACCATCCTGCTGGGCATCGGCGGCTCGCTGGCAGCCACCTACGGTGGTCAGGCACTGGGTATCTACCAGGCCGGTCAAGGTGCGGGCTTCATCGGTGCACTGGTCGGTGCGATCGTGTTGCTGGTGATCTACGGCCTGATCAAAAAGAACTGATTCTGCGACGAAACCCTCTCTGCTGCGCAGGCCGGGAGGGCTAGAATGCTCGGCGACGCAACGTCCATCCCTGATCGAGCCCCTCCATGCGCCGTCTTTTATTGACTCTTGTTTTGCTGGGCAGCGGCCTGGCTAATGCTGCTGAACTGCCGGAAACCGACTGGCTCGAACTGATGCCCAAGTCGGACCAGAAAGCCCTCGAACAGATGCCGGAAATCGACCACAACTCCCCCGAAGCCAATGGCACCTTTACCGACAAGGGTGGCCTGAAGCAGAGCAAGGGCTTGCCGGCGGTGATGTATTCGACCAAGACCGTGGCCGCGATGAACGGCAAGGACATCCGCATCGGTGGTTACCCGGTGCCGCTGGAGGCCGATGCCAAGGGGCGCAGCACGCTGTTTTTCCTGGTGCCGTACCCGGGTGCATGTATCCACGTACCGCCACCGCCGCCGAACCAACTGGTGCTGGTGCGCTTTCCCAAAGGCCTGAAGCTGGACGATATCTACACCCCGCTGTGGGTCACCGGCACGCTGAAGGTGGAGAAGGTCAACAACGACCTGGCCGACGCCGCCTATGCCCTGGATGCGGCGAAGGTGCGGGTGGTCAAGGAATCGGATTTGTAGGCTGCGGGGCGCTCACCTTATCTGCCAGCTCCCTCACGTGAAGAGGGAGCTGACGGCCGCTCGATCAGAGCGCAGCGCTGCTGATGCTCACACCCAGGGTGTGGCTGGCACCGGGTGCCAGGGTCACCACGTCATTCATCACGTTGGCGGTTTCGATGCACAGCATGCGCTGCCAGCCATCGGCGGCCATGTCGCTGAACTGGGCGGCGCGGTCGATCCAGGGGTTCCAGATCACTGCCGAGCGTGAGCCGCTGCTGGTCAGTTGGATGCGTCGCTGCCAGGCCGGATCGACGATGCTCAGCTGCGGCGGGGTGTCGAGGTAGATGCGATCGGTCTCGCCGGTAAAGTGCAGGTCGCCGGCCTGGGGCACGGTCTTCCAGTCATCCAGGGTCTCGATGTAGTCCAGCCCGTCCAGCCCCTCGACATGCACCTGGCGCACATCGCTGACCGCAAAGTAGCTGTGCAGCGCCTGGCTGATGCTGACGCTCTCGGTGCCGCGGTTATGGCTGGTCAAGCTGATGTGCAGTTGCTCGTCCAGGCGAATCGACAGCTTCAGGTCGACCTGGTGCGGCCAGCCCGACAGCCCGCCCTGGGGGACTGGCAGCACCAACTCCAGCACCAGGCTCTGGCCCTGGGTTTCGATCCCCAGCAGTTCCCAGTCGGTGGCCCGTACCAGGCCGTGGGCCGGTGCGGGGTCGTTGCTCTGGCGCATGTCTTGAACGCTTTGCGGGTTGCGCGCCAGGTTGCCGAACCACGGCCAGCACACCGGAACCCCGGCACGAATGCTTTTGCCGGCCTTGAACACGGCCTCGTCGTTGAGCCAGATCAGCGGCGGTTGCCCGGCCAGTTGATAGCTGAGGATGTGCGCGCCTTGCTGGGCCACCAGCAATTCGGCCTGACCGTGGCGGATGCGCCAGCAGTTCAGCTCATCCAGTTTGACGGTCTCGACGTGAGGGCTTGGCATGCGACGGTTCTCGTTCAGGAGTGGGGCTGCTTTGGACCGCGCGACGCCCCTCGGGTTTAAGGCGGGCTATCAGCGGGCTCTGGGTGGAACCGAGCGGGTGCGGCCGCTGCCGTCGATGGCGACGAATACGAACACCGCCTCGGTGACCTTGCGCCATTCGCTGGACAGCGGGTCGTCGCTCCACACTTCGACCATCATCTGGATCGAGCTGCGGCCGATTTCCAGGGTCTGGGTATAGAAGGACAACTGCGCGCCGACCGCGACCGGCACCAGGAACGCCATGCGATCAATGGCCACCGTCGCCACCCGTCCACCGGCTACGCGGCTGGCCATGGCCGTGCCGGCGAGGTCCATCTGCGCCACCAGCCAGCCGCCGAAAATATCGCCAAAGCCGTTGGTTTCGCGGGGGAGTGCGGTGATTTGCAGGGCCAGGTCGCCTTGCGGGATCGGATCTTCTTGTTCGAGTTCTATCATCTCGGGGGTGCCTCTGACCCATGACTCTTCGTGTTTGCTGCAGGTGAATAGCCGTCTTGAGGAAAAACGATTCAGCCCGAACATACTACGTTCGTCACGTTCTTCGTAAGGCGTGCTAAAGGGATACTCTGCGAAATCGGCTGATTCTGCTGCCGCTTGAAGGGCCAACGACGTTTTCGCACAGCAACCCTTGCCAGGAGCGGGTTTTGGCTCCGAGGTCCGCGAGTATATCGGTCGATAGACTCCGCGACGACCGTCAGGTTCTCATTTTGCCGCCCAATGGCGGCATCTTCCTGAAAGTTTTTTGATCACGCCCTGGCAGGCAGGCTCAAGAGCCTGAATCTTGGTCAAACCAGTCATCCAGATTGAGGGTTTTGGCCATTGTGCCTGTTCACCCGGCAACCCCAGTATTTCGTGGCTTTCCTGTGGTTCCCGATACTGGGGTCGATTGACGTTTGGTGACGAGCCGCGCCGTTTGGCACGCAACCCGAAGGGCCACCGTCGCGGCCTGTCACCAGCGTAAAACGACCCTAATAACATCATGAGGAATTCTGGCCAGGCGCGACGCGTTGTCCGCAGGGCACCCTCAAGCGCCGGATGTGGCGTTCAGAATGTGCATTTTCGAACAATTTGCTATCGTGCCCCACCTGCCAGGCCCCAACCAGCGCTGTTGAGGCTTCAGAACCGCCTATAAGAGAAGCCCTTGCCATGACCACTGTGCCCTCGAGCATTGCGCAGCCAGCGCAACCCGCCCGCCCGTTGACCCGCAACGACTACAAGACCCTGTCGCTGTCCGCTTTGGGCGGCGCGCTGGAGTTCTACGATTTCATCATTTTCGTGTTCTTCGCCACGGTGGTGGGCAAGTTGTTCTTCCCGCCCGACATGCCTGAATGGCTGCGCCTGATGCAGACCTTCGGCATTTTTGCCGCCGGTTACCTGGCGCGGCCCCTGGGCGGAATCGTGATGGCGCACTTCGGCGACCTGCTGGGGCGCAAGAAGATGTTCACCCTGAGCATTTTCATGATGGCCGTGCCGACCCTGATCATGGGCCTGCTGCCGACCTACGCGCAGATCGGCATGTGGGCACCGATCCTGTTGCTGGTGATGCGCGTGATCCAGGGCGCGGCCATCGGCGGTGAAGTGCCGGGCGCCTGGGTGTTCGTTTCCGAGCATGTGCCCCAGCGGCACATGGGTTATGCCTGCGGCACCCTGACCTCGGGCCTGACGGCCGGTATCCTGCTGGGCTCGCTGGTCGCCACCGCAATCAACAGTATCTACACCCCGGTCGAAGTGGCCGATTACGCCTGGCGGATTCCGTTCCTGCTGGGTGGGGTTTTCGGTTTGTTCTCGGTGTACCTGCGCCGTTGGTTGCACGAGACGCCGGTGTTCGCCGAGCTGCAGGAGCGCAAGGCGCTGGCGGCGGAAGTGCCGCTGCGCGCGGTATTGCGTGATCACCGTGGGGCGATCCTGGTCTCCATGCTGCTGACCTGGCTGCTCTCGGCCGGGATCATCGTGGTGATCCTGATGACCCCGACCTTCCTGCAGACCATCTATCACTTCTCGCCGACCACTGCGCTTCAGGCCAACAGTCTGGCCATCGTGTTCCTGAGCCTGGGCTGCATCGCCTCGGGTGCCCTGGCCGATCGTTTCGGTGCCGGGCGGGTATTCGTGGTGGGCAGCGGCTTGTTGTTGGTCAGTTCCTGGACCTTCTATCACAGCCTGATGGACCACCCGCAATGGCTGTTTCCGCTGTACGCGTTGACCGGCCTGTTTGTCGGCACCATCGGCGCGGTGCCGTATGTGATGGTCAAGGCGTTCCCGGCCGTGGTGCGTTTCAGCGGCTTGTCGTTTTCCTACAACCTGGCCTACGCGATCTTCGGTGGCCTGACGCCGATGGCGGTGACCTGGTTGCTCAAGAACAGCCCGATGGGCCCGGCCTACTATGTTGCAATTCTTTGCAGCCTGGGGATGGTGGTGGGCCTGTACCTGTGGAAAAAAGGCCGCTGATGGCGTCTTCCCGGCGGGGTTCGTTGCGCCCCACCTGGCGCCGGCCGTGTCGCTCACGGCCGGCATGCCGTTAGCCATTTCACGTTTTCACCCCGCACAAACAAAGGCCAGCCTTCCTCTCCGGAATGCTGGCCTTTCATCTAATTGTCATATTCCAGTCATAGAGTGTTCACACGGCCTACAGATACTTGGCCCCGACTTAACACCCCCTATCTGCTAGGAGTAAGGCATGAAACTGAAGCGTTTGATGGCGGCAATGACTTTTGTCGCTGCTGGCGTTGCCACTGCCCACGCGGTTGCCGCTGTTGACCCTGCTATCCCGAGCTACACCAAGACCACTGGTGTGTCGGGCAACCTGTCCAGCGTCGGTTCCGATACTTTGGCGAACCTGATGACCCTGTGGGCCGAGAACTACAAAAAAGAATACCCGAACGTCAACATCCAGATTCAAGCCGCCGGCTCCGCCACTGCGCCTCCTGCGCTGACTGAAGGCACCTCCAACCTGGGCCCGATGAGCCGCAAGATGAAGGACACCGAACTGGCTGCCTTCGAGCAGAAGTACGGCTACAAGCCAACCGCCATCCCGGTTGCCGTGGATGCCCTGGCCGTGTTCGTGCACAAGGACAACCCGATCCAGCACCTGACCATGGAACAGGTTGACGCGATTTTCTCCTCGACTCGCCTGTGCGGTGCCAAGGAAGACGTCAAGACCTGGGGTGACCTGGGCGTGAAAGGCGACCTGGCCAACAAGCCAGTGCAACTGTTCGGCCGCAACTCGGTTTCCGGCACCTACGGCTACTTCAAGGAAGAAGCCCTGTGCAAAGGCGACTACAAGCCTAACGTCAACGAACAACCAGGCTCGGCTTCGGTCGTGCAGTCCATCAGCTCTTCGCTGAACGGCATCGGCTACTCGGGCATCGGCTACAAGACCGCCAGCGTGAAGACCGTGGCCCTGGCCAAGAAAGGCAGCACCGACTTCATCGAAGACACCGAAGAAAACGCCCTGAACGGCAAGTACCCGCTGTCGCGCTTCCTCTACGTCTACGTCAACAAGGCCCCGAACAAGCCTCTGGCCCCGCTGGAAGCCGAGTTCGTGAAACTGGTCCTGTCCAAACAGGGTCAGGAAGTGGTCGTGAAAGACGGTTACATCCCACTGCCAGCCAAAGTAGCCGCCAAGGCCCTGGCTGACCTGGGTCTGCAGGAAGGCGGCTCGGTCGCCAAGAAGTAACACCCAAGGCCCAGGCCTTGTGCAGGAGCCGAAGGAGGGCGTCTGGCCCTCCCGGAAAGCGGCTCCTGCACCCCCCAATTTTTTGTCTGCTGCCAGCCCTGCTCGGCGGCGGATTTGTTGCGTCACTGCATTGTCATCTTTCTGTCATACAGGATCGCTAGGGTGTGCGCATGAATGATCTGGCCAATTCCCCCATGACTACGACTTCTCCCCCCAAGCGCATTGACTTCAATACGCCTGAGTTGCAACGCAAGCGCCGCATCCGCGCGCTCAAAGACCGCCTGACCCGCTGGTACGTCCTTATTGGCGGCCTGGCTGTGCTGGGGGCGATTACCCTGATCTTCTTCTTCCTGGCTTACGTGGTGATGCCGCTGTTCCAGGGCGCCGACCTGACCGCCAAGGAGCCCCTGGCTCCAGCCTGGATGCAGGATGCCGGCAAGCCGCTGCTGTTCGCCCTGGAAGAGCAGAACCAGGTCGGCATGCGGGTTTCCGACAAGGGCCAGGCGCTGTTCTTCGACATCGACAGCGGTGCCGAACTGCGCCGAGTCGATCTGCCGATCCCGGCCGGCGTCAACGTGAGCTCCATCGGCAAGGACCAGCCCGGCAGCCCGCTGGTGGTGGTCGGCCTGTCCAATGGCCAGGCGCTGGTGTTCCGCCATACCTATAAGGTCACCTACCCGGACGGCAAGAAAACCATCTCGCCGGCTGTCGAGTTCCCCTACGGTGAAACCCCGATCGTGCTCAACGAGCGGGGCGGGGCGCTGGATCACGTCAACCTCAATGCCACTGATTCGGCGTTGGTCGTTGCCGGCTCCAGCGGTTCGCAGCTGCATGTGCTGCAACTGACCCGCGAAGAAAACATGATGACCGGGGAAGTCACCAGCGAGCAGAAGCGCATCGAGCTGCCGCAGATGACCGAGGCGGTCAAGGCGATGTACATCGACCCGCGTCAGCAGTGGCTGTATGTGATCAATGGTCGCGCCCAGGCCGATGTCTTCAGCCTGCGCGACAAGAGCCTCAACGGCCGCTACAAACTGCTGGAAGACGGCACCGCCGAAGTGACTGCCAGCACCCAGCTGGTGGGCGGCATCTCGCTGATTATCGGGACCTCCAAAGGCGGCCTGGCCCAGTGGTTCATGGCCCGCGACCCCGACGGCGAGCTGCGCCTGAAGCAGATCCGCACCTTCGAGATGGGCACTGCGCCGATCGTTGAAATCACCGCTGAAGAACGCCGCAAAGGCTTCGTGGCCCTGGATGCCTCGGGCAAGCTCGGCGTGTTCCACAGCACCGCGCACCGCACCCTGCTGGTGGACCAGGTGGTCGATGGCCAGGGCATTTTCGGCCTGTCGCCACGGGCCAACCGGGTCATCGTCGAAGCCGGCGGCAAGCTGCAACCGCTGCTGCTTGATAACCCGCATCCGGAAGTGTCCTGGAGCGCGCTGTGGAGCAAGGTCTGGTACGAAAACTACGACGAGCCTAAATACGTCTGGCAATCGACTGCGGCCAACACCGATTTCGAACCCAAGATGAGCCTTGCGCCCCTGACCTTCGGTACCTTGAAGGCCGCGTTCTACGCCATGCTCCTGGCCGCGCCGCTGGCGGTTGCCGCCGCCATCTACACCGCTTACTTCATGGCCCCGAGCCTGCGCCGCAAGGTCAAGCCGGTGATCGAGCTGATGGAGGCGATGCCGACGGTGATTCTCGGATTCTTCGCTGGCCTGTTCCTCGCGCCCTACGTCGAAGGCCACCTGCCGGGCATCTTCAGCCTGCTGATGCTGCTGCCGATTGGCATCCTGGTGGCCGGTTTTGTCTTCAACCGCCTGCCTGAATCGATCCGCCTGAAAGTGCCGGATGGCTGGGAAAGCGCGATTCTGATTCCGGTGATCCTGTTTGTGGGCTGGCTCTCGCTGTACATGAGCCCGTTCATGGAGAACTGGTTCTTCGGCGGTGACATGCGCATGTGGATCTCCCACGACCTGGGCATCACCTACGACCAGCGCAACGCCCTGGTGGTCGGTCTGGCCATGGGGTTCGCGGTGATCCCGAACATCTACTCCATCGCCGAAGACGCCGTGTTCAGCGTGCCGCGCGGCCTGACCCTGGGCTCCCTGGCCCTGGGCGCCACGCCGTGGCAGACCATGACCCGCGTGGTGATCCTGACCGCCAGCCCGGGCATTTTCTCGGCGTTGATGATCGGCATGGGCCGTGCGGTCGGTGAAACCATGATCGTGCTGATGGCCACCGGCAACACCCCGGTCATGGAAATGAACCTGTTCGAAGGCCTGCGAACGCTCGCAGCCAACGTCGCGGTGGAAATGCCCGAGTCGGAAGTCGGCGGCAGCCACTACCGCGTGCTCTTCCTCTCGGCGCTGGTGCTGCTGTTGTTCACCTTCGTCATGAACACCCTCGCCGAGCTGATCCGTCAGCGTCTGCGCAAGAAATACTCGTCGCTTTAAGAAAGGTAGAAGTCTGTGAAACAGAACTCCCTAAAAGGCTGGTTCAAGAGCGGCGCCCCAGGCGTCTGGATCAGCGGTGGTGCGGTGTCCATCGCGGTCATCATGACCATCGGTTTGCTGGCGGTGATCGCGGTGCGCGGGCTGGGCCATTTCTGGCCGGCGGACCTGATCCATGCCAATTACGATGTGCCGGGCCAGGCTAACCACCTGGTCATCGGTGAAGTGGTGCAGAAAGAAGAAGTGCCCCGTGCGCGCCTGAAAAGCGCCGGCCTGCCGGTGCCCGATCAGGGCCCGGAGTTCATGACCCGCGAGCTGATCAAGGTCGGCAACCGTGACTTGAACGGTAACGACTTCACGTGGATCGTCGGCGATTGGCTGACCAACCAGACCACGCCGCCAGAGCTGATGGCCATCGAGCGCCGCGAATGGGGCAATTTCTACGGCTACCTGGTCAACGTCAAACAGGACGGCAAGGTGATCGCCGAGGGCGAAGCGGCCTGGCCCGAGTTGCAAGCGCGGATCGAGCGGGTGAACAAGCTGGCAGCCCAACTCAAGAGCCTGGAAAAAACCGACATCGGCGCGATCAACGCCGGCCTCGAACGCATCCGCCTGCACGGTCGCAAACTGGAGCTGGACGGCAAGATGGACGCCGCCGCCCAGGCCGACATGGACGCCGAGCGCGCCGAACTCAACGCCCGTTATCAGGACATCGAGGCGCGCCTGGGTGACCTGCACGCACAGTTCAACCGCGACAGCCTGACCGCCCGCGATGCCAACGGCAAAGAGCTGGAAATCAGCCTGGGCAAGGTGGTGCACGCCTATCAGCCGAACGCCATGGGCACCCTGACCAAGATCGGCTTCTACTTCAGCAAGGTCTGGGAATTCCTCAGCGACGACCCGCGGGAAGCCAACACCGAAGGCGGGATCTTCCCGGCGATTTTCGGCACCGTGATGATGACCCTGATCATGGCCATGATCGTTACCCCGTTTGGTGTGCTGGCCGCGGTCTACCTGCGTGAATACGCCAAGCAGAACACCCTGACCCGGGTCATCCGCATTGCCGTGAACAACCTCGCCGGTGTCCCGGCCATCGTCTACGGCGTGTTCGGCCTCGGCTTCTTTGTCTATGTGCTTGGTGGTTCGGTTGACCGCCTGTTCTTCCCCGAAGCCCTGCCGGCGCCGACCTTCGGCACCCCGGGCCTGCTCTGGGCCTCCCTGACCCTGGCCCTGCTGGCGGTGCCAGTGGTGATCGTGGCCACTGAAGAAGGCCTGGCGCGGATCCCCCGCACCGTACGCGAGGGCTCGTTGGCCCTGGGTGCAACCAAGGCTGAAACCTTGTGGAAGATCGTGCTGCCCATGGCCAGCCCGGCGATGATGACCGGCATGATCCTCGCCGTGGCCCGCGCTGCGGGTGAAGTGGCGCCGCTGATGCTGGTGGGTGTGGTCAAGCTGGCACCGTCGTTGCCGCTGGATGGCAACTACCCGTACCTGCACCTGGACCAGAAGATCATGCACCTGGGCTTCCATATTTATGACGTCGGCTTCCAGAGCCCCAACGTCGAAGCCGCGCGGCCGCTGGTGTACGCCACGGCGCTGCTGCTGGTGCTGGTGATCGCCACGCTCAACCTGTCGGCGGTGTGGATCCGTAACCACCTGCGCGAGAAGTACAAGGCGCTGGACAGTTAACCAAAGCTTTAAGCCACAAGCGGCAAGCTCCATGCAGATTGCCGCTTTGCCCTAAATTGCGGCTTGCAGCTAAAAGCTTGCAGCTACGAACGGAGTGCGACCATGCAACACGAAACCCATTCCCACGGCATCAATATGTCGGCCCTGGGTCGCGACAAGCAGAGCCTGAGCCTGGCCCAGGAAACCGTGGCCATCGAAGTCCCCGGCCTGAGCCTGTTCTACGGCGACAAACAAGCGTTGTTCGACGTCAGCATGAACATCCCCAAGCAGCGCGTGACCGCCTTTATCGGCCCGTCCGGCTGCGGCAAGTCGACCCTGCTGCGCACCTTCAACCGCATGAACGACCTGGTGGACGGGTGCCGTGTGGAAGGCGCCATCAACCTCTATGGCAACAACATCTACCGCAAGGGCGAGGACGTGGCCGAGCTGCGCCGCCGGGTCGGCATGGTGTTCCAGAAGCCCAATCCGTTTCCCAAGACCATCTACGAAAACGTGGTCTACGGCTTGCGCATCCAGGGCATCAACAAAAAGCGCGTCCTCGACGAAGCCGTGGAGTGGGCGCTCAAGGGCGCGGCCCTGTGGGATGAGGTCAAGGACCGCCTGCACGAGTCCGCCCTGGGCCTGTCCGGCGGCCAGCAACAGCGTCTGGTGATTGCCCGGACCATCGCCGTGGAGCCGGAAGTGCTGCTGCTCGACGAACCGTGCTCGGCCCTCGATCCAATCTCGACCCTGAAAGTCGAAGAGCTGATCTACGAACTGAAATCCAAGTTCACCATTGTGATCGTGACCCACAACATGCAACAGGCCGCGCGGGTTTCCGACTACACCGCCTTCATGTACATGGGCAAACTGGTGGAGTTCGGCGACACCGACACCCTGTTCACCAACCCGGCGAAAAAGCAGACCGAAGACTACATTACAGGGCGCTACGGCTAGTGATGAGCTGCAAGCCGCAAGCATCAAGCGGCAAGTAAAAGCAGTTCAAGGCAACGACACCTATCAACTTGCAGCTTGTAGCTTGTGGCTTACAGCTTTTGCGGAGCAAAACCATGATTTCGAAGGAAGGCCTTACCCACCACATCTCCGCGCAGTTCAACGCCGAGCTTGAGGAGGTGCGCAGCCACCTCCTGGCGATGGGCGGGCTGGTGGAGAAGCAAGTCAACGACGCGGTGACTGCGCTGATCGAGGCCGATTCGGGCCTGGCTCAGCAGGTGCGCGAGATCGATGACCAGATCAACCAGATGGAACGCAACATCGACGAAGAATGCCTGCGCATCCTGGCCCGTCGACAGCCGGCCGCGTCGGACCTGCGGCTGATCATCAGCATCTCCAAGTCGGTGATCGATCTCGAGCGGATCGGCGACGAAGCGACCAAAATCGCGCGACGTGCCATCCAGTTGTGCGAAGAAGGCGAGGCGCCGCGTGGCTACGTCGAGGTCCGCCACATTGGCGACCAGGTGCGCAACATGGTTCGCGATGCGCTGGACGCCTTTGCCCGTTTCGACGCCGACCTGGCGTTGTCGGTGGCCCAGTACGACAAGATCATCGACCGCGAATACAAGACCGCGCTGCGTGAGCTGGCCACCTACATGATGGAAGACCCGCGCTCTATCTCGCGAGTCTTGAGCATCATCTGGGTCCTGCGTTCCCTGGAGCGTATCGGCGACCACGCGCGCAATATTTCCGAGCTGGTGATTTACCTGGTGCGCGGGACCGACGTGCGCCATTTGGGCCTCAAGCGCATGAAGCAGGAAGTTGAAGGCACCAGTGCCGAAACCGCTAATGTTCCGGACGAAGCTGACGATAAGTAAGATTGCCCGAGAAAAGCGCCCGGTCTTTTGGCCGGGCGTTTTTGTTTGGGTTTTTTGAATCTGACAGCAGCACCCGCGAACGAAAAGTCCCGGCGTGACTGAAAGTTTTTGGCAAAGTGCCATCAGCCAAGCGTTATGCTTGCCGGGATTTTTAAAGGGGCGGTCGATGAGTAAGGTAAGTGTGTTGGTGGTGGACGACGCTTCGTTCATTCGTGACCTGGTGAAGAAGTGCCTGCGCAACTACTTCCCGGGCATCAAGATCGAAGACGCGGTCAACGGCAAGAAGGCCCAGGCCATCCTGGCCCGCGAAGCGTTCGACCTGGTCCTGTGCGACTGGGAGATGCCGGAAATGTCCGGCCTCGAACTGCTGACCTGGTGCCGTGGGCAAGAGGCCCTGAAAAGCATGCCGTTCGTCATGGTGACCAGCCGTGGCGACAAGGAAAACGTGGTCCAGGCGATCCAGGCCGGGGTTTCCGGCTACGTCAGCAAACCCTTTACCAACGAACAGCTGCTGACCAAGGTCAAGCAGGCGCTGAACAAGGTCGGCAAGCTCGACACCTTGATGAACAGCGCGCCGACCAAGATGAACTCGGCATTCGGCAACGACTCCCTGAGCGCCCTGACCGGCGGCAAGGCTGAAGTCCTGGGTGGCGGTGCGGCATCGGCCCCAGTCAATCCCTTCGCCAAACCGGCCGTGGTTGCACCTGCCGCAGCCGCAGCGGCGCCGTCCCGTGGCCTGCTCAACAGCCCGCCGGTCAAGGCACCCACCCCGGCGGCAGCGGCCTCCGGCGGCCGTGGCCAGGGTCAGTTGCGCCTGCCCAGCGGCACCCAGCAATGCGTGATCAAGGCCTTGAGCATCAAGGAAGCGCTGTTGGTGGTGAAGCGTACCGAGACACTGCCTCAGGTGCTGGACAGCGCGGTGCTGGACCTGGAGCAGGGCGACAACGCGGAAGTGGCGCGGCTCAACGGGTACCTGCATGCGGTGGTGGCCTACGAGCCGAAGCCGGACAGCGAATGGCTGCAACTGACCTTCCGCTTTGTGGATCAGGATGCGCAGAAGCTGGATTACATTTCGCGGCTGATTGCCCGCGGGACGGCGCAGAAGCACTTCGTGCCGGGGGCTTGAGGCTGTCGGCCTGAGCGAGGATCTGGCTGGCATCCGGTAGTCACTGCCGTGGGCTCGGGGCCGCGTTCAGACGCTGGCCCTGCCAGGCGCCTTGCTACTTGCGATGCACGCCGTCGTTCCATTGGCCCGGCGCAGTCTGGAAGCAGCGGTTGCAGTCAGCCGCTGCTGCGCATAAAGATTTGATTTCCCCTCTCCTGAATTCCCCCGCCTGGTCGTTGATCGATCTCGACCGCCGCGCCTGAATGCGGCCGGAAACCTGCTGCAAACACTTTCCTGTCCCCGGCGTTTCATCCGAATGACCCTGACCTGAGGCGTCTTTCTCAAAGGTCGTGGGTAGTGCCTGAAGAGTGCTGCGCTGGGTTGCAGGCCTTGCAGTGCAAGGCTTGGAACTCGGCGACGGTGGTTCGATACCGTGCGTCTGGTTTCTGTTTTTTCAGGTTGATTTATATCTGTTTAGATATAGTTTGTGGGGTGTGTTTTTGTCTTTCTCGCTCTTGGCCATGCCTTGAAACAACCCAGGCGCGTTCTGTAGCGGGCGGGTTGTTTAATCTCTCGGCATTCAGTCACGGGAGAGGTTCGATGCCAAGGCACAAGGATGTGGTGTTTGTCGGGAGCGCGCTCAGGGATCTCAAGGCGTTTCCATTGGAGGCGCGGCGGGCCGCGGGTTATCAGCTGGATCTGTTGCAGCAGGGCGAGCAGCCCTATGACTGCCGATCGATGAAGAGCGTGGGGCCTGGGGTATTCGAGATCAGGATCAACGAGGAATCAGGCGCGTTTCGGGTGTTTTATGTGGTGGTCCGGCTGTCGGCGATTTATGTGCTGCATGCCATGCGCAAGACCACGCGCCGTACCGAAACGCGGGATATCGAGCTGGCTCGTGCCAGATTGCAGGAGATAGGTTCACACCATGAACGAACATCAACACATTCAACGCTTCGACAGTGTCTGGGATGCCCTGGAGGATTCGCCCCAGGAGACGGCCAATATGCGCCTGCGCTCCAAGGTGATGATGGAACTGAGCAAGACCATCAAGACCTGGGGGCTTTCGCAAAAGGCAGCGGCCCAACGGCTCAACATCACTCAGCCACGGCTCAACGACGTGCTCAGCGGCAAGATCAACAAATTCTCCCTCGACGCGCTGGTGAACCTGTCCGACGCCGCGCAACTGGAGGTCGATATCAGTGTCGGCGTCGCTCCCACCGGGCCGCTGATTCCGGTCTGATTCACACAAGCTCCATGTGCTGCTGTTAGTCTCGCGGCTGGATTTTTCAAGATAGTTGCCCATGCTCGTGCGCCTGCTGTTTTTTTGTGGCCTGTGGCTGTCTGCCTCCTCGGCAGTCGCCATGACCATCTACAAGTCCACCGACGCCAACGGAGTGGTTTCGTACAGCGATCGAGCGACGCCGGGTGCCCAGGTATTCGTGTTCCGGGATCGCATGGTCGAACACCTGGAGCGGCAGGTGCACCTGGATATTCAGCGGCAAAAGGGCGTCGACAGTGTGTTTGTGCGCAACGAGCTGTATGCGCCGGTCGAGGTCGAGCTGAGCTTTGGCGGCTTGAGCAATGTCAGCGCGGCACCGAAAGCACCGATTCGGCGGGTACTGCCGGCGCGCAGCAGGACGCGCCTGGCGCTGCTCACGGCGAGCCGGCTCGATCAGCCGCTGGTGTATACCCCAAGGTTCCGTTATTCCCTGGGCGACCCTTCAGGCGCGGCTCAGACCTATCGCTATCCGCTGCCATGGCGTGGAGGGCCGTTTCGCCTGACTCAGGGTGCGGATGGACAATACAGCCACTTCGGTCCGAAAAGCCGCTACGCCATGGACATCGCCATGCCCGAGGGCACGCCGATCATTGCCGCCCGTGGCGGGGTAGTGGTGAAGACCGAGAACAGCCAGACCGGGCGCGGCAACAACCCGGCCGGCAATTTTGTCCGGGTGCTGCACGATGACGGCACCATGGGCGTGTACCTGCACTTGCAGCGTGGTTCACTGAGGGTGCGTGAAGGGCAGCGGGTGGCCGTGGGCAGCCCCCTCGGGCTATCGGGCAATACCGGCAATAGCACGGGCCCGCACCTGCACTTCGTGGTGCAGCGCAACACCGGCTTGGGGCTGGTGTCGATTCCCTACCAGTTCAACCAGCCTGTCAGCAGCCTGCCCAACTTCGCCCTCGGCAAGCCCTGAGCCCGCAATTTATCAGGAGGAATTAGGTTGCGGCCATCAGAGCGTCCGCCCCGGCCGCCCCAGCGCGAGCAAGCTCGCTCGCCACAAAAGCGCACGCAGCTCATTGAGGTTCATCGCCCGGCATAAGCCCCCTGTGGCGAGGGAGCTTGCTCCCGCTCGGCCGCGCAGCGGCCGCAAACCCTGAGCCCGCGATTTATCAGGAGGAATTAGGTTGCTGCCATCGGGGCAGCTGCACCCCGGAGCCCCGGCCGCCCCAGCGCGAGCAAGCTCGCTCGCCACAAAAGCGCACGCAGCGCATCGAGGTTCATCGCCCGGCATAAGCCCCCCGTGGCGAGGGAGCTTGCTCCCGCTCGGCCGCGCAGCGGCCGCAAACCCTATGCCCGCAATCTATCGGCAGGGAAGGTTTTGCAGCCATTGGAGAGGGGCGGGGGCCAAGGGGGCTATCAGTCGAGCATCAAGACCTTGGCCAGAATGATTTTCGGGCCTTTCATCTTTTTGATGATGATGCGCAGCCCTTCGACTTCCATGACTTCCTCTTCTTCCGGAACCCGTTTCAGGGTTTCGTAGACCAGGCCGGCCAAGGTTTCAGCCTCGATGTGGTCAAGGTCGATGCCCAGCAGGCGTTCGACTTTGAACAACGGCGTATCGCCGCGCACCAGCAACTTGCCCGGCTGGTAGGCGAGGATGCCGCGTTCGGCCTTGCGGTGTTCGTCCTGGATGTCGCCGACCAGCACTTCGAGCACGTCTTCCATGGTCAGGTAGCCGATGATCTTGCCGTCGGCCTCTTCCACCAGGGCGAAGTGCGAGCCGCCTTTGCGGAACTGTTCCAGCAGATGCGACAGCGGCATGTGCCGCGATACGCGCTCCAGCGGGCGGGTCAGTTCGGCGAGGTTGAACGACTCGGGAATGTGGTCCAGGGCCGCCAATTCCAACAGCAGATCCTTGATGTGCAGCAGGCCGACGAACTCGTTGCGGTCGCTATCGTACACCGGGTAGCGGCTGAACTTGTGGCGGCGGAACAGGGCGAGGATTTCCTTGAGCGGCGCGTTGAATTCGACGCTGATCAGGTCTTCCCGGGAGTTGGCCCAGTCCACCACTTCCAGCTCGCCCATCTCCACGGCCGAGGCCAGTACGCGCATGCCTTGGTCGCTGGGGTCCTGGCCACGGCTGGAGTGCAGGATCAGTTTCAGTTCTTCGCGGCTGTAGTGGTGTTCATGGTGCGGGCCGGGCTCGCCCTGGCCGGCGATGCGCAAGATGGTGTTGGCGCTGGCGTTGAGCAGGTAGATGGCCGGGTACATGGCCCAGTAGAACAGGTACAGCGGCACCGCCGTCCACAGCGACAGCAGCTCGGGTTTGCGAATGGCCCAGGATTTGGGCGCCAGCTCGCCGACCACGATGTGCAGGTAGGAAATCACGAAGAAGGCGGCAAAGAACGACACGCCCTTGATGATCTCCGGCGACTCGACGCCGATGGCGCCCAGCAGTGGTTCCAGAATGTGTGCGAAGGCCGGTTCACCGACCCAGCCCAGGCCCAGGGAGGCCAGGGTGATACCCAGTTGGCAGGCCGACAGATAGGCGTCGAGCTGGCTGTGTACGGTGCGCAGGATCTGTCCGCGCCAACCGTTCTTGTGGGCGATGGCCTCGACCCGGGTGGAGCGCAATTTGACCATGGCGAACTCGGCGGCAACGAAGAAGCCGTTGAGCAGAACCAGGATCAGAGCAAAAAGAATCATGCCGAAGTCGGCGAAGAGTGTCGCGAGGGTAAAACCAGGGGATGGGTCCATGATGGAGTTTTGCGGGTTCCGTGTAGGCGAAAAAAGAAGGAAATGCGGTGCCTGAAAGGCAGGCACAAGTGCGCCAATGTAGCGGCTGACAGGACGATTGCCTAGTGGCGAGTCGCTGTCAGCGCTGGCCGGTCAGGGCGTGGGGGCGGTTTTCTTGACCTGGGTGGGGGCGAAATGGCAGGTGAACGTGCTGCCGTGACCCAGCACGCTGCTGATCTCCAGGCGCGCGCGGTGGCGCAGCAGCACGTGCTTGACGATGGCCAGGCCCAGGCCGGTGCCGCCGGTATTGGAGTTGCGGCTGGAGTCCACGCGGTAGAAGCGCTCGGTCAGGCGCGGCAGGTGTTTGCTGTCGATGCCGATGCCCGAATCCTGCACGCTCAGGTGCGCGCCTTGCTCATCACCCCACCAGCGAATGCGGATATTGCCTTCGGCCGGGGTGTATTTCACCGCGTTGAACACCAGGTTGGAGAACGCGCTGCGCAGTTCCGCCTCGCTGCCCTTGAGCTGGATCCTGGCATCCGCTTCCAGGCTGATGCGCTGGTTGCGCTCGCCGGACAGGGCCTGGGCGTCGCTCTTGATCGATTGCAGCAAGGTATCGATCGCCACCGGCTGGTTGTCCGAGGGGTAGTCGGTGGCTTCCAGCTTGGCCAGCAACAGCAGGTCGTTGAGCAGGGTCTGCATGCGCCCGCCTTGCTGCTGCATCTGCTGCAGGGCACGGCTCCAGCGCGGGTTCACTTCTTCGACGTTGTCGAGCAGGGTTTCCAGGTAGCCGCAGATCACCGTCAACGGCGTGCGCAGCTCATGGGAGACGTTGGCGATGAAGTCTTTGCGCATCTGCTCCAGCTGATGAATGCGGGTGACATCGCGCACCAGCATCAGGTGCTCGTTGTTGCCGTAGCGGGTGATGTAGAGCTGGATACGCAGGCGGTCGTTGATCGGCGAGGGGATTTCCAGCGGCTCGGCGTAGTTGTCCTGCTCGAAGTACTCCTTGAAGCGCGGGTGGCGCACCAGGTTGGTCACCGGCTGGCCGCTGTCTTGCGGGGTCTTGAGGCCCAGCAGGGTTTCTGCGGCGCGGTTCCACCATTCCAGGTTGCCGTCGCTGTCGAGCATGATCACCGCGTCCTTCAGGGCGGCGGTGGACTCCTGGACCCGGTCGATCACCGCTTGCAGGCGCCCGCGCACCCGTTGGTCGCGGCGTTGCAGGTGATAGATGCTGTCGAACACTTCACCCCACAGGCCGTAGCCATCGGGCGGTGCCTGGTCAGGCTGGTGCAGGCGCAGCCATTCGTGCAGGCGCAGCAGTTGCTTGAGGGTCCAGGCCAGGTAGATCGCCAGGCCGATGGCCATGCTCCAGCCGTAATAACCGCTGATCAGGCCGACCAGCAGGCAGCCGGTGATCAGAAGCAGCATGTGGCGAATCAGGGTGCCATGCCAGTTTTGGTTCACGTAGGGGACAGCTCCAAGTTGCAAGCTACAAGTTCAGAAGCGGTCAACTTGCCGCTTGCAGCTCATAGCTTGGCGCTGATGTCATGCCTTGGTTGAAAAGCGATAGCCGGTGCCGCGCACGGTTTGTACCAGGTTCTCGTAGGCTTCACCCAGCGCTTTGCGCAGGCGTCGAATGTGCACGTCGACGGTGCGTTCTTCAACATAGACATTGCCACCCCAGACCTGGTCCAGCAGCTGGCCACGGGTGTAGGCGCGTTCCTGGTGGGTCATGAAAAATTGCAGCAGGCGGTATTCGGTCGGGCCCATTTCGGCGGGGGTGCCGTCGATGGTCACGCGGTGGCTGATCGGGTCGAGCCGCAGGCCGCCGACTTCAATCGGCGCTTCACCATCGGTCGGGCCCGCGCGGCGCAGCACGGCCTTGAGGCGCGCCACCAGCTCGCGAGGTGAAAATGGCTTGGTGATGTAGTCGTCGGCGCCGACTTCCAGGCCCTGGATCTTGTTGTCCTCTTCGCCCTTGGCGGTGAGCATGATGATCGGGATATCCCCGGTCAGCTCGTCGCGCTTGAGGCGCCGCGCCAGTTCGATGCCCGAAGTGCCGGGCAGCATCCAGTCGAGCAGGATCAGGTCGGGCTTGCGGTCGACGATAATGGCGTGGGCCTGCTGGGAGTTTTCAGCCTCCAGGCAGTCATAGCCGGCCATTTCCAACGCAACGGCGATCATTTCGCGAATAGGCGCTTCGTCGTCAACGATCAGAATGCTTCTGCCAACCATGCTTGAACCTCTTGTCATTTAACTGTCTTGCGCCGCATTAGATAACGGAATTATTGCAGTCGTGTGACAGTATTTCAGGCCGACGGCGGCCCGCGCATTCATGAACTAAGCTTTGAGTCCGAATCCTGACAACCACAAGAGAAGGTTTCCATGACTCAACTGACGCAATCCTGGAAGGCCCTGCTGGTCGCTGCTGCCCTGGCGCTGCCGACACTGGCTTTCGCCGCCGACCCCGCCATGAGCAAAGACGGGATGATGGTCGACCACAAAGGCATGACCCTCTACACCTTTGCCAAGGACGCGGGTGGCAAGTCCATGTGCAACGACAAATGCGCCGGCAACTGGCCGCCGTTGATGGCCGAAGGCAGCGACAAGGCCATGGGCAAGTGGACCACGGTCAAGCGCGATGACGGCACCATGCAGTGGGCCTACGATGGCAAGCCGCTGTACACCTTCGTCATGGACAAAAAGGCCGGCGACATGACCGGCGAAGGCAAAATGGACGGCGCCTGGAAGGTGGCCAAACCTTAACCCCCTCTGTGCCCATGCCGGCCCGCGCATCCTCGCAGGCTCGGCAGCGGCTACAGGTGTAGCCGCTGCGGCACGCTGCGCGGGCCCAGCGGCACCGTATTCTTCCAGGTGTACTCCCGCTCGTGTCAGCGCAAACCGTAATCGGCAACGATCCCCAGGAAAATCGCCAACCCCGCCCAATGGTTATGCAGGAAGGCCCGGAAGCATTTCATCCGGTCCTTGTCGCGGGTGTACCAGAACTCCCAGACAAAGCACCCGGCCGCCACCAGCAGCCCGAGGTGGAACCAGCCCCCCAGATCGAACCGCGCGCCCGCCAGCAGCAGGCAGCCCAGGGCCAGGCCCTGCAGGCTGAGGATGATCACCCGGTCCGCTTCGCCAAACAGGATGGCGGTGGATTTCACCCCGATCCGCAGGTCGTCGTCGCGGTCGGTCATGGCGTAATAAGTGTCGTAGCCCACGGTCCACAGCAGGTTGGCGATATACAGCAGCCAGGCGCTGGCCGGCAGCTCGCCAGTCTCGGCGGTGAAGGCCATGGGAATGCCCCAGGAAAACGCCGCGCCCAGCACCACCTGCGGGTAGTAGGTGTAACGCTTCATGAACGGGTAGCTGGCTGCCAGCGCCAATCCGCCCAGGGACAGCCAGATGGTGGTGGCGTTGGTGCACAGCACCAGCAGGAAGCTGATAAACATCAGCACCGCGAAGAACACCAGAGCCTCTTTTGAGCTGATCTTGCCGCTGACCAGCGGCCGTTGCTCGGTGCGTTTGACGTGGCCGTCGACCTTGCGGTCGGCCCAGTCATTGATCACGCAGCCACCCGCCCGGGTCAGGGTCACACCGAGTACGAAAATCACGATATTGGCCAGGGATGGCGCGCCCTTGCCGGCAATCCACAGGGCCCAGAGGGTGGGCCAGAGCAGCAGGTAGATGCCGATCGGCTTGTCCATGCGGGTCAGTTGAATAAAGTCCCAGGCCCGCGGGTTGAGGCGATTCAGGGATTTGAGCAGGCTCTGGTACATCAGCAGTTCTCCGGGTGGGCGCGTACCGCGTCCCACAGGGTCGGCAAAAAGATTTCCGCTACCAGCACACTCAGCGTGCCGCGGTCGAAGCGCGAGCGGCGGCCCCAGAGCGCGTCGGCCTGGACCTCGGCGGGCAGCCATTGGCGCGGGTAATGGCAGACCTCAATGGCGCGGCGCTGGAATGCCTGGTCGCAGAACAGCAATTCACCCAGGGAACGGCTGCCCAGTTCGTCGATATTCAGCCCGCCATTCTCCAGGGCCGTGCGTGCGGCAACGCTGCGGGCGAATACCCAGGCCTCGCCATGGCCGCGCAGGTACACCTCGCGCACCCAGCCCTGGCTGTCTGCGGGCAGGTCCAGGGCTGCACACTCGTCGGCGCGCAGGGGCTGCCAGCCTTCCACCAGCGGGGTCACGCTGAAGCCGTGGTCCGACAGCCGGGTCAGGCGCCGGGTCAGCGACCCTTGATCGAACAGCCAATCGACAATCTGCGCATCGGGGAGGGGCGACAACTGGCTGTGTGGCAGCCAGGCCGGGGTCGGAACGGGGGGATTAGAGTGCGGCACAGTGAGTCATTATTGGCAGCAAATGAGGCGCCGAGCTTAACATGTCGTCCGCGAACTTTGATTGATCGGGGTGGCTTGGCGCTGCGAACATGCTTGCATCTGCGCTGAGCGATCAGTACAAAACGCCCTGAGCCGGACGGCAATCAGAGTCGATCCATCGACCGCCGCGCCGGCAACGCCTGAGAACCTGAGGAAATGCGTACATGAAAAAGTGGCAATGTGTGGTCTGCGGCCTGATCTATAACGAAGCCGATGGCTGGCCGGACGACGGTATCTTGCCCGGTACCCGCTGGGAAGATGTGCCGCAGGACTGGCTGTGCCCGGACTGTGGCGTGGGCAAAATGGATTTCGAGATGATCGAAATCGGTTAATGGCGATTTTTTGATCAATTGCATAACAAGGAGAAAGGGATGAGCGCACCTGTCGTGATCGTTGGCACCGGGCTTGCGGGTTACAACCTGGCCCGGGAGTTTCGCAAACTCGACGGCGAAACACCGCTGTTGCTGATTACGGCGGATGACGGTCGCTCCTACTCCAAGCCGATGCTGTCCACCGGCTTCGGCAAAAACAAGGACGCCGACGGCCTGAGCATGGCCGAGCCGGGCGCCATGGCCGAGCAGCTCAAGGCCGAGGTGCGCACCCATACGCGCATCAGCGGCATCGACCCGGGCCACAAGCGCCTGTGGATCGGTGAGGAAGCGGTGGCGTATCGCGACCTGATCCTGGCCTGCGGCGCACAAACCGTGCGCGTGCCGGTGGAAGGCGACGCGTCCGAGCTGATCTTCCCGATCAACGACCTGGAAGACTACGCACGCTTCCGGGCTGCCGCCGCCGGCAAGCGCCGGGTGCTGCTGCTGGGGGCCGGGCTGATCGGCTGTGAATTCGCCAATGACCTCATCCTCGGCGGCTATGAAGTCGAGTTGGTGGCGCCGTGCGAGCAAGTGATGCCGACCCTGTTGCACCCGGCCGCCGCTGCAGCGGTGCAGGCCGGGCTTGAAAGCCTGGGCGCTCGCTTCCACCTGGGGCCGGTGCTCAACCGCCTGCAGCGCAGCGAGGACGGCCTGCAAGCGCACCTCTCCGACGGCCAGGTGATCGCCTGCGACCTGGTGGTCTCGGCCATCGGCCTGCGTCCGCGCACCGATCTGGCTGCGGCTGCCGGGCTGGTGGTCGGCCGCGGCATTGCCGTCGATCGGCAGCTGAAAACCTCCCACGCCAATATCTACGCCCTGGGCGACTGCGCTGAGGTCGATGGCCTCAACCTGCTGTACGTGATGCCGCTGATGAGCTGCGCCCGCGCCCTGGCCCAGACCCTGGCCGGCAACCCGACGACCGTCGGCTACGGGCCGATGCCGATCACCGTGAAAACCCCGGTCTGCCCGCTGGTGGTCTCGCCGCCACCTCGCGGCCGCGAAGGGGTGTGGAGCGCTGAAGGGCAGGGCGCCGACATCAAGGTGCTGTGCCGCGATGCCAGCGGCCAGTTGCTGGGCTACGCCCTGACCGGCACCGCGGTGATGGAGAAACTGGCCCTGAACAAAGAGCTTCCGCCGTTGCTGGCATAAATAGCGGTCGTTCTGTCGGAATAACCCCGATTTTGCCCCTACAAAGGTCGTGGGGAGACTGGCGCCACTCTCAAGTGCGTGCCATCCTCACACCCGTCTGCCGCAGAGTAGAGCCTGCGGCGCCTTGGGCGCTGTTCCGGAAGAACAGCACGGACATAACAACAAAAAACCGTCAAAGAGGCTTCACTATGCGTAAACCAGAACTCGCCGCCGCCATCGCTGAAAAAGCGGATCTGACCAAAGAGCAGGCCAACCGCGTACTCAACGCCGTTCTCGAAGAAATCACCGGTGCCCTGCATCGCAAAGACAGCGTGACCCTGGTTGGTTTTGGCACCTTCCTGCAGCGCCACCGTGGCGCCCGTACCGGCAAGAACCCGCAAACCGGCGAGCCGGTAAAAATCAAGGCCAGCAACACCGTTGCCTTCAAGCCAGGCAAGTCCCTCAAGGACAGCGTCAACCCTTAAGCACTGCACGCCCCGAAGCGGGGAGAGCAGCACAAAAAATGAGCACGCCGAACCGTTCGGGTGCTCATTTTTTTATGCCTGCGTATTTGCCGATGGCGTCACTGAAAGCGTCTTGCGCATGGCTTTGGGCATGGCTAGCATGCGCACTGCTTTACTTGCGAACAAAGGCCAAGGATGACCCGCTCGACACCTTTCCCGCTCCCGATCCCCCCACAAGTACCCTCAGCGGCCATGGGCCGTGCCTGGCGGATGGTGTGCGGGTGCGTCCTCGGGTTGAGCATGAACTCGGCCTTCGCCGTGGCCGAGCCAGGGTCGGCGCTGACGCAAGTGGGCTATCGCGAAGCCCTGAAGTGGTTCAACAGCCAGAAGTACGACAGCCCGGGCATCTGGCTGTGCGGTTATTCGCTGGCACGCCCCGACTACAGCGTTGCCCCCAAGGCCCCACGGCTGCTGGTAGAGATCGACGAACACTTCCTCTACCTCAAGACCGGCGGCCAACTGGTGGAATTGACCAGTGGCGCCCAGAGCAACAACCGGGTCGAGTACCAGAACGCCTCGGCAGACATGCGTGTGACCCTGAACATCCTCAAGCGCAACAACTTCAGCGAGTACCAGGAGTCCCACGACCGTCAGGTCGAGGCCCGCATCGAAATCGCCGGACAAGTCGAAACTCTCAAGCTCAAGGGGCAATCATGCGGAACCTGAATCTGGCCATCCTCGCCCTGCTGGGCAGCCTGGGGGCGATGCCGGCCCTGGCCGATGAGGCAACAGGCGTCGCCAGCTGCTACGGCTACCTCACCGAGATGGTCAGGAGCAGCAACTACCCCTACCGCGACTTCACCACCCCGGACAAACTCAAGCTGCTGATCGACACCGACAAGGGCGACGAACTGTCGCTCCAGTTGTTTTACGACACGTCCGGCAGCGGCATCATCGGCTGGGTCAAATACCAGGTGGAACAGCAGAAGCTGTGGAACATCACCATCGACCCCGAAGAGCCCGAGGCCCTCACGTTCGACAAGCAATGGGCCATCCGCTACGCGGCGTGCATTCAGAGCTAGGCCCATACACCGGCCCTAGTCGCCTTTGAACAGACCGATGTATTTCAAGCCGTTGTACTGATCCTTGATCGGCTGCTTGAGCACCAAGTCCGCATCCTGATACCAGAAAATCGCGTTGGCCTGGGTGATCCCCAGCGCCGCGCAGCGCTGTTTTACCGCGTCCAATTGGTCCTGATCAACCGCCGCTTCCTGCAGAATTTCATCCAGAGAAACCTCGGCGTCACTACGCGGGATGATCCCGATAAAGTCTTCGTCATACCACTGCGTGCCAATGTCCTCGCAGAAGCCGCAGAGCTTGTAGCTGGGATCGTCAAAGTCTCCTTCGACCGAATAGTCCAGCTGGAAGTACTCCATATACTGGTCTTCAGGGGCGAAGTTGCTGCCGATCCAGACGTGTACCTGGTTTTCATCGTTGGACATTTATAAGCACCTGCTCAGTTTCATGTGGGATTTATGATTTCTGGCGATTATTCGTTTCGCATCGCTCTTGCTGGTGGCCGCTTTGAGTTCGGCAATCAATTTGTTGTGGAAGTGCCGACCGGCACGGCTTCCGTGGTGGCCGCCATCCGGGACTGGTACGCCTTTGGCATCGGTCACCTTGGTAAAAGTAACCCGGTCAGTGTCGACAACGTACTTTTTAAGCTCCTGGGCCGTGAAGCCCAGTTCTTTGGCCTTGGCTGCGATAGAAACCGGGAACAGCTCATGCTTGCCGCCGGAGCCCCTCAATGCCGCCGAAACAGAGGTTTTGTTGTCTTTGATATCTTGCACCGACGCGGCATTGAACCATTCGTCGAATTGGCCTGACTTCCACGGTGCCCAGCCCAGCGGGTCGATCCAGGTCACCGGGTTCGGCGCGTACTGGTAAAGGTTGATACCACCCGCCAAACCTATCGGGTCGGGGGAGATAAAGCGGCCGATGTCCGGGTCGTAAAATCTGAAGGTGTTGTAGTGCAACCCTGTTTCACGGTCCAGGTACTGTCCCTGAAACCTGAGATTCTGTTCTTCGATGTAATAGGATTCGCGTACTTCCTTAAGGGTATTGCCCCAGACTCGGTAAGTGGCTTGCCAGATGTGATGCCCATCGGCTTCCGTCAGCAGTTCCGGAAGCCCGTTGAAGTCGTTGTGATAGTAGCGAATCCGCTGATGCGCGCCGAGGCCGTCGACCCGGGCCAATGGCTCGTATCCATCGTTTTCGTATATGTACAGGCTGGTCTGCTGGTTGCGTTGTTCTTGCAACAAGCGCGTGCCTTCCCAGACGAAACGTGTTTCACCCAAGGGATAGTCGTGGCTGTCGTGCTCGCTTTTGGCGATACGCCGGCCCAGTGGGTCGTAGCTCATTCGTAGCCGCGTCTCGCCCTGGGCACTTTGACTCCGGACTTCGATCAGGCGGTGTTCTGAGTCATAGGTGAAACGCTGGACGCCACGGCTGCCGCTGCGTTTTTCGACCATGCGGCCAAAGGCGTCGTAGCGATAACGCTTGTCCTGGTAAGTCAGCAACTTGTTATGCACCACCAGCCCGGCGCCCGCATTAGGGCCATCGAGCAAGTTGGCGGCAGCATCGTAGGCAAAGGTTTCGTTCTGGCCTTGCTGGCTGCCCTGGCTGGCGATGATGCGGCCGGTCGCGTCGTAGTGCAGCAATTGTTGTTCGTGGCCTGAAACATGGCGCTCGGTACGCCCGATCAGGTGGTTATTGAGGTCGAACTCGAAGTGCTTCTGTTCCGTTGCGGGAAGGTTGGAGAGTGCCGGATTCGTTCGGCGTAGACGTGAGCGCAGGCGACCGCTTCGATCGTACTCGCTGCGGGTGCTGAGCTGACCCTGGGTACGCATGACTTCACGATGCAGGCGGTCGCGCTCGAAGTCGCTGATGACTTGCCCGTCGAGGTTGATTTGGTGCAGATGGCCACTGCCGTAGGTCAGCCGGTTTAGCCAGCGGCCGTCCGGGAGTTGAGTCTGCACCATGTTGCCGAGTTCGTCGTAGTGATGCTGCAAGCTGCCCGTTGCGCTCTGCTCTGTCAGCAGTTGGCCGTTGGCGTCGTAGCTGAACGCCAGTGCCTGTTGCTGGCCCTGATGATCGGTGAATCGAACTCCAAGTAACTGGTCCAGCAACGAGTAGCTGTAGACCGTGGTGCCGTCGTCGGTTGTCTTGGTCGTCAGCCGCCCCACAGCATCGCGTTGCAGGTGATGGACGATTGGCGCTACCGCAACATCTGGCACCAGTGCGAGGCCGTTGCCATGAGGCGCTGGAAGGTAATCGACACGGATCGGGTGCCCCAGCAAGTCGTAGGTATAGCGGCGGGCGCTGCCGTCCAGGTCCTGCTGCTCGACCAGACGGTCGCCCTTGTCCCAAGTAAAGCGGTAGTGTTCGCCATTTTCATTGGTAAGGGCTTGCAGCCGACCGTAAGGGTCATAACTGAAACGTACCTGTCGGCCTTGAGCGTCGATACGCTGGCGTACCTGGCCACGACTGTCGTACTGATAACCGGTTCCGTGGCCTGCGGGGTCGATGTAGCGCGTCAGCAAGCCATTGGTATCGCGCTGAAAGTGCTCGATTCTGCCATCGGCCAGTTGGCTTTGTAGTAACCGCCCGTGAGCGTCGTACTGGTAAGTCTGGCGTTCGCCGAGGGCATCGGTGATCACCTGCAAGTGGCCGCGCCGATCATAATCGAAGCGAGTCGGATAGCCTGAGCAGTCGACATGTTTGACCAGTTGTCCCAGGCCGTTCCAGTCCAGAGTCTTGCTCCTGCCGCTGGCGTCGATGATCGTCACCACCTGGCCGTAAGCGTTGTAGCGGTACTGGGTAACCGCACCCATGGGGTCGGTTTCCTGGATGCAGTTGCCGCGTGGGTCGTAGCGGTAGCTCCAACTGTTACCGCCTGCATCGGTTTCCACCAACGGCAATGCCCAGTGTTCCAGCCACAGGGTCGACTCGGTGCGTCCCAGAGGGTCGAGGCTTGCGCTAAGGTTGCCGGCCTCGTCATAGCTGAACTGGTACTGCCCACCCTTGGGATCGATGGCCCCCAGCAGTTGCCGCTCCTCATTCCACTGGAAGCGCCAGGTCTGTTGAAGGTTATCGGTGTACTCGATGACTTGCTGCTGGCTGTTCCAGGTACGGCTACTCGTTCGTTGCAGGCCGTCGGTAATACGAGTGATGCCGGCGCTCAAGTCGTAGTCGAACTGGTACTGTTCGCCGTCGTCGGTCCAGTGCCGGACCACCCGCCATTCGCGCTCTTCTATCCACCCCCACTGATAGAAACAACGCAGCCCAGTGGGCAACTGGTGTTCGACCATGCGCCGCCCGCTGTCGTAGGCAAAGCGGCGCTGGACGTGAGTGCTGATGTCTCTGACCTCGGCCAAGTCGCCGGCGCTATCGTAGGCGTAACTGACCAGTAGCTCCCGCTCCCCATCGGGATACAGACATTCGATCTGCGACACGCGCTTAGGCCATTGCGTGCTGTACCCCAGCTCAATCTGGATCAAGTCATCGGTATCGCGTAGTCGCGTGAGATGCCCGCTTTCGGCGTAGTCAAGGTAGATACGATTGTCGTTGCGGTCGCCCAGTTGACTAAGGCGCAGGTGCGTGGGGTCGGCCGGGTTGGGTTCGAATAGCCGATAGAGGCCGTTTTCGCTTTCAATCAGCAACTGGCCGTTGGTGTTGCGCCGCACACTGAGTTTTTCACCCGGGCTGTACACCGCGCTGCCTAGCGCAATACTCCCCATGTCGATGCGTCGGGCTTGCTCGTCGGTATAGATCAGGCGCTCGCCGCCATCGGGGTGGGCTTCGATCTGGACGCTGATTTCGTACGTAACGCTCCAACCCGCACCGAATAGTCCGTCGTGACGTTCGTCGTGGCTGTTGTAGACGCGCTGCCAGTCGATCGGAAAAGGTCCGGGCAAGACAAAGTCCATGTCCTCGCCGCCGCCCAGCACCTTGGCCCCAGTTGGCGCATGCACCGGGTTCGGCGAACCCACTACTGCATTGGTCAGCGCCCCCATGGCCTGGCTGACCACAAACGAATTGACCCCCGCCAGCAACATGCACGGCAGGTTGGCCTTGAAGTTGCCCTTTGCGCCCTTGAGCATCATCAGCGCAGTGATGGCCAGGCCCACGCCTGGGGTCTTGCCGCTGCGGATCTCGCGCACCACCACCGAGCCGCCGCCGATGGTGACGTTGGACGAGACCATGCCGGCGGCAACGACTTTGGCGTCGCAGGTGCTGCGGTCGCCGCTGCGCACGGCGGGCTGGCCGTTGATGGTGACTTTTTCCGAGCCTTCGGCGAGAAACTGCGGCGGCATCGGTGGATGCTTCATGCAGGTCACCAGGTCCAGCGGCTTGGGTTCTGCACCGGGGGCGGGGGTGGCGACGGTGGGGCGCCACATCTGCGAGAAGAAGCCTTTGGCCATGTCCAGGAAGCCGGGCTCTTCGGCCGGGGCCTGTGCCGACTCTGGCGACTCCGGCGCGGGCGGTTCTGCGCTTTCCGGCGTGCCCGACGGGGCGACATGGGAGGGCACGGTGCCCGCGGCACGGGCGGCCGGAATGTTGTTGGTCAGGGTGTCGGTGGAGCCGCTGAGGATGGTGGCCTGCACTGAGGGGGGGAACAGCGCGTTGCCCATCCAGTCGCACATTTTCGTCAGGCCTTTGTCGGCCCCGGTCTTGCTCATGGCCAGCCCGACGATCACCCCCACCACTGCGCCCAGCAGGCAGGCGCCGAGCCCGCCGGTGGCCACGGTGATGCCGGTCGCGGCCACCACGGCGGCGGTAGCCAGGGCAGTAATCGCGACGTTGGCCGCCACCTCCAGCACGCCGCTGAGGATGTCCGCCATCATCGAGCTGTGTTCGAGCCCGTCACCCAGGCGGGCGGCCCACAAAAGTGCGTCAGACATGCAGGGCGCTCGTCACTGAGGTCCGTCGAAATTCAGGGAGCCCTTGATGCTGGCCCAGTGCGCGGCATCGGCATCGCCCAGGGGCTGGGCCTTGACGTAGCTGAGGGCGAGCATCTTGCGCGTGCCCGGCAGCACCAGGGCCAACTGGTACTGGAACACCCGCTCATTGCCCTTGTTGAACTGGCTGCGCAGCTCAAGGGCATCGACCTCTTGCGCCGTGCCGACACGCACCGCCACCCCGGGCTGGTAACGCAGTTCCTGGACCTGTTGTTCGAGTTTCTTCAACTGGCTGTCGAAGCTGCCTTGCAGGGTTTCACCCTCGGCCAGCAGGCTGCGACTGACGATCAGCGAGGTGCCCAGCTCCGGGAACTTGAGGATATTGATCGACGCGTCCAGCAGCTCGCTGGGCGGCAGGGCGAATTGGAATTCGTTGAGGCGATAGGACATGGCGCTGGGCTCTGGTTAGGGGTTGCCCTTGGGCTTGGGAAACATGGCGTTGACGCTGGCATCGATGCTGCCCTTGATGCCCTGGCCTTCCGGGCTCGCGCCGGCGCTGCCGCCGTTGTTCAGGTGCAGCACGCCGCCGGTGTTGAATTCGGCATCGCCCGAGGCATAGAAGCTGATCTGTTTGCCGGTGAGGTTGATCTGGCCGCTGGCGTTCAATTCCAGCACGCTCTCGCCGCAGACCAGGCGCAGGTTCTCGCCGACCTCGATGACATAGCTCTGGCTGATGCTGTCGGTCTTTTTGCCGCCGACCACCAGGATGTCCAGTTCCCCCACCGCACGCAGGCGGGTCGAGCCGATGGTGACCGTTTCGTCACGGCCCACGCTCTTGTTCCGGTCATGCCCCACCGAATGGCTTTCATCGACCTCGACCACGATGTCCTGGTTGCGCTCGGCGTGGATGTACAGCTGCTCCAGGCCCTTTTTGTCTTCCATGCGGATTTCGTTGAAGTTGGCCGGGGAGCCGCCTTTGCTCGAGCGGCTTTTCATGCCGCTCTGGGTGGCGTTGGCGGGCAGGTCGTAGGGCACGCTCTGCTCGGCGTTGTACACGCGGCCGGTGATGATCGGGCGGTCGGGGTCGCCTTCGAGGAAGCTGACGATGACTTCCTGGCCGATCCGCGGGATCTGCATCGAGCCCCAGTTCTTGCCGGCCCAGGCCTGGGAGACGCGGATCCAGCAGGAGCTGTTTTCGTTGGACTGGTCGTGGCGGTCCCAGTAGAAGTGCACCTTGACCCGGCCGAACTGGTCGGTCCAGATTTCCTCGCCGCTGGGGCCGACCACGATGGCGGTCTGCGGGCCTTTGACGACGGGCCGGTGGGTGTCGGCCAGGGGTCGGAAGCTTTGCTGGGCGTCGATGCAGGTCAGGCCGCTTTCGAACTGCGCGCCGCCGCCACCGCCGCCCGACTCCAAGCTTTCCTGGACGATGTAGTAGCGCGCGCCGACGATCAGGTATTCGCGGTTCTGGTCCTGGCGACTGAAGCCGCTGAGGCTGAACAGGTGGCCGGCGCCGAGGCCGCGGGCGTTGCCGCTGAGTTCGACCCGTTCGTGCAGGCTTTGCAGGGCCTCGATGCGGGTGCGCGCGTAGTGTTCGCCGTCCTGGCTCTGGACGTAGGTCCCGGGGTAGTCGTACAGCGGGTAGTCGCCGGCGGTGTGCGGGCGCGGCATGGCTGAGCGCACGTCGATCCGCGCGCTGGGGCGCTGAAAGTCGTAGTCGTTGAGTTCCAGGGAGCCGGGCTGGACTTCCTGCGCCAGGTGCCAGTCGAAGATGTGGTCGCGCTCGCGCTGCTGCTCGTCGCGCGGGTAGTAGGGCACCGAGTCGTAGCCGGGCACGGTGCTGTGGGCGCCGTAGGCATCGGCCAGGACCAGCACGTGGCGGTCTTTTTCATGGCGGAAGAAGTAGTAGATGCCTTCCTGTTCCATCAGCCGGCTGACGAAGTCGAAGCTGTTTTCCCGGTACTGGACGCAGTATTCCCACTCGCGATAAGGCTGGCTCAGGGCGTCTTCGAAGTCGGAGAAACCCAGGTCGCGAAACACCTGCTTGATGATCTGCGGGATGCTCAGGTTCTGGAAAATCCGGCAGTCGGAGGTGCGGCTCAACAGCCACAGCCAGGGGCGCAGGGTCACCTGGTAGCTGGCGAACTGGCCCAGGTCGACATTCTGGCTGCACCGGGAAACGATGCCGTGGAAGTGCCGCTCGCCACCGTCGCTCAGTTGCAGGCTCAGGCTCATGGGCTTGCCCAGGAGCTGGTTGAGGTCGATGGCGGCGTCGTTCGAGGTCAGTTGCAGCTCGTAGTCGAACAGGCGCCCCAGCTCCTCGCCGCCGCCCATGTTTTTCAGCAGCAGAACATCCGGCCCCAAGGGGCTGCTGATCTGTGCCAGCCGTGTGGATTGCGTGAATAACATGGTTTATCTCGTTAGAGGCAATTGATCTGTAGCCGCTACCGCGAGGCTCGGGCCCCGTTCGGTGGCGGCTACAGTCCGTAGCAACATCCCCTTGCGCTCAAACCCCCACGTCACTGAACGCGTAGTGCAATTCGTTGTTGCGCTGGCTGATGCGCACCCCGGCCATTGGCTTGCCTTCGAGCATGCGCGTCAGGAACTCGCGGCTCATGTCCGGCAGCAGGCTGTTGGTGAGGATGGTGTCGATCATCCGTCCGCCGCTTTCGGTCTCGCTGCAGCGCGAGACGATCAGGTCGACCACTTCGTCGTCGAAGTCGAAGGCGACTTTGTGGGTGTTCTCCACGCGCTTCTTGATCCGCCCCAGTTGCAGGCGGGTGATGGCCTTGAGCATGTCGTCGCTGAGCGGGTAGTACGGAATGGTCACCAGCCGCCCGAGCAGGGCCGGGGGGAAGATTTCCAGCAGCGGCTGGCGCAGGGCCTTGGCGATTTCCTCGGGCTCGGGGATGTTCTGCGGGTCCTTGCAGACCTGGGCGATCAGCTCGGTACCGGCGTTGGTGGTGAGCAGGATCAGGGTGTTCTTGAAGTCGATCACCCGGCCTTCACCGTCCTCCATCACGCCCTTGTCGAACACCTGGAAGAAGATCTCGTGCACGTCCGGGTGGGCTTTTTCCACCTCGTCCAGCAGCACCACGCTGTAGGGTTTGCGCCGTACCGCTTCGGTCAGCACGCCGCCTTCGCCATAGCCCACATAGCCCGGCGGGGCACCCTTGAGGGTGGACACGGTATGGGCTTCCTGGAACTCGCTCATGTTGATGGTGATGACGTTCTGCTCGCCGCCGTACATGGCTTCGGCCAGGGCCAGGGCGGTTTCGGTCTTGCCCACGCCGGAGGTGCCGGCCAGCATGAACACGCCGATCGGCTTGCTCGGGTTGTCGAGGCCGGCACGGGAGGTCTGGATGCGCTTGGCGATCATCTGCAGGGCATGGTCCTGGCCGATGATGCGTTTCTTCAGGTGCTGGTCGAGGTTGAGTACCGTCTCCAGTTCGTTGCGCGCCATGCGTCCGACCGGGATCCCGGTCCAGTCGGCCACCACCGAGGCCACGGCCTGGTAGTCGACGGTCGGCAGGATCAGCGGGGTTTCACCTTGCAGGGCGCTGAGGCGCTGTTGCAGGTCGACCAGTTTTTCACGCAGGGCGTGGCTGTCTTCGCTGCCGTCATCGCTGTCCACCACGCCGGCGCGTTCACGCAGGGTGGCGCGGGTCGCCAGCAATTCGTCGACCAGGGTTTTCTCTTCGGCCCAGCGGCTTTCCAGCTCGGCCAGGCGCTCGCGTTCGGCGCTCAGCAGGCCCTCGCTGTTGCTTTGCCGGGTGCCGATGTTGACCCCGATCGCGTGTTCGCGGGCGATGATCTGCAACTCGGTTTCCAGGGCTTCGATCCGGCGGCGGCTGTCGTCCACCTCGGCCGGCACCGCGTGCAGGCTGATGGCGACGCGGGCGCAGGCGGTGTCCAGCAGGCTCACGGATTTGTCGGGCAACTGGCGCGCCGGAATGTAGCGGTGCGAGAGTTTGACCGAGGCCTCCAGGGCTTCGTCGAGGATCTGTACCTGGTGGTGCTGCTCCATGGTCGAGGCCACGCCACGCATCATCAGCAGCGCCTTGTCTTCCGACGGCTCGGCCACTTGCACCACTTGGAAGCGGCGGGTCAGGGCCGGGTCTTTCTCGATGTGTTTCTTGTACTCGGCCCAGGTCGTGGCGGCCACGGTGCGCAGGGTGCCACGGGCCAGGGCCGGCTTGAGCAGGTTGGCCGCGTCACCGGTGCCGGCGGCGCCACCGGCACCGACCAGGGTGTGGGCTTCGTCGATAAACAGAATGATCGGCTTGGGCGAGGCCTGGACGTCTTCGATGACCTGGCGCAGGCGCTGTTCGAATTCGCCCTTCATGCTGGCGCCGGCTTGCAGCAGGCCGACGTCCAGGCTGCGCAGTTCGACGTCCTTGAGTGCCGGCGGCACATCGCCGGCGACGATGCGCAGGGCAAAGCCTTCGACCACGGCGGTTTTGCCGACACCGGCTTCACCGGTGAGGATCGGGTTGTTCTGCCGCCGGCGCATGAGGATGTCCACCAATTGGCGGATCTCTTCATCACGGCCGACGATCGGGTCCAGTTTGCCGCTGCGGGCCTGCTCGGTGAGGTCGACGGTAAAGCGCTTGAGCGCTTCCTGCTTGCCCAGGGCACTCGGGGCCATGGCGCCGCTGGCTTCGCCGGGCACGGCGCCGGCATTGAAGCCGTCGCTGGCGCTGAGGGCGTTTTCCGGCGAATCGCCGATGTATTCGTCAAAGCGCTCGCTCAGGGCTTCGACCTTGATCTTGTCGAACTCTTTGGAAAGCCCCAGCAGCGCGTTGCGCAGGCTTGGGGTCTTGAGGATGCCGATCACCAGATAGCCGGTGCGCACCTGGCTTTCGCCGAACATCAGGCTGCCGTAGACCCAGCCGCGCTCGACCGCTTCTTCGACGTGGGACGAGAGGTCGGTGATCGAGGTCGAGCCGCGCGGCAGGCGGTCCAGGGCTTCGGTCAGGTCGCGGGCCAGGCGCGCCGGCTCCAGGTTGAACTGACGGACGATGCGGTGCAGGTCCGAGTCCTGCAATTGCAGCAATTGGTGAAACCAGTGGGCCAGCTCCACATAGGGGTTGCCCCGCAGTTTGCAGAAGACGGTGGCGGCTTCGATGGCTTTGTAGGCGACGCTGTTGAGTTTGCCGAACAGCGCTGCGCGACTGATTTCACCCATGCTCTGTGCTCCTTGATGTGCGTGAGGTAGTGGCCAGTTCGGCGTAGTGCCGGGCCAGAATTAAGTCATCGGCGTCTTTGCCGGGTTGGCCGAGCCAGGTGTTGAAACCCAGGCGGAAGCGACCGTTGAGTTGCAGCGCGGGCACCTGCGCCTGCTCCAGGACCAGGTTCAGGTCCCAGTCCAGTTCGTGCCCCAGGTACTCGGCGACCCAGGCCACCAGTTCCTTGAATTGCTGGCCGTCGGGGAGCATGCCCATGTAGGCGTCCAGGGACAGCGGCCCGAGGCGGATGCGGAATTTGTGCTGGCGATCCCAGACGTGGCTGCCCAGGCAGAAATCCACCCCCAGCTGATTCGCGCTGACCCCGACCCGGCTGCGCTCGGGCAGCTCCAGCCACTGGCCGACGTATTCCTCGATCTGCACCGGCAGCCCGAAATACTCGCCGATGATCGCCCGCAGGCCGTCGGGGTAACGGGTCTGGGCCGCGAGGTGGCCGCTGTAGTGCAGCTTGGCGGTGTCCGGGATCAGCCCCTGCTTGAGCAGGCTCGGCATGCCGCGCCCGCTGAGGGCGGCCAGGCGCGCCGACCAGTAATCGTCGTCCGGACGGTCGTGGCTGACGGTTGGCCGGGCCTCGGCCCAGGCCCGGTAGAACAGGCTCAGCAGGCGGTGGTGGAACACATCCAGAAAGCGCTTGCTGGTGCTGTCGGCGTTGTTGCGCTGGCGCTCGCGCACGTATTCGGTGATGTGCAGCGGCAACGGGCCGTTGGGGCCACCGAGGCCGAAGAAGAACTGCTCCAGGCGCGCCGGGGCGCCGTCGCCGCCAGGCTCTACCGACGCCAGGGTGGACGGGGCGAAGCTGCAGTCGGCCTGCTGGCCAAGGCGCAGCGGGTCGTCCGCCAGGCGCAGGGAATGGCCGAAGCGCGGCAACTGCGGCGACAGACACTCGATACGCCGCAGCGCCTGGAAGAAATCATATTCCCAGGGCTCGGCGTGCATCGCCGTCAGCGTATTCAAAGAGTCGGACGGCGTCCGGGCTTGGCTTTCCATCGCATGATCTCGCCGCGTTCGGTGGTACGTAGCACCGTCTCGGTAAAACTGTTGATCGACACGTAGCGTGCCAGGAAGCGCTCGAATACCGCGCCGAGGAGAAACACCCCGGTGCCACGGAACGCGTTTTCATCGAATTCGAGGGTGATCTCCAGGCCCCGGCCAAACACGATCGGCCCGGGCATCGGCAGGCGCCGGGTCACGGCCTTGCTGCTGACTTCACGCAGGCCTTCGATCTGCAATTGCAGGGCGGCGTCATTGCTGTCGCCGTACAGGCGCAGCAGTTCGCGCAGTGCGGCGGCGCCCTGGCCCTGTTCGCTCAACGACAGGTAGTTCAGCGACAGCTGGCTGATCAGGCGCCAGGCCTTGCCGTCATGGGCGTGGCTGGGGCGCGGCCGGCTGGGCCCCGCCAGGCAGCGCACGGCTTGCACCGGGGCACTGTCGGCCAGGGTGAAGTCGGTCTTGCTGTTGCCCACGTTCATGAACAGCGGCAGGTCGCGGTTGGTGCACAGGGCGCTGACGCCCAGTTGGCGCAGGTCGTGGCGGTAGGGCGCCTGCTGGCTGTCCACCAGGCTGACGAAGCTTTCGCTGCCGATGTAGGTCGAGCGCGGGCCGTTGCGCCGCTGGTCGCTGGACAGCACCCGCGGTTCGCGGCGCAAGGTGTAGTAGGCCTGGTCGCGGCCGTAGCGCGACGGGTCGCGCACCGCATAGAACGGCAGGAAGGGTTGTTCCGGGCCGGTGCCGTGGCCGCTGATGGCGCTCAGGGAATGGATCTCGAAATCCATCGGCCGGGTGCGGTCGGCGATCACGTGGTGTTCGTTGACCCGGTCCGAAAGGTGGATGCGGTCCACGCGCTTGGGGAACAGGTTGATCGCCGGGGTGCAGAAGGGCACGAACTGCGCCGCGCCGACGCTGCTTTCCAGGCTGGGGTCATGGCGCTCGAAGAGCACGATCAGCTCCAGCTCCTGGCCGCTGCAACGCTGCACGGCGCGACCCAGTTCGGCGAATTCGACGAACAGAAAGCGGTTGGGTAGGGCGAAGTACTCCTGCAACAGGCGATAACCCTGGAAGGCGCGGGGCACCACGGGCAGGGCCGCGTCGCAGTCATCGAAACCACGGGAGCGCAAGGCCCCGGCCGGCAGGCGCTCGACCCAGTTGCCCCCCGGCTGGCGGGCAAACACCGCGCAGGCATTGCCCAGCAGTTGCTCGTAGAGGCGGAACGGTTGTTCGTCATTGCCGTTGAGGTACAGCGGCAGGCTGTCCAGGGCCAGGCTGTTGAACGGCAGCTCGGCACCGGTGCGCAAGGTCAGGCGCAACCCGGCCTTGGCCTTGGGCTCGCTGGCGGCCAGGCGCCCGAGCACCGCCGAGGGGTTGCCGAAGTACTCGGCACTGGCGACCTGCAACGGCCACAACGTCACCGCGTGGGCGGTGCGGTACTCGCAGCAGGTCTGAGTGTCGCGGCCCAGGGCGGCGCGCAGAGTGGTGTCGCGCTCCAGGGTGAAGCCGCCGCTCAGGGAGCCTTCGTCCGGGTCGGCCTGCATCTGCACCACGGTCATCGACGGGGTCGGTGCCAGGTAGTGCGGGTAGGCGATTTCCAGCAGGTTGTGGGTGAAGGTCGGGTACTCGGCGTCGAGCTTCAACTGCACCCGCGCAGTCAGGTAGGCAAAGCCTTCGAGCAGGCGCTCCACATAGGGATCGGCGCAGTCCATGCCCGACAGGGTCAGGCGGCTGGCGATCTTCGGGTATTCCTTGGCGAACTCCGCGGCGCTCTCGCGCACGTGGTGCAGCTCCTGGTTGTACAGCTCCAGCAGGCGCGGGTTCATGGGCGCCTCCGCTGGTCGGCCTGGACCACTCGCACATTCCCGGACTCCAGGTCCAGGTCGGTCTGCAGCAGCAGACGCAGGGGCACCGGCTGGGCCCACAGGTCGCCTTCGATTTCGAAGCTCAGGGCGTTGTGGTTCATCTCGCCAGGGGCGGTTCGCGCCCGCACGCGCAAGGTGTTGCGCAGGATGCGTGGCTCGAAGGTGGCGATGGCCTGGTGGATCAGGCTTTCCAGGGCCGCGATGTCAATGCTCGACGCACTGTGCCCGGCCAGCGCCGGCAGGCCGTAGTTGATCGCCGAGGTGCCGGCCGGGGTGTGCAGCGTGGCGTCGGCGTCGAGCAGGGAGGTGGTGTTGAGCAACCAGGTCAGGTCGCGCAGCACGGAATTCTTCAATTGGGTCAGGGACAGCACACGCTTGTCGGCGCTTTCCTTGAGGTTGCCCGGTTCATCGTCGCTCAGGCGATCGAGCAAGGACGGTTGCAGGCGGTCGCGCGCGGCGATTTCGCTTACCACAGAGGCAGCTCCACGGTCGGGTTGCGAGGGCATGACGTGATGGAGACAGGCATAGCCATGGGTTCAGGCACCGGAGCGGGAGAGGGGCATGGAATCAGGTTCGAAGCGAACCCTGCAGCCGCTGCCACAGGCTGCGAAGGCAACCGGTGGCAGCGCTGCAGACGGAATCAGCGCTTGGTGTTCGAGCGGATGTTCCAGCCGTACTTGATGGCGCCGCCATCTTTGCTGCCGTCGGCTTTCTGCGGCTGATACTCGACCATCACCTGGGCGAAGTTCAGGGTGATGTTTTCGGTCAGGCGATCATCGCTGCCCGAACCGCCGGTGCTCAGCGAGGTGACCAGGACTTCTTCGAGGTCGATGATCATGTACTCGACCTGGCTTTCGCCGCCGGCCTTGCGCACGGTCAGGCGCACTTTGTCGATGTGCTTGCCGCTGGAGCAGAGCATCATCAGGTTCGGCGACGCCTTGTCGACGTACTTGGTCAGCGACAGGTCCTGGATGTTGACCTTGCCTGCGCCACCGCCACCACCGACGTGCATATTGCCGGACTGCGACATGCCCCAGCTCCAGTTCAGGACGTCGATCTCGTCCTTGTGGGCCTTGTCCATGGACTCGCCCTTGATGTCACCGATCTTGATGAAAATATCAACAGCCATGTTTTCTCCCTATGTGGCACTTGCCACGATGTTGGTTCTGCTTCTGTAGCCAGAAGACTGCGTCGTTCGATCCGAGCTGCCGCCGCTGCCTCGTACCTGGGCAGCGGCGACAGGTTATTGCGGTTTACGCGCCCTTGGCGGACGGCAACTTCGAGACCAGGCGCAACGACACGGTCAGCCCTTCGAGCTGGTAATGCGGGCGCAGGTAGAACTTGGAGTTGTAGTAGCCCGGGTTGCCTTCCACTTCCTCGACAATCACCTCGGCAGCCGCCAGCGGGTGCTGGGCCTTGGTGGTTTCGGTGGAGTGCGCCGGATCACCGTCGACGTAGTTCAGGATCCAGTCCTGCAACCAGCGCTGCATCTCGTCCTTCTCTTTGAAGGAGCCGATCTTGTCGCGCACGATGCACTTCAGGTAATGAGCGAAACGGCAGGTGGCGAACAGGTACGGCAGGCGCGCCGCCAGGTTGGCGTTGGCCGTGGCATCCGGGTCGTCGTATTCGGCCGGTTTCTGCAACGACTGGGCGCCGATAAAGGCCGCGAAGTCGGTGTTTTTCTTGTGCAGCAGCGGCATGAAACCGTTCTTCGCCAGTTCCGCTTCGCGGCGGTCGGAGATCGCGATCTCGGTCGGACATTTCATGTCCACGCCACCGTCGTCAGTCGGGAAGGTGTGAGCCGGCAGGTTTTCAACCTCGCCACCCGACTCCACGCCGCGAATCCGCGAGCACCAGCCGAAGTGTTTGAACGAACGGTTGATGTTCACCGCCATGGCGTAGGCGGCGTTGGCCCAGGTGTACTTGGAGCTGTCGGCGCCGTCGGTGTTTTCTTCGAAGGCGAAGGCTTCCACCGGGTCGGTCTTGGCGCCGTACGGCAGGCGCGCCAGGAAGCGCGGCATGGTCAGGCCGATGTAGCGCGAATCTTCCGATTCACGCAGCGAACGCCAGCCGGCGTATTCCGGGGTGGTGAAGATCTTGGTCAGGTCGCGCGGGTTCGACAGTTCCTGCCACGAGCCCATGCCCATCACGGTCGGCGAGGCCGCGGCGATGAACGGGGAGTGCATGGCGGCGCAGACTTTCGACAGCTCGCCCAGCAGCTCGACATCCGGTGGCGACTGGTCGAAGTAGTAGTCGCCCACCAGGCAGCCGTACGGCTCGCCGCCGAACTGGCCGTATTCCTCTTCGTACATCTTCTTGAAGATCGGGCTCTGGTCCCAGGCCGTGCCCTTGAATTTCTTCAGGGTCTTGTGCAGCTCCGGCTTGGAGATGTTGAGCACGCGAATTTTCAGCTGCTCGTCGCTTTCGGTGTTGTTCACCAGGTAGTGCAGGCCACGCCAGGCGCTTTCCAGTTTCTGGAAGTCCGGGTGGTGGATCACCTGGTTGACCTGGGCGGTGAGCTTGGCGTCGATGGCGGCAATGATCGATTCGATCGACTTGATCGCATCGTTGGACACCAGGTCAGTCTGCGCCAGGGCCTGTTCGGCCAGGGTGCGGACGGCGGTTTCGACGGCTTCGCGGGCACGCTCGGTCTTGGGTTTGAATTCTTGCAGCAGCAGCGAGGCAAATTCGCTGGCCTGCTCGGTCCCGGCGGGCTGGGACTGATTGTCACGCATCGATTCGGTCATGATCGTAAGTCCTGATTAAGCGTTCGGCTCGGAGTCCGCAGGCTTTGGCGCGCTGGCCAGGGCCTGGAGCAACGCCGGATCCTTGATGGCTTTCATGATGATTTCTTCGGCACCGGTCTTGCCGTCCATGTAGGTCAGCAGGTTGGCCAGCTGGGTACGGGCTTCGAGCAGTTGGTTCAGCGAGTCGACCTTGCGCGCCACGGCGGCCGGGCTGAAGTCGTCCATGCTTTCGAAGGTGATATCCAGGCTCAGGTTGCCTTCGCCGGTCAGTTCGTTGGGTACATGGAACGCGACGCGCGGCTGCATGGCCTTGAGGCGCGAGTCGAAGTTGTCGACGTCGACCTCCAGGAACTTGCGATCCTCAACCGCCGCCAGGGGCTCGGCCGGCTTGCCCGCGAGATCGGCCATCACACCCATGACAAAGGGCAGCTGGACCTTTTTCTCGGCGCCGTAGAGTTCGACGTCGTACTCGATCTGCACGCGGGGCGCACGGTTGCGCGCGATGAACTTCTGAGAACTTTGCTTCGCCACGTTGCTGCTCCTGGTCGCTACTGCGACGGTGTTGGCGTCATCGGTGGTTGCCGTTAACGGGACTGCTTGCTCCGGGCGTGGTTAGTCGCTTTCGGGGCCGCGCAGGTTTTCAAATTGGGACATGCCATCGGGAATCAGGTTGCGCACGATCGACTCGAAGTCGGCGTGCACCAGGTTCTTGGCCCGGTTCAACAGCACGGGCAGCGGGCTCGAAGGCTCATGGCGGCTGTAGTAGGCCAGGAGCCGGTCGAGGCTGCGCAGCACGTCGTCGCGGTTGCCGATCTCGCCCGACACCCGGGGCACGGCGGCCACGGCCAGCGGTTGCCCGGGGGCGTCGGCCACCGGCTCATCGGCGCTGGCCACAGGCGCACTCTCGACGCCTTGCGGGGCGTGCTGGCCGAGCACTTGCAGGGCCATTTTCAGCGGCTGCTTGAGGGCCGAAAGATCGACGCCACTGGCCGAACCGACCTGCTCGTTGACCTGTTGTTCGATGGCTTCGGCGGCGCTGCGGGCCTGGTTCAAGGCCGCGCGCACCTGCTCCAGCTGCTCGGGGTCGCTGTCGCGCATGGCCCCGGCCAGGTGATCGGCGCCCAGGGTCTCGCCGGAGAAGCTCTGCAAGCCGCTGGCGTTGAACGCCGCCCGCAGGCTGACCGGGCCAAAGGCGCGGGAGCGGGTCAGGATGCTTTCGCGCAGCAGGCGCACGGTGGCGTCCGAGGTCAGGCCAGCCAGGGCGTTGATGCGTACCGTGGGGTCGTTGTTGTCGTCTGCATCCAGGCGCGGGTGCAGGTGCGGCCAGTACTGCAGGAGCAGTTCGCTGATCAGGGTCAGGGACGTGGCCAGGCCCGGCAGGCCTTCAAGGGCCAGGCTGCTTTGCAGGAGCAGTTGGGCGATGCGCAGGTCTTTGCTGCGCGCGAGCAGGTCCAGGCTCTGCTGCTGGACGCTGCGCCAATCGGGCGCTTCGGCAGGCAGGATCGAATCACCCATGCTGCGCTCGGGCTGGCCTTGTGCGGCCCGCTCCAGGTGCAAAAAGTCCGCGTCATATTCCAGGTCTTCACCACAAGGCGAAGTCTCGGAAATTGCGGCGAGCAGCATTGGCACATCCACCTGTTTCGATCTCCATATCAGCCTGCGGGACAGTCAGGCAATTAGCGCGGAAGTTCTTTGTGAACTGCAGCACATTCTTGCTTATATAGACTCACTGATATTAGTAAGCCATCATCCGTATTCAAGAAGTTGTGCATTTTTGGTGTAGTACTTGTGGCTTGTCAAGGTAAGCTATTCGCCCCGCATGACAGTGATAAGTCTCCAATATCCTGACCTGACTATTGGGTCAGTGTGAGGGACGGTGAGCGGCGTTCTGTCACCTGGGGCGGGCAAATTAAGTGAACGTGCTGGTAAAACCGGCATTGAAAGGATTTTTTCAAAGTTTGCCGGTTTTTTACGGAACTTTTTCCCCGTACCCGGTTCGCAGGCGAAACACCCAGCAAGGAGGCGAGATGTCGCTGTGTTTGACTATCACTAGTTATCACAAGATCACCCCAGGTCAATGCCCCGAGAAAGTAATGGATCGTGGCGTGATATCAATTGGCCGTGCCTCTGATAATGACTGGGTACTTCCCGATCCTGAGCGTTTAGTTTCGGCGCGACATTGCTCTATTCAATACAAGGACGGTCGTTATTATTTAACCGATAACAGCACTAACGGCGTGGAGTTGCTCAACGCCGGTATTCGTCTGCGCCGTGGCAATAGCGAGCCCTTGCAGGATGGCGAGGTCATTCGCATCGGCGATTACGAAATCAGTGCCCGTATCGACTTCAACCTGAACAGCGCCCAGGCCCAGCCGTTCGCGGTGGATTCATCCAACAGTTTTGAAGCCCTGATGGGGCGGCAACAGCCGCTGCCCAGTGCCGCGCCGATTATTCCGAGCGCGCCGGTGGCGCACTTCCAGGGTGGGTCGGCGCTGGACACCATGCCCGACCTGTTCGATTTCCTGAGCCCCACGGCCACGCCGCCTGCCACCCAGCCCGACCATGTGCCGGCCGAGCAGCATGATTTCCGCCCGCCAAGCCCCACCAGCATTCCGGCCCCTGTGGTCGAAGCCCCGCCCGCACCACCGGTGGCGGCTTCGGTGATCCCGGAAGACTGGGACCTGTTTGCCGACACCCCGCTGCCGCGCAGCGAACCCCCCGTGCAATGGCCGCCCCTGGAACCGATCGCGCCACTGCCGACCGGTCTGGCGCCGCAACCGCAACCGCAACCGCAGATCCAGGCGCCCGCCCAACCGCCGGCGGCGCCGCCTCAGCCCCAGTTGCAGGTGGTTCCGGTGGCCGTGGCAGTCGCCGTGGCGCCGGTGGTGCAACCCGAGCCGCCCGTCAGCGTGCCGGCCCCTGCGCCGGCACCCGTGCCCGAGCCGGTGCCCGCCGCCGTTGCCGCCAGCCCCCAGGCCGATCTGCTGCAGGCTTTTCTGCGCGGTGCCGGCCTGGACCAGTTGCGTATCGACAAGGAGCAGGCCGAGGCGCAGATGGAAAGCATCGGCCGCAGCTACCGGCTGATGGTCGAGGGCCTGATCGATGTGTTGCGGGCCCGCAGCAGCCTCAAGGGCGAGTTCCGCATGCAGCAGACCATGATCCGCCCGGTGGAAAACAACCCGCTCAAATTCGCGCCGAATGTCGATGAAGCCATGTTGCTGATGCTGCGCCACAGCAAGCAGGCGTTCATGGCTCCGGACCAGGCGGTGCAGGACAGCTTCGACGATCTGCGCGCCCACCAACTGGCGGTGATGGCCGGGGTAGAAGCGGCGATCAAGCACCTGTTGCAGCGTTTCGAACCCACCGAGCTGGAGGCGCGCATGGGCAAGCCCGGGGGCTTGAGCAACCTGTTCAGCGGCTCGCGCCAGGCCCAGTACTGGCAGCAGTTCACCGCGCTCTACAGCCAGATTTCCCGCGAGGCCCAGGACGACTTCCAGGACCTGTTCGGTCGGGAGTTCAGCCGCGCCTACGAAGAACACACCAGCCGGGTACGCCGCTCCTGAGCGCGACCCAACCCAGCAAACACGGATTCACGGACAGCTGATACGTCATTGAGGACGCAGGATGATTCAACGATTTCTGACATTGGTCGCCATGCTGCTGCTTGCGGCATGTGCCAAGGATGAGGCACCCGCCCCCGCCGAAGCGGCACCGGATGCGCTCACCACGGCCACCATCGAACTGCATTTTTCCGCCTCCCCCGGGCTCAACCCTGGGCCTGACGGGGTGCCCGCCCCGGTGCGGGTGCGGCTGTTCGAGCTGAAGAATCCGGCGACCTTCGCCCGTTCCGACTACTTCGCCCTGGCCGAGCGGGCCCAGGCGACCCTGGGCGCCGACCTGATCGATCAGGACGAAGTGCTGATCCAGCCCGGTGACCAGTTGAACCTGGAGCGCACCCTCGACCCGGCCACACGCCAGATCGGCCTGCTGGTGGGCTATCGCGACGTGGACCGGGCGCAATGGCGCGCGGTGATGAATGTGCCGCCAAGGCAGCGCACCGAATATCAGATCAGCCTCGATGCCCGCGCGATTCGCGGTGTGGTCGCGGCGTCCCCATCCAGCCCTGCCCAATAGGCAATCGGAGCAACCATGTCCTGGAACAATCGCGTGGTCTGGTCGGAAGGCATGTTCATTGGAACCCAGCACTTCCAGCAGCATGACCGTTACCTGGAAAACCTAATCGATGCCCGTAGCCGGCCGTTGTCCGCAGGTGCCTGGGGCTTCTCCGAGCTGCTGATCGACCAGGGCCTGCTGGCCCAGGGCAAGCTGGCGATTGTCTCGGCGCGCGGCCTGTTGCCCGACGGCACGCCGTTCAATATCCCCCATGACGACCTGGCACCGAGCCCGCTGAGCATTGACGACAGCCTGCGCGATGGCCTGGTGTACCTGGCCCTGCCGCTCAAGCGCGCCGGCGCTCGCGACACCGTCGACGAAGGTGAAGAGCTGGGCGCTGCGCGCTACCTGAGCCAGGTGCGCGAGGTGCGTGATGACAACGCGCCGTTCGAAAACCGTGCGCCGGTGGCCGTCGGTTCCCGCGCCTTGCGCCTGCTGACGGTGCAGGACGGCCTGAGCGACTACGCCGCCATCGGCCTGGTGCGGGTCAAGGAAAAGCGTGCCGACCGTGCACTGATCCTCGATGACAGCTACATCCCGCCGGTGCTGGATGTGGCGGCGTCGAAACCGCTGACCGCGTTTCGCAGCGAACTGCTGGGCCTGCTCCATCAACGTGGCGAAGCCCTGGCCGGGCGAGTAGTGGCCTCGGGGGCGGGCGGTGCCTCGGAAATTGCCGACTTCATGCTGCTGCAACTGGTCAACCGCGCCCAGCCGCTGGTGGCGCACCTGGCCCAGCTCAGCCCGCTGCACCCCGAGCGCTTGTACAGCGAGCTGGTAGGCCTGGCCGGCGAATTTGCCACCTTCTCCAGCGCCGGCCGGCGCCCGGCCGAGTACCCGCAGTACCAGCACGACGAACTGGCGGCGAGCTTCGCCCCGGTGATGCAGGCGCTGCGCGAAGCCTTGTCGATGCTGATCGACAGCAAGGCGACGCCGATTCCGATTGTCGAGAAAGCCTACGGCGTGCATGTGGCGATGCTGGCGGACAAGACCCTGATCGACAACGCCAGCTTCATCCTGGTGGTGCGGGCCGATGTGCCGGGGGAAACCCTGCGCGGGCGCTTCGCCCAGCAGAGCAAGGTCGGCTCGGTGGAGCACATCCGCGATCTGGTCAACCTGCAACTGCCGGGGATCGGCCTGCTGCCGCTGCCGGTGGCGCCGCGGCAGCTGCCGTACCACGCGGGCTCGACCTATTACGAACTCGACCGTGGCAGCGAACACTGGAAACAGCTGATCCATTCCGGTGGTTTTGCGTTCCACGTGGCCGGCGAATTTCCGGGCTTGAACCTGGCCTTCTGGGCCATCCGAGGATAAACCGCGATGCATCCCAACGATGATTCGCCAGGGCAGCCGTCTGCCGCCAACGACCGTACCCAGTTCATGCCGCGTCCCGGTGGCCGTGGCCCGGACAGCTCCCGGCCGGCCGCTGCTGCGGCCCAGCCCCTGGCCATGCCGGCCGCGCCGCCGCTGACCGGCCAGGCCCGGGGCCTCAACCCGCTGGAAAGCGCCGCCGGCCCGTTGCTGGCGCTGTTGACCCGGTTGCGCAGCACCATTGCCCACCCGGCGCCAGCCAGCCTGCGCGCACAACTGCTGGCCTACCTGCGCCAGTTCGAGGAGCGTGCCGAGGCCGCCGGTGTGGCGCGCAACGATGTGCTGCTGGCGCGTTATGCGCTGTGCACCGCCCTCGATGAAGCGGTGTTGAGCACGCCATGGGGCAGCACCAGCGACTGGGGCAAGCAGAGCCTGCTGATCACCGTGCACAACGAAGCCTGGGGCGGCGAGAAAGTCTTCCAGTTGCTGGAGCACTGCCTGCAAAGCCCGCGCGAACGCCTGTACCTGCTGGAGCTGTTGTACCTGTGCATGTGCCTGGGTTTTGAAGGGCGCTACCGGGTAATGAACGACGGCCGCAGCCAGCTCGAGGCCCTGCGCGAGCGCACGGCCGCGACCATTCGCAGCGCCCGTGGCGAACACGAGCGCGAGCTGTCGCCCCATTGGCGTGGGGTCAGCGTGGCCCGTGATCGCCTGGCGCAATTCATGCCGCCCTGGGTGGGCGTGGCCATCGGCCTGGCGCTGCTGCTGGCGCTGCTGTTCGGCCTGCGCATGAAGCTGGCTTCGGATGCCGAGCCGGTGTTCAAGAATATTCATGCCCTGGGCGAGATCCCGGTGCAGGCCATCGACCGGCCGGTGATTCAGCCCAAGCTGGTGGAACGTCCGCGCCTGGCGGGCTTTCTTGCCGATGAGATCAAGGCCGGGCGGGTGGCGGTGGAAGACGCCGTCGACCGCTCGATTGTGACCATCCGTGGCGACGAACTGTTCGCTTCGGCCAGCGCCGGCATCGTCGATGACTACCAGCCCCTGATGCTGCGCATCGCCGACGCCATCCGCAAGGTCAAGGGCCAAGTGCGGGTTACCGGCCACAGTGACAACCGGCCGATCGCCACTTTGCGCTTCCCGTCCAACTGGAAGCTGTCCCAGGCCCGTGCCGAGTCGGTGCTGCAGATCCTGGCGGCCAAGACCGGGCAACCGGAGCGCTTCAGCGCCGAGGGCCGCAGCGACACCGAGCCATTGGCGTCCAACGCCACCCCGGAAGGGCGTGCGCGTAATCGTCGGGTAGAAATCACTGTGTTGGCGGAGGGGGTCGAGTGAAGGCGTTTTTCAGTTTTGTGATTCGCTGGGTGATCCCGCTGCTGGGCCTGATCGCCTTGAGCCTGATCATCTGGTTTATCGGGCCGCTGCTCGAAGCCCTGGTGCCGGAAGGTCGGCGCTGGGGGTTGATCATTTTCATCTTCGCGGTGTGGATCGCCTACCGGGTGTTTCGCATCATCCAGGCCCGGCGTCATGCGGCCAAGGTCTTGCAAAGCCTGGCCGCCGACACCCCGCCGGACCCGGACAGCGTGGCCACCGCCGAAGAGCTGGCGAGCCTGCGCCAGCGCATGGACGAAGCCCTGGCCCTGTTGAAAAAGGCCAAGCTTGGCGGCGATGAGCGGCGCAACCTGTATGAGCTGCCGTGGTACGTGATCATCGGCCCGCCGGGCTCGGGCAAGACCACCGCGCTGGTCAACTCCGGGCTGCACTTTCCCCTGGCTGCGCAGTTGGGGGCCGGTGCCGTGCGCGGCGTTGGCGGCACCCGCAACTGCGACTGGTGGTTTACCGACCAGGCCGTGCTGCTCGATACCGCCGGGCGCTACACCACCCAGGACAGCCACGCCACGGTGGACAAGGCGGCCTGGCTGGGCTTTCTCAACCTGCTGAAAACCCAGCGTTCGCGGCGCCCGATCGATGGCGCCTTCGTCGCCATCAGCCTGTCCGACCTGCTGCTGGGCAGCGACGCCGAACGGGCGGCCCACGCGGCGGCGATCCGTTCGCGGATCCAGGAGCTGTACACCGAGCTGGGCGTGCGTTTCCCGATCTACCTGATGCTGACCAAGCTCGACCTGGTGCCCGGGTTCATGGAGTTCTTTGACTCCCTGAGCAAGGAAGAGCGGGCCCAGGTCTGGGGCATGACCTTCGAGCTGGACGACGGTAAGAGTGGCGACAGCCCGCTGGCGCACCTGCAAAGCGAGTTCGCCGGCCTTGAACAGCGCCTCAACGAGCGTTTGGTCGAGCGCCTGCAACAGGAACGCGACCCGGCGCGGCGTGACCTGATCTACGGCTTCCCGCAGCAGTTCGGGGCGCTCAAGGATTGCCTGCAAAGCTTCCTCGAAGGGGTGTTCAAACCCAATGCCTTCGAAGAGCGGGTCCTGCTGCGCGGGGTGTATTTCACCAGCGGCACCCAGGAAGGCAGCCCCATCGATCGCCTGATCGGCAGCATGGCCCAGAGCATGAACCTGGACCGCCAGCAGTTGGCCCGCCAGACCGGCACCGGCCGCAGCTACTTCATCGAAAAACTGTTCACCGCCGTAGCCTTTGCCGAGCGTGGCCTGGTCGGGGTCAACCCCAAGGTCGAGCGCCGGCGCAAGTGGATCGCCCGTGGCGTGCTGGCCGCGACCGTGGCCCTGGTGCTGGTGGTCAGCACCCTGTGGTGGATCAGCTACCGTGCCAACCAGGCCTACATTGCCCAGGTCGACCAGCGCCTGGCGCCGCTGGGCCCGGTGGTGCAGAACCTCAGCCCGGCCCAGCGCGATGTGCTGGCGGTGCTGCCGCTGCTCAATGCGGTCAAGCACCTGTCCGACGATGCGCCAGGCTGGGCCGAAGGCCTGGGCCTGTATCAGGGCGACATGCTGGAAGCCGAGTCCGGCAGCGTCTACCGCAAGCTGCTGATCGCCGTATTCGCCCCGCGCCTGCTGACCCGGATCGAAGAGCAACTGCACAGCGGCGGCAATTCGGACTTCCTCTACGAAGGCCTCAAGGCCTACCTGATGCTGGCCGACGGCGAGCATTACGACCCGGACTTCATCAAGGCCTGGATCGCCCTGGACTGGGACCGCAGCCTGCCGCGGGACTTGCCGGCCGAGCAGCGCCTGGCCCTGACCGAGCACCTCAAGGCCCTGTTCGACAAACACCCGCCCAATGCGCGCCTGGACCAGCGCCTGATCGACGACCTGCGTCGCCAGTTGCAGCAGTTGCCGGTGGCCCAGCGCGTGTATGACCGGGTCAAGCGCCAGAAACTGCCGGCCAGCGTGCCGGACTTCCGCCTCAGCGACGCCGCCGGGCGCGATGCCGCGCTGGTGTTCACCCGCAAGAGCGGCAAGCCCCTGGGCGAACCCCTGAGCGGCCTGTTCACGGCCAAGGGTTACCGCGAAGGCTTCCTCCTGGCCAGCCTCAATCAGGCCGGCACCCTGGCGGAAGAGCAGTGGGTACTGGGCCGCGACCAGGCCGACCAGCAGAACGTCGCCAGCCTGGCGGCGGATGTGCGTCGCCTGTATTTCCAGGACTACCTGCGCCAGTGGGATGCCTTGCTGGCGGACATCGATTTTGTCCCGATCACCAGCGTGGCCCAGGCCGCCGACGTGCTGCGGATCATCTCCGGGCCGACCTCGCCGCTGAAAAAGCTGCTGGTGGCGGTGGCCAAGGAAACCGATCTGCAGCAGGAAGAACGCCTGATCGCCGCCCAGGGCCAGAAGGTCGACGGGGGCGTCGACCAGCTCAAGCAACGCCTGGGTTCGCTGCTGGGCCAGGAGCAGGCGGCCGGCACCCAGCCTGCGGCGGCCAGCGAGGACCCGGTGAGCACGCACTTTGCCGACCTCAACAGCCTGGTGACCAAGGGTGAAGGTGAACCGGCGGCCATCGACGGCCTGCTGGCGGACATGAACGCGCTGTATGTGCAGGTCAGCGCCATGGTCGGTGCCAGCGGCGACGCGTTGCTGGGCGAGGCCAAAAACCAGGCCAGCGCTGCGGCCAACCGGGTCAGCCTGACCGCCGAGCGCCAGCCGCCGCTGGTCCAGGGGCTGGTCAAGTCGGTGGTCACCTCCACCACCAATACGGTGATGGGCGGCGTGCGCAACCAGTTGAACGCGGCCTGGGTCAGCGAGGTGGTGAACGTTTATCGCCAGTCCCTGAGCGGGCGCTATCCGATGTCGCCCGGCAGTGCGCGGGACGCCACTCTGGATGACTTCGGCCAGTTCTTCGGGGTGGGCGGGGTGATGGACAACTACTTCCGCAAGTACCTGCAACCCTACGTCGACACCTCCGCGGCCACCTGGCGCTGGCAGCCGGGCGCGGCGCAGAAGCTCGGGATTGCCCCGGGCGTGCTGCAGACCTTCCAGCGCGCGGCGAGCATTCGTGATGCGTTCTTCCGTTCCGGCGGCACCTCGCCAGCGGTGCGTTTCGAACTCAAGCCGGTGGCAATGGACGCCAGCATCAGCCAGTTCCTGCTCGACCTCGACGGCCAGCAATTGAGCTATGACCACGGCCCGAGCCGGCCGGTGGCCATGCAGTGGCCGAACCCGGGCAGCATCGGCGTGGTGCGGCTGTCGATCATGCCGCCGTCGGCCAACGGTCGCTCCGGCGTCACCCTGGACGGCCCCTGGGCCTGGTTCCGCCTGCTGGAGCAGTCGGACCTGACCGCTGGCAATTCGCCGGACCGTTTCAACCTGCGGCTGCGCATCGATGGCGCGAGCATCTCCTACGAGTTGCGCGCCAACAGCGCCTTCAACCCGTTCAAGAGCCGTGTGCTCAGCGGCTTCAGCCTGCCGGAGCGGCTATGACGACCCAGGGCTTCTACGGCAAATTGGCCAGCCGGGGCGACTTTGTCAGTCGCGGCTTGCCCCAGGGCTTTATCGGCCCCTGGGACAGCTGGCTGGCGGCCGGGTTGCTGGCCAGCCAGCAGACCCTGGGCAGCGAGTGGCTCAATGCCTATCTGGTCAGCCCGCTGTGGCGCTTCGCCCTGGCGCCGGGGGTGTGTGGCGCCCAGGCGGCGGTTGGCGTGGTGATGCCGAGCATCGACCGGGTCGGGCGCTATTTCCCCCTGACCATCGCGGCCCTGCTCGATCACGACAGCGACCTGGCGTCCCTGGTGGTGGGCCCGGACCTGTGGTTCGAGCACGTCGAGGAGTTGCTGTTGGGCACCCTGGATGAAGACGCCAGTTTCGAAGCCCTGGAGCAGGCGATGCAGGACCTGCCAGCCCCCGCTGCGACGCCGAAAGTGCCGGGCAGCTGCTTTGCCGGTTTGCAGCAATTTGCCGTCAGCGAGCCTCGGGAGCGCGGCGCCGTGCTCGCGGCCCAAGCTTGCGAGGGCATGAGTTTCTGGTGGGGCCGTGGGTCGCAGAGCATCAGCCCGATGCTGTTGCGTTGCCCGGGTTTGCCGCCAGCCAATGATTTCGCGCAGTTTCTGCTCGGACAAGAAGGTGCCGTCTAACATGCGCTCAGCGCCTCAACTGTCCTACCAGTCCGCGAGCTACAGCCACGTGGGCATGGTGCGCAAAATCAATGAAGACGCTTTTCTCGAAGCCCCGGAAACCGGCCTCTGGCTGGTGGCCGACGGCATGGGTGGACACGCCGCCGGCGATTACGTCAGCAGCCTGATCGTCGACAGCCTGCGCCGGATTCCGGCCGGCGACAGCCTCGAGGCTTACGTCGCGGCCCTGCGCAACGGCCTGGCGGCGGTCAATGCCGCCGTGCGTGAAGAAACCGCCAACCGTGGGGTGAACATGATGGGCAGCACCGTGGTCCTGCTGGCCGTGCGCGGTGCCCGCGGCGTGTGCCTGTGGGCCGGTGACAGCCGCCTGTATCGCCTGCGCGACGGCCAGCTCGACGCCATCTCCCGCGATCACAGCTACGTCCAGGACCTGCAGGACAGTGGCCTGCTCAGCGAGGCCGAGGCCCGGGTTCACCCACGGGCCAATATCGTGACCCGCGCGGTGGGCGTCGAGGCGCACCTGGAATTGTCCCAGGTCGACCTGCAGGTGCAGGCCGGCGACAGTTTCCTGCTGTGCAGCGACGGCCTGAACAAGACCGCCGAAGACCACGAATTGCGCGATGTGCTGTGCCACACCGACCCCCATGACGTGGTACGCAGCCTGATCCACCTGGGCCTGACCCGGGGCGCCCCGGACAACATCACCGCCATTGTGGTCAAGGCCGCAGGACACTAACCATGGAACTACTGATTCCCGGCTACGACATCCAGGGCGAAATCGGCGAAGGCGCGATGGCCACGGTGTACCTGGCGACCCAGCGGTCCCTGGAGCGCAAGGTGGCGCTCAAGGTCATGGCTGCGGCGCTGGCGGCCGACCCGAGTTTCTGCGAGCGCTTCCTGCGTGAAGGCAGGACCCTGGCGCGCCTGTCGCACCCCAATACCGTGACCATCCATGACATCGGCAATGTCGACGCCCTGTACTACATGGCCATGGAGTACCTGCCCAACGGCACGCTCAAGGAACGCATCGCCGCCGGCCTGACCCCGGAACAGGGCCTGGTCTACATCCGCCAGATCGCCTCGGCCCTGGGCTATGCCCACGCACAGGGGCTGGTGCACCGCGATGTGAAGCCGGCGAACATCCTGTTTCGCGCCGATGGTACGGCCGTGCTTTCGGACTTCGGCATCGCCAAGTCCCTGGACGATCGCACCCAGTTCACCCAGGCCGGTTTTGCCGTGGGTACCCCGAGCTACATGAGCCCGGAACAGGCCCGGGGCCAGGAGATCGACGGCCGCGCCGACCTCTATGCGCTGGGGGTGGTGCTGTATGAAATCCTGGTCGGCAAGTTGCCCTATAACGGCAACGATGCGCTGTCCACGGCCCTGGCCCACCTGACCGAGCCGCTGCCGGAGCTGCCCCTGCACCACGGCCGCTATCAACACATCCTGAGCAAGCTGCTGGCCAAGGACCCGAACGAGCGCTACCCGGACGCCGCCGCCTTGCTCATCGCCCTGGACAACCTGCCGCCGGTGGTCGAGGAGGTCGAGGCGACGCTGATCCAGCCCCTGCAACTGCCGCCGCTGGAGTCATTGTCCAGTAACGACCTGGCCGGGCTGACCCCGGTGTCGATCGAAATCCCGCAGCAGGCACCGCCGGCCAAGCCTGCGTCTGAGCCGCTGAGGACGCCTGCGCAGCAACCGTCCGAGGCGCCTCGTGCCGCGCCGCCACCGCCCAGGAGCGCCGCTGCGGCGCAGTCCCGTGGTCCACGTTTGGCCCTGGCGGGGGTGGCGGTCGCCGTCGCCCTGGCCGTGGCCGGCGCCGGTTACTGGTGGCTGAGCGGTGACAGCAAGGACCCGGTGAGCAAGACCCAGGCTTCGACAGCCGTCGGCCAGGGCTCAGGTAGCCCGAGTTCGGGCAGTCCGAGCCCAGGCAGCGTGCCGCCGGCGAACCGGAATCAGACCCAGGTGCAGGCCCAGGTGCAGCCAGGCACGCCTGTTGCGGACGTCGATGGCGGCCAGCGGCCGCTGTTGATGCCGGGCAAGAAGACCCTGTTCCAGCGCGTGCTGAGCAAGCCTGAGGCACGTTTTTCCGAGGCCCCGGGTGCGGCGCCGGGCAAGGCGTTGCCGGCGTTTTCCGTGCTGTATGTCTACCAGCGCAAAACCGTGGACGGCAGCCCCTGGCTGCGGGTCGGCGCCGCCAGCGACGGGCGCAGTGCCGGCTGGTTGCCAGAGAACCAGGTCAGCGACTGGAAGCAGAGCCTGGTGCTCAAGTTCACCGAACGCTCCGGTCGCGCGCCGGTGATGTTCGTGCGCCAGGCCAGCGAGCTGGAACGCTTGCTGGCCGACCCTTCTGCGGCGAAAAACCTGCTGCTGCGGGCGCAGAAAAACCCGGCTGACGAGCAGCAGGTACTGGCCCTGGAGCCGGGCGCGAGCGCGGTGCCCCAGGAGCAGTTCTACCTGCTGCCGATTTTCGAATCCCGCGAGAGCTTCGACGAAAACGGCCAGCCGGTGCAGTTGCTCAACATCGCCTCGATCGACCCCGGCAGTACCTCGCCTGCGCTCAGCAGCCAGCAGCCGGCCGCCGCCCGAAAAGCGCCGGCCGATGCCTTCCGCACGGCGGTGGTGCTGGTGGTGGACACTACGGTGTCGATGCAGCCCTATATCGACCAGGTGCGCGATGTGGTGCACGAGCTGCAAACCCGGATTGCCGAACGCGGCGAGCTGGACAGCGTCAGCTTCGGCCTGGTGGGCTTTCGTAACAGCACCAAAAAGACCCCGGGCCTGGAGTACGTCTCCAAGACCCTGATCACCCTCGATCAGGGGCGCGACCCCAAGCGTTTCATGGAGCTGGCGGGGCAGGTCAAGGCGTCCCAGGTGTCGAGCCATTCGTTCAACGAAGATGCGTTTGCCGGGGTGATGCAGGCGGTCGAGGGCATGGACTGGTCCGGCTACGGCGGGCGTCTGATCCTGCTGGTGACCGATGCCGGGGCCCTGCGCAAGAACGACCCGTTTGCCGCGACCCAGATGAACGAGGCCGAAGTGCGTCAGGCGGCGCTGGGCAAGCAGATCAAGATCTACGCCCTGCACCTGCGCTCCGATGCCGGCAAGAAAACCCACAGCGGCGCCGAGACCCAGTACCGGACCCTGACCGCCGACGCCAACCCGCAGATCGGCGATCTGTACATCCCGGTGCCCGGCGGCGATGTGCGCAAGTTCGGCGAACGGGTCGACGAGATCGGCTCGGTGTTCGCCAACCTGGTGCACCAGGTGCGCAGCAACCAGCCGCAAGCCGTGCCGGTACTGGCCGCGGCGCCGAGCCTCAGTGAGAAGTCGGCGGCCATCGGCTACGCCATGCACATGGACTTCCTCGGCCGCAAGACCGCGAGTCAGGCACCCCAGCTGGTCAGTGCCTGGACCGCCGACCGTGATCTGACCAACCCGGCGCTGCCGGCGTTCCAGGTGTGCGTGATGCTGACCAAGTTGCAGCTCAATGACCTGCAACAGTCGCTGAAACTGATCGTCGATGCGGCGCGCAAGACCCAGACCTCGCCCAAGAACTTCTTCCAGGAAATCGCCAGCGCCAGTGCCTACATGAGTCGCGATCCGGCGGCCCTGAAAAAAGGCGGCAACCTGGCCGACGGCGGCGTGCTGGGTGAGTACCTGGAAGGCCTGCCGTATCGCAGCAAATCGCTGAGCATGACCCAGGACCTTTGGCTGTCCCTGAGCGTGGCCGAGCAGGAAGATTTCATCGATGAGCTGGACTCGAAAATCCGCCTCTACGAAACCTTCCACAACGACCTGGCCAACTGGGTGCGCTTCGGTGATGCCGAGCCGGGCGATGCCTTGTACCGCGTTCCGTTGTCGACGCTGCCATGATGCTCAACCTCGGCGATGTGCGTAAAAGCCGTGGCACGGGTAGCCAGCGCTACAGCCTGGTGATCCCGCGCCTGCAATTGCACGCCGGCGAGCAACTGGCGGTGGTCGGGCCCAGCGGCTGCGGCAAAAGCACCTTGCTCGACCTGCTGGCCCTGGTGCTGGCGCCGGACCGGGCGGCACGTTTCGAGTTCGCGCCGGGCCGCGAGGCCCTGGACATCGCCGCGATCTGGCGCGCCTCGGGGCAGAATCCGCTGGCTGCGCTGCGCAGCCGGCACCTGGGTTATGTGCTGCAAACCGGTGGCCTGCTGGGGTTTCTCGATGTGCGGGCAAATATCGGGTTGTCCCGCAGCCTGCTGGGGCTGGCCGACGACGGTGTGGTGCGGCGCCTGGCCGAGCAGCTGGAAATTGCCGATCAGTTGCACAAGAGACCGGCGGCCTTGTCCGTCGGGCAACGCCAGCGGGTCAGTTGCGCCCGGGCCCTGGCCCACGGCCCGCAGTTGCTGCTGGCCGATGAACCGACCGCCGCCCTCGACCCGCTGAATGCGGCGCGGGTGATGCAGCTGTTGCTGAGCCGGGCCCGGGACCAGGGCACCTGCTGCGTGATCACCACCCATGACGAAGTCCTGGCGCGCAACAGCGGCTTGCAAATCCGCCGCATCGCCTGCCAGCGCGACGCCGATGGCGGGGTCACCGCGACCCTCGGGGAGGCCTGCTGATGCGCAGCTCCCTGGCGGCGTCCCTGGCCTGGCAGGATTACCGCGCCGACACCTGGCTCTCGGCCTGTTCGGTGCTGGCCCTGGTGGCGGTGATCGCGCCGTTGATGGTGCTGTTCGGGCTCAAGTTCGGCCTGGTCAGCAGCCTCACCGAGCGCCTGCAGAACGACCCGGCGGTGCGCGAGATCATCCCCCTGGGCGGCGGGCGTTTCAGTGCCGAATTCATCGAGCGCCTGGGGCAGCGGGTGGACGTGGCCTTTGCCTTGCCGCGCACCCGGCAGATCGCGGCCACGGCCGATCTGGCGGTGTCCGCCAGCGGCCCCGGGCTGACCGTGGAAATGATCCCCAGCGCGCCCACCGATCCCTTGCTCGGCGACCTCAAGGCGCCCGAGGGCCTGAGCGGCGTGCTGCTCAGCCAGACCGCCGCAGAGAAGCTCGGGGTACGGGCCGGCGATTGGCTTCAGGCCAGCTTTGGCCGGCAGGTGGCCGGGCGCAGCGAGTCGCAGCGGACCCGGGTGCAGGTGCAGGGCATATTGCCCCTGGAAGCATTCCAGCGCGATGCCCTGTTTGCGCCGCTGGTGCTGCTGGAAGCGGCCGAGGATTACCGCGATGGCCGCGCCGTGGCCGCATTGGGCTGGGCCGGCGAAGCCCCGGGCGCCGCGGCGCAGCGGGTGTACCCGGGGTTTCGCCTGTATGCCCGTAGCCTGGATGACGTCGAGCCACTGCGCCTGTACTTCGCCGAGCGCGGGCTGCTGGTGTCGACCCAGGCGCAGACAATCGCTCAGGTGCAGTCACTGAGCCGCAACCTATCGATCGTTTTCTGGGTCATAGCCGGGCTGGCCCTGGCGGGGGCCTTTGCGGCGATCTTCGCCGGGGCCCTGGCGGCGGTCGCGCGCAAGCGCCGAGAGTTGTCGGTGCTGCGCCTGCTGGGGTTCTCCACCGCCGCGCTGTTGCTGTTCGTGGTGGCCCAGGCGTTGTACAGCGCCGGGTTTGCCGCGCTGTTGAGCGGGCTGCTGTACGCCCTGGCCGAAACCGGCCTGAACCGTTTGTTTATGCAGGTGCCGGGCGAATACGCCAGCCACCTGTTACCGGCGCACTATGCGCTGGCCCTGTTCGCGACGCTGGGCGTCAGCACCGTGGCGGCAGCCCTGGGTGGCTGGCGCGTATCGCGCATTGAAGCGTGTGAAGGAATTCGAGATGTATAAGTTGCTGAGTGCCGCGCTGGCCCTGACCCTGACCGGCGCCGTGTGGGCCGACGAGGTCAACAAGCTGGACAACCCCAAGCCGTTGCCGGACGACGTCAGCCTGCCGCTGCCGTGCGACGGCGAGATGGTGTTCCGTTACGTGTACGTGCTGGCCCAGGGCACCCTCGACGACCGCGAGATCAGCCTCGGCTACCCCTTCAGCGAAGGCGAGGCGGGGTATCAGCAGTCGTTTATTTCCGGCTACCGCCGCGACTTCATCAACGGCCAGTTCACCGTCAAGGACTTGCCTTCGAGCTGGAGCAAGAGCATCGCCTCGGGGTTGCCCAAATCCGGGGCCGGGATCCCGCTCAAGCCGATGCTGTATTTCATCGGCAAATACGAAGTGACGGCGCGCCAGTACGCCCAGGTCATGGCCCAGGCTCAGTCCCTGGCCAGCGGCGAACCGGCCCCGGCCTGCGAAGCGCCCGAAGGCATGCAGGGGCGCTTGCCCAAGGTCAAGCTCTCGCGCTTTGAGGCCGAGCGCTTTGCCGCGGTGTACAGCGCCTGGCTGATGAAGTACCACCGTGACCTGCTGCCGGTCAGCGGCCGGGGCACCGCCAGCGAAGACGGCGGCCTGGGCTTTGTGCGGCTGCCGACCGAGGTCGAGTGGGAATACGCCGCCCGTGGTGGCCAGGCCGTGAGCCGCCAGGACCTGGAGGGACGCCTGTTCCCCCGGCGCCTGGAAGGCAGCGACAGCGACGGTCCGCTGGCGGACTGGGCAGTGTTCAACCAGGTGGCGGGCGGCACCGGGCAAGCCGCGCGGCTGATGCCGATCGGCACCAAGCTGCCCAACCCTATCGGCATGTTCGACGTGATCGGCAACGCCGCCGAGATGGTCCAGGAATCCTTCCAGCTGGTGCACTCCGGGCGTCGCCAGGGCACCTATGGCGGCTTCGTGGTCAAGGGCGGCAACTACCTTGAAGGCGAGGGCACGCTGTTCACCGGCATGCGCCGCGAATACCCGCTGTTCGCCGCCGATGGCACCGAGCAGAGCAACGAGACCACCGGTTTCCGTGTGGCCCTGGGGGCCCTGGCGGCGCCGCGCTCGCGCTACAAGGAGCTGTTCGCCCAGTGGCAGAAAGAGGGCCGCCTGGCGTCCCTGACCGATGCCATCGATGACGCCCAGGACCCCACCAAGCGCCTGGACAGCATCATCGCCACCAGCGTCGACCCGCGCCTGCAGGCCGAATTGGGGCTGGTCAACGAAGAGCTCAAGCGCAATGTCTCGCTGATTGCCCAGCAGCGCGAAGAGGCCGCCGGCAACCTGATCCAGTCCTCGGCGCTGGTGGCCGAGACCATCAATAACTACAACATCCGCCTGACCAACCTGAAGAAGAGCCAGCAGCAGGCTGTCGACGCCAAGGACGAGCCCAGCGCCAAGCTGTTCGCCGAAGCCATCGACAACGGCCGCAGCGCACTCGACGGCGCGGTGGCGATCTACATCGACAACCTGGCCACCGGCACCCGCTACACCGACGCGGTGATCCAGGCGCAGTTTCAACGCATCAAGGAAGAACTGAATCGCAAGCCGGTGCTCGGCAAGAGCCTGGTGACGCGCGCAACCCTATTCGTTCGTCATGTCGGGAATTATCGCCAGCAACGGCGAGCCGATCCGGCGACGATTTTGAAAGAACTGCTCGCATCGACCGCTCAGAAACCGTGAGCGGACGCTGTCTGGCGAGCTTGGAGGGTCTCGGACGGCATGGCGCCGTACCGAGCTGGTCAAACTTAAACGAGAAAACAAACATGCTTTTTTCCCGCAAACCATTTGCTTCAACATCCAAGCGTCACCTGCTGTTGGTTGCCGCCGGATTCAGCACCGTGTTGACCGGCTGTGCCACTTCACCGGTGTCCAAGGTCGCTTCGACGACCAAGGTCGAGTACTACCCGAGCTGCTACGAGCCGGTACAGCACCTGCGTGCCACTGACTCGGACATGACCAAGTCGGTCGTCACCGGCGCTGCCCTGGGCGCAGCCGGCGGTGCACTGCTGGGCGCCCTGACCGGCGATTCGGACAAGCGCGGTCGCAATGCCGCCATCGGTGCCGCTGGCGGCGCCCTGGCCGGTGGTGCTGCGGGTTACTACACCGAGCGCCAGAAGCAGATCAGCGATGACAACCAGCGCATCGGCTCCTACGCCACCGACGTCAACAAGCGCGCGGCCGACATCGACCGCAGCACCGCGTACGCCAAGGCTTCGCAGAGCTGCTATCAGCGCGAGTTCGACAACCTGATCTCGGGTCGCAAGGCCAAGACCATCAACGACACCGAAGGCCGCAAGCGCCTGGCAGAAATCGTTGCCGGCCTGAAAGAGTCCAACGACCTGATCACGGCGGTTAACGGCAAGGCTGGCGAAGACCTGAACAACTACACCCAGGCCTACGAGACAGACCTGCAGCAAGTGGGCGTGCAGCGTACCGACGTGGCCACTGTGGTCGCCGCCGATACCACGACGCTGGTTACCAGCGGCAAGACCAAGATCAAGCAGCCGCCGAAAGTGACCAAGAAGCCACCCCTGCCGAAGGTGCCTCAGGAAGCGGTCGCGACCGAGAAGACCCTGCGGGACGCCAAGATCAAGCAGGACGAAAGCGCCAAGGTCGCCAGCACCGGCCAGAGCCAAGTCAACAGCATGTGCAAAAGCCCGGACCTGGGTGACTGGGCACCGGTGCCTTGCCCTAACGTCTGAGTCCGCGATTGTCTGACAAGATGACGCGATAAGTGCTAAACGCCAGTCGATCTCCGGGTAATCACGGAGATCGCTGGCGCTCTTTTACTGAACGGTTAAACTGCCCGGGCCATCTAATAACTACCCGAGGCGCCGTGCATGAAATTTCGTTTTCTTCTGTGGATGCTTGGCCTGTTGATGGGCAAAGCCAGCCGTAACAATGCCGCCTTCCAGCAACAGCTGGGCGACAAGGAGCTGGTGTTCCAGTTGCAGACCCTCGACGGCAAAGTCTCCCGTCACTTCTTCGTCAAGAACCAGCGCATTACCAGCCGTTCCGGCACCTATCCCGATCCTGCCTTCGCCATTGCCTTTAAAGACGCCGCCTACGGCTTCGCGACGATGCAGGCCAAGAACAAGCAACTGGCTTTCATGACCGGGATCCAGGACAAATCGATCCAGATCAAGGGCAACCCCGCGCTGGTGATCTGGTTCCAGGGCCTGACCAAATACCTGAAACCGAAAAAGCCCAAGCCCAAAGCCTGACCTGTAGCCGAGCCTGGCGGCAGCGGCTACAGAGGCAAAAAAAACGCCCCGCACGGGCTGCCGTGCGGGGCGTTTTTGTGGCGGCGGCTCAGGCCTGGCTGAATTGCGACGCCAGTTCCCGCAGCAGCACTTCGGCTTCCAGGACTTTGCTGACCACATCCTCGGCCTTGTCGCGGCTCAGGCCGACGCGTTCGAGCAGGGCGTCGGGGATGTCTTCATCAGGGCCGGAACCGATGCCGCGGCTACGCAGCAGGCGCACCGCCAGGCACACCAGGTTCGGATATTCGGCGTAGGCGCCGTCGTAGCTCGGGTCGTGCTGGAAGCGCAGGGCTGTGGACAACTCGTCCGGCATGTCCCAGTAGCGCATCAGCCAGGCGCCGATCTGCTCGCGGCTGATGCCCAGCAGGTGCTGCTCGACATAGCTGTGGCACAGGTGCGGGTTGACCTCCAGGTGCCGGCAGATCAGCGAGAAGTGCGGCGGGAATACATGGGCCAGCAGCAGGTAGCCGAAGTTGTGCAGCAGGCCGGCCAGGTAGGTCAGGCCGGCTTCCGGGCGCTGGGCGCGAGGCATGGCGCGGGTCAGGCCTTCGATCACGGCGGCGGTGTAGATCGACTGCTGCCAGTACGGCGTCGAATGCTGCGGCTGATCCTTGGGCAGGCTCAGCGTCTTGCCCAGGGCCAGGCCCAGCGCCAAGTTGATCACCAGGTCAAAGCCCAGCACACGGACGATGGCGTCTTCCACCGAACGGATCTTGCCGGGCGAAGCGTAGTACGGCGAGGCAGCCCAGCTCACCACCTGGGCAGCCAGGGCCGGGTCGGTCTCGACCACGCCGGTGATGTCGTCGATGGTGGCGTTGGGGTCGACCCGCAGCTTGATGATTTTTTGTGCAGTTTCCGCCAGGGGCGGAATCTCGATGGTGGCTTCCAGGCGCTGCTGGATCCGGCGGGCGGTGAAGGCCTGCATCGCCTGGGTGATTTCCTCGCGGTCATCATCGGGGCGGTCGAGGTTCGGCCGGATGAGGCTCAGGGCTTCGCCGAAATTGCCGGCGCTGGCCTTGCTGAGCATGGTCTTGAAGTCTTCGCGGGTGATTTCCAGGAGCACTCCGGGCTCGCCGGAATTGATCAACACACTGGGCTCGCGCAGCAGGCTCTCTTCGTACAGGCACGGTGAACTGGTGAGGGCCGGCAGACCGGGCAACAGGCTCAGGCTGTGTTTGCCGAGCATGCGCTCCAGGCGTTCGGTGGACACGGCGGTCAGGCGCCGGCCCGTGAGCTCGGCCAGGCGATTGAGGTCCAGTAACTGGCTCTGCGGGAACAGCACCATGAGCGCGCCGACGGCGTCGTCCAGCAGAACCGCCTGCACCTTGCGCTCGGTCGGAAGACCGGGGCGGTCGAGCACTTCGTTGTAGCTGATGGCCAGCTTGCCCAGCAGCAACCGGATTACAGACGGAGCGTGCGGGGCTTGGTCGGCGAGGGCAACTTCGGTCATGGTCTGTATCCGTTTTCCCAACAATTGGACCAGTATAACCAGCTTGGTTACACCAGCGTTCCATTAACTGAGAGGTGTTTCACACTTGGCCGTATTGCTGGCCGTGACGCAGCCAGCGGTCCAGCAACGGGCTCACGTGGTGCGGCCAGCGCTCCAGCAGGGCCTGGGCCGCGTCGCGCACGGCCGGCAACAGGTCGGCATCGCGCATCAGGTCGGCGACCTTGAATTGCAGCAAACCGGTCTGGCGCGTGCCGAGCATCTCGCCGGGACCGCGCAGCTCCAGGTCCTTTTCGGCGATGACGAAGCCGTCGTTGGTTTCCCGCATGATGCCCAGGCGCTGGCGCCCAATCTGTGACAGCGGCGGATGATAGAGCAGCACGCAGTGGCTGGCGGCGCTGCCGCGTCCGACCCGGCCGCGCAACTGGTGCAGTTGGGCCAGGCCCAGGCGTTCGGGGTTTTCGATGATCATCAGGCTGGCATTGGGCACATCGACCCCGACCTCGATCACCGTGGTCGCCACCAGCAACTGCAACGCGCCGGCCTTGAACTGAGCCATGACTTCGGCTTTTTCTGCAGGCTTCATGCGCCCGTGGATCAGGCCCACGCGCAGTTCGCCGAGGGCCGCGGTCAGGTCTTCGTAAGTGGTTTCGGCGGCCTGGCAGGTAAGCTCTTCGGACTCTTCGATCAGGGTGCAGACCCAATACGCCTGGCGCCCTTCGGCGCAGGCGGCACGCACCCGCTCGATGACTTCGACGCGGCGGCTGTCGGTCACCAGCACGGTATTGACCGGGGTGCGCCCGGGGGGCAGTTCGTCGAGGATCGAGGTGTCGAGGTCGGCGTAGGCGCTCATGGCCAGGGTCCGGGGAATCGGCGTGGCCGTCATGATCAACTGGTGCGGGCACATGCGCCCGCCAACGCCTTTCTGGCGCAGGGCCAGGCGCTGCTGCACGCCGAAGCGATGCTGTTCGTCGATGATCACCAGGGCTAGGTTCTTGAACTGCACTTCGTCCTGGAACAGCGCGTGGGTGCCGACCACCATCGGCGCGCCGGCGGCGATCTGTTCCAGGGCGGCGCTGCGGTTCTTGCCCTTGAGCTTGCCGGCCAGCCAGGCGACTTCCAGGCCCAGGGGTTCGAGCCAGCGCTTGAAGGTAATGAAGTGCTGTTCGGCGAGGATCTCGGTCGGCGCCATCAACGCCACCTGATAACCGGCTTCCAGGGCCTGCAGGGCGGCGAGGGCGGCGACCACGGTCTTGCCGGCGCCGACATCGCCCTGGATCAGGCGCAGCATCGGCTCGGGCTGGCTCAGGTCGTAGGCGATTTCCCGGCCCACTCGCTGTTGCGCGCCGGTGGGCGCAAAGCCCAGGTTGCGTAGGTATTTGGCAGGTAGTTTTTTCGCCGGGGGCATGGCCGGTGCGCGCAGCGAGCGCATGCTTTCGCGCAGGCGTTGCTGGGACAGCTGGTGGGTCAGCAGTTCTTCGAACGCCAGGCGATGCTGGGCCCAGTGATGGCCGAGGGCGAGTTCGTCGACATCGGCGTCGGCCGGTGGGTGATGCAGGTAGCGAATCGCATCGTCCAGTGGTGCCAGCTGGTAATCGCGCGCCAGCTCCTGCGGCAGCCAGTCGGGCAGGCTGCTCGGGCCTAGCAGGGCCAGGCTCTGCTGGCACAGCTGGCGCAGGCGTTGCTGGGTCAGGCCTTCGGTGAGCGGGTAGATCGGGGTCAGGGTCTGGTCCACCGGAGGTGGCTCATCGCCGCTGATGGCACGGTATTCCGGGTGGTAAATCTCCAGCCCGGAAGCGCCGGGCCGGGCTTCGCCATAGCAGCGCACGCGGGTGCCGCGTTTCAGGCCGTCTTTCTGCGCATTGCTGAAGTGGTAGAAGCGCAGGCTCAGCCCGCCGGTGCCGTCCTGCAGGCGTACCAGCAGGCTGCGGCGTTTGCCCATGACCACGTCGGCGCCGCTGACGGTGCCTTCGATCACCGCGTCCTGGCCCGGGCGCAGGGCGCCGATGGGCACCACGCGGGTGCGATCCTGGTAACGCAGGGGCAGGTGGAACAGCACGTCCTGGAGGTTTTCCAGGCCGACCTTGGCCAGCTTTTCGGCCATGGCTTCGCCGACGCCCTTGAGTGCCGTGACCGGCACTTTCGACAGCTCAGTCATCGCGACGGCTTAGCTCGCGGCAGGCGGCTTGGCCACCGAGCACAGGCGGATCGAGTCGGCGAGGATCTCGATCGCCTTGGGCCGTGGAAAGCTGGCGCGCCAAGCGATGGCCACGGTGCGAAACGGCACGGGCGGGGTCAGCGGACGCACTTCGATCACGCCGGGGGCGTAATGATGGCTGTCCACCGCCGACAGCGGCAGGATCGAGATCCCCAGGCCGGAGGCAACCATATGGCGAATGGTTTCCAGGGAGCTGGATTCCACCGTGGTGTGCTTGGCGCCGTCGTTGCCCTTGGTCAGGGTGGGGCAGGCTTCGAGCACCTGGTCGCGGAAACAGTGGCCTTCGCCGAGCAGCAGCAGGCTCTTGTCGTTGAGCAGGCTGGCGTCGATGGTGTCCTTCTGGGTCCATGGATGGCCGGTGGGCATCAGCACATAGAAGGGTTCGTCGTACAGCGGCAGCGTGAGGACGTCGGCCTCATTGAACGGCAGGGCGATGATGATCGCGTCCAATTCGCCGTTGCGCAGCTTGTCACGCAGGACGTGGGTGAAGTTTTCCTCGATGTACAACGGCATCTGCGGCGCGACCCGGTGCAGTTGCGGAATCAGGTGCGGGAACAGGTAGGGGCCGACGGTGTAGATGGCGCCGACCTTCAGCGGGGCGGTCAGCTGGTTCTTGCCGGCCTGGGCCAGTTCGCGAATGCCCTGGGCCTGTTCGAGGACCTTTTGCGCCTGGGCCACGATGCCTTCGCCGACCGGAGTCAGGCGCACCGCGCTTTTGCTGCGCTCGAAAATCAGTACACCGAGCTCGTCTTCAAGTTTTTTCACGCCCACCGACAGGGTCGGCTGGCTGACGTGGCAACGCTCGGCCGCGTGGCCGAAGTGCTGCTCTTGGGCGAGGGTGACGATGTAGCGTAATTCAGTGAGGGTCATAGCGGGCGTCCATGAGGTGCGGGCCAAGCATACCGGCTGCAATCGATAGACGCACGTTATCAGACAGAGGGCGCAGTGCGACACCGGCTAATGCATGTTCGTCGCCGGTGGATATGCAAAAGGCACCTTTCGGTGCCTTTGCAGGGGGAGCTGGCTGAAGGGATCAGCGGCGCCGTTTCTCCAGGGAGTAAACGAAGGGTGCCACGATCTCGATCGAGCCGTTGTTGAGCATGTCCGACGGCGGCTTGGGCAGCGGCTGGGCCTTGCGGATCATTTCCAGGGTGGCCCGGTCCAGATCGGCGTTGCCCGAACGTCCCACCAGCTCGTAGGACAGCACATTGCCTTCGGCGTCGACCACGAACCGCAGGCGGTTCAGGCCTTCCTTGCCCCGGGACTGTGCGCCTGGCGGGTACTTCTTGTACTTGGCCAGGTGCGCCAGCAGGGTGCCTTGCCAGCTTTCCTTGGCGGCCAATTGCGCAGGCGAAGGACCCGGTGCCGGTTGCGCGGACTTGTCAGTCTTGGCGTTGGTCGGCGGTGCGTCGCTGGGTTTTTCCTCGCTGGGCTTTTCCTTGGTCGGCTCAGGCGGCTTTTCCACCGGCTTGGGTGGTTGCGGCTTGGGCTTGGGCTTGACCGGCTTGGGCACCGAGATCGTCGGCTTCGGCGCTTCAGCCAGCTTCGGCAGCGGCAGTTCTTCTACCGGAGCCGGTGGCTGCGGTGGCGTTATGACCTTGGGCGGTGCGGGAGGAGGCGGTGCCGGAACCGGCGCCAGCTCGATCATCATCGCCTGGGGTGGCAGTTCGACCGGTTGTGGCGACGACCAATTGAGGGCGAGCAGAATCGCCACCGCATGGACGCCCAGCACCACCGCCAGGCTACCGCTATAACGCGTCAGCTTTTGGCGCGTCGTGATCATTTCTTGGCTGCCGTCTCAAGTCCGACCAGGCCTACCTTCAAGTATCCGGCGGACCGCAGGGTATCCATCACGCTCATCAGGTCGCCGTAGTCCACGCCTTTATCGGCCTGGAAGAAGATCGTGGTGTCCTTTTTGCCTTGAGTCTTGGCATCGAGGGCGCCGCCGAGGGTCTCGGCCTTCACTTCGTCTTCGCCCAGGAACAGGCGCTGGTCGGCCTTGACGCTGAGGAACACCGGCTTTTCAGGGCGCGGTTCAGGCTTGGCAGTGGAGGCCGGGAGGTCGACCTTGATGTCCACGGTGGCCAGGGGTGCCGCCACCATGAAGATGATCAGCAGCACCAGCATCACGTCGATAAACGGCGTGACGTTGATTTCATGGTTCTCGGCGAGATCGTCGTCAGCGCCTTCTTTCAAATGCAAGCCCATGGCTGATTACCCTACTTTGACCACGTGGGGTTGTGTGGAGCGCTCAGTGGTCGGCAGGTGATCGAGATCACGGCTGACCAGCAACAGGACTTCAGCAGAGGCGTCCGACACCTGCGCCTTGTAACCGGCGATGGAGCGGGCGAAGACGTTGTAGATCACTACGGCCGGGATCGCTGCAACCAGGCCCAGGGCCGTGGCCAGCAGGGCTTCGGCGATACCTGGTGCAACCACCGCGAGGTTGGTGGTCTGGGTTTTGGCGATGCCGATAAAGCTGTTCATGATGCCCCACACGGTGCCGAACAGACCGACGAAGGGTGCGGTGGAACCAATGGTTGCCAGCACGCCGGTGCCGCTGCTCATGTTGCGGCCGCAGGCAGCTACCAGGCGCTCAAGGCGGAAGCTCACACGTTCCTTGATGCCTTCCTTCTCCCGGCTGTTGGCCGACAGGCGCATTTCTTCAAGGGCGTCGTGGACCAGCAGGTTGGCCAGGGTGCCTTCCTTGGTCGCGGTGGCGCTGGCTTCCTTGAGGGTGGTGGCCTTTTTCAGGCTGAGGATTTCACCGCGCAGACGACGCTTGGCGCCCATCAGCTCGAAGCCTTTGGCGATCCAGATGGTCCAGGTGATGATCGAGGCGATGGCCAGGCCGATCATCACGATCTTCACAATGATGTCGGCGTTCTGGTACATGCCCCACGGCGACAGGTCATGGGCCATGCCCAGGGTGTTGTCGGCTTCGAGTACTTCAGGAACGTCCTCTGCAGCTTCGCCTTGGGCCGGGGTCTGGGCCGGGTCGGTGGCGACCGGAGTCACGACCGGTGCGGCAGGTTCGGCCGGTGCATGGGGGGCGTTCGCGGCTGGCGCGGTGGCCGGTGCCTGTGCGTCGGCGAAGGCTGCGCTCGGTGCCAGTACCAGGCTGAACAACAACGCTGCAACCGCGCTCATGGCGCGCAGCGGGCTTGGGCGTTTGGTTGGCGAAGCGGAGAGTTGATTGGGTGTCATGCTGGCCGGACCTGAGAGAGGAAAGAGGTAAATGTCCTTCTAGGCCTCGCGGGGCCGAGAACAATTTGGGCGCTTATTATTGCAAGTAATTCTTGTTAACAAAAGTAATAGAGTATCTTTTTTTCCTTGATTGCTAGCCGCTCGTCCATCGCCGCGGCTAGTCTTGAGCTTTGCGAACGGAGTTTAGTGATGCCCGCCCTTTCTGTTTTGATCGCCGGTTGTGGTGATGTCGGCAGCCGCCTGGCCAGTCAATTGCTTGTCGAGGGTTGGCAGGTTCATGGCTTGCGCCGCAACGTTTCACGCTTGCCGGACGGGGTCATTGGCGTCGCCGGTGATCTGTTCAACGCCCAATGCCCTCCGACCTGGCCCAGCGCTTCCCTGGATTACCTGGTGTACTGCGCCGCTGCCACCGAGCATGACGAAGCGGGCTATCGCGCCGCCTATGTCGAGGGGCTGCAACACGTGCTGAGCTGGCTCAAGCAGCACGGCCAGCAGCCCAGGCGCCTGCTGTTTGTGTCCAGCAGCAGTGTCTACGGGCAGAAAGACGGCGAATGGGTTGATGAAACCTCAGCCACCGAAGCCAGCGGTTATTCCGGGCGGCTGATGCTGGAGGCGGAGCAAGTGGCGCTGCACAGCGGCATCCCCGCCAGCCTGGTGCGCCTGACCGGCATTTACGGTCCCGGCCGCGAATGGTTGCTGACCCAGGTCCGCCAAGGCTATCGGGTGGCGATCGACCCGCCTTTGTATGGCAATCGGATTCATGCTGATGACGCTGCAGGCTTGCTGGCGTTCCTGATGCAGGCCGATCAGCGCGGAGTGGCGCTGGAAGACTGCTATATCGGCGTCGACGATGCGCCGGCGCCGTTGGCGGAGGTCGTGGGTTGGCTGCGCGAATACCTGGGGGTCACCGAATGGGCCGACGACGCCAGTGTGCGGCGTGCCGGCAGCAAGCGCTGCAGCAACGCCCGGGCTCGGGCGCTGGGCTGGGTGCCGCGTTACTTGAGTTACCGCGAAGGCTACGCGGCAATACTGAAAGGGTGATTCTGTAGCTGCCGCCGAGCCCGCGAGGTTGCGCTGGCCCAGCGCAACGCCGCTATTTCGGCAAAGGCTCAGCGTGCGGCTACAGCCGTTATTGCTTTTCCAGCAGCCACTGACGAGTGCCGGGTGCCAGGGATGGCACTTCATCCGCCTGGGCGGTATTGACCGCCTGGAAGATTTCCAGCTGCTTGTCCTTGCGTACAAAGATCCAGGCGTTGCCCTGGCCATTTTGCTGGAGCCAGAGGTTATCGTTGCCGCCACTCATGGAGGCGCAGTCTCCGGCCAGGCACAGGGCGTAACGATCAGCCCCCGGCAGGCCCTGGACCGCGCCGTCGCCCTGGAACTGCACGGTGGAGCCTTCCCCCGGGCCGCTGAGGATTTTCCAGGAGCCGCCCATATACGCCGTATAGAGCGCGCGCTCGAAGTTGGCGCCCAGGGGTGCCCCTTCCGGCGCAGGATCCTTGGGGCGGTCGAAGACCTGTTCGGGTTCGTTGTCGTTCGCTGCTTGCAGCAGTTGTTTGCCGTCGCGCTTCAGTTCAGTAGCGGAGCTGCCGTAGAAGTCGACTTTCCAGCTGCCGGCGGGGTCGGCAATGACCTTGCCTTCGGCAATTTCGAAACCGTTGGTGTAGCGGGCCTGGCCGGCGCGGGTGTTGACCTCCCACTCCAGGTTCGGGCCGTAGGCTTGCAGCGCTTCACGCAAAGGGCCGCCCTTGGAGGCCGCGTCGATCGCAACCTGGTTGATCCAGGTGCCGCCGACATCAGTTTTGGCGGGGTCGCTGGCGCAACCGCCGAGCATGACGGCGAGCAGCGAGAAAGCTAGCGCTTTGCGCATGATGAAATCCTTTCAAAGCAAAGTCGGCGCAGCCTGGGACGCTGCGCCGCGGGTGTTACTCGATGACCAGAATGGCATCCATCTCAACCTGCGCACCCTTTGGCAGGGCGGCGACGCCGATGGCGGCGCGGGCAGGGTAAGGCTGTTCGAAGTACTTGCCCATGATCTCGTTGACCTTGGCGAAGTGGCTCAGGTCGGTGAGGAAGATGTTCAGCTTGACGATGTCCTTGAACGAACCGCCGGCGGCTTCGGCAACCGACTTCAGGTTCTCGAACACCTGGACGGTCTGGGCTTCGAAGCCTTCGACCAGTTCCATGGTTTTTGGGTCGAGGGGGATCTGGCCGGACATGTACACGGTGTTGCCAGCCTTGATCGCCTGGGAATAGGTGCCGATGGCAGCAGGCGCTTTGTCGCTGGTGATAACAGTCTTGGTCATTTATGAGTCCTTGTAAGTGACGATGGCTTATGTGAGGCGCTACGCGCGCATGCGGGTGATGCGAATCACCCCGGTCAGGGCGCGGAGTTTCTTGATCACGCGGGCCAGGTGCACGCGGTCGTGCACGCTGACCACCAGTTGGACCACGCTGATGCGACCATCGCGTTCATCCATGCTGATTTTCTCGATATTGCCGTCGGCGGCGTTGACGCTACTGGCCAACAAGGCAATCAGGCCACGCTGGTGTTCCAGCTCGACCCGCAGTTCGACGTTGAATTCGCCGGTGACATCCTTGGCCCACGAGAGCTGGATGCATTTTTCCGGGTTGTGGCGGATTTCGCTGATATTGCGGCAGTTGTCCAGGTGCACCACCATCCCCTTGCCGGCGGACAGGTGGCCGACGATCGGGTCGCCCGGGATCGGCGTGCAGCACTTGGCGTAGCTCAGCACCAGGCCCTCTGTGCCGCGAATCGCCAGCGGGCCTTCCGGGCTTGGCAACTGTTCGCCCTCGCCGAGCAGGCGGCGGGCCACCACATAGGCCATGCGATTGCCCAGGCCGATGTCTTCGAGCAGATCTTCGATCAGTTCCAGGCGGTATTCGTGGAGCATCGCCTGGATGCGTTCGGCCGGGATCTTTTCCAGCGAACTGTCGAAACCGTTGAGCACCTTGTTCAGCAGGCGCTCACCGAGGCTGATGGATTCGGAGCGGCGCTGCAGCTTCAGGGCGTGGCGAATATGGGTGCGGGCCTTGCCGGTGACCACGAAGTTGAGCCAGGCCGGATTCGGCCGGGCGCCAGGGGCACTGACGATCTCCACCGTGGAGCCGCTTTGCAGCGGTTCGGACAGCGGTGCGAGACGGCGGTTGATGCGGCAGGCAATGCAGCTGTTGCCGACGTCGGTGTGCACCGCGTAGGCGAAGTCGACGGCCGTGGAGCCTTTGGGCAGCTCCATGATCCGGCCTTTGGGCGTGAACACGTAGACCTCGTCCGGAAACAGGTCGATCTTCACGCTTTCGATGAATTCCAGGGAGTTGCCGGCGCGTTGCTGCATCTCCAGTACACCCTTGACCCATTGGCGGGCGCGGGCGTGGGTGCCTTTTGGCTGCTCGTCGCCACTGGATTTGTACAGCCAGTGCGCGGCGATGCCGTTGTTGGCCATCTCTTCCATTTCCCGGGTGCGGATCTGGATCTCGATCGGCACGCCGTGCATACCGAACAGGGTGGTATGCAGCGATTGGTAGCCGTTGGCCTTGGGAATCGCGATGTAGTCCTTGAAGCGTCCCGGCAGCGGTTTGTACAAATTATGTACAGCGCCCAGCACGCGATAGCAGGTGTCTACCTTGTCGACGATGATGCGGAACGCGTAGACGTCCATGATCTCGTTGAAGGCCCGACGCTTGCCGCGCATTTTCTTGTAGATGCCGTAGAGGTGTTTCTGCCGGCCGCTGACCTCGCCCTGGATACCGTCGATGGCCAGGCAGTGGCTGAGGGATTCTTCGATCTTGTTGACGATTTCCTTGCGGTTGCCCCGGGCGCGCTTGACGGCCTGGTAGATCCGCGCGGAACGCATCGGGTGCATGGCCTTGAAGCCAAGGTCTTCGAATTCGATGCGGATGGCATGCATGCCCAGCCGGTTGGCGATGGGGGCATAGATTTCCAGGGTTTCCTTGGCGATGCGCCGGCGCTTTTCGCCGGACAGCACTTCCAGGGTCCGCATGTTGTGCAGGCGGTCGGCCAGCTTGACCAGGATCACGCGAATATCGCGGGCCATGGCCATGGCCATTTTCTGGAAGTTTTCAGCCTGGGCTTCGGCCTTGGTCTCGAAGTTCATCTGGGTCAGTTTGCTGACCCCGTCGACCAGTTCGGCCACGGTTTCGCCGAACTGCGCTGAAAGCGCTTCCTTGGCAATACCGGTGTCTTCAATCACGTCATGCAGCATGGCCGCCATCAGGCTCTGATGGTCCATATGCATGTCGGCAAGAATATTCGCCACCGCCAATGGGTGCGTGACGTACGCCTCGCCGCTGCGGCGGCGTTGGCCGTCGTGGGCTTGTTCGGCGTAGAAATACGCTCGGCGGACCAGGTTGACCTGGTCCGTGCCGAGATAGGTCGATAAGCGATCGGCGAGGGCGTCTATGCTCGGCATGCTGACTCCTGCCGTAAGCTGTATTCCCGCGCCGTGCTACGTCGACCAGGCATAGGCTTAGACGGCCTCGTTGGACTCGTCCTCGAACGCTGCGAACAGCGGTTCGTCTTCAACGATCTCAGCGTTGGCAATGAACTCGTAGCTCATCAGGCCTTCGGCAATTTCACGCAGGGCTACAACGGTAGGCTTGTCGTTTTCCCACTGAACCAGGGGCTCTTTGCCGCCGGTGGCCAGTTGACGGGCACGCTTGGTAGAGAGCATGACCAGCTCAAAGCGGTTTTCCACGTGTTCTAGGCAGTCTTCAACGGTTACGCGGGCCATGGTATTCCTCGGAGCGAATGCAATATGCGCGCTGCCCGGTTGGGCGAGCGGACTCAACAGTTTAAAAAATCACCAGCGATTAGGGAAGCGCTGATTTTTTGACCAGGCCCTGCAACGCGCTGCAAGTGCCAATGTAAAGCGCTTGCAGCGGTTTTGGGAAGTGCTGTTTTAGCCCAGCAATTCAGCGAGCAATTTGCCAAAACGCTGCTGCTGACGCTTTTGATGCAGCTGATTGGCCCGGAAAATCGCCTTCAGGTCCGCCAGCGCATGGGCAAAATCATCGTTGATGATCAAATAGTCATAGTCGACGTAGTGGCTCATTTCGCTGACCGCTTCGCGCATCCGCCCGTCAATGATCTCGTCACTGTCCTGGCCGCGGTTGGTCAGGCGCTGGTGCAAGGCCTCAAGGGACGGCGGCAGGATGAAGATCGAGCGGGCTTGCGGCATCAATTTGCGCACTTGCTCGGCGCCCTGCCAGTCGATCTCCAGAATCAGGTCATGGCCCGCATCCAGGGTTTGCTGCAGGTGGCTTTGCGAGGTGCCGTAGAGGTTGCCGAATACTTCGGCACGCTCGAGGAAGTCCCCATGCTCGCCCATTTTCACGAACGCTTCGCGGGAGACGAAGTGATAGTTCACGCCGTTCACTTCACCGGGGCGCATGGCCCGGGTGGTGTGGGAGACCGAGACACGGATCTCCTGGTTGGCGTCGGTCAGGGCCTTGACCAGGCTGCTCTTGCCCGCGCCCGAAGGGGCGGAAATGATGTACAGGGTGCCGGTGCTGTGGGTCATGTGGGGGTAGCCTTACTCAATATTCTGTACTTGTTCGCGCATCTGCTCGATCAACACTTTGAGGTTGACCGCAGCCTGGGTGCTGCGCGGGTCGAAGGCCTTGGAGCCCAGTGTGTTGGCTTCGCGGTTGAGCTCCTGCATCAGGAAGTCCAGGCGCCGACCGGCGGCGCCACCCGACTTCAGCACGCGGCGTACTTCAATGATGTGGGTGCTCAGGCGGTCCAGTTCTTCGGCGACGTCGCTCTTTTGCGCAAGCATCACCATTTCCTGCTCCAGGCGCGTCGGGTCGAGCTCGGCCTGCATGTCGGCGAAGCGGTCGAGGACCTTCTGGCGCTGGGTCGCGAGCATTTGCGGCACCAGTTCGCGCAGGGTCACCACGTCTTCCTCGATCGAGGTCAGGCGCTCGTTGATCAGGCGGGCAAGCTCCGAGCCTTCGCGTTCGCGGCCGCTCTTGAGCTCCTTGAGGCCCTGCTTGAACAATTCCAGGGCCTCGGAATTCAGTGCCTGTGGATCGGTTGCGTCAGCCACCAGCACGCCGGGCCAGGCCAGGACTTCCAGGGGGTTGAGCGGTGCAGGTTGCTTGATCAGACTGGCCACCGACTCGGCTGCGGCCACCAGTTGCGCGGCCCGTTCGCGATCCACTTGCAGGGGTTTGCCGGTGGTTTCTTCGGTAAAGCGCAGGGTGCATTCAAGCTTGCCGCGGGACAAACCCTGGCGCAGCGCTTCACGAACCGCGCCTTCGAGGTCGCGAAAGGACTCCGGCAGGCGCAGGTGCGGTTCCAGGTAGCGGCTGTTGACCGAGCGCAGTTCCCAGCTCAGGGTGCCCTGAGTGCCGGCCCGTTCGACCCGGGCGAAGGCGGTCATGCTGTGCACCATGGAGGTACCTCCGATTCAGGTCTGGCACCAACCGCAATAGGGTTGGGCGGGCCCGATAGATATGAATTAAAGCCGACAGGCTGCGAAGGCGCAGGATTGTAGCGCAGTGCGGCGAAAGCCCCCAACCGTGGCGGTGACAAAGGGTTGCGGCGGGGCGCTGGAGCCTTCGTGCAGAGCCTTTGGTCCGCCCCTGGATTTTTTAGAACTGCCCAGGCGCGGCCGCGGGCTCTATAATGTTCGGCAGTTTTCCGTCCCTGTACAGGTGTTCCCCTATGAAACGTCCAAGTGGTCGCGCTGCCGATCAGCTCCGCTCGATCCGCATCACCCGCAACTACACCAAACACGCCGAGGGATCTGTACTGGTCGAGTTCGGTGATACCAAGGTTATCTGCACGGTCAGCGTCGAGAACGGCGTGCCGCGCTTCCTCAAGGGCCAGGGCCAGGGTTGGTTGACCGCCGAGTACGGCATGTTGCCGCGTGCTACCGGCGAGCGTAACCAGCGTGAAGCCAGCCGTGGCAAGCAGGGCGGCCGCACCCTGGAAATCCAGCGCCTGATCGGCCGCTCCCTGCGCGCCGCGCTGGACATGTCCAAGCTGGGTGACGTGACCCTGTACGTCGACTGCGACGTGATCCAGGCTGACGGCGGCACCCGTACCGCGTCGATCACCGGCGCCATGGTGGCCTTGGTCGATGCGCTGAAAGTGATCAAGAAGCGTGGCGGCCTCAAAGGCGGCGACCCGCTCAAGCAAATGATCGCTGCGGTGTCGGTGGGCATGTATCAGGGCGAGCCTGTGCTGGACCTGGACTACCTGGAAGACTCGGCTGCCGAGACTGACCTCAACGTGGTGATGACCAGCACCGGTGGTTTCATTGAAGTCCAGGGCACTGCCGAAGGCGCACCGTTCCAGCCTGAAGACCTGAATGCAATGCTGGAGCTGGCGAAGAAAGGCATGAGCGAGATTTTTGAACTGCAGCAGGCGGCCCTGGCCGACTGATTGCGCTACGGACGACCCGCCAAGGAGAACGCCATGAGTGACGACCAGCTTCCGCTGCCTACGCCGAGCCATGAGGTTCGGCAGTGGGCAATGTTTTGTCATCTGTCTGCCTTGCTGGGGATCTGGGTGCCGTTCGGTACCCTGATCGGTCCGTTGATTCTGTGGCAGATCAAGCGCGAATCCGACCCGTTCATCGACGCTCAGGGCAAGGAGGCGCTGAATTTCCAGATCACCGTCGCCATTGCCTCGGCTATCTGCTTCCTGTTGATGCTGGTAATCATCGGCTTCTTCTTGTTCGGGTTGCTGGCGATCGGCGCCTTGGTGCTGACGATCATTGGCGGGGTCAAGGCGGGGGAAGGGGTACCGTATCGCTATCCGTTCACCTGGCGCTTGATCAAGTAAAACCGCCGCGCACAAAAAAGCCGACACTGATGTCGGCTTTTTTGTGGCTGCGAAACGACGCTTAGATAGTCAGCGTCCAGTCGTAGTCCACGATCAGCGGTGCGTGCTGCGAGAAGCGTGGCTGACGCGGCAGGCGTGCGCTGCGCACGAAGCGACGCAGGCCCGGGGTCAGCAACTGATAGTCGAAACGCCAACCCAGGTTGAGCATCTCGGCCTGTTCGTTGTCCGGCCACCAGCTGTACTGATCGCCTTCACGGCTGACTTCGCGCAAGGCGTCGACATAACCCATGGTGCCGACAATCTCGTCCATCCAGGCACGCTCAGGCGCCAGGAAGCCCGGGGATTGCTGGCTGTCACGCCAGTTCTTGATATCCAGCTTCTGTTGCGCAACGTAGAGCGAGCCACAATAGATGTACTCGCGACGTTTGCGCCGCTGTTTATCCAGATAACGGGCGAAGTCGTCCATTAGCTTGAACTTCTGGTTCAAGTCTTCATCGCCGTTCTGCCCCGAAGGAAGCAGCAAGGTCGCGATGCTGACCTTATCGAAATCGGCTTGCAGGTAGCGCCCGTAGCGATCGGCTGTCTCGAAGCCGAGGCCGCTGATGACCGCCTTAGGTTGCAACCGCGAATACAAAGCCACGCCACCTTGGGCGGGGACTTCAGCATCGCAGGCATAAAGGAAGTAGCCATCCAGTTGGAAGGCTGGGTCGTCCAGTTCAAAGGCGGAGGCGCGGGTGTCCTGCAGGCAGATGACGTCGGCATTCTGGGCCTGCAGCCAACTGAGCAAACCACGCTCGACTGCAGCCTGAATACCATTGACGTTCACACTGATGATCCGCATAAATGGCCCCAAAAATCACGTGCGTGTATGATACCCGAGGTCTACCTAATTAGCTAAATCCGTGGTATCTGGGGCTTTTTTCATGCAAGCGTATCAGCGCGATTTCATTCGTTTTGCCATCGATCGCGGGGTTTTGCGCTTCGGTGAGTTCACCCTGAAGTCCGGGCGCACCAGTCCTTACTTCTTCAATGCAGGGCTGTTCAACTCGGGTTCCGCCCTGGCGCAGCTGGGTCGTTTTTATGCGGCCGCCATCGTTGAAAGCGGTATTTCCTTCGACGTGCTATTCGGTCCGGCGTACAAGGGCATTCCCCTGGCCGCCGCCACAGCCGTGGCCCTGGCTGAACATCATGGGCAGGATCTGCCCTGGTGCTTCAACCGCAAGGAGGCCAAGGCCCACGGTGAAGGCGGCAGCCTGGTGGGCGCGCCGCTCAAGGGCGATGTGCTGATCATCGACGACGTGATTACCGCCGGTACGGCGATTCGCGAAGTGATGCAGATCATTGCGTCCCAGGAAGGTGCCAAGGCCGCTGGCGTGCTGATCGCGCTCAATCGCCAGGAGCGCGGCAACGGTGAATTGTCGGCCATCCAGGAAGTGGAGCGTGACTTCGGGATTCCGGTGGTCAGCATCGTGTCGCTGAACCAGGTGTTGCAGTTCCTGGAAGACGATCCGCAGCTCAAACAGCATTTACCGGCGGTCAAGGCGTATCGCGAGCAGTTCGGCGTTTGATTCGCGACTGCTAGGCCGTACGGCGGGATCCAACGCTCTCGCTACAATAAAAAAGCCCCGCTCAACCAGGTTGAGCGGGGCTTTTTTTCAGCGCTTAAGGACGCTTGCGATTGCTGATCAGGGTACCCACACCGGTATCGGTGAAGATTTCCAGCAGGATCGCATTCGGCACCCGGCCATCCAGGATCAAGGAGCTGCCAACCCCGCCTTGCACGGCTTCCAGCGCGCAACGGATCTTCGGCAGCATGCCGCCGTAGATGGTGCCGTCGGCGATCAGGTCGTCCACTTGCTGGGTTGTCAGGCCGGTCAAGACCTTGCCTTCCTTGTCCATCAAGCCGGCGATGTTGGTGAGCAGCATCAGCTTCTCGGCCTTCAGCGCCTCGGCCACCTTGCCGGCCACCAGGTCGGCGTTGATGTTGTAGGACTCGCCGTTGGCACCGACGCCGATGGGCGCAATCACCGGAATGAAGTCGCCTTTCACCAGCAGGTTCAGCAGGTCGGTGTTGATGCCGATCACTTCGCCCACCTGGCCGATGTCGATGATTTCCGGCTGGGTCATCTCCGGCGTCTTGCGGGTCACGGTGAGTTTTTTCGCGCGAATCAGCTCGGCGTCCTTGCCGGTCAGACCAATGGCGCTGCCGCCGTGACGGTTGATCAGGTTGACGATGTCTTTGTTCACCTGGCCGCCGAGGACCATCTCCACCACGTCCATGGTCTGGGCGTCGGTGACGCGCATGCCGTCGATAAAGTGGCTCTCGATGGATAGGCGCTTGAGCAGGTCACCGATTTGCGGGCCGCCACCGTGTACCACCACCGGGTTGATCCCGACGGCTTTCATCAACACGATGTCACGAGCGAAACCGGTCTTGAGCTCTTCGCTCTCCATAGCGTTGCCGCCGTATTTGATCACCAGCGTCTTGCCGACATAGCGGCGAATGTAAGGCAGCGCTTCGGATAGAACCTTGGCGGTGTTGGCGGCGGCATCGCGTTCGAGGGTCATTCAGGGCTCCGGTGTTTCAGAAAATCAGAACGGTAGTTGGAGATCGGGTGCAACACGTTTCAATTGGACGTGGAACACATCCTTGATGCGCTGCAGCTCGGCTTCGTTGTCGGCCTCGAAACGCAGCACCAGCACCGGCGTGGTGTTGGAGGCGCGGACCAGGCCCCAGCCTTTGGCGTAATCGACTCGCACCCCGTCAATGGTGGTCAGGTTGGCGCCTTCGCCCCACTGCGCGTCGTGCAGAGCATCAATGATGCTGAATTTGCTCTCTTCGGTCACATGGATATTGATTTCCGGCGTCGAAATATCGTTCGGGAAGGTCGCGAACAGCTCTTCGGCGCTGGATGGCTCCTTGCTGAGGATCTCCAGCAGGCGCGCGGCGCTGTAAATCCCGTCGTCAAAACCGAACCAGCGCTCCTTGAAGAAGATATGCCCGCTCATTTCGCCGGCCAACAGGGCGCCGGTTTGTTTCATCTTCTTTTTGATCAACGAGTGGCCGGTCTTCCACATTAGCGGCTTGCCGCCGTATTCCTTGATCAGCGGGGTCAGGCGGCGGGTGCATTTGACGTCGAAGATGATTTCCGCGCCCGGGTTGCGCGCCACTACATCCTTGGCGAACAGCATCAGCAGGCGGTCCGGGAAGACGATGCTACCGGTGTTGGTCACCACGCCGACGCGGTCGCCGTCGCCGTCGAAGGCCAGACCCAGGTCGGCTTTGGTTTCCTTGACCTTGGCGATCAGGTCCACCAGGTTTTCAGGCTTGCCCGGGTCCGGGTGGTGATTGGGAAAGTTGCCGTCGACCTCGCAGAACAGCGGGATGACTTCGCAGTTCAGGGCTTCGATCAACTGCGGGGCAATGACCCCGGCCGCGCCGTTGCCGCAATCGACCACCACTTTCAGGCGGCGGGCCAGTTTCACATCGCGGGTAATCTCGTCGCTGTAGCGCTCAAGGATCTGCACCCGGGTGATGCTGCCCTTGCCGCTGCTCAGGTTGTTGTCCTTCAGGCGTTGGTGCAGGGCCTGGATTTGTTCATTGGCCAAGGTGTCGCCGGCAATGACGATTTTGAAGCCGTTGTAGTTCGACGGGTTGTGGCTGCCGGTGAGCATGACCCCGGACTTGCCGGCCAGTACGTTGGCCGCGTAGTACAGCGCCGGAGTGGGCACCAGGCCGACGTCGCTGACGTGGCAGCCGCTGTCGGCCAGGCCTTTGATCAGTTGCTCCACCAGCTCCGGACCGGAGAGACGGCCGTCGCGGCCAACGGAAACGTCAGGTTCACCCTGAGCCAGGCTCTGGGCGCCAATGGCGCGGCCGAGCCAGTAAGCGGTTTCAGCGTTCAAAAACTCCGGGACGGTGCCGCGAATGTCGTAGGCGCGAAAGATGCTATCGGGAAAGCTCGGTGCGACTGGGGCCGGGTTGCTCATCGGGGTTGCTCCATTTCAAAAGGGGGCGGGACAGGCCGGGCCAGGGTGGGCCGGCAGGCTCAAACTGAAGGGTATGACGATGTTTTTGCCATTGGGTTCATGGTGCAAAAATGCCATCGTCGGCGATTCAGCCTGCTTTTGAGGGTCTAATGCCTTGATTTGGGGAGGGAAACCCGCGAAGGCGCTTTGCCCGATTTTCGTCCTGAAATACAAAACCCGGAACTCTGGCCGGGTTTGGCGCCCGGCCAGGTTCCGCGTCGATCAGTGGCTGCCGGAATGCCCGAAACCGCCTGCGCCGCGCTGGCTTTCGTCGAAGGCCTCGACCACTTCGAAGTGCGCCTGGACCACCGGCACCAGTACCAGTTGGGCGATGCGCTCGCCGACCGCGATGTTGAAGGCGGTCTGGCCACGGTTCCAGCAGGACACCATCAGTTCGCCCTGGTAGTCCGAGTCGATCAGGCCCACCAGATTGCCCAGGACGATGCCGTGTTTATGGCCCAGGCCGGAGCGCGGCAGGATCAGCGCCGCCAGGCCCGGGTCGCCGATGTAGACCGACAGGCCGGTGGGGATCAGCAGGGTCTGGCCCGGCTCCAGCACGGTGTCTTGCTTGAGCATGGCGCGCAGGTCGAGGCCGGCGGAGCCCGGGGTGGCGTACTGTGGCATCGGGAATTCGTTGCCGATGCGTGGGTCGAGGATCTTGGCTTGTAGAGCGTGCATGCGAGTTAAACCTGGTTCAGCCGTTCGGCGATGAAAGAGATCAGTTGGCGGGCGATCTTGCCCTTGCTGGTCTGGGCGAAGAGAGTTGCGTGCAACTCCCGGTCAATCACGCTGCAGGCGTTTTCCTCGCTGTTGAAGCCAATGCTCGGGTTGGCCACGTCGTTGGCGACGATCAGGTCGAGGTTCTTGTCTTTCAATTTGCGTGCAGCGTAGTCGAGCAAGTGTTCGGTCTCGGCGGCGAAGCCGACACTGAAAGGGCGATCGGGACGGGTGGCGATGGTGGCCAGGATGTCCGGGTTACGCACCATCTGCAGCAGCAGACCGTCACCTTTCGTAGGGTCTTTCTTTAATTTTTGTGGGGCAACGACTTCCGGGCGGTAGTCCGCCACCGCCGCCGAGGCGATAAACAGGTCGCAGGGGATGGCGGCCTCGCAGGCGGCGAGCATGTCGCGGGCGCTGACCACATCGATCCGGGTCACCCGATCCGGGGTCGGCAGGTGCACCGGGCCGGTGATCAGGGTCACTCGGGCGCCGGCTTCAACTGCGGCTTCGGCCAGGGCAAAGCCCATTTTGCCGGAGCTGTGGTTGGTGATGTAGCGCACCGGGTCGATGTTTTCCTGGGTCGGGCCGGCGGTAATCAGTACGTGTTTGCCGGTCAGAGCCTGATGCTGGAAGCAATCGGCGGCGCACAGCACCAGGTCGTTGGCTTCGAGCATGCGGCCCATGCCGACGTCGCCGCAGGCCTGGCTGCCCGAGGCCGGCCCGAACACCTGGAGGCCGCGGCTTTGCAGCAATTGGGTGTTGGCCTGGGTGGCCGGATCGCGCCACATGGCCTGGTTCATGGCCGGGGCGATGGCGACGGTGGCGTCCGTGGCCAGGACCAGGGTGGTCAGCAGGTCATCGGCGATGCCTTGGGCCAGGCGCGCGATCAGGTCGGCGGTGGCGGGGGCGATCAGCACCAGGTCGGCCCATTTGGCCAGCTCGATATGGCCCATGGCAGCCTCGGCTGCGGGATCGAGCAGGTCCAGGTGAACCGGGTGCCCGGAGAGTGCCTGCATGGTCAGCGGTGTGATGAATTCACTGCCGCCACGGGTCATGACCACACGCACTTCGGCGCCCTGGTCGAGGAGTCGGCGAACCAGCTCGGCGCTCTTATAGGCGGCAATGCCGCCGCCGACGCCGAGGACGATGCGTTTCCGATACAGCCGCTGCATAGGCCTGCCTTTGAGTTCAATGATTGCTGCTTGTAACGCCCCCTCCCCAGGGGAAATCACAGGCAAAAAGATGGGCTAAGATACCACAGCGACCGCTATGGAACAGCGGCGCCCACACACATGGAGGTGCTATGAGCATTCGCGACTGGCCCGCGGCGGAGCGCCCGCGGGAGAAGCTTCTGGAGCAGGGTGCGGCGAGCCTTTCCGACGCCGAATTGCTGGCGATTTTCTTGCGTACCGGGGTTGCCGGAAAGAGCGCGGTGGACCTGGCGCGTCACCTTTTGCATCAGTTCGGCAGCCTGCGTCGCCTGCTGGAGGCGGACCAGTTGACCTTCAGCCGCCAGCTCGGCCTGGGCCCGGCAAAATTCGCCCAGTTGCAGGCCGTGGTGGAAATGGCTCGTCGGCATCTGGCCGAAAAACTGCGTCGCGACTCGGTGCTGGAAAACCCGCTGGTGGTCCGCGACTACCTCAAGTCAATGCTGCGCCATGAGCCCCATGAGGTGTTCGGCTGCCTGTTTCTGGACACCAAGCACCGGGTGCTGGCGTTCGAGGCGCTGTTCCAGGGTTCGATTGACAGCACCAGCGTCTACCCGCGGCAGGTGGTCAAGCGTGCCCTGGCACACAACGCCGCCGCCGTGATCCTGTGTCACAACCACCCTTCGGGCATCTCCGAGCCCAGTCATGCCGATCGCGTGGTGACACGTCGGCTGAAAGAGGCCCTGGATCTGGTGGATGTGCGGGTGCTCGATCACTTCATCATCGGTGAAGGCGATCCACTGTCGATGGCGGAATACGGTTGGGTCTAGGTGAGAGCAGCGGCAAGTGTTGAACGGCAGGTTCTGGGCACCGGGGCGCCCAGAACCTGTGGCGGGGTTATTTGCCGACGCTGACTTTGGAGAAGTCCTGGCGGCCGAAGGGGCTGACCTGATAGCCCTGGACTTCCTTGCGGGTCAGGGCGAAGGCGGTGGGGTGCGCCAGGGGCAGCCACAGGGCCTGTTGCTGGATCTGCGCCTGGGCCTGCTGATAGAGCTTGCTGCGCACGCCTTGCTCGCTGGTGGTCTTGCCGGCGGTGATCAGCTTATCCAGGCCCTGGTCGCAGTAGCGGGCGAAGTTGGTGCCGGACTTGACCGCAGCGCAGGTGAACTGCGGGGTAAGGAAGTTATCCGGGTCGCCGTTGTCGCCGGCCCAGCCCATGAACAGCAGGTCATGCTCGCCGGCCTTGGCGCGGCGGATCAGTTCGCCCCATTCGATCACGCGGATCTCGGCCTTGATCCCGATTTTCTCCAGGTCAGCCTGGAGCAGTTGTGCGCCGAGGCTGGGGTTGGGGTTGAGCAGGCTGCCGGATGGGCGAGTCCAGATGGTGGTCTGGAAGCCGTCTTTCAGGCCGGCCTTGGCCAGCAGTTGGCGGGCTTTTTCAGGGTCGTGGGCATAGCCCGACAAGTCCTTGGCATAGCTCCAGGTGTTCGGCGGGAACGGGCCGTTGGCAGCTTCGGCGGTGTCTTCGAAGACCGCTTTGAGGTAGCTGGCCTTATCGAAGGCCAGGTTGATTGCCTGGCGCACTTCCGGTTTGTCCAGCGGCGGGTGCTGACTGTTGATGGCGACAAAGGCGGTCATGAAGGCGGCGGTGCGTTCGACTTTCAGCGCCGGGTCCTGGCTCGCGGCATTGATGTCCAGGGGCTTGGGCGAGAGGGCGATCTGGCATTCATTGCGCCGCAGTTTTTGCAGGCGCACGTTGGCATCCGGGGTGATGGCGAAGATCAGCGGGTCCACGTCCGGCTTGCCGGCGAAGTAGTCGCGGTTGGCCTTGTAGCGGATCGACGCGTCTTTCTGGAAGCGGCCGAAGATAAACGGCCCAGTGCCGATCGGCTGGTTGTTGAGCTTCTCCGGTGTGCCGGCCTTGAGCAGTTGCTCGGCGTACTCGGCAGAGTAGATCGAGGCGAAGCCCATGCTCAGCGTGGCGATAAATGTCGAGTCGGCGTGGTCCAGGGTGAAGCGCACGGTCAGTGGGTCAAGGGCGTCAATTTTCTTGATCAGTGCCGGCAACTGCAGGGATTGGGCGTGGGGGAAGCCGCTTTGCGCAATCTTGTGCCAGGGATTGGCCGGGTCGAGCATGCGCTCGAAACTGAACTTCACGTCTTCGGCGGTCAGTTCACGGCTGGGGTTGAAGTAGTCGGTGTGGTGGAATTTGACCTTGGGGTGCAGCTTGAACACATAGGTCAGGCCGTCGTCGGACACCTCCCAACTGTCTGCCAGGCTCGGCACCACCTTGCCGCTGGCTTCGTCGAAGTCGACCAGGCGGTTCATCAGCACGTCCGCCGAGGCGTTGGTGGTGGTCAGCGAGTTGTATTGCACCACGTCGAAACCTTCCGGGCTGGCTTCGGTGCAGACGCTCAGGGCGGCAGCCTGGGCCAGCGGGCTCAGAAACGGTACGAACAACAGCGGTAGGGCGGCGAGACGCATATTCGGCTTCCTTTGCAGATCGAAGGCCCATCTGCGAGTGCAGTCTGGAAAAGGCTTACCCTAGTGATCTCGTCGGAAAATGACTATCCCCTTTTTCCGTTTATTGACGTGGGTGGGGTGGGCCTTCAAAGGCAAAAAGGTCGGTTTTTACCCTGGCCGACGGCCAATAATTTGCCATGAATTGACAAATTGACCCGTTCGAAGGGGCCTCGCGGGTGCTGGCGACGGTGAATGACGCTGCGTTGGCGGGGGCTTTGCGGGGCAGGAATTTTATTCTGCGACGAGCGGTCGATAACTGCGGTAGCCTTTGCCGCAGGCGCTTGGCGCAAGAAAAACGGGACTTTTTGAATTCCCGACCACAGTGACTGTTGTTGCTATTGGGTCTTTCTGGTATAAAGCAGCGCTCTTTTCTAGGGGCCCGGTTCCTTCGTTTGTAGGTGTAGCCGGTAAGACCCCTAAAGAAACGCGGCGCCTGGCGCCAAATGACTGAGAGATTAAGCGGCCAACCCATGCCGGGTTGGGCATGTGGTTTTAGAGGGCTGAGGCATGTCGAGAGTCTGTCAAGTTACCGGTAAGGGTCCGGTGACTGGGAATAACATTTCCCACGCAAACAACAAAACCCGTCGTCGTTTCCTGCCGAACCTGCAGCATCACCGCTTCTGGGTTGAAGAAGAGAAACGTTTCGTGCGTCTGCGCGTATCTGCCAAAGGCATGCGTATCATCGACAAGCGTGGCATTACTGTCGTGCTGGCCGAAATCCGCAAAGCTGGCAAGATCTAAGGGAGCTAATCATGCGTGAATTGATTCGTTTGATTTCGAGCGCCGGTACTGGTCACTTCTACACTACCGACAAGAACAAGCGCACTACTCCGGACAAAATCGAGATCAAGAAATATGATCCGGTTGTTCGTAAGCACGTGATCTACAAAGAAGGCAAAATCAAGTAATTGATTTTTCTTCTGACAAAAAAACCCGCCTTCAAGCGGGTTTTTTTGTGCCTGTGATTCAGGCTTTCTGTTCGAAGGCCACGTAGATCTTGCGGCAGGGCTCCAGCACTTCCCAGGTGCCCTTGAAGCCGGCCGGGATGACGAAGCGGTCGCCGGCGCGCAGGGTCTTGGCATTGCCGTCGCTGTCGCGCAGCACCGAGACGCCCTGCACGATTTCGCAGTATTCATGCTCGGTGAAATTCACCGTCCACTGCCCGACCGCACCTTCCCAGACCCCGGCGTTCATCTGCCCGCACGGGCTGGCGTAATGGTTGAACACCGCCTGTTCCGGGTCGCCCTTGAGGACTTTTTCCGGTGCAGGGCGATAGCGTTCACCCTCGGTGGTGGCCTGGCTGAAGTCGACGACGTGCTGAATGCTCATTCTTGTATTCCCCCGTGATTGGCGGCGCGAGTGGTAGTGGGGCCAAAGTCTATGTTTATTAAAATGAACATAGCAATGGCGTTTACTGGGGTTATGTCAAATATATTGAAACTTCGGGTGCCACTGGTTTAGGGTGGCCGGTGCCTTGGGCCGAAAGAAGGCTGGCCGGGCAGAATTCCTGAAGGTGCCTGCGTTGATCGCGTGGCGCTTGTATTCAATAAGAGGAGGACACTCGTATGACCACCCTGACTCGTGCCGACTGGGAACAACGTGCCCGCGACCTGATGATCGAAGGCCGCGCCTATATCAATGGCGAATACACCGCTGCGGTTTCCAGTGAAACCTTCGAATGCATCAGCCCGGTTGACGGTCGCGTGCTGGCAACCATCGCCAGTTGTGACGCCGCCGACGCCCAGCGTGCTGTAGAAAATGCCCGCGCCACATTCAATTCCGGCGCCTGGTCGCGCCTGGCCCCGGCCAAGCGCAAGGCCACCATGATTCGTTTTGCCGGCCTGCTGAAAAAGCACGCCGAAGAGCTCGCCCTGCTTGAAACCCTGGACATGGGCAAGCCGATCAGCGACTCCCTGGGCATCGACATTCCGGGCGCGGCGCAAGCGCTGAGCTGGAGTGGCGAGGCCATCGACAAGATCTACGACGAAGTCGCCGCCACGCCCCATGATCAACTGGGCCTGGTGACTCGCGAGCCGGTGGGCGTAGTCGCGGCCATCGTGCCGTGGAACTTCCCGCTGATGATGGCTTGCTGGAAGCTTGGGCCGGCGTTGTCCACCGGTAACTCGGTCATCCTCAAGCCTTCGGAAAAATCCCCGCTGACCGCAATCCGCATCGCCGCCCTGGCCGTGGAAGCCGGTATTCCGGCGGGCGTGCTCAACGTGCTGCCAGGTTATGGCCACACCGTGGGCAAGGCCCTGGCCCTGCACATGGACGTCGACACCCTGGTGTTCACCGGCTCGACCAAAATCGCCAAGCAATTGCTGATCTACTCCGGCGAATCGAACATGAAGCGCGTCTGGCTCGAAGCCGGCGGCAAGAGCCCGAATATCGTGTTCGCCGATGCACCGGATCTACAGGCCGCTGCCGAATCGGCCGCGGGCGCCATTGCCTTCAACCAGGGCGAAGTCTGCACCGCGGGTTCGCGCCTGCTGGTGGAGCGCTCCATCAAGGATAAATTCCTGCCCCTGGTGATCGAGGCCCTCAAGGGCTGGAAGCCGGGCAACCCACTGGACCCGGCAACCAACGTCGGTGCATTGGTCGACACCCAGCAGATGAACACCGTGCTGTCCTACATCGAAGCCGGGCATGCCGACGGCGCCAAGCTGGTCGCGGGCGGCAAGCGCACCCTGCAGGAAACCGGCGGCACCTATGTTGAGCCGACGATTTTCGACGGTGTGAGCAACGCGATGAAAATCGCCCAGGAAGAAATCTTCGGCCCGGTGCTGTCGGTGATCGCCTTCGATACCGTCGAAGAAGCCATCGAGATTGCCAACGACACCCTGTACGGCCTGGCCGCAGCGGTCTGGACAGCCAACATCTCCAAGGCTCACCTGACCGCCAAGGCCCTGCGTGCCGGTAGCGTGTGGGTCAATCAGTACGATGGCGGCGACATGACCGCGCCGTTCGGTGGCTTCAAGCAATCGGGCAACGGCCGTGACAAGTCGCTGCACGCATTCGACAAGTACACCGAGTTGAAGGCGACCTGGATCAAGCTCTGACCTGAAGGGCTCGGGGCGGGCGCTTGCCCGCCGGACCGGGCCTCGATCCAAAATCGCAGCCGGACTTTCCGCAAGGGAAGTCCGGCTGCGTTGTCTGTGTCGGTATAAAAAATGATCCACAGGAGCGTGGAAATGCGTTGGGCGACCTATTTCGCCGTTTTGGCGGCTGTCCTGAGTGTCGGGCTGGCCCTGGGTGTCAGCATGCCGCTGGTGTCGTTTCGCCTGGAAGGCTGGGGTTATGGCCCCTTTGCCATTGGCGTCATGGCGTCGATGCCAGCCTTTGGCGTGTTGCTTGGGGCCAAGCTTGCCAGCCGCCTGGCGGCGCGTTTTGGAACTGCGGGCCTGATGCGCCTGTGCCTGTGGGGCGGGGCGCTGTCCATTGCTTTGCTGGCGCTGTTGCCGAGTTACCCGCTGTGGCTGGTGCTGCGATTGGGCCTGGGCATGGTGCTGACCATCGTGTTTATCCTGGGCGAGAGCTGGATCAACCAGTTGGTGGTCGAGCAGTGGCGCGGGCGGCTGGTGGCGCTGTATGGCAGCTGTTACGCCCTGAGCCAGCTGGCCGGGCCATTGCTGCTGGGCGCGCTGGGCACCGAGACCGACTACGGCTTCTGGGTCGGTGTCGGGCTGCTGGTGGTATCGCCCCTGCTGTTGATCGGCCGCAGCGGCGCCCCGACCACTGAAGCCTGCAGCGTGACCCTGGTCGACCTGTGGCGCTTTTGTCGTGGGCTGCCGGCGATTGCCTGGGCCGTGGCACTGTTCGCCGCCTTTGAGGCAATGATTCTTACGCTGTTACCGGTGTATTGCCTACGCCAGGGCTTTACCGAAGACATCGCCCTGGCGATGGTCAGCACCGTGGTGGTCGGCGATGCGGTGCTGCAATTGCCGATTGGCGCCCTGGCCGATCGCCTGTCGCGGCGCTCCCTGTTCACCGGCTGTGCGGTGGCGCTGTTGTTGTCGAGCCTGGCGATTCCGCTGTTGCTCCACAGCTTGCTGATCTGGCCGTTGTGGGTGCTGTTCGGCGCCAGCGCCGGGGGCCTGTTTACCCTGTCGTTGATCCTGATCGGCGAGCGTTACCGCGACGACGCCCTGGTGCGAGCCAATGCCCACGTGGCGCAACTCTGGGGCATTGGCTGCCTGATCGGGCCGCTGGTGGCCGGGGCGGGCAGCCAGTGGGTCAGCGGCCATGCCTTGCTGTGGCTGATGGCGGCCGGGGCTTTTGGGCTGATTGTGTTGTTGCTGCGCCAGGGAGCATTGGGTGCCGCGGCGCCGCAATCGGTATAGGCTTCACCGCTGTTGGTTCAATCAGGGAGGTCAGATGAAGCTTAAGCCAGGGATTCGATTCAGCGGGGCGCTCTGTGCGCTGACGATTTTGCTCGCCGGGTCCGCCCATGCCGCACCCAAGGACCCGCCCGTGGAGCGGGTCAAGCAACTGGCGCTGAAGCAGTGCCTGGACGATAACTACGGGCGCTTGAAGTTCTACAAGGCGTACGACCTGCACGACGCGTCCTACTTCGTCGATCGGGTGCAGCTGGACCGCGACGGCACCGACCGCCGTACCCGGGCCCTGAGCAACTACGTCGAGCAGCAGACGGGCAGCTTCCATATCGGCGGGCCGCCGATGAAGAATGAGGCCGGTTACCCGATCAACGCGATTTTTGAACGCTGCATGGGTTTCTATCACTCGCCCGGGCTGGACGTCTTTATCAAAAACCAGCTGCTCAAACGCTGACAGATCGGCGCGGGCCTAGAGCATGCGCTCCAGGCCGACGCTGGTGCTCAGCCAGGCGTTGATGCGCCGCCACCAACTGCCCGGCTCCCGGGTCAGGGTGTGCAGTTGCTGGTTGTCTTCGGTGACCCAGACGATCTTGCCGTCCTGCAGCTTGGCCTCGTAGCTCAAGGCCGGGGCCATGCCTTGCAGGGCCAGGGCGCGCACATGTTCGGCCAGTTCCGGGCTGTCGACCAGCACCCCGACTTCGGTGTTCCACAGCACCGAGCGCGGGTCGAAGTTGAACGAGCCAATAAAGGATTTCTGCCGGTCGAAGATCATCGCCTTGCTGTGCAGGCTGGAGTCCGAGCCGCGCCAGGTGCTGCGGAACAGGTGTGGCCCGCTGCCGCCGTGATCGCCGGGCTGGCGGCGCAATTCGAACAGCCTTACCCCATGTTCCAGCAGGGCCTTGCGGTAAGGTGCGTAGCCACCGTGCACTGCCGGCACATCGGTGGCTTCCAGAGAGTTGGTCAGAAGGCTCACTTGCACCCCGGCGTCGGCACGCCCGGTGAGGTACACCAAGCCCGGCTGGCCGGGCACGAAGTAGGCCGAAATCATGATCAGTTCCTTGCTTACCCCTTGCAGCTCCGGCGCCAGCTGGGTGGTCAGTAGCAATTGCGGGTCGGGCTCGTTCCTGGCCAGGACCTTGCTCGGCGCATCCCACAGGGCCTGGTTCCAGGCCCAGATCAGCTCCTTGCGCCAGATATCCATGCGCGGGTGGCTCTGGTAGGTCTTCAGTTGCTGGTACAGGGCGTGGTTCTGCCGGCGGGTGTCTGCCAGGGACTGCTCCAGTTGTTGCCGGGTGTTGGCCAGGTCCCGGGCGGTGGGGGTGCTGGAGAGGAACTCGTCGATGGGCTTGCTCAGGGCGCTGTTCCAGTACTGGTCAAAACTGTGCCCCAACTGCTCGGCCACCGGCCCGACGCTGAGCATGTCGATGTCCGTGAAGTTGAGGCTGGGCTCGGCATCGAAATACTCGTCGCCCAGGTTGCGCCCGCCGACGATGGCCACGCTGTTGTCCGCCAGCCACAGCTTGTTGTGCATGCGCCGGTGTTGCTGGGACAGGTTGAACAGGCGCCCTGCCGCGCGGGTGATGCCGGTGCTGCGCCCCAGGTGCAGGGGGTTGAACAGGCGGATCTGGATCTGCGGGTGGGCGGCGAGGGTGGCAATCACCTGGTCCAGGCCATCGCTGGTGGTGTCGTCCAGCAGGATGCGTATCCGCACCCCGCGATCGGCGGCCTTGAGCAGCTCATCCACCAGCATCCGGGTGCTGATGCCGTCGTGCACGATGTAGTACTGCAAATCCAGGCTGCTTTGCGCATTGCGGATCAGCTCGGCGCGAGCCATGAAGGCTTCGGTGCTGTTGGACAGCAGGCGAAACCCGGAGCGGCCCTGATAGGGCGCAGCCTGGGCCTGGATCGAGCGTCCGAACGCCGACTCTGTGGCCGGCAGGGCCTGGCTCGGTTCCCGGGGCACGTTCAGGGTGGCACAGCCGCTGAGGCCCGCCGTGATCAGCAGAAGTAAGGCGAAAGCCTGTTTGAGTCTCAAGTCAGCTCGTCTCGAAGGCGGCGATGGTCGACATATGGACGCAGTCTTGGGGGAAAAAGGTCAGTCGGTCGTGCAATCAGTTTCAGCCAGCAGCTTGATCGCGGCTGCGCCCACCTTGCGCACCGCATCTTCGATCTGCGGCGTTGGCTTGGCAGCGTAGTTCATCCGCAGGCAATTGCGGTACTTGCCCGAGGCGGAAAAGATACTGCCCACGGCAATCTGTACGCCCTGGTCGAGCAGCGCGCGGTTGAGCTTGAGGGTGTCGAAGCCTTCCGGCAGTTCGATCCACAGCATAAAGCTGCCCTGGGGCCGACTGGCGCGAGTGCCCAGGGGGAAGTAGCGGCTGACCCAGTCGAGCATCATGTCGCGATTGCGCTGGTATTGAGCGCGCATCTTGCGCAAGTGGGGTTCGAAATGGCCGGCCTTGAGGAACTCGGCAATGGCGATCTGCGGTTGCGGCGCGGTGGAGCCGGTGCTGATGTATTTCATGTGCAGCACCCGCTCCAGATAGCGCCCCGGCGCGACCCAGCCAATGCGCAGGCCCGGGGCCAGGGTTTTCGAGAACGAACTGCACAGCAGTACCCGACCGTCTTCGTCGAACGACTTGATGGTGCGCGGGCGCGGGTAGGTGTAGGCCAGTTCGCCATACACATCGTCTTCGATGACCGCCACGTCAAAGCGCTGGGCCAGGGTCAGCAGCGCGCGCTTGCGCGACTCGGGCATGATGTAGCCCAGCGGGTTGTTGCAGTTGGGGGTCAACTGTATGGCCTTGATCGGCCATTGCTCCAGGGCCAGTTCCAGGGCTTCGAGGCTGATGCCGGTCAGCGGGTCGGTGGGGATTTCCAGGGCTTTCATGCCCAGGCCCTTGAGGGTCTGCATGGCGCCGTGAAAGCTCGGCGAGTCCACCGCAACGATGTCGCCAGGCTCGCAGATGGCGCGAATGCTGGTTGAAAGCGCCTCATGGCAGCCGGTGGTTATTACCAGGTCATTGGCTTGCAGCTGGCAGCCGGAGTCGAGCAGCAGGCGGGCGATCTGTTCGCGCAGTTCGAGCACGCCGTAGATGTTGTCGTAATACAGGCCGGGCATGTCCTGGCGCCGGCTGATGCGGGCCAGCCCGCGGAGCAGGGGTTTCAGGGTCGGTGTATTGATATCCGGCATACCCCTGCCCATCTGTATGACGTCTTTGCGCGGCACGCTGCGCACCAGTTCCAGCACCTGTTCCCATTGCGATATCTCCACTGGCCGCTGCGCCGGACGGCCGATGGCGGGCAACGCCGGCAGTTCGCGGCTGGCGGGTACAAAGTAGCCGGACTTGGGCTTGGGCATCGCCAGGCCGTTATCTTCCAGCACTCTGTATGCCTGCTGCACAGTGCTCAGACTGACACCGTGCTCGACACTCAGGGCGCGCACCGAAGGCAGGCGGTCGCCGGGGCGATAAAAACCCTGCTCAATGCGGGTGCCCAGCAGTTCGGCAAGGTTGACGTAGAGGGTCATGGCAGGCACTCGCGCAAGGGATTGATTAAAGAACCAGTACAGATGGACGGAAAATACAGGATTCAGCCATCGATGGGGAAATTCTGTATGGAAATAATGCCAGTGCTTTGAATCTGTCATGGTTTCAGGCACCCGCGCATCATGTTTGCTCATGGCCACCCAAGTAAACAGGAGCAAACAACAATGAACGGCTTGAGCGATGTGCGTCTGTCGTTACACAGTCAGGAACTGGCGGTTGGGCACGAGCGGGCGATGCAGGCGGTGATGTCCCGCAACGCGCCGCGCGCCCTTGGCCGCTGGGGCCTGTACTGGCATCGGCTGCGTACCCGCAAGGTCTTGCTCGCCCTGACGGCTGACGAACTGCGGGACATCGGGCTTAGCCGGGAGCAGGCGCGCCGCGAAGGGCTCAAGCCGTTCTGGCGTCTCTGAAGAAGGGCTCTGGCGCTGCTGCACGCCGTCAGGCCATTGGGCGGCAGCAATGCCAGGGGGAGGGCGGTTGCGGTGTCAGCCGAGCTCCTTGAGGCGGTGCCAGAGCATGCCCAGTGCCAATAGCGGCGAACGCAGGTAGCGGCCGCCCGGGAAGGTGATGTGCGGCACCTTGGCGAACAGCTCGAAGCCGCCACCCTGCTGGCCGCTGATGGCTTCGGCCAGCAGCTTGCCGGCCAGGTGCGTGGCATTCAGCCCATGACCTGAATAGGCCTGGGCGTAATACACATTCGGCTGGTCCTTGAGCCGGCCGATCTGCGGTAGGCGGTTGGCGCCGATACCGATCATCCCGCCCCATTGATAGTCGATCTTGACCCCGGCCAGTTGCGGGAACACCTGCAGCATCTTCGGCCGCATGTACGCGGCGATGTCCTGCGGGTCACGCCCCGAGTAATGGCAGGCGCCGCCGAACAGCAGGCGCCGATCCGCCGAAAGCCGGTAGTAATCCAGGGCCACCCGCTGGTCGCAGACCGCCATGTTCTGCGGCAGCAACTGCTGTGCCTGCTGCTCGCTCAACGGCTCGGTGGCGATGATATAGCTGCCGGCGGGCAACACCTTGCCACCCAGCTCCGGGTTGAGGCCATTGAGGTAGGCGTTGCAACCGAGCACCAGGGTCTTGGCGCGGACCAGGCCGCGAGCGGTGTGCACCCTGACCTGGCTGCCGTAATCGATGCGGGTCACGGCTGAATGTTCGAACACTTGCACCCCCAGCCGCTGCGCCGCGGCGGCCTCGCCCAGTGCCAGGTTCAAGGGGTGCAGGTGCCCGGAGCCCATGTCGATCAAACCGCCGACATAGCGCTCGGAGCCGACCACGCTGTGCATTTCATGGGCTTGCAGCAGGCGGGTTTCGTGGCGATAGCCCAGCTCGCGCAGTTCTTCGGCGTCTTCGGCGAAACCCTCCAGGTCCCTGGGCTTGTTGGCCAGGTCGCAGTAGCCCCAGGTCAGGTCGCAGGCGATCTGGAACTGTTCGACCCGCTGGCGCACGATGTCCACCGCTTCCAGGCCCATCAGCTTCATCTGCCGAACGCCGTCGTCGCCCAGCACCTTGCTGAACTGCTCCAGGCCATGGCCGACGCCGCGAATCAGTTGGCCGCCATTGCGCCCGCTGGCGCCCCAGCCGATCTTGCGCGCTTCCAGCAGCACCACACTGAAGCCGCGCTGGGCCAGTTCCAATGCGGTGTTCAGCCCGGAGAAGCCGCCGCCGACCACGCAGACATCGGCCTGCAGCTCACCGGCCAGCGCCGGATGATCGGGCTGGGGCAGGCTGCTGGCGGCGTAATAGGAGGCGGCGTGACGGTCGCTCGGGGCAGGTTGCTGAACACCGGGGTTCATGTGCGTGAATCCTGATTGGGGTGTTTGGAAAATTTGACGGAGCATAAGCCTGACCTTTCGTCGGCGGCAACAGCGGTCGGGGTGCGCTGTCTGTTGGTGGGCTTTTAGGGCAAAATCCCCGGCTGTATTTGCCCGGTAACCTTGCCAATGAGCTGCAACAGCCAGAAAGTCCGCCTACTGCGTCAGCAGATTCCCTCGTTCGAGTGTGTCCCCGGCTGCCATGACTGCTGCGGCCCGGTGACCACTTCAACCGAGGAAATGTCGCGCCTGCCACGCAAGACCGCGGCCGAGCAGGACGCGGCCATGGACGAGCTGAACTGCGTGCATCTGGGGCCCAACGGCTGCACCGTGTACGACGAGCGGCCGCTGATCTGTCGCCTGTTCGGCACCACCCCGAGCCTGCCGTGCCCCAATGGCCGGCGCCCGGTGGAGATGATCCACCCTCGGGTCGAAAAGCAGATCCACGAGTACATGGCGAGCACCCGCCAGGTGCTGGTCTAGCGCTTTACTTGGGTCACCCCGGCACTCTCGAGTCGGCCTGCGCCGGATTTCAGTCCGGAATCGGCAGGCTCAGGCTCTCCTTCACCTCTTCCATCACGATATAGCTCTTGGATTCGCGCACGTGGGGCAGCTTGAGCAGGATGTCGCCCAGCAGTTTGCGGTAGGACGCCATTTCGGAAATTCGGGCTTTCACCAGGTAGTCGAAGTCGCCCGAGACCAGGTGGCACTCCAGTACGTGGGGCAGCTTGAGCACGGCGCGGCGGAACTCTTCGAAGGTGTCGCCGGACTTGTAGTCCAGGCTGATTTCGACGAACACCAGCAGGCTGCCCTTGAGGTGCTGCGGATTGAGGCGCGCGTTGTAGCCCATGATGATCCCTTCGCGCTCCAGGCGCCGGACCCGTTCGGTGCAGGGAGTGGTCGACAGGCCGACCTTCTCTCCCAGCTCGGTAAACGAGATACGCCCGTCGGCCTGGAGGATGCGCAGGATGTTGCGATCTATCTTGTCCAGCTCGCGTTTTGTCTGGTGATTGGTGCGCATAGGGGATGCACCTCCGTCAAAAGGGTTTTTGCCGAGAATTGTCGCCAAATATAGGCAGTTATATAGTGAAATGCACTGCCCATTGCTTTTTATACTGCGCACATCTTCGCTCTGAATAACAAACGTCAGCGGTTTAGCCGCGATGAGGGATATGAAAATGCGCGTTATGGTCTTGGGTAGCGGCGTAATCGGTACCACCAGTGCCTACTATCTGGCCCGAGCAGGTTTTGAAGTGGTGGTGGTCGACCGTCAGCCGGCCGCTGCCATGGAAACCAGTTTCGCCAACGCCGGTCAGGTGTCGCCGGGTTATGCCTCGCCATGGGCCGCACCTGGCGTGCCGCTCAAGGCCATCAAGTGGCTGCTGCAGCGCCACGCGCCGTTGGCGATCAAGGCCACCGCCGATATCGACCAGTACCTGTGGATGGCGCAGATGCTGCGCAACTGCACCGCCAGCCGCTACGCCGTGAACAAGGAGCGCATGGTCCGCCTGTCCGAGTACAGCCGCGACTGCCTCGACGAACTGCGCGCCGAGACCGGCATTGCCTATGAAGGCCGCAGCCTGGGCACCACCCAGCTGTTCCGGACCCAGGCCCAGCTCGATGGCGCGGCGAAAGACATCGCCGTGCTCAAGGAGTCCGGCGTGCCTTTCGAACTGCTCGACCGCGAGGGCATCGCCCGCGTCGAGCCCGCCCTGGCCAACGTCACCGATATCCTCGCCGGCGCCCTGCGCCTGCCTAACGACCAGACCGGCGATTGCCAGATGTTCACCACGCGCCTGGTGGAAATGGCCACCCAGCTGGGTGTGGAGTTCCGTTTTGGCCAGGACATCCAGCGCCTCGACTTCGCCGGTGACCGGATCAATGGCGTATGGATCGACGGCAAGCTGGAAACCGCCGATCGCTACGTGCTGGCCCTGGGCAGCTACTCGCCGCAACTGCTCAAGCCGTTGGGGATCAAGGCCCCGGTGTATCCGCTCAAGGGTTACTCCCTGACCGTGCCGATCACCAACCCGGCGATGGCCCCGACCTCGACCATTCTCGACGAGACCTACAAGGTCGCGATCACTCGCTTCGACAACCGTATCCGGGTCGGCGGCATGGCCGAGATCGCGGGCTTCGACCTGTCGCTGAATCCGCGCCGGCGCGAAACCCTGGAGATGATCGTCAACGACCTCTATCCTCAGGGCGGCGATCTGGCGCAAGCCAGCTTCTGGACCGGCCTGCGGCCGACCACCCCGGACGGCACGCCGATTGTGGGTGCCACACCGTTCCGCAACCTGTTCTTGAACACCGGTCACGGCACCCTGGGTTGGACCATGGCGTGCGGTTCCGGTCGCTTGCTGGCTGACCTGATGGCGAAGAAAACGCCGCAGATCAGCGCCGAAGGCCTCGATATTTCTCGTTACGGTAATTCTCAGGAGACAGCCAAGCATGTCAATCCAGCGCCAGCTCACCAATGAACGCATGAGCCAGATTGTCGTTCACAGCGGCACCGTCTATCTGGCGGGGCAGGTCGGCGACGACATGACCGCCGGAATTGAACAACAGACCAGCGAAACCCTCGCCAACATCGAGCGTTTGCTGGACCTGGCTGGTACCGACAAGAGCAAGTTGCTGTCAGTGACCATTTACCTGAAAGACATCGACGCCCACTTCGAGGGCATGAACGCTGTCTGGGACAAATGGCTGCCAAAAGGCGTCGCTCCTGCCCGTGCCACAGTCGAAGCCAAGCTGTGCGAGCCCGAGATCCTGATCGAGCTGTCCGTAGTCGCCGCTTTGCCTTAAACACCGATCCCTCTGCCGGTGCTGTCGGCGGTTCGCGCCGTCGGCCAGCACCGGTTTTTTCTTCCCCCATGACCGCCTAGAAGTCTGCCGCCATGCGTCCTGCCCGTGCCCTGATCGACCTTCAAGCCCTGCGTCACAACTACCAACTGGCCCGCGAGTTGTCGGGCGTCCGTGCCCTTGCCGTGATCAAGGCCGATGCCTATGGCCATGGCGCGCTGCGCTGTGCCCAGGCACTGGAAGGCGAGGCCGACGGTTTTGCCGTGGCCTGCATCGAAGAGGCCCTGGAGCTGCGTGCGGCGGGGATTCGTGCGCCGGTGCTGCTGCTCGAAGGCTTTTTCGAGGCCGATGAGTTGGCGCTGATCATCGAGCATGACTTCTGGTGTGTGGTGCATTCGCTGTGGCAACTCGAGGCCATCGAGAAGGCAACCCTGGCCAAGCCGCTGACGGTCTGGCTCAAGCTCGACTCGGGCATGCACCGGGTTGGCCTGCATCCCAAGGATTATCAGGCTGCCCATCAGCGGCTGCTGGCCAGTGGCAAAGTGGCGAAAGTGGTGTTGATGAGCCACTTCGCCCGGGCCGATGAGCTCGATTGCGTGCGCAGCGACGAGCAGGTGGCCGTGTTTCAGGCTGCCCGCGAGGGGCTGGCGGCCGAGGTCAGCCTGCGCAACTCGCCGGCGGTCCTGGGGTGGCCGAGTATTCCCAGTGACTGGGTGCGCCCCGGCATCATGCTGTATGGCGCAACCCCGTTTGAAGAAAACAACCCGGTGGCCGCGCGCCTGCAACCGGTCATGACCCTGGAATCGAAAGTGATTTGCGTGCGTGAGTTGCCAGCCGGCGAGCCGGTGGGCTACGGCGCCAAGTTTGTCACCACGCGGCCGATGCGCATTGGTGTGGTTGCCATGGGGTATGCCGACGGTTACCCACGCCAGGCGCCGACCGGCACGCCGGTTCTGGTGGCTGGCCAGCGCAGCCAATTGCTGGGTCGGGTGTCCATGGACATGCTGTGCATCGACCTCACCGATGTGCCGCAGGCCGGCCTGGGCTCGACCGTGGAGCTATGGGGTAAAAACATCCTCGCCAGCGACGTGGCGATGGCTGCGGACACTATTCCGTACCAGATTTTCTGCAACCTGCGCCGAGTGCCAAGGCTCTATTCCGAGGGCTGACGGCCAGTGGTCGGAACCTGACAGGCCGCTCCTGGGTGGATTGGAGGGCAAGTGTTGTAAATACTGAACGCTATCGCCATGATAATGCTCAATTACAACAACGCCTGATTCCCTAGGAGACTGCCGCATTGGACGTCGGTGAACGACTGCAATCCATCCGTAAACTGAAAGGTCTTTCCCAGCGTGAACTTGCCAAGCGCGCGGGCGTCACCAACAGCACCATTTCGATGATCGAGAAGAACAGTGTCAGCCCCTCGATCAGCTCGCTGAGGAAGGTTCTTGGCGGCATCCCCATGTCCATGGTCGAGTTCTTTTCCGAGGAAATCCTCCAGGAAACCCCGAGCCAGATCGTCTACAAAGCCCATGAACTGATCGATATTTCCGATGGCGCCGTGACCATGAAACTCGTGGGGCGCGCCCATCCCAGCCGTGCCATCGCCTTTCTCAACGAGATCTACCCGCCGGGCGCCGACACCGGTGAGGAAATGCTCACCCACGAAGGCGAAGAAACCGGAATTCTCGTGGAAGGCCGCCTTGAGCTGGTGGTCGGGCTTGAAACATTTGTGCTCGAAGCGGGCGACAGCTACTACTTTGAAAGTACCAAGCCGCACCGTTTCCGAAATCCTTTCGATGTACCGGCGCGACTAATCAGCGCAGCCACGCCAGCGAATTTCTAATAGAAGAGGCGTCCTGCAAGGCTTGCGGCGACGCCCGAAGTGCCTTTTCGCCACCTTTAAGACCCCATCGACTTTAGGGTTGTTTCAGTGTGGCGGGCTAACCGTTATACTTGCGCCCGCCTGCGAAACCGTGGCCGTGGGCGTGACTAGCCACCATTGAGGGTGTACGCGTGAACCTAATTATGAAAATGCTGGCCGCACCAGCAACCGTATTGGCCCTATGGGCAGTCAGCGCTCAAGCTGCGACTAATGATGATATTGCCCAACGCCTTGCACCGGTCGGTCAGGTCTGTGTTCAGGGGCAGGAATGCAAGGGCATGGAAGTCGCCGCCTCTGTCGGTGGTGGAGGGGCGAAAACCCCTGATGAAGTGATTGCCAAGCATTGCAACGCTTGCCATGGCACCGGTCTGCTCGGCGCACCGAAAATCGGTGACACCGCAGCCTGGAAAGAGCGTGCCGATCACCAGGGCGGCCTCGACGGCATCCTGGCCAAGGCCATTACCGGGATCAACGCCATGCCGCCAAAAGGCACTTGTGCCGATTGCTCCGATGACGAGCTCAAAGGCGCCATCGAGAAGATGTCTGGCCTGAAATAAGGTCAATCTTCAGCGAAAAAGCCGCTTACGAGCGGCTTTTTTGTGCCCGCGATTCGGCCGCCACACTGGTCAATGCAGTAAAGACCCGGCAAGCTCGGTCCAACCCCAATTCATGGAACGTTCGGGAGAGTCGTATGGTGCAGTTGTGTTCAATCGAGCAGGCGGTCGATGACGTGCTGGCGCGCCTGCCGGCGCATATTCACATGGGCATGCCCCTGGGCCTGGGCAAGCCTAACCAGTTTGCCAATGCGCTGTACCGCCGCATCAAGCAACTGCCCGAACGGCAGCTGACCATCTACACCGCCTTGAGCCTGGGCCGTCCGACCCTGGGCGATGGCTTGCAGAAGCGCTTTCTCGAACCTTTTGTCGAACGCATATTCGGCGACTACCCCGAGCTGGATTTCCTCGCGGACCTGCAACACGACAGCCTGCCCCGCAACATCCATGTCGAGCAGTTCTTCATGCAGCCCGGGAGCCTGCTCAACAGTGCCCCCGCGCAGCAGGACTATGTCAGCAGCAACTACAGCCACGCCGCCCGCGACATCAACGCCAGTGGCCTGAACCTGGTGGCGCAGTTGGTGGCCAGCCACCCTGATCATCCGGATCGGCTGAGCCTGAGCTGCAACCCGGACATTACCCTTGACCTGCTGCCGATGATTGCCAAGCGTCGTGCTGCCGGCGAGACCATCCTCATGGTCGGCCAGGTTCACGACGAGCTGCCGTACATGCCGGGTGACGCCGAACTCGACATGGACGGCTTCGATCTGCTGATCGATGAAAAGGACCGCACCACGCTGTTTTCCACGCCGAACATGCCGGTGGGGTTCCAGGACCATTTCATCGGTTTGCACGCCAGCACGTTGGTGCGCGACGGCGGCACCTTGCAGATCGGCATCGGCTCCATGGGCGACGCCCTGACCGCCGCACTGCTGGCCCGGCAGGCGGACAACGACGCCTATCGCTCACTGCTGACCGACATCGATGCCTATTACTGGGCGCCGCTGATTGGCCGCGAAGGCGGAGTCGAGCCCTTTGCCAAGGGCCTCTACGGTTGCAGCGAAATGTTCGTCAACGGCCTGCTGGTGCTGGCGGACGCCGGGATCGTGCGGCGCAAGGTCTACCCGGATATCAAGACCCAGCAGCAGGCCAATGACGGCACCCTGGATGAAGCGGCGCAAACCGACGGCATCTCGGTGCATGGCGGGTTCTTCCTGGGGCCGCGCAGTTTTTATCAGCGCCTGCGGGAGCTGCCGCAAAGCAAGCGCCTCGAATTCAACATGACGCGCATCAGCTACATTAACGAGCTGTATGGCCAGGAAGAGCTCAAGCGCCTGCAACGTCGGGATGCGCGGTTTATCAACAGCTCGATCATGGTCACCTTGCTCGGTGCCGGTGTCGCCGATCAGTTGGAAGACGGCCGGGTGCTGAGTGGGGTCGGCGGGCAGTACAACTTCGTCGCCCAGGGCCATGCGCTGGAAGGCGCGCGTTCGGTGCTGATCCTGCGCAGCTGGCGTGAGTCGGGCGGCGAGGTCAGTTCGAACGTGGTCTGGGAATACGGGCACTGCACCATCCCGCGCCATCTGCGCGATATCGTGGTCACCGAGTACGGCATTGCCGACCTGCGGGGCAAGACCGACGCCAAGGTGATCGAGGCCCTGCTCAATATCAGCGACTCACGCTTCCAGCCCGGGTTGATCGAGCAAGCGCAGAAAGTCGGCAAGCTGCCCAAGGACTTTCAGCTGGAACCGCGATTTACCGACAACAGCCCACAGCGTTTGCAGGCGATTCGTGCACGGCACCCGCACTTGTTCCCGGAGTATCCGTTGGGCACTGATTTCAGTGCGCAAGAGCGGGATCTGCTGCGGGCCCTCAACTGGCTCAAGAGCAAGTTCAAGCTCACCGAGATTCTGGAGCTGGGCAAGGCCGCGCTGGACGCGCCGGAGGCCGAGGCTTTTCCCTTGCACCTGGCGCGCATGCAGCTGGAGAAACCCGAAGGCTTGCGTGAGGATCTGTATCAGCGGCTGCTGCTGGCAGCCTTGCAGGAAACCCGCTTGTAACGGCGGATTACCCGTGGCGCCGGCACACCGCCGGCGCCGTCGCGCACTTTACTCTATGAAGCTGACCACGCCGCCGGCCAGGGATTGCACGCGGGCCAGAGACTCCACGCGGTAGCCTTGGGCATCCAGTTCGGCACGCCCGCCCTGGAACGACTTTTCGATGACGATACCCAGGCCGGCAACGGTGGCGCCGGCCTGCTTGATGATCGAAATCAGCGCCTGGGAGGCCTTACCGTTGGCCAGGAAGTCATCGATGATCAGCACCCGGTCGCTGCTGGTCAGGTGCCGTGGCGAGATGGCCACGGTGCTTTCCGTCTGCTTGGTGAAGGAGTAGACGGTGGCCGACAACAGGTTCTCGGTCAGGGTCAGGGACTGGTGCTTGCGGGCGAAGATCACCGGCACACCGAGGTTCAGGCCGGTCATGATCGCCGGGGCAATGCCCGAGGCTTCGATGGTGACGATCTTGGTAATGCCCGAGTCCTTGAACAGCGTGGCGAATTCGTCGCCGATCAGCTTCATCAGTTGCGGGTCGATCTGATGGTTGAGAAAGGCGTCGACTTTCAGGACCTGATCGGAAAGCACGATGCCTTCTTCGCGAATTTTCTTGTGCAGTGCTTCCATGAAGCTTTCCTCTTTGGGCGCCTTGTGCGCCTAAGCGCTGATAAATAGTGTGCGGTAAAAAGTCGGCAATTCTAGCGCTTTAACATCGCGCGTATATCCGCCAGTGCGGTGTTTCCGCGAACGGCTTTGACTTCGGTCGGCGTGTCGTCATTGCCTTCCCAGGCCAGGTCGTCCGGTGGCAGCTCATCGAGGAAGCGGCTGGGCGCGCAATCGATGATCTCGCCGTACTGCTTGCGCTTGGCGGCAAAGGTAAAGGCCAGGGTCTGGCGTGCGCGGGTAATGCCCACGTAGGCCAGGCGCCGCTCTTCCTCGATGGTGTCGGCTTCGATACTGGAGCGGTGCGGGAGGATTTCCTCTTCCATGCCCATGATGAACACGTAGGGGAATTCCAGGCCCTTGGAGGCATGCAAGGTCATCATCTGCACGCCTTCGGCGCCGTCTTCCTCTTCCTGCTGACGTTCCAGCATGTCGCGCAGGACCAGCTTGCCGATGGCGTCTTCGACGGTCATGTCGCCGTCTTCGTCTTTTTCCAGGGTGTTTTTCAGGGCTTCGATCAGGAACCACACGTTGCCCATGCGGTAGTCGGCGGCCTTGTCGCTGGAGCTGTTGGTGCGCAGCCAGTTCTCGTAGTCGATGTCCATGACCATGCTGCGCAGGGCAGAGATCGGGTCTTCGCCGGCGCACTGCTCGCGCACCCGGTCCATAAAGCGCTTGAAGCGCGCCAGGCGGTCGGTGAAGCGGCTGTCGAGGTGCTCGCCGAGACCGATTTCATCGGTGGCGGCGTACATCGAAATCTTGCGTTCGGTGGCGTAGTTGCCGAGTTTTTCCAGGGTCGTCGAGCCGATTTCCCGGCGCGGCACGTTGATCACCCGCAGGAAGGCGTTGTCGTCATCCGGGTTCACGATCAGGCGGAAGTAGGCCATCAGGTCTTTCACTTCCTGGCGTCCGAAAAAGCTGTTGCCGCCGGAAAGCCGGTAAGGAATCTGATGGTGCTGCAGCTTCAGCTCGATCAGCTTGGCCTGGTAGTTACCGCGATACAGGATCGCGAAATCGCTGTACGGGCGATCGGTGCGCAGGTGCAGGGTGAGAATCTCCACCGCTACCCGCTCAGCCTCGGCGTCTTCGTTGCGGCAGCGGATCACGCGGATCTCGTCGCCGTGGCCCATCTCGCTCCACAGTTGTTTTTCAAACTCGTGGGGGTTGTTGGAGATCAGCACGTTGGCGCAACGCAGGATACGGCTGGTGGAGCGGTAGTTCTGCTCCAGCATCACCACTTTCAGGGACGGGTAGTCGTCCTTGAGCAGCATCAGGTTTTCCGGGCGGGCGCCGCGCCAGGCGTAGATCGACTGGTCGTCGTCGCCGACCACGGTGAACTGGTTGCGCGTGCCGATCAGCAGCTTCACCAGCAGGTACTGGCTGGCGTTGGTGTCCTGGTATTCGTCCACCAGCAGGTAGCGGACCTTGTTCTGCCACTTTTCCAGGATGTCGGTGTGCTCCTGGAACAGCTTCACCGGGAGCAGGATCAGGTCGTCGAAGTCCACCGCGTTGAACGCCTTGAGCGTGCGCTGGTAGTGGGTGTAGACGATGGCGGCGGTCTGTTCCTTGGGGTTGCGTGCGTTTTCCAGGGCTTCGGGCGGCAGGATCAGGTCGTTTTTCCAGGCGCCGATCATGTTCTTGATCTCGTCGACGCCGTCGTCGCCCGAGTATTCCTTCTGCATGATGTCGGTCATCAGGGCCTTAACGTCGGTCTCGTCGAAGATCGAGAAGCCCGGTTTGTAGCCCAGCCGCACATGTTCCTTGCGGATGATGTTCAGGCCCAGGTTGTGGAAGGTGCACACGGTCAGCCCACGGCCCTCGCCGCCCTTGAGCAGGGTGCCGACACGCTCCTTCATCTCCCGCGCCGCCTTGTTGGTAAAGGTCATGGCCACGATGTACTGGGCGCGGATGCCGCAGTTCTGGATCAGGTGCGCGATTTTGCGGGTGATCACGCTGGTCTTGCCGGAGCCAGCACCGGCGAGCACCAAAAGAGGGCCGCCGACGTAGTTCACGGCTTCTTGCTGCCGGGGATTGAGTCGGGACATGACGGAAAAGGGAGTCTGTTGCGAAATGGGCGGGCATTTTAACAGGCTGGACAGATTCTGCTGCCTCTCTCCGACTTGTGACGCAACACGCGATCTAAATTTGCCGGTTTTGATACTTTCCCGCAGGATGCGCGCTGAATATGCGTCTAATGTTCGAGTTAGAGCGGTACAAGAAATTGCGTTTGATAATCAATATCATTTGTCATTGTTTATTCGCGCGTCATAATGCCCACCGCCAACTTCTTTTGCAGAGTCTAGGGAGCTAGCTTGTCTAAGCCTGTCGAACCCTTGCGTTTGCTGCTACTGGCCGAAGAGCCGGCATGGGCAGCGTTGTTGCGCGAGTGTCTCGCTCCGTTGGGAGACTCGGTTGTGCTGATCAGTGCCCCGACCTGGGACTCTGTCAGCCGTCTGTTCAATGACGATCGCAGCGCGGTCTTGTTGACCATTGCCTCCTTGCAACCGGCCCCCGGTCGCTGCAGTTTGCCCACCGTCCTGCTGCTGGACCACGAACCCTCGGTGACCCCGGTGGGTGTCAGTGACTGGCTGATTCGCAGCGCCCTGAACCCCGATATCCTGCGGCGTTGCCTGCGCCATGTGCGTGAGCGCGGCGTGCTGGAAACCACCCTGCAGCGCCTGGCCGAACAGGACCCGCTGACCGGTATCGCCAACCGCCAGGGATTCCAGACTCTGCTTGCCGCGCGCCTGGTTGAAAACGAAGGACGCGGGCTGGCACTGGGGCACCTGGACCTCGACAACTTCCGGCATGCCAACGACGCCCTCGGCCACCAGGCCGGCGACCGCTTGATCCTGCAGGTGGTCTCGCGGCTCAAGAGCCAGCTTGAGGCCGGCGATCAGCTGGCGCGCCTGGGCAGCGACGAGTTTGCCTTGCTGATCGATACACGCCGGGCGCCGCAGCGGGCCGAATGGATGGCCGAGCGCATTACCGAGGCCATGGCCGAACCCTACTGGATCGACGGCGAAAGCCTGCTGATCGGCTGCAGCCTGGGCGTGGCCCATGCCCGGGCCAATGCCGGGGCGGACCCGCTGATGTGGCACGCGCACATCGCCATGCAGCAGGCCAAGAGCACCCAGGGCTGCACCTTTCATATCTTCAACGAACGCATCAATCGCAATGCCCGCAGCCTCGCCGACCTGGAAAGCGAACTGCGCCGAGCCTTGCGCCGCGACGAGCTGGAGCTGCATTACCAGCCGCGCCTGAACCTGCATGACGGACAAATCGTCGGCCTCGAGGCCCTGGTGCGCTGGCGCCACGGCGAACGCGGCCTGCTGCCGCCCAGCGAGTTCGTGCCCCTGGCCGAGCAGAGCGGGCTGATCGTGCCCTTGGGTTACTGGGTGATTTCCCGTGCCCTGCGGGACATGCAGGCCCTGCGTGAGCGCGGCCTGCCGCCGCTGCACATGGCGGTCAACCTGTCGTTCCGGCAGTTCCAGGACAGCCAGTTGCTGTCGACCCTGAGCCGGCTGATTGCCGAGCGCGGCGTCGAAGCGCAGTGGCTGGAGTTCGAACTGACTGAAACCGCAGTGATGCGCCGCAGTGACCTGGTCAAGCAGACCATGGACGCCCTGGGGCGCCTGGGCGTGCGCTTTTCCCTGGACGACTTCGGCACTGGCTTCTCGTCCTTCGTGCACCTCAACAGCCTGCCGATCGCCCTGCTCAAGATCGACAAGAGTTTTGTCGGCGGCATGGAGCTGCGCGAGGAGAACCGCAAGCTGGTGCACGCCATGATCAACCTGGCGCACAACCTCAACCTGGAAGTGGTGGCCGAGGGGGTCGAAACCCCGGAGCAACTGGCCCTGCTGCGCGGCTTCGGCTGCGACCAGGCGCAGGGGTATCTGATCAGCAAACCGCTGCCCCTGGCGGAGTTGGTGGAGTACCTGACCTTTGGCAGCAGCCAGCGATCTATGGCGGACGTGGTGAGCTAACCCGCCTGGCGAGGGGGCAATCCCGCTCGCCGGTTCAACCGATCTTTACGAATCCACCTGGGCCGAGGCATAGGCCGATGGCTGCACCTGGGGCTCCAGGCGCAGCATGCGTTTCATCCGCCATTCGAAGGCCAGGGTCAGGCTGATGGCGGCGCACGCCAGGCCCAGGGCCAGGCCCCACCACACGCCGGTCGGCCCCCAGCCCAGGGTGAAGGCCATCAACCAGGCCGCCGGGGCCCCGATCAACCAGTAGCAGCCGAGGCCGACGAGGAAGGTGGTCTTGGCGTCCTTGAGCCCGCGAATCGCGCCCATGGCGATGGTTTGCGTACCGTCGAACAGTTCGAACCAGGCCGCTACCGCCAACAGGCTCACGGCCAGGTTGATCACTTCGCGGAAGGCCGGGTCATTGTGGTCCAGGAACAGCCCGATCAACTGGTTCGGCAGCAGCCAGAACACCATGGCAAAACACAGCATCGCTACCGCACCGAAGGCGATCCCCACCCGTCCCGCCAGGCGCGCGTCGAGCAATTGCCCAGCGCCGTAGTGCTGGCCGATGCGCATGGTGATCGCATAGGAAATCCCCGCCGGCACCATGAACGCCACCGAAACGATCTGCAACGCGATCTGGTGCGCTGCCAATTGGGTGCTGCCCATGGTGCCCATGCACAGCGCGGCGAAGGCAAACAATCCGACCTCGACCGCATAGGTGCCGCCGATGGGCAGGCCCAGGCGCCACAGCTCCCGCAGGTAGTGCCGGTTGAGCCGCGACAGGCCCTGGCGCAACGGATAAGCGGCGTACGCCGGGTGCTGCCGGATGTGCCAGGCCAGAGCCAGGGCCATGCAGTTGGCGACGATGGCGGTCACCAGGCCGATGCCCATCAGGCCCAGTTTCGGCAAGCCGAACATGCCGGTAATCAGTGCGTAGTTGAGCAGGAAGTTGGCCACGGTGCCGCCCAGGCTGATGACCATCACCGGCGTGGCGCGGCCGATAGCGCTGGTAAAGCCGCGCAAGGCCATGAAGCTCAGGTAGCCGGGCAGGGCGAAGGGCAGAATCAGCAGGAACTGCGCGGCGGAGTCGACGTTGGTTGCGGTCTGGCCGAACAGCGGCAGCACCGGCTTCAGGTTCCACAGCAGCAGCCCTGCCACCAGCGCCATCAGCCAGGCCAGCCAGAGCCCGGCCTGGGTCAGGCGCGTGGCGCCTTCGATGTCGCCGGCACCCTGACGAATCGCCACCAGGGTGCCGACCGCGGCAATTACCCCGATGCAGAAAATCGACACGAACGAATAGCTGGCCGCGCCCAGCCCGCCCCCGGCCAGGGCCTCTGGGCTGAGCCGGGCCATCATCAGGGTGTCGGTGAGGACCATCAACATGTGCGCCAACTGCGAGGCGATCAGCGGCCCCGCCAGCCGCAGGATGGCCCGGAGTTCGGTACGTGCTGGATGCTGCATGGTCATCAGGCTCGGCAATGGGCAATGGGTCAAGAGCGCTGATTCTCGGCGCTTGTGGCGCATTGCACAAAAGGATAAAAACGATTGCTGGCATGATTAAAACTCATGCGAACTCGTTTCTGGTAGCGTGGCCGCACCGCCCACGGAGAGCGTTACATGTCTCGTCGTCTTCCTGCCCTGTATGCCTTGCGCGCCTTTGAGGCTGCGGCCCGGCACAGTTCGTTCACCTGCGCGGCCGAAGAGTTGTCGATTACCCAGAGCGCGGTCAGCCGGCATATCCGCACCCTGGAGGAGCACTTCGCCTGCCGGCTGTTCAAGCGCAGCGGGCGTAACCTGCAACTCACGGAAGCCGCGCGCCTGCTGTTGCCGGGCGTTCGCGAAGGCTTCAGCGCCCTGGAGCGGGCCTGCAATACCTTGCGCGCCGAGGATGACATTCTGCGGATGAAGGCGCCGTCGACCCTGACCATGCGTTGGCTGCTGGCGCGGCTCAGCCGTTTTCGCCACCTGCAGCCGGGCAACGAGGTGCAACTGACCAGCGCCTGGATGGACATCGATTCGGTGGACTTCAACCAGGAACCCTTCGATTGCGCGGTGCTGCTGAGCAACGGCCACTTTCCGGCGGACTGGGAGGCCAGCTACCTGTTTCCCGAGCTGTTGATCCCGGTCGGTGCGCCGAACCTGCTCAATGACCAGCCATGGGATGTGGCGCGCCTGGCCGTCACCGAATTGCTGCACCCGACCCCGGACCGCCGCGACTGGCGCAGCTGGCTGGAGCGCATGGGTTTGTCCGATCAGGTCTCGCTCAAGGGCGGGCAGGTCTTCGACACCCTGGAGCTGGGGATGATTGCCGCGGCCCGGGGCTACGGCGTGTCCATGGGCGATTTGCTGATGGTCGCCGAAGATGTGGCCCAGGGTCGGCTGAGCCTGCCGTGGCCGACTGCGGTGGCCAGTGGCGAGAACTATTACCTGGTCTGGCCGAAAACCCGGCCCGGAGGTGAACGTTTGCGCCGCCTCAGCGATTTTCTCCAGGGCGAGGTCCAGGCCATGCAATTGCCTGAGGTAGAGCGCCTCGGCTGAAACGATGTAGCGCCCGTGGGAGCGGCCTTGAGCGATAACCGTGCGAATTGCTCAAGTATTCATCGTTGCCGCCGAATCCTAGAAAGTGGAACTTGCGTCCTGCAGCGTTCCCCCCCGTCCCCCATTACTGGAAAATTTTGCCGAGCACGCGACCTGATCAGGATGATCCGGGCTCTCGGTCAGGAGCCGTCATGCCTCAACCCCGTGCCCGGATTGCCTCACAGCTGGGCCTTGCCCTGGCTGTGATCTTGGCGATCGTGATCAGCGGCAGTGCCGTTTTTGCCCTGCGTTCGCTGGATTCCGCCAACCTCGACACGCGGGAAGAGCACCTGGCCAGCGAAGCGCGGCTGCTGGCCGATCAGCTCAACACGTTCCACAGCACCCTGCGCGAAAGCACCCAGCGCCTGAGCGGGCTGTTCGAAAAACGCTTCAGCGGCGGCCTGAGCCTGCACCCCGAGCAGCCGGTGACAGTGGCCGGCACCTCCACGCCGGGCCTGCACCTGGGCGGCCAGGTGTTGAACAACAACTTCGAGGAGGTCGACGAGTTCAAGCAGATGACGGCTGGCGTGGCGACCTTGTTTGTCCGCAGCGGCGATGATTTTGTCCGCGTCAGCACCTCGCTGAGCAAACAGGACGGCAGCCGCGCCATCGGCACCTTGCTCGACCATGCCCACCCGGCCTACCAGAAGCTCATGGCGGGGCAGGGTTACGTCGGCCGCGCGCTGCTGTTCGACCGCTCCTACATGACCCAATACACGCCGGTGCGCGACAGCAGCGGGAAGGTGATTGCGGTGTTGTTCGTCGGTTTCGACTACACCGATGCGCAGAACGCCCAGTTCGACAATCTCAGGCGCTTCCGCATCGGCCAGACCGGTTCTCTGGCCTTGCTGGATGAGCAAAACAAATGGCTGGTTCCGCCTGCCGGCGTGCAGGCGCTGGATCAGGCGCTGCCGACCATGGCCGAGCTGATTCGCCAACCGGGCAAGGGCCGCTTCTGGAGTGACAAGGCCGAAGACTTCTACAGCCTGGCGGTGCCGTTCGAGGGTGGCCCCTGGGCGGTGGTGGCGAGCATGCCGAAAGCGGAAATCCGCGCGGTGACCTGGAGTGTCGGCCTGCGCCTGGTCATCGGCAGTCTGCTGGCGATGCTGCTGGCGGTAGGCGCGGCGGTCTGGCTGTTGCGCAGCAAACTGGCGCCCCTGGCAGACCTGGTGCGTCAGGCCGAGGCCCTGGGCGCCGGCGACTTGAGCGTACGGCTGAATGTGTCCAGCCAGGATGAGATCGGCCAGCTGGCGCGCAGTTTCAACCAGATGGGCGAAGCCCTGTCGACCATGGTCGAGCACATCCGCCGGGCGGCCCAGGAGGTCAACGGCAGGGCCCAGGCGTTGTCCGGATTGTCCGGTGGCGCCTACGAGGGCATGGAGCAGCAGTCCGGCGAAATCACCAGCATGGCGGGCGCCGTGGAAGAGTTCAGCGCCACCTCGCTGAACATCGCTGACAACATGGGCAACACCGAGCGCCTGGCTCAGGAAAACGCCCAGCAGACGCGCATCGGCCGCACCTCGATGGAAGAGGCTTCATCCTCCCTGGAGCAGATCGCCAGCGCCCTGAACAGCACCGCCACGGTGATCAACACCCTAGGCCAGCGCTCCCAGGAAATCGGCGGCATTGTCGGGGTGATCACCGCCATTGCCGACCAGACCAACCTGCTGGCGCTCAATGCGGCCATTGAAGCCGCCCGGGCTGGTGAGCAGGGGCGCGGATTTGCAGTGGTGGCCGATGAGGTGCGCAACCTGGCCTCGCGCACCCGTGAGGCAACCGATGAAATCTCGGTGATGATCGGCAGCATCCAGCAGGAAACCGGCAACGCCATCAGCACCATGGAGCAGGGCAACCGGTTGATGCAGGAGGGCCTGTCGCGCAACGCTAATGTGGCTTCGGCCCTGGCGCGGATCGATGAACAGAGCCGCAGTGCCGGCCAGCAGTTCGCCGCCATCACCACCGCGACCCAGGAGCAGAGCAGCACCGCGACCCTGCTCAGCAGCAACCTGCAAAGCATCGCCCAGGCCAACAGCGAGCAGCGTGAAGTGGTGTCCAACCTGGCGATCACCGCCAAGGAACTGGAAGCTCTCGCCGCCGAACTGCGCCACGAAGTCGACCGCTTCCGCTAAAGCGCGTCGCACACCTGTAGCCGCTGTCGGGCCTGACTGCGCTGGCCTGATGGAACACCGAGCAGTGGCCGCGCGCTGAACGGCGCTCGGCGGCTACAGGCCGGGGTCTACCCGCTTGCCGATATCGCGCAGGCGGGCCAGTTGGTCGACCATGGTCGGCGCCTCGTCAAGGCTGCTGACAAAGGTCCACAGGTAGGTCATCACCGCATACACATGGCCGGCCTTGACCGCTGGCGACAGGGCCAACTGGCTGATGGCGACCACAAACAGCGCCGCCGCCACCGTGCCGATAAACAGGTAGGCCACCGCTTCGCGATCCGAGAGCCGGATACGCAGGCGCGACAACACCCGGTAATGGCGCTGCAACGACGCCGCGCCGACCCGGGCGACCATGCCGATCTCTTTTTCCAGCCGGTCATTGAGCCGCTCATGCAGTGCCTGGTTGCGCCGGGCAAAACGCGGCAACAAGGCGCAGCACAGGATCAGCGCCAGCAGGCACGCCAGGCCGATCCACGGCTCGATCAGCGCCAGCATCGCCGCTGCGCCGACAATCGAGACCAGGGCGGTGGCGATGGTCGGAATGTGTTTCTCGAAGAAGTCGACGAACTCCCGCGCCAGTACCACCCGTGCCGCGGCGGTGGACGTGTCCTGATTCAGCAGGCGCTGGTTGAGGATCACCGGCACCGCGAGGTCGGTGTAGATGCGGGTGAAGGTCCGGGTGTCCACGGCGCGTCGCGCGGCCCCGACCATCCAGAACGCCAGCACCACCACCGCGTACACCAGGGCGCTGCCGGTGTCGCCGCGAATGATCGAGTCCACCGCAAAGCCGGCGAACAACGGGTAGGCCAGGAGCAGGGCGTTTTCCAGGGCCACCAGGCTCAGGGTGAAAAACAGTTTGCCGGGGTACGCCCGGGCGATGGCCTTGAGGGTTTGGCCAGCGGATTGCTGACCGATCTTTTTGCTTTCATCCACAAGAATTTGCGACGTAACGGCTGACATGGGTGCACCGAAGGGAAGATAAACGCTAATATTGAGCGACTGCTCAATTATCTTTGAGCGATCGCTCAAAAAGCAAGCGCCGTCCATCCAGCGGCGTCCGGAGGCAAGCCCCATGTCGCGTATCGACCGTAAAGACCAGATCATCGCCGCCGCCCTGGAGCTGTTTCGCAGCAAGGGTTTCGCCGATGTGTCCACCCGAGACCTGGCGGAACACGCCGGTTTGTCCCGCAGCCACGTCTACCACTACTTCAGCGACTGGAATGAACTGCGCCGTGAGGCCTTCGTGCGCTTTGCCGACGAGCAGCTTGAAACTGCGCGGCAATCCCTGGCTGGTGCCGCGCCGCTGGAAGCGCTGCAAGGCTTCCTGCGCGACTGCCTGCCCGACTCGGCGGACGCCGGCTGGGCGCTCTGGCTGGACGCCTGGGACGAGGCCATGCACGACGCGCCCATGGCTGAGGCGTACCTGAAGATCAACGGCGAATGGCAGGCGATGCTGGCGCACATCATCGAGCAGGGAGTCGCCGATCAAGTGTTTTGCTGCCAGAACGCCGAACGCGCAGCGCGCCAATTGTTCGCCCAGACCATGGGCTATGCCGATGACCTGTTGTTGCAGCCCTCGCATGCGGCGGCGGCAGCGGCTTTGGACGAAGTCATGGAGGTGGCGCGGCTGCTGCTGAAGATCCGACTAGTCGACTGATGCTGGGGTTCGCCTGATCTTGTCTGCCTGATGCCGTTTTTTATGCTTGCTGAAACGTTTCTTCAGCGCTATAAAAATTGCACAACTCCAAGAAAGGCAACTTCCATGACTCCGCTTAAACTGTTTGTCACCCTCGGCGCGTTGACGGCCGCCTCCCACGCCATGGCCTGGGACTATGTACTGCTCGACACCGACAAGGCCGCGCAAAACCTGCACATCACCAGCCAACAGCTGGGGCTCAAAATCGACAAACCCTTCTCTGTCACCCTGCGCACCCTGCACGGCGGGCGCCAGGAAGGGGTGAGCATTGTCGACATCGATAACGGCGCGATGAAACTCTCGGTCGTCCCCACCCGTGGCATGAACGTCCTTCAGGCTTCCGTAGGCTCGGTGCGCCTGGGGTGGGATTCACCGGTCAAGGAAGTGGTCAATCCGGCCTTTATCGAGCTCAACGGCCGCGGTGGCCTGGGTTGGCTCGAAGGCTTCAACGAGCTGGTCACCCGCTGCGGCTACGAATGGGTCGGCCATCCGGGGATGGATAACGGCGAGCTGCTGACCCTGCATGGCCGGGCGGCGAATATTCCGGCGAACAGAGTCACCCTGCACATCGACGAAAAGCTGCCCTATGCCATCAGTCTGCGCGGCGAGCTCAAGGAGCAGGCGTTCAAGAAGGTCGACTTCACGGTGGTCACCGAACTGCTGACCGAACCCGGCAGCGTGAGCTTTGCCCTCAACGACACCCTGACCAACAACGGCGATTACCCGAAGGAATACCAGGCGCTGTACCACAGCAACTTCAGCACACCGTTCCTTGAAGAGGGCGCACGTTTTGCCGCTCCGGTGAAGCAGGTCTCGCCGTTCAACGACAAGGCCAAGGCGGACCTGGGGCAGTGGCAGACTTATCGCGGCCCAACCCGCGACTACGACGAAACCGTCTACAACGTGGTGCCTTATGCCGATGCCAAGGGCGAGACCCTGGCCGTGCTGCACAACAAGGCCGGCAACCTTGGCGTCTCCCTGGGCTTCAACACGCAACAGTTGCCAGTGTTCTCGTTGTGGAAAAATACCGACACCCAGGGCCAGGGTTATGTCACCGGCCTGGAGCCGGGCACCAGCTTCTCCTACAACCGTCGCTACCAGCGCCCGCTGAACCTGGTGCCGACCATCGGCGCCAAGGAGCAGCGGCAGTTCCAGATTCGCTACAGCCTGCTGGCGGACAAGCCGGCTGTGGATAAGTCCCTGGCCCGGATCACCCAGATCCAGGACGGACGCCAGACTGAAGTGCGGCCAACGCCTCTGGTCGACCTGTCCAAGGAGTGATCAGACACTGCTGGCGCTGGGGCGGTATTGCAGTGCTTCCGCCAGGTGCTCGCGACTGATCTGTTCGCGTTGCTCGAGGTCGGCCAGGGTCCGGGCGACCTTGAGCAGGCGATGCGCGGCGCGCAGCGACAGGGTCAAACGTTCGCAGGCGTTCTCCAGCCAATGCTCGTCGGCTGTGGATAACCTGCAATGCGCGCGTAGCCCTGGCAAATCGAGAAAGGCGTTGGCGCAACCCTGGCGTTGCTGCTGGCATTCCCGGGCCTGTGCCACCAGGGCGGCGGCGTGGGCCGTGTCTGCCCCGGGCTGCGGGGTGGGGTTCAAGGCGGTGGTTTCCCGGGCGACGGTCAGGTGCAGGTCGATTCGGTCGAGCAGCGGGCCCGAGAGCTTGTTGCGATAGCGCTGGATCTGCTCCGGGGTACAGCGACAGCGGCCGCTGGGTTCGCCCAGGTAGCCGCAGGGGCAGGGGTTCATCGCCGCCACCAGCTGGAAGCGCGCCGGAAAATGCACCCGATCCCGGGCGCGGGCGATCACGATTTCGCCCGATTCCAGCGGTTCTCGCAGCACCTCCAACACCTTGCGGTCGAATTCCGGCAGCTCATCGAGAAACAGCACCCCGTGATGGGCCAGGGTGATTTCTCCGGGTTGCGGTTTCGAGCCGCCACCCACCAGTGCCGGCCCGGATGCGGAGTGGTGGGGCTGGCGAAACGGTCGTTGTGGCCAGTGGCACAAGGGGATATGGCTGGCGACCGACTGAATCGCCGCCACTTCCAGTGCCTCCTGTTCCTGCAATGGCGGCAGCAGGCCGGGCAAGCGGCTGGCAAGCAGGGTCTTGCCGGTGCCTGGCGGGCCGCTGAACAGCAGGTTATGGGCACCTGCCGCCGCCACCAGCAGCGCCCTTTTGGCCGCCAGCTGGCCCTGGACTTCATTCAGGTCGGGGTAAGGGCGGTCCGCTTGCAGCAAACCATTGGAAACAAACGGCTCGATCGGCGCATGGCCATTGAAATGTGCCACCGCCTCCAGCAGATGGTCGACCGCGATCACTTTCAGGCCCGATGCCAGGCAGGCTTCTTCGGCATTCGCCCGCGGTACCACCAGCGTGCGTCCGGCGCTGCGCGCGGCCAGGGCCGCCGGAAGCACGCCGCGCACCGCGCGCACGGCGCCGGATAACGCCAGCTCACCCAGGCATTCGACTTCATCCAGCGCCAGGCTGGGCACCTGCACGCTGGCAGCGAGAATGCCCAGGGCAATCGCCAGATCGAAGCGTCCGCCGTCCTTGGGCAGGTCGGCCGGTGCCAGGTTGAGGGTGATGCGCCGTGCCGGAAAGTTGAAACCCGAGTTGATGATCGCGCTGCGCACCCGGTCTTTGCTTTCCTTGACCGCGGCTTCCGGTAGCCCCACCAGGGTCAGCGCGGGCAGGCCGTTGGCCAGGTGCACTTCGACGCTGACCGCCGGTGCCTGTACGCCGACTTGAGCGCGGCTGTGGATGATCGCCAGAGACATGAGCCCTTCCTTGGTGAGGCCCATGCCGCGTCCTGCGGCGGGCGTTACAAGGATAGTTGGCGTGGCGCCGGCGGCAGCCGGGCAATGCTCACAGGATGTGTCATCCCGGTGAGTGGTCGCCCCTGACCTGGGCCTGGCCGGGCCCTAGATTCCCGCGCAGCCGGTCATTCGGTTGGCGGGTTGAGCCGGGCTTCGAGTTCGCTGACCTTGGCTTCAAGGCTTTCCAGGCGGGCGCGGGTGCGGGCCAGCACCACCATCTGGCTGTCGAATTCTTCGCGGCTGACCAGGTCCAGTTTGCTGAAGCCGCTTTGCAGCAGGGCCTTGAACTGGCTTTCGATTTCATTGCGAGGCAGCGGGGTGTCGCCGCTGAACAGGCGGGAGGCGTGGCCGCTCAGGGCGTCGAGAAGGTCTTTGGGCGCGAGCATGGGAAGGTCCTGAAAACTGATGGCGCGCAGTGTATCACGCAGCATTCGCAGGCACGGACGAGGGCAGGGACGCACGTTTTTCGCGCATGGCGCTGCGCGGCGACGCACCGTTTTTGTGCGTATCTGCGGCGGTGATGGCGAGCTGATACTGGCGATCGTCGGCAAGAGGTTGAAATCAGGGGATTTTCAGGAGCTGGCAAGGTTTCTGCTTAGGAGCTGATGACCCATGCACTGATGCAGTCGCTGTGACGAATGCAGTGCGGCAGACGTAGCGGGAAGTGTTTCGTCAGGAGCGGTTAGCTGGTGTCGGTCTGGCAGCGGAAGGCCGACGATGCGTTACAAAGCCAGGCACTGCGCTTAGACTTGAGTCGGGTTTGTTTTCCTGGGGCAAGTCCACCAATTCGGGAGAGAGTTTTCATGAAGCTAGTCACTGCCATCATCAAGCCGTTCAAGTTGGACGACGTGCGCGAGTCGCTGTCCGAGATCGGCGTGCAGGGCATTACCGTTACTGAGGTCAAAGGCTTCGGTCGGCAGAAGGGCCACACCGAGCTGTATCGCGGCGCGGAATACGTGGTCGATTTCCTGCCCAAGGTGAAGATTGATGTCGCCATTGACGACAAGGATCTTGACCGGGTTATCGAGGCGATAACCAAGGCGGCCAACACCGGCAAGATCGGTGACGGCAAGATCTTCGTGGTCAATCTGGAACAGGCTATTCGCATCCGTACCGGCGAAACCGATACCGACGCAATCTAAGCCGCCAAACCCCAACGCCCCAGGAGAAAACAATATGACTCTGCGTAAATTCGCAGGGCTAGGAGCCCTGTTGTCCCTCGTAATGCCCAGCCTGGCCATGGCGGCAGACGAAGTGGCGGCTCCAGTCCTCAACTCCGGCGACACCGCCTGGATGCTCACCTCGACGGCCCTGGTGCTGTTCATGACCATTCCCGGCCTCGCGCTGTTCTACGGCGGCATGGTGCGTTCGAAAAACATTCTGTCGGTGCTGATGCAGTGCTTTGCCATTACCGGCCTGATCAGCATCCTGTGGGTCATCTACGGCTACAGCATTGCCTTCGATACCACGGGCATGGAACAAGGCGTCGTCAACTTCAACTCGTTCTTCGGCGGCATGGGCAAGGCGTTCCTCGCCGGTGTCACTCCGTCCAGCATCACCGGGCCTGCGGCGCTGTTTCCCGAGGCGGTGTTCATCACCTTCCAGATGACCTTCGCGATCATCACTCCGGCGCTGATCGTCGGTGCTTTCGCCGAGCGCATGAAGTTCTCCGCGATGCTGATCTTCATGGGCGTCTGGTTCACCCTGGTTTATGCACCGATCGCGCACATGGTCTGGTCCGGTAACGGCGGCCTGATGTGGGACTGGGGCGTACTCGACTTCGCTGGCGGCACCGTGGTGCACATCAACGCCGGTGTGGCCGGCCTGATCGCCTGCCTGGTACTGGGCAAGCGCAAAGGCTTCCCGACCACGCCGATGGCTCCGCACAACCTGGGTTACACCCTGATGGGCGCGGCCATGCTGTGGGTCGGCTGGTTCGGCTTCAACGCCGGCTCCGCTGCCGCCGCCAACGGCACCGCCGGCATGGCGATGCTCGTGACTCAGATCGCAACCGCTGCCGCGGCCCTGGGCTGGATGTTCGCCGAGTGGCTGACCCACGGTAAGCCAAGCGCCCTGGGTATCGCTTCGGGTGTGGTTGCCGGCCTGGTGGCCATCACTCCAGCCGCTGGCACCGTGGGCCCGATGGGCGCCCTGGTGATCGGCCTGGCCGCTGGCGTCGTGTGCTTCTTCTGCGCCACCAGCCTGAAACGAAAACTGGGCTACGACGACTCCCTGGACGCCTTCGGCGTGCACGGTATCGGCGGTATCCTCGGCGCGATCCTTACGGGTGTGTTCGCTGCTCCGTCGCTGGGTGGCTTCGGCACCGTGACCGACATCGCCGCACAGGTCTGGATCCAGTGCAAAGGCGTGGGCTTCACGGTGATCTACACCGCGATCGTCACCTTCATCATTCTCAAGGTGCTGGATGCCGTCATGGGCCTGCGCGTGACCGAGGAAGAAGAAGCGGTCGGCCTCGACCTGGCGCAACACAACGAGCGCGGCTACAACTTGTAGGTTCGCGAAAAAAAATGCCCGGCTTGCCGGGCATTTTTTTGCCCGGCGTTTGTCACTAACGCAAGGCTGAAAGGTTTTTTCCCCGGCGAGTCCAGGGGTTTGCCGTCGCTATTTTTCCCTGGCCAATTGCTTACAGCGCAGGGCGAGTATTAGGCGCTTTGTTTTTTCCCAGAGCGCGCTAGAATGCGCGCCGAATGTGCGGAGAACTGTATGTGGCAACAGACTCTGATTACCCTGCGGGCAAGGCCCCGAGGCTTTCACCTGGTAACGGACGAATTGCTCGCCGGCTTGCCTGAGTTGAAGGCCTGTCGGGTCGGTCTGTTGCATCTGTGGCTGCAGCATACCTCGGCCTCGTTGACCATCAACGAGAACGCCGATCCGGCGGTTCGACGTGACTTCGAGCGTTTTTTCAACGGGCTGGTGCCGCAAGGTATGGCCGGGTATGAACATAACGACGAAGGCGCGGACGACCTCCCGGCGCACTTCAAGGCCAGCCTGCTGGGCTGCCAACTGAGCTTGCCGGTATCGGCAGGGCGCTTGGCGCTAGGCAGCTGGCAAGGTGTTTATCTGGGCGAGCATCGAGATCATGGCGGTGCCCGTAAAGTCCTTGCCACCTTGCACGGTGATAAGGCATAAGCCGCTGGTTACCAGCGGATGTTGATTTTTTTCCAGCGACCTTCGACAGTCGGCTCAGCTGGGCTATAACTAATCTGCTTTTCGCAAGTCATGAGGTAGAACATGAGCGACGATGATCTGGAAAACGACGACCTCGAAGTAGGCGACGAAGACGAAACCGAAGAAGGTCTTGAAGCGGCCGCCGATGACGTGGTCGAAGACGATGGTGGCGATGCTCCCGCGCCGACCGCCAAAGGCAAGGCCAAGGCTGCCGTATCGGTAGACGAGCTGCCGAGCGTCGAGGCCAAGAACAAAGAGCGTGATGCACTGGCGCGTGCCATGGAAGAGTTCCTGGCCCGTGGCGGTAAAGTGCAGGAAGTCGAGGCCAATGTGGTCGCTGACCCGCCCAAGAAGCCTGACAACAAGTACGGTAGCCGCCCTATCTAAGGCGCCTGCCCCGAAAAAGCCCGCCGTCGCTGCGGGTTTTTTTTGGCGCGCAAAAAAGTGGAGAGACGCAGCGAGAGGCCGCCGCAAGCTGTAAGCCGTCAGCTTGGAGCTTGGAGCTTGCGGCTTAGCCCTATCTCCAGCGGCCGAGGAGGGCGGGGAGCTCGGTCAGGCTGCGGATCTCGGCGTCGGGTGCGCGCTCGGCCTCCCAGGTTTTGCCGCCGGGATTGAACCAGATGGCCCGCAAGCCTGCCTGTTGGGCGCCGGCGATGTCGTCGCCGGGGTGGTCGCCGATATGTACGGCGCTGTCTGCTGTCGCCCCGCCCCGCTGCAGGGCCTCGTGGAACAGGCGCGCATCGGGCTTGGCGATGCCGATGTCTTCAGCGCACAAGGCGAACGTGAAGTAGTCCGCCAGGCCCAGGCGGCGCACGTCGGCATTGCCGTTGGTGACCACGCCCAGGGCGAAATGGTTGGCCAGGGCTTCCAGGGTCGGCACGACTTCGGGAAAGATCTGCAACTGGTGCCGGGCGTGCAGGAATACCTCAAAGCTCTGATCGGCCAGTTGATTGGCCTGGACCTGGTCGTACCCGGCTTCTTCCAGGGCATGAAACAGCACGCGGCGGCGCAGGGCGCTGATGCGGTGCTTGAGGCTCGGATCCTGGCCCAGCACCCGTTCGCGAATGGCCCACAGATGCTCCACCGGCACACCGCCCAGGTTGGGCGCGTGTTCGGTCAGCCACTGGCGCAGGGTGGCTTCGGCGCTGACGATCACCGGCGCGGTATCCCACAGGGTGTCGTCGAGGTCGAAGGTGATCAGCTTGATGGTCATTGCTCACCGCCTTTGGTGCGTTTGGCCCGAGGATGGGCGCTGTCGTAGACCGACGCCAGGTGCTGGAAATCCAGGTGGGTGTAGATCTGCGTGGTCTTGATGTCCGAGTGGCCCAGCAGCTCCTGCACCGCGCGCAGGTCCTGGGAAGACTCCAGCATATGGCTGGCGAACGAGTGTCGCAGCATGTGCGGGTGCAGGTTCTGCCCCAGTTCGCGCTCGCCCGCAGCCTTCACCCGTAGCTGGATCGCCCGCGGGCCAAGACGCCGGCCCTTCTGGCTGACGAATACGGCATCGTCCGCCGGATTGCTCAGGGCCCGCAGGGGCAACCACAACTGCAGCGCCTCGCGGGCCTTCTTGCCCACCGGCAGGACCCGGGTCTTGCTGCCCTTGCCATGCACCTGGACCAGGCCGTCCGCCAGGTCCAGTTGGTCCAGGTTGAGCCCGGTCAGCTCCGACAGGCGCAGGCCCGAGGAGTAGAACAGCTCCAGGATCGCCTGGTCGCGATGGGCCAGGAAATCGTCCTCCACGGCGCCGTCCAGCAGTTGCAGGGCGCGGTCGGTGTCCAGGGTCTTGGGCAGGCGGCGTTCACCCTTGGGCGGCGCCAGGCCATTGGCCGGGTCGTGGTTGCACAGGCCTTCACGGTTCAGATAGTGGTAGAGGCCGCGCACCGCCGACAGCAGGCGCGCCAGGCTGCGGGATGATTGTCCCTGCTGATGCAGGCGGGCGACCATGCTGCGCAGGGCCTGGATGTCGAGAGTCGCCCAACTGGCGACCTGCTGCTTGGCACACAGGGCCAGCACTTTGTTCAGGTCGCGGCGGTAGGCTTCCAGGGTATGGGGCGACACCTGGCGCTCACTGCGCAGGTGCTCGCAGTAGGCGTCCAACTGCCGTTCCATGCTCAGCGTACCGAGCGCAGCGAGTGGGTGAAGCGCGGCAGGAGTCGACCCAGGACTTCGGCGATATAACTCAGAAACAGCGTGCCCACCGAGCTCTTGTAGTGCTGCGGGTCACGGCTGGCGATGGCCAGTACGCCGTGCACGCCCTGATGGGCAATGGCGACCACGGCGGTGGAGCCGATCTGCTTGCGCTGTTCTTCGCCGAACAGGAAGTCCAGCTCATGCTCGCGCAGGCTGCCGCTGACGCTCTTGCCCTCGGTGAGCAGGCCGCCAATGGCGGTCTGGGCCTCGCCGGCACTGACCCAGCGACCCACCGGCATGGCGTTGTCACCAAACAGGATCAGGCTGACAAAGGGCACCTGAAAATCCTGGCGCAGGCTGTCTTCGACACTCATCACCAGGTCTTCGAGGCTGGTGGCATCCATCAGCGCCAGAATCAGGCGGCGGGTCTTTTCGAACAGCCGGTCGTTGTCGCGCGCCACATCCATCAATTGCGAGAGGCGGTGACGCATCTCGATGTTGCGTTCGCGCAGGATCTTCATCTGCCGCTCCACCAGCGAGATGGTGTCGCCACGCTGGTGGGGAATACGCAGGGCCGGGAGCAGTTCTTCGTGTTCGACGAAGAAATCCGGATGAGCCTCAAGGTAGGCGGCAATGGCCGCTGCCTCCAGGCTTTCGGAAGGGGATTCGTCGGGCTTTTCGGCTGGAACCTGAGGCTGGTCGGTCATGGGGTTCGCTCACTCATAGACGCACTTGTCCTTCGTATACGCGTACTGCCGGGCCGGTCATCATCACCGGTTGGCCTGGGCCTGCCCATTCGATGGACAGGCGCCCGCCTGGCAGGTCGATCAATAGCGGCGAATCCATCCACCCCTGGCTGATCGCGGCCACTGCGGCTGCGCAAGCTCCGGTACCGCAAGCCTGGGTTTCCCCGGCCCCACGTTCCCAGACCCGCAGCTGCGCGCGCTGGCGGTCGATGACCTGGAGAAAACCGACATTGACCCGCGCCGGAAAGCGCGGGTGATGTTCGATTTTCGGGCCCAGCTCGTGCACCGGCGCGTTGTTGATATCGTCGACTCGCAGCACCGCGTGGGGGTTGCCCATGGACACGGCGGCCAGCTCGATCTGTTGGCCGTCGACATCAAGCGGGTAGCTCAAGGCCTGGGCCGGCGCGTCAAACGGGATCTCGGCCGGAACCAGGCGCGGGGCGCCCATGTTGACGCTGATCTGCCCGTCGTTGCGTATATCCAGCTCGATGATGCCGCTCTTGGTCTCGACCCGGATCTGGCGCTTGGTGGTCAGGCGCTTGTCCAGGACAAAACGCGCGAAGCAGCGGGCACCGTTGCCGCACTGCTCCACTTCGGAGCCGTCGGAGTTGAAGATCCGGTAGCGGAAGTCCACATCCGGGTTGCTCGGTGCTTCGACAATCAGCAACTGGTCAAAACCGACACCGGTGTGGCGGTCGCCCCATTGCTTGGCGTGTTTGGGCAGAATGTGCGCGTGCTGGCTGACCAGGTCGAGAACCATGAAGTCATTGCCCAGGCCGTGCATCTTGGTAAAACGCAGCAGCATGGCTTACTCCGGCAGCAGGCTTTCGCCAGCAAACAACTCGGCTACCGTCTCGCGGCGACGCACTTCAACAGCCTGGTCACCATCGACCAACACTTCGGCGGCGCGGCCGCGGGTGTTGTAGTTGGAGCTCATGACGAAACCGTAGGCACCGGCGGAATGCACGGCCAGCAGGTCGCCTTCCTCCAGCGCCAACTGACGTTCCTTGGCCAGGAAGTCCCCGGTCTCGCAGATCGGGCCGACGATGTCGTAGGTCCGTGGCTCGGCATCCCGAGGGCGCACGGCCGTGACGTCCATCCAGGCCTGGTACAGCGCCGGGCGGATCAGGTCGTTCATGGCGGCATCGACGATGGCGAAGTCTTTGTGTTCGGTGTGCTTGAGGTACTCGACCTGGGTTAGCAGGACCCCGGCGTTGGCGACAATGAAGCGTCCGGGTTCGAACACCAGGGCCAGGTCGCGGCCGTCGAGGCGCTCGCGCACGGCCTTGACGTAGTCGGCCGCCAGCGGAGGTTCTTCATCGCGATAACGCACGCCCAGGCCGCCACCGAGATCGATGTGGCGCAGGTAGATCCCGCAATCGCCGAGGCGATCCACCAGGTCCAACAGGCGGTCGAGGGCGTCGATGAAGGGCGCCAGGGTCGTCAGTTGCGAACCGATATGGCAGTCGACACCCACCACTTCCAGGTTCGGCAGTTGTGCGGCGCGGACATACACGTCTTCGGCGTCGGCGATGGCGATGCCGAACTTGTTTTCCTTGAGACCGGTGGAGATGTACGGGTGGGTGCCGGCATCCACATCCGGGTTGACCCGCAACGATACCGGGGCCCGCACACCCAGCTCGGCGGCCACGACCTGCAGGCGCTCCAGCTCGTCGGTGGATTCGACGTTGAAGCAGTGCACCCCGACTTCCAGGGCGCGGCGCATGTCTTCGCGGCTTTTGCCGACACCGGAGAAGACGATTTTGTCGGCGCTGCCGCCGGCGGCCAGAACCCGCTCCAGCTCGCCACGGGAAACAATGTCGAAACCGGCGCCCAGGCGAGCCAGGACGTTCAGAACACCAAGGTTGGAGTTGGCTTTTACCGCAAAGCACACCAGGTGCGGCGTGCCCGCGAGGGCATCGGCGTACGCGAGGTATTGGGCTTCGATATGCGCTCGGGAATAGACATAGGTTGGCGTGCCAAAGCGTTGGGCAATGGCGGACAACGCTACACCTTCCGCGAACAGCTCACCGTCGCGGTAGTTAAAAGCGTCCATGTTTTGCCCTTAGTAGGAGTCGTGCTTGTGCGACTGCGATTGCGACTTCGCTTGTTCTTCAGGGGACTTGCTGTCATCGGGGAGATACAGCGGACCTTTTTGACCACAGGCAGTAACGAGGCAGGCAACCGCGACGAGCGCAGCAAGGGAAGAGATCAGGCGCTTCATGGCGAAATCCTTGAGAATGCGTTAATTGCGCCCGAGTATACCGGCCACCTTGCAGCTTGCCTATGCGGCGCGGCTCCCGTCCGGCGGGCCTTTGCCCGCGGCGCCCGGGTGTCGGCGGGCGGGCACGGAAATAATTTGCATGGCCTTTGTGCCCTTGATCGGTATCCTTTGCATTCGCCTGGATGCCTCCGTATCTTGCGGCGCTTGAGCGTGAGTAGACACTTTTTGAGGTTGCCACAATGAGTTTGACTGAAGCCCGTTTCCACGATCTGGTCGATACGACCCAGCAGATGCTGGAGGATATTTTCGACGAGAGTGACCTGGACATCGATCTGGAGAGCTCGGCCGGTGTCCTCACCGTCAAGTTCGAAAACGGCAGCCAGGTGATCTTCAGTCGCCAGGAGCCTTTGCGTCAGCTGTGGCTGGCGGCGCGCTCCGGTGGTTTCCACTTCGACTACGACGAAGAAAGCGAGCGCTGGATGTGCGACAAGAGCGAAGAGCAACTGGGCGAAATGCTCGAGCGGATCGTCGAAGAGCAGGCAGATATCAAGCTTGAGTTCGAAGGGCTCTGAGACCGTGACCCAGACCGCGCCGGTGCGTGCCCCCAAGCCGCTGTACAGCAATATCAGCCCGGCGGTGGCCTCGCCGTGCATCAGCCTGTGCCGCCTGGACGAAGAGAAAGTATGCCGCGGCTGCTTTCGCCATGTCGAAGACATCCGCGAATGGCGCTCGGCCGATGACCAGCGGCGGCGCGATATCTGCGCCCAGGCGCTGACACGCCGAAATGCGGCAGCCGACCTCGGCTAGGGTCTGTGGCCGGCGGCTTGTTTATTTATTGTGCTGTGGTAGTGTCCGGTTACGCCTCGCCACATCGAGGTCTGTGAGAACCCCGTCTTATTTGGCGGGGTTTTGCTTTTTTGTGCAGAAAAAAGGAGTCTGCCTGGATCATGAGCACCGCACCTACCATCATCCTCACCCGCCTTGACGTGCAACGTCTGGAGCGCCTGATCGACAGCCTGGACGACTCGCTGCCTGGCGTTATCGCGCTGCAAACCGAGCTGGATCGCGCCGAAACACTGGTTGGTCACGATGAAGTCCCAGCGGGTGTCGTGACTATGAACTCGCGTGTGCATTGCCGTGAAGAAGGCAGTGGCAAGGATTACCACCTGACCCTGGTGTACCCGCAGGACGCCAATGCCGACGAAGGCAAGATTTCAATCCTGGCCCCGGTCGGCAGTGCGCTGCTGGGTTTGCAGGTGGGTCAGCACATCGACTGGCCGGCGCCGGGCGGCAAGACTCTGAAGCTGGCACTGCTGGAAGTGGAATACCAGCCTGAAGCGGCCGGCGACTTCCATCTCTGAAGCCCCCTAGACCTGCTCGAGCGCGTCGTTCAGTGCGCGCTCCAGGTCAGACTTGTAGCGCAGGTACAGATTGCTCGGGCTTTGTGCATCGCCCAGCAGGCCCGACAGATCCAGATCGGTGATGTAGCAGCGATAACGCTGCGTCTCGTGCCGCTGCTCGACGATTTCCCGGGCGACCACGCTGAACAGCTGGTCGCCATGCTCCAGTTCGGAGAACTCCCGCTGATTGCAATACAGGGTGACCTGCACCTGGCCCGGTGCAGCCTTGCCGATGATTGCCTGCACGTCATAAAACGGCTTGTCCACCGGGGTCAGCGGCGCCGGGCGCGGTTCCACGCGGCGCGCCCGGCCGCTGCCCGACGGCAGGATCTGGTAGTACAAGGCTTCCAGTGGCGCTACCGGCTGGCTGGCATCCATCGGCAACAGCGCGTCCCGGCGATACAGAATTGACTGCAGAAAGCGTTGCAACGGCACCAGCAGGCTTTGCTCGTCGTGGTAAGGCAGGCGCTGCTGCCAGAGGGCATTGAATTCATCGAGCACGTAGAGTTCGGCTTCGCTGTCGATGATCCGGTAGAACACCTGGATGCACTCGGGCTGGCCCATGGGCAGGACCAGCGCCAGGTCCTGATCCTCCAGGGCCATAGGGTCCAGGTGCAGCGGGCTGTAACTCAGCTGTTCTTCGCCGAGGTAGGCCAACAGCGCCGGCAGGCTTGCCAGGGCCACATGGTTGACCTGCCCCGGCACCAGCTCCAGCACGTGGTAATGCTGCTGCACCTGGATCAGGTAGCGATGGTTGAGCTGGCTGAGCAACAGGTTCTGCGCCATGTCGAAGATTTCTTCGACGCGCTGGGCAATGAACTGGGCGCGGTTGTGGCAGAAGCAACGCACCCGCAGCCGTGGCTGGGTGCCGCGCGGCAGGTTGTTGAGGTAGTCGCGCAGGCAGTCGAGCAGGGCGTGGGCGCCGTCGTAGCGGCTGACCATCACCTCGTTCCAGCTATTGAGCGTGACCTGGTCGAGGGTCAGCACCAGGTTTTCCCGGACCCCGGCATAACTCAGGGAGTCGGTACGCTCGGTGGTCATCAGGATATTCAAGTCGCGGTGATGCTTGAGCGGGTCGACGCCGATATTCACCAGCACCAGCACCTCGCTGGGCACGCTGGCATGCAGCAACTGTTCTTCGCTGACCGTGGTCAGGGGCAGGGCGATGGTCTGTTGCAGGCTGCCCAGCAGGTTGAACAGCTCGAATTCGCTGAGGTCGCTGGTGCCGGGGTGCAGGGCCAGGCGTGTAGTGCTGTCGATCACGCCGTTGCGATGGCACCAGGTCAGCAGCTCCAGCAGCTCGCGGCTGCGCTTGATCGGCGCGAAATTTTCCCATTCCAGGGCGCTCAGGCTGCCGTTGTACAAACCCCAATGGGATTGCCCGGGTTCCTTGCGGTTCGGCGACTGGACCAGGGTCAGGGTGTCTTCGGCCAGGTCCGGGGCGATCCCCGGGTTGATGAATTCGATCTTCCCGGCCTTGCGCTCGAAGGCCGCGTACAGCCTGCGCCCGAGCACATTGAGGTCGCGCTTGTTGATCAGGCTGACGGTCTGCTCGGTGCGGGCGAACTGGGTCAGGAAGCGGTAGCTGTAGTTCAGTTCGTTGACCAGCGCCCGGCGCTCGGCGCTGACCTGGCGCACCTTCCACTGGCTGCGGCTGTCGAGCATGGCCAACTGGCGCTGGTCCCAGCCCCATTCATTGGCCAGGCGTTCGAGCAGCAAGCGTTGCCAGCTTGGGTTGCGTGCGCCGCTGCCGCTGCTGAGCTTGCGATTGACCTTGAGGTACAGGCTGCGTCGCACCAGCTCCAGGCGTTCGGGTTCGGCGCGGGCCTTGAGGTATTCCTCGATACGCCGGTAGACCACGATGTAGGGGTCCAGCTCGTCCAGGTCCAGGCGGTTGGCGAACACCGCCTGCTTGAAACGCAGGCTCAGGCACTCGACCTTGGGGTGCTCGCTGGCATAGACCTCGGTCAGCAGCAGCTTGAGGACCGACTTGTACGGTGACTCGATGCCCTTGAACAACTGCCACAGCCCGGCGCCAATGAATTCCCCAGGGGGGATGCGCGCCAGGTGGCCGAGGTCGAGGTTCTCCTCAGCCGGCACAAAGCGCTTGGACAGCAAGGTTTGGGTGTACTGGGCGTAGCGGGTTTCCTCATACACCGGCACCAGCCACCACAACGGGGTGCGCCCGGCCAGCCAGATCGCGGTGCGATAGAACTCGTCGAGCAGCAAGTAGTGCTGGGTGGTGCCGCAGTCGTCGGAACTCAGCTGGGTATCGCGCTCGCCGCGCACGAAGCGGCTCGGATCGATCAGGAAGAAGTGCGCCTCGGCGCCCTGGCTGTCGGCCCAGGCTTCCAGCAGCTGGCATTTCTTGCGTAGCTCGGCGAGCTCGCTGTCGCTCAGATCCGGTGCGTGGCAGACCCAGACATCCATGTCGCTCTGGTCGGCCTGGGCCAGGGTGCCCAGGCTGCCCATCAGGAACAGACCATGGATCGGTCGCGGTGGATTGCCGTGGCGTGCCTTGTAGGAAAACGAGCGGGTCAGGCGCTGGGCTTCGGCCAGGGCCTGGGCGTCGGGTTCGTAATTGGACAGCCCGGCCGGGGTGCTGCCGGAAACATAACCTGGCAGCAGCGGATGATTGACGTGGAAGAACAGCGGCAGCAGGTTGAGCACGCCCTGCTGGCGTGGCGACAACCCTTCCATGGCCCGGGCCATGCGGCCTTCATTGAGCTTGAGAAAACGCGCACGCAGTTGGCTGAGAACCTTGCGGTCGATTCCCTCGTCCAGATCGGGGCGGATTTCATGGGTGCGGGTCATTGCTAACGGCTCGCGCAGCTCGAACGTGGGAGGTATCGGTCGCTCGGCAGTTTACAGCCAGACGGGGCAGGCCTTAAGTCGAATTTTGATTTTTGACGTCAGATTTCCACCGCCCGGAAGGGGTGCGCCCGCGGAATCCGACAGACGGGGATCCCGGGGGCCGGACGCGAGCGTTTAAGCGGTTTCGTTGACCGCCAGAATGGTCAGCAGGCCTTGGGCGTGCTCGGCAGCATCCCGACCCAGGCTGGTCAGGTAGCCGCCATCGGGCTGGGTAATCAGGTCTTTGTCGAATAGGCGTTGTGCGGCAGCGATAGCTTTCGGGGCAGCGGTCTGATGAATTTTCAGGCCTTCCTGGGAACTGTCCAGGTTGAAGAGTGCAAGGATTTCCAGTTCGGCAACCAGCTCAGGGGTATACGACATAAGGACTCCAGACTTTCTAGGAATTAGACGACAGCGTTCCTAAGGTGAACGCAGTTGTGCGGCCTGTCCAGTATTCGCGGTGGGCTTTTTCAGTGCGGGGCAGCGGTGTATGGCCGCAGGCGGCTTGTCGGTGCAGTGGTGGCGTCGGTCGCGCCGGGCAAATGCCGGCACGCCACCGGCGACAGGGGGGGCGAGCAGGGGGAGCGCCGGTTGCTTGGATGCAGGCAGGTCCGGCTTTCTGGGTGCAGTCCGGGTTTACTTCTTCTCTGGCGGCAGCTCGGGCAGGGCGCGCAGGGCTGTTTCATACCATTGGGTGTCGAACGCTCGGTCTTCTTCGAGGATGGCGTCGATCTCCACGGCCAGCACGTGGGCCATCAGGCTGAGGATTTCCTCGCGTTCGTAGCCGACCAGGGTCAGCTTGTTGAACGTGGCCTTGGCCGCTGGCGGGTTGTCGCTTTCGATCTGGTTTTCGATCGCTTCGATCAAGGTGTTTTCGGTGAATTCTTCTTCGTCGTGGTCGATGTCGGTCGGCTCGCTCATGGCAGGCTCCTCAAGGAAAGGTCGCCAGTTTACCTGCATTCAGAGCGCTGATGCTGCTGGCGAGAGTGGACCCCAGGATCTATAAAGAGGCGCTGCCAACCCCCTGCACGGCCCGGAGGCTATGTGATGCTCAAGCTCTATGGATTCAGTGTCAGCAACTACTACAACATGGTGAAACTGGCGTTGCTGGAGAAGGGGCTGCCCTTCGAGGAAGTCCCGTTCTACGCCGGCCAAAGCCCGGAGGCGCTGGCCATCAGCCCACGGGGCAAGGTGCCGGTGCTGCACGTGGAGCAGGGCTTTATCAACGAAACCAGCGTGATCCTCGAATACATCGAGCAGACCCAGGCTGGCCCGAAACTGCTGCCCACGGATCCTTACCTGCGAGCGCAGGTGCTGGCCCTGGCCAAGGAGATCGAGCTGTACATCGAGTTGCCGGCCCGCGCCTGCTACCCCGAGGCGTTCTTCGGCATGCCGTTGCCAGCTGTGATCAAGGAAAAATCCCATGCCGACCTGCTACAGGGGTTCGCCGCCCTGGGCCGACACGCCAAGTTCGCGCCCTATGTGGCGGGCGACAGTCTGAGCGTGGCGGATCTGTATTTCATGTACAGCGTGAGCCTGGCCTGCGCGGTGGGCCAGAAGCTGTTCGGCGTGGATTATCTGGCGCAGATGCCGGTAGCCAAGGCGCTGCTCGAACAACTGGAGCAACGGCCCCATGCCCGGCGCGTGGCGGCTGACAAGGATGCGGCGATGCCGCAGTTCCTGGCGATGGTCGCCAGCAAGAAATAGAACCTCAGGGGCGCGCCAGCCGGCCCGCTCCAGCGCCAATGGCTGGAACGGGCTGGTCGGCGAGCGATTTAGCGGCTGGCCAGGAGCGCCTGGCCGCGAACCACGGCAGCCTTGACCTGGGCCGGCGCGGTGCCGCCGATGTGGTCACGGGCATTCACCGAGCCTTCCAGGGTCAGCACGGCGAACACGTCCTGCTCGATCTGATCGCTGAATTTGCGCAGCTCTTCCAGGCTCATTTCCGCCAGGTCCTTGCCGCTTTCCACACCGTACTTCACGGCGTGGCCGACGATTTCGTGGCAATCACGGAATGGCAGGCCGCGACGCACCAGGTAGTCGGCGAGGTCGGTGGCGGTGGAGAAGCCGCGCAGCGCTGCTTCGCGCATGATGGCGTGCTTGGGCTTGATGGCCGGGATCATGTCGGCGAAGGCCCGCAGCGAATCGCGCAGGGTATCGGCGGCGTCGAACAGCGGCTCCTTGTCTTCCTGGTTGTCCTTGTTGTAGGCCAGGGGCTGGCCTTTCATCAGGGTCAGCAGGCCCATCAGGGCGCCGAATACCCGGCCGCTCTTGCCGCGAACCAGCTCCGGCACGTCGGGGTTTTTCTTTTGCGGCATGATCGAGCTGCCGGTGCAGAAGCGGTCCGGAAGGTCGATGAACTGGAACTGCGCGCTGGTCCACAGCACCAACTCTTCGGAGAACCGCGACAAGTGCATCATCGCGATGCTCGCGGCGGCGCAGAATTCGATGGCGAAGTCGCGATCGGAAACGTTGTCCAGGGAGTTGCCGCCGACGGCGTCGAAACCCAGCAGTTGTGCGGTGTATTCACGGTCGATGGGGTAGGTGGTGCCGGCCAGTGCGGCGCTGCCCAGGGGCATGCGGTTGGTGCGCTTGCGGCAGTCGACCAGGCGCTCGTAGTCGCGGCTGAGCATTTCGAACCAGGCCAGCATGTGGTGCCCGAAGGTCACCGGCTGCGCGGTTTGCAGGTGAGTGAAGCCGGGCATGATGCTGCCGGCTTCGCGCTCGGCCTGTTCCAGCAGACCTTTTTGCAGACGGGTGATCTCAGCCAGGATCAGGTCGATTTCGTCGCGCAGCCACAGGCGGATATCGGTGGCGACCTGGTCGTTACGGCTACGCCCGGTGTGCAGCTTCTTGCCGGTGATGCCGATGCGGTCGGTCAGGCGCGCCTCGATGTTCATGTGCACGTCTTCCAGGTCGATGCGCCAGTCGAAACTGCCCGCCTCGATTTCGCCCTGGATGGTGTTCAAGCCTTCGATGATGGTGTCGCGCTCGGCATCGGTCAGCACGCCGACCTTGGCCAGCATCGTGGCGTGGGCGATCGAGCCCATGATGTCGTGGCGATACAGGCGCTGGTCGAAAGTGACAGAGGCGGTGAAGCGGGCGACGAAGGCGTCGACGGGTTCACTGAAGCGGCCGCCCCAGGACTGATTGGTCTTGTCAGTGCTCATGAAATCGCTCGTGATCTGCTGAATGGAAATGGCGTGAAAAGTTGTCGCGGATAATAACAGGGTTGCCCGGACTGTCGTTGGCGCCGGTCGGCAGGATTTTTATTTGTCCTGGGGCCAGGTTGACGGCTTGTCGCCGGCCTCGGGCGCGCAGAGACTAGGGTCGTGCCCTGCATCGCGCAGGGTGCAGCAAGCGGCAATGGCTGGGCGTGGTAGCGATTATGTTGAAACGATATTTTTCGATTGAGCAATATCGTCTTGGCAACCGTCTACAGTTGGACTGTAGTACCAGCGCACTGGCGCAGACCCTTGTGGTCTCGCGCCGGGCCTGGCAATCGAATGTGGCGATCGCTCCCGGCCATGGAGCCCCCAGTACAGCGAGGGTGCACGGGCATAACCTGGGGCGACGGTAGAAGAGGGGGCAGGTATGTCGGGTATCAGCAGACCCTGCGACGGCGTCGTGCTTCCAAGGTTGTGGAGCGGTATCGGGCAGGCCCGGGCGAATATTGGTAACCGGCTTGCGGCACTTTTTGGCCTTCGCACTAGTCTTAGCGTGGATCGCCGTGACGGACGTCACTTCACCTGTCTACGCTATCCTTGTGCGAGACTCACGCAGGAATCCAGCGCTATATGAATGTCCTGATCGTTGATGACGAACCCCAAGCCCGCGAGCGTCTGAGCCGTATGGTCAGTGAACTCGAGGGATACAGTGTCCTGGAGCCCAGCGCCACCAATGGCGATGAGGCGTTGACCCTGATCGACAGCCTGAAGCCGGATATCGTCTTGCTTGATATCCGCATGCCCGGCCTGGACGGTTTGCAGGTCGCCGCCAGGTTATGCGAGCGGGAAACTCCACCCGCCGTGGTGTTTTGCGCGGCCCAGGATGAGTTCGCGCTCGAAGCATTCGACGCCAGCGCCGTGGGCCATCTGGTCAAGCCGGTGCGCCCCGAATCCTTGCTCGAAGCCCTCAAGCATGCCGAACGACCCAATCGCGTGCAGCTGGCAGCCTTGACTCGTCCTGCCGCCGAAAGCGGCAATGGGCCGCGCAGTCATATCAGCGCCCGTACCCGCAAGGGGATTGAGCTGATCCCCCTGGCCCAGGTGATCTATTTTATCGCCGATCACAAATATGTGACCTTGCGCCACGAGGGCGGAGAAGTGCTGCTGGACGAGCCGCTCAAAGCGCTTGAAGACGAATTCGGCGATCGTTTTGTGCGCATCCACCGCAATGCCCTGGTGGCCCGCGAGCGCATCGAGCGTTTGCAGCGAACACCCCTGGGGCACTTCCAGTTGTTTCTCAAAGGCCTCAATGGCGACGCCCTGATCGTCAGCCGACGGCATGTCGCGGGCGTGCGCAAAATGATGCAGCAGCTTTAGGACGGCCATGCGACGTCGCCGAGCTGGGCCCTGAGGCCGGGCAGGCGGCGCTGTTTCTGATACAAGTCAAAGCGGATTTGGCTGAGCTGTTATTATCTGCCGTATCTATTCAGTACGGATTGATCCATGTCCTCTCGCGAGATCCGCATCGCTACCCGCAAAAGTGCCCTGGCCTTGTGGCAGGCCGAATACGTCAAAGCCCGTCTCGAAGAGGCCCATCCGGGTCTCGTGGTGACGCTGGTGCCCATGGTCAGTCGCGGCGACAAGCTGCTTGATTCGCCACTGTCGAAAATCGGTGGCAAGGGCCTGTTCGTCAAGGAACTGGAAACCGCGCTGCTGGAGAACCAGGCCGACATCGCCGTGCACTCGATGAAAGACGTGCCCATGGACTTCCCCGAAGGCCTGGGCCTGTTCTGCATCTGCGAACGCGAAGACCCGCGCGACGCCTTTGTTTCCAATACCTACGCCAGCCTTGAGCAATTGCCCGAGGGCAGTATCGTCGGCACCTCCAGCCTGCGTCGTCAGGCGCAGTTGCTGACCCGCCGCCCTGACCTGCAGATCCGCTTTCTGCGTGGCAACGTCAACACCCGGCTGGCCAAGCTGGATGCCGGCGAGTACGACGCGATCATCCTGGCTGCCGCCGGCCTGATCCGCCTGGGTTTTGAAGATCGCATCAGCTCCTCGATCAGTGTCGATGACAGCCTGCCGGCCGGCGGCCAGGGCGCGGTCGGCATCGAATGCCGCACCGCCGACAGCGAGATCCACAAGCTGCTCGCACCGCTGCACCACGCCGACACCGCCACCCGCGTGACCGCCGAGCGTGCCCTCAACAAACACTTGAATGGCGGCTGCCAGGTGCCGATCGCATGCTACGCCGTGCTTGAAGGCGAACAGATCTGGCTGCGTGGCCTGGTCGGCGAGCCGAGTGGCGGCCTGCTGCTCAGCGCGCAAGCCCGTGGCCCGCGTGCTGCGGCATCCGAGTTGGGAGTACAGGTGGCGGAAGACCTGCTGGCCCAGGGCGCCGACGATATTCTGCGTGCAGTCTATGGCGAGGCTGGCGAAGAGTGACCGGCTGGCGTCTGCTGCTGACCCGGCCGACAGAGGAGTCGGCGGCGTTGGCCGCCACTTTGGCAGATGCGGGCTGTTTCAGCAGCAGCCTGCCGCTGTTGGAGATCGAGCCCCTGGTGCTGGGCGAGGCGCAGCGGGCGACGTTGCTGCAACTGGAGCGCTACTGCGCCGTGATCGTGGTCAGCAAGCCGGCCGCACGCCTGGCAATTGAATTGCTCCAGCAGTTCTGGCCACATCCGCCTCGCCAGCGCTGGTTCAGCGTAGGTGCGGCCACCGCACAGATTCTCGCTGACCACGGCCTTGATGTGTTCTACCCGGAGCAGGGCGATGACAGCGAAGCCTTGCTTGAGCTTCCCCAGTTGCGCGAGGCTATTGCCCGCCCCGAGCCGCGCGTCCTGATCGTGCGTGGCGAAGGCGGACGCGAGCTGCTGGCTGAGCGCTTGGGCAATCAAGGTGCTAGTGTCGAATACTTGGAACTGTATCGCCGTTGCCTGCCCGCTTATGCCGATGGCAGCCTGGTACGACGTATTCGAGCGGAACGCTTGAACGGGCTGGTGGTCAGCAGTGGACAGGGTTTTACGCACCTGCATCAAATGGCGGGCGCGGCCTGGGACGAATTGGCGCAGTTGCCGTTGTTTGTTCCAAGCCCACGGGTCGCCGAGATGGCGCGTGCTGCCGGGGCCCAAACAGTTGTGGATTGTCGTGGCGCCAGTGCCGCGGCCTTGCTAACGGCGTTACGGGAGCAACCCGTGCCCGTTCTCTAATGCAAAGGATGGATACGTGAGCGAAACGACCTTGCCTGAAGATCAAGTCCAGCCGGCGCTCAACGCCCCGACTGAACCCGCAACCCCAGTCGCCCAGCGTCGCGGTAACGGGTTGGCGATTCTGGCCCTGTTGCTGGGCGCGGCGGGTGTCGCCGCCGGTGGTTGGGGCGTGTGGCAGGTGCGCAACCTGCAAGCCCTCAACCAGCAGCAATTGGCACAACTGCAAACCCTGGGTGACCAGGCGCAGGGCCTGAAGCTCAGCGAGCAGCGCATGGGCACGCGCCTGGATCAAATGCCGCCGGCCAATGAGCTGGAAGCCAGCCGCAACCTGGTGGCGCAATTGCAGCGCGATCAACAGCACCTCAGCCAACGCCTGGAGACCGTGCTCAGTGCCAGCCGTAAAGACTGGCGCCTGGCCGAGGCCGAGCATCTGCTGCGCCTGGCCAGCTTGCGCCTTTCGGCATTGCAGGACGTCAACAGCGCGCGGGCCCTGGTCCAGGGCGCCGATCAGATCCTCGGCGAGCAGGACGACTCGGGCGCCTTCGCCGCCCGCGACGCATTGGCCAAGAGCCTGGTCGACTTGCGCAGCGTCAAGCAACCGGACCGTACCGGGTTGTTCCTGCAATTGGGCGCCTTGCGCGGCCAGGTCCTGCAGCTCACTGCTCTGGCGCCGGAGTTTCACCCAAGTACCGAATCGTCGAACCTGCCGGCTGATGGCGATGGCGCCAGCCGCTGGGCACGCTGGTGGGATCAGATCTCGCGCTACATTCGCATCGACTTCGACGCCGACAAGAACATCCAGCCGCTGCTGGCCGGGCAAAGCCTGACCCAGGTGCGCCTGGCACTCAGCCTGGCATTGGAGCAGGCGCAGTGGGCGGCGCTCAATGGCGAGGCAGAGGTTTATGCCCAGGCCCTGGCCGAGGCCCGCGACGTGCTCACCAGCAATTTCAGCCTGGACAATCCGCAAAGCAAACTGATGCTGGAGCAGATAATCGAGGTCGGCAAACAACCGGTGAAGGTGGTGACGCCCGACCTGACCGAGACCCTGAACACCGTCCAGGCGTATCTGGAACGACGTAACCTGCGGGTCGATGAGTCGCTGAAGCCAGCGGCCAAACCTGCCGCCAACCCGGCGCAGGAGACCAGCCCATGAAGCGCGTGTATGTGATTGTACTGCTGGTGGTCGCGGCCATCGGCTTGCTGGGGTTGGCGATTGCCGAGCATCCGGGTTACGTACTGATCGCCTACAGCAGCTTCCGTTATCAATCGAGCTTTTGGGCTGCCCTGGCAGTGGTGGCGCTGATCTGGCTGGCCGTGTGGGGCATCAAAGTGCTGATCGAGCTGGTGACCGCCTCCAGTGGTGTGGTCAACCCCTGGTCGCGCCGCAATCGCAGCCGTCGAGTGCAGATCGCCATCGAGCAGGGCCAGATGGATCTGGCCGAAGGACGCTGGGCCAGTGCCCAGCGGCACCTGCACCGGGCGGCCGAAGCCGAGCGCCAACCGCTGCTGTACTACCTTGGCGCGGCGCGGGCGGCCAATGAACTGGGTCACTATGAGGAGTGCGACAGCCTGCTGGAGCGTGCCCTGGAGCGTCAGCCCCAGGCCGAGCTGGCAGTGGCCCTGAGTCACGCGCAGTTGCAGACCGACCGTGGCGACACCGACGGTGCGCTGACCACCCTGCAGGCCATGCACGAGCGGCATCCCCACAGCGTGCAAGTGCTGCGTCAATTGCAGCGTTTGCATCAGCAGCGCGGGGACTGGTCGGCGCTTATCCGCCTGCTGCCCGAGTTGCGCAAGGACAAGGTCCTGCCGCCCGCCGAACTGGTCGAACTGGAGCGTCGGGCCTGGGGTGAGAACCTGACCCTGGCCGGGCGCCGTGAAGAAGACGGCGCGGTGGGCCTGCAGTCCCTGGACCGAGCCTGGCAGCAACTCACCTCCGCTCAGCGCCAGGAGCCGCAACTGGTGCTGGCCTATGCCGACCAACTGCGCCAGCTGGGCGCCGAGGTTCAGGCCGAGGAAGTCTTGCGCGGCGCGCTCAAACGCAAGTACGACAGCCATCTGGCACGCCTCTATGGTCTGTTGCGCGGGGCTGACCCTGCGCGTCAGCTGCAAGCGGCCGAGCACTGGCTCAAGGATCATCCGGATGACCCGAGCCTGCTGCTGACCCTGGGGCGTTTGTGCCTGCAGAACAGCCTGTGGGGCAAGGCGCGGGATTATCTGGAAAGCAGCCTGCGAGTGCAGCGCAATCCTGAAGCCTGTGCCGAGTTGGCGCGGTTGCTGGCCCAACTGGGTGATACCGAGCGCAGTAATCAGCTGTTCCAGGAAGGTCTGGGCATGCTCGACGAGCGCTTGCTGGCCGCACCCTTGCCCGTTCCTGCTCGGGTTTGATGGCCTGCCGGCCGACTCTGCGAGGAGCCGGCCGGATGCTTTCAATCAACGGTTCAATCACTTTGGGCCGATTCGCTTGGAGCTGACGCATGGCGCTTCTTGAAAGGTGCGTGCGCTTTCTCTACCGTGACTGCCTGTTTCTTGCGTAACGGATACGTCATGTCGCTGGCCGGCTCACGCTCGCTTTTTTTCCTGGTATTTGCGGTAGGCGCCTTGGCCTCCTGGGCCGGGTGGCACCTGCAATACGGGGTGGGCCTCGAGCCGTGTTCGCTGTGGAGCGTGCAACGCTTTTTCATCCTGCTGTTCACCGTCGTCAGTCTGGTTGCCGCCGTGCACGGTCCCGGGCGCCAGGGCAGTCGTGGTTACTGGTTGTTGAATCTGCTGAGCAGCCTGGGCGGGGTGCTGACCGCCGGGCGGCATGTCTTGCTGCAGAATGTCGCCTCGGATCAGTTGCTGGCGTGCTTGCCGGACATTCCTTTCATGCTCAGGAACATGAGCGCGGTGCGCACGCTGCAATTGGTCTTCCAGGGCACCTCGGACTGCGCTGATGTGACCTGGACCCTGGTCGACATGAGCGCGCCGGAGTGGAGCCTGCTGGTGTTCGCGGCAATGCTGGTTTTGAGCGTCTACCGCTTGCTGCGCCTGGCTCGACGGCGGCCGGTCTTGCCCTAAGTCAGGTTTTGGGTAACTGCGGCGGATTAAACACTTGTATGAACTTTATCTCCTGCGTACCTTGAAGCAGTTGTCGCGCGGGCATAATCTGGCCCGCACGTGTCAAAGCTATCTGTTGTTCGATGCCGTTCCGCCTGCTGGGGCTTGAGCTTTCAAGTCATGGGTCAGGAGCAGGGGCGGCATGACCCATAAGGGAAGAGAGATCACCATGCTCGAAAGTTGTCAGAATGCTCAGGAACGCTGGGGTGGAGTGCATCTGCTGATCGATCGCTGGTTGCAGGCACGTCACGAACTGGTTCGGGCCTATGATGCTCTCGGCGCAGAGCCCGAAGCGCTGGCTGAGAATCGCACGCTGCTGCAGGAGTTTTGCGGAATCCTGGTTGATTACGTCTCGGCCGGACACTTCGAAATCTACGAGCAACTGACCAGCGAAGCCAAGGCCTTTGGTGACAAGCGCGGGCTGGAGTTGGCCGAGACCATTTACCCACGGATTGACGTGATCACTGAAAAGCTCCTGACGTTCAATGATCTGTGTGACCAGGGCAAGTGTGTTGCCGAGAAATTCAAGGAGCTCGGCGGCCTGTTGCATGAGCGCTTCGAATTGGAAGACTGCCTGATTGAAGTGCTGCACAACGCGCACAAGGAAGAGGTTGTCGCCCAGGCTTGATTCCCGGCAAGGGTTTTAAAGAAACGGTGCGCATGGCGCGCCGTTTTTCGTTTCTGTGCCTCAGCCGCTGACGCCGAGCAATTCGATCTCGAACACCAGCGGTGTGTAAGGCTCGATCAGATCCCCGGCACCTTCGGCGCCGTAGGCCTGGGCCGAGGGGATGACCAAGCGCCATTTGGCGCCCGTCGGCATCTGCTGCAAGGCGCTGCGCCAGCCGGCAATCACGCTGTCGAGACGAAACCATTGAGGCTGGTTGCTCTGGTCGAACACCGTCCCATCGGGCAAGCGCCCGACATACTTGACCTGCACTGACCCATTGGGCCCGGCCTTGGCGCCGCTGCCGGGGACGAGTTCGGTGAGCAGGATGCCATCTGCCAATGGGCGAACGCCTGGCTTGGCTTTTTCTTCGCTGAGAAAACGCTGTTCTTTCTCCAGGGCGATTTCGCTCTGGGGCTTGGCCGATTGCGCGCTGACCTGGGCATCGTGCTGCGCGAGCACCTGCTCGATACGCTCATCGGTAAGGGCCAGCGGCTTGCCTTGGTAGGCTTGTTTCAAGCCGTCCACCAGGGCTTGCAGTTCAAGGTCGGGCACCTCCTGACGCAGCCGTTCGCCCAGGCTGGCGCCGAGGCTGTAGGCGAGATCGCGGGTGTCGTTTTGCGGTGCTTTTTCGCCAGCCTGGGCCAGGGGCAAGAGCAGACTCAACGATAAAAAAAGGTAACGCGACATGGGCGTTCTCCGGCCTGAGAGGGTGTGGATTATGCCAGTGTGAGGGAGGCGGCTGCAGGGCAACTTTGCAGAGGCGGAACAACATTTTCAATCGGCTGCAACGCCGGGCTTTCGATACTGTCAACATGACCTAGCGGCGGTAGCAGCAGAGGTCTAGTATGAGCCGCAACTCACGTCAGCCAGGAGGTAACCCATGTCGGCGAATAAGAAGCCTGTAAACACTCCGTTGCATTTGCTCCAACAGCTTTCGGGCAGCTTGCTCGAACATTTGGAAAACGCTTGTTCGCAAGCCTTGGCTGATGCTGAAAAACTGCTCGCCAAGCTGGAAAAGCAACGGGGCAAGGCGCAAGAAAAACTGCACAAATCGCGCACCAAATTGCAGGACGCCGCGGCGGCCGGCAAGGCCAAGGCACAAGCCAAAGCCAAGGATGCAGTGAAAGAACTTGAAGACCTGCTGGATGCGCTGAAGGCGCGTCAATCCGAAACCCGCACCTACATTCTGCAACTTAAACGCGATGCCCAGGAAAGCCTGAAACTGGCTCAGGGTGTTGGTCGTGTGAAAGAGGCCGTGGCCAAGGCGCTGACCTCGCGTGCAGCCAAACCTGCTGCTCCTGCGCAGAAACCTGCTGCCAAAGCTGCAGCCAAGGCAGCCGCCAAGCCTGCAGCAAAACCCGCGGCCAAAGCTGCGAGCAAGCCAGCAGCCAAGCCCGCCGCAAAAAAACCAGTCGCCGCCAGCGCCGCGAAACCGGCTGTTAAAACCGCAGCTGCCAAACCGGCTGCCAAGCCTGCTGCCGCTAAACCGGTTGCCGCAAAACCTGCCGCCAAGCCGGCTGCCAAAACCGCTGCTGCAAAACCTGCCGCTAAACCCGCTGCCAAGCCTGCAGCTAAACCAGCCGCCAAGACTGCCGCAGCCAAACCCGCAGCGACCAAGCCTGCAGCCAAACCAGTAGCAGCCAAGACCGCGGCCAAGCCAGCGGCTAAACCTGCTGCGGCAAAGGCACCGGCTAAACCAGCGGCCAAACCCGCTGCAGCAAAGGCACCGGCTAAACCGGCAGCCAAACCTGCTGCTTCCGCTGCTGCAAAACCCGCTGCAAAACCTGTTGCTGCCAAACCGGCCGCAGCCAAACCAGCGGCCAAACCAGCGGCCAAGCCTGCTGCAAAACCTGCCGCGAAAAAACCGGTTGCTGCCAAGCCCGCAGCCAAGCCAGCCGCTGCAAAGCCGGCCACCGCTCCAGCGGCCGCCAAGCCTGCGACTCCGGCAACTCCAGCAGCCAAACCGGCGGCACCTGCTCCAGTAGCTGCGCCAACATCGGCAACTCCTGCCAGCGCCCCTACCGGCAGCACCACGCCAACCAGCGCCTCTTAAGCGCCGGTCACCGCGACGCGCAGCGCCTGCAGCGCATCGCGGTCAAGGTTGGCGGCTTCGGCCGCCAGACCTTGCACCCAGGGCCATAAATCTTCGGCCTCAGCCTGCGGCCAATCCCTCGCCAGTGCTTCCAGGCGCAGTAGCAACTGCCGTTCTGCTTGCAGCTCCAGGGCCTTCACTTGCTCACGCAACGCTTTCAACTCGTGGTCGTCATTGGCCGCCTGGCGCCACCCTGTGCGCAACTGGCGCAGCGGCTGCACCACCTCTTCATGCCAGGGCGCAGCCAGCGCGTGCAGCTGTGACAGGCGCGAGCTGTTGCAGGCAACCCCACGCCCACCCAGCCAGGCAGCACACAGCAGCAGGCACACGTTGGCCCCTGCCGCCTGCAATTGCAGGCAGGCCGGTTCCACGCCCGGGCGGGCGTAGGTCTTGAGGGTGTAGCTCCACAGGTCAGGGGACATATTGCTACTCGCGCCAGTTGCGAGCGAAGCTGGTAGACTCCGCCGCCATTATGATTCGACTTCAGAACCTGACTTTACAGCGTGGTCCGCAACGTCTGCTAGAAGACGCCGAGCTGACCCTGCACGCCGGCCACAAAGCCGGCCTGATCGGTGCCAACGGCGCCGGCAAATCCAGCCTGTTCGCCCTGCTGCGCGGGGAGCTGCACCCGGATTCCGGTGACTGCTTCCTGCCTGCCGACTGGCGCATCGCCCATATGCGGCAGGAGGTCGACACGCTGGAGCGCCTGGCGGTCGACTACGTGCTCGATGGCGACCTGCGCCTGCGCCAGGTACAGCGTGAGCTGGCCGACGCCGAGGCGGCCCATGACGGTGCCGCCCAGGCCCGCCTGCACTCCGAACTGGACAGCGCCGACGGCTACACCGCCGATGCCCGGGCGCGCAAGCTGCTGGCCGGCCTGGGGTTCACCAACGAGCAGATGGACCGCCCGGTCGGCGACTTCTCCGGGGGCTGGCGGATGCGCCTGAACCTGGCGCAGGCGCTGATGTGCCCGTCGGACCTGTTGTTGCTCGATGAGCCGACCAACCACTTGGACCTCGACGCCATTATCTGGCTCGAAGAGTGGCTCAAGAGCTACCCGGGAACCTTGCTGCTGATTTCCCACGACCGCGACTTCCTGGATGCCGTGGTCGATCACGTGGCCCACGTCGATCAGCGCAAGATCACCCTGTACCGTGGTGGTTACACCGCGTTCGAACGCGCCCGTGCCGAGCGTCTGGCCCAGCAACAGCAGGCCTACGAGAAGCAGCAGGCGCAGCGCGCGCACATGGAAAGCTACATCGCCCGGTTCAAGGCCCAGGCCACCAAGGCGCGCCAGGCCCAGAGCCGGATCAAGGCCCTGGAGCGGATGGAAGAGTTGTCTGCCGCCCACGTCGATTCGCCGTTCGACTTCGTGTTCCGCGAGTCGACGAAGATCTCCAGCCCCTTGATCGACCTGTCTGATGCTCGCCTGGGTTATGGCGACAAGACCGTGCTGGAGAAGGTCAAGCTGCAACTGACCCCGGGTGCGCGTATCGGCCTGCTGGGCCCCAACGGTGCCGGCAAGTCGACCCTGATCAAAAACCTCGCCGGTGAACTCGAGCCGCTGGCCGGGCGCCTGACCCGGGGTGAAAACACCGTGGTTGGCTATTTCGCCCAGCACCAACTGGACTCCCTCGACGCCAAGGCCAGCCCGCTGCTGCACCTGCAGCGCCTGGCGCCCACCGAGCGCGAGCAGACCCTGCGCGACTTCCTTGGCGGTTTCGATTTCCGTGGCGCGCGGATCGACGAGCCTGTGCTGAATTTCTCCGGCGGCGAAAAAGCCCGCCTGGCCCTGGCCCTGATCGCCTGGGAGCGGCCGAACCTGCTGCTGCTCGACGAACCGACCAACCACCTGGACCTGGAAATGCGCCTGGCACTAACCATGGCGTTGCAGGAGTTCAGCGGTGCGGTACTGGTGGTCTCCCACGATCGCCACCTGCTCAAGAGCACCACCGACAACTTCTACCTGGTGGCCGACGGCAAGGTCGAAGAGTTCGATGGCGACCTCGACGACTACACCCGCTGGCTGGTGGATTACCGACAGCGCAACGCCCCGGTCAGCACGACGCCGGTCAACCCGGACAAGACCGACAAGAAGGCCCAGCGCCAGGCCGCGGCTGCGTTGCGCCAGCAACTGGCGCCGCACAAGCGCGAGGCCGACAAGCTCGAAGCCGAGTTGGGCAAGCTGCACGAGAAACTGGCGAAGATCGATGCCAGTCTCGGCGACAGCGATATCTACGAACCTGCGCGCAAGAACGACCTGCGGGACTTGCTGGCCGAACAGGCCAAGCTCAAGGTGCGTGAAGCCGAGCTTGAAGAAGCTTGGATGGAAGCCCTGGAGCTGCTGGAAAGCATGCAGGCGGAGCTGGAGGCGCTGTCCTGATGGAGGCCCTTCAATTGCCGCTGCCGGCGCAGTGGGTCGGCCCCTTGTGGATTGCCCTGCAAATTGTCCTGATCCTGCTGGCCGGGTACCTGGCGCAGCGCTTCGTGGCGCGTTGCCTGACCCGTCTGGGAGAGCGCTATCCGTTTCCGCCGCAGTTGCTGATGCCGCTGCGCGGAGGCCTGCGCTGGCTGATCATGGGCAGCGCGCTGATCTTTGTCCTGGAGCGCCTGGGGGTTTCGGCGACGGTGCTGTGGACAGCCCTGTCGGGGTTTGTCGCGGTGGCGGCGGTGGCGTTCTTTGCCATGTGGAGCGTGCTCTCCAACCTGCTCTGCGCGATTCTGATTTTCACCGTCGGGCCGTTTCGCCTGGGGGATATCGTCGAGTTGGTCGATACCGTCGACAAGCCCGGGGTCAAGGGCCGGGTAGTGGCGATCAACCTGCTGTACACCACCCTGGTCGAGGCGGAAGAAGCCGGTACCGGCAGCGCCATGGTGCAGGTGCCCAACAGCCTGTTCTTCCAGCGCTCGGTGCGCCGTTGGCGCGGGAATGATGTGCTGCCTATCGGGACGGGTGGGAAGTAGGGGTTCTACCATCTGCCGAGGGTTCTTCGGTGGCGGCTGGGGCAGCGTCCAAACGCGGCCCCAGCCTGCGGCAGCGGCTACCGGACGCACACCTCATCTTCTCCTGACACCTTGCGCGCCCTAGAAAAAAACATGGTCAGCCGCGAGTCGGAGGATTAGCTTAGGCAGCCACGATTGATTCGATCCGAGGTGCGCGATGGTTCTTGAGACATGGCTGGCGTTTTTTGCCGCCTGCTGGGTGATCAGTCTTTCCCCGGGTGCCGGCGCCATTGCGTCAATGTCCTGCGGTCTGCAATACGGTTTCTGGCGTGGCTACTGGAATGCCCTGGGCCTGCAACTGGGCCTGGCGTTGCAGATTGCGATCGTCGCCGCGGGCGTGGGGGCGATCCTCGCGGCGTCCGCCACCGCCTTCTACGCCATCAAGTGGTTTGGCGTGGCGTACCTGGTGTACCTCGCGGTCAAGCAATGGCGCGCACTGCCCAGCGACATGAGCGATGACGCGGCGATCCGCCCCATCGGCAAGCCCCTGGCCCTGGTTTTTCGCGGCTTCCTGGTCAATGTCAGCAACCCCAAGGCCCTGGTGTTCATGCTGGCGGTGCTGCCGCAGTTCATCGATCCCCATGCGCCGCTGATCAAGCAATACCTGATCCTGGGCGGCACCATGATTGTGGTCGACCTGATCGTCATGGCCGGCTACACCGGCCTGGCCTCCAAAGTGCTGCGCCTGTTGCGCACGCCGACCCAGCAGCGGCGGATGAACCGCACCTTTGCCGGGCTGTTCATCGGGGCCGCAGGGCTATTGGCAACCATTCGCAAAGCCGCGATCTAAACCTGGCGGGCATAAAAAAAGGCGACCTCGAAGGTCGCCTTTTTCATTGCCCGAGGGTTTAGCGCAGGATTACCGGCTGGGTATCAGGCGGCAGGTTGTTGCGCGTCGGCGCTTGTCCTGGCTGCTGATAACCGCCGCGGCCCAGTTGCTCGGCCATCTGCCGGGCAACGTCTTCGCCCAGGGACTTGGACACTTCGCGCACCACCCGTGGGCGGTTCAGCGAGATCCGCACATCACGGTTGTTCACCAGCTTGGTGTCCTGACCTTCACCCATGGCGGTAAAGGCCGAGGTGATTTCGAAGGTCTTGGTGTTGATCAGGCTGAAGTCGGCCACCAGGGTCAGTGCCAGCACCGCCGAGTAGCTGTCGGTGTTGGCCAGCTCGTTGATATCGCGGTTGAAGTCGATATCCGACAGGGTGCCGAACAGCACGTAGTCGGCGCCCTTGAAGTTGCCGGCCTTGATGCGCTTGATCACGTCGTACACGTTGGCGGTGGACGCGCTGGTGTGGGGCGTGCCCTGCATCAGCTGGAACATCCCGGACTTGAGGATCTCGCCCTTGATGTCACCGGTGAACTTGCGCAGCTCACCTTCCTCGATGTAGCTGGTGCTCGACTCCATCTCGTTGTAGCTCGACGAACCGCTGGCGCTGGCATAGCCCTCGCGGTAGCTGTTCTGCGACGACACGATGTGGATGTATTCCTGCACACGTTCCTGGTACGCCAGGTCCATGACTGCAACTTTAGGGGCCGCCTGCGCGCCAAACGCGCAAGCCAGGGCCATGATGCCAATCCATGCACGCATTGCTTAGCGCTCCGTGGTTTTGCGGATCTCTTTCTCGTCCATCCACTCGGCCAGACCGCTCTCGACGTCGATCAATTGCAGGCTGAATTTGTAGAAGACGTCCTTGTAGTCGCTGCTGCGCTTGACGATCGAGCTGATCGAACCTTCAAGACGGTATTTGGCGGCGATCATGTTGCCGGTCTTGGCCACGGTGCCTTTCTTGTACAGGCCGCTCTGGTTCTGCAGCTTGAGCTGGTCGACCTGGCTCTGCATCGCGGTGTTGTCGCTGGCGAAGCGGGCGGTGCCGGACTTCATCAGCTGGGTCTTGATCGAGGTGGTGATCTCGCGGGTATCGATGTACTCGCTGGTCTTGTTCTTCACGTCGTAGACCTGGACCACCGGGCGACCCTGCAGGATCCCGGACTGGGCCAGGGAGCGGGTCATGGACTCGGCGATCATCTGCAGGTCGGTGGAACCGAACTCGTTGGTCACCAGTTCCACGGCCTTGCTGTCGCCGTAGCCGATGTTCTTGCCGCCCAGGACGGGGGAGTTATTGGCGCAGCCACTGGCCAGCAGGGCGGCAATGGCGAGGAAAGAAAAGCGTGCAAACATGGGTGTGCTCTCTAAATCTGATGGGGTGGCGATTTATTGGGTTTTGACTTCCATGCGAAAGTCAGTGGCCTGGGGGACCGGAGCAATGGCCGGCAGGAAGGTGGCTTGCGCTGCGTACAGGTTGAACACCTTCCAGCTTTCTTCATCAGCCACCGGGAAACCGTCGTTGCCCAGCCAGACGAAGCGGTAGTACATGGTCATGTTGGTGTGGCTGGTGTTGTTCAGCGCCACCTTGACCGTCAGGAAGCCGTTTTCACGGGCGACCCGCATTGCGCCGATGGCAATGTTGTTGAACTTGTTCATCACCACCACCTTGCTCGCGGCGCTGCCGGGAGCCGGTGGTGGAGGGGTTGCGCAGCCGCCCAGAAGGGCCAGCGCGGCGACAGCGATGATTTTGAAGCGCATGAGAGTCTCCGCTTAAGGTTGTTTGAGGCTGATCACAGCCTGGCTATTGGCGCTGGGCATTACCTGAGCGGCCAGGCCGCTGCTGAATACCTGGTTGCCGACCACGCGCAGGGTTACGACCTGATAGCGCCGGTCGATCTTGACCTGCACCTGGGAGCCGCCATGGGCGCTAGGCAGGGTTATCTGGTGCTCGCCCTGCTTGACCCGCAGGCGCGTCACCAGGGTGTTGTCCGGCAGGGTGCGCCAGGTGCGGGTGTCCGCACCTTCGGTCACGGCCGAAGCAATGCCCACGGCCAGGCCGGCCAGCGGGTTGACGTCGTTCAGTTGTTTTTGCGCCACGCCACGGGTCACGGCACGCACGGTGGTGCGCAGGATGATCCCCGGCATGTCGTCACGCAGGGCGCGGCGGGACATGGCGGTGGTGCTGTTGAGCTGGGTCAGGGACTGTTGCTGGCCATCCACGGCGATCTGGGTGAAGGCTGGGGTCGTGGTGTCCGGCTTGATCACCGGGAACGACAGCGGGGTGATCACCAGGTTGCCGCTGATGGGCAGCGGCAGTGGAATGCGGATCGAGTCGCGGGCCGGCGCCAGGCCGCTTTGCACCACGATCAGGATGTCGCTTTCGTCAGCGGCGAGCTCGGGCTTGGCAACGGGCTTGGCCGCAGCCTTGGCCGACGACTTCTTGGATTTGCCCGATACCTTGACGGTCGGTACGGCGGCTGGCTCGTCCAGGTTCAGCAGCGCCTGTTCCAGCAGCGGGGTGTTGGGGCGCAGTTCGGCGGCCTTGCGGTAGCCCGGTGCCGCCATGTCTTTTTCACCCAGCGCTTCGTAGACGAAGCCGGCCAGGTAATGGCTGAACGCGCTCTGGTAGCTGTTTTTCAGGCTGACCACATCGGGCGCATCAAGGGACTCGATCGGGTAACCCTTGAGGTCCTTGTACTCAGTCTTGACGCCCTGTTTTTCGGCTTCGTCCTCGCGCTTGAGGTATTCCTTGTCGCGCAGCTCGGCGATCACCGCTTCACGTTCGTGGGTTTTCTTGATTTCGGTACGGGCGCCGTCGAAATCGTTCTGAGCCAGCAGGTTCAGGGCCATCTGAGTGGTCAGCATGACTTTTTCGTAGTCGTAGCCTTCGTAGCGCCGCACCTTGTCGTTGATCAGGAAACTGCCGAACTGGGCCAGGTACTTGTCGGTGTCGAGCTTGACCGAGTCTTCCCAGTTGCCCACCACCTGGTCGGCATGGCGCCAGGCCGTCTGGCTGCCGTTGAGGTCGCCCTTGGCCCGCAGCAACTCGCCTTTTTCGAAGTAATAGAGCAGGTCTTTGTCTTCGCTCTGGTTGTTCTTTTCCAGCAGGGCCAGGGCAGCATCGACGTGGCCGGCGCCCAGTTGCTGGTTGGTTTCCTGAAGCTCGTTATCGTAGCTGCGGAAGGCCGAACAGCCAGCCAGCAGGGTGGCCGCACTGAGGGCGAACAAGGTGAGGGCGCGGGAGGCCATGGGTACTTCTTCCCTGAATTGGGCAGCCTGGCGCGCGGGTAGGGCTGGACGGACCCACTGGCAGGACAACTGGCTATCCTGCCAATTCCTCATAAAAAGAGGAGCTTAAATACCCTATCGCGATAACGAGGGCGCGGCATTATAGCGGCGGATGATGGCCTTGTACTGGCTTTTTAATTTCATTTATTCAGTGGGTGCCAGTACGCGGAATCAGGGGGGAGCTGGGGGCGGATGTCTGCCTCGGGCATTTACGCTGGTGTTCGACAGCGGCTGCGGTCAGCGAGCGTGGCTTTTTGGCGTCGAGGGCAAATTTGCGCAAGTCCGGCCGATGGCCCGCAACACCCTGCCGGCAAGGCTTGCGCCCGGTTTTGCGGGGCTGATGGCGCACGCGCGGCGTCATGGCGCTTGAGTGAAGCTCATTGGAAGTGAACAATATGTAACTTCGTATTACCAATTGAGATTGATTGATGATTGCCCCTTCCCGTTTCCTGGCGTGGCTTGTGCTGCCGCTATTGGCCCTGTGCAGCTCCAATCTGCTGGCCGATACCGTTGAAGGCGCGCCCAAGGCCCTGCATTTGCTCGATTACATCGGCGCGGATTACCCGTCCACGGTCGAGGCGGGCAAGGTCATCGACGACGCCGAGTACAGCGAACAGCTGGAATTTCTGGGGGTGCTGCAGGGGTTGATCGCCGATCTGCCGTCCAAACCGGAGAAGGCCGAGCTGGAAACCGGTGTCAGCAGCCTGCGCAGTGCCATCGGCGCCCGTGAAGACGGGGCGGCGGTCGCCCGCCAGGCCCGGCAATTGGGGGCGAAGCTGGTGGTGGCCTATGAGGTCAGCCAGGCGCCGATCATTACCCCGGACCCGACTCGCGGCGCGCCCCTGTATGCCCAGCATTGCTCGGTGTGCCATGGCGACACGGGGGCGGGCGATGGCCCGGCGGGTGTCGGCCTGACGCCGCCACCGGCCAACCTGCGCGATGCCGCGCGCCTGGATCGCCTGAGCCTGTACGCGATCTACAACACCCTGGGGCTGGGAGTCGAAGGCACCGACATGCCGTCGTTCGCCGACCAGTTGGACGACCGGCAGCGCTGGGACCTGGCGACCTACATCGCCAGCTTCAGTGCGGACCCGGCAGCGGCCAAGGGGGCCGAGGTGTTCAACCTTGCTGACCTGGCCCGGCAAACCCCCGGCGAAGTCCTTTCCGCCCAGGGCCCGGCGGCCGCCGCGACCTTCCGTGCCCAGCGCGCGCAACCGCCGCAGGTCAAGCGCGGTCCGGCGCAATTGCTGGACTACACCGCCTCGACCCTCGACAAGAGCCTGGCCGCTTACCGCGCCGGGGATCGCGAGCAGGCGTATGACCTGTCGGTGGCGGCTTACCTCGAGGGCTTCGAGCTGGTGGAAAGCTCCCTCGACAACGTCGATGCCACTGTGCGCAAAGACACCGAGAAATCCCTGATGGCTTACCGTCAGTCGCTGCAGGACGGCTTGCCGGCGGAGCAGGCCGAGCAGCGCCTGGCGGCGGCCAAGGCCAAGCTCAAGGAGTCCGCGGACCTGTTGGGTTCCGATGGCTTGAGCTGGTCTCTGAGCTACATCTCCGGGTTGCTGATCCTGCTGCGCGAGGGCCTGGAAGCGATCCTGGTGCTGGCGGCGATCCTCGCCTTCCTGCGCAACACCGGCCAGCAGTCAGCGGTGCGCAGCGTCAACGTCGGCTGGGGCCTGGCCTTGCTGGCGGGCTTGGCGACCTGGGCCCTGGCGGCCTATGTGATCGATGTCAGCGGCTCGCAGCGTGAACTGCTGGAAGGCGCCACGGCGCTGTTTGCCAGTGTGATGGTGTTGTGGCTGGGGGTGTGGATGCACGACCGGCGGCACGCGGCGGCCTGGCAGGACTACATCAAGAGCAGTCTGGTGGGCGGTGGTGGGCGGTTTGGCTTTGCGATGCTGGCGTTTTTTTCGGTCTACCGCGAGCTGTTCGAAGTCATCCTGTTTTATGAAACCCTCTGGCTGCAGGCCGGCCCGGCCGGGCATAACGCGGTGCTGGCCGGTGGCGCTACCGCGCTGGTACTGCTGGTGGGCCTGGCCTGGGTGATTCTGCGGGGCTCGGCGAAACTGCCCCTGGCGCTGTTCTTCGGTATCAACGCCGCGCTGCTGTGCGCGTTGTCGGTGGTGTTCGCCGGGCACGGGGTCAAGGCATTGCAGGAGGCCGGGATCTTTGGCACCCGTCCGGTGCCGTTCTTCGACTTCGACTGGCTGGGGATCCACGCCGATGCCTACTCGCTGGCGGCCCAGGCCGTGGCGATCGTGGCGATCGTGGTGCTTTACAGCCGCAGCCGCAACGCCGAGAAGCGTCGGGTACAGGCTTCCTAGGCCTCGATAGCGGGTTTATAGCGGGCAAGCTCGCCCCTGCGGCTAAAGTGCAGGGGGCGGGTTTGCCCGCCGTGCATTCAGGAGGAAGGATTATGCGTGTCTGGGTCGATGCCGACGCTTGCCCCAAGGCGGCCAAGGATCAGTTGGTGCGCTTCGCCTTGAAGCGTCAATTCGAGGTGGTGCTGGTGGCCGGGCAAAGCCAGATCAAGCCGGCGTTTACCTGCGTCAAGCTGATCGTGGTGCCCAGCGGGCCGGATGCCGCCGACGATTATCTGGTGGAACACGCCGTACCGGGCGAGCTGGTGATCTGCAGTGATGTGCCACTGGCGGACCGGTTGGTGAAGAAAGGCGTGGCGGCCCTTGATCCTCGCGGCAAGGAGTTCGACGCGCAGAACATGGGAGAGCGCCTGGCAGTACGCAACCTGTTCACCGACCTGCGTGAACAGGGGCAGGTCGGCGGCGGGCAGGGGCCTTACGGTGATCGCGAGAAGCAGGCGTTCGCCAACTCACTGGACCGTATCCTGACGCGGCTGGCGCGTCAGGCCTGAGCGTCGCTCGCCAGATCGCGAACAGGTTCTGAGGCAGCGAGGGCGATCAGTCGTTTTCGTGGGTCAGTTCCAGCACTCGGTCCACCAGCTTGTTGATGCCGGATGCGGCTTCGCTGATGGACTGGGCGAGCATGTAGGCTGGGGTGCTCACCAGTTTGCGGGCTTTGTCCTCGATGATTTCACTGACTTCGCAGTCGGTGTGGGTGGCGCCCATCTTGCCCATGGCGGCGGCGGTGTCGGCATCGTTGCCGATGGTGCAGATCACCCCCGGGCCGTAGATCTTCGCCGCCAGTGCCGGCGAAATGCAGATCAGGCCCACCGGCTTGCCAGCCTCGGCAAAGGCTTCGGCCAGCGCCAGTACATCTTCCTGGACCTTGCAGCCCGCGCCTTCGACGGCAAAGTTGGAGAGGTTCTTGGCCGCGCCAAAACCTCCGGGCACGATCAGCGCATCGAAGTCTTCGGCGTTGGCTTCGCGCAAGTTCTTGACCTCGCCACGGGCAATGCGCGCCGATTCCACCAGCACGTTGCGCGACTCGTCCATGGTTTCACCGGTCAGGTGGTTGATCACGTGCATCTGCGCGATGTCAGGGGCGAAGCACTGGACCTTGGCGCCGCGTTGGTCGAGGCGCAGCAAGGTGATCACGCTTTCATGGATCTCGGCGCCGTCGTATACGCCACAACCGGAAAGGATCACTGCAACTTTTTTGCTCATGGGTTTTTCTCCAGATTCATGGCGCTAAATGTCCACTAAATTGTCATGGGTTGCCATAGGGTTATTTCACCGCGGGCCCTAATCTCGCGTATCGATTCCGGTCAGGTCGCGTCATGAACTTCATCCTCTATGCGGTGCCGTTTTTCTTCGTATTGATTGTTGTCGAACTGTTGGCCGATCGCTGGCGCGGGGTGAACAACTACCGCGTCGCCGATGCCGTCAACAGCATCAGCACCGGTATGCTGTCGACCACCACGGGGCTTCTGACCAAGGGTGTGGGCCTGGTGACCTATGCCTTTGCCCTGAAGCACCTGGCGCTGTTCGAGTTGCCGGCCGACAGCGTCTGGGTCTGGGTATTCGCCTTTGTGCTCTATGACTTCTGCTACTACTGGCTGCATCGCTTCGGCCATGAACGCAACATCCTCTGGGCCGCCCATTCGGTGCACCACCAGAGCGAGGACTACAACCTCTCCACGGCCCTGCGCCAGACCAGCACCGGCTTCCTGCTGAGCTGGATCTTCTACCTGCCGCTGGCCGTGGCCGGCGTGCCACTCCTGGTGTTTGTCAGCGTTGCGGCGCTGAACCTGCTCTACCAGTTTTGGGTGCATACCCGGCATATCCCCAAGCTCGGCTGGTTCGAATGGTTCTTCGTGTCGCCGTCCAATCATCGGGCCCACCATGCACAGAACGCTCTCTACATGGATCGCAACTACGGCGGCGTGTTCATTATTTGGGACCGTCTATTTGGCTCGTTCCAGGAAGAAGACGATAACGAGCCCGTGATATTTGGGGTGACCACGCCCTTGGCCAGCTGGAACCCGATCTGGGCCAACCTGCAGTTTTATGCACAGCTGTGGGAGGACGCGCGGCGTACCGAAAGCTACTGGGACAAGCTGCGGATCTGGTTCATGCGCACCGGCTGGCGCCCGGCGGATGTGCGGGCCAAGTACCCGCTGGCCAAGCCGGACCTGAGCCAGTTCCGCAAGTTCGAGGTGGAGCTGGATGTGCGCCAGCAGGTGTACGTGGTGCTGCAGTTCTCGGTGTATGTGGCGCTGGGCAGCTACCTGATGAACCTGGAGAACAGCTTGCCGACCGGTGCCCTGGTACTGGGCTGGGGCGCCATAGCGTTCGGGTTGTTCGTGCTGGGCGCGGCGCTGGAGAATCGGCCGTGGGCGTTGAAGCTGGAGGCTGTGCGGCTGCTGTCGAACCTGCCGCTGGTGTGGCTGGCGCCGCTGGTCGGGCTGTGGCCGGCCAGCCCGTTGGGCTGGATCGGCCTGCTGAGCTACAGCCTGCTCAGTGTGATCGGTCTGTATTACGTCAGAGGCCGGGTTACTCGACTGGCGTCTTGATTTCGGCCTTCTTGTCCTGCTCGGCCTGGTAGATCTCCTTGGCCAGCCGCGCGTTCTTCAGGCGCCGGCGCAACCACAGGCCCAGGCCCAGGATCAGCAGGGCGCCCAGCACCCACAGCTCGTACTTCTTGATGCTGCCGAGCATGCCCTCGAGCACTGCACCGAAGTGGTAGGCGGCAGCGGCCAGGGCGGTGGCCCAGATGGCCGCGCCGATACCGTTGAGCAGCAGGTAGCGTCCCGGCGGATAGCCGGACAGGCCAATGGCCACGGGCATGACCGTGCGCAGGCCGTAGACGAAGCGGAAAGTCAGTACCCAGATATCCGGATGCTTGCGGATATGCTCCAGCGCCCGGTCACCCATCAATTGCCAGCGGGGTTTGCGCGCAAGCAATTTGCGCCCGTGCTTGCGCCCCAGGAAATACCAAAGCTGGTCGCCGGCGTAGCTGCCGAAGAAGGCCACCACCACCACCAGGTTGATATCCATGTATCCGCGAAACGCGAGGAAGCCCGCGAGCACCAGAATGGTTTCGCCTTCGAAGAACGTGCCGAGAAAAAGGGCGAAGTAGCCGAAGTCATGCAGAAATTGTTGGAGCATTGTCTGGGTGCTGGCGAAATGAACGCGCAGCCTACCCCTTCGAGGACATAGAGGAAAGTATCGAAATGTGTCTCGACGTGAACAAATCCAGCAATGACAATCACTGCGACTACAGGTCACAGGGTTAAGCACAACTGTCATTCGTTCGTCATAATGGCCGCTTATAACTGTCACGCTCGCCCGCCAGCGCGGGCTCAGGAGTCTGCCGTGAGCTTTACCCCTGCCAACCGCCTGTTCCCCGCCACCCGCCTGCGCCGCAACCGTCGTGATGATTTCTCTCGCCGCCTGGTTCGTGAAAACGTCCTGAGCGTCGACGATCTGATCCTGCCGGTGTTCGTGCTCGAGGGCGAGAACCGTCGGGAAGCGGTGGCTTCGATGCCGGGGGTGGAGCGCCTGACCATTGACCTGCTGCTCGAAGAGGCAGCGACCTGGGTCGAGCTCGGGATTCCGGCGCTGGCCCTGTTTCCGGTGACTCCGGCGGCGCTCAAGTCCCTGGACGCGGCCGAAGCCTGGAACCCGGAAGGTATTGCCCAGCGCGCAACCCGCGCCTTGCGCGAGCGCTTTCCGGAGCTTGGGGTCATCACCGATGTGGCGCTGGACCCGTTCACCACCCATGGCCAGGACGGGATTCTCGACGCAGACGGTTATGTGCAGAACGACATCACCGTTGACGCCCTGGTCCGCCAGGCGTTGTCCCATGCCGCGGCCGGTGCCCAGGTGGTGGCGCCATCGGACATGATGGACGGGCGGATCCAGGCGATCCGCGAGGCCCTGGAGCTGGCCGGTCACGTCAATGTGCGGATCATGGCCTACTCGGCCAAATACGCCAGCGCCTATTACGGCCCGTTCCGCGATGCGGTGGGCTCGGCGCTGAACCTGGGCAAGGCCAACAAGGCCTCGTACCAGATGGACCCGGCCAACAGCAATGAAGCGCTGCATGAGGTGGCCGCCGACCTGGCGGAAGGCGCGGACATGGTGATGGTCAAGCCCGGCATGCCTTATCTGGACATCCTTTATAGGGTCAAGGATGAATTCAAGGTGCCGACCTTTGTCTACCAAGTCAGCGGCGAGTACGCCATGCATATGGCGGCGATTCAGAATGGATGGTTGGGTGAAGGGGTTATTCTTGAATCCCTGACCGCTTTTAAACGTGCAGGTGCCGATGGCATCCTGACTTACTTTGCCGTTCGTGCTGCTCAATTGTTACGAGAGCAAAAATAGCCCTCCCAGGAACACGCGATGAATACCGAAGGACTTACTGAAGTTGCCGTAAAAGACGCTCAGCCTGTGATTGAGCAAGTTGCCGAAACCCCGCCCGAGCTGGAGACCCCGCCTGCGGTGGTCGCGGCCGCGGTCGAGTCGCCGCAGGCGGCCCCGGCGATCGCGATTCCCAGCCTGGATGACAGCAGCCTGTACATCCACCGCGAATTGTCGCAACTGCAGTTCAACATCCGGGTCCTGGAGCAGGCCCTGGATGAGTCCTACCCCCTGCTGGAACGGCTCAAGTTCCTGCTGATCTTCTCCAGCAACCTCGACGAATTCTTCGAGATCCGCGTTGCCGGCCTGAAAAAGCAGATCACCTTCGCCCGTGAACAAGCCGGGGCCGACGGCCTGCAGCCGCACCAGGCGCTGGCGCGCATCAGCGAACTGGTGCACGGCCACGTCGACCGCCAGTACGCGATCCTCAACGACATCCTGTTGCCGGAGCTGGAGAAACATCAGGTCCGCTTTATCCGTCGCCGCAACTGGACCACCAAGCTCAAGACATGGGTCCGCCGCTATTTCCGCGACGAAATCGCGCCGATCATCACCCCGATCGGCCTCGACCCGACGCACCCGTTCCCGTTGCTGGTGAACAAGAGCCTGAACTTTATCGTCGAGCTGGAAGGGATCGACGCCTTTGGCCGTGATTCCGGCCTGGCGATCATCCCGGCGCCGCGCCTGCTGCCGCGCATCATCAAGGTGCCGGAAGAAGTCGGCGGCCCAGGCGACAACTATGTGTTCCTGTCGTCGATGATCCACGCCCATGCCGATGACCTGTTTCAGGGCATGAAGGTAAAAGGCTGCTATCAGTTCCGCCTGACCCGTAACGCCGACCTGGCCGTGGACACCGAGGACGTCGAAGACCTGGCCCGCGCCCTGCGCGGCGAGCTGTTCTCCCGTCGCTACGGCGACGCGGTGCGTCTGGAAGTGGCCGACACCTGTCCGAAACACCTGTCGGACTACCTGCTCAAGCAGTTCAACCTGCACGAGACCGAGCTGTATCAGGTCAATGGCCCGGTGAACCTGACGCGCCTGTTCAGCATCACCGGCCTGGACAGCCATCCGGAGCTGCAATACACGCCGTTCACCCCGCAGATCCCCAAGCTGCTGCAGAACAGCGAGAACATCTTCAGCGTGATCAGCAAGCAGGACATCCTGTTGCTGCACCCCTTCGAGTCCTTTACCCCGGTGGTCGACCTGCTGCGCCAGGCCGCCAAGGACCCCCACGTGCTGGCTGTCCGGCAGACCCTGTACCGCAGCGGCGCCAACTCGGAAATCGTCGATGCGCTGGTGGATGCGGCGCGTAACGGCAAGGAAGTCACGGCAGTGATCGAATTGCGCGCGCGGTTCGACGAAGAGTCCAACCTGCAACTGGCCAGCCGCCTGCAAGCGGCCGGTGCGGTGGTGATCTACGGTGTGGTCGGCTTCAAGACCCACGCCAAGATGATGCTGATCCTGCGCCGTGAAGCCGGCGAGATCGTGCGTTACGCGCACTTGGGCACCGGCAACTATCACGCGGCCAACGCCCGTCTCTACACCGACTACAGCCTGCTGACCTCCGACGACGCCCTGTGCGAAGACGTGGGCAAGTTGTTCAGCCAGTTGATCGGCATGGGCAAGACCCTGCGCATGAAGAAGCTGCTGCACGCGCCGTTCACCCTGAAGAAGGGCATGCTCGACATGATTGCCCGGGAGACTCAGTTCGCCCTCGACGGCAAGCCGGCGCACATCATCGCCAAGTTCAACTCGCTGACCGATCCGAAGATCATCCGCGCGCTGTACAAGGCCAGCCAGTCCGGCGTGCGCATCGACCTGGTGGTGCGCGGCATGTGCTGCCTGCGTCCGGGCATCGCCGGGGTCTCGCACAACATTCATGTGCGCTCGATCATTGGCCGCTTCCTGGAGCACACCCGGGTGTTCTACTTCCTCAACGGCGGCGAGGAGCAGATGTTCCTCTCCAGTGCCGACTGGATGGAGCGCAACCTCGACAAGCGGGTCGAGACCTGCTTCCCGGTCGAGGGCAAGAAGCTGATCCTGCGGGTCAAGAAAGAGTTGGAGAGTTACCTCACCGACAACACCCACAGCTGGAGCCTGCAGTCGGACGGGCGCTACATCCGCAACACGCCGACCGGCAACCAGAACCCGCGCAGCGCCCAGGCGATTCTGCTGGAGCGCCTGAGCAATCCAGTGTTGAGCGTTCGCTAGGAGAAGTGACAGCGAAGCGGCGGCCCGCAAGGGCCGCCGCGAGCCTCAATGCACGTTGAGGCTGATGCCGACCCTGGTCAGCCACTCCGCTTCCAGGGCGAAGTCGGCTTGAGTCAGCTGGTTTTCATCCAGCCAGTTTTCCGGGAACACCACATCCAGGCTGTCGCCCGCGGCGTGCAGTTTGACCTGGGGCATTTCCTGGGTGCCGCGGATGTGATGGAACAGAATCGCAAAGCGCAGCAACACGCACAGGCGAATCAGCTTGGTGCCTTCATCGCCGAACTCGGCGAACTTGTCCTTGGGAATATTGCGCCGGTGGCCACGCACCAGTAGCGCGAGCATTTGCTGGTCTTCGCGGGAGAAGCCGGCAAGGTCCGAGTGCTCGATCAGGTAGGCGCCGTGCTTGTGGTAGTGATAGTGGGCGATGTCCAGCCCCACTTCATGCACCTTGGCCGCCCAGCCCAGCAGCTCGCGCCACACGCCGTCTTCCAAGTCCCAGTCCTCGGCCACCTGGTCGAAGGCATGCAGCGCCTTGCGCTCGACCCGGGCAGCTTGTTCCAGGTCGACGTGGTAGCGCTCCATCAACGAGCTGAGGGTGCGTTCGCGCACGTCTTCGTGATGATGACGGCCCAGCAGGTCGTAGAGCACGCCTTCACGTAGCGCGCCTTCACAGTGGTCCATGCGTTGCAGTTCGAGTGCATCGAAGATGGCTTCGAGAATCGCCAGGCCTGCCGGGAAAATAGTCCGGCGATCGGGCTTGATTCCTTCGAAGTCGATTTTTTCCGCATCGCCCAGCTTGAACAGCTTGCGCTTGAGCCACGCCAGGCCTTCGGCGTTGACCTCGCCGGTGCCATGCCCGCCGGCCTTCAGCGCCAGGCCGATGGCGCGGATGGTGCCCGAGGAGCCGATGGCTTCATCCCAGGTCAGGCGGTGCAGGGCGTGTTCGATGCTCATGATTTCCAGGCGTGCCGCGGTGTAGGCCTGGGCATAGCGCGCCGGGGTGATCTTGCCGTCCTTGAAATAACGCTGGGTAAAGCTGACGCAGCCCATCTGCAGGCTTTCGCGCAGCAGTGGCTCGAAACGCTGGCCGATGATGAATTCGGTACTGCCGCCGCCGATGTCGGCCACCAGGCGCTTGCCCGGGGTGTCGGCGAGGGTGTGGGACACGCCGAGGTAAATCAGGCGGGCTTCTTCACGGCCGGAAATGACTTCAACCGGGTGGCCGAGGATTTCTTCGGCGCGGCGGATGAATTCGCCACGGTTGCGCGCTTCGCGCAGGGCGTTGGTGCCGACGATACGCACGGCACCCAGGGGCATGCCATTGATCAGTTGGGCAAAGCGCTTCAGGCAATCGAGCCCGCGCTGCATGGACTCTTCGTTGAGCTGGCGCTCGTCGTTGATCCCGGCGGCCAGTTGAACCTTTTCACCGAGCCGCTCGAGAATGCGAATTTCACCGTTCTGGGCCTTGGCCACGACCATGTGAAAGCTGTTGGAGCCCAGGTCGATGGCGGCGATCAGGGACAGATTCTTGGCTTGGGATTGCGGCATGGTTGGGGGGATCTCGGTCGATAACCTGAACATCCTGCCACGATCAACCGCTGCCGCCAACGCGCAGTGTTTAATGCGTTGATTCAGCGCATAAAAGCGGGCGCTGGCGGCCAGAGGCTCAGCCTACGGCCTCCTGGTTGCCGATGAAGTTGGCCAGCTCCTGGGTTTGCGGGTTGGCGAACAGCACTTTGGGGTCGCCCACTTCATGCACTTTGCCCTGATGCATGAACACCAGTTTGTCCCCCACCTCGCGGGCGAAGCGCATTTCATGGGTGACCATGATCAGGGTCATGCCATCCCTCGCCAGCTGGCGCACCACGCTGAGCACTTCGTTGACCAGTTCCGGGTCCAGCGCCGAGGTGATCTCGTCGCACAGCAGTACCTTGGGCGACATCGCCAGGGCCCGGGCGATCGCCACCCGCTGCTGCTGGCCGCCGGACAGGCGGTCGGGAAAGGCGTCGAACTTCTCCGCCAGGCCGACCCGTTCCAGCATCTGCCGTGCCAGCTCGGCGGCCTTGGCCTTGGGCACTTTCTGCACCACCTGGGGCGCGAGCATCACGTTCTCGCCGACGCTCAGGTGCGGGAACAGGTTGAACTGCTGGAACACCATGCCGACCTTCTGTCGCAGGCTGCGCAGGTCGGCTCGCGCCGCGTCGAGGTATTCGCCGTCGACCTCGATGACCCCGTCGTTGATCGACTCCAGGCCGTTGAGGGTGCGCAGCAGGGTGCTTTTGCCCGAGCCGCTGCGGCCGATGATCGCCACCACCTGGCCCTCTTCGATGCTCAGGTCGATGCCTTTGAGCACATGGTGGTCGCCGTAATATTTATGCAGGGCGGAAATTCTAAGCAGAGGCATGCAGTCTCCTTTCCAGGTAGCGCGCGCTGAGGGACAGGGGGTAGCAGAGCAGGAAATATCCGAGCGCTACCAGGCCGTAGACCATGAAGGGTTCGAAGGTGGCGTTGGCGAGCATGCCGCCGGTCTTGGTCAGTTCGGTGAAGCCGATGATCGAGGTCACCGCCGTGCCTTTGACCACCTGCACCGAGAAGCCCACGGTGGGCGCCACGGCAATGCGCAGGGCTTGCGGCAGGATCACATGGCGCAATTGCTCCAGCGGGCTCAGGGCCAGGCTCGACGACGCCTCCCACTGGCCATGGGGGATCGACTCTACGCAGCCGCGCCAGATCTCCGCCAGGTAGGCGCTGGTGAACAGAGTCAGGGCGATCGCCGCCGCCAGCCAGGCGGAGATGTCGATCCCGAGCAGGGCAATGCCGAAGAACACCAGGAACAGTTGCATCAACAGCGGCGTGCCCTGGAACAGCTCGATATAGAGGCGGGCGAAGCCCCGTGGGAAGGCCTTGGCGGAAATGCGCAGGGTCATGATCAGCAAGCCGATCAGGCCGCCACCGATAAAGGCCACCAGGGACAGGGCCAGGGTCCATTGCAGGCCGCCCAGCAGGTTGCGCAGGATGTCCCAGAAGGTGAAGTCGCTCATTGGCTGCTCCTCGCGATATAGCGCCTGCCGATCCAGTTCAGCAATTGGCGGATCAGCAAGGCCATGCACAGGTAGACCAGGGTGGTCAGGGCGTAGGTCTCGAAGGCGCGGAAGTTGCGCGACTGGATAAAGTTGGCGGCAAAGCTCAGCTCCTCCGTAGCGATCTGCGAGCACACCGCCGAGCCGAGCATGACGATGATGATCTGGCTGCTCAGGGCCGGCCACACCTTGCCCAGGGCCGGTAGCAGCACCACGTGGCGGAAGGCTTCCATGCGGCTCATGGCCAGGGCCGCGGCCGCCTCCAGCTGCCCCTTGGGGATGGCCTGGATGCCGGCGCGGATGATCTCGGTGGAATAGGCGCCCAGGTTGATCACCATCGCCAGCACGGCGGCCTGCCATTCGGAAATCTGCAGCCCCAGGGACGGCAGGCCGAAGAAGATAAAGAACAACTGCACCAGGAACGGCGTGTTGCGGATCAGCTCGACGTAGACGCCGAAGATCGCCGAGAAGGGCTGGATCTTCCAGGCCCGCACCAACGCGCCGACGATCCCCAGGCTGACCCCGAGCAGGGTGCCGATGGCGGTCAGCTCAAGGGTGAACAGGGCGCCACGCAACAGCAGGCCGGTGTTTTCCAGCACCGGTAGAAAGTCGAACTGATAGGCCATGGCTAACCTCCGTCGGTGCGATCAGAGATCAGCCGGCAGTGGCTGTTTGAGCCACAGCTGTGCGTTCTTTTCCAGGCTGCCGTCGCTCTTGGCGGTGGCCAGGATCTGGTTGACCTTGTCCAGCAGCTCCGGCTGGTTCTTGTTCACACCGACATAGACCGGAGAGTCCTTGAGCTTGACCTTCATGGCCGGGATGCGTTTCGGGTTGCGTTCGCTGATGGCCACCATTACCACGTTGCCGCTGGCGATCAGGTCGACTTGCCCGGCGAGGTAGGCAGCGATGGTCGAGTTGTTGTCCTCGAAGCGCTTGATGGTCACGCCTTGGGGTGCCACTGCGGTCAGTTCGATGTCTTCGATGGCGCCACGGGTGACGCTGATGGTCTTGCCCTTGAGGTCGTCGAGGCTGCTGATGGCGGCATCCGGCGGGCCGAACACGGCGAGGTAGAAGGGAGCGTAGGCGCGGGAGAAGTCGATGACCTTCTCGCGCTCGGGGTTCTTGCCGAGGCTGGAGATCACCAGGTCGACCTTGCCGGTGGTGAGGAACGGGATGCGGTTGGTGCTGTTGACCGGGGTCAGTTCGAGTTTGACCTTGAGTTGCTCGGCCAGCAGCTTGGCGGTGTCGATATCCAGGCCGCGGGGTTTCATGTCCGGGCCCACCGAGCCGAAGGGCGGGAAGTCCTGGGGCACGGCGACCTTGAGCGTGCCGCGGGCGACGACATCGTCCAGGCCATTGGCGTGGGCGGGGGCCTGGCTCAGCATCAGGCTGGCAAACAGGGCGCAGAGCAGGGCGCTGAAACGCTGGGTCATGGCAATTCTCCGGAACGGCGGCGAGTGATTTCTGGGTTGCGACACAGCACAGCCCATGCCAGATCACGGCAAAAGCCTTGCCGGGCCGGGTTTTACTGGGCTTGATCGGTCTTACTGGTCTGAACAGTTGTGCCGGTTTTCGCACCCTTATCGAGCGTCGGCCCAGGCGTCCGAACCCGCTTGGGGCACGACTTGCCGGGCTCGGCGAATAGCTTTACAACTACCGCTTTCGTGGTCCGACCCAGCTGAAATCTATGAACTCGATCTCCCGCGCCGTGCCCGAAGTGGCGTTGCAAGCCATTCGTCAATTGATTACCGAACAGGGCTTCGGCCCGGGCGATGCCTTGCCCTCGCAAAGGGACCTGGCACTGCAATTGGGCGTCAGCCGGGCCTCATTGCGTGAGGCGCTGTCGTCCCTGAGTGCACTGGGGGTGATCAGCGTGCAGCCGGGCAAGGGGGTGTTCGTCCAGGCGCCGGAGCCGTTGGCGAATGCCGCAGGCCTGAGCTGGCCGTTCGCGGCCCAGGCCTCACCGGTGGATATCTTCCAGCTGCGTTATGCGCTGGAGGGGTTTGCCGCCGGCCTTGCGGCCGTGACCCTGACCGCCGACGAGCTGGATGCCCTGGAAGATAACGTCGAGGCCATGCGCCGCGAGCTGCGGGCCGGGGACTTCGAAGCGGCGGCGCGGCTGGACTTCGAGTTTCACCAGAAGATCCTCCTGGCCAGCGGCAACCAGGCGATGCTGAGCATCCTCAGTGCCAGTGCCGAGGTGTTTCTGGAGAGCCAGAAACTACCGTTCATCCGACCCGAGCGAGCCATGGAAACCTGGCAGGAGCACCGCAAGATCCTGCGCGGCCTGGCCCGGCACGCGTCCGGCGCGGCGCAGAAGGCCATGCAGGAACATGTTCGGGGTGCCGCGCTGCGCACCGGAATCGCCTTTGTGACCCCTGGCTCGTCCTGAGTTGAGCTATACCCAAACTCATGCCTCACCATAGCGAGAGTCAATCATCTCCGGCTTCCTGAACGCGGGAAGGGCGGCTATGATGGGCCACGTTTTTTTGCTTACAACCTGGAGACTTCCATGAGCAGCGATCTTATCAAACACGTTAGCGACGCTAGCTTCGAGGCCGACGTACTCAAGGCCGAAGGCGCTGTACTGGTCGACTACTGGGCTGAATGGTGCGGCCCTTGCAAAATGATCGCTCCGGTTCTGGACGAAATCGCCGAGACCTACAAAGGCAAGCTGACCGTTGCCAAGCTGAACATCGACGAGAACCAGGAAACCCCTGCCAAGCACGGCGTACGTGGTATCCCGACACTGATGCTGTTCAAGAACGGCAACGTTGAAGCCACCAAAGTAGGTGCTCTGTCGAAGTCGCAACTGGCTGCTTTCCTCGACGCCAACATCTAAGCGGCGTTGTCAGATCCGGTCAAAAAAAGCCCCGCAAATTGCGGGGCTTTTTCATGATTGAGGGCTAGACGCTCAGAAACTCAGGTGTTACATTCGGCCCCGCACTGGTTTCTCCACTGCCCCCTGCAAGCCGTCGCCGACGCTCTCCTTTCGAACAAGTACGCGATCCTGTCGCCTTCTCCGCGGCGCGGCCTCATTAAGCCAAAAGCTTAATTTCCCCCCCTCCATAAATGATTACGTCATTCCTATATGAATCTGACTGAACTCAAGCAAAAGCCGATTACCGAACTGCTCGAATTGGCCGAACAGATGGGCATAGAAAATATGGCCCGTTCGCGCAAGCAGGACGTGATTTTCTCCCTGCTGAAAAAGCACGCGAAAAGCGGCGAGGAAATCTCCGGTGATGGCGTGCTGGAGATCCTCCAGGACGGCTTCGGCTTCCTCCGTTCTTCCGACGCCTCCTACCTGGCCGGCCCAGACGATATCTACGTCTCGCCAAGCCAGATCCGTCGTTTCAACTTGCGCACCGGTGACACCATCGTTGGCAAGATCCGCCCTCCAAAGGAAGGCGAGCGTTACTTCGCGCTGCTCAAGGTCGACACGATCAACTACGATCGTCCCGAGAACGCCAAGAACAAGATTCTGTTTGAAAACCTGACTCCGCTGTTCCCGACCGTGCGCATGAAGATGGAAGCCGGCAACGGTTCCACCGAAGACTTGACCGGTCGTGTGATCGACCTCTGCGCCCCGATCGGCAAAGGCCAGCGTGGTCTGATCGTGGCACCGCCAAAAGCGGGCAAGACGATCATGTTGCAGAACATCGCAGCCAACATCACCCGTAACAACCCGGAAGTGCACCTGATCGTTCTGCTGATCGACGAGCGCCCGGAAGAAGTAACCGAAATGCAGCGCACCGTGCGCGGCGAAGTGGTTGCCTCGACCTTCGACGAGCCACCAACCCGCCACGTGCAGGTTGCCGAAATGGTCATCGAGAAGGCCAAGCGCCTGGTTGAGCACAAGAAGGACGTGGTGATCCTGCTGGACTCCATCACCCGTCTGGCCCGTGCCTACAACACCGTGATCCCGAGCTCCGGCAAAGTGCTCACCGGTGGTGTCGATGCCCACGCCCTGGAGAAACCGAAACGTTTCTTCGGCGCCGCGCGCAACATCGAAGAAGGCGGCTCGCTGACCATCATCGCTACCGCGCTGGTTGAAACCGGCTCGAAGATGGATGAAGTGATCTACGAAGAGTTCAAGGGCACCGGCAACATGGAGCTGCCTCTGGACCGTCGCATCGCTGAGAAGCGCGTGTTCCCGGCCATCAACATCAACCGTTCCGGCACCCGCCGCGAAGAGTTGCTGACCGCCGACGACGAGCTGCAGCGCATGTGGATCCTGCGCAAGCTGCTGCATCCTATGGATGAAGTCGCCGCCATCGAGTTCTTGATCGACAAGCTGAAACAGACCAAGACCAACGATGAGTTCTTCCTGTCGATGAAACGCAAGTAAGTCGAGCGGGACCGCAAAAGCCGGGGAAACCCGGCTTTTTGCTATCTGATTATTGATCAACGGGCAGTTCGCTGTTCTGAACAGCTGGGTTCGGCGCTAAACTGCCTGCCCCGAACGCCACGGCCAAAACGAGGCTCACGCATGCAGTATCGCGACTTGCGCGACTTTATCAGCGGCCTGGAACAGCGCGGTGAACTCAAGCGCATCCAGGTTCCGGTGTCCCCAGTGCTGGAAATGACCGAGGTCTGCGATCGCACCCTGCGTGCCAAAGGTCCGGCCCTGTTGTTTGAAAACCCTACGGGTTATGACATTCCGGTGCTCGGTAACCTGTTCGGCACGCCCGAGCGTGTCGCCCTGGGCATGGGCGCGGAAGCCGTCAGCGAGCTGCGGGAAATCGGCAAGCTGCTGGCTTTCCTCAAGGAGCCCGAGCCGCCCAAAGGCCTGAAAGACGCCTGGTCCAAGCTGCCGATCTTCCGCAAGATCATCGCCATGGCGCCCAAGGTGGTGAAGGACGCGGTGTGCCAGGAGGTGGTCATCGAAGGCGACGACGTCGACCTGGCGATGCTGCCGGTGCAGACCTGCTGGCCGGGCGATGTCGGCCCCCTGATCACCTGGGGCCTGACGGTCACCAAAGGCCCGAACAAGGACCGGCAGAACCTGGGCATCTATCGCCAGCAGGTGATCGGCCGCAACAAAGTGATCATGCGCTGGTTGAGCCATCGTGGCGGCGCGCTGGATTACCGCGAGTGGTGCGAGAAGAACCCGGGGCAGCCATTTCCGGTGGCCGTGGCCCTGGGCGCGGACCCTGCGACCATCCTTGGCGCCGTGACCCCGGTGCCGGACAGCCTTTCCGAGTACGCCTTCGCCGGCCTGCTGCGGGGCAACCGCACCGAGTTGGTGAAGTGCCGGGGCAATGACCTGCAAGTGCCGGCCACCGCCGAAATCATCCTTGAGGGGGTGATTCACCCGGGCGAGATGGCCGATGAAGGCCCTTACGGCGATCACACCGGTTATTACAACGAGGTCGACAGCTTCCCGGTGTTCACCGTGGAGCGCATCACCCATCGCATCAAGCCGATCTACCACAGCACTTATACCGGCCGCCCGCCGGATGAGCCGGCCATTCTCGGCGTGGCGCTCAATGAAGTGTTTGTGCCGATCCTGCAGAAGCAGTTCCCGGAAATCACCGACTTCTACCTGCCGCCCGAAGGCTGCTCGTACCGCATGGCGGTGGTGACCATGAAGAAGCAGTACCCCGGCCATGCCAAGCGCGTGATGCTGGGTGTGTGGTCGTTTTTACGACAATTCATGTACACCAAGTTCGTTATTGTCACTGACGACGATATCAACGCACGCGACTGGAACGACGTGATCTGGGCCATTACCACGCGCATGGACCCCAAGCGCGACACGGTGATGATCGATAACACGCCGATCGACTACCTGGATTTTGCCTCGCCGGTTTCCGGCCTGGGGTCGAAGATGGGGCTCGATGCCACGCATAAATGGCCCGGTGAAACCACGCGCGAGTGGGGCCGGGTGATCGTCAAGGATGAGGCGGTGACCCGCCGGATCGATGCCATCTGGAATCAGTTAGGAATAGATTGATGCGTGTAACCTTGCAGCCCTCCGGAGCCGTGCTTGAGACACTGCCCGGCGAGCGGATTCTCGATGCGGCGCGACGCCTGGGCTATGAGTGCCCGCAAAGCTGCCGCAATGGCAATTGCCACGTGTGTGGCGCCTTGCTGGTCGAAGGCAGCGTCCGCCAAGCTGGCGATGTGCGTGACCATGGCGAGTTCTACACTTGCATTGCAGAGCCGCTGGAAGACTGCATTGTGTTGTGGGATGGCGTGCTTGCCCTGGGAGAGCTGCCGGTGCGCAGTCTGTCGTGTCAGGTCAGTGAGTGCGTGGAAGTCGGCGGTGATGTCTGGCGGGTGAGCTTGCGTGCGCCCGCCGGCAAGCCGCCGCGTTACCACGCTGGCCAATATCTGATGCTGGAGCGGGAAAACGGCGAGAAATCGGCTTTTTCCCTGGCTTCGGCGCCCCATTCCGGGCGTGATATCGAACTGCATGTGCTGGTCCGCGAAAGCAGCGCCCAGAGCCTGATCGAACAGCTGCAACGCAACCGCGTCGTGCGGGTCGAGCTGCCGTTTGGCGATACCCACCTGGCTGAGTTGCCCGATGGGCCGCTGGTGCTGATCGCGGCCGGTACCGGCATGGCGCAGATGCACAGTCTGATCGAGCATTGTCGGGCCAGCGGCTTCAAGCACCCGGTACACCTGTATTGGGGCGTACGCCGGCCTGAAGATTTCTACCGCATCGACGAATGGGAACAGTGGCAGCAACTGCCCAATCTCTATCTGCATCAGGTCGTCAGTGATCTGTGCGGTTGGGAAGGGCGCTGCGGCATGCTGCACGAAGCGGTCTGCGAAGACATTGCTGACCTGTCCGCGGTGTACGTCTACGCCAGCGGCTCGCCGGCGATGATTTATGCGACGCTCGATGCGCTGGTCAATGCGGGGATGGATGCGCACCAGATGCGCGCCGATGTCTTCGCCTATGCCCCGCGGCCCTGAGTCGGGCCCAGGCTGCGCAGGGCGTCGGCTCTAGAAACGCACGCCGGTGGTGATCATTGCGGCGTTGGCGCCCAACAGCACCAGTTCCGCCGCCACCGGGCCGTAGTAAGTGCCCAGCGACGGGATAATCACCGGCGCTACACCGAAGCGGTTGAGCGGGATCTTGTTCTGGTATTTGCCGCGGTAGCCCTCCAGTAATCCCCCCGTGAGTTTCAGGTACAGCGGATAGTTGGCACTTTGATAACGTTTGCCGGCGTAGGCGTAATAGGAGCGCTGGCTGAACGAGTTGCGAAAAGTTGCCGCGCCATATACCCAGCCCGACGCTTCATTGCGCTCCAGGCCCAATAAGTCCTGGTTGTTATTGTGATCCGGGTCGGGGGAATAGTGTTTGGTAAAGACACTGGTTTGCAGGTACCAGAAACCCTGGTCTGTTGCCTGAGTGTCGCCGCTTGCCAGTGCTGCACCGGCGTGGGCCAGTAATAGCAGGCCGCTGAGTCGAAGTTTTTTCATGAGGGGCCTCTTTAGGCGTGCTGTATATGCCTGGGGACGGCCAAGAGTGGCGGTACTTCAGAGAGATGAGGGCACATCCTAGTCAAACATTAGGCTTATGCATATTTCATTCTGATATTTAAGACATTTCCTAAGTAGTATTAAGCTATATGCAAATGGCCAGCGGCACCGAGTTTGGCCATTGTTGCCAGGTAATTGAGTCATACGTCTTTAAGTACTTTTCGTTTTATTCTTATTGCGATATGTTTCAGGGCGTTAATCTTGATTGCATCTCGTAATACTTGCGGGGCCGAACATCATCCGTTATGACCGCCATTGAATCTGCTTGTTTGAATCCTGCTTATCCTCCGCGGCTCGATCTGGGGCCGCAGCTGACTCACGAACAATTGCTCAGCTCAATGCAATCGACCATGGCTCGCCACAAGGGCGGCCCGGTGTGGTTGTTTGCCTATGGGTCGCTGATCTGGCGCCCGGAATGCTCTGCTGTCGAGCGCATGCGTGGCCGGGTGCACGGCTACCACCGGGGTTTGTACCTGTGGTCCCACGAGCATCGCGGCACGCCGGAATTGCCCGGGCTGGTCTTCGGCCTGGATCGCGGCGGCTCCTGCAGCGGCTTTGCTTATCGCCTGCCCCAGGAACAGCTCGACGCTTCGCTGTTTGCGCTGTGGCAGCGTGAGATGCCTTATCCGTCCTATCGCCCGCACTGGCTCAATTGCCGACTCGAAGATGGCAGTCAGGTCCAGGCCCTGGGTTTTGTGTTGGAACGGCACCTGCCCAGCTATGCCGGCAATCTGCCGGACCATGTGCTGAGCCAGGTGTTTGAAAGCGCCAGCGGGCGCTACGGCACCACGCGTGATTACGTCGAACAGACCGTGCACGCCTTGCGTAGCCACGCGATGCCGGATCGCAACCTGGAAGCGCGGCTCAAGCGCTGCAAGTCCGCAGCGCATTAAGCCCGGTTTGCTGCGCCTCAGCGCACCTGCACCACCACCTTGCCCACGGCCTTGCGCTGGCCCAGATCGTCGATCGCCCGTGCGGCCTGTGCCAGGGGGTAGACCTGGGATACCAGCGGCTTGAGCTTGCCTTCGGCGAACCAGCCGAACAGCTGCTGGAAGTTGGCCGCGTTGTCCTGAGGCTGGCGCTGGGCGAATGAGCCCCAGAACACCCCGACCACCGCTGCGCCTTTGAGCAGCGCCAGATTCACCGGCAGCTCGGGGATGCGTCCGCTGGCGAAGCCCACCACCAGCAGGCGGCCGTTCCAGGCAATGGAGCGCACGGCCTGGTCGAACAGATCGCCGCCTACCGGGTCGTAGATCACGTCGGCGCCGTTGCCGTCGGTCAGGCGCTTGATCTCGTCCTTGAGGTTGCTTTCGCTGTAGTTGATCAGCTCATCGGCTCCGGCGGCCTTGGCCACCGCGAGTTTCTCTGCGCTGCTGGCGGCGGCAATCACCCGGGCGCCCATGGCCTTGCCGATTTCCACTGCCGCCAGTCCCACACCGCCCGAGGCGCCGAGCACCAGCAGGGTCTCGCCCGGTTGCAGGTGGCCGCGCTGCTTGAGCGCGTGCATCGACGTGCCGTAGGTCATGCTGAAGGCAGCGGCGGTCTTGAAGTCCATGCTCGGCGGGATCGGCAGCACGTTGTAGCCCGGCACCGCCACCTGCTCGGCAAAGCTGCCCCAGCCGGTCAGGGCCATGACCCGGTCGCCGACCTTGAGGTGGCTGACTTTCTCCCCAACCGCGCTGACCACCCCGGCTGCCTCACCGCCCGGCGAAAACGGGAAGGGCGGCTTGAACTGGTATTTGCCCTCGATGATCAGGGTGTCCGGGAAGTTGACCCCGGCCGCGTGCACCTCAAGCAGGATTTCGTTCTTCTTCGGCACAGGACTCGCGACGTCTTCCAGCACCAGCGTTTCGGCGGGGCCGAAGGCTTTGCACAGCACGGCTTTCATCAGGGCTATTCCTTTGGGAGTGGTGGCCGATAAGTGTAGGTGTGTGAATAACGCGGTCAACGAGCATGCCCCGTCCTGATAGCCGCCCATAAGCTTTGTGCTTGGGCTCAGGCAGTGGGGCCTTTATGCTAGGCCGCAAACCGGATAAGGAGCGAACTGTGAAAGCGTGGATCATGTTGATGCTGGCCCTGACTCTGCCCATGGCAGCCATGGCCGAAGAAGCCAAAGAAGGCGAAGCACCGAAAGTCAGCTACATCAGCCTGAGCCCGCCGTTTGTGGGTAACTACGGCCTCGATGGCACCCAGAAGCTCAAGGTCTACAAGGCAGACGTCGCCCTGCGGGTCACGGGCGATGAAGCGGCCAAGGCGGTCAAGGCCAATGAGCCGTTGATCCGCAACCAGTTGGTGGCGCTGTTCGCCCAGCAGACCACCGAGACCATGAACAACGTCGAAGCCAAGGAAAAACTGCGCCAGGAAGCCCTGAAGCAGACCCAGCAGGTGATGAACGACGAAACCGGCAAGCCGGTGGTGGAAGACCTGCTGTTCAACAACCTGATCATCCAGTAAGCCGCGGCTCGGTATCTCGAACGAGGTGCCGCACCTGCCTCCAGCGCCTGCACGTCGACCCCTGGGCATGACTCTCCAGGAATCGGCGGGCCGGCGCTGTGTCGTTTTCGGCGCCGGCTAAACCCCGGCGGCTATGAGGCCAGGCTTTTGCGAAAGCGCGCCAGGGCAATGGCGAAGAACAACAGGCCGATCCCCGCCAGGGCCAACAGGTCCGGCCACACCACGCTGACCCCGGCGTCGCGAAACAGGATCGCCGCGCTCAGGCTGACGAAATGCGTCGACGGCGAGCCCTGCATCACCCATTGCAGCCACTGCGGCATGCTGTCCAGCGGCGTGCTGCCGCCCGATAACAGCAGCATCGGGATGATCACCGGAATCGCCAGCAGGCCGAACTGCGGCGTGGAACGGGCCAGGGTCGCGAGGAAAATCCCCAGGGCGGTGCTGGCGAACAGGTACAGCGCGGTCACCAGCAAAAACAAGGTCATCGAGCCCGCCAGCGGCACCCCCAGGGCACCTTTGACGATCACCTCCAGCGAGATCCAGGTGCAGAGCACCACCACCAGCATGTTGCTCCAGATTTTTGCCAGCATGATTTCCAGTGCCGTCAGCGGCAGCACCAGCAAGTGGTCCAGGGTGCCGTGCTCGCGTTCGCGCAGCAGGGCGGTGCCGGTGAGGACGATGGCGAGGATGGTGATGTTATTGACGATCTGGATCACCGCCAGGAACCAGCCCCCTTCGAGGTTGGTGTTAAACAGCGCGCGCGTGGTCAGCAGGGCGGGCGCCTTGCTGGTCGCTTCGTTCTGGCCGCCGTAGGTCAGCAGTTCGCGCTGGAAGATCCGTCCTATATAGCCGGCGCCCATGAACGCCTGGCTCATGGCCGTGGCATCGACGTTGACCTGCACCGCGGGCTCGCGCCCGGCCAGCAGATCGCTTTGGAAGTTGGCCGGTACGTTGATCACGAAGGTGTACTGGCCACTGTCCATGACCTTGTCCAACTGATCGTAGGGCAGCGCCACCGCGCTCTGGAATTCGGGCGGTTGCAGGGCTTCGGCCAACTGCCGGGAGAGGTGGCTGTGGTCCTCGTCCACCAGGGCCACGCTGGCATTGTGCACGCCGATGACCGAGCCGGCCGCAGGCATGTAGATCGCCACCGTGAAGGCGTACAGCAGGAACAGCAGCAGCACGCTGTCGTGGCGCAGGCTGGTGAGCTCCTTGAGGCCCAGGCGCAGGATGTGGGTGAGCTGGTGCATCAGACCTCCTGCTTTTTCAGCATGGCCAGGCTGAGCCCGGTGAAGCCGAGGAAGAACCCGAACAGCGCCAGGCACTGCGGCCACAGTTGGCGCAGGTCCAGGGCTTTGGTGAAGGTGCCGACGGCGATATCGAGGAAATAGCCGGCAGGGAACATCTGCCCCATAAAGGCCGCCGCGCCTTCAAGGGACGAGCGCGGCACGATCAGCCCGGAGAACTGGATTGTCGGCAGGCTGGTGATGATCATGGTGCCGAGGATCGCCGCGATCTGGGTCCGGGTGAATGCCGAGATCAGCAAGCCCATGCTGGTGGTGGCCAGCACATAAAGCATGCCGCCGAAGGCCAGGGTCAGGCCGCTGCCCTTGAAGGGCACCCCAAACAGCCAGCGATTCATCGCCACCAGCAGGCCGAGGTTGATCAGGCTGACCGCCAGGTACGGCGCCTGCTTACCCAGGAGAAACTCCAGGCGCGTCAGGGGTGTGGCGTAGAAGTTGGTGATCGAGCCCAGTTCCTTCTCGCGGACAATCCCCAGCGCCGTCAGCATCGCCGGGATAAACGCCAGGATCAGCGCCATCACCCCGGGGCCGATGGCATTCACGCTGACCACGTCCTGGTTGTAGCGAAAGCGTGTTTCCAGCCGGGCCGCAGGGCGCGGGTTGTAGGCCGGGCTGCTTTGTTCGGCCAGTTGCTCCAGGTTGGCCTGGTGCACGGCCTCGACATAGTTGCGACTGGTTTCGGCGCGAAACGGCATACCGCCATCCAGCCAGGCCGCCACCGCCGGTTGGCGCCCGGCGTACAGATCGCGGCCGAAACCGGGGGGGATTTCCAGTGCCAGCTTGATTTCCGAGCGCTGCAGGCGTCGGTGCAGTTCGGCCGAATCGCGGATCGGCGGCTGTTCCTGAAAGTACCGCGAGCTGCGAAACGCCTCCAGGTAGGCGCGGCTTTGCGGCGTCTGGTCCTGGTCGTAGACGGCGAAAGCCAGCTTCTCCACATCCAGGGAAATGCCGTAGCCGAAGATCACCATCATGAAAATCGCCCCCAGCAGGGCAAAGCCCAGGCGCACCTTGTCGCGCAGCAATTCCTTGCCCTCGCGGGTGGCCACTGCCAGCAGGCGGGCCAGGCTGAAACCGGGTTTGCTTGGCGGTACGCTGCTCGGGGCCTGGGTGGTTTCTGCCGCAGGGGCTGGCGTCGGTGCGGCGTCGGCGGCGCCTTGGGCCTGCTCCAGGCAGGTCACGAAGGCGGCTTCCAGGGTATCGCCGGCGAACTGCTGTTGCAGCGCGGCGGGGGTGTCGCAGGCCAGTACCTTGCCGGCGTGCATCAGGGAAATGCGGTCGCAGCGCTGGGCTTCGTTCATGAAGTGGGTGGACAGGAAAATCGTCACCCCCTGCTCGCGCGACAACTCGATCAGCAGGCGCCAGAAGTCATCGCGTGCCGCCGGGTCGACGCCCGAGGTCGGTTCATCGAGGATCAGCACTTCCGGACGATGCAGCACTGCCACCGCGAGCGACAGGCGTTGCCGCAGGCCCAGGGGCAGGGCGCCGGACTGCTGCTCGGCGATGGCGCCGAGGTCGAAACGCTGGATCAGTTCTTCGATACGCGGCGCGCTTTCACTGGCCGGAAGGTCGAATAGCCGGGCGTGCAGCACCAGGTTCTGGCGCACGCTGAGTTCGCCGTACAGCGAGAAGCTCTGGGACATGAAACCCACGCGTTTGCGGGTTGCCAGGTCCTTGGCGTTGACCGGGTTGCCCAGCAGTTTGGCGCTGCCTTCTGTGGCCGGCATCAGCCCGGTCAGGACTTTCATGGTGGTGGTCTTGCCACAGCCATTGGAGCCCAGGAAGCCAAAAATCTCGCCGCGGCCGATGGCGAAGCTGACTTTGTTCACCGCCGTGAAATCGCCGAAACGCAGGGTCAGCTCGTGGGCTTCGATGGCGATGTCGTGGTTGTCGCCGGGGCGCGGCGGGATCACCAGCGGCTCATTGTTATGGCCGCTGTCACCCTGGAAATGGGTAAAGGCTTCGTCGAGCTTACCGCTGGGGGTTGCCGCCGCCAGCTCGCGGCTCAGGCCCTGGGCGATCAGCTTGCCGCGATCGAGCATCAGGCAGTGTTCGAACTGTTCGGCTTCTTCCATATACGCCGTGGCGACCAGCAGGGTCAGCTGCGGGCGCTGGCTGCGCACGTCTTCCACCAACTCCCAGAAGCGCCGGCGGGACAGGGGGTCGACGCCGGTGGTCGGCTCATCGAGGATCAGCAGGTCCGGCTCGTGGATCAGGGCGCAACACAGTCCGAGCTTCTGCTTCATGCCGCCGGACAACTTGCCCGCCGGCCGCTCCGCGAAGCGCAGCAGGTCGGTGGCCAGCAGCAGGCCATGCATGCGCTGCTCGCATTCGGCTTTCGACAGGCCGAACAGGGTGGCAAAGAAGCGGATGTTTTCGCTGATCGACAGTTCGGGGTACAGGTTGCCGCCCAGGCCCTGGGGCATGAAGGCGATGCGGGGATACAGGCTGTTGCGGTGCCGGCGCTGCTCGATGGGGCCGCCCAGCACTTCGAGCTGGCCCTGTTGCAGCTTTTTGACCCCGGCGATCAGGCCCAGCAGGCTCGACTTGCCGGCCCCATCCGGGCCGATCAGCCCGCAGCGGGTGCCCGCCGGCAGGCTGAAGGCAATGTCGATCAGGGCCTGCTGTTGCCCATAGCGATGGTTGATCCCCGTGGCTTGCAGCGCCAGGGCGGTCATTGCAGGTTAGCCGGCCAGTCCACGGTCGCGGTGCGCACATAGCCGGCGCCGGGCATGCCCGGCTTGGCCTGAGGCACGGCACTCGGCTCGGTCAGCCGCAGTTTTACCCGGAACACCAGCTTCTGCCGCTCGTCACGGGTCTCGACTTCTTTGGGGGTGAACTGGGACTTGGCCGCGACAAAGGTGATTTTTGCCGGCAGCGGCTGATCGGGCAGGGCGTCGAGCAGAATCCGCGCGTCCGAGCCAACGGTCAGGCGACCGGTGACCGAGGCGGGCAGGTAGAGGTTCATGTACTGGTCATTGGGGTCAATCAGCAGCAGGACCCGGCCGCCGGCACCCAGGACTTCGCCTGGCTCGGCCAGGCGCAGCTGGATAATGCCGTCGATAGGCGCACGCAGGCTGCTGTCGTCGATCTCGCTGGTGAGCTGCGCAACCTGGGCCTGGGCGGCGCCGATGGCGGCCTGGACCGCCGCGACCTGGGACCTGGCGGCCAGCACGGCCGCGTTCCCGGTGTTCAGGCGGGCCTGTTGCTGGTCGATGATCTGCTGGCTGGCGAAGCCGCGCTTGAACAGCTCCTGGGAGCGCTTGAATTCCTGGTTGGCCAGCAACAACTCGCTCTGGCGCAGTTGCACGTTGGCTTCGGCGGCCGCGAAGTTTTCCCGCGCCCGCAGCACTTCCGCTTCCGCCTGGGTGCGCTGGGCCTCCAGGGTGCGGGTGTCCATGCGCGCGAGGAGTTGGCCTTGCAGGACTTTGTCACCTTCGTTGACCCGCACTTCCGCCAGGCGCCCGGGGATCTTGCTGGCGATCTGCACTTCTGTGGCTTCGAGCCGACCGTTGCCCATGCTCAGGCCTTCGGGCAGGCGATCGCTGAGCGACTTCCAATAACCGAAGCCGCCGGCAGCGAGCAGCAGGACCAATAAAGAAATGGCGAAAAGGCGGGAAGAACGATGGTTCGTCGACATAGGTGCATCCTGCGGCTTATAGCGTCCAAGTCTGACGGTAGACGCCGTTAGGCGACTTGATACCCGTCAAATGAAAGCCGTAAGCCTAACCCTATTGGCCAGACGATGCATGGTTGTGCGCGATGACTGCCGGGTTCTCGAGATAAAAACCGTGGGCGCGTGCCGCGAGCGGTGCGCGGCACGGCTTGCCGTGGATCAGCGCAGGGCCAGTACCGCGGCCCATTGCTCGGCGGTCACCGGCATCACCGAGAGGCGGCTGCCTTTTTGTACCAGCGGCATTTCGTCGAGGGCGGCCTGTTGTTTCAAATAGTCCAGGCGCAACACCTGGGAGAAAGTCTCGACATGGGCAACGGTGATTGCACTCCAGGCATTTTTTTCCGGCGTGGCCTTGGCGTCGAAGTAGGGACTTTGCGGGTCCAGGGCCGTTGGGTCCGGGTAGGCGGCTTCGATGATCTGCCCGATGCCGGCGATCCCGGGCTCCGGGCAACTGGAGTGATAGAAGAAGAATAGGTCGCCCACCGCCATGGCCCGCAGGAAGTTGCGTGCCTGGTAATTGCGCACCCCGTCCCAACGGGCTTCGCCGAGCTTTTCCAGGCCCTTGATCGAGAGTTCTTCGGGCTCGGACTTCATCAGCCAATAGGCCATTTTTTGCGCTCCTCGAGGGCTGTGGGCAAGTTGTCTGGCAATTTTATGACAAACCGACAGTCGGTTGACGTCAGCATTTGCGTGTCGGTTCACGTTATCGCAGAATGCCGGGATTTTAAGCTTGACGCTGCTGCACGGACTATTACGCAAGCCGTTGCTGTCATCGTGTGTGATAGGCCTTAGGGGGGCAATCGATGAAACGCAAACCGGATTTACTATGGATTTTGGTTATTTTGTTCGGTTTGGGTGTGGTGACCACTGGCTATGCGCAGAGCCTGTGGGCCAGTAAAGCCGATGCCCCGATCGAGCTCGCGCAACAGCAGCAACCCTTCAAGCGTTGATCCCGTCTCAGGCGCCGCTGCCTTCAAGTGGCGCCTGCTCTGCAAAATACCACCGCCCGTCTGTCACCGTAGCCTGCAACGGCACATCCCAGCTCGCCTGATCCAGTCGCTCGACCTTCTGACACTCATGGGCCAGGCCCAATAGCGTCGGCTTGCGCCAATTCTGGCGCCGGGCCAGGTACGCCAGGCTGCGGTCATAGAAGCCGCCGCCCATCCCCAGGCGCCCCCCCACATCGTCGAAACCGACCAACGGCAATAGCACCAGGTCCAGGGCCCAGACCTTGCGCTGGCGTGCGACATTCACCCGCGGTTCAAGAATCCGGAAACGATTGGGCCGCAGCTTCTCTCCCGGACGTACTCGCTGGAACACCATCTTGGTCCTGGGCCAGGCGCTGAGTACCGGCAGGTAGGTGGCCTTGCCCCGGCGCTGGGCGGCGCGCAGCAGCAGGCGCGGGTCGATTTCACCGTCGGTGGGCAGGTACAGGGAGATATGCCGCGCCCGGCGGAACAGCGGGTTTTGCGCCAGCTGTCGATACAGCCCGCGTGCGGCCTGGCGCTGCTCGCTGGGGCTGAGGGCACGCCGCGCGCGGCGTAGCAGGCGACGAAGTTGCGGGCGGGAGAGGGGGCGTCGGTCATGGGGGCAGGCCGTGGGAGCTGGGTTCGGATGGCCCAGCCTACCGCTAAACGGCCGGCGGCAGAAACAACAATGCCAGCACGATGGCTGGCATTGGTTTGCAATTCAGGCTCCCCGGATGAACCGCTGTCGACTTAGCCCTTGAACCCGAAAGTTCAAGGTGGAAGATGCAGTAGGCTTTAAGGCTTTCCGTCTAGCGGACATGCACACCAGCCCAACGTGCAACCTCCAGGGTAGTGCGAATCGGCTCAGGGACATCGTCAACTGGCAAGCACCCCAGGGAGTGGCGGGAGTATACCGCAACCGCCTTCAGGAATCAGCTTTGGGTTGTTCCGGATCGGTCGCCAGGACCAGATCGACGCGTTCCAGCAGGTCGCGTACTTGCTCGCGGGTCGAACCGCTGGCCTGTATGTCGGGGCGCTCCTGCTTGTGCAGCAAATCGTGGGTAATGTTGAGGGCGGCCATGACGGCGATGCGATCGGCGCCTATGACTTTGCCGCTGCTGCGAATCTCGCGCATCTTGCCGTCCAGGTAACGGGCGGCGCTCACCAGGTTGCTGCGCTCTTCCTGAGGGCAGATGATCGAATACTCTTTGTCGAGGATCTGCACGGTTACGCTATTGCTTGAACTCATGAGTCTTGCTCCAGGGCCTTGAGGCGCGAAATCATCGATTCGACCTTACGCCGGGCGATTTCATTTTTTTCAATGAGGTGCGCGCGTTCCTCGCGCCAGGTCTTTTCCTGAGCTAATAAGAGTGCGTTTTGACTCTTTAGTTGCTCGACCCTGGTAATTAGCAATTCGAGTCTGGCCATCAGCGCTTGCAGGTCGGTGTCTTCCATTGGATCCCACTGGATTTGTCTGATGAGTGGCAACAGGCTGGGCAAACGAGTTGACGGCCTTGATGGTCTTGGCGCGTCCGCCGATGCTACGATACAAGGCCTCCATTCTAGACATTGCGCCGCTTGGCGCCTAGCTGCCCATGCCCATTCAGAATTCTCCGTACAACGCCTTCGCCACCCTGCTCACCAGCAGCGGTCACCCTGTCTCGCCAGCCGAATTGCACGGCCTGTTGCTCGGTCGCAGTTGCGCCGGCGCCGGCTTTGATGTCGACGGCTGGTTGATCGACGCCGCCGAACTGCTCGAAGGCGAACCACAAGACAACGTGCGCAACGCCTTGATCGGCCTGCAGGAAATGGTCAAGGGCGAGCTGACCAGCGATGACATGACCGTGGTTCTGCTGTTGCCCAGCGACGATGCGCCCCTGACCGAACGTGCCGCGGCACTGGGCCAGTGGTGCCAGGGCTTCCTCAGCGGTTTCGGCTTGAACTCCCGCGACAGCAGCGCCCTGAGCACCGAAGCCACCGAAGTGTTGCAAGACCTTGCCGCGATCGCCCAGGTGCAAGATGCCCTGGAAGAATCCGATGACGGCGAAAGCGACTATATGGAAGTGATGGAGTACCTGCGGGTCGCCCCCTTGCTGTTGTTCACCGAGACCAACAAAAAAGTTGAACCGGCTGCCAAGCCGTCTTTGCACTAACTGCTTGATAGGGAAGTCCGTCTGCCCATGATCCATATCCCGAAATCGGAATACACCCGCCGCCGCAAGGCGCTCATGGCGCAGATGGAACCCAACAGCATCGCGATTCTGCCGGCCGCCGCCGTGGCGATCCGCAATCGCGATGTCGAGCACGTGTACCGCCAGGACAGCGACTTCCAATACCTCAGCGGTTTCCCCGAGCCCCAGGCGGTCATCGTCCTGATGCCGGGCCGCGAGCATGGCGAGTACGTGCTGTTCTGCCGTGAGCGCAACGCCGAGCGTGAACTCTGGGACGGCCTGCGGGCTGGCCAGGAAGGCGCGATGCGCGACTACGGCGCTGACGATGCCTTCCCCATCACCGACATCGACGACATCCTGCCGGGCCTGATCGAAGGGCGTGACCGGGTCTATTCGGCCATGGGCAGCAATCCGGAATTCGACCGGCACCTGATGGACTGGATCAACGTCATCCGCTCTAAAGCGCACCTCGGCGCCCAGCCGCCGAACGAATTCGTTGCCCTGGATCATCTGCTGCACGACATGCGCCTGTATAAATCGGCGGCAGAAGTGAAGGTCATGCGTGAAGCCGCGCGAATTTCCGCCCAGGCCCATATCCGCGCCATGCAGGCCAGCCGAGCCGGTCTGCATGAGTTCAGTCTGGAAGCTGAGCTGGACTACGAGTTCCGCAAGGGCGGGGCGAAGATGCCGGCCTACGGTTCCATCGTCGCCGCCGGGCGCAACAGCTGCATCCTGCATTACCAGCAGAATGACGCGCTGCTCAAGGACGGTGACCTGGTGCTGATCGATGCCGGTTGCGAGATCGATTGCTACGCCAGCGACATCACCCGTACCTGGCCGGTCAACGGTCGGTTTTCGCCGGAGCAGAAGGCGATCTACGAATTGGTCCTGGCTTCCCAGGAAGCGGCGTTTGCCGAGATTGCACCGAACAAGCACTGGAACCAGGCCCATGAGGCCACGGTGCAAGTGATCACCCAGGGCCTGGTGCAGTTGGGTTTGCTCGAAGGCGATGTCGACGAACTGATCGCCAGCGAAGCCTACAAGGCGTTTTACATGCACCGCGCCGGGCACTGGCTGGGCATGGATGTGCACGACGTCGGCGAGTACAAGGTCGGCGGCGAATGGCGGGTGCTGGAGGTCGGCATGGCGCTGACGGTGGAGCCGGGGATTTACATTGCCCCGGACAATCAGAACGTGGCGAAGAAGTGGCGCGGCATTGGCGTGCGCATCGAGGATGACGTGGTAGTGACCAAGCAAGGTTGTGAGATTCTCACCGGTGGCGTGCCGAAGACGGTCGCCGAGATCGAAGCACTGATGGCCGCCGCACGGGCCCAGGTCGCATGACCCGGGTCAATCTGGCGATCATCGGTGGCGGCCTGGTCGGCGCCAGCCTGGCGTTGGCGTTGCAGGCCGGGGCCAAGGCCCGGGGCTGGAAGATCGTGCTGATCGAACCCTTCGCCCCCGGCGACAGTTACCAGCCCAGCTATGACGCCCGCTCCTCGGCGCTGTCCTTTGGCGCGCGACAGATTTATCAGCGGCTGGGTGTGTGGCAGGAAATTTCCCGTCGCGCCGAGCCGATCAAGCAGATTCATGTCTCCGACCGTGGGCGGTTTTCCACCGCGCGTCTGTCGGCCATGGAGGAGGGGGTTCCGGCCCTCGGTTATGTGGTGGAGAACGCCTGGCTTGGCCAGTGCCTGTGGCAGGCCCTGGACAAGGACGTGATCAATTGGCGCTGCCCGGCTGAAGTCACGCGCATGGAGCCGTTGCCGGACGGCTACCGCCTGACCCTGAATGACGAGACCACCCTGGAATGCGAGCTGGCGGTATTGGCCGATGGCGGCCGCTCCGGGTTGCGCGAGCAACTGGGGATCGGGGTCAAGAATCGCCCTTACAACCAGAGCGCGCTGATCGCCAACATCACCCCCAGCGAAGCCCACAACGGCATGGCCTTCGAGCGTTTTACCGATGATGGGCCGATGGCCTTGCTGCCCCTGCCGGAAAATCGCTGCGCCCTGGTCTGGACTCGCCTGGGGATGGATGCGCAGCGCCTGGCCAGCCTGGATGACCGCAGCTTCCTCAGCGAGCTGCAGGGCGTCTTCGGTTATCGCCTGGGCACCCTCAAGCAAGTGGGCGCGCGGCATCTTTATCCGCTGTCACTGGTGGAGGCCGAAGAACAGGTGCGCCCGCACCTGGCCGTCCTCGGCAACGCCGCCCACAGCCTGCATCCCATTGCCGGCCAGGGCTTCAACCTGTCTCTGCGCGATGCCCAGGCCCTGGCCGATGCGTTGCTGGCCAGCCAGGATTCGCCAGGGGATTTCGCCACCTTGCAGGCTTATCGCGAACGCCAGCGCCAGGATCAGACCCTGACCGTGGGCTTCTCCGACCAGGTCACCCGCCTGTTTGGCAGCAAGCAGCCGCTGGTGTCCCTGGGGCGCAATATCGGCCTGCTGGGGCTGGATCTCTTGCCTCCGGCCAAGCGCTGGTTTGCCCGTCAGGCCATGGGCCTGGGCACGCGCCCGGATGCTTAAGTGGCTGAACCAGCGCCTGGGCAAGGCGCGCCTGCTGCGCTGGATCATGTGCCTGTATCCGCCGTACCTCGGTGCCGGGGTGCGGGTCCGCCACATCAGCGCGGATTTTCGTGAGGTCCGGGTGTCCATGGGCCTGGGCTGGTACAACCGCAACTATGTCGGCACCCAGTTCGGCGGCAGCCTGTACGCCATGGTCGACCCGTTTTTCATGTTGATGCTGATGGAAAACCTCGGCCGCGAGTACATCGTCTGGGACAAGGCCGCCACCATTGATTTCATCGCCCCGGGCAAATGCCCGGTGTTCGCCCGGTTCACGATCGACCAGGCCCTGCTCGACCAGATCCGTCAGCACACCGCCAGTGGCGAGAAGTACCTGCCGTTGTTGCAGGTGGATATCCACGACGGCGACGGCACCTTGGTGGCGCGGGTCGATAAAACCCTTTACGTGCGGCTCAAGCCGCAAGCGAGACAGGCTTAAAGCATGGAAATGCGCGCAGATCTGCTGATTGTCGGTGCCGGAATGGTCGGTAGCGCCCTGGCGCTGGCCTTGCAGGACAGTGGGCTGGAAGTCCTGCTGCTCGATGGCAGCCCGCTGACGGTCAAACCCTTCGCTGCCGAGGCGCCCTTCGAGCCGCGGGTGAGTGCCTTGTCGGCGGCCAGCCAGCGGATCCTGCAACGCCTGGGCGTCTGGGAGGGGATTGCCCGACGCCGCACCAGCCCTTACGCGCAGATGCAGGTCTGGGATGGCAGTGGCACAGGGCAGATCCACTTTTCGGCGGCCAGCGTGCATGCCGAGGTGCTGGGGCATATCGTTGAGAACCGCGTGGTCCAGGACGCCTTGCTCGAGCGTTTGCACGAATGCGACCTGGGCCTGCTGGCCAATGCGCGCCTGGAGCAGATGCGGCGCTCCGGGGATGACTGGCTGCTGACCCTGGCCGATGGCCGGGTGCTGCGCGCGCCCCTGGTGATCGCGGCCGATGGCGCCAACTCGGCGGTGCGGCGCCTGACCGGTTGCGCCACTCGCGAGTGGGATTACCTGCACCACGCCATCGTCACCAGCGTGCGCAGCAGCCAGCCGCACCAACTGACCGCCTGGCAGCGTTTCACCGATAACGGCCCCTTGGCGTTTCTGCCGCTGGAGCGCGATGGGCAGCAGGACTGGTGCTCGATTGTCTGGTCGACCACGCCAGGCGAGGCCGAGCGCCTCATGGCGCTGGACGACGAGGTGTTCTGCCGCGAGCTGGAGCGCGCCTTCGAGGGTCGCCTGGGCACGGTGCTGAGCGCCGACCCACGGCTCTGCGTGCCGCTGCGCCAGCGCCATGCCAAGCGCTACGTGGCCGAGGGCCTGGCGCTGATCGGCGACGCCGCGCACACCATCCACCCGCTGGCCGGGCAAGGCGTCAACCTGGGCTTTCTCGATGCGGCGGTGCTGGCCGAAGAACTGCTGCGCGCACACAGCCGTGGCGAGCGCCTGGCCGATGTGAAGGTGCTCAGCCGTTTCGAACGCCGGCGCATGCCGCACAACCTGGCGTTGATGGCGGCGATGGAAGGCTTTGAACGTTTGTTCCAGGCAGACCCGCTGCCGTTGCGCTGGCTGCGCAACACCGGGTTGAAAATCGTCGACCAGATGCCCGAAGCCAAGGCGCTGTTTGTGCGTCAGGCGCTGGGGTTGAGCGGCGATCTGCCGGCATTGGCCAAGGCCTGAACCCCTCGGCTCTGCGCCCATTGCGTTCGGTGCAACATCTGGTAACGCCTCAAGGACACGTTCGGTTTGAGAAGGTAAATGTGAGTCCTTATCATTTGGCCTCACTTTGATATCGAGAGACCGCTCCCATGTTGGCACCGAAGCGTCTACTGACTGCCCTGGCACTCACCCTTATCGGCGGAACCGCCCAGGCGGCCGATGAGGTGGTGGTCTACTCCTCGCGTATCGACGAGCTGATCAAGCCGGTGTTTGATGCCTACACCAAAAAAACCGGGGTACAGGTCAAGTTCATCACCGACAAGGAAGCGCCCCTGATGCAGCGGATCAAGGCCGAGGGTGAAAACGCCACCGCCGACCTGCTGCTCACCGTGGATGCCGGCAACCTCTGGCAAGCCGAGCAGATGGGCATTCTGCAACCGTTCACCTCCAAGGTGATCGACGCCAATATTCCCCTGCAATACCGCTCCTCGGCCCACGCTTGGACGGGCCTGAGCCTGCGCGCGCGGACCCTCGCCTACTCCACCGACCGCGTTAAACCGGGTGACTTGACCACTTACGAAGCCCTGGCCGGCAAGCAATGGGAAGGCCGACTGTGCCTGCGCACGGCGAAAAAGGTCTACAACCAGTCGCTGACGGCCACGCTGATCGAAACCCATGGCGCGGAGAAAACCGAAGAGATCGTCAAGGGCTGGGTCAACAACCTGTCCACCGATGTGTTCTCCGACGACATCGCGGTGCTGGAAGCGATCAATGCCGGGCAATGCGACGTCGGTATCGTCAACACCTACTACTACGGCCGCCTGCACAAGCAGAAGCCGGATCTGGCGGTGAAGCTGTTCTGGCCGAACCAGGGCGACCGTGGGGTGCACGTCAACCTGTCGGGCATCGGCCTGACCAAGCATGCGCCGCACCCGGAAGCCGCCAAGGCCCTGGTGGAGTGGATGACCACCCCGGAAGCGCAGAAGATCTTCGCCGACGTGAATCAGGAATTTCCGGCCAACCCGGCAGTGCAGCCGTCGGCTGAAGTGGCCAGTTGGGGCAAGTTCGTCGCCGATACCCTGCCGGTGGAAGTGGCCGGCAAGCGCCAGGCCGAAGCCATTCGCCTGATGGACCGCGCTGGCTGGAACTGAGCCTGCCGTTATACTGCGCCCCGCCTATGCGGGGCGTTTGCTTTAAAGGGGCGGCGATACCGCCGGGTGCGAGCACGCTCCTCGCCCCGGCGATCCGCAAGCCTTTTTGCCTGTCCCACCTGCCCGAGAGTTTTTTGTGGCCCATCCCGCCCAACGCCGCTGGTATCCCCTGGTCTTCGCCATTGCCGCCCTGGTCCTGCTGCCGCTGAGCGTCCTGCTGCTGTCCTGGCAGGTGGTCGACCAGCAGATCTGGTCGCACCTGTGGCAAACCCAGATGCCGAGGCTGCTGGGCAACACCTTGGTCCTGGTGTTGGGGGTGGGTGTCGGCGTGACCCTGCTCGGGGTCAGCCTGGCGTGGTTGACCAGCCTCTGTGAGTTTCCCGGTCGGCGTTGGCTGGATTGGGCGCTGATGCTGCCGTTCGCGATTCCGGCTTATGTGCTGGCCTTTGTCTTTGTCGGCCTGCTGGATTTTTCCGGCCCGGTGCAAAGCCTGCTGCGTGAGTGGTTCGGCAGCGGGTTGCGCCTGCCCCGGGTGCGTTCCACCGGCGGAGTGATCCTGGTGCTGGTGCTGGTGTTCTACCCCTATGTCTACCTGCTGGCGCGCACCGCATTCCTGGCCCAGGGCAAGGGCCTGATGGAGGCCGCGCGGGTATTGGGCCAGTCGCCGTGGCAGGCGTTCTGGCGCGTGGCACTGCCCATGGCGCGCCCGGCCATCGGCGCCGGCGTGGCTTTGGCATTGATGGAGACCCTGGCCGATTTCGGCGCGGTCGCCGTGTTCAATTTCGACACCTTCACCACCGCTATCTACAAGACCTGGTATGGCTTCTTCAGCCTGTCCAGCGCCGCGCAACTGGCCAGTCTGTTGCTGCTGGCGGTGATGCTGGTGCTGTACGGCGAGCGTCGCGCCCGTGGCGCCAGCCGTGCAGGCAATGAGCGGCCGCGGGGCAAGGCGTTGTACCACCTGCGCGGGCTCAAGGCCCTGGCAGCCAGCAGTTGGTGCCTGCTGGTCTTCGCCTGCGCCTTCGTGATTCCGCTGCTGCAGCTGGTGGTGTGGTTCTGGCAGCGTGGACGCTTCGACCTCGACGAGCGCTATGCCGGGTTGATCGTGCACACCCTTTACCTGGGGGCCATGGCGGCGCTGATCACGGTGAGCGTGGCCCTGCTGCTGGCGTTTGCCCGGCGCCTCGCGCCGACCCGGGCGATCCGTACCGGGGTCAGCCTGGCCAACCTCGGCTATGCGCTGCCGGGCTCGGTGCTGGCGGTGTCAATCATGCTGGCGTTCAGTTACCTGGACCGCGAGCTGGTGATCCCGCTGTCGAGCTGGCTCGGCGGCGCCGGCAAGCCGCTGCTGCTGGGCAGCCTCTGTGCGCTGTTGCTGGCGTATCTGGTGCGCTTCATCGCGGTGGCCTATGGGCCGCTGGAAAACAGCCTGGCGCGGATCCGTCCGTCCTTGCCGGAAGCTGCCCGCAGCCTGGGGGTCAGCGGGCCACGACTGTTTTGCAAGGTGTATCTGCCGTTGCTGCTGCCCGGAACCCTCAGCGCCGCGTTGCTGGTGTTCGTCGATGTGCTCAAGGAAATGCCCGCCACCCTGCTGATGCGCCCGTTCGGCTGGGACACGCTGGCGGTACGGATCTTCGAGATGACCAGCGAAGGGGAGTGGGCGCGTGCTTCGCTGCCGGCCTTGACCCTGGTTCTGGTCGGGTTGTTGCCGGTCATTGGCTTGATCCGCCGCTCGGCTCATCGAATCGGTTAGGTGCCAGTCCTCAACCTTGCGGCTACAATGCGCGGCATTCGGTGCGGTCCATCTTCGGATCTGCTGGCTGGAATCGGCTGAAAGCCATCTATTTCAAGGCTTTCACTCGTGCAGCGGCGGTCCGCACCTTCGCCACGCCCGGAAGGAGAAACCCATGGGACAGCGCACGCCTCTGTATGACTTTCACCTCGCCCTTGGCGCGAAGATGGTCGATTTTGGCGGTTGGGACATGCCTCTGCATTACGGCTCGCAAGTCGAGGAGCACCATGAGGTGCGCCGTGACTGCGGTGTTTTCGATGTATCCCATATGACCGTGATCGACATCAGCGGCCCCCAGGCCAAGGCCTGGCTCCAGTATCTGCTGGCCAATGATGTCGAGCGCCTGCAAAGCCCCGGGCAGGCTTTGTACAGCACCATGCTCAACGAACGTGGCGGCATCGTCGACGATATGCTGGTCTACCGCACCGAAGACGGTTACCGGCTGGTGGTCAACGCCGCCACTCGCGACCAGGATATCGCCTGGATGCAGGCGCAGCTGGGGGCGTTCCAGGTGCAGTTGCGCGAACGCTCGGACCTGGCGTTGCTCGCCATCCAGGGCCCCCAGGCGCGGCACAAGATCGCCGAACTGGTGACCCAGGCCCGTGGCGCGTTGATCCACCAGCTCAAGCCATTCGAAGGCCGTTTCGACGGTGACTGGTTTATCGCCCGTACTGGCTATACCGGCGAGGATGGTCTGGAAATCATGTTTCCGGCCGATCAGGCCCCGGCATTCTTCAACGACCTGGTGGGCGCAGGCATTTCCCCTATCGGCCTTGGCGCCCGCGATACCTTGCGTCTCGAGGCCGGGATGAACCTGTACGGCCAGGACATTCACCAGGACGTGTCGCCCCTGGCGGCCAACATGGCCTGGAGCATTGCCTGGGAGCCGGCCTCACGCAAATTCATCGGTCGCACCGCACTGGAAGCCGAGCGGGCGAGCGGAGTGAAGCAGAAGCTGGTGGGCCTGGTCCTGGAAGAACGCGGTGTTTTGCGAGCGCACCAGGTGGTTCGCATCACAGATGTTGGCGAAGGTGAGATCACCAGTGGTAGTTTCTCCCCTACGCTGAGCAAATCGATCGCACTGGCGCGGGTGCCGATGGCCACCGCCGACCGTGCAGAAGTGGAAATCCGTGGCAAGTGGTACCCGGTTCGAGTGGTCAAGCCGACCTTCGTGCGCCATGGCAAAACCCTGATCTAACTTTTTCCGGCGGGCAGTCAGCCGCTGACATTTCTTCTTGAGGACACAGAATATGAGCGATATCCCTGCCGACCTGCGTTTTGCCGAAAGTCATGAATGGGCCCGTGTGGAAGCCGATGGCAGCGTGACCGTGGGTATTAGCGACCACGCTCAGGAAGCCTTGGGCGACGTGGTATTCGTCGAGCTGACCGAAGTCGGCACCGTGTTCGGTGCAGGGGATCAGGCGGGCGTGGTGGAGTCGGTCAAGGCGGCTTCCGATATCTACGCACCGGTGGCGGGCGAAGTGATTGCCATCAACGAAGAGCTGAGCGCCAGCCCCGAGCTGCTCAACAGCGACCCGTATGGCGCCTGGATCTTCAAGCTCAAGCCAAGCAATGCCGCAGACCTGGACAAGCTGCTGGATGCTGCCGGCTACAAGGCCGCCATCGGCGAGTAAGCCCTTGGAAGAAAAAAGCCTCGATCATTCGAGGCTTTTTTATGGGCGCCGTATCAGGCGTCTTTCAGCACGGCCTTGACCGCCGCCACCGAGCGCTCGACGTCGCTTTTGCTCATGCTGGTGAACATCGGCAGCGAAACGATCAGGCGCCCGACCCGTTCCGCCACCGGGAACATGCCCTCCTTGAAGCCGAGTTTGCGGTACAGGCTCAGCAGGTGGATGGGCGGGTAGTGATAGCCGATCCCGATGCCGCGTTCCTGCATCTGCTCCATAAAGCTGGCGCGGGCGGGCTTGCCGTCCCGGCGTTCAGGCAGCACCAATTGGAACAGGTGCCAGTTGCTGTTGCTGAAGTCCGCCGGCGGCAGTTGGGCGCCGTAGGTGGCCTCGAAATCGCTGCCGAAGCAGTCGAAGTAGTAGCGGGCCAGTTCACGGCGATGGGTGGTGATGTGTTCGATATGGGCGAACTGCCCCAGGCCGATGGCGGCGGCGACGTCGGTCATATTGAACTTGCCGCCCAGGACATCCACATCCAGCCCGTCGAAACCGTTGCGGGTGACGCCTTGCAGGCGGTACTTCTCGGCCAGGCGCACTTCTTCGGGGGTGTTCAGCACCAGGCAGCCGCCCTCGGACGAGGTGACGTTTTTGTTGGCCTGGAAGCTGAATGACACAAAGTCACCGCTGGCGCCGATGCGCTGGCCGTCCCAGCTCGAACCCAGGGCCTGGGCGGCGTCTTCCACCACCCGCAGGCCGTGCTTGCGCGCCAGGGCGTAGAGGCGCGTCATGTCCACCGGCAACCCGGCCAGATACACCGGGATGATGGCTTTGGTGCGCGGGGTGATCGCCGCCTCCACCTGGGCCAGGTCGAGGTTGCGGGTGATCGGGTCGATATCGGCAAATACCGGAGTGGCGCCGACTTCCAGAATCACGTTGGCCGTGGCCACCCAGGAGATCGGGGTGGTGATGACTTCGTCGCCGGGGCCGATGCCGGCGATGCGCAGGGCGATCTCCATGGTGCAGGTGCCGGAGTTGAAGGTGCGCACCGGGCGTCCGCCGAAGAACTCCGAGAGCTGGGCTTCGAAGGCCTGGACCTTGGGCCCGCTGGTGATCCAGCCCGAGCGCAGGACGTCGCCGACAGCGGCGATGGTGGCTTCATCGATGGTGGGTTTGGAAAACGGCAGGAAAGGCAGTTGGCTCATGACGAGGGTGCACCCGGTAAGCAGAGGGTAGAAACAGGCAGGGTGCGCGCCGAGGCTGGCGCGCTGACGCCCAGCATAATGGTACCGATTCGGCGACGGCGCCAGCGCGTCGACGCCCGAAAGCGGCTGCTATGCTGGCTTGACCGTGTTGCATCGACGTTGAGCGCCACTTAAGAGAGAGCCCGTCATGTCCCAGTTGCCGTCCTTGAGCCAATTGCGCGATCCGAACGCTTTTTTACGCCGCCACCTGGGGCCCGATGCCGCCGAGCAGCAGGCGATGCTCGACAGCCTGGGGCTGGGCAGCCGGACCGAGCTGATCGAGCAGACAGTGCCGCCGGGGATTCGCTTCAAGGGAGCGCTGGCACTGCCGCCAGCCCTGGACGAAGAGGCGGCCCTGGCCAAGCTGCGTGGCTACGCCGAGCAGAACCAGGTCTGGACCAGCCTGATCGGCATGGGCTACCACGCCACTCTGACCCCGGGGGTGATTCTGCGTAACGTGCTGGAGAACCCCGGCTGGTACACCGCTTACACCCCCTACCAACCGGAAATCGCCCAGGGCCGGCTCGAGGCCCTGCTCAATTTTCAGCAACTGACCATCGACCTGACCGGCCTGGAGCTGGCCAATGCCTCGCTGCTGGATGAAGCCACTGCGGCGGCCGAAGCCATGGCCCTGGCCCGGCGGGTCGCCAAATCCACCAGCAACCGCTTCTTTGTCGACCATAACTGCCACCCGCAGACGATTTCCGTGGTTCGCACCCGGGCCGAAGGGTTTGGCTTCGAGCTGGTGGTCGACGCTGTGGATAACTTGCCGGGGCAGCAGGTGTTCGGGGCCTTGCTGCAATACCCGGACACCCATGGCGAGATACGCGACCTGCGTCCGCTGATCGACCACCTGCACGGGCAGCATGCCCTGGCCTGTGTCGCCACCGACCTGCTCAGCCTGCTGCTGTTGACGCCGCCGGGCGAGCAGGGGGCTGACGTGGTGCTCGGCTCATCCCAGCGCTTTGGCGTGCCTATGGGGTACGGCGGACCCCATGCGGCCTTTTTTGCCTGCCGTGACGAGTACAAGCGAGCCATGCCGGGCCGGATCATCGGCGTGTCGCGGGACGCCCGGGGCAATGTGGCCCTGCGCATGGCCCTGCAAACCCGCGAGCAACATATCCGTCGCGAGAAGGCCAATTCCAATATCTGCACGGCCCAGGTGCTGCTGGCCAATATCGCCGGTTTCTACGCGGTGTATCACGGCCCCGAGGGCCTCAAACGCATTGCCCAACGGGTGCACCGGCTGACCTGCATCCTGGCCGCCGGGCTGGAGCGCCATGGTATCACCCGGCTCAATCGGCATTTTTTCGACACCCTGACCCTGGAGGTGGGCGGGAGCCAGACGGCGATCATCGAAAGCGCCAAGGCGGCGCAGATCAACCTGCGGATTCTCGGGCGCGGGCAATTGGGCCTGAGCCTGGATGAGGGCTGCGACGAAAGCACCGTGGCCCGCTTGTTCGACCTGTTCCTGGGGGCCGACCACGGGTTGCAGTTGGCCGAACTCGATGCCCAGGCGCTGCCCGGTGGAATCCCCCCCGAGCTGCTGCGCAGCAGCCGCTACCTGACCCACCCGGTGTTTAACGCGCACCACAGCGAAACCCGGATGCTGCGCTACCTCAAGCAGCTGGAAAACAAGGACCTGGCGCTCAACCAATCGATGATCCCGCTCGGCTCCTGCACCATGAAGCTCAACGCCAGCAGCGAGATGATCCCCATCACCTGGCCGCAATTTGCCAACCTGCATCCCTTTGCTCCCCTGGAGCAGGCGGTGGGCTATGGGCTGATGATCGACGAATTGCAGCGCTGGCTGTGTGCGATCACCGGTTTCGATGCCATCTGCATGCAACCCAATTCCGGGGCCCAGGGCGAGTACGCCGGGTTGTTGGCGATCAGTAAGTACCACGCCAGCCGGCAGCAGGCGGGGCGTGATATCTGCCTGATTCCAGCCTCGGCCCACGGCACCAACCCGGCTTCGGCGCAGATGGCCGGGATGCAGGTGGTGATTGTCGAATGCGACGCTGCGGGCAACGTCGACCTTGAAGACCTCAAGGCCAAGGCCCAGGCCGCCGGCGAGCAACTGGCCTGCCTGATGGCGACCTATCCATCGACCCATGGCGTGTACGAGGAGGGCATGCGCGAAATCTGCGAAGTTATCCACAGCCATGGCGGCCAGGTGTACATGGACGGAGCCAACCTCAATGCCCAGGTCGGCCTGGCCCGGCCGGCGGATATCGGCGCCGATGTCTCCCACATGAATCTGCACAAGACCTTTTGCATTCCCCATGGCGGCGGTGGTCCGGGCATGGGGCCGATCGGCGTGCGGGCGCACTTGGCGCCGTTTGTCGCCAATCATCCGGTGGTGCCGCTGGAGGGGCCGTTGCCAGGCAACGATGCGGTCAGCGCGGCGCCCTGGGGCAGCGCGAGCATCTTGCCCATCAGTTGGATGTACATCGCGATGATGGGCCCGCAATTGGTGGATGCCAGCGAGGTGGCGATCCTGGCGGCCAATTACCTGGCGGAGCAGTTGAGCGGGGCCTTTGCGGTGCTCTACAGCGGGCGCAATGGGCGGGTGGCCCATGAATGCATCCTCGATCTGCGACCGCTAAAGGCCCAGACCGGAATCAGCGAGGAGGACGTGGCCAAGCGCCTGATGGATTACGGCTTTCATGCGCCGACCATGTCCTTTCCGGTGCCGGGAACCCTGATGGTCGAACCCACGGAGAGCGAGTCCAAGGCCGAGCTGGATCGGTTTATCGAGGCGATGCTGAGCATTCGCGCGGAGATCGCCCTGGTCCAGGACGGCCACTGGCCAGCCGACGACAACCCGCTCAAGGGTGCGCCCCATACCCTGGCCGATATCACCGGAGTCTGGGAGCGGCCCTACAGCATTCAACAGGCGGTGCTGCCCAGCGCCCATACCCGCAGCCACAAGTACTGGCCGACAGTGAATCGGGTCGATAACGTCTATGGCGATCGCAACTTGTTTTGCGCTTGCGTGCCGGTGGATGCCTATCGCTGAGGGCGGACTGATCAAAAAACAGGCAAAAAAATGCCGCTCATGGGAGCGGCATTTTTTATCTCACAACTTTTATCTCACAACCGCGATCACTCTTGCGCGACCGCGTTTTTGGCCAGGATGGCGTTGGCCAGTTCCATGTCCGTTGCCTGCAGGCCCGGGTTATCGGCCCGGACTTTCTGCATGGCAGCTTCCAGGTACGGGCCACGGATCCCGCCGTCGCTGGCAACGAAACTGCCCGCGTCGTCCTGCGCCGCAACGATCAGTTTGTGATCCTTGAAGGTCAGGTAGGTGGAACCGGTGGTGGCACCGGAGGAAATGACGTTACGCCAGAAGCTGTCGGCCATTGCCGAACCGACAGGAAGGGAGAGCAAGGCAAGTGTCGCGACAGCTATTTTTAGACGCATGGTGGGTGACTCCGACTGGGGGTATCTGAACAATTTGATTACAGACGACCTGAAGGAGTTCCGTGGCATGGGAAGAAGGTTTTCGACCTGTGGTGGGTGTTTGGCCGGCGAGTGCGTGTTTCAACTGCCCAGCGTGTGATCCAGCGGTATGCCCGCCGGGGAAAATTTGGCACGATGCGCGGCTTCTGCCAGAGCACGGATGTTCACCTTTGATTTTCGGCCCCAGCCCCATCGCGTTCATGTACCTGTACCTGTTGCTGATCCTCTGCGGCGCCAGCGCGGCAGGGTTGGTGTCCCTGGTCATGGCGCTGCGCCACCCGGAAAAACGCCAGCGACTGCGCAAGCGCCTGTGGCTGCACGTGCCCCTGACCCTGGCCATGCTGTTTTTCGTCGGCCTGGGGCTCAAGTTTGTGTGGGGTATGGTGGCCCTTTCCGTCGCGCAACAAGAGCGGACCCAGGCGCTGAACCCGCGGTTGCAAGCGGATCTTCAACTGGACGAACTGCACTTCCCGGCCGGGACCCTGGTCAAGCTCGATACCCTGGACCCGGTGGACTGGAAGGGGGAGTCGCAGCTGTCGGGCCTGCAAAGCGTCGCTTATGCGACGTTCAAGACGCCGCAGTCGGTGCTGGGCCTGCAGGTCAGCGAAATAGACATGCCGCCGCATTACTACTTTTCAAAACTGTTGCTGGTGGGCGACCAACAGATCGCCGGCTGGCCCTGCAAGGGTGGCGGCTGGGTCAGCTTTGACCGCACCGTCGAAGACCGGACCTTTCCCAGCCGCTGGCGCTTCGATGAATGCCACATGAGCCCGGATGCCCGCTTGGCCGATGTCACCTGGCCCGCGGGCAGCCAGGTGTTCCACGAGTCCTCCGGCTTTATCGTGCGCACCGACGGCGAGGTGCCGAGTCCCGTGGCCTACCAGGGCATGCAGTTCCTGTCGCTGACCCTGGACCTGGATGAAAACCAACAGTTACGCCAATGGTCGGGTGTCCTGGCCCAGCCGGTGCAGCTCGGGGAATGGCATTACCCGGCAGGCATGCGGGTGCGCCAGGAAGCGCCGGACCGCCTGCTGTTCAGCCCGACCCGCGAGTCCACCGCGGTTAACCATCAGACCCGCAAGAAGCTGTCCGTGGGGCGTTCCATTCTGCAGCAGCGTGCCGATGGCGCGGTGCTGGATATCCAGCCCAATGACAAGGTCGGGGTCATCGACTGGGAGGAGTTCGGGGGCTAGGGCTGCTCGCTTTGCGGTGTGACGCGCAACACCTCCTCCAGGGTGGTCAGGCCGGCAGCGACCTTCTGCGCGCCCGATAGGCGCAAGCTGCGCATGCCGTCCCTGGCCGCCTGGCGGCGCAAGGCCAGGAGGTCGGTGTCGCGGCTGATCAGGGCCTTGAGGCTGTCGCTCATCTGCATGATCTCGTACACCCCGGCCCGCCCGTGGTAGCCGGTGTCCCGGCATTCCGCACAGCCAACGGCGCGGCAGGCATGTTCGGGCAGGGGCAATTGCCGGGGGTGGGTCAGGGCCTGCCAGTCATCTGCGCCCAGCTTCTGCGGTGCCTTGCAGTGCGGGCACAGGGTGCGTACCAGGCGTTGGGCCATGACCCCCAACACCGTGGCCTTGATCAGGTAATGGGGCACGCCGAGTTCCAGCAGCCGGTTGATGGCGCCAGGGGCATCGTTGGTGTGTGCCGTGGACAGCACCAGGTGTCCGGTGAGCGCGGCCTGGATCGCCATTTCCGCTGTTTCCAGATCGCGAATTTCACCAATCATGATGATGTCCGGGTCCTGGCGCATCAGGGCGCGCACGCCGCTGGCAAAGGTCAGGTCGATATTGTGCTGGACCTGCATCTGGTTGAACGCCGGCTCGACCATCTCGATCGGGTCCTCGATGGTGCACAGGTTGACCTCGGACGTCGCCAGTTGCTTGAGGGTGGTGTACAGGGTGGTGGTCTTGCCCGAGCCGGTGGGGCCGGTGACCAGGATGATGCCGTTGGGCTGGCGGGTCATGTCCTGCCAGCGCAGCAGGTCCTCGGCGCCGAAGCCGAGCTGGTCGAAGTCCTTGAGCAACACCTGCGGGTCGAAGATGCGCATCACCATTTTTTCGCCAAACGCGGTGGGCAGGGTCGACAGGCGCAGTTCCACTTCAGCGCCATCCGGGGTCTTGGTCTTGACCCGGCCATCCTGGGGTTTGCGTTTTTCCGCGACGTTCATTCGCCCCAGGCTCTTCAGGCGGCTGACGATGGCCACGGTGACGTGGGGCGGGAACTGGTAGACGTTGTGCAGTATCCCGTCGATGCGAAAGCGTACCGTGCCCTGCTCGCGGCGGGGCTCGATATGGATATCGCTGGCGCGCTGCTGGAAGGCGTACTGGAACAGCCAGTCGACAATATTGACGATATGGGCGTCGTTGGCGTCGGGCTGCTGGTCACTGGCGCCGAGGTTGAGCAGTTGTTCGAAGTTGCCCAGGCTGTGCATCTTGCGTTCGGTGTTGGCGCCGCTGACCGACTTGGCCAGGCGGTAGAACTCCTGGGTGAATCGCTGGATATCCGCCGGGTTGGCCACGACACGCTTGATGGGCAGTTTCAGGACATGGGCCAGGTCGGCTTCCCAGGCGTTCACATCAGGCTGTGCGCTGGCCACGGTGACCCCATGGGGGTCGATGGCCACCGCGAGAATCTGGTGGCGCTGGGCAAAGGCGTAGGACATCAGCGGCGTGATGCTGGCGACATCGATTTTCAGCGGGTCGATTCGCAGGTAGGGCTGGCCCGCGCGTTGTGCCAGCCACAGGGTCAGGCTTTCCAAGTCCAGGCTGCGTCCGGGGCGACGCTGATCATCGAGTTGCTGGCCGGCCAGAAATTCCAGAGGGTGCAGCTGGCTGTTGGCGGCGTTGCGCCGGCTGCTCAGTGCGCGTTCGGCCGAGTCCTGGTTGAGCAGGCCCTGGCTGAGCAGGTCGCGCAGCACATCATTGAGGTCCAGCCAGCGGTCCTGGGTAACGCGGGAAACAGGCATTCGGGCTCCTTGGGGGTATTCGGGCACCAAGCGGTTTCAAGGTGTGCGCCTCTGACCGCGAATTGCCAAGAATAGTCCCGGGTAACCGACGGCCCGTCGTCCAAGGGTTGCAGGGTTTTGCCGGCAGCCTGTCAGCCCGCCGCGTGCAGGCGGGAAAGCTCGATGGGCTCGAGCGTTACCGATTCCACGCTGATCAGGTTACGAAGTTTTTCCGCAATCACTCCGGCCCGGTGCCAGCTCAGACCGTCGAGCGCCACCTCGATGTGTAACTGGCCATCCCGTTGCAGCACTGCAACCTGCTGCGGCACCAGGCTCTGCAAGGCGAAATGGTTGAGCACCCGGCACAGCACGTCGGCTTCGGCTTCCGCGCTCAATTGATAGCGCACCTGGCAGTGGCTGTTGGCGCGGCTCCACACATCGGCACGGCAAGGTTCACGGTTTACGGCTTCGAGGTGGGGCATGGCGTTCTCCAGATCAGTGGAGAAATTTTTACATGGGGTCCCGGGTATTTCTTATCTAAGATGAGCGTGATTGGGCGAATAATGAATTATTCATTTCTTGTATATGCCTATTAAAGGAATATCTATGCACAGCGAGCTTGACGCCTATGACCGCCGGATTCTCGCCTTGCTGCAGGAGGACGCCTCGCTGTCCAGCGCGCAGATCGCCGAGCAGGTCGGGCTGTCCCAGTCGCCATGCTGGCGCAGGATTCAGCGGATGAAAGAGGAGGGGGTGATTCGCGCCCAGGTGACCTTGCTCGATCGCAAGAAAATCGGCCTCAACACGCAGATCTTCGCCGAGGTCAAACTCAACGCCCACGGGCGCTCCAACTTTACGGAGTTCACCGAGGCGATTCGCGGCTTTCCCGAAGTGCTGGAGTGTTATGTGCTGATGGGGGCGGTGGATTTCCTGCTGCGCATCGTCACCGCCGATATTGAAGCCTATGAGCGGTTTTTCTTCGAGAAGCTGTCGATGGTGCCGGGAATCCAGGAGGTGAACTCGATCGTCGCCTTGTCCGAAATCAAGTCGACGACGAGTTTGCCGGTGCTGCGCTGAAACTCTAGGGCGGTGCGCTCACCGACAGGCCCGCAGGCTTGCCGGTGAGGAGCAGGTTACAGGCGCAGCAGGGTTTTCCAGGCACGGCTCTGGAACACGGTGATGGCTTGCTGTTTGCGCGCGTCGAGCACTTCATCGCTGATGGGCTCGTTGGCCAGTTGCACCAGCTTGTTCAGTTCGCCGTACAGGCGGTCCAGCTCCGGGATGTCCAGGACGTTGCGGGCGTGGTGCAGCCAGGCCTGGATCCGTTCGATACGCGGCAACTGTTCAGCCAGGTCTTCAGGCTGTTGCTGATAGCGCGGCAGTTGCAGGGCCACGGCCTCGTCGGCCAGCAGGCGCGGCAGCCAGTTGCCCAGTTGCGCGGCGCCCTGGCGGTTGCCACGGGTGTTGCGCTCGGTGGTCCAACTGCGGGCCAGCAACCAGCGCGAAGTGTTCAGCGAGAACAGGCCCCAGCGCACGTCTTCCAGTTCTTCGATGAACTGCTCCGGCGCTGCCTTGCGCACGTCTTCGTCTTCCAGGCCGGCTTGCACCAGTGGGCGCCAGTCTTCAAGCAGGGCGTCGAGGGCGCTGCGCAGTTCGGCGGTGGACTGGCGCGGTGCGGCCTGGCCCAGGCTGCTGAGCAGGGCGCGCAGTTCGGCGAGGTTTTCCACCCAGTCCTGCAGCAGGCGCCAGTGGCCGTTGAAGCGATACTGTTCGGCCAGGCGCTGGCTGCTGCCCAGCAGGTGCCAGGTCAGGGCGGCAAAGGCGTCATCCAGTGCGGTTTCGGCGCTTAACTCCGGTGCCGGCAGGCTCAGCGTGTAGCTGTTGGCATCGAACAGGCGATAGCCGCGCTCGGCCTTGCTGATATCGCACGGCATCAGGGCCAGGGTCGCCGCCAGTTCTGCGGCCAGCTCCAGCAGCGCGGCCGGTTCACCTTCGCGCAGTTCCAGTTCCAGCTCGCAGATTTCTTCCTTCTGCTTGCCAGCAACCACGTGGCCCAGGTCCAGGGCGGCCTCGATCACTACTTTGGCCTTGCCGCGGCCCCAGGCGATTTCCGCGCGTTCGCGGACGAAGTCGGTGGTGAAGATTGGCTTGAGGGTCTTTTTGTCCAGCTCGGCCAGTTCTTCGGGCCAGCATTCGCCGTCGAGCTTTTTCACGTCGAGCTTGGGTTTGGCCAGGTGCCAGTCGTATTCATTGCGCTCGGACAGACCGGCAACGCTGTGGCCACGGGTCTTGAGGGTCTGAATCACTTCTTCGCCATCGCGACGCAGGCGCAGGGCGACCTTGGCCTGGGCCAGGTCACGCTCTGGGGTGTCGAAGTACTGGTTCATCAGCTCACGGCGTTCCCAGCCACTTTTGTTGCGTTTTTTCAGCAGCGGGTGCTCGCGCAAGGCGGCGAGGGTTTCGCGGCTGACGCGGAGTTTGATTTCAGTTTCTTTCTGCATGGCCGGAAAATCCAGAATCGGGAGCGCAGCCAGGGGAATGTGTGGCTGCCAAGGCCGTGCAGTGTACAGGACAAGGCGCCTGGAGGTGCCGCGCCGGTTTATTCCTGTCGCAAGATGGCTCTATGATGAGCCTCATCTTTGCCGTCGGGAGCCAGCGCATGCCATTGCCGTCCATGAAAGACCAGTTCGCCGCGCTGATTGCCGCACCGTCCGTCAGCTGCACCCAGGCGGCGCTGGATCAATCCAATCGTGCAGTGATCGACCTGCTTGCCGCCTGGCTCGGTGACCTGGGGTTTGCCTGTGATATCCAGCAGGTCAGCCCCGGCAAGTTCAACCTGCTGGCCAGCTTCGGCAGCGGCCCGGGCGGGCTGGTCCTGGCAGGTCATAGCGATACCGTGCCATTCGACGAAGCCTTGTGGCAGACCGACCCCTTGAAACTGACCGAAGTCGACGGGCGCTGGATCGGCCTGGGCAGCTGTGACATGAAGGGCTTTTTTGCCCTGGTGATCGAGGCGGTCCAGCCGCTGCTGGACCAGCCGTTCAAGCAACCGCTGCTGATTTTGGCCACCTGTGACGAGGAAAGCTCCATGGCCGGGGCCCGCGCCCTGGCCGAAGCCGGTCGGCCACTGGGCCGCGCTGCGGTGATCGGTGAGCCCACCGGGCTCAAGCCGATCCGCCTGCACAAGGGGGTGATGATGGAACGCATCGACATCCTCGGGCAGAGCGGGCACTCCTCTGACCCGCGCCTGGGCCACAGCGCGCTGGAGGCGATGCATGACGCCATCGGCGAGCTGCGCGGCCTGCGGCTGGCGTGGCAGCGCGAATTTCGCAACCCGCAATTCAGTGTGCCGCAGCCAACCATGAACTTCGGTTGCATTCACGGCGGCGACAACCCCAATCGAATTTGCGGCCAGTGTTCCCTGGAATTCGACCTGCGGCCTTTGCCGGGCATGGACCCGCAGATGCTGCGCGCGGCCATCCGGCAGAAACTGGAACCCCTGGCCGAGCGCCATCAGGTGAAGATCGACTACGCGCCACTGTTCCCTGAAGTGCCACCCTTTGAACAGGCAGAAGATGCCGAACTGGTGCGGGTGGCCGAACGACTGACCGGGCATCGCGCCGAAGCGGTGGCGTTTGGCACCGAAGCGCCTTATCTTCAGCGCCTTGGCTGCGAGACCCTGGTACTGGGCCCTGGCGACATCGCCTGTGCGCATCAACCGGGGGAGTACCTCGAAATGTCACGCTTGCAGCCTACCGTGCATCTATTACGTGAACTGATCGAACATTATTGCCTGACGCCGGCCCAACCCCAGTAAAGCGCCGGTGCCCAGGTCCGTACCTATAAGGAGAGTCAGCGTGTCGCCAAGCCTGTTCCGACGATAACCATCAGCCCGATGTGCGTTCTCTGTTTCACCCTTTTATAGGCTGCTTTTTATTAAGGCTCAGGTTCATGCCCGAATACGTCAATTGGCTTCGTCACGCTTCTCCTTACATCAACGCCCACCGCGATTGCACCTTCGTCGTCATGTTGCCCGGCGATGGGGTTGATCATCCCAACTTCGGCAATATCGTCCACGACCTGGTGCTGTTGCACAGCCTGGGCGTGCGCCTGGTGTTGGTGCACGGTTCGCGGCCGCAGATTGAAACCCGCCTGGCTGCGCGAGGCCTGACCCCCCATTACCACCACGGCCTGCGCATTACCGATGCCGCGACCCTTGAGTGCGTGATCGATGCGGTCGGCCATCTGCGGATTGCCATCGAGGCGCGCTTGTCCATGGACATGGCCTCGTCGCCGATGCAGGGCTCGCGCCTGCGGGTCGCCAGCGGCAACCTGGTGACGGCGCGGCCGATCGGCGTGCTCGAAGGCGTGGACTTCCACCACACCGGTGAAGTGCGGCGGGTCGACCGCAAGGGCATCAACCGCCTGCTGGACGAGCGCTCGATCGTGCTGCTGTCGCCCCTGGGTTACTCGCCGACCGGGGAGATCTTCAACCTCGCCTGCGAAGACGTCGCCACCCGCGCCGCCATCGACCTGGCGGCCGACAAGTTGCTGCTGTTTGGCGCCGACCGCGGGCTGATCGACGAAAACGGCAAGCTGGTGCGCGAACTGCGGCCGCAACAGGTGCCCGCGCACTTGCAGCGCCTGGGGGCCAATTACCAGGCCGAACTGCTGGATGCCGCTGCCGAAGCCTGTCGCGGTGGCGTGGGGCGCAGCCATATCGTCAGCTACGCCGAAGATGGTGCGCTGCTGACCGAGCTTTTCACCCGCGACGGCGGCGGCACCCTGGTGGCCCAGGAGCAGTTCGAGCTGGTGCGCGAGGCAGCCATCGAGGATGTCGGCGGTTTGCTGGATCTGATCAGCCCGCTGGAAGAACAGGGGATTCTGGTGCGCCGCTCGCGGGAAGTGCTGGAGCGTGAAATCGAGCAGTTCAGCGTGGTCGAGCGCGAAGGGATGATCATTGCCTGCGCGGCGCTGTATCAGATCGCCGACTCCGATGCCGGCGAGTTGGCGTGCCTGGCGGTGAACCCCGAGTACCGCCACGGCCGTCGCGGCGATGAACTGTTGGAAAGGATTGAAACCCGGGCCCGGGCTCAAGGGCTGAAAACCCTGTTCGTACTGACCACGCGCACCGCCCACTGGTTTCGCGAGCGCGGCTTTGTGCCCAGCAGTGTCGAGCGCCTGCCATCGGCGCGGGCCTCGCTGTACAACTACCAGCGCAACTCGAAAATCTTCGAAAAAGCACTCTGAAATCCTGCTCGTCCCCGCCGTATCGGCGGGGGCGCACTCGCCGCTGTCCTGCAGCGGCATGTGTCAGGCGTATAGCGGCAATGTTGCAAAAAAAAGTCTGTTCGACACATAAACTGTAACAAATTGACGGGAGGATGAGCTCTTCGCCATGATGGCGTCGCTTTTCTGACCTGGTTTGACGTATTTACTTGCGCCAAATCAGATCGGTCTTAAGCATTTATGGGAAATACCATTAAGGAATTGGCTCGGTAGCCGATGTGGATGATTCGGCTGGCTTACGGCACGCCAAGGCATATTCCTGAATGGTATGAAAAAGAATGAAATAATTCTTTTTGGGTTTATGAGGAATTCATTACCCTGCAGGGACCAAATCAGCACGATTAGACCATGGTCGTAGACGCCGATAGTTGCGATTGACTTATCAGTCACGGTCTGGCGCTAATCGCGCATCTGTGGATCCGGGCGTACGACCCAGGGCCAAAGAACCACAAAAATTAGAAACGAGGAGCGAAACATGAATAAGTCCACCTTGGCCCTGGCTGTGGCCGTAGGGGTTTTGGCGCAGCAAGCAGGCGCCGCTGGTTTTATCGAAGACAGCAAGGCAACCTTGGGTCTGCGTAACTTCTATATCAACCAAGACAACCGTGACTCTGCTGCCACTGTGAACAAGAGCGAAGAATGGGGTCAGGGCTTCCAGCTCAACTTCACTTCCGGTTACACCCAAGGCACTGTCGGTTTTGGTATTGATGCCATTGGTCTGCTCGGCGTCAAACTTGATTCCGGTGGCGGCACCAACGGTGCAACCGCACGTTCCGGCGCCAACTCCGGCTCCTATGGCGGCATCGTGTTCCCAAGCAAGTCCAACGGCGAAGCGGTTGATGACTTCTCCAGCCTGGGCCTGACTGCCAAAGCCAAGATCTCCCAGACCGAGCTCAAGCTCGGCACCCTGCAGCCAAAACTGCCGGTTATCGTGACCAACGATGGTCGTTTGCTGCCGCAAACCTTCCAGGGCGGCCAGATCACTTCCAACGACATCAAGGACCTGACTCTGGTCGGTGGTCAGATCGAGAAAGCCAAAGGTCGTAACTCCAGCAACAATGAAAACCTGTCCATTGCGGGCGCCAACGGTGGTTCCAACTTTGGCAATGGCAAGTTCAGCAACAAGTTCTACTACGGTGGTGGTGACTACAAAATCACCAAAGACCTGACTGCCCAGTACTACTACGGCAATCTGGAAGACTTCTACAAACAGCACTTCCTGGGTCTGACCCATAACTGGGCGATCGGCCCTGGCGTATTGAAGTCCGACCTGCGTTACTTCAATAGCCGTGACGACGGTGCCAACGGCCACGAAGCGGCCTACTACACCTCCGGCAACTACTCCGGTGTGCCTAGCGGTAAAGGCAAAGTCGATAACAACCTGTACAGCGGCCTGTTCCTGTACTCGGTCGCCGGTCATACCTTCGGTGGCGGTTACCAGGTCAGCAACGGCAGCAGTGACTTCCCGTTCCTGAACCAGGGTGACGGCGCTTCGGCTTACCTGACCACTGACATGCAGATCGCCAAGTTCAACCGCGCTGGCGAGCGTACCTGGCAGGCGCGTTACGCTTACGACTTCGCCAAGCTGGGTGCACCAGGCCTGACCGCCGGTGTGATCTACCTGCGTGGCGATAACATCGACACCGTAGCGGCGAACCGTTCCGTTGCAGGCTCCGGCCGCTCCGAGTGGGAACGCGACCTGACCGTTGCCTACGTTATTCCGGAAGGCCCGCTGAAAAACCTGGGTCTGACCTGGAAAAACGCCATGTGGCGCAACGATGTACCGGGCCAGCGCGACCAGGACGAAAACCGTCTGATCGTCAGCTACTCGCTGCCGCTGTTGTAATACCGCGTTAAAACCACGCCCGGCGCAATGCCGGGCGTGGTGCTGTTTCAAGTCGGGCCCACCCCCGCGAGCCCTTCCCGAATCCCCTCTTTGCAACCACTCAAGGCCTTCTCGAACCCTGATGAGAATGGTGGTCTTCGCCTGCCTGTGGGTCCAGTGAATAGATTTTTAATATTCCTTTATGATCTGAATAAATCGATATTTATTCTTTTTAAATAAGCTCCAGTGCAGGCAGAGTAGCTGCATACCGCACTCACAGGAGCAGCACCCATGAGCCTAAGACTGGGCGACATCGCCCCCGATTTCGAGCAGGATTCCAGCGCCGGCAAGATCCGTTTTCACGAATGGCTCGGCGACAGCTGGGGCGTGCTGTTTTCCCACCCGGCGGACTTCACCCCGGTGTGCACCACGGAGCTGGGCTTTACCGCCAAGCTCAAGGACGAATTCGCCCAACGTGGGGTCAAGGCCATTGCCCTGTCGGTGGACCCGGTGGACTCGCACCACAAGTGGGTCGAGGACATCAACGAAACCCAGAACACTATCGTCAACTTCCCGATCCTGGCCGACGCCGATCGCAAGGTGTCCGACCTCTACGACCTGATTCACCCCAATGCCAACGACACCCTGACCGTGCGTTCGCTGTTCGTGATCGATCCGAACAAGAAAATCCGCCTGACCATCACCTACCCGGCCAGCACCGGGCGCAATTTCCACGAGATCCTGCGGGTGATCGACTCGCTGCAGCTCACCGACAACTACAAGGTGGCGACTCCCGCCAACTGGCAGGACGGTGATGAAGTGGTGATCGTGCCGTCCCTCAAGGACGAAGACGAAATCAAGAAACGCTTCCCTAAAGGTTACCGCGCAGTGAAGCCCTACCTGCGCCTGACGCCACAGCCCAATCGTTAATCGCGCCTGGGGGAGCCTGGCGACGGACTATGGGCTGCCATGCCCGCTCCCCCTGGGCTTTGCAGAATCATGAAGCAGGGGTTTAAGGCCGTCTCGACGGCCTATTTTTTTGCCTGGAAGATTTTGCTTCTTATATTCTTTTTAAGAATAAACAAATGAAAAAATAAGATTTATAGATATATAAATTGACTGTTAAGGTCTGTCCCATTCAGCGAGATCGCAAACCGCGAATCGCTTTCAGCCCTCAAGGAAACCTCTGCATGCTGGTCGTCTCACTCGGTGGAAGTCCCAGCCAACGCTCCCGTTCCGGGGTGCTGCTGGATCACTCCAGGCGCTGGTTGCAGCAGCACGGTGTGGAAGTTGTCAGCTATCAGGTACGGGACTTCCCGGCCGAAGATCTGCTGCACGCCCGCTTCGACAGCCCAAAAGTGATCGACCTGTTGCAACAGATCGACCAGGCCGACGGCTTGCTGATCGCCACGCCGGTGTACAAGGCGTCGTTCTCCGGCGCGTTGAAGACCGTGCTCGATCTGCTGCCCGAACGCGCCCTGAGTCACAAGGTGGTGTTGCCAATGGCCACGGGTGGCAGCATCGCCCATATGCTGGCAGTGGATTACGCGCTCAAGCCGGTGCTGTCGGCGCTCAAGGCCCAGGAAATGCTGCACGGCATTTTTGCCGAGGACAGCCAGATCGCTTACGGCGAAGGCAGTGCCCAGGCGCAACTGGCGCCGGCTCTGGAGCAGCGTCTGAGCGAGGCCCTGGAGCAGTTCCACAGCGCCATGGCACGCCGTCCCAAGCCGCTGGATCCGCATATCTTGAATGAACGTTTGTTGAGTGCTCGCTGGAGCATTTGAGCCGCAACCGCCTTACCCGAATTTTGCAGTACTCACCTTACTCAGCCGCTAACGGCCAAGCAGGTGCAGCCAAAAACCCCACAGCAAAAGGAGAGCGCCATGCGCCCTGTAGTTTTGCGTCGCGGTCTGGTCGCTCTGTTTGTTGCGGCTGTGTCCTTCGGCGCCATCACCCAAGCCCAGGCTGAAAGCCTGCGTATCGGTTATCAGAAGTACGGCACCCTGGTGCTGCTCAAGGCCAAGGGTTCCCTGGAGAAACGCCTGGCGGCGCAAGGCGTCGACGTGCAGTGGACCGAGTTCCCCGGTGGCCCGCAGCTGCTTGAAGGGCTCAATGTCGGTTCGATCGACTTCGGTGTGACCGGTGAAACCCCGCCGGTGTTCGCCCAGGCCGCCGGTGCCGATCTGCTCTACGTGGCTTATGAGCCGCCGGCACCGACCAGCGAAGCGATCCTGGTGCCCAAGGGCTCGCCGATCAAGTCGGTGCAGGACCTCAAGGGCAAGAAGGTGGTGCTCAACAAAGGCTCCAACGTGCATTACCTGCTGGTGCGGGCCCTGGAAGATGCAGGCCTGAAATACAGCGATATCCAGACCATTTTCCTGCCACCCGCCGATGCCCGTGCCGCTTTCGAGCGCGGCAGTGTCGATGCCTGGGTGATCTGGGACCCTTACCAGGCCGCCGCCGAGCAACAGTTGCAAGCGCGCACCCTGCGCGATGGCAGCGGCATCGTCGACAACCACCAGTTCTACCTGGCAACCAAGCCCTACGCCGAGCAACACCCTGAGGTGATCAAGGCCCTGGTGGAAGAAGTGCGCGCAGTCGGTGAATGGTCCAAGGCCAACCCCGAGGAGGTGACCAAACAGGTGTCGCCGCTGCTGGGCCTGCCCGCCGACATCACCCTGACGTCGGTCAAGCGCCAGGGCTACGGCGCGTTGTTCCTGACCCCCGAGGTGGTGGCCGCGCAGCAGAAAATCGCCGACAGCTTCTACCAGCTCAAGCTGATTCCCAAGCCGTTGAGCATCAAGGATGTGATCTGGACCCCACCTGCCGCCGTTGCCAAAGCGCCGTAACTCGAACCCCTTAGGAGACAACTCCATGAGCCTCAATATTTTCTGGTTCCTGCCTACCCACGGTGACGGCCATTACCTTGGCACCGCCGAAGGCGCACGGGCCGTCGATCACGGTTACCTGCAGCAGATTGCCCAGGCCGCCGATCGTCTTGGCTTTGGCGGGGTGCTGATCCCTACCGGACGTTCCTGCGAGGACTCCTGGCTGGTGGCCGCCTCGTTGATCCCCGTGACCCAGCGCCTGAAATTCCTGGTAGCCCTGCGCCCCGGGATCATTTCCCCGACGGTGGCGGCGCGTCAGGCAGCGACCCTGGATCGCCTGTCCGGTGGCCGGGCGTTGTTCAACCTGGTGACGGGTGGCGATCCGGATGAATTGGCCGGCGATGGGTTGTTCCTGAGCCATGAAGAGCGTTACCAGGCTTCCGTGGAGTTCACCCGCATCTGGCGCCGGGTACTGGAAGGTGAAACCGTCGACTACGACGGCCAGCACATCAGTGTGAAGGGCGCCAAGCTGCTGTACCCGCCCATCCAGCAACCGCGCCCGCCGCTGTACTTTGGCGGTTCGTCGGAAGCGGCCCAGGATCTCGCGGCCGAGCAGGTGGAGATGGTCCTGACCTGGGGCGAGCCCCCGGCGGCGGTGGCCGAGAAGATCGAACAGGTGCGGGCCAAGGCGGCCAAGCTGGGGCGCACCGTGCGCTTTGGTATTCGCCTGCATGTGATCGTGCGTGAAACCAACGACGAAGCCTGGCAAGCCGCCGAGCGCCTGATTTCCCACCTGGACGACGACACCATCGCCCGGGCCCAGGCCTCGCTGGCGCGCTTTGATTCGGTCGGCCAGCAGCGCATGGCAGCCTTGCATGGCGGCAACCGCGACCGGCTGGAAGTCAGCCCCAACCTCTGGGCCGGCGTCGGCCTGGTGCGCGGTGGTGCCGGCACTGCCCTGGTCGGCGACGGGCCGACGGTGGCAGCGCGCATGCAGGAGTACGCGGACCTGGGCATCGACACCTTTATCTTCTCCGGTTACCCACACCTGGAAGAGGCTTATCGGGTTGCCGAACTGCTCTTCCCGCACCTGGATATCGAGCGTCCCGAATTGCCCAAAAGCAGCGGTTACGTGAGCCCGTTCGGCGAGATGGTGGCCAACGACATCCTTCCCAAAGCTGTGTCCCAGAGCTGAGCGCGGCCATGAACAGTCAAAACGTATTCCATCGGCTGGCGCCGTGGGCCTTGCCGGTATTGCTGCTGGCGGTGTGGCAGCTGTCGGTGTCGGCGGGCTGGTTATCGACGCGGATCCTGCCGGCACCGAGCGCCGTGATTGAAGCCGGGGTCAGCCTGATTCGCAGCGGCGAAATCTGGACCCACCTGGCCATCAGCGGCTGGCGCGCGGCGATCGGCTTCCTGATCGGCGGCGGCATCGGCCTGGCCCTGGGCTTTATCACCGGCCTGTCGAAGTGGGGCGAGCGCCTGCTGGACAGCTCGGTGCAGATGATTCGCAACGTGCCGCACCTGGCGCTGATTCCGCTGGTGATCCTGTGGTTCGGCATCGATGAGTCGGCAAAAATCTTCCTGGTGGCCTTGGGGACGTTGTTCCCGATCTACCTCAACACCTATCACGGCATCCGCAACGTCGATCCGGCGCTGGTGGAAATGGCCCGCAGCTACGGCCTGTCCGGCTTCAGCCTGTTCCGCCAGGTGATCCTGCCGGGTGCGCTGCCATCGATTCTGGTGGGGGTGAGGTTTGCTCTGGGCTTTATGTGGCTGACGCTGATCGTGGCGGAAACCATCTCTGCCAGCTCCGGCATCGGTTACCTGGCAATGAACGCCCGGGAATTCCTGCAGACCGACGTGGTGGTATTGGCGATCGTCCTGTACGCCGTGCTCGGCAAGCTGGCCGACCTGGCCGCCCGGGGCCTGGAACGTGTCTGGTTGCGTTGGCATCCGGCCTATCAAGTGGCTAAAGGCGGTGCGCAATGACGGCTCAACAACCTCCACGCCTGCTGCGCGGCATTCCGCTGGCAGTGCGCAAGCTGCAAAAGACTTTTGGCTCGCGCCAGGTGTTGCGCGAGGTCGACCTGCATATTCCGGCCGGGCAGTTCGTGGCCGTGGTCGGTCGCAGCGGCTGCGGCAAGAGCACCTTGCTGCGCCTCCTGGCCGGTCTCGACAAGCCCACGGCCGGCGAGCTGCTGGCGGGGTCGGCAGCGCTCAGCGAGGCGATTGAAGACACCCGGCTGATGTTCCAGGAGGCGCGCCTGCTGCCCTGGAAAAAAGTCATCGACAACGTCGGCCTTGGCCTCAAGGGCAACTGGCGTCCGCAGGCGTTGCAGGCCCTGGAGGCGGTCGGCCTGGCGGATCGGGCTCAGGAATGGCCGGCGGCGCTTTCCGGCGGGCAGAAGCAGCGCGTGGCCCTGGCCCGCGCCTTGATCCACCAGCCGCGCCTGCTGTTGCTGGATGAGCCCCTGGGTGCCCTGGACGCCTTGACCCGGATCGAGATGCAGCAGCTGATCGAAGGCCTGTGGCAAAAACATGGCTTCACGGTGTTGCTGGTCACCCATGACGTCAGCGAAGCGGTGGCCATTGCCGACCGCGTGATCCTGATCGAAGACGGTGAAGTCGGCCTCGACCTGCTGGTGGACCTGCCGCGCCCTCGGGCCCGTGGTTCGCACCGCCTGGCCGCGCTGGAAACCGAAGTCCTGAATCGTGTGCTGTCGCTGCCAGGGTCACCCCCGGAGCCGGAACCTGTTTCACCCTTGCCCACGCAATTACGCTGGGCACAGTAAGAGCAGCTGCACGTTGCGAACGTCCAGCGGCAAGCAAGAGCACGGCGCTTTTACTTGCTGCTTGAAGCTCGCCACTTGCCGCTTATTTTCGACCCTAGGAGAAATCGCATGACTATCAAAGCCATCAACGTCCGTAACCAGTTCAAAGGCACCATCAAGGAAATCGTCGAAGGCGACGTGCTGTCGGAAATCGACGTGCAGACGGCCTCCGGCATCGTCACGTCGGTGATCACCACCCGTTCGGTCAAGGAGCTTGAGCTGGTGATCGGCAGCGAAGTGATCGCGTTCGTGAAATCCACCGAGGTGTCGATCGCCAAGTTGTGATCGCGGTGTTGAGACAGCCTCGACGGGTGTGAGCCCTTCGGGGCTTTTTTATGGGCGCCCGGGCAAGCGGCGGGTCACGCCTCGCGTTTGGCCAGGTACGGCGGCAGGTACAGCCCCAGATAGGCGTCGAACACGCGCATGCCTTCCTCGGCCATGCGCGGGGTGATCTGGCCGTGCTGTTGCACCGAGCGCGCATAGACCCGATCGCCCAGCTCCATGGCCAGGGCGAACACGTCGACATCGGTCGGCAGCGCCGGCAACTGGAAATGCCGATCGAACAGAGTGTGCATCAGGTCGCCCAGCTCAAGGTCGTGCTGGCGGTCGGCCTGGGTGACTTCGGTCAGGCCGTGCTGGGCGAGGATCAACTGGCGGGCCGCGGCATCCTCGCTGTAGATGGCGAGCATGCGTTGCTCCACCAGGCGCGAGAGATCGCGCCAGCTGTGCAGGCGGGTGGTTTCGATGGGTTCTTGCAGGCAGGCGCGAAAGGCGGCGTGCACATCGGCGGTGAGGGCCTCCAGCAACGCCGGGACGCTGGCGAAGAAGTGGTAGACCGACGACGGCGGGATCTGCGCCCGTTCCGCCACGCTGTAGATCGACAGGCTGGCCACGCCCTCGGCGGCCAGCAGGGTGCGGGCGGCATCGAGGATCGAGTCGATGCGGGCCTGGCTGCGAGCGCGGGGTTTGCGAAGGGGGGCGGGGCGGGTCATCGAAGTCTCCTCACTGGGCAGCGGGCATTGTACGAGCAGGGTGGAGTGTTGTCTGCCAGGACACCGTCGCGCACCGCCGCTGATAAACGCGCCTGGTGGCGACCCATAAAAAAACGCCGCAGGCGCTGAAGCCTGCGGCGTTGTTTTTATCGCAACCGTTTACACGGTATGCAGGTACCAGTTGTATTCGAGGTCGGAGATGGAGTGTTCGAACTCCTCCAGCTCGCTCTCTTTACAGGCGACAAAGATATCGATGTATTTCGGGTCGATGTACTTGGCCATGACTTCGCTGTCGTCCAACTCGCGCAGGGCATCGCGCAGGTTGTTCGGCAGGCTTTGCTCGTTCTGCTCGTAGGAGTTGCCTTCAACCGGCGCCCCCGGCTCGATCTTGTTGGTCAGGCCGTGGTGCACGCCTGCGAGGACCGAAGCCATCAGCAGGTACGGGTTGGCGTCGGCGCCGGCTACGCGGTGTTCGATGCGCACGGCATCGGACGAACCGGTCGGGACGCGGATCGCCACGGTGCGGTTGTCCAGGCCCCAGCACGGCGAGTTCGGCACGTAGAACTGAGCGCCGAAACGACGGTACGAGTTGACGTTCGGGCAGAGAAAAGCCATCTGCGCCGGTAGGGTCTCGAGCACACCGCCGATCGCGTGACGCAATGCGGCGTTCTGCTCGGGATCCTCACTGGCAAAAATATTCTTGCCGTCTTTGTCCAGAATCGAAATGTGCACGTGCAGACCGTTGCCCGCCTGGCCCGGGTAAGGCTTGGCCATGAAGGTGGTGTCCATCTCATGGTCGTAGGCGATGTTCTTGATCAGGCGCTTGAGCAGTACTGCGTAGTCGCAGGCCTTGATCGGGTCGGCGACGTGGTGCAGGTTCACTTCGAACTGCGCCGGGGCACTTTCCTTGACGATGGCGTCAGCCGGGATGCCTTGCTCTTTCGCACCTTCCAGAATGTCCTGGAGGCAGTCGACGTATTCGTCGAGGTCGTCGATCAGGTAGACCTGTGTCGAGTGCGGGCGTTTGCCGGAGATCGGCGAGCGCGGCGGTTGCGGGCGGCCATTCACGTTCTCCTGGTCGATCAGGTAGAACTCCAGCTCGAACGCGGCGCAGATGGTCAGGCCCAGGTCATCGAATTTTGTAACGACTTGGCGCAACACTTCACGCGGGTCGGCGAAGAAAGGTTCGCCTTCGAGTTCGTGCATGGTCATTAACAGTTGCGCGGTGGGGCGCTTCTGCCACGGCTCATTGCACAGGGTATCGGGGATCGGATAACAGATTCGGTCAGCATCACCGATGTCCAGACCCAGGCCGGTGCTTTCCACCGTCGAGCCATTGATATCCAGAGCAAATAGAGAGGCCGGCAGGTTGATGCCTTTCTCGTAAACCTTGTGGAGGCTGGTGCGTTCGATGCGCTTGCCGCGCACCACACCATTCATATCCGCAATCAGAAGGTCAACGTACAGAACCTCAGGATGTTCCTTAAGGAACGCGTTCGCTTCGTTAAGCTGAACGGCACGCGGGGGTACCGACATGATGCAACACCTTTGTTGTTAAAAATATCAATCATTGATCTTTTCTGGTTTCAGTCAACCCGAACGGCATGCCGAAGTCAAGTGAGGCCTTTTACGCCCTAATAAAGCGCTTGCACGGCACTTTCGCGGCAAAACAGGGCGTTTTTCCGTCTTCAGCTACCTCCGGTACCGCAGGCTTGAGCGGGCCGTGTTGTATTTTTTACGGGGGTGTTGTGTAAAAAAATGAACAAGGCTAAGCTCGATTCAAACCCATAACAGCAATAATACCGGGGTGCTTCATGTCTCGCCTGCCGTTAATCGGCGTCACCGCCTGCACCAAGCAGGTCGGTCTGCATGCTTATCATATCAGTGGCGATAAGTACGTCCGCGCAGTTGCTGTTGCTGCCAAGGGCTTGCCATTGATTCTGCCAGCCCTGGCAGAGCTGCTCGACCCGAACGATATTATTGACGGTCTGGACGGCATTCTCTTTACCGGCTCCCCTTCCAATATCGAACCTTTTCATTACCAGGGCCAGGCCAGTGCGCCGGGTACTGCTCATGATTCTGCACGCGACGCCACCACCCTCCCGTTGATTCGTGCTGCTGTTGCGGCCGGAATTCCAGTGCTCGGCATCTGCCGCGGCTTTCAGGAAATGAACGTCGCCTTCGGCGGCAGCCTGCATCAGAACGTTCATCTGGTCGGCCCCTACATGGACCACCGCGAAGATCCCAGCCAGCCGCTGGAGGTGCAGTATGCCCCGGCCCATGCCGTGCACATTCAGGCCGGCGGCGTGCTGGCCGGCCTGGGCTTGCCGAGCGAGATCCAGGTCAACTCGATCCACGCCCAGGGCGTCGATCGCCCGGCCCCCGGCCTGCGGGTCGAGGCGGTAGCGCCCGACGGCTTGATCGAGGCGATTTCCGTGACGGCGGGCAAGGCTTTTGCTTTAGGCGTGCAATGGCATCCCGAATGGCAGGTAAGCTCCAACCCTCACTACCTGGCCATTTTCCAGGCCTTTGGTGAGGCCTGCCGCAAGCGGGCAACACAACGCGACGCCGATGCGTCACAAAACGCCTGACTTATAAGAGTCAGGAAACTCAGCCTAGAGGCATTTATGAGTAACAACCTCGACCAGCTCACCGATTGGTTGAAAGACCACAAGATCACAGAAGTCGAATGCATGATTGGCGATCTGACCGGTATCACCCGGGGCAAGATCTCGCCGACCAACAAGTTCATTGCCGAAAAAGGCATGCGCCTGCCCGAGAGCGTGCTGTTGCAGACGGTCACCGGCGACTATGTCGAAGACGACATCTATTACGAGCTGCTCGATCCTGCCGACATCGACATGATCTGCCGCCCTGACCAGAACGCCGTATTCCTCGTGCCCTGGGCCATCGAGCCCACGGCGCAGGTGATCCACGACACCTACGACAAGCAAGGCAACCCGATCGAGCTGTCGCCGCGCAACGTCTTGAAGAAAGTCCTGAAGCTCTACTCCGATCGCGGCTGGCAGCCCATCGTCGCGCCGGAAATGGAGTTCTACCTCACCAAGCGCTGCGAAGACCCGGACTTCCCGCTGCAGCCGCCCATCGGCCGCTCCGGTCGCCCGGAAACCGGCCGCCAGTCGTTCTCCATTGAAGCCGCCAACGAATTCGACCCGTTGTTCGAAGACGTCTACGACTGGTGCGAGCTGCAGGAACTGGACCTCGATACCCTGATTCACGAAGACGGCACGGCGCAGATGGAAATCAACTTCCGTCACGGCGATGCCCTGTCCCTGGCCGACCAGATCCTGGTGTTCAAACGCACCATGCGCGAGGCCGCGCTCAAGCACAATGTAGCGGCGACCTTCATGGCCAAGCCCATGACCGGCGAACCCGGCAGCGCCATGCACCTGCACCAGAGCATCATCGACATCGAGACCGGCAAGAACGTCTTCTCCAATGAAGACGGGACCATGAGCCAGCTGTTCCTGCACCACATCGGTGGTTTGCAGAAGCTGATTCCCGAGCTGTTGCCGCTGTTCGCACCGAACGTCAATTCGTTCCGCCGCTTCCTGCCCGATACGTCGGCGCCGGTGAACGTGGAGTGGGGCGAAGAGAACCGCACCGTCGGCCTGCGCGTACCGGATGCCGGCCCGCAGAACCGTCGTGTGGAAAACCGCCTGCCGGGGGCTGACGCCAACCCTTACCTGGCGATTGCCGCGAGCCTGCTCTGCGGTTTTATCGGCATGGTCGAGGGGATCAATCCGAGCGCGCCGGTGGTCGGTCGTGGTTACGAGCGCCGCAACCTGCGCCTGCCGCTGACCATCGAAGACGCGCTGGAGCGTATGGAAAACAGCGCCACCGTCGAAAAATACCTGGGTAAAAAATTCATCACTGGCTACGTCGCGGTCAAGCGGGCCGAGCATGAAAACTTCAAGCGCGTGATCAGCTCATGGGAGCGGGAATTCCTGCTGTTCGCCGTCTGACACACCGGGCGCCGCGGCCGCAAGCGGCGCCCAACTGACTCTAGGAGAGCCGTATGACCAGCAACAACCCGCAAACCCGTGAATGGCAAGCCCTCAGCAACGATCACCACCTGGCCCCCTTCAGCGATTTCAAGCAGCTGAAAGAGAAAGGCCCGCGGATCATCACCACCGCCAAGGGCGTGTACCTGTGGGACAGCGAAGGCAACAAGATCCTCGACGGCATGGCCGGCCTGTGGTGCGTGGCCATCGGTTACGGTCGCGATGAACTGGCGGATGCTGCCGCCAAGCAGATGAAAGAACTGCCGTACTACAACCTGTTCTTCCAGACCGCCCACCCGCCGGTGCTGGAGCTGTCCAAGGCCATCGCCGACATTGCCCCTGAAGGCATGAACCACGTGTTCTTCACTGGTTCCGGCTCCGAAGGCAACGACACCATGCTGCGTATGGTCCGCCACTACTGGGCGATCAAGGGCCAGCCGAACAAGAAAACCATCATCAGCCGGGTCAACGGCTATCACGGTTCCACCGTGGCCGGCGCCAGCCTGGGCGGCATGACTTACATGCACGAACAGGGCGACCTGCCGATCCCGGGCATTGTCCACATCCCGCAACCCTACTGGTTCGGCGAGGGTGGCGACATGAGCCCCGAAGAGTTCGGGGTCTGGGCCGCCAACCAGTTGGAAGAGAAGATTCTGGAAATCGGCGTGGATAACGTCGGTGCCTTTATTGCCGAGCCGATCCAGGGCGCCGGTGGCGTGATCGTTCCGCCGGAAAGCTACTGGCCGCGCATCAAGGAAATCCTCGCCAAGTACGACATCCTGTTCGTCGCCGACGAGGTGATCTGCGGTTTCGGGCGTACCGGCGAATGGTTCGGCAGCGACTTCTACGACCTCAAGCCGGACATGATGACCATCGCCAAGGGCCTGACCTCGGGCTACATCCCGATGGGTGGCCTGATCGTGCGCGACGAAGTGGTCGCGGTGTTGAATGAAGGCGGTGATTTCAACCACGGCTTCACCTATTCCGGGCACCCGGTGGCGGCGGCCGTGGCCCTGGAAAACATCCGCATCATGCGCGATGAAAAAATTATCGAACGCGTTCATGCAGAAACGGCACCTTATTTGCAGAAACGTCTGCGCGAACTCAACGATCACCCCCTGGTGGGCGAAGTTCGTGGAGTGGGTCTGCTGGGCGCCATCGAGCTGGTTCAGGACAAGGCGACACGGGCGCGGTATGTGGGCAAGGGCGTCGGCATGATCTGCCGTCAATTCTGCTTCGACAATGGCCTGATCATGCGCGCCGTGGGCGACACCATGATCATCGCTCCACCGCTGGTGATCAGCCACGCGGAGATCGATGAACTGGTGGCCAAGGCACGCAAGTGCCTGGATCTGACCTTGAGTGCGCTGCAAGGCTAAGTGCTAGGCTCTGGGCGGAGTATCTCGCGGTACTTTCGCCCTGAGCAGTTATAAAGGATGGGTCTTTCCTTGAAAGCCTGCCTTGGATCTTGCCAGACTACCCGCTGTTTTTAGTTGCCCGGGAATCGGCCGCCGGCTCTTGGTTAACAAGAATGTGGTTAAAAAGAATAATTGGAGCATTACGCATGAAGGCATTAGGTATGAAGATAGCTGGCAAGACCCTCCTCGCGATCTCCCTGATGGGCGCATTCGCTGGCGCAGCCCAGGCCGATGACAAGGTTCTGCACGTTTACAACTGGTCCGACTACATCGCGCCGGACACCATCAAGAAGTTTGAAACCGAATCCGGTATCAAAGTCGTGTACGACGTGTTCGACAGTAACGAAACCCTGGAAGCCAAGTTGTTGGCCGGCAAGTCCGGTTACGACATCGTGGTGCCGTCCAACAACTTCCTGGCCAAACAGATCAAGGCCGGTGTCTACCAAGAGTTGGACCGCTCCAAACTGCCTAATTGGAAAAACCTCAACGAATCCCTGCTCAAGGCCGTATCCGTCAGCGACCCGGGCAACAAACACGCATTCCCTTACATGTGGGGCTCGATCGGTATCGGCTTCAATGCCGAGAAGGTCAAGGCTGCATTGGGCGCCGATGCACCGACCAACTCCTGGGACCTGCTGTTCAAGCCTGAGAACGCAGCCAAGTTGAAATCGTGCGGCATCAGCTTCCTCGATTCGCCAACCGAGATGATTCCGGTGGCACTGCACTACCTGGGCTATCCAACCGACAGCCAGGACAAGAAACAACTGGCCGAAGCTGAAGCACTGTTCCTGAAGATCCGTCCTTCGATCGGCTACTTCCACTCTTCCAAGTACATCTCTGACCTGGCCAACGGCAACATCTGCGTCGCGGTCGGTTACTCGGGCGATATCTACCAGGCCAAGTCCCGTGCTGCCGAAGCCGGTGACAAGGTGAAAGTCAGCTACAACATTCCGAAAGAAGGTGCTGGCAGCTTCTACGACATGGTCGCCATCCCGAAAGATGCGGAAAACGTCGAAGGCGCCTACAAGTTCATGACCTTCCTGCAGAAGCCGGAAATCATGGCCGAGATCACCAACGCCGTGCGTTTCCCCAACGGTAACGCGGCTGCAACCGCCCTGGTCGATAAAGACATCACCAGCGACCCAGGCATCTACCCGCCAGCGGACGTGCAGGCCAAGTTGTATGCGATTGCCGACTTGCCAGCCGCGACCCAGCGGATCCTGACGCGCAGCTGGACCAAGATCAAATCCGGTAAATAACGCAAACCTGTAGCCGCTGCCCAAGGCCGCGATGGCCCCGAAAGGGGCCTGGCGCTGATGAAAGCAGGGTTTTCTTCGTCAGCGCTGGCAGCCTGCCAGCAGCGGCTACATCGGTTTTGCCGTAATTAAATGACAGAAAGTTTTGCTGGAACGGTTTATCGAGGGTAAGTTGCGCGCCGGTTTTGTTGCCGGGCAGCTTCGGGCTGTCATGTGACACGGGGCAACTTGGGCCCAACTATTTAGAGGACCTCCACTTGCCTATTTCTTTATTTCGCAAAGCCTTGCTGGTCGGCGCCGGGCTGACGCTGGCCGTCAGTGTCCAGGCAGCACCTACCGTGCATATTTATAACTGGTCCGACTATATCGGTCAGAGCACTCTGGCGGACTTTGAAAAAGCCACGGGCATCAAGCCGGTCTATGACGTGTTCGACTCCAATGAAACCCTGGAAGGCAAGTTGCTGGCCGGGCATACCGGCTATGACGTGGTGGTGCCGTCCAATCACTTCCTGGGCAAGCAGATCAAGGCCGGGGCTTTTCAGAAGCTCGACAAGGCCCAGTTGAGCAACTATTCCAACCTCGACCCGGTGCTGCTCAAGCGCCTGGAGAAGAACGACCCGGGCAACCAGTACGCCGTGCCTTACCTGTGGGGCACTAATGGCATCGGTTACAACGTGGAGAAGGTCAAGGCCGCACTGGGCGTCGACAAGATCGATTCCTGGGCCATGCTGTTCGAGCCGGAAAACATCAAGAAGCTGTCCAGCTGCGGCGTGGCTTTCCTCGATTCGGCCGATGAAATGCTGCCGGCGGTGCTCAACTACATGGGCCTGTCGCCCAACAGCCAGAACCCCGAAGACTACAAGAAGGCCGAAGCCAAGTTGCTGGCCGTGCGCCCTTACGTGACGTACTTCAACTCTTCCAAGTACATCTCCGACCTGGCCAATGGCGAGATCTGCGTCGCCGCCGGTTTCTCCGGTGATGTATTTCAGGCCAAGGCCCGTGCGGCAGAGGCCGGCAAGGGCGTGGAAATCGCCTACGTGATCCCCAAGGAAGGCGGCAACCTCTGGTTCGACATGCTGGCCATCCCGCGGGATGCCGGCAACGTCAAGGAAGCCCATGCCTTTATCAATTACCTGCTCAAGCCTGAGGTCATCGCTCAGGTCAGCGACGCCGTCGGTTACGCCAACCCCAACCCCAAGGCGGGCGAGCTGATGGACCAGGCAGTACGAACCGACGAGGCGGTTTACCCAGCGCAAGCCATCGTCGACAAGCTGTACGTCAACTCCGAGTTGCCGCCCAAGATTCAACGTCTCATGACCCGTAGCTGGACCAAGGTCAAGTCGGGTAAGTAGCTTCAAAGGCTCAAACTATCCAAGGCTCGCCTGTATCGGGCGAGCTGCAAATTTTGTTGGGAGTTTCGCAAATGGCTGTTGCCTCCGGCGCCTACAAGAAAGCCCTCGAGGGCGACCAGACACCTAAGCAGGTGTTGGTCAAAATCGACCGGGTCACGAAGAAGTTCGACGAGACGATTGCCGTGGACGACGTGTCCCTGGAAATCAAGAAAGGCGAGATCTTCGCCTTGCTCGGCGGATCGGGTTCGGGCAAATCCACCTTGCTGCGCATGCTCGCAGGCTTCGAGCGGCCGACCGAGGGGCGAATCTTCCTCGATGGCGTGGACATCACCGACATGCCGCCCTACGAGCGGCCGATCAACATGATGTTCCAGTCCTATGCGTTGTTCCCGCACATGACCGTGGCCCAGAACATTGCCTTCGGCCTCAAGCAGGACAAGATCCCGGCGGCGGAAGTCGACGCCCGGGTCGCGGAAATGCTCAAGCTGGTGCAGATGAGCCAATACGCCAAGCGCAAGCCGCACCAGCTTTCCGGTGGCCAGCGCCAGCGCGTGGCCCTGGCTCGCTCCCTGGCCAAGCGTCCGAAACTGCTGCTGCTCGATGAGCCGATGGGCGCCCTGGACAAGAAACTGCGCTCGCAGATGCAACTGGAGCTGGTGGAGATCATCGAGCGCGTCGGCGTGACCTGCGTGATGGTGACCCACGACCAGGAAGAGGCCATGACCATGGCCGAACGCATCGCCATCATGCACCTGGGCTGGATCGCGCAAATCGGTAGCCCGATCGACATCTACGAAACCCCGGTCAGCCGCCTGGTCTGCGAGTTCATCGGCAACGTCAACATCTTCGAAGGCGAAGTGATCGACGACGCCGAAGGCCACGCAACCATCACCTGCAAAGACCTGGATCGCCAGATCTACGTCGGCCACGGCATCAGCACTTCGGTGCAGGACAAGTCGGTGACCTACGCGATTCGCCCGGAAAAACTGCTGGTCACTGCCGAAATGCCGACCTGCGAATACAACTGGTCCAGCGGCAAGGTGCACGACATCGCCTACCTGGGCGGACACTCGGTGTTCTATGTCGAACTGCCGAGCGGCAAGCTGGTCCAGTCGTTCGTGGCCAACGCCGAGCGCCGCGGCGCCCGTCCGACCTGGGGTGACCAGGTCTACGTCTGGTGGGAAGACGACAGCGGCGTGGTACTTCGCTCATGAACATGCGAAAGCTCAAGCGCCGACTCAATCGAATAATTCCCGGTGGCCGTCAATTGGTCATCGGGGTCCCGTTCATCTGGCTGTTCCTGTTTTTCATGCTGCCGTTCTTCATCGTCCTGAAGATCAGCTTCGCTGAAGCCGATGTGGCCATCCCGCCGTACACCGAGATCTACAGCTACGTCGACCAGAAGGTGCAGCTGCTGCTGAACCTGGGCAACTACTCGATGCTGGGCGACGACGAGCTGTACATCGCCGCCTACCTCGGCTCGCTGAAGATGGCGTTTTTCAGCACCATCCTCTGCCTGCTGATTGGCTACCCGATGGCCTACGGCATCGCCACGGCACGCAAAGAGATCCAGACCGTGCTGGTGCTGCTGATCATGATGCCGACCTGGACCGCGATCCTGATCCGCGTCTATGCCTGGATGGGCATCCTCAGCAACAACGGCCTGCTCAACGGCATCCTGATGGGCATGGGCTGGATCAACGAACCGCTGCAGATCCTCAACACCAACATCGCGGTGTACATCGGCGTGGTCTATTCCTACCTGCCGTTCATGATCCTGCCGCTGTACGCGAACCTGGTGAAGCACGACCACAGCCTGCTGGAAGCCGCGTCGGACCTCGGTTCAAGCACCTTCAACAGCTTCTGGAAGATCACCATCCCACTGTCCAAGAACGGCATCATCGCCGGCTGCATGCTGGTGTTCATCCCGGTGGTGGGCGAGTTCGTGATCCCGGAACTGCTGGGCGGCCCGGAAACCCTGATGATCGGTAAAGTGCTCTGGCAAGAGTTCTTCAACAACCGTGACTGGCCGGTGGCGTCGGCCCTGGCGGTGGTGATGCTGGCGATCCTGATTGTGCCGATCATCCTCTTCAACCGTAGTCAGGCCAAAGAGATGGAGGGCAAAGAATGAAGCGCTTCAGTTTTTCTACCCTGATGCTGGTGCTCGGCTTGCTGTTCATCTACCTGCCGATGCTGATCCTGGTGATCTACTCGTTCAACGCCTCGAAGCTGGTGACGGTCTGGGGCGGCTGGTCGATCAAGTGGTACGTCGGCCTGCTGGACAATACCCAACTGATGGGCTCGGTCCTGCGCTCCCTGGAGATCGCCTGCTATACGGCGATCGCTGCGGTGGCGCTGGGGACCCTGGCGGCGTTCGTGCTGACCCGGATCACCCACTTCAAGGGCCGCACGCTGTTCGGCGGCCTGGTGACCGCGCCGCTGGTGATGCCCGAAGTGATCACCGGTCTGTCGCTGTTGCTGCTGTTCGTGGCCATGGCACAGATGATCGGCTGGCCGCAGGAACGTGGCCTGGTGACCATCTGGATCGCCCACACCACCTTCTGCTCGGCCTATGTGGCGGTGGTGGTGTCGGCGCGCCTGCGGGAGCTGGACCTGTCCATCGAAGAGGCGGCCATGGACCTCGGGGCACGGCCGTGGAAGGTGTTCTTCCTGATCACCATCCCGATGATCGCGCCCTCGCTGGCAGCCGGCGGCATGATGTCGTTCGCCCTGTCCCTGGATGACCTGGTACTGGCCAGCTTCGTTTCCGGCCCGGGTTCCACCACCTTGCCGATGGAAGTGTTCTCGGCGGTGCGCCTGGGGGTCAAACCGGAAATCAACGCCGTGGCCAGCCTGATTCTGCTGGCGGTGTCCCTGGTGACCTTCCTGGTCTGGTTCTTCAGCCGCCGCGCCGAAGAAGCGCGCAAACGTGCGATCCAGCAGGCCATCGAAGAAAGCGCGGCCGATTCCTGGAAACAGCCTGACGTTCGTCGGGCCCAGGCGCCGGAAGCCGTTTAAGCCCCAGCGATGCACTAAACGCCCCTGTCGAAGGGGCGTTTTTGTTTCTGCCGTTGGCCCCTGCTCAAGAGCTCCAGGGCGACTGGCGGATCACCTCGACAAAATTCAGCGGCTTGAAACCGGGCTCGCTGTCCACCAGCACATCGGCGTTCACCGTGCCGAAGGTGGTCAAGGGCTTGTGTTTGAAGCCCTCGGCGAACGCACAGAGGATGCATTCCTTGAAGCCTTCGCCCCGTGGGTGCGCGTGAACCACGGCCTCGCGTTGCGCGGCAGGAAAGGCCGCGTAGTCGATGCCCAGCACGTCCATCTCCACACCGGCGGTGACCAGCGCCACGTTCGGCCGCAAATGCTGGGTGACCCCTGGCGTGGTGTGCAGGGCGATGGACAGCCAGACCTGCTCGAGATCATCGTCGTTCAGGCCGTAAGGCTGGAGGAAGGCCTTGGCTGCATTGGCGCCGTCCACTTCAAAACGTTGGTCGGCACTGCGCTGGCCCTGGACCAGGCCCAGGTCGTGGAACATCGCGCCGACGTACAGCAACTCCGGGTTGTAGGCCAGTTGTCGGCGTTCGCCACTCAGGGCGCCGAACAGGAACACCCGCCGCGAGTGGTGGTACAGCAGGTCGGGCTCGAGGTCGCGGATGTATTCGGTGGTGGCCCGGGCCAGGGCGCTGTCGGGGATCGGGATGCCGGCGATGCGGTTGCTCATGGGGTGGTCCTCGGGGCGGGCGCCGGTGTGGCGCTGATCGATCCAGTCTGTTCCCGAGCCCCAGGGCCGACAATCGAGCCATGGCTGCGATCCCGGCCAATCGGCGTGCATTTCGTGCCAGCTCGCTTACTGGCCGGCGATTCGCTAGGGTTATGCCCCTTCGCCCCAGGCTGGCATCCAGCCTCTGGTCCGCCCTTCAACTCCCGGCAGGTGATCGATCCCATGGGCAAAAGCGTTGCCATCATCGTATTTCCCGGGGTGCAGTCCCTGGACGTTACCGGCCCCATGGATGTGTTTGCCGAGGCCAATCGTTTCCTGGCCCCCGAGGCCCACTACCGGTTGCAGGTCATCGGCGTCGAGCGCGGCCTGCTGGCTTGTTCCAATGGGTTGACGCTGCAGGCGCACCGGCATTTCAGCGAAGCCGACGCTCACTACGACCTGCTGCTGGCGGCGGGCGGGCCGCAGTTGCCGTTTCTGGATTTCGGCCCGCAGTTCGATGCCTGGCTGCGGCAGGCGAGCCTGGGCGCCGGCGGCTTTGGCTCGATCTGCAATGGCGCGTTCATGCTGGCTCGGGCCGGTCTGCTGGAGGGGCGCACGGTCACCACCCACTGGAACGATGCCACGGCCCTGGCGGCGCTCTGTCCCTCGGCCCGGGTCGAGGCCGATCGGCTGTATGTGCAGGACGGCGAGCTGTTCACCTCGGCCGGGGTGACGGCCGGGATCGATTTGTCGCTGTACCTGCTGGCCCGTGATCACGGCGCCGAAGTAGCCCTGAGCGTGGCCAAGCGCCTGGTGGTGTTCACCCAGCGCGCGGGCGGGCAGTCGCAGTTCAGTCCGTTCCTCACGCCCCATGCCGAAGCGACCTCGGCGGTGGCGCTGGTGCAGCACTACGTGCTGGCCAACCTCAATGGCGACCTGAACATCGCCGACCTGGCGCGAGCGGCCAACATGAGCGCGCGCAACTTTTCCCGAGTCTTTGCCCGGGAGGCCAAGGTCACTCCGGCGGAGTTCGTCGAGCGCGCACGGCTGGACGCGGCACGGGTGATGCTCGAAAGCACCCGCGCGCCGCTCAAGACCGTGGCCTATCAGTGCGGCTTCCGCGATGCCCAGCACATGCGCAGCGTTTTCAACCGCCGCCTGGGGGTAACGCCGCAGCAGTTTCGCCTGAACTTCGCCGCGCCGGCCTGAGTGACCGGCGCCGGGCTTCAGTGTGCCGGGCGTGCCGGCAGCAGTTTCAGGGTGCTGCGGGTATTGGCGACGACTTCTTCCTCGCTGAAGTGCGCCTGCTGGTAGACCCCTTCGATATAGGCTTCGGCCTGGTCCTGGTAGTGCTTGTCGAAGGGCACGCCGCTTTGCCCGACCGGGTTGATGGTCAGGCTGTGGGCCGCGTCGGCGAAGTCGATGATGCGGCGGGTCGACGGGCCGTAAGTCACCGGCCAGGGCGCCGGGCCAATTTTCGAGGTCTGGTTGTTCGGCACTTCGTGGGCACCGGGAGCGGCAAACGGGCCGACATTGAGCACCCGCTCCAGGGGCTTCTGCGTGCCCAGCGGGTGGCCGTGGGTCAAGGTGTGGGCATCGCCCCAGCGCCATTGCGCCGGATCGTCGCCCAGGGTGCGCTTGAGGTGGTCGATGCTGGCGCGCCAGGCCAGCTTGAGGGTGTCGGCGCGGGTTTCCCGTTGCGGCGTCAGGCGGTTGTCCCACCACGGCGAGTTGGCGTCGGCGGTCAGACGCGGCAGGGCGGCATCGATGACGCGGGTGGTGAGCAGGGTGTCGAACAGCGAGTCACCCAATTTTTCATGGAAGACCGCATTGGTCAGCTCGAACAGCAACTGGTTGAACAGGGTGGCGCTGGTGGACTGCAGCGGGTAGTCGCCCGGCCATTGCGCCAGTTGCTCCACCAGTTTCAGTTCCTGGGGATCGCTGACCAGGCTGCGCAGCTCCGGCAGCAGCGGAGCCAGTAAACGCGGACCGTAGGCGGTGGTGGTGCCCAGTTGCAGCTTCTGGCTGGCGTCGATGTCCCACTTCACGGTTTTGTCACTGAGTTGCCGATCCAGCTGCTGGCCACGGTCGGACAGGTTGTAGTACCCGGGGATCTCCATCCCGCTGGGCGACACCGGCTGGAAGTTGGCCGACACGATGTAGCCGCGTGCCGGGTTCTCCTCCTGGGGGTTGGCGCTGAACGGGTAGAAGCCGTCCTTGTCGGCCTGCACGCTGCTGCCGTCGAGGATAAAGCCCGGGGTGGCCCCCAGCGGACGCTTGGGCAGCAGGGCCGCGGCCCACCAGCCGATATCGCCACGGGCGTTGGCCCAGACGATATTCAGGCCGGGCGCCTGGACCTTGCTCGCGGCGTTGCGGGCCTTGGCCAGGGTGTCGGCGCGGTTGAGCTGGTAGAAACCTTCGAGGATCGGGTTGGGGGTTTCCAGAAACGCCCACCACATGGCGATCGGTGCCTGGCCGGCGTTGGCGCCAAGGGCGTCGTTGACGATCGGACCATGGGGCGACTGGCGCAGCACCAGGGTCACCGGGGCCTGGCCCTTGACCGCGATCTGTTGCTCGCTGCTGATGAGGTCGACCCACTGGTCGTGGTAGCGCACCTGGTTGGGGTTGTCCGGGTTGACCTTCTCCGCGATCAGATCGAGGTCGTCGTTCTGGAACATGGTCAGGCTCCAGCCGAAATCCAGGTTGTGCCCGAGGAACGCGAAGGGCACCAGGGCCTGGTGGTGGCCGTAGAGCTCGAAGCCCGGCGCCGAAAGCTGCGCCTCATACCACACCGCAGGTACCGAGAAGCGGATGTGCGGGTCTCCGGCGAGCAATGGCTTGCCGCTTTTGGTGCGGCTGCCGGCGATCGCCCAGGCATTGCTGCCCTCGAACTGCGGCAGGCCGGCATCTTCCAGGGCCTGACGGCTGAGTTGGGCGAGGGCGCCCAGGCCTTGCCAGTCGCGGGCGGAAAGGGCCGGGGCCGGCGGGTTCTTGTGGCTTGCCAGCACGCCTTTGGGCTGCCAGTCGAGGTCGAAGACTTTCAGGTAGTCACTGCCCAGTTGATCGCGCACATAGGTCAGCACCGGCTCGGTGCGAAAGGCAGCGGCAAAGCTGTAGGCCATGTAGCCGGCGACGCTGATGGTGTCTTCGGCGGTGAAGGGCCGCTTGGGGATGCCCAGCACGTCGAACTCGATCGGGCTGGCGTGGCTGTCCTGATAGTGGTTGATGCCGTCCAGATAGGCTTGCAGCGCCTTCCAGGCCGGCGACTCCCGATCCAGCGTCGCCACATAGCTGGCTGCCCGTTCGCGAATGCGCAGGCTGCGAAACAGTTTGTCGGTGTCCAGCAGCTTGGGCCCGAGCACCTCGGCCAGTTCGCCGCGGGCCAGGCGGCGCATGGCTTCCATCTGGAACAGGCGGTCCTGGGCGTGGACATAGCCGAGGGCGCGGTACAGGTCGGTTTCGTTCTCGGCGCGGATATGCGGTATGCCGCGCTCGTCATAGCGCACGGTGACCGAGCCCTGGAGGCCGGCCAGTTCGACCTGGCCCTGGCGTGAAGGCTGCTTGCTGTACAGGTACCCGCCGGCCCCGGCGGCAAGGGCGAGGATCAACACGGCGAGTACGCGCAAGCTGCGTTTCATGGAGGCTCCTGGTTCGATCTTCGAATGCCGTCCGGCTGGACCGCAGACATTTAGCACGGCCCGTCGACGGCTGGGCAGCCCTGTCCTTGAAAAGTCGGGAATGCCCTAGTTCAGAGGGTTCACCGGCCATGGACAATAGCAGCCCACCGCCAGGGTGTGGGTCGCGTCTACCGCGCGTCCTTGATGCAGGGCCTGCAGGATGGGTTCGATAAAGCTGTTGCTGGAGTTGCAGGTCAGGCCTTCGCTGTAGGGGCCGAAGTACGCCAGCTTGCCGTTGCGGTCCCAGATCGCCACGGCCGGGCTGGCGGGGATCTGCTCGGCGCCGGGCAGCGTGGCGATGGGCTTGAGTGCGCTCAGGGTGGCGGGGAGCTGGCCATGGCTGCCGGGCTTTTGCACGGCGTAGAACTCTACGCCCAGGGGGCCGAAGTGTTCGATCAATTCGCCCAGGTGCTGCTGGTTGCCGACATTGCACGGGCAGGCCGGGTCCCAAAAGTGCACCAGGCGGATCGCGCCGGGGCCGGCCAGTTCGGCGGGCAGTTGCAGCGGGTCGCCGGAAAACACCGCGGTGTGTTCGCTGAAGGCGCGCAGGTAGCGGCCCTGGAACCAGTCGTAGGCTGCCCACAGCACCCCGGCGCAGATGAGTGCAAGCAGGCTGGCAAGGAGTGTCGTGCGGTAAGGCTTGGGCATGCGGATCGGTCCTCGAGGTCGCGTAGCTTGCCATGCTTGCCGCGACAGATGAATATCGCAGGTCCATAAAGCCTGTTTTGCGCTTCGCGCCACCTTTGGAAAGCCCTATGCCTGCGACGTTCGACCCCGATCAATTGCGTGCCAGCCTGCAACCGTTGGCTGCCGCGCAGCCACTGTCGGCGCAGGCGCGGGCCTATCAGCGCTTCTACGGGCTGGATTTTGCCCAGCGTGCGACGCCGTTCCGTTGCCGCTTGGGGCGGTTTGAGGTGCCGGGGTTTGAAGTGGTCAGCCAGGTCTGGTGGCCGGAAAATCCGGTGGCGACCCTGTTTCTGTACCACGGCTATTACGACCACATGGGCCTGTACCGGCACGTGATCGAGTGGGCCCTGGAGCATCAGTTCGTGGTGATTGCCTGTGATTTGCCGGGGCACGGGCTGTCCAGCGGCGAGCGCGCCAGCATCGATGATTTCGCGGTGTACCAGGCGGTGGTGCAGGGGTTGTTTGCCGAGGCGCGGTCCCTGGATTTGCCCCAACCCTGGCATCTGTTCGGGCAGAGTACCGGTGGCGCAATCGTGGTTGATCATTTGCTCCATCAGGGCGAGCAGAGTCCTGCCCAGGGCCGGGTGATCCTACTGTCACCCTTGGTGCGGCCGCGCTCCTGGGGTTGGTCGATGCTCAGCTATTACCTGCTCAAACCCTTCGTCAGCGGGATTGCCCGGCGCTTCAGCGAGAACACCAACGATCCCGATTTCATGCCGTTCCTGCAGGCCGACCCCTTGCAGCCGCAGCGCCTGCCAACGGCCTGGGTCGGCGCCTTGTCGCGCTGGATCAAACGTCTGGAAGCCGCGCCCCGCAGCCCCCGGCGTCCGTTGATCGTGCAGGGCGAACAGGACATGACGGTGGATTGGCGACACAACCTGCAGGTGATCTGCGGCAAATTCGATCAGCCCCAGGTACTGATGCTGCCGCGTGCGCGACATCACCTGGCCAATGAAACCCCTGAATTTCGCGAGCAGTATTTCGCCTTCCTCGACCAGCACCTGTAGGGGCTGCGGCAGGTCCTTTGGGGCGAGGCAGTTTCAGTGGGGGAAATTTGCGGCGTCTGTGCGGGACAACGCAGCCTGTCGGCAGCGGCTACACATCCGTGCTGTAGCCGCTGCCGCAGGCCCTGTGAAGCGATGCACCTGTAACGGATGTATTTCGGCAGGGCGGCGACAGGGCTATGGGGCGAGGCTGGAGCTGCTTTGGCCGACGGCCAGACCGGCGCGGATGGCGGCGAGGGCGGCCTGGTAGTAGGCCTTGCCTTCGGTGGATTCGGCGAAGGTCGCGAACTCTTCCAGTTCGGTATCCGACAGGTCGCGATAGACGTACAGCAAGGTGTTGTTCAAATCGGCGCCGATTTGCTCCATCAGCCGCTGGCGCTGGCCGTTGAGCATGCCCTGGGCCTGGCCACCGCCCAACAGCCCGGGAATCATCTGGCTCAGGCTGTCGGCGGCCACCCCGGCAATCGCCAGGCTGACTTCGGCACCGGCCTCGCGGGCGGGCAGGGCCTGGGCCAGGTGGCCGATGATCAATTGACGATTGTCACTGGCCTGCATCTTTGGCAGACCCTGAGCGTTCTTGGCCAATTGGTCGCGACGCGTCGCCAGCAGTTCGGCGGCGGTGATCTTGCGTCCCAGGGGCGACTGGAAAAACGCCAGAGCCGGCTGCGGGTCGGCGAGGTTCTGCCTCAGCTGCGCCTGGGCGCGCCGATCCATCGCCTGGGGGGCGAAGCGTTGGTTGCTGTTGTTCACCAACGCCTGGTAGACCGCCGGTGGCAGGCTGTTCTGGTAGCGTTGCTGAGCCGCGGTGAGGGCATCGTTGAAATGCGCGCGTTGTTCTGGCCAGCCGGCGACCTTGTACAGCTGGTCGAGGCTGTCTGCCCACGCGGGCAAAACGCAGAACATCAACAGTGAAAAAAGCAAACGGCGCATAAGGACTCCTGTCAGCAGCCCACTATTCTCCGGGGCGAGGCGATGGTTGTCGAGAATTCGTATCAGGATCAGGGTGCAAAGTGTCCGATACCGGTGCGTTGAATTTTTGCGCGGTCCTCCGCTACACGGCTCTGTCAGATTCATCTGAGGCTGGATACTATGCGCGCCATGCAAATACCCTCTGATCACCCATTGTTGTTACGTATCGTCGACGACTTGGCCGCCTGTGGCTGGTCGCAGCAGAATATCTTTCTGCCAGAGGCTCTGACCCTGGAGTTGGCGGCTGAGTGCCGTAAACGTGCAGCCGAAGGTGAACTGGCTCCGGCGGCAGTAGGGCGCGGGCCATTCCAGGAGATCCGCGAGGGGATCCGGGGGGATCATATCCAGTGGCTCGAACCCGGCCAGGCCGAGGCTTGCGACACTTATCTGGGGCTGATGGACAGCCTGCGCGTGGCGCTCAATCGCGGCCTGTACCTGGGGCTGGAGGATTTCGAAAGCCATTTCGCCCTGTACCCGCCGGGAGCGTTCTACCTGAAGCACCTCGACCGTTTTCGCGACGATGATCGGCGCATGGTGTCGGCGGTGATCTACCTCAACCCGGGGTGGCTGCCTGAATACGGTGGTCAGCTGCGGATGTATCTGAAGGGCGACGTCGAATACGATGTGGTCCCCACGGGAGGCCGGCTGGTGGTGTTTCTATCCGGCGAAGTGCCTCATGAAGTCATGCCCGCGACCCGCGATCGCCTGTCGTTGACCGGCTGGTTCCGGCGGCGCGGTAACGAGCCGTTCTGATCATGCACAAGATTCTGGTAAGCCGCTGCCTGTTGGGCCACCGCGTACGTTATGACGGGGGAGCCAGCGGGCCATTCGATCAATTGGCCCATTGGCAGGCCGAGGGGCGGGTGGTTGCCTTGTGCCCGGAAGTGGCCGGCGGCTTGCCGACACCGCGAGCGGCGGCCGAGATTCCTGGCGGGCAGGGGAGCGAGGTGCTAGATGGTCGTGCGCAGGTACTGACCAGCGACGGTGAAGACGTCAGTGGCGAGTTTCTGGACGGCGCCCGGCAGGCCCTGGCGCTGGTGCAGCGCCATGGCATTCGCATCGCGGTGCTCAAGGCCCACAGCCCGTCCTGCGGCAATGTGCTGACGTACGATGGCTCGTTCAGTGGGGTCAAGGTCCAGGGCGCGGGCGTCACCGCAGCGCTGTTGACGCGCCACGGGGTGCAGGTGTTCAGCGAGTTGCAGTTGCCCGAAGCGGCCGCCGCCCTGGCCAGCCTCGCAGAATAAGGCAGCACACCCGTAAGCCGTAGCCGCTGCCGAGCGGGCGAGGTTGCGCTGGCCCTGTACATCACTGCAAAGACACCAGACAGCCACCGCTTCGGCTAGAACGCAGCCCAGCCGCTACCGGCTCAAGGCTTTGGCGGCTTGCTCGCATCCATGCCGAACCATTTCTCCGACAGCGCCATCAGGCGCCCGTCACTCTTGATGCGCTGCAGGGCGCCATCCAGGCTGGCCTGAAAGGCCGGGTTACCTTTCTGAAACGGAATCGCCAGGCTCAGCGTGGGGCCGACCTTGGCGCCTTCCTTGACCGGCAGGCGGCTGTCGCGAATGGCATAGGGAATCAGCAGGCGGTCGCTGATGGCGGCGTCGATCTGCTTGTCCGCCACGTCCTTGAGGGGCTGTTGCGCGTCCGGGTAGCTGCGCAGGTTGATGCCTTCGACGGTCCGCGCCTGGTCCACGAACTGGCTGCCCTGGGCCACGCCCAAAGCTTGGCCTTGCAGGGCCTGCAGCGTACCCAGCGGGCGCTGTTCTTCCTGGCGCACGATCAATTGTGCGCTGGAGTAGCTGTAGGGCTCGCTGAAATCGAAACGATCCTTGAGTTCCGGGGTCACTGCTATGTGGTTGATGGCCACATCGTATTTGCCGCTTTCGACGCCTGGCAGCAAGTCGGCGGCATCGGTGACCACGAAGTCGGCGCGCACATCGAGCTCGCCGGCCAGCAGTTGTCCCAGTTCAACCTCGAACCCGCTGAGTTTGCCGTCGTCCTTGAAGTTGAAGGGCGGGCTGTTGGCCTCGAGGGCAATGCGCAGCTCCCCACGATCATTGATGTCATCAATCAGTTCGGCTTGAGCGTAAGGGCTCACAAGGGGTAGCAAAAGTATCAGGCCAGGCAGAAAGCGCATGGTCACTCCTTGAATTTATAGGTGCGGTTCGCCGTTCAGGCTCGCTTTGCTATGGTGTTGAGTGCCTTCGACAACGAATCGCTCCGAAGTTGTCACAAACGTAAAGATTTTGCCGAAAAACTGGAGAAAATAATGAAAAGCTTCATCTCTCGTACTGCACTGGCCAGCCTGTTGCTGGGTGCTTCGATGTTCGCCGGTGCCGCGGAAATTCCTCGTACGCCAGCGCCTGCCGGTGCCCAGGTGAACATCGTGTCCCCTGAAGACGGGGCAACCGTGGACAAGACCTTCAAGGTCAAATTCGGTGTCGAAGGCATGGCCTTGGCACCTGCCGGCGACCAGACCCCGAACACCGGCCACCATCACCTGCTGATCGATGTCGACCAACTGCCGGCGGAAAACCTGCCGATTCCGATGGACGCCAACCACCTGCATTTCGGCAAGGCCCAGACTGAAACCGAAGTCACCCTGGCGCCGGGCAAGCACACCTTGCAACTGGAGCTTGCGGACAAGAACCACGTGCCGTTCAAGCCAGTGATTGTGTCGAAGAAGATCACAGTGACGGTGAAATAATCGTTATTCCCAGCTTTGGGTAATGACAATTGAAACGGGGGAGGCCAATGTGCCTTCCTTTTTTGTGGACCGATTGAAGAGGGCAGGGATGCGTAGAAAGCTTGCAAGGATCGGCTCCAGGCTGTTCTGGTGGTGTGCGCTGTGTGCGGTCCTGCCGCTCGTATCGGTCATCGTCGGCGCGATTATGTTCGGAACGGCGCCCGAGGTGTTTTGGGCGCCCGTGTATCTGGTCCTGCCGCTGTTCTTCCTGAGCCTGTTCGCCAACCTGGCCGTGGTGTTCTGGCCCAGGGAAAAGTCTCCGAAACAGGCCCCATAAAAAACAGGCCCCATAAAAAAGGAGCCCCGAAGGGCTCCTTTTTAGTCCAGCGCTGAACGCTTAGAACAACACGCGGCAACGGATGGTGCCGTTGATGTGTTGCAGCTTCTCTTGCGCCAGGTCCGAGTACTCGGCGTCGACGTCGATTACCACGTAACCGACTTTCTCGTTGGTCTGCAGGAACTGACCGGAGATGTTGATGCCGTTTTCGGCGAAGACCTTGTTGATCTCGCTCATCACACCCGGGATGTTCTCGTGGATGTGCAGCAGGCGGTGCTTGCCCGGGTGAGCCGGCAGGGCCACTTCCGGGAAGTTGACCGAGGACACCGACGTACCGTTGTCGCTGTACTTGACCAGTTTCTCTGCCACTTCCAGGCCAATGTTGGCCTGGGCTTCAGCAGTGGAGCCACCGATGTGCGGGGTCAGGATCACGTTGTCCAGGCCACGCAGCGGGCTTTCGAACTCTTCATCGTTGGAGCGCGGCTCCACCGGGAATACGTCGATGGCGGCGCCGATCAGGTGCTTATCCTTGATCGCGGCGGCCAGGTGGTCCAGCTCGACCACGGTGCCGCGTGCTGCGTTGATCAGGATCCCGCCCTTCTTGATGGCGCGGATTTCCTTCTCGCCGATCATCCACTGGGTCGCAGCGGTTTCGGGAACGTGCAGGGTCACGATGTCGGACATGGCCAGCAGGTCGTGCAGCTTGCCAACCTGGGTCGCGTTACCCAGCGGCAGCTTGGTCACGGTGTCGTAGAAGAACACCTGCATGCCCAGGCCTTCGGCCAGGACCGACAACTGCGTACCGATCGAACCGTAGCCGACGATGCCCAGCTTCTTGCCGCGGATCTCGAACGAGTTGGCAGCGCTTTTGATCCAGCCACCACGGTGGCAGGAAGCGTTCTTCTCCGGGATGCCGCGCAGCAGCAGGATTGCCTCGGCCAATACCAGCTCGGCAACCGAACGGGTGTTGGAGTACGGCGCGTTGAACACCGCAATCCCGCGCTCGCGAGCGGCGTTGAGGTCAACCTGGTTGGTGCCGATGCAGAAACAGCCGACCGCGACCAGTTTCTTCGCGTGGTCGAAGATCTCTTCAGTCAGTTGCGTGCGGGAACGGATGCCGATGAAGTGAGCGTCAGCGATCTTTTCCTTGAGCTGGGCTTCCGGCAAGGAGCCCGTGAGGTACTCGATGCTGGTGTAGCCGGCGGCCTTGAGGACGTCGACAGCGGATTGGTGGACGCCTTCGAGAAGAAGGAACTTGATCTTGCTCTTATCGAGAGAAGTCTTGCTCATCTGCGTAAACCTGTGTCCCGGAGAAAAATGGCAGGGAATCGGACAGCGATAGCTGACCCGGACGGCAGGAAAGCCGTCACCGCAGAGCGCCTTTGGGCACTACCCTGCGGGGGCGGTATGCTAGCATACGCACCCCGCTAAACACTCATTCCTGCGACGTGAAGCGTTCTCAGGATGACCATGAATTGTTCGAGAGTTCTGTCGATGACCAATCCTGCCCTGATTGATGAGCTGAAGACCCTGGTTGAGCCTGGCAAGGTGCTGACCGATGCCGACTCCCTGAATGCTTATGGCAAGGATTGGACCAAGCATTTCGCTCCGGCCCCCACGGCCATCGTGTTTCCCAAGACCACCGAGCAGGTTCAGGCCATCGTGCGCTGGGCCAATCAGCACAAGATCGCGCTGGTGCCGTCGGGCGGACGCACCGGGCTTTCCGCTGCTGCGGTGGCGGCCAATGGTGAAGTGGTAGTGTCCTTCGACTACATGAACCAGATCCTCGACGTGAACCTCACCGACCGTACGGCAGTCTGCCAGCCCGGCGTGGTCACCGAACAGTTGCAGAACCTGGCCAGCGACAAGGGCCTGTACTACCCCGTGGACTTCGCCTCTGCCGGTTCCAGCCAGATTGGCGGCAATATCGGCACCAATGCCGGCGGGATCAAGGTTATTCGCTACGGCATGACCCGTAATTGGGTCGCCGGCATGAAAGTCGTCACCGGCAAGGGTGACCTGCTGGAGCTGAACAAGGACCTGATCAAGAACGCCACGGGCTACGACCTGCGTCAGCTGTTCATCGGCGCTGAAGGCACCCTGGGTTTTGTGGTCGAGGCCACCATGCGTCTGGATCGTGCGCCGAAGAACCTCACCGCGATGGTGCTGGGCACCGCCGATTTCGACTCGATCATGCCGGTGCTGCACGCCTTCCAGAGCAAGCTCGATCTGACTGCGTTCGAATTCTTCTCCGACAAGGCCCTGGCCAAGGTCATGGCCCGGGGTGATGTACCGGCGCCGTTCGAATCCGACTGCCCCTTCTACGCCCTGCTGGAATTCGAAGCGACCACTGAAGAAGTGGCCAACCACGCCCTGGAAACCTTTGAGCACTGCGTGGAGCAGGGCTGGGTGCTGGATGGCGTGATGAGCCAGAGCGAAACCCAGCTGCACAACCTGTGGAAGCTGCGCGAGTACATCTCTGAGACCATTTCCCACTGGACCCCGTACAAAAACGACATTTCGGTCACTGTGTCGAAAGTGCCGGCTTTCCTGAAGGAAATCGACGCGATCGTCGGCGAACACTACCCGGACTTCGAAATCGTCTGGTTTGGCCATATCGGCGACGGCAACCTGCACTTGAACATCCTCAAGCCGGACAACTTGAGCAAGGACGAGTTTTTCGCCAAGTGCGCCACGGTCAACAAGTGGGTGTTCGAAACCGTCGAGAAGTACAACGGTTCGATTTCCGCCGAACACGGCGTGGGCATGACCAAGCGCGATTACCTGACCTACAGCCGCTCTGCGGTCGAGATCGAGTACATGAAAGCAGTCAAGGCCGTGTTCGATCCGAACGGGATCATGAACCCGGGCAAGATTTTCGCCGTTTGAAGCCGCAGTCCCTGAAGAACCCAACGAGCAGGAGTCGGTAATGAGCTATCAGCACCAATATGTCGACGGTACGAAAATCCACTTCCCGGTAGGCAAGGTGGTATGTATCGGCCGCAACTACGCCGAGCACGCCAAGGAACTGGACAACCCGGTGCCCACCGAACCGCTGCTGTTTATCAAGCCGGGCAGTTGTGTAGTGGCGCTGGAAGGCGGGTTCAGCATTCCGACCGAGCGTGGCTCGGTGCACTACGAGGCGGAAATCGCCGTGTTGATCGGCAAGCCGCTGTCGACCAAGCCCAGCCGCGAAGAGGTGCTGGATGCGATTTCCGGTTTCGCCCCGGCCCTGGACCTGACCCTGCGTGACAAGCAGTCCGAGCTCAAGGCCAAGGGCCTGCCCTGGGAAATCGCCAAGTCGTTCGACGGCGCGGCGGTCCTGGCACCGTTCGTGGTCAGCAGCACCTTCGCCGACCTGACCGACATCGGCATCCGCCTGACCATCAACGGTGAAGTTCGCCAGGACGGTAACAGCAGCGCGATGCTCAACCCCATCGTGCCGATGATCCAGCACATGGCCGGTTGCTTCTCGCTGCAGGCCGGCGATGTGATCCTGACCGGCACGCCGGTGGGCGTCGGTCCGCTGAATGTCAGTGACGAGTTGGTCCTGGAGCTTCCGGGTGCCAGCTCCTTCAGCAGCAGCGTTCGCTGAGCCTTCGCTGCCGATCGTCCGGGCTGGCCGTTCCTGATTGGGTCGCGCCAGCCTGCAAGCACTCGCCCTGGGTGTTTGGCATTTTTTTCACATCTTGTCTGGATAAATACCCGCCCAAGGTGCATGGATCCTTATCCCGTGTGCTATTACAAATGACTGATTTTCTGGAATGTCATTGATGGCCGTGCATCCCCTTCCCAAACTCAAAACCGCTCACCGCTCGCGCTTCGTCATGCGCTGGTATTCCTGGTTGCTGCTGGTAGGCGTGATCGTCTACGGCCTGGCGTACGCCATGCATTGGGATGATCGCGGCTGGTTGTGGGTCCAGGAGGGGTTTGAAACGCCGGTGGAGCGCCAGGAAAGCGTGTGGCTGCCCGACTACCGTGCGGTGATCGATGCCAAGGTGCTGCCGGGTATGGAGAAGGACGAGGCCTCCGACCTGACCTATAACCCGCAGACCAAGACCCTGTTTTCGGTGATGGGCAAGAACCCGTTCCTGGTGGAGTTGAGCCTGCAGGGCGATGTGCTGCGCAAGATGCCGCTGGTGGGCTGGGGCAATCCGGAAGGCGTGGCGGCGTTGGAAAACGGGCTGTTGGCCATCGTCGACGAACGCCAACACCTGCTGACCATCGTCAAGGTCGACGCCAGCACCCGCGAACTGAACATCGCTGACTTCCCCAAATACGACCTGGGCCCTTCGAAAGACCAGAACAAAGCCTTTGAAGCCATCGCCTGGAACCCGCGCAAGCAGCAGCTGCTGCTGGGCGAGGAGCGGCCGCCGGCGTTGTTCACCTGGAGCAGCGACGGCAGCCAGGTGCTCAAGGGGGACAAGCAGAAGCTGGCCAGTGACGAGCTGGACCTGCGCAACCTGTCGGCCCTGGGCATCGACCCGCGCACCGGTCACACCCTGGTCCTGTCCGCCGATTCCCATCTGTTGCTGGAGCTGGACGAAGCCGGTGAGCAGGTCAGCTTCATGACCCTGCTGGGCGGTTTCAACGGTTTGAAGAGCACCATTCCCCGCGCCGAGGGCGTGGCCATGGACGACGCCGGTGTGTTGTACATGGTCAGCGAGCCCGACCTTTTTTACCGCTTCGAGAAGCGCTGAGTCACACGGCTGCGCCCTGCGGTGATGGCAAGGCGGGCCAGACACCCCGGGCAATTAAGTTTAAATTCAGTCAGACGTGATATTTCATCCGTCCGTCCTGATCCCGAGCTTGCCTGAATGCGCCGACTTGCCCGTCCCAAAGCCCTTTCCCTGATGCTGTGCCTGGTCGCTCTGTTGCTGGTCGGGGTCGCCGCCCAGCAGTACCGATTGTTCGAGCGCGCCTGGTTCAATGTGCAAGGCCTGTGGCAACCGGCCGATGCCCGTTCCATCGGCCTGGGCGATTACCGGGTGGAGATCGAGGCGCAACAGATCCCGGGCCTGGACGACGACGTGTCGGCACTGACCTACGACCCGGTGCGCAAGAGCCTGTTTACCGTCACCAACAAGAATGCCGAACTGATCGAGCTGTCGCTCGAGGGGCAGATCCTGCGCCGGGTGGCCCTGGTCGGCTTTGGCGATCCGGAGGCGGTGGAGTTCATCAGCGCCGACACTTACGTGCTGACGGACGAGCGCCGGCAGCGCCTGATCAAGATCCACCTTGAGGACGATACGCAGTTTCTCGATGCGGCCGATGCCGAGCAAATGACCCTGGGTGTGCACATGAGCAGCAACAAGGGGTTTGAAGGGTTGGCGTACGACTCGGTGGGCAAGCGCCTGTTCGTCGCCAAGGAACGTGATCCGATGTTGATCTATGAGGTGCAGGGCTTTCCTCACTACAACCCGGAAAAGTCCTACGCGGTGCACGTGGTCAACAACCCCAAGCGCGATGCCGGGATGTTTGTCCGTGACCTGTCCAGCCTGCAGTACGACGAACGCACCGGGCATTTGCTGGCGCTGTCGGATGAGTCGCGGTTGGTGCTGGAGCTGGATGTCGACGGGCGACCGCTGAGCACCCTGTCCCTGACCAAGGGTCAGCAGGGGTTGCGGGCGACAGTGCCGCAGGCGGAAGGGATCGCCATGGATGACGATGGCAGCCTGTACCTGGTGAGCGAGCCGAACCTGTTCTACGTGTTCAAGAAACCCGCATTGTAAGGCGAGCCTGCCGACGCTGGCCCCATTCAAGGGTCAGCGCCGGCAGGCGACTGCGGGATCAGGCCTTGAGGGTTTTCACGCCTTCGCTGGTGCCCAGCAGCAGTACGTCGGCCGGGCGCGCGGCGAACAGGCCGTTGGTGACCACGCCGACGATGGCGTTGATCTGGCGCTCCAGCTCCACTGGGTTGGTGATCTGCATGTTGAACACGTCGAGGATGATGTTGCCGTTATCGGTCAGCACACCCTCGCGGTACACCGGGTCGCCGCCGAGCTTGACCAGCTCGCGGGCCACGTGGCTGCGGGCCATGGGGATCACTTCCACCGGCAGCGGGAAGGCGCCCAGCACCGAGACCAGCTTGCTGGCGTCGGCGATGCAGATGAAAGTCTTGGCCACGGCGGCCACGATCTTCTCGCGCGTCAGGGCCGCGCCACCGCCCTTGATCAGGTTCAGATGCGCGTCGCTTTCGTCGGCGCCGTCGACGTAGAACTCCAGGTCGCTGACGGTGTTGAGCTCATACACCGGAATCCCGTGGCCCTTGAGGCGCGCGGCGGTGGCTTCGGAGCTGGCGACCGCGCCGTCGAAGGCGCCCTTGTGCTGGGCCAGGGCATCGATAAAGCAGTTGGCGGTGGAGCCGGTGCCGACCCCGACGATGCTTTTGTCATCGAGTTTCGGAAGGATTAAATCGACGGCGGCCTGGGCCACTGCCTGTTTGAGTTGATCCTGGGTCATGCGGGCTCCGGAGCGGGCGGGGAGTAAAGAGGGGCGCGAGTATAACCCAACAAAACCTCTGTTTTCGTGTGGTCGCCCGCCCAAACGCTGGGTTAGACTCCCTGGCCCTGCCCAACCCGCTCAGTGATGCTTTCCGATGCTTGAACAGTACGTCAAAAAGATCCTCACCTCGCGCGTTTACGACGTTGCCGTAGAAACCCCCCTGCAGACCGCCCGCCAGCTTTCCGAGCGGCTGGGCAATCAGGTCTGGCTCAAGCGTGAAGACTTGCAGCCGGTGTTCTCGTTCAAGATTCGCGGCGCCTACAACAAGCTCACCCAGCTCAGCGAGGCAGAGCGCGCGCGGGGCGTGGTCACGGCCTCTGCGGGTAACCACGCCCAGGGCCTGGCCCTGGCGGCCAGGGTCCTGGGGGTCAAGGCGACCATCGTGATGCCCAAGACCACCCCGGAGATCAAGGTCGAAGGTGTGCGTTCGCGCGGTGGCAAGGTGGTGCTGCACGGTGACTCCTTCCCGGAAGCCCTGGCCTACTCGCTGAAGCTGGTCGACGAAAAAGGCTACGTCTACATCCACCCCTACGATGATCCGCACACCATTGCCGGGCAGGGCACGGTGGCGATGGAAATCCTGCGCCAGCACCCCGGGCGCCTGGATGCGATCTTTGTCCCAGTGGGCGGCGGCGGCCTGATCGCCGGCATCGCGGCGTACGTGAAGTACCTGCGCCCGGAAATCAAGATCATCGGCGTCGAGCCGGACGACTCCAACTGCCTGCAAGCGGCCATGGCCGCCGGTGAGCGAGTGGTGCTGCCGACCGTGGGCATCTTTGCCGATGGCGTGGCGGTGGCGCAGATCGGCCAGCACACCTTCGAGATCTGCAAAGACTACGTCGACGAAGTCATCACCGTCAGCACCGACGAGATCTGTGCGGCAATCAAGGATATCTACGACGATACCCGCTCGATCACCGAGCCTGCCGGCGCTCTGGGCGTGGCCGGGATCAAGAAGTACGTCGAGCAGCGCGGCATCACCGGCCAGACCCTGGTGGCCATCGATTCCGGCGCCAACGTCAACTTCGACCGCCTGCGTCACGTGGCCGAGCGCGCCGAGTTGGGCGAGGGCCGTGAAGCCATCATCGCCGTGACCATTCCCGAGAAGCCGGGCAGCTTCAAGGCGTTCTGTGAAGCCATCGGCAAGCGCCAGATCACCGAATTCAACTACCGCTACAACACCGGCAGCGAAGCGCACATTTTCGTCGGGGTCCAGACTCACCCGGAAAACGACCCGCGCAGCGCCTTGATCGCCAGCCTGACCGAGCAGGGCTTCCCGGTCATCGACCTGACCGACAACGAGCTGGCCAAGCTGCATATCCGCTACATGGTCGGTGGCCATGCGGAAAAGGTCAGTGACGAAGTGGTGTTTCGCTTCGAGTTTCCGGAGCGCCCGGGCGCCTTGTTCAACTTCCTGCACAAGCTGGGCGGGCGCTGGAACATCTCGATGTTCCACTACCGCAACCACGGCGCAGCCGATGGCCGGGTGGTTGCCGGCCTGCAAGTCCCGGCTGCCGAGCGTCATCTGGTGCCGGCGGCACTGGCGCAAATCGGCTACCCGTACTGGGATGAAAGCGACAACCCGGCGTATCAGCTGTTCCTGGGCTGAACGGCTACGCTGATGGGCACGGCCTAAGGAAGAGATGACATGGAAATATTGACCACGCTGAAGTTGCTGCATGTGCTGGCCACGGTGCTGCTGTTGGGCAGCGCCCTGGGCCTGGCGGTCTGGGTCTGGCGCAACCGGGGTGACGCCACCTTTTACAGCCGGGTGCTGCGTCGGCCGGGGCTGTTCGGCTGGTTGCTGATGGCGCTGGGCGTCCTGAGCCTGCCCTTCAGCGGCTGGTGGATGGTGCACCTGGTGGGCTGGCCGCTGGGCCAGACCTGGATCCTCGCCTCCAGCGTGCTCTACACCCTGGGCGCGCTGGCCTGGTTGTGGTTGCTGGTGCGGCTCAACCGCCTGCGGCTGGCCAAGGCGGCCAGCGGCCTGAAATTCACCCTGGCGTTGGCGATATTCAGCTTTGTGTGTTTTTTCGCCATCGCCGGGTTGATGGGCGCCAAGCCGGTCTGAGCCGCACTGGGGAATCTGATGAAAATCCTTCTGGTGGGGGCCACGGGGTTTATCGGTCGCCATCTGCTGACGGCGCTGCACGCCGCTGGCCATCAATTGATCGCCACCAGTCGCCAGCCCCAGGCGCCTGGGTTGCCCGGGGTTGAGTGGCGCAGCCTGGACCTCGACCTGCTGGCCCGGGACCCGAATTATTTTGCCTTTCCCGAGCAGGTCGACCTGCTGATCAACGCAGCCGGGCTGCTGACTACCGACACCACGGCGCTGGCGCTGACCCAGGATCGGGGCGCCCGTGCGTTGTTTGATCTGGCGGCCCAACGAGGCGTGCGGGTATTGCAGATCTCGGCCCTCGGCGCGGCGGCGCAATCGGACGTGGCCTTTCTCGCCAGCAAGGGCGCGGCGGATGACTATCTGCTGCAACTGGGTATCGACGCGGTGGTGCTGCGCCCTTCGCTGGTGCTGGGGCAGGGCGGCGCCAGCAGTGGCTGGCTGGCCCGGCTCTCGCCCTGGCCGCTGATTGCCTTGCTCGACCTGAAGGCGCAGTCGCAGCCATTGCATGTGGACGACCTGAGTGGCGCGGTCCTGGCATTGCTGCGCCAATGGCCGGCGCAGGCCATGGTCTTGCCGCTGGTGGGCCCGCAGTGCCTGACTTTGGCCCGGGTCCTGGACCAGTTGCGCGCGGCCCAGGGCTGGGCGCCGGGGCGCTACATCAAAGTGCCGTCCGGGCTGCTGGCGGTTGGCGCCTGGCTGGGGGAGCGCCTGGGCTGGCGTGCCCTGAATCGACAAAGCCTGCGCATGGCGCAGCGCGACAACCTGGCCGATCCGCAGGTGCTGGAGTCGGTCTGCGGCTACCGTGCGGCGCCGCTGCCGACGCGTTTGCACGACTGGCCGACGGCGAGCCAGAGCAGCCAGCTGGCGCTGCGCCCGCTGATGCTGGCAGTGATGGTGTTGATTTGGCTGGGCACGGCAGCCGTGTGCATCGGCCCCGGTTACGACTGGGGGCTGCGGATCATGGGCGAGGCCGGGGTCCACGGCGTCATGGCCATGCTGGCGGTGGTCGGCGGCTCGCTGTGCGATGCGCTGTTGGGCGTCGGGCTGCTGCTCAAGCGCTGGCGGCGACGAACCCTGCAGGTGCAGCTGCTGTTGATGCTGGGTTACACCCTGTTTATCAGCCTGGTGCTGCCGCACTACTGGTTTGACCCTTATGCCGCCGTTGCCAAGAACCTGGTGCTGATGGTGGCGACCCTTTGGCTTCTCTGGACCGAACCGCGTCGATGAGTGTTTACCTGCTGCTTAAAACCTTGCACATCCTGTCTTCGACCATTCTGTTCGGGCTGGGCGCCGGCTCGGCCTATTACGCCCTGCGTGCCTGGCGCAGCGGCAAGGTCGAAGTGATCGCCGTGACCTTCAAGCACCTGGTGTTCGCCGACTGGGCGTTTACCGCGACCACGGCGGTGTTCCAGCCGCTGAGTGGCCTGGGGCTGATTCACCTGGCGGGTTGGTCGATCGGGCAGAGCTGGCTGATGTGGAGCCTGGGTTTGTATGTGCTGGCGGGTATTTGCTGGTTGCCGGTGGTCTGGTTGCAGATCCGGGTCCACCGCATGGCCGAGCAGGCGTTGCGCGACGGCACGCCGATGCCGCTCAAGGCCGCCACCTACATGCGCTGGTGGTTTGCCCTGGGCTGGCCGGCGTTCCTGGCGTTCATGGCGATTTTCTATTTGATGGTGGCCAAGCCGGCATGATGGCGGGCGTGGCCTGGGCCCCGGTCCGCGTGCTCAAGCGGACCGGGCAGCGGCATCAGCCTCGCAGGCTGAGCACGGGCCAGCCACGTTTCTGGGCTTCGGCCAGCAGGTTCGGGTCGGGGTCGACCGCCACCGGGTTCGCCACCTGCTCCAGCAGCGGCAGGTCGTTCATCGAGTCGCTGTAGAAGTAGCTGTCGTCCAGGGTGTGGCCGGTTTCTTCCAGCCAGCGGTTCAGGCGTGTCACTTTGCCTTCACGGAAGCAGGGTACATCGGTGCTGCGCCCGCTGTAGCGGCCGTCGACCATCTCGCATTCGGTGGCGATCAGGTGTTCCACGCCCAGGCGCTCGGCGATCGGCGCGGTGACGAAGCGGTTGGTGGCGGTGATGATCACCAGCTTGTCGCCGGCCTCGCGGTGCTTGGCCAGCAGCGCCAGGGCCTTGGGCAACAGGATCGGCTCGATGCAGTCGCGCATATAGTCGCGGTGCCATTGATCGAGCACGCTCATCTCGGTGCGGCCGAGAATTTCCAGGCAGAAGTTCAGGTAGGCGGCGTTATCGAGCTTGCCCGCCAGGTAATCCTGGTAGAACTCGTCGTTGCGGGCCTTGTAGGTGACGGCGTCGAGGAAGCCTCTTTCGCACAGGTAATCGCCCCAGGCGTGATCGCTGTCACCGCCCAGAAGCGTGTTGTCCAAGTCGAATAAAGCCAGGCGCATTGCAGTTACTCGCTCACAGAAGGCTGAAAAAGGCGTCCAGAATACGGTCTTTTCACAAGAGTGCACATAAGGTAAGCCGCCTCGTTGCTGCTTTAACAACCTTTGTGGAACAATGCGGCGACATGCGTTTGCGAGGTTGTTGCCGTGATCGACCCCGATGGTTTCCGCCCCAATGTCGGGATTATTCTGACGAATGATGCCGGCCAGGTGCTATGGGCTCGCCGTATCAATCAAGATGCCTGGCAGTTTCCTCAAGGGGGGATCAACCCCGAGGAGACTCCGGAAGACGCCTTGTACCGCGAGTTGAACGAAGAAGTGGGCCTGGAGCGCGAAGATGTGCAAATTCTCGCCTGCACCCGGGGCTGGTTGCGCTATCGTTTGCCGCAACGTCTGGTCAGGACACACAGCCAACCGCTGTGCATCGGCCAGAAACAGAAATGGTTTCTCCTGCGCCTGATCTCCAACGAGCAGCGGGTGCGGATGGATTTGACCGGTAAACCGGAATTCGATGGCTGGCGCTGGGTCAGTTATTGGTATCCGTTGGGCCAGGTGGTGACATTCAAGCGCGAGGTTTATCGCCGCGCTCTCAAAGAGCTTGCCCCGCGCCTATTAGCGCGCGACTGACGACGGAGTTCGACCCCGAGCCATGCTCAATACGCTGCGCAAGATCGTCCAGGAAGTTAACTCCGCCAAGGATCTCAAGGCGGCGTTAGGGATTATTGTATTGCGCGTCAAAGAGGCCATGGGCAGTCAGGTCTGCTCGGTCTATCTGCTGGACCCCGAGACCAACCGTTTTGTCCTGATGGCCACCGAGGGCTTGAACAAGCGCTCGATCGGCAAGGTCAGCATGGCACCCAATGAAGGTCTGGTCGGCCTGGTCGGCACGCGCGAAGAACCGCTCAACCTCGAAAATGCCGCCGATCACCCGCGCTATCGCTACTTCGCCGAAACCGGCGAGGAGCGTTACGCCTCTTTCCTCGGCGCACCGATCATCCACCACCGCCGGGTCGTGGGCGTGCTGGTCATCCAGCAAAAGGAGCGTCGCCAGTTCGACGAGGGCGAAGAAGCCTTCCTGGTGACCATGAGCGCGCAGCTGGCGGGGGTTATCGCCCACGCCGAAGCCACCGGCTCGATCCGCGGCCTGGGGCGCCAGGGCAAGGGGATTCAGGAAGCCAAGTTCGTCGGCGTCCCGGGTTCGCCGGGTGCCGCGGTGGGTACGGCGGTGGTCATGCTGCCGCCGGCCGACCTGGACGTGGTGCCGGATAAAACCATCAGCGATATCGATGCCGAGCTCGGGCTGTTCAAGACCGCCATTGAAGGCGTGCGTGCCGATATGCGCGCACTGTCGGCAAAACTCGCGACCCAGCTGCGCCCGGAAGAGCGCGCCTTGTTCGACGTCTACCTGATGATGCTCGACGATGCCTCGCTGGGCAGCGAAGTCACCACCATTATCAAGACCGGTCAGTGGGCCCAGGGCGCACTGCGGCAGGTGGTCACCGATCACGTCAACCGCTTTGAGCTGATGGACGACGCCTACCTGCGCGAGCGGGCGTCCGACGTCAAGGACCTGGGCCGCCGACTGCTGGCCTACTTGCAGGAAGAGCGCCAGCAAACCCTGGTCTACCCCGACAACACCATCCTGATCAGCGAAGAACTGACGCCGGCCATGCTCGGCGAGGTGCCGGAAGGCAAGCTGGTCGGCCTGGTGTCGGTATTGGGTTCGGGCAACTCCCACGTTGCGATCCTGGCGCGAGCCATGGGGATTCCGACGGTGATGGGCCTGGTCGACCTGCCTTACTCCAAGGTCGACGGCATCCAGATGATCGTCGATGGCTACCACGGCGAGGTCTACACCAACCCCAGCGATGTGCTGCGCAAGCAGTTCGCCGAGGTGGTCGAGGAAGAGCGGCAACTGGCCCAGGGCCTGGATGCGCTGCGCGACCTGCCGTGCGTGACCCTGGATGGCCACCGCATGCCGCTGTGGGTCAACACCGGCCTGCTGGCCGATGTGGCGCGGGCGCAGAAGCGCGGCGCCGAAGGTGTGGGTCTGTACCGCACCGAAGTGCCGTTCATGATCAATCAGCGTTTCCCGAGTGAAAAGGAGCAGCTGGCGATTTATCGCGAGCAACTGGCGGCCTTCCATCCGCAGCCGGTGACGATGCGCAGCCTGGACATCGGCGGCGACAAGTCACTGTCTTATTTCCCGATCAAGGAAGACAACCCCTTCCTCGGCTGGCGCGGCATTCGCGTCACCCTCGACCACCCGGAAATCTTCCTGGTCCAGACCCGGGCCATGCTCAAGGCCAGCGAAGGCCTGAACAACCTGCGCATTCTGCTGCCGATGATCTCCGGCACCCACGAGCTGGAAGAAGCCCTGCACCTGATCCACCGTGCCTGGGGTGAAGTGCGTGACGAAGGCACTGATGTGCCGATGCCGCCGATCGGGGTCATGATCGAAATTCCGGCTGCGGTCTACCAGACCAAGGAGCTGGCGCGCCAGGTGGACTTCCTGTCGGTCGGCTCCAACGACCTGACCCAATACCTGCTGGCCGTGGACCGCAACAACCCGCGGGTTGCCGATCTCTACGACTACTTGCACCCGGCGGTGCTGCAAGCCCTGCAAAACGTAGTGCGCGACGCCCATGCCGAAGGCAAGCCGGTGAGCATTTGCGGTGAGATGGCCGGTGATCCGGCGGCAGCGGTGCTGCTGATGGCGATGGGGTTCGACAGCCTGTCGATGAACGCCACCAACCTGCCGAAAGTGAAGTGGATGCTGCGTCAGATCAACCTGACCAAGGCCAAGGAACTGCTGGCCGAGCTGATGACCATCGACAACCCGCAAGTTATCCACAGCTCGCTGCAACTGGCGCTGAAAAAGCTCGGCCTGGCGCGGATGATCAATCCCGCTTCGGCCAAGACGCTTTAAACCGCGCGGTTCTACTCACCACCCGGCCGGATCCTGCTCTGCAGCATCCGGCCTGGGCGTTTTAAACCTTCAGCTCGACCTCTCCCAAATGTCCGCCATAGGGCCCGAAACTGCGCTCCACCAGGTGCCGGGTGCCATCGGCGTGGACGATCAGCGCGGTGCTGGCGCGGGTGCCATAGCTGGGGCTGGCGATAAACACGCTGGACAGCAGACTCTCGGTGGCCAGGCCGACGCCGGTGTCCGGCAAGTCGGCAAAGGGCGCGGTCTGCGGATCACTGAGCAAGGCCAGCAGCGCCTGGGGCTGCGGATCGTCCAGCAGTTCGCCGAGGGCGGCGCGGGCCTTGAGCAGTTTCGGCCAGGGCGTATCCAGGCCGGCGTTGGACAAGCCATACACGCCGCTGCCCAGGCGTTGGGGTTGCAGGTCATTGGCGTTGTAATGCCACAGCGCTTCGGCGGTGCCGAGCAGCAGGTTAAAGCCGGCATATTCCACCGATCGGCCGACAACGTCGGTCAAATAGTCATCCAGCGGGATTTTTCCGGCGAGAAAGCGTGCCACCAGTTCGCCCCGGGAACGGCGCGCCGGGGGTTGATGAGGGTCGCGGATATTGGTCAGTGCGGCGAAACGGCCATCGGCGCCGACCCCCAGCCAGGTGCCGCCGGCTTCCAGGTCGCGTCCGGCGTGAATTTCCGGAGTTTCAGGCCACTGGGCGAGGGGCAGGCTGGGGCGGGCATAGAATTCGTCGCGGTTGGCCGCGACGATCAGCGGTTGGGCGTGGCCCGGCCGCCAAGCGAAAACGATCAAGCACATCGGGCTTATCCCTTTTGTGTTTTTGCCCACTCTACGCACAGATGAAGCGGGTATCCATCGCCATCCAGTGGAGCCGAGGGCCGTGCATCCGTTACCATGCCGGTCTTATTTTGGGGTGCACCCATGGAATTTCTGCTCTATCTGCTGTTGGGCGCCTGTGCGGGCGTGCTGGCCGGGCTGTTTGGCGTGGGTGGCGGGATCATCATCGTTCCGGTGCTGGTGTTCAGTTTCAAGGCGCAGGGCTTCGACCCGCTGGTATTGACCCACCTGGCGGTGGGCACCTCGCTGGCGACCATCATCTTCACTTCGGTCAATGCGATTCGCGAGCATCAGCGCAGGGGCGCGGTGCGCTGGCCGATCTTTGTCTGGATGACCGTAGGGATTCTGATCGGCGCCGGCTTTGGTGCGCTGACGGCGGAGGCGATTTCCGGTCCCCACCTGCAAAAGATCATTGGTGTATTCGCCCTGGTGATCGCCCTGCAGATGGTCCTTGAACTCAAGCCCAAGGCCAGCCGAACGGTTCCCGGCAAAGTGGGTCTGACCCTGGCCGGCAGCGTGATTGGCTGGGCTTCGGCGATTTTCGGCATCGGTGGCGGTTCGCTCACCGTGCCGTTCCTGACCTGGCGCAGCGTGCCCATGCAACAGGCGGTGGCGACGTCATCGGCTTGCGGCCTGCCGATTGCCCTGGCCAGTGCCTTAAGTTTCATGATTCTGGGCTGGCATGATCCGTTGCTGCCGGCCCATAGTCTGGGTTTTGTGTATTTGCCGGCGCTGCTGGGCATTGCGCTGACCAGCATGGTATTCGCCCGCTTTGGCGCGCGCCTGGCCCACAGCCTGTCGCCGCGCCTGCTCAAGCGTCTGTTTGCCGCGCTGCTGTTTGGTGTAGGGCTGAGTTTCCTGCTCTGAAAGGGGCCGCAATCCTGGCTTAATCCCGGCGTGCCACTGTCACGCCCGCAATCTTGAGTTTTCTACTCTTACGAGGAGTCGCAATGCTGCCTTACCCGCAGATCGATCCGGTGGCCCTGGCCATCGGTCCGCTGAAAATCCACTGGTACGGGCTGATGTACCTGATCGGCATCGGCGGTGCCTGGCTGCTGGCATCGCGCCGGCTGAACCGTTTCGACCCGACCTGGAACAAGGAGAAGCTCTCCGACATGGTGTTCTGGATGTCGATGGGGGTCATTGTCGGTGGCCGTCTGGGGTATGTGCTGTTCTACGACCTGAACGCGTACCTGGCCAACCCGACCCTGATCTTCGAGGTGTGGAAGGGCGGCATGTCGTTCCATGGCGGCTTTATCGGGGTGATGCTGGCGGCCTTGTGGTTCGGCAAGCGCAACAACAAGTCATTCTTCGAGCTGATGGATTTCGTCGCGCCGATGGTGCCGATCGGCTTGGGCGCCGGGCGGATCGGCAACTTCATCAACGCCGAATTGTGGGGCAAGCCGACTGACCTGCCCTGGGCGATGATTTTCCCGCCGTTCAGTGACCCTTCGCAGTTGCCGCGGCATCCGTCGCAGCTGTACCAGTTCGCGTTGGAAGGCGTGGCGCTGTTCGTGATCCTGTGGCTGTTCTCGCGCAAGCCGCGGCCGACCATGGCGGTCTCCGGCATGTTTGCCCTGTTCTACGGGATTTTCCGGTTTATCGTCGAGTTCGTCCGGGTGCCGGATGCCCAGCTCGGCTACCTGGCGTGGAACTGGCTGACCATGGGCCAGGTACTGTGCCTGCCGATGATCATCGGTGGCCTGTTCCTGATCTGGCTGGCTTATCACCGCGCTCCGGCGAACACGAGCGCCGCGCTTTAAATTCGAATACCGGGGCCCTGGCCCCGGGTTCAAGGATGCAGGTAATTCATGAAGCAATATCTCGATCTGGTCGCCCACGTTATCAACAACGGCACCAAGCAGGCCAACCGCACCGGTGTGAACACCATCAGTTTTCCCGGTGCCATGCTGCGCTATGACCTCAAGGAAGGCTTTCCGGCCATCACCACCCGCAAGATGGCCTTCAAGTCGGCCATCGGCGAGATGTGCGGTTTTCTGCGTGGCGTGAACAACGCCGCCGAGTTCCGTGCCCTGGGCTGCAAGGTCTGGGACCAGAACGCCAACGAAAACGTGCAATGGCTGGCCAACCCGTTCCGCCAGGGCGAAGACGACCTGGGTGAAATCTATGGCGTGCAATGGCGCAAATGGCCGGCCTACAAGCAGATCGCCCTGAGCAACCCGGCCGCCATCGAGCAGACCCTGGCCCAGGGCTATCGGCAGATCGCCGAAGGCGAGGAAAACGGTCAGGCCTATGTGGTGCTGTACAAGGCCATCGACCAGATCCGCCAGTGTGTCGACACCATCATCAAGGACCCGGGCAGCCGCCGGATCCTGTTCCACGGCTGGAACTGCGCTCAGCTCGATGAAATGGCCTTGCCGCCGTGCCATCTGCTGTATCAGTTCCACCCGAATGTCGAGACCCGGGAAATCTCCCTGACCCTCTATATCCGTTCCAATGACCTGGGCCTGGGCACGCCGTTCAACCTCACCGAAGGCGCCGCCTTGCTGAGCCTGATCGGGCGCCTCACCGGCTACACCCCACGCTGGTTCACCTATTTCATCGGTGATGCCCACGTCTACGAAAACCACCTGGACATGCTCAATGAACAGCTCAAGCGCGAGCCATTCCCGATGCCTAAGCTGGTGATCAGTGATCGGGTGCCGGAGTTTGCCAAGACCGGTGTCTACCAGCCGGAGTGGCTGGAGCTGATCGAGCCGAGCGACTTCTCCCTCGACGGCTACCAGCACCATGCGCCAATGACCGCGCCGATGGCGGTTTAGGCCTTTACCCGGGGGCCGTGGGGCCGACACCGCGCGGCCCTTGTCGCTTCATCCATGACCTTTATCGACCTGTGCCCGGGAACCCTCCCGGGCATTGCTGTACCTGGCGGGCGGCTACGCTCTCAGGAGCAGCCTCGGTTCGTTCGGGGTGCAGTCCTTCTGATATTGAATGCGAGCCCTTGAATGGAAGAACTCAACCGCAGCCTGTTCCTGGCCATCAATGCCAGCGCCGAAGCATCGTTGCCGATGCGCGAACTGGCGGTGTTCCTGGCGCAATGGCTGGTCCTGAGCGTGCCGCTGCTGCTCCTGGTGTTGTGGGTGTTCGGCGGGCGGCGGCAACGAATGATCGTGCTGATCGCGACCTTGAGCATTGTCTTCGCCCTGGCCTGCAACCTGCTGATTCGCGATCTGTGGTTTCACCCACGGCCGTTCATGCTGGGCCTGGGGCAGAACTTCCTGGCCCACGCGCCTGGGGCGTCCTTTCCCAGCGATCATGCCAGCGGCATGTTTGCCATGGCGTTCGCTCTGATCCTGGTGTCCCTGTACCGAACCGGGCTGGTGATGCTGGCGCTGGCGCTGTTGGTGAGCTGGGCCAGGGTCTACCTGGGGGTGCATTTCTCGTTCGATATCCTTGGCGGCTGCCTGGTCGGGTTGCTCAGCGCCTGCCTGGTGCGCCAGGGCCTGGCCTGGCGCGATCTGGATCAACGGCTGCTGACGCTGCTTGAGGGGATCTACCAGCGGCTGATACCCCTGGGCCGCCACGGCTCCTGAAAACATGGCGCCCGGCCACGGGCCTAGTGCCCGTGGCTGCGGCCGACATGGGAGTGCTCGGCGTCGCTGGGCGCGACCGAACCGCTGACCTCCAGGCGCTGCAAGATCCCGCATTGGTCCAGGTCCGGCCCTTCGCAGCAGCGTTGGCGCAGGTCGAGCAGTTGTTCCTGCAGCGCCAGCAAGCCGTCGATGCGCAATTTGACGTGGTGGATGTGTTCGTCGATCAGGGCGTTGACGTTCTCGCACTGTCCTTGCGGGCTGTCGCGCAGGCCCAGCAGGCTGCGGATCTCCTCGAGGGTCATGTCGAGGCTGCGGCAATTGCGGATAAACGTCAGGCGTTCGGTGTGGGCCTGGGTGTAAAGACGGTAGTTGCCTTCGCTGCGAGCCGGTTCCGGCAGCAGCCCTTCACGTTCGTAATAGCGGATGGTTTCGACCTGGCAGTCGGTCAGTTTCGCCAATTCACCAATTTTCATGGGGCCGTCTCGTTTTGGGTGCTTGACCCTATAGTGGCTACAGGGTGTTCACTTGGCAACAGGCACCTTTCATGGACGTCACCACAATGAACAATTCGCTCCACACTTCCGGCAAGCCCCACGCTGATCACGATCACGATCACGATCACGATCACGATCACGATCACGATCACGATCACGATCACGATCACGATCACGATCACGGCCAGGAGCCGAAGCTGCAGGCCATCCCCAAGCATGACCACGGCAGCCATGGCGATTCCTGCTGCTCGTCCAAAGTCGCGCCGGCGCAGGTCCAGTTGAGCGCGACCATCAGCGCCAGCGCCCGCTTGAGCAGTTTTCGTATCGAAGCCATGGACTGTCCGACCGAGCAGACGCTGATCCAGAACAAACTGGGCAAGCTGGCCGGTGTGCAGCAATTGCAGTTCAACCTGATCAACCGGGTCCTGGGTGTCACCCACGACTTGCCGAGCACCGCGCCGATCATCGAAGCCATCAAGTCCCTGGGCATGCAGGCCGAGCCGATCGAGCAGGGCGTCGACGCCGGGCCGGCAGCGCCGCCGGTGAAGAAACACTGGTGGCCGCTGGCCCTGTCCGGCGTGGGGGCATTGGCGGCAGAAGTGATCCACTTCACCGACAGTGCGCCGTCGTGGGTGATTGCCCTGGTGGCGCTGGTGTCGATTCTCAGCGGTGGCCTGGGCACCTATAAAAAGGGCTGGATTGCCCTGAAGAACCTCAACCTCAACATCAACGCGCTGATGAGTATCGCGGTGACCGGCGCGGTGCTGATCGGCCAGTGGCCGGAAGCGGCGATGGTGATGTTCCTGTTCACCGTGGCCGAGCTGATTGAAGCGCGTTCCCTGGACCGGGCGCGCAACGCCATCGGTGGCCTGATGCAGATGACCCCGGAACAGGTCACGGTGCAGTTGCCGGACGGAACCTGGGTCGAACGTGAAGCCAAGAGCATCGAACTCGGAGCCTTGGTCCGGGTACGCCCCGGTGAGCGCATCGGCCTCGATGGCGAGGTGGTCTCGGGCAGTTCGACCATTGACCAGGCGCCGATTACCGGTGAAAGCCTGCCGATTGAAAAGACCGTGGGCGACAAGGTCTTCGCCGGCACCATCAACCAGGCCGGCTCCCTGGAATATAAAGTCACCGCCGCGGCCAACAACTCGACCCTGGCGCGGATCATCCACGCCGTGGAGCAGGCGCAGGGCGCACGGGCGCCGACCCAGCGCTTTGTCGACAAGTTCTCCACCATTTACACCCCGGTAGTCTTTGTTTTTGCCCTGGCCGTGGCCGTGATTCCGCCGCTGTTCATGGGCGCGGCCTGGTTCGACTGGATCTACCGCGCCCTGGTGCTGCTGGTGGTGGCGTGCCCGTGTGCACTGGTGATTTCCACCCCGGTCACCATCGTCAGCGGCCTGGCCGCCGCCGCGCGCAAAGGGATCCTGGTCAAGGGCGGGGTGTACCTGGAGGGCGGTTACAAGCTCGACTACCTGGCCCTGGACAAGACCGGCACCATCACCCACGGCAAGCCGGTGCAGACCGACTTCCTGCCCCTCGACCCCCTGGCCGAAAACACCGCGCCGGCATTGGCCGCCAGCCTGGCCGGGCGTTCGGACCACCCGGTGTCGCTGGCCATCGCCAATGCGGCTGTGGATAAAAAACTGGCGCTGCACGCTGTGGATAACTTCCAGGCCCTGGCCGGGCGCGGCGTGAGTGGCGAGATCAACGGTGAGCTGTACCACCTGGGCAACCACCGCTTGGTGCAAGAACTGGGCCTGTGCTCGCCCGCCCTCGAGGAAAAACTCTTCGCCCTGGAAAAACAAGGCAAGACCGTGGTCCTGCTCCTCGACCGCTCCGGGCCGCTGGCGCTGTTTGCCGTGGCCGATACGGTCAAGGACACCAGCCGCGAAGCCATTGCCCAGCTACATGAGCTGGGGGTCAAGACCCTGATGCTGACCGGTGACAACCCGCACACCGCCCAGGCCATTGCGGCCCAGGTGGGCATCGACCAGGCGCGAGGCGACCTGCTGCCCACCGACAAGCTGCAAGCGATTGAAGCGCTGTATGCCCAGGGGCACCGCGTGGGTATGGTCGGCGACGGCATCAACGACGCGCCGGCCCTGGCCCGGGCCGAAATCGGTTTCGCCATGGCCGCCGCTGGCACCGACACCGCGATTGAAACTGCCGATGTCGCCCTGATGGACGACGATCTGCGCAAGATTCCGGCGTTTATCCGCCTGTCGCGTCAGACCTCCAATATCCTGGTGCAAAATATCGCCCTGGCGCTGGTGATCAAGGCGATCTTTCTTGGAGTAACCTTTGCCGGCCTGGCCACGATGTGGATGGCAGTCTTTGCCGACATGGGGGTCAGCCTGTTGGTGGTGTTCAATGGTTTGCGCCTGTTGCGCAAATAACGACGAGAGTGCGCAGTGCTGAGTGCCGAGCTGAAGGCTTTTTACATGGTCGCCCGCCTGGGCAGCATTACCCTGGCGGCGAAAAAGCTCGGCCTTAGCCAGCCGACGGTCACCACCCAGATTCGCCACCTGGAAAGCCAGTACGCGGTTGAGCTGTTCTACCGTGGCGGTCGCCGCCTGAGCCTGAGCGACGAGGGCGCGCGGCTGCTGCCGATGGTCAAGCAACTGTTGCAGCAGGAGGCGGACATCGAGTTCTTCCTGCGCAACAGCGGCCAGATGCAGGGCAGCCTGCGCATCGCCGCCACCGCGCCGTATTACATCCTCGACCTGGTCAAGACCTTCCGCGAGCGCTTGCCCCAGGTCCAGGTGGCCGTGGAAATCGGCAATTCGCAGCAGGTGCTGGAGGCGCTGGAAGAGTACCGAGTGGACATCGCCGCCTCGTCGCAACTGCTCGAAGACCCACGCTTGATCCGCCGGGTGCTGGGCACCGACCCTCTGGTGCTGGCGGTGCATCGCAACCATCCGCTGGCGGCGCTGGACCACGTGCCCCTGAGTGCATTGGCCGGGCATACCCTGTTGATGCGCGAAGCCGGCTCGACCACCCGCAGCCTGACCGAAGAACTGCTCAACAGTGCCCAGGTCAGCTTCGGCCCGCTGCTGGAGATCGGCAGTCGTGAGTCGATCCGCGAAGCCGTGCTGCGCAACATCGGCATCAGTATCATCGCCCGCCAGGAAGTGCCCCACGACCCGCAATTGCGCGTGCTGACCTTCGAAAACGCCCCACAGATCGCCGAGTACCTGTACTGCCTCAAGGAGCGTAAAAACGCGCGCCTGCCGGCGGCCTTCCTCGGGTTGGCCCAGGAAATGGCCGGCTGCTGAACCTGCCGTGCAGGGTTGCCTGGCCCCGGGCCAACCCAAATCTGCCAATACCACTATCGGCAACTTTTGCCTCGCTGCCACAGTAACTACGCATTCGTTCCCTAGGATGGCCTGCATCTGCTTGATGAGGCCCCTCCATGAACAACTCGATTGCCACTGCCCTGAGCAACCCCGGTGCACCGATGAAGGTGCGCGGTCTGCAGAAACGCTTTGGCGCCTTTGCGGCGCTGGATAACGTGTCCCTGGACGTGGCGGCCGGCGAGCTGGTGTGCCTGCTCGGCCCGTCCGGCTGCGGCAAGACCACGCTGCTGCGCTGCATCGCCGGCCTTGAGCGCCAGGACCAGGGCGAGTTGTACCTGGGTGAGCGCGATGTGTCGCGCCTGGCGCCCCAGGCCCGGGACTACGGGATCCTGTTCCAGTCCTACGCGTTGTTCCCCAACCTCAGCGTCGAGGCCAACATCGCCTACGGCCTGGCTGGCAGCGGGCGCGACGAGGTGCGCCAGCGGGTAGGGCAGATGCTTGAGCTGGTGGGCCTGACCGGCAGCGAAAAGAAGTACCCCGGCCAGCTGTCCGGCGGCCAGCAGCAGCGGGTGGCCCTGGCCCGTGCCCTGGCACCGGCGCCTTCCCTGCTGCTGCTCGACGAGCCGATGTCGGCCCTGGATGCCCGGGTTCGCGAGCACCTGTGCACCGAGCTGCGCCAATTGCAGCGGCGCCTGGGCGTGACCACCTTGATGGTGACCCACAACCAGGACGAGGCCATGTTGATGGCCGACCGCATCGCGGTGATGAACAACGGCAAGGTCGAGCAGTACGCCACGCCGCAGGAAATCTACGACCGGCCGGCGACGCCTTTCGTCGCCGAGTTCGTCGGCCAGGGCAACTGGCTGCCCTTCAGCCGTAACAGCGAGAGCCATGCCCAGGTCGGCGGAATGAGCATGCGCCTGGCCGACAACAGCGGCAAAGCCGCGTCGGGCCGGCTGTTCTGCCGCCCGGAGGCGATCAGCGTCAACCCGCTGGTGCACGAGGAAAACCTGTTCCCGGCCAAGGTCCGTGAAATCACCTTCCTCGGTAACCGCTGCCGCATGAGTTTTGAGCTGGAGCATTTGCCCGGCCATGCGCTGCTCGCCGAACTGGCGCCCGAAGCCATGCCGCGCCTGGGGGCGCAGAACATCATGGTCGCCCTGCCGCCGCGCAGCCTGCAGGTGTTTGCCTGATGGGCGCGCAGATCGCCCTGCCGCTGCCGGGCAAGCAGGTACGCCAGGCCTCCCGCGCCGAGCTGGGTGATCGGCTGTTTGTGGTCGGCGGCAAGGTCCTGCTCCTGTGCCTGCTGGGGGTTGCTGTGCTGATGCCGTTGCTGGCGATCTTCTGGCGCGGCTTCAGCAGTGAAGCCGGGCAGGGCGGTGGGCTGGTGGCGGCGCGGGAACTGCTGCGCAGCGAAAACTTCCACTGGCTGCTGGGCAACAGCCTGAAAGTCTCCCTCAGCGTGGCGGCCATCGTGGTGCCGCTGGCTTATCTGTTCGCCTACGCCCTGCAACGCACCCTGATCCCGGGCAAGGCTGTCTGGCGCGGGCTGTCGCTGCTGCCGCTGATGGCGCCCTCGATGCTGCCGGGTATCGCCCTGGTGTATCTGTTCGGCAACCAGGGCCTGCTGCGCGGGCTGCTGTCGGACAACATCTACGGCTTCTGGGGGATTGTCCTGGGGGAGGTGATCTACACCTTTCCCCACGCTTTGATGATTTTGCTCTCGGCGCTGTCCCTGGCCGATGCGCGGCTGTTCGACGCAGCGTCGAGCATGGGCGCGAGCCCGGCCAAGGCCTTTCGCAGCATCACCTGGCCTGCGACCCGGCAGGCGGTGTTCGCCGCGTTTTGCCTGGTGTTCACCCTGACCATCACCGACTTCGGCGTGCCCGTGGTGGTCGGCGGCGACTATCAGGTGCTGGCACTGGAGGCCTACAAGGCGGTGGTCGGTCAGCAACAGTTCGGGCGTGGTGCCCTGATCGGCATGGTGTTGTTGCTGCCGGCGCTGTTCAGCTTCGCGGTCGATGCCTGGTTGCGCCGGCGCCATGGCGACTCCATGAGCGGCCGGGCCCAGGTCTTCAAGCCGCTGCCGAGTCGCGTCCGGGATGGCTGCTACCTGGCCATCGTGCTGCTGATCTGCGCGGCGTTGCTGCTGGTGTTCGGCATGGCGGTGTTCTCGTCCCTGGTCAAATTCTGGCCGTACAACCTGTCGCTATCGCTCAATCACTACCAGTTCAGCGACACCGCCGGCGGTGGCTGGCTGGCCTATCGCAACAGCCTGACCATGGCCCTGTGCACCGCCCTGATCGGCAGTGGGCTGATTTTCACCGGCGCCTACCTGATGGAGAAGACCCAGGGGCAGCGCGGCCTGAACCTGCTGCTGCGCATGCTGAGTTTTGTACCGATGGCAGTGCCGGGCCTGGTTCTGGGCCTGGGCTACGTGTTCTTTTTCAACCTCAACGGCAACCCGCTGCATGTGTTCTACGGAACCATGAGCCTGCTGGTGGTGTGCACCATCGCTCACTATTTGACCACCGCGCAGATGACCGCCACCACCGCCCTGCGCCAACTCGACGCCGAATTCGAAGCTGCCGCGCTGTCGCTCAAGGCGCCGCTGTACCGGCACTACTGGCGGGTCACGCTGCCGATCTGCCTGCCGGCACTGCTGGACATCGTGCGCTACCTGTTCGTCTCGGCCATGACCACGGTGTCGGCGGCGATTTTCCTCTACAGCCCGGACACCATTCTCGCCGCCGTCGCCGTGCTGAACATGGACGACGCCGGCAACGTCGGCGGCGCGGCGGCCATGTCGACCCTGATCCTCTTCACCTCGGCCGGCGTTTCGCTGCTGCTGGCCTGGGCCTCGCGCGGTTTGCTGCGCCGCTCCCAGGCTTGGCGCCAGACCGCGCCGGGCCACTGATTACGCCCCTCCACCCACACTCATTAAAAGGAACCGCACCATGTTCAAGCCCCTGGCTCTTGCCGCTGCTGTCCTCACCGCCTTCAGCCTGAATGCCTTTGCCGCCAAGACCGAGTTGACGGTGTACACCGCCCTCGAAGCCGAGCAGCTGAAGTCCTACAAGCAAGCCTTCGAAAAGGCCAACCCGGACGTCGAGATCAAGTGGGTGCGCGATTCCACCGGGATCATCACCGCCAAGCTGCTGGCGGAAAAAGCCCGGCCACAGGCCGATGCGGTCTGGGGCCTGGCGGCGTCGAGCCTGGCGATCCTCGATCAACAGGGCATGCTGCAAAGCTACGCCCCCAAGGACCTGGGCCAGATCGGACCCAACTACCGCGACGCCGCCAACCCGCCCGCCTGGGTCGGGATGGACGTGTGGGCCGCGACCATCTGCTTCAACACCGTGGAAGCGGAGAAGCAGGGCCTGACCAAGCCGGTCAGCTGGCAGGACCTGACCAAGCCCGAGTACAAGGGCAAGATCGTGATGCCCAACCCGGCGTCCTCCGGCACGGGCTTCCTCGATGTCAGCGCCTGGTTGCAGACCTTCGGCGAGAAGCAGGGCTGGCAGTACATGGATGAGCTGCACCAGAACATCGGCCAGTACGTCCACTCCGGCTCCAAGCCGTGCAAGCTGGCCGCTGCCGGCGAATTCCCGATCGGCATTTCCTTTGAGTACCCGGCGGTGCAGCTCAAGCGCCAGGGCGCGCCGCTGGACATCGTGCTGCCCAAAGAGGGCCTGGGCTGGGAAATCGAAGCCACTGCGGTGATCAAGGGCACCCCTCATGAAGAGGCGGCGAAGAAGCTCGCCGACTTCTCCGCCAGCCCGGCGGCGATGGAGCTGTACAAGGAAAACTTCGCCGTGCTGGCCCAGCCGGGTATCGCCAAGCCGCAGACCGAACTGCCGGCCGACTATGAGCAGCGCCTGATCAAGAACGACTTTGCCTGGGCGTCGAAGAACCGCGACCAGATCCTCGCTGAATGGCGCAAGCGCTACGACGGCAAGTCGGAAAAAGTGGCGGCGCAGTAAGCGCCAGGGACGACCCCTACTGGCCAAGGGCCTGTCAGCGGGGGGCGAGTGGCTTTTTGTGGCGAGGGAGCGTGCTTCCGCTGGAGTGCAGCGCACTCCTGGCAACAGAGCTTGCGGTGTTTTTGAAGCACCGCAGTACCCGGGTTTGGGACCGCTGAGCGGTCCAGCGGGAGCCAGCTCCCTCGCCACGCCCGCCTAATCTTTTCAGGACACGTACATGACTCGACACAGCGATATGCTGATTATCGGCGCCGGCATCCTGGGCCTGTCCCATGCCTATGCGGCCGCCAAGCGCGGCCTGCGGGTGCGGGTATTCGAGCGCAGCGCCACACCCCTGGGCGCATCGGTGCGCAACTTCGGCCAGGCCCTGGTCACCGGCCAGCCGCCGGGCATCATGCTTGAGCTGGCCCGGGCCAGCCGGGAGATCTGGGGTGACTGGGCGCAGTTGGCGGGGTTGCAGCTCAAGCGCAATGGCTCCTACCTGTTTGCCCGCACCGAGGCCGAAGAGCATCTGCTGCAAGCCTTTTGCAATGGGCGTGCAGTGGAGCACGGTTATCGGGTCGAGCTGCTGCGAGGCGCGGCCCTGAATGACCTGTACGGCGGCCAGTTTCGTCATCATCGCGCGGCGCTCCACGGCCTGGACGACCAGCAGTTGTATTCCCGCGAAGCGATTCCGACGCTGATCGAGTACCTGCGCCGCGACCTGGGGGTGGAGTTCCATTTTTCGACCCTGGTCCGCGACATCGAACCCGGGCAGTTGCACAGCACCGCCGGTACCTTTCGTGGCGCGCAGATCGTGCTCTGTTCCGGCCACGACTATCAGACCCTGCTCGCTGAACCCCTGGCCCGGCTCGAGCCGCAAATCTGTCGCCTGCAAATGCTCCGCGCCCGGCCCCAAGTCGACCTGAAGCTGCAGCACGCGCTGCTTACCGGCCTGAGTTGCGTGCACTACGGTGCGTTTTCCGACTTGCCGCAAGCGGCGGCGGTCCAGGCGCAAATCCTGGCCCAGGCGCCCCATCTGCATGAGCATGGCATTCACCTGTTGATCAGTCCGACCCCTTACGGTGAGTTGATCATCGGCGACTCCCACGATTACGGTCGCGATCCTTCGCCATTCAATGCCGAACAAGTGGACGACTGGATGATCGAGCTGGCCGAGCAGACCCTGGGTTGCAAGGTTCAGGTGCTGGAGCGCTGGCAGGGCGTGTACGGCGCGCGCGGGCAGCAGCCGTTTTCGTTCCTGCAGGCGGCGCCGGGGGTGCATGCGTCCCTGATGCACACCGGAGTGGGGATGAGCGTTGGTCCGGCGATGGCGGAAAACAATATCGCCCGCCTGCTGGGAGAAAGCTGATGGAGCATCAAGCCCGGGCGGTTGCCGAGGTGTTTGCGCTGTACGAGCGCTTTGGCGACCACGACTACATTGGCGAGCCGGTATCGCAGATCGAGCACATGTCCCAGGCGGCGCAACTGGCCATGGCCGAAGGCTTTGACGACGAAGTGGTATTGGCGGCGTTCTTTCACGATATCGGGCACATTTGCGCCGAAGATGCGGCAACCATGGATGGTTTCGGCGTGGTCAGCCATGAGCGCCTCGGTGCCGACTACCTGCGTCGGATCGGCTTCAGCGAGCGCCTGGCGCGGCTGGTGGAGTATCACGTGCAGGCCAAGCGCTACCTGACCCTCAAGGAGCCGGGTTATTACCAGCGCCTCAGCGAAGCCAGCCGCCGGACCCTGGAGTTTCAGGGCGGGGTGATGAGTGCACAGGAGGCGATAGCTTTCGAGCAAGACCCGCTATGGGCCATCAGCCTGCGCTTGCGGCACTGGGACGAACAGGCCAAGGAGCTGTGGGTGCCGGTGATTGATATGCAGATCCTCAAGGACAAGGCGCTGGCCCTGCTGGCGCCGCTGCCGCTGGGCGGTTCGGACGCCGAGGTTATGCCGGGGGAACCCCGTCGTCAGTGATGGCCGGCGCAGCCTCGTGCCTCGGCAGCGGCTACAGGTTGGTTATAACGACTGGGCCAGTAGCTCCACCTGTTCCTGGCGTTCTGCCTGATTCAGCCGCGGCTGAGGGTTGAGCGACGACCACTGAGGGTGGGCCCGGGCCTTGTGCAGGGCGTCGGGCAGCTTGCCTTCGCGCCAGCTTTTGTCCTCCGGCGTCGCCACCTGGATGCTGTCCATGGCCGCATGCCCGCGCTGGTTCAGGGCCTGCACCAACTGCCGTTGGCGCAAGGCCAGCAGGCGCAGCACGCTGTCATCCACCGTCAGTTCGCGCTGGCCCTTGATCTTGCCCAGCAGGCGGCTGCCATAGCTGCGGGCGGTTTGCAGGGCGCCGCCGGCAATTGCACCGGCCAGCGCCGCCGCGCCCAGGGTCAGGCCGCCCACCAGCAGGTCGACGCCAGCCCCGGCGGCGGCCCCGGCCGCGATTCCGCTACCGACCCGAACCCCCAGTTGCTTGAGGGTTTCCGGGTTGAACAGGTCATCGCCCCAGCGTCCGTCCAGCAGCGGCAGGTCGCTGGCGGCGGCGTCTCCGGTGCGAAAGGCATAGAGCTTGAGCAGGGCTTCGACACAACGCTGCTCCCGTTGGCGGATGGCGCTGCGCAGTTCGCCGATGGCCTGTTGTTCCAGCGCCGCATCGCTGGCCACGCTGCGGCGGCAGGCCGCGCAATCAATCAGCAATTCGGCGATCAGCCGCTTCGCACTCTGCTCGCGGGCCTGGCGTTGCGCCTGTTGGTCTGCAACCAGCCGTTCCAGCTGCGGGCGCGAGCTTTCCAGGAGCAGGGCCAGGCTTTCATACAGCCTGCGCTCGCCGTCTTCCGGTGGCGCCACGCTGTCAAAACGCACCAGGGCGTGCAGCCCGAGTCGTGCCAGGGCTTCGCGCCAGTCAGGTTCGCGGTGGTTGGCGCTGCTGACAAAATTCAGCACCGGCAGCAGCGGCTTGCCGCAGCTGGCCAGTACTTGCAGCTCATCGCGATACTTGGCCAGCACCGGTTCGCGGGCGTCGATCACATACAGCCCGGCGTCCGAGGCCAGCAACTGGCGCAGAACCTTGGCCTCCTGCTCGAAGCGCTGGCGAGCTTCGCTGCCTTCAAGAAACCGCGTCAGCCGCGCCGGGCCATCCAGGCGTTCGCCCGGGCGCTCCAGGCGTTCGAGGTAGTCGAGCAGGGCGATGGCGTCCTCCAGCCCGGGCGTGTCGTACAGCTCCAGCAAGGCTTCGCCGTCCACCGACAAGCGCGCGCCCTCGACATGCCGGGTGGTGCTCGGCCGGTGGGAGACTTCGCCGAAGCCGACATCCCGGGTCAGGGTGCGCAGCAGCGAGGTCTTGCCGACATTGGTGTGGCCGACCACCGCCAGTTTCAGGGGCGGTTTGCGGGTATCAGTCATGACCGGTCTCCAGCCAACTCAAGGGGGCGCCATCGCTGAAGGGCAATTCCAACTGCTGCAGCGCAGCGTGCCAGTCGCCCAGGCGTTCGGCATCCAGGGCCTGGCCGGGCGGCGCCGGCAGCAACCAGGCGCGGCTGGCACCGGCATTGCGCGCCAGTTCGGCGATCAGCGCCAGGCTGCCGCGATCCGGCGAGCGCCGGGGGTCACAGGCGATGGCCAGGCGCGCCGGGGGGAAGCGGGTCATCTGTTCGAGGAGTTTTTGGCGCGACTCGCGGCTGTCGAGGATGCCGGCGTCTTTCACGCCGTGAGGCAATTGCGGCGGCCAGGGGTATTGGTCGTCGAGTTCGATGGCCACCAGCAGGGCGCCGTCGCTGTCCTGGGTGCCGGTCGCGCCTTCGACGCGATGCAACTGCTGTGGGGCGGCATCCTTGACCCCCAGGCGTTCGCTGCTCGGCATCAGCGCTTTGCGCAGTTGACTGTAGCCCGGCAGGTTGAGGTCCAGGCTCAGGGCTGCGCGGCCACGCTTCCAGCGCCACAGGCACAGCAGGGCCAGCAGCAGGCGCGGCAGCAGGCCGTAAACCAGCACCACGCCGACCAGCCATGCGGCCCAGGCCTGGCGGGCGTTTTCGATATTCAGGGCGCTGTCGCCACTGGCGCGGATCATGGCCTCGCTGGGGAGGCTGAAGCCGATCAGCGCGGGCAGGGCGCCCAGGGCCTGGGTCAGGGCGACGAAGGTGTCGCCGCGCAGTATGGTGGTTTCCCAGACAAAGCCGTAGCGCCGGGTAGCCATCAGCGTCAGCAACAGCACCAGGGCGCTGAGCATCGCCAGCAGCCACAGGCCATGCACCAGCAGACCGATGGCCCAGCGATTGAGCTTTTTGCGTTGCAGCAACAGCAGCAGGGCCGGCGCCAGCTGCGCGGCCTTGGCGTCGCGCGCGAGTTTCTCGCTGAGCCACAGCCACAAACGGCCAAGGCTGGCGCCGTGTTCGCCGGCGAACAGCAGGCCCAGGGCCCAGCTCAGGAGCAGGATCAGGTTCAGGCCGAGCAGGCTGCCCAGGGCCCAGAACACATTGACCGGGAGCTGACCGTCACCCAGGGCGGCGAACGCCAGGCCGGCGCCGCTGATGATTGCCAGCAGCGCCATGGCCAGCAGCGCCAGGCGCGCGCCTTGCAGCCAATGGCCCAGGGCCTCGCTCAGGCCATCGCGGTCGGCCAGCCAGCGGGCGCGGGCGTGGACCCGGGTTGCCAGGTCGCCGCCGGCGTGGCGGGCCAGGCGATTGGCTTCCTGATCCTCGAGTGGGCCGGCGTGTTCCTCGCGCAGGCGCACGGTTTCGGTGAGCCAGAGTTGTTGCAGGGGCGTCAGGTCTGTCACGCGGTGGTCCGTTGCTCAAATGTGCGCTGAGCATAACCGCTGTCACGCTGATCGGGGTACGTGGCGAGGGCGCGAGCCTCTGGTATCCTCGCCGCCATGAAAAAAACTCTCCCCCTCAGCCTGATCGCAGCCCTCGGTGAAAACCGTGTGATCGGCATCGACAACAGCATGCCCTGGCACTTGCCGGGGGATTTCAAATACTTCAAGGCCACCACCCTGGGCAAGCCGATCATCATGGGGCGCAAGACCTGGGACTCCCTGGGTCGGCCGCTGCCGGGTCGCTTGAATATTGTGGTCAGCCGTCAGGCGCAGCTGCAGCTCGAAGGGGCCGAGGTCTTTCCATCGCTGGAGGCCGCCGTGGCCCGGGCCGAGGAATGGGCGCTGGAGCAGGGCGCAAGCGAGCTGATGCTGATTGGCGGGGCGCAGTTGTACAGTCAAGGGCTGGCGCACGCCGACCGCCTGTACCTGACCCGCGTGGCGTTGAGCCCGGAGGGGGACGCGTGGTTCCCCGAGTTCGATCAGCAGCAGTGGCAGTTGGTGTCGGACCTGCCGACCCCGGCCGAAGGCGACAAGCCCGCCTATAGTTTTGAGGTCTGGGAGCGGCGGTAGCCGCTGCCGCGAGGCTCGGGCCGCGTTTGGACGCTGGCCCTGAGCAGCTACATCCCTGTACCTGACACTCCCACGTCGCCCATTCTGCTCTCGCGCTGCTCGGCAGCGGCTACGGGTCAGGCTTGGGCCAGTTCTTCGTGTTCGTCGGCGTTGAGCAGGGTTTTGTCGGTTTGAGCCATGACTTGGCTGGTGATGGCGCCGGCGGTGATCGAGCCGCTGACGTTGAGGGCGGTGCGGCCCATGTCGATCAGCGGTTCCACCGAAATCAGCAGCGCCACCAGGGACACCGGCAAGCCCATGGCCGGCAGCACGATCAGCGCGGCAAAAGTCGCGCCGCCACCCACCCCGGCGACGCCGGCCGAACTCAGGGTCACGATGGCTACCAGGGTTGCGATCCACAGCGGGTCCAGCGGGTTGATGCCCACGGTCGGAGCCACCATCACCGCCAGCATCGCCGGGTACAGGCCGGCGCAGCCGTTCTGGCCGATGGTGGCGCCAAACGAGGCGGCAAAGCTGGCGATGGACTGCGGGATACCCAGGCGCCGGGTCTGGGCTTCGATGCTCAGCGGGATGCTCGCGGCACTGGAGCGGCTGGTGAAGGCGAAGGTCAGCACCGGCCAGATCTTGCGGAAGAAGCGCAGCGGGTTGATCCCGGCCAGGGACACCAGCACACCGTGGACCACAAACATCAGGCCCAGGCCGAGGTAGGACACCACCACGAAACTGCCGAGCTTGATGATGTCCTGCAGGTTGGAGCCGGCCACGACCTTGGTCATCAGCGCCAGCACACCGTAGGGCGTGAGCTTCATCACCAGGCGCACCAGGCGGGTGACCCAGGCTTGCAGGGTGTCGATAGCGTTGACCACTTTCTGGCCTTTCTCGACATCGTCCTTGAGCAGTTGCAGGGCGGCCACGCCGAGGAAGGCGGCGAAGATCACCACGCTGATGATGGAGGTCGGCTTGGCCCGGGCCAGGTCGGCGAAGGGGTTCTGCGGAATGAACGACAGCAGCAACTGCGGCACATTGAGGTCGGCGACCTTGCCCGCGTAATCGCTCTGGATCACCTGCAGGCGGGCCATCTCCTGGGTGCCGGCCACCAGGCCTTCGGCGGTGAGGCCGAACAGATTGGTCAGGCCGATACCGATCAGTGCGGCAATTGCGGTGGTGAACAGCAGGGTGCCGATGGTCAGGAAGCTGATCTTGCCCAGGGACGAGGCGTTATGCAGACGGGCCACGGCGCTGAGGATCGACGCGAACACCAGCGGGATCACGATCATTTGCAGCAACTGCACGTAGCCGTTGCCGACCAGGTCGAACCAGCCGATCGAGGCCTTGAGCACCGGGTTGCCCGCGCCATAGATGCTGTGCAGAGCGACCCCGAACAGCACTCCGAGGACCAGTGCCAGCAGCACTTTCTTGGCCAGGCTCCAGGAGCTGTGGCGGGTTTGCGCCAGGCCCAGCAGCAAGGCGAGGAATACCAGCAGATTGAGGATCAGCGGCAGATTCATTGAAGCTCCGAAAAGATAGGTGCCAATCGAGTGTGGCTGCGATTGCGAACCGGAAATCCTAACAGCTTGATAACTAAAAGATTTAATACCAAAAAAGCAGGTTGACTGTCGTTTTTGGAATAAGCGGCTGGCGTGCAGACGAATGTCGGTGGCGGAATCAGGACGCAGGCGGTCGCGTCGAGACGAGGATCGTCACACTTATTTGTTAGCGTCGATCTCTTTGAATCAGGGAGAACCGCCGATGAAACTTGCTCCGAAATTTCTGGCTGTCGCACTCTGCCTGGGCCTGGCTGGCCAGGCCCTTGCCGCTACCGAACTCAAGCACTGGCCGGCGGCGCAGGCCAAGCAGCTGGACGCGATGATTGCGGCCAACGCCAACAAGGGTAACTACGCGGTGTTCGACATGGACAACACCAGTTACCGCTACGACCTGGAAGAATCCCTGCTGCCCTTTATGGAGAACAAGGGCCTGATTACCCGCGAGACCCTCGACCCGTCACTGAAACTGATGCCGTTCAAGGACACCGCCGAGCACAAGGAAAGCCTGTTCAGCTACTACTACCGCCTGTGTGAAGTCGACGACATGGTCTGCTACCCCTGGGTCGCGCAAGTGTTCTCGGGTTTCACCCTCAAGGAACTCAAGGGCTACGTCGACGAGCTGATGGCGTCCGGCAAGCCGGTGCCGAGCACCTATTACGACGGCGACGTGGTCAAGACCATCGAGGTCAACCCGCCCAAGGTCTTCACCGGCCAGGCCGAGCTGTACAACAAGCTGATGGAGAACGGTATCGAGGTCTACGTGATGACCGCCGCTTCCGAAGAGCTGGTGCGCATGGTCGCCGCCGATCCCAAGTACGGCTACAACGTCAAGCCGCAGAACGTGATCGGCGTGACCACCCTGCTCAAGGATCGCAAGACCGGCGCCCTGACCACCGCGCGCAAGCAGATCAGCGACGGCAAATATGACGAGAAGGCCAACCTCGGCCTGGAGCTGACCCCCTACCTGTGGACCCCGGCCACCTGGATGGCAGGCAAGCACGCGGCGATCCTGACCTACATCGACGAATGGAAGAAACCGGTGCTGGTGGGCGGCGACACCCCGACCAGTGATGGCTACATGCTGTTTCACGATGTGGATGTGGCCAAGGGCGGCATCCACCTGTGGATCAATCGCAAGGACAAGTACATGACCCAACTCAACGGCATGATGGCCAAGCACGCCGCCGCCCAGGCCAAGGAAGGGCTGCCGGTGACCGCCGACAAGAACTGGGTGATCGTCAAGCCCGAGGACATTCAGTAACCCGGTGACCGACGCCGGATCCTGCAGCCTCCGGTTGCAGGTGCCGGCTCGGGGTTGTGGATAAGATCGTTGCAGAGTGTTTCAACTTGTGACAAATAAAGGCCCTCTGCCATAATCGCCGCCGCTTAACGCCGCGGCTTGTTCCTTGCGTGCTGGGCTCCCTTCCGTCTGCGCGTAATGGAATACGTTGTGAGCTATCTCTCGATCGAATTCGGCTTCTGCTTCATCCTGTTTTTCGTCCTGTACTGGTGCCTGTGCGCGAGCCCGCGTCTACAGAACGTGCTGCTATTGGGCGCGAGCTACGCGATCCTCGCCAGCTTCAGCCTGAACTTCCTGTACATCCTGCTCGGCTATACCAGCCTGGTGTACCTGCTGGGGCTGTTGAGCCATCGGTATCCGGGGCGTGGCTGGGTCAATGGCTTGATGCTGTTGCTGGTGCTCGGCACCTTCTACCTGTTCAAGTATCAGGACTTCTTTACCAGCAGCCTGCAAAGCGCCCTGGCCCAGTTCGGCCTGGAAGTGTCGGTGCCTCTGCTGGAAGTGCTGCTGCCGGTGGGGCTGTCGTTCTATACCTTTCATTCGGTCAGCTACCTGGTGTCGATCAACCGGCGCGAGATGAACCCGGCATCGCCCTTCGACCTGGCGCTGTACCTGGCATTTTTCCCAAGCCTGATCGCCGGCCCGGTGAACCGTGCCAGCCACATGCTGCCGCAGATCCGCCCACAAACCGTGCGCCAGGTGCTGGAGCCGCAGCGTGCCTTGGGCCTGATTGCCCTGGCGGTGGTCAAACTGTTTTTCCTCAGCTCGTGGCTGGCCAATGAATGGGTCGACCCGGTGTTCGAGAGCCCGGTGAGCTTTTCCGCCGAGCAGATTCTGCGCAGCGTCTACGGCTACTCGTTCCTGATTTACTTCAACTTCAGCGGTTACACCGACCTGGTGACCGGCATCGCGCTGCTCCTGGGCTTCCGTCTGCCGGAGAACTTCAACTTTCCCTACGCGGCACGCAACCTCAAGGAATTCTGGGGCCGCTGGCACATCAGCCTGTCGACCTTTATCCGCGACTACGTGTACATCCCCCTGGGCGGTAACCGCCGGGGCGTGTGGCGCGGCAACCTGAACATGCTGCTGGCGATGCTGATTTCCGGGCTGTGGCACGGCGCCAGCGCCAACTTCATTATCTGGGGTGCCCTGCACGGCATCGGCCTGGCGCTGTACAAGCTCTTCAGCCAATGGCTGCCGCAGCGCCCGACCTGGATCGGCGCCGACCTGCTGGCCCGTTTGCTGACCTTCCACTATGTGGCGTTTGCCTGGATTTTCTTCCGCTGTGCGTCCTTCAGCGATGCCATGGACATGTTCGCCGGCCTTGGCAACCTGTCGCTGGCCGGCTTGACCAGCCAGGGCGCCTCGCTCCTGGCGTGCCTGCTGTTTGTCGCCCTTTACCCGCAGATCGTGGCGCTGTTGCGCCGCCTGTTCGATGCCAGTACCCGGTTGCCGTGGCTGCTGTATCCGCTGCCGTTGGGGTTGTTCATTTGCTTGGTCATCTTTGCCTCGCCGTCGGGCGTACCGGGGTTTATCTATGCCAGTTTCTAACAGGTCGCCGTGGTTGAGCAGCCAGGGCGCTGCCGCCAAAGTGCTGTACGCCGTGCTGGTCATCAGCCTGATGCTGGTGTGGTTCAACCAGAACTCGATCCGCCTGTACTGCCAGCAGAAGTACCACGAGGGTTGCGAGATTCCCGGGCTGGCGCAGAACCCGCAGTGGCGTTGGGGCGCGCAGTTGAACCAGACGCTGGAGGATGGCCGGCAACGGCTGGTCAGCCAGTTCACCGGGCAGGACGGGCTTGACCTGGTGGCCCAGGCCGAAGCCTCGGAAGACGAACCGCTGGCGCCATTGCCGACCCTCGCCCCGACCTCTGTCGAGCCGGTGGTCCTGGCACCCGTAGCGCCGGCCGCGCACCCGGCCAGCCATCCGGTGGCGGTCCAGGCGCCGGTACATGAACCGGCCCAGCCGGCCGTGCACGAGCCGGTGCATGAACCTGCAGTGGCCGTAGCGGTCGAACCCTCGACCCAGGCCAGCCCCACCCCTGGTGACAGTGCCCAGGTCACGCCGTTGATGGCGTCCCTGGCCTTGGGCGATGAAGTTTTTTTTGTCGGTGACTCGCTGATGCAAGGCGTGGCGCCGCACATGGCCAATACCTTGCGCAAACGCTACAACGTCAAAAGCGTGAACCTCAGCCGGCAGAGCACGGGGTTGGCCTACCCGAACTTTTTCAACTGGCCCAAGACCGTGGAAAGCACCCTGGCCGCCAATCCGAACATCCGCCTGATGGTGATTTTCCTCGGGCCCAACGACCCGTGGGACATGCCCGATGGCAAAGGCAAACCCTTCCTGCGCTTCAAGGCGCCGGACTGGGAAGTGGCTTACCGCCAGCGCATCGATTCGATCCTCGACGCCGCGCGCGAGCACAACGTGCAGGTGATCTGGGTCGGTCCGCCGAATATGGAGAAAGCCAAGCTGTCGGCGGCCATGGCCTACCTCAACGTGCTGTATAAAAGCCAGATCGAGCAGTACCACCAGCACTTTGTCTCGGCCAACGAGATCCTGGGCTATCAGAACGACCAGTTCTCCTATTACCTGACGGACGCCAACCAGAAGAAGGTCAAGACCCGGGTCGATGACGGCATCCACTTCACCCCTACCGGGCAACGGCTGATCGCCGAACGCGTGATCTCCATGATCAACTTTCCAACCCAACAAATAACGGAGCACTGACATGCGGCGACTGCACGGCATTGCGCTGTTGTTGAGCATTACCCTGCTGAGCAGTTGTAGCCCTACCTCCCAGGTCCAAGCCACTCCCGCGGCGGGCGCCGGTAAACCGGGTGTGGCCTCTAAGAAAATCCTCCCGGTGCCGGGCAGCGACCCGAACCTTGCCTTGCTGGCGCGCAAGTTCAGCACCTCGGATCGCACCCCGATCAGCATCGTGCAACTGGGCGACTCGCACACTGCGGCCGACCTGTTCAGCGGTGAAATGCGCCGTTTGTTACAGGCTCAGTACGGTGACGGCGGTATCGGCTTTATCGCCGCCACGCCGGTGCCGGGGACCCGCTATGAGCGGGTGATCCTCAACGTGGCCAAGCGTCAGTGGTCGCTGGTTTCGGCGCGTAATCAGCAGAGCACTCAGTTTCCCCTGGGCGGTTATCTGTCGTTGCCCCAGACCCCGGGGGCCAAGGTACAGATCCGCGAGCGCGAGCCCAGCCGCCAGCAGTACCGGGTGTCGGCGCTGTACCAGGCCACTACCAACAGCACCCTCAAGGCCCAGTCCAACCTGACCCAGGCCACCCGCATGCTGGCCGCCACGGGTGGGCAATGGCGCTTCAGCCCGCCGTTCAACAACCTGAGCATGCCCATGGAGCTGAGCGTCGCCAACAACTCGGGCCTGGCCCTGGGCGGCTGGAATATCCTCGGGCAGAAGAGCGCCGGAGTGATCTATTCGTCGCTGGGCATCAACGGCGCGCGCCTGGATGTGGTGGATAAATGGCAGCCGGGTTGGGCCGATGCGCTCAAGGCCCTGCGTCCGGACATGGTGATCCTGGCCTACGGCACCAACGAGGCGTTCGATGATGACCTGGAGCTGGACAAGTACCGCGCCCAGTTGCAGGACAAAATCACTCTGTTGCGCAAAACCCTGCCCAAGGCGGTGATTCTGCTGGTCGGTCCACCGGACTCGATCAAGCGCCGTGGTGCTGGTTCCTGCGCCGCCGCGCAGCCGCAGCCCCTGCGCCAACTGGTGCGGATCCAGAAGGACCTGGCGCAGCGTAACCGCACCCTGTTCTGGGACTGGCAGGCCTTTATGGGCGGTCCGTGCTCCATCAGCCAATGGCAATCCAACGAACTGGCGCGCAACGACCTGGTGCACCTGACGGCCGATGGCTACCGCAAGAGCGCCGATGGCCTGTACCGTTTCCTGCGTGAGCAATTGGGCCAGCCTGTACCCTAGGCGTGACCTGGCCCCGAATCGCTCGGCGGCCTGAGTAACGGACAAAAAAATGCCCCGCACTTGGCGGGGCATTTTTATTCAACGGTCAGTATCACAGCCCGTCGAGCATGGCCTTGTTGCGTACCGCGCCCTTGTCGGCACTGGTGGCAAGCAGGGCGTAGGCTTTCAGGGCGGTGGTCACTTTACGTGGCCGCACTTCGACCGGTTTCCAGCCTTTCTTGTCCTGTTCGGCGCGGCGTGCTGCCAGTTCCTCGTCGCTGACCAACAGGTTGATCGAGCGGTTGGGGATGTCGATCAGCACTTTGTCGCCGTCCTGCACCAGGCCAATGGCACCGCCGGCCGCTGCTTCGGGCGAAGCGTGGCCGATGGACAGGCCCGAGGTGCCGCCGGAGAAGCGGCCGTCGGTCAGCAGGGCGCAGGCTTTGCCCAGGCCCTTGGACTTCAGGTACGACGTCGGGTAGAGCATTTCCTGCATGCCCGGGCCGCCTTTCGGGCCTTCGTAACGGATGATCACGATGTCGCCGGCTTTTACTTCGTCGGCGAGGATGCCGCGCACGGCGCTGTCCTGGCTTTCGAAGATCTTGGCATTGCCTTCGAACACGTGGATCGACTCGTCGACGCCGGCGGTTTTCACCACGCAGCCGTCCAGGGCGATGTTGCCGTAGAGCACGGCCAGGCCGCCTTCTTGCGAGTAGGCGTGTTCGACACTGCGGATGCAGCCGTTTTCACGGTCGTCGTCCAGGGTTTCCCAACGGGTCGACTGGCTGAACGCGGTCTGGGTCGGGATGCCTGCGGGGCCGGCCTTGAAGAAGTGATGCACGGCTTCGTCGGTGGTCTGGGTGATGTCCCACTTGGCGATGCCTTCGGCCATGGAGGCGCTGTGCACGGTCGGCAGGTCGGTGTGCAGCAGGCCGCCACGGGCCAGGGAGCCGAGGATCGAGAAGATCCCGCCGGCGCGGTGCACGTCTTCCATGTGGTACTTCTGGATGTTCGGCGCGACTTTGCACAGTTGCGGCACGTGGCGCGAAAGGCGGTCGATGTCGCGCAGGTCGAAATCGATCTCGGCTTCCTGGGCCGCGGCCAGCAAGTGCAGGATGGTGTTGGTGGAACCGCCCATGGCGATGTCCAGGGTCATGGCGTTTTCAAACGCCTTGAAGTTGGCGATGTTGCGCGGCAGCACCGACACATCGTTGTCGCCGTAGTAGCGCTTGCACAGCTCGACGATGGTACGGCCGGCCTGCAGGAACAGCTGCTCGCGGTCACTGTGGGTGGCCAGTGTCGAGCCGTTGCCCGGCAAGGCAAGACCCAAGGCTTCCACCAGGCAGTTCATCGAGTTGGCGGTGAACATGCCGGAGCACGAACCGCAGGTCGGGCAGGCGCTGCGCTCGTATTCCGCGACCTTCTCGTCAGAAGCGCTGGAATCGGCGGCGATCACCATGGCGTCGACCAGGTCGAGGCCGTGGCTGGCAAGCTTGGTCTTGCCGGCTTCCATCGGGCCGCCGGAGACGAAGATCACCGGAATGTTCAGGCGCAAGGCGGCCATCAGCATGCCGGGGGTGATCTTGTCGCAGTTGGAGATGCAGACGATGGCGTCGGCGCAGTGGGCGTTGACCATGTATTCCACGGAGTCGGCGATGATCTCGCGGCTCGGCAGGGAATACAGCATGCCGTCATGGCCCATGGCGATGCCGTCGTCCACGGCGATGGTGTTGAATTCCTTGGCCACGCCGCCGGCACGTTCGATCTCGCGGGCAACCAGCTGGCCCAGGTCCTTGAGGTGCACATGGCCCGGGACGAACTGGGTGAAGGAGTTGGCAATGGCGATGATCGGCTTCTTGAAGTCGTCATCTTTCATCCCCGTGGCGCGCCACAGTGCGCGGGCGCCGGCCATGTTGCGGCCGTGGGTGGATGTTTTCGAGCGGTAATCAGGCATGGAGCACTCCGGGCGGCTAATCAGGTATCAAAAGGGGAGTGAGCTTCTATTGACCTTGGGAACACTCAGAAATGGCCGTGTGTCCTAAAGCTGCCGATGACACTGCGGGATCGCCGCGCGCCTCAGCCTGAGCTCATAAACCCGCCGGGGGATGACTGGCGATGAATCTGGCGATTCTACACCGCTGGCGTCAGGAAGGAACGTTGTGGCCGCTCTGCGGCGTGCGATTGCCTGCTGCCGGGCGATAGGGCGCTGGGTTAGACTGCGCGCCCTTCGATCACTCTCCAATGGAACTGGAATGTCTGCGACCCTTCGAACCTTGAGATTTTACCTGGCGGTGGGGCTGGTCCAGGGCCTGCTGTTGATGGGTATCTGGCTCTCCAACACCGTATCCGGCGAGGTCATGATCGCCAGCAGCGCGGGGCTGTTGATGGGCGGCAGCCTGTTGCAACTGCTGCCGGAACGTCGCGGGCAAGGGCTGACCTGGCTGGCGGCGGCGGTCCTGGGTCTGGTGGTGACGGGCCTGGTCCTGGCGTGTCGCGAGCTGCCGTTGACCTCACTGGTGCTCAACAGCGTGGCGGCGGTGCTGGTCCTGCTGACCCTGATCAGTGCTGCCGTGTTGCCGGGGCTGGCGCACTTCTGGCGGCGCTTCTTCGGTCATGGGCTAGGAGTGGCGCTGGCCTTGCCGTTGCCCTGGATCGCCCAGGCCCTGTTCAAAGCCTGGACCAGCAGCCATTACCGCGACCCGTTCAAGGGCGGTTGGGAGGCGCTGGTGTTCTTTGCCGGGCCGACCCTGGCGTTCTCCCTGGGCCTGTTCCTGATTGGCCTGTGCATAAAGGCTCTGCTACGCCGCACCACCATCGCGGCGGCCTGCTAGTGCTGCCTGTCTCCCCAAAAGGATGTGCAATGCCCGTGTTGAATCGCTCGTTGTTGTTCTATGTCGCCATCGCTCTGGTCCAGGGACTGCTGCTCAGCGCCAGCCTGTTCTATCACCAGGCTGAGCTCTACACCTTCGCCCGCACCCTGGCGGTGGTGGCCGGGATCAACCTGCAACTGCTTGGCCGTGACGTGCGCGAGCGTGGCACCTGGGTACTGGTGGTTGGCTTGAGCCTGTTGCTGGCCGGGATGTCCAGCTGGGTACTGATGCGCGATGCCTACGGCTGGATGTGGAGTCTGTGGCCGTTCACGGGCCTGGTGCTGGCCTATATCGGCACCGCGTTCGTCCTCAGTTGGCCGACTCGCGAAGGCAGTCGCCCGCGTTATCAAGACCTGTTCCGCCACGCCTGGAATAACGGGTTCATTGTGCTCCTGGCCTTGCTGGTGACCCTGGCCTTCAGCCTGTTGCTGTGGCTGTGCGGTCGTCTGTTCAGCATTCTCGGCATGCCCCAGCTCGGCGACCTGTTTACCTCGTCGTATTTCCTGTGTTTCAGCCTGCCGCTGTTTTTCTCCCTGGGCATGCGCATGGGCCGGGAAAACGAAAAGGTCATCGGCCTGCTGCGCGGCATCTTGCTGACCGTGTGTCGCTACCTGCTGCCCTTGTGTGCGCTGATCACCGTGGTCTTCACCCTGGCCCTTGTGTTCACCGGTCTGCAGCCGATCTGGAGCACCGGCTACTCGACGCACATTTTGCTGAGCCTGGTGGCGTGCACTCTGTTTTTGCTCAATGGCGTGTTCCAGGACGGGCAGCAGGATGCCGGCTACGCCAAGGCGCTGAAAATCCTGATCAACGCCAGCCTGTGCTGTCTGCCGTTGCTGGTGGCGATGGGGGGCTACTCGAGCTGGTTGCGGATCGACCAATACGGCCTGACCCCATGGCGTTTTCTGGCGATGCTGCTGGTGGCCGTGGCCCTGGTCCACAGCCTCGCGGCGTTGTGGGCAGTGTTTGCCCGGAACTCGGTGTGGCTCGGCAGCCTGAGCCGCAGCAACCCCTGGATCGCCCTGTTGAGCTTTGTGGTGCTGTTGTTGATGTTCACCCCGCTGCTCGACCCGCAGGCCTTCAGTGCCCGTAACCAGGTGCAGCGTCTATTGGATGGGCGTACGCCGGTGGCCGAGTTCGATGCCAGGAGCCTGCGCCAGAAGCTGGGCGCACCGGGTCGCGAGCAGTTCGACGGGTTGCTGGCGCAGGTGCGCCAGGGGCAGATCCTGGATGAGCCGGGCAGGGCGCAGTTGCTGGAGATGCTGGAGTCGGTCTCGATCAAGGACCAGCCGCACGATTACCTGACGCCGAAACTCTATTGGTTGGGCCCGGTGCCCGAAGGCAGCCAGCAACTGATCGAGCTGCTGACCACCCATAACGACTGCAATCCACCCGGCTGCGCAGCCTGGGCGGTGGATCTGGATGACGATGGCGTCGACGAAGTGCTGCTGATCCAAAAGCAGAGTTGGGCGTCGTCGGCGGCGATGTACACCCGTGAGGATCAGGGCAAGGGCGAATGGCGGCATGCGGGAGTGCTCTCTGGCATCACCGATGCGCCGCAGCTGATCCGGCAGATTCGCGAGGGCAAGGTCAAACCGGTGCGCCAGCGCTACAAGACCCTGCGGATCGACGGCGTGGAACTGGACTGGCGGCAGATTCCCGGCCGTTGATGGGCCGACGGTGAACGCTCTATCTGTGGCGAGGGAGCTTGCTCCCGAAGGGGGCGTCCGGCGTCCCGGGGCTCCGGCTATAAAGCCTGATTCCGCGATCTGTCTGAGCGTTCGCGGTGGCGGATTCTGGGGCCGCTTCGCGGCCCAGCGGGAGCAAGCTCCCTCGCCACAGGGCGGTTTCAGCCCTGAATAAAAAATCCCGGCACATGGCCGGGATTTTTGTCTTCACTGCACTCAGCTGTTAGGCAGCAGGCGGCAGGTGATGCTCTTGATGTAGCGGGTTTCGGCGATGGCTGGGTGCACCGGGTGGTCCGGGCCCTGGCCGCCGCGCTCCAGCAGCTGGATATTGCGGTCCAGGTGGCGGGCGCTGGTCAGGAGGATGTTCTGCAGGTCGTCCTCGGGCAGGTGCATCGAGCACGAGGCGCTGATCAGAATCCCGTCCTTGCTCAGCAGGCGCATGGCTTGCTCGTTCAGACGGCGGTAGGCGCCTTCGCCGTTCTTCATGTCTTTCTTGCGTTTGATGAAGGCAGGTGGGTCGGCCACGATCACGTCGAAACGTTCTTCGCTGGCTTTCAGTTCTTTCAGGGCTTCAAAGACGTCGCCTTCGATGCAGGTCATTTTCTCGGCAAAGCCGTTCAGCGCGGCGTTGCGCTCGACGCCGTCGAGGGCGAAGGCCGACGCATCGACGCAGAACACTTCGCTGGCGCCAAAGGCTGCCGCCTGCACGCCCCAGCCACCGATGTAGCTGTACAGGTCGAGCACGCGCTTGCCCTTGGCATAAGGGGCCAGGCGGGCGCGGTTCATGCGGTGGTCGTAGAACCAGCCGGTTTTCTGACCCTGGATGACCGGGGCTTCGAACTTCACGCCGTTCTCTTCGAGGGCGACCCATTCCGGGACCAGGCCGAATACGGTTTCGACGTAGCGCTCCAGGCCTTCGGCGTCACGGGCCGCAGAGTCGTTCTTGAACAGAATGCCGCTGGGCTTGAGCACCTGGGTCAGGGCGGCGATCACGTCGTCCTTGTGGGCTTCCATGGTGGCCGAAGCGATCTGCACCACCAGGATGTCGCCGAAACGGTCGACCACCAGGCCTGGCATCAGGTCGGAGTCGCCGTACACCAGGCGGTAGAACGGCTTGTCGAACAGGCGCTCGCGCAGCGACAGGGCGACGTTCAGGCGGTGCACCAGCAGCGACTTGTCCAGGGGCAGCTTGACGTCACGGGACAGCAGGCGCGCGCAGATCAGGTTGTTCGGGCTCATGGCGACGATGCCCAGGGCCTTGCCGCCAGCGGCTTCCAGCACCGCCTGGTCACCGGCCTTGAACCCGTGGAGCGGGGTGGCGGCTACATCGATTTCGTTGCTGTAGACCCACAGGTGGCCGGCGCGCAGGCGGCGATCGGCGTTGGCTTTGAGGCGCAGGCTTGGCAGGGACATGACGTCGCTCCGGAAAAAAGGGCGCGAGTATAACCCGTCAGCGTGCTTGCGCGGGTTTGGCTGGACCTGCGGCGTGTCACACCTATGTAAAGATCCTGCCCAAGTGGCCAAATTCGTCTTTTTAGAGGTTAGAATCGCCGCCTAGTCCAGAGTGTGCACTCATGTCTCCAGAACTCTCCGAAGAACAGATTCAGCAGGCCCTGCAAGGCATCAGCGTGCCGCCTCAACCGCAGATCATGGTGGATCTGCAGATGGAGCAGTACATGCCCGATCCGGACCTGGAGGTGATCGCCAAGCTGATTTCCCAGGACCCGGGTTTGTCTGGCGCACTGCTGAAAATCGTCAACTCGCCGTATTACGGCCTGAGCAACAAGATCGCCTCGATCCAGCGCGCGGTGAACCTGCTGGGCAGCCGCTCGATCATCAACCTGATCAACGCGCAGTCGATCAAGGGCGAGATGAGCGATGAAACCATCGTCACCCTCAATCGCTTCTGGGACACCGCCCAGGACGTGGCGATGACCTGCCTGACCCTGGCCAAGCGCACCGGCTCGCAAGCGATCGACGAAGCCTACGCCCTGGGCCTGTTCCACGATTGCGGGGTGCCGCTGATGCTCAAGCGCTTCCCCAACTATATGGCGGTGCTCGAACAGGCTTATGCCCACGCCGGCCCCGAGAGCCGGGTGGTCGATACCGAAAACACCGCGTTCAACACCAACCACGCGGTGGTCGGCTATTACACCGCCAAGTCCTGGCGCCTGCCGGAACACGTGACCAACGCCATCGCCAATCACCACAACGCCCTGGCGATCTTCAGCGACGAGTCTTCGCGCAACAGCCAACTGAAGAACCTGCTGGCGATCCTGAAGATGGCCGAGCACATCTGTTCCTCCTATCGGGTCCTGGGCAATCAGGTCGAAGACCACGAATGGAACAGCGTCGGCCATCTGGTGCTCGATTATGTCGGCCTGTCCGACTACGACTTCGAGAGCCTCAAGGCCACCGTTCGCGAAATGGGCGCGCACTGATTTTTCATCCCGTATCGAGCACCTGAGGCGACCATGCCCGAATTACCCGAAGTCGAAACCACCCGGCGCGGTATCGCGCCGCACCTCGAAGGGCAGCGTGTCAGCCGGGTGATCGTGCGCGACCGGCGCCTGCGCTGGCCGATCCCGGAAGACCTCGATGTGCGCCTCTCGGGCCAGCGCATCGTGCTGGTGGAGCGGCGCGCCAAGTACCTGCTGATCAATGCCGAAGTCGGCACCCTGATCAGCCACCTGGGCATGTCGGGCAATTTGCGGCTGGTGGAAGTCGGCTTGCCGGCGGCCAAGCATGAGCACGTGGACATCGAACTGGAGTCCGGACTGGCCCTGCGCTACACCGACCCGCGGCGCTTTGGCGCGATGCTCTGGAGCCAGGACCCGCTCAATCACGAACTGCTGCTGCGCCTGGGGCCCGAGCCCCTGACCGACCTGTTCGATGGCGAACGCCTGTTCCAGCTGTCGCGCTCGCGCTCGATGGCGGTCAAGCCGTTCATCATGGACAACGCGGTGGTGGTCGGCGTCGGCAACATCTACGCGACCGAAGCGCTGTTCGCCGCCGGCATCGACCCGCGTCGCGAAGCCAAGAGCATTTCCCGGGCGCGCTACCTGAAGCTGGCAATCGAGATCAAACGCATCCTGGCCGCCGCCATCGAGCGTGGCGGCACCACCTTGCGCGACTTTATCGGCGGTGACGGCCAGCCGGGGTATTTCCAGCAGGAGCTGTTCGTCTACGGGCGCGGTGGGGAAAACTGCAAGGTCTGCGGCACGGGCCTGCGCGAGATCAAGCTCGGCCAGCGGGCCAGCGTCTATTGCCCGCGTTGCCAGAGCTGAGCCATTCGGCAGCTGAGGTTTTTTGCTGTGGCGCTGGCTGTGGCGAGGGAGCTTGCTCCCGCTCGGGCGCGCAGCGGCCGTAAACCCTTAACCTGCAATCCGCCTGAAGAAAAAGGCGGGCGGTAATGGCGGGCTCAGCTCACGCCTTGCCGGTAATCTGCCGGTACTTTGCCATCAACTGTTCTTCAGTCTCGGGGTGTGCCTCGTCCAGCGGGATGCAGTCCACCGGGCACACTTGCTGGCACTGAGGCTCGTCATAGTGGCCAACGCATTGGGTGCACAGGTTGGGGTCGATCACGTAGATCTCTTCGCCCTGGGAGATGGCGGCGTTCGGGCACTCGGGTTCGCAGACGTCGCAATTGATGCAATCGTCGGTGATGATCAGGGACATGGGGCACTCCGGCCGGGGCGGCTGGCCCAGGCATTTGAAAAACCAATGGGCGCAATTGTGTCGCATTGGCGCCCGCAGTGCACGCGGGCGCGATGGGGGGCGCCGGGTTACTTCTTGAAGCGCAGGGTCAGCGCGTCGGCGACGACAGGATGGACGAACTTGGTGATATCACCGCCCAGGGCTGCGATTTCACGGACCAGCGTCGAGGAAATGAACGAATAACGCTCCGACGGCGTGAGGAACAGGCTCTCCACATCCGGCGCCAGTTGGCGATTCATGTTGGCCAGCTGGAACTCGTATTCGAAGTCCGAGACCGCCCGCAGGCCACGCAGGAATACGTTGGCGTTCTGCTCCTTGGCGAAGTGCGCAAGCAGCGTCGAAAAACCGACGACTTCAACGTTCGGCAGATGTTTGGTGACCTCGCGGGCCAGCTCCACACGCTGTTCCAGGGGGAATAGCGGGTTCTTCTTGGGGCTGGCGGCGACGGCAATGATCACATGGTCGAACAGGCGCGAGGCGCGTTCGACCAGATCGCCATGGCCCTTGGTAATAGGGTCGAAGGTACCTGGGTACAACACTCGGTTCATCGCGTCGTCCTGGCGGGAATCCGTTGGGGAGTCGGATGGTATCGCAGCCTTTCCGGTCGGCCAAGTCGCCTGTCACGGAAGAAAGCACTATAGACGTGGCGAATAATCAGCTTTTTCAACCGGTTTTCAAGCGTTCGGCCAGGGCCGTGGCCAGTTGCGCGGTCAGCCCATAGACCGACAACTGGGGGTTGGCGCCAATGCTGGTGGGGAACAGCGAGCCATCGTGGATCGACAGATTGGCCAATTGATGATGGCGCCCGAGGCTGTCGGTGACGGCAATTTTCGGGTTTTCGCCCATGGCGCAACCACCCATCACGTGGGCGCTGCCCAGGCGCGTGCGGTACAGCGCCAGGTCCAGGCCGTCGATCTGGGCCTTGGTCTCGGCCAGGCTCTTCGCATAGCGCGCGTCGCTGTGCAGCGGCATCACCGCCTTGGCGCCGCCGGCGAACTGGATCTCGGCCATGCTGTGGAAGGCCCGGCGCAGGCCGTCCCAGGCATAGGGCGAGACCTGATAGTCGAGCACCGGGGTGCCGTCGCCGCGCAATTCGACGTTACCGCCCGTGCTGTCCGGGTGAAAACCGTCACGCAGCAGCGCGAGCATGGCGTGGGTGTGGGGCAGTTGTTCCATGTTCAGCGCGCTTTGCGGGCCGAAACCGCCCAGCAGGGTGCTGGCCAGCGCCGGTTGCAGTGGCGGCACTTCGAGTTTGTAGGACATTTTGCCGGTGGTGCCGTCCAGCCACTGGAAATGGTCGGAGTAGATCGACTGCGGCGCCCCGTAGAACGGGTTGATCACCTCATCGAACAGCCCCGCGGAAAAATTCACCAGGTGCAGGAAGGTACGCTTGCCCAGGCGCGAATGGGGGTCGGGTGCATCGGAGCGCAGCAGCAAGGCCGGGCTGTTGATGCCGCCGCCGGCGAGCACGTAATGCCGGGCCTTGACCGTGATGATGCGGCCGGTAGGGGCCACGCAGCGCTCGTCCATGGCCACGCATTGCAGGCCCGTGACCTGGTCGCCCTTGATCTGCAAGCGCTCGGCGCGGGCCAGGTACAACAGTTCGCCGCCGTGCTCCAGGGTGGATGGGATGGTGGTCACCAGCATCGATTGCTTGGCGTTGGTCGGGCAGCCCAGGCCGCAGTAGCCGAGGTTCCAGCAGCCTCGCACGTTGCGCGGGATCACATGCCAGCTATAGCCGAGCTTCTCGCAACCGTTGCGGATCACGTCATTGTTGGCGTTGGGCGGCATGGCCCAGGGCGCGACCCCCAGGCGCTGCTCCATCTTTTCGAACCAGGGCGCCATGTCGCTGGCGCTGTGGCCTTTGACTTCGTGCTCGCGGGCCCAGTGTTCCAGGGTCGGGTCCGGGGTGCGAAAGCTCGAGGTCCAGTTGATCAGGGTGGTGCCGCCCACGGCACGGCCTTGAAGAATGGTGATGGCGCCGTCCTTGCTCATGCGCCCGATACCTTCCTGATAGAGGCTGGTGTAGGCCTGGTCTTCGAGCATCTTGAAATCGCTGCTGGTTTTCAGCGGCCCTTCCTCGATCAGCAAGACCTTGTAGCCGGCGGCGCTGAGGATCTCTGCAGTGGTGCCGCCGCCTGCGCCGCTGCCGATGATGGCGACGTCGGCCTCCAGGGTCAGGTCCTGCTCCAGCTGTGCGCCGTTGTAGGTTTTCCAGCCGCGGGCTAGGCCTTCGCGGAACAGATCGGGTACGGGCATATCAGGCTCTCTGTCGTTTCTTATTATGGAAGGGCGCGGCGGCAGCTACGGGGGGCGATCAGACCTTGGGCGGGCCGGGGTAACCGCAGTGGGCCCAGGACTCGGCGCGGGTGTACCAGGCCATCATCACCAATTGCAGCAATGAGGCATGGCCCATGCGCAACAGGGACAGCAGGCTGTTTTCCCAGCGCCCGAGGAAGTGGCGGATATCGTCGGCGCTGGCGTTTTCCCAACTGCCCCAGACCCCTGTCAGCGGGCCACGGGTAACGGCCAAGCCCAGTACGTCGAACAATTGCTGGGTGAGCTTGAACATCTCCGGCGACAGGTGATTGAGGGCGTTGTCCAGGCTGGCCAGGGTGCCATCGATGGCGGCAGGCATCTTGTCGGCGGCCACGGCGCCTTCGAGCATCACCGGGATCAGCGCCCGCAGGAATGGCAGGTCGTTGCTGCGCAACATCGCAAAGCCGCTGGCCGGGGTACTGGCAGAACAGCCGCTGAGGCTGGCGCCCAGACCGGCGGTGGCGAGGAAGGCACTGGCGCAGAGGCCGATTTTCAGCAAGCCGCGCCGTGACAGCGCGGGTGATTCAGACAGGCTAGGGGTCATTGTTATTGTTATCCGGCGATCGACTGGTTAGCGGACGAACATCTTCTGAATCAGTTTCTGGATCGATTTTCCGTAGGGTGGATAAATCAGCCGGGCCGCGTTCAGCCGCTGCTTGATCAGCACGCCCTTGGCCTTGCTGAAGGTCAGGAAGCCTTCATGCCCGTGGTAGTGACCCATGCCGGACGGGCCGATGCCGCCGAAGGGCAGGTCGTCCTGGGCCACATGCAGCAGGGTGTCGTTGAGGCACACGCCACCGGAATGGGTGTGTTCGAGCACGCGGTTCTGTTCGGCCTTGTTGTAGCCGAAGTAGTACAGCGCCAACGGACGCGGCCGCTGGTTGATGTAGGCAAAGGCCTGGTCGAGGGTCTGATACGGGACGATGGGCAGGATCGGGCCGAAGATTTCATCCTGCATCACGGTCATGTCATCGCTGACATTGAGCAGCAGGCTGTGGCCCATGCGCCGTTCCTGGCCCTGGTCGAACAGCGGGATCAGCAGCGCGCCCTTGCTGGTGGCATCGCTCAGGTAGCTGTTGAGCCGCGCCACCTGGCGTTGATTGATGATCGCGGTGTAGTCGGGGTTGTCCGCCAGGGTCGGGAAGAACCCGCGCACGGCCTGGCGGTAAGCCTCGACAAAGGCGCCGATGCGCTCCTCCGGCACCAGCACGTAATCGGGGGCGACACAGGTTTGCCCGGCGTTCAGGGTCTTGCCGAAGGCGATGCGTTCGGCGGCGTCCTTGAGCGGCACGTCGCTGGAAACAATGGCCGGGGACTTGCCGCCCAGCTCCAGGGTCACCGGCGTGAGGTTTTCCGCCGCGGCGCGCATCACATGCTTGCCGATGCTGGTGGCACCGGTGAACAGCAGGTGATCGAAACGCAACGTGGAGAAGGCCATGCCCACTTCAGCCTCGCCGAGCACCACGCACACCAGGTCTTCAGGGAAAACCCGGGCCAGCAATTGCTTGAGCAACCGGCCGGTGGCCGGCGTCGATTCGCTGAGCTTGAGCATCACCCGGTTGCCGGCGGCCAGGGCGCCGACCAAGGGGCCCATGGCCAGGTACAGCGGGTAGTTCCAGGGCACGATCACCCCGATCACCCCCAGCGGTTGGTAAACCACCTTGGCCGAAGCCGGCTGGAAGGCCAGGCCGACTTTGCGCCTGGAGGGTTTCATCCAGCCCTTGAGGTGTTTGCGCGCGTAATGAATGCCGTGCAGGCTCGGCATCAGCTCGGCGAGCAGGGTTTCATCGGCGCTGCGGTGGCTGAAGTCCTGGCTGATGGCCTCGATCAGTGCCTGGCGCTCGTTGCTCAGCAGGTCCAGCAGGCTCTTGAGCCATTGCTGGCGCTGGGCAGCGGGCGGCATCGGGTTGGCGGCATAAGCCTGGCGCTGGGCGCAAAACAGCTGTTGAAGCTCGTCCAGTTGCGAGTGGGATTCCTGCAGGTAGGCGATCTCGGCGGACATGAACGGCTCCGATTATTATGGGGTGGCTAGTTTTTAGAGCTTATACTCTAAATTGTCAAATGCCATCCCGGCCGGCTTTGATTTATCCCGCTTCGGATAGGTCGTAAGATGCCGGCCAGCCTTTTCAATGATTAAAGCCCAAGCCCATGGCCCCACGTATAAAAACCCGCGAACGGATTGTTCAGCACAGCCTCGACCTGTTTAACCAGAGTGGCGAGCGTAACGTCAGCACCAACCATATCGCGGCGCACATGGAGATTTCGCCGGGGAACCTGTACTACCACTTCCCGAACAAGCAGGCGATCATCGCCGTGCTCTTCGCCGAATACGAAACCCTGGTCGACAGTTTCCTGCGTCCGCCCCAGGGGCGCCCGATGACCGTTCAGGACAAGCGCTATTACTTGCAGGCACTGCTGGCCGCCATGTGGCGCTACCGCTTCCTGCACCGCGACCTTGAACACCTGCTCGACAGCGACAGCGACCTGGCTGCGCGCTATCGGCGCTTCTCTCAGCGCTGTCTGATTCAGGGCATTGCCATCTATCAGCGCTTTGTCGAAGCCGGGATCCTGCGCATGGACCGGGTGCAGATCGAGTCCCTGACCCTCAACGCCTGGATCATCCTCACGTCCTGGGTGCGTTTTCTCTGCACCACCCGGGAAAACTCCGCGCATTTGAGTGAGGAAGCCGTCAAGCGCGGGGTGTATCAGGTGCTGGTGCTGGAGGCCGGGTTTGTCACCGATCAGGCGCGGGAGGCGGTCGATGGCCTGTTCGACGAGTTTTATGTGCCACTGGCCCAGGCCTTGGAAGAAGTGCAGTAGGATCTACCACCGACTTGAATCACAGGAGCCCGCTATGCCCCTCGCGCAACTGATCAGCCCGCTTGCCCTGGACCTGCGAAAAGAGCAGCCCGGCCTGGTGATAGTGGATTGCCGTTTTGCCCTCGAAGACCCGGATTACGGGCAGCGCAGCTATGCCGAGGGGCATATTGCCGGCGCGCATTTTGCCGACCTTGAGCGTGACCTGAGCGGGCCGGTGGTCAAGGGCGTAACCGGGCGTCACCCCTTGCCGGAACCTGCGGCGTTGCAGGCGCGGTTGCAAGCCTGGGGCATCGATGCCGACAGCGACATCGTGCTCTACGACGACGGCCCTGGTTCTTATGCCGCTCGGGCCTGGTGGTTGCTGGCCTGGCTCGGCAAGCGCGAGGGCGTGTTCATTCTGGATGGTGGCCTCAAAGCCTGGCACGCCGCTGGCCTGCCCCTGAGCCTGGATGCGCCGCCGAGCACCCCGGGAAGCTTTGTCGGCAGCCCCGACCACTCGTTGCTGCTCAGTGCCGAGCAGTTGCAGCAGCGCCTGGGCCAGCCCAGCCTGACCCTGCTCGATGCCCGGGCCCAGCCGCGCTTTCGCGGTGAGGTCGAACCCATCGATCCGGTGGCCGGGCATATTCCCGGTGCGCAATGCGCGGCCTTCAGCGAAAACCTGGGCAGCGACGGGCGCTTCCTGCCGGCCGAGCAACTCAAACAGCGTTTCGCCGCGCAATTGGGCAGCCGTTCTCCGACCGATCTGGTGGCGTATTGCGGCAGCGGTGTCACCGCCTGCCACAACCTGTTTGCCCTGAGCCTGGCCGGTTATCCCCTGGGCAAGCTGTACGCCGGCTCGTGGAGCGAATGGATCACCGATCCGACGCGGGCCGTTGCCAAAGGCGACTAAGCCTCAGCCGGACCGCGAATCCGCTTGCGGTGTGCGCTGCTTCAGCCCTCCAGCAGTGCACTGCGGTACGCCGCCGGCGCCACTCCATACACCTGCTTGAATTGCCGGCTGAGATGACTCTGGTCGGCAAACCCCAACTGAGTCGCCACCTCCAGCGGCAGGCAGCCCTCGCGCAACAGCGCCCGGGCCTTGGCGATACGCTGCTGCATCAGCCAGGTATGGGGTGGAATGCCGGTGGCCCGGCGGAATACCCGAGCAAAGTGGAACGGTGACAGATTCACCGCCGTCGCCAGTTCTTCCAGTGACGGTGGTGCCGCCAGCTGTGAACGCAGCAGTTCCTTGGCCTGGACGATGGCCCGGTGTTCCTGCCCCGGTGCGCCGGGCGCCTTGACCCCGGCGTGGCGCTGCAACAGCAGGAGCATCATTTCCCGCCACTGGGTCTGCTGCTGCAGGGCGGTGGCCGGGCTTTCCAGCAAGTGGTGCAGGCGGGCGAAGCCGCTGACCAGGTCACTGTCGCGGTACAGGGTCGCGCCGAACGCCGGCAGGCTGCCGCTGGGCAGCTCCAGTTCGTCGAGCAGGGTCAGGATCTGGCGGTTATCCGGATAAAACGCCCGGTACAGCCAGCCGTCCTCGGCGCCCTTGGCCCCGGTGTGCAGCTCGTCGGGGTTGATCAGCACCAGGGTGCCGCTGGCCGCCAGGTGTTCGGCGCCGCGATAGCGGTAGCGCTGGGCGCCGGCCATGATCATGCCGATCACATAGCCATCGTGCACATGGGGCACGAAACGCTGCTCGATGTAGCGCGCGGCCAGCAGTTCGACCCCGGCCAGTGGCGCGGTCTGCCAGAAACGGATTGATTCGCCGCCGGAGGCTGCCATGGCTATGGGCGATCCAGGGCGGTCAGCCAGCGCGGAATGCGGCGTTCGAGGTAATAGCCGGGGCGCTTCAGCGAGCCCTCGACAAACCCCACGTGCCCGCCTTTGGCTTGCAGCTCGAAATGGGTGCAAGCCGACAGCTCGGCGGCCTGCGGCAGGCTGTGGGTGAACACGAAGGGGTCGTCGGCGGCCTGGATAATCAGGGTCGGGGTACGGATCTCGCCGAGAAAGTAGCGACTGGAGGCGCGGCGGTAATAGTCCTCGGCATCTGCAAAACCATGCAGCGGCGCGGTGACCCGGCCGTCGAACTCCCAGAAGGTGCGCATGTTCTCCAGGGAGCCCAGGCCCTCCAGGGTGGCCAAGCCTTCATGGCGCTCGTCGAGCCGGAACTGACGCTGTTTGTGCTTGATGTAGGCCAGCATCTCGCGCATGAAGTGCGCCTGGTAGACCTTGGAGAATCCCTGGCCGATACGGTCGGCGCACTGGTCCAGGCGAAACGGCACCGACACCGCCACCGCGCCCTGCAACTGGCTGGCGCTGCCGCTTTCCCCCAGGTACTTGAGCAGCACATTGCCGCCCAGGGAATAGCCCACCGCATACAGCGGCGCCAGTGGACGCTTGGCACGCAAATGAGCGATGGCGGCGGCCAGGTCTTCGCTGGCGCCGGAGTGGTAGCTGCGCGGCAGCAGGTTCGGTTCGCCCGAGCAGCCGCGCCAGTTCAGCGCGGCGCTGGCCCAGCCCTGTTCGGCCAGCACTTTCTGCAGCCCGGCCACGTAAGGCGAATTGGAAGAACCGGTCAGCCCATGCAGCACCAGCACCAGTGGGGCCTGGGCGTTATGGGGGCCATGCCAGTCGAGGTCGAGGAAGTCGCCATCGTCGAGCCAGAGGCGCTCGCGTTCGCGTTCCAGGTGTGTGGTTTTGCGCCACAGCGGGCCCCACAACGTTTGCAGGTGCGGGTTGCCGAGGCCGAAGGCGGGGGTGAAGCGATCTGACGATGTAGGCACGCTGATTCTCGATGCAGCGCTGCGCAGACGGGCTGCGCAGCGTGTTCAGGCCGGTGCTTTAACCGGCGATCTCTGCCATACGGTGCCACAACGCGTAATGCACTTGCCCGGATTTTTGTTCACGGTGCAGGCGCCAGCTGGCCGGCAGGCCCAGGGTCGAGGGTGCGCTTTCGCTTTCGGTGTAGATCCAGGCCTCGGCGGCCAGCCAGTTGCGCTCTTCAAGCAGGGCGCAGGCGGTCGGCAGCAGGTTCTGGTGGAACGGTGGGTCGAGGAACACCAGGTCAAAGGCGCTGGCCGGCTGGCTTTCGAGGTAGCGCAGGGCGTCGGCGGTCTGCACCTGGCCGACGCTGCAACGCAGAGTGCCCAGGTGTTCGCGCAGGCTGGACACCGCGACATTGCTGCTGTCCAGGGCCTGGCCCATGGCGGCGCCACGGGACAGGGCCTCAAGGAACAGCGCGCCGCTGCCGGCGAACAGGTCGAGCACCTTGGCCCCGGCAACATAGGGCGCGAGCCAGTTGAACAGGGTTTCGCGCACACGGTCCGGGGTCGGGCGCAGGCCTGGCACATCGGGGAAGCTCAGGCGCCGGCTGCGCCATTCACCGCCAATGATGCGCAGGTGGCCGACGCCGTTGTGCTGGTTGTGCACGGGTTTTTTGCTGGGACGCGATGGGCTGGCCATTAGTGCTCCGGAACCCCGAGCGGTTGCTCGGCGGGTTTGTCAGTGGGGGCCGGCAACGGCTTTTGCGGGACGGTCGGGCCAGCGCTGACGATTACCATCTTGTCGGCGCTCAGGTGTTTGTTCAGGGCGGTCTTGACCTGTTCCACGGTCAGGCTCTGGGACTGCTGCATAAAGTCTTCGAGGTAGCTCAGCGGCAGGTCATAGAAGCCCATGGCCCCCAGTTGCCCGACGATGTCGGCGTTGCTGGCGGTGGACAGCGGGAAGCTGCCGGCCAGTTCACGCTTGGCGTCTTCGAGCTCTTTCTCGGTCGGGCCGGTCTTCAGGTAGTCGGCCAGCACGTCCTGCACCAGTTTCAGGGTGCCCTCGCTCATTTCGGCGCGGGTTTGCAGGTTGATCATGAACGGACCGCGGGCCTGCATCGGGGTAAAGCCCGAGTAGACGCCGTAAGTCAGGCCGCGTTTTTCGCGGACTTCGCTCATCAGCCGGGTGCCGAAGCCGCCGCCACCGAGGATCTGGTTACCCATGGACAGCGCGGCGTAATCCGGGTCGGCGCGGTCGATGCCCAGTTGGGCCAGCATCAGGTTGGTCTGGCTCGACGGAAACTCGATATGGCCGGTGCTCGCCTTGGGCTCGCTCGGTTGTGCGATCTTCGCCAGGGCCGGGCCTTTGGGCAGGGCGCTGGAGACTTGCGCGGCAATTGCCTCGGCGTCGCTGCGCGAAAGGTCGCCGACCAGGGCGATCACCACGTTGCCGGCGGCATAGGCCTTGGCGTGGAAAGCACGCAGTTGTTCCAGGGTGATCGGCGGGATGCTCTGGGCGTTGCCGTCGCTGGAGTGGGCGTAAGGGTGCTCGCCGTAAAGGCGCTTCATCAGTTCCAGGCTCGCCAGCTTGCCGGGGTTCTGTTTCTGGTATTCGAAGCCCGCGAGCATCTGGTTCTTGATCCGTGCCAGGGAGTCGGCAGGGAAGGTCGGCTTGCCCACCACTTCGGCGAACAGCTTCAGCGCCGGTTCGCGTTTATCCACGGCGCTCAGGCTGCGCAGCGAGGCCACGGCCATGTCCTTGTAAGCGCCATTGCCGAAATCGGCCCCCAGGCTTTCAAAGCCCTGGGCAATCGCCCCCACATCCTTGCCGGCCACGCCTTCGTTGAGCATGGCATTGGTCAGCAGGGCCAGGCCCTGGGCCTTGCCATCCTGGCTGCTGCCGGCGGAGAAGATCAGGCGCATGTCAAACATCGGCAGTTCACGGGCTTCGACGAACAGCACCTTGGCGCCTTCGGCGGTGTTCCAGGTCTGCACGTTGAGGCTGCGGTGGCTGGGGGCCTTGCCGTCCAGTTCGGCCAGGGATTGCAGCTTCTGGCTCGACTTGGCCTGGTCCAGGGCCTCGCTGGCCTTGGAATCGCCTTGCGGGTACAGGTAGACGCCGGCGGCGCCGACCAGGGCAACGAGCACCAGGCCGATCAGGGCCGGGCGTGAGTTCTTGCGCTTACTCATGAGCGGACTCCTCAGGCAGTACGTGCGCAACGCTCAGACGTTCGCGGGTGAAGTAGGTACGGGCGGCTTTCTGGATATCTTCCGGGGTCACGCCCTGCAATTCGGCCAGTTCGGTGTCCATCAGCTTCCAGGACAGGCCGACGGTTTCCAGCTGGCCAATGGCGGTGGCCTGGCTGGTGATCGAGTCGCGCTCGAAGACCAGGCCGGCAATGACCTGGGCCCGCACGCGCTCCAGCTCCTCGGCGCTCGGCGGGGTGGTCTTCAACTGGTCCAGCAGGCGCCACAACCCGGCTTCAGCCTGGGCGATGGTCTTTTTCTTCTGGCTGTTGGGGGTCGCGGAGAGCATGAACAGGCTGTCGCCGCGGGTGTAGGCGTCGTAGTTCGACGAGCCGCCGGAGACCAGCTCTTCGCCGCGCTCCAGCTGGGTCGGAATGCGACCGCTGTAGCCGCCGTCGAGCAGGGCGGAGATCAGGCGCAGGGCATGCACCGAGCGTTTGTCTTCAGCGGTGGCGATGCTCGGCACGTTGAAGGCCAGCATCAGGCTCGGCAACTGGGTCTTCACGTGCAGGGTGATCTGCCGCTCGCCTGGCTCGGCCAGTTCCAGGGGGATCTTCGACGGTGGTACGTCACGCTTGGCGATCGGGCCGAAGTAACGCTGGGCCAGGGCTTTCACCTCGTCCGGAGTCACATCGCCGACCACCACCAGGGTGGCGTTGTTCGGCACATACCAGGACTGGTACCAGTGGCGCAGCTCCTCGACCTTCATCCGGTTGAGGTCGGCCATCCAGCCGATGGTCGGCGTGTGATAACCGCTGGCGGGGTAGGCCATGGCCTTGAACCGCTCGTAAGCCTTGGACATCGGCTTGTCGTCGGTGCGCAGACGGCGTTCTTCCTTGATCACTTCGATCTCGCGGCTGAACTCGTCGGGCGGCAGGCGCAGGCTGGCCATGCGGTCGGCTTCCAGCTCGAAGGCCACGCCCAGACGGTCGCGGGCCAGGACCTGGTAATAGGCGGTGAAGTCATCGCTGGTAAAGGCGTTTTCCTCGGCGCCGAGGTCCCGCAGGATCAGCGAGGCTTCGCCGGGGCCGACCTTTTCGCTGCCCTTGAACATCATGTGTTCCAGGGCGTGGGACAAACCGGTCTGGCCCGGGGTCTCGTAGCTGGAGCCGACCTTGTACCAGACCTGGGACACCACGACAGGCGCACGATGGTCTTCGCGCACGACGACCTTGAGGCCGTTGTCGAGGGTGAATTCATGGGTCGGTTGTGGATCGGCAGCCAGGGCTGAAAGGGGCAGACAAACTGTGCTGAGCAGCAGGCCTGCAGCGCGGCGGGCTAGAGCATTCATTCGTTTTTAAACCTGTTGGACTGCCCGCTTGGTCTTAGCCTGTACGGGCGAGGAGGTGCTAGGATACTGATCCGTTTTAGCGGCGGCCACGCCTATCGGGCCTTTGTGCTGGATCAGGTTGTATGGGTTTGCTGCGGAAGGTCGGTTTTTATCAGCTAAACTTCGCTTTTTCGCCGATTTTACCGTTCCAGTCCTGAGTGAAATCGTTCTTTGATGTGCGTGTGGGCACTTCAACAAAATGTTGCGCGTGAACAAGCTGGGTGAAACGCAGTCTGTTCTGCATCGAATATTTATTTACCGAGGCGCCACCTTGGCGCGTCGCTACCTTGAGATAGCCGTCCTCCATGTTTGGTTCCAACGACGACAAGAAGACCCCAGCCCCGGCTGGCGAGAAAAAAAGCCTGTTCGGATGGCTGCGCAAAAAACCGCAGGAAACCGTCGTCGAACAGCCGCAAGCCCTTCCTGAAGCCGCTTCCGAGCCGCTTGCCCAGCCCGCAGCAGAGGTTGAAGCGCCGGCGGCCGTGATCCTGCCGCTGGCCGAGCCGATTCTGCAGCCGGTGGCCGAACCTGCCCCTGAGCCTGCCCCCGCTGCCGAATTGCCGCTGACACCCGCCTCCGAGCACCAACCCTGGCTGACCCTGCCGGTGGCGGAAGAGCCGGTGGCCCTGGTGGAAGACGAGCAGGCCATTGATGTCAGCCCGCCGATCCCGGCCCCGGCGTCCAATGTTGCCCCTGCATTTGAACCAGAGCCGGTGCGGTCGGCGCCTGAAGCGGCGCTGCCGGAGCCGGTTGCACCGGTCTCCGTTGCCCCGCAGCCTGTTGCACCTGCACCTGCACCTGCACCTGCACCTGCACCTGCACCTGCACCTGCACCTGCACCTGTCGTTGAAGTCGTGGCCACGCCTGTGGAGGTTGCGGTTGCGGTCGAGCCCGCAGCCAGCCCGGCAGAAACCAAAGTCGGTTTCTTCGCCCGCCTTAAGCAGGGCCTGTCCAAGACCAGCGCCAGTATCGGCGAAGGCATGGCCAGCCTGTTCCTGGGCAAGAAAACCATCGATGACGAGCTGCTCGAAGACATCGAGACCCGCCTGCTGACGGCCGACGTGGGCGTTGAAGCCACTTCGGTGATCATCCAGAACCTGACCCAAAAGGTCGCGCGCAAGCAGTTGACCGACGTCGATGCGCTGTACACATCCTTGCAGGCCGAGCTGACCGCGATGCTCAAGCCGGTCGAGCAGCCGTTGCAGATCACCTCGCAGAACAAGCCGTTCGTGATCCTGGTGGTTGGCGTCAACGGCGCCGGCAAGACCACCACCATTGGCAAGCTGGCGAAGAAGCTGCAGCTGGAAGGCAAGAAAGTCATGCTGGCCGCCGGCGATACCTTCCGCGCCGCTGCCGTCGAGCAATTGCAGGTCTGGGGCGAGCGCAACAAGATCCCGGTGATTGCCCAGCACACCGGCGCCGATTCGGCTTCGGTGATCTTCGACGCCGTCCAGGCCGCCAAGGCCCGGGGCATCGACGTGCTGATCGCCGACACCGCCGGCCGCCTGCACACCAAAGACAACCTGATGGAAGAGCTGAAGAAAGTGCGCCGGGTCATCGGCAAGCTGGACGCAGACGCGCCCCATGAAGTGCTGCTGGTGCTTGACGCCGGCACCGGGCAGAACGCCATCAGCCAGGCCAAGCAGTTCCACCAGACCGTGGAATTGACCGGCCTGGCCCTGACCAAGCTCGATGGCACTGCCAAAGGCGGGGTGATCTTCGCCCTGGCCAAGCAGTTCAACCTGCCGATCCGTTATATCGGGGTCGGTGAAGGCATCGATGATTTGCGTACCTTTGAAGCAGAACCCTTTGTCCAGGCACTGTTTGCCGAGCGGGAGCGTTCATGATTCGTTTCGAACAGGTCGGTAAACGTTACCCGAACGGTCACGTCGGCTTGCATGAGCTGAGCTTTCGAGTGCGACGTGGCGAGTTTCTGTTTGTCACTGGCCACTCCGGCGCCGGTAAAAGTACCTTGCTGCGCCTGCTGCTGGCTATGGAGCGCCCGACCACCGGCAAATTGCTGCTGGCCGGACAGGACCTGGGCACCATCAGCAATGCACAGATTCCTTACCTGCGCCGGCAGATCGGCGTGGTGTTCCAGAATCACCAGTTATTGTTCGATCGCACGGTGTTCAACAACGTGGCCCTGCCGCTGCAGATCCTCGGGCTGTCCAAGGCCGAGATCGCCAAGCGTGTGGATTCTGCCCTGGAGCGCGTGGCGCTGTCGGACAAGACCGATCTGTACCCCGGCGACCTCTCCACCGGTCAGCAGCAACGCGTCGGTATTGCCCGCGCCATCGTCCACCGCCCGGCTTTGCTGCTGGCGGACGAACCCACTGGTAACCTCGACCCGCGCCTGGCCGCTGAAATCATGGGTGTGTTCGAAGACATCAACCGCTTGGGCACCAGCGTGCTGATCGCCAGTCACGACCTGGCGCTGATCGCCCGCATGCGCCATCGCATGTTGACCCTGCAACGTGGCCGATTGATCGGCGACGGGGAGGCCGGGGTATGAGTGCCACTCGCAGTCCGAAAGTTGCCGAGCGTGTGGCGCCTAAAGCCTCCGATCCGCAACCCTCGAAGAAAAAGCGCGATGAAGACGACGGCCCGGATTTCGGCACTCAGCTGCATGCCTGGATCGAAAACCACCGCGCCAGCTTGCTCGATAGCCTGCGACGCCTGGGCAAGCAGCCAATCGGCAGCTTTTTTACCTGCCTGGTGATGGCGGTGGCCCTGAGCTTGCCAATGGGCCTGTCGCTGCTGCTGAACAACGTCGAGCGCCTCGGTGGCTCGTGGCAGCGGGCGGCGCAGATTTCCCTGTACCTGCAACTCGACGCCAGCGCCACCGAAGGCGAGAAGCTCAGCGAGCAGATCAAGGGCTTGCCGGGCGTGGCGGAAGCCGAGTTCATCAGCAAGGACCGCGCCCTGGAAGAGTTCCAGCAGCAGTCCGGGCTGGGCGATGCGCTCAAGGAGTTGCCGCAGAACCCGTTGCCGGGCGTGGTCCTGGTGACGCCGAATGAAGTCGACAAGGCCACCCTGGAAGCCCTGCGTCAGCGCCTGGCGGATATGCCCAAGGTGCAATTGGCGCAACTGGATCTGGTGTGGGTCGAGCGTCTGGCGGCGATCCTCAAGCTGGGCGACCGGTTTGTCTTCGGCCTGACGGTTCTGCTGGTTTCCGCATTACTTTTGGTGATAGGCAATACCATTCGTCTTCATATTGAAAACCGCCGCACAGAGATAGAAGTGATTAAACTCGTCGGCGGCACTGACAGCTATGTACGGCGTCCCTTCCTTTATATGGGCGCGTTGTATGGCTTCGGTGCGGGGCTTCTGTCCTGGGGGGTGCTGGCGTTTGGCCTTGATTGGCTGAACGATGCAGTAGTCGGGCTTGCCGGTTTGTACGGCAGTGATTTTGCCCTGGCGGGTGTACCGCCCGCCGACGGTCTGTCTCTCTTGCTTGGCGCGGTGCTGTTAGGGTATATCGGTGCATGGATTGCGGTCGCTCGACACCTCAGGGAACTGGCGCCGAAGTAGTGTCTTTTTGCTTGTATTGACCTTTCAGCATTTATGGGAACTTGTTCTTCGGTTTCTGGTCAATTTTCGCAGTGCTGAACTGCACGAGTTATGTAAGTCGGAGGTTTTTTCGTATGACCACTTCTTTGCAACCTGCTTATGCCCTAGTTCCAGGCGCAAACCTGGAAGCCTATGTGCACACCGTGAACAGCATTCCATTGCTGACACCGGAGCAGGAGCGTGAACTGGCCGAGAGTCTCTACTATGAGCAGGATCTTGGGGCGGCTCGGCAGATGGTGCTCGCCCACCTGCGTTTTGTTGTACATATCGCCCGTAGCTATTCCGGCTACGGTCTGGCCCAGGCTGACCTGATTCAGGAAGGCAATGTGGGCCTGATGAAAGCGGTCAAACGCTTCAACCCGGAAATGGGTGTGCGCCTGGTGTCCTTTGCCGTGCATTGGATCAAGGCGGAAATTCACGAGTTCATCCTGCGCAACTGGCGCATCGTGAAAGTCGCGACCACCAAGGCCCAGCGCAAGCTGTTCTTCAATCTGCGCAGCCAGAAGAAACGTCTGGCCTGGCTGAACAATGAAGAAGTGCATCGTGTGGCGGAAAGCCTCGGCGTCGAGCCGCGGGAAGTGCGCGAGATGGAAAGTCGCCTGACTGGCCAGGACATGGCGTTCGACCCAGCCGCCGAAGCGGATGACGACAGCGCGTTCCAGTCGCCAGCCAACTACCTGGAAGACCACCGCTACGACCCGGCGCGGCAACTGGAGGATGCGGATTGGAGCGACAACTCCAACCACAACCTGCACGAAGCCCTGGAAGTGCTGGACGACCGCAGCCGCGACATCCTCTACCAGCGCTGGCTGGCAGAAGAGAAAGCCACGCTGCACGACCTGGCGCAGAAGTACAACGTGTCGGCCGAGCGGATTCGTCAGCTTGAGAAAAGCGCGATGAACAAGCTGAAGCTGTCGATTGCGGCGTAAGCCCTGGCGCAATAAAAAACGCCCCGGTCATTGATCGGGGCGTTTTTGTTTGTGGGCCAGGGTCATCCTCATGGCCTTGGGTTACTGCTCCCAGGGCGCCTTGCGCGTGGTGTTGAGGCCGTTGAGGTAATCGACGCCGCCCAGTTGGCTCATCTGTCGGCGAATCCAGCCTGCGCGCTGCGACACATAAGTGGTCGGGTGACTGGCGCTCCAGACTCGCGGGTTGGGCAGCACAGCGGCCAGCAGGCTGGCCTGCTGGCGTGACAGCGAACCTGCGCCGATGCCGAAGTGATGACGCGCCGCGGCTTCAGCGCCAAACACACCTTCATCCCACTCCACGCTATTGAGGTACACCTCGAGAATGCGCTGCTTGGGCCACAAAATCTCGATCAGCCCGGTAAACCAGGCTTCCAGCCCCTTGCGCAGCCAGCTGCGCCCGGACCACAGAAACAGGTTCTTCGACACCTGCTGGCTCAAGGTGCTGGCACCGCGAATCGAGCCGCCCCGTTCGTTATGGGCGAACGCCGCCTGAATGGCGCCGATATCGAAACCCCAGTGCTCGGAGAACTTCTGGTCCTCACCGGCAATGACCGCCACCTTGAGGTCGTCGGAGATCTCGGCCCAGGGTTTCCAGGTGCGTTGCAGGTCGATGGGCTCGCCGTCGACCCAGGATTCGATCTTGCGCTCGATCATCAGCGCCGTGCCGGGGGGCGGCACCACGCGAAATACCAGCACCAGCAGAACGCTGCCGCCTGCGAACCAGAGCAGGGCTTTTGTGACGCGACGGAAAAGTAAACGCAGCATAGAGATGGCTTGGCCGAACCCGTTGAGCGGGCCATTATACAGACCCTGCCCGATGATTCTGACTGGAGTTCCTCATGCTGCGTGGCTTCCTGATGCTGGCTGCCTTTTTCGGCTTTACCGGGGTCGCCCTCGGCGCCTTTGCCGCCCACGGCCTGAAAAACCGCCTGAGTGCCGAATACCTGGCGATTTTCCACACCGGCGTCACTTACCAACTGGTGCATACCCTGGCCCTGTTCGGCGTGGCCCTGCTGGCCGCGCATATTCCCGGGCGTCTGGTGAGCTGGGCCGGAATCTCGTTCGTGGTCGGCATTTTGCTGTTCTCCGGCAGCCTGTATCTGCTGACCCTGACCGGCGTCAGCAAGCTGGGAATCGTCACCCCGTTTGGCGGCCTGGCCTTCCTGCTGGGCTGGTTTTTCCTCGGCCTTGCCGCCTGGCGCATGCAGCTTGCCGTCTGACGCTTGTAGCTGACCTTTGGGGCTCGATCGGGCTAGAATGCTGGCCCCTAAAAATGATGGCGGCCTTGAGCATGCGCATTCAGTTGAACGGTGAGCCCTTTGAATTGCCCGACGGTGCAACCGTCGCGGCCCTGCTGACCCGTCTGGACCTGACCGGACGCCGGATTGCGGTCGAACTCAACCAGGACATCGTTCCGCGCAGCCAGCACGCCGAGACCTCCCTCAATGAAGGCGATCAGGTCGAAGTGGTGCACGCCATTGGCGGCGGCTAGCCGTTAAGGTCCGACCCGCGCACCCCAGAATTCTGCAAGAACCTCACCCCAACAGAGGATTTCCGATGAGCAATGTTCGCAGTGACAAGCCCTTCGTCCTGGCCGGTCGTACCTACCAGTCGCGACTGCTGGTAGGCACCGGCAAGTACCGTGACATGGAAGAAACCCGCCTGGCCATCGAGGCCTCGGGCGCCGAGATCGTCACCGTTGCCGTGCGTCGTACCAACATCGGGCAAAACCCGGGTGAGCCGAACCTGCTGGATATCCTGCCGCCGGATCGCTACACCATCCTGCCCAATACCGCTGGTTGCTATGACGCGGTTGAAGCGGTGCGCACCTGTCGCCTGGCCCGTGAGCTGCTCGACGGCCACAACCTGGTGAAGCTCGAAGTCCTGGCCGACCAGAAGACCCTGTTCCCCAACGTCCTGGAAACCCTCAAGGCCGCCGAAGTGCTAGTCAAGGAAGGGTTCGACGTGATGGTCTACACCAGCGATGACCCGATCATCGCCCGCCAGCTGGCGGAAATGGGCTGCATCGCGGTCATGCCGCTGGCGGGCCTGATCGGCACCGGCCTGGGGATCTGCAACCCGTACAACCTGCAGATCATCCTCGAAGAAGCCAAGGTTCCGGTGCTGGTGGATGCCGGCGTCGGCACCGCTTCCGACGCCACCATCGCCATGGAACTGGGCTGCGAGGCAGTGCTGATGAACTCGGCCATCGCCCACGCGCAACAGCCGATCCTGATGGCCGAAGCCATGAAACACGCGATTGTCGCGGGCCGCCTGGCGTACCTCGCCGGTCGCATGCCGAAGAAACTCTATGCCAGCGCCTCCTCGCCGCTGGATGGTCTGATCAAGTAAGAGCCATTGATGACTGAATCAAACGACACGCCTATCCAGCCGCAAGAAGGCGAAGAACGCCAACACCGCCGCATCAAGAGCTTCGTGATGCGCGCCGGGCGCATGACCGAAGGCCAGCAGAAAGGCCTGGAACAGGGCACGCCGCTGTTTGTGCTGCCCCTGGCCGATGCGCCGGTGGACTTCGACCAGGTGTTCGGCCGCGCCGCGCCGCGCTCCCTGGAAATCGGTTTCGGCATGGGCCACTCGCTGCTGGAAATGGCTGCCGCCTCGCCAGAGCAGGACTTCATTGGCGTCGAGGTACACCGTCCGGGTGTCGGTGCGTTGCTCAATGGCGTGCTGACTCAAGGCTTGACCAACCTGCGGGTCTACGATTGCGACGCGATCGAAGTGCTCAACCGCTGCATCGCCGACAACAGCCTCGATCGCCTGATGCTGTTTTTCCCCGATCCGTGGCACAAGAGCCGCCATCACAAGCGGCGCATCGTCCAGGCCTCGTTCGCGGAGCTGGTGCGCAGCAAACTTAAGGTAGGCGGCATCCTGCACATGGCCACCGACTGGGAACCCTACGCCGAGTACATGCTGGAAGTGATGGACGTCGCACCGGGCTATCGCAATCTGGCCGAAGACGGTAAATGCGTGCCGCGCCCGGCCGAACGCCCGATCACCAAGTTCGAACGCCGCGGCGAGCGCCTGGGGCATGGGGTGTGGGATCTGAAGTTTGAAAAGCTGAACTGAACAGCTTGAGTGGATCAGGCTCCCTTGCCACAAGGGAGCCGCTTTCCTACAGGGGTTTGATAAAGCTCACCGGCACCTGCTCGGTCAGCCACACCCCATTCTCCGCCTGATAGAACGTGAAGCCCTGGGCCTGCATGTCTTGCGCGGCAATTTGCAAAATCGCCACCTTGCCGTAACGCTGGCCCACGGCGCTGGCGGTTTCCAGATCCTGAGACAGGTGCACGTGATGACGTGAACCCGGGATCAGCCCCTTCTCATTGATCGACTCCATGAACCGCGTGGCAGTGCCGTGGTAGAGGATCGCGGGTGGCTGTCTGGCTTCGAGCTGCAGCTGCACGTCTTTGTTGGAGTGGCCTTGGACGGCGCGGATGCGCTGGCCATCGGCCGACAGGGAAAAGCGCTTCTTGTCGTTGCTGTCGACCACCTGCGCGATCAGTTCCCGGCTCAGTTGCCGCCCGTCCCGGGCCGCGCCGCTGATCAGTGCGTCGATATCGCCCCAGCCCTCAGTGTCCAGTTCAAGTCCTATGGCCTGGGGCTCATGGCGCAGCACGTAGCTGAGAAACTTGCTGGTTTCATCGATGACTTTCTTGCTCATGTTCATCCTTGTTTGCGAACCCGGCTCAGCGGCGATCCGCCACCACCCCGATCAGCACCAGCACCACCAGCAGCACCGGCGCCAGGCTGTAATTATTGAATTGACTCAGGCCGCGAATGATCCAGGGCGTGGCGTAGATCAGCGCCAGGCCGCTGCCGATCATGCACAGCAGGGCCATCAATGGCACACGCAGGGCGCCGGCCAGGCCGCCCAGGCGTTGCTCGACCCAGCCCTTGATGTCGGCGCCAAACAGCACCAGCAGGCAGCCCACCAGTGCCAGGGCGATTTCCGAGAGGTTGCTGCGACTCCAGCGGGACACCGTGGCGAGCAGATCGAGTACCAGATCCATGGGGTTTCCTTAAGTCAGAAAGTATTGCAGCAAGTCATTGAGGAAGAGTTGTCCGCGGGCGGTTGCCGCCAGGCGTGACGGTTCGACCTGCAACAAGCCACTTTGTTCTGCCTGGCGCCGGGCGTCGGCGAGGCTTTCCAGGCTGAGCCCGGTGCGCTGCGCATAGAGCGCGGCATCGACGCCCTGGGTCAGGCGCAGGGCATTCATCAGGAACTCGAACGGCAGCTCCTCGTTGGCCAGGAGTTTGTCGCCGGCCTTGAACTGTTTGGCCGGGTTCAGGTAGTCCTTGGGCAGACGGGTTTTCCAGGTGCGCACGATGCGCCCGTCCGGGTGGCTGAGCTTGCCGTGGGCGCCGGCGCCGATGCCGATGAAGTCGCCGAAGCTCCAGTAGTTCAGGTTATGCCGCGCTGCGCGGCCCGGCTGGGCGTAGGCCGAGACTTCGTACTGGGCGTAGCCATGCTCGGCGAGCAAGGCCTGGCCGGCTTCCTGGATATCCCACAGGGTGTCGTCTTCCGGCAGCACGGGTGGCTGGTTCCAGAATACGGTGTTGGGTTCCAGGGTCAGCTGGTACCAGGACAGGTGGGTCGGCTGCATGGCGATGGCCTGGCGCAGGTCGCCCAGGGCATCGTCCAGGGACTGATCGGGCAAGCCGTGCATCAGGTCCAGGTTGAAGTTGTCGAAGCCGGCCAGGCGTGCCATATCGGCGGCGCGGATCGCTTCGGCACCGTTGTGGATCCGTCCCAGGGCCTTGAGCTTGGCCTCCTGGAAGCTCTGGATGCCGATCGACAGCCGATTGATGCCCAGGGCGCGGTAGGCGATGAACTTGTCCTGCTCGAAGGTCCCGGGGTTGGCTTCCAGGGTGATTTCGATATCGGCGGCAAAGCGGATGCGCTGCTCCACCCCCTTGAGCAAGCGGCCCAGGGCTGCGGCGCTGAACAGGCTCGGCGTGCCGCCGCCGAAGAAGATCGAACTCAGCTCGCGGCCGTAGACGGCGTGCAGGTCCTGGTCGAGGTCGGCCAGCAGGGCGTCGACGTACTCTTCTTCCGGCAGCACGGGGCTGGCGGTGTGGGAGTTGAAGTCGCAATACGGGCATTTGCGTACACACCACGGGATGTGGATGTACAGCGCCAGGGGCGGCAACAGGGGAAGGGCCGCCCGGGGCGTGGGCGCAGTGCCGAGAATCAGCGGCTGCGCGGGTGTCTGTGGGGTCATTTCAGGCCCAGACGCTGGCGCAGCAGATCCATTGCACGGGCGCGGTGGCTGATCTGGTTCTTGTCGCCCGGGCTCAGTTCGGCGCTGGAGCACTTGCGCTCCGGGACCCAGAACAGCGGATCGTAGCCAAAACCGTGCTCGCCGCTGGCCGCATGGAGGATGCTCCCGTGCCACAGGCCTTCGCAGAGGATCGGCAGCGGGTCGTCGGCATGCCGCACCAGCGCCAGGACGCAGACGAACTGCGCGCCGCGCTGTTCCTCGGGGACATCCTTGAGGGCCTCGAGCAGCTTGGCGTTGTTCGCCGCGTCGCCTTGGCCATCGGCATAGCGCGCCGAGTAGATGCCCGGTGCGCCGCCGAGGAAGTCCACCGCCAGGCCCGAATCGTCGGCCAGGGCCGGCAGGCCGGAAATACGCGCGGCATTGCGTGCCTTGAGAATGGCGTTCTCGACGAACGACAAACCGGTTTCTTCCGGCTCGATGCTGCTGAACTCGCCGATCGAGCGCAATTGCACCGATGCGCCGAGCATGGCCTGCAGTTCCTTGAGTTTGCCGGCGTTATGGCTGGCCAGTACGAGTTGCGTGAGGTTCATTATTCGCCCGGGAAAAGCTCTTGGTTAAAACTGAAGCTGTTGCTGTCGCCGCCAGTTTGAACGTTGATGGTGAAGGTTCGGGTTTCCTGCTGCTCGACCGGGAACTGGGCGATGTAGTAGATCGCGCCTTGTTCGGTGATTTGCTTGAAGCTCAGCGGGATGCTCTTGCTGGTCAGGTCCTTGACCGTGCCACTGACCTGGGCGACCAGCGGTTTGCCGGCCTTGATCACGGAAACGTTGATCACGCCCTGGTTCTTGCTGCGGATCAGCTCCGCGCTTTTGGCGATGTCCGGTTGCAGGTAGGTCGAGTTGAACGTGTTGTAGTGCACGGTGACGTCACCGAAGACTTCCTTGCGCTCGCCCTTGATGGCCTCGGCGCCCACGGCCGTGAAGCTCAGGCAGGCGGCCAATAGAAAAGTAACCAAGCGACCCATGATCGTTCTCCTTGCTGTGACGTGGATTAAACCGCGACCTTGTGGTCCGCAAGCCCCGGACTGCTGACGCGGTAGATGCCGATCTCTCCTAAGAGATTAGGCCATAGCTTACTGGCCCACCCATGGCGGTGTTGTTGATCGACGGCAAGCCGATCGATGACCCGGGCTTCGCGTTCACGGCACAGCTCTTCGAAATCCTCGAAGGTGCAGAAGTGAATGTTCGGCGTGTTGTACCAGGTGTAGGGCAGGAACTCGGACACCGGCATCCGGCCTTTGCTCGCCAGGTACCAGCGGCAGCGCCAGTGGCCGAAGTTGGGGAAGGTGATGATGCACTGGCGGCCGACCCTGAGCATTTCGTCGAGGATCCGGTCCGGGTAGTGCACGGCCTGCAGGGCCTGGGTCATGACCACTACGTCGAAGCTGTTGCTGGCGAAGTTGCCCAGGCCCTTGTCCAGGTCCTGCTCGATGACGTTGATGCCCTTGGCCACGCACTGGGCAATGTTGTCCGGGTCGTTTTCCAGGCCGTAGCCGGTGACTTGCTTGTGGTCGCGCAGCCAGGTCAGCAGTTCGCCGTCGCCGCAGCCGAGGTCGAGCACGCGGCTGCCGGCGGGGATCCATTCCTGGATGATTTCCAGATCGGCTCTCATGCCGTCCTCCCCAAGTGATAGCGGCTCATATAAGCGCAATCCGATTCATGTAGTTGCTGAAGGCCTGCAAGTAACGCGGGATCGGGATCAAGAAGGCGTCGTGGCCCTGGGGCGCATCGATTTCCAGGTAGCAGACGTCTTTTTTCGCCGCCATCAGCGCGTCCACCAATTCCCGGGAGCGGGCCGGGGAGAAGCGCCAGTCGGTGGTGAAGGACATCACGCAGAACTTGGCGGTGGCGTTGGCGAAGGTTTTCGCCAGGTTATCGTCGAAGTTCGCCGCAGGATCGAAGTAGTCCAGCGCCTTGGTCATCAACAGATAGGTGTTGGCGTCGAAGCGTCCGGAGAACTCCTCGCCCTGGTAGCGCAGGTAGCTTTCGACCTGGAACTCGACACTGTGGAAGTCGTAGTTGAGCTTTTCGCTCTTCAGGCCACGGCCGAATTTTTCGCCCATGGAGTCGTCGGACAGGTAAGTGATGTGCCCGACCATGCGCGCCAGCATCAGGCCGCGCTTGGGGATCACCCCGTGTTCCTGGAACGATCCGCCGTGGAATTCGGGGTCGGTGAGGATCGCCTGGCGCGCCACTTCGTTGAAGGCAATATTCTGCGCCGACAACTTGGGCGCCGAGGCGATCGCCAGGCAGTGGCGTACCCGATCCGGGTAGGTGATGGTCCATTGCAGGGCCTGCATGCCGCCCAGGCTGCCGCCGATCACGGCGGCCCATTGCTGGATGCCGAGACGGTCGGCCAGCCGGGCCTGGCTGTGTACCCAGTCTTCCACGGTCAGTACCGGAAAGTCGGCACCGAAGGGCTTGCCGGTTTCCGGGTTGATGCTGCTGGGGCCGGTGGAGCCGTTGCAGCCGCCGAGGTTGTTCAGGCTGACCACGAAGAACTTGTTGGTGTCGATGGGCTTGCCGGGGCCGATGCAGCTGTCCCACCAGCCCGGCTTGCGGTCTTCGGCGCTGTGAAAGCCAGCAGCGTGATGATGGCCGGACAGGGCATGGCAGATCAGCACGGCATTGCTGGCCGTGGCGTTCAGTTCGCCATAGGTTTCGAAGATCAGGTCATAAGCCGGCAGCGAGCGACCGCAGGCCAGGGCCAGGGGATCGCTGAAGTGCGCCAGTTGCGGCGTGATCAGACCAACGGAATCGGGGGGAAAGGCAGTTGGCATCGACCCTGCTCTCATTTAAATGAGGCGTAAGTCTAAAGACCGCTGCCCCCAGCGGCAAGCAAAGGCCGGGCCTGATTATTTCGTGCGCTGTAGCCGCTGCCGAAGGCTCGGGCCGGGTTCGGGCGCTGGCTGTAACTGGTGTCGCGGGTGTGTCTGGCAAATTGAGGGTGTGGGTGCGGGCCAGCGCAGCCTCGCGGGCTTGGCAGCGGCTACAGGTGTGGACGCCGGAATCGAGGGTGCTGCGCAGAAACCGTACAGATCAGGTCGGGCGGGTCAGGTCGGGCAGGTCCGGGAGCTTTTTGGGGGCGTTGATCCGGACCCGCTTTTGCCGGTTCAGCTCGCCGCTGATCAGGCTGACCTGGCTTTTCGAAACGCCGAACGCCTTGGCCAGGAACGCCATCAGGTAGGCGTTGGCCTTGCCCTCGACGGGCGGCGCGGTCAGGCGGATTTTCAGCCGGTCACCATGCAGCCCGGCGAAGTCATCGCTGCGGGCCGCAGGTTGCAGGTGGCACTCCAGAATCAGGTCGTCACCGTCCCAGCGAAAGTAGCTCATCGGGTCAGATCAGCAGGCGCAGGATGTCCGGCATCATGGTCATTGCCGCCAGGTTGTTGATCACCAGCATGTCCAGCAGCTTGAGCACCATGAACGCCAGGATCGGCGAGATATCCAGGCCGCCCATGCTCGGCAGGATCTTGCGGAACGGCGCCAGGGCCGGCTCGCAGATCTGGTTCACCAGTTCAGCGCCCGGGTTATGGCTGCCCGGAGCGACCCACGACAGGATCACGCTGATGATCAGGGCGAAGAAGAAGATCTTCAAAAACAGCGCGGTCACGCCAATGATCGACCAGATCAGCAGTTGCAGCGGGTTGCCGGTGGTGCCGTAGGTCAGCAGCAGGGTCAGCGCCATCAGTGCCAGTTGCACGATGATCGCCAGTACCAGCGACGACATGTCCAGCCCAAACAGGCTCGGGATGATCCGGCGCAGCGGCTTGAGCAACGGCTGGGTGGCGCGCACGATGAACTGGCACAACGGGTTGTAGAAGTTGGCGCGGACCAGTTGCAGCACAAAACGCAGCAGCACGACCAGCAGGTACAGGCTGCCAAGGGTTTGCAGCACATACACCGCTGCAGTATTCAATCCAATCATCAGTGGCTCCTTTATTGGCCCAGTTGTTCGGCCATTTCGGCCGAGCGGTGCGCGGCGGCACCCAGTGCTTTTTCCACCAGGGCTTCGAAGCCCCCGGCCTGGAACGATTTGATGGCGGCTTCAGTGGTGCCGGCCGGCGAGGTGACACGGCGGCGCAGCTCGGCGGCATCGACCTCGCTGGAGACGGCCATGTGCGCGGCGCCCAGGGCGGTTTGCAGGGTCAGCTTGGCGGCAATTTCCCGAGGCAGGCCGAGCTTCTCGCCGGCGGCGGTCATGGCTTCGATCAGCAGGAAGAAGTACGCCGGCCCACTGCCGGACACCGCAGTCACCGCGTCCAGTTGCTGTTCTTCATCAAGCCACAGGGCAATGCCGACGGCCGACAGCAACTCTTGGGCCTGCTGGCGCTGTTCGGCGCTCACCTGGGCGGTGGCGAACAGGCCGCTGACGCCCTGGCGCAGCAGCGCCGGCGTGTTGGGCATGCAGCGCACGATGGGCTGGGCGCCGAGCCAGTTGTTCATGCTGGCGCAGGTGATGCCGGCGGCGATTGAAACCACCAGTTGCGAAGCGTGAAGGCTTGGGCGCAAGGCCTCGCATACGGCCTTCATGGCCTGGGGCTTGACCGCCAGGACGATGACGTCGGCGCCCTGGATGGCCTCGGCGTTGTCGGCGAACACCTCAATGCCGTGTTCAGCCTGGACCCGGGCCCGGGTTTCGGCCCCCGGGTCGCTGGCGCGGATCTGCGCGGCGTCCAGGCCCTTGGCGCGCAGGCCCCCAATCAAGCTGGCAGCCATGTTGCCGGCGCCGATAAAGGCGATACGAGTCTTGCTCATGTCAGGTCCTTATAGAGAGGTAAGTCAGCCACGTCAGGGCTGGCCATAGTCGCGGGCACCAAACAGCGCGGTACCGATCCGCACCCAGGTGGCGCCTTGGGCGATGGCCGCTTCGAGGTCGTGGCTCATGCCCATGGAAAGTGTGTCGAGCGGCAGATTCAAACGCTGTTGCAGGTTGTTGTTCAGTGCCTGCACGGCAGCAAAGGCAGCATCCTGGGCGGCACGATCTTCGGTCGGCTCGGGTATCGCCATCAGCCCGCGCAGTTGCAGGCGCGGCAGGGCGCTGATGGCGCTGGCCAGGGCCGGCAGATCGGCTGGGGTGCAACCGGACTTGCTGGCCTCGCCGCTGACGTTGACCTGAATGCAGATATTCAACGGCGGCAGGTGTTCAGGGCGTTGCTCGGACAGGCGTTGTGCGATTTTCAGGCGATCCACGGAGTGCACCCAGTCGAAATGTTCAGCGATAGGTCGCGTCTTGTTCGATTGAATGGGGCCGATGAAGTGCCAACACAAGGGCAGGTCGGCCAGTTCGAGCTGTTTGCCCAGGGCTTCCTGCAGGTAGTTCTCGCCGAAGTCGCGCAAGCCGGCAGCGTGGGCTTCACGCAGGGCGGCGGCGGGTTTGGTCTTGCTCACGGCGAGCAGGTGAATGCTGTTTACATCTCGTTGCGAAGCCTGCGCCGCAGCGCGGATCCGCGCGCCGACCAGTGCGATGTTGTCTGCTATCGTGGACATTCAATGTGCGCCAGCGGGTCTTGGGGTTGCGGCATTCTACTGGAATTGGGAAGCACTATGGACATCCCTGAGTTGCTGGCCTTGTGCATTGCACAGGGCGCGTCGGACTTGCACCTTAGCGCAGGTTTGCCGCCGATGCTGCGGGTTGATGGCGAGATTGTCCGCAGCGAGATGGCGGCGCTTGAGCCGCAGCAGGTGCAGGCCATGCTCCAGGGCCTGATGAGCGAGGCGCAGCGGGCGGAATTCGCGGCAACCCTTGACCTGGATTTTTCCTACGAACTGCCGGGAATCGGGCGTTTTCGGGTGAATGCCTTCCATCAAAGCCGCGGCGCTGCTGGGGTCTTGCGCGCCATTCCTGCGCAGGTGCCGAGTATGGAGCAGTTGGGGATGGGCGAAGTGTTTCGCCAGATTACCGCCGTACCCCATGGCCTGGTGCTGGTAACGGGGCCGACCGGGTCCGGCAAGTCCACCACCCTGGCAGCGATGATCGACCACCTCAATCAACACCGCCAACAACACATTCTCACCATCGAAGACCCCATCGAGTTCATCCATTCGCCCAGGCAGTGCCTGATCAACCAGCGCGAAGTCCTGCGTGATACCCGAAGTTTTGCCGCGGCGTTGCGCGCGGCCCTGCGCGAAGACCCGGATGTGATCCTGGTGGGCGAGCTGCGGGACCTGGAAACCATTCGCCTGGCATTGACCGCCGCAGAGACCGGGCACCTGGTGTTCGGCACCCTGCACACCACCTCGGCGGCGAAAAGCATCGATCGGCTGGTGGACGTGTTTCCGGCCCAGGAGAAGGCCCTGGTGCGTTCGATGTTGGCCGAGTCGCTGCAGGCGGTGATCGCCCAGGTGCTGGTCAAGCGCATCGGCGGTGGGCGGGTGGCGGCGCACGAAATCATGCTCGGCAGCCCGGCGATCCGTAACCTGATCCGCGAAGACAAGGTGGCGCAGATGTATTCGGCGATCCAGACCGGCGGCGCGGTGGGCATGCGCACCCTGGACATGAGCTTGAAGGCGCTGCTGAGTGCGGGGCTGATCAGCCCGGAACATGCTCGGGAGAAGGCCCGGACGCCGCAGGGGCTGTGAGCGAGGGATTTTGTGCGGCGCCAGAAACGCCATCGCCGGCAAGGCGACCCCGACAAGGCCATGAGACCTGTAGAGGCCGGCTTGCCGGCGATAGAGGTGTTGCGTTCGGGCTGGCGGTCAGCGCTGAACCACACGCAGTGCATTCTGCTCTTTAGGCAGGACGCGCTTGGCAACCACGTAGTGGTTATCCCAGTACGGCTTTTTCAGGGTGTCGATCGACACGGCCTTGCCACGGCGCGGGGCGTGGATAAAGCGGTCATTGCCCAGGTAGATGGCAACGTGGTTGACCTTGCGGCTCTTGATGTTGAAAAACAGCAGGTCGCCCGGCTTGAGGTCCTTGCGCTCGACCTTCTGCCCATGGCCGCTGGCCATGGCATTGGACGTGCGCGGCAGATCCACCGCTGCCACATCATTAAACGCGTATTTCACCAGCCCGCTGCAATCGAAGCCTTTACTTGGGCTGCTGCCGCCCCAACGATAGGGAGTACCCAGGACGTTGACGGCGCGACTCAGTACGTTGCTGCTCTGCTTGGTCGCCATTTGCGGGACCAGCTTGCTGTCGGCCTTGCTCAGGTGAGTCGGGCCCTTGATGCTTTGCTTGTTCTTGGCGGTTACCGGCGAAACATGGGATTTCGGGGTGTAACCGTTAATGTTGGGAAGACGTTGCTCACGGTTGGTGGCGTGGGCGGCCAGTGGCATTAATAGGCAAATGGTTAGCCATGTCTTGAAAAATGGACGCATTAGGCAAGGCTCTTATGGGTTAGCGCGCAACTTTATAACAGCTTTTTTGTCTGTTCCGAGGCCGTTTGTCGATTCAACCTGGAGGTCAACTTCTGCAAAGTAGCGGCAAATTGACGCAATCGTCCGCCAGAACTCAGGCGGTACGGGGCTTTGGCGGGAGGGACTTTAATATTTCCCATACGTCGGCAGCCTGTAAAAAAGTCACAAAGAATTAAAGAATATTTATCTATTGCGTGGAATGAGGTCATCAATGAACACCTATCGTCAGGATGTTTCACCGCAGGACACCCACAGCAAGGTGATCGGTTATCTGTTGTGGATTTTCGGTTTTACCGGTGCGCACCGCTTTTATTACGGCAAGCCGGTGACCGGTACGATCTGGTTTTTCACCTTAGGCTTATTGGGGATTGGCTGGCTGATCGACCTGTTCCTGATTCCGGCCATGGACCGTGAAGCGGACCTGCGGTTTACCGCCGGCCCGGTCGAATACAGCGTGGCCTGGGTGCTGCTGACCTTTCTCGGGGTGTTTGGCGTGCATCGCATGTACCAGGGCAAATGGATCAGTGGCCTGTTGTACCTGCTGACAGGCGGGCTGTTCTTCCTGGGTGTGCTCTACGACTTCTGGACCCTGAACGATCAGGTCTCCCTGGAAAACGCCAAGCGGCGTTAACCTGACTCAAACAGCGGCTACAACCTGTAGCCGCTGCCGAGTCGTGCGAGGCTGCGCTGGCCCTTTGCATCAACCAGCACCCACCTGCCACATCACCGCGCCTACAGTCACGCCTGGTAGCTGATGCGCCCATCCACCAGGGTGTAGCGCACCATGCCGGGCAGGCTGTGGCCGATGAACGGGCAGTTTTCGCCTTTGGACAGCCAGTGTTCACCGGCCACGGTGGAGCTGGCCGGGTCGAACAGCACCAGGTCGGCCGGGGCGCCTACCGCGAGCTTGCCGGCAGGCAGGCGCAGGGCATCGGCCGGGCCGGCACTGAGGCGGGCGAGCAGGGTCGGCAGGTCCAGCAAGCCATCTTCCACCAGGGTCAGAGCCAGTGGCAGCAATAGCTCGACGCTGCTGATGCCCGGCTCGGTGGCGCCGAACGGCGCCAGCTTGGCGTCGCGCTCGTGGGGTTGGTGGTGGCTGGAAATGGCCTGGACCACCCCGGATTTCACCGCCTCACGCAGCCCGTCGCGGTCCGCCCGCGAACGCAGGGGCGGCTGCACGTGATACAGGCTGGAGAAGTCGATCAAGGCTTCATCCGTCAGGATCAGCTGATACAGCGCCACATCGGCAGTCACCGGCAGGCCGCGAGCCTGGGCCTGGGCGATCAGCGCCACACCCCGGGCGCTGGTCAGCTGGCTGAAGTGCGCGCGTACGCCGCTTTGCTCCACCAGCAGCAGGTCCCGGGCCAGGGCCACGGTTTCTGCGGTCTCTGGAATCCCCGGCAAGCCGAGGAAGCTGGCGGTGGCGCCTTCGTGGGCCAGGCCGCCTTCGGCCAGGTCGCGGTCCTGGGAGTGGAAAATCACGGTCAGGTCGAAGGTTGCAGCGTATTCCAGGGCACGGCACAGGGTGCGGGTGCTGCGAAAGCTCTCCAGGCCATTGCCGAACGCCACGCAGCCGGCGTCGCGCAACGCGATGAGTTCTGCAAGCTGCTCGCCTTCCAGGCCTTTGCTCAGGGCGCCGATGGGGAACACCTTGGTATTGCCGGCTTCGCGAGCACGGTCGAGGATCAGCTCGGTCACCGCCGAGGTGTCCAGCACCGGTTTGGTGTGCGGTGGGCAGCACAGGCTGGTGACGCCACCGGCAGCGGCAGCCCGGGTTTCGCTGGCGATGCTGCCTTTGCGGCTGTAGCCCGGTTCGCGCAGGGCGACACTCAGGTCCACCAGCCCGGGGGCGGCCACCAGGCCTTTGGCGTCGATGCGTTGGGTGGCGTTGAAATCGGCCGGGGCAGCGCCAATGGCGACGATCTTGCCGGCTTCCAGGTGCAAATCAGTGACTTGATCCAGCCCGCTGCTTGGATCGATGACGCGGGCGCCGAGAATGCTGAGCTTCACTGGGCGTTCTCCTGCTCGAATTGTCGCTGGGCGGTCTGCCCGCTCATGGCCATGGACAGTACGGCCATGCGTACCGCGATGCCGTAGGTCACCTGGTTGAGAATCACCGAATGCGGGCCGTCGGCCACCGCCGATTCGATCTCCACGCCGCGGTTGATCGGGCCCGGGTGCATGACGATGGCGTCCGGCTTGGCTCCGGCCAGGCGCGCGGTGGTCAGGCCGAACAGGCGGTAGAACTCGCCTTCGCTGGGCAGCAGGCCGCCCTGCATGCGCTCGCGTTGCAGGCGCAGCATGATCACCACGTCGACATCCTTCAGGCCTTCGGTCATGTCGGTGTAGACCTTGACCCCGTACTGCTCGATGCCGATCGGCAGCAGGGTCTTGGGCGCGATCACGCGGATGTCCGGGCAACCGAGGGTCTTGAGGGCCAGCATGTTCGAACGGGCTACCCGCGAGTGCAGGATGTCGCCGACGATGGCCACCGACAGGTTCTCGAAGCCGCCCTTGTGCCGGCGGATGGTCAGCATGTCGAGCATGCCCTGGGTCGGGTGCGCGTGCCGGCCGTCGCCGCCGTTGATGATCGCCACTTGCGGGCACACGTGTTCGGCGATGAAGTGCGCGGCGCCGGAGTCGCCGTGGCGCACCACGAACATGTCGGCGGCCATGGCTTCCAGGTTGCGCAGGGTGTCGAGCAGGGTTTCACCCTTGCTCGCCGAGGAGGTGGAGACATTCAGGGTGATCACGTCCGCCGACAGGCGCTGGGCCGCCAGTTCGAAGGTGGTGCGGGTGCGGGTGGAGTTTTCGAAGAACACGTTGCACACGGTTTTGCCGCGCAGCAGCGGGACTTTTTTCACCGCCCGGGCGCCGACTTCAAGGAACGAGTCGGCGGTGTCGAGGATTTCTGTCAGCAGCTCGCGGCGCAGGCCGTCGAGCGACAGGAAGTGGCGCAGCTGGCCCTGATCATTGAGCTGCAGCGGGCGCTTGGCGTCTGGAGGCGTCATCGCAATGGACTCTTTAAAGGGGCGTGTCAAAGGGCGAGGTCTTGCAGTTCGAGTTGCAGTGGCGCGGGGCCGGACAATTTTACCCGTTCGTGGGCGGCCAGCGACAAGGTCGCACCCACCACATTCGGGCGGATCGGCAGTTCGCCGGCGTCCAGGTCCAGCAGGCAGACCAGGGTCACGCTGGCCGGGCGGCCGTAATCGAACAGTTCGTTGAGGGCGGCGCGGATGGTCCGGCCGCTCATCAACACGTCATCGATCAGCACCAGGTGCTGGCCTTCAATCTCGAACGGCAGCTCCGAAGGCCGCACTTGCGGGTGCAGGCCGTTCTGGCTGAAGTCATCGCGATAGAACGACACATCCAGCGTGCCCAACGGTGCGTCGCTGCCCAGCGCTTCCAGCAGGGCCTGGGCGACCCAGACACCACCGGTGCGAATACCGATATAGCGCGGCTCGCTGATCTTGCGCTTGGCCAGGTGGGCGTTGAGATCAGCGGCCATCTGGCTGATCAGTTCGACGGGATTGGGCAGGCTCATGGTTGCTCCTTCGTGGGCCCGCGCCCGGCTGCGTGGAGCCGGGTGCGGAGTCTTACGGCTGGTGTTGTGGCCAGGAGGCGTGTGGCTGGGGCAGCCACGCATCTTCAGGATCGGGCGGTTCAGTGTTCGAGCAAGGCTGCGTTTTCGTCGAGCCAGCCTTGCAGCAGCAGGGCGGCGGCGATGGCGTCGACCGGGTTGTCGCGGTAGCTGCCCTTTTGCCCACCCCGGGTCAGGCGTTCGCCCTTGGCCTCGAAGGTGGTCAGGCGTTCATCGTGGGTATAGAAGGGCAGGTTGTAGCGGCCGTTGAGGCGCCGGGCGAACTTTTCGGCGCGCACGCACATGTCGCTGGGGCTGCCGTCCATATTCAGCGGCAGGCCGACGACTACGGCGTCGGGCTTCCATTCCTTGATCAGGGCTTCGACCTGGTTCCAGTCGGGAATGCCGTTTTGCGCCTTCAACGTGCACAGCTCGCGGGCCTGGGCGGTGATCGCCTGGCCGACGGCGACGCCGATCTGTTTGGTGCCGTAGTCGAAACCGAGGATCAGTCGCAAGGCCATCAGGCGTGCCCCGCCTGGCTGGTGAGCAGGTTGAGGTTGATCCCCAGGTGCCGCGCGGCCGCTTCCAGGCGCAGTTCGCTGCTGGTGTTGAACAGGATGTCGGCATCGAACGGGCAGGTCAGCCAGGCGTTGTCGGCCAGTTCGGCCTCCAGTTGCCCGGCTTCCCAGCCGGCGTAGCCCAGGGCGATCAGGCTTTTCTGCGGGCCTTCACCGTCGGCGATGGCGAACAGCACGTCCTGGGAGGTGGACAGCGCCAGGCCTTCGAGCTCGACCGTGGCCTGGAAGGTCAGGCCGCTGGGGTGCAGGACAAAACCGCGATCGGTCTGCACCGGGCCGCCGCTGAAAATCGGCACGTGCTCGCACAGCAGTGGCGTTTCAACATCGGGGCGCAGTTGCTCGAGGATGTCGGCAAGGCTCAGTTCCTGCGGGCGATTGACTACCAGCCCCATGGCGCCATTGGCGTTGTGCTCGACGATGTAAGTCAAGGTGTGCGCAAAGTTCGGGTCGGCCATATGGGGCATGGCGATCAGGAAGTGATGCTTGAGGTAACTGGGGCTGACGTTTTTCATGTGCGCTAGTGTGGCGTTGGAGGGGCAAACTGACAAGCTGGTGATCATTGCGGTTGGCCCGGTGGCGTGGGGCCAGCTGCTGGCTTCGGTCCGAAGTGCCGGGTCGAGGGCGAGCAGGCTCCCTGGCCACGGACAGGGCGTCAGTTGCTGGAAAGCTTGTCGCCCCGGGCAAACTTCCAGGTGCGAATGATTTCCAGGCGGTCGATATCCGACAGGTCACCGGTAAAAGGGGCAAAAGGCGCGGCCAGGCGCACGATGCGTTGCGCCGCCTGGTCCAGCAGCGGCTGGCCGGACGACTCCAGCACCAGCACTTCATACAGCGAGCCGTCGCGGTTGATCGAGACCATCAGTCGCAGGTTGCCGTAAATCTGCTTGCGCCGGGCTTCCTCGGGGTAATTGAGGTTGCCGATGCGCTCGACCTTCTTGCGCCATTCGTCCTTATACCAGGCGCCCTTGTCGCGCATGGTCGAGGCCGCGCTCAGGCGATGGATGCGCGGGCGCTTGGCATACAGCTGCTGCTCATTGGCCAGTTCGGCTTCGAGGCTGGAGATCTCGCTGGACAGCTGCGAGCTGTCGAAGGTCGGCGCCGCAGGCTTGGGCGCGGCTTCGGTCTTGACCTCTTCGCGCTTGGTGACGGTCTTTTTCGGTTTTGGCGCGGTGGTGGCGACGGCGGCCTTGGGCGCGGCTTCCTTGACCTCGGGCTTGGCGGCGGGCGGCGGCGTGACCTTGTTCACCTGGTTGTCCTGGAACGGCGCAACCTCGGTGGTCTTGGGGATCGCCTTCTTGTCCAGTGTGCCGCTGCCCTGCTGGTTGTCCTGGGCCAGGAAATCGGCCTTCTTCGGCTTGGTCTCGCTTTTGAAGGTGGCGAGGGTGATTTCCAGGGTCTTGGTGATCTGCTTGGGTTCGGCGAAGGAGAAGCCCAGGCCGAGAATCAGTGCCAGGTGCAGGAGGGCGGCGAGAAACAGTGTGAAACCGAGACGATCAGCCGCACGCACACCGCTATGCGCGAGCTCGGGAGGGAGGTCGAGGGGCAGGTCGGACGGGAGTGTCATCGGTTCAACATCACAGGAGGCATCACAAAACCAACATCGCGCGTTTCACAGGCGGCGCATGATAACGCAATGTTGGTTTCAAGCTGCGAGCTTCAAGCGACAAGCGACAGGCTGTACATGATCCACATCAAGCTTGTGGCTTGCGGCTTGCCACTTGCAGCTTGGCCTCGATGGCATCCATCAGCAGCGCACCGATGTTGGTGCCAAACGCATTGTCGATTTCGCGGATGCAGGTCGGGCTGGTGACGTTGATTTCCGTCAGGTGCTCGCCGATCACATCCAGGCCGACGAACAGCAGGCCTTTCTCCCGCAGGGTCGGGCCGACCTGAGCGGCGATCCAGCGGTCCTTGTCGGTCAGCGGGCGGGCTTCGCCACGTCCGCCGGCGGCAAGGTTGCCCCGGGTTTCACCGGCGGCCGGGATTCGCGCCAGGCAATAAGGCACCGGCTCGCCGTCGATCATCAGGATGCGCTTGTCGCCATCCTTGATCGCCGGCAGGTAGGCCTGGCCCATGATCTGCTGGGCGCCCAGGGCGGTCAGGGTTTCCAGGATCACCGACAGGTTCGGGTCGCCGGCGCGGTGGCGGAAGATCGAGGTGCCGCCCATGCCGTCCAGGGGCTTGAGGATCACGTCGCCATGTTGTGCGGCAAATTCACGCAGCACGTCCGCGCGGCGGCTGACCACGGTCGGCGGCGTGCACTGCGGGAACAGCGTGGCGAACAGCTTCTCGTTGCAGTCGCGCAGGCTCTGCGGCTTGTTGACCACCAGCACTCCGGCGCGCTCGGCCTGCTCCAGCAGGTAGGTGGAGTAGACGAACTCCATGTCGAACGGCGGGTCCTTGCGCATCAGGATGACGTCCAGATCGCTCAGCGGGCTGTCGATTTCGTCTTGCAGCTCGAACCATTTTTCCGGGTTGGCAAAGACTTGCAGCGGACGCATGCGTGCCCGTGCCTCGCCCGCGCCCTGGTAGAGGTCGCGCTGTTCCATGTAGAACAGGGTCCAGCCGCGGGCCTGGGCGGCCAGCAGCATGGCCAGCGAGCTGTCCTTTTTATAGGAGATGCTGGCGATAGGGTCCATGACAATCCCGACGCGAACGCTCATGGGCTGTTTCCTCGAAAATTTAGTGGGCGCAATGGCTTGAAAAAGTGGCGTCAGAGTGGCGCTCGGGCGGTTCCCGGTCAAGGAAAAACCGCCTTGCCGGTCGGCCGATAGATTGCATTCTGAGAGTATGCTAAAAAGGCTCGCATGCCGCGCCCAGGCCTTGAACATCAAGGGTTTGGGGCTTTACCAGGCGGTACCGGCATTAAATCGATTCGCTGTGGCGATGGTAGAGCAGAATATGGAACAGCATTCCAGCGCCTTGAAGGTGATGGTGATCGATGACTCGAAGACGATTCGCCGCACGGCTGAAACGCTGCTCAAGAACGTGGGCTGTGAAGTCATCACTGCGGTTGACGGTTTCGAGGCCCTGGCCAAGATTGCCGATCATCACCCCGGGATCATTTTTGTCGACATCATGATGCCGCGCCTCGATGGCTATCAGACCTGCGCCCTGATCAAGAACAACAGTGCCTTCAAGTCCACGCCGGTGATTATGCTGTCCTCCAAGGACGGTCTGTTCGACAAGGCCAAGGGCCGCATCGTCGGTTCCGACCAATTTTTGACCAAGCCCTTTAGCAAGGAAGAACTGCTGAACGCGATCAAGGCCCATGTCCCGGGCTTCGCCGCAGTAGAACAAGCACATTGACGTTCAGCCAAGGGGCCGAACGCCTATTCGTATGGGGAAGACCATGGCACGTATTCTGATCGTCGATGATTCGCCGACTGAAATGTACAAACTGACCGGCATGCTGGAAAAGCACGGTCATGAAGTCCTCAAGGCCGAAAACGGCGCGGACGGCGTCGCCCTGGCCCGCCAGGAAAAACCCGACGCGGTGCTGATGGATATCGTCATGCCAGGCCTCAATGGCTTCCAGGCGACCCGCCAGCTGACCAAGGACGCCGAAACCAGCCATATCCCGGTGATCATCATCACCACCAAGGATCAGGAGACCGACAAGGTCTGGGGCACCCGCCAGGGCGCCAAGGACTACCTGACCAAGCCGGTGGATGAAGAAACCCTGATCAAGACCCTGAACAACGTTCTGGCCGGCTGACGGCCAGCGCCATGGCCGAGTCGCAAACCGCGTTCGAGCTGCTGCTCGATATCGATCGGCGCTGCCGCCTGCTGGCGGCGGACCTGCCGTCCCAGGAAACCCGCCAGCACAGCTGGAGCGGGATCGGCTTTCGCATCGGTGAGCAGTGGTACGTGGCGCCCATGGGCGAAGTCAGCGAAGTCCTGCATGAACCGCGCTACACCGTCCTGCCCGGGGTGAAATCCTGGGTCAAGGGCGTGGCCAATCTGCGGGGGCGGCTGCTGCCGGTCATGGACCTGTGCGGTTTCCTCGGCCATGAGCTCTCGGCACTGCGCAAGCAACGCCGGGTGCTGGTGGTCGAGCACAAAGAGGTGTTTGCCGGGCTGATGGTGGATGAAGTCGTCGGCATGCAGCATTTTGCCCAGGACAGCCTGCAAGCCAGCGTGACCGAGCCGGCCCAGGGGGCGATCGCGCCCTACCTGCAAGGCCGTTTCGAACGCGACCAGGTGTGGCAGGTGTTCAGCCCCTTTGCCCTGGCCGGTTCCTCGGGATTTATGGATGTAGCGCTGTGAACCGCCAGGCATCGCCGCCGCGGGGCCCGTCATGAGCGCTGTGCACTTACAACGCGGGCATGCTCGCTCGCCACAGGCCTGATCGATGATAAAAGCCAAAACCGCCAAGCCCGTGGAAGGTTCGCGCAGCCGCTCGCAGATCATCGTGCTGTTTATCGCGCTGATCATTTTCATCATGCTGCTGTTCGCCAACTTCGCTTACCTCAACACCCAGGCCACCTACGACAAGCAGTACATCGGCCACGCCGGCGAGCTGCGGGTGCTGTCCCAGCGCATTGCCAAGAACGCCACCGAAGCCGCCGCCGGCAAGGCTGCCGCGTTCAAGCTGCTGAGTGATGCGCGCAACGATTTTGCCCAGCGCTGGGGTTACCTGAAAAAAGGCGACCCGGCCACCGGCCTGCCCGGCGCGCCGCTGGCCGTGCGCGATGAAATGCACGCCGTGCAGCAGGACTGGGAAAAACTGCTGAAGAACACCGACGCCATTCTTGCCAGCGAACAGACCGTGCTGTCCTTGCATCAAGTGGCCGCGACCCTCGCCGAAACCGTGCCGCAACTGCAGGTGGAGTACGAGAAGGTGGTCGAAATCCTCCTCCAGCGTGGCGCGCCGGCGGCCCAGGTGGCCGTGGCCCAGCGTCAGTCGCTGCTGGCGGAACGGATCCTGGGCGCGGTGAACACCGTGCTCGCCGGGGATGAGAATGCGGTCCAGGCCGCCGATGCCTTCGGGCGCGATGCGGCACGCTTTGGCCAGGTGCTGAACGGCATGTTGCAGGGCAATCCGGCGCTGAAGATCAGCCAGGTCGAAGACCGTGATGCCCGCGCCCGGCTGGCCGAGATCTCCGAGCTGTTCGAGTTCGTCTCGGGCTCGGTGGATGAAATCCTCGAAACCTCTCCCGAGCTGTTCCAGGTTCGCGAGTCCGCGAGCAATATCTTCAGCCTTTCGCAAACCCTGCTCGATGAAGCCTCGCGCCTGGCCAACGGTTTCGAGAACCTGGCCGGTGGCCGCTCCCTGGACACCATTGGTGGTTATGTCCTGGGGTTGCTGGCGCTGATGTCGATCATCCTGATCGGCCTGGTGATGGTGCGCGAGACCAATCGCCAACTGCGCGAGACCGCTGAAAAGAACGAGCGCAACCAGAACGCGATCATGCGCCTGCTGGATGAAATCGAAGACCTGGCCGACGGCGACCTGACGGTGACGGCCTCAGTCACCGAAGACTTCACCGGAACCATCGCCGATTCGATCAACTATTCCGTCGACCAACTGCGCGACCTGGTGGCCACCATCAACCTCACCGCCGGCCAGGTGGCCGGTGCCGTGCAGGAAACCCAGGCCACCGCCATGCAACTGGCCGAAGCCTCGGAGCATCAGGCGCAGCAGATTTCCGAAGCCTCCACCGCGATCAACGACATGGCCCAGTCCATCGACCAGGTCTCGGCCAACGCTGCCGAGTCGTCGGCGGTGGCCGAGCGTTCGGTGGAGATCGCCAACAAGGGCAATGAGGTGGTGCACAACACCATCCACGGCATGGACAACATCCGCGAGCAGATCCAGGACACCGCCAAGCGCATCAAGCGTCTGGGTGAGTCTTCCCAGGAGATCGGCGACATTGTCAGTCTGATCGACGACATCGCTGACCAGACCAACATCCTCGCCCTGAACGCGGCGATCCAGGCCTCCATGGCCGGGGACGCCGGGCGCGGTTTTGCAGTGGTGGCCGATGAGGTGCAGCGTCTGGCCGAGCGCTCTTCGGCGGCCACGCGGCAGATCGAGACCCTGGTGCGGGCGATCCAGACCGACACCAACGAGGCGGTAATCTCCATGGAGCAGACCACCTCCGAAGTGGTGCGCGGTGCGCGCCTGGCCCAGGACGCCGGGGTGGCCCTGGAAGAAATCGAAGGCGTGTCCAAGACCCTGGCGGCGCTGATCCAGAGCATTTCCAATGCGGCGCAGCAGCAGACCTCATCGGCCGGGCAGATTTCCCTGACCATGAACGTGATCCAGCAGATCACCTCACAAACTTCGTCCGGTTCCACCGCGACGGCTGAAAGCATTGGCAACCTGGCGAAAATGGCCAGCCAACTGCGGCGTTCGGTGTCCGGCTTCACCTTGCCGGCCTCTCGGGAACTCGCCCCGGGTGACAAACGCTAAGGCAGACGAAGACTTTGACTGGAGTGGTTATGGTTGATCGGCACGACTATGTGGCCCTCGAATGGGTCAAGGGCGAAATTGCCGAGACCCTGAAGCAGGCCTATCAGGCGCTGGAGCATCTGCTCGATGAGCCGTTGGCGGCCGACGCCATCGGCCAGTGCCTGGAGGGCATCCATCAGGTCCATGGCAGCCTGCAGATGGTCGAGTTCTATGGCGCGGCGCTGCTGGCCGAAGAGATGGAGCAACTGGCCCTGGCCTTGCAGCAGCACCGTGTGTCCCAGCGTGACGAAGCCATCCGCCTGTTGTTGCAGGCCATCACTCAACTGCCGCAATACCTGGACCGGGTGCAAAGTGCGCGGCGCGACCTGCCGCTGGTGGTGTTGCCGCTGCTCAACGACCTGCGCAGTGCCCGTGGCGAGAGCCTGCTCTCGGAAACCAGCCTGTTCAGCCCCCTGCTGCCCAGCCTCGCGCCGCTCGACGCGGCGGCCCTGGCCGAGCTGGATCCGGGGCAATGGCAGGTCTTGTTGCGCAAACTGCGGCATATGCTGCAAACCGCGCTGGTGGACCTGCTGCGGGAACAGGATGTGGAAAACAGCCTGTCCTATATGACCCGCGTGTTCGAGCGCCTTGAAGCCTTGTGCCAGAACGCGCCGCTGGGGCCGTTGTGGCAGATTTCCCTGGCCCTGGTGGACGGCATGCGCCATGAGGTGGTGGCCAACAGCCCGGCGGTGCGCAGCCTGCTCAAGGATGTCGACCGCCAGCTCAAGCGCCTGTTCGAGGAAGGCATCGCCGGGGTCAACCAGCCGGCGCCGGACGAATTGCTCAAGAGCCTGCTGTTTTACATCGCCAAGGCCCGTCATCCCACCCCGCAGATGCAGATCATGAAAGAACGCTACGCCCTGGACGACGCGCTGCCCGACAGCGCTCTGGTCGACGAGGAGCGCGCACGCATGGCGGGCCCCGACCGCGACGCCATGCGCTCGGTCCTGGCCGCGCTGTGCGAGGAGCTGGTACGGGTCAAGGAGCGCCTGGATCTGTTCGTGCGTAGCGACCGGCAGCACGCCGATGACCTGGACAGCCTGCTGGCGCCGTTGCGGCAGATCGCCGACACCCTCGCGGTGCTGGGTTTTGGCCAGCCGCGCAAGGTGATCATCGACCAGTTGGCGGTGGTCCAGAGCCTGGCCCAGGGCCAGCGCGAACCCAATGACGCGGTGCTGATGGATGTGGCCGGCGCCTTGCTGTATGTCGAGGCGACCCTGGCCGGCATGGTCGGCACCGTGGAGCCTGAAAGCCGCGAAGAAAGCCGCCTGCCCACCACCGACCTGACCCAGATCCACCAGTTGGTGATCAAGGAAGCGCGGCTGTGTCTGCAACAGGCCAAGGACCTGATCGTCGAATACATCGACGCCGATTGGGACCGCGAGCACCTGTTGCCCTTGCCCGAGCTGCTGACCCAGGTGCGCGGGGCGCTGGCGATGATTCCCCTGAGCCGCGCCGCGAGCCTGCTCGAAGCCTGCAACAGCTTTATCCGTGAACACCTGCTGCCCGACCCGGTCCGCCCCGAGTGGCAGCAACTGGACAGCCTGGCCGACGTGATCACCAGCATCGAGTATTACCTTGAGCGCCTGAGCGAAGACCCCGAGGCCCCCGGAGAGAAAATCCTCGATGTGGCCGAGCAGGGCTTGGCCGCGCTGGGTTATGTGCCGGTCGAACAGGTGCCGCTTCTCGACGATGTGCTCAGCCCCGGCGAAGCCCTGGTGATGCAGGACCTGCAGGAACTCGACGACCCGCAGGTGGTGCAGTCCCTGGCTGATGTGCTGGCCAGCCCGGTGTCGGCCCTCAACCCGCCGGCGCTCAACACCCCGGGCAGCCTGCTGCCGCCGCCGCGGGACGAAGCACCGGTGGACGATGAGCTGCGGGAAGTGTTCCTCGAGGAAACCGACGAGGTGCTGGAGGTGCTGCGCGAGTACTTGCCGCGCTGGTCGGCCGATCCCGCGAGCAAGGCCGCGCTGAGTGAGCTGCGCCGCGCCTTCCATACCCTCAAGGGCAGTGGGCGCATGGTGCGTGCGCTGGTCCTGGGGGAACTGGCCTGGACCGTCGAGAACCTGCTCAACCGGGTGCTGGAGCGCAGCGTCGAGCCCGGGCCCCAGGTCTGGCAACTGCTGGGCGAGGTGGTGCAGCTGCTGCCGGAGCTGATCGCCGAATTCGCCGCCCAGGCCCAGCGTCAGCGTGACGATGTCGACCAACTGGCGGCCCGTGCCCATGCCCTGGCCAAGGGCGATGACGCCGAGCCGGTGGAGCACACGGCGAGCGGTGCTCTCGATCCGCAGTTGCTGGAGATTTTCCGCAATGAAGCGCAAACCCACCTCGACAGCATCAATCGCTTTCTCGACCACGCCGCCGAGCACCTGCCGTTGCAGGCCAGCGACGAGTTGCAACGGGCCCTGCACACCCTGAAGGGCAGTGCCTCGATGGCCGGGGTCTTGCCGATTGCCGAGCTGGCGGCGCCTCTTGACCAGTTGGCCCGGGAGTATCGCGCGCACCTGATCGCCCTCGACCTGGATGAAGTCGAGCTGCTGCTGGAGGCCGAGGGCCTGTTTCGCCGTGGCCTGAAGCAGTTGGGCAACGACCCCCAGGCGCCCATCAACGGGGCACGGGCATTGATCGACCGCACCCAGGCCCTGCTGGGCGAGCGCCTGGAAAAACTCCTCAATTCCCCTGCCAGCGGGCTGCGCATCAAGCGCGACCCGCAACTGATCAACAACTTCCTGGCCCAGGGCATGGACATCCTGCTGGACGCCGAAAACCTGTTGCGCCGCTGGCAGCAGCACCCCGGCGCGCGTCAGGAACTGAGCGCGCTGCTGGATGAGCTGACGACCCTGGGCGAGGGCGCGCACCTGGCCGATCTGCAACCGATGGATGAGTTGTGCGAAGCCTTGCTCGACCTGTATGGGGCGGTGGAGGAAAGCAGCCTGGCGGTCAGCGAGCGCTTCTTCCACGAGGCCGAAAGCGCCCATGAAGCGCTGATCAATATGCTCGACGAGCTGGCCGCCGGGCAGGTGGTCAGCCCGCAACCGGCGCGGGTCAGGGCCTTGCGCGAGTTGCTCGAGGAAGGCCTGGACCCGACGGCCACCGGGCTGATCCGCAGCGACGGCAGCCGCACCCTGAGCATCAGTGAACTGGGGGCTGCCACCGCCGAGCTGGGGCAGGCTGCGGACTTGCCGGAGCAGGACGATGAAATTGTCGCGATCTTCCTCGAAGAGGCAGTCGATATCCTGGAAAGTGCGGGCCAGGCCCTGCAACGTTGGTTGTCCGACCCGGACAACGGCGCGCCGCTGTTGTCCTTGCAGCGCGACCTGCACACCCTCAAGGGTGGCGCACGCATGGCCGCCGTCGGGCCGGTGGGCGACCTGGCCCATGAGCTGGAAAACCTGTACCAGGGCCTGGTGGACCGCCGTTACCAGCACAGCTCGGAGCTGGCGCAGCTGTTGCAGCACAGCCACGATCAACTGGCAGTGCTGCTGGAGCAGTTGCAGCGACAACAGCCGTTGGATGAACCGCAGGAACTGATCGAGGCCATCAGCCGTTTCCGCCAGCGGGCGAGTGTCGCCCCCGAGGTCGTGGAGCCATTGGCCGACAGTGATTCGGCCGCCCATGACCCGGAGCTGCTGGAGATCTTCCTCGAGGAAGGTTTCGACATCATCGACAGCTCTGCTGCGGCGCTGGTCCGCTGGCAGGCCGAGCCCCAGGGGCGGCAGGAGGTGGAAACCCTGCTGCGTGACCTGCACACCCTCAAGGGTGGGGCGCGGATGGTGGAAATCGCCCCGATCGGCGACCTGGCCCACGAGTTGGAGTTTCTCTTCGAAGGCCTGTCCTCCGGGCTGCTGCACGCCACCCCTGCGTTGTTCAGCCTGCTGCAAAGCAGCCACGACCGGCTGGCGCAGATGCTCGATGCGGCCCGCGCGGGGCAGCCGATCAAGCCCGCCGACAGCCTGATCGAAGCGATCCGGGCGTTTACCCATCCTTCTGTCGAGCCCAGCCCGCCGCCAGCGCTGCTCAGCCTGCCGCCGCCGAGCAAGCCTGAGACGCCTGTGCCGGTGGTCGAGGCTCCGGCCGGGGACATGGTCAAGGTGTCGGCTGAGCTGCTGGATGACCTGGTCAACCTGGCCGGGGAAACCTCGATCTTTCGCGGGCGTATCGAACAGCAGGTCAACGATGCGCGGGTGGCCCTGAGCGAGATGGAAACCACCATCGAGCGCATGCGCGACCAACTACGCCGGCTCGACACCGAAACCCAGGGCCGCATCCTCAGCCGCCAGCAGGTGGAGGCCGAGCGCCTGGGCTATGAAGAATTCGACCCGCTGGAAATGGACCGCCATTCCCAGTTGCAGCAGCTGTCGCGGGCCTTGTTCGAGTCGGCCTCCGACCTGCTCGACCTCAAGGAAACCCTCGACCGCCGCAATCACGACGCACACAACCTGCTGCAGCAGCAGGGGCGAATCAACACCGAATTGCAGGAAGGCTTGATGCGCACGCGCATGGTGCCGTTCGAACGCATGGTGCCGCGCCTCAAGCGCATCGTGCGCCAGGTCGCCAGCGAACTGGGCAAGGAGGTCGAGTTCGTCGTCGGCAATGCCGAGGGCGAGATGGACCGCAACGTGCTGGAGCGCATGGTGGCGCCCCTGGAACACATGCTGCGCAACGCCGTCGACCATGGCCTGGAATCGGCCGAGGCGCGGTTGGCGGTGGGCAAGCCGGCCCAGGGCCGGATCACCCTGGACCTGGCACACGAAGGTGGCGACATCGTTTTCGACATGCGTGACGACGGGGCCGGGGTGCCGCTGGAGGCGGTGCGCAGCAAGGCGATCAAGCGCGGGCTGCTGGACCCGAACCTCGAAATCAGCGACCGCGACGTGCTGCAATTCATCATGCAGCCGGGGTTCTCCACGGCGGAAAAAATCACCCAGATTTCCGGGCGCGGCGTGGGCATGGACGTGGTGCATGAAGAGGTGCGGCAGTTGGGCGGCACCATGAGCATCGACTCGATCCCGGGGCAGGGCGTGCACTTTCGGATTCGCCTGCCGTTTACCGTGTCGGTCAATCGGGCACTGATGGTGCAGTGTGCCGACGAGCAATACGCGATCCCGCTGAACACCATCGAAGGCATCGTCCGCGTACTGCCGGTGGAGCTCGACAGCTATTACCAGCTCGATCCGCCGCGTTATGAATACGCCGGTCAGCGCTACGACCTGTGCTACCTCGGCGAACTGCTGCACACCGTCGGCCGCCCGAAACTGCTGGGCCAGAGCCTGCCGCTGCCGGTGCTGCTGGTGCATTACAACGAGCACCGGATCGCGGTGCAGGTCGATGCCATGGCCGGTAGCCGGGAGATCGTGGTCAAGAGCCTTGGCCCGCAGTTCTCGGCGGTACAGGGGCTGTCGGGCGCGACCATCCTCGGCGATGGCCGGGTGGTGCTGATTCTCGATTTGCTGGCCCATATCCGCGTCCAGCAGAGCTGGTTGCCGCGCCAGCAGGTGGCGGGCAACGAGGAAGGGCCGGTAGAGGCCGAGCCGCAACGGCCGATGCTGGTCATGGTGGTGGACGATTCGGTCACGGTGCGCAAGGTCACCAGCCGCCTGCTGGAGCGTCACGGCATGAACGTGCTGACCGCCAAGGATGGGGTGGACGCCATGCTCCTGCTCGACGAGCACCTGCCGGACCTGATGCTGCTGGACATCGAAATGCCGCGCATGGACGGCTTTGAAGTGGCGATGCAGGTGCGCAGCGATCCGCGCCTGCAGCACCTGCCGATCATCATGATCACTTCGCGCACCGGGCAGAAGCACCGCGACCGGGCCATGGCCATCGGCGTCAACGACTACCTGGGCAAGCCCTACCAAGAGTCGGTATTGCTCGAAAGCATCGCCCTGTGGAGCAAACCCCATGCTTGATCACCGCGCCAGCAACCTGACCGGGCTGCTGTTGCCCCTGGCCGACCGGACCCTGGTCCTGCCCAATGTCGCGATCGCCGAACTGATCGATTACCAGCCCGGCTCGTTCGACCTGGATTCGCCGCCCTGGTACCTGGGCCTGGTGAGCTGGCGCGACCGGCAGATCCCGCTGCTCAGCTTCGAATCGGCCTGTGGCGGCAAGACCGTGATTGGCGACCGGGCGCGGATCGTCGTGCTCAACGCCCTGGGCGGGCGGCCGAACCTGGCGTTCATCGCCTTGCTGGTCCAGGGCATCCCGCGCTCGCACAAACTCGACAGCCAATTGAGCTACGTCGATGTGCCCTTGTGCGCCCTGGAAAAAGCCGCGGTACAAGTGGCCGAACAAGTGGCCAAGGTCCCCGACCTGCTGGGGCTCGAAGCCTTGCTGGTGGCGTCGGGGCTGGTGCCGGGCGAGGGCTGAGCCTGCTTAGCCGGCAAGCAGGGCGCTGCGCACTTCCATCAGGGCAAACCCCAGCAGATTGAGCCCGCGCCATTTCTCCGGCTGCGAGGCTTTCTTGTCCTCGGCGGCCAGGCCGATGCCCCAGATGCGGTCCACCGGGCTGGCTTCCACCAGCACCTGCTCGCCAGTGGCCAGCAGGAACTCAGCCAGTGCCGGGTGCTGGCTGAACTTGGCCAGGTTGCCGCGCACCACGATATCGAAGCACGCCGCGTCCCACTGCGCCCCGTCAAACCCCTGCACCTGACGCCCCAATTGCTTGGCATCGGCCGGGGTTGCCGCGACGAGGATCCGCTCCAGGGTCTGGGCGTCATCGAACAGACGGGCTTTGCCCGCCATCATGTAATGCTCGGCGCTGGCGTAACTCACCCCGTCGACCTCGAACGGCGTGGGGAACCACTGGCTGAAGCAGCTCTGGGTGACACGGCCATCCCGCGCCGGCTGGTGGCCCCAGAACATCAGGTACTCGGGCTTGAAGCCCTGCTGGAGTTGCCCCAGCAACTGCTCGACCGAGCGCACAGGAGGGAATGCGGTTTTTGCCATGAGAGTTCTCGTCACGTCGATGCCGGCCATTCATCGGCCGGGTGATTCGGGATGCAGCTGTGGTGGGGTGGCAGGGTACTCCAACATCGGCGGTGCAGGCACTGCCTCCATGGCTGCGGCTTGAATCATTACCCTGAGCGTAACGATCCGCCGCTGGGCTTGATTGATGCCCCGGGCATTGCCTCCTAAGGTGGCTCCACGACAGCGAACCCGTGGAGTGAGCATGACAACAATAATATCCCCCGACTCGCGCTGGACGCGGCGGCGCAGCGAAAAGCAGCGGCGCCTCGAGCAGGTGCGGGCCCTGGCCGATGGTGTGGTGTTGCCCACCGACAAGATCGTGGCGGCCCTGGAGGCGTTGATCCTGCCCGGGGACCGGGTGGTGCTGGAGGGCAACAACCAGAAGCAGGCGGACTTCCTGTCGCGCTCACTGGCCAAGGCCGACCCGGCCAAGCTCCACGACTTGCACATGATCATGCCCAGCGTCGGCCGTTCCGAGCACCTGGACCTGTTCGAGCGCGGCATCGCGCGCAAGCTGGACTTTTCCTTTGCCGGTACCCAGAGCCTGCGCATCAGCCAGTTGCTCGAAGACGGGCTGCTGGAAGTCGGCGCGATCCATACCTACATCGAGCTTTATGCACGGCTGGTGGTGGACCTGATTCCCAACGTGGTGCTCTCGGCCGGCTTCATGGCCGACCGCGCCGGCAATATCTACACCGGCCCGAGCACCGAGGACACCCCGGCGCTGATCGAGCCGGCAGCCTTCAGCGACGGCATCGTGATCGTCCAGGTCAACCAGTTGGTGGATGACGTCAGCGAGTTGCCGCGAGTGGACATCCCGGCGTCCTGGGTGGATTTCGTGGTGGTGGCCGACAAGCCGTTCTACATCGAGCCGCTGTTTACCCGCGACCCACGGCATATCAAGCCGGTGCACGTGCTGATGGCGATGATGGCGATCCGCGGCATCTACGAAAAACACAATGTGCAGTCGCTGAACCACGGCATCGGTTTCAACACCGCGGCCATCGAGCTGATCCTGCCCACCTACGGTGAATCCCTGGGGCTCAAGGGCAAGATCTGCCGCAACTGGACCCTCAACCCCCATCCGACCCTGATCCCGGCCATTGAAAGTGGCTGGGTGGAAAGCGTGCACTGCTTCGGCACCGAGTTGGGCATGGAGCACTACATCGCCGCGCGCCCGGACGTGTTCTTCACCGGCCGCGACGGTTCCCTGCGCTCCAACCGGATGTTCTGCCAACTGGCCGGGCAGTACGCGGTGGACCTGTTTATCGGCGCCACCTTGCAGGTGGACGGCGACGGCCATTCTTCCACCGTGACCCGCGGGCGCCTGGCCGGTTTCGGCGGGGCCCCGAACATGGGCCACGACCCCCGCGGCCGACGCCACGGCACCCCGGCCTGGCTGGATATGCGCGTCGATCAGAGCGACGCGCCCCAGGCCATGCTCGAACGCGGCAAGAAGCTGGTGGTGCAGATGGTCGAGACCTTCCAGGAAGGCGGCAAACCGACCTTCGTCGAGACCCTGGACGCGGTGGAAGTGGCGCGCAAGAGCGGCATGCCCCTGGCGCCGATCATGATCTACGGCGACGACGTCACCCACCTGCTGACCGAGGAAGGCATCGCCTACCTGTACAAGGCCCGCTCCCTGGAAGAGCGCCAGGCCATGATCGCCGCCGTGGCCGGGGTCACCGTCATCGGCCTGCGACACAACCCCAAAGACACCGCGCGCATGCGCCGTGAAGGCTTGATCGCCTTGCCCGAAGACCTCGGCATTCGCCGTACCGATGCCAGTCGCGAGTTGCTCGCGGCGAAAAGCGTCGCCGATCTGGTGGAGTGGTCGGGTGGCCTGTACCACCCGCCCGCCAAGTTCAGGAGCTGGTAATGCACGCATTCAATCTGCACGCGAAACCCCTGAGCCTGGCCGAGCGCCTGGCGGACCTGGCGGTCGACGCACTGATCGACGAGGCCGACCTGTCGCCCAAGCCGGCGTTGGTGGATCGTCGTGGCAACGGTGCCCACAGCGACCTGCACCTGGGGCTGATGCACGCCTCGGCCCTGTCCCTGTGGCCGGCGTTCAAGGCCATGGCCGACGCCGCCATTGAACTCGGCGCGATCGGTTTGCCATTGCGCGAAGCCCTGGGCCGCATCGGCCGTGAAGGCGAAGCGGCGATGCTGGTCACCACCGGCGGGGTCAATACCCATCGTGGGGCGATCTGGGCCCTGGGCCTGCTGGTGGCGGCTGCGGCGCTGGAGCCTCAGGCCAACCGCGCCGGCAGCCTGGCCGTTCGCGCCGCACGCCTGGCGTTGCTCGATGATCGCCATGCCCCGCGTGCCCTCAGCCATGGCGCCCAGGTGGCTCAGCGCTACGGCGCACTCGGTGCCCGCGAACAGGCGCAGTTGGGGTTCCCGGCGGTGCTGCAACACGGCTTGCCGCAGCTTCAGCGCAGTCGCGCCCAGGGCCATGGCGAGCAGAACGCCCGGCTCGATGCCTTGCTCGCCATCATGACCACCCTGGTCGACACCTGCGTGCTGTACCGCGCCGGCGAGCAGGGCTTGCAGGCCATGCAGCGGGGCGCGCGGGCGGTGCTCGAGGCCGGTGGCAGTGCGAGCCTGGCCGGGCGTCGCCGCCTGCATGAGCTGGACCAACAGTTATTGGCCTTGAATGCCTCGCCCGGCGGCGCTGCGGACCTCCTCGCAGCCTGCCTGTTGCTCGACCGGATCGAGTCCGGCGACGCCTTTATCCAGGGAGCAGTGTGATGGAAACCTTGTCTTTTGAATTTCCCGCAGGGCCACCGGCTCGCGGTCGGGCGCTGGTGGGCTGTGTCGGCTCGGGCGACCTGGAAGTGCTGCTCGAACCCGGCCCGGCCGGCAAGCTGACGATCCAGGTGCAGACCTCGGTGAATGGCAGCGGGGCGCGCTGGCAGCATCTGTTCGAGCGCCTCTTCGACGGCCAGGTGCCGCCGGCGCTGGCCATCGATATTCATGATTTCGGCGCCACGCCGGGCGTGGTGCGCCTGCGCCTGGAACAGGGCTTCGAGGAGATCGGCCATGACTGACAGCGACCGCCTGTTGCACAAGCACAGCTTCGTCGAACTCGGCGCTCGCCAGCGGGCCAGGGCCTTGCTCGATGCCGGCAGCTTTCGCGAGTTGCTCGACCCTTTCCAGCGGGTCATGTCGCCCTGGCTCGTCCGCCAGGGCGTGGTGCCCCAGGCCGACGACGGGGTGGTGATCGCCAAGGGCAGCATCAACGGCCTGCCGGTGGTGATTGCCGCCATCGAAGGCGCGTTCCAGGGCGGCAGCCTGGGTGAAGTGGGCGGGGCGAAGATCGCCGGCGCCCTGGAACTGGCCGCCGAGGACAACCGCAACGGCATTGCCACTCGCGCCGTCTTGCTCCTGGAAACCGGCGGCGTGCGCCTGCAGGAAGCCAACCTGGGGCTGGCGGCGATTGCCGATATCCACGCGGCGATTGTCGACCTGCGCCAGTACCAGCCGGTGATCGGCGTGGTGGCCGGCAGCGTTGGCTGTTTTGGCGGGATGTCGATTGCCGCCGGCCTGTGCAGTTACCTGCTGGTGACCCAGGAAGCGCGGCTCGGGCTCAACGGCCCGCAAGTGATCGAGCAGGAAGCCGGCCTTGAGGAGTACGACTCCCGCGACCGGCCGTTTATCTGGAGCCTGACCGGCGGCGAACAGCGCTTTGCCAGTGGCCTGGTGGATCGGTATGTGGCCGACGATGTGGCGCAGATCCAGCAGCAGGTCGGTGAACTGTTGGCCCTGGGGTTGCCGGCGCAGCAGCGCAGCCGCCAGGCCGAACATTACCTGGGCTGCCTGGCGCGGCTGGATACCGCGCCGCAAATCGAACCGGCGACGGTTCGCGACCTGTATCAAGGAGACCGCTCATGAGTGCTTATTCCCTGCGCGGCTGGCACTGGTTTCAGGCCCTGAGTGCCGGCGCCACGCCCGTCACTGATGTGCCGGCATCGTTGAATGTCGCGGACGGCCACCTGGCCGGGCAAGCGGTGCGTTTTATCGCCGTGGTGGCCGACCCGGACAACCGCTTCCCCCGGGCCCGCAACGGCGAAGTCGGGTTGCTGGAAGGTTGGGGCCTGGCTCGGGTGGTGGATGACGTGATCGCGGCCGATGCCGCGCACACCGAAAAACGTCCCCTGATCGCCATCGTCGATGTGCCGAGCCAAGCCTACGGTCGCCGTGAAGAAGCACTGGGCATTCACCAGGCGCTGGCCGGGGCGGCCGACAGTTATGCCCGGGCGCGGCTGGCCGGGCACCCGGTGATTGCCCTGCTGGTGGGCAAGGCCATGTCCGGGGCTTTTCTGGCCCACGGCTACCAGGCCAACCGCCTGATCGCCCTGCGTGACCCGGGGGTGATGGTGCATGCCATGGGCAAGGCTTCGGCGGCGCGGGTGACCCTGCGCAGCGTCGAGGAACTGGAAGCCCTGGCCGCCAGCGTGCCGCCGATGGCCTATGACATCGACAGCTTTGCCAGCCTGGGCCTGCTCTGGGAAACCCTGTCGGTGACTCAGATCGAACAACCCACGGCCCATGACCTGGCGCGGGTCAACGAGTGCCTGGTGCAGGCGATAGCCGATGTGCGCGCCACCGGGCATGACCTGAGCGGGCGGTTGGGCGCGAGCAATCGGGTAGCGTCGAGCCGGGTGCGCCAGCTGTTGCGAGAACAGTGGTGAGCCGCTTGCCACCCCAGCCCCATGACCTGCTCTGGGGCCTGACGCCTGCGCAATTGCCGGGCGATGCGCCAGCCTGGGTGGTGGCGGCCATGGCCGACGGCCAGCCGGTGGTGGTGCGCCGGGCGTTGACCGCGCCGGGGCAGGTGGCGGTGGGCGTGCGCGGGCGCCTGCGCGAGCAGCGTTATCCGACCCTGATGGCGCTGGCCTCCATCAGCCGTTGCGTCACGCCCGAAGCCCTGTGCGCAGTGGAGTCGGATCAGCCCTGGCCGGCGTTGCGGGCCCTGGCCCTGTTGCGCCCGCAGTTGGACGCGTGCGGCCTGGTGTGGGGCGTCAGCGGCAGCGCCGGGTTTGAACTGGCCAGCGGTGTGGCAGCGCTGCACCAGGGCAGTGACCTGGACCTGATTGCGCGCAGCGCCGAACCTCTGCCCCGGGCCCAGGCCCGGCACCTGCTGGCGTTGCTGGACAGCGCGCCATGCCCGGTGGATCTGCAATTACAGACCCCCAACGGCGCACTGGCCCTGCGCGAATGGGCTGCCGGCGCCCGGCGTGTATTGCTCAAATGCGCGGCGGGTGCACGGCTGGTCGAGAACCCGTGGCAGGCCCTGGAGCAGGTGGCGTGAGCAGCCTGCTGGTGTTTCCGGGCCAGGGCGCGCAGCAGCCGGGCATGTTGCAGCGCCTGCCGCCCAACCCGCTGGTGCAGGCCTGCCTGCAAGAGGCGGCGCAGGTGCTGGGCGAGGATCCGCTGACCCTGGACTCCCCCGCCGCCCTGGCCAATACCCGGGCCGTGCAACTGTGTTTGCTGATCGCCGGCGTTGCCAGTGCCCGACTGCTGCTGGAGCAGGCACCGGCGCCGGAGTACGTGGCCGGGCTGTCCATCGGCGCCTATCCGGCGGCGGTGGTGGCCGGGGCCCTGGAATTTGCCGATGCGTTGCGCCTGGTGAGCCTGCGGGGCGAGCTGATGCAGCGTGCCTACCCCGAGGGTTATGGGATGACGGCGATCATCGGTCTGCAACTGGCCACGGTGGAGGCCTTGCTGGCCCAGGTCCACTGCGAGCAGGCACCGGTGTACCTGGCCAATATCAACGCCGACAGCCAACTGGTGATCGCCGGCAGCGACGCCGCGATGCTGCGGGTGGCCGAGCTGGCCCGCGGTTGCGGGGTGGGCGTGGCCAAGCGCCTGGCGGTCAGCGTGCCGTCCCACTGCCCGTTGCTGGCGCAACCGGCCCAGGCGCTGGCCGAGGCCTTTGCCCAGGTGCCGATGCAGGCGCCACGCCTGGGTTACCTGAGCAGCAGCCGGGCGCGGCCGCTGCGCCAGGTGGAACAACTGCGCGACGACCTGGCGTTCAACATGTGCCGGGTGGTGGATTGGCGCGGCACCGTGCAAGGCGCGTATGAGCGCGGCGTGCGGCTACAGATCGAACTGCCGCCTGGTGCGGTGTTGACCGGGCTGGCGCGCCGGGTGTTCGAACAGGGCAGCGTGATCGCCTACGACGGTGCGCGCCTGGACACCCTGCAGGCGCTGTTGCATGAGGAGGTACGCCGCGACCGATAGAGCCCCGACTCAAGCTGGCGAAGCACAAAAACAACAACTTCGACGATGCACTTTGAGGACTACAACAATGATTATTTACGGTGTGGCGCTGTTGGCGATCTGTACCCTGGCCGGGGTGATTATCGGTGACATGCTCGGTGTGCTGTTGGGTGTGAAGTCCAATGTGGGCGGGGTCGGGATTGCCATGATCCTGCTGATCTGCGCGCGTTTGTGGATGCACAAGCGCGGCGGCATGACCAAGGACTGCGAGATGGGCGTCGGCTTCTGGGGCGCCATGTACATTCCGGTGGTGGTGGCCATGGCGGCCCAGCAAAACGTGGTGACCGCCTTGCACGGCGGTCCGGTGGCAGTGCTGGCGGCCATCGGTTCGGTGGTGCTCTGCGGGTGCACCATTGCCTTGATCAGTCGCACCAACAAGGGCGAGCCGCTGCCGGATGAACCGGTCGAGCTGGCGCCCGGTGCCGCTGCGGCAGGGGGGCGCTGATATGTGGGATCTCATTGAAAAGGGCCTGGAACACAACGGGCTGATCACAGCCTTCGCCTTTGTCGGCGTGATCATGTGGCTGTCGGTGCTGCTGTCCAAGCGTCTGACGTTCGGCCGCATCCACGGTTCGGCGATTGCGATTGTCATCGGCCTGGTACTGGCCTGGGTCGGCGGCACTATCACCGGTGGGCAGAAGGGCCTGGCGGACCTGGCGCTGTTCTCCGGCATCGGCCTGATGGGCGGCGCCATGCTGCGGGATTTCGCCATTGTCGCCACGGCCTTCGAGGTCCAGGCCACCGAGGCGCGCAAAGCCGGCTTGATCGGGGTCATCGCCCTGCTGCTGGGCACGGTCCTGCCGTTTATCGTCGGCGCGGGCATGGCCTGGGTCTTCGGTTATCGCGATGCGGTGAGCATGACCACCATCGGTGCCGGGGCGGTGACCTACATTGTCGGCCCGGTGACCGGGGCGGCGATCGGCGCAACCTCCGATGTGATGGCGCTGTCGATTGCCACCGGCCTGATTAAGGCCATCCTGGTGATGGTCGGCACGCCGATGGCCGCACGTTGGATGGGCCTGGACAACCCGCGCTCGGCAATGGTTTTCGGTGGCCTGGCCGGCACCGTCAGCGGCGTGACGGCCGGGCTGGCGGCGACCGATCGGCGGCTGGTGCCCTACGGTGCCCTGACCGCGACCTTCCACACCGGGCTCGGCTGCCTGCTGGGGCCGTCGCTGCTGTACTTCATCGTGCGCGGCCTGGTGGGGTAACTCCCGACTGACGCTTGCGGCTATGGCCGGCCGACTCCCGCGAGGGGCGGCCGGCCACGGGCGTCAGGACGCGGCCTGGCGATTGGCGTACATCCGGCACTCGGCCAGCAGCGCCAGCAGGTTCGGATCACGCTCCTTGGCCTTGAGAAACACCACGCCGATATGCTGTTGCAGGCGATAACGCGCTTGCAGCGGGATCAGCTTGACCCGGTTCTCATACACCGCGGCAATTCTTCCCGGCAGCAAGGCATAACCCACCCCTGAACTGACCATGCTCAGCAGGGTGAAGATGTCGTTGACCTGCATCGCCACCTTCGGTTCGAACCCCGCCTGCTTGAACACCCGGACCCCGTCCTGGTGCGTGGCGAAACCCTGGGTCAGGGTAATGAAGGTAGCGTCGCGCACATCGCTGAGGTCGACTTCCGCCTGCTGGGCGAAGGGCGAATCGGCGGGGGTGGCGAGAAAGATATCGTCGGAAAACAGCGGGATCTGCTCGCAGTCCGGGTCGCTGATGCTGTCATCCAGGGACACCAGGATCGCGTCGACTTCCATGTTCTTGAGCTTGTACAGCAGGTCGATATTGGACCCCAGGATCAGGTCGATATTGAGTTCGCTGCGGCGGATCTTCAGGCCCATGATCAACTGCGGTACGGTCTTCACCGTCAGCGAATACAGGGAGCCGAGCTTGAAGCGTTCGGCGGAGAACCCGGCGGCTTCACGGGTCAGGCGCACGCTTTCGACCACGTCGCCAATCAGCTTTTGCGCCCGTTCCTCGAGGACATAGGCGCTTTCCAGCGGCGTCAGGTTACGCCCCTCGTGCTTGAACAGCGGGCAGCGCAGGGCACTTTCCAGGGAATGGATGGCCCGATGCACGCTGACATTGCTGGTGTGCAACTCGGCCGCAGCCCGGGTCAGGTTGCCGGTGCGCATGAAGGCGAGAAACACTTCGAGCTTTTTCAGGGTCAACTCTTCGTCGATCAGCATGGCGGCCACTCTTGTTCGATGGGCAAGATTGTGCCCGACGAACAGGGCCTTGGCTGGAGCTTTTTTTGCCCCATCTAGTGTGGGTAATGTTGCGCTTTCAGGCTCCAGGCCTGAGCCTTGCGTCCTGTTGTAACCGCTTGAGGGAAAGTGACACATGTATCACGGGGAAAAATTCAACGCCTGGACCCATTTGCTGGGTGCGGTCGCGGCGTGTATCGGGGGCGTGTGGCTGGTGGTCCTGGCCAGCCTTGACGGTAACCCCTGGAAGATCGTCAGCGTGGCGATCTACGGGTTCACCTTGCTGGTGCTGTACAGCGTCTCCACCGTGTACCACAGCGTGCGCGGGCCGAAGAAAAGCATCATGCAGAAGCTCGATCACTTTTCGATCTACCTGCTGATCGCCGGCAGCTACACGCCGTTCTGCCTGGTGACCCTGCGAGGACCCTGGGGCTGGACCCTGTTCGGGATTGTCTGGGGGCTGGCGCTGATCGGCATCCTGCAAGAGATCAAGCCGCGCTCCGAGGCGCGGATCCTGTCGATCGTGATCTACGCCGTGATGGGCTGGATCGTGCTGGTGGCGGTGAAGCCGTTGCTGGCGGCCCTGGGCTCGACCGGCTTCGCCTGGCTGGCCTCGGGCGGGGTGCTGTACACCGTGGGCATCATCTTCTTCGCCCTCGACAGCCGCCTGCGCCACGCCCATGGCATCTGGCACCTGTTCGTGATCGGCGGCAGCCTGCTGCATTTCGTGGCGATTCTGTTCTACGTGCTCTAGGGCTTCATTGGCCGTTAACGCGCCTAGGCGTGCTGCAACAGCCGGTTCAATTGCTCCTGGGCGCGGTGGCTGAAAATGTCCAGCAGGCTGCCCAGGGTATGGGGTTGCGGTTCGCTGGTGCGGGTCACGGCATACAGGGTGATCGGCAGCGGGGGCGTCAGGGGACGGATCTCGGTGCTGGCGGTCGAGGCGCCGAGGGCGGTGAAGGGGTCGATCACCGCCAGCCCGGCGCCGGATTCGACCATGGCCCGGGCCAGGGAATAGGTCTGCACCGCAATGCTCACCCGTGGCGCCGGCTGCACCGCCTCCAGGTAGCTGTCGAGCCGGGCCGACAACGGGTCGGCGCTGGACAGGCCGATCAACGGCGCCCCCGCCAGTTCCATCAGCGCCAATGGCGTACCCCTGGCGGCAGCCGGCCAATAGTCCCGTGGCGCCAGAGCCACCAGCACCCCCTGGGCCAGGGCCTGGGCCGCCAGCCCCGGGTGATCCGGGCGTTGCAGGGTCAGGGCGACGTCGATCTCGCGCATCAACAGGTTCTGCACCAACTCGCGGCTGTGGGCGCTGGACAGCTCGCAGACCAACTCCGGGTAGCGCCGGGTCCACTCGCTGATCGCCGGCGGCAGCAACGACAGGGCCAGGGCCGGGGTCGCGCCGATCCGCAGGCTATGGCCCGGCTTGCGGCGCAGGCTCTGCGCCAGGCGCCGCACGCCTTGCAGGCTCTCGCTGACCTTGTCCACTTCACGCTCCAGTTCCAGGGCCTCCGGCGTGGCCTGGAGCTTGCCGCGTACCCGCAGAAACAGTGGGAAACCCAGTTGCAACTCGGCGTGTTGCAGGACCTTGGTCACCGCCGGTTGCGAGACGTGGAGCAGTTGCGCGGCGCCGCTGACCGAGCCGGTCTGGCGGATGGCCTGGAAGATTTCGATGTGTCGCAGTCGCATGGCAAGTCCATAACCTTTGTTTATGGGTGGTCGATCTTTATTCATTGTTCGGCGCCTGTCACCTGCTCCTAACCTGAAGGCCGTTCAATAAACAGGTTAAGGACTGATATGACGCAGCGGGTTTGCATCGTCGGCGGTGGCGTGATCGGCCTGGCCAGTGCCTATGCCCTGGTCCGCGAGGGCTTTGAAGTGACCCTGGTGGAGGCGCAGCAGTCGTTCGCCAGTCAGACCAGCTTCGCTAATGGCGGCCAGTTGTCCTACCGCTATGTGGCGCCGCTGGCCGATGCCGGGGTGCCCTGGCAAGCCCTGGGCTGGATGCTGCGCGGCGACTCGCCATTGAAGCTGCGTCCACGCCTGGACCCGGCGCAATGGCGCTGGTTGCTGGGGTTCCTCGGCGCTTGCCGCAGCTCGGTCAACCAGCGCAACGCCGGCCACTTGCTGCGCCTGGCATTGCTCAGCCAGGCCACCTTGCAGGCCTGGCGCGACGAGGATGGGCTGGACAGCTTCGACTGGCGGCGCAATGGCAAGTTGGTGACCTTTCGCCAGCCGGGCAGCTTCGAGCACGCCCGGCGCCATCTGGCGGACAGCCGCCAACAGCAGGTGTTGTCCCACGCCGAGTGCGCACAGCTTGAGCCGACGCTGCAGGACGCACCCTTTGTCGGCGGTATCTTCACCCCGGATGAAGAAGTGGCTGACTGCCACGCCTTCTGCCAGCAACTGGTGGCGCGGCTCCAGGCCTCGGGGCGCTGCGAGTTCCTGCTGGGGCGCAGCGTGACCGGGATCCGTCACAGTGCCGGCACGGTGCAGGCCATCGAGCTGGGGCACGAGACCCTGGCGGTCGAGCAACTGGTGCTCGCCGCCGGCCACCGCAGTGCCGAGCTGGCGCTGCCGGGCCTGAAACTGCCGCTGTACCCGCTCAAGGGCTACAGCCTCAGCGTGCCGATTGGCGAGCAGCACCAGGCGCCGCAGATCAGCATCACCGATTACAACCGCAAGATCGTCTATGCACGGATCGGCCAGCAGTTGCGGGTGGCGGCGATGGTCGACATTGTCGGTTTCGACCCGACGCTCGACCCCAAGCGCCTGGCCCTGATGCGCCGCCAGGCAGGGGAAACCTTTGCCGACGCCGGCGATTACGCCGCGGCCATTGAATGGGCGGGCATGCGCCCGGCCACCCCCAGCGGGGTGCCGCTGATTGGGGCCACGGCCTACCGCAACCTGTGGCTCAACCTCGGCCATGGCGCGCTTGGTTTTACCCTGGCCTGTGGCAGCGGGCGCCTGTTGGGCGAGCTGCTGGGCCAGCGACCTACCGCTATCGATATGCAGGGCCTTGCGCCCCGCGCCGCTTGACCCCTGACCGAAGACCCCGCACAAGGAATGGCCCATGAGCATCAACCGCATCAGCAGCAACCCGCGCCTCAGCGGCGCCGTGACCTTCGCCGACCTGGTGTTTCTGTCCGGCCAGGTGCCGGGCGCGGCGACCGAGGTCGGCGCTCAGACCCGCGAAGTGCTGGAGAAGATCGACGTCTTGCTGGCCGAGGCGGGCAGCGACAAGGATCACCTGCTCAGCGCGACCATCTACCTCAAGGACATCGGCGAGGATTTTGCCGCCATGAACGAGGCCTGGTCGGCCTGGCTGACGCCGGGCCAGGCGCCGACCCGCACCACCGTCCAGGCCGAACTGGCACGGCCCCAGGTGCGGGTGGAAATCACCGTCATCGCCGCCCGGCGCTGACCCCATGACCCACAACGGAGAATAACAATGCAAAAAATCACGTTGCTTGGCTGCACCCTGGGCCTGCTCCTCAGCACCCAGCTCCAGGCCGGCGAAGCGCCGCCCGGCGGGACCCTGGGCAAGATCGCCAACAGCGCCAGCATCACCCTGGGCTATCGCGATGCGTCAGTGCCGTTCTCCTATGTGGGGGATAACAGCGGCAAGCCGATGGGCTATTCGGTGGACCTGGCGAGCAAGATCGTCGAGCGCATTCAGCAGCAATTGGCCCTGCCGAAACTGGCGGTCAAGTACAACCTGGTGACGTCGCAGACGCGCATCCCCCTGGTGCAGAACGGCACTGTGGACCTGGAGTGCGGTTCCACCGGGGTCACCGCCGAGCGGCAGAAGCAGGTGGCGTTTTCCTATGGGTTCATCTACGTCAAAGGCCAGTTGCTGACGGCCCGGGACAGCGGCATCCAGCGCTTCGCCGACCTGCGGGGCAAGAATGTGGTGACCACCGCGGGTACCACCAATGAGCGCTTTCTCAAGAGCTATAACGTCGAGCACAAGATCGACATGTTCGTGATCAGTGCCAAGGACCACGGCGAGGCCTTCCAGATGTTGCAGACCGGCCGCGCCGCCGCTTTCTACATGGATGACGCCTTGCTCTACGGGGAACGGGCCAAGGCCCACGACCCGCACAAATGGGTGGTGGTGGGCGAAGAGCAGTCGCGGGAGATCTACAGCTGCATGGTGCGCAAGGACGATCCGCAGTTCCTGGCCCTGGTCAATGCCGCCTTGGGCGACCTGTACCGCTCGGGGGAAATCAACGGCATCTACCAGCGCTGGTTCCAGCAGCCGATTCCGCCCAAGGGCCTGAACCTGGAGTTCCCCATGACCAGCGAACTCAAGGCGATCATCGCCAAACCGGTCAGCGACCCGGTGGAATAGCGCCAGGGCTGGCCGGCCAGGGTTCTAGAAGTCGCCCCACAGCTGCTGGGCCACGGCCAGGGCCACCACCGGTGCGGTTTCGGTGCGCAGGACCCTTGGCCCCAGGCGTGCCGGCAGAAAGCCTGCGCCGTGGGCCTGCTCGACCTCGGCGTCGGACAGGCCGCCTTCAGGGCCGATCAGGAATGCCAGGCTGGCCGGCTTGGCATGGCTTACCAGCGGCTCTGCCACCGGGTGCAACACCAGCTTCAGCTCGGCCTGGGTCTGCTTGATCCAGTCCGCCAGCAGCAGCGGCGGGTGAATCACCGGCACCCGAGAACGGCCGCATTGCTCGCAGGCGCTGATTGCCACCTGGCGCCAATGCATCAGGCGTTTATCGGCGCGTTCGTCCTTGAGCCGCACTTCGCAGCGCTCACTGAAGATCGGGGTGATTTCACTGACCCCAAGCTCGGTGGCTTTCTGGATCGCCCAGTCCATGCGCTCGCCCCGGGACAGGCCCTGGCCGAGGTGGATCTGCAACGGTGATTCAACCTGCCCGGCGAAGCTTTCATCGAGACGCACCGTCACGCGCTTCTTGCCGACTTCCAGCAAGGTGCCACGAAACTCCATCCCCGAACCGTCGAACACTTGCAGCGCATCGCCCTCGGCCATGCGCAGCACGCGCCCGATGTAGTGGGCCTGGGCCTCGGGCAGTGGGTGTTCGCCGAGGCTCAGGGGGGCGTCGATAAAGAAGCGGGACAATCTCATGGGGGGTCTCTGTTGAAGATGAATCGGTGAACGGCGTTTCGCTGAGTGACCTGCTAGCCCGGATCGCGAAAGCCCGGATGGAAGTTTTCCGGCACCGCGACGCTCAAGGTGTCGCGGGTGGCGATATCGATGCCTTCGCTGGCCACTTCGGCGAGGAAGTCGATCTGCTCGGGGGTGATCACATAGGGCGGCAGGAAATACACCACGCTGCCCAGGGGCCGCAGCAGCGCGCCGCGCTCCAGGGCGTGCTGGAACACCTTCAGGCCACGGCGTTCCTGCCACGGGTAGGCGGTCTTGCTGGCCTTGTCCTGGACCATCTCGATAGCCAGCACCATGCCGGTCTGGCGCACCTCCGCCACATGGGGGTGATCCACCAGGTGCGCGGTGGCACTGGCCATGCGCTGGGCCAGGGCCTGGTTGTTTTCGATGACGTTGTCTTCTTCGAAGATATCCAGGGTCGCCAGGGCCGCCGCGCACGCCAGCGGGTTGCCGGTGTAACTGTGGGAATGCAGGAAGGCGCGCAGGGTCGGGTAGTCGTCGTAGAAGGCGCTGTAGACCTCGTCGGTGGTCACGCAGGCCGCCAGTGGCAGGTAGCCGCCAGTCAGGGCCTTGGACAGGCACAGGAAGTCCGGGCGGATCCCGGCTTGTTCGCAGGCGAACATGGTCCCGGTGCGGCCGAAGCCGACGGCGATTTCATCGAGGATCAGGTGCACCCCGTAGCGGTCGCAGGCCTCGCGCAACAGGGTCAGGTACACCGGGTGGTACATGCGCATGCCGCCGGCGCCCTGGATCAGCGGCTCGACGATCACCGCGGCAACGCTGGCGTGATGCTCGGCCAGGGTTTGCTCCATGGCGGCGAACATCGTGCGCGAGTGCTCCTCCCAGCTCACGCCTTCGGGGCGCAGGTAGCAATCGGGGCTCGGCACCTTGAGGGTGTCCAGCAGCAGGGCCTTGTAGGTTTCGGTGAACAGCGGCACATCGCCCACCGACATCGCGGCCATGGTTTCGCCGTGGTAGCTGTTGGTCAGGGTGACGAAGCGCTTCTTGGCCGGTGCGCCGCGGTTGAGCCAGTAGTGAAAGCTCATCTTCAGCGCCACTTCGATGCACGACGAACCGTTGTCGGCATAGAAACAGCGGGTCAGGCCTTCGGGGGTGAGCTTGATCAGGCGCTCGGACAGCTCAATCACCGGCTGATGGCTGAACCCGGCGAGAATCACGTGTTCCAGTTGATCGACCTGATCCTTGATGCGCTGGTTGATGCGCGGGTTGGCGTGGCCGAACACGTTGACCCACCAGGAACTGACCGCGTCCAGGTAACGCTTGCCTTCGAAGTCTTCGAGCCAGACGCCTTCGCCGCGCTTGATGGGAATCAACGGCAGCTGCTCGTGGTCTTTCATCTGGGTGCAGGGGTGCCACAGGACCGCGAGGTCGCGTTGCATCCACTGGTTGTTCAGGCCCATCGTTTATCTCCTCGAAGCGGTCCTGCGGCGGGCGCAGGCAAAACAGTCGCGCAAGCCTATGCAATGCCGGGCTGTGTCACAACCCATTGAAGTTCTGAAGGGCAAATTGGCAGTAAACGCAGGACGGTCTGTCACGTTTTTTGGGGATAGTCCTTAATCCATCGTTAACGTACTGTGCATACCCTTCAGATCATATTTCTCGATATTTCAAAGCGAAATTTTCCGCTTTAATTCGATAGGTAAATCGATAGTCTTGGGCAGCAGTTCTTACAGGATTCAAGTCATGCAGCTACGTAATTCCTCTTCGCGCTACGGTTGGGTAAGCATTGTTCTGCACTGGGGCGTGGCCCTGGTGGTGTTCGGCTTGTTCGCCCTGGGCCTGTGGATGGTCGGCCTCGACTACTACAGCACCTGGCGCAAAGACGCACCGGACCTGCACAAAAGCATTGGCCTGAGCCTCTTCGCCATCATGCTGCTGCGGGTGCTCTGGCGCTTTATCAGCCCACCGCCGCCGGCGCCGGCCAACCACGGGCGCCTGACTCGCCTGGGGGCCAAGTTCGGTCATGCATTCCTTTATCTCAGTCTGTTCGCTGTGATGATTGCCGGTTACCTGATTTCCACCGCAGACGGTGTCGGGATCCCGGTGTTCGGCCTGTTTGAAGTACCCGCACTGCTTTCCGGGCTACCGGACCAGGCAGATGTGGCAGGCGAGGTGCATCTGTACCTGGCCTGGATGGTCGTGATTTTCGCCGGGCTGCATGGCCTGGCCGCTCTGAAACACCACTTTATCGATCGTGATGCGACCCTGGTTCGTATGCTGGGGCGCAAAGCCTGATGTTCAACCTCGACTCAAAAGGAATAGAAGCATGTTGAAAAAGACTCTCGCCGCTCTGGCCATCGGTTCCGCCCTGCTGTCGGCCGGTCAGGTGATGGCTGCTGACTACGTGATCGACAAGGAAGGCCAGCACGCTTTCATCGACTTCAAGATCAGCCACCTGGGCTACAGCTACATCACCGGTACCTTCAAGGACCTGGACGGCAAGTTCAGCTTCGATGCCGCCAAGCCGGAAGACGCCAAGATTGAAGTCAATGTGCGTACCGCCAGCGTGTTTACCAACCACGCCGAGCGCGACAAGCACATCGCCAGCAAAGACTTCCTGGACGTGGGCAAGTTTGCCGACGCCAAGTTCGTCTCCACCAGCGTCAAGCCAACCGGCAAGAACGCCGACGGCAAGCTGACCGCAGACGTCGCGGGCGACCTGACCCTGCACGGCGTGACCAAGCCAGTCGTGGTCAAGGCCACTTTCCTGGGCGAAGGCAAGGATCCATGGGGCGGCTACCGTGCTGGCTTTGAAGGCACCACCAGCTTCAACCGCCAGGACTTCGGCAAGATGATGGACCTGGGCCCGGCGTCGAACAACGTCGAGCTGTACATCACTTTTGAAGGTGTGAAAGCGAAGTAATTTTCGCCGCGTGTCACAAAACGCCGACCTTGAGTCGGCGTTTTGCTGTGTGGCGATCTTCGATTGTCGGCCGTGCCCCTAGCGGTCCTGGCCGGTAACCGGCGCCCCATGCAAAACGCCCCCGATCTTGCGATCGGGGGCGTTTTTTTTACAGGCTCGGCTTAGCGATTACGCGTCAGCAGGGCCGGTTTTTCACCCCGTGGGCGGCTCGGCAGTTGATCGAGCTGCTCAGGTGTCGGGAAGCGATCGCTTTTCGACTCCTTGTGCATGATCTTCGGCTGAGTGCCACGTGGGTTCTGCACGGCCGGTTCCTGACGCGGCTGGTCATCGGAGCGAGCCGGGCGGCGATTGCGCGACGACTCTTCGCGACGGGCCTGGCCATCACGAGGAGCGCCGTTGCGTGGGCCGTTGCGCTTGGCCGGTGGGGTGCCGGTGGTCGCGCCGTTGCTGCTGCGCGGACCGTTCTGGCGACCTTGCGGCTGGCCGCCGCGCGGTGCTGCACCGGCGCCTGCACCTGCACCTTGTGCCGGGGCGCCTGGACGGCGGCCGCGACCTTGAGCCGGCTTCTGCTGCGGGACGTAGTCGACGCGGTTACCGAAGTTATCGATATCGTCGTCCAGGAACTCGTCCGGTGCGCGGTCAGCGGCTGCACGTGGGGTTGGCTGGCGCTGTTCGCGGGCCGGGGTGCCTTCGCGAGGTTTCTGCTCGCGAGCCGGGCGGTCGCCACGAGCGGCAGGTTTGTCCTTGCCGCCCTTGTCCTTGCCCTTGTCTTTACGGCCACCGCCGCCGCCACCGCCGTTCGGGCCATCGCCACGCGGGCCACGGGCATTGCGCGGGTTGCGCACGTCCGGACGTTCACGCACTTCAGGCTTTTCGGCTTCAACGGCACTGGCGTCAAAACCCATCAGGTCGCCGTCGGCGATTTTCTGCTTGGTCATGCGCTCGATGCTTTTCAGCAGTTTCTCTTCGTCCGGGGCGACCAGGGAAATCGCTTCGCCCGAACGACCGGCACGGCCAGTACGGCCGATGCGGTGCACGTAGTCTTCGTCGACGTTCGGCAGCTCGAAGTTGACCACGTGTGGCAGTTGGTCGATATCCAGGCCGCGCGCGGCGATGTCGGTGGCAACCAGGATCCGCACTTCGCCGGCCTTGAAGTCGGCCAGGGCTTTGGTGCGGGCGTTCTGGCTCTTGTTACCGTGGATCGCGACAGCGCTAAGGCCGTGTTTGTCCAGGTACTCGGCCAGGCGGTTGGCGCCATGCTTGGTACGGGTGAAGACCAGGACCTGTTCCCAGGCGCCGGCGGTAATCAGGTGCGCCAGCAGGGCGCGCTTGTGGCTGGCGGCGAGGCGGAATACCCGTTGCTCGATGCGCTCGACCGTGGTGTTCGGCGGCGTGACTTCGATGCGCTCGGGGTTGTGCAGCAGCTTGCCGGCGAGGTCCGTGATGTCCTTGGAGAAGGTCGCGGAGAACAGCAGGTTCTGGCGTTTGGCTGGCAGGCGCGCGAGGACTTTCTTCACGTCGTGCACAAAGCCCATGTCGAGCATGCGGTCGGCTTCGTCCAGCACGAGGATTTCCACGTGGGACAAGTCGACGCTGCCTTGACCGCACAGGTCGAGCAGGCGGCCCGGGCAGGCAACCAGCACATCAACCCCACGGGCCATGGCTTGCACCTGTGGATTCATGCCGACGCCGCCGAAGATGCAGGCGCTGACGAACTTCAGGTCGCGGGCGTAGAGCTTGAAGCTCTCATGCACCTGGGCGGCCAGTTCGCGGGTTGGGGTCAGGACCAGGACGCGCGGTTGGCGCGGGCCGTGACGCTGGGATTTGTCCGGGTGACCGTTGGGAAACAACCGCTCTAGGATCGGAAGGGCGAAACCGCCGGTTTTACCAGTACCTGTCTGCGCCGCAACCATCAAGTCGCGACCTTGCAACACGGCGGGAATGGCCCGCTGTTGCACCGGAGTAGGCTGGGTATAGCCGGCGGCTTCGATCGCGCCGACTAAAGCCTCGGAGAGACCGAGGGAAGCAAAGGACATGAGTAATCCTGTTTTAGTTAGGGCTTGGCCCAGAGGGATAGTCTTGCCTGGCGCGAATGGCGTTTAAGAGGACGCAATCCCGTCCGGTCCAGCTTCAGTCCTGAAGACGTGCCCGAAAAAGCCCGCGCGGGCCGTATTGGCTGCGCTGTAGCGGTATCGAGATGCCTTGAACAGGAACGAGCGTCCGGGCGTGAGCCTGGCGGAAAGGCCGGAGTATAACAGAGCAATCACTGTGCGCTGCTTTCCTGCTGCTCAACGGTTTTATCGGAGGTGGAGTGCAGGGTCGCCTTCGAAGGTCCCGGGGCGCGAGCGCCGCCGTAGCGGGCATTGAGCTCGGCGTAGGCCGGTTCCTGCTTGAAGCGTTTGAGTTCGGCGGCGAAGCGCTGCACCAGCAAGTCCATGCCGGCGTTGCGGCGCACGGCCAGGAACTGCCCCTGGCGCACCAGCACCAAGGGGTTTTCGGTGATCTGGTCGCGCACCTTCAAGGTGTCGAGCAGGTACTGGCCGACCCGGCGATCGGTGATCACCAGGTCGATCCGTCCCAGCAGCAGCTTGCCGAAGTTGGCTTCCTGGGTGGGCGCGGGCTCGCGCGTGAACAGCGGCGAGTCGTTGAATTCGTCGGTGTACAGGTACCCGGGGGAGGTGCCGATGGTCAGGCCGCTCAAGGTCTCCAGGCGGCTGAACGGGTGCGGGCGCTGGTTGGCGTAGAACATCACGAACTCCACTTCCGACAGCGGTTCGCTGGGGTAGAGCAGGCTTTTTTCCCGTTCTTCGCGATGAAAGATATCCAGCACCGCGTCGGCCTGGCCCTGCTCCAGCATGGCCAGGCAGCGTTTCCACGGCAGGAACTGCCATTGCACTTCGATCCCCAGGCGCTGGAAGACAATGGCCGTGGCCTCGTAGTCCAGGCCCATGGCCTTGCCGTTTTCCTCGTAGGCGTAGGGCGGCCAGGGATCAGTGACAATGCGCAGCTTCTCGCCATGGGCCGCAAGGCTCAGGCAAGTACAGAGAAGGGCGGTCAGCAACCGGAAGATGACAAACATGGCGCGAGATTACGCCGTGACCCGCTGAAATAGCTAGAGGCAGTGCAGACCGCTCTAGCTCAAGGACCCGGCATGAAAAAGGGCCCTGGTTTCGCCAGGGCCCTTGGGTGTTCAACCTGCGATCAGCGTGGCAGCTTCAGGTTGTTCCACACTGCCAGGCTCGGCTCGGCCTGGTTCAGGGTATAGAAGTGCAACCCTGGCGCGTCGCCTTGCAGCAGGCGTTCGCACATTTCGCTGATCACCTGCTCGCCGAAACCCTGAATGCTCTGGGTGTCGTCGCCGTAGGCTTCCAGCTGCTTGCGGATCCAGCGTGGGATCTCGGCGCCGCAGGCGTCGGAGAAGCGCGCCAGCTTGCTGTAGTTGGTGATCGGCATGATGCCCGGCACGATCGGAATGTTCACACCCAGCTTGCGCACGCGCTCAACGAAGTAGAAGTAGCTGTCGGCGTTGAAGAAGTACTGGGTGATCGCACTGTCGGCACCGGCGTTGGCCTTGCGCACGAAGTTGTTGAGATCGTCTTCGAAATTGCGCGCTTGCGGGTGCATTTCCGGGTAGGCAGCGACTTCGATATGGAAGTGGTCACCGGTTTCCTGGCGAATGAACTCCACCAGGTCGTTGGCGTGGCGCAGCTCACCGCTGGCCATGCCCATGCCGGAAGGCAGGTCGCCGCGCAGGGCGACGATGCGCTTGATCCCGGCAGCCTGGTACTGGTTGAGCAGGCCGCGCAGATCGTCCTTGCTGTCGCCGACGCAGGACAGGTGCGGCGCAGCGGGGACTTTAACTTCGCTCTCAAGCTGCAGCACGGTGTTGATCGTGCGATCGCGAGTCGAGCCACCGGCACCGTAGGTGCAGGAGAAGAAATCGGGGTTGTACGTGGCCAGCTGACGGGCAGTGGCGAGCAGTTTTTCATGCCCAGCATCGGTCTTGGTCGGGAAGAATTCGAAGCTGTAGCGACGGTCTTGGGACATGGAGGGGGCCTCCAGCCGCAAGCTTCAAGCTGCAAACTGCAAGCAGGCGGTGTGCCTGTTCTTGTAGCTTGCAGCTTGAAGCTCACAACTGCTTAAAGAGAGCAATGAAGGAGCAAGCCCCTCACCACAAGCCGCAAGTCAGCCAACCGCTCTAACTTGCTGCTTGCAGCTCGAAGCTCGGCGCTGCTTAGTACCGGTAAGCGTGCGGCTTGAACGGACCTTCGACGGTCACGCCGATGTAGTCGGCCTGGGTCTTGGTCAGTTGAGTCACGACGCCGCCGAAGCCGCGGACCATTTCCAGGGCCACTTCTTCGTCGAGTTTCTTCGGCAGTACTTCAACGGTCAGGCGCTCGGCTTTCTGGGCTGGCGACAGGTCGGCGTACTTCTGGCCGAACAGGAAGATCTGCGCCAGAACCTGGTTGGCGAACGAGCCATCCATGATGCGGCTTGGGTGACCGGTAGCGTTACCCAGGTTCACCAGGCGGCCTTCGGCCAGCAGGATCAGGTAGTCGTCGTTCTGGGCGTCGAACGCGCCAGGGCCGGTACGGTGGATCTTGTGTACCTGAGGCTTCACTTCTTCCCATGCCCAGTTCTTGCGCATGAAAGCGGTGTCGATTTCGTTGTCGAAGTGGCCGATGTTGCAGACAACAGCGCGCTTCTTCAGGGCTTTGAGCATGTTCGAGTCGCAAACATTGACGTTGCCGGTGGTGGTCACGATCAGGTCGATCTTGCCCAGCAGTGCTGCGTCGATGCAGGCGGAGGTGCCGGTGTTGATACCGTCGATGAACGGCGAAACCAGTTCGAAACCGTCCATGCAGGCTTGCATAGCGCAGATCGGGTCAACTTCGGAAACCTTGACGATCATGCCTTCCTGACGCAGGGACTGGGCCGAGCCCTTGCCCACGTCACCGTAGCCGATGACCAGCGCTTGCTTGCCGGACAGCAGGTGGTCGGTACCGCGCTTGATCGCATCGTTCAGGCTGTGACGGCAGCCGTACTTGTTGTCGTTCTTGCTCTTGGTCACCGAGTCGTTGACGTTGATGGCCGGGATTTTCAGCTCGCCCTTGGCCAGCATGTCCAGCAGGCGGTGCACGCCGGTGGTGGTTTCTTCGGTAACGCCATGGACGCGGTCCAGGATCGCCGGGTATTTCTTGTGCAGCAGCTCGGTCAGGTCGCCGCCGTCGTCGAGGATCATGTTGGCATCCCACGGCGCGCCATCCTTGAGGATGGTCTGCTCCAGGCACCACTCGTACTCTTCTTCAGTCTCGCCTTTCCAGGCGAAAACCGGGATGCCGGCAGCGGCGATGGCAGCAGCGGCCTGGTCCTGAGTCGAGAAAATGTTGCAGGACGACCAACGCACTTCGGCACCCAGGGCAACCAGGGTTTCGATCAGCACGGCGGTCTGAATGGTCATGTGGATGCAGCCAAGAATCTTCGCGCCCTTGAGCGGCTGCTCGGCGGAGTACTTGCGGCGCAGACCCATCAGGGCCGGCATTTCCGATTCGGCGATGATGGTTTCGCGACGGCCCCAGGCAGCCAGGGACATGTCGGCGACTTTGTAATCGTTAAAATCTGCAGGCGTGATAACAGCGCTCATGAAGAGCCTCCATTCGTAGTTATGCGAATGGGCGCCGTTGTGCGTTTGGTATCTGGCCGACTGTGGCCAGCAACGCCCCATCCGAGCCTGACAGGTAAACCTGCTGCAGCGCCCCTCGGACAGGTGGCGGGAAAACGGTATCCGATACAGATGACCGTTTTGAAACGGTGGCGATTATAGCTGGGTTTGAGCGCCAAGTGGCAAGCTGCAAGTCAGCGCGGACCGGCTTTTAACTTGCAGCTTTGAGCTTGAAGCTAGAAGCTGGGGCCCATCCACAGTCATCACTAACCCCCCTCCCAACCCCGGAGCCCCCCCATGAACTTCCACACCCGCAAATGGGTAAAGCCCGAAGACCTCAACCCCAACGGCACGCTGTTCGGCGGCAGCCTGTTGCGCTGGATCGACGAAGAGGCGGCCATCTACGCCATCGTCCAGCTGGGCAATCAGCGCGTGGTCACCAAGTACATCTCGGAAATCAACTTTGTCAGCGCCTCGCGCCAGGGCGACATCATCGAGCTGGGGATTACCGCCACCGAGTTCGGTCGCACCTCGATTACCCTGACCTGCGAAGTGCGCAACAAGATCACCCGCAAGAGCATTCTCACGGTCGAGAAGATGGTGTTCGTCAACCTCGGCGAAGACGGCTTGCCGGCGCCCCACGGGCGCACCGAAATCAAGTACGTGAAAGACCAGTTCCAGGACGACGCCGCCGTCGAGTGAAGCCTTTGCGACAAAACACCTGGTGCCACTGAACAGCCCTGAACCGCGCAGGTCGTAGCTAAATGACCCGCCTGGTTCAGGAGCCTTATGGACACCCAAAAAGACGGCAAGACCCCCGGCCTGTCGGCCGAAGAGCAGCACGACGTCGACCGCAACCAACCGCCTCGCGCGGCGGTCCTGCATGAAATCATCCGCACCCAGGGCGACCAGGAACTGGAGCGCAGCGTCGCCGCGCTGTGGTGGTCGGCCCTGGCTGCCGGCTTGACCATGGGCCTGTCATTGATGGGCATGGGCCTGCTCAATTCGCGCCTGCCCGACACCGAGGGCTTCAAGGTGATCGCCAGCTTCGGTTACTGCGCGGGCTTTCTTGCGGTGATCCTGGCGCGCCAGCAACTGTTTACCGAAAACACCCTGACCGCGGTGCTGCCGGTGATGAGCAAGCCGACCCTGAACAACTTCGGGCGCCTGCTGCGGCTGTGGAGTGTGGTGCTGGTGGGTAACCTGTGCGGCACCCTGCTGGTGGCCTACGTGATGCTGCACCTGCCGATTTTTGACAGCAAGACCGATATGGCCTTCCTCGATATCGGGCGCAAGGTCATGGAAAACGACAGCAGCCAGATGTTCGCCAAAGGCATTATTTCCGGCTGGATGATTGCCACCATGGTCTGGATGATCCCGTCCATGGAGAGCGCCAAGATCTGGATCATCGTCCTGATCACCTACCTGATGGCCCTGGGTGACTTTACCCATATCGTGGTCGGTTCGGCCGAGGTCTCGTACCTGGTGTTTGCCGGCGAGTTGCCGTGGAAGGATTTCTGGCTGGTGTTCGCCGGACCGACCCTGGCGGGCAATATCATTGGCGGCAGCTGCATCTTTGCCCTGATCAGCCATGCCCAGGTGCGCAGCGAGAGTGGCAAACCCAATAAAACCGCGGACCAGACGCCAGCGCCCGATCCGCGAGAGATCAAAAAATGATCAGTGAGCGTCTGCCTTGCTGGCGGGCGCCGGTGCATCGTTGGTCACGTGGCGTACCAGTTTGCCGATGCTCAGGCCCTGCAACAGGATCGACGACAGCACCACGATGTAGGTGATGCTCAGCAACAGGTCGCGTTCCGGGCCCAGGGGCAGGGCCAGCGCCAGTGCCACCGAAACCCCGCCGCGCAGGCCACCCCAGGTCAGGACCCGGATGGTGCCGCGCGGCACTGTGCGCCAGCGGCGCAGCAGGAGGATGGCCGGGGCCACGGTAAGCAGGCGCGAGAGCAGGATCGCCAGCGCCAGCAGGCTCGCCGCTAGCAGGTGCAGCCAGGAGAACGGCAACAGCAGCAGCTCCATGCCGATCAGGGCGAACAGCAGGGCGTTGAGCATGTCATCGAGCAATTCCCAGAAACCGTCGAGGTAGCGCCGGGTCATGTCGTTCATCGCCAGATTGCGCCCCAGGTTGCCGATGATCAGCCCCGCCACCACCATCGCGATCGGTGCCGATACGTGCAGTTCGGCGGCCATCGCCGAGCCGCCGATGACCAGGGCCAGGGTCAGCATGACTTCGATCTGGTGCTGCTCGATGCTCTTGATCATCAGGTACACCAGGTAGCCGATCAGCCCGCCGAACACCACGCCGCCAATGGCCTCGTGGGCGAACAGCATGGCCGTCGCGCCAATCGTCGGGGTTTCACCCAGCTGGGCGATGCCGAGCAGTACGGTAAACACCACCACGGCGGTGCCGTCGTTGAACAGCGACTCGCCGACGATGGTGGTCTTAAGCGGTTTGGACGCGTTGGCGGTACGCAGCACGCCGAGCACCGCAATCGGGTCGGTGGGTGAAATCAGCGCGCCGAACAGCAGGCAGTAGAGGAAGCTCACATGCCAGCCGAACAGGCCGAAGATCCAGTAGGCCAGGCTGCCGATCACCACTGTGGCGACCAGAACGCCGACCGTGGCCAGCAGGCCGATGGGCCAGCGGTAACTGCGCAGGTCGCCGAGGTTGACGTGCAGGGCGCCGGCGAACAGCAGGAACGACAGCATCCAGTTCATCAGCAGGTCGCCGAAGTCGATCTGGCCGATCAGTTGCTGCACGTGCTCTTCGAGCCCGGGGTAGCCAAGAAAGCTCAGTCCTTGCAGCAGCAGGGAAAACAGCAGTGCGGTCACCATCACGCCGATGGTCGGTGGCAGGCCGATAAAGCGGAAATTAACGTAGGTGAGCAGGGTGGTCAGGCAAATAAATGCAGCGACAAGTTCAAGCATCCGGACTCCTTTGGATGAACGGCGAGGGTGACAGGGGGCGGCAGCAAGCTTCGGGCCTCAAGCTGCAAGTTTCAAGCTTGAGGCTCACTGCTTGCCACTTGCAGCTGCTATTAGTCTGTAGTCTTGACGCGCTGATCAGGCATGCGCATGCCGGTTGCCGTCCCCAGAGGGTCGAGCGGTGGCAGGAATTATTGGAATAGGTCTCTGCGCAACTGAGTGCGGCGTGGTCGGCGCCAGTATAAACAGCCGAAAGGGCTAGGTGAAACGTTTCTCCTCTATCAAACAGGGAGTCTGAAGTGCTGGCGACAAGTCTGGTTCTGGTGGCGGCACTGCTGCACGCGGCCTGGAACACCCTGATCAAATTCAGTGCCGAGCGGTTGCTGGTGGTGGCGTGCATGGACAGTGTGGCGCTGCTGTTCGTGGCCTTGATGCTGGGCTTCGTCGAGCTGCCGCCTGCCGCGATCTGGCCATGGATCCTGGCCTCCGCCGCCTTTGAACTGCTGTATCGCTACCTGTTGATCCAGGCCTACCGGGTGGGCGACCTGGGGCTGGTTTACCCCTTGATGCGGGGGCTGTCGCCCCTGGTGGTGCTGGCCCTGACCCTGGTGTTTGCCGGAGAAGTGCTGAGCACCCAGCAGATCCTCGGCATTCTGCTGATCCCCTTCGGCATGCTTTGCCTGTTGTGGCAGGGCGGTGGCGGCGAGCGCCTGCCGTGGTCGATGCTGCCGGTGGTGGCGCTGATTGGCTTGTGCATCGGCTGCTACACCTTTATCGACGGCCAGGCCCTGCGGCGCTGGTCGCACCCTCTGGATTACCTGGTCTGGGTCACGCTGCTCAGTGCCTGGCCCTTTCCCTTGCTGGCGCTGGTCCGCAGGCGCCCGGCATTCGCCCTGTTCTGGCGTGAACAGTGGCGGTTGGGGCTGTGCGTCGGATTTTGCGTTTTGTTCAGCTACGCTTTGGTGCTTTGGGCCATGCAGCTTGGCTCGATTGCCGAAGCCGCGGCGTTGCGCGAGATCAGCGTGATCCTGGTGGTGTTGTTCGGCATGCGCTACTTGAAAGAACCTTTCGGTCGGCCACGGCTCTTAGCCTGTGGGCTGGTCCTGATCGGCATGCTGGTGATGAAGTTCTGATCCGTCCCCCCTAACTTTAAAAAAGGACCCTGCCATGACCGTTGCCTTCTGGTGTGTATTTATCGCCATCCTCCTGCCGTACCTGTGCACCGGTATCGCCAAGTTCAGTGGTGGCAAGTTCGGGCCACGGCAGAACCACGACCCGCGTGCGTTCCTGGCGACCCTTGAAGGCTTCGCCAAGCGTGCCCATTCCGCCCAGCTCAACAGCTTCGAAGTGACCCCGGCCTTTGCGGCGGCGGTGATCATTGCCCATGTCGCCAATGTGGCGCAGCTGGTGACCATCGACGTGCTGGCGGTGCTGTTTATCACCAGTCGTCTGCTGTACATCATCTGCTACCTGGCGGACTGGGCCATGCTGCGCTCGGTGGTGTGGTTCGTGGGCATGGCACTGATTGCCAGCTTCTTTTTCGTTTCGATCTGATCGCTGTTCCGCGACCCTGGGCTGCTTTCGCCGAGGGTCGCCGCCTGCGAAGTTGCGGGCGGCGTGGAGTTGAGTGGCGAGGTTATTTGCTGTCGGCCACTTCCGGAACGGCCGGCAGCGCCGCGCCCTTGGGCCAGAGCATCCAGATCTGTCCTTGCTGTTTCATGTCGCCGGCCAGTTGCCCGGCTGCATCCCCCGTACCCCAGAACAGATCCGCACGGACCTCGCCGGTGATGGCGCCGCCGGTGTCCTGGGCGGCCACCGGGCGCACCAGACTGCTGCCATCCGGGCGGGTGGTGGACAGCCACAACAGGCTGCCCAGGGGAATCACTTTGCGATCCACCGCCACGCTGTAGCCTGAGGTCAGGGGCACATTCAGCGACCCACGCGGACCTTCGTTACTGTCCGGGTTGCGGTTGAAGAACACATAACTGGGGTTGCTCCCCAGCAGCTCGGGAATACGTGCCGGGTGGGCCTTGGCCCATGCCGCGATGGCACCCATGGTGACTTCTTCTTTTTTCAGCTCGCCCTGATCCACCAGCCAGCGCCCGATCGGCCGATAAGGATGGCCGTTCTGGTCGGCATAACCGATGCGCAGTTGGCGACCATCGGCCAGCTGGATCCGTCCCGAGCCCTGGATCTGCAGGAATTGCAGGTCCATCGGGTCGGTCAGCCAGGCAATCACCGGCGCCTTGACGCCCTTGGTCTCGATGCTGGCAGCGTCGTCGTAGGGCTTGAGCACCCGGCCTTCAAGCCGGCCGCGCAGGCGCTTGCCCTTGAGTTCGGGGTAGAGGCTGTCCAGGGCGACGATGATCATGTCATCCGGCACGCCGTACACCGGCACATTGGCGGTCTTGGTCGCGGTCAGGCTGCCGGGGTAGACCGGTTCGTAGTAACCGGTGATCAGGCCATTGCTGCTGCCATTGGCCGAGCGCAGGCCGAAGACCTGAAGGTGTTCTTCAAGAAAGCCGCGAATGGCGGCGGGCGTCTGCGGCACAGTGGCCGCTGCGGCGCAGGTTGGTCCCCAGATCGTATCGGCCTTGAGTCGGGTGCAGGCACTGCGCCAGGAACCGAAGCCGGCCAGCAGGTCATTGTCGGCGACCTGCGGCAGGGCTTCCCAGGGTGCGCTGACGTAGGTGGCGAGGGCGTGGGTCTGGGGCGTTTCGGTGTCGCTGCCATTGCACCCGGCCAGCAGGGCCAGGGTCGGCAGGGTCCAGGCCAGGTGACGGCGCCAGGCGCTGAAACTGAGATTCATGCGGTACTTCCTTTGACGATTGCGCGAGCCGTGCAGGCGCTCGGGCAACCCTTGTTTTTAATAGGGCTATTGGTCTTTGCCGGGCAGGCGAGGATACTGGCCGCCGTTTTCCCGAACCTTGAGCCACCATGATTCTTAAAAGACTTGCTGTTGTATTGCTGGCCTGCCTGACGCTTTCTGCCTGCGGTGGAGTCGATCCGAACTCGCCCCTGGGGCAGCGCAAGGCGATCTTCAAACAGATGCTCAAGACCGGTGAAGACCTGGGCGGCATGCTTCGCGGGCGGATCGCCTTCGACGGTGCGCGTTTCGCCGAGGGTGCGGTCAAACTCGACAGCCTGTCCCATGAGCCGTGGAAGCACTTTCCCCAGGTCAAGGAAGAGGAACATACCAGCGCCACCGACGATGTCTGGCGCAAACAGGCGCGCTTCCAGGAGCTGGCGCGCAACCTTGAGGCGGCCACCGGTGAATTGGTGATCGCGAGCCAGGTCCAGCCCTACAAGGCCGCCAATCTCGGCCCGGCGGTGCAGAAGGTCGAAGATGCGTGCAGTGCTTGCCATAAAGAGTTTCGTGATCACTGATCCTGCTTTAAATCGGGCGACCTGGGCAGGACCGGGGCATCTGTCGCGACGGCAGCTGCCACCCCTGGGGCTTGAGGCGGTGCCTGCTGCGTAGGCAAGCGCGAGCAAGCTCCCTCGCCACAGACAGTCCTGAGTCAAGGTTTGGCGTGAAAGCCCGTCAGCGGCTTATTTATCCAGCTCGTCCAGGGCTTGCTGCAGTTCCTTGCGGGATTCGGCGAGCTTGTCCTTGCGCTTGTTGATCTTCTCCGAATCGCCTTTTTTCATGGCTTTATCCAGGTCGGCCTGACGGCGGCTGACTTCGTGCTTGGCATCCAGCACCTTGTTTTCCCGTTCCTTCTTCAGCGAGGCGTCGGTGCAGTTGGCAGTGACTTCGCTCAGGGCTTTTTCCAGGCCAGCCTGCTGTTCGCTGTTGCCGTGAGCCTTGGCTTGCTCGATCTGGACGCTGATGGCCTGGCGCTTGGCGGCGCAGCCGGTGAGTTCCGGGGCCTGCTCTGTGGCCAGCACCGGGGCGGCCACCAGGCTGCAAAGGGTCAAAAGCGCGAGCGGTGAAAACAGTTTCATAAAGGCTCCGTAAGGTCGCTATCAGGTGGGCAGACGGTTGGGCTCTTGGAGCGTAGTCGTGCCCTTGGGGTTCAACACCACGGATCGATCAGTCTTCAAAACCCTTCGACCCCGGCGGCTCTCAATTCTTCTGTGACAGCCCGCATCTGCGGGCTTTGCAAAAACGCGCTCAACTGTGCGGCGCGCTTGGGGCCGATGTTGCCCTCGGCCTGCCATTGTTCGGTACTTTTGCTCGCCAGGACCTGCCACGGGCCTTGCAGGCTGGCCGTGCCACTGGGCGGCAAGCCCAGGGCCTTCAGCCAGCGTGCGAAAGGTCGTTGCCGGGCGCCTTGCAGGCTGTCGAGCAGGCGTGCGCTGCTGCGTTCGCCAAAGCCGGCAATGTTAGCAAGCTCTGCGTGGTCGAGGGTCAACCAATCGACCAAGCCTTTGATGCGACCTGTTTCAATCAGTTTCTCCCAGGTGCCGCTAGCGACATGGGGCAGGTCCAGCCCCTGCTTGCCGCTGAGCCAGGTCAGGCGTGCCAGGAACTGGCTTTCGCAACCGGGCAGCGGCTGCCAGCAGCTCAGGTAATCAAAGGCCCCGGGGTCGGGCACCGTGATTGGTGCTCGTTGCGCCGCACGCAGCACCACGCTGTCCAGGCGTGGCACCGTCAGCCCGGCCAGGCTGATGGCCACCTGGTCGCCGGGGCGAATATCCAGCGCTTGCCAGCGCTGTAGCGAGCCACTGCTGACCCGGCGGATCTGTCGGTCATCCAGGCGCACCGGCTCCAGTTCCAGCAGTGGGGTGATGCGCCCGGTGCGGCCGATCTTGAATTGCACCTTGCGTACCGTGGCCAGGGCCTGCCGGTAGGGGTACTTCCAGGCCACCAGCCAGTACGGCGCCTTGACCTGCCAGCGCTGCGCGGGCGGGCGCAGGCTTTGGCGCAACACAATGCCGTCGCTGGCAAAGGGCAGGGGCGCGCGATACCAGTGGTCGCGCCAGCGCCGTGCGCCGTCAAGGTCGGTGACGGGGTGGCTGTACTCGCGGCTTTCGGCGAACCCCAGGCTGCTCAACTGCGCCAGGCGCTCGGGCAGGGTGTTCGGGCCCTGTGGCCAGTCCCAGACAAACAGGCCGATCTGCCTTGCCTCTTGCGCCCGCAGCTGTTTGCGTGCCATCAGCCCGGCGATCTGGCTGCGGGCATTGCGGCTGCCGGCCTCCGCCTGAACGTGGGCTTCCAGGCGCCAGTACAGCTCGCCTTGCAGCAGCAGGTCCACCGGCTGGGGCAATCGCTTGGGAATGGCCTCGATCAACTGCGCAGCGGCGCTCCAGTCCTGGCCACGCAGGCCGTCGCCACGGCTGATGGCCTGCTGGAACAGGCCGCGGCGGTAGATCAGGGTCACCGCCACGCCGTCGACCTTCGGCTGCACCCAGACCTGGCGGCGGCCTTGCAGCCAGGACTGCACGGCCTGGTCGTCGGCGAGTTTCTCGAGGCCGGTATGGGGGATCGGGTGGGCCACGTCGCCGGCAGCGCTGCGCAGCGGCTGGTCAGCAGTGGACGCGACGCCGAAGCACTGGCGCCAGGTATTCAGGCGTTGCCGTGCCTGGTCATACAGCTCGTCGGCCACTGCGGACTGGCCCTGTCGGTGATAGCCCTCGCCCCAGGCCTGCAGTTGTCGATGCAGGGCGCTGATTTCTTCAGTGGCGCGGGCGGTGGGCCAATCCGGGCAGGCGGCCATGGCCGGCAGGACGAGAAGTGCCAGGGCGAAACTGATCAACCATTGCAGTCTGGGCAACATGGGGAGCGTCCTTGCTCGGGCGTGATGTCGACCAAGGTTAGGCCGCTCCGCGAGGCGCGGGGCACTCGGCTGGTTGCCGGTTGTTTCGGGGCACGGGAGGCAGCCGGTAAGCCCCGGGCCAGAGGCCGGCAGGGAAACCTTCGGCTACAAAAAAGCCCCGCAGGGCGAACCGTGCGGGGCTTTGGATGTTGCCAGGTGAAGCTTACAGACCGGCAGCGGCGCGCAGGGCCTCGGCGCGGTCGGTTTTTTCCCAGGTGAAGGTGGTGAAGGTGTCTTCGCCCACGGTCTTGGTTTGCGGGGTACGACCGAAGTGGCCGTAAGCAGCGGTTTCCTGGTACATCGGGTGCAGCAGGTCGAGCATGGTGGTGATGGCGTATGGACGCAGGTCGAACACGTCACGTACCAGCTTGACGATCTTGTCGTCGCTGATCTTGCCGGTGCCGAAGGTGTTCAACGAGATCGAAGTCGGTTGAGCGACGCCGATAGCGTAGGAAACCTGAATCTCGCAGCGCTCGGCCAGGCCGGCAGCGACGATGTTCTTGGCCACATAGCGACCGGCGTAGGCGGCCGAACGGTCAACCTTGGATGGATCCTTGCCGGAGAACGCGCCGCCGCCGTGACGGGCCATGCCGCCGTAGCTGTCGACGATGATCTTGCGACCGGTCAGGCCGCAGTCGCCCACCGGGCCGCCAATGATGAACTGGCCAGTCGGGTTGATGTGGAACTGGGTGTCCTTGGTCAGCAGGTCGGCCGGCAGCACGTGCTTGACGATCAGCTCCATCACGCCTTCGCGCAGGTCTTTGTACGACACGTCAGGGTTGTGCTGGGTCGACAATACGACGGCGTCGATCGCCACCACCTTGCCGCCTTCGTAACGGCAGGTCACTTGCGACTTGGCGTCGGGACGCAACCAAGGCAGCAGGCCGGATTTGCGGGCCTCGGCCTGGCGCTGCACCAGTTGGTGCGAGAAGGTGATCGGTGCCGGCATCAGCACGTCGGTTTCGTTGCTGGCGTAGCCGAACATCAGGCCCTGGTCGCCGGCGCCCTGATCTTCAGGCTTGGCACGGTCTACACCCTGGTTGATGTCGGGGGACTGCTTGCCGATGATGTTCATCACGCCGCAGGTCGCGCCGTCGAAACCGACGTCGGAGCTGTTGTAGCCGATGTCCAGGATAACGTTACGGACGATTTCTTCCAGATCGACCCAGGCCGATGTGGTGACTTCGCCGGCGATGATCGCCACGCCGGTTTTCACCAGAGTCTCGCAAGCCACGCGGGCGAACTTGTCTTGGGTAATGATGGCGTCCAGCACCGCGTCAGAAATCTGGTCGGCGATTTTGTCCGGATGCCCTTCAGACACGGACTCGGAGGTGAAAAGGGAGTATTCGCTCATCTCGACGGTTTCCTAAATTTACCGATGGTGAGTGTCGCCAGCCGGTCGCTGAAAATGGCGGACCTGAATCTGGAAACCATTACGTAAGCCTACATACAGGCTTTCCCCGGGAACCAGTCCCGCAGCGGTGGCCCAACGGGCCAGATCTTCCTGTTCAAAGCCCAGCCAGAGATCACCGCAGGCCTCCCTGGCCCAACTCTGGTTGTGGCTGCACAACTCTGTCACTAACAGGCTACCGCCTGGTTGCAGCAGGCCGGCCATGTGTTTCATGGCTTCGGCGGGCGCTGCGAAATGGTGCAAGACCATGTTCAACACGACGCAGTTGGCGCTCAGGCCTACGCCATTCAGTGCATCGGCCAACTGCAGGCTGACGTTAGCCAGCGCTTCGCGTTCACATAGCTGACGCGCCAGATCCAGCATCGCCGGGCTGTTGTCCAGCGCGGTGACCTGATGAAAGCGGCGGGCCAGATCCGGCAGAAAGCCACCGTCGCCCGGGCCGACTTCTATGGCCGTGGCGGTGCTGCCGAAATTCAGCTGATCCAGCAACGAAAGCAAGCTCTCGCGGTACTGGGGCAGTCCTGCGATCAGGTCCTGCTGGGCGCGAAACTTCTCCGCGACCCGGGAAAAAAAGTCCTGGCTGGCCGTCGCCCGTTGTCGATGCACCAGGCCGATCCGCGCCTGTACGTCAAAGGGCAGGGCCAGTTGGTCGACTTCATCGAGCAGGGCTGCATGCAACCTGCCACCCAGTTGCTCGGTGTTGGGCAGGGCACGGCGATAGAAAATCGCATTGCCCTCGCGGCGGGTCGCCACCAGGTCGGCCTGGGCCAGAACCTTGAGGTGGTGGCTCATGCCGGACTGGCCGATGGCAAAGATCTGCGCCAGCTCCAGTACACCGAATGAGTCGTTGGTCAGCGCGCGCAATACATTCAATCGCAGCGGATCGCCGCCGGCCTTGCACAAGGCCGCCAGTTCATCGCAGTCGTCATGGCGAATGGAAGGCACACGTAAATTCATAGTGGCGCAGTCTAGTGACGCCCATAAAACCCCGCAAGACCAATATCAAAAAGTTTTGATATTGGTAGATAAATGGCACTTGAAGCAGCCTTTGCTCTCTAAAGACGAAATGCAGAAAGGTTTCATCAGGCGATAAGCGCCTTATCCACAGGAAAAACGTGCCAGAACGACTATCTGTCATTGCCCCCGCCTACGGGCTGAGGGAAAATGCGCGTCTTTTTTCCGTTTCGTTTTATTCAAACCCTAGGAGATCAGCGATGCCCAGCCGTCGTGAGCGTGCCAACGCCATTCGTGCCCTCAGCATGGATGCCGTGCAAAAAGCCAACAGCGGCCATCCCGGTGCCCCGATGGGTATGGCGGATATCGCCGAGGTACTTTGGCGTGACTACCTGAAGCACAACCCGAGTAATCCGGCTTTCGCCGACCGTGACCGCTTCGTGCTGTCCAACGGCCACGGCTCGATGTTGATCTACTCGCTGCTGCACCTGACCGGCTATGACCTGTCGATCGAAGACCTGAAAAACTTCCGCCAACTGCACAGCCGCACCCCGGGTCACCCGGAATTCGGCTACACCCCGGGTGTTGAAACCACCACCGGTCCGTTGGGCCAGGGCCTGGCCAACGCCGTGGGTTTCGCCCTCGCAGAGAAAGTCCTGGCGGCGCAGTTCAACCGCCCGGGGCACAACGTTGTCGATCACCACACCTACGTGTTCCTGGGTGATGGCTGCATGATGGAAGGCATTTCCCACGAAGTGGGCTCCCTGGCCGGTACCCTGGGCCTGGGCAAGCTGATTGCCTTCTACGATGACAACGGCATCTCCATCGACGGCGAAGTCGAAGGCTGGTTTACCGATGACACCCCGAAGCGTTTCGAAGCCTACAACTGGCAGGTGATCCGCAACGTCGACGGTCATGATCCTGAAGAACTGAAGATCGCCATCGAGACCGCGCGCAAAAGCGAGCAGCCGACCCTGATCTGCTGCAAGACCACCATCGGTTTCGGCTCGCCGAACAAGCAAGGCAAGGAAGACTGCCACGGCGCCCCATTGGGTGACGCGGAAATCGCCCTGACCCGCAAGGCGCTGAACTGGAACTACGCTCCGTTCGAAATCCCGGCCGATATCTACGCCGAGTGGGACGCCAAGGAAGCCGGCCGCGCGGTGGAAGCCGAGTGGGATCAGCGCTTCGCGGCCTACTCCGCCGCCTTCCCTGAGCTGGCCAACGAGCTGGTCCGTCGCCTGGCCGGTGAATTGCCTGCCGATTTCGCCGAAAAGGCCTCGGCCTATATCGCTGAAGTCGCGGCGAAGGGCGAAACCATCGCCAGCCGCAAGGCCAGCCAGAACGCCCTGAATGCCTACGGCCCACTGCTGCCTGAACTGCTGGGCGGCTCCGCTGACCTGGCCGGTTCCAACCTGACCCTGTGGAAAGGCTGCAAAGGCGTGTCGGCGGAAGATGCCAGCGGCAACTACATGTACTACGGCGTTCGCGAGTTCGGCATGAGCGCGATCATGAACGGCGTGTCCCTGCACGGCGGCCTGGTGCCTTACGGCGCGACCTTCCTGATGTTCATGGAATACGCCCGCAACGCGGTGCGCATGGCGTCCTTGATGAAGAAGCGCGTGGTGTTCGTCTACACCCACGACTCCATCGGCCTGGGCGAAGACGGCCCGACTCACCAGCCGGTCGAGCAACTGACCAGCCTGCGCAGCACCCCGAACCTCGACACCTGGCGTCCAGCCGATGCCGTGGAATCGGCCGTCTGCTGGAAGCTGGCCATCGAGCGCAAGGACGGCCCTTCGGCGCTGATCTTCTCCCGTCAGAACCTGCAGCACCAAACCCGCGATGCCGGCCAGATCGCTGATATCGCCCGTGGCGGCTACGTGTTGAAGGACTGCGCAGGCGAGCCTGAGCTGATCCTGATCTCCACCGGTTCGGAAGTGGGCCTGGCGGTTCAGGCGTTCGACAAACTGACCGAGCAGGGCCGCAAGGTGCGTGTGGTTTCCATGCCATGCACCAGCGTGTTCGATGCCCAGGACGCCGGCTACAAGCAATCGGTCCTGCCGTTGCAGGTCAGTGCCCGTATCGCCATCGAGGCCGCTCACGCGGACTACTGGTACAAGTACGTGGGCCTGGAAGGCCGCGTGATCGGCATGACCACCTACGGCGAGTCGGCGCCTGCGCCAGCCTTGTTCGAAGAGTTCGGCTTCACCCTGGAAAACATCCTGGGTCAGGCTGAAGAACTGCTGGAAGACTAAAACGCACCGCTCCTCTGTGTAGGAGCGAGCTTGTAGTGGCGAGGGAGCTTGCTCCCGCTGAGCTGCGAAGCGGCCCCAAACCGACCTGTCGAGAGGTATCAGATACACCTCGGCAACTGGTCTGGGAGCGCTGCGCGCTCCAGCGGGAGCAAGCTCCCTCGCCACGCAAGCGTGCTCCTACAAGGGTTTGCGCATAACCCGTGTGTCTACCTGTACCTGATTGAGAACCCCATGCCTCAACCGCGTCCCTACAAAGTTGCACTCAACGGCTACGGCCGGATTGGTCGTTGCGTCTTGCGTGCTCTGTTCGAGCGAGGGGCCGCGGCCGGGTTCGAAATTGTTGCAATCAACGACCTGGCCGACATGGCCAGCATCGAATACCTGACACGCTTCGACTCCACCCATGGCCGGTTCCCCGGCGAGGTGAAGATCGATGGCGATTGTCTGCATATTAATGGCAACTGCGTGAAGGTTTTGCGCAGTGCTACCCCCGAAGGCATCGATTGGGCGTCCCTGGGCGTCGATCTGGTGCTGGAGTGCTCCGGCGCTTACCACACCCGGGCCGATGGCCAGCGCTTCCTCGATGCCGGTGCGCCTCGGGTGCTGTTTTCCCAGCCGATGGCCAGTGAGTCGGATGTCGACGCCACCATCGTCTACGGCGTCAACCAGGATTGCCTGACCGGCCGCGAGCTGCTGGTATCCAACGCCTCCTGCACCACCAACTGCGGCGTTCCGCTGTTGCGCCTGCTGGATCAGGCGATCGGCCTGGAGTACGTATCGATCACCACCATTCACTCGGCGATGAACGATCAGCCGGTGATCGACGCCTATCACCACGAAGACCTGCGCCGTACCCGTTCGGCGTTCCAGTCGGTGATCCCGGTGTCCACCGGTCTGGCCCGAGGCATCGAACGGCTGCTGCCGGAACTTGCCGGGCGAATTCAGGCCAAAGCAGTGCGCGTGCCGACGGTGAACGTGTCGTGCCTCGATATCACCCTGCAAACCGTGAGTGATACCGATGCCGGCGAGGTCAACCGGATCCTGCGCGAGGCCGCCACCAGCGGCCCGCTCAAGGGTTTGCTGGCCTACACCGAGCTGCCGCACGCCAGCTGTGATTTCAACCACGACCCGCATTCGGCGATCGTCGACGCCAGTCAGACCCGTGTTTCCGGCCCCCGGCTGGTGAACATCCTGGCCTGGTTCGACAACGAATGGGGGTTTGCCAACCGAATGCTGGACGTTGCAGGACATTATCTGCAAACAGCTGCTCCACTTTCTGCCCCTCTACTCCCTGCTTCTCAACAGCAGTAACCCAGGAATTGCGACCCATGACCGTGTTGAAGATGACCGACCTCGATCTGCAAGGTAAGCGCGTACTGATCCGTGAAGACCTCAACGTCCCAGTCAAGGACGGTGTTGTCACCAGCGATGCGCGAATCCTGGCCTCGCTGCCGACCATCAAGCTGGCCCTGGAAAAAGGCGCGGCAGTGATGGTCTGCTCGCACCTGGGCCGTCCGACCGAAGGCGAGTTCTCGGCCGAGAACAGCCTCAAGCCCGTCGCCGACTACCTTAGCAAGGCCCTGGGCCGTGAGGTGCCGCTGGTGGCCGATTACCTGAACGGTGTCGAGGTCAAGGCCGGTGACATCGTGTTGTTCGAAAACGTGCGCTTCAACAAGGGCGAGAAAAAGAACGCCGACGAACTGGCCCAGCAATACGCTGCGCTGTGCGACGTGTTCGTGATGGACGCTTTCGGCACTGCCCACCGTGCCGAGGGCTCGACCCATGGCGTGGCCAAGTTCGCCAAGGTCGCGGCGGCCGGTCCGTTGCTGGCCGCTGAGCTGGATGCACTGGGCAAGGCCCTGGGCGCCCCGGCACAACCGATGGCGGCCATCGTTGCCGGTTCCAAGGTGTCGACCAAGCTCGACGTGCTCAACAGCCTGAGCCAGATCTGCAATCAACTGATCGTCGGCGGCGGTATTGCCAACACTTTCCTCGCCGCTGCCGGTCACCCAGTCGGCAAGTCGCTGTACGAGCCGGACCTGTTGGACACCGCCCGTGACATCGCGGCCAAGGTCAGCGTCCCGCTGCCGGTCGACGTGGTGGTGGCCAAGGAATTCGCCGAAAGCGCCGAAGCCACGGTCAAGCTGATCGCCGATGTGGCGGCCGACGACATGATCCTCGACATTGGCCCGCAAACCGCCGCGCATTTCGCCGAGCTGCTGAAGTCGTCCAAGACCATCCTCTGGAACGGTCCGGTCGGCGTGTTCGAGTTCGACCAGTTCGGTAACGGCACCAAGGTGCTGGCCCAGGCCATCGCCGACAGCTCGGCATTCTCCATTGCCGGTGGTGGCGACACCCTGGCGGCCATCGATAAATATGGTGTGGCCGAACAAATCTCCTACATTTCTACCGGCGGCGGCGCGTTCCTCGAGTTCGTCGAAGGCAAGGTGCTGCCAGCCGTGGAAGTCCTGGAAGCACGGGCCAAGGGCTGAAGCCCCATTGGCCAGGCAAAGGAGTGTTCACATGGTCAAGACGTTAATGCTGTTGATCGGCGTCGGGTTGCTGGTGGGGTGTTCCAGCACCCCCGAGGCCAAACCTGCGGTCGAGCCAGGGGCGCCGGACAACGGCTGCTACCAGGCCGATTGGCAGGCCGAGACGGCGCCGGTGATTAACAAGCGTCTGGGCCCTGATGGCCTGGACAAATACGAAACCCCGTCCCGGACCAAGGAACATGGTTGTCCTTGACGGGTCTCATTGATTACGCGCTGTGCTGGCGGCCTGCTGCCGCCTGCCGAGGAACACCGATGAAAGGCTTTATCGCCGTGGCGGCGCTGGCATTGCTGGCAGGTTGCGCCAACCTGGATCTGTTCAAGTCGCCACCCGCCGACACCTGGACCACCTGGGTCTGCGACAGCCAGGCACACGTGGTCTGGCGCTATACCGACAGCAGCCGCAAGGAAGTCGATGTGCGCCTGGGCGGGGCTGATCAGGTCTACCGTCTGAAGCTGGAGCCGGGCGCCTCGGGCGCGCTGTACAGCAATGAGATGCTGGCGTTTCACGAAAAAGGTGAGGAAGGCCTGGTTTACTGGGTCGCCACCAACGATCTGATCGGCCGCGGCTGCAAGGCTCAATAAATCCGGCCCCGGTGGCGACGGCCGAGCCGACAGGCTCGCTCGCTACAGGGGTTGGCAAGACACGAAACAGCGTTTTACTTGAATCAGGCAGGGCGGGCTGACCCCCGATCTGCAATAACTTGAATAGCAGCCGCCGCTACGGCAGGCTTGCACGATTAACGACCCTCGATCGGGAGAGACACACACAATGGCACTCATCAGCATGCGCCAGATGCTGGACCACGCAGCCGAATTCGGCTACGGCGTTCCAGCTTTCAACGTCAACAACCTTGAGCAGATGCGCGCCATCATGGAAGCCGCTGACAAGACTGACTCCCCGGTGATCGTCCAGGCTTCGGCCGGTGCCCGCAAATACGCCGGTGCGCCTTTCCTGCGCCACCTGATCCTCGCCGCGATCGAAGAATTCCCGCACATCCCGGTGTGCATGCACCAGGACCACGGCACCAGCCCTGACGTCTGCCAGCGCTCCATCCAGCTGGGCTTCAGCTCGGTCATGATGGACGGCTCCCTGGGCGAAGACGGCAAGACCCCGACCGACTACGACTACAACGTGCGCGTGACCCAGCAAACCGTGGCCATGGCTCACGCCTGCGGCGTGTCGGTAGAAGGCGAGCTGGGCTGCCTGGGTTCCCTGGAAACCGGCATGGCCGGTGAAGAAGACGGTATCGGCGCTGAAGGCGTGCTGGATCACAGCCAGATGCTGACCGACCCGGAAGAAGCCGCCGACTTCGTCAAGCGCACCCAGGTCGATGCCCTGGCCATCGCCATCGGCACCAGCCACGGCGCCTACAAGTTCACCAAGCCGCCTACCGGCGACGTGCTGGCCATCGACCGCATCAAAGAGATCCACAAGCGCATTCCCAACACTCACCTGGTGATGCACGGTTCTTCTTCGGTACCGCAAGAGTGGCTGGCAATCATCAACCAGTACGGCGGCGACATCAAAGAAACCTACGGCGTGCCGGTTGAAGAAATCGTTGAAGGCATCAAGCACGGCGTGCGCAAGGTCAACATCGACACCGACCTGCGCCTGGCGTCCACCGGTGCGATGCGTCGCCTGATGGCCACCAACCCGAGCGAGTTCGACCCGCGCAAATTCTTCGGCGCTACCGTGACCGCCATGCGCGACGTGTGCATCGCCCGTTACGAAGCCTTCGGCACCGCCGGCAATGCTTCGAAGATCAAGCCGGTTTCCCTGGAAGCCATGTTCCAGCGTTACCTCAAGGGTGAGCTGAACGCCAAGGTCAACTAAGCCCCGGCGTTGTACTGAAAAAGCCCGCAGCGATGCGGGCTTTTTTGTGGGTCGGTTTCAGCCTTTGTTGTGGTCGATGTCCAGCTTGTAGAAGGTTACCTTGCCGCCTTCGCTGGTGTAGCCGGTGTTGTCCTGCACATAGACCCCGGCCTTGAAGTACAGCGGCTTGTCGCGCCAGGTGGCGCTGATCTTGTTGTCCCACTGGTAGCCGGCGGCGCTGATGCTCAGCGTGCCGCTGCGACTGAGGTGGATCAGGTAGGAGAACTCGCGGTCCAGCTTGACGTTCTCGGCGATGGTGATGACCCGGCCTTCCTTGTCGTCCGGACGCATGCGCACCTTGGCCACGATATTGCCGCTCAGCTTGCTGGTCTTGTACTGGTACTCGACCTTCACCAGCGGCTTGGTGCTGTTGTAGGCATGGATCTGGCCGATGACGATCTTGCCCGAGGACGGCACCTGGTTCACCGCCAGGGTCGCGTACAGCAGGTTGTCGGCGTCGGGGTAGGTCCAGTTGCGCAGGGTGCCGTTGGAATAGGTCTCGCGCAGTTCGGTGCGCGGGTAGATGGCGTTCTCGGTCTTGGAGCCGGTCACGGGGGACCAGAAGAACAAGGTGCCGGTGTTGGAGTGGAAGTACTGATCCTTGAAACCACTCACCAGTCGTGGTGTGTCGATGGTGGCCGGCGGGTTGCCGACGGGAACGCTGAGGTTCCAGGTTGCCAGGTCGATCATGGTCGGGGGTTTCCACGGTTGAGGCAGGGGCAGGCACGCAAGGCTTTAGCCTGCGGTTTTTCAGGGGTGGTCTTTATAGCGTAGAAGGCATCGCGGTTAACGCCCGTCTGGCGGATGCTTGACGTCAAGCCTTTGTCCTGCGGCGTTTTTTCCCTTGATACGGGGCTTTCGCGGGTGACCGTTAGTCGGGTGCCCGCTGCTTTGGCACGGTGATGTCCTTTTGACAGCTTCTGCTTTGCCGGATCCGGGTCTAGAGTGAAGACTCAGTTTTTGTCCGGTTTTCTTCGGTTTCCGGCCTTACGCACACAAGAGAAGCAGCATGGAATGCGCGCAACCCAAGCCAGGTGACGGCAGCTCAGTCCTTTTGATCGTTGATGACTACCCCGAGAATCTGATCAGCATGCGGGCGCTGCTGCAGCGCCAGGACTGGCAGGTCATGACGGCCGCATCCGGTATCGAGGCCCTCAACCTGCTGCTTGAACACGAAGTCGACCTGGTGCTGCTGGATGTGCAGATGCCCGGGATGGACGGCTTCGAAGTTGCGCGACTGATGCGTGGCAGCCAGCGGACACGTCTGACCCCGATCATCTTCCTGACCGCCAACGAACAATCCCAGGACGCGGTGATCAAGGGCTACGCCAGCGGCGCCGTGGATTACCTGTTCAAGCCTTTCGATCCGCAAATCCTCAAGCCCAAGGTGCAGACCCTGCTGGAACAGCAGCGCAATCGCCGTGCCTTGCAGCGCCTGAGCCACGAGCTGGAAGCCGCCCGGGCGTTCAACGCCTCGGTGTTGGCCAATGCCGCCGAAGGCATCCTGGTGGTGGGCGAGGGCGGGCTTATCGAGTTTGCCAACCCGGCGATTTCGCGTTTGCTCGAGTTCCAGGACAACAGCCTGGAAGGCAATGCGCTGCTCAGTTTTGTGCAAAAGCCGCAGATGCCGGTCTGGCGCGACTCCGAGTTCTACGCCAGCTATGCCCGGGGCGAAACCTATCGCCTGCATGACGCCACGCTCTGTACTCGCACGGGGCAGCAGGTCTCGGTGGCCCTGTCCTGCGCGCCGCTGTCCACTGAGCAGAAGGCCATGGTGGTCACGGTGCTGGACATGTCCGAGGTGCGCCATCTGCACCAGCAACTGGAATACCAGGCCGTGACCGATCCCTTGACCGGCCTGCTCAACCGCCGGGGGTTTTACCAGACGGTGGAGAACCTGCTGCTGCGCCAGGAGCGCCCGGAAAAGTCCCTGGTGCTGCTGTACCTGGACCTGGACGGCTTCAAGCGAGTCAACGATTCCCTGGGGCACGATGCCGGTGACCGGGTCCTGCGCTGGGTCTCTGAGCAGTTGCGAGCCTGCTTGCGCTCGTTCGATATCCTGGCGCGCATGGGGGGGGATGAATTCACCGCGTTGCTGGACCTGGAGCAGCCAGAGCAGGCAGCAAAGATCGCGGAAAAACTCATCGAACGGGTGTCGATCTGTCAGCAGATCGATGGCCTGGATATCGTCCTCGGCGTCAGCATCGGCATTGCCACGTACCCCGATTGCGGTGCCGATCTCGATGGCCTGCTGCGTGCCTCCGACATCGCCATGTACGAGGCCAAGCGCGCCGGACGCCAGCAGTATCGCTACTACGATCATGAAATGAACGGCCGGGCGCGCTCGCGGCTGATGCTTGAGGACAGCGTGCGCAACGCCATCAAGCACAAGGAATTCAACCTGGTGTATCAACCCCAGGTGGCGATTGCCGATGGCCGCCTGCGTGGCTTCGAGGCGTTGTTGCGCTGGCAGCACCCGAGTGTCGGCGACGTCCCGCCGGGGCTGTTTCTGCCGTTGCTGGAAGAGGCGCGGCTGATCAGCCGCCTGGGCAGCTGGATATACCACCGCGGCGCCGCTCAGCGCCGGCGCTGGCAGGGCCTGTTCAGCGAGGACATGGTGCTGGCCATCAGCTTGAGCAACACGCAGTTCGGCTTGCCCAACCTGGTCACCGAATTGCGCCGGGTCCTTGAGCGTCACGGCCTGCAGCCCCGGCAGCTGGAGGTCGAAGTCACCGAGGAGGCCCTGCTCCAAAACCCTGACGAGACGCGCAAACAGTTGCGCCTGCTGCGTCACCTTGGGGTGCGGGTGGCGCTGGATGACTTTGGCTCGGGCGTCTGTTCCCTGGCCCATCTGCGCGACTTGGAACTCGATACCCTCAAGCTCGACCGGCACCTGATCGCGCGCTTGCCGGATTCGCCGCGCGACGCGGCGATAGCCCGCAGCACCATCGATTTGTGCAAGCAATTCGGGCTGCTGGTGATTGCCGAGGGCGTGGAAACTCTCGAGCAATATCAATGGCTGCAAGCCAATGGCTGCCAGTACGTGCAGGGCTTCCTGGTGGCACGGCCACTGATGGCCAGCGACGCCCGGCGCTTTGCCCAGCCCTTCGACTGGAGCGCGTTACCGGGCTGAATTCGCTACACTGGCGACCTTTCGTGACTCTGTTGCCGCCCCATGACCGCCTTGAAATACCTCCAGGCCTACCCGGCCGCTCTTCAAGAACAAATCCGCCAATTGATCGCCCAGGGGCGCTTGGGCGACTACCTGAGCCAGCGTTATCCGCAAAAGCATGGGGTGCAGAGCGACAAGGCGCTGTACGGCTATGTGCTGGAACTCAAGCAGGAATACCTGCGCAACGCGCCGGCCGTGGACAAGGTGCTGTTCGATAATCGCCTGGACCTGACCCACCGCGCCCTGGGCCTGCACACGGCGATCTCCCGGGTGCAGGGCGGCAAGCTCAAGGCCAAGAAGGAAATCCGCATTGCTTCGCTGTTCAAGGAGGCCGCCCCGGAGTTTCTGCGCATGATCGTGGTCCACGAACTGGCGCACTTCAAGGAATCGGACCATAACAAAGCGTTCTACAAGCTCTGCGAGCACATGCTGCCGGGCTATCACCAGCTGGAATTCGACCTGCGGGTCTACCTCACCTGGCGTGATCTGCAGGGCAAGGCGGACGTGGTGGGATAACCCAAGCAACAAGGAGTAGGCGATGGATGTGAGCAAGACCAAAAGCAGCTTTTACCGGCGCTTGTACGTGGCGTACCTGATCGACAGCGGGCTGGCCAGCAGTGTACCGGCGCTGACCGAGGCCACGGGCATGCCCCGGCGCACCGCCCAGGACACCATCGCCGCCCTGGCGGACCTGGACATCGTCTGCGAGTTCGAGCAGCAGGATGGCGCGCGCAACCACGCCGGGCGCTACCAGGTCCAGGACTGGGGCGCGATCGACAAGGGCTGGATCGCCAGCCACCTGCCGCAGATCAAGGCGGTGCTGGGCTACCCCTGAACACCGCCGAAGCCGCGTCGGCTCAAGCCTTGCGCATGCCGATGTGGGGGATGCCGTCCTCGACGTACTCCTCGCCCGCCACGCTGAAGCCGTAGCGGCCGTAGTAGCCCTGCAAATGTGCCTGGGCCGAGAGGTAGATCGGCGTGTCGGGCCAGTACTTCTCGGCCTGCACCAGGGCGTGCTCCATCAGCGTGTGGCCCAGGCCCTGGCTGCGTGCCTCGGGCGCGATGACCACGCGGCCGATCACCACATCGCCGCCCTGGGACGTCGGGTCGAGCAGGCGCAGGTAGGCCACCAGGCGGTCGTTGTGCCAGGCCATCAGGTGGCAGGTGTCGCCGTCCAGATCCTGGCCATCGACTTCCTGATAGGCGCATTTCTGCTCGACCACGAACACCTCGGTGCGCAGCTGCAGAATGGCGTACAACTGTTCCTTGCCCAGGTCAGTGTGGTGTTTGCAGACCCAATCGATTGTCATGTTCACGTCCTGTCAAAAACTGTGCAGCGATACTAAGCGTCCCTCTCCAGGATGTCTTGCGCGGGGCGGTGGGGGCGAGGATTTATGTGAGGTGGATCAAAATGCCATCATTGTCTTGGATGGGGTCTGTCTTCTTTGTGTAATCTGCAATCGAGCGCTTTGCACTGGCTCCCATGAGCTAATGTTAGGTCCGGGTTGTGGTCACGCAGTGGCCAGCAGGACCTCGGGTTCCGCCGAAATCACGCAGGGCTCCGCGCCCGCTAAGGATCTTTGAGCATGCCGCGATTGCATCGAGCGTTTGCTTTGATTGGATTGCTGTTGCTGGGCCAGAGCGCGTCCGCGGAAAAATTGCGCCTGGTGGCCGACGTCTGGCCGCCTTTTACCGATGCCACGCTGGTCAATGGCGGGCTGGCCACGGATATCGTCAGCACCGCCCTGGCCCGTGCCGGGTACCCCAGCGAGTTCGAACAGGTGCCCTGGGCCCGGGCGCTGATGGGGGTGGGCGAGGGCCGCTACGACGTGCTGGTCAATGCCTGGTACAACGATGCGCGAACCCAGCTGGGGCAGTTTTCCGCCGAGTACCTGCTGAACCGGGTGCGCTTTATCAAGCGCAAGGACGCTCCGCTGGAATACCAGGACCTCAAGCAGTTGCACGAATACCCGATTGCCGTGGTCCGCGGTTACGCCTACGCCCCCGAATTCGACAACGACCCGCTGTTGCAGAAAGTCCCGGTGCACAACTTCGCCATGGCGGTGCGTATGCTGGCGGCCGACCGGGTTCAACTGACCCTGGAAGACGAGTACGTCGCCCGCTATTACCTGGCCCGGGAATCACCCCGAGTGCGCAATGCCGTGGAGTTCGTGCCCAAGCCCCTGAGCGAAAACAGCCTGCATATCCTGGTCAGCCTGAAAAACCCGGACCACGCCAAGATCGTCGCCGGCTTCGACCGCGAAATCGCCAAGATGAAAGCCGATGGCAGTTATGACCGGCTCTTGCGCGAACACGGTATGTAGGAGAGGGACAGCGGCAAGCGGGAAGCAGTCCGCGGACCACTTGCAGCTCGCAGCTTGCCGCTGCGTCACTCTGCTCTTATGAGGTGGACTGCCAGGGTTCGCAGGGGCCCCAGCTGCCGGCATATGAGCGCCAGTTGGCTTTGCACCAGGCGCTGGCCTTCGTCGATTTCATCCGGCATCTGTTCCAGCTCATTGGCCAGGGCTTCTTCGGCATCGCTCTGGATGGCGATCGGGGTTTTGCTGGCCAGGCCCTGGGCGATTTCGTCGATGCTGGCTGCCAGGCTGACCCCAGCGCCTTCGATCAGGTGTTCCCGGACTTCGGCCGGCAGCTGGGTCTCGCGGTGGGCACCGAGGCCCGAGAGGTAGCTGAGCAAGGTGTGGGACAGCACCAGGAAGCGGAAGCCCACGTCCGCTTCCTTACGGAAGTGCCCGGGCTCCATCAGCATATTGGCCAGGGTAGTGGACAGCGCCGCATCGGCGTTGTGGGCGTTGCGTCGGGCCAGGCGGTAGGCCAGGTCGTCGCTTTTGCCGGCGGCGTACTGCTGCATGATCTGGCGCAAGTAGATGCTGTTGCAGGTCAGGGTGTTGGCCAGCACTTTGTTCAGGCGTCGGCCCTGCCAGTCGGGCAGGAATAGAAATACCGCGAGGCCGGCGATCAGGCTGCCCAGCAGGGTATCGAACAGGCGCGGCAGGAATAGCCCATAACCGTCGCCGACCTGGTTGAAGCAGAACAGCACCATCAGGGTGATGGCCGCCGTCGCCAGGGTGTAGCGCGTGGTGCGGTTGATAAAGAACACCACGCCGGCGGCGATCGCGAACAACGACTGCACCAGCGGGCTCGGGAACAGATCGAACAGGGCCCAGGCCACGGTCAGGCCGATGGCGGTGCCGATGATCCGCTGGCCGAGCTTGCGCCGCGTGGCGCCGTAGTTCGGCTGGCACACGAAAAGCGTGGTGAGGATGATCCAGTAGCCCTGGGAGGGGTGAATCAAATGCACCATGCCGTAGCCGATGGTCAGCGCCAGCGGCAGGCGCAGGGCATGGCGAAACAGCAGCGACGTCGGCGTCAGCTGAGTGCGCAGGCGCAGCCAGACATCCTTCAGGTTGCGCGGTGAACGGTCCAGCAGGCTGCTGTCGGTGGCGTCGGCCAGGGCGTCGGGGTTGCTGGCATCGCTGAGCAAGCGGTCCAGGGTCCCGAGGTTCGCCGCCAGCGCCCGCAGCGAGCGCAGCAACCCGCGCCAGGCCGGGTTGCTCTGGATCCGCAGATGCTCCAGGGAGGCGTGCAGGTCGTTCAGGGCTTCGGCAAAGCTGGCGTCGTAGACGAACGGCTGGCGCAGCTGGATGGACTCGGCCAGGGCCCGGCAGGCCTTGCCTTGCTGGCGCAGCAGGCGCTGGCAGCGGAACAATACGTCGCTGTGGAAGAACGCATCGGCCAGGGCGTTGTACGGGTAGTGCGAGGAGCTGGCCCGCTCGTGGATGTCCTGGGCCAGGAAGTACAGCTTCAGGTAGCGACTGACCTTGGACCCCGGCCGGCCATTGCCGACCCGGTGCAGGATTATTTCCTTGGCCGCGTTGAGTGCCGCCACCACCTTGCCGTTCTGTTGCGCCAGTTCCAGGCGCCGGGCTTCGACGTCCAGCTGGCGGATCGGCTCGAACAGCGACGATTTGAGCTTCAGGTAATACCCCAGCTCGCGAAACAGCCGGGCCAGGCTCTGTTGCACCGGCTGGTTGGAGAACAGCGCCTGCCACAGCACCGAGAGCAGGCCGTACCAGGCGGCGCCGGCCACCAGCAGCACCGGTTCGTGCCAGAAGTCGGTGACCGCGCCGCCGCGCTGATCCACGCCGATCATGGTATAGACCGACAGAATCAGGGTCGCCGAGGCAATCGCGCCGTAACGTTCGCCGAGGGCACCGAGCATGGTCAGACCGAAGCTGGCCAACGCCAGGGCGATGACGAATATCCAGGGGTAGGGGAACAGCAATTCGACCGAGAAGGCCGCGACACTGAAGCACACCAAGGTCACGGCCAGGGCGTTGAGGCGACCCTGCCAGCTGTCGTCGGTCTCGGCCAGGGCGCTGGCGATAATCCCCAGGAACAGCGGGATCAGCAAGCCCATCTCGTCCTGGTACCAGCACAGCGCCATGCTGCCGGTCAGGGCGATGAACACCCGCACGCTGTAGCTGAATTTATCCAGTGCCCAAAGACGGCGCAGGGAGTGGCGAAAAGAGGTCGAGGACATGAAGTGGGGAGGGCCTTCCGGGGCGATCTGGGTAAATTGAGCCAGTATTGACGACGGCGCAATGGCGTCGTCACATCCTGGAGCAAAATCTGTTCCTTCCTTGTACCGCTCACACCTCCCGAGGCAAGCGTCGCCGCCTCAGACGTACTGCGCGGCCGCGTAACCCGAAGCCCAGGCCCACTGGAAATTGAAGCCGCCGAGGTGGCCGGTCACGTCCAGTACTTCGCCGATAAAGTACAGCCCCGGGCTTTTCAGCGATTCCATGGTCTTGGACGACACTTCGCGGGTGTCGACGCCGCCCAGGGTCACTTCGGCGGTGCGGTAGCCTTCGGTGCCCGCCGGCACCAGTTTCCAGCTCGCCAGTTTCTCGGCGATCTCGGCGATTTCGGCGTGGGTGTATTGCTTCATCGGCTTGGAGACGAACCAGTTGTCCGCCAGCAGGTTGGCCATCTTCTTGGTGAAGATTTCGCCGAGCAGGGTTTTCAATTCGCTGTTGGGGCGTTCGGCCTGCTGTTGATTCAGCCAGTCGAGAGCATCGTGGTCCGGCAGCAGGTTGATTTCCACGGTGTCGCCCGGTTCCCAGAAGGACGAGATCTGCAGGATCGCCGGGCCGCTGAGGCCACGGTGGGTGAACAGGATGTTCTCGCGAAAGCTCTGTTCGTTGCAGCTCACCAGGCAATCCACCGAGGTCCCGGACAGCTCGCCGCACAGCTCCTTGAGCTGGTCGGTGATGGTGAACGGCACCAGCCCGGCGCGGGTCGGCAGCAGCTCGTGGCCGAACTGCCGGGCCACCTGGTAACCAAAGCCGGTGGCACCCAGGGTCGGGATCGACAGGCCGCCGGTGGCGATCACCAGGGACGTGCACTGCAACGGGCCGAGGGTGGTTTGCAGCAGGTAGCCGTGTTCGAGCTTTTCGATCTGCTCGATGGAGGTGTCCAGGTGCAGCGTGACCCCGGCCTGGTCGCACTCGTCGAGCAGCATGCCGAGGATGTCGCTGGACTTGTTGTCGCAGAACAACTGGCCGAGTTTTTTCTCGTGATACGGCACGCCGTGCTTGGCCACCATGGCGATGAAATCCCACTGGGTGTAGCGGGCCAGGGCGGATTTGCAGAAGTGCGCGTTCTGCGAGAGAAAATTGCCCGGTTCGGTGTACATGTTGGTGAAATTGCAGCGGCCACCGCCGGACATCAGGATTTTCTTGCCCGCCTTGTTGGCGTGGTCGAGCAACATCACCTGGCGTCCACGACCGGCAGCGGTCAGGGCGCACATCAGGCCTGCGGCGCCAGCGCCAATGATCACGACTTCGGTAGAGCGCAAAACGGTGTCCTCTGAAATTCTGGGTTCGAGCAGTACAGCGTGTGTGTGGCGCGGGAGCTTGCCTGGGCAGCGCGGCGGGTCAGTCAAACTGTGGCCGCGGGTTTTGCGAGCGCTGCGCGCTCGAGCGGGAGCAAGCTCCCTCGCCACAGCAAGCTCCCATCTTGAGGCCCCCTTTACAGGAGGGCCGGGATCAGAGAATCCGTACCCGCAGCGAACGGCCCTTGATCTTGCCGTCGTTCAGGCGTTGCAGGGCCTGTTTGGCGATGGTGCGGTCGACCGCCACATACGCCTGGAAGTCGAAGATCGCGATCTTGCCGACCTGGGCACCGGGGATCCCGGCATCGCCGGTCAGGGCACCGAGGATGTCGCCCGGGCGCACTTTGTCCTTGCGCCCGGCGCCGATGCACAGGGTGCTCATGGCTGGCAGCAGCGGACCGCCGCCCTGGGAAGGCAGGTTGTCCAGCTGGTCCCAGTTCAACGGGGACTTCTGCAACTGTTCGATGGCCTGGGCGCGATGGGCCTCGGACGGTGCGACCAGGCTGATGGCAATGCCTTTCTCGCCAGCCCGACCGGTACGGCCGACGCGGTGGATATGGATTTCCGAATCCCGCGCCAGTTCGACGTTGATCACCATGTCCAGGGCATCGATGTCCAGGCCGCGCGCGGCGACGTCGGTGGCCACCAGTACCGAAGTACTGCGGTTGGCGAACATCGCCAGTACCTGGTCACGGTCGCGCTGTTCCAGGTCGCCATGCAGGCCCACGGCGGACATGCCCTTGGACGTCAGGTGGTCGACGGTTTCCTGTACTTGCTGCTTGGTGAAGCAGAAGGCCACGCAGGACTGCGGGCGGAAGTGGTTGAGCACCTTGACCACAGCGTCCATGCGTTCTTCCGGGGAAATCTCGAAGAAGCGCTGTTCGATCTGGCTGTCGGCATGGAAGGCTTCGGCCTTCACTTGCTGCGGGTCGCGCATGAACTTGGAGGCCAGTTGCTTGATGCCCACCGGGTAGGTGGCGGAGAACAGCAGGGTCTGCCGGCGCTCGGGGGTGTGGGCGATGATTTCTTCGATCGGGTCGTAGAAGCCCATGTCCAGCATGCGGTCGGCTTCGTCGAGGATCAGGGTGTTGAGGCCGTCGAGTTTCAGCGAGCCCTTGCGCAAGTGCTGGGAGATGCGACCCGGGGTGCCGACGATGATGTGCGCGCCGTGCTCCAGGGAAGCAATCTGCGGGCCGAGGGACACGCCGCCGCACAGGGTCAGGACCTTGATGTTGTCTTCGGAGCGGGCCAGGCGGCGGATCTCCTTGGCCACCTGGTCGGCCAGTTCACGGGTCGGGCACAGCACCAGGGCCTGGCAACCGAAGTAACGCGGGTTGATCGGGTTCAACAGGCCGATACCGAAGGCTGCGGTTTTACCGCTGCCGGTCTTGGCCTGGGCGATCAGATCCATCCCCTTGAGGATCACCGGCAAGCTTTGCGCCTGGATCGGCGTCATCTGGGCATAACCGAGGGAGTCGAGGTTAGCCAGCATGGCGGCGGACAGCGGCAAAGTATTAAAAGCGGTGGCGATGGTGGTCACGGGACTGGCCTGCAAAACAAAATGTCGCGCAGTGTAGCAGCCTCGCCCGCTGAACCTGCAAATTCTGGACGAGCAGCCATTGACGTTGCCGCTGTCGCCAGGCTGCGTGCCGGTGTACATCAGGAAGTATCGCGTTGTCAGCGAGGGCCAGCGCAGCCTCGCGCTACTCGGCAGCGGCTACGGGCTGTAGCCGCTGCCGAAGGCTGCGCTGGCCGGTATGGGCGCCGGTGTACGTCGGGCATATCGCGTCGAGTGCAGCGGGTCGCCTGTTCGCCGATCAATGCTCGATATGTTCTTCCACCGGTTTGCTGCGCTTGCCGTCCTTGGGCGATAGCTGCAGGAAGATGGCCGCGGCCAGCATCGCCATGATGCCCACGGTGAGGAACGTCAGCTGGAAGGCGCCGAGCACGGTATCCACCCCGTCGTTGCCGACTTCGGCGGTAAAGCCGCCGAGCAGGGCACCGGCACAGGCCACGCCCAGGCTCAGGGACAACTGCGCGACCACCGACAGCAGGCTGTTGCCGCTGCTGGCCGAGGCGTCGTCGAGGTCGATCAGGGTCACGGTGTTCATCGCGGTGAATTGCAGCGAGTTGATCGCCCCCAGCACCGCCAGCATCCCCAGCAGCAGCGGATAAGGCGTGTGCTCGGTGACCAGGCCCATGCTTGCCAGCATCAGCCCCAGGGCCAGGGTATTGCCGGTGAGGACCACGCGGTAGCCCAGGCGCTCGATCAACGGACGGGCCACGGACTTGGCGAGCATGGCCGCGGCGGCCAGGGGCAACATGCTCATCCCGGCCTGGGACGGCGAGTAACCCAGGGCCACCTGCAACAGCAACGGCACCAGGAACGGCAGGGCGCCGCTGCCCAGGCGCGCGAACAGGTTACCGAGAATGCCCACGGCAAAAGTCCGCACCTTGAACAGCGAAGGCGCAAACAGCGGGTTATCGATATGCCCGGCGCGCAGCCAGTACGCGGCCAGGCAGGCCAGGCCGGCAAACAGCAGCAACATCACCCGCAGGTGCGGCAGGTGCAGTTCGCCCAGGCCTTCCATGGCAATGGTGATCAGCACCATCGCCGCGCCAAACAGCAGGAAGCCCAGGCCGTCGAAGCGCGTGCGTTCGCTGCCGCGCAGGTCGGGGATAAACCGCCACACCGCGTAGCAGCCGATGGCACCCACCGGCAGGTTGATCAGGAAGATCCAGTGCCACGTCATGTACTGCACCATCCAGCCGCCCATGGTCGGGCCGATCAGCGGGCCGAGCAGGCCGGGGATGGTGATAAATCCCATGATCCGCACCAGCTCCGAACGCGGGTAGGCGCGCAGCACCACCAGCCTGCCCACCGGCAGCATCAGGGCGCCGCCCAGGCCCTGGATCACCCGGGCGCCGATCAGTTGGCTCAGGGTGTTGGACATGGCGCAGAGCAGGGAGCCGATGCTGAACAGCAGGATGGCGCCGAAGAAAATCTTCTTGGTGCCGAAGCGGTCGGCGATCCAGCCGGAAGCCGGAATCAGCAGCGCCACCGTGAGCATGTAGGCAATGACCACGCCCTGCATGCGCAACGGGTTTTCCGCCAGGTCCCGGGCCATGGCCGGCAGGGCGGTATTGAGGATGGTCCCGTCGAGGGACTGCATGAAAAACGCGATGGCCACCACCCAAGGCAGCCAGCGGGCGGTGGTGGCATCTAGAACCGGGCGTTCGGGCATAGGACCTCTAAAGGAGCAGCGCCAAGCTTTGAGCTACACGCTTGAAGCTTAGCGCTTGCAGCTGTTTTCAAAGAGTAAGGGTCAGGCGATTGATCAGCGCTCCGGGCAGGTGCGTCGAGGCGGTCTGGCGCTGGCCGTAGGTACTGGGCGACAGCAGCAGCTCGCGCTCCTGGGTCAGGGCTTCGAGCTGCGTGCCCAGCAGACTGTAGACACTGTCATCGAAACGCATGGTGCTGACCGGGGCCTGGATCTCGCCGTTTTCCACCCAGAAGGTGGCGAAGCGGGTCATGCCCGTCAGGCGCGCGGCGGGCTGGTCCGAGTAGTTCAGGTACCACAGGTTACTGATGTACAGGCCGGTGCCGAGTTGCTTGAGAATCTCCTGCTGCGGCAATTGCCCGCCGCGCATGCTCAATGCGCCGGGGTATTCGCCGCCGCTGGCGCCGTTGGTGGTCAGGCCGTATTCGGCGGCGCTGCGCGAGCTGGTCAGTTGGCCGCTGGCGGCGCCCGCGGCGATCAGCGTCACGTCCTGGCTCGGGTAGCCCTCGTCTGAGAAGGCCGGGCTCAAGGAGCCGCTGACCTGTTCGTCGAGCCACACCAGCGGGCTCAGGCTGGCCTCATTGGCGTAGAGCTTCTGCAGCGGGCTGTGCTTGCTGGCGATGGCCTGGGCCGAGAAACCGCCCCAACTGAGCATGCCGACGATTTCTTCCAGGGCCGCTGGCGCCAGATACGCGCGGTATTGCCCGGGGGCCAGGGTGCGCAGCGGCCGCCCGAGAAACGCCAGTTGCTCCCGTGCCTGCTCGAAGCGCCTGGCGAAGTCGGCGCTGTTCCACAGATCGCCGGCGTAGCTGGCCTTTACCGCCTGGCCGTTGTCGTGGAACAGGCTGAAGTCGAAGTTGAAGCTATTGGCCTGGTGCCAGCCAAAGGCCCCGGCCGAACTGGCAAAACCGCGACTGACGGGACCTGCGGCGTAGAACCCCACTAGGTCCAGGCCCGTTGCGGCGCGGCCGATTTCCGCCACCACCTGCTCGGTGTCGGGCAGTGGGCGCTCCTGCACGTTCTGACTGTGCCAGCCGTTGTGGTTGAGCAGCAGGTACGGGTCTGCGGGCAATAACGGCAGGGTTTCCCGCAGTTGTTGCAGGCCTTCGGCCAGGCGTTGCAAATCCACTTGCGGGTCGCCGGCCAGGGTGATGCTGAGGTCGGCGTGGCGGCCCTGGTCGATCAACTTGAACTCCAGACTGGCCTGCTGCACGTGCCCGGCCTGGCGTACCCGGGCGTGGTTGAAACGAATGAACGCCGAGGACTCGGCGGCGTAGCTCAGGCTGAACTGCTCCGGCTCGCGCAGGGCGTCGCGCAGCCAGTCGACCAGGGCCTTGAACTGTTCGGCCTGACTCATATCGGTGCTCATCAGGCATCTCCCCCAAACACATCAATGTTGCTAAAGACACAGGCCGGCGAAGCATGGCCGACGCGGATCACCTGGTTCGGCTCGCCCTTGCCGCAATTGGGCGTGCCCAGCACCTTGAAGGTACTGCGGTCGCCAACGGCGCTCAGGTTGCGCCAGAACTGCGCGGAGATCCCCCGGTAGTTGGGGTTCTTCACCACGCCCTTGAGCTGGCCGTTCTCGATCAACTGCGCCCATTCGCAGCCGAACTGGAATTTGTTGCGCGCATCGTCAATCGACCAGGAGCGGTTGGTGGACATCAGGATGCCGTGCTCGATCCCACCGATCAGTTGTTCCAGGGATTGCTCGCCCGGCTCGATATTGAGGTTGGCCATGCGGTCGATCGGTGCCCGGTTCCAGCCACAGGCACGGCTGTTGGCGACACCCTTCAGGCCGGCGCGAAATTGCGACAGCGCACCGCCCAGGGGCCGCAGCAGCAAGCCTTCGCGGATCAGAAACTGCTTGCTGGCGGCGCTGCCGTCATCGTCGTGGCTGTAGCTGGCGAGCTCTTCGGGGATCTCCGGGTCGAAGGTCACGTTGAGCAGCGACGAACCGTATTGCAGGCTGCCGAAGTCCTGGGCTTTGACGAAGCTGGTGCCGGCGTAGTTGCGTTCGTCGCCGAGGATCCGGTCCAGCTCCAGCGGGTGGCCGATGGACTCGTGGATCTGCAGCATCATCTGGTCCGGCATCAGCAGCAGGTCGCGCGGGCCCTGGGGGGTATTGGGCGCCAGCAGCAATTGCAGCGCCTGGTCGGCGACTTGGGCGCCGGCGCCCAGCAGGCCGCAGCGGCTGATGACATCGGCGCCGCCCTGCTGGCCGAAGTTGTCGCGGCCCAGGGTCCGGGTCTGGCTGTCGCTGCCGTCATAGGCGGTCACATCCAGGCCCGGGTAGACGAAGCGCTGGGCCTGGCGCAACTCGGCGCCGGCGCTGTTGAGGTAGATCTGCTCGACCTGGGTGATGCCGATGCTCACCTGCCAGTTGACCAGGCGCTCGTCTTTGGGCACGGCCGCGGACTCGTCGCCGAGCATCTGGTAGCAATCGCTCAGGGAAGGGAAGGGCTGGTCGAGGTTCGGCGAAAAGTAGTCGCCGCGGTCACTGGACACCGCCTGCTCGCGCAAGTCGAGCAGGGCATGCCCGGCGATCAGTCGCGCTTGCTGTTCGGCCCGTTGCAGTGCGGCTTGCAGGCCGGCCTGGGACAGGTCGTTGGTCGCGGCATAGGCTTCGACGCCGTTGACCCGCACGGTGAGCATGGCGCCTTCATCACGGCTCAGGCTGGGTGGTTCGGCCACGGTCTTGCGCACCGACAGGTGCTGGCCGGATTCACGTACATACCGCAGCGAGAAAAATTCGCCGCCCGTGCGCAAGGCAGCGAAGCGCTGCTTGAGCTGGGGGTGAAAGTCGAACATGGGTGACCTCCTGGTGAAGCGCGGCGCGCTGCGGGCCCTATCGCCAGCAAACCGGCCGCGATAGGTAACAGGCGGCGGTGGGCTCGGGATAATGTCCGCGGTGCGATGGGGATGGGCGAGACAGGTGCAGAACTGTAGCCGCTGCCCAAGGCTGCGATCAAGGACGCAGTCGGTGCAATGGGCTGGATGGGGTGTGGCGAGGGAAGCGGGGAGACCGCGATGGCGCCGACCGTTGCGGTCGGCGCCAGGCTGTTTTACTGCGCGGTGCGGCTCACGTCACGCAGCGGCTTGCCACGTACCGGGGCGTCGCCGGCCACGAAGTAGTCGGCGGTGCTGCGTGGCAGAGGCTGGCGGCCACGGATCTTGTCGGCGATTTTCTCGGCGATCATGATCGTCGGCGCGTTGAGGTTGCCGGTGGTGATGATCGGCATGATCGACGCATCGACCACGCGCAGGCCCTGCATGCCATGCACGCGACCTTCGCCATCGACCACGGCCATGTCGTCGGTGCCCATCTTGCACGAGCAGGACGGGTGGAACGCGGTTTCGGCGTGCTCGCGGATGAATTTATCCAGTTGCTCGTCGGTCTGGACGTCGATGCCCGGGCTGATTTCCCGGCCACGGAACGCATCCAGTGCAGGCTGTTGCATGATTTCCCGGGTCAGGCGGATGCCGTCGCGGAATTCCTGCCAGTCCTGCTCGGTGGCCATGTAGTTGAAGAGGATGCTCGGGTACTCGCGCGGGTTCTTCGACTTGAGCTGGATCCGGCCACGGCTTGGCGAACGCATGGAGCCCATGTGCGCCTGGAAACCGTGCTCTTTCACACCGTTGCTGCCGTTGTAGTTAATCGCTACCGGCAGGAAGTGGTACTGGATGTTCGGCCAATCGAATTCTTCACGGGTACGGATAAAACCGCCCGCTTCGAACTGGTTGCTGGCGCCGATGCCGGTACCGTTGAACAGCCACTCGGCACCGATGGCCGGCTGGTTGTACCAGAGCAGCGAAGGGTACAGCGACACCGGTTGGGTGCAGGCGTACTGCAGGTACAGCTCGAGGTGGTCCTGCAGGTTTTCGCCGACGCCCGGCAGGTCGTGCACCACCGGGATGTCGAGGCTTTCCAGGAGCTTGGCCGGGCCGACGCCGGAGCGCTGGAGGATTTGCGGCGAGGCGATGGCGCCGCTGCACACCAGCACTTCCTTGCGGGCGCGGGCTTCAACGCGCTCTTCGGCGGCGCCGATCAGGTAACGCACGCCCACCGCGCGCTTGCCGTCAAACAGCACTTTGTCGGTCAGGGCGTGGGTGACGATGGTCAGGGTCGAGCGCTTTTTGGCGGTGTCCAGGTAACCGCGAGCGGTGCTGGCACGACGGCCTTTAGGCGTGACGGTGCGGTCCATCGGACCGAAGCCTTCCTGCTGGTAGCCGTTCAAGTCTTCGGTACGCGGGTAACCTGCCTGCACGCCGGCTTCGACCATGGCGTGGAATAGCGGGTTATTGCCGGCCTTGGGCGTGGTCACGCTGACCGGGCCATCGCCACCGTGGTAGTCGTTAGGCCCGATGTCGCGGGTTTCGGCCTTGCGGAAGTACGGCAGGCAGTTGAGGTAATCCCAATCTTCCAGACCTGGCAGTTTCGCCCAGTTGTCATAGTCCATCGCGTTGCCGCGGATGTAGCACATGCCGTTGATCAGCGACGAGCCACCCAGGCCCTTGCCGCGACCGCATTCCATCCGGCGGCCGTCCATGTGCGGCTCCGGGTCGGTCTCATAGGCCCAGTTGTAGCGTCGGCCTTGCAGCGGGAACGCCAGGGCGGCCGGCATTTGCGTACGGAAATCGAAACGGTAGTCCGGGCCGCCTGCTTCGAGCAGCAGCACGGTGACGCCTTCGTCTTCAGTCAGACGGGTCGCCAGGGTATTACCGGCGGAGCCGGCACCCACAATGATGTAGTCATATTCTTGGGACATAAATGCACCCTCGTAAAAGTTGGTTCAGGCTGCTTTTGTGGCGAGGGAGCTTGCTCCCGTTCGACTGCGCAGCAGTCGGAAAGTCAGCGCTCGAGTTCGGTCTGAAAGAACGGCGGTGCCTGGAATGGGGCTGCTTCGCAGCCCGATGGGAGCAAGCTCCCTCGCCACGGGGGCCATGCCAGGCTCAATCGGGTCTTAGAACACCGAGGCGTAATCGCCCAGCTCAACCTGTACCGATTTGATGCGGGTGAAGTTATTCAGCGAGCTGATGCCGTTCTCACGGCCCACACCGGATTGCTTGTAGCCGCCAACCGGCATCTTCGCGTCGGATTCGCCCCAGGCGTTGATCCAGCAGATACCGGCTTCGAGCTGATGAATCACGCGGTGGGCGCGGTTCAGGTCTTTGGTGACCAGGCCGGCAGCGAGGCCGAAGTCGGTGTCGTTGGCACGACGGATGACTTCTTCTTCAGTTTCGTAGGTCAGGATGCTCATCACCGGGCCGAAGATTTCTTCGCGGACGATGGTCATCTCGTCGGTGCAGTCAGTGAAGACGGTTGGCGCCACGAATGCGCCCTTGGCCAGGTCACCCTGGGTCAGACGCTCGCCGCCGCACAGGACGCGAGCCCCTTCTTCCTTGCCCTTGGCGATGTAGCCGAGCACGCTTTCCATGTGGGCGAAGCTGACCAGCGGGCCGAAGTTGGTGTTTTCATCTTCCGGGTTGCCGATGCGGATGCGTGCAACGCGCTCGACGATCTTGGCTTCGAAAGCGGCTTTCAGGTGGCTCGGTACGAACACCCGAGTGCCGTTGGTGCAGACCTGACCGGAGCTGTAGAAGTTGGCCATCATCGCGGTGTCGGCGGCGCGATCGAGGTCGGCGTCGTCGAAAATGATCAGCGGCGACTTGCCACCCAGTTCCATGGTCACGTCTTTCAGCGAGGAGCTGGAGGCGCTGGCCATGACTTTCTTGCCGGTGTCGGTGCCGCCGGTGAAGGAGATTTTCTCGATGCGCGGGTGCTCGGTCAGCCAGGTGCCGACTTCACGGCCGCTGCCGGTCAGGACGTTGAACACACCGGCCGGCAGGCCGGCTTCGGTGTAGATTTCGGCCAGTTTCAGGGTGGTCAGCGAGGTGACTTCACTTGGCTTGAAGATCATCGCGTTGCCGGCCGCCAGGGCTGGAGCGGATTTCCACAGGGCGATCTGGATCGGGTAGTTCCAGGCGCCGATACCGGCCACAACGCCCAGGGGCTCGCGACGGGTGTAGACGAAAGAGGTGGTACGCAGCGGGATCTGCTCGCCTTCGATGGCGGGCACCAGGCCGGCGTAGTATTCCAGCACGTCGGCGCCGGTGACGATGTCGACGTATTTGGTTTCGGAGAACGATTTGCCGGTGTCCAGGGTTTCCAGGGCGGCCAGTTCGTCGTTGCGCTCACGCAGGATCTCGACGGCGCGACGCAGGATGCGCGAACGCTCCATGGCGGTCATGGCGGCCCAGATTTTCTGGCCCTTTTCGGCGCTGACCACGGCGCGCTCGACGTCGTCCTTGGTCGCACGCTGCACTTGTGCGAGGACTTCACCGTTAGCCGGGTTGATGGCTTCGAAGGTGGCGTCGCTGCTGGCGTCGGTATAACCGCCGTCGATGTAGAGTTTTTGCAGTTCGAAACGGGCCATATAGTCCTCGCAAGTGCATAAGTGGTTGGCGTTAACCGCTGGGCGGGCCTTGTAGCTTGGGCATCGCGGGTCAGCGGCAGTTCAGGGGGCCGAGCGTCTCTGTGTGCTCTAGCGCTCCTGCTTAGCCAATTGGAAATCCATGTATTCGTAAGCGATCTGTTGCGCCTGCGCGGTGTCGAAGGCGTCTCCGGACAGCGCGCCGCGCAACCACAAACCGTCGATCAGGGCTGCCAGGCCTCGTGCTGCGCTGCGTGCTTCATCCAGCGGCAGGACACGGCGGAACTGGCAACACAGGTTGGAATACAGACGGTGATCGTTGATCCGCTGCAACCTGTGCAAAGACGGGTGGTGCATGCTGGTGGCCCAGAAGGCCAGCCAGGTTTTCATTGCCGGGCCATTGACCTGGCTGGCGTCGAAGTTGCCTTCGATAATCACCTGCAGATGGGCCCGCGGGCTGTCATCTGTCAGCGCCTGACGACGCTCGGTGACGTTCTCTATCAGGGCGTTCATCAGGTACCGCATGGTGGCGGCAATCAGGCCGTTCTTGTCCTGAAAGTAGTGACTGATGATGCCGTTCGAGACACCGGCCAAACGGGCGATCAGCGCAATGCTGGCGTCCCCCATTCCGACCTGATCGACGGCCTGTAACGTGGCTTCGATCAATTGCTGGCGGCGTATGGGTTGCATACCGACCTTGGGCATCTTGCACCTCTCCTTAGGCCTGCCGGCAGACGTAGAACGGCTACCGGCGTAGGGGCCAGTCTATTTTGTTTTGATTGAACGTTCAATCAACAAAGAATAAGATCTGCGACAAATCGTCGCTGCCTACAGGTTTTTCCTGCGTGTAGAGGGCGGAAAAACGACCTCCGAAATAGCTCCAAAACTGACAGGTGGCATGGCAAGAACCGGCTGGAAAGGACGTGTTGACGGGGCGGGACGCTCTTGGGGCCAGTGACGAACGAACAGCTCGTGGCAAGCCTTGGATACCGGTGCTCAATGTGACTTCTGCGGTTTCGGTTTTTTTTCGGGGTGTCTTTATATCACCCGCCGGTCGGCTGCCAACTAACCGATTGGTCGGGTATCGCGTTGCCTTGCGTTCTTCTCTCGCACTGCCTGGAGCATCTGTGCCATGAGTTCTGCCTCCCTTATAAAGACCCCACCAGAGAAGGTGCGGGTCAACGGTTGGGTGTTTTACACCTCTACCGCGCTGATTCTGCTGTTGACCGCCATTCTGATCATCGCCCCGAAAGAGGCCGGCAGCATGCTGGGCATTGCCCAGGCCTGGCTGTCCCGCAGCTTCGGCTGGTACTACATGGTGGTGATCGCCGCCTACCTGGTGTTCGTGGTGGGCCTGGCATTTTCGTCCTACGGCAAGCTCAAGCTGGGCAGCAAGGACGACACCCCGGATTTCAGCTACGGCGCTTGGGCCGGCATGCTGTTTTCCTCCGGTATCGGCATCTCGCTGTTGTACTTCGGTGCGTCCGAGCCGCTGGATCACTACTTCAACCCGCCCGAGGGTGTCGCCGGCAGCAACCTGGCCGCGCGCCAGGCGGTGCAGCTGACATTCCTCCACTGGGGCCTGCATGGCTGGGCGATCTATGCCCTGGTCGGGCTGGCCGTGGCCTATTTTGCGTACCGGCACAACCAGCCGCTGGCCTTGCGTTCGGCGCTGTATCCGCTGGTGGGCGAGCGTTGGGTCAAGGGCGCGGCGGGCCACGCGGTGGATGGCTTCGGCATGTTCGTGACCCTGCTGGGCCTGGTGACCAACCTGGGTATCGGCTCGATGCAGGTGTCCTCGGGGTTGGAAAACCTGTTCGGCATGGAGCACAGCAACACCAACCTGCTGATCGTGATCATCGTCATGAGCACCGTGGCCACCATCGCCGCGGTATCGGGTGTGGAAAACGGCATCCGCCGCCTGTCCAACCTGAACATCGTGCTGTTCAGCGGCCTGCTGATTTTCGTGCTGTTGTTCGGCCCGACCCTGCACCTGCTCAACGGCTTTGTGCAGAACATCGGCGACTACCTCAACGGCGTGGTGCTGAAAACCTTCGACCTCTATGTGTATGAGGGCGACAGCGCCAAATCCGATCGCTGGCTGGGCCTGTGGACCCTGTTCTACTGGGCCTGGTGGATTTCCTGGGCACCTTTTGTCGGCATGTTCATCGCGCGTATTTCCCGTGGCCGTACGGTGCGTGAACTGGTGGCGGGCGTATTGCTGATTCCCCTGGGCTTTACCCTGGCGTGGCTGTCGATCTTCGGTAACTCGGCCCTGGACCTGGTGATGAACCATGGGGCGGTGGAGCTTGGAAAGACGGCGCTGGAACAGCCGTCCATGGCCATCTACCAATTGCTGGAGCATTACCCGGCGTCGAAGGTGGTGATCGGTGTATCGATTTTCGTCGGCTTCGTGCTGTTCCTGACCCCGGCCGACTCCGGCGCGGTGATGATGGCCAACCTGTCCTGCAAAGGCGGCAATGTTGACGAAGACGCGCCGCACTGGCTGCGGATCTTCTGGTCGGCGGTGATCACCCTGGTGACCATCGGCCTGCTGTTCGCCGGCAACTTCGAAGCCATGCAAACCATGGTGGTGCTGGCGGGGCTGCCGTTCTCGGTGGTGCTGATCTTCTTCATGTTCGGCTTGCACAAGGCCATGCGCCAGGATGTGCAGATCGAACAGGAGCAGGCGCAACTGGCGGAACGTGGGCGTCGTGGCTTCAGCGAGCGCCTGACCGCCCTGGACCTGCAACCGACCCAGTCGGTGGTTCAGCGGTTCATGGACAAGAAAGTCACCCCGGCCCTGGAAGAAGCCGCGCAATTGCTGCGTGCTCAGGGGCTGGACGTGCAGACCCTGCTGGGCAAATCCAAGCGCTGCATGGGCGTGCGGATCGAGATGGAAGAGGGCAACCCGTTTGTCTACGAGGTGAGCCTGGATGGCTACCTGGCCACGCCGAGCGAGTCCACCGAGGCCGAGGAAGAGCGCACGCGCTACTACCGCGCCGAGGTTTACCTGCACAACGGCAGCCAGGAGTACGACCTGATGGGCTTCACCCCGGAGCAGATCACCCGGGACGTGCTCGATCAGTTTGAAAGCCATCGGCAGCTCCTTGGCCGTGTCTATAGCTGAGGGTTGAAAAGGGCGGTGCGACCCTGTGGCGAGGGCGCTTGCTCCCGCTGGGTGGCACCGCCACCCCGATGACTGCAATCGGGCTCCAACAGTCGGATCGCGGAGCCGGTCTTTACGGCTGCTTCGCCCCGGGACGCCGGACGCCTGAACGGGAGCAAGCTCCCTCGCCACACACACTCAGTGCAGCATCAATGAAAACGCCGCGATCCTCGCGGCGTTTTCATGTCCGGGGGATTACCCCAGGTTCTTGCCCAGCAACGCATGGTAGAGCTCGCTGTCGCCGAGGATCCCCACCACTTTGTTGTTGTCGTGCAGCACCAGTTTATTGCCGGTCTGGTAGCGGATCTGCAAGGCGTCGCGCATGCCGATATTGGAATCCACCAGGGTCGGCCGGCGCTCCAGGCCTTCCACCGCCTGGCCGGGTGCCCAGTTCTGCAGGTCGAGGCTGGCACCGTTCTGGCGTGCGCCTTTGATGGTGTTGCCTTCGGCCAGGTCGAGCCAGGAGTCGCCGCCCGGGTCGAGGCATACCGAGCCGTTGATGCGTTTGCAGTTGTCCAGGGTGCGCATCAGGCTGCGCCCGCAGAGCACGTTCAGCGGGTTGGTGTGGGCAACGAACGTACGCACATAGTCGTCGGCCGGGTTGAGCACGATCTGCTCCGGCTTGCTGTACTGGATGATCCGCCCGTCTTTCATGATGGCGATGCGGCTGCCCAGCTTCAGCGCTTCGTCGAGGTCGTGGCTGACGAAGACGATGGTCTTGCTCAGCTTGCGTTGCAGTTCCAGCAACTCGTCCTGCAGGCCCTGGCGAATCAGCGGGTCGAGGGCCGAGAAGGGTTCGTCCATCAGTAGGATATCGGCGTCCATCGCCAGGGCGCGGGCCAGGCCCACACGCTGTTGCATGCCACCGGAGAGCTCATCGGGCTTCTTGTTGCGCCATTGGGTCAGGCCCACCAGCTCGAGCTTTTCCTCCACCAGCTTGCGCCGTTCCTTTTCCGGGCGGCCCTGCATTTCCAGGCCGAAGCTGATGTTCTCGCGCACCGTCAGCCAGGGCATCAGGGCGAACTTCTGGAACACCATGGCGATGCGCTTGGTGCGCATCATCTTCAGTTCGGCGGCGGTGCAGGCGGCGATGTCGATCTGTTTGCCTTCGTGCTCGACGAACAGGTGCCCACGGCTGACGGTGTTCAAGCCGTTGATGCAGCGCAGCAAGCTGGATTTGCCGGAGCCGGAGAGGCCCATCAGCACGCAGATCTCGCCTTTTTCCACATCGAGGCTGGCTTTTTCCACGCCGACGATCTGGCCGGTCTTTTTCAGGATCTCGTTGCGGGTCATGCCCTGGTCCAGCAGTTTCAGGGCCTCGCGGGGATCTTTGGAGAAGATAACGTCTACGTTATCGAAGCGAATAATGCTCATGCGTCGCTCCCTACTTTGGCGTCGGGTTGTTTGCAGATCCGGTCGAGCATGATCGCCAGCAGCACAATGGCCAGCCCGGCTTCGAAGCCCAGGGCGATATCGGCGGTGTTGAGTGCGTTGACCACCGGCTTGCCCAGGCCATCGGCGCCGACCAGGGCGGCGATCACCACCATCGACAGCGAGAGCATGATGCACTGGGTGATCCCGGCGGCGATGCTCGGCATGGCGTGGGGCAATTCGATACGCGACAGCAACTGGCGACGCGAGCAGCCAAAGGCCTTGCCGGCGTCCATCAGCTCTTGCGGGACATCGCGGATACCCAGGTAGGTCAGGCGGATCGGCGCGGCAATCGCGAACACCACCGTGGAAATCAGCCCGGGCACCACCCCCAGACCGAACAGGGTCAGGGTAGGAATGAGGTAGACGAAGGTCGGTACGGTCTGCATCAGATCGAGTACCGGACGCATCATGGTGTAGAACATCGGCTTGTGCGCGGCGACGATGCCCAACGGCACGCCGATGACCACGCAGACCAGGGTGGCGAACAGCACCTGGGCCAGGGTTTCCATGGTTTCCTGCCAATAGCCCAGGTTCAGGATCAGCAGAAACGACAGCACTACAAAGGCGGTCAGGCCCCATTTGCGTTGAATGACGTGCGCGAGCAAGGCGATCAGCCCGATCAATGCCAGCGGGTTGAACCAGGTCAGCGCAAACGTCACGCCGTGGATCATCGTTTCCAGGGTCGTGGCGATCGCATCGAATGTGCTGGCGCCGTGTTGCGTCAACCATTCAACGAAGGCAGCGATGTACTGGCCTAGAGGGATTTTATGATCAGTCAGCATGGTAGTGAACGTCCGCATGCAAGGAAAAAACAGCCCGGGCGGAACTGGCCCGCCCGGCGTAAGCGAGTGACTTAGTTAGCAGCCTGTGCAAGCTTGGCCTTGACCGCCTCAAGGCCGGGTTTGCCATCAATGGTGGTGACCCCGGCGAGCCAGGTATCCAGCACTTGCGGGTTGTTTTTCAGCCAGGCCTTGGCGGCCACATCCGGCTTCATTTTGTCGTCCAGCACGTTGCCCATCAGGGTGCTTTCCATGTTCAGGGTGAACGACAGATTCTTCAGCAACTGGCCGACGTTGCTGCATTCCTGGGCGTAACCCTTGCGCGTGTTGGTGTAGATGGTGGCCTGGCCGAAGTTGGGGCCGAAGAACTCGTCACCCCCGGTGAGGTACTTCATCTTGAAACGGGTGTTCATCGGGTGCGGTTCCCAGCCCAGGAATACCACGGCGGTGTTGCGCCGCTGGGCACGATCGACCTGGGACAGCATGCCGGCTTCGCTGGACTCGACCACCTTGAACCCGGCGTCCTTGAGGCCGAAGGCGTTCTTGTCGATCATGCTCTGGATCAGGCGATTGCCGTCGTTGCCGGGCTCGATCCCGTAGATCTTGCCGTCCAGCTCCTTCTTGAATTTGGCGATGTCGGCGAAATCCTTGAGCCCCTTGTTGTACAGCTCTTCCGGGACCGCCAGGGTGTACTTGGCGTTCTCCAGGTTGGCGCGCAGGGTGTCGACGGTGCCGGCATCACGGTAGGCCTTGATGTCGTTTTCCATGGTCGGCATCCAGTTGCCGAGGAACACGTCCATGTTCTTGCCGTCGGCCAGGGACTTGTAGGTCACCGGTACGGAAATCATCGTGGTCTTGGTTTTGTAGCCCAGTGCATCGAGAACCACGCTGGTGGTGGCGGTGGTCACGGTGATGTCGGTCCAGCCAACATCGGAGAAGTTAACGGTACTGCATTGCGCCGGTTCTGCGGCTTGTGCCAGAAGCGGCAGACTCAGCATGGCGGCCAACAACAACGAGGGGGAACCTTTCATCGGGGGGGACTCCTGGGTGTCTTCTTTTTGGCGGCGTTCTTACCGCACTTATAAGCGTGGCGGTTGGGGCGCGTGGGACAGCTGTGCCACGGTGCCTTGCAATCGAGTCGAGACTGATCATGTACCAGTGAAAATCTGACGCCTACAGGGTGCGTCGTATCCAGTACAGGGAGGGTCGCATCCAGTGTCAGTGAGGTCGTTTACAGCTTTTTTCAGGACTTTTTGCCGCTCTGCACCGCAAAAAGCGGCCAAAACCCTTGGTTCTCGGGTTGCGGCGTTGCTGGGCATGGGTGAGTCGGTGTCAGACGTCGAGCACCGTGGAAAAAGCCTGATGATGCGCCCATCTCGGCGGATTGCAGCTTGAGCGTAGCAGCTCCGTCAGCGGGCGCCGCGCCGCCCGGAGTGTGCTCATTCGAGGAGTTTTGCTGTCATGGCTATCAGTGTTTTCGACCTGTTCAAAATCGGCATCGGTCCTTCCAGTTCCCACACCGTCGGCCCCATGCGCGCCGCCGCCTTGTTCGTGCAATCGCTCAGGGAAAAGCAGCTACTGGAGCAGGTGCAGCGGGTCGAGGTGCAACTCTTTGGTTCGCTGTCGGCCACCGGTATCGGCCACGGCAGCGACAACGCGGTGATCATGGGCCTGATGGGCGAGTGGCCGGACGCGATCGACCCGTCGCAGATCGGTCCGCGCATCGACCGGCTGCGTGAAACCCAGACCCTGCTGCTGGACGGGCGCCTGCCGATCCCCTTTATCTGGGCCCGGGACATGCAGCTGATCGACGAAAACCTGCCGTTCCACCCCAATGCCATGACCCTGGTCGCGATCGGCGCAAACGCCGAGGTGCATCGCGACACCTACTATTCGGTCGGCGGCGGGTTTGTCGTCGACCAGGCCCAGGCCAGCAGCGGTGTGGTCGACCTCGATCGCACCGAATTGCCCTACGACTTCTCCAGCGCGGTGGAGCTGCTGAGCCTGTGCCAGACCCACAACCTGCGGGTCGCGGAACTGATGATGGCCAATGAAAAAGTCTGGCGCTCCGAGGAGGAAATTCGCAGTGGCCTGCTGACCCTCTGGCGGGCCATGCAGGACTGCGTCGAGCAGGGCCTGAAGCACGAAGGCATCCTGCCCGGCGGGCTGAATGTGCGGCGGCGTGCGGCGCGCCTGCACCGCAGCTTGCAGGAACTGAACAAGCCCAACGTCATTGGCTCGACCCTGTCGGCCATGGAGTGGGTCAACCTGTTCGCCCTGGCGGTCAACGAAGAGAACGCTGCCGGCGGGCGCATGGTCACCGCACCCACCAACGGCGCGGCCGGGATCATCCCGGCGGTGCTGCACTACTTTATGAAGTTCAGCGAGGTGGTGACCGAGGCCAACGTGGTCGACTATTTCCTCGGCGCGGCGGCGGTGGGCATCCTCTGTAAAAAGAATGCGTCGATCTCGGGGGCCGAAGTCGGTTGCCAGGGCGAAGTCGGTTCGGCCTGCGCCATGGCGGCGGCCGGGTTGGCGGAGATCCTCGGCGCGACCCCGGAGCAATTGTGCAACGCCGCTGAAATTGGCCTGGAGCACAACCTCGGCCTGACCTGCGACCCGGTCGGCGGCCTGGTGCAGGTGCCGTGCATCGAGCGCAACGCGATTGCCGCGGTCAAGGCGATCAATGCCGCGCAAATGGCCCTGCGCGGCGACGGCCAGCACTTTATCTCCCTGGACCGGGTGATCCGCACCATGCGCGATACCGGCGCCGACATGCACGACAAATACAAGGAGACCTCGCGCGGTGGCCTGGCGGTGAGTGCGGTGGAGTGCTGAGTCAGGCACATGCTCATTTTTCCGCCGCTCGCCGCTGCGCGCTAAAGGAACACGCCACCCACACCGCGCCACCTTTTAGCGCGTCGCAAACAGATAAGCCCCTTTCCCGGGGCCGGAATCCAATCCGGCCCTGACCGCCTGTCACCCGTGCTTGTGGTGACACTCCCCGCCAGGGCCCCGCGACGCAGTTCCCACAAGTGCTACCGAACTGCTCACAGGCCCCGGGCGAGGGCGCCGGGGGCAATTGCCGGTGCTTATAACCCCCACTGCGCGCGTGGCTTATATAGACACCCCGCCATGTCGTTTTCAGGAGTTATTGAATGGCCATTCAACTTTAGGCATGGCAATTGCTCTGTCATGACAAAGCCCTTCTCTGCAAGAGAATGATGGCAATAACAAGAGCCTCCGCCTGAGGCCATCACCCGCTTTGTGTGAGGAGATACCGCGATGACGTCGTTCAACTCCGGGGCTCAACCCCAGAACCGTGCGCCTCAATCCATCGGCTTTTTGCTGCTGGACAATTTCACGCTGATTTCCCTGGCCTCCGCAGTCGAACCGCTGCGCATGGCCAACCAGCTGTCCGGTCGCGAGCTGTATCGCTGGACCACCCTCAGCGTCGATGGCGGGCAAGTCTGGGCCAGCGATGGCCTGCAGATCACCCCCGACGCCTCCATGCACAAAGCGCCCGTCCTCGACACCGTGATTGTCTGCGGCGGCATTGGTATCCAGCGCACCGTAACCCGTGAACACGTGTCCTGGCTGCAAAGCCAGGCCCGCCAGTCACGACGCCTGGGTGCGGTGTGCACCGGCAGCTGGGCCCTGGCGTGCGCCGGCCTGCTCGACGGTTTCGATTGCAGCGTGCACTGGGAATGCCTGGCGTCGATGCAGGAAGCCTTTCCCCGGGTCGCCATGAGCACCCGCCTGTTTACCCTCGACCGCAACCGCTTCACCAGCTCCGGTGGCACCGCGCCGCTGGACATGATGCTGCACTTGATCAGCCGCGATCATGGCCGTGAACTGTCCGCCGCGATCTCGGAAATGTTCGTCTACGAACGCATCCGCAACGAGCAGGATCACCAGCGCGTGCCGCTCAAGCACATGCTCGGCACCAACCAGCCGAAGCTCCAGGAAATCGTTGCGTTGATGGAAGCCAACCTCGAAGAGCCGATCGATCTCGACGAGCTGGCAGTGTACGTCGCTGTTTCGCGGCGTCAGCTGGAGCGGCTGTTCCAGAAGTACCTGCACTGTTCGCCGTCGCGCTATTACCTCAAGCTGCGGCTGATCCGCGCCCGGCAACTGCTCAAGCAGACGCCGATGTCGATCATCGAAGTGGCGTCGGTCTGCGGTTTTGTCTCCACGCCGCATTTCTCCAAGTGCTACCGCGAATACTTCGGCATTCCGCCCCGTGACGAACGCGTCGGTTCCAACACCACCCAGCAGGTAGCGATGATGCCGATCCCCCAGGCGCTGGTGCTGGCGCCACTCTCGGGCCCGCTGTCAGCCCTGAGCCAGGCGCGCAACGAGTCGACATTCGCCAGCGTGCGCCTGTAGTCACAGCGTTTTCTTGAAGTACACGACGCGCTCGGTTTCCTCGAAACCGAGCGCCTTGTGCACGGTCTGGCTCAACAGGTTTTCCAGGCCGGTATCCGACGCCATTTCCCCGCAGCCCTGATCCCGTCCCCATTGGGCGACGGCGTCGATCAATTGCTCGGCAATCCCCTGGCGCCGCTGTTCGGCGACCACATACAAGCCTTCCAGAAACACCACCGGCGAATGTTCGGTGCCATTCACGTAATCGCGGCGCAGCGAGGCTTCGGCCAGGCCCGCGGGTTGGCCATCGGCGGTGTAGGCGAGCAGGTTGATATAGCGCCGCGGGTCACTCAGCAAATCAGTGATTTCGTCCAGGTGCTCCTGGCGCGAACTGTCCGGCCAGAGCGCCTGGCGCAACTCCAGCCAGCCCGGTTGTCGGGCTGACTGACAGGGTTCGATTCGCGGCATGGGGCGGGTTCCAGAGGGCTGAAAGGACCCGCACTCTACACCCTGGGATCCTTTGCCGGCGACGGCTCAGGCGTGGCTGTTGCGGTACTGGGCCAGGGCCGGCAGCAACTGTTGGTCGATGGCCTGGCGCACGGCCGGAAGAATGGTCGCGTTGCCGGTCAGCATCTGCTCGACCATGCCCTTGAGCGCCCGGACCCGCGCATCGCTCAAGCCGCGCACCGCGTACTCACACGCCTGGTCGGCGGTGGCGCCAGCCGGCATCTCGAAACCCAGGGCCCGGAGTTGGCCGAGCAGGTCATCCTGATCAATCAGATCCGCGTGCATCATGACTCTTATCCTTATTCAGGGAGCGGGGTGGTGGATCGATTCTGGTAGGCCGCCCGGGAGTCGGCAAGGGCAAATCGTCGCCATGGCCCGTTTACCTATGAACAGGTCGTTTTCGACTAAGTGCAGTCCCCGGCCTGCTTTCCAGGGCGCCGCCTGCGTCGCAGATAACGCATCACCGGTCCTGGCGCTCAAGGTATTCTGCGCCGGCGGTCGGTGTTCGACAGGGACGGCCGCCCACTTGGAAACCAAGGAGCTGTAGTCGATGAAAGTGCTGTTCAGAGGGACCCTGGCCGGTGTGTTGTGGCTGTTTTCCAGCGGAGCCTGGGCTGCTCCGGAGTGTGCCGACTTTCTTCGGGCCAGCGCCGATCCACCCCAGGTCCTCGAGTTTGTCGAGTGTAAATACACGCCGCAGCAGCAAGGCGCGCCGCTGACCGCGACCTATCGCGTCGAAGGCCGGCATGCCCAAGAGGTGGAGAGCTATTTGCGGCTCATCTCGGGGGAGACAAATTACTTGAAGTTTGTCTGCTGTGGCTGGGAAACAACGCGTATGACCTACTACCTGGATCGAAGAGCCGGCCGCACCTATCAACTCAGCATGGGGTCCGAAGAGACGCCCCATAACCGCCGGGAGCGGTGGCACAAGATCGGCTATTTCTATGTGACGGTGGTGCTGTATACCGAGGACGTCTGAAGGTCGCCCAGTGGCCCATTTACCTATGAACAGGTCGCATTCAGCTAACCAGCGCTAGGGCCGAGCAGGCAGACTGAACCCCAGCTGATGTCACGACGGTTTGGTCACCCTCTTACTACAGCTCCTTGGCAAAGCACTCCCTGCCTCGATCCTGTCACGGCTTGATCGGGGCTTTTTTTGTCTGCGCGAAAAGGCGTGGCTTGAGCGGCGGGCGATCCTTCGCCCGGGTTCATTTTTCCGCCGGCAAGGCCATGACCCGCCCCTGATACGCCGGGGCCGGCAGTTCCAACTGCTCGGCAGCAATGGCTTGCAGGCGTTCCAGTACCGCCTCGCTGAACGGTGCCGAGCGTGGGCCGGCCAGGTCGACATGCAGCAGCATCTGCTCGTTGCCGGCCAGCATCTGCGGGTCACCGACCTGATGCAGGCTGTGGTAGAGGTGCAGGCGTTTGCGATCGTGAGCGATCAGTTGGGTGTGCACCTCGACCTGGGTGCCGAGTTTCACTTCATGCAGGTAATTCAGATGCAGCTCCAGGGTGAACAGCGAGTGGCCGCTGGCTTCGCGGTTCTCGCTGTCCAGGCCCAGTCGGTCCATCAGGGCGTCGGTGGCGTAGCTGAAAATCAGCAGGTAAAAGGCGTCGCGCAGATGGCCGTTGTAGTCGACCCACTCAGGCAGGACGGGGGTGCTGTAGGTGAGCAGTGCGGGCATGGGCTAGGTTCCGGGGGCGAAGAAAATCGGGCGAGGCGCAGCGGCCTCGCCACGTCGGGTCAGTCGCTGAAGTTCATGCCGTGCTTGGCCTTGGTGGTCTTGACCGCATCGAGCACCGCCAGCAGGCAATCATCACGATAGCGCTCCAGGGCCGAAATGCTGCGTTCGCCCAACTGCTCACTGGTGCCTTGCACCACGTCGTCAATCAACTTGTCGGTCAGTGGCGGGGCGGGCAGGTAGGTCCAGGGCAGTTGCAGCGCCGGCCCGAACTGGGCCATGAAGTGGCGCATGCCGGCATCGCCACCCGCCAGGGTATAGGTGAGGAAGGTGCCCATGAACGACCAGCGCAGGCCGGCGCCGAAGCGGATCGCGTCGTCGATTTCACCTGTGGTGGCCACGCCGTCATTGACCAGGTGCAGCGCCTCGCGCCACAGGGCTTCCAACAGGCGGTCGGCGATAAATCCCGGGACCTCCTTGCGCACATGCAGCGGGCGCATGCCCAGGGATTCATAGACCCGCATTGCCGCCTGCACCGCCTCGGGCGCAGTGTGTTTGCCGCCCACCACTTCCACCAGCGGCAGCAGGTACACCGGGTTGAAGGGGTGGCCGACCACGCAGCGTTCCGGGTGGGTCGCGCCTTCGTAGAATTCGCTGGGCAGCAGCCCCGAGGTGCTGGAGCCGATCAGTGCATCGGGCTTGGCTGCGGCGCTGATCTGGCTATGCAACTGCAACTTCAGCTCCAGGCGTTCCGGGGCGCTTTCCTGGATGAAGTCGGCGTCCTTCACGCACTCCTCAATGGTGGCGACAAAACGCAGGCGCTGTTGCGCGGCGCCCGGTGCCAGGCCTTGTTGCTCCAGGGCGCCCCAGGCATTGGCCACCCGTTGCCGCAGGGCTGCTTCGGCGCCGGGGGCCGGGTCCCAGGCCACCACGTCCAGGCCGTGGGCCAGGGCGCGAGCCACCCAGCCGCTGCCGATGACACCGCTGCCCAGGGCGGCGAAGGTTTTGATGTCGGTGATAAAACGCATGGCAAATTCCTGAAAAAAGGGTGCGAGGGGCTGTGCAAGCCGGTTTTGTCGGGAGGCGGGTCAGCGGCGCTGGGTCAGGCCCATCTTGGCCCGCCCTTCGGCCGGGGTCAGGACCCGCGCGCCGAGGCGGCTGAGGATTTGCGTGGCGCGCTCCACCAGTTGGCCGTTGGTCGCCAGCACGCCTTTGTCCAGCCAGAGGTTGTCCTCCAGCCCGACCCGCACATTGCCGCCCAGCAACACCGCCTGCGCGGCCATTGGCATTTGCATGCGGCCGATGCCGAAACCGGCCCACACCGCATCGGCCGGCAGGTTGTCGACCATGGCCTTCATGGTGGTGGTGTCGGCCGGGGCGCCCCAGGGGATGCCCAGGCACAGCTGGAACAGCGGGTTGTCCAGCAGGCCTTCCTTGATCATCTGCTTGGCGAACCACAGGTGCCCGGTGTCGAAGATTTCCAGTTCGGCCTTCACCCCCAGTTCCTGGATGCGCCTGGCGCCGGCCCGCAGCTGCGCCGGGGTGGAAACGTAAATGGTGTCGCCGTCGCCGAAGTTCAGGGTGCCGCAGTCCAGGGTGCAGATTTCCGGCAGCAGCGCCTCGACGTGGGCCAGGCGCGTCAGTGGGCCCACCAGGTCGGTGTTAGGGCCGAACTCCATGGGGTTTTCCCCGGCGCCGATCTCCAGGTCGCCGCCCATGCCGGCGGTGAGGTTGACGATGATGTCGATGTCCGCCTCGCGAATGCGCTCCATGACTTCGCGGTACAGCGCCACGTCACGGCTGAACTTGCCGCTCTGTGGGTCGCGCACGTGGCAATGGACCACGGTGGCGCCGGCCTTGGCCGCTTCCACCGCCGCGGCGGCGATCTGCTTGGGGGTGACCGGGACGTGGGGGCTCCTGGCGGTCGTGTCGCCAGCACCGGTGAGTGCGCAGGTGATGATGACGTCGTGGTTCATGGTGCGGGTTCCTTGCAGGCGTGATGTTTGGGCGTGACGCTGCCGTTCGCAGCCGGGAAGCGGCTGCGAGGTGGCGGGGCATCGGGGTTATTGGCTGGTCAGTTGCAGGTGCTGGTCGGCGGGCTTGCCATCGAAGGTGGTGACGCCTTCAAGCCAGCGTTGCTGGTCCTGCGGATGGTCCTTGAGCCATTGCTTGGCCGACTCCAGGGCGTCCTTGTGGTCGAGCAGCGGTTGCATCATGCGGCTCTCGTCTTCGGCGCTGAAGGTCAGGTTGCTCAGCAGCCGACTGACGTTCGGGCATTGTTCGGCGTAGTTCGGCGCGGTCACGGTCCAGACCGTGGCCATGCCTTCGTTCGGGCCCAGGGCATCGTCGCTGCCGGTGAGGTAGGTCATCTTCTGGTTGACGTTCATCGGGTGCGGCGCCCAGCCGAAGAAGACGATGGCTTCGTTGCGTTTCACTGCGCGGGTCACCGCCGACAGCATCCCGGCTTCACTGGACTCCACCAGTTGGAACTTGCCGAGGCCGAACTGATTCTTGGCAATCATGTCCTTGATCTGGGTATTGGCCCCCGAGCCGGGCTCGATGCCGTAGATCTTGCCGCCCAGCTCTTTTTCGAAACGGGCGATGTCGGCGAAGGTTTTCAGCCCCTTGTCCGCCAGGTAAGTGGGCACCGCCAGGGTCGCGCGGGCGTCCTTGAGGCTGGGTTCGGCCAGGACCTTGACCTGCTTGGCCTCGACGAAGGGGGCGATGGTCTGGGTCATCAGCGGGTTCCAGTAGCCGAGGAACAGATCCAGGCGCTGGTCGCGGATGCCGGCGAAGATGATTTGCTGGGAGGCGCTGGTCTGTTTGGTCTTGTAGCCGAGGCCGTCGAGCAGCACTTGGGTCATGGCGCTGGTGGCGATGACGTCGGTCCAGTTGACCACGCCCAGGCGCACGTTCTGGCAACTGGCGGCGTCCGCGGCAATGGCGCCGGAACTCAGGAAAGCGGTACCGCTGAGTGCAAGAACACAGCTGCTGATCAGTCGTTTCATGGAGGTTCCCTCGGCAGGTCGTTATTGTGGGTTCCGGGGTCTTTGTGCGCCGGTAATGCCAAGGTACGCAGCTGCTGTCCAGGGAAAGCGCACAGCGGCGACCCGCTCTTGCACTGCAGCGACCTGGACCCTTGTCGGGGGCCGGCAATTGGCGTATCACAGGCCCCCACGCCACCCGTCTTGCGAGTGCGTTTCATGTCCCAGGAGTTTTACTTTCTGCTGATGCCGGGCTTCTCCGCCATTGGCTTTATTTCCGCCATCGAGCCGCTGCGGGTGGCCAACCGCTTTCGCGGCGAGCTGTATCGCTGGCACGTGCTGAGCGCAGACGGCGGGGCGGTGCTGGCCAGCAATGGCATGTCGGTCAATGCCGATGCGGCGCTGGAACCCTTGAAAAAGGGCGCAACGCTGTGGGTGGTGGCCGGTTTCGAGCCGTTGAAGTCGCTGACCGCGCCTCTGGTGCACTGGTTGCGCCGTCTCGACCTGGAAGGCGTGACGTTGGGCGGGATCGATACCGGCAGCGTGGTCCTGGCCGAAGCCGGCCTGCTGGAAGGCCATCGCCTGACCCTGCATTGGGAAGCCATCGAGGCGTTCAAGGAGTCTTATCCACAGCTATGGGTGACCCAGGAGCTGTTCGAAATCGACCGACGGCGCATCACCTCGGCGGGCGGCACCGCGTCCATCGACATGATGCTCGACCTGATTGGCCAGGCCCATGGCGCGCCGCTGGCGGTCCAGGTCAGTGAGCAGTTCGTGCTTGGCCGCATCCGCCCGCGCCAGGATCACCAGCGCATGGAGGTCGCCAGCCGCTACGGCATCAGCAATCGGAAGCTGGTGCAGGTGATTGGCGAGATGGAGCAACACAGCGAACCGCCGCTGAGCACCCTGGCCCTGGCTGAATCAATCAACGTCACCCGCAGGCAACTGGAGCGCCTGTTTCGCCTGCACCTCAACGACACACCGAGCAACTTCTACCTCGGCCTGCGCCTGGATAAGGCGCGGCAACTGCTGCGCCAGACCGACCTCAGCGTGCTGGAAGTCAGCATCGCCTGCGGTTTTGAATCCCCGTCCTACTTCACCCGCAGTTACCGCGCCAGGTTTGCCAAGTGCCCGCGCGAGGATCGGCGACAACACCAGAGCGCATAACGCCAATACGCCAAACCTTTATTTTTTCAGGAGGGCCGAGCAGGCGGCTTTGTAGGCTTCGTGCTGGTATTTGTTGAGGGTGCCTGGCAGCTCGAAGCTGTGCTTCTTGTTCTGCGCGTTGATGGTCTGCGGCGAGAGCAGGGTCACGTCGCAGTTTTCCAGCAGCTGAAATACGCCTTCGATCTTGAAGGTGGTCGGGCCGCCGGCGAATTCGCCTTTTTTGCTGCGCTTCTTGATGGCGATGCGGCTGATGCCGTTGTCACGGACAAAGGCCGCCACCTGGGCAGCAAAGGCTTTGACGTTGGCCGCTTCATCGTCGTCTTCGAGGGCGATTTTCTTGGTGGCGATGGCCACGTGCTGCAGGGCGTCGCCCTGCAGGGAGGCGATGGCGAAGATGGCTTCGCTGCCTTTGATTTCGATGCCACAGATGCTCATGAGCGTTCCTTTGATCCGGTAATGGCGTGCAGCTTACAGCTCCAGCTGGTCGGCGCGAATGCCAAACGCCCGGGCAATTTTCTCGCGGGTGGCGCGGCGCGGCTTGGCGACGCTTTCCTGCTGGGCGAAGGCCGGCTGGGAAATGCCCAGGCGCTGGGCGACTTCATCCTGGGTCAGGTGCAGCTGTTCGCGCCAGGCCCGGATCGGCGTGGCGCCGTCGACGATACGGCTGACCACATCATGGGGAATCAGCTCGGCGCTGTTGTACCGGGCCAGGTACTGGGCATAGGGAATGACCACGAACGCCGGCTTGCCGTCCGTGTCGTTGATGATCTGAATATCAGTAGGTGCGTTCGTCACGTCTTTTGACCTCTTGGATACTGATCACGTGAATCGCGTCGTCCCAATCGAACAGCACGCGATAGTGTCCAACGCGCAGGCGATAGGTGTAGCGGTGATCGGTTAATGCCGTGAGCTGGCCCACATCGGGCATAGCGGCCAGGGCGCTGACGGCGTCGCGTACTTGAACCTGATGTTCGCGGTGCAATCTGAGCAGTTGTTTCACAGCCTTGCGGGTCCAACTGGATAGTGCTCATGGGAAATATAAGCTTTTTATAAGGTTTTGCAATATTTGCTTATGCCATGCCGGTTGGCAACGCTTCAACCTTGTCCACATGTTGCCTACCAGGTGGTCGACTGGCCCTGGCGATCGACCTCGGACACTTTGTTCTTCAGCAGGCGTTCCTTCAGCCAGTGCTCGGCCTTGCCCATGCGTCGCTGCCGGGCCCAGAGCAGGTCGACCCCCACCAGCCAATCGGTGTGGGGGTAGGCGCCCAATTGCAGTTCCACCAACTCACCGCTGGCCAGTTCGCGCTGGATCAACTGGCGGGGCAGGGTGGCCCAGCCGAGCCCGGCGCGGACCATTTCCAGCAGCGCCAGGTAGTTTTCTGCCTGCCACAGCCCCGTGGCGCGCAGGTACTCGCTGCTGGGCAGCTTGTCGGCGTGGGCGCTGAAGGCCAGGCGCCGGTGCACGTGCAAGTCGTCGAAGGTCACGCTGTCCAGTTGTGCCAAGGCGTGTTGCGGGTGGCAGACGTGCAGCATGATCAGCTTGCCCAGTTGCTGAAATTGCAGGGCCTGGGGATACCCCGGCTGGGAGAAGGCGATGCCCAGCCCCACATCACCCTTGGCCACCAGTTCGCTGACGTCGCCGTCGATCGGGTGGCGGATGATCAGGTCGACGAACGGGAACGCCTGGGCAAACTCGCGCAGCACCGGCATCACGGCGGTGTAGGGCGTTTCAATGGCGATGGCCACGCTCGGCTCGACCACCTCCGACAGGCAATCGGCGTGGGCCTGCAACGTCAGGCAGCGCTCCAGCACGGCTTCGGCCTGGAGCCGCATGCGCTGCCCGGCGGCGGTCAACACCGGGGTGCGGCTGGAGCGGTCGAACAGCTCCACGCCGAGGTCGGTTTCCAGGTTGGCAATCGCCGCACTCACCGTCGATTGGGTTTTGCCCAGCTTGCGCGCGGCGGCCGAGAACGAGCCGCTGTGCACGGCCTGTATGAACATCTGCAACTGATCCAGTGAAAAGCGCATTGCGTCTCCCGAGCAGCGGTTTGATCCATCGTTAAAAACGATGGTTGCTGATTTTTATCATCGTATAAAACCACAGAAGATCGGCCCGCATCAGCACTTCCTGTCGGGCCCGTATCCCTGAGGATGCTCGCCCAAAACCATTAGGTTGCACCTTCAGGAGACATGGGACATGAGCACTTCACAGGTTCATCCGGTAGACGAAATCCTGCCCGCCCGCCAGTTGTTCACCTTTGGCCTGCAACACGTGCTGGTGATGTATGCCGGCGCGGTGGCGGTGCCGCTGATCCTCGGCAGCGCCCTGGGGCTGACCCCGAGCCAGGTGGTCACCCTGATCAATGCCAACCTGCTGACCTCCGGTATCGCCACGCTGATCCAGACCCTGGGCTTCTGGAAGTTCGGCGCGCGCCTGCCCTTGATTCAAGGCTGCTCGTTCATTGCTCTGGCGCCGATGATCATGATCGGCAAGGCGTTCGGCCTGACCGAAGTCTTTGGTGCGGTGATAGCCGCCGGGGCGATCACCCTCGCCATCGCCCCGGTATTCAGTCGTTTGCTGCGCTTCTTTCCGCCGGTGGTGATCGGCAGCCTGATTACCATCATCGGTATTTCCTTGATGCCCGCCGCGGCGGTCTGGCTGGGCGGCGGTCACCCGGGCTCCGCGCAGTTCGGCGCGCCGGCCAACCTTCTGCTGGGGCTGGCGACGGTGGCCGTAACCCTGGTGGTCTACGCCAGGTTTTCCGGGTTTATCGGCAACCTCAGCGTGCTCATCGGCCTGTTCGCCGGCAGCCTGATCGCCGCAGCCTTCGGCATGACCGATTTCGCCCAGGTGAGCAACGCCGCCTGGTTCGAACTGAGCCCGCCGATGGCCTTTGGCATGCCGCAGTTTTCCCTGACGCCGATCCTGGTGATGACCTTGGCCATGCTGGTGATCATGGCCGAGACCACCGGCAACTGCCTGGCCATCGGCAGGCTCACTGGGCGCCCCGTCGACCAGCGGACCCTGGGCAACGCGTTCCGTGCGGATGGTCTTTCAACCCTATTGGGGGGGGGGTTCAACAGTTTTCCCTACAACGCCTTTACCCAGAACACCGGGCTGATCGCGCTCTCCAATGTCAAAAGCCGCTTCGTGGTGGCCTCGGCGGGGGCACTCATGGTGCTGATGGGCTTGTTTCCCAAGCTCGGCGCGCTGATTGCCGCAGTGCCTGCGCCGGTACTGGGCGGCTGCGCCATCGTGATGTTCGGCATGACCACGGTGGCCGGCATTCAGGAGCTGTCCCGCGTGCAGTTCGAGGGCACCCGCAACGGCATCATCGTGGCGGTCTCGGTCAGTGTGGGGGTGCTGCCGATGTCCCTCCCTGCGCTGTTCGAGCACACCGGCGGTGCCCTCAAGCTGGTGCTTGAAAGCGGCATCTTCCTCGGCGGCGTGACTGCGGTGGTGCTCAATATTTTGCTTAACCCACGCCGCCTCAACCCCGGCCCCCAGGCCACCGAGCCTGGTGCCGTCTCGGGCAAATGTTCCGAGTGAGCGCCTTTCCCATCCCCCTTTGGGGTACTGCCCACAACCAGGAGGTCTCCATGACCAGATTCACGTCCCTTACGCCTGCCGGTATCACTGAACTGGACCTGCACCTGCTGCGTCAGGCCATCGCCCTGTCAGAGGCCTCCCGCTCGCGCGGACGGCACCCGTTTGCCGCGCTCGTGGCCGACCGCACTGGCAAGGTCATCGCCAGCGCCGGTAACAACTCGATGCCGCCCGAGGGCGACCCGACCCAGCACGCCGAACTGTCGGCGGCGGCCATGGCCGCCAAAACCCTCAGCCCCCAGGCCCTCGCCGAATGCACCCTGTACACCAGCGCCGAGCCTTGCTGCATGTGCGCCGGGGCAATTTATTGGACCGGAATCGGGCGTGTGGTTTATGCCTTGTCTGAACACGCGTTGCTGGGGCTGACCGGCAACCACCCGGAAAACCCGACCTTCTCCCTGCCGTGTCGCGAAGTGTTCGCCCGTGGCCAGCGCAAGATCCCGGTGTTCGGCCCGATGCTCGAAGATGAAGCGGCCAAGGCCCATGCAGGGTTCTGGAAATGAACGGCGGGGTGTCGATCCACGCAGTGGATGTGGCCAGTGGCAAGGTGGCCCAGGGCATGGCAGTCAGCATCCGTCGGCTGGACGGTGAGCTGATATGCAGCGGGCGCATCGCCGCCAATGGCTTGCTGGTCGAACTCGCGCAGCAGGCGCCGAGTTTTGTGCCGGGGGTCTATGAAGTGCAACTGGAGGTCGCGGCGTTTTACCGCGAGCAAGGCCAGGCGCTGCCCCAGGTGCCGTTTCTCGACGTGCTGGTGTATCGCTTTGGCCTGGACGACAGCGCTCAGCATTACCACCTGCCGTTCAAGCTGACTGCGTGGGGCCTGTCGTGCTTTCGCGGCGGCGCTTGAGGCTCAACCTTATGCCCGCGTAGTTACTCCTGGCCGATGGACTCGAGGAACTCCGACCGTTCATCGCTCATGCGGGCCATGCAGTCGTTCTGGGCAATGGTGTAGGCCTTGCTGCCCGGCTTGGCGGGGAAGCTTTCCACGGCGCAATCGGCTTCGCGCTGTTTTTGCCACAGTTGCTGGGCGTTGTTGAGCTTGCCGGTGATGTCGGCGAGCTTGGCCTTGTCGCTGCCGTACAGGTTGGCGAAGCGTTCCAGCAGGCCCTGGACGTTGTCCTTGAGCAGCTGTTCGGCGGTGGTGCGGTTGTAGGTCGCGCATTCCAGGGTCTGCACGTCGTTTTCGACGGCATCGCAGGGCGAGTTGTCGGCTTCTTCAGCCGCCTGTACGCCGGTCGTCATCAGTGCCAAAGCGAGGAAGATCGATTTCATTGCGTCGCCGCCCCTAAATCCAGTGAAGCATCCAGTAAAGCGGCGGATTCTGGCGCAAGCGCCGGGCAAAGAACAGATGACGCCGATGCCCGGCTGCCGACCCTTTGTCGCGCCTTGACGCTTTCGGCAATTCCCCTGTCGCTTTTGCATCCGGCTCCCTTGCCCACGCGGCATATGCTGGCCCCAAAGCGCCGGCAGACGATTCGGCGCATGAATCGCCAATAAGGGGACAGCCTGATGAGCCCAGCCGAACTGCACGCCGACAGCATCGTTATCGACGGGCTGATCATTGCCAAGTGGAACCGCGAGCTGTTTGAGGACATGCGCAAGGGCGGCCTGACCGCAGCCAACTGCACTGTGTCGGTGTGGGAAGGGTTCCAGGCCACCATCGACAGCATCTGCAAAAGCCAGAAGCTGATGCGCGAAAACAGCGACCTGGTGATGCCGGTCCGCAGCACCGCCGATATCCGCAAGGCCAAGGAGCAGGGCAAGACCGGCATCCTCTTCGGTTTCCAGAATGCCCATGCCTATGAAGACCAGATCGGCTATGTCGAGGTGTTCAAGCAGCTGGGCGTGGGCATTGTGCAGATGTGCTACAACACCCAGAACCTGGTGGGCACCGGCTGTTATGAGCGTGATGGCGGGCTCTCGGGTTTCGGTCGCGAAATCGTGGCCGAGATGAATCGCGTCGGGGTCATGTGCGACCTGTCCCACGTCGGTTCCAAGACGTCCGAGGAAGTCATCCTCGAATCGAAGAAACCCGTCTGCTACTCCCACTGCCTGCCGTCGGGCCTCAAGGAACACCCGCGCAACAAGTCCGATGCGGAGCTGAAGTTCATCGCCGATCACGGTGGTTTCGTCGGCGTGACCATGTTTGCACCGTTCCTGGCCAAGGGCATCGACTCGACCATCGACGACTACGCCGAAGCCATCGAATACACCATGAACCTGGTGGGCGAAGACGCCATCGGCATCGGCACCGACTTCACCCAGGGCCATGGCCAGGACTTCTTCGAGTACCTGACCCATGACAAGGGCTACGCCCGCCGCCTGACCAGCTTCGGCAAGATCATCAACCCTCTGGGGATCCGCACCGTGGGCGAGTTTCCCAACCTCACCGAGACCCTGCTCAAGCGCGGCCACCCCGAGCATGTGGTGCGCAAGATCATGGGCGAGAACTGGGTCAATGTCCTGAAGGACGTCTGGGGCGAATGAATGCCTGCGGAGCCTACTCCGCTCGCCGATAGCTGCGTCACGTCCTCGACGTGTTCGCTACGGCTCCAAAGTCATTCACACGGCTTGTTTATTAGAGCAAGGCAAAAGCTTTGCTAAGCACTGAAAACGAATTTTCTGGAGTTAAGTTTCCATGGCCAAAATCGCCCCGCAATTGCCCATCGAAGTCGACAGCGAGACCGGTGTCTGGACCTCCGATGCCCTGCCGATGCTCTACGTGCCACGGCACTTCTTCGTCAACAACCACATGGGCATCGAAGACGTGCTGGGGGCCGAGGCCTACGCCGAGATCCTGTACAAGGCCGGCTACAAATCCGCCTGGCACTGGTGCGAGAAAGAAGCCGAATGCCACGGCCTGGAGGGCGTGGCGGTGTTCGAGCACTACATGAAGCGCCTGTCGCAGCGCGGCTGGGGCCTGTTCAAGATCCAGGACATCGACCTGGATCAAGGCACCGCCAGCGTCAAGCTCGAGCACTCGGCGTTCGTCTACGTCTACGGCAAGGTCGGGCGCAAGGTCGACTACATGTTCACCGGCTGGTTCGCCGGCGCCATGGACCAGATCCTCCAGGCCCGGGGCAGTTCGATCCGGACCGTGGCTGAGCAGGTCTACGGTGGCTCCGAAGAAGGCCACGACGACGGCCTGTTCATCGTCAAACCGTTGTAGGCGGAGTTTAGAAAATGGCTTTCGAAGCGATGTTCCAGCCGATCCAGATCGGCAAACTGACCATCCGCAACCGTGTGCTGAGCACCGCGCACGCCGAGGTCTATGCCACCGATGGCGGCATGACCACCGACCGTTATGTGAAGTACTACGAAGAGAAAGCCAAGGGCGGCATCGGCCTGGCGATCTGCGGCGGCTCCTCGGTGGTGGCCATCGACAGCCCGCAGGAGTGGTGGGCCTCGGTCAACCTGGCCACCGACCGCATCATTCCGCACTTCCAGAACCTGGCCGACGCCATGCACAAGCATGGCGCCAAGATCATGATCCAGATTACCCACATGGGTCGTCGCTCACGCTGGGATGGCTTCAACTGGCCGACCCTGATGTCGCCGTCCGGTGTGCGCGAGCCGGTGCACCGCGCCACCTGCAAGACCATTGAACCGGAAGAAATCTGGCGCGTGATCGGCAACTACGCCCAGGCTGCGCGCCGGGCCAAGGCCGGTGGCCTGGATGGCGTCGAGCTGTCGGCGGTGCACCAGCACATGATCGACCAGTTCTGGAGCCCGCGCGTCAACAAGCGCACCGACGAATGGGGCGGCAGTTTTGAGGGCCGGATGAAGTTCGGCCTGGAAGTGCTCAAGGCGGTGCGTGCCGAAGTCGGTGACGATTTCTGCGTCGGCATACGCCTGTGCGGTGATGAATTCCACCCGGACGGCCTGTCCCACGAGGACATGAAGCAGATCGCCAAGTACTACGACGACACCGGCATGCTCGACTTTATCGGTGTGGTGGGCTCGGGGTGCGACACCCACAACACCCTGGCCAACGTCATTCCCAACATGAGTTACCCACCGGAGCCGTTCCTGCACCTGGCGGCCGGGATCAAGGAAGTGGTCAAGGTCCCGGTGCTGCACGCGCAGAACATCAAGGACCCGAACCAGGCCACGCGCATTCTCGAAGGCGGTTACGTCGACATGGTCGGCATGACCCGTGCGCACATCGCTGACCCGCACCTGATCGCCAAGATCAAGATGGGCCAGATCGACCAGATCAAGCAGTGCGTCGGCGCCAACTACTGCATCGACCGCCAGTACCAGGGGCTGGATGTGCTGTGCATCCAGAACGCCGCGACCTCCCGTGAATACATGGGCGTGCCGCACATCATCGAGAAGAGCACCGGGGTCAAGCGCAAGGTGGTGGTGGTCGGAGCCGGCCCGGCGGGGATGGAAGCCGCGCGAGTGGCCGCCGAGCGCGGGCACGACGTGACCCTGATCGAGAAAAAGGACGCCATCGGCGGGCAGATCACTACGGCCTCCAAGGCGCCGCAACGAGACCAGATCGCCGGTATCACCCGCTGGTATCAGCTGGAGCTGGCGCGCCTGAAAGTCGACCTGCGCCTGGGCACCGCTGCCGATATCGCCACCATCCTCGACCTGCGTCCGGACATCGTGGTACTGGCGGTGGGCGGGCACCCGAACCTGGAGCAGAACGAACACTGGGGCGCTGCCGAAGGCCTGGTGGTCAGCAGCTGGGACGTGCTCGATGGCAAGGTGGCGCCGGGCAAGAATGTGCTGGTCTACGACACCATCTGCGAATTCACCGGTATGTCGGTGGCCGATTTCCTGGCCGACAAAGGCAGCCAGGTCGAAATCGTCACCGATGACATCAAGCCTGGGGTGGCGATTGGCGGGACGTCGTTCCCGACCTACTACCGCAGCATGTACCCCAAGGAAGTGATCATGACCGGCGACATGATGCTGGAGAAGGTCTACCGCGAGGGTGACAAGCTGATTGCCGTGCTGGAAAACGAATACACCGGGGCCAAGGAAGAGCGGGTGGTGGACCAGGTGGTGGTGGAGAACGGCGTGCGCCCGGATGAAGAGCTGTATTACGGGCTCAAGCAAGACTCGCGCAACAAGGGCCAGATCGATGTCGAGGCGCTGTTCGCGATCAAGCCGCAACCGTGCCTGGGCGAGCCGGGCGAGGGTTTCCTGCTGTTCCGGATCGGCGACTGCGTGGCCCAGCGCAACACCCATGCCGCCATCTATGACGCCCTGCGCTTGTGCAAGGATTTTTAACAACAGTTGCTGATAGGAGCCGGCTTGTTGTGGCGAGGGAGCCAGCTCCCTCGCCACACCCGCCAGCTCCGACAAGATCCTTGCGGGAGCTTCACCATGCTCAACATCATTATTCCCATCCTGCTCTTCTCCGCCCTGGGCCTTGCCGTCCTCGGCGCGCTGCGGCGTGCATCCCTGTGGCGCCGGGGGCGAGCCTCCAAGGTTGACCTGCTCGGCGGCCTGCTGGCGATGCCCAGGCGCTATATGGTCGACCTGCACCACGTGGTGGCGCGGGACAAATACATCGCCAATACCCACGTGGCCACGGCCGGCGGCGCGGTGGCGTCGATTGTGCTGGCGCTGCTGGTGCACGGTTTCGGCCTGCACAACCGCATCCTCGGCTACGCCTTGCTGTTGATGACGGCGGTGATGTTCGTCGGCGCGGTCTTTGTCTTCCTGCGCCGGCGCAACCCGCCCGCGCGCTTGTCCAAAGGCCCGTGGATGCGCCTGCCGAAAAGCCTGCTGGCGTTCTCGGCCTCGTTCTTTGTCCTGACCCTGCCGGTGGCGGGCATCCTGCCGGAAGATTTCGGTGGCTGGGTGCTGGCGCTGATCCTCGCGGTCGGTGTGCTGTGGGGCGTGTCCGAGCTGTTCTTCGGCATGACCTGGGGCGGGCCGATGAAGCACGCCTTCGCCGGTGCCCTGCACCTGGCCTGGCATCGCCGCGCCGAGCGTTTTGGCGGCGGTCGCTCCACCGGGCTCAAGCCCCTGGACCTGAGCGACCGCTCGGCGCCGTTGGGGGTGGAAAAACCCAAGGATTTCACCTGGAACCAACTGCTGGGTTTTGACGCCTGCGTGCAGTGCGGCAAATGCGAAGCGGCCTGCCCGGCGTTCGCCGCCGGCCAGCCGCTGAACCCGAAAAAGCTGATTCAGGACATGGTGGTCGGCCTCGCCGGAGGCACCGACGCCCAGTTCGCCGGCAGCCCTTACCCTGGCAAACCGATTGGCGAGCATGGCGGTAATCCCCATCAACCGATCGTCAACGGCCTGGTGGACGCCGAGACCCTGTGGTCCTGCACCACCTGCCGCGCCTGTGTCGAGGAATGTCCGATGATGATCGAGCACGTCGATGCCATCGTCGACATGCGGCGGCACCTGACCCTGGAAAAAGGCGCGACCCCGAACAAGGGCGCCGAAGTCCTGGAAAACCTGATCGCCACCGACAACCCCGGCGGCTTCAACCCCGGTGGGCGGATGAACTGGGCAGCGGACCTGAACCTGACCCTGCTCGGCGAGAAGAAAACCACCGACGTGCTGTTCTGGGTCGGCGACGGCGCCTTCGACATGCGCAACCAGCGCACCCTGCGTGCGTTCGTCAAAGTGCTGAAGGCGGCCGGCGTCGACTTTGCCGTGCTCGGCCTCGAAGAACGGGACAGCGGCGACGTGGCCCGGCGCCTGGGGGATGAGGCGACCTTCCAGCTACTGGCCAGGCGCAATATCCAGACCCTGGCCCAGTACAGCTTCAAGCGCATCGTCACCTGCGACCCCCACAGCTTCCATGTGCTGAAGAACGAATACGGCGCATTTGGCGGGAACTATCAGGTGCAGCACCACAGCACTTATCTGGCTCAGATCATTGGCGAGGGGGCCTTGAACCTCGGCCAGCACAAGGGCAGCAGCGTGACCTATCACGACCCGTGCTACCTGGGCCGTTACAACGGCGAATACGAGGCTCCGCGCCAGGTGCTGCGTGCCCTGGGGATCGAGGTCAAAGAGATGCAGCGCTCGGGTTTCCGCTCCCGCTGCTGCGGTGGTGGCGGCGGTGCGCCGATTACCGACATCCCCGGCAAGCAGCGTATCCCCGATATGCGCATGGAGGACATCCGCGAAACCGGCGCCGAGCTGGTGGCGGTGGGTTGTCCACAGTGCACGGCGATGCTCGAAGGGGTGGTCGAGCCCCGGCCGCAGATCAAGGACATTGCCGAGCTGGTGGCCGATGCCCTGCTCGAAGAACCGGCGCCAGGCAAGGCTCCGGCCAAGCGCGAACCTGCGGAGGTGCACTGATGAGCGACATTATTCGCCGCGACCCACGGGCCGAGTGGATCGCCCGTAACCGCCTGCACCCGCTGCATGCCGCCATGCAACCGCTGACCCACAGCTGGATGGGGCCCAATGGCCTGCTGCGCAAGAATCCCCATGGCCAGGGTTTTATCGGCCCCAACGGGATCAAGCGCATCGACCGCAGCGGTGCCCAGCAGGGCGGCATGAGCAAGCGCAGCGCCGCGGTCGAGGTGCAACTGCCGCTGCATCAGGTGCCGCAACCGGCGTTTTACATCGGCGTGGTGCCGGATATGGTCGGTGGCCGTCTCGGCAGCCACGACCGCGACCTGCTGGGCCTGGCCCGCCAGTTGGCCGGCCAGGACGGCGCGGTGCTGGCGGTGGTGTTTGGCGAGCACAAGGAAACCGCCTTCGCCCAGGCTGGCGTCGATCGTCTGCTGGTGCTGCAAGGCCATGAGTTCGAAGGTTATGCACCGGAGCAACGGGTCCAGGGCCTGCGGGCTGTGGATAACCAGTTCAGCCCGCGCCATTGGCTGCTGCCTGACAGCCGCAGTGGCGGCGCCGAATTGGGCCGGCGCTTTGCCGCGGCCCTGGGCGAGCGCCCGGCGACCCGGGTCTGGCAGGTCAAGGACGAGCAGTGTATTGGACGTGCCGGTGCCGGCTTGCAGGATCTGGCCCGGCCTCTGGCACGGCTGATCCTGGGCGCCGTCGAATGCGCCGAGCCGGTCAGCGAAACCCGGCATGAAGCGCTGCCCGTGGAGTTATCCACAAGCGTTGCCCGCAGCCTGGCGCGGATCGAAGACCTGGGCGCGGTGGCGGTGGACCCGGCCGCCATTCCCATGGCTGAAGCCGAGTTCATCTTCTCCGGCGGCAACGGGGTCAAGGACTGGGTACTGTTTCACCAAACCGCTGCTGCCCTGGGTGCCACTGAAGGCGCGTCGCGGGTGGCGGTGGACGATGGTTTCATGGCCCGCGACCGGCAGGTCGGGGCGTCCGGCACCTGGGTCACGGCGCGGGTGTATGTCGCGGTGGGGATTTCCGGGGCGATCCAGCACCTGCAGGGCATCGGTGCCTGCGACAAGGTGGTGGCGATCAACCTCGACCCCGGTTGCGACATGATCAAGCGTGCCGACCTGTCGGTGATTGGCGAGAGCGCCGAGATTCTTCAAGCCTTGATCGCGGCGGTAGCGGCTTACCGCAACGGCGCCAAGCGCGACGCGGCTTAAGGGGACGACCATGAACAGTAACGTAATCAGCCTGGTATCCATCGGCGCCCACCCCACTTCCGGCCGCCCACGACGCGCTGATCAGGACGCGCGCGCAGTGGAGCTGGGCCTGCAACTGGCGGGGGACAAACTACAGGTGCTGCACGCCGGCGACATCCACGAACCGGCGCTGCGGGCCTACCTGGGCATGGGCCTGGAGCAGTTGCATGTCTTGGAACAGCCGTCCGGTGCCGATGCCTTGCCGGCGCTGACCGACTACCTGCGCGACGCCGGGGCCCAGGTGGTGCTGACCGGGAGTCAGGCGGAAACCGGCGAAGGCTCGGGCATGCTCCCGTTTCTGCTGGCCGAGAACCTGGGATGGCCGCTGGTGGTGGGGCTGGCCCAGGTCGAGTCCATCGACGCCGGGGTAGCCCTGGTGCTGCAAGCCTTGCCCCGTGGCCAGCGGCGGCGCCTGAAAGTGCGCCTGCCATTTCTCGCCACTGTGGATAACGCTGCGCCCAAACCCCGACAAAGCGCCTACGGTCCGGCCCAGCGCGGCGTGTTGCAGGCAGACCAGGTCACGGTGGTGGACGACGAGTTACTCACAGCCTCGACCCTGCAACCGGCCAAGCCCCGGCCCAAGCGCCTGAAAGTGATCAAGGCCAAGAGCGGTGCCGACCGCATGAAAGCCGCCACGGCCAAGGCCAGCGGTGGCACCGGCCAGGTGCTCAAGGGCGTGACGGCCGAGGCCGGCGCCGACGCCATCCTCAAGCTGTTGATCGAGGAAGGCGTCGTTCGCTGACAGACTTTCATGCGGCAGCGACCGGTCCGGGTTGCTGCCGCATAAGGTTACCCACAATCCCTGTTAGCGTTTCTGTGGATAACGTGTTCGCCCCTCGCTACAGCCCACGTGCAGCAGGCCCTGCAGCCCCCTGTATGAAAAATGACCAGCGTTAGCTGTTGTTTTTTCGAGCTTTTTCCCAGGCCTTGAGCTCCTTCATCCCCTGAAGTTGCCCCCAATCTCTGTTGGCGCTTCTGTGGATAAGATGTTTGCTGTCGGCTGTAGGCCACGTCGTTAGCTGCTTGCAGAGAGTTGTTCAATTATTGATCAATTTCGAGATTTTATCCGTACGTGCCCGCGCAAAGCCTCGATTTTCGCGGCGTGGAGCGGGTTTTCCACACCGGCCACGGGCTGTGTGCAAGTTGCCCCCAAAGTCTGTTGGCGGTTCTGTGGATAAGGTGTTTGCCTTACCCTGCAGCCCTTTTAATTAAAGGGCTGCAGGGTTTTGTTCAAAAATTGATCAGTTGCCGCTGAAACCGCTGTTTCTCCATAAGTCACGGTTTTTCTCGCCTTTTTCCGCTGAGCTGTCCCGGTACCCCGTGCACTTGCCCACAATTGCTGTGGGCCAAGCTGTGGATAAGATGTTGGCCGAACCCTGGGCGCCTTGTAATACATAGCATGCAAGGCAATAGATCAAACTTCGTACAGTTCTAATGGCCTGCTTGACAGGGATCAGGGGCCTGTCTTCACTGATGCCACCAGGACAACATGATTACTTATCCACACCTGCTTTCAGGAGTGCAGACAATGGATTGTCGTTTATCCCAGGGTTCCCCGATCCGCGTTTCTCTCCCCCGGCGACCGCCCCAACCCCCTGGTCAGCACCACCGAAGAGTTGCGACTGCCTGACCACAAGGCCACATCGAATCGCGTCACGGGCTATTCGACTTGCGCCTCAGCGGCCGATCCCGGTGAGGCGCCTGCCCCAATGGACGATCAAGAGGGATAACGGAATGTCATTCGTCAGTCATCTGGAACATGAGTACGACCGCGTGAAAACCCGGGTCGACGGCCTGCTCGCCAGGCTCGACCTGGCCTGGAAAAAACTCAGCAACCAGCTCGATGCCGAACAACTGCAGGCGCTGGTCAACCTGTTGCAGCGCGCCCACGACCAGGCTCAGTACGCAATCATTCACGGCGAGCTGCCGCCGGGCCAGGCGCCGGTGCCGTGGGAGCTGGCCCATGGTCTGTCGTTGCTGCACCTTGGTAACGCCGCGCGCCTGCCGCAAACGGAGGCCGAGCTGCAGACCCAGGTGATGAAGGACGGCACCCTGCTGGGCTGTCGCCAATGGGAGTTGCTGGACCTGCGCTGGAGCGAGGCCCTGCTCAACTGGATCGAAAACCTGCGTAATCATGCACCCTTCGGCACGACCCCGGCGTTGATCGAAATGGCCGATGACGTGCTGCTGGACATGGCCGGGGATTGGGGCACCGGGTATTTCGACAGTGCGTCGGCGGCGCAGCGGGTGGCGGAGCTGATGCTCCAGGACAAGCCGGACTACACCATCCACCTGGGGGATGTGTATTACGCCGGGACCGGCAGCGAGGAGGGCGCTGACCTCAAGAACTGGCCCCAGGGCACCCAGGCCTCGTTCAGCCTCAACTCCAACCATGAGATGTACAGCGGCGCCCATGGCTATTTTGCCGAGATCGACGCGCTGTTTCCCAAGCAGCAGAGCACCAGCTATTTCGCCCTGTTCAATACCCATTGGCTGATCGTCGGCCTGGACTCGGCCTATGCCGCCGACGAGATGAGCCTCTATATGGACGGCAACCTGGCCCCGGCGCAGCAGCAATGGCTCCAGGACCTGGTCGCCAGCAAGGGGCAGGGACGCAAGATCATGCTGCTCAGCCATCACCAGGGGCTGGACATCACCGGCCAGACCCAGACCGCGCTCTATCAGCAAGTGGTTGCGGCCTTGGGCCGTGCACCGGACTACTGGTATTGGGGGCACCTGCACAATGGCATCTGCTATGCGCCCCAGGGCGGCATGTACGGACGCTGCATCGGCCACGGGGCGATCCCCTATGGCCTCACCCGCGAGGTCAAAGGCAACCCCCGCGTGCAATGGTCGGAAACCCTGTCCGCGGACGACCCTGACTACCCGCAGCGGGTGCGCAATGGCTATGTGAGGGTGACGTTGCAGGGCGCAACGATCACCGAAGCGTTTGTGGGCGAAAACGGCGCCGTCAGTTGGCCGCTTGCTTGATGGGACTCGCGGCAATACAAGGGCCCGGGGGCCGGCTTACCTCGCCCCCGGGCTCTTGTATTGCGGCTTGCGGCGGGTGGCTCGCGGCAACGTTCAGCCCTGGACCGGCACGCCCTTGAGGTAAGGCGCAGGCTCTGCGCCCAGGTTGCTCAACATGCGCTCGCTGTACCAGTCGACGAAGTTGACCACGCCAAACTCGTAGGTCTTGGAGTACGGGCCGGGCTGGTAGGCGGTGGAGTTGATGCCGCGCTGGTTTTCTTCCGCCAGGCGCCGGTCCTGGTCGTTGGTGGCGTCCCACACCTTGCGCATGCGCTCGACGTCATAGTCCACGCCTTCGACCGCGTCCTTGTGCACGATCCACTTGGTGCTGACCAGGGTTTCCTGGGCGCTGATCGGCCAGACCGTGAACACGATGATGTGATCGCCCATGCAGTGGTTCCATGAGTGCGGCAGGTGCAGGATGCGCATCGAGCCCAGGTCCGGGTTCTTGATCCGGCCCATGAGTTTGGCGCAGCCCTGTTTGCCGTCCATGGTCATGGACACGGTGCCCTTGAGCAGGGGCATGCGCACGATACGGTTGCGCAGGCCGAAGCTGGCGTGGGCGTAGGGGATCTTCTCGGCATCCCAGGCGGCGGCCGAAGCGGCCACGTGGTCCTTGAACGCCTGATCGGCCCGAGGGTCGGTGACGTCGTCCCATTCCAGCAGGGTTTTCAGCAGCTCCGGGTGCGAGGCGTTGCAGTGGTAGCACTCGCGGTTGTTTTCCAGCACCAGTTTCCAGTTGGCCTTTTCCATCAAGGTGGTTTGCACCGCCACCTTGGTGTTCTCCATGTCGTAGGGCTCCATGTAGTGGCTCAGGGTCGACAGGAAGTCATCGATCGCCGGCGGGTTCTGCGACAACGAGATAAAGATGTAGCCGCCGGCCGTCTTCACGTTCACCGGCTTGAGGCCGTACTGCTTCATGTCGAAGTCGGCGCCCATCTCGGTGCCGGCGAACAGCAGGCGGCCGTCCAGCTCGTAGGTCCACTGGTGGTAGTGGCACACCAGTTTGGCCACCTTGCCCTTTTCGCTGGTGCACAAGCGCGAGCCACGGTGACGGCAGACGTTGTGGAAGGCGTGCACCACGCCCTCGGCGCCGCGAATCACGATGATCGGGTTTTTGCCGACCTGCAGCGTGAGGTAGTTGCCTTTGGTCGGGATCTCGCAAGTCATGCCGGCGATCAACCACTCCTTCTGGAAGATCTCCTGCATGTCGATATCGAACAGTCGCTCGTCAGAGTAAAACGGCTGCGGCAGGGAAAAGGTCCGCTCGCGCTCCTGCAGCATCTGTGCAGTGGCCTTGCGTGCAGGTTCCAGCGGATCGCCCAAGCTCAGGGTTGCGGTGACGTCCATCGTTAAAGTCCTCATGGCCGTTCTGTGCGGCCGGCGAAAAGTGGCTACGGTTGGTGCTACGCAAGGCACGAAATACGGCTGTTGTCGTTGCGCCGAGTGTGCGGTCGCCAGCGCCCCGAACCTTATCCATGGGCGACATGGCCCAACCTGTTCCCGACGCGCAACCCCCGGTGATTGGGGGCTGGTCGCGATAAGCATGTGAATGTCGCAGATAGGTAAATGGGTGCTTCGTGCGTTACGCAGAATCGCCACCATGAAGCCGAGCACACGGCTATGGAGAACAGCATGTCCAACAGCTTCCTGAATCCGGTAACGACCCAGACCTGGGCCAATGGTCGGCATATCGTCCGTTGCGTCAAAGTCATCCAGGAAACCTGGGACGTGCGCACCTTCTGCTTCATGGCCGACCAGCCGATCCTGTTCTTCTTCAAGCCGGGGCAGTTTGTGACCCTGGAGCTGGAAATCGACGGCCAGCCGATCATGCGCTCCTACACCATTTCCAGCTCGCCTTCGGTGCCCTACAGCTTTTCGGTGACCATCAAGCGCGTGCCGGGGGGCAAGGTCTCCAACTGGTTGCACGACACCCTGCACGAAGGCCAGGAACTGGCGGTGCACGGGCCGGTGGGGCTGTTCAACGCCATCGACTTCCCCAGTCCCAAGGTGCTTTACCTCAGCGGCGGGGTCGGTATTACCCCGGTGATGTCCATGGCGCGCTGGTTCTACGACACCAACGCCAATGTCGACATGGTGTTTATCCACAGCGCCCGCTCGCCCAAGGACATCATTTACCATCGCGAGCTGGAACACATGGCGTCGCGCATCGACAACTTCAGCCTGCACCTGATCTGCGAGAAACACGGCCTGGGCGAACCCTGGGCCGGTTATCGCGGCTACCTGAACCACAAGATGCTGGAATTGATGGCGCCCGACTTCCTTGAGCGCGAAGTGTTCTGCTGCGGGCCGACGCCCTATATGACCGCGGTCAAGCGCCTGCTGGAGGCCTCGGGCTTCGACATGACCCGCTACCACGAGGAATCATTCGGCGCGACCCCGCCCGAAGCCCGTGCCGACGCGGTGGAACAAGCCGAACAAGCGGCCGACGCGCCGGAAATCGACGTTGCCGACCTGCACCAGGTGGAATTCACCGCCTCGGGCAAGAGCATCCGCGTGGCCCCGGGTGAAACCGTGCACGCGGCTGCGGCCAAGCTCGGCCTGATGATCCCCAAGGCCTGCGGCATGGGCATCTGCGGCACCTGCAAAGTGCTCAAGCTCGGCGGCGAAGTGGAAATGGAACACAACGGTGGCATCACCGAAGAGGACGAAGCCGAAGGCTACATCCTCTCCTGCTGCAGCGTGCCAAAAGGCGACGTACGCATCGAGTTCTGATCCCAAGGACCGGATCAGGCACTCCCCCCGTGGCGAGGGCGCTTGCTCCCGCTCGGCCGCGCAGCGGTCGCAAACCCAGAGTGCACGATTTATCTGAGTAAATGGGGGGCAGCCATTAGGGCGGCTACGCCCCGGAGCGCCGGCCGACCCAGCGCGAGCAAGCTCGCTCGCCACGCAGGGGTTTAATACAAGCTCGGGCGCCGATCCAGGTGCACATGGTTATGTTCACTGATGGACTTGTGCCAGGCCTCGGCCAGGGGCAGGTCCGCCAGCAGCAGTTGCTCCCCGGTGTGGCGGTTTTTGCCCGCCAGGGGGTAGCCGTCGGCATCGACGATGGTCGAACCGCCGACCCAATTCACCCCGCGCTCCTCGCCGCTGCGATCGCAGGCGGCAATAAACATCCGGTTGACCGCCGCATTGGCCTGTACCCGAACCATTTCCCCCGGCCGCTCGCCCACCGGGCGCGGGCCGTCCGGCCAGTTCACCGGGGCGCAGAGCAGGGCGGCCCCGGCCAGGGCCGGCAGGCGCACCCATTCGGGAAACTCCAGGTCGTAGCAGATCATCAGCGCAATCGGCCCGAAGCGTGTCGCCACCACCGGCGGCGGTTCATTGCCAGGGGTGAAGATCAGGTTTTCCCGATCCCACAGGTGGGCCTTGCGGTACACCGTCAGGTTGCCTTCGGGCTCGATCAGCACCGCACTGTTGGCCACCTGGTCTTCTGTCAGGCGCTCGCAGAAGCCGGCGACAATCACCACATGCAGTTCTTCGGCCAGGCTTTTCCACAGGCTCAGGGCCGGGCCGTCGAGGGTTTCCGCCAGTGCCAGGGCTTCCGCCAGGTCGTGGAACACGTAGCCGCTTTGCATCAGCTCCGGCAGCACCACCACCTGGGCGCCCTGGGCCGCGGCCTGGCGGATGGCGGCGGCGCTGAGCTCGCGGTTATGGGCCAGCTCGCCGACACGCGGCGCCAGTTGCTGGCAGGCGACTTTCAGGGTGTGTACCGGGTTCATGCGCTCGGGCCCTCCAGCAGGTGCTCGCTGGCGGCAATGGCCCGCTGCTCGGCAGCCAGATCAAGTCGCCGGGTCATCGCCCAATAGGCCACCCCGGCCACGGCCAAACCGATCACAAAGGCAATGTCGGCACCTTCAAGGGCCCGGGAAACCGGCCCCTGGTAAAAACTCAGGGACATGAACGGCACCATCGCCAGCAGACCGAGGAAGTACGCCACCAGGCCGGCACTGGACCATTGGCCGTAGATCCCGGCCGGGTTGAAGATATCGCCGATGGCGTAGCGCCCTTTGCGCACCACATAAAAATCGGCGAGGTTGACCGCGGTCCAGGGCACCAGGAAATACAGCATCAGCAGCACGAAGGTGTTGAAGCTGCCCAGGTAGCTCTCGGGGATATTCAGGGCGATCAGGAAGATCACCACCGCCACCAGCGAGATCCCCACCACCCGGCTCTTGAGGTTGGGTTTGATCTGCAGGAAGCCGTCGATGGCACTGATGCCGGTGAGCATGGCGCCGTAGCAGTTGACCGCCATGATGCCGATCAGCGCCGGCACCGCGATCAACACGGTAAAGGTGCCGAAGCCCGGAATCACCTGGTTGCCGACTTCACGCACGCTGCCGATGGCGTCCGGCGAGGGCAGGGCGGAGGCCAGGAATGCCCCCAGGGACATCAGCCACAACGCCGAACCGGCAGCGCCGAGGTATGTCCAGAAAATCACCTGGCGCGACGGCGTCTTGTGCGGCAGGTAGCGCGAGTAGTCGGAGACGTATACCGAGTAGCTGATCTGGTAACCGGCGGCGGCCGACAGCTGGATCAGGAACGCCGACCAGGAAAAGTGCGCGTTGGCCACGGCGGCGTCGGCCTGCAGGGTCATCAGGGCGCTGATGGTCAGCACCGCGAACACGCTGATCATCACGTAGGTCAGCCAGCGCTGCACGGTGTGCAGCAGGTCGTGGCCGATCACCGCAATGATCACCGCGAGGATGATCATCAGCGTGTACCAGGGCGCGCGGGCGCCGGGCAGCACGGTGTTGATGGCGTCGGTGGCGAGAATCACGTTGAACACGTTGAAGCCGATGTAGACAAACACCACCGCGATAAACGGCACGATGGCGCCGCGCAGGCCAAATTGCGCCCGGGACTGGATCATCTGCGGCAAACCCATGCGCGGCCCCTGGTTGGCGTGAAAGGCCATGCAGAAGGTGCCCAGGCACACGCCGATGACAATCGCCAGGATCGCGTAGTGCAGGCTCAAGCCGAGGGCGGCACCGGTGAAGCCGGTGACCATGGTGGTGAGGACGAAATTGCCCGTGAACCAGAAGGGGCCCTGGTGCCAGACTTTGCCGTGCCGCTCGTTGCGGGGGACGTAGTCGATGGAGCGGGTTTCGATCTTGAGGGTTGACGCAGGGGCTTTGTCGGAAGCCGAGGCCAGGCTCGTCATGGGGTCGCTGCCTTGTTTTTATAGGTCGACCTTGAAGTGTCCGGGATCTGCCGGGGATGTTGAATCAGCGGCGGCAAATAATCAGTTCACGAATCTGTGAACTGATTGCAGAGCGAGGGAGCTTGCCCCCTGTGGCGAGGGAGCAAGCTCCCTCGCCACGTCCGGCGTTGTATCAGGCGCTCATCACCGTGCGGATATCTGCCGCCAGTTCGCGCACGCGCTCCTCTTCGGTGTCCCAGGAGCACATGAAGCGTGCGCCGCCCTTGCCGATGAAGGTGTAGAAGCGCCAGCCCTTGGCCGTCAGCGCGGCGATGGCCGGTTCCGAGAGTTGCAGGAACACGCCGTTGGCCTGCACCGGGAACATCAGTTCCACCCCCGGGATGTCGGCCACCAGGTTGGCCAGCAGTTGCGCGCAGTGGTTGGCGTGGCGGGCGTATTTGAGCCAGGCGTCGTTTTCCAGCAGGCCGACCCAGGGCGCCGAGAGGAAGCGCATTTTCGAGGCCAGTTGGCCTGCCTGTTTGCAGCGATAGTCGAAGTCTTCGGCCAGCTTGTGGTTGAAGAACAGGATCGCCTCGCCCACCGCCATGCCGTTCTTGGTGCCACCAAAGCACAGCACGTCGACCCCGGCTTTCCAGGTCAGGTCGGCCGGCGAGCAGCCGAGGAAGGCGCAGGCGTTGGAGAAGCGCGCGCCGTCCATGTGCAGGTTCAGCCCCAGTTCCTTGCAGGTGGCGCTGATGGCGCGGATTTCTTCCGGGGTGTAGACGCTGCCGACTTCAGTGGCCTGGGTCAGGGTGACCACCCGTGGTTTCGGGTAGTGAATGTCCTGGCGCTTGAGGGCGATTTCGCGGATCGATTCCGGGCTCAGCTTGCCGTTTTCAGTGCCGGCAATCAGCAGCTTGGAACCGTTGGAGAAAAATTCCGGAGCGCCGCATTCGTCGGTTTCGACGTGGGCGGTTTCCGAGCAGATCACGCTGTGGTAACTCTGGCACAGCGACGACAGGGCCAGGGAGTTGGCGGCGGTGCCGTTGAAGGCGAAGAACACCTCGCAGTCGGTTTCAAACAGTTTGCGGAAATGATCCGAGGCCCGTGCGGTCCATTGGTCATCGCCGTAAGCACGTTCATGGCCGTGATTGGCCTGTTCCATGGCGGCCCAGGCTTCAGGGCAGATACCGGAATAGTTGTCGCTGGCGAATTGTTGGCTCTTGTCGGTCATGGCCTGCTTCCGTGATAGGTGTCCGTAATGAGGCGCCTTGGGTAAAGGGCCTCGGGTAAGGCGTTCCTGGGTAAGGAGTGCTGCACTGAAGATCGGTTGAAACACACATTGCGTAGAGGGCGCCGCACTATCGAGCGCCTGGTGGTGGGCACTTTACCCAAGATTGGCGAGGGTGCACACGTTCTGTTTATGCATGAAAAATGCACATTGCATGGAGATTTATGCCTGGGCCCACGCTGATCACACCTGCCGGCCGACGTGACGGTGCCCTGGACCTGCTCAAGTGGCTGGCGCTGCTGAGCATGGTGCTCGACCACCTGCGCTATGTGGGCTGGCAGGTGGATGTTCTCTATGTGCCCGGGCGCCTTGCGTTCCCCTGGTTTTGCCTGGCGATGGCGGCCAATCTGGCGCGGGTTGGCGTGGTCCGGGGCGAGGTGACCGGGCAGTGGCGGTATCTGGGATGGTTGCTGGTGTTCAGCCTGGTCAGCGAGATTCCTTACCGCTTGTTTATCCCCGACCCCGACACCTTGAACGTATTGCCGACCCTGGCCTTGGGGCTGTTGGTGGCCCGCGGCTGGCAACAACGACGGGGGACGGCGTTGTACTTGGGGGTGGCGGCTTTGGCGCTGGCGGGACTGTTCTCCGAGCGACTGATGTTCGGCGTGTTTGGCGTGCTGTTGCCCCTGGCGTTGCTGCTGGTGATTGGCCGGCCCTGGTACTGGAGCCTGTTGCCCGGGCTGGTGTGCCTGGCAGCCAATCAATGGCAGACCCTGTTCCCGGCGGCGCTGCTGGGCAATCAGGCGGCGAGCCTAGGCATTGTCAGCTGCCTGCTGGCGCCGTTGCTGGGCATCGGCCTGTTGCGCGGTGTGCACCCGCATTCCGTGCCGCCGATGCGGCGTTGGGCCTACCTGCTGTATCCCGGGCACTTCCTGCTGTTGCTGGCGTTGCGCCAAGCGCTGTAGCCGCTGCCGTCAGGCTGCGCTGGCCCTATGCTGCACCGCGATTCTTCCGGCAGATCCTCGGCGTCAGTTCCTGCCAACATCCGACCGCAGACCGAGCCTGGCGACAGCGGCTACAGGGGCGGGTGGGCCCATGTCGTAAACGCACCTTTGCGTGGCGTCCATAGGCATTTGGCCGGGCGGCGCCGGCCCTACCATCGCATCCAAAGGGCACTGTCGTGAGGCAGGCCTCACCGAGACGAAAGGCGCACCGCCGCCGCTGGGAGAGACGCGATGTTCAGCAAGCAAGACCAGATCCAGGGTTATGACGATGCGCTGCTGGCGGCGATGAATGCCGAGGAGCAGCGTCAGGAAGACCATATCGAACTGATCGCGTCGGAAAACTACACCAGCAAGCGCGTCATGCAGGCCCAGGGCAGCGGCCTGACCAACAAATACGCCGAAGGCTACCCGGGCAAGCGCTACTACGGCGGCTGCGAGCACGTGGACAAGGTCGAGGCCCTGGCCATCGAGCGCGCCAAGCAGCTGTTCGGCGCCGATTACGCCAACGTCCAGCCGCACTCCGGGAGCCAGGCCAACGCCGCGGTGTTCCTCGCCCTGTTGCAGGCCGGTGACACCGTGCTCGGCATGAGCCTGGCCCACGGCGGACACTTGACCCACGGCGCCAAGGTCAGTTTTTCCGGCAAGCTCTACAACGCCGTGCAGTACGGCATCGACACCGACACCGGCCTGATCGACTACGACGAAGTGGAGCGCCTGGCGGTCGAGCACCAGCCGAAAATGATCATTGCCGGCTTCTCCGCCTACTCCAAGACCCTGGATTTCCCACGCTTCCGGCAGATCGCCGACAAGGTCGGGGCCTACCTGTTCGTCGACATGGCCCACGTTGCCGGTCTGGTTGCCGCCGGCCTGTACCCGAACCCGCTGCCGTACGCCGATGTGGTCACCACCACCACCCACAAGACCCTGCGCGGTCCCCGTGGCGGCCTGATCCTGGCCAAGGCCAACGAAGAGCTGGAAAAGAAATTCAACGCTGCGGTATTCCCCGGCGGCCAGGGCGGCCCGTTGATGCACGTGATCGCCGGCAAGGCGGTGTGCTTCAAGGAAGCCCTGGAGCCCGGCTTCAAGACCTATCAGCAACAAGTGATCGACAACGCCCAGGCCATGGCCGGCGTGTTTATCAAACGTGGCTACGATGTAGTGTCCGGCGGTACCGATAACCACCTGTTCTTGGTCAGCCTGATTCGCCAGGGCCTGACCGGCAAGGAAGCCGATGCCGCCCTGGGCCGGGCCCATATCACCGTGAACAAGAACGCCGTGCCCAACGACCCGCAGTCGCCGTTTGTCACCTCCGGCCTGCGTATCGGCACCCCGGCGGTCACCACCCGCGGCTTCAAGGTCAGTCAATGCACTGAGCTGGCCGGCTGGATCTGCGACATCCTCGACCACCTCGGCGATGCCGATGTCGAGGCCAATGTTGCCCGCCAGGTCGCGGCCTTGTGCGCTGATTTCCCGGTTTATCGCTGAGCGCCGTTTTGGAGTAATGACTATGCAACGCTACTCGGGCTTCGGCCTCTTCAAACACTCCCTCAGCCACCATGAAAACTGGCAGCGCATGTGGCGCACGCCGACCCCGAAAAAGGTCTATGACGTGGTCATCGTCGGCGGCGGCGGGCATGGCCTCGCCACTGCCTACTACCTGGCCAAGGAGCACGGCATCACCAACGTCGCGGTGGTTGAAAAGGGCTGGCTGGGCGGCGGCAACACGGCGCGCAACACCACCATCGTGCGCTCCAACTACCTGTGGGATGAGTCGGCGCACCTCTACGAGCACGCGATGAAGCTCTGGGAAGGCCTGTCCCAGGACCTCAACTACAACGTCATGTTCTCCCAGCGCGGCGTCTACAACCTGTGCCACACCCTGCAGGACATCCGTGATTCCGAGCGCCGGGTCAGCGCCAACCGCCTCAACGGCGTGGACGGCGAACTGCTCAACACCCAGCAGGTGGCAGACGAGATTCCGTACCTCGATTGCTCGAAAAACACGCGCTACCCGGTACTCGGCGCCACCGTCCAGCGCCGTGGCGGTGTGGCTCGGCACGACGCCGTGGCCTGGGGTTTTGCCCGGGCAGCGGATGCCCTGGGCGTGGACTTGATCCAGCAGACCGAGGTCATCGGTTTTCGCAAGGAAAACGGTGTGTGCATCGGCGTCGAAACCAACAAGGGTTTTATCGGCGCCAAGCGTGTCGGCGTGGTCACCGCCGGTAACTCCGGGCACATGGCCAAGCTCGCGGGCTTTCGCCTGCCGATCGAGTCCCACCCGCTGCAAGCCCTGGTGTCGGAACCGATCAAGCCAATCATCGACAGCGTGATCATGTCCAACGCCGTGCACGGTTACATCAGCCAGTCCGACAAGGGCGACCTGGTGATCGGCGCCGGCATCGACGGCTGGGTCGGCTACGGCCAGCGCGGCTCGTACCCGGTGATCGAGCACACCATCCAGGCCATCGTCGAGATGTTCCCGGTCTTGTCCCGGGTGCGCATGAACCGCCAATGGGGCGGCATCGTCGACACCACGCCGGATGCTTGCCCGATCATCTCCAAGACCCCGGTGCCGAACATGTTCTTCAACTGCGGTTGGGGCACCGGTGGCTTCAAGGCCACCCCGGGCTCCGGCAACGTGTTTGCCGCGAGCCTGGCCAAGGGTGAAATGCACCCGCTGGCTGCGCCTTTCTCCATCGACCGTTTCCACAACGGTGCGCTGATCGATGAACACGGCGCCGCGGCCGTCGCCCACTAACAGGAGAAATCCCTATGTTGCATATCTTCTGTCCTCATTGCGGCGAGCTGCGCTCCGAAGAGGAATTCCACTCATCGGGCCAGGCCCACATCCCGCGTCCGCTGGACCCCAACGCCTGCACCGACGCCGAGTGGGGCGACTACATGTTCTTTCGCGACAACCCCCGTGGCCTGCACCACGAACTGTGGATTCACGCCGCCGGTTGTCGCCAGTATTTCAACGCCACCCGCGACACCCTGACCTACGAAATTCTTGAAACCTACAAGATCGGCACCAAGCCGCAATTCACCGCCAAGGCTGCTGGAGAGAAGGTATGAGCCAGACCAATCGGCTGTCCAACGGTGGCCGCATCGACCGCAACAAAGTCCTCAGCTTCACCTTCAACGGCCAGACCTACAAAGGCTTTGAAGGCGATACCCTGGCCGCCGCGCTGCTGGCCAATGGCGTGGACATCATCGGTCGCAGCTTCAAGTATTCGCGGCCACGGGGCATCTTCGCCGCCGGTGCCGAAGAGCCGAACGCGGTGCTGCAGATCGGCGCCACCGAAGCTACGCAAATCCCTAACGTGCGCGCCACGCAACAGGCGCTGTACCAGGGCCTGGTCGCCACCAGCACCAACGGCTGGCCCAGCGTCAACAACGACATGATGGGGATTCTCGGCAAGGTCGGCGGCAAGCTGATGCCGCCGGGCTTCTACTACAAAACCTTCATGTACCCGCAATCGTTCTGGATGACCTACGAGAAGTACATCCGCAAGGCTGCCGGCCTGGGCCGCTCGCCGACCGAGAACGACCCGGACAGCTACGACTACATGAACCAGCACTGCGACGTGCTGATCGTCGGCGCCGGCCCTGCCGGCCTGGCCGCAGCCCTGGCCGCGGCGCGCAGCGGGGCGCGGGTGATCCTGGCGGACGAACAGGAAGAATTCGGCGGCAGCCTGCTCGACAGCCGCGAAAGCCTGGACGGCAAGCCCGCAGCGGATTGGGTGGCCACGGTGATCGCCGAACTCAAGGCGCTGCCGGATGTGCTGCTGTTGCCACGGGCCACGGTCAATGGCTACCACGACCATAATTTCCTGACCATTCATGAGCGCCTTACCGACCACCTCGGTGATCGCGCGCCCATCGGCCAGGTGCGCCAGCGTATCCACCGTGTGCGCGCCAAGCGCGTGGTGCTGGCCACTGGCGCGTGCGAGCGGCCGCTGGTCTACGGCAATAATGACGTGCCGGGCAATATGCTGGCCGGCGCGGTGTCGACCTACGTTCGCCGTTACGGCGTGGCCCCGGGCAAGAAACTGGTGCTGAGCACCAACAACGATCACGCCTACCGCGTGGCCCTGGACTGGCTCGACGCCAGCCTGCAGGTGGTGGCCATCGCCGACGCCCGCAGCAACCCGCGCGGCGCGCTGGTGGAAGAGGCCCGGGCCAAGGGCATTCGCATCCTCACCGGCAGTGCGGTGATCGAAGCCCGTGGCAGCAAGCACGTGACGGCCGCGCGAGTGGCGGCAATTGATGTCAAGGCGCACACCGTGACCAGCCCCGGCGAGTGGCTCGATTGCGACCTGATCGCCAGCTCCGGTGGCTACAGCCCGGTGGTGCACCTGGCCTCGCACCTGGGCGGCAAGCCGACCTGGCGTGAAGACATCCTGGGTTTCGTACCCGGCGAAGCACCGCAAAAGCGCGTGTGCGTCGGTGGCATCAATGGCGTCTACGGCCTGGGCGATTCCCTGGCCGACGGTTTTGAAGGGGGCGTGCGCGCCGCCAGCGAAGCCGGGTTCAAGACCGTGGAAGGGGTGTTGCCCAAAACCCTGACCCGTCTCGAAGAAGCGACCCTGGCGCTGTTCCAGGTGCCCCATGAAAAAGGCACCTCGCGGGCGCCCAAGCAATTTGTCGACCTGCAAAACGACGTCACCGCCGCCGCCATTGAACTGGCCACCCGCGAAGGCTTCGAGTCGGTGGAGCACGTCAAGCGCTACACCGCTCTCGGTTTTGGCACCGACCAGGGCAAGCTCGGCAACGTCAACGGCCTGGCGATTGCCGCGCGCTCGCTGAACGTCAGCATTCCGCAGATGGGCACCACCATGTTCCGTCCCAACTACACGCCGGTGACCTTCGGTGCTGTGGCGGGTCGGCACTGCGGGCACATTTTCGAGCCGGTACGCTTTACCGCGCTGCATCACTGGCACCTGAAAAACGGCGCCGAGTTCGAAGACGTCGGGCAGTGGAAGCGCCCCTGGTACTTCCCGAAAAACGGCGAAGACCTGCACGCCGCCGTCAAGCGCGAATGCCTGGCCGTGCGCGACAGCGTCGGCCTGCTGGACGCCTCGACCCTGGGCAAGATCGACATCCAGGGCCCGGACGCCCGCGAGTTTCTCAACCGCATCTATACCAACGCCTGGACCAAGCTCGATGTGGGCAAGGCGCGCTACGGCCTGATGTGCAAGGAAGACGGCATGGTCTTCGACGACGGCGTGACCGCCTGCCTGGCCGACAACCACTTCCTGATGACCACCACCACCGGCGGCGCGGCGCGCGTGCTGCAGTGGCTGGAGATCTACCAGCAGACCGAATGGCCGGAGCTCAAGGTGTACTTCACCTCGGTCACCGACCACTGGGCGACCATGACCCTGTCCGGGCCCAACAGCCGCAAGCTGCTGAGCCAGGTCACCGACATTGACCTGGGCAACGAAGCCTTCCCGTTCATGACCTGGAAGGAAGGCCTGGTCGGCGGTGTGCCGGCGCGGGTGTTCCGTATCTCATTCACCGGCGAGCTGTCGTACGAAGTCAACGTCCAGGCCGACTACGCCATGGGCGTGCTGGAGAAAATCGTCGAGGCCGGCAAGGCCTACAACCTGACCCCCTACGGCACCGAGACCATGCACGTGCTGCGGGCCGAGAAGGGCTTCATCATTGTCGGCCAGGACACCGACGGCTCCATGACCCCGGACGACCTGAACATGGGCTGGTGCGTGGGGCGGACCAAGCCGTTCTCGTGGATCGGCTGGCGCGGGATGAACCGTGAAGACTGCGTGCGCGATCAGCGCAAGCAACTGGTGGGCCTCAAGCCGATCGATCCGACCCAATGGCTGCCGGAGGGCGCGCAACTGGTGTTCAACACCAAGCAGGCGATCCCGATGAGCATGGTCGGCCACGTCACCTCCAGCTACGCCCACAACTCCCTGGGGTATTCGTTTGCCCTGGGCGTGGTCAAGGGCGGCCTCAAGCGCCTGGGCGAGCGGGTCTTCGCGCCCCTGGCCGATGGTCGCGTGATCGAGGCGGAAATCGTGTCTTCGGTGTTCTTCGACCCCAAGGGCGATCGCCAGAACGTGTAGCCGTGAGCCTTGCCCGGTTCGCCGGGCAAGGCTCCAACAGAATTCAACACAGGTGCTCCATATGACCGCTGCCAATGTTTACCAGCAACGCCCGACCAACGGGGCCAAGGCCGAGTCGTCGCTGCATCACGCCGACCTCGCCAGCCTTGTGGGCAAGGGCCGCAAGAATGCCGGCGTGACCGTGCGCGAAAAGAAACTCCTGGGCCACCTGACGATTCGTGGCGACGGCCATGACCCGGCCTTTGCTGCCGGCGTGCACAAGGCCCTGGGCATCGAATTGCCCGGCGCCCTGGCGGTGATCGTCAAGGGTGAAACCAGCCTGCAATGGCTCGGCCCGGATGAGTGGCTGCTGATCGTGCCTGGCGGTGAAGAGTTCGCCGCGGAAAAGAGCCTGCGCGAAGCCCTGGGCGAGTTGCATATCCAGATCGTCAACGTCAGCGGCGGCCAGCAGATCCTCGAGTTGTCGGGGCCCAATGTGCGCCAGGTACTGATGAAGTCCACCAGCTACGACGTGCACCCGGACAGCTTCCCGGTGGGCAAGGCGGTCGGCACGGTGTTCGCCAAGTCGCAGTTGGTGATCCGCCATACCGCTGAAGACACCTGGGAACTGCTGATCCGCCGCAGCTTCTCCGATTACTGGTGGTTGTGGCTGCAGGATGCCGCCGCCGAGTACGGCTTGAGCGTCCAGGCCTGAATGCTGCGCCGTGGTGGCAGGCGCCCCCGCCGCAGGGGGCGCCCGGTCCACGACCAGTTTTTTCTTTACTCAGGAGTCGTCAACGATGAGCCGCGTCCCAGACACATGGATTTTGACCGCCGATTGCCCCAGTGTGCTCGGCACGGTGGACGCGGTGACCCGCTTTCTGTTCGAGCAGGGTTGCTACGTCACCGAGCACCACTCCTTCGATGACCGGCTTTCGGGCCGTTTTTTTATTCGAGTTGAATTTCGCCAGCCCGAGTCCTTTGACGAGCAGGGGTTTCGCGCCGGCCTGGCCGCCAGGGGCGAGGCCTTCGGCATGGTCTTCGAACTGACCGCGCCCAATTACCGGCCCAAAGTGGTGATCATGGTCTCCAAGGCCGATCACTGCCTCAACGACCTGCTCTACCGCCAGCGCATCGGCCAACTGTCGATGGACGTGGTGGCGGTGGTGTCCAATCACCCCGATTTGAAACCTTTGGCCGACTGGCACCAGATTCCCTACTACCATTTCCCCCTCGACCCTAACGACAAACCGTCCCAGGAGCGCCAGGTGTGGCAGGTGATAGAAGAGTCGGGCGCCGAGCTGGTGATCCTTGCGCGCTACATGCAAGTGCTGTCGCCGGAGCTGTGCCGCAAACTCGACGGCAAGGCGATCAATATCCACCACTCGTTGCTGCCCGGTTTCAAGGGCGCCAAGCCGTACCACCAGGCCTACAACAAAGGCGTGAAGCTGGTGGGCGCCACGGCGCATTACATCAATAACGACCTGGACGAAGGCCCGATCATCGCCCAGGGCGTGGAAGTGGTGGATCACAGCCATTATCCCGAGGACCTGATCGCCAAGGGGCGCGACATCGAAGGCCTGACCCTGGCCCGCGCAGTGGGCTATCACATCGAAAGACGGGTGTTCCTGAACGCCAACCGCACGGTGGTGCTTTAAGGGCAGCTGCAAGTTTCAAGCGACAAGTAACAGCGGTATGCACACTTCTTGCGGCTTGTAGCTTGCCGCTTGAAGCTGCTTCAAATCTCTTCACAACAACAACTACAGAGGTGACTTGCATGTCTGGTAATCGTGGCGTCGTGTATCTCGGCAACGGCAAGGTCGAAGTACAGAAAATCGACTATCCCAAAATGCAGGACCCCCGTGGCAGGAAGATTGAGCACGGCGTCATCCTGCGCGTGGTTTCCACCAACATCTGCGGCTCCGACCAACACATGGTGCGCGGCCGTACCACCGCCCAGACCGGCCTGGTTCTGGGGCATGAAATTACCGGCGAAGTGATCGAGAAGGGCAGCGACGTCGAGAACCTGAAACTCGGCGACCTGGTGTCGGTGCCATTCAACGTGGCATGCGGGCGCTGCCGTTCCTGCAAGGAACAGCACACTGGGGTTTGCCTGAGCGTCAACCCGGCCCGCCCTGGCGGCGCCTATGGCTATGTCGACATGGGCGACTGGACCGGCGGCCAGGCTGAATATGTGCTGGTGCCTTACGCCGACTTCAACCTGCTGAAGCTGCCGGACCGCGACAAGGCCATGGAGAAAATCCGCGACCTGACCTGCCTCTCCGACATTCTGCCCACCGGTTACCACGGTGCCGTGACGGCGGGCGTAGGGCCTGGCAGTACGGTGTATGTGGCCGGTGCCGGCCCGGTCGGCCTGGCGGCTGCGGCGTCTGCCCGCTTGCTGGGGGCGGCGGTGGTGATCATTGGTGATGTGAACCCGATCCGCCTGGCCCACGCCAAGGCCCAGGGTTTTGAAATCGCCGACCTGTCCAAGGACACCCCGCTGCACGAACAGATCGCGGCCTTGCTCGGCGAGCCGGAAGTCGATTGCGCGGTGGACGCCGTGGGCTTCGAAGCCCGTGGTCATGGGCATGACGGGGTCAAGCACGAGGCCCCGGCCACCGTGCTCAACTCGTTGATGGGCGTGGTGCGGGTGGCGGGCAAAATCGGGATTCCCGGCCTGTACGTGACCGAAGACCCGGGTGCGGTGGACGCCGCAGCCAAAATGGGCAGCCTGAGCATTCGCTTCGGCCTGGGCTGGGCCAAATCCCACAGCTTCCACACCGGTCAGACCCCGGTGATGAAGTACAACCGCCAATTGATGCAAGCCATCATGTGGGACCGGATCAAAATCGCCGACATCGTCGGGGTCGAAGTCATCAGCCTCGACGACGCCCCTCGCGGCTACGGCGAATTCGATGCCGGCGTACCGAAGAAATTCGTCATCGACCCGCACAAACTCTTCAGCGCTGCTTAATTCCAGCCGCAACAAACAGGGCGACCCACGGGTCGCCCTTTTTTTTCTCCGCCCCCCAGCCGACCGGTAGCCTGCGCTGGCACCCATCGGGCGCCGTGGCGTGTCAGGTGTGTGGATGTCATTTTGCAGCCCCAGCGCCTGTCGAGCGGCTGATGGGTGGAAAAACAGCTTCAATCTGAACCGCTCAAAACCCCCGCCCCGGGTAGTCAAACCAATGCGCGCCGGATAGCACGTCTTCAATCTGCGCCTGGCTATACAGCCCGGGGGCATCGCGTTGATAGCGCGATCGCCATTGCGGCAGCCACCAGTAGTTGAGTGCGGTACCCCTCGGGGTCATGACGAAGCCCAGCACCGAGGCATCGATAAGCCCACGCTGATACAGCTCATGACTGCGATCCATAAAGCCGAGGTAATAATCGATAGGCAGGCTAAGCATCACCATCACGGTGTGCACCTTTTCGGTGGGCGTGCGCTGGGGGTTTTGCAGAAGGCTCAGGGCTTCGCAGTAGTGCTGCCGGGGTTCGCGTGCGAGGGCGTGGGCGGCGGGTAGTTCGAGAACGGTGAAGGGGCTGCCGTTGTCTCTCCAATCGGCCCCACCCGTGGCGTCGGCGTATTGGCTGATAACCGTGCCCAAGGGGCCGGAGGTGGTTGATTCGGCGCTGCATACCGCCTCATCGACCGGAGTGCCGATTCTCCAGATGCCAACCAGTGTTGCCAGGCCCAGCAGGCCGCAAACATACAGAAAACGTTTCATTGTGCTTCGCTTATAACGCCGAAAAAGGGTGAGTCCTTCACACCAGCAGCCCCTGGCCGGTCTGAGGCCAAGGGGTTTGCGCGGCATTTTCAATCAGCTTGGGTTCGAACGCCATCTCGGGACTGATTTTTCATGCCCGCCACTGAGGTTCACAACGCCACCAATGGCCCCTGATACAACACCGGCCCGGTCGGTTGCCCGGTGGGCGAGCCGCCATGGGGTTCGAGGCTGACGGCCAGGGCGATGGGGGTGCCCAGCAGGTCGCGTTGGGCCTGGCTCAGGTTGATCCGGCCCTTGCCGCCCACCGGCACCACGCCCAGGGAGATGGGTTTGCCGTCGGCCGGTATGGCCCACAGCTCCAGGCTGCGATCCAGGCCGACGGTGGCCAGGGCCAGGGGGTCGACCTGCAGGTATTGGCCATGGGCCTGGATCTGCAACGCCGGTTGCTGGCTGGCGCTGAGCAGGGTGGCGCTGTAGCGCACGCTGTCGCTCTGGTAGATGAAACCGATGTACAGCGAGGCCAGCACCGCACAGGCGGCGACCACCAGACGCAAACGCATCCACAGGGGTTGCTTGGGCGGCACGTGCAGGCGTTGCGGTTCGATGCGGGCCTGGATCGCCTGCCACACTCGCTCCGGCACGTCCTGCTCCGGGAGTGTGTGGGTCAGGCTGGCGAGGTGTTCTTGCCATTGCGCCACTTCGGCGCGCAAGGCCGCGTCATCCAGCAGCCATTGCTCGAAGCGGCGTCGGGCCGCTCCCTGCATCAGGCCGATGCTGTAGTCGGCGGCGAGGGCGCGGCGCAGGGCGGGGGTTTGGTAATTCATGATTCAAGGCACCTGCGCAGGCGCTCCATGCCGCGACGAATCCACGACTTGACCGAGCCCAGGGGCGCGGCCAGGTGTTCGGCCAATTCCGAGCACGACAGGCCCTGGAAGTAGGCCACGCTGATGGACTGGCGCTGCATGCTTTCCAGGGTCGCCAGGCAGCGGTTCAAGGCGCTGGCATCGCGGGCGCGGTCCAGTTGCTCGTGGGCCGACAGGCTTTGATCCTCCAACTGTTGTTCTTCCAGTGCGCCTAGGGGGCGTTCGCGGTGTTTGCGCAACTGGTCGATGGCCTGATTGCGAGTGATGTTGATCATCCAGGTCAGCGGCGCGGACAGGTGCGCCTGGTAGCGCGAGGCGTTGTTCCAGATGCGCACGAAGCTTTCCTGCAACACCTCTTCCGCCAGGTCGCGGCGGCCCATGAAGCGCAGGGCTACCCCGTGCAGTCGCGGCGCGACGCTGCGGTACAAGGTTTCGAAGGCGTGCCGGTCACCCAGTGAACACTGGGCCAGCAGCTGTCTGAGCTGATCGGTATCGACAGTGGAAATAACCGTTCTCCAGGCAGTCCAGGGGTGAGCCCAAGGCGACGGGCCGCGAAGGTGGCTTGAGGTTAGTCCAGGGTGGGCGGTTGTTCCATTCATCAGGGTGTCCTCCAGGCCCTTGGATATACGTGGGCAAGCAGCTGGCGGATGCACCCCGTTGGTTTTTTTTCAGGAGCGCTGTTCCCGTCTCGCGCCGACCAGCGTTCGGAACATTACTTCGGGAATTCAGTCAAAAAACTGTTTTCCATCCCACTCTTGAGGATGGCGCAGCGTTCACTGAGGTTGGCTCGATGAAGATTTCACGCGGTTTGCTATTGGCTTCGCTGATGACCCTGGCTGCGAGCCCGGTGTTTGCGGGGTTCAACCTGGGTGATGTGGCCGGAGCCATTGCCGGCGCCCAGGGCAACAAGGCCGGCGAGGCGGCCACCACCCCGCAAGCGGCCGGCTTGCTCGATACCCTGGGTTCGCAATTGAACGTGTCGCCGGAGCAGGCAGTGGGCGGCGCCGGAGCCATGCTCGGCCTGGCAAAAAACCGGCTCAGCTCCACCGATTACGCGCAATTGGCGAAAAGCGTGCCCGGCCTTGATCAACTGACTGGCAACAATGCCCTCGGCGGGCTTGGCGGTTTGGGTGGATTGCTCGGTGATTCGGCCAAATCCCCGGCCCTGGACGGGCTGCTGGGCAATGTGAAAAACACCAACGACCTGAACAACACCTTCGGCGCCCTGGGCATGGACAGCGGCATGATCGGCCAGTTTGCGCCGTTGATCCTGCAATACCTGGGGCAGCAGGGCGTCGGTGGTTCGTTGCTGCAAAGCCTGAGCGGCATCTGGGGCACTGGCAGCTGATCAGTTGCCCTCGGCGCGCAATTGGGCGATGCGCTGATCCTTCTCGGTCCAGAGCTGGTTGACCCAGTTCTGGATCTGCTGGCGGAAGGCCGGATCGTTTTCGTAGTCGCCCTGCCACAACGCCGGGTCCAGCTCGCGGGTGCGGATGTCGATGATGACCTTGGGCACCGCGCCGCTGATCAGGTCCCAGAAGCCCGGAATCGTCGGCTGTGGATAGACCACGGTCACATCCAGAATCGCATCCAGCTGTTCACCCATCGCCGCCAGCACAAAGGCCACGCCGCCGGCCTTGGGCTTGAGCAAATGGGTGAAAGGTGACTGTTGCTGCGCGCGCTTGGCCGGGGTGAAACGGGTGCCTTCCAAGTAGTTGACCACGGTCACCGGCTGGCGCTTGAACAGCTCGCAGGCGGCGCGGGTGATGTCCAGGTCCTTGCCTTGCAACTGCGGGTGTTTGGCCAGGAAGGCCTTGCTGTAGCGCTTCATGAAGGGGTAGTCCAGCGCCCACCAGGCCAGGCCCAGGAATGGCACCCAGATCAGTTCCTTCTTGAGGAAGAACTTGAAGAACGGCGTACGCCGGTTGAGGGTCTGGATCAGCGCCGGAATATCGACCCAGGACTGGTGATTGCTGATCACCAGGTAGGAGGTGTCGACCCGCAGCCCCTCGCCGCCGCGAATATCCCACTGGGTGGGGATGCACAGGGCAAAGATCAGCTTGTCGATCTCGGCCCAGGTTTCGGCGATCCACATCACCGCCCAGGATGCGTAATCGCGCAGGCGCCCCGGCAGGACCAGCTTGAGCAGGGCAAACACCATCAGCGGGCCGAACAGGACCAGGGTGTTGAGCAACAGCAGCAGGGTGACGAAACAGCCGGTGAGCAGGCGGCGCATAAGGCACTCTTGAAATCATTTTGGCGCGCCATGATAAGCAGCTTCGGCGAACAGGCCAAATCCCAGTGTGCTGACGAATGTTTCACCCATGACCGGGTATGCTTTTCATTCGCTGCGCCGCTAACACGGTGGCGCTGGCGAACGAATTCAGCGGCAAGGGTCTAAAATCCCGCTGCCCACTCTTCAAGGAACCCCACCACGTGAAAGCCGTCCTTGCTCTTTTGTCCCTCCTGGCCCTGCCGGTCATGGCCGCCGAGCCGACCCTCTACGGGCGCTACGAAAACATTCGCTTGCCGGAAATCGGTGAAACCCTCAAGGCCAAGATGGACACCGGGGCCCTGACCGCTTCGCTGTCGGCCAAGGACATCGAGACCTTCACCCGTGACGGCGAGGACTGGGTGCGCTTTCGCCTGGCCACCAAGGACGCCGATAACAAGGTCTACGAACACAAGGTGGCGCGGATCAGCAAGATCAAGAGTCGCTCCGACGAAGATGACGAGAAGGACGAGCCGCAGTCCGCCAAGCGTCCGGTGGTCGACCTGGAAATGTGCCTGGGCAACGTCAAGCGCACGGTGGAGGTCAACCTGACCGACCGCAGCAGCTTCAACTACCCGTTGCTGATCGGCGCCAAGGCCCTGCGTGAATTTGGCGCGGCGGTGAACCCGGCCCGGCGCTACACCGCAGACAAACCTGACTGCTGATGGCTGCTGCATCTGATTGACGCGGCCTGAGGCATCCGGCACCGTTCGGGCATTCAACTCCTGTGCCCGGACGCCATGCCCCATATCCTGATTGTCGAAGACGAAGCGGCGATAGCCGATACGCTGATTTTCGCCCTGCAAGGCGAAGGTTTCAGCACCACCTGGCTGAGCCTGGGGCAGGCGGCGCTGGAGCATCAGCGGGCGACGCCGGCGGACCTGATCATTCTCGACATCGGCCTGCCCGATATCAGCGGCTTTGAAACCTGCAAGCAACTGCGGCGCTTCAGCGAGGTGCCGGTGATGTTTCTCAGCGCCCGCGACGGTGAAATCGACCGGGTGGTGGGCCTGGAAATCGGCGCTGACGATTACGTGGTCAAGCCGTTCAGCCCGCGCGAGGTGGCGGCGCGGGTCAAGGCAATTCTCAAGCGCATGGGGCCGCGGGCCATTGCTGAACCGGTTTCGGCGCTGTTTGTAGTGGACGCCGAGCGGGTGCAGATCAGCTACCGCAACCAGCCCCTGAGCCTGACCCGTCACGAGTTTCGCCTGTTGCAGTGCCTGCTGGAGCAGCCGGAGCGGGTGTTCAGTCGCGAACAGTTGCTCGATGCCCTGGGGGTGGCGGCGGACGCCGGTTACGAGCGCAGCATCGACAGCCATATCAAGAGCGTGCGCGCCAAATTGCGCCTGGTGGCCGCCACCGCCGAGCCGATCCAGACCCACCGCGGCCTGGGTTACAGCTACAGCCCGAGTCATAGCTGATGTCCCTCGGCATCCGGATCTTCCTGGTCTATGCGCTGTTTATCGGCCTGACCAGCTACTTTGTGCTCAGCACCGTGATGGAGGAAATCCGTCCCGGGGTGCGCCAATCCACCGAAGAAACCCTGGTGGACACCGCCAACCTGATGGCCGAAATCCTGCGCGATGACTTCAAGGCCGGCACCCTCAATGAAAACCGCTGGCCGCAACTGCTCGAGGCCTACGGCGAGCGGCAGCCGGCGGCCAGTATCTGGGGCCTGCCGAAGAACCAGGTCAACCACCGCATCTATGTCACCGACGACCAGGGCAAGGTGGTGCTGGACTCCAGCGGAGTCGCGGTGGGCCAGGATTATTCGCGCTGGAACGACGTGTACCTGACCTTGCGCGGCCAGTACGGTGCGCGTTCGTCGCGGGCGGTGGCCGATGATCCGAATTCTTCGGTCATGCACGTGGGCGCGCCGATCCGTGACAAGGGCAAGATCATCGGCGTGGTCACCGTGGCCAAACCCAACAGCTCGTTGCAGCCTTATGTCGACCGCACCGAACGCCGTCTGGTGTGGTACGGCATCGGCCTGATTGCCCTGGGCCTGCTGTTCGGCGCGTTGCTGTCCTGGTGGCTCAGCGCGGCGTTGCGCCGCCTGACCGCCTATGCCCAGGCGGTCAGCGAAGGCCGGCGCGCCGCGTTGCCGCATTACCGTGGTGGTGAGTTGGAGCAACTGGCCACGGCGGTGGAGCACATGCGCACCCAGCTTGAGGGCAAGGCCTACGTCGAACGTTATGTGCACACCCTGACCCACGAATTGAAAAGCCCGCTGGCGGCGATTCGTGGCGCCGCGGAGTTGCTGCAGGGCGAGATGCCGGTGGAGCAGCAGCAGCGCTTTGTCGGCAACATCGGCAGTGAAAGCGCACGCATGCAGCAGTTGATCGAGCGCCTGCTGGACCTGGCCCAGGTCGAGCAGCGCCAGGGGCTGGAAGAGCGGGTCGAGGTGCCGTTGGCGACCCTGATCGATGAGTTGCTGCAAAGCCAGAGCGCGCGGATCGAGCGCAAGCAATTGCAGATCGAACAGCGCATCGACCCGAATCTGACCCTGATCGGTGAGCCGTTCCTGTTGCGCCAGGCCATTGGCAATCTGCTGGAAAACGCCCTGGACTTCACCCCGGCCCAGGGCGTGCTGCGGTTCTTTGCCAAGCAATTGGGGGCGCAGGTCGAGTTCAGCCTGTTCAACCAGGCCGAGGCGATTCCGGAGTATGCCCTGGCCCGCCTCTGCGAGCGTTTCTACTCCCTGCCACGCCCGGACAGTGGGCGCAAAAGCACTGGCCTGGGGCTGAACTTCGTCGAAGAAGTGGTGCAACTGCACGGTGGCCGCATGACCATCGGCAACGTTCCCGGCGGCGTGCAAGTCACCCTCCACCTCCCTCGATAACTACCCTGTAGCCGCTGGCCCGCAAGGGCGCTGAAGATCTGGCGGGATAAATGCGTTGGTCGTTGAGGGCCAGCGCAGCCTCGCGGGCTCGGCAGCGGCTACAGGGGTACGAAAATCTCCACACAGTCTCCACATTGCCCTCATAAAGCCCCCATATGGGCGGCCCAGACTCTCTCTCATACGAATCGGGAGAGAATCCATGAACCGCAGCTTGACCGTAAAACTGGGGGCGATTGCCCTGTTGATCCTGCTACTGCTGATCCCCTTGCTGATGATCAACGGCCTGATCGACGACCGTCAGCAATTGCGCGACGGCGTGCTCGACGAGATCGCCCGCAGCTCCAGTGGCAGCCAACGGGTGACCGGCCCGGTGATGGTGGTCGACTACCGCAAGAAGGTCCGTACCTGGCGGGTCGACGAAAAAACAAAAAAGCGCTCTGAATACATTGTCGAGAAACAGGGCCGGTTGTTTTTCCTGCCCGAGCACTTCGAGCTCAATGGCCAGGCGCAGACCGAACTGCGCGCCCGGGGGATCTACGAGGCCCGGCTGTTTCACGCCAACACCCACCTCAGCGGCCAATTTGCCATTCCCGCGCAGTACGGCATCAGCGAAGACTTTGCCGACTATCAGTTCGACCGGGCCTTCCTGGCGGTGGGCATCAGCGACATCCGCGGTATTGAAAATGCCCTGAAACTGGAGCTCAACGGCCAGACCCTGGACTTTGCCCCAGGCACCTATGTCAGCTGGCTGGACGAGGGCGTGCACGTGATGTTGCCGCCGCTGGACGTGAAGAAACCCACCCAGCTGGATTTCGGTTTCGAACTGCGCCTGCAAGGCACCGGGCAGTTGTCGGTGGTGCCGGTGGGCAAGACCAGCAAGGTGCAGTTGATGGCCAACTGGCCGCATCCGAGCTTTATCGGCAACTACCTGCCGGCCCAGCGTGAAATCACCGAGCAGGGTTTTTCCGCCACCTGGCAGACCTCGTTCTTCTCCACCAACCTGCAGCAGGCCATGGATCGCTGCGTGGCCATGAGCGAGCAGTGCGGTGATTTCAACAGCCGCAACTTCGGCGTGAGCTTTATCGATCCGGTGGACCAGTACCTCAAGAGCGATCGGGCGATCAAATACGCGTTGCTGTTCATCGGCCTGACTTTTGCCGGGTTCTTCCTGTTCGAAGTGCTCAAGAGCCTGGCGGTGCACCCGATCCAGTACGCCCTGGTGGGGGTGGCGCTGGCCTTCTTCTACCTGTTGCTGCTGTCGCTGTCGGAGCACCTCGGGTTCACCCTGGCGTACCTGCTGTCGGCCGGCGCCTGCGTGTTGCTGATCGGCTTTTACGTCAGCCACGTTTTGCACAGTTGGCGTCACGGTTCAGCTTTCGCGGTCGGTCTGGCGGCCCTGTACGGCCTGCTCTTTGGCTTGCTGAGCGCTGAAGACTACGCACTGTTGATGGGCTCGCTGCTGCTGTTCGGGCTGCTGGGTGTGTTCATGGTGCTGACCCGCAAGCTGGACTGGTATGGCATTGCCCAGACCCGTGCAGCCAAGCCACTGGAGTTCGATCTGGAGACGGTTCATGTGTAGATCATTGGGGTTGCGTGAGGATCAGGCAGAGGGCGAGGCGTTGGCACAGCGCATTGCCGGGTTGTTCCCTTTGGAGCAATTACCACCTCTGCGACGGCCGGCGGGTAGCCGCCGCCAGTGGGTGTTGCTGGACGCTCCGGTCGCTGCGGCGTGGCCTGCACCGCCGGGGCAATCGGCACCGGGGCCGAAGGCTTGAGCGAAGGCGCCGGCCGCCATCGGTAAACAGCGCTACAGGGCCGGGCGATTGATCTGTATCGTGCCGGCCGGACACTCTTTCAAACCAAGGGAATGCAGGATGCGCAGGTTGTATTTCAAGCACACGGTGCTGACGTTGGCCTTGCTGGCGCTGTACGGGCTGGCGGTGGTTATCGCACTCGACAGCGAGTTTCGGCGCAAGGGTGAGGGGGAACCGGAGTTCGAGGTGATGTTTGCCTACATTGGCTGGATGCTGGTGCTTCCGGCGGCCTTATGGCTGGTGGCAGGCTTTGGCGTGTTTTGCCTCAGGGCACGCAAGGGCGTGAGTGCCAGGCTGCATCGGGCGTTGGCCCTGTGTCACCTGCCGTTGTTGTTGCTGAGCGGTTTCACGTTGCTGGTGGCCTCTGGCGCGGTGTCGGAGAACCTGTGGTTTGTGCCGGTGATCCTGATCGACCTGGCCCGCATCGCCTATGTCCTGCGCCGCTTCCCCAAATACCATCCCGTCACCTCCACCTCCACCTCCACCTCCACCACCGCCACCAGCCCGACCCTATAGCCGCTGCCCAGCCTCGCGAGGCTCGGCAGCGGCTATAGGGGGTCACTCAGAGCGCGGGTTTCAATTGGGCGCCCGGGGTGTTGCTGCTGGCAGGTGAGGCCGGGGTGGGCTTGAGTTCGCGAGCGACGTTCCACACGACCAGGGCGGCGATGATGTCGAAAATCGCCAGCACCACGAACAGCGGGCTGTAGCCGATCTTGGTCACCATCACGCCAAACACCAGGGTGAATGCCGCAGCGCCCAGGTAACCGAACATCCCGCCCATGCCGGTGGCGGTGGCCACTTCATTCTTGCCGAACGAATCCGAGGTAATGGCATACAGCGCCCCGGACAGGGTCTGGTGGGCGAAGCCGCCGACGCACAGCAGGGCAATCGCGGTGTAGGGGCTTGCCACGAGGCCGATGCAGGCCGGGCCGATCATGCACGAGGCGCCAAAGAACAGCACCATCTTGCGCGAGGTGAACAGCGAGACCTTGCAGTAGCGGTGGAAGAACGGGCTCAGGTATCCCCCCAGCACGCAACCCAGGTCTGCGGCGAGGAACGGCAGCCAGGCGAACATCGCGATTTCCTTGATGTTCATGTGGCGCTCGGTCATCAGGTACAGCGGGATCCAGGCGTTGAAGGTCTGCCAGGCCGGTTCCGACAACATGCGCGCGCCGGCGATGGCGTAGAAGTTGCGGTTGCCGATGATCTTTTTCCAGCTGCCTTTTTTCGGATTTGGATCCTTGAAGTGCTCTTCCTGGCCACTGAGGATGTAGTCGCGCTCACGCTCGCTCAGCAGCTTCTGGTCCCGCGGGTGTTTGTACAGCACCAGCCACAGGAAGCTCCAGATGATGCCCATGGCGCCGACGATCAGGAACGCCAGCTCCCAGCCACTGTTGAGAATCGCCCAGACCACCATAGGCGGGGCCAGCAGCGCGCCGATCGACGAGCCGATATTGAACCAGCCGATGGCCACCGAGCGCTCCTTGGCTGGAAACCATTCGGTGGAAGCCTTGACTGCTGCCGGCAGCCCGGCCGCTTCTGTCAGGCCGAGCAGGCCACGAACCACCGCCAGGCCTTGCCAGCCCGAGGCCAGCGCCGCCGCCGCGCAGGCCACGGACCAGGCCACGGCAAATATCGCGAAGCCCAGTTTGGTGCCGATGGCATCGATGATGTAGCCGGCCACCGGTTGCATCAGGGCGTAGCAGACCTGCCAGGCAACGACGATGTGCGAGTACTGCTCGGTGGAGATGTTCATCTCGCTCATCAGGGTCGGCGCGGCCACCGACAGGGTATTGCGGGCCAGGTAATTGACCATCAGGCCAGCCGTGACCAGGCCGACCATCCACCAGCGGATGCCTTTGATTTTCATCGCTTCACCATCATTTTCTTGGATTTATGGGTGTTGCCGGTTGGCGGCGCCAAAGGGCGCGCGCGGGGGCATCACGGTGGCGAATGGGCGGCGTGCAGCAGGAAACAGGCGGGCGGTGCGGGCGAAAGACGGAGTCGGGTCATGATTGGCTGGACACTCTTTGAATTATTTTTATGGGTCGACAAATTGTTACGTTGTGTGTCGTCGTACAACTGGATTCCGTTATAAGAGTCCTTTAACGGGCTGTCAATGGGGTTTTTATTCTGGGCTGACGAGATGCAGTGGGTTGTGGCGGGACTGTCGTCGTACAACGAAGGCCGCAATTGGCCCGGCGCCACTGCAGGGCGCCTGGACGCAGAGCGGGATCGTGGAGGGGGATTTAGCGGCGTACGAGCAATCCGCGCAGGGCGATCAGGGCCGGCAGCCCAAGGCCGAGCCAGCTCAGGCTGTCCCAGGCGCCATCGCCCAGCAGGGCGGCGAAGAGTCCGACGGCACTGAGCAGGCCGATCAGCAGCGGGGCACTGAAGACCTTCCAGAAATTGCTCTGCCGGGGCTTCATGGCGCCACCTTTTGCGTGCTGTTCAAGACGCGGCTGTTGCGCCGGCGCACGAGCCACAGGTACACGCCGCTGCCCAGGACGATAATGGTCAGCCCATCCAGCACCGCCCACAGGACCTTCATCGGCATGCCGCCATAGTCGCCAAAGTGCAGCGGCTGGGACATGCCCATGGCGTCCATGTACCACGGCCGTTCGGCCACGGCAGTGACCTGCAGGGTCGCGGCGTCGATCAGCACCGGGGTCAGCAGGTGCGAGGTCAGGTGGCTGCTGCCCTTCATGAACACCGCGTAATGGTGCTCGCTGGAAAAGCGCGTGCCGGGGAAGGCGATAAAGTCCGGCCGCATGCCCGGCGCGGCCTGCGCGGCAATATCCAGCAGACGGCTGGCCGGGGCCAGTTGCGTCAGCGGTGGCGCGTCGCGGTAAGGGGCGATCATCGCGCTCAGGCTGTCATTGCGCCAGGCGGCGATAATCAGGTCGGCGCAGGCGCTGATCACTCCGGTCACGCCCACCACCAGGGCCCAGGTCAGGGTCACCACGCCGATCAGGTTATGCAGGTCGAGCCAGCGCAGGCGGGTGGATTTGTCGTGGCGTACGCTGGCGAACTTCAGCCGGCGCATGAAGGGCAGGTACAGCACGGTGCCGGAAATGATCGCCAGCACGAACAGCAGGCCCATGAACGCCAGCAGCAGCTTGCCCGGCAGGCCGGCGAACAGGTCCACGTGCAGGCGCAGCATGACCATCATCAGCCCGCCATTGGCCGAGGGCATTGCCACGGCCTCGCCGGTGCGGGCGTCGAGCATGAAGGTGTGGGACGAGTTCGGCTCGGTGCCGGCGGTCTTGGCCATGATCGTCACCACGCCGTTGGGATCGTCTTCATCCCAGCCGAAGTACTGCATCACCTCGCCTGGCCGATGGGCCTCGGCGGCGCGCACCAGTTGCTGCAGGTCCAGGTGCGGGGTCTCGGCGGGCATTTCCCGCAGCTGCGGCGAGTCACCCAGCAGATGATCGATCTCGTGGTGGAAAATCAGCGGCAGGCCGGTCAGGGCCAGCATCAGCAGAAATACAGTGCAGATCAGGCTGGTCCAGGTGTGGATAAAGGACCAGCGGCGGATGGTTTGGCTTTTCATGAATCATCCAGATGCAAAAGGGCCACGGCGTGGCCGTGACCCTTGTTGTGATACCGGAAAGCTAGCGGTTTACCACTTGTAGTTGACGCTGGCCATGACGTTGCGGCGATCGCCGTAGTAGCAGTAAGTACCGTCGCAGGTCGACATGTATTCCTTGTCGAATACGTTGTTGGCATTGAGGGCGATGCTGGCGCCTTTCAGCGAGTTCTGCAGGCGGCCCAGGTCGTAGTGCACGGCGGCGTCGTAGACCGTATAGGCATCGGTGTCGCCGTCGGACTTACTGCCGACATAGGGCAGGTTACCTGCGGGGATGTTATTGGTTTCGCCGATGTAGCGCGCGCCAAAGCCCACGCCGAAGCCGTCCAGCAAGCCGTTATGCCAGGTGTAGTCGGCCCAGATCGAGGCCTGGTTTTCCGGGGTCAGGGGCAACGGACGGTTTTTGTCCTGAGGGTCGCCGACCTTGGTCATTTTGCTGTTGGCGTAGGTGTAGGCCGCCGTGAGCTTGAGGTTCTCGTTGACGTTGCCTACGGCTTCCAACTCGAAGCCGCGGACCTTGGCTTCGCCCAATGGCCGGCTTACGCCCAGGCTGTCGGAGAGCACGATGTTCTGCCGCGTCAGGTCGTAGACCGCAGCGGTCAGCAGTATGTCGCTGCCTGGCGGCTGGTATTTGACCCCCAGTTCGTATTGCTTGCCGGTGCTAGGCTCGAAGGCCTGCCCCTTGGAGTTACCGCCGGCTTCGGCCTGGAACGACTCGGCATAGGAAACATAGGGCGTGAAGCCCGAGTCGAAGACGTAACTCAGCGCAGCATTGCCGGTGAACGCGTGGTCGTCGCGCTGATCACGGGGTTCGCTGGCAATGTTGTAGAACTTGGTATCGGTGTGCAGCCAGTCCTGGCGTCCGCCCAGGGTCAGGCGCCAGTTGTCGAGCGCCATCTGGTCCTGGAGGTACAGGCCGGTGCCTTGACGTTTCTGGTTGTAATCGTTGTAGGCGGAATAGGCGACCTTGCTGAAGTCCTGCCCGTAGATCGGGTTGATGATGTTGCTGGTAGGGGCTTCGCCGTACAGCCATTTGTAGTTGGTGTTGACGCGTTCGTGATCCAGGCCTAGCAACAGCGTGTGTTTGAGTACACCGGTACTGAAGTCGGCCTGGAAGTTGTTATCCACCGCGAACTGGCTGATGTCTTCGTTGACGATGTTGGCACCGCGCCGAACCGTACCGTCGGCGCTGACCGCCAGATCCGGTTTGTTCGGCCAATAGAAGCCACCAGCAGTAATGCCCTGGAAGGACAGGTCGCTTTTGGTGTAGCGCAGGTTCTGCCGGAACTGCCAGACATCATTCAGGCGATGTTCAAAGGCGTAGCCCAGGGCGTAGTAGGTCTTGTCGTAGTACTCCCAGCTCGGGTCGCCCAGGTTCTTGTGGTACTTCACCTCGCCTGCCGGACTGTACAGCTTGGTGCCTTGCAGGGGCAGGAACTGGCTGGTGATCCCGGTATCGTCGCGGTTGAACTGGCTCAGGAATGTCAGTTTGGTGTCGTCGTCGATGTTCCAGGTCAGGCTGGGGGCAATGTTGTAGCGCTTGTCCTCGTTATGTTCGATGGCGGTGTTGCTGTCGCGTACCACGCCGCTGACGCGGTACAGGAAGCGGCCTTCATCATCGATCGGACCGGTGCTGTCAAAGCTGATCTGCTTGCGCTGGTAGCTGCCGATTTGCAGCTGGACTTCATGGCCGGCCGTGTCCTGCGGGCGCCGGCTGACCATATCCAGCAGGCCACCGGGTGGGGTTTGGCCATACACCGAGGATGCCGGACCGCGCAGCAGCGCCACACGCTCCAGATCCCAGGTTTCCAGCTTGGGCATGGTGTAGGTGCCCTTGGGCAGCGGCAAGCCATCGAGGAACTGGGTGGGCTCGAAGCCACGGACCTTCAACCATTCGGCGCGGCTGTCGCTGCCATAGCTGCTGGCGGTGACGCCCGGCATGTAGCGCACGGCATCGTCGAGGTTCTGTACGGCCCGATCCTGCATCTGATCGCGGGTGGCGACAGAGATCGAACGGGGCACTTCACGCAGCTCGGTATCGGTTTTGGTGCCGGCGGCGGTGCGTTTGGCGGCGTAGCCATCCACCGGTCCCCAAGCCGTTTCAGCGAACTCCTGACCGGTAATACTGGTTTCCGGCAACGCCACCACGCCCTCCGGGATCGGCGCCAGGCTGTAGGTGCCGGCGCCGCTTTGCTCCAGTTGCAGGCCGGTGCCGCGCAGGGCTTCGCGCAGGGCGCCGGGGGCGTCGAACGGGCCCTTGACCGGGGCCGAGGTTTTACCGGCGGCCAGGGATGGGTTCAGGCTCAGGGCCAGGCCGGCCTGGCTGGCGATCTGGTTCAGGGTGCTGGCCAGGGGCGCGGCCGGAAGGTTGTAGGTACGCACGCTGGACGCCTGCTCGGCGGCCAACAACGCAGTGCTGGCCAGCGGGGTGCAGAGGGCAATGGCCACAGCCAACAGGCTGGGGCGCAACAAGGTGTCTAGCGAGCGGTACATACGGCGGCTCCTGAATGGAAATAGTTCGCAATTGCCTATGTGCCGGACGAGATGCAAAAAGTGATAGGGCTGATTGAAAATAATTTTGATTTAGATCAAGGCGAGCTTCGATCGCGCCCATTGCACCAGGCGAGCGCCTGGGTGGCAGAGGGGCAGCGCAGGCCTGCCGGCCACGACGGCAATGCCGACCGCTGGGTTTCAGGGCTTGGCGTCGGCCTTGGCAGCCACCGTTACCCACCACGCCGTATGCCGTTCGATCTGCACCGGCAGGGTCGGCAGTAGCGCGGTCAGCGCCAGGTCGGTGTTGTGCAGCGGGAAGCTGCCGGTAATACGCAGGTCGGCGACTTCCGGGGCCACGCCCAGGTGGCCGAGGCGGTAGCGACCGAGTTCGCCGATCAGGTCTTCGAGCCGTGCGTTGTCCACCACCAGCATGCCGCGGGTCCAGGCGTCGGCGCCGGCGTTCAAGGCCTGGAGCGGGCCGAGCCCGTCACGGCGCATCAGTACCTGCTGGCCTTCCTTGAGGATCTGTTCGTCGCGGCTCGCCTCCGGACGAGCGGCGACGGCGGACTGCAGCACGCTCAGGCGGGTGCCCTGGTCCTCGCGCTTGACCAGGAACCGCGTGCCGAGGGCGCGCATGTGTCCGTCATCGGTTTCGACAATGAACGGGCGGGCGTCGCCGTGGCCGGTTTCGATCAGGATCTCGCCTTCCTGCAACACGATGCGCCGTTGCTTGTCGTCAAAGCGCACATCCAGCGCACTGTGGGTATTGAGGTTGATCACGGTGCCGTCGCTCAGGTGCAGGGTGCGCTGCTCGCCGGTGGCCGTGCGCTGGTCGGCCAGCCAATAGTTGAGCGGCAGGTAGCGTTCCCCGGCGAACAGCGCCAGGCCGATCATCAGCGCAACGCTGGCCAGGCCGCTGCCGAGCTTGCGCACCCGCCGGCGGATCCCTTCGCGCGATTGCAGCAGGGCCACCCGGGCCGGGCCCGAGGCCACGCTGAAGCGCTGGTCGAGCATGCCCAGTTGGCGCCAGGCCCGGGCATGTTCTTCATGGGCGGCGTGCCATTTGGCGAACTCCTCGCGCTCCACGGCGTTGCCGGAATCGAGCGACAACTGCCAGGCAATCGCCGCGTCCAGCACCTGGGACGAAACCGGCTTGGAGCTGATGGGGTTCATACCGGCTCACCGTACAGCGCGATGTAGCACTGGCGGATGCCCTGGGCCAGGTACTGGCGCACGCGCGGCACCGAGACTCCGAGGCGCTCGGCAATCTGGGCGTGGCTCAGGCCATCCAGGCGGTTATAGAGGAACGCGGCGCGGGCCTTGCTCGACAGCTTGCCAAGCAGGCGGTCGATGGCCTTGAGGTCTTCGAGGATCATCTGCTGTTCTTCCGGCGAGGGGTGCTCGGCTTCCGGGATCAGCATCAGTTCGGTGAGGTACGCCTGCTCCAGGGCGGCACGGCGAAAATAGTCGAACAACAGGCCCTTGGCGATGGCGACGAGAAAGGCCCGTGGCTCGCGCGGCGTGTTCAGTTCGTCGCGGCCCAGCAGGCGGACGAAGGTGTCCTGGCTCAGGTCTTCGGCCCGTTGCGGACAGGCCACGTTGCGTCGCAGCCAAGCCAGCAGCCAGCCGCGATGGTCGCGATATAACGCGCCAACGAGCTCATTGTGGGGGCTTTGGGCTGACGACAACGGGCATCACCAATCGAGAAGTTTAAACTAACGAGAATTATTCGCGATTGTCGCAGGGGCGCAACGGCCGCGCAATGGGCGCCTGTCGGGTGAAACCTGTGGTTATGGCCATCGGGGACGCCGGGTTTAGCCGAGTGCGGGCGTTGGTTGGTGCCGCCAGGTGTGGAGCCGCTGCCGAGCCTGCGAGGCTGCGCTGGCCCTGACCGGCACCGACGATCTGCCGGTTAGAAAGAAGGCGCCTGCTGACGGCGCTTCCACTGGTTGAGGCGCTGTTGCAGGTTCAGCGGGCTGTGGATCTGCTGCTGGCGGGCACGGCTGAACAGGATCAGCGCCAGTTCTGCGGTGGCCAGGGCGTCGGCGGCGGCATGGTGGCGTTCGCCCACTTGCAGCTTGAACCAGTCGATCCAGTCATCCAGCCCGGCTTCGCGGATATTGGCTTGAGGGCACAGCAGCGGTGCCAGATCGGCGATATCCATAAAGCTGTGCTGCAGGCGATAACCCAGGCTGTCTTTCAGCGCCCGACCGAGCATGTGCTGGTCGAAGGGTGCGTGGAAGGCCAGCACCGGGCTGTCGCCGACAAACTCCATAAAGTCCAGCAACGCCTGGGCCGGGTCACAACCGGCGGCAATCGCGCTCGGCCCCAGGCCATGGATCAGCACGCTGGGGCTGAGCTTGTGGTCGACCCGCAGCAAGGTGCGCTCGAACTGCTGGCTGAAGTCGATAGCGCCGTCCTCGATCACCACCGCACCGATCGACAGCACCTGGTCGCGATTGAGGTTCAGGCCGCTGGTTTCCAGGTCCAGCACCACCCAGCGCTGTTGCCGCAGGCTGCATTCGCCCAATGGCGCCGGGGCCTGCAGGCGGTCGCGGCGCTGCTGTTGTTCGGGGGTGAGGCTGGCACTGGCGGGGCGCAGCCAGGCGAACAGGCTCATAGCTGATACCGCAGGGCCAGGCTGCTTTGCAGGCGCTGGGCCTGGCGCAGGGATTCACGCAGGATGCGCCGGTCCAGGTGGTTGAGGCGGTCCGGATCGACGCGGTTGGAGTAGGGCAGGTTCTCGCGGGTTTGCAGCTGGTGCTGTTGCATGCGGGTCTGCTGGATAAAGTGGTAGGCCTCTTCATAGGCTGCGCCGTCCAGGGGCTCGATCACTTCCCTGGCCACCAGTTGGCGCAGGCGCTCCAGGGTGTTGTTGGCGCTGATGCCGTTGGCCAGCGCCAGGAGGCGGGCGCCGTCGACGAAGGGGGTCAGGCCCTGGACCTTGAGGTCGAGGGTGGCCTTTTCGCCGTTCTTTTTCGCCAGCACAAATTCGCGGAAGCGCCCCACCGGCGGCCGCTGACGCAAGGCGTTCTCCGCCAGCATGCGCTGGAACAGCCGGTTGTCGGCCACCTGGTCGAGGATGCCGCGTCGCAGTTGCTCGCAGCCTTGTTCATCGCCCCAGACCACCCGCAGGTCGAAGTAGATGCTGGAGGCCAGCAGGTTTTCCGGGGTGGCTTCGCGGATAAAGGCGGAAAAACGCCGGGCCCATTCGGCGCGGGACAGGCACAGCTCGGGGTTGCCGGCCATGATATTGCCCTTGCACAGGGTAAAGCCGCACTGCGCCAGGCTTTGATTGATCTGCTGGGCCAGGGGCAGCAGCTTGCCGCGGATCTCGGCAGCGTGGGCCGCGTCGCGGGCGTCGAACAGAATGCCGTTGTCCTGGTCGGTGTGCAGGGTCTGCTCACGGCGGCCTTCGCTGCCGAAACACAGCCAACTGAAGGGCACGCCGGGATCGCCGCGGTCGGCCAGGGTCAGTTCGATCACCCGGCACACGGTGTGGTCGTTGAGCAGGGTGATGATGTGGGTGATCTGGGTCGAGGACGCGCCGTGGGCCAGCATGCGTTCCACCAGTTGCCCGATCTCGCCGCGCAGCGCCACCAGGTTCTCGACCCGTGGGGCATTGCGGATGGTACGCGCCAGGTGCACCAGGTCGACCCGTTGCAGGGAAAACAGGTCACGCTCTGAGACCACGCCGCACAGGCGCTGGTCCTTGACCAGGCAGACGTGGGCGATATGGCGCTCGGTCATGGCGATGGCCGCGTCGAACGCGCTGTGGTCCGGCGTCAGGTAGAACGGGCCGTGGGTCATGTGCCGTTCGATCGGCTGAGTGAAATCATCGGTGCCGTCGGCTACCACCTGGCGCAGGTCGCGCAGGGTGAAAATACCGATCGGCGCCTTGTGCTCATCCACCACCACGATGCTGCCGACCTGTTGCTCGTGCATCAGGGTCACGGCTTCGCGCAGGGGGGTGACGGTGCTGCAGGTCACGGGATGACGCATGGCCAGCTCGCCAAGGCGGGTGTTGAGCGAGTATTGGGTGCCGAGGGTTTCCACGGCTTTTTGCTGGACCTGCTGGTTGACCTGGTCCAGCAGGCTGCTGACCCCGCGCAAGGCGAAGTCGCGAAACACCGAGGACAGGGCAAACAACTTGATAAAGGCCGGCTTGTTCAGTTGCAGGCAGAAAGTGTCCTCGGCCGCCAGGTGTTCGGTACGCGTGGCCCGTTCGCCCAGCAGGGCGGCCAGCGGGAAGCATTCGCCGGTGGTGATCTCGAAGGTGGTCTCGGTGCCGCCCTTGGCCGTGTGCGGACGTTCGCCGACCACTCGGCCCTGTTTGACGATGTAGAAGTGTTCCACCGGCCCGTCGGCGGGCTTGATGATGCTCTCGTCAGGCCCGTAGAAGCGCAGTTGGCATTGTTCTACCAGGTAGGCCAGGTGGGCGTTTTCCATCTGGTTGAACGGCGGGAACCGTTGCAGGAACTGCATGGTGCCGTGGATGTTCTGCAACACCGCGGTTTTCCCTGCCTGGGTGAAGGCATCCGCTTTACTCATAACTATTACCGCAGTCTTTTTGGATTTGTTGTGGTCGGATCAACAGCCATGGTCGGCCCCTGTGCCCGGGGTGCCCATTGGACGTAAGTCTAGGTAGGGCTTCAATCGTGGGGATTTCGTCTAAGCCCGGGGTCGTTGGCGCAAAAAAAGTGCTCAACAGACCTCTTGGAAAAATTTCCGACGAAGTGCACATTGAAGGCCTGCTTAGCGATGTCTGACCACTGTGCTAGGGGATTGACTTGAACATGTAGGAAACCTATGTCCGACCACGATATTTTGAGTGACGCCGAGCGCGAGGCGCTAAGCGCAGTCATGCTGGAGCCCGACCTGCCGCCACAGCGTGTATTGATTGCCGATGACGACAAAGATGCGCGCGAGTTGCTTTCGGAAATCCTCGGACTGGATGGCATCCGTTGCGTAACCGCTGCCAGCGGCAAAGCGGCACTGGAGCTGTTGAACTCGAATAAATCCATCGGACTGCTGATCACCGACCTGCGCATGGCGCCTTGCAATGGCCTGGAGCTGATCCGCCAGGTGCGCGAATCGGAACGGGCGGCGTTGCCGATCATCATCATTTCCGGCGACGCCGACGTGCGCGACGCCATTGCGGCCATGCATTTGAGCGTGGTCGACTTCCTGCTCAAACCCATCGACACCGACAAGCTGCTGAGCCTGGTCAAGCACGAACTGGGCGTGGTCCCCTAGGCTCTGTACGAAAACTACCTGCGCTTCGATCATGCTGCGTTAAAAACAGGCTCGGGCGCGAGTCCGATCGGAATGCTCATGTAGGTCCCTACAGTCGAACGCGACCCCGGCCGTTCCTTGTCTGTTTTTGTCTTGCCTGATCTTTGCTCGGCGAGTTTTCGTTCAGACCCTAGACGCCACCACCCATGTTGCAAAAAAAGCCCCGATCAGTGATCGGGGCTTTTTCATTGGGCTAGCGCCGCTTTGTTACAGGCCGTTCTTGGCCTTGAACTCGCGACGACGACGGTGCAGCACCGGCTCGGTGTAGCCGTTTGGCTGCTTGGTGCCTTCGATCACCAGTTCGACCGCCGCCTGGAAGGCGATGTTGCTGTCGAAGTCTGGCGCCAGAGGACGGTACAGCGCGTCGCCGGCGTTCTGCCGGTCAACCACCGGAGCCATGCGCTTGAGGCTTTCCAGCACCTGGGCCTCGGTGACAACGCCGTGGCGCAGCCAGTTGGCGATGTGCTGGCTGGAAATGCGCAGGGTCGCGCGGTCTTCCATCAGGCCTACGTCGTTGATATCCGGCACTTTGGAGCAGCCCACGCCCTGGTCGATCCAGCGCACCACGTAACCGAGGATGCCCTGGGCGTTGTTGTCCAGTTCGTTGCGGATTTCCTGCTCCGACCAGTTGGTGTTGCTGGCCAGGGGGATGGTCAGGATGTCGTCCACCGAAGCGCGAGGGCGCTTGGCCAGCTCGGCCTGGCGGGCGAATACGTCGACCTTGTGGTAGTGCAGGGCATGCAGCGCCGCCGCGGTGGGCGATGGCACCCAGGCGGTGTTGGCGCCGGCCAGCGGGTGGGCGATTTTCTGTTCGAGCATCGCGGCCATCAGGTCGGGCATGGCCCACATGCCTTTGCCGATCTGCGCGCGACCTTGCAGGCCGGTGCTCAGGCCGATATCGACGTTCCAGTTTTCGTAGGCGCCGATCCATTTTGCGGCCTTCATCTCAGCCTTGCGCACAACGGCGCCGGCTTCCATGGAGGTGTGGATTTCGTCGCCGGTACGGTCGAGGAAGCCGGTGTTGATGAACACCACGCGCTCGCTGGCCGCCTGGATGCAGGCCTTGAGGTTGACCGTGGTGCGGCGCTCCTCGTCCATGATCCCGACTTTCAGGGTGTTGCGTGGCAACGCCAGCACGTCTTCGATGCGGCCGAACAGCTCGTTGGTGAACGCCGCTTCTTCCGGACCGTGCATCTTCGGTTTGACGATGTAGACCGAGCCGGTGCGGCTGTTGCTGCGCGAGGTGTTGCCGTTCAGGTTGTGCACCGCCGCCAGGCTGGTGAGCAGGCCGTCGAGGATGCCTTCCGGCACTTCGTTGCCGTGCTTGTCGAGGATCGCGTCGATGGTCATCAAGTGACCCACGTTGCGTACGAACAGCAGGGAGCGACCGTGCAGCTTCAGGGTCGAGCCGTCGACGGCGGTGTACTCGCGGTCGGCGTTCATGGTGCGGGTGAAGGACTTGCCGCCCTTGGCCACTTCTTCCGCCAGGTCGCCTTTCATCAGGCCGAGCCAGTTGCGGTAGATCACCACCTTATCGTCGGCGTCGACGGCAGCTACCGAGTCTTCGCAGTCCATGATGGTGGTCAGTGCGGCTTCCATCAGCACGTCTTTGACGCCGGCGGCGTCGGTCTGGCCGACGGGGCTGGTGGCGTCGATCTGGATTTCGAAGTGCAGGCCGTTGTGTTTGAGCAGGATCGCGGTCGGTGCCGCAGCGTCGCCGTGGTAGCCGATCAACTGGGCATCATCGCGCAGGCCACTGTTGCTGCCGCCCTTGAGGCCGACCACCAGCTTGCCGCCAACGATCTTGTAGCTCGTGGCGTCGACATGGGAACCCGCGCTCAGCGGTGCGGATTCATCGAGGAAGGCGCGGGCGAAGGCGATGACCTTGTCGCCACGAACCTTGTTGTAGCCTTTGCCCTTTTCCGCGCCGTCGGCTTCGCTGATGGCGTCGGTGCCGTACAGCGCGTCGTACAACGAGCCCCAGCGGGCGTTGGAAGCGTTGAGGGCGAAGCGGGCGTTCATGACCGGAACCACCAGCTGCGGACCGGCCATGCGGGCGATCTCGTCATCGACGTTTTGCGTCGTGGCCTGGAAGTCCGCTGCTTCTGGCAGCAGGTAACCGATGTCTTGCAGGAAGGCCTTGTAGGCCACAGCGTCGTGGGATTGACCGGCACGGGATTGGTGCCAGGCATCGATACGCGCTTGGAAATCGTCGCGTTTGGCGAGTAGGGCTTGGTTTTTCGGGGCCAGGTCATGGATGACCTTGTCGGCGCCGGCCCAGAACGAATCGGCGGTGAGGCCGGTACCGGGAATGGCTTCGTTGTTCACGAAGTCGAACAGGACTTTGGCGACCTGCAGGCCACCCACTTGAACGTGTTCAGTCATTGCTTGCCTCACTCTGCTCAGCTATTTCGCTTTTCAGCTCTTCAAATTGACAATGAAGCCCTGGCATTTAAACCACAAACCCCTCTACCAGTACATGCCATCGCGGGCGGCTGGCTGCTTCCAATCAACGGCGGAGCCTTGCTGACGGGGCTTTTGAGGGTTGCGACTGGGCCTTGGCAGACATCGGTCCAACGTTATGTAGTGCGCGCTGCGGCATACTACATGATCAATTGCGCTTGTGAAAATTAGACTAAATACGTCGTTCCGCGACTAAAGTTGCTCCTTTGGTCACGCAAGTGGCGGTCATGTTCTCAAAAAGCGCACGGATTGTTCCATATAAATTCAAATAGTTGTACACGATTTGTGTCTTTGCGCCTGGCCCCCGGCTGCCAGTGCCCCTTCCGAGCGGTCTGTAGCGGGATTCACTGGCCGCAGGTGGGCCGGTGAGGCTTGCCTATACTTGCGCTTCTATAACAAAAGTCATGATCAGAGGACTGCGCCATGGACCATCTCGTACTCACCGTATTCGCCCCGGACAAGCCCGGACAGGTCGAGCGCATTGCCCAGTGCATTGCCGAGCACGGGGGTAACTGGCTGGAGAGCCGCATGTCGCGCATGGCGGGGCAGTTTGCCGGGATCCTGCGCGTCGGGGTGCCGGCCGAAGCCTATGACGAACTGGTGGACGCGCTCCAGGGCTTGTCGAGCCACGGGATTCGCGTGCTGATCGCTGAAAGCGGTATTGAACAGTCCTGCACCTGGAAGCCGATCGCCATGGAGTTGGTGGGCAACGACCGGCCGGGTATCGTGCGCGACATCACCCGGCTGCTCAGCGAGCAGGGGGTCAACCTGGAACGGTTGGTGACTGAAGTGCGCCCCGCGCCTATGAGCAGCGAGCCGTTGTTTCATGCCGAGGCAGTCCTTGCGGTGCCCCTGACCTTGTCCCTGGATGTGCTGCAGGCTCGCCTGGAAACCCTGGCCGATGACCTGATGGTCGAATTGGTGCTGCGCAGCGAGACCTGAGCCCGGCACTGCCGGTTATCCAAGTTTAAGGTGCATGCGCCTGTGGATAACCTGTAGAGACAGGTCTCCAGCCCAAAGGGGCCGGGGCTCTCCAGGGTTTGATCAAAAAATCATCAGTTTTCAAGGGCTTGTGCACAAACGCCGGGGATCACGCTGTGGATAACCTTGGGAAGGATGCTTGCAGGCCACGTGAGCCGTGGCCTGCAAGCTGTTGTTCGTTTTTTGATCAGCTGCGGCGCCGCAAACTCAACCAGGCATCCACGCTGTACACCGCCAGGCCGGCCCAGATGAACATGAACGCCACCAGCGTGCTGGAGGACAGGTGTTCATCAAACAGCAGCACCGCCTGCAACAGCACCAGGGTCGGTGCCAGGTACTGCAAGAAGCCCAGGGTGGTGTAAGGCAAATGCCGCGCAGCCGCGTTGAAACACACCAGCGGCACCAGGGTGACCGGGCCTGCGGCCACCAGCCACCAGGCTTCGGAGCTGCCCCAGAACTCGAGCTGGGCGCTGCTCGCCGTCGGGTTGAACAACAGCCAGGCCACCGCAATCGGCACCAGCATCCAGGTTTCCACCACTAGCCCGGGCAATGCCTTGACCGGTGCCTGCTTGCGGATCAGCCCGTAGAAACCGAAGGTCAGCGCCAGCACCAGCGACACCCAGGGCAGGCTGCCCACCTGCCACACCTGTTGCGCCACACCCACCGCCGCCAGCACCACGGCCAGCCACTGCAGACGTCGCAGACGCTCGCCAAGAATCAACATGCCCAGCAGCACATTCACCAGGGGGTTGATGTAGTAGCCCAGGCTGGCCTCCAGCATCCGGCCGTTGTTCACCGACCAGACGTACGTCAGCCAGTTGGCGGCGATCAAGGTGCCGCTCAAGGCCAGGATCGCCAGGCGTTTAGGATTCTCCCGCAGCTCGCGCCACCAGCCGGGGTGTTTCCAGACCATCAGCAACAAAGCGCCGAACAACGCCGACCACAGGACCCGGTGAATGATGATTTCAACCGCGGGCACGCTGGCAATGGCTTTGAAGTAGAGGGGGAACAGGCCCCAGATGATGTAGGCACTCAGGCCCAGAATGTACCCGTGACGCGGGTTGGCGGCTTGCATGCAGAATCCTTGCTTAGGCAGCTAACAAAGCGACGATTGTAAGGAGATTTGTCTGAAACTGTCGTGAGACTTTGTTAACAGTCGTGCGCTGGGGGGCCAGGTGCATGGGCGGTGTTCGTGAAGGACTGCGTCCGAACGCGGCCCGAGCCTGCGGCAGCGGCGACGAGCAGTCCCGACCCTGGGCCCAGGGCCGGGCGTGCAACGGCGGCTCAGAACAGTTTCAGCGGCTCTTCATTGAGTGCCGACAGCTGCTCGCGCAGGGCCAGGACCTGGTCGCCCCAATAGCGTTCGGTGCCGAACCACGGAAAGCTGTGGGGGAATGCCGGATCGTCCCAGCGCCGTGCGAGCCAGGCGCTGTAGTGCATCAGACGCAGGGCGCGCAGGGCTTCGATCAGGGCCAGTTCCCGTGGGTCGAAATCGTGGAATTCGCTGTAGCCATCCATCAATTCCGACAATTGCCCGAGACATTCCTGACGATCACCCGCGAGCATCATCCACAGGTCTTGCACGGCCGGCCCCATGCGGCAGTCGTCGAGGTCGACGATATGGAACATCTCGTCACGGCACATCATGTTGCCGGGGTGGCAATCGCCGTGCATGCGGATGTTGGTGTGCGGCGTGGTCTTGTACACCTCTTCCACGCGCTTGAGCAGATCCCGCGCCACTGACTCGTAGGCGGGCAGCAGGCCCTTGGGTATGAAATTGCCTTCAAGCAGGGTGGCCAGGGAGTCATGGCCGAAGTTTTTTACCCCCAGCGCCTCACGGTGCTCGAACGGCTTGGTGGCGCCGACCGCGTGCAAACGGCCGAGCAACTGGCCCAGTCGATAGAGCTGGTCGAGGTTGCCCGGCTCCGGTGCCCGGCCGCCACGGCGCGGGAACAGGGTAAAGCGAAAGCCCGCGTGCTCGAACAGGCTGGCGCCGTTGTGGATCATCGGCGCCACTACCGGTACGTCGCACTCGGCGAGTTCGAAGGTGAAGCGGTGTTCTTCGAGGATGGCTTCGTTGGTCCAGCGCTGGGGACGGTAGAACTTGGCGATCAGCGGTTCGCCATCTTCGATGCCGACCTGGTACACGCGATTTTCATAGCTGTTGAGCGCCAAAACGCGGGCGTCGCTGAGAAAACCGATGCTTTCTACGGCGTCGAGGACCAGATCCGGGGTCAGTGTTTCAAACGGGTGCGACATGCTCACTCCTGCGCGCAGCAGGCTGCCGCGTAAGGCCACGCATGGTAGCGCACACCGGCCCGGATAGGTGGTGGCTTTAGGCTTGGTCGGGATGTCTCGGTGGATGACATCCCGGCCTGGGCGGGTCAGGTGCCGACGATCCCGCCGTCTTCACGGCGGATGGCCATGACCGAAGAACGCGGCTTGCCGTTGGGCAGGTGCTCGGGGAACGTCGAGCCGCCGTTTTCGCCCGGGTGCTGGATCCCGACAAACAGGGTTTTTTGGTCGGGTGAGAAGCTGATGCCGGTGACTTCGCAGCCTACCGGGCCGACCATGAACCGGCGGATCTCGCCGCTGGCCGGGTCCGCGCAGAGCATCTGATTGTTGCCCATGCCGGCGAAGTCGCCGCTGTTGCTGACATCGCCATCGGTCAGGATCCACAGGCGCCCGGCCTGGTCGAACCCCAGGCCGTCGGGGCTGTTGAACATGTTCTGTGGAGTGATGTTCGATGAGCCGCCCTTGGCTTGCCCCGCGTGCACCGAAGGGTTGCCGGCGACCACGAACAAGTCCCAGGCAAAGCTCATGGCGCCATGGTCATCGCGGTCGGTGCGCCAGCGCAGGATCTGCCCATAGACGTTTTTCTCCCGCGGGTTGGGGCCGCCCACCGGCTGGCCGTCTTCGCCGCGTTTGACGTTGTTGGTCAGGGTGCAATAGACCTGGCCATCCTTGGGGCTGATCACTATCCATTCCGGCCGGTCCATGCGCGTGGCTTTGACCACGCTGGCGGCCAGGCGGGCATGGATCAGCACCTGGCCCTGGTCGGCAAAGCCGCTGGCGGCATTGAGCCCGTTCTTGCCGTGGCTCAGCTCGATCCATTGGCCCTGGCCCTTGGGATGGTCGGGGTTGCTGTCGCCGCCATCGAAGCGCGCCACGTACAGCGTGCCGTGGTCCAGCAGGTCGCGGTTGGCCTTGGGGTTGCGGTGGTCGATCTTGTCGCGGCTGATGAATTTGTAGATGAACTCGCCGCGTTCGTCGTCGCCCATGTAGACCACGGCGCGGCCATCAGCGGTTTCGGCCAGGGCCGCGTTCTCGTGCTTGAAACGGCCCAGGGCGGTGCGTTTGACCGGGGTCGACTGCGGATCGAACGGGTCGATTTCCACGACCCAGCCATGGCGGTTGAGTTCATTGGGGTTGTGCGCCAGGTCGAAGCGCGGATCGTGGGGATGCCAGTTGATCTCTTTGCTGGCGGCCACCGCGCCGTAGCGTTTTTGTGCGGCATCGAACGTCTGTTCGGCGTTGCTGCTGCCAAAGCAGTCGGTGAAGTTCTCTTCACAGGTCAGGTAGGTGCCCCACGGGGTTTTGCCGTTGGCACAGTTCTGGAAAGTGCCGAGCACGTGCTTGCCCTGGACATCGGCGGCGGTCTTCAACAGCGCATGACCGGCGGCGGGACCGCTCAGGCGGATCGGCGTGTTGCCGTGGATGCGTCGGTTGTAGCGCGAGCCCTGGACGAACTGCCATTGGCCGTTCTTGCGTTGCACTTCGATCACCGACACGCCTTCGCTGGCCTGGGCCTTGCGCACTTCTTCGGCCGATTGCGGCATGCCGCCGTGGGCATAGAGGTAGCGGTAGTTGGTGTATTCGTTGTTGATCGCCATCAGCGCGCGCTGGTCGTCGCCGGGGAAGGCGAACAGGCTCATGCCGTCGTTGTTGTCGCCGAATTGCAGCTCCTGGGCCTGGGCGCTGCCGTTGCCCGTGGGGTCGAAGGCTGGGCCGTTGTTGTGCAGCGGCTGACCCCAACTGATCAGCACCGACGCCGTGTAGCCCGGTGGCAGGCTGAGGCTGTCAGCGGTGGCCGCGGCGATGCCGGTAAAACCCAGCAGCGGGCTGGAGCCGGCGCTGATGCTGGCGGCCAGCGCACTGCGGCTCAGCAGGCTGCCCCCCAGAAACATTGCCGCGCCGCACAGCGCACCGGCACCGATGAAACCACGGCGGCTGAGGCCGACGATTTGCTCCAGGTCCGTGGGTTGGTCTTCTTCTAATAGGCTCATGTCAGGCTTCCTGCGATTTTTGCAGACACCTTAATCAGCCCTGATGACAAAAATGTTGCAGCCATATGTCCCGACCGTAGCCGCTGCCGAAGGCTGCGCTGGCCGGGCGGGGCACCGGGGCATTGCGGTTGAAATGCGTTGTTTTCAAGGGCCAGCGCAGCCTGGCGGCAGTGGCTACAGCGGGGTGCCGAGGAGGACGTTGGAGGGGGAAAACTGAACCTGGACCGGTTGGTTCACCGCGAGGCCTTGGGCCTTGAGTTGCGAGGACTCGACCAGGGCGCACAGGGTCGGGCCGTTGGGCAGGCTGATCCGAACCTCCCAGGGGCCGTCTTCGGCGTCGAGGATCTGCTCGATGCTGCCGGTCAGGCCGTTGTGCCCGGCGGTAATGGGCTGGCCGAGTGCTTGCAGCTCCAGCCAGCCGGCCTTGATCAGCGCCACCACTTCGGTGTCGGGCAGCAGTTCCAGGCGCTGGGTGCTGTCGTGGGTGATCTGCGCCTGGATCACCAGGCCTGGGGCCAGTTCCAGGCTGATCAGGTCATTGCGACCGAGCCCCTCGATCGCCACCACCTTGCCGTGCAGTTGGTTGCGCGCGCTGGTGCGCAGCATCAGGCGACCCAGCAGGTCGAGGTCGCTGGCGTCCTCGGCGGCTTCCAGCACCTGGGCCTGCAAGGCTTGCAGGCGCAGGTACAGGCGCAACACCCGTTCACCTTCAGCCGAGAGCTTGGCGCCACCCCCGCCCTTGCCGCCGACGCTGCGTTCCACCAGGGGCTTTTGTGCCAGGTTATTCAACTCATCGATGGCGTCCCAGGCGGCCTTGTAGCTGAGCCCGGCGCTTTTGGCCGCGCGGGTGATCGAGCCTTGCTCGGCGATGTGCTGCAAGAGGGCGATGCGTTGCGGGCGGCGGACGATGTGCTGGGTCAACAACGTGGGCAAGGACATGGCAGGGCACTGTGAACGCTGGAGGTGGAGGCTGAGTGTGCGGCTTGAGGGGCGAGAGTCAAGTCAGGCCGGCTCCCCGGGTTTGGGTGTGCGGGCCAGGCAATACACGTCGACCCGGTGCGCACCGGCATCCAGCAGCAGTCTGGCCAGGGTTTCGGCAGTGGCGCCGGTGGTGAGCACATCATCCACCAGGGCCAGGTGACGGCCGCCAACCCGGGCCTTGTCCGCCAGGCTGAAGGCCCGACGCAAGTTGCGCCGCCGGGCAGGGGCGTCCAGGCCTTGCTGCGCCGGGGTGTCCTGCGTCCGCAGCAGCATGCCTTCATCCACTGCAATCCCCAGGCCCTGGCCCAGCCATTGGGCAAGCAGCGCCGCCTGGTTGAAACCGCGTTCGCGCAGGCGCCGGCTGGCCAGGGGCACCGGTAACAGCAGCTCCGGACGCGGGAGGCCGTCATTGAAACGATGATGCAGGGATTGGCTGAGAAGTTCGCCGAGCAGGCGGCCAAACGGCCACTTTGCCCCGTGCTTGAAGCGGGTGATCAAACTGTCGACCGGGAAGCCGTAGCTCCAGGGCGCTACCACCTGGGAAAACGCCGGCACCCGCCTCAGACACTCGCCGCAGGTAAGGCCCGCCTGGGGCAAGGGCAGGGCGCAGATCCGGCATTGCGGGCCTAGCCAGGGCAGCTCGGCTTCGCACTCGACGCAAATGGGCTGCGGGTTATCGCAGGGTTCATCGCAGAGCAAACAGGCTTGGTTGTTATTTAACCAGATGTAAACCGGTCCTTCGTATTCTGGTTGACAGTGCATGGCGCTTCCTTAAATATGCCGAACATCCGTGTCGCGGCTGTGGGTATCCGATTACCCCGTCGTCTGCCCCAAGCATAATCAAGGAATCGCCCATGAGCGCCAGCACCACCGCCACCTTGCGTCATGACTGGTCTTTGGCTGAAGTCAAAGCCCTGTTCGTTCAGCCGTTCAACGACTTGTTGTTCCAGGCGCAGACCGTGCACCGCGCGCATTTCGATGCCAACCGGGTCCAGGTGTCGACCTTGCTGTCGATCAAAACCGGGGCCTGCCCGGAAGATTGCAAATATTGTCCGCAGTCCGGCCACTACAACACCGGGCTGGAAAAAGAAAAGCTGATGGAAGTGCAGAAGGTCCTTGAAGAGGCCGCTCGCGCCAAGGCCATTGGTTCGACCCGATTCTGCATGGGCGCGGCCTGGAAGCACCCCTCGGCCAAAGACATGCCCTACGTGCTGCAGATGGTGCAGGGCGTCAAGGCCATGGGGCTGGAGACCTGCATGACCCTGGGGCGCCTCGATCAGGAGCAGACCGAAGCCCTGGCCAATGCTGGCCTGGACTACTACAACCACAACCTCGACACCTCGCCGGAGTTCTACGGCAGCATCATCACCACCCGCACCTACAGCGAGCGCCTGCAAACCCTGGCCTACGTGCGTGATTCGGGGATGAAGATCTGCTCCGGTGGCATCCTCGGCATGGGCGAGTCCCTCGATGACCGCGCCAACCTGCTGATCCAACTGGCCAACCTGCCCGAGCACCCGGAGTCGGTGCCGATCAACATGCTGGTGAAAGTCGCCGGCACGCCGCTGGAAAACGCCGAGGACATCGACCCGTTCGACTTTATCCGCATGCTCGCCGTGGCCCGCATCCTGATGCCGCAATCCCACGTGCGCTTGTCTGCTGGACGTGAAGCGATGAACGAGCAGATGCAGGCCCTGGCGTTTTTCGCCGGCGCCAACTCGATTTTCTATGGCGACAAGTTGCTGACCACCGCCAACCCGCAGGCCGACAAGGACATGCAACTGTTCTCGCGCCTGGGGATCCTGCCCGAAGCCCGTGAAGAGCACGCCGATGAAGTGCACCAGGCGGCGATCGAGCAGGCGCTGGTGGAGCAAAAGAGCAGCGAGCAGTTCTACAACGCGGCCGTCTGACGGCCCACAACCTGTAGCCGCGCCCTGGGCCGGGAGCGTGAGGACCTTGGATCCGTCGAGGTCTTGCGCGCCTGTCGCAGCCTGGGGCCGCGGCTACAGATCATCTTTTGATCACCGAGGCCTGCATGTCTTTTGATCTCGCCGCGCGCCTCGCTGCCCGCCGTGCCGAAAACCTCTATCGCCAACGCCCCCTGCTGGAAAGCCCCCAGGGGCCTGAAGTGGTGGTCGATGGCCAGCCGTTGCTGGCGTTCTGCAACAACGACTACCTGGGCCTGGCCAACCACCCGCAAGTCATCGAAGCCTGGCGCGCCGGCGCTTTACGTTGGGGCGTGGGCGGTGGCGCCTCGCACCTGGTGATCGGCCACAGCGGCCCGCACCACGCACTGGAAGAAGCCCTGGCCGACCTGACCGGACGCCCGCGAGCGCTGTTGTTCACCACCGGCTACATGGCCAACCTGGGGGCGGTCACGGCCCTGGTGGGGCAGGGCGACACGGTGCTGGAAGACCGTCTCAACCACGCGTCCCTGCTGGATGCCGGCCTGTTGTCCGGGGCGCGTTTCAATCGGTATCTGCACAACGATGCGGTCAGCCTGGCCAAACGCCTGGAAAAAGCCACCGGCAATACCCTGGTGGTCACCGACGGCGTGTTCAGCATGGACGGCGACCTGGCCGACCTGCCGGCCCTGGCCCGTGAAACCCGGGCCAAGGGCGCCTGGCTGATGGTCGATGACGCCCATGGTTTCGGCCCGCTGGGGGCCAATGGCGGCGGGATTGTCGAGCACTTCGGCCTGAGCCAGGACGACGTGCCGGTGCTGGTCGGCACCCTGGGCAAGGCGTTCGGTACGGCCGGGGCCTTTGTCGCCGGCAGCGAAGAGTTGATCGAAAGCCTGATCCAGTTTGCCCGGCCCTACATCTACACCACCAGCCAACCCCCGGCGCTGGCCTGCGCGACCTTGAAAAGCCTGGAACTGCTGCGCAGCGAGCATTGGCGGCGCGAGCACCTCAATGGCCTGATCCGCCAGTTCCGCCGTGGCGCCGAGCAGATCGGCCTGGCGTTGATGGACAGTTTTACCCCGATCCAGCCGATCATGATTGGCGACAGCGGGCGGGCCATTCGCTTGTCGCAGATGCTCCGCGAACGCGGCCTGATGGTCACGGCCATCCGCCCGCCAACCGTGCCTGCGGGCAGTGCGCGCTTGCGTGTGACCTTGTCCGCAGCCCACAGCGAAGCCCAGGTCCAGCTATTGTTAAACGCACTGGCGGATTGTTTTAGCGAACTGGGACCGGAGCCAAGCCATGCGTGATCGACTGATTCTGCTGCCGGGTTGGGGCCTGGGCATTTCCCCGCTGGAGCCGCTGGCGGCGGCGTTGCAGGGCCTGGACCAGCACCTGAAGGTCGAGATCGAGCCTTTGCCGGAGCTGGAGTCCAGCGACCTGGGGGACTGGCTCGATGAACTCGACGCGGATTTGCCGGACAACGCCTGGCTCGGCGGCTGGTCGCTGGGCGGGATGCTGGCCAGTGAGCTGGCGGCGCGCCGTGGCGATCGCTGTTGCGGCTTGCTGACCTTGGCCAGCAACCCGAGCTTTGTGGCCCATGGCGAGTGGACGAGCGCCATGGCCGGGGAAACCTTCGACGCCTTTCTGGCCGGCTGCAACGCCGACTCGCGCCTGACCCTCAAGCGTTTCGGCCTGCTCTGTGCCCAGGGCGCCGAGGACCCGCGCGGCCTGTCACGCCTGCTGCTGGGGGGCGCGCCGAATACCCCGCCAGCGGTGTTGGTGGCCGGGCTGGAGTTGCTGGCGCAGCTGGATACACGGGACTCGTTACAGGCGTTTCGTGGCCCGCAGTTGCATCTGTTTGCCGGGCTTGACGCGCTGGTGCCGGCAGAAGCTGCGAGCGAGTTGCTGGCGTTATTGCCCGATGTCGAAATTGGCCTGATTGAACAGGCCAGCCACGCGTTTCTTCTGGAAGACCCCCACGGTGTGGCGGGGGCGATCCAGGCCTTTTTGCATGAGTCCGGTGATGACTGATTTGTCCCTTCCCCCATTACTCGGCGGCTTGCCGGACAAGCGCCAGGTCGCGGCGTCCTTTTCCCGTGCCGCAGCCAGTTACGACAGCGTCGCCGATCTGCAGCGGGCGGTGGGCCATGAGCTGCTGCGGCGCCTGCCGCCCGAGCGGTCGTTCGCCCGCTGGCTGGATATAGGCTGCGGTACCGGGTATTTCACCCGCGCCCTGGCCGAGCGTTTCCCTGGGGCCCAGGGGCTGGCGCTGGATATCGCCGAAGGCATGCTCGATCACGCACGGCCCCTGGGCGGCGCGCAGTATTTTATTGCCGGGGATGCCGAACGCCTGCCGTTGCGTTCAGACAGCTGCGATCTGCTGTTCTCCAGCCTGGCGGTGCAGTGGTGTGCGGATTTCGCCTCGGTACTGCGAGAGGCGCACCGGGTACTGCGCCCCGGTGGTGTGCTGGCGTTTGCCAGTCTGTGTGTCGGGACCTTGCAGGAGCTGCGTGACAGCTGGCGGCAGGTCGATGGCATGGTGCACGTCAATCGGTTCCGCGAGCTCGGCACTTATCAACAGCTGTGCGCGGCCAGTGGCCTGCGGATTTTGAGCCTGCAATCCCGGCCCCATGTGCTGCATTATCCGGATGTGCGCAGCCTGACCCATGAGTTGAAAGCCCTGGGCGCGCATAATCTGAACCCCGGACGCCCCGGCGGCTTGACCGGACGCGCCCGGATCATGGGCCTGATCGACGCTTATGAGGGCTTTCGCCAGCCTCAGGGTCTGCCCGCGACCTATCAGGCGGTGTACGCCGTGTTGGAGAAGCCGCAATGAGCCCTGCCTATTTCATCACCGGAACCGATACCGATGTCGGCAAGACCACCATCGCCGCCGGGCTGCTGCATGCGGCGCGTCTGGCGGGGTTGAGTACGGCGGCCGGCAAGCCGGTGGCGTCCGGCTGTGAAGTGACGGCCAAGGGCCTGCGCAATTCGGACGCCCTGGCGCTGATGGCGGAGTGCTCCCTGGCCCTGGACTATGCCGAGGTCAACCCGGTGGCGTTCGAACCGGCCATCGCCCCCCATCTGGCGGCGCGCGAGGCGGGGGTGGCCTTGACGGTGCAATCGTTGCTGCTGCCCATGCGCCAGATCCTGGCCCGGGGCGCCGATTTCACCCTGATCGAAGGCGCGGGCGGCTGGCGTGTGCCCCTGGCTGACCAGGACAATCTGTCGGACCTGGCCATGGCCCTGGACCTGCCGGTGATCCTGGTGGTGGGGGTGCGGCTGGGTTGCATCAGTCATGCGCTGCTGACCGCCGAAGCCATCGCCCGGGACGGGCTGCAGCTGGCCGGCTGGGTGGCCAATATCATCGATCCCAAGACCTCCCGCCTGGAGGAAAACCTCGCCACCCTGGCTGAACGCCTGCCGGCCCCGTGCCTGGGTCGAGTGCCCAAGCTCAAGCCTCTCAGCGCCCAGGCGGTGGCCGAACACTTGCAACTGGACTTGCTGGACTAGATTTTGCCTATGACAGGGCAGATTGCCATTAGTGTTTTTGACGGGTGTTTTTTTGACGGGTCTGCTTCAATGAGCGTCGTTCATCCTTAATCAGGTCGAGTCCTCCCATGGAAATTTCAGGGAATACCGCTTTCTACGCGGGTCTGAGCAGCATTCAGACCGGGCAGAACCGTGTCGATCAGGCCGCCAGCCAGATCGCCAATACCACCATCGAGCGCTCCGTCACCAGCCAGTCTTCCGACGTCCAGGTCGATCGCTTGCGTTCAGTGGACCGCAGCCAGCAGTCGGATCTGGAATCGAGCATGGTCGAGATGTCCATGGGCAAGGTCCAGGCCGAACTGGGTGTGAAAATCGCCAAGGCCAGCGATGAAATGCTCGGTACGTTGATCGATACCTACGCCTGATCCCCGCGCCGGCCTGCTCCTTCAGAAGGGGCGGGCCAGACCGCGCCGCTTCTCCCTTCCTGTCTTTCAAGCGCTGCCTGCCAGCGTCGCTACTTCATTCGTGGCCTGACATTTTTCGTGGCATTCGCCGCGGGCCTTTGCCTGCGCGGCGTTCAGCGGCGTGATGACGAATGGCGGTTGCGCGGTGCTTGACAAGAATTAGGCGTAAACGTATGTTTCAAACAACTGTTTGACCGCCATAATAAATCCACGCGGTTGTTCATTCCCGGTTACATCAGCAGAGGTTTATCGCTATGCCTGACTACAAGGCCCCCTTGCGTGATATTCGCTTCGTTCGTGACGAACTGCTCGGCTACGAAGCGCACTATCAGAGCCTTCCGGCGTGCGCAGACGCAACTCCGGACATGGTTGACGCCATTCTCGAAGAAGGCGCCAAGTTTTGTGAGCAGGTGCTGGCTCCGCTGAACCGCGTGGGTGACATCGAAGGCTGCACCTGGAGCGAGTCCGGCGTTAAAACCCCGACTGGCTTCAAAGAAGCCTACAAACAATTTGTCGAAGGCGGCTGGCCAAGTCTGGCGCATGACGTAGAGCACGGTGGCCAAGGCCTGCCGGAGTCCCTGGGTCTGGCCGTGAGTGAAATGGTTGGCGAGTCCAACTGGTCGTGGGGCATGTACCCAGGCCTGTCCCATGGTGCGATGAACACCATCTCCGAGCACGGTACGCCCGAGCAGCAAGACGCTTACCTGACCAAGCTGGTCTCCGGCGAATGGACCGGCACCATGTGCCTGACCGAACCGCACTGCGGCACCGACCTGGGCATGCTGCGCACCAAGGCCGAACCTCAGGCCGACGGTTCCTACAAAGTCTCCGGCACCAAGATTTTCATCTCGGCCGGTGAACACGACATGGCCGACAACATCGTCCATATCGTCCTGGCCCGCCTGCCGGATGCCCCTGCGGGCACCAAAGGCATCTCGCTGTTTATCGTTCCCAAGTTCCTGCCGAACGCCGACGGTTCGATTGGTGCGCGCAACGCCGTGAGCTGTGGTTCCCTGGAACACAAGATGGGCATCCACGGTAACGCCACCTGCGTGATGAACTTCGACGCGGCCACCGGTTTCCTGATCGGCCCGGCGAACAAAGGCCTGAACTGCATGTTCACCTTTATGAACACCGCGCGCCTGGGCACCGCCCTGCAAGGCTTGGCCCATGCCGAGATCGGTTTCCAGGGCGGCCTGAAATACGCTCGCGATCGCCTGCAAATGCGCTCCCTGACGGGCCCGAAAGCGCCGGACAAGGCTGCCGACCCGATCATCGTGCACCCTGACGTACGCCGTATGCTGTTGACCATGAAGGCGTTCGCCGAAGGCAACCGGGCGATGGTCTACTTCACCGCCAAACAGGTCGATATCGTCAAATACGGTGTGGACGAAGAAGAGAAGAAGAAAGCCGACGCGCTGCTGGCGTTCATGACGCCCATCGCCAAAGCCTTCATGACTGAAGTCGGCTTCGAGTCCGCCAACCACGGCGTACAGATCTATGGTGGTCACGGCTTCATCGCCGAGTGGGGCATGGAGCAGAACGTTCGCGACAGCCGCATTTCCATGCTGTACGAAGGCACCACCGGCATCCAGGCCCTCGACCTGCTGGGCCGTAAAGTGCTGATGACTCAAGGCGAAGCGCTGAAGGGCTTCACCAAGATCGTCCACAAGTTCTGCCAGACCAACGAAGGCAACGAGGCTGTCAAAGAGTTCGTCGCACCATTGGCTGCGCTGAACAAAGAGTGGGGCGAGCTGACCATGAAGGTCGGTATGGCAGCGATGAAAGACCGTGAAGAAGTGGGCGCCGCCTCGGTGGACTACCTGATGTACTCCGGTTACGCCTGCCTGGCTTACTTCTGGGCCGACATGGCGCGCCTGGCTGCCGAGAAACTGGCTGCCGGCACCAGCGAAGAGGCGTTCTACACCGCCAAGCTGCAGACTGCGCGCTTCTACTTCCAGCGCATCCTGCCGCGTACTCGCACTCACGTGGCCACCATGCTATCGGGCGCCAACAACCTGATGGACATGAAAGAAGAAGACTTCGGCCTGGGCTACTAAGCCTTACCGGCGTCGATGCAAAGGCCGCTTTTCCTTCGGGGAAAGCGGCTTTTTTATGCCTGGCGATCTGCCAATAAAATTCCTGACTAAAACGCTAAGAAGAATGTCTTGCCTGCCGTTAAAGAGATGGCAATGTGATGTCTGTCACATTGATTGTGCTTAACTGCATGCAATGCAGGCACAATGCCATCTACTGATTAGCCGCGTCGGAGCTTTACCCTTGCCGCGTTCTTCTGCTGTACGTTTCAGTCACTTTTTACCGTCTTTGCTGCTGTTGCTTGCGGGGCTCGCGGCTGCCTACGTCAAGGATCTCAACGTCTTCTTCACCTCGCTGTTCAACGTCCTGCCGACCTTGGTGCTGCTGCTCGGCGGCGCCTATTGCGCGGTCTATCGGCGCCAGCGCGAGCTGTTCCTGATGGTCACGGTGTACATCGCCTACTTTCTGCTCGATACCCAGACCGATTACTACCGCGACAACGGCAAGGTCCGTGAGGACGCGGCGGTGGTCTTTCACTTGGTGTGTCTGTTGCTGCCGCTGCTGTTCGGGCTGTTTGCCGCCTGGCAGGAACGTACCCACCTGTTCCAGGACATGGTGGCGCGGTTTGCCGTGCTGCTGGCGTTTGGCAGCGTGGCCCTGGGCTTTGAGCAAAGTTACCCACAGGCGCTGTTGAACTGGCTGGCGGAAATCCGCTGGCCGGCGCTGCATGGCGCCTGGATGAGCCTGATCCAGCTGTCCTACCCCGTGTTCCTGGCAGCGTTCCTGTTGCTGGCGGTGCAGTACTGGCGCAATCCACGGCCCCTGCACGCGGCGCAACTGGTGGGCTTGCTCGGGCTGTTCTGGATGCTGCCCAAGACTTTCATCCTGCCGTTCACCCTGAACATCATGTGCAGCCAGGTGATGTTGATGATCGCCGCCGCGGTGGCCCATGAGGCGTACCAGATGGCGTTCCGCGATGAGCTGACTGGCCTGCCGGGGCGCCGTGCCTTGAACGAGCGCATGCAGCGTCTGGGTCGCAACTATGTGCTGGCGATGAGTGACGTCGACCACTTCAAGAAATTCAACGACACCCACGGCCACGATGTCGGCGACCAGGTGCTGCGCCTGGTGGCCAGCAAGCTGTCGAAAATCAGTGGCGGCGGGCGCGCCTACCGCTATGGCGGCGAGGAGTTCGCCCTGGTGTTCGCCGGCAAGACCCTGGAAGAATGCATGCCGCACCTGGAGGTGATCCGTGAGTCGATTGCCAGCTACAACATCCAGTTGCGCAACCAGGACAGCCGGCCCCAGGACGATCACCAAGGCCGCCAGCGCCGAGCGGGCGCCGGAGCCTCCAGTGTGTCGGTGACGGTCAGCATTGGTGTGGCCGAACGCCTGGTGGAGCATCGCTCCCCGGAAGAGGTGCTCAAGTCCGCCGACCAGGCCCTGTACAACGCCAAGGGCGCCGGTCGTAACTGCGTTATCGCCTTCGGCCAGAACCGCCGTGGCGCGGTGCGCATGGACAGCGCTGCGGGTTGAGTGATGATGGCGCATTCAGCGTCTGGACTGTGATTGGCAGGCCTGGTGGGCAGCAGTAGCGTGGGCTATCTGCTGCCGGAGACACGACCATGCCTGAGTACAAAGCCCCGCTGCGCGACATGCGCTTTCTGATCGACCATGTGTTCGACTTCCACGCCAACTACGCGGCCCTGGGTGCGACCGACGCCAGCCCGGACATGGTCGACGCGATCCTCGAAGAGGGGGCAAGGTTCTGCGAGAACGTACTCGCGCCGCTGAACCGCTCCGGGGACGAGGAAGGCTGTCACTTCGAAAATGGCGTGGTCACCACCCCCAAGGGCTTCAAGCAGGCCTTCGCGCAGTACGTCGAAGGCGGCTGGCACGGCCTGGCGGCGGACCCGACTTACGGCGGCCAGGGCTTGCCGCAGTCCCTGGGGCTGGTCATCAGCGAGATGGTCGGTTCCAGCAATACGTCCTGGGGCATGTACCCGGGGCTGACCCACGGTGCGATGTCGGCGATCCACGCCCACGGCTCCAGCGAGCAGAAAGCCACCTACCTGAGCAAACTCACCAGCGGCCAGTGGACCGGCACCATGTGCCTGACCGAAGCCCATTGCGGCACCGACCTGGGCATCATCAAGACCCGCGCCGTGCCTCAGGCCGATGGCAGCTATGCGGTCTCCGGGAGCAAGATTTTCATCTCCGCCGGCGAACATGACCTGAGTGACAACATCATCCACCTGGTGCTCGCCAAGCTGCCGGATGCGCCGGCGGGGACCAAGGGCATTTCGCTGTTCATCGTGCCCAAGTTCGTGCCTGACGCCCAAGGCGAGGCGGGCGAGCGCAATGGGGTCAGCTGTGGCTCCATCGAGCACAAGATGGGCATCAAGGCATCGGCCACCTGTGTGCTCAACTTCGATGGGGCCAGGGGTTATCTGATCGGCGAGGCCAACAAGGGCCTGAACTGCATGTTCACCATGATGAACCATGCGCGCCTGGGCACCGGGATGCAGGGCTTGTGTCTGGGCGAGGCGAGCTTCCAGGGCGCGATCAAGTACGCCAACGACCGCCTGCAGATGCGCTCGCTGACCGGGCCCAAGGCCCCGGACAAGGCGGCGGACCCGATCATCGTCCACCCGGACGTGCGGCGCATGTTGCTGACCATGAAGGCCTTCAACGAAGGCAACCGGGCGCTGACCTATTTCACCGCGCAATTGCTGGACGTGGCCCACCTCGGCGCGGACCCGGAGCAGCGCCAGGATGCCGAAAACCTGCTGGCCTTCCTCACCCCGATCTGCAAGGCGTTCATGACCGAGACCGGGCTGGAAGTGACCAACCACGGCATGCAGGTGTTTGGCGGCCACGGGTTTATCCGCGAATGGGGCATGGAGCAACTGGTGCGCGATTGCCGCATCGCCCCTATTTATGAAGGCACCAACGGCATCCAGGCCCTGGACCTGCTGGGGCGCAAGGTCCTTGGCAGCCAGGGCAAGCTGCTGCAGGGGTTCACCCGGATCGTCCACAAGTTCTGCCAGGCCCAGGGTGAGCACCCGCAGCTCAAGGCCTATGTCGCCCAGCTCAATGGCCTGAATCAGGAGTGGGGCACACTGACCACCCAGGTCGGCATGGCGGCGCTGAAGAATCCCGATGAAGTGGGGGCCGCTGCCCTGGATTACCTGATGTACAGCGGCTATATCATTCTCGGCTACCTCTGGTTGCGCATGACACTGGTGGCTCAGGCGCAGCTCGATGCCGACGAGGGTGACCGGGATTACTGCACGGCCAAGCTCGCGACCTGTGAGTTTTACTTCAAGCGTCTGCTGCCGCGTACTGCAACTCATCGGGCGGCGGTGGAAGCCGGCAGCGACTGCCTGATGCAGCTGCCAGCGGAGTTGTTCGCGCTTTAACCTGTTCGATCAAGCCGTTGAAAGCCCGCCTGGTGCGGGCTTTATCATGTCTGGAATCCTGCGTGACTAAAATTAACAAAAAGGTCACTAGTTGACCCTATGTGTCACAAAAGTTGTTAGGTTACACTTCGGTTTTCGTTATTGGGGCCTGTTTCGGCCCTCTTGTTTAGATCTTGCGAGGTTTGCCATGGCTGACTACAAAGCGCCCCTGCGCGATATGCGCTTCGTCCTCAATGAAGTTTTCGAGGTCGCCAAACTCTGGGCCGAGCTGCCTGCGCTGGCCGAAACGGTCGATGCGCAAACCGTCGAGGCCATTCTTGAGGAAGCCGGCAAAGTCACTGGCAAGAGCATCGCCCCGCTGAGCCGCAGCGCTGACGAAGAAGGTTGCCACTGGAGCAATGGCGCGGTGACCACGCCCCAGGGGTTCACCCAGGCCTACCAGACCTATGCCGAGGGCGGCTGGGTTGGCGTCGGCGGCGACCCGGCCTATGGCGGCATGGGCATGCCCAAGGCGGTGTCGGCCCAGGTCGAGGAAATGGTCAACTCCGCCAGCCTGTCGTTTGGCCTGTACCCGATGCTGACCGCCGGGGCTTGCCTGTCGATCAACGCCCACGCCAGCGAAGAACTGAAAGAGACCTACCTGCCAAACATGTACGCCGGAGTCTGGGCCGGGTCCATGTGCCTGACCGAACCCCATGCCGGCACCGACCTGGGCATTATCCGCACCAAGGCTGAGCCTCAGGCGGACGGTTCCTACAGGGTCAGCGGGACCAAGATCTTTATCACCGGCGGTGAGCACGACCTGACCGAAAACATCATCCACCTGGTGCTGGCCAAGCTGCCGGACGCACCGGCCGGGCCCAAGGGGATCTCGTTGTTCCTGGTGCCCAAGTTCATGGTCAATGCCGACGGCAGCCTGGGTGCGCGCAACCCGGTGACTTGCGGTTCTATCGAACACAAGATGGGCATCCAGGCCTCGGCCACCTGCGTGATGAACTTCGACGAGGCGGTCGGCTACATCGTGGGCGAGCCGAACAAAGGCCTGGCGGCGATGTTCACCATGATGAACTACGAGCGCCTGGGGGTTGGTATCCAGGGTCTGGCCTCGGGTGAGCGCTCCTACCAGAACGCCGTCGAGTACGCCCGCGATCGCCTGCAAAGCCGCTCGCCAACCGGCCCGCAAGCCAAGGACAAAGTGGCCGACCCGATCATCGTCCACCCGGACGTGCGCCGCATGCTGTTGACCATGAAAGCCTCGAACGAAGGCGGCCGGGCGTTCTCGACCTATGTGGCGATGCAACTCGACACCGCCAAGTTCAGCGAGGAACCCGCCACGCGCAAACGCGCCGAAGACCTGGTGGCCTTGCTGACCCCGGTGGCCAAGGCGTTTCTGACCGATCTGGGCTTGGAAACCACGGTGCACGGGCAGCAGATTTTCGGTGGTCACGGCTACATTCGCGAGTGGGGCCAGGAGCAGCTGGTGCGTGATGTGCGCATCACCCAGATTTACGAAGGCACCAACGGCATTCAGGCGCTGGACTTGGTAGGGCGCAAGATTGTCGGCAACGGCGGTGCGTTCTATCAGTTGTTTGCCGACGAGATCCGCCATTTCACTGCGACCGCCAGCAGCGACCTGGGGGAATTCACTAAGCCATTGAATGACGCCGTGGCTGTGCTCGACGACCTGACGGCCTGGCTGCTGGATCGGGCGAAGAGCAACCCCAACGAAATCGGCGCGGCCTCGGTCGAGTATTTGCAAGCGTTTGGTTACACAGCTTATGCCTACATGTGGGCGTTGATGGCCAAGGCCGCACTGGGCAAGGAAGGGCAGGAAGACTTCTACGCCAGCAAACTGGGCACCGCGCGCTTCTACTTCGCTCGCCTGTTGCCGCGGATTCACTCGTTGAGCGCGTCGGTCAAAGCGGGCAGTGAATCGCTGTTCCTGCTGGACGCTGCGCAGTTCTGAGGCTGAGCACGCAATGTAAGCATTCTCTTACATTGCGTGCTGCTGATTACGTCTACCGACAGATTGGATCCAGAGCTAATCTACTTCACATGGACGTCGCGCAGGAAGCGCAAAAGCAAAACATGGACACGTAGGATTCTGCCAGGATGGCGGAGTGAAAAGGATGTCAGGGAAACAGTCTGCAAAACCCCGCTTCGGCGGGGTTTTCTTTTGCCCGGGTTTTTGTTCCGGGCTCTTCAGCCCAGCCCATCCAGGGGGGCGGTCCCGGGCAATCGTCCTTGCGGGCCATTCATCACGTCTTCCAGCAGGCTGCGCAGCAGCTCCAATGTGCCTTGCTGACGCTGCACGTCGCGACAGACCAGCCCCACTTTCAACGGCACCCTGGGTTCACTCAGCGGTTTCCAGAGCAAATCCTTATTGCCATGTTCCTGGCGTGAGCGCCCCGGCAACACCGTCGCCAGGCGGGTATGGGGCAGGCTATCGAGAATCCCCGCCATATTGTTCAACTCGGCCTGCACTTGCGGGCGGCGCCCGAGGCTGGCCAGTTGCGCCTGCCAGATCTGCCGCACCTGAAATTCCTCGCCGAGCAACAGCATCGGCAACTCGGCCGCCTGGCTGATGGACACTTTCTTGAATTCGCGCAGCGGGTGGTCGGCGGGGATGACCAGGGTCAGCTCATCTTCGTACAGTGACACGCCGTGCAATCCGGCCTGGCGCGGCGGCAGGTAGCTGATGCCGATGTCCAGCGCACCATTGAGCAGCCGGCGTTCGATTTCCAGGCCGGTCAATTCATAGATCTGCACCACCAGATGGGGCTGTGCCTTGCGCACCCGCTCAAGCATTTGCGGCACCAGGCTGGTGTGCACGGTCTGCAACACGCCGATGGCCAGGGTCCGCAGGGCCTGGCCGCGGAAGTTGCCCAGGGCCTCGCGTGCCCGTTGCATGCCATCGAGCAGCGGCAGGGCATGGTTATACAACGTGTGCGCAGCGAGGGTCGGCAACAGGCGCTTGCTGCTGCGCTCGAACAGGCTGACATCGAGGTTCTGTTCCAGCTGCCGGATCTGCTGCGAGAGCGCCGGCTGGGAGATGGAAAGGCGCTCTGCGGCCCGGCCCACATGGCCTTCTTCATAGACCGCGACGAAATAACGCAGTTGCTTGAAATCCATAAGTTTTACTTATCAAAAATGCTGGAAAATCGAAATGGCCGAGTGCCGCCAAGAAGCCTAGTCTAACCCCTATTCACAAGGCTTACAGGGCCAGAGAGCGCGATGAATACGGTTTATGTGGAGGGCGTTTACATAGGCAAGGCAAAAAACCTCGGCCAGGGTTTGATCAGCGACACGGATAAACACCCGGTTGCAAATCGACTCTGGTTGTGGCCGCAAGGCCTGGGCAGCGATGAGCACGGTGATCCGCGCTTTCATACCGGCCCCGAGCGTGCCCTGCATCACTACCCGGCCGAGCACTACGCCTATTGGCGCAAGCGCTATCCACAGATCGACTGGTGCGCCCCGGCCTTTGGCGAAAACCTCTCCACCCACGGCCTGACGGAAGAGCAGGTGTGCCTGGGCGACATGTTTCGCTGGGGCGGCGCCTTGCTGCAGATCAGCCAGCCCCGTTCCCCCTGCTATCGCCTGAGCCACCGCTGGGGCATCCCGAGCCTGCCGCAACAGGCCCAGGACAATGGTCGCTGCGGCTGGTTCTACCGGGTGCTCAAGCCGGGGTTCGTCAGCGCCGACCAGCCGTTCGAGCTGATCCAGCGCAGCTATCCCGGCCTGACCGTGGCCTGGGCCCTGCGTTGTTTTTATCAGGAGCCTCTGGAGCATGCCGGCTTGAAAAAACTGGTGGACTGCCCGGCGCTCGCTTCGCGCTGGCGCGATATCGCAATCAAGCGCATGCGCACCGGCCGCGTCGAAGACTGGTCTTCACGGTTGCTCGGCCTGCCGCTGGAAGGGCTGCGTGCATGAATCTGTTCAATCTGCGGCGCAAGCCCGCCAGCCTCGACGACCTGGCCAATGATTTCTGCCTGGCGGCCAGCGCTGACGAGCGCAGTAGCGAGCGCCTGATGCCCAGCGTGCAGCGGCCTCAACCGGTGTTTGTACGGGGGCAGGGTTCCTGGCTCTGGGACAACGAAGACCGCGCCTACCTGGACTTCACCCAGGGCGCGGCCGCCAACAGCCTGGGCCACAGCCCATCGGCCCTGGTCACGGCGCTGGCCGCCCAGGCGCAATCGCTGATCAACCCCGGCTCGGGGTTTTACAACCGCAGCATGCTCAAGCTCGCCGAACGACTGTGCCTGAGCACCGGTAGCGACCAGGCGTACCTCTTGGGCAGTGGCAGCGAGGCCTGCGAGGCGGCGATCAAGCTGGCGCGCAAGTGGGGCCAACTGCATCGGGGTGGCGCGGCGCAGATCATCACCGCCAGCAACAGTTGTCACGGTCGCGGGTTTGCGGCGATGTCGGCCTCGGCCAGCCCGAACCAGGGCAATCGCTTCGAACCCCGGCTGCCAGGCTTCAGCCATGTGCCGTTCAATGATCTGCCGGCGCTGCATGCCGCGGTGGACGCACACACCGTGGCGATCATGCTGGAACCGATTCAGGGCGAGGCCGGGGTGATTCCCGCCACCGAGCATTACCTCAAGGGCGTCGAGCGGCTGTGTCGCGAGCTGGGCATCCTGCTGATTCTCGATGAAGTGCAGACCGGCATCGGGCGTTGCGGAGCCCTGCTGGCGGAGCAGGTCTACGGCGTCCGCGCCGACATCACTGTGCTCGGCAAGGGCTTGGGGGGTGGCGTGCCGTTGGCGGCGTTGCTGGCGCGTGGCAAGGCCTGCTGTTTCGAGGTGGGCGAACTCGACGGCACCCATCACGGTAACGCGTTGATGAGTGCTGCCGGGCTGGCGGTCCTCGACACGGTGCTGGAGCACGGTTTTCTCGAACAGGTTCGCGACACCGGTCAATACCTGCGCGAAGGCCTGGCGCGCCTGGCCCATCGTCACGGCCAGGGCGCGCTGCATGGCCACGGGTTGTTCTGGGGCTTGAGCCTGTCCGACGACTCGGCCCAGGCACTGGTCAAGGCCGCGTGTCACGAAGGCTTGCTGCTCAGCGCGCCCCAGCCTGACTGCCTGCGCTTCACCCCGGCGCTGACGGTGAGCAAAGCCAACATCGATGAAATGCTGCTGCGCCTCGCGCGTGCGTTTTCTCGGGTGCGCACGGCGCAATTGCAGTGCCGCAAGGGAGTGGCTGTCTGATGCGGGTACTCATTCTGCAACATTCCCCGGCCGCCGGCCCGGGCCGTATCAGCCAGTGGCTGCTGGAACGTGCCAGTGCCGTGCACATCTGCCATCTCTATGCCCAGGCGCGAATCCCGCGGCTCGACAGTTTCGATTTGCTGATCGCCCTGGGCGGGCCGATGAGCGTTCACGATGATCCACAGATTCCCTGGCTGGGCGCCGAAAAGCGCTTGATCAGAAAGGCGCTGTCCGCGGGCAAGCGGGTGTTAGGGATTGGCCTGGGCGGCCAGCTGCTGGCCCAGGCGCTGGGTGCTGAAGTGCGCATCAGCGCATCGCGGGAGATCGGCTGGTGGCCGGTGGAAAAATACCCCCATGCCCAGGGTTCGCCCCTGGGCCTGGCATTGCCGGAACGGCTGATGGCCTTTCATTGGCACGGTGAGAGCTTCGAGCTGCCCAAGGGCGCGTTGCCGCTGTATCGCTCGGCGGCCTGCGCCAACCAGGGGTTTATCTGGCAGGAGCGGGCTATTGCCCTGCAGTGCCTGATGCAGAGCGATTGGCACAGTATCGAGGCGCTGCTCCAGGCCCGGCCCAAGGCCTGGCTGAATGCCGAGCACCAGGCTCGGCCGGATACCGTCGAGGATGACCAGGCGATCCGCGCCGGCATTCCCCATTGCAGTGGCTTGGCGCCGACCCTGTTCCGTTTGCTGGACTACCTCTCAGGGCCGCACCCGACCTTGCGTTGACAGAATTCCTGAACCGTCTCGCGGTAATAACGCGTCGCCCCGTGTCCGATTTTTCGCACGGGGCGTTTTTTTGTCTCGGGCTTTTGCAAAACCCTTTGTGGTACTTGAAGCGGCGTTCTGCTTCGGGTTGCCTGAAGCACTCGGCACGGATTCGCCGAGGTCGGGGCGGGGCGCCGTCGGGCGGCCTGATTTGAAAATATATACCACTTGGTGGTAGGTTTTCTGCGGAAGGGACACCATGAAAGTCCGATTATTCAAAACCAGAGGATTCACGGCCGCCGCCAACAAGGCCTTGATCAGCGACAGCTCGCTCCGGCAAGCCTTCAGCGAGATGCTGCTCGGACAAGCTGACGACCTCGACGGCGGAATCTGGAAAAAACGCCTGAACGCCAACCGCCATCGTTCGATCGTGTTGGCCAGGGGGCGGCGTTATTGGGTGTATCAGTTTCTCTTCGCCAAGCAGGACCAGGGCAACATCAGCCTCAAGGAGCTGATGGCCTTCCGCGAATTGGCCAGGGTCTATGACCGCCTGGACGATTGGCAAGTGCAGCAGATGCTGGAAATGAACGCTTTTGTGGAGATCAAGCATGACTAGGAAATTCAACAGCGAGGCCCTGGAGTCGATCCACGAATCGGCCAGTGCGCTGCACGCCATCGGCGCGATCAGCAAGACCACCCTGCGCCGCTTCGATGAATCCTGCATCGCGGCGGTTCCGGCCGCGATGTCGGCACAGGAGATCAAGGCGATCCGCGAGCGCAATCACGTCAGCCAGCCGGTGTTCGCACGGTACCTGAACACCAGCGCGTCCACGGTCAAGCAGTGGGAGGCCGGTGACAAACGTCCCAGCGGCATGGCGCTCAAGCTGCTGAGCATCGTGCACAAGCATGGCCTGGAAATACTGGCGTGAATCGACCCGCAGGCCGGTAGCGCAGGGCTTAGGGCTGATCGTCAGCCTGAGCGGCCAGGGCAAATCGACTGAACCCTGTCGAGCGGCGCGGGTCGATTAGCTGTAAGGCTCGTGTGAGCCAATTGCCTTTATGGAGCTGCCCATGGACTTTATCCGCATCATCATCGCCATTCTGTTGCCGCCACTGGGGGTGTTTCTGCAAGTGGGTTTCGGCGGCGCGTTCTGGCTGAATATTCTGCTGACCCTGTGCGGTTATATCCCGGGCATCGTGCATGCGGTGTACATCATCGCCAAGCGCTGAAGCCGCGGCCCGCCCCTGATGTCAGGGGCGGGCTTGCCGCGTTGCGGCGGCCGGGCTGAGCGCTTGATTCAGTCCAACCCTTGCATGACCTTCCGATAAAACAACCACTCCTGTTCCAATGCATGAGCCTGGTTGCTCGCCTTGCGAAAGCCGTGGCGCTCGTCCGGGTAGTAGTGGGCCTGGGCCGCAATGCCGTTGTCCGTCAGGGCCTTGAGCATGTCGCGGGTTTGTTCGGGCACCACGACTGCGTCCAGTTCGCCTTGGAAGAAAATCACCGGTACCCGGATATTGCCCGCGTGCAGCAGCGGTGTGCGGGCGCGATAACGCTCGGCGTCCTGCTCCGGGTCGCCAATCAGCCAGTCAAGGTAGTCGCCCTCGAACTTGTGCGTGGTGCGGGTCAGGCCCAGAGGATCGCTGACGCCATACAGGCTGGCGCCGGCGCGAAACACATCGGCGAACGCCAGCGCGCACAAGGTGGTATAGCCCCCCGCGCTGCCGCCGCGAATAAAGGCGCGGCTGCGGTCGATCAGCCCTTGCTCGGCCAGATGCTCGACCACGGCGCAGGCATCCTGCACATCCACCTCACCCCAACGCAGGTGCAGGGCCTGGCGATAGGCCCGGCCGTAACCGGTGCTGCCTCGGTAGTTGAGGTCGGCCACGGCGAACCCGCGTTGGGTCCAGTACTGGATGCGTGGATCGAGTATCGGGTAGCAGGCCGAGGTCGGGCCGCCGTGAATGAACACCACCAACGGCGGTGAGGCTGCGTTGTCCATGGCCGGGTAGAAGAACCCGTGGGCCTGGTCCTGGCCGCTCGGGTAGTTCAGGGTCTGCGGCAGGCTGATCTGCTCTGCGGGCAGCGGCGACACGCCACCGGCCAGCACCTGCACCTGCTGGCTGTGACGATCGATGGCGATCACCGCCGACGGGCTGACCGGCGAGGCGGCGATGCAATAGATGAACTGCTGGTCCATCGCCAGGCTGCGGAAGCGGCTGTAGTTGCCGCTCAAGTCCTGTTGCGTGCCGTCCTGCCGGCGCAGGCCGAGGCGGCCGAAACCGGCCTCGGTCCAGCTCGCCAGCCACGCCTCGCCACCCAGCGGCAGCCAGCTGCAACCGCCCAGTTGCCAAGGCGCCGGGGCATGATCGGCAGCGGCGCTGGGCAGCGGCTGCAAGCCATCCGCCGATTCGCCCCAGGGTTGCCAGAAGCCGCCGCGATCGGTCAGGGCATACAGGCGACCGCTGGCATCGAAGCGTGGTTGTTGCAGGGCCTCTTGCGTGTCGTTACCCGCCAGGCAACGCGGCGCGTTCCAGAGGCCATTGGCCAGGCGCTCGGTGACCATCAGCCGGGTCGCGGTCCAGGGTTGATGGGGGCGATCCCACTCGATCCAGGCCAGGCGCTGGCCGTCGGTGCTCAAGGTGGGCGCGGCGTAGAAATCCGCGCCTTCGGCCAGCAGCTGGCGACTGCCATCTGCCAGGGCAATGGCCACCAACCGGTGCCGGTCCTGATGCTCCTCGACCGCCAGGACCTGGCCCGCGGCGAATTGCAGGTCGCCGTAGCGGCATTCCCCGGCGGTCAGCGCAGTGGGCGTTTCCCCCTGAACGGACTGGCGGTACAGCTGCTGGTCTGCGTCATTGACGAACACCAGCCCGTCGTCGCTCAGGCAGAAGGCGCCGCCGCCATATTCATAGACCCGGCTGCTGACGCTGAAACCCTTGGGCGTCAGGCACCGGGCCTGGTTGTGTTGCCAGTGCCAGATTCGGCAGGCCGCGTCGGCCGGGCGATATTCGTTCCAGAACAGGCCCTGGGCACCGAGGCGCAATTCGCTGAAGTCGACCCCGGCGGCAACTGCCTGGGCGGCGCTGAAGGGCTCAGCCCTTGGCGATGAGGCGTGAGTTTCGTTCATTACGGAAGGCCAGTTGTTCAATGGTTTGGGTGGCGTGCTCGGCGTCTTCGCGAGCCTGGAGGATCATCCCATGATGCGCCGACTTACTGCACACCGGATCTGCATTGCTGGCATCACCGGTGAGCATGAACGCCTGGCAGCGGCAGCCACCGAAGTCTTTTTCCTTCTCGTCGCAGGAGCGGCAAGGCTCGGGCATCCACTCGTAGCCGCGAAAACGGTTGAAGCCGAACGAGTCGTACCAGATGTGCTGCATGCTGTGCTCGCGCACATTGGGGAATTGCACCGGCATCTGCCGCGCGCCATGGCAGGGCAGGGCGGTGCCATCCGGGGTGACGGTCAGGAAAATATTGCCCCAGCCGTTCATGCAGGCCTTGGGGCGCTCTTCGTAGTAATCCGGGGTGACGAAAATCAGCTTGCACGGATGCCCCTCGGCTTCGAGCCTGGCGCGGTACTCGTTGGTCACCCGTTCGGCGCGCACCAGCTGCTCCTTGGTGGGCAGCAGGCCGACGCGGTTCAACTGCGCCCAACCGTAGAACTGGCAGGTCGCGAGCTCGACGAAGTCGGCTTCGAGGGCGATGCACAGCTCGATGATGCGGTCGATCTTGTCGATGTTGTGCCGGTGGGTCACGAAGTTCAGCACCATCGGGTAGCCGTGGGCCTTGACCGCGCGGGCCATTTCCAGCTTTTGCGCGAAGGCCTTTTTCGAGCCGGCCAGCAGGTTGTTCACCTGTTCGTCGCTGGCCTGGAAGCTGATCTGGATGTGGTCGAGCCCGGCCTGTTTGAAGTCGCTGATCTTTTGCTCGGTGAGGCCGATGCCGGAGGTGATCAGGTTGGTGTAAAACCCCAGTTTGCGCGCTTCGGCAATCAGCTCGGCCAGGTCCTGGCGCACCAGGGGTTCGCCCCCGGAAAACCCCAGCTGCGCGGCGCCCATTTCCCGGGCTTCACGAAAGACCTTGAGCCATTGCTCGGTGCTCAGCTCCTTGCCCTGCTCGGCGAAATCCAGCGGGTTGGAGCAATAGGGGCATTGCAGCGGGCAGCGATAGGTCAGTTCGGCCAGCAGCCACAAGGGCAGGCCGACCTCGGGTTTGGGCGGCAGGCGCGCGGTATCAGGCAAGTTCGATCCAGTGCTGAGCACGGGCGACCTCCATGAATTGCTCGATATCGTCCGCCAGCTCAGGCACGCCGGGGAACTGCGCGTCGAGTTCGGCAATGATCGCCGCCACATCACGCTCAGCGTCGATCAGGCCACCGATCAGCGCGGCACTGTCGTTGAGCTTGATCATGCCTTCCGGGTACAGCAACACATGGCCTTTCTGCGCCGGTTCGTACTGGAAGCGGTAGCCGGGTCGCCAGTGCGGAACCTTGCTGCGATCAAAACTCATAGGGTGATCCCCTTATGCCAGACCCGTTGTTCGGTGACGCTGTGATAAGGCGGGCGGTGCAGCTCGTACGCCATGCTCATGGCGTCGAGCATGCTCCAAAGGATGTCCAGTTTGAACTGGAGAATTTCCAGCATGCGCTGCTGGCCCTGCAGGGTGGTGTAGTGCTGCAGGGTGATGGCCAGGCCGTGCTCGACATCACGCCGGGCCTGGCCCAGGCGGGTGCGGAAGTACTGGTAGCCGGCCGGGTCGATCCACGGGTAATGCTGTGGCCAGCTGTCCAGGCGCGACTGGTGGATCTGCGGCGCGAACAGTTCGGTGAGCGAGCTGCTGGCCGCCTCCTGCCAACTGGCGCGCCGGGCGAAGTTGACGTAGGCATCCACCGCGAAGCGCACGCCGGGCAGTACCAGTTCCTGGGAGCGCAGTTGATCCGGGTCCAGGCCCACGGCCTGGCCCAGGCGCAGCCAGGCCTCGATGCCGCCGTCTTCACCGGGGGCACCGTCGTGATCCAGCAGGCGCTGGATCCACTCGCGGCGGATTTCCCGGTCCGGGCAGTTGGCCAGGATCGCGGCATCCTTGAGCGGGATATTGACCTGGTAATAGAAACGGTTGGCGACCCAGCCCTGGATCTGTTCGCGGGTGGCCCGGCCTTCATACATCGCCACGTGATAGGGGTGGTGGATGTGGTAATAGGCGCCCTTGGCCCGCAGGGCCTGTTCGAACTCGGCGGGGGACAGTGCGGTGTCAGTCATTGCGGTTCTCCGGGGGCTGCGAGTGCAAGGTCGCGCAGGCCCGCTCCTGCACAGTGGATGCAGAGCCCGTACAGCGAGCTTGCTCGCGATTCGCCCTACAGCTCAATACTCATTCCGTCGTAAGCCACTTCCACCTTTCGGCGTACCAATTCGGCACGTTCGGCGGAGTCTTCGTCGAGGATCGGGTTGGTGTTGTTAATGTGGATCAGCACCTTGCGCTGGTTCGGCAACTGCTCCAGCACCTCGAGCATGCCGCCCGGGCCGTTTTGCGCCAGGTGGCCCATTTCCCGCCCGGTGCGAGTACCGACGCCACGGCGCTGCATTTCATCGTCGTCCCACAGGGTGCCGTCCACCAGCAGGCAATCGCTGCTGGCCATGATCTTGAGCAGGGAGCCATCGACCTGGCCCAGCCCCGGTGCGTAAAACAAGGTGCCGCCGGTGCGCAGGTCTTCGACCAGCAGGCCGATGTTGTCGCCGGGGTGCGGGTCGAAGCGGTGCGGCGAGTAGGGCGGGGCGGCGCTGCGCAGCGGCAGCGGGCTGAAGCGCAGGTGGGGGCAGGCCGGGATGCCGAAGCTCTGGCCGAGTTCGATGGGGTGCCAGTCCAGCCCACCGTTCCAGTGCTTGAGCATGGTGAACAGCGGGAAACCGGTGCTCAGGTCTTCGTGGACCATGTCGGTGCACCAGACCGAGTGCGGGCATCCTTCGCGCAGGCTGAGCAGGCCGGTGGTGTGGTCGATCTGGCTGTCCATCAGGATGATCGCGCTGACCCCGGTATCGCGCAGGGCCCGGCCCGGCTGCATCGCGGCAAAGCCCTGGAGCTGGGCGCGGATATCCGGCGAGGCGTTGCACAGCACCCAGTTCACGCCGTCATCGGAAATCGCGATCGACGATTGGGTACGCGCCTGTGCCCGCAGGCTGCCATCGCGAAAGCCTGCGCAGTTCACGCAGTTGCAGTTCCACTGCGGGAAACCGCCACCGGCGGCCGAACCTAGAATCTGGACAAACATGGTGGCTCCATCAGGGCAAGACACAACAAAAAAACGCCCCGGCGAGCCGAGGCGTTGCACTGCGGGTTCTGTTTCCGGGGTTCCTGCGAGGCAGTTGCCCGGGGCCAGAAATCAGCGGTTGGCGAAGTACATGGTGACTTCGAAGCCGATACGCAGGTCGGTGTAGGCAGGTTTGGACCAGGACATGGAGGCGCTCCTTCAAGTGGATGGGACGGGTGACTGCATTACATATAGTCCACCTCCGGCCGGAGATGTTCAGATGCTTAGGGAGCTATCTTACTCAATGGTCCCCGGTCCTGACCTGCCCCTGTGCAAGAAAGCCCTTTACCGCCACGGTAATGATCAGCGCTGCACCTGCCACGGTGCGCCCGGGCAAACCCCGGTGGCCAGGCACCTCCAGCCGCCTTCGGCGTGATTCAGACGCAGGGCCGCGTCCTGCAGAGTGGCCGCCGACAGCCCCTCGATGGCTGGCGGCAATTGCTGCAGATAATCCGACGGATGGCCGGCCTGGGCGCTGTGCCATAGCAGCTCGGCGGCTTGGGCCAGCCCCAGGCTGGCGGGGTCGAATTGCGCCGCCAGACTCTGGCGTTGGGAGGCCAGTTCCACGGGGTCAAGCTGAGCCAGCAGCGTTGGCAGTTGCTGCAGAAACTGCAGAATGTGTTCGAGGATCTCAGGCACCGGAGCTCCGGGCGACTGCACGCCAAACAGCAACCCGGTGTGTCCGTTGATCTGGCGTACGCCGCTGAACACCGCATAACCCAGTTGCAGCTCGACCCGCAGGCGTTGATAGAAGGGCGCTTGGGACAGTTGGCCGAGCAGGCGCCAGGCGGCCTCGTCTTCCACGCGGGTCGACGGCGCTGGGCAAAACAGCAGCAGCGCGTGTTCGCTGGAGTCGCAGTCGACGGTTTGCCAGAGGTAGCCGGCCGCGCTGGGGGGGACGTCTGCCAGGGCGCTGTCGGGGCTACCGGGCGTATTGCCCAGGGCTCTTTTCAACGCGTGTTGCGTCGCTTCGGGCAGGCCCAGGCCCAGCCCGTCCCAGCGGGCGCCGTCCCACAGTAACTGCAGGGCCGCGGCATCATTGGTCGCGGCGGATTCCCACTGCGGCTCGGCCAGGGCCTTGAGCAACTGACGGATCGGGATCAGGGGCGCGGCGGCGGGTTCGCTGCTCAGCCACGTGGCGGCAGCGGGCTGGCTCAGCTGTTTGAGCACCTGGGCCAGAATCGCCGGCAGCGGTTGCGGGTGGCCGGTCATTTTCAGCAGCCAGTCTTGGCCATTGGCGTTCAGCGTCACCTCCACCCCGGCCTGGCGCGCATCCACTTGCAGCTCGTGCAGGCTGCGCACCAGCGTCGGCAGCAGCCCGGCCGGGGCCGCCTGGTGCAGACGCCAGCGCAGGTACAGAGCGGCCTCGCCGGTATCTTCGGCCAGGGCCTGGCTGAAGTTCAGCGCCGGCAGCTCGAGCCGGCCACGACTGCGGTCCTGGGCAAAGGTGCGCAGCCCGCGGTGCTTGCTGGTTTGTCCGCGAATCAGGCCGGCGCGTGGCGGCTCGACTTCGGTGGCCAGGAACGGATTGGCAGGCGGCAGTTGCCAGGCAATCGCCAGGGGCTCGCCCGCCTTGGGTTGCAGTTGCTGGAGCAGTGTTTGGAGAGCCGCCAGCCCTGGCCCGGTCAATGCGCCCTGGCGCTGCTCGCTGTCGAACCGTGCCAGTTCGAGCGCGCCCGCGACCTGTTGCCGGCGTTGTTGCAGGCGCGCGTATTCCGCGCTCAGTGGCGGCCAGTCGGTCTGCGTCGCAAAAAAGCCCAGCCAGTCCTGCACCTGTTGGCGGATCAGCGTCACGTGTTCCAGGCCCTGGGGAGTCAAGCCGATGTCGACATGCACCACGGCCTGCCCGGCAAATTGATACAGCGGCGCGGCTTTGAGGCCATCGATCAGGCCGCGTGTTGTCAACTCGGCGACCAGGCCCCCGGGCTTGCTCGACGCCAGCCAGATACAGAGCACCTCCAGGGCCTCTGCGGCACCCTCGGGCAATTGCTCAGCGCACAGCAGCAGGTCCAGGTGACGGCCGTCTTGCCGGGGATAAATCCCTGGGCCGTCGGCCTGCAAATCGGGCGGCAGCTCCTGGGGCACGGGCGCGCCTTTGGCGAACTCGCCGCCGCAACGTTCGGCCAGAGCCCGCAGCTCTTGCAGCGGTTGCGGGCCGGCCAGGCTCAGGGTCATTTGCCCGGCCTGGTAGAAGGTCTGGTAGAACTCGCCCAGGGCCTGGCGAAAGGCCGGGCGTGGCACCGGCAGGCTGTAGCGATTGCCGGCATGGAAGGCGCGTAAGGGGTGGGTCGGGGACAGGCGGTCGAACAGCGAAAACTGCCGTTGTGCCGTGGCATCCCGGGACCAGGCGATAAATTCCGCGTGCAGCACTTCGCGCTCGCGCAGTTGATCGTCTTCGGCCAGGCGCGGGTGGGCCAGCATGTCGCACAGACGCTCCAACCCACCGGCAAAGGCGGCGGGTGGCAACTCGAAAAAGTACTCGGTGCTGCGCTCGCGGGTCTGGGCGTTGACCTGCCCGCCATGACCTTGGACATAGGCCATCAGGCCCTGCTGCGCGGCAAAGCGCTCAGTGCCGAGAAACATCAGGTGTTCCAGAAAGTGCGCCAGGCCAGGCCAGGCCGGAGGCACATCGTGGCTGCCGGCATTGACCCGCACGCTCGCCGCGCAGCGTTTCAAATGGGGGCATGGCGCAATGAAACCCGCAGGCCGTTGGCCAGGGTTTCAGTGTGGGGCAGGTGGGGGTGGTTCAGCGCGGGCATGAGCACTTCCAGAACAGAGAAGCGCTCATGCTAGCGGATAACCCGGGATCAGCGCTTGTTCAGGTCGTCGTAAAGCTCGGGGCGGCGGTCGACGAAATAGCGATTGATCGCCCGGGAGTCGAGCATCAATTGCCGGTCCAGCACGCCGCTGATCAACGCTTCGTCGAGCCCGGCCCTGGCGCAGAGGGTGCCATCGGGAGCGGCGATGCTGCTCAGGCCGCAGTAGTGGATTTCGTCCTCGCTGCCGCAGTAGTTGGCGTAGGCCACGTAGCACTGGTTTTCAAAGGCCCGGGAACGCACGGTCACCTCGGCAACGAACTCATAGGGACGCATGTTCGCTGTCGGCACCAGGATCAGCTCGGCGCCGGCCAGTGCCAGACACCGGGCGTTTTCCGGGAACTCAATGTCGTAGCAGATCAGGAACCCGAGTTTCCAGCCGTTCAATTCCACCAGCGGGAACTGGTCGGCCCCGGCGCTGAACATCGAGCGGTCGAGGTCGCCGAACAGGTGGGTCTTGCGGTAGTTGCACAGGCGCTGGCCCTGGGCATCGATCAGTTGGATGGCGTTGTAGATCTGCCCGTCCTCGGCGCGCTCGGCATAGCCATAGACAATCGCGGTGCCCGCAGCCCGGGCGATGGCCGCGATATGTTCGGCCGAGGGGCCGTCCTGGGCTTCGGCCAGGGCGCCAGCCGCCTCGGGGCCGATGTTGTAGCCGCTGAGGTACATCTCGGGCAGCACCAGCAGGTCGGCGTCGCTGGCTTCCATGGCGATGTTTTGCAGGCGTTGCAGGTTGCCGGCTACATCCAGGGGCAGTGGCGGGCACTGATAAAGCGCTACGCGCATGGGGATTACTCCTGATCAACCGCGGGGCCGGCTTGGCAGCGGTGCTGCTGGCAAGCCGGCCCGCGAGGGCGGGTGTCGACTATTCGGCCAGGGCGATGGGGCCGATTTCGTGGAACACATCGCCTGGGCCCGGGTTTTCGGCGTGGGTCTGCCCGCCGAAGTGCTTCATGATGCCCCAAACCGCATTCAAGGAGGTCTGTACCGCGCCTTCGACCCAGGCCGGGGTCCAGGACACATCGTCGCCGGCGATAAAGATTCCGCGTTGTTCGGCGGGCATATCGTCCTGCATGAAGTGCGCGTACATCCGTTGGTTGTAGCGGTAGTGGCCCGGCAGCGCGCCTTTGAAGGCACCGAGGAAATGCGGGTCGGCTTCCCAGGACACGGTGATCGGATCGCCGATGATGCGCGCGGCGATGTCGACTTTCGGGTAGATCTTTTTCAAGGCGTCGAGGGCCAGCTTCACGCGCTTTTCCACCGGGTGCGGGAGCATTTTCAGGGCGTCGCTCATCCATGAGTAGGACAGGCAGATCACCCCTGGCTTGTCGTCGCCGTTATCGAACAGATAAGTGCCACGGGTCAGGCGGTCGGTGAGGGTCATGCTCATCAGGTCGCGCCCGGTTTCCGGGTCTTTGTCCTTCCAGAATGGCCGGTCGACCATGACGAAGGTTTTCGACGACTGCATGTAGCGCGTGCGGTCCAGAGCCATCCACATCTTTTGCGAGAACAGGGTTTCGTCGCATTCGATCTGGGTGGTCAGCAGCCAGCTCTGGCAAGTGGTCAGCACCGCTGCGTATTCCCGGGTATCGCCCCAGTTGTCGGTCACCGCAAAGCGCCCGTCCGCGGCGTGGGCGATGCGTTTCACGCCCGTGCGCGGTGCGCCGTTATGCAGCGAGCTGAGGCTGGTGCCTTCGGGCCAGTGCGCGCAACGCTCGGGCACATGGCGCCAGATGCCCAGGGGCACTTGCTCGACGCCGCCGACCACCAGGTGCTGGTGATCGTCGCAGTTGGTCATGACCACGCGGAAGATTTCCAGCATCGAGTTGGGGAAGTCCGAGTCCCAGCCGCCGGTGCCGAAGCCGACCTGGCCGAACACTTCACGGTGGTGGAAGGACAGCTTGGCGAAGGCTTTGGAGGTGGCGACGAAGTCGTAGAAGGTGCGGTCGTCCCACAGCGGTACCAGGGTGTTCCACAGTTGCTTGAGGCGCGGCACATCGCGTTCGCGAATGGCTTGCTGGATCTCGCCGAAGCGCGAACCGTCCTCCAGGGCATCGGCCCAGGCGTCGGCCACTTCCTGGAACAGCGCCGGCAGGTCGGCGAGTTTCTGCGCGTAGTGGGTCTGGCCTTCGAGGTCGATCACGGTGCTGCCCGAGGCCGGGGTCAGCGGGTTGGGGAAGGGCTTGGTTTGCAGACCGAGCTTGTCGACGTAGTGATAGAAGGCGGTGGATGACACCGGAAACCGCATGCCGCCCAACTCGGCGATGATGCCCTCGGCGCCTTCAAAGGCCTGGGAGCGCAGGCGTCCGCCCATCTTCGAGGCTTCATACACCACGGGCTTGAGGCCCAGTTTCATCAGTTCGTACGCAGCCACCAGGCCGGCGATACCGGCACCGACAATGGCCACCTCGGCGCCGTGGTTGGCCTGGGGAATGCTGCCCAGGCCGGCGGGGTGCTCGATCCAGTCGTCAAAGGCAAAAGGGAAGTCCGGGCCGAAAATGGTGATCGGTTTTTTACCGTCTGCAGGATGGCGATTGTTCTTGTTCATGGCGGGACCTTGCTGGCGGCTCACGCAGAGCGTTGAGTATAGAAAAAGCTGGCAGCCATTCTAGGGAGCGTAACGCCCGTAAATAAGACGCAAAGTGTCGTCGTTTTGGATTCATATCAGGCGATATGACGAACTGATATGAATTAACGACGAAGTGTGGCTGCTGGTGAAGTATCGGGCGCTGTCAGACGATGGGTTTACACCTGACACTTTTCGGGCGCGATTTGGGCCAGCGCAGCCTCGCGCTGCTCGGCAGCGGTTACAGGGTCAGAGGGGGTGGCCGCGGTCGATTTTGCTGCTGAGGATGATGGAGGTGGTGGTTTTTTCGACGCCGTCGACGCTGCCGATCTGGTCGAGCAATTGGTCGAGCTGTTCCGGCGAGTCGGTGCGCAGCCAGGCCACATAATCGAATTCGCCGCTGACCGCACACAGTTGCTGGACCTGGGCCATGGCGCTGAGGCGGCGCAGCACTTCCTTGCCCGAGCGCGGCTGGACCTTGATGCCCACATACGCTTGCAGGCCGCCATCGATCACCCGTTGCCCCAGGCGCACGCCATAGCCGGTGATGACCCGTGCTTTTTCCAGGCGGGCCAGGCGCGAGGTCACGGTGGTCCGCGCGATGCCCAGTTGCCGGGCCAGCATGGCCACGCTTTCGCGGGCGTTGATCTGCAAGGCGGCAATCAGTTGACGATCGATTTCGTCGAGGACGGGAGGGCGGCTTTCAGACACAGTGGGCTCCGGCGCGGGAATCGGTGGGCGAGCATGTTACAGCCTCGCCCGCACCGACGCTCGCCGCGCTACTGACGCTGGAACTGCGCGTAGTTCTGCGGGGTGACCAACTGCGTGGGAATCCAGATATCGCCTTGCAAGGCTTCGTGGTTGATCAGTTGCACGGCGGCGTCCAGGGAGCCGGCACCGATGGCCACCGGATCGCGGAAAACACTGACCGCCAACTGGCCTTTTTTCAGTGCCAGCAAGCCGTCCGGGGTGCCGTCGATGCCGCCCACCAGGATGTCGTCGCGCCCGGCCTGGCGCAGGGCCATGGCGGCGCCGATGCCCATTTCGTCATTGTTGGCGGCGACCGCATCAATGGCCTGGCCCTTGGTCAGCCATTCGTTCATCAGGTCCATGCCTTTTTCCCGCTGCCAGTCGCCGGACTGCTCTTCGACGAGCTTGATGCCCGGGTAGTTGGCCAGTACGTCCTTGACCCCGTGGGTGCGCTTGCCGGTGTCGCTGTGGGCCAGGCGCCCGAGAATCACTGCAAGGTTGCCTTTGCCGCCCATCTTCTCGGCCAGGTACTGCATCTGCAGGCGGCCGATGGCGCGCTCGTCGGTGCCGACAAACACCACGCCGGTCGGCAGGGTTTCGACTTCGGGACGGCTGTTCATGTAGACCAGGGGGATGCCAGCCGCCAGGACCTTTTCGCTGATCTTGCGGGTGGCGGCGGTGTCGGCCGGGTTGACGATGATGGCGTCGACCTTCTGGCTGATAAAACTCTCGACCTGGCTCAACTGGCGCACCACGTCGCTGGCGGAGTCCTCGACCTGCAGGGTGACGCCGCCCGGCACCTGCCTGGCGCGGTCTTGCATGGCTTTCACCAGGTAGGAAATGTAGTTGTCGTACTGCCCCACCGTAACGCCGATGCGCAGTTCGGCGTGGGCGGAAACAGAGAGCAGAAACACGCACAGGCAGCCCAGGAAACGTCTCATGGCATCTGATCCTTTTTTATTGTGGGAGACGAGGAACGGCAGATTCTGTAAATACATTATTGGAATAAATATTCCATAACAATACTGTTTGGAATTTATTATTTCCTGCGCGGTACGGCTTTATGGCTAATCTGAAACCGCTCATGACATTTTTTGCCACAAATTGGCTGCGACAAGTTGTCATAAGTAACTAGGTAGTACATTCTCTCGCCCACGTTAAAGATGGGAGAAATTTCCGACATGAACAACTCTGGAGCTGCCGCCGGCAGCAAATGGCTGCTGGTGGGCCTGGGTGTCCTGATCGCACTGATCGGGCTTGGCCTGGCAGGTGGCGGTGGCTATCTGGTGAGTCTGGGTGGCAGTGGGTACTTCCTGCTGATGGGCCTGGCGATGCTGGTTTCCGGCCTGTTGATCGCCCGCAGCAACCCTCGCGGTGCCTGGCTCTATGGCGTGGCCCTGGTGCTGACCGCGATCTGGGCGGTGTGGGACACCGGCCTGGAATACTGGCCGCTGGTGTCGCGGGTCCTGACCTTCGCCGTGATCGGCCTGGTGGTGGCTCTGGTTTACCCGACCCTGGTGCGGGCTTCCGGCGCGACCGCCGGCCGTGGCGCCTATGGCTTGGCCGGTGTGCTCGGCCTTGGCGTGGTGGCGACCCTGGCCTACATGTTTGTGCCGACCCATGTGGTCAAGGCCAGCGTTGAGCCGGCGGTGACCCCGGTGGTGCCGGGCACCGAGCAGAAAGACTGGGCGCACTGGGGCAACACCACGGCGGGCAACCGCTTTGCCGCGCTGGACCAGATCAACAAAGGCAATATCGACAAGCTGCAAGTGGCCTGGACCTTCCGCACCGGCGACATTCCCGAGAGCAATGGCTCTGGCGCCGAAGACCAGAACACCCCATTGCAGGTCGGCGACAATATTTACGTCTGCACCGCCTACGGCAAAGTCTTCTCCCTGGACGCCGACACCGGTGCCGAGCGCTGGAAGTTCGACCCCAAGGGCAGCGCACCGAACTGGCAGCGTTGCCGTGGCCTGGGTTACTTCGATAGCAGCAGCGCAGCGACCGGGACCGCGCAGCCCGTGGCGGCGAGCGCCTGTGTCAAACGGCTGTTCCTGCCGACCATCGATGCCCGCCTGATCGCCATCGACGCCGAAACCGGCAAGCCCTGCGCCGACTTTGGCGACCAGGGCACGGTCGATCTGAAAACCGACATGGGCGAGGTCAAACCCGGTTATTACCAGCAGACCTCGACCCCCCTGGTGGCGGGCAATGTGGTGATTGTCGGCGGCCGCGTCGCCGATAACTTCTCCACCGGCGAACCACCGGGCGTGGTGCGTGCGTTCGACGTGCGCAGCGGCGAGCTGGTCTGGGCCTGGGATCCGGGCAACCCGAACACCACCAAGCGGCCACCGGCGGGCGAGACTTACACCCGCGGTACGCCTAACGTGTGGTCGGCGATGTCTTATGACCCCAAGCTTGGCCTGGTCTACCTGCCTACCGGCAACGCGACCCCGGACTTTTTTGCGGGTGAACGGACCGAGTTCGATGACAAGTGGAGCTCCTCCATCGTCGCCCTCGACGTTGCAACCGGCCAGGTGCGCTGGCACTTCCAGACCACCCACCACGACCTCTGGGATTTCGACCTGCCGGCGCAGCCGCTGCTGTACGACGTGCCGGACGACAAGGGTGGCGTGCAACCGGCGCTGGCCCAGGTCACCAAGCAGGGCGAGATCTTCCTGCTCAACCGTGAGACCGGCAAGCCGATTGCCCGGGTCGAAGAGCGGCCGGTGCCCCAGGGCAATGTGCCGGGCGAGCGTTATTCGCCGACCCAGCCGTTCTCCGTGGAAATGCCGTCGATCGGTAACCAGACCCTCACCGAAGCCGATATGTGGGGTGCCACGCCGTTCGATCAGTTGATGTGCCGGATCCAGTTCAAGGGCATGCGCCATCAGGGCGTCTATACCCCGCCGGGCCTGGACCGTGCCCTGCAATTCCCGGGTTCCCTGGGGGGCATGAACTGGGGCAGCGTGTCGGTGGACCCGAACACGAACTACATGTTCGTCAACGACATGCGCCTGGGCCTGGCCAACTACATGATCCCGCGGGACAAGATCGCCGCCGGTGCCAGCGGCATCGAAATGGGTGTGGTGCCCCAGGCCGGTACGCCATTTGGCGCCATGCGTGAACGCTTCCTGTCGGCGGCTGGCATTCCGTGCCAGAAACCACCGTTCGGCACCATGTCGGCCATCGACCTGAAGACCCGCAAGCTGATGTGGCAGGTGCCGGTGGGCACCGTGCAGGACACCGGCCCGATGGGCATCCGCATGCACATGCAGATCCCGATCGGCATGCCGACCCTGGGCGCCTCCCTGGCCACCCAATCCGGCCTGCTGTTCTTCGCCGGCACCCAGGACTTCTACCTGCGCGCCTTCGACACCGGCAACGGCAATGAAATCTGGAAATCCCGCCTGCCGGTGGGTAGCCAGTCGGGGCCGATGACCTACGTGTCACCGAAAACCGGCCAGCAGTACATCCTGCTCACCGCCGGTGGCGCCCGTCAGTCGACGGACCGGGGCGATTACGTGATCGCCTATGCGCTGCCCAAGTAAGGGCTGACACCGCACAGTGAAAAGCCGCGCATTGCGCGGCTTTTTCATGGGCCAGGGTTTTGCGTCGGCTTGGGGCTGCGCCGTCCCTGCAGAGTGACGTCTGGTTCACTGAGGGGCCCAGCGTCAGGCCGATACCTGCACCCCTTCCGGCAGGGGGGCGGCACCGGCGATCTTGCACAGTTCCACGCCCGGGGCGGCGAAGCGGATGGCAGAGCGCATGTACATCACACCGCAGGTTGAGCTGCGCACCACCTGGGTCACGCCGGACAGTGGGTCGATCAGTTCCACCACCGGGTCCCCGTGGTTGATCCAGGCCCCGGGTTTATGCAGGAACACCACCAGCCCGGCGCAGGGCGCACGCAAGGTCAGCGAGCCGGCAAAAGGCGTCGCCGGGTTTTGCAGCGCCGGCATTGCCGGAGCTTCGCCGCCCACGACCCCCAGGTGCTGCAGGTAGGCGAAGAGCTGCCCGGCATCGCTCTGTGCCAGGCCGTGTTCGACATCGGCTTCGCCCCGCAGCTCCAGGGTCACGCTGGCACAGCCCAGGGGGATCGGGAAGTGTTCGCCGAACCGCTCGGCCAGGCGCCACCAGGGTTGGCCGCAAGCCTCGTCGAACGAGCCGGCGCCGGTGCCGCTGGCCAGCAGGCTGGCGTGCACGCCCAGGTAGCGCGCCAGGGGTTCGATCTGCGGCCAGTAAGGGGTTTCGGCGTACAGGTGAAGGATGGCCTGGGCGTCGCAGTGCAGGTCCAGCACCACATCGGCGTCATGGGCCAGCAGCAGTTGGGCCCGCCGCAATGAGTCGAGCTCGCTGGTGACCGGCCATTGTTGCAGGGCCTGGCCCATGGCCTGACGGATCAGGCGCCGATTGTCCGAGGCGTCCTGGCCCAGGCGTGCCTCGAGGCCGTCGCTGATCAACGCCGCCAGGTCGGGGTAGCGGCGGTTGAAGTTTTCCCCGCTGTTGAAGTCGAAGCGGCCCATGGCATCGTGCATCAGGGTCTGTTCCAGGCCCACCGGGTTGGCGATCGGCACCAGGACGATTTCCCCGAGGATCGCACCCTCTGCCTGGGCCTGGTCCAGGCGCTGGCGCAGGTGATGCAGCACCAGCATGCCGGGCAGTTCATCGGCATGCAGGCTGGCCTGCAGGTAGACCTTTTTGCCCCGCCCGGGTTCGCCGTAATGCAAACTCGTCAGGTCCCGTCGGGTGCAGGGGCTGCGGGCCAGCAAGGGCTGGTGTTGGACACGCATGGGGGCTTCCTCGGCAGTGATGGCGGGCCATTCTCGGTAAAGCAAAACAGCCCATCAATCGAAGAATTTGCGCCTCACTGGTGAGCGCAATTGCCCATTGCCGCGCCTCAACTGCTGATCGGCGGCTTGTCGCTGATGCCCTGGGTGGTGGCCAGCAACTGGTTTTTCAGCCAGGTACTGAAGGCCTGCACCACCGAGCGTTCGGCCTTGGTCGGGTCGACCACCAGGAAGTAGCCGCGCAGCGGGTTGATGGCAATCTCGAACGGCCTGACCAGCAGGCCTCGCGCCAGGGCATCGCCGCTGAGCAGGTTGTCGCCGATGGCCACGCCCTGGGCCGCGATGCAGGCCGATTGGGCGCAATGGGCGTCGGAAAAAATGATCCCGCTGCTGGCGTCGATGCTGGAGGCCCCGGCCGCCGCCAGCCAGACCCGCCAGTCGGTCTGGTCGCTCATGTGGATCAGCGGAAAACCGGCCAGCTCCTGAGGTGTTTTCAGGCCGCCCAGGGCGTTGATCAGGCGTGGGCTGCACACCGGGAAAAAGTGCAGGGCGACGATCTGCTCCACCAGCAGGTCCGGCCAGTCGCCAATGCCATAGGCGATGAACAGGTCGGCATTCGGGTCGCTGGTATCGTCCGGTGCGCGAGGGGTGACCACCTGCAATTGCACCTGCGGGTACTGCCGCAGGAAATCGTTGATGTGGTAGCACAGCCAGAAGCTGGCGAACCCCGGGTTGCAGCTGATACGCAATTTGCCCGAGATCTGCTGGTCCTCGAAGCGGCGGCCGGCTTCCTGGATGTCGGCGAGGATCTGGTGCACTTCGCGGGCATAACATTCACCGCGATAGGTCAGACCAATGCCACGGCCGATGCGTTCGGTGAGGGCAAAGCCCAGGCTCTGTTCGAGGCTGTTGATCTGATGGCTGATGGCGCTGCGGGTCAGGTTCAACTGGCGCGCGGCGTCGGTCACGCTGCCCAGGCGGGCGACCGCATCCAGGGCGCGCAGGGCGGTCATCGAGGGGTAACGCATGCAACCTCCTGGCAGCGATGGGGTGCCTTCCAGCCCGGGCAGACAGGCAACAAGGCGGCTGATGTTTGGGTAATTTAATTTGACATTAACGCAAAATAAATTCGATTGATGTAATTATTCATTCACCAATACTAGGGGCCTGCGCCAGCTCCGGGTGAGCCTGGCCACTAATAAAAATAATGTGAGGAGCTCCCATGGTCAGTTGTGCCCAGGCGTTGGTCCGGTTGCTTGAAGGCTATGGCGTGGAGTCGGTATTCGGCATTCCAGGCGTGCATACGGTCGAGCTTTATCGTGGGTTGCACGGCAGTTCCCTGCGTCATGTCAGCCCGCGCCATGAACAGGGTGCCGGCTTCATGGCCGACGGTTACGCCCGTGCCAGCGGCAAGCCGGGGGTGTGTTTCATCATTACCGGCCCCGGCATGACCAACATCCTCACGGCCATGGGCCAGGCCTACGCCGACTCGGTGCCGATGCTGGTGATTTCCACCACCAGCCGCCGCGAGCATCTGCGCCTGGGCCACGGTTACCTGCATGAGATGCCTGACCAGCGTGCCATGGTCGCCGGGGTCTGCGCCTTCAGCCACACCCTGCAACGCCCGCAGGAACTGCCGGAACTGCTCGGCCGGGCCTTTGCCCTGTTCGGCTGCTCGCGTCCGCGCCCGGTGCATATCGAGATCCCGCTGGATGTACTGGAAATGCCGGCCGACGACCTCGACCTGCGCCCCCGCGCCTTGCCCCAGGCGCCCGCACCGGCGGCCGAAGCCATTGCCAGTGCGGTGCAGTTGCTGAGTCAGGCGCGCAAGCCGTTGATCCTTGCCGGAGGCGGCGCACGTCGCGCCGCGGGTGCATTGCGCGCCCTGGCCGAACGCTTGCAGGCACCGGTGGCGCTGACCACCAACGCCCGAGGCCTGCTGCCCCCGGAACACCCGTTGCTGCTCGATGGCGTGCAGTCGTCGAGCCATGGTCGCGAGCTGATCGCCGAGGCTGACGTGGTGCTGGCGGTGGGCACTGAACTTGGGGAAACCGACTACGACTTCTTCGGCCTCGGGCCCTTGCGCCTGAACGCACCCTTGATTCGGCTGGACATCGATCCGCTGCAGATTCTCGGCGCCCTGCGGGCCGACATCGGCCTGCTGGGGGATGCCGGGCAGGGCTTGCAGGCGCTGCACGACGCTCTGCCGGAGCGGCCTGCGGGTACCTGGGCCGAGGCGCGGGTGGCCGCCGTGAATGCGGCTGAGCGCGCGGGCTGGAACCACAAGCAAGGGCGGATGCAGGCGCTGCTCGACACCCTGCGCGACAGCCTGCCGGCACCGATAGTGGTCGGTGATTCGACCCAACCGGTGTACCAGGGCGCCCTGGGCTACCGGGCGCCGCAGGCCAATAGCTGGTTCAACGCCGGCACCGGGTTCGGCACCCTGGGCTACGCCTTGCCGGCTGCCATTGGCGCCAAGCTGGCGATGCCGGGCCGTCCGGTGCTGGCGCTGGTGGGGGATGGCGGGGCGCAGTTCTCCAGCGCGGAACTGATCGCGGCCCAGGAGGCCGGGTTGGGAGTGATTCTGGTGCTGTGGAACAACCACTGCTACGGCGAGATTCGCGACTACATGACCGCACGGGATATCGCGCCGCTGGGGGTGGACATCCTGACCCCGGACTTCGCCGCCCTGGCCCAGGCCAGCCACGTGCAGTACCACCGCGTGAGCGCACGCGCAGCGCTGGGCGAGTTGCTGGCCGACCTGGCCGATACGCGGCAGCCGGTGCTGATCGAAGTGGACGCCCAAGCCTTTCTCTCGGCCTGACCCAACAGCCGCGAAACCACCTGGAGTTGTGTGCATGTCTCCCTACAAGCAATTTGCCCTCGATTGGGTCGAACGCCATCGCCAGCAGCTGTCGGACTGGCATCAGATCATCTGGCATTACGCCGAGCCGGCGTTTCGCGAATACAAGTCCTGTGCCTGGTACGTGCAGTTGCTGGAAGCCGAAGGCTTCACCGTGGAGCACAACAGCGGCGGCATGCCTACTGCCTTCTGCGCCACCTTCACCCAGGGCACGGGCCCGGTGCTGGCGACCTACGCCGAGTACGACGCAGTGCCCGGCAACTGCCAGGCGGCGACCACCCGCAAAATGCCCCGTGACGGCCTGTCGCGCTTTGCCCCGGGGCATACCGACCCGCATTCGGCCCTGGGCATCAGCGCCCTGGGCGGGGCCTTGGCGGCAAAAGCGGCGATGCTCGAATTCGGCCTGCAGGGCACCATCAAGTTCTTCGGCGAGCCGGCGGAAAAACTCCGCGCCTCCAAGCCGGTGCACGCGGCCAAGGGGTACTACGATGACCTGGACGCGGCCATCAGCTTTCACCCGACCTACATGCTGCCGCTGAACAACACCACCACCTGGAATACCCATTGCGGTATTGCCTACGCCTATATCTACAGCTTCACCTGCGACGACCCGCAAAACTGGATCGCCGCCGATCGCTACAGCCCGATCCCGCAAAACCACCTGGCTGCCCGGGCGCCGGGGGCCAACGATGCCCTGGTGCACTTCTACACCCTGAACGAAAGCCTGCGTCGCTCGACCCTGCCGTTCACCGGCCTGTGGAGCTACAACGAGGCGATTCTCACCGCCGGCCAGGCCACCGCCGACAACTTGCCGCCACACCTGTCGCAAATCCAGTACCTGCTGCGCTGCGACTCCATCGAGCAGGCCGAAACCATCTCCCAGGTGATGGACAACAACGCCGCTGCGGCCGCCATGGCCACCGGTTGCCAATGGAAAAAAACCTGGGTCTGCAAGTCGCGCGGCGGCCTGCCCAACCATGTGCTGGCCCAGTCCACCTACGACAACCTGGCCGCCATCGGCGCACCACGCTGGGATGAAGAGGCCTGTGCCATTGCCCGCGAGATCCAGGTCAACCTGGGCCTTGCGCCGATGGACAAGCCCTTCCTGCCGGCCATCGAGGAGTTGATCGACCCCCAGGAATGCGAGCGCCAGCTGCGCCTGCAAATGCCGGCCTGGCAGAACTACCTGACCTCCGACGACTACCCTGAATACACCTGGCACTGCCCCACCGTGCGCCTGCTGGTGGCCCGGCCGATGCTTGCCGCGCCGCCGGGCACGGTCTACCCGGACTGGGTTTCCAACGCCCTGGGCGGGATTGCCCAGACCATCGACCCAATGATCGATGTTGCGGCCAAGACCATTGCCTGCACCTTGCTCGACCTGTTCGGCGATGCCGACCTGCTGGGCGCGGCCAAGGCCGAGTTCGAGCAGCGCACCGGCGGCGGGATTGGCGGCAGTCGCTGGCAGGCGCCGCTGCTGCCGGCGGACTTCAAGGCCCCGCACCGCTTCCGCTGGCCGGAGTACATCCGCACCGCGCGGGGCGAAGAGTGGTGGATTCCCGCCCGCGATGACGAATGACGGCTGACTTACGCCGCGCAACCAGAGCAACCAGGGGAGACACAGACGTGCCTGCAGCAGTGAATAAAAACAGTCCGGATACCCCGGTAGTCGCGATTGACGACTTGCACAAGAGTTATGCCGATCACCATGTCCTGAAGGGGATTTCGCTGCGCGCCAACGAGGGCGAAGTGGTCTCGCTGATCGGCTCCAGCGGCTCGGGAAAAAGCACCTTGCTGCGCTGCATCAACCTGCTGGAAGTGCCGTGCAGCGGCAGCTTGCGCATCAATGGCGAACAGGTGAAGTTGAAGACCAACGCCCGGGGCGTGGCGCAGATTGCCGACGCGCGCCAGGTGGAGCGCTTGCGTACCCGGCTGAGCATGGTGTTTCAGAGCTTCAACCTGTGGCCGCACCGCACGGTGCTGGAAAACGTCATCGAAGCCCCGGTATTTGTCTTGGGCGAAGACCGCAAGGAGGCCATCGCCCACGGCGAGCACCTGCTGGAGAAGGTCGGCCTGATCGACAAGCGTGACGTGTTCCCGGCCTTTCTTTCCGGCGGCCAGCAGCAACGGGTGGCCATTGCCCGGGCCCTGGCCATGCGGCCCCAGGTGATGCTCTTCGACGAGCCGACCTCGGCCCTCGATCCGGAGCTGGTGGGCGAGGTGCTGCGGGTGATCCAGGGCATTGCCGAAGAGGGGCGGACCATGATCCTGGTCACCCACGAAATGGCGTTTGCCCGGGATGTTTCGAGCAAGGTGGTGTATTTGCATCAGGGCCAGGTGGAAGAGGAAGGGCCGCCGGCCCAGGTATTACTGGACCCGCGCAGCGAACGCTGCCGACAATTTGTGATGGCGCAGGACAACCGCTGACCTGGCTCAAACGGCCTGACCCAACAATAACAATCGATAAAACGAGGGTTTCATCATGAAAAAGACACTGTTGCTCCTGCTCCAGGCGTGCGTCCTGACGTGTGCCGGCGCACCGGCTTTCGCCGCAGACAAGGTGGTGTTCGGCATCGCCCTGGAACCCTATCCGCCGTTCTCCTACAAAAATGGCAGTGGCGCCTGGAGCGGTTTCGAGCCGGACATGATCAGCGCGGTGTGCGCGCAGATGCAGGCCGACTGCAAGCTCAATGAAATGGCCTGGGACGGGCTGATTCCGGCGCTCAAGTCGCAGCAGGTGGATGTGGTGCTCAACTCGCTGTCGATCACCCCGGAGCGCAAGGAGGTGATTGATTTCACCCAGCCTTACTTCTTCACCCGTGCGCTGTGGGTGGCCGACGCCAGCCTCAAGGTCGATCCCACGCCCGAGGGCCTGAAAGGCAAGATCATCGGCGTGCAGGGTTCCACCACTCACTCGGCGTACATCAAGAAGTACTTCGGCGCCAACTCCACCGTGCGCTACTACAACGACCAGGACGACATCCTCGCCGACCTGCGCAGTGGCCGTATCGACATCTTCCTGGCCGATCAATTGGCGGTGGAGCCGCTGCTGGACAGCCCGGACAACGCGATGCTCGCCAGCAAAGGCGTGGCGCCCCTGGACCCACTGTTCGGCGAAGGCGTCGGCGCCGGCGTGCGCAAAGGCAACGATGCCCTGCGCGAGCGCCTGAACGTGGCCTTGCAGGCCCTGCGGGACAATGGCACCTACGAGAAGATTCGCGCCAAGTACTTCAAGACCGATATCTCGTCCCTTGAATAATCACGCTTTACAGGTCCATCCCCGGCAGGTGCGCTTATGACTGTATCGGAAATCTACCGGCTGTTTTTTGCCGAGGGCTGGCTCCAGGCCCTGGCCCAGGGGATGGTGAAAACCCTGGGTATCTCCCTGGGCGCCTTTATCCTCGGGCTGGCCATCGGCTTGCTGGTGGCCATGGTCAAGCTGCGTGGCCCACGCTGGCTGGTGCTGTGCGCCAACTGCTACACCACCCTGTACCGCGCGGTGCCGGAACTGCTGCTGATCCTGCTGCTGTATTACGCCGGCACCGACCTGATCAACCTGCTGATGGCCCAGCTGGGGCGGCCGGGGGTGGAGGTCAACGGTTTCATGGCGGCCATCGTGGTGCTGGGGATCGTCCAGGGCGCCTACTCCGGAGAGATCATCCGCGGCGCGATCCAGGCCATTCCCCATGGCCAGATCGAGGCGGCGCGGGCCTATGGCATCAATCGCCTGTTGCTGCTGCGGCGCATCGTGCTGCCGAGCATGATGCCGTTCGCCATCGCCGGGCTGTCGAACCTGTGGCTGGTGCTGGTCAAGGAAAGCGCGCTGATCAGCGTCGTCGGCTACACCGAGCTGTTGTCGGCGGGGCGCCAGGCGGCGGCATCGACCAAACACTACCTGCTGTTCTACCTCGCGGTGGCGGCGTTCTATTACCTGATCACGCTGGTCTCCAGCTCGGTGTTCCGGCAACTCGAAGTGCGCTTCGAACGCTGGATGCCACGACACGTCTAGGAGGCGGGCATGGACTTCAACTGGCTGAACAACTTTTCCAGCGAACTGATCCGTGGCGCCTGGATCACCTTCCAGTTGCTGCTGATTTCCGGCGCCCTGGGGTTTCTGATGGCGGTCGGCGTGGCGTTGGGTCGCTTGTCGCGCAACCCGCTGCTGGCCAACGGGCTGCGTTTCTACACCAGCGTGCTGCGCGGCACGCCGCTGCTGGTGCAGATCTACATCCTCTACTACGGTGTCGGCAGCGTGTTTGCCAGCTTCCCGCTGATTCGCGGCAGCCTGCTCTGGCCGTACCTGCGTGAAGGCTTCTGGTACGTGGCCCTGGCCCTGACCTTGAGCGTGTCAGCCTATGTCGGCGAAGTACTGCGCGGCGGCCTGCGCGCGGTGCCGCGGGGTGAGCTGGAAGCGGCTCGGGCCTATGGCATGCGGCCCTGGCTGGTGCTGCGCCGGGTGTGGATGCCCCGAGCCTTGCAGATGCTGCGCCCGACCCTGGCCGGGGAAAGCGTGATGCTGCTCAAGGCCACGGCCCTGGCGTCCACTGTGGCGGTCACCGACCTGCTGGGTGCGGCCAACCTGGTGCGTGCCCAGACCCTGCGGGTCTACGAGCCGCTGCTGGTGGTGGCGGTGATCTACATCATTCTGGCGATCGTGATCGAGCAGGCCTTCAACCGCATTGGCAAGACGCCACAGCGCCAGGCCTGAGATCTGAATTCATTTAAGCGTTGGCCGAGGGCCGGCGAGGAGTGGCTAATGCAGTATTCATCCGTGGTCAAACGCATCAGCGGCGAGACCGTCAGTGCCTGGGACATCCACTACGCCGCCTGCGACGCCCAGGAGCGCGGCGAGGATGCGATTGTGCTGAGCATCGGCGATCCGGACTTCGCCACCGACGAGGCCATCTGCGCCGCAGCCGTCCAGGCTTTGAAGGAAGGCGACACCCATTACACCCACGTGGTCGGGCGCCCGGCCCTGCGCGCGGCGATCGCCGCCAAGCAGGCAGCCCTGCTCGACTTGCCGGTAACTGCGGAAAACATCGCAGTGGTCGCCGGTGCGCAGAATGGCTTGTATGCCACCGCCATGTGCCTGTTCGAGCAGGGCGACGAAGTCCTGGTGCCGGAGCCGATGTACCTGACCTACGCCGCCAGCATCCAGGCCAGCGGCGCGCGGCTGGTGTCGATCGCGCAGCCGGCGGCGGAGGATTTCCGGCTCAGCGTGGCGGCCCTCGAGGCGCAGATCACCGAGCGCACCCGGGGCATCGCCCTGGCCACGCCGAACAATCCCACCGGCAACGTCTACACCCTCGAAGAACTGGAAGCGGTGGCCCTGGTCGCCCGGCGCCATGACTTATGGGTGATCAGCGACGAAGTCTATGGCCAGCTCACCTACGACCGGCCCCACCAGAGCGTGGCCACCTTGCCCGGCATGCTGGAACGCACCGTGGTGCTCAACAGCCTGTCGAAGTCCCATGCCATGACCGGCTGGCGCGTTGGTTGGGTGGTGGCGCCCACCGAGCTGGTCGGGCATCTGGATAACCTGCTGCTGTGCATGCTGTACGGCTTGCCGGGGTTTATCCAGGCGGCGGCGCTGAAGGCGCTGGAGCTGGACGAGCAGATCGTCGGCCAGGCCCGTGAGCTGTATCGCCGGCGCCGCGACCTGGTGGTGGCCGGCCTGGGCCAGTTGCCGCTGCTCAAGTGCAAGGTCCCGGAGGCGGGCATGTTCATGTTGGTGGACGTGCGCGGCACGGGGCTGTCGAGCACCGAATTCGCCTGGCAGCTGTTCCGTGCCACCGGTGTCTCGGTGCTTGATGCCAGTGCGTTCGGCGCCAGCACCGCAGGCTTTGTCCGGGTCTCCTTCACGGTTTCCGACACGGCCCTCAGCGAAGCCTGCCGGCGCATCGCCCGCTTCGTCGAAAGCCTGGAGGCCGGCCGCTAGAGCCTGCCCCAACCCCGCTGACTGACTTCGTCCAACGGCGCGAAAACGCGCCGCAGGGCCTCCCTTTGCCTAGAAAAAAGCAGGTGCCGCACATGACAGCCGTCGACAACTTCACATCGACCCACTCCAGCAGTGGGCTGTTTGCCGATCTGATCCTCGATAACGGAAGGATCCGTACCATGAACCCGGCCCAGCCCTGGGCTGAAAGCGTGGCGATTCGTGGCGGCCGCCTGATTGCGGTGGGCCTGCGCGGCGACGTGTTGCCGTTCAAGGGCCCGCTGACCCGGGTGCATGATCTGCAAGGGGCGTTCTGCATGCCTGGCCTGCACGATATGCACACCCACCCGGACCTGGCGCTGGCCCCACGCTACAGCGACGACCTGGACGTGGGCATCGAAGACCCGACCCCGGAGCAGCTCAAGCAGGCGATCCTGGCCTACGCCGAGAGTCACCCGGGCGATGGCTGGATTCATGGCCAGTACTGGGTGCGCTACACCTTTCGCGAGGCGGGACTGACCCCGGGGCGGGCCTGGCTCGACAGCATCCTGCCGGATCGCCCGATCGCGCTGCTCGATCGCATGTGGGGCACCATGATGGTCAACTCTCGGGCCCTGGAGCTGGCGGGCATCGACCGCCATACCAGCGACCCGCGCAACGGCTACCTGGAACGCGACGAACTGACGGGCGAACCCACCGGGCTGATGATCGACGGCGCCTACGCCATGATCCACGCCGCCATGCCGCCGACCCCGGTGGAGGTGCTGCGCCAGGCCTACCGCGATGGCGTGCACTTCCAGAGCGCCCGGGGCGTGACGGCCAGCAAGTACGTGCATGTCTGTGAGCAGCGCCTGCAAGCCCTCAAGGAACTCGACGACCAGGGCCAGCTGACGGTCCGTATCGAAGCGGCCATCAGTTGGCAGGACGATATCTTCCCGGTGCGCCGGCGCTGGGAGCTGCTCAGTGGCGAGCGGCACTATTACCGCAGCGCGCGGCTCAGTGCCAACGCGGTCAAGTTCCACTTTGATGGCACCGTGGAGCCGCGCTCGTCCTACCTGCTGACCCCCTGGCCGCAGGAAGCGAGCTGGCGCGGCAAGCTCAACCTGACGCCTGAGCACATCACCGACATGGTGGTCGACATGGACCGTCGTGGCCTGCGGGTGATCGCCCACTGCACCGGCGATGGCGCCTCCGACGTGTTCCTCGATGCGGTGGCCGAGGCGCGCCGGCGCAATGGCTTCAGCGGGATTCGCCATCAGTGCGCCCACAGCACCTTGCTGCACCCGGGCAACCTCAAGCGCTTTCGCGAGCTGGAAGTGATTGCCGAATTTTCCCCGGCGGCCTGGTACCCGACGCCGTTCGCCACCGGCGCCCGCTCCGGCTACGGCCAGGAGCGCCTCAAGCGTATCTATGACTTCAAGGGCGTGTTGGCGGCGGGCGGTATCGCGGTCATGGGCACCGACTGGCCGGTGGCCTCGATCGACCCCTGGCTGGCACTGGAGACCATGGTCACCCGGCAGAACCCGTGGAACCAGGAGCCTGACTGCTTCGGTGAACCGATCTCCCTGGAGCAGGCACTGCAAGTGGTGACCAGCAATGGCTCCTACGCCATGGGCCTGGAGCACCTCACCGGCAGCCTGGAGGTGGGCAAGTCGGCGGACCTGATCGTGCTCGACCGCGACCTGTTCGCCCAGCCGGCGCGCAACTATATCCACCGCACCCAGGTGCAACTGACCCTGGTTGAAGGCCAGCCGGTGTACGACTTGCAGGGGCTGTTCGATGACACCCCGCTGCAGGCCACCTGGCGTGGGAAACCGCCGGTGCTGGAAGGAGAGGGGTCATGAACCGTATTGCCGTGACGGTGATCTGCGGCTTTCTCGGCGCCGGCAAGACCACCTTGCTCAACCGCATGGTCCAGCGCGACGACGCTGGGCGCCTGGCGGTGATCGTGAATGATTTTGGCGAGCTCAACATCGACGCGGCGATCATCGCCGAGGTGACCGATGCCGTGTACAGCCTGCAAAACGGCTGTATCTGCTGCACCGTCCAGGAAGACCTGCTGGCCCAGTTGGTCAGCCTCAGCCAACTGAGCCCGCGCCTGGAGCGCATCGTCATCGAATGCAGCGGGGTTTCCGATCCGCAGCGCATCCTGCAAACCCTGGCCTACCCGCAACTGCGCGCCCAATTGCAGCTCGATGCGGTGATCACCGTGGTCGACGGGGTCGGCTACAGCAGCCTGGAAGGGGAGTTTGCCCGCCTGTCCCGGGCCCAGGTCGCCTGTGCCGACCTGGTGCTGCTGAACAAGACCGATCTGCTCGCCCCGCAGGAACTGGCCGTGATACGCAGCAAGTTGGGGGCGAGGGTGCCGGTGATCGAGACGGTGTACGCCGAACTGCCCGACAGCCTGCTGCTCAGCGACCGGGGCGAGGCTAGCTCGCTGAAAATGCTCCCGGCCGCCACCCGCCATGACCAACTGTTCGAATCCTGGCTCTGGCAGAGCCCGCAAGCCCTGGACCCGGAGCGCTTTCGCCAGTGGCTGGCGCAGATCCCGCCCCAGGTCTTCCGGGTCAAGGGCCTGGTGCACCTGCAAGGCATCCAGGCTCCCCAGTGGTTGCAACATGTCGGCCAGCGCAGCCAGTTCAGCGCCGCGCAAAACAGCGATGCACAGCAGGCGGTGCAACTGGTGTTCATCGCCCGTCGCGGCAGTGAACTGCGCGAAAGCCTGGGCCGCAGCCTGGAGGCGTGTTTGATTGCGGCTTGAGTGACAACGGCAGCGGCTGCAAGGGTGTTCGCGCGCCCGTTGTGGCCTTGCCCGGAGCCCCCGGTTTTGATCGATTCAGGCGCCAATCGGACGGCGCCGAAATCCAGGCGCCGCGCGTCCATTTTGTTTCCTGAACAAAGCGCCAAGTGCCAACAAAAACTCCTCTTGCTGATGTAATGTGCTGCACCGTGAGCGTTGCTCAGGTGGGTGCAGGGCAGGCATATTTCGATGGTCGGAGGTTGTGTTGGGCATAAGGGATTGGTACTGGAATCGCCAGGTCCGGCGGCATGGTTTCAAGTTTGGCACCGCTATTTCGACCATCGGCAAGCGAGCCACGCTCAAGCTGGAGGAAGGCGTACGCATGGGCCAGGTGGACATCGACGTTCGAGGCGAGCTGTCGATCGGTGCCCATACCTACATCAGGAGTGACAGTTGCCTGCAAATGGTGACCTCGATCGGGCGTTTCTGCTCGATCGGTGCCGGTGTGATCCTTGGCCAGGAGAAAAACAACCACCCTGCGGATTGGCTGAGCACCCACCCCTTCCAGTACACCGATACCGCCTGGCAATACGACGCGCACATCGACTTCGGCACCGTCGGCAATGACGTCTGGATCGGGCGCGACGCCATGGTTCTGGAGGGTGTCAACGTCGGCACCGGGGCGATCATTGCCACGCGCGCCCTGGTCACTCAGGATGTGCCCCCTTACGCCGTGGTGGCCGGGGTGCCGGCCAAGCTGATCCGCTACCGCTATTCAGCGGAAATGATTGAGCGCCTGCTGGCTTCAAAGTGGTGGGAGCGGGACATGTCGCAACTCAAGGACCTGCCCCTCAACGACCCGGCTTCCTGCCTCGAGCAACTGCCACAGCTGGCGCCAGCCAACTACCGACAGATCCAGCTGACCTGCAAAGGGTGCAAAGTGCTGCGCTGATGGTGTTCAAATGATCAATCCCGGAAACACATAGGACCGAACGCGTGACTCTTGACCAGTTGTTTGAGTATTGGCGGGTTGAAGTATCCAACAAGAAGAAAGTGGGCAGCCGGACCGGCCTGATCTCCAACATTCTCCGGCGGGCCAGGAGAGACAATAAACTGCGCTTCCTGTTCTCTTTCCGGCTTGCCCAGTACCTGCATCGACGGGGCGGATTCTGGGCCGCGCGTGCACGTCGGATGCAACAAAAGCTCAACCTCAAATACGGGGTCGATATTGATCTGGGCGCAGACATCGGCCCGGGGCTGCGCATTGCGCATCTGCCCGGAGTGGTGATTTCCGGCCATGCAAAAATCGGTCGGAATTTCTTTATCCGGCAAAATACGACGGTCGGGATCAAGACCCTCGGCCTCGATCACTACAACCTGAGGATCGGTGACAACGTCAGCGTCGGGGCTAACAGCTGCATCATCGGTGACGAACTGGTGGTGGGGGATAACGCCACGATCGGCGCGATGTCCCTGGTAAACAAAGACGTCCCCGCCAATTGCACCTTTTACAACGAGCGAAAGACCCTGGTCCGGCCTTCGCGGTAAATGCGTTGGCATCCTTTGAGGTGGGCAGGGGAGCGGGGTGCCGAGTGTTCCGCGAACTTCGCTGGAAGCACGTTTGAATGCTGAAACGTAACGTCCAGATACACGAAAGCCGCGCAATGCGCGGCTTTTTATTTGGTGGGCCCACACGGACTTGAACCGTGGACCAAAGGATTATGAGTCCTCTGCTCTAACCAACTGAGCTATAGGCCCTCAGTAGGCGGCGGATTATAACGACGGATTCTCGGCTGTGCTATCCGAAAAATCGGAAACGCCCATCTGCAGAAAAGTCGCGGCGAACTCATCGGCGCACAGCGGCAGGCTGACGATGTAGCCCTGGATCTGCTCGCAGCCTTCGGCGCCGAGAAATGCCTGTTGCTCGTGGCTTTCGACGCCTTCGGCGATCACCGTGAATTGCATGCTGCGGCCCAGGGCGATGATGGCGCGCACGATCGCTACGTCATGAGGGTCGTCCGGCAAGCCGCGGACAAACGACTGGTCGATTTTCAGGAAGTCCAGGGGCAGGCGCTTGAGGTAGCTGAGTGAGGAATAACCAGTGCCGAAGTCGTCGATCGCCAACTGGACCCCCAGGTGCTTGAGTTGGTGCAGCACCTCCAGCGCTTCTTCGGTCTGGCTCATGATGAAGTTCTCGGTGATCTCCAGCTGCAGGAAGCCTGGCCGCAGGTGGTTGTCTTTGAGCAGTTGCTCGATGCGCCCCAGCAGGTTGGGCTGGCGCAGCTGGGCGCCGGCCAGGTTCACCGAGAGCGGGCCGAAGGGCGCATAGCGTTCGTTCCAGGCCGACATCTGCTGGCAGGCCTGCTCCAGCACCCAATCGCCGATCTGCAGGATCATGCCGTTTTCTTCGGCCAGCGGGATGAAGTGCTCCGGAGGCACATCGCCAAACGTCGGGTGCCGCCAGCGGATCAACGCCTCGGCGCCGACCAGTTCCTGATCGATAAGGCTGATCTTGGGCTGGTAGTAGAGAGACAGTTCGTTGCGCTCGATGGCGCGGCGCAATTCGTGTTCCAGGGCGACCCGCTCGCTGGCCTGGGCGGTCAGGTCGCGGGTGTACCTTTCCACCCGGTTCCGGCCTTTGGCCTTGGAGCGATACATCGCCGCGTCGGCGTTCTTGATCAATGTGGCAACGTCGGTGCCATCTTTGGGGTAGAGGCTGGTGCCGATGCTGGCGCTGATGAAGAACTCATGTTCCCCGGCCTGGAAGGGCGCGCTGAAGCAGTTCAGGAGTTTACCGGCAATGTGGTCGGCATCGCTGGCTTGCTGCAGCCCGGGCAGCAGAATGATGAACTCGTCGCCCCCCAGGCGCGCCACGGTATCGATGTCGCGCAACTGCTCCTTGAGGCGTACGGCAATGCCCTTGAGCAAAAGATCGCCGACCGGATGGCCGAGGCTGTCGTTGATGTGCTTGAAACGGTCGAGGTCGAGAAACAGCACCGCGCCCTGGCTGCCGTTTTCCTGCTGGCCGTTGAGCGCGGTCAGCAAGCGGCTCTCGAACAGGGTGCGGTTCGGCAGGCCGGTCAGCGGGTCGTGGTGGGCCTGGTAATCGAGCCGTGCCTGGGCGTGCTTGAGGCTTGAGATGTCGGCGAACACCGCGACGAAATGGGTGATCGATTGCTCCTTGTTGCGCACGGCACTGATGGTCAGCCAGCTTGGGTACAGCTCACCGTTCTTACGCCGGTTGGAGATCTCGCCCTGCCAGTGTCCTTCTGCCGTCAACTGGTACCACATGGCGGCGTAGAAGGCGCTGTCGTGCAGGCCGGACGCCAGCAGGCGCGGCGTGTGGCCGAGGGCTTCGGCTTCGCTGTAACCGGTGATCTCGGTGAATGCCCGATTGACCGCGCTGATGTGTTGCTGGGTGTCGGTGATCAGCACCCCTTCAGCGGTGCTCTCGAAGACGGTGGCGGCTTGCTGGAGCTTTTCCTGCATCACGTGGCGTTCGGTGATATCGCGGGCGATGGTCAGCATGCAGTCTTCGTTGCCGATGGGCAGGGGGCGGCTGGACAGCTCGCACAAACGGATCTGACCGTCGTTGCGCCGGATATGGCAGCTGAAATCCCGCACGTAGCCATCGCGGTTCAGCAGGTCGAGCATGTGTTTGCGCTCGTTGAGGTTGACCCAGATGCCCAGGTCCAGGGTCGAGCGATCCAGGGACATGGCGCTATTGAATCCGGTAATGCGGCTGAAGCCTTCGTTGACCTCGATCAGCAGCCCATCGCGCTGGCGGCTCAACAGCAAGCCGTCAGGCGAGGCGTGGAAGGCCTTGGCGAACTTCTCCTCGGAGGTCTGCAGCAACTGCTGGGTCTCCTTGAGCCGACTGATATCGCGCACCACCACCACCAGCGCCGGGGTGGTGTCGAGGTCGAAGGGTTCGGCGGAAATCAGGCCGGTGAACAACTGGCCGTTGTGTCGGCGAAAGGGCATCTCCAGGTTGCGGATACTCCCGGCTTGCAGGCGCAGCAGCAGGCCCGGCCCGACGCCCTGGATCCCCCAGATATTGAGGTTGGAGGCGGTCTGGCCGAGCACCTGTTCGGCCCGCAAGCCGATCTGTTCCTCAAAGGCCTTGTTGACCTCCAGCAGGCAGCCGTCCGACAGTCGCGCGATCACCAGGATGTCCGGGCATTGCTGGAACACCGAGGCGAACTTCTGCTCGGACAGGCGCAAGGCTTCCTCGGTGTGCTTGGCTTCGCTGATATCGATCATCAGTCCGCGCATCACCGGTTCGTGGCCATGCTCGATCAGGCTGACAATATCCCTTACCCACAGGCATCGGCCATCGGCGGTGATGACCCGGTAGTCGAGGCTGTGATCACGCCCGGCGAGTACTTCGTGGTCGCAGAAGGTCTGGGCGCGGGTCAGGTCGGCGGGGTGGATGATGTTGCGCCAGAACCCCGGAATCAGCCAATGGGACAGCGGGTATCCCAACAGCGCCTCGGCGTGGGGTGAAACGTAGCTGTAGGTGTAGTCGCTGATCCGCGCTTCCCAGGCAATGGCCGACAGGCTCTCCACCAGGCCGCGGTAATGGTACTCGCTGCTGCGCAGCTGCTGCTCGAGGGCCACGCGCCGGGAGATTTCCGAACTCAGGCGGCGGTTGATGCGGATCACCACCGCCAGTACCGCAAACAACAACAGCACAGTGGGCAGGCCGTAGACCAGCAGGTCTGACCAGAACGAACGGTGATCCAGCACATTGCCCACCCAGTGTTCCTGGATCACGCTGATTTCCGCAGGGGTGAGGTCGGCCAGGACCTTGTCGAGGATGCCGATCAGGATCTTTTCATCCCGTGGCGCGCCCATCGCCAGTTGATAGCGGTAGGGGGTTTCTCCGCTGACATACAGCCCATCCAGCTTGAGTTGTCGCAGGCTCCAGATGCTCGAGGCGAGGTCGCTGACTACCGCGTCGACCTGGTCGGTCGCGAGCGCCTGCAGGGCCGAGCTGACATTGGGCAAGGCCACCAGGTTTAGGTCCGGATGGTGGGTGCGCAGCAGTTCATGAGGGGCATAGTTTTCTACCACCGCGATCTTCAGGCCGTAGAGCTCCCTGAGGTTGTGGGGCTGGGCGCCACCCTCATGGGCGAGGATCACGATGGGAAAGTCGAGGTAAGGCCGGGTAAAGGCCAGGTAAGTCTGGCGTTCCGGGGTCGACATGATCCCCGGCAGCAGGTCCAGCTTGCCCTGTTTCGCCTGTTCGAGAACGGCGGTCCAGCTGACCGGTTCGATCGGGTTGAGTTTTATCTCCAGGCGGCTCTGGATCAGGCTGATGTAGTCAGCGGCCAGGCCCTGGTAACGCCCGTCCTCGTCGCGATACTCGAACGGCGGCCAGGAGGCATCGACGCCCAGGCGCAATGTGGGGTGGGCCGCCAGCCAGTCACGCTCTTCATCGGTGAGAGTCAACGCGCCAGCCGTAGCGGTCCAGGCGAGCAGCGACAGCAGAAGCACGGCCGGCAGTCTGGGCATAACCGTCTCGTTATGGCACGGGGAATGTGTCGAGTGTAGACGGCAACGCGAGGCGGGGAGGGGGAGGGAAATTTAATCTGCGTAAAGCAAAACCCCCAGCAGGGCTGGGGGTTTTGGTATCACTCGTCGAGGAAGGAGCGCAGGTGCTCGCTTCTCGTCGGGTGGCGCAGCTTGCGCAGCGCCTTGGCTTCGATCTGACGAATCCGCTCACGGGTAACGTCGAACTGTTTACCAACTTCCTCGAGGGTGTGGTCGGTATTCATGTCGATGCCGAAGCGCATGCGCAGGACCTTGGCTTCACGGGCAGTGAGGCCGGAGAGTACTTCGCGAGTCGCTTCTTTCAGGCTCTCAACAGTGGCGACATCGATTGGCGACTGCATGGTCGAGTCTTCGATGAAGTCACCCAGATGGGAGTCTTCGTCATCACCGATCGGGGTTTCCATGGAGATCGGCTCTTTAGCGATCTTCAATACCTTGCGGATCTTGTCCTCAGGCATTTCCATGCGTTCGCCCAGCTCTTCCGGGGTCGGTTCACGACCCATTTCCTGCAGCATCTGCCGGGAAATACGGTTGAGCTTGTTGATGGTCTCGATCATGTGCACCGGAATACGGATGGTGCGGGCCTGGTCGGCGATCGAGCGAGTGATCGCCTGACGGATCCACCAGGTGGCATAAGTCGAGAACTTGTAGCCGCGACGGTATTCGAACTTGTCCACAGCCTTCATCAAGCCGATGTTGCCTTCCTGGATCAGATCGAGGAATTGCAGGCCACGGTTGGTGTACTTCTTGGCGATGGAGATCACCAGACGCAAGTTCGCTTCAACCATCTCTTTCTTCGCGCGGCGGGCCTTGGCCTCACCGATCGACATGCGACGGTTGATGTCCTTGATCTCGGCAATCGTCAGACCGGTTTCGGTCTCAAGCGCAGTCAGCTTCTGCTGGCAGCGAATGATATCGGGCTGCAGGCGACCAATGGCTTCGGCGTATTTGCTTTTGCCTTTGGCCAGCGCGTCGGTCCAGCTTTCATCAACTTCGTTGCCCGGGAACTGGCGCAGGAAGTCGGCACGCGGCATGCGTGCATCACGAACGCACAGTTGCATGATCGCGCGCTCTTGTTGACGCAGACGATCCAGGGCACTGCGAACACGCTCGACCAGGCCTTCGAATTGCTTCGGAACCAGTTTGATCGGCATGAACAGCTCAGCCAGGGCCAACATCTCGGCAATTGCCTGCTTGTTTGCGCGGCCGTGCTTTTTCAGCGCCTTGCGGGTGATTTCCATCTGGTCAGCCACGGCGCCAAAGCGCTGTGCAGCGATGACCGGATCAGGACCGCTTTCGGTTTCTTCTTCGTCGTCACTGGCTTCGGCGTCCTCTTCTTCGGTGTCATCGTCCGCTTTCGCGGCCTTGGCATCGACAGGCGGTGGCACTTCTGCAGCAGGCGGCGCGATGCCGTCGTCCGGGTCGATATAACCACTGAGGACGTCGGACAGGCGGCCACCTTCGGTGGTGACGCGAGTGTACTCGGAGAGAATGTGATCAACCGTGCCAGGGAAGTGCGCAATCGCGCCCATCACTTCACGGATACCCTCTTCGATACGCTTGGCGATTTCAATTTCGCCTTCACGTGTGAGCAGCTCTACCGTACCCATTTCACGCATATACATGCGCACAGGGTCAGTAGTGCGACCAATGTCGGTCTCAACCGCTGCCAACGCGGCAGCAGCTTCTTCAGCTGCGGCTTCGTCGGTATCGGCGTCGGCCAACATAAGGGCGTCCGCATCCGGAGCACTCTCGTGTACGGGGATCCCCATGTCATTGATCATGCGGATGATGTCTTCCACCTGCTCTGGATCTGAAATATCCTCAGGCAGGTGGTCGTTGACCTCTGCGTAAGTCAGATACTTCTGCTCACGACCCAGGGTGATCAACTCTTTGATACGAGACTGCTGTTGCGCTTTTCCGGACATAACACCCTATCCACTGAAGGTCTTGGCGGGCAAAAAACAAGCCGAGGATTATACCTGAGCTATGACCTCACGCGCCAGTTGAGGTCGGGCTTGATGCGGGAACATTGCGTCTTAAAAGCTCAAGTAGTTGGACTTTCTCCTCGCCACTCAAGTCACTTTGACGCGATTTCCTTAGAAGTTGCTCTAAAACACGTTCGCGTTGACGCACCGATAAACTGTTAATGGTGTCGAAAAACTGTTGTTCAAGGTTATCGCCGTCAATCAACCACTCCTTTTCTGCCAGCGCCTTGAGCAGGCGACCCTGTTCGGTGCCGTGCCAGCGCGCCATGAGTTGATGTATAGAGCGTAGCTTAGGATTTTTCTGTACGGCTTCGATCAACGCCACCAGCAACTGAGTGTTGGTGTTGTTGTCATCGGCAAAATGTCCGGCATCTTCAACTTTTTCCGCCAGTTGCGGGTGATGCAGCAGCGTACGCAGGGCGGAAAGGGTCGGCGGCTCGACTGCGGCCGGGATGCGTGGGCCGCGAGGCTGGTCGCGATCGCCCTGGCGTTTGCCCTTGGCATTCTTGTCCCAGGGCTTGTTTTCCCACTTCTTGCCGCCACCACTCTTCTTTGGCGTCCACTCCTGCTGGGGCGCATAGGCCTCCTGCGGTTCGTGGTAATCGGCGTAATCGGGCATGGCGTCGTAATTGATGCCGGCGTCATAGGCAGGCGGCGCTTCTTGCGGCGCGCTATGTACCAATTGGCTCATGGCTTCGTTGTTGAGGCCGGTGATTTCGCTGAGGCGCTGGCGCATCAGGGTGCGCAGGTTGGCCCCGGGAACCTTGTCGATCAACGGTGACGCCAGGGTGGCCATATGGGCCTTGCCTTCAAGCGAGCGCGGATCGGCTTCATCGATCAGCTGCTGGAAGAAATAATCGGCCAGCGGCTGGGCGTGCTGATTGATGCGGGCGCGGAAGGCATCAGTACCCTCGGAGCGCACCAGGGTGTCCGGATCTTCGCCTTCGGGCAGGAACAGGAAGCGTGCGCGACGCCCATCCTGCAGGCACGGCAGCGCCGCTTCGAGTGCGCGCCAGGCGGCCTTGCGCCCGGCCTGGTCGCCGTCGAAGCAGAACAGAACACTCGGCACCACGCGAAACAGACGCTTGAGGTGTTCTTCGCTGGTGGCGGTGCCCAGGGTGGCAACGGCATTGCGCAACCCCTGCTGGGCCAGTGCAATCACGTCCATATAGCCCTCGACGACAATGATTTCGTCGAGGTTGCGGTTGTTCTTGCGGGCTTCGAACAGACCGTAGAGTTCCTGGCCCTTGTGGAAGACCGGGGTTTCCGGCGAGTTCAGGTACTTCGGTTTGTCATCGCCCAGCACTCGGCCGCCGAAGGCGATGATCCGGCCACGGCTGTCACGGATCGGAAACATTACCCGGTCGCGGAAGCGGTCATAGCGCTTGCCGGTTTCAGCGTTTTCGATCAGCAGCCCGGCATCGATCATGGCCTTCTGCTGCAAGGTGTCGCTGCTCAGGTGCTTGAACAGGTTGTCCCAGCCAGGCGGGGCGAAACCAAGGCCAAAATCGCGGGCGATCTCGCCGGTCAGGCCGCGGCCTTTCAGGTAGTCGACAGCTGCCTTGCGCGCGGGGTGGCTCTTGAGTGCCTGGCGATAAAAATCAGCGGCTGCGGTGAGCAGCGGGTACAGCGGCGAGTCAGTCGGTTGCCGCGGTTTGTGCGGCCGACCGCTTTCCTCGCGGGGGATTTCCATGCCGGCGGCTTTGGCCAGTTCTTCGACAGCCTGGGGAAAGTCCAGGTTGTCGTGGTCCATGATGAAGCCGAGGGCATTGCCGCCGGCGCCGCAGCCGAAGCAGTAGTAGAACTGCTTGTCGGGGCTGACGCTGAAGGACGGGGTTTTTTCTTTGTGGAACGGGCAGCAGGCCGTGTAATTCTTGCCTGCTTTTTTCATTTGCACGCGCGAGCTGACAACATCGACGATGTCGGTGCGGTTCAGAAGGTCGTCAATAAAGCTCTGGGGAATTAGCCCGGCCATGGCGTTCTCGTCATCACTGCGCGCAAGCGTGAATTGAACCGGCGCGAAGGCGTCGAAACAGGGGCGTCATGAGGCGCAAACGCAGTGCGGCTCGACCATCTGTCGTCGGCTTGATCGCTGTCGGGAAGTGTATCTGCCGAAGGTTCACTGACGTTAGTTCCAATCAGTAATCGACTATTCGAAGATGTTGCTCTGAGTCCGACTGCGGCCCGTGGGAGGCCTCGGATAGCTCATAAGCGGGCGCTGGAGAAGGGCGCCTTGGGCTGATCGTCTGTAGGAAATCAGAAAAAGTGTGCTCGTCAGTAGCCTTGGAAGGCTCGTCAGAAGAGACGTGCACCGCTGGCGATAAGCCAGGTCTGACGTGGTGAAGCAGGTTGTCTCGGTCGCATGGGCGGCTTTGACAGTGAAGCATCAAGCGATATCCGCAAATGCCATTAGCCCGGCTGAGGGCCGGGCTTGGCAGAAGCTTGCAGCGAACGTCTGTGTATTAGTACAGACGAACGGCGCGGCGCTGTTCGCGCTGAACTTTCTTGGCGTGACGCTTAACAGCGGCTGCTGCTTTACGCTTACGCTCAGAAGTCGGCTTCTCGTAAAATTCGCGGCTACGAACTTCAGCCAGAACACCGGCTTTTTCGCAGGAGCGCTTGAAACGACGCAGAGCTACGTCGAAGGGTTCGTTCTCTTTAACTTTGACGGCTGGCATCCAGAGCTACCTTCATTCATTACCGGGGTCAACGTTCTCGTCGCAAAAATCACGGCTGAGGTCGTCGGTTTTTAAGGGTTGCGGATGTTAACCCCTCATCGCTCGGAATGCAAAGCCTCTGATCGAAAACCGCTGGTCGGGCGCGGGAGTGGCGACTATTATGCGCGCCTTCGAATTTAGCCTCTACAAGGCGCAAACCCATGCTAGTACTGGGATTAGAAACCTCCTGCGACGAGACCGGCGTCGCGCTCTACGACAGTGAACGCGGGCTTTTGGCCGATGCACTGTTCAGTCAGATCGACCTGCATCGCGCCTACGGCGGCGTGGTGCCGGAGCTGGCTTCGCGTGATCACGTCAAACGCATGTTGCCGTTGATTCGCCAGGTGTTGGCGGAAGCCGACTGCGTGCCGACCGAGATCGACGCCATTGCCTACACCGCCGGCCCGGGACTGGTCGGAGCCTTGCTGGTCGGGGCTTCCTGTGCTCAGGCGCTGGCGTTCGCCTGGGGCATTCCGGCCCTGGGTGTGCATCACATGGAAGGCCATTTGCTGGCGCCGATGCTGGAAGAACAACCGCCGGAGTTTCCGTTCGTCGCTTTGTTGGTTTCCGGTGGGCATACGCAGCTGGTTCGGGTCGATGGGATCGGCCAATACGAACTACTGGGCGAGACCCTGGACGATGCCGCAGGCGAAGCTTTCGACAAGACGGCAAAGATGATGGGGCTCAATTATCCGGGTGGTCCGGAGATTGCTCGCCTGGCGAATCAGGGCGTGGCCGGGCGCTTTGTCTTTCCGCGGCCGATGACCGACCGTCCGGGCCTGGAGTTCAGCTTCAGTGGCTTGAAAACCTCGGCACTCAATACCTGGCAGCAACGCGTCAGTGCTGGGGACGACGGCGAGCAAACCCGTTGCGACATCGCGCTCGCGTTCCAGCAGGCGGTGGTGGAAACTTTGACCATCAAGTGCAAGCGTGCGTTGAAGCAGACCGGTTTCAAGCGTCTGGTGATCGCCGGCGGCGTGAGTGCCAACAAAGCCCTGCGTGTGTCGCTGGAAAAAATGCTCGGGGATATGAAGGGCCATGTGTATTACGCCCGCCCCGAGTTTTGCACCGATAACGGCGCGATGATCGCTTTTGCCGGCTGTCAGCGCTTGCAAGCCGGGCAGCAGGAAAGCTTGGCGATCAGCGTGCAGGCGCGCTGGCCCATGGAGCAACTGACGCCCTTGTAGGGCGTTAGGGGTGTTGCCGGTCAGCGAACTTGAACGGTTTTCACCGGACGATTCAGAAATGCCGTTCGCGCCCGGCAAACAGGTCGCGTAAATTGCCCCGGTGGCGCCAGACGATCAGCAGCGTGAGCACGCTCATCGGCAGTAGCGCTTCCGGTTCCTGCCAGGCCAGTAGCGGCAAGGTCAGGGGCGTGGCGATCAGTGCGGCCAGCGAGCTGGTGCGGGTCAGGTAGAACGCCAGGACCCACGCGGCCATGGCCAGCAGGGCGGCTGGCGGGTAAAGCCCGAGCAGCATGCCGGCGGCGGTGGCGACACCTTTGCCGCCGCGGAAGCGAAAGTACAACGGGAACAAGTGGCCGAGAACGGCGCACAGGCCAATCCAGGCTTGTTGTTGCAGTGAAAGGCCTGCCACGGCGGCGATCAGGACGGGCAAGAGCCCTTTGCACAGGTCGCCGAGCAAGGTCAGGACGGCGAGTTTCTTGCCGGCCAGACGCAGCATGTTGGTGGCACCGGCATTGCCCGAGCCACTCATTCGCGGATCGGGATTACCCGTCAGGCGGCTGAGCAAAATGGCGAAGGACAGAGAGCCGAGCAGGTAGGCGAGGATCGCCAGTAACCAAAACATGCTAACTATTCCGGGCGAGGACGCCCTGATTCTAACGGCGCATTGCGCCCTTGTCGTGCTGCGGAGAAGAGTGCTTGGACAGAGTGTTTATCGAAGGCCTGGAAGTCGACACCGTGATCGGTGCCTATGACTGGGAGCGCGGCATCCGTCAGTGCCTGCGTCTGGACCTGAGCTTTGCCTGGGATAACCGCCCGGCAGCTGCAGGTGATGACCTGACCCTCGCGCTCGATTACGCAAGCGTCTCGTCGCGCATTCAAGCCTTCGCCGAGCAGGCGCAGTTCCAACTGGTCGAAACCTTTGCCGAGCGTCTGGCCGAGGTGTTGATGAGCGAGTTTCATATTCCTTGGCTGCGCCTCAAGCTGACCAAGCCCGGCGCAGTTCCCGCCGCCACCGGTGTTGGCGTGGAGATCGAGCGCGGATGTCGCTAACTCAGGTTTTTCTGGGGCTCGGCAGCAATATCGAGCGCGAAACCCATTTGCAGGCCGGGCTCGAAGCCTTGGTCGCGTTTCTGCAGGACATGCGCTGCTCGGCGGTGTTCGAGAGCCAGCCGGTGGGGATCAAGAGTGGCCCGTTTTTCAACCTGGTGGTGTCCGCCTTCACGGATTTGCCGTTGAACGAACTGGATCGTCGTTTGAAGTTCATCGAGGCGGATAACGGCCGTTATGCCCCCGATCGCATAGGCCTGCCGCTGGATATAGACGTGCTGCTGTATGGCGATCTGGTCGGCAATTTCGATGGCCTGATCCTGCCCCGTGCAGAAATCCTGAAAAATGCCTTCGTGCTCTGGCCGTTGTCGCTGATGGCGCCCGAGCGCCTGCACCCGGTTGCCGGGCAGAGCCTGGGCACGCTTTGGCGAGAGTCGCAGATCAATCAGGTACTGGTGCCCGTGGCCTTTGAGTGGCGCGGTGTGCAGCTGACTCCGCCGGGGCTCTGATCGCGCCTGGCTTGGCGGTGGCGGACCTGCTGACGGGCAGGCCTGCCGGACCTGTGCTCAGGGGGCGTGTTGTTCCTTGTAGGCTTTCAGTGCTTTGAGGCGTTCCAGCCTCAGGGCTTCCCCCAGCTTTGGCCCCTTGAACCCTTGTTCCAGCAGCGGTTGTACCGCGACCGCGCGTGCAGCATTGGCGGCGCCTCGCAGGTAGTCGGCCTGCGGGTAGGTGCGTGATTCCAGGCCAAGGCGCCCTCGGGCGTCCATCTCGCAGGCGGCGATAAACTCCTCGAAGCGCTGCGGGCGGCGGTAGATGTCGAAGCTTTGCAGCAGTTCCAGCAGACTCGAGGCCCGCAGTTCAAGGGCGCGATGACCATGGGTGTGATATTGGCCGACCAATAGCGCCAGTTCCTGGCAGTCCCGCGGCACCTTGAAGCGTTCATTGATGGCCTTGATCGGCGCCAGCCCCTTTTGCTCATGGGCGATGTGCTGCGGCCACTCATCCTGCGCCGTCAGTCCTTTGCCCAGGTCGTGCAGCAGGCAGGCCCAGCGCACCGTCAGCGGCTGCTGATGTTGCGCGGCCTGTTGCAGCACGCTCAAGGTATGCACGCCGGTGTCGATTTCCGGGTGATGCGCTTCAGGCTGAGGAACGCCGAACAGGGCATCGACCTCGGGCATCAGTACCTTGAGGGCGTTGCAATCGCGCAGCACCTGGATAAATACCTGAGGCTGGTTTTCCATCAGGGCGCGGGAGATTTCCTTCCAGCTGCGTTCGGCGGTCAGGGCTTCCAGCTCGCCTGAGGCGCTCAGTTGGCGCATCAGTTCCAGAGTCTCTGGCGCGACGGTGAAACCCAGATCGGCATAGCGCGCAGCGAAGCGGGCAACTCGCAAAACCCTGAGGGGATCTTCGGCGAACGCGGAGGAAACATGACGGAGCAGGCGGGCTTCAAGATCCTGTTGGCCATGATAGGGGTCGGTCAGCACGCCCTGAGCATCCTCTGCCATGGCATTGATTGTCAGGTCGCGCCGGATCAGGTCTTCTTCGAGAGTGACCTCGGGGCTGGCATGAAAGGAAAAGCCGCCGTAGCCGCGGCCGCTTTTGCGCTCGGTGCGCGCGAGGGCATACTCTTCGCCGCTTTTAGGGTGCAGGAATACCGGGAAGTCGGCCCCGACCGGGCGAAAGCCCTGGGCCAGCATTTCTTCGGTTGTTGCGCCTACCACCACCCAGTCGATATCAGTGACCGGCTTGCCGAGCAGGCGATCGCGCACTGCGCCGCCGACCTTGTAAATCTGCATAAAAAACCTCCGTTAGCCCGACAGGATAACCCTTGCGTCGAACTTCCGGAGGTCTGATCTCGGCTTAAAGATGGATGACGGCCAAGTCCAGGCGGCCGTAGTCACCTTCGCTGTGCTCGCCCCTGGGCGGCACGTGGTGGGTTTTCATGATCTGGTCGCCCTGCAGGGTTTCCAGGTGAATGTCGAATCCCCAGAGGCGATGCAGATGCTTGAGCACCTCATCCGTGGAGTCACCCAAAGGCTTGCGGTCATGTTGCTGGTGACGCAGGGTCAGCGAGCGGTCGCCGCGGCGGTCGATGCTCCAGATCTGCACGTTGGGTTCGCGATTCCCCAGGTTGTATTGCGCAGCCAGGGTTTCGCGGATGGTCCGATAACCCCCTTCATCGTGAATGGCTGGCACCAGCAGGTCATCCTTCTGGTCATCATCGAGGATGCTGAACAGTTTCAGGTCACGGATCACCTTCGGTGACAGGTACTGCAGGATAAAGCTTTCGTCCTTGAAGCTGCTCATGGCGAACTTGATGCTCGACAGCCAATCGGTCCCGGCCAGGTCCGGGAACCAGTGGCGGTCCTCGTCGGTGGGTTCTTCGCACATACGGCGAATATCGCGATACATGGCGAAGCCCAGGGCGTAGGGGTTGATGCCGCTGTAGTAGGGGCTGTCGAAGCCGGGCTGCATGACCACACTGGTGTGCGAGGTCAGAAACTCCATCATGAAACCGTCGGTCACCAGGCCTTCGTCATACAGGTCGTTCATCAAGGTGTAGTGCCAGAAGGTCGCCCAGCCTTCGTTCATCACCTGGGTCTGGCGTTGTGGGTAGAAATATTGGGCGATCTTGCGCACGATCCGCACGATTTCCCGCTGCCAAGGCTCCAGCAGCGGCGCATGTTTTTCGATGAAATAGAGGATGTTTTCCTGAGGTTCGGCGGGGAAGCGCGCATTGTCCTTGTCGCTGTATTTGTCCGCGCCTTTGGGAATGGTGCGCCACAGGTCGTTGATCTGCTTCTGCAGGTGTTCTTCGCGGTCCTTCTGCCGCCGCCGTTCTTCTTCGGCCGAAATCGGGTATGGGCGTTTGTAGCGGTCGACGCCGTAATTCATCAGGGCGTGGCAGGAGTCCAGCAGGTCTTCCACCGCGTCGATGCCGTGCCGCTCCTCGCACTGCATGATGTACTGCTTGGCGAACACCAGGTAATCGATGATCGAACTGGCGTCGGTCCAGGTGCGGAACAGGTAGTTACCCTTGAAAAAGCTGTTGTGGCCATAGCAGGCGTGAGCCACCACCAGGGCTTGCATGCAGATGGTGTTTTCTTCCATCAGGTAGGCAATGCATGGGTCCGAGTTGATCACGATCTCGTAGGCCAGTCCCATCTGTCCGCGGCTGTAGGATTTTTCGGTGCTGAGGAAGTGTTTGCCGTAGGACCAATGGTGATAACCCAGGGGCATGCCGACTGACGCGTAGGCGTCCATCATCTGCTCGGCGGTAATGACCTCGATCTGGTTGGGATAGGTATCCAGGGCGTAGCGGTCCGCGATACGGCTGATTTCGCGGTCGTAGGCCTGGATCAGCTCGAATGTCCATTCCGAGCCGGTAGAGATGGGCTGGCGTTTCTGCTCTCTGGCGGTCATGTCACTAACCTGCGCTGGAAGAGTTCACGGAAGACCGGATAGATATCTCCGGCCGAGACCAATTGCTGCTGGGCGAAGGTGTCAGAAAAGGCGTCGGCGATTCGCTCGTATTCGAACCACAACGCCTGGTGTTCACGTGGGGTTATTTCCACGTAGGTGTAGTACTGCACGAAGGGCATGATCTGATTGATCAGGATGTCCCGGCAGATCGGTGAGTCGTCGTTCCAGTTATCACCGTCCGACGCCTGGGCTGCGTAGATGTTCCATTCGTTGCTCGGATAGCGCTCGGCCATGATCTCCTGCATCAGCTTCAGGGCGCTGGAGACGATAGTGCCGCCGGTTTCCCGGGAGTAGAAGAACTCCTCCTCGTCGACTTCCCTGGCGCTGGTGTGGTGACGAATGAAGACGACATCGATCTTGTCGTAATTGCGCTTGAGGAACAGGTACAGCAGGATGAAAAAGCGCTTGGCGATGTCCTTGGTCGCCTGGGTCATGGAGCCTGAGACGTCCATCAGGCAGAACATGACGGCCTTGGAACTGGGGTTGGGTTGCTTGACCAGCAGGTTGTACTTCAAGTCGAAAGTATCGAGGAAGGGCACGCGATGGATGCGCGCGCTGAGTTTCTCGATTTCTGCTTCCAGTTCCTGGATATCGCCGAAGTTGTCCGGTTCTTCCCGTTTTAATCGGGCCAACTCCTCTTTTGCTTCCCGTAGTTTGGCGCGGCTGCTGCCGGACAGGGCGATGCGCCGTGCGTGGGCCGAGCGCAGGGTGCGGATGATGTTGATGCGCGACGGGTTGCCTTCGTTGCTGATGCCGGCGCGTACGGTCTTGAAGGTATCAGTGCCGGTCAGGTTGCGTTTGACCAGGTTGGGCAGTTCAAGGTCCTCGAACATGAATTCGAGGAACTCCTCCTGGGTGATCTGGAACACGAACTCGTCCATGCCCTCGCCGGAGTTGCCGGCCTTGCCCGGACCTTTGCCGCCGCCGCCCCCTTGCGGGCGGGCGATATGCTCGCCGCTGGTGAACTCCTTGTTGCCGGGATGCACCACGGTCTGTTTGCCGCCGCGGCCATGGTGAAGCACCGGCTCGTCGATATCGCGGCCGGGGATGCTGATTTGTTCGCCATGCTCCATGTCGGTAATGGAGCGGCGGCTGACGGCCTCTTCGACGGCCTTTTTGATGTGATCACGGTAGCGCCGCAGGAAACGCTGGCGGTTTACCGTGCTCTTGTTCTTGCCATTGAGACGTCGGTCGATCACATAGCTCATGGTGGCCCTCCGGGCAGCTTCAAGTTGTGAGCTGCAAGCTGCAAGCAGAAGCGACTACCCGGATGTCCGGTTCACACACTTCTTTCTTACAGCTTGTAGCTAGAAGCTTGCAGCTGCGTCACTGCGACTTCCGGACCCGTAGGTACCATTCGGAAAGAAGCCGTACCTGTTTGTCGGTGTAGCCGCGTTCGACCATGCGTGTGACGAAGTCGTTGTGTTTTTGCTGGTCCTCTTTGCTGGCCTTGGCGTTGAAACTGATGACTGGGAGCAGGTCTTCGGTGTTGGAGAACATTTTCTTCTCGATAACCACCCGCAGTTTTTCGTAGCTGAGCCAGGTCGGGTTTTTGCCATTGTTGTTGGCACGGGCGCGCAGCACGAAATTGACGATCTCGTTGCGGAAATCCTTCGGATTGCTGATGCCGGCCGGTTTTTCGATTTTTTCCAGTTCTTCGTTCAGTGCCACGCGATTGAGGATCTCGCCGGTTTCCGGGTCGCGGTATTCCTGGTCCTGGATCCAGAAATCGGCGTAGAGCACATAGCGGTCGAAGATGTTCTGTCCGTACTCGCTGTAGGACTCGAGGTAGGCGGTCTGGATTTCCTTGCCGATGAATTCGATGTAGCGCGGCGCCAGGTATTCCTTGAGGAAGCGCAGGTAGCGTTCCCGGGTTTCGGCCTGGAATTGCTCCTGTTCGATCTGCTGTTCCAGCACGTACAGCAGGTGCACCGGGTTGGCGGCGATTTCATGGGGGTCGAAGTTGAACACCTTGGACAGGATCTTGAAGGCGAAGCGGGTCGAGAGCCCATTCATCCCTTCATCCACCCCGGCGTTATCCCGGTATTCCTGGATCGACTTGGCCTTGGGATCGGTGTCCTTGAGGTTTTCCCCGTCGTAGACCCGCATTTTGGAGTAGATGTTGGAGTTTTCCGGCTCCTTGAGCCGCGAAAGCACGGTGAACTGCGCCAGCATCTTCAAGGTGTCGGGCGCGCAATGGGCCTTGGCCAGGGAGCTGTTGAACAGCAGTTTGTCGTAGATCTTGATTTCATCGCTGACCCGCAGGCAGTACGGCACCTTGACGATGTAGATACGGTCGATGAAGGCTTCGTTGTTCTTGTTGTTGCGGAAGGTGTGCCACTCCGATTCGTTGGAGTGGGCCAGCAGGATCCCGGTGAACGGGATTGCTCCCAGGCCTTCGGTACTGTTGTAGTTACCTTCCTGGGTGGCGGTCAGCAGTGGGTGCAGCACCTTGATCGGTGCCTTGAACATCTCCACGAACTCCATCAGGCCCTGGTTGGCCCGGCACAGGGCGCCAGAGTAGCTGTAGGCGTCGGCGTCGTTCTGGGGAAACTCTTCCAGCTTGCGGATATCGACCTTGCCCACCAGCGCGGAGATGTCCTGGTTGTTTTCATCACCCGGCTCGGTCTTGGCCACGGCGATTTGGTTGAGGATCGACGGATAGAGCTTGACCACCCGAAACTGGCTGATATCACCACCGAACTCGGAGAGCCGCTTGGTGGCCCAGGGCGACATGATGGTATTGAGGTAGCGCCGAGGAATGCCGAAGTCTTCTTCGAGGATGGCGCCGTCTTCAGTGGCGTTGAACAGCCCCAGGGGCGACTCGAAGACCGGTGAGCCCTTGATCGCGTAGAAGGGCACCTTCTCGATCAGTTGTTTGAGTTTTTCCGCCAGAGACGACTTGCCGCCGCCCACAGGGCCGAGGAGGTAGAGGATCTGTTTCTTCTCTTCCAGGCCCTGAGCGGCATGGCGGAAGTAGGAGACGATCTGATCGATGCATTCTTCCATTCCATGGAAGTCTTCAAAGGCCGGATAGCGGCGGATCACCTTGTTGGAAAAGATCCTCGATAACCTCGAATTGGTCGATGTGTCGAGCAGTTCGGGCTCGCCAATGGCCAATAGCAGGCGCTCGGCGGCGGAGGCATAGGCGCTTCGGTCCTTTTTGCATAGCTCCAGATATTCCTGCAGCGAGAACTCTTCCTGGCGTGTGGATTCGAAGCGTTGTTGGAAGTGGCTAAAAATACTCATGACGTCACCTCGCTCGATACGTGGAGCCGTCGCCGGATCAGTCAGTCAAGTGCTGGCATGCAACTGAAAGTCCAGTTGCTGTTTACCCCCCAGAACACTTTCAAAGCTATCTACCTTGAAAGCTAGTACCGATGACCCGTGCGCCGGTGTACCGGCTCTCCCCTGATTTGGATGGCCTGAGGCTAAGGATAGTTCGGAATCCGAGAGGTAAAGGCGAGATGAGTAATTAGTTGCGACTGACCGTTCGTCTGCCGCTGCCCAGCCCGCGTAGCACGCGGGCTAGAGCCTGGAAAAAATTTATTCGGCTTGGCCTTGGGCGGTTTCGGCCGGGTAGGTGGTGCGCCACAGTTCGAAGCCGCCGTCCAGGCTGTAGACGTCGGAGAAACCCTGGCTGACCAGGTAGGCTGCCGCGCTTTGGCTGGAGTTGCCGTGATAGCAGACCACGACCAGCGGGGCGTCGAGATCGGCGCCACGGATAAAGTCACTGATGGAGTGGTTATCCAGGTGCTGTGAGCCACTGATGTGGCTCAGGGCGTAGGTCTGCGGATCGCGGATATCGACCACGACCGCGCCCTGTTCGCGCAGCGACTGGGCCTGATCGGGGGGGATGCGTTTGAATTCACTCATGGCGGGCTCCTGGGGCCTGAATAAAGGCGCGGTCTAGTGCTTGGCCGTGACCGGCTGTGGCGCTATCGGGTTGGGGGGTGAGGGCTGCTGGCTGGCATGGCCCTGGGCATCGCAGGCGCATTGCAGGCGGACACCGGTGTCGACATTGAGCAGCGTCATGGCGCCGCCCCAGACGCAACCGGTGTCGAGAGCAAATATGCCGGGCTCGTCGCATTTGCCCTCCAGGGCTGCCCAGTGTCCGAAAATAATCTTCGCGTCTTTGCTTTTGCGCTCTTTATAGCTGAACCAGGGGGCGTAGCCGGGAGGCGCGGTGTCCACGCCTTCCTTGCCTTTGAGGTCGAGCTTGCCCTCGCTGGTGCAGAAACGCATGCGGGTGAAGTAGTTGGTGATCACCCGCAGCCGGGTCACGCCTTGCAGGTCACTGTCCCATTTCGCCGGCTCGTTGCCGTACATGCCATCCAGATAAGGCTGGAACAGATTGTCGTCACGCAGTGCTTCTTCGACTTCTGCGGCGCACTTGAGGGCTTTCTTGATTGACCACTGCGGCGCAATGCCCGCGTGGACCAGGGCGATGTTGCGCTGTTCGTCGTAGTGCATCAGTTTTTGCTGGCGTAGCCACTGCATCAGCTCCGGACAATCGGGGGCTTCGAGGATCGGACGCAGGGTGTCGGATTTTTTCAGGCGCTCGATATTGCGCCACGCCGCCAGTAAATGCAGGTCGTGATTGCCCAGTACACAGACCAGCGACTCACGTATGCCATACAGAAAGCGCAGGGTTTCCAGGGACTGCGGACCACGGTTGACCAGGTCTCCCACCAGCCACAGGCGATCCCGGGTTGGGTCGAAGGCCACCTGTTCAAGCAGGCATTTCAGCGGTTCGAGGCAGCCTTGCAGGTCGCCGACGGCGTAAGTCGCCATCAGTGCAAGGCTCCGGGCACCGCCAGGCGAAAGGGGGCGATGACGGCATCAAAGTGCTGCCCGTCGTCGGCGAGCATTTGATAGGTGCCCTGCATGGCGCCGACTCGGGTGGTCATCACTGTGCCACTGCTGTAGGTGTGGCTTTGGCCCGGGGCGATCAGCGGCTGCTGGCCGACGACGCCGGCGCCGCGAACTTCCTCGACATGACCGTCGCCATCAGTGATGACCCAGTGCCGCGAGAGCAGCTTGGCTGCCAGCAGCCCATGGTTCTCGACGGTAATGGTATAGGCGAAGGCAAAGCGATTTTGCTCGGGTTGGGATTGTTCTGCCAGAAAGCGGGTGACGACGCTGACGTCGACCTGATAGCGAGGATCGGACATGCAAGAGGCCTTAAAAGCAAGCGGGGCGCGGGACAAGACGGATGAGACTCAGTCTAGGCCAAGTATCGGGTAGTAAACCAGACATCGCGCCTGGCGTCCTACCCGATAACGCTCAGGGCGTGTCAGCTGGCGCTTGGGTTATCCACAGGCTGCTCGCTGAGCTTGTCGGCCAGGCGTACGAACGCGGCCAGGTCGAGCTGCTCCGGACGCAGGCTGCCGTCGACGCCGGCGGCTTCGATTTCGGCGCTGGTCAGCAGGGCCTTGAGGGTGTTGCGCAAGGTTTTGCGGCGCTGGTTGAAGGCTTCGCGGACGATGCGCTCCAGCAGGCGGTGATCCTTGGCCGGGTGCGGCAGCACGGCGTGAGGTACCAGGCGCACAATGGCCGAGTCGACTTTCGGTGGCGGGTTGAACGCGCCCGGACCGACGTTGAACAGGTGCTCCACGCGGCAGTGGTACTGCACCATGATCGACAGCCGCCCCCAATCACCGCCACCCGGACCGGCAGCGAGGCGCTCCACCACTTCTTTTTGCAGCATGAAGTGCATGTCGCGAATCAGGCTGGCGTTCTGCAGCAGGTGGAAGATCAGCGGGGTGGAGATGTTGTAGGGCAGGTTGCCGACCACCCGCAGGCTGTTCGGCTCGGCGCCCAGGGACTTGAAGTCGAACTTCAGGGCATCGCCCTGATGCAGGCTGAAATTGCTCTTGCCGGCGAATTGCTGGTTGAGGATCGGGATCAGGTCCTTGTCCAGTTCAACCACGTCCAGTTGCGCGCCGCTGTTGAGCAGGCCTTCGGTCAGTGCCCCTTGGCCCGGGCCGATTTCCAGCAGGCGGTCATCGGGCTTGGCATGAATCGAACGCAGAATGCGATCGATGACGCCGGCGTCGTGCAGGAAGTTCTGGCCGAAACGCTTGCGCGCCCGGTGTTGGTAATGCTCGGTCATATACGGGTCTCGGCCATCTGGTAGGCGGTTTCCAGGGCGACCTGCAGGCTGCCGGTGTCGATCCTGCCGCTGCCGGCCAGGTCCAGGGCGGTGCCGTGGTCGACCGAGGTGCGGATGATCGGCAAGCCGAGGGTCACATTGACCGCCGCGCCGAAGCCTTTGTACTTCAGTACGGGCAGGCCCTGGTCGTGGTACATCGCCAGCACTGCGTCGCAATGCTCCAGATATTTGGGGGTAAACAGAGTGTCGGCGGGCAACGGACCACGCAGGTCCATGCCTTCGGTGCGCAAGCGCTCTAAGGTGGGTTCGATAATGTCTATTTCTTCATGGCCCAGATGCCCGCCTTCGCCGGCATGAGGGTTGAGCCCGCAGACAAGGATGCGTGGCTGGGCGATGCCAAACTTGTTACGCAAGTCGGCATGCAGAATTCGGGTGACACGTTCCAGGCGTTCGCTGGTGATGGCGTCGGCAATCTCGCGCAGCGGCAGATGGGTGGTCACCAAGGCTACGCGCAGGCCGTGGGTCGCAAGCATCATCACCACTTGCTCGGTGTGGGTCAGGTCGGCCAGGAACTCGGTATGCCCGGAAAACGCAATGCCGGAGTCGTTGATCACGCCTTTGTGTACGGGGGCGGTGATCATCCCGGCAAAATGCCCATCCAGGCAGCCTTGGCCGGCGCGGGTCAGGGTCTCCAGGACGAACGCGGCATTGGCCTGATCCAGTTGACCGGCAACGACCTTGTTTTGCAGTGGCGTGTCCCAGACATACAGGCTGTTGGCCGGCGCAGGAGCATCCGGCAGGTTCGCCAGGGTGACCGGCAACAGGTCGACAGCCACACCCAGCTGCGCGGCCCGCTCAAGGAGCAGGTCGCGGCTGGTAATGGCGATCAGGGGGTGCGGCTGGGGTTGCGAGGCGAGCAGCAGGCACAGGTCAGGACCAATGCCGGCCGGCTCGCCGGGTGTCACAGCGAAACGCTGGGGTTTCACTGTGCAGCCTGGTCGGCGCCAGGGAGTTTGATCTCGACGTAGGCTTCGTCACGGATCTGACGCAACCAGGTCTGCAGCTCTTCGTCGTATTTGCGGTTACGCAGTACGGTCATCGCTTGCTGCTCACGGGCTTGGCTGGTGCTGTCGGTGGCGCGACGGCCAAGGACTTCCAGTACGTGCCAGCCATATGGGCTCTTGAACGGCTTCGACAGCTGACCTTGTGGGGTCTTGGCCATCACTTCGCGGAACTCTGGAACCAGGGCGTTCGGGTCGATCCAGTTCAGATCGCCGCCGTTGAGTGCCGATCCCGGGTCTTCCGAATAGCTTTTTGCCAGTTCGGCGAAGTCTTCACCGGCTTCGATCCGCTCGTAGAGCTTCTGCGCCAGGCGCTTGGTCTCTTCTTCGCTACGAATTTCACTTGGCTTGATCAGGATGTGACGCACGTGCACTTCATCGCGCACCTGATTGCCGCCACCGCGTTTCTCCAGGAGCTTAAGGATAATGAAGCCGCCAGGTGTGCGCGCTGGTTGGGTGATGTCGCCAACAGCCATGCTGCTCAGCTCACGGTCGAACGGAGGCGGCAGTTGCGCCGCCTTGCGCCAGCCCATGTCGCCGCCTTCCAGAGCGTTGTCGCTGCCGGATTTGGCAATTGCCAATTGGGCGAAGTCCGCACCTTGCTTGAGTTGCTGATAAACGTCCATCGCCTGGCGCGCAGCATTCTGAATGGCTTCAGAGTTGGCGCTTTCCGGGGTCGCAATCAGGATATTGGCCAAGTGCAGCTCTTCGGAGAGTTGCATCTTGCCCAAGTCCGATGCCAGGAAGTTTTTCACTTCCTGTTCGGAAACCTGGATGCGCTCGGCTACCCGGCGCTGACGAACACGGCTGATGATCATTTCGCGACGGACCTGGTCACGGGCGTCTTCATAAGACAAACCATCGTGAGCCAGTGCGGCGCGGAACTGATCGATCGTCATGTTGTTGCGTTGGGCGATGGTGCCGATGGCCTGGTTCAGCTCTTCATCGGTAATGCGGATGCCGGAACGTTCGCCGATCTGCAGTTGCAGGTTTTCGACGATCAGGCGTTCCAGTACCTGCTGTTCCAATACGCTGGTCGGCGGCAGGCCGGCGCCACGCTTGGCGATGGTCTGCTGCACTTCATGAACCCGCTGGTCCAGCTGGCTTTGCATGACCACGTCGTTATCAACGATGGCCACGACCTTGTCGATGGATTGCACCGCGGCGTTGGCCGCGGTACCCAGGAACAGCGCGCCCAGCATCAGCGGGCGCAGACAATCAGAAAGCTTGGTCTTCACGTTCACGATAACCTTGGATGCCTTTGTCGAGGAAGCTCTCTACCTTGGTACCAGTCAGCCCGCCCAGCCCTTTGAGGACAATTTGCAGGAAGAGGCCGTGGTCGCCTTTTTCATTGAGAGGAGCGATCTGCGTGTATTCGTCGTTGGAAACCCAGTAGCGATTGATCAGGCGCAGTTTCCAGCAGCAGTTGTCGTACTCGAAACCACCGAAGGCTTCCAGGGTACGGTTGCGGGCATAGTCGTACTGCCAGCGGCTGATGAGGTTCCACTGCGGAACGATCGGCCACATGACGGAGAAGTCATGTTGCTGGATCTTGTAGTAGTCCTTCACGAAGTTCTCTTGGCCCGGGGTACCGTAGTCGCCACCGAATTGCCATTTACCGGTCAACTGGTTGTAGACCACCTGGTCGTTGCGATAGCGATAGCCGGCATTGATGACCTTGTTCGGGTTGTCTTCAGGCTGGTAGTGGAACATTGCGCTGCCCGAGCGTGGGCTGTGGCTGTCCGGATCCCAGTTGTAGTCGGCGGTTGCGCGCCAGTCGCGGTTGAAGCGGAACTCGTAGTCCATGGCGATAGGCGACACATTGGATTGCGCGTCGGCGCGATCCTTGGCGACCACACCCGGCAATTGAACTTCGCGGTCCTTGAAGTACAGCGCCTGTCCGACGGATACCCGTTGACGTTGGAAGCCGTTTTCTTCGATCCAGCGACTGGTCACGCCCAGCGACAGTTTGTTCTCGTCGCCGATACGGTCGGAGCCGGAGAAGCGATTGTCACGAAACAGCGAGGCGTAGTTGAAGCTGTATTCGCTGGTGTCGAACACCGGAATATCGTCCTGATCCTTCTCGGGAACATAGAGATAGAACAGGCGTGGCTCCAGGGTCTGGTTGTAGGTCTTGCCGAACAGCTGGGTGTTGCGGTCGAAATAAAGGCCGCTGTCGACACTGGCGATCGGAATCGCACGGTCTTGGGAGCTTTTGAATTTCTGGCCCGCTAATGCCATTTGCGACTTGCCGGTGCCATCGAGGTCAAGATCGTACTTGGTGTACTCGTACTTGAGCTTCGGCGTGACATAGCCGTAGGTCCAGTTCAGCGGCAGTTCGACGCTAGGAGCGGCATTCAAACGAGTACCGTTGGCGCGAGTCAGGCCCGTGACGTAGGTATCCAGGCGGCGAGTGGAGAGGCCGCCCTCGTCGGTGAACATGCCATTTTGCAGATCCCGTTCAAACCGGACCGCTTCAGTTTCATAAGCGAAGTTCACCCCGCCTGGATGGTAAGGCAGCGCACCATTGAAGGTGATTTGCGGCAGGCGATTGTAGGGAGTGATCTCGGAAACGGTGGCCATTTCATAAGCCTGTGCATTGACGCGCGCGGTGTAGTTATCGCCGCGGTAGGTCACTGCGCCCTGCTGGTTCACGAAACTTTTGCTTTCGACGCCGATCTGGTCGGTCTGCAGATCCTGGAAGTAATACGGATCGCTGATCTTGGTGTAATCGACCTCGGTCAGGACGCGAGAGTCCAGGCCACCCTTGTGCTGCCAGTTGAGCATGTAGCGCGTCTTCTCGTAATCGGACTGCTGGCTACGCTCGTTGTTGTCGTCGTTGAGGTAGGCACCACCGAACTGTCCTTCGCTGGACTTGGTCAGGTAGCGGAACTCGCCTTCCATCAACATGCCGCGCTTGCTCATGTAGCGCGGGTACAACGTGGCATCGTAGTTGGGTGCCAGGTTGAAGTAGTACGGCGTGACCAGGGTAAATCCGCTTTCGCCACCGCTGCTGAAGCTTGGCGGCAGGAAGCCGGACTGGCGACGGTCATCGATCGGGAAGTAGATATACGGCGTGTACAGGACCGGGATGTCTCTGACGCGCAGGGTCACGTTGGTCGCGGTGCCGAAGCCGGTGGCCGGGTTCAAGGTGATGTTGTTGCCCTTGAGCTGCCAGGCGTTGCTGTTCGGCTCGCACGTCGTGTACGTACCATCCTTGAGGCGGATGATGGCGTTTTCCGCACGCTTGGCGTACAGCGCGTTACCGCGAATCCGCGATTTGTGCAGCACGTACTCGGCGTTGTCGACCTTGGCTTCACCGGTGTCGAGCTGGACTTCAGCGTGATCGCCGACCAGCAGGGCGCCGTTGTCGCGCACCCGAACGTTGCCGTTCAGTTCGCCACGGTTCTCGGCCTGATACAGGCTGGCTTCGTCAGCCTCGGCCTGCATGCTGCCCTGGCGCATGACCACGTCACCGGCGAGGGTGGCAACCTGCTCATCCTGCTGATAACGCGATGCCTTGGCGCCGATAAAGGTCGGGGCGTCACTTTTATTCGTCTTGTCATTCATGCCAGGACGAATTGGTTCGATATAGCTACCAGAGCAGTAAGGACCGGTCTCAGCCAATTGGGCAGGGGTCAGCTTATCCCGCGGTACCCAGTCGAGGTGACTGTAGTCGGCGCTGCGAGCCTTGAGGCCACGGCCTTTGGCTTCGGTAACCAGCACCGGCTTGTCACCGGCTTCTGCGGTGGAGCCGCTGTCTGTCGGGGTCGGGCTGCTGGAGCTGACCGAGCTGGCGTCATGCACCGGCCGCGGCGGCAATTGGGCCGAGTTGGTTTTCGGCGCACAGTCCCAGGCACCGGAAGCAGAGACTGAGCAGTCATACTGTTCCGCGGCGACCACGAATGAAGTGGCTAGAGGTTGCAGGGCCAGCAAACTGCCGGTAACCAACAACGGAAATTTTTTACGAAACGCGGGGGATTTCAATGCCATCTTATTAGTCCGGGCTTCCTGCGTGCCATCTGCCCGCGGTGTGGGCCGCACGCCTCTCGATGGTCTGAAAAAGATGCTGGATAATAAAGCATGACCCGCTTGACGGCTAGCGCCGTCGGAGACCCTTGCAATGCCTGACCAAGATGTACGCTTGCAACACCTGAAAGTTTGGCTCGATGAGCAGTTGGCAATCGTTTATGCCACCCATGGCTGGGGTGCCGTACCCCCGGCCACATTGACTGCAGCCAGCAGCGACGCGAGTTTCCGCCGGTATTTCCGCTGGCAGGGGGAGGGGCGCAGCTTTGTGGTAATGGATGCTCCGCCGCCCCAGGAAAACTGCAAACCCTTCGTGGATATTGCTCATTTGCTGGCCACATCCGGCATAAATGTGCCGAAAATTTATGCCGAGGATTTACCGCGCGGTTTTCTTTTGCTCAACGACCTGGGTAATCAGACCTACCTGGACGTGATCAACGAAGAGAATGCCGACACCTTGTTCAAGGATGCGCTGGCGGCATTGCTGGCTTTTCAGCAGCTGCCGATGGAGGCGCCATTGCCCAGCTACGATGACGCCCTGTTGCGCCGCGAGCTGCAATTGTTCCCCGAATGGTACGTGGGGCGCGAGCTGGCGGCAGAGCTGAATCCGCAGCAGCAAGCACAGTGGCAGCGGGTCAGCCAGGTGCTGATCGACAGTGCCCTGGCCCAGCCCAAGGTCCTGGTGCATCGCGACTATATGCCGCGCAACCTGATGCTCGGCCAGCCAAATCCAGGCGTGCTGGACTTCCAGGACGCGGTCTACGGCCCCGTGACCTACGACGTCACGTGCCTGTTCAAGGACGCCTTCCTCAGTTGGCCTGAGGCCCGGGTACGCGGCTGGCTCGAGGACTATTGGCAGCAAGCCGGTCGTGCTGGCATCCCGGTGCACGCCGATGTTGAAGATTTCCTGCGCGCCAGCGATCTGATGGGCGTACAGCGTCACCTCAAGGTGATCGGTATTTTCGCGCGGATCTGCCATCGCGATGGCAAGCCGCGCTACCTGGCCGATGTGCCGCGCTTCTTCGCTTATATAGAAGCGGTGGTGGCGCGTCGGCCTGAACTGGCGGAACTGGGCCAGTTGTTGGCCAGCCTGGGTCGTTCGCCTGGAGCCGCGCAATGAAGGCAATGATTCTTGCGGCCGGCAAAGGCGAGCGCATGCGCCCGTTGACGCTGACCACCCCCAAACCCCTGATTCGTGTGGCCGGTGTCCCGCTGATCGAATATCACCTGCGGGCGTTGGCTGCGGCAGGTTTTACCCAGGTCGTGATCAACCATGCCTGGCTGGGGCAACAGATCGAAGATCACCTGGGCGATGGCTCGGCGTTCGGGCTGAGCATTGCCTATTCGCCAGAGGCCGAGGCCCTGGAAACCGGCGGCGGGATCTTCCGCGCCCTGCCGTTGCTGGGGACTGAGCCGTTCCTGGTGGTCAATGGCGACATCTGGACGGACTACGACTTCGCTACCCTGCGCCAGCCGCGTCCCGGCCTGGCTCACCTGGTGATGGTGGACAACCCGCCCCATCACCCGGGCGGCGGTGATTTCTGCCTGGAAAACGGCCTGCTGCATGACGCAACGCCCGGCGCCGAGGCCCTGACCTTCAGTGGTATTTCGGTGATGCACCCCGAGCTGTTCGCCGACTGCGTGCCCGGTCCGTTCAAGCTGGCGCCGTTGCTGCGCCAGGCCATGGCTCGTGGTCAGGTCAGTGGCGAGCACATGCAGGGCCGCTGGGTCGATGTCGGCACCGTCGAGCGCCTGGCACAGGTGGAACAATTGCTAGAAGCGAGTCGCTGATATGTGGTGGCCAGGGACTCTGATCGGAGCCGGAGCGGGCTATGCCATAGCCAGTATTCCGGGGGCCATATTGGGTGCGCTGTTGGGCCAGGCGCTGGACCGGCGCCTGCAACTGCACAGCTGGGCGCAACTGCGCGAGCGCCTGGGCGGGCGCCCGGCGCTGCGCAACGATGAACTGTTGTTTGTCTTGCTCGGGCGTCTGGCCAAGAGCGATGGCCAGGTGGTGGATGGCCATATCCAGCAGGCGCGCCAGGAAATGCGCGCGCTGGACATGAACGAGTCGGCGCAGCGCCGGGCCATTGCCGCGTTCAACCGGGGCAAGTCGGGCAACGACTCCCTGCGCGGCTACCTGCGTCGCCTGAGCGCGCAGCCCCATGCCACCGAGGGCGTGTTGCGAGCTTGTTGGCGCATGGTCTGGGCTGACGCGCGGGCCAGCAGCGCCGAGCGCGAGTTGATTCAACTCTGGGGCAAGTGGCTGGGATGGACGCCGCAGCAGGTGCAGGCACTGGCGGCGGATTACGAGCCGGCTAGAAAGCCTGCGCTCAGCAGTGCCGGGGCGTATCAGGAAGCGCTGCGGCTACTCGGCGTATCGAGCACCAGTGAGCCGGCCCAGATCAAGCGCGCTTACCGGCGCCTCCTCAGTCGCCACCATCCGGACAAGATTGCCGGCAGCGGCGCCGGACCGGCTCAGGTACGTGAAGCCACGGAGAAAACCCGTGAATTGCACAGTGCCTATACGCTGATCCGTGAACGTCGGGACTTCCGCTGAAACAGCCGCCATCGTGGCCGGGGCCGCGATGGCGCAAGGCTCAGTCGGCGACGGGCTGCGGGCTCAGCCAGCCGCGCACACGGCGAAAGAGTTGCTCCTGCTGCGCCGCGCTGTTGCCGGGCAAGGCCTTGAGGGCGATCTGGGTAAAGGTCGACGTCTTTTGCCGTTTGCTGGCCTGGAGTCGCTCGAGTGCGGCTTTTTGCGCCAGGGGCGTGTCTTTATAGAAGAAGTCCGCGGTCGCCAGCTTCAGGGTCGGGGTCAGCTCGGCCAACGGCGGCTTGGCATTGGTCGGCACCTGGGCGGCGACCATGACGAATTTCTGCACCTGGGAGGGCTGCTTTTCACTCAGGTAGCGCGCGGCCCAGTAGGCGCCCGTGCCGTGTCCAAGGAGGACGATGCTGCGGGCATTCTGCTGCTCGGCAAAGGCCAGGGCGGCGTCGATCCGGGCGAAGATCCGCTCGGCATCGGCCTTGCTTTGTTCTTCGGTGCTCTCGGCCACCGCGCGATCGGCGATATCGGCTTCACCGCCAGCAGCCTGTTCGATCGGCTTGGCTTCGGTGCTGGCGTCCTTGCTGCTGGTGTCCTTGGTCGGCGGCGCCGGGGCGGCTTCGACGATGCGTGGCGTGCTGGCCTCGCTCGACAGGTCTGGCAGGGTCAGGCTCAGGCTGGACCATTCGACATCCGGCAGTTTGTTGCGCAGCGGAGCGATTGCTTGCGGCCAGTCAGCCGTTTCGCCGGCGCCCGGGACGATAATCACCGCGCCCTGGGGCTCGCTGGTGTTGGCCGGTTTCCACAGGGCGAGGAAGGTGTCGCCGCCAGCCTGCAATTGCTGTTGTTCCTGTTGCGGGATACGGCGCTCAAGGGCGAGCGCATCTTCCTGGCTACGCTCCAGCAAGGGTTGGCGTTCGGCGGGTTTTTCCTGGGCCGCCTTGTCGCCGGCAGCAGGCGCCGGATCGGCAGCCTGGACGGAAAGGGCACAAGGCAACAGCAGCGACAGGCACAATGCGTTCAGTGCCGAGCGGTAAACGAAGGGCATCGGAGATTCCAGGCCAGAAGTAATTCCGGCAGCCTAATGGGTTGGTCAGTATTTGTCAGTGTGCGAGAGTTCGGATGATGCTTTTTCGCTGTCTGTTGGTTATCGGCTGGCTGAGTTTTCCCTTGATGGCCTGGGCGGCTCCCGGGCCCCATGTGCCTGCGGCCAACCTGAGTGCCGGACAGCGCGAATGGCTGGTCCAGCACCCTGAACTGCGGGTTGGCGTGGTGTTGCAGGCGCCCTTCGCCCAATACGACCGGCGCTTGCAGCGGTTGTCCGGGGTCAATGTCGAGTTGATGCAGTGGGTGGGCCGGGCGCTGCAGGTCGAACTGAGCTGGCGTAACTTTCCGGATCAGGCGCAGTTGGAGAGAGCATTGCGCGAAGGTGAGGTAGACCTCGCGCCAGGCCTGACCCAAACCCCCGCTGGCCTGCGCCTGTGGCAATTCAGCGACCCTTATATGCGGGTCCCGCAATTGGTGGTCGGCGAACGCCAGGGCGCCGGCGCGGTGGAACTGGAGAAACTCGACGCCCAATCTCGGGTAGCCGTACGCATGCCCGGTGCCGTGGCTGACTACCTGCGGGCCACTTATCCCAATCTGAATCTGCAAGGGGTGCCGCTGGAGCGCCAGGCCTTGCAACTGCTGTTGAGTCAGCAGGCGCGCTATGCGGTGATCGATGAGGCCCAACTCAGCCGCTTGTCCAGCGAACCGGAGTTCGCCGGCCTGGCGGTGGTCGGTGATATCGGCCTGCCGCAATTGCTGCGGGTCGCCACGCGCCGTGACTGGCCGGAGCTGGCCGGCATCATTGAGCGAGCGCTGCATGCCATTCCCGCCCGGGACATCGAGCAGTTGCACAATCGCTGGCTGCAGCCGCAATACCCACGGCTGGCGGAGTCCCCGGGGTTCTGGCAGAACCTCAGCCTGTTGTTCGCGGTGCTGTTTTTCGCCTGCCTGGGGATCCTGTTCTGGCAGCGGCGCCAACAGCGTGGGCTGGAGCAGCGCCTGCTGGCGGCCCGGGCCGATATCGCCCTGCGTGAAACGGCCGAGGAGGCGCTGCGCCTGACCCAGTTTTCCATCGATCAGAGCACCGTGGGCATTCTCTGGGTCAATTGGGACAGCCACGTTCGCTACGCCAACCGGGCCGCCGAAGACATGCTCGGTTACCCCGCCGGCGGGGTCATCGACCGCCCGCTGATCGACTTCGAGCCCACCCTGCACATGGACCGCTGGCTCGGCTTGTGGAAGCGCGCCCGGGCCAGCGAAGGCTCCGCGCAAAGTTTTGAAACCCGTTGCGTGCGGGCCGATGGCAGCATCCTGCCGGCCGATGTGTCCCTGAGCTTCCTGCGCTTTCGCGACAGCGAGTACCTGGTGGTTTACCTCAACGACGTCACCGAACGCCGTCGGGCCTTGGCCGCGTTGCAGGAAAGCGAGGCGCGGCTGCAAGGCATCGCCGCCAATGTGCCGGGGCTGGTGTTCCGCCTGGAGCGGGCGCCGGTCACCGGGCAGATCGATTTCGCCTACATCAGCGAAGGCAGCGAGAGCCTGGTGGGTTACGCCCCAGCGGTGCTCAGCCAGCGCGATACCGGATTGCGCAGCCTGGTCCATCCGGATGACAAGGCCAGCTACCACCGGACCCAGGACCTGGCCCTGGACACCGACAGCGACTGGTCCTGGCAGGGGCGGATTCTTACGCGCCAGGGCGAGCAGCGCTGGGCCGAGATCAAGGCCGTCACCCGCCGCCTCGACGATGGCGCCTTTGTCTGGGACGGCATCGTCTGGGACATCAGCGAAAGCAAGCGCATCGAACTGGAGCTGGCCGCCTCTCGCGAGCAACTGCGGGAGCTGTCGGCGCACCTGGAAAGCGTGCGCGAAGAGGAAAAGGCCCGTATCGCCCGTGAGGTGCATGACGAACTGGGGCAGATGCTGACGGTGCTCAAGCTGGAAACCTCGATGTGCGAGCTGGCCTATGCCCAGCTCGATCCTGGTCTGCAGGAGCGTCTCAACAGCATGAAGCGCCTGATCGCCCAGTTGTTCCAACTGGTCCGCGATGTGGCCACGGCCCTGCGCCCGCCGATCCTCGACGCCGGGATTGCCTCGGCTATCGAATGGCAGGCCCGGCGTTTCGAGGCGCGCACCCAGATCCCGTGCCTGGTGCAGGTGCCGGACAACCTGCCCTTGCTCAGCGATGCCAAGGCCATTGGTTTGTTTCGGATCCTGCAAGAGGCCCTGACCAATGTCATGCGCCATGCCCAGGCGCATACTGTCGAACTGAGCCTGGTGCTTGAGGGCAACGAGTTGTGCATGAGCATCAGTGATGACGGCCAGGGTTTCGTGGTCGACTCCGGCCGCCCCACATCCTTCGGGTTGGTGGGTATGCGTGAACGGGTGTTGATCATGGGCGGCAGCCTGGACTTGCACAGCGAGCAGGGTGAGGGCACGTCCCTCACCGTTCGGGTGCCGCTGGATCCATAGACCGTGAAGCCTGCAACGATCGCCCTAATAAAGAGGAGAAACGAGTGATCCGTGTACTGGTAGCCGAAGACCACACCATCGTGCGTGAGGGCATCAAGCAACTGATCGGCCTGGCCAAGGACCTGACGGTGGTGGGGGAGGCAAGCAACGGCGAGCAATTGCTCGAAACCCTGCGCCACGTTCCCTGCGAGGTGGTGCTGCTGGATATCTCCATGCCCGGGGTCAACGGCCTGGAGGCGATTCCACGGATTCGTGCGTTGCACAATCCGCCGGCGATCCTGGTGTTGTCGATGCATGACGAAGCGCAAATGGCGGCCCGCGCCCTCAAAGTCGGCGCCGCCGGCTATGCCACCAAGGACAGCGATCCCGCGCTACTGCTGACCGCCATTCGCAAAGTCGCGGCGGGCGGTCGTTATATCGACCCCGACCTGGCCGACCGCATGGTGTTCGAGGTTGGCCTGACCGATTCCCGACCCTTGCATTCGCTGCTCTCGGAGCGCGAGTTTTCAGTGTTCGAACGCCTGGCCCAGGGCGCCAACGTCAATGACATCGCCCAGCAACTGGCCCTGAGCAGCAAGACCATCAGCACCCACAAGGCGCGGCTGATGCAGAAACTCAACATCACCTCTCTCGCCGAGCTGGTGAAATACGCCATGGAGCACAAACTGCTCTGACCAGCCCCTCACCGCCAAAAAGGGCGACATACCCATTTGCGACATCCCCACTCCAGGGCTTTTGCCTGTTCTTGCCGCTTACAGCGTGTCGCTAGCTGCTGCTCTTATCTATCCCCGCCATCCTTGTAGGGCAATCCCTACAAGGAACCTTCCAAGCACCTGAGGCAAATCTCTCCTACCCCCCGATTTGCGGGGCCTGTGGCCTCCACTAGGCTTAGTCCACAGCAGTCCTATATATGAAGAACACAAAGGTGCGGGTATGAGCGAGGTCGATTCAAGCGCTGGGGCGAGTGATGTTCTGGTCAGCTTTCGTGGAGTGCAAAAGAGCTACGACGGCGAGAACCTGATCGTCAAAGACCTCAACCTGGAGATTCGCAAAGGCGAATTCCTCACCTTGCTCGGGCCTTCCGGCTCCGGCAAGACCACCAGCCTGATGATGCTGGCCGGTTTCGAGACCCCGACTGCCGGCGAGATCCAGCTGGCCGGTCGCTCCATCAACAACGTGCCGCCGCACAAGCGCGACATCGGCATGGTGTTCCAGAACTACGCGCTGTTCCCGCACATGACCGTGGCCGAGAACCTGGCGTTCCCGTTGTCGGTGCGCGGTCTCAGCAAGACCGACGTCAGTGAGCGGGTCAAGCGCGTGCTGAGCATGGTCCAGCTCGATGCCTTCGCCCAGCGTTACCCGGCGCAACTCTCCGGTGGCCAGCAACAGCGGGTGGCCCTGGCCCGGGCATTGGTGTTCGAGCCGCAACTGGTGCTGATGGACGAACCCCTGGGGGCGCTGGACAAACAGCTGCGTGAGCATATGCAGATGGAGATCAAGCACCTGCACCAGCGCCTCGGCGTGACTGTGGTCTACGTGACCCATGACCAGGGCGAAGCCTTGACCATGTCCGACCGGGTGGCGGTGTTCCATCAAGGCGAGATCCAGCAGATCGCCCCGCCGCGCACGCTTTATGAAGAGCCGAAGAACACCTTCGTCGCCAACTTCATCGGCGAAAACAACCGCCTCAATGGGCGCCTGCACAGCCACACCGGTGATCGCTGCGTGGTTGAGCTGGGCCGTGGCGAGAAGGTCGAGGCGCTGGCGGTCAACGTCGGCCAGATCGGCGGTCCGGTCACCCTGTCCATCCGCCCGGAGCGCGTGAGCCTCAACGGTTCCAGCGAAAGTTGCGTTAACCGCTTCTCGGGAAGGGTGGCGGAATTCATCTATCTGGGCGACCACGTCCGGGTTCGCCTGGAAGTCTGTGGCAAGACCGACTTCTTTGTGAAACAGCCGATTGCCGAGCTCGATCCTGCGCTGGCGGTGGGCGATGTGGTTCCGCTTGGCTGGCAAGTCGAGCACGTTCGTGCGCTCGACCCACTTCTAGAGGCGCATTGATCGCCCCCTTGCTTCACCAACCCTGCACGTGGAGAACACAATAAATGTTGAGATCCCTGAAATTCACCGCCCTGACCCTGGGCTTGATGGGTGCGGCAAACGCGATGGCGGCAGGCCCGGACCTGACGGTGGTGTCCTTTGGCGGCGCGAACAAGGCGGCCCAGGTCAAAGCCTTCTATGCCCCGTGGGAAGCGGCAGGTCACGGCAAGATCGTGGCGGGCGAATACAACGGCGAGATGGCCAAGGTCAAAGCCATGGTCGACACCAAAAGCGTGTCCTGGGACCTGGTCGAGGTTGAGTCGCCTGAACTGTCCCGTGGGTGCGACGAGGACATGTTCGAGCAACTGGACCCGGCGCTGTTCGGCAAGTCTGAAGACTACGTCAAGGGCGCGATTCAGCCGTGCGGCGTGGGTTTCTTCGTTTGGTCCACCGTGCTGGCCTACAACGCCGACAAGCTGAAGACCGCGCCCACCAGCTGGGCGGATTTCTGGGACACCAAGCAGTTCCCGGGCAAGCGTGGCCTGCGTAAAGGCGCCAAGTACACCCTGGAATTCGCCTTGATGGCCGACGGCGTGGCGCCCAAGGACGTGTACAAAGTGCTGGCCGGCAAAGATGGCCAGGACCGTGCCTTCAAGAAGCTCGACGAACTCAAGCCGAGCATCCAATGGTGGGAAGCCGGTGCCCAGCCACCGCAGTACCTGGCCTCGGGTGACGTGGTCATGAGCTCGGCCTACAACGGTCGGATCGCCGCGGTACAGAAAGAAAGCAACCTCAAGGTGGTGTGGAACGGCGGCATCTACGACTTCGATGCCTGGGCCATTCCACGTGGCCTGGACAAGGCCCGTGCAGAAGCGGCGAAGAAATTCATCGCGTTCTCGGTCATGCCGCAGCAGCAGAAGACCTACTCGGAAAACATCGCCTACGGCCCGGCCAACACCCAAGCCGTGCCGTTGTTGCCCAAGGACGTGCTGAAAGACATGCCGACCACCCCGGAAAACATCGCCAACCAGGTGCAGATCGACGTCAGCTTCTGGGCTGATAACGGCGAGCAACTGGAACAGCGCTTCAACGCCTGGGCGGCCAAGTAAGGCGCCGTGCAAACGCGGCGTCACCCCTGGGTGACGCCGCCATCGTTTAAAGTTTTGCGGAGTTTGTCATGGCCATCACCGTTCCCCTGAACGAGGTCACCAGCCCCACCTTGAAGCAGCGCCTGGCACGTGCCGAGCGGGTCAACCGCTGGAAGGCGCAGGCCCTGATCGCGCCCCTGGTGCTGTTTCTGTTGCTGGTGTTCCTGGTGCCGATTGTGGCGCTGCTGTACAAAAGCGTCGGTAACCCGGAAGTGGTCGGTGGCATGCCGCGTACCGTGGCCGCGGTGACCAGTTGGGATGGTCGCGGCCTGCCGGCCGAGCCGGTGTACCAAGCCTTGAGCGAAGACCTGGCCGAGGCCCGCAAGAATCAAACCCTGGGCGATCTGTCCAAGCGCCTGAACATGGAGTTGGCCGGCTATCGCAGCCTGCTGACCAAAACCGCCCGCGCCTTGCCGTTCAAGGAGCAGCCGGCTTCTTACAAGGAAGCCATGGAAGCCCTGGACGAGCGTTGGGGCGACCCGGCCTACTGGCAGGCGATCCGCCGCAACACCAGTAGCCTGACGCCGTATTACCTGCTGGCGGCCGTCGACCATCGGATCGACGACCTCGGCGAAGTGGCTCCGGCCACCCCGGACCAGTCGATCTACCTCGATATTTTTGCCCGCACCTTCTGGATGGGCCTGGTGATCACCGCCATCTGCCTGGTGCTGGCTTATCCCCTGGCGTACCTGCTGGCCAACCTGCCGGCGCGCAAGAGCAACCTGTTGATGATCCTGGTGCTGCTGCCGTTCTGGACCTCGATCCTGGTCCGGGTGGCAGCCTGGATCGTGCTGCTGCAATCGGGCGGGCTGATCAATGGCGCCCTGCTGGCCATGGGCGTGATCGATAAACCGCTGGAGCTGGTGTTCAATCGCACCGGGGTCTACATCTCCATGGTGCACATCCTGCTGCCGTTCATGATTCTGCCGATCTACAGCGTGATGAAAGGCATCTCGCCGACCTACATGCGGGCGGCGATCTCCCTGGGCTGCCATCCGTTCGCCAGCTTCTGGCGGGTGTATTTCCCGCAGACCTATGCCGGTGTCGGCGCCGGTTGCCTGTTGGTGTTCATTCTGGCCATCGGCTACTACATCACCCCGGCGCTGCTGGGCAGCCCGAACGATCAAATGGTCAGCTACTTCGTCGCCTTCTACACCAACACCAGTATCAACTGGGGCATGGCGACCGCACTGGGTGGGCTGCTGCTGTTGGCGACCATCGTGCTCTATCTGATTTACAGCTGGCTGGTAGGCGCCAGTCGCCTGCGCCTGAGCTAAGGAGAGAATCGAAATGCTGAGCCCTTACATGTCGCCCGTCGAGCGGGTCTGGTTCTACAGCTTGCGCATTCTCTGCGGGCTGATCCTGCTGTTCCTGATTCTGCCGGTGCTGGTGATCATCCCGCTGTCGTTCAACTCGGGGAGTTTTCTGGTGTACCCGTTGCAGGGCTTCTCGCTGCACTGGTACCAGGACTTCTTCGCCTCCGCCGAATGGATGCGCGCCCTGAAGAACAGCATCATCGTCGCCCCGGCGGCCACGGTGCTGGCGATGATCTTCGGCACCCTGGCGGCCATCGGCCTGACCCGCGGCGACTTCCCGGGCAAGGCACTGGTGATGGCGCTGGTGATCTCGCCGATGGTGGTGCCGGTGGTGATCATCGGTGTTGCCAGCTACCTGTTCTTCGCTCCGCTGGGCATGGGCAATAGCTTCTTCTCGCTGATCGTGGTGCATGCGGTGCTGGGGGTGCCCTTTGTGATCATCACCGTCTCGGCCACCTTGCAGGGGTTCAACCACAACCTGGTGCGGGCGGCGGCCAGCCTGGGCGCGTCGCCGCTGACGGCGTTTCGCCGGGTGACCTTGCCACTGATCGCGCCGGGGGTGATCAGCGGAGCCCTGTTCGCTTTTGCCACCTCGTTCGATGAAGTGGTGGTGACCCTGTTTCTCGCCGGCCCGGAACAGGCAACCCTGCCACGGCAGATGTTCAGCGGCATCCGCGAAAACCTCAGCCCGACCATCGCCGCAGCGGCAACACTGCTGATCGCCTTCTCGGTGGTGCTGTTGCTGACCCTGGAATGGCTGCGCGGGCGCAGTGAGAAACTGCGTACCGCACAAGTCTGAATCCTCTCGGCGGCCTTGGACCAAGGTCGGGGCCGCCGCGCAACACCTGCCTGCCGATCAGCCGTAAACTTCGCGTCCCACAAGCCGACCGCGGAGTCCCGGGTGAACTTCAACGATGCCAGTTTCGAAGAGCTGCTCAATGCCCTGCATGACGGTGTCTACATCACCGACGGCCAGGGCAAGACCCTCAAGGTCAACCAGGCCTACGAACGGCTGACCGGCTTGAGCGGCGCCGATTTGCTCGGGCGGCAGATGCAGGAACTGGTCAAGTCCGGGCTGATTTCCCAGTCCGCCTCGTTACGCGTGCTGCAGGACGGCAAACCGACGTCGGTGATGCAGAGCCTGAGCCAGGGCAAAAAACTGTTGGTCAGTGCTACGCCGATCCTGGCGGCCGACCAGAGCATCCGCTACGTGGTCAGCACCGTGCGGGACATGACCGAACTGCTGCGCATGAAGCGCGAGCGCGACGAGTTGCAGCAGCTCAAGCAATTGCGCAACAGCACCGCCCGGTTGCACGCCGGCCAGCGCGACAACCTGCTGCAATCACCCCTGATGGCCGACCAGGAAGTCTCCGGGCGGGTGTTCGCCCTGGCGCGGCAGGTGGCCGACTGCGATGTGAAGGTTTTGCTCCAGGGCGAGACCGGTGTCGGCAAGACCTTGGTGGCGCAGTACATTCACAATGCCAGCGGGCGCGCCCGCGAACCCTTCCTCGCGCTCAATTGTGGGGCCTTGCCGGAAAACCTGATCGAGGCCGAGCTGTTCGGCTACGCCCCGGGGGCCTTTACCGGTGCCGGCAGCAAGGGCAAGCGCGGGCTGCTGGAGTTGGCGCACAACGGCACGCTGTTTCTCGATGAAATCGGCGACCTGCCGCTGGCGGTGCAGGTCAAGCTGCTCAAGGTGATCGAGGAAAACCGCTTTATCCCGGTGGGCGGCCTGGAGCTCAAGGAAGTCGATGTGCGCATCATCAGCGCCACCCACCACGACCTCAAGCAACGGGTGGCCGAGGGCAAGTTCCGCGCCGACCTGTACTACCGGCTGAATGTGGTGCCGATCATGATTCCGGCATTGCGCGAGCGCAGCGAGGAGGTCGGGCCCTTGCTCGAGTACTACCTGCAGCACTTCAACCAGCGCTATCAGCGCCAGGCGCAATGGAGCCTGGAAGCCCTCGACTTGCTGGGGGAGTACGCCTGGCCGGGCAATATCCGCGAGCTGATCAACGTGGTCGAGCGTCTGGTGGTGACCTGCAGCAACCCCGTGATCGAAGCCCTGGACCTGCCCGAGGAAATCATCGATGTGCAGGCGCGCAACACCGATGACAGCCGCCTACCGCTGCGCAAGGTGTTGGAGAACGCCGAGCGCCAGGCCATACGTTCAGCCTTGCAGCTGCACAAGACCACCCGCCTGGCGGCCAAGGCGCTGGGGGTGAGCCAGGCCACGGTGGTGCAGAAGATGAAGCGCTGGGAGCGCTCTGATTAGATTGCTGATCAAGGGCCGCTCGGTTGATTAGAAAACCAATCGCAAGTGCCCGGTCATTTGCCCCTCGCACCACGGCAGGCCTTGATCTACAAGGCCTGCGACATCTTGGCACAGCTTTCGCTCTATAGCGTTCGAGCCCTTCGGAGAGCCGCCCCTGCGCGGCTCTTGCCACAACAATTAATCAAGGCCGAGCTGATGAGTATTTCCGCGTTCAAAATTGCCAACAAACTGATTACCGGCCAAGGCGCCATCGAGCAACTGGCCGGCGAACTCACGCGCCTCAAGATCAACCATCCGTTGATCGTCACCGACGCGATCCTGGTCAAGTCCGGCACCGTCGACCTGGCCCTGGCCCAGTTGGGCGGGCGCCAATACGGGATTTTCGATGAGGTCAAACCCGAGCCCGAGATCGCCATCGTCGAAGACTGTGCCCGGGCCTATCGGGCTGGAGCCCACGATGGCCTGATCGGCGTGGGCGGCGGCAGCGCCATCGATATCGCCAAGGCGGTGGCGGCCTTTGTCGCTCATGACGGCCCGCTGGAGGCGCTGTTTGGCGTCGACCAGGTGCCGCGCAAGGGGCCGCCGCTGATTGCCATTCCAACCACGGCCGGCACCGGTTCCGAGGTCACCAATGTGGCGATCCTCTCCGACAAGGCGGCACAACTGAAGAAAGGCATCGTCAGCGACTATCTGTTGCCGGACGTGGCCCTGGTCAGCCCGCAGATGACCTTGAGCTGCCCGCGCAGCGTAACCGCCGCCAGCGGGGTGGATGCCCTGGTGCATGCCATCGAGTCCTACCTGTCGGTGAATGCCTCGCCGATCACCGATTCCCTGGCCCTGGGGGCGATTCGCCTGATCGTCAAGGCGCTGCCCAAGGCCTACGCCAACCCGGCCAACCTGCACGCCCGGGAAGACATGGCCACCGCCAGCCTGATGGCCGGCATGGCCTTTGGCAATGCCGGGGTCGGCGCGGTGCATGCCCTGGCCTACCCGCTGGGCGGGCGTTTCAATATCGCCCACGGCGTGAGCAATGCCTTGCTGCTGCCCTATGTCATGGCCTGGAACAAAATGGCCTGCGTCGAGCGCTTTCGCGATATCGCCGACGCCATGGGCGTGCCCCTGGCGGGCCTGAGCGAGCAGCAGGCGGCCAGCCTGGCAGTGGAGGCGATGGCCGAGTTGTGCGCCGCCGTCGATATCCCCACCGGTATGCGCAGCTTCGGCGTGCCCGAAGAGGCGATCCCGGCCATGGCCCAGGAAGCTGCCGGCATTGAGCGCCTGATGCGCAACAACCCGCGCAAGCTCAGCGCCGCCGATATCGAGCAGATCTACCGCGCCGCGTACTGATCGACCCACGCCCGTGGCGGTCCGTGCCGCTGCGGGCGGTTTTACACCGCAACCAATACCAATAAGACAGGTGCAGTTGATGCCAACCCCTTCCGATACGCGGCACGAGTCGCCGTACATACCCCTTGGCCCGTTCAAGGTGCGTTTGCCCTTTATCCACTACAAGTTCGAACTGCCGGATTACCTGCAGGGCCTGTTGATGTGCGCCGTCGACCTGGCGGCCATTCCGTTGATGACCGAATTTCTCGGCATGCCGTTCGAAATCGCCCTGGCCGTGGTGATGCTCAATGGCTTGCTGTACCTGGCCCACCACCTGCTGGGCGACCCCGTGGTGCCGGGCTGGATCACGCCGGCGGTGCCGTTGTTGATGGCCTACTGCTCGCAGTTCCCCATGGGCCCGGAGCGTGTCCATGCCTTGATTGCCTTTCAGTTGATGCTCGGGGTGTTTTCCATTGCCCTGGGGGCTACCGGCATGGCGCGCAAGGTGGTGGGGTTCGTGCCCTCGGCGATCAAGTCGGGGATCATCGTCGGCGCCGGCATCAGCGCGGTCACGGCGGTGTTCCAGGTGGGCGGCAAGTTCGACAGCCTGCCCTGGACCATTTCCATCGCCATCGGCATTGCCTTCTACCTGATCTTTTCCCAGCACTTTGCCCAGCTCAAGCTGCGCAACCGCTTCTGGTGGAACTTCGCCAAGCTCGGCATCCTGCCGATCATTCTGTTGGCGGTGGTGATTGCGCCGCTGTTTGGCGAGGCGCCGTGGCCAACTATCCAATGGGGCTTCAGCAAGCCGGACTTCGTGGGCCTGTGGAGCAACTACACGGTGTTCGGCCTGGGCATGCCGCCGCTGTCGATGTTCATTACCGCGTTGCCGACCATGCTGGCGGTGTACATCATCGTGTTCGGCGACGTGCTCAGTGCCAAGGTGCTGCTGGACGAGGCCGAGCAGATCCGCAAGGACGAGAAGATCGACTATGACCCGGACCGCTCGCACCTGATCTTCGGTGGGCGTAACGCCTTCATGAGTATTTTTGGCCCGGACATCGCCATGTGCGGCCCGAAGTGGGCGGCGATGCTGGTAGTGGTCATCGAACGCTTCAAGGGCGGGCCCAAGGCCATGAAGTCGATCTATGGCGGCATGGGTTCGTTCCGCTGGGGCACCAATACCGGCTTGCTGTTGCTGCCGGTGGTGACCCTGGTGCAGCCGATTCTTGGCGTGGCCCTGGCCTTGACCTTGCTGATCCAGGGTTATGTCAGCGTGCGCCTGGGGATTCTCGAGGCGCGCAGCCAGCGTGACCTGGGCATTGCCGGGGTGATCGGCGCGGTCCTGGCGATCAAGGGCGCCAGCTGGGGGTTTGCGATTGGCGTGGTGCTGTGCCTGCTGATCTACGGCAAGAACTTCTTCAAGGGCGAAAACGACAAGACCTTCAGCAAGGACCTGAACAGCCCCGACGCGCCGCCAGCGCCCGCCGAGCCTGCAGCCACTGCAGCCACGGTGCAACGCCAGGCGATCCGCGAACCGGTCTAGGTGATGGTGCGGTTCGCCCCGTTACCGACATGGGCCGGCAGCAGGGCGAGCCGAACTGACAAACTCCGATCCCCAGCTACTCTTTGTGCCAGCTCCCATCGTTATAAGAGGCTGCGCCCATGAGTCTTTCCTCGTTCAAAATCGCTCACAAACTGCTCACCGGCGCTGGCGCCATCGAGCAGTTGTCCGCTGAACTGACCCGCCTGGATGTGGATAACCCGCTGATCGTCACCGATGCCGCACTGGTCAAGTCCGGCACGGTGCAGCTGGCGCTGGCGCAATTGGGTGAGCGCAGCTACGAAATCTTCGATCGGGTGCAACCGGACCCGGAAATCACCATCGTCGAAGACTGCATGCGGGTCTACCGCGAGGGTGGGCACGACGGCCTGATCGGCCTGGGCGGTGGCAGTGCGATTGATATCGCCAAAAGCGTCGCGGCGTACGCCGGTTATCACGGCGCCCTGGCGGACCTGTTTGGCGTGGACCAGGTACCGCGCAAGGGGCCACCGCTGATTGCGATCCCGACCACGGCCGGCACCGGTTCCGAAGTGACCAATGTGGCGATTCTTTCCGACAAGGCGGCGCAATTGAAGAAGGGCATCGTCAGCGACTACCTGCTGCCGGACGTCGCGCTGGTCAGCCCGCAGATGACCCTGACCTGCCCGCGCAGCGTGACCGCCGCCAGCGGGGTGGATGCGCTGGTGCATGCGGTCGAGTCCTATCTGTCGCTGAATGCGTCGCCGATCACCGACGCCCTGGCCATGGGGGCTATCAAACTGATCGCCAGGGCGCTGCCCAAGGCCTACGCCAACCCCGCCAACCAGCAGGCCCGGGAAGACATGGCCACTGCCAGCCTGATGGCCGGCATGGCGTTCGGCAATGCCGGGGTCGGTGCGGTGCATGCGTTGGCTTATCCACTGGGCGGGCGCTTCAATATCCCCCACGGCGTGAGCAACGCCTTGCTACTGCCCTATGTCATGACCTGGAACAAAATGGCCTGTGTCGAGCGTATGCAGGATATCGCCGAAGCCATGGGGGTGAAGACCGCCCACCTCAGCGCCCTGGAGGCTGCCGAGAGCGCGGTGGCAGCGATGACCCAATTGTGCGCGGCGGTGGAGATTCCCCTGGGGTTGCGCAGTTTCGGCGTGCCGCAAGAGGCGATCCCGGCCATGGCCCAGGAAGCGGCGGGCATCGAGCGTCTGATGCGCAATAATCCTCGCCAACTGAGCCCTGCCGATATCGAGAAGATCTATCGCGCAGCCTACTGATCATCGCAGCCACGGTGTGCGCCCCAAAGCATGAGGTATACAATGCGCGCCACCGTGATTCTGCTCAAAAAAGGTGCGTCATGCAGCCCTTCGTAATTGCTCCGTCGATTCTCTCCGCCGATTTCGCCCGCCTGGGTGAGGAAGTGGACAACGTTCTCGCCGCCGGCGCCGACTTCGTGCACTTCGATGTCATGGACAACCACTACGTGCCGAACCTGACGATCGGTCCGATGGTGTGCGCCGCCCTGCGCAAGTACGGCGTTACCGCGCCGATCGATGCGCACCTGATGGTCAGCCCGGTGGATCGCATCATCGGCGACTTCATCGAGGCCGGTGCGACCTACATCACCTTCCACCCGGAAGCCACGCTGCACATCGACCGCTCCCTGCAAATGATCCGCGAAGGCGGTTGCAAGGCGGGCCTGGTGTTCAACCCGGCCACCTCGCTGGATGCGCTCAAGTACGTGATGGACAAGGTCGACATGGTCCTGCTGATGAGCGTCAACCCGGGCTTCGGCGGGCAGAAGTTCATCCCCGGCACCCTCGACAAGCTGCGCGAAGCGCGGGCCTTGATCGATGCGTCCGGACGCGACATCCGCCTGGAAATCGACGGCGGGGTCAACGTCAATAACATCCGTGAAATCGCCGCCGCTGGCGCTGACACCTTTGTGGCCGGCTCGGCGATCTTCAACACGCCGAACTATCAGGAAGTGATCGACAAGATGCGCTCCGAACTGGCGTTGGCTCGTCCATGAGCGGATTTGAGCAGTTGTTCCCCGGGCGCCTGCCACGGCTGGTGATGTTCGACCTCGATGGCACTCTGGTCGATTCGGTGCCAGACCTGGCGGCGGCCGTGGACGACATGCTGCTCAAACTGGGGCGCCCGCCCGCCGGCATCGAGTCGGTGCGCGAGTGGGTCGGCAACGGCGTGCAGATGCTGGTACGCCGGGCCCTGGCCAACAGCCTGGATCCCGAAGGCGTCGATGACGTCGAAGCCGAACACGCTCTGGAGCTGTTCAATGTGGCCTATGAGGATGGGCATGCGCTGACCGTGGTCTATCCCGGCGCGCGGGAAACCCTCAAGTGGCTGCACAAGCAGGGCGTGGAGATGGCGCTCATCACCAACAAGCCGGAGCGTTTTGTCGCGCCGCTGCTGGATCAGATGAAGATCGGCCGGTATTTCCGCTGGATCATCGGCGGCGATACCCTGCCGCAGAAGAAGCCTGACCCGGCGGCGCTGTTTTTCGTGATGAAAATGGCCAGCGTCCCGGCGTCGCAATCGCTGTTTGTCGGGGACTCGCGCAGTGATGTGCTGGCTGCCAAGGCCGCCGGGGTGAAGTGCGTGGCCCTGAGTTACGGCTACAACCATGGCCGGCCGATTGCCGAAGAGTCGCCAGCGCTGGTGATCGACGACCTGCGCCAGCTAATTCCCGGTTGCCTGGATCCTGCCGCTGAGATAACGTTGCCCGACGCTGTTCCATCCCCTCCTGGAAACTCCATCGTGGTGGTCACTCGCAAACTCTGGATGAAAGTCATCAAGGCCCTGGCCCGCTGGCGTTGGCGCGCCTGACTTTTTCTGGCCGGCTTCGCCGGCACGTTTGCATACCTGACTGTTAGACCCTCAAGCCACGAGGCACCTCATGATCCGTGAAGAATTCTTGCGTTTGGCCGCTGCCGGCTACAACCGCATTCCGCTTGCCTGCGAAACCCTGGCCGACTTCGATACACCACTGTCGATCTACCTGAAACTGGCCGACCAGCCCAACTCCTATCTGCTGGAGTCGGTGCAGGGCGGCGAGAAGTGGGGGCGTTACTCGATCATTGGCCTGCCGTGCCGCACCGTGTTGCGGGTACATGACCACCAGGTCAGCGTGACCCACGACGGCGTCGAGATCGAAAGCCTCGAAGTGGCCGACCCGCTGGCCTTTGTCGAAGAATTCAAGGCACGCTACAACGTGCCGACCATCGCCGGCCTGCCGCGTTTCAACGGCGGCCTGGTGGGGTATTTCGGTTATGACTGTGTGCGCTATGTGGAGCGGCGTCTGGGCAAGTGCCCGAACCCGGATCCGCTGGGGGTGCCGGACATTCTGCTGATGGTCTCCGATGCCGTGGTGGTGTTCGACAACCTGGCAGGCAAGATGCACGCGATCGTGCTGGCCGACCCGGCCCAGGACGATGCCTACGAGAAGGGCCAGGCGCGCCTGCAGGAATTGCTGGCGCAATTGCGTCAGCCGATCACGCCGCGTCGTGGCCTGGACTTCAGCCAGCAACAGGCGGCTGATCCGGTGTTCCGCTCCAGTTTTACCCAGGGCGACTACGAGCGTGCGGTCGACACCATCAAGGAATACATCCTGGCCGGTGACTGCATGCAGGTGGTGCCGTCGCAACGCATGTCCATCGACTTCACGTCGGCGCCGATCGATCTGTACCGTGCGCTGCGCTGCTTCAACCCGACGCCTTATATGTACTTCTTCAATTTCGGCGATTTCCACGTGGTGGGCAGTTCGCCGGAAGTGCTGGTGCGGGTCGAAGACAACCTGATCACCGTGCGACCGATTGCCGGCACCCGCCCGCGTGGCGCCACTGAAGAGGCGGACCTGGCGCTGGAAAAGGACCTGCTGTCTGACGACAAGGAAATCGCCGAGCACCTGATGCTGATCGACCTAGGCCGCAACGACACCGGTCGGGTATCCGAGATCGGTTCGGTGAAACTCACCGAGAAGATGGTGATCGAGCGCTATTCCAACGTGATGCACATTGTTTCCAACGTCACCGGCCAGTTGAAAGCCGGGCTAACCGCCATGGATGCGCTGCGGGCGATTCTGCCGGCGGGCACCTTGTCCGGGGCGCCGAAGATTCGCGCGATGGAAATCATCGACGAACTGGAGCCGGTCAAGCGTGGCGTCTATGGTGGCGCAGTGGGTTATTTCGCCTGGAACGGCAACATGGACACCGCGATTGCGATTCGCACGGCGGTGATCAAGGACGGCGAACTGCATGTTCAAGCCGGGGGCGGCATTGTCGCCGACTCGGTGCCGGCATTGGAGTGGGAAGAGACGCTGAACAAGCGCCGCGCGATGTTTCGCGCCGTTGCGCTCGCTGCACAATCCCCCGCGTCCGATGCCTGAGGAGCTTTTACTATGTTGCTGATGATCGATAATTACGACTCCTTCACCTATAACGTCGTGCAGTACCTCGGCGAGTTGGGTGCGCAAGTCAAAGTGGTGCGCAACGACGAGCTGACCGTGGCGCAGATTGAAGCGCTCAAGCCTGAGCGGATTGTGGTATCGCCAGGCCCGTGCACGCCGACCGAGGCCGGTGTGTCCATCGAGGCCATCAAGTATTTCGCCGGCAAACTGCCGATTCTCGGCGTGTGCCTGGGCCACCAGTCCATCGGACAGGCCTTTGGTGGCGACGTGGTACGGGCCCGGCAAGTGATGCACGGTAAGACCAGCCCGGTGTTCCACAAGGATCTGGGTGTCTTCCGCGGCCTGAACAATCCGCTGACCGTGACCCGCTATCACTCGCTGGTGGTCAAGCGCGAAACCTTGCCCGACTGCCTGGAACTGACTGCCTGGACGCAGCTGGAAGACGGCTCCGTCGACGAGATCATGGGGTTGCGCCACAAGACGTTGAATATAGAGGGTGTGCAATTTCACCCCGAGTCTATTCTCACCGAGCAGGGCCACGAGCTGTTCGCCAATTTTCTTAAACAGAGCGGCGGCACGCGCTAAGGACTTTCCATGGATATCAAGACTGCCCTGAGCCGTATCGTCGGCCATCTGGACCTGAGCACGGACGAAATGCGCGATGTCATGCGCGAAATCATGACCGGTCAATGCACCGATGCGCAGATTGGCGCCTTCATGATGGCCATGCGCATGAAAAGCGAGAGCATCGACGAAATTGTCGGCGCGGTCTCGGTCATGCGTGAGCTGGCAGACAAGGTCGAACTGAAAACCCTCGACGGCGTGGTCGACGTGGTCGGCACCGGCGGCGATGGGGCGAATATCTTCAACGTCTCCACCGCGTCTTCGTTTGTGGTCGCCGCCGCCGGTTGCACCGTAGCCAAGCACGGTAATCGTGCAGTTTCCGGCAAGAGCGGCAGTGCCGACCTGCTGGAAGCGGCCGGGATCTACCTGAACCTGACCCCGGTCCAGGTGGCGCGCTGCATCGATAACGTCGGTATCGGCTTTATGTTCGCCCAGTCGCACCACGGTGCGATGAAGCACGCCGCCGGGCCGCGCCGCGACCTGGGGCTGCGTACCCTGTTCAATATGCTCGGCCCGCTTACGAATCCGGCCGGGGTCAAGCACCAGGTGGTCGGGGTGTTCAGCCAGGCCTTGTGCCGTCCGTTGGCCGAAGTCTTGCAGCGTCTGGGCAGCAAGCATGTGCTGGTGGTGCATTCCCAGGATGGCCTGGATGAGTTCAGCCTGGCCGCGCCGACCTTTGTCGCGGAGCTGAAAAACGATGCCATCACCGAGTATTGGGTCCAGCCCGAAGACTTGGGCATGAAGAGCCAGAGCCTGTTCGGCCTGGTGGTCGAAAGCCCTGCGGCGTCGCTTGAGTTGATCCGCGACGCGCTCGGCCGGCGCAAGACCGAACATGGGCAGAAAGCAGCGGAGATGATCGTGCTCAATGCCGGCGCCGCGCTGTATGCCGCCGACCATGCCAGCAGCCTCAAAGAGGGCGTTGCCCTGGCCCACGATGCGTTGCACACCGGCCTGGCCCGGGAGAAGCTCGAGGAACTGGGTGCCTTTACCGCGGTATTCAAGCAGGAGAATGAGGGATGAGTGTGCCGACGGTTCTGGAAGCGATTCTTGCCCGCAAGGTGCAGGAAGTTGCCGAGCGTAGCGCGCGGGTCAGCCTGGCTGAACTCGAAGGCCTGGCTCGGGCTGCTGATGCACCCCGTGGTTTCGCCAAGGCTCTGCTGGCGCAGGCCAAGCTCAAGCAGCCAGCGGTGATTGCCGAGATCAAGAAAGCCTCGCCGAGCAAGGGCGTGATCCGCGAAAACTTCGTGCCGGCGGATATCGCCAAGAGCTACGAGAAGGGCGGGGCGACCTGTTTGTCGGTGCTGACCGACATCGACTACTTCCAGGGCGCCGATGCCTACCTGCAGCAGGCCCGTGCGGCCTGCAAGCTGCCGGTAATCCGCAAGGACTTCATGATCGATCCGTATCAGATCATTGAGGCCCGCGCCCTGGGCGCCGATTGCGTGTTGCTGATCGTGGCGGCCCTGGACGACGGGAAAATGGCCGAACTGGCCGCCGTCGCCAAAAGCGTGGGCCTGGATGTACTGGTCGAAGTGCACGACGGTGACGAACTGGAGCGCGCGCTGAAGACCCTCGACACGCCCTTGGTCGGCGTCAACAACCGCAACCTGCACACCTTTGACGTCAGCCTGGAAACCACCCTCGACCTGCTGCCGCGTATTCCCCGCGATCGCCTGGTGATCACCGAGAGCGGCATTCTCAACCGCGCCGATGTGGAGCTGATGGAAATCAGCGACGTCTATTCGTTCCTGGTTGGCGAAGCGTTCATGCGCGCCGAAAGCCCGGGCGCGGAGTTGCAGCGTCTGTTCTTCCCGGAGCGTGGCCTGCCGGTGACCGGCTCCACGCTGGATTGAACCTGACCCCATGAAGAAGCCGGCGATGCCGGCTTTTTTATAGCCATCGCCAAGGAAGTTCTACTGCCATGACTCAGCCCGTTGCCTTGACTGTCGAAGCCGGCCTGCAAGCCGAACAGGACCTGCTGGCGCGCATCTGTGCCGGCGATGAAGATTTTGGCCTGCTGTTCTGGCGGCCGAGCGATAAAGCCCTGGTCATGCCCCGTCGTCTGAGTCGACTGGCAGATTTCGAACAGGCTTGCACGGCGGTGGCGGCCACCGGCTGGCCGGTGCTGCTGCGTGAGACCGGCGGCGAACCGGTGCCCCAATCGGCCGCGACGGTGAATATCGCCCTGGTCTATGCGCCGCCGCGCAGCGAAGGGGATCAGAGTCGGATCGAAACCGCCTACCGCCGGCTGTGCCAGCCGATCTGCGACCTGCTGAGCGAGCTGGGCGGTACGCCTTCGCTGGGGGAGGTGGACGGCGCCTTCTGCGATGGGCGTTTCAACGTCAATCTGGATGGCCGCAAGCTGGTGGGCACGGCGCAACGCTGGCGCCAGAGCCGGGGCGGGCAGCGCCCGGTGGGGTTGGTGCATGGTGCGCTGCTGCTGGATAACGAGCGTGAGTCGATGGTCGCCGCGGTCAATTGCTTCAATCAGGCTTGTGGCCTGGAGCAGCGCTGTCGCGCCCAGAGTCATATCGCGCTGCATGAGGCCTTTGCCGCTCCTCAGGCCATGGAGCGCCTGGAGACCCTGTATCGGCAGATGCTGGCGCAGGTATTCGCCGCTTAACGGGTGCCGAACACCACCATGGTCTTGCCTTTGACGCTCACCAGGTTGCGCTCTTCGAGGTCCTTGAGCACCCGACCGACCATCTCCCGCGAACAGCCGACGATGCGCCCGATCTCTTGCCGGGTGACCTTGATCTGCATGCCATCGGGGTGAGTCATGGCGTCCGGCTGCTTGCACAACTCCAGCAGGCAGCGGGCAACCCGCCCCGTGACATCGAAGAAGGCCAGGTCGCCGACCTTGCGGGTGGTGTTGCGCAAGCGCTGGGCGATTTGCCCGCTGAGCACGTACAGAATGTCCGGGTCGACCTGGGACAGCTCACGGAACTTGGCGTAGCTGATTTCCGCCACCTCGCACTCGACCTTGGCCCGGACCCATGCGCTGCGTTGTTGCTCGTGTCCGGCCTGCTCGAACAGCCCCAGCTCACCGAAAAAATCCCCGGAGTTGAGGTAGGCGATGATCATTTCCCGTCCGTCATCGTCTTCGATGAGGATGGTGACCGAGCCCTTGATGATGAAGAACAGCGTGTCCGACGCATCGCCCGCGCAAATGATATTGCTCTTGGCCTGATAGCGACGGCGCTGACAGTGCATCAGCAGCTTGTCGAGGTTCTTGATCTTGGGGGTGGGGGCAATAGCAACCATGGTTGTATCCCGAAAAGACTACACGGTGGTGTTTTGGTTTTCTTATGAGGCCTGTTGCCGGGCCATTTCAAGCTGGCGATGCGCCATTGATTTGGCGCCAGCTTAACAGACGGATCTCGCTCAAATTAAGATATTTCCGAGTGACAGCCGCGGGTGCCGATGAATCGTCAGCACGCTGCCGTTTCAGGCCCCTGTGCTAAGCTGGCGACCCTTTTTTAGCAGTGGAGTCTTGGCCATGAAGGCACGCATCCAATGGGCAGGCGAAGCCATGTTCCTCGGTGAATCGGGCAGCGGGCATGTGGTGGTAATGGATGGCCCGCCGGAAGCCGGTGGCCGCAACCTGGGCGTTCGCCCTATGGAAATGCTCCTGCTCGGCGTGGGCGGTTGCAGCAACTTCGATGTGGTCAGCATTCTCAAGAAGTCTCGGCAGGCCGTTGAAAGCTGCGAAGCCTTCCTCGAAGCCGAGCGCGCCACCGAAGACCCCAAGGTGTTTACCAAGATCCACATGCACTTTGTGGTCAAGGGCCGCGGGCTCAAGGAAGCCCAGGTCAAGCGCGCCATCGAGCTGTCGGCCGAAAAGTATTGCTCGGCATCGATCATGCTTGGCGCTGCCGGCGTAGCCATTACTCACGATTACGAAATCGTCGAGCTGGGTTGAATCGACATTCAACTATCATAAAAGCGGCGCAGACTCTGGCGATCACTGGCTGAGGTCTGCATAATGCGCCACTTTTTTCAGGGCAGTGATCGGTTAATCAACAGGTCACGCGCCCGAACAGACAACCAAAATCGCCATCGCGAAGAGGTGTTAACCGTCCTACGCAGCTGCGTCGTTCGCATCTGACGGGCATGCTTGATCACGCGGCCGTGCCGCAATACACAGAGAGTTTTCAAACGGTGAAAAGCAAACTCAAGCTCCATGGGTTCAATAACCTGACAAAGACCTTGAGCTTCAACATCTATGACATCTGCTATGCGGAAACCCCGCAGGACCAGCAGGCCTATGTCGAATACATCAACCAGATGTACGACGCGGAACGCCTGACGCAGATCCTCACGGAAGTTGTCGATATCATTGGTGCCAATATCCTGAACATCGCCCGTCAGGATTACGATCCCCAAGGTGCCAGCGTGACCATTCTGATCTCGGAAGAGCCGGTAACGCCTACCGAGAGCCAGATCGAAGAGTCCCCAGGCCCGTTGCCTGAAATTATCCTGGCCCACCTCGACAAGAGCCACATCACGGTGCACACCTACCCGGAGATCCATCCGGTGGACGGTATTGCAACTTTCCGTGTGGATATCGATGTGTCGACTTGCGGGGTCATTTCACCGCTTAAAGCCCTCAACTTCCTCATTCACCAGTTCGAGTCGGACATCGTGACCGTGGATTACCGCGTGCGGGGTTTCACCCGTGACGTCGAAGGCAAGAAGCACTTCATCGACCACGAGATCAACTCGATCCAGAACTACTTGTCCGAAGACACCCGCGACGGTTACCAGATGACCGATGTGAATGTGTACCAGGAGAATATGTTCCACACCAAAATGCTGCTGAAGAACTTCGAACTGGATAACTACCTGTTCGGCGACGCCACCAGCAACCTGTCCACTGAGCAGCGTGCCCAGGTGACAGAACGTGTGAAGCACGAAATGCTGGAAATCTTCTACGCGCGCAACATGCCGAGCTGATTTTCAGGCAAAAGAAAGGGCGCTGAGATAGCGCCCTTTTTTGTGCCTGCGATTTACCGCATCAGATGCGGTAGGTGCTCTTGGTCATGACCTTGGCCAAGAGGCTCATGCCGAACTTTACCGGTGCCGGGAAGCGGAAACCACCGGCCTCCAGTGCGCTTTGGGCATGGTGTTCTTCGTCGGTGCGCATTTGTTGCAGGATCGCCCGGGACTTTTCGTCCTCGGCCGGCAATTGCTCCAGGTGTTCATTCAAGTGCTTGCACACCTGGTCTTCGGTGGCAGCCACGAAACCCAGGCTGACCTTGTCGCTGATCAAGCCGGCGACCGCGCCGATACCGAACGAAAGGCCGTAGAACAGCGGGTTGAGCACACTGGGGTGGCTGCCCAACTGGCGAATGCGTTGTTCACACCAGGCCAGGTGGTCGATTTCCTCTTCGGCGGCGTGCTCCATGGCCTCGCGCACCTGGGGCAACTTGGCGGTCAGGGCCTGGCCCTGATACAGCGCCTGGGCGCAGACCTCGCCGGTATGGTTGATCCGCATCAGGCCCGCGACGTGGCGGGTGTCTTCTTCAGTCATCTGCGCATCGGGCTGCACAATGGCTGGCGAAGGGCGATAAGGCTGGCCACTGAAGGGCAGCAGGGTGCGCATGGCCGTATCGGCTTGCAGCAGCAGACGGTCAATCGGCGAGTAGTGACGTTGGGTAGTCATGCTTACCTCCGGGAAAAATCACGGCGGCCAGTTTACCCCAATCGATGGGACGAAACCTGCGCTGGATCAGCGCACCCTCGCCTGAAACAGGCTGAGAGTGCGCCGCAAAACGGCCAGATAGAGCGATCAGCCCGGAGGCCAGTTCATCTGGCGCTGGCCAAGTACGTGCATGTGAATGTGATAGACGGTTTGCCCGCCCAGCTCATTGCAGTTCATGACCACGCGGAAACCATCTTCACAGCCCAGCTCCTTGGCCAGGCGTTGAGCGGTGAACAGAATGTGGCCGGCCAGGGCCTTGTCGTCCTCGGTGAGGTCGTTGAGGGTGCGCACCGGTTTCTTCGGGATCACCAGAAAGTGCACTGGCGCTTGCGGAGCAATGTCGTGGAAGGCCAGGACCTGGTCGTCCTCGTAAATGATCTTCGCGGGTATTTCTCTGTTGATGATCTTGGTGAACAGAGTATCCACAGCTGTTTCTCCATTGGGTGGGTCCGGGCTGAGTGTACTCAGGCGACCTGCGTGCGCCCAGCCATTTACGTGATGCCTAGCGCGGGCAATAGGCCCTGTTGGCGTAGCCGACCAGCTTGCGCGTCAGCCAGCGTGAGCCCAGGCGGCTGCTGAATGCCATCCAGCGGTTCAGGCGGCCGGGAATGATGATCGCGCGATTCTTTTTCATGGCGCGCACGGCATAGAGTGCAACTTCCTCGGGGCTCATCAGCAATTTGCTGACTTGCAGTTTTTCAGCGTTCAGTTGGGCGGTGCGAAAGAACGCGGTGCGTGTCGGGCCGGGGCAGAGCACCGAAACCTTGACCGCGCAGTTTTTCAACTCTTCGCGCAAGCCTTCGGAAAAGTGCAGGACGTAAGCCTTGCTCGCGTAGTAGGTGCTCATCCAGGGGCCGGGATAAAAGGCGGCGACTGAAGCGACATTAAGAATCTGCCCGCCGCCCAGCAAGGCCATGCTGTTGCCCAGGGCATGGCACAGGCGGGTCAGGGCCAGGATGTTGACTTCAATCAGGTCCTGTTCGGTCATCCAGTCCTGTGCCAGGAATGGGCCGCTGGTACCCATGCCGGCGCAATTGACCAGCAGATCGATCTGCCGATCGCCTTCTTCGAGCTCCAGCAGAAAGCCCGAGAGACGCAGTGGCTCGCCCAGGTCGCACGCGCGAAACAGCACCTCGACGCCAAAGCGCTGGGTCAGTTCAAGGGCGATACTTTCCAACTGATCACGCTGACGGGCCACCAGAATCAGGTTGCGCCCGCGCCGGGCCAGTGCTTCCGCCAAGGCCAGGCCTATGCCGCTGGAAGCGCCAGTGATCAGAGCGTAACGGGTCATGCAGTTCTCCATCGCAACGGCCAATGGCCCGCGACAGAGAGGTCGCAGGCTCAGGTACGTTTATTCTTCTTCATAGTCTACAGCGGGTGAGGCCGCTTCGGCCGCGTCTTCATCGCCGGTTGCGTTCTGGCTTTCGCTGTAGCTGGAGCTGCTTTCGCTGTACTCACTGAGCGAACTCAGGCCGCCTGCCACGCCGGCGACGATGATCAGGGCAATCAACGCCACCCACATCCACGCCAATGCTTTTACGGCTGTGGTGTTTGGCGGTGGCGGCGGGCCGTAACGGTTGGCGATGTTGCTGCCGGGGCTGACGACCAGGACCAGTGGGAAGAAGCTGCCCACGATGGGCACAAAGTTGATCAGCCAGAGCCAGCCGGACCAGCCCAGGTCATGCAGACGCTGGACACTGATCTGGATGCTGACCACCACGAAGGCCACGAACAGCACAATCGCGACCAGGGCACCAAACCCCATGGCCAACCCTGAAGACTCCGCGGACATCAGGCTGGCAAAGCCGATCAGGGCGCCGATCCCGACCACCACCATCATCGCCACGGTCAGTACCAGGGTCCAGGCCAGGTAGCGCAGGCGGCCGATACGGCCCTGGATGCTGAAGACCTTGAGCTCGGAAAACTCTGGCAGCACTTCACCCACGGTGGCCCGGGGTGGAGCGTAGGGCGATTCAGGATTGCTGGCCGCGATCGGGGCCGCGACGGGGGGCGTGTGTTCGACGTGCGCGAGGTTCAGGTCCAGGGCTTGTTCAGCCTCGATGCGCGCGGCGATCCCGGTGTTGTGCAGGGCTTCGAGGTAGCGGTCGGCATCGGCTTGGGACAGTTCGCGCTTGAGTACCACCGGCTGGCCGCCGAACAGGGGTTCGATTGCGCCAATGTCGCTCTTGAACAGCTCGGCGAGCTTTTGCTGAGCGCTGTTTTTTTCGACACCGGGTAACAGGGCGCCATCGAAAACAATCTTGAAGCGGGGTTCGCTCATAGGGGCATCCTTGTCATCTGAAATGAAGGCTTACATAAAGGTCAGCAGTTTAAGGCCAGCTACCCGTGGCTGGCTAACAAACCTCAGACATTTCAGCGTGGCCAACGTTTCGGCAGTTGGCTCGCCTGCTCAAGCGCCTGGCGGTACTCGGCATCCAGGCGTGCAATCAATTGGTCGACACTGGGCAGATCGTGGATCTCGCCTACCCCTTGACCCGCAGACCACACGGTTTTCCAGGCTTTGGCCTCGTCGCTGACGGGTTTGAGCTTGGAGCCGAAGTTGACCTCGCCCTTGCCTTGCAGGGCGGCGAGGTCGAAACCTGCATTCTCCAGGCTCTGGCGCATAAAACTGGCGGGAACCCCGGACACCGCGGCGGTGTGCACGATATCGGCGGCTCGGGAGCTTAGCAGCATCTCTTTATAGGCATCCGGGGCGTGGCTTTCCGTGGTGCCGATGAAACGGGTGCCGAAGTAAGCCAGGTCCGCGCCTAGCATCTGTGCGGCGAGCACCTCGTGGCCGTGGTTCAAGCAGCCGGCGAGCAACAGGGTCTTGTCGAAGAACTGGCGGATCTCCGCGATCAGCGAGAAGGGACTCCAGGTGCCGGCGTGGCCGCCCGCGCCGGCGGCCACGGCAATCAGTCCGTCGACCCCGGCCTCGGCTGCCTTCTCCGCATGGCGACGCGTGGTGACGTCATGGAACACCAGGCCACCATAGCTGTGCACCGCGTCGACCAATTCCTTCACGGCGCCCAGGCTGGTAATGACGATCGGCACTTTGTGCTCGATGCAAATCTCCAGGTCGGCCTGCAATCTCGGGTTGCTGTTATGCACGATCAGGTTGACGGCATAGGGCGCGGGATTTTCCAGTGTCGCCAGCCCCGCTTCGATTTCCTCGAGCCAGGCCTTGAACCCGCTGCTTTCACGCTGGTTCAGTGCCGGAAAGCTGCCGACCACGCCATTACGGCAGCAAGCCAGGACCAATTGCGGGTTGGAAATCAGGAACATGGGCGCCACGACCACTGGCAGACGCAGGCGTTGTTCGAGCAGAGCAGGCAGCGACATTGGAAGTACCCCGGTTAATGACGTCTGTAGAGGTTAGAACGGTCGTACAACAACCAAAATTACAATAGCCAGCAATATCAGAACGGGTACTTCATTGAACCAGCGATAAAAGACATGGCTGCGGGTGTTTTCGCCACGGGCAAAACGTTTCACTTGCGCGCCGCACATGTGGTGGTAGCCGATCAGGATCACCACCAGGGTCAACTTGGCGTGCATCCAGCCACCCTGGCCGAAGTAGGCGCTGGGGTTGAGGCTCAGCAGCCAGATGCCGAACACCAGGGTCGCGACCATCGCCGGGCCCATGATCCCGCGATACAGCTTGCGCTCCATGAGGCTGAAGCGCTCCTTGCTCACGGTGTCCTCGCTTTGGGCGTGGTAGACAAACAGTCGTGGCAGATAAAACAGGCCGGCAAACCAGCAGACCACACTGACGATATGAAAAGCTTTGAGCCATAGATAAAGCATTTTTAGTTATTCCCAGGTTCACGGTAGGCGAGATAGTAGAGGGTAGAGCGTCCGCACGTCACCTTGACGGTTGTCGCAGGGCAGGGCGCGCCCTATCATCGACGGCTTTCCAGTGGGTTCGTTGAGGGCAGGTATATGGTCAAGGTCGGTATCGTCGGCGGCACGGGTTACACCGGTGTCGAATTGCTGCGTCTATTGGCACAGCACCCGCAGGCGCAAGTGGAAGTCATTACTTCGCGATCCGAGGCCGGGCTGGCTGTAGCCGATCTGTACCCCAACCTGCGAGGTCACTATGACGGCCTGGAATTCAGCGTGCCGGATATCAACACCCTGGGCGCCTGCGACGTAGTGTTTTTCGCGACGCCCCATGGCGTAGCCCACGCGCTGGCCGGTGAGTTGCTGGCGGCCGGGACCAAGGTCATCGATCTGTCGGCCGATTTCCGTCTGCAGGATGCCGAGGAGTGGGCCAAGTGGTACGGCCAGCCCCACGGTGCGCCCGAGTTGCTGGGCGAAGCGGTCTACGGCCTGCCGGAAGTCAATCGCGAGCAGATCAGGAACGCCCGCCTGATTGCTGTACCAGGTTGTTATCCGACGGCGACCCAGCTGGGTTTCCTGCCGTTGCTGGAATCCGGCCTTGCCGATAGCTCCCGCCTGATTGCCGACTGCAAATCCGGGGTCAGCGGTGCCGGTCGCGGCGCCAGCGTTGGTTCCCTGTATTCAGAAACCTCGGAAAGCATGAAAGCCTACGCCGTCAAAGGCCATCGCCACCTGCCGGAAATTCGCCAGGGCCTGCGCCGGGCAGCAGGCCAGGATGTGGGCCTGACGTTTGTCCCGCACCTGACGCCGATGATTCGCGGCATTCACTCCACGCTTTATGCAACCGTGGTCGACAGGTCGGTCGATTTGCAGGCATTGTTCGAAAAGCGCTATGCCAACGAGCCTTTCGTGGATGTGATGCCCGCGGGCAGCCACCCGGAAACGCGCAGTGTGCGCGGCGCCAACGTCTGCCGGATTGCCGTGCATCGGCCGCAGGACGGCGACCTGGTGGTGGTGTTGTCGGTGATCGATAACCTGGTCAAGGGCGCATCCGGTCAGGCAGTGCAGAACCTCAACATCATGTTCGGTCTGGATGAGCGTTTGGGCCTGTCCCACGCCGGCATGTTGCCGTAACTGCACAGGGCATCCAGGCGGTCGGCTTATAGCTTCAGGCTTGCCGCTGCTCCGCTAATAGTTGACCGCTTTTCTAGGAGAAGCGGATAATGCCCGTCATCACGCATTATGGCGGCGTAACGCCGGGAGATAGTCAGCATGAGCGTCGAATCCTTCACCCCCACGGCTTTGCAATTCACCCACGGTGCTGCGCACAAGGTGAAGAGCCTGGTCGATGAAGAGGGTAATGATCGCTTGAAGCTGCGCGTATTCGTTACGGGCGGCGGTTGTTCAGGGTTTCAATACGGTTTCACTTTCGATGAGGAAGTGGCCGATGACGACACCATCGTCGAGCGCGAAGGTGTGAGTCTGGTGGTTGATCCGATGAGTTTCCAATACCTGGCGGGTGCCGAGGTGGATTACCAGGAAGGTCTGGAGGGCTCGCGTTTCGTGATCAAGAACCCGAATGCCAGCACCACCTGTGGTTGCGGTTCATCGTTCTCGATCTGATCCGATTCAAGGTTTCACTCAACGCCGCATAGCTTCAAGGCCTTGCGGCGTTTTGCTGTCTGGCGATCAGGCCGGGTAGATCGCGCCCAGTACTCGCAGGCCATGGGCGCCAGTGACGCTCGGTCGGTTGGCGGCAATACCCTCAAGACAGCAATGAGCCAGCCAGGCGAAAGCCATGGCCTCGACCCAATCCGGGTCCACGCCATGGGTCGCGGTACTGGCCACCTTGCTGTGAGGGAGCAGCTGGGCCAGGCGGTTCATCAGGGCGGAGTTATGAGCACCGCCGCCGCAGACCAGCAGCTCCTGAGTGGCCGGCTGGGCGGCTTGCAGTGACTCGGCGATGGTCAGCGCGGTGAGTTCGAGCAGGGTTGCTTGCACGTTTTCCGGCGCAAAGGCTGGCAATGTGGCGAGATGCTGTTGCAACCATGGCAGATTGAACACTTCGCGGCCGGTGCTTTTTGGGCCCTGGGTGGCAAAGAAAGGATCGCTCAATAGCGTCTTCAGCAAGCTGGCTTCGACGTTACCGCTGGCAGCCCATCTGCCGTCCCGGTCAAAGTTATCCCCACGCTGGGAGTGGATCCACGCATCCAGCAGCACGTTGCCTGGGCCGCAGTCGAATCCGGCCACCGGCTTGTCGCGTTCTATCAGGCTCAGGTTGCTGAAGCCGCCCACATTCAGCACCGCACGCTGGCCGGCGCGCTGCTCGAACAGTGCTTCGTGAAAGGCCGGGACTAGCGGGGCGCCTTGCCCGCCTGCTGCCACGTCGCGGCTACGAAAGTCGCTGACTACGGTGATCCCGGTCAGCTCTGTCAGCAGCGCCGGGTTACCGATCTGCACCGTAAACCCCCGAGCGGGTTCGTGGCGAATGGTTTGCCCATGGCTGCCAATCGCTCGAATGCTGTCGGGTTTCAATTGCTGCTTTTCGAGAAGACTGTGAATGCCCTGTGCGGCCAGCCGGACCCAGTGTTGTTGGGCGATGGCTGAACGGGCAATCTCATCGGGGCCGCTGGCGCACAAAGCCAAGAGCTCGGCGCGCAGGGATTCAGGCATGGGGATGTAATGGGTGGCGAGCAGTTTGATCGCCGGGCTCTGTTCAATCAGTGCGATGTCCAGGCCATCAAGGCTGGTTCCGGACATCACACCTATATAGAGCACCATGGCTTAGCGTTTGCTCGAGGCCAGCATGGTGGCCCGTTCCTGATCCATGCGCGCCATCAGCGGCTGGCTCTGTTGCAGGAAGCGCGCGCGTTCTGCTTTTGCAATTGGGTCGGCCATTGGCAGCTTCTGGCCCAGCGGGTCGACGTGGACACCGTTGACCTGGAACTCATAGTGCAGGTGCGGGCCAGTGGATAGACCGGTAGTACCGATATAGCCAATGATTTGACCCTGCTTGACGTTTCCGCCGGTCTGCACGCCCTTGGCGAAACCTTGCATGTGGCCGTACAGCGTGCGGTAGGTATTGCCGTGCTGGATGATCACCGTATTACCGTAGCCGCCGCGGCGACCGGCCAGCAATACCTTGCCATCACCTGCGGCCTTGATTGGTGTACCGCGTGGTGCCGCGTAATCAACGCCCTTGTGAGCGCGGATCTTGTTCAGGATCGGATGCTTGCGCCCCATGGAAAAGCGCGAGCTGATGCGTGCGAAGTCCACTGGGGTGCGGATGAACGCTTTGCGCATGCTATTGCCATCAGCGGTGTAGTAGCTGCTGGTGCCTTGCTTGTTGGTGTAGCGCACTGCGGTGTAGGTCTTGCCGCGGTTGGTGAAACGAGCAGAAAGAATGTTGCCGGTACCGACCGTCTTGCCGTTGATCACTTTCTGCTCATAGATCACGTCGAATTCGTCGCCCTGGCGAATGTCCTGGGCAAAGTCGATGTCGTAGCCAAACACGTTGGCCATGTCCATGGTCATGTTGTGGGACAGGCCTGCGCGGGCCGCCGACTGGGACAGCGAGCTGTTGATCACGCCATGTACATAAGCCGAACGCACAACCGGTTTGGTGATGACGCGATTGAAGGCATAACCCTTGGGGCCTTTGGTCAGGGTGATGCTTTCGAGGTCACTGACTTTGCTGTGCAGGTTGTTCAGCTGGCCGTCTGGGCTCAGTTCGAACTCCAGTTTCTGGCCGTGCTTGAGTTGGGTGAATTGCTTGGCCTGTTTGTCGCTGGCCAGCAGTTCATGCACCGATGAGGTGGGCAGGCCTACTTTTTCGAACAGCGTGGAAAGCGTATCGCCTTTGCTAACGATGACTTCTCTATGGCCCGGCGCCTTCGGCTCTTCTGCCGCGACTGGAGCGGGCTCGGCCTCAGCGGTTTGCGCGGTGTCTTCAGCGGTGTTTTCAATCTGTGCAAAAGGCGAAGCGACGGCTTCATTTGTGGCTTGGACGGCGTCGGCAGCGTCTTGATCTTGTGTCAGTTGTTCTGCTGGACTTTCCAGGTCAAGACTCAGGGTTGTTCGTTTGGCTTCTACATCACTGGAAGGGAATACCAGGAGAGCCAGGCTGAGGAGGGCGGCGATACCACTTGCTGCGAGCAGGTGGGTCTTCGGATAAAGCGGCGGCGCTTTAGACGGTTCTGTGGTCATAGGTAATTTGACTTTGAAAAGATGAATTGGAAAAGATGAATGACATGATGAAGATGAAATAACTGTATAAAATATAACCAAATCATCTGTGACGCAAGCTCGCGGACACTCTGCTCGTGCAATGGCCTCCGCGCGCGGGGCAAAACTTGTAATTAGTCCGTGATCTTGTATGGTTGGTTCCCTTTGAATCTGAGCCTTACGGGTCTGTTATGAAGTCGGTTGAAGAGCAGCTAGCGCTGATCAAACGTGGTGCGGAAGAAGTATTGGTCGAGTCCGAGCTGATCGAGAAGCTCAAGCGCGGTCAGCCGCTGCGTATTAAAGCTGGCTTCGATCCGACTGCGCCGGATTTGCACTTGGGTCATACCGTGCTTATTAATAAGCTGCGTCAGTTCCAGGATCTGGGTCACCAGGTGATCTTCCTGATTGGCGACTTCACCGGCATGATCGGCGATCCGAGTGGCAAGAGCGCAACGCGTCCTCCTTTGACCCGTGAGCAGGTTCTCGATAACGCCGAGACTTATAAAAGTCAGGTCTTCAAGATTCTAGATCCGGCCAAAACCGAAGTGGCTTTCAACTCCACATGGATGGACAAGATGGGGCCGGCGGATTTCATTCGCCTGACTTCTCAGTACACCGTAGCTCGCATGCTTGAGCGCGATGACTTCGACAAGCGCTACTCGACCAATCAACCCATTGCGATTCACGAGTTTCTCTACCCGCTGGTTCAGGGGTATGACTCGGTGGCATTGCGTGCCGACGTCGAACTGGGCGGTACCGATCAGAAGTTCAATCTGCTGATGGGGCGTGAGCTGCAGCGTGGTTATGGTCAGGAGGCTCAGTGCATCCTGACCATGCCGTTGCTCGAAGGGCTGGATGGCGTCAAGAAGATGTCCAAGTCGCTGGGTAACTACGTCGGTATCCAGGAAGCGCCGGGCGTCATGTACAGCAAGCTGGTCTCCATTCCGGATGCGCTGATGTGGCGTTACTTTGAGCTGCTCAGCTTCCGCACGATGGAAGAGATCCTTTCCTTTAAGGCGGATGTTGAAGCGGGTGCCAATCCACGGGATATCAAGATCAAACTGGCGGAAGAGATCGTTGCGCGCTTCCATGGCGAAGAGGCTGCGGCGAGCGCTCATCGCGGCGCGGGCAATCGCATGAAGGATGGCGAGCTGCCGGATGATCTGCCAGAGGTCGAACTGGTTGCAGCCGAGGATATGCCGATCGCGGCTGTCCTTAATAAGGCGGGCCTGGTGAAGAACTCTGCTGTGGCGCGGGATCTTCTCGGCTCGGGTGGTGTGCGTATAGATGGTGAGGTGGTTGATCGCACCTTTATATATAAGTTGGGCGCGACTCATGTTTGCCAGGCCGGCAAGAAGGCATTTGCACGAATTACCCTCAAATCTGAATAAAGCTGAAAATAGGGGTTGACGGCAGATTCTGGAAGTCTATAATTCGCCCCACTTCCGGCGCAGTCGAAACGGAAAACTCCTTGGTAAACAAAGAGTTACGCGGTTTTCGACAGCGAGCTGCTTCAGATCATCGAAGCCCAGAAGGAGTTGATAGGGCGGTGTTGTTTGGCTCTATTAACGGTTCGATCTTCTCGGTCGAAAGCGGTGAAAAGAAGGTGTTGACAACAGCGAGTAACGCTGTAGAATTCGCCTCCCGCTAACGAGAGATCGGAAGCGCAAGTGGTTGAAGTTGTTGAAGAAATCTTCGAAAACTTCTGAAAATAATCACTTGACAGCAAATGAGGCTGCTGTAGAATGCGCGCCTCGGTTGAGACGAAAGATCTTAACCAACCGCTCTTTAACAACTGAATCAAGCAATTCGTGTGGGTGCTTGTGGAGTCAGACTGATAGTCAAAAAGATTATCAGCATCACAAGTTACTCCGCGAGAAATCAAAGATGTAACCAACGATTGCTGAGCCAAGTTTAGGGTTTCTTAAAAACCCAAAGATGTTTGAACTGAAGAGTTTGATCATGGCTCAGATTGAACGCTGGCGGCAGGCCTAACACATGCAAGTCGAGCGGCAGCACGGGTACTTGTACCTGGTGGCGAGCGGCGGACGGGTGAGTAATGCCTAGGAATCTGCCTGGTAGTGGGGGATAACGTTCGGAAACGGACGCTAATACCGCATACGTCCTACGGGAGAAAGCAGGGGACCTTCGGGCCTTGCGCTATCAGATGAGCCTAGGTCGGATTAGCTAGTTGGTGAGGTAATGGCTCACCAAGGCTACGATCCGTAACTGGTCTGAGAGGATGATCAGTCACACTGGAACTGAGACACGGTCCAGACTCCTACGGGAGGCAGCAGTGGGGAATATTGGACAATGGGCGAAAGCCTGATCCAGCCATGCCGCGTGTGTGAAGAAGGTCTTCGGATTGTAAAGCACTTTAAGTTGGGAGGAAGGGCAGTTACCTAATACGTGATTGTTTTGACGTTACCGACAGAATAAGCACCGGCTAACTCTGTGCCAGCAGCCGCGGTAATACAGAGGGTGCAAGCGTTAATCGGAATTACTGGGCGTAAAGCGCGCGTAGGTGGTTTGTTAAGTTGAATGTGAAATCCCCGGGCTCAACCTGGGAACTGCATCCAAAACTGGCAAGCTAGAGTATGGTAGAGGGTGGTGGAATTTCCTGTGTAGCGGTGAAATGCGTAGATATAGGAAGGAACACCAGTGGCGAAGGCGACCACCTGGACTGATACTGACACTGAGGTGCGAAAGCGTGGGGAGCAAACAGGATTAGATACCCTGGTAGTCCACGCCGTAAACGATGTCAACTAGCCGTTGGGAGCCTTGAGCTCTTAGTGGCGCAGCTAACGCATTAAGTTGACCGCCTGGGGAGTACGGCCGCAAGGTTAAAACTCAAATGAATTGACGGGGGCCCGCACAAGCGGTGGAGCATGTGGTTTAATTCGAAGCAACGCGAAGAACCTTACCAGGCCTTGACATCCAATGAACTTTCTAGAGATAGATTGGTGCCTTCGGGAACATTGAGACAGGTGCTGCATGGCTGTCGTCAGCTCGTGTCGTGAGATGTTGGGTTAAGTCCCGTAACGAGCGCAACCCTTGTCCTTAGTTACCAGCACGTAATGGTGGGCACTCTAAGGAGACTGCCGGTGACAAACCGGAGGAAGGTGGGGATGACGTCAAGTCATCATGGCCCTTACGGCCTGGGCTACACACGTGCTACAATGGTCGGTACAGAGGGTTGCCAAGCCGCGAGGTGGAGCTAATCCCACAAAACCGATCGTAGTCCGGATCGCAGTCTGCAACTCGACTGCGTGAAGTCGGAATCGCTAGTAATCGCGAATCAGAATGTCGCGGTGAATACGTTCCCGGGCCTTGTACACACCGCCCGTCACACCATGGGAGTGGGTTGCACCAGAAGTAGCTAGTCTAACCTTCGGGAGGACGGTTACCACGGTGTGATTCATGACTGGGGTGAAGTCGTAACAAGGTAGCCGTAGGGGAACCTGCGGCTGGATCACCTCCTTAATCGACGACATCAGCTGCTCCATAAGCACCCACACGAATTGCTTGATTCATTGAAGAAGACGATAGAAACAGCCCGAAATTGGGTCTGTAGCTCAGTTGGTTAGAGCGCACCCCTGATAAGGGTGAGGTCGGCAGTTCGAATCTGCCCAGACCCACCAATTTTGTGTGGGAAAAGCCTGTAGCGATACGGGGCCATAGCTCAGCTGGGAGAGCGCCTGCCTTGCACGCAGGAGGTCAACGGTTCGATCCCGTTTGGCTCCACCACTTACTGCTTAACGCTGTTTCTGTGATAAAGCTTAGAAATGAGCATTCCATCGAGTTGATGGTGAATGTTGATTTCTAGTCTTTGACTAGATCGTTCTTTAAAAATTTGGGTATGTGATAGAAAGATAGACTGAGCGTTACTTTCACTGGTAACGGATCAGGCTAAGGTAAAATTTGTGAGTTTAATCGCGAATTTTCGGCGAATGTCGTCTTCACAGTATAACCAGATTGCTTGGGGTTATATGGTCAAGTGAAGAAGCGCATACGGTGGATGCCTTGGCAGTCAGAGGCGATGAAAGACGTGGTAGCCTGCGAAAAGCTTCGGGGAGTCGGCAAACAGACTTTGATCCGGAGATGTCTGAATGGGGGAACCCACCTAACATAAGTTAGGTATCTTGTACTGAATACATAGGTGCAAGAAGCGAACCAGGGGAACTGAAACATCTAAGTACCCTGAGGAAAAGAAATCAACCGAGATTCCCTTAGTAGTGGCGAGCGAACGGGGACTAGCCCTTAAGTGGCTTTGAGATTAGCGGAACGCTCTGGAAAGTGCGGCCATAGTGGGTGATAGCCCTGTACGCGAAAATCTCTTAGTCATGAAATCGAGTAGGACGGAGCACGAGAAACTTTGTCTGAATATGGGGGGACCATCCTCCAAGGCTAAATACTACTGACTGACCGATAGTGAACTAGTACCGTGAGGGAAAGGCGAAAAGAACCCCGGAGAGGGGAGTGAAATAGATCCTGAAACCGTATGCGTACAAGCAGTGGGAGCAGACTTTGTTCTGTGACTGCGTACCTTTTGTATAATGGGTCAGCGACTTATTTTCAGTGGCGAGCTTAACCGAATAGGGGAGGCGTAGCGAAAGCGAGTCTTAATAGGGCGTCTAGTCGCTGGGAATAGACCCGAAACCGGGCGATCTATCCATGGGCAGGTTGAAGGTTGGGTAACACTAACTGGAGGACCGAACCGACTACCGTTGAAAAGTTAGCGGATGACCTGTGGATCGGAGTGAAAGGCTAATCAAGCTCGGAGATAGCTGGTTCTCCTCGAAAGCTATTTAGGTAGCGCCTCATGTATCACTGTAGGGGGTAGAGCACTGTTTCGGCTAGGGGGTCATCCCGACTTACCAAACCGATGCAAACTCCGAATACCTACAAGTGCCGAGCATGGGAGACACACGGCGGGTGCTAACGTCCGTCGTGAAAAGGGAAACAACCCAGACCGTCAGCTAAGGTCCCAAAGTTATGGTTAAGTGGGAAACGATGTGGGAAGGCTTAGACAGCTAGGAGGTTGGCTTAGAAGCAGCCACCCTTTAAAGAAAGCGTAATAGCTCACTAGTCGAGTCGGCCTGCGCGGAAGATGTAACGGGGCTCAAACCATACACCGAAGCTACGGGTATCACGTAAGTGATGCGGTAGAGGAGCGTTCTGTAAGCCTGTGAAGGTGAGTTGAGAAGCTTGCTGGAGGTATCAGAAGTGCGAATGCTGACATGAGTAACGACAATGGGTGTGAAAAACACCCACGCCGAAAGACCAAGGTTTCCTGCGCAACGTTAATCGACGCAGGGTTAGTCGGTCCCTAAGGCGAGGCTGAAAAGCGTAGTCGATGGAAAACAGGTTAATATTCCTGTACTTCTAGTTATTGCGATGGAGGGACGGAGAAGGCTAGGCCAGCTTGGCGTTGGTTGTCCAAGTTTAAGGTGGTAGGCTGGAATCTTAGGTAAATCCGGGATTCTAAGGCCGAGAGCTGATGACGAGTTACCTTTTAGGTGACGAAGTGGTTGATGCCATGCTTCCAAGAAAAGCTTCTAAGCTTCAGATAACTAGGAACCGTACCCCAAACCGACACAGGTGGTTGGGTAGAGAATACCAAGGCGCTTGAGAGAACTCGGGTGAAGGAACTAGGCAAAATGGCACCGTAACTTCGGGAGAAGGTGCGCCGGTGAGGGTGAAGGACTTGCTCCGTAAGCTCATGCCGGTCGAAGATACCAGGCCGCTGCGACTGTTTATTAAAAACACAGCACTCTGCAAACACGAAAGTGGACGTATAGGGTGTGACGCCTGCCCGGTGCCGGAAGGTTAATTGATGGGGTTAGCTAACGCGAAGCTCTTGATCGAAGCCCCGGTAAACGGCGGCCGTAACTATAACGGTCCTAAGGTAGCGAAATTCCTTGTCGGGTAAGTTCCGACCTGCACGAATGGCGTAACGATGGCGGCGCTGTCTCCACCCGAGACTCAGTGAAATTGAAATCGCTGTGAAGATGCAGTGTATCCGCGGCTAGACGGAAAGACCCCGTGAACCTTTACTATAGCTTTGCACTGGACTTTGAATTTGCTTGTGTAGGATAGGTGGGAGGCTTTGAAGCGTGGACGCCAGTCTGCGTGGAGCCAACCTTGAAATACCACCCTGGCAACTTTGAGGTTCTAACTCAGGTCCGTTATCCGGATCGAGGACAGTGTATGGTGGGTAGTTTGACTGGGGCGGTCTCCTCCTAAAGAGTAACGGAGGAGTACGAAGGTGCGCTCAGACCGGTCGGAAATCGGTCGTAGAGTATAAAGGCAAAAGCGCGCTTGACTGCGAGACAGACACGTCGAGCAGGTACGAAAGTAGGTCTTAGTGATCCGGTGGTTCTGTATGGAAGGGCCATCGCTCAACGGATAAAAGGTACTCCGGGGATAACAGGCTGATACCGCCCAAGAGTTCATATCGACGGCGGTGTTTGGCACCTCGATGTCGGCTCATCACATCCTGGGGCTGAAGCCGGTCCCAAGGGTATGGCTGTTCGCCATTTAAAGTGGTACGCGAGCTGGGTTTAGAACGTCGTGAGACAGTTCGGTCCCTATCTGCCGTGGACGTTTGAGATTTGAGAGGGGCTGCTCCTAGTACGAGAGGACCGGAGTGGACGAACCTCTGGTGTTCCGGTTGTCACGCCAGTGGCATTGCCGGGTAGCTATGTTCGGAAAAGATAACCGCTGAAAGCATCTAAGCGGGAAACTTGCCTCAAGATGAGATCTCACTGGAACCTTGAGTTCCCTGAAGGGCCGTCGAAGACTACGACGTTGATAGGTTGGGTGTGTAAGCGCTGTGAGGCGTTGAGCTAACCAATACTAATTGCCCGTGAGGCTTGACCATATAACACCCAAGCAATCTTGTAACTTCGAAAGAAGAACCTGATTGCGGTGTGTGAAGACGAAACGAACCGAAAGTTCGAGAGAAACACACAAATCTATTACATACCCAATTTGCTGAAGCGAGGCCAACTGGTCACGACTCAGTACCCGAATTTCTTGACGACCATAGAGCATTGGAACCACCTGATCCCATCCCGAACTCAGCAGTGAAACGATGCATCGCCGATGGTAGTGTGGGGTTTCCCCATGTGAGAGTAGGTCATCGTCAAGATTAAATTCCAGAACCCCTGATTGCTAACGCAATCAGGGGTTTTGTTTTTGCGCGCAGGAAAGCCAAGGCTTCATAAGTGGGGCTTGTCTTCAGTTACTTGCTTCAAGCGACTTTGCTTGCCGCTGTTTTCTATGCAACTCCCGTGTGCATAGCTATCATGCCTGCCTCTTTGTGAGGCGAGACTTGCATGTTGATGTTGTTAGAGCTTCTTAAGGATGGGCGATTTCACTCGGGGCAGGCCCTGGGCGATGCGCTGGGTATCAGTCGTAGTGCCGTATGGAAGCAGCTGCAGCAGATGGAAGCCGAGCTGGGCCTCTCTATCCATAAGGTCAGGGGGCGCGGCTATCAGTTGGCGGCGCCTATAACGCCCCTCAGTTCCGCTGAGATTGGCCGGCAGGCAGCTGTTTGCCCCTGGAGTGTGCTGGTCTACGACTCGATAGACTCGACTAATGCGCAAGCTCTACGCTTGATTGAGCGTGGGCAGCCTTCGCCGTTCCTGGTGCTGGCCGAACGCCAGACCGCCGGGCGTGGGCGGAGAGGGCGTAAGTGGGTCAGCCCCTTTGCCGAGAACCTCTATTACAGCCTTGTCCTGCGTATTGAAGGTGGGATGCGTCAGCTGGAAGGGCTCAGTTTGGTCGTTGGCCTGGCGGTGATGCAGGCCTTACGTGAGCTGGGAGTCAGCTCCGCTGGCTTGAAGTGGCCAAACGACGTCTTGGTCGGGCAGAAAAAAATAGCTGGAATTCTATTGGAGCTGGTCGGAGATCCCGCGGATGTCTGTCATGTGGTCCTGGGGGTTGGAATAAATGCGAATATGCGCAGTGCTGACGAGGTTGATCAGGAATGGACCTCGGTGAGGCTTGAGACCGGCAAGACCGTTGACCGTAATGAGCTGGCGGCCCGACTGAGTCTCGTGCTCAAGTCCTACCTGGATCGGCATCAGCTGTCTGGATTTTCGGCTATCCAGGAAGAGTGGGAACAAAACCACTTATGGCAGGGAAGACCTGTCTCGCTCATTGCGGGTGTCAACAAGATCGACGGAGTTGTTGTAGGTATTGATCGCCAAGGTGCTTTGCGCTTGATGGTGGATGGTGTCGAGAGGGTTTACAGCGGTGGTGAGCTCAGCCTGAGGTTACGCGATGATTCTTGAGCTCGACTGTGGAAATAGCTTCATCAAATGGCGTGTGCTGCATGCAGATGCGATCTTGGTTTTTGCCGAAGGCGTGGTCGATTCTGATCATGTGCTTTCAGAGAGTCTGCATGGGCTGCCCGGTCTTGCGCTGACGCATTGCCGATTGGTTAGTGTGCGTAGTGCAGAAGAAACCGCCAAGCTGGTCGCGCTATTGGTCGACGCATTTTCTGTATCGGTATCCTGTGCCAGTTCGGCTCGGGAGATGGCCGGCGTGCGCAATGGGTATGAGGATTTCGAAAAACTCGGTCTGGATCGCTGGCTGGCCATGTTGGGCGGTTTTCGCCTGGCTAAAGGGGCTTGTCTGGTGCTCGATTTCGGAACGGCTGTAACGGCGGATTTTATTGCCGCTGACGGTGAGCACCTGGGGGGCTTTATTTGTCCGGGGATGCCCTTGATGCGCAACCAGTTGCGAACTCATACCCGGCGAATTCGTTACGATGACCTGTCCGCCGAGCGTGCGCTGGTCAATCTGCTTCCGGGGCGCACCACAGTCGAGGCTGTAGAGCGAGGCTGCTTGTTGATGCTGAGGGGGGTTGTGCTGACCCAGTTAGAGCTGGCGCGCAGTTATTGGGGGGATGACTTCGTCGTCTTTCTCACTGGGGGTGACGCCGACCTGGTCTCGGGGATGGTGCCGCAAGGTCGGCTTGTGCCGGATCTTGTTTTTGTCGGGTTGGCCATGGCCTGCCCATTAACCTGAGGTTTCTATGCGTTGGTTGTTCCTGCTGCTCTTGGTTCTCAATGTGTTTTATTACGTCTGGCATCAGCAGGAAGTACCGTTACGCGCAAAAGAAGTGACATCGCTCAGTTTGTATAAGGGCTCGCAGCAGGATATCCGCTTGCTGAGCGAGTCGGCCGACGTTGTTGCGCGACGCGAGAAGAGCAAGGTTGGAGAGGTGGAGGCTGGTTGTCTCTATGTCGGTGGCTTTGCTCGTCGAGACCAGGCTCAGCAGCTTGAGCGGAGCTTGATTGGCTTAAAAGTTGAGGCTCAATTGCAATTTGTGACTCTGCCGAACGCTAACGGTTATTGGCTGCGTGTTGTGCCCGAAAGCAGGCATTTGCTGGACGAATTGCAGTTGACGAACCTTGCCAAGGAATTCAATGAGTTAAAACATAAAATAATGCCGTGCGAAGGCATTGCAACTGTCGAATAGTTTGCATAGAATGGCGCCCGCTTCGCAGTGAAGACCTCTTGGGGTTGGAATCGCGAAGCGAGGTCAACGCAGCTAACCTCAGGTTTTTAATGAGAAAATGCTTGACAGAAGGGCAGCTTAGTATAAAATGCTGCCTCGCTTAGGAGGGGTTCCCGAGCGGCCAAAGGGATCAGACTGTAAATCTGACGTCTACGACTTCGAAGGTTCGAATCCTTCCCCCTCCACCATTTTTAGCGTGAGCTGCAAGCTTACGCGGGTATAGTTTAGTGGTAGAACCTCAGCCTTCCAAGCTGATGATGCGGGTTCGATTCCCGCTACCCGCTCCAAGTTTTCAGGTTGTGCAAAGTGTTTTGCTCTTGTAGCTCAGTTGGTAGAGCACACCCTTGGTAAGGGTGAGGTCAGCGGTTCAAATCCGCTCAAGAGCTCCATAATAACAAGGCAGATATGAAAATATCTGCCTTTGTTTTAATGGCTGGTGTGACTTGTTTAATTCTTCTCCTGAGGGTGATTTCGATGGCTAAGGAAAAGTTCGAACGTAATAAGCCGCACGTCAACGTAGGTACTATCGGTCACGTAGACCATGGTAAGACTACCCTGACTGCTGCTCTAACTCGCGTCTGCTCCGAGGTTTTCGGTTCGGCAAAGGTTGACTTCGACAAAATCGATAGCGCCCCAGAAGAAAAAGCTCGTGGCATCACCATTAATACTGCTCACGTTGAGTATGATTCGGCTGTGCGCCATTACGCGCATGTTGATTGTCCGGGTCACGCTGACTACGTAAAAAACATGATCACCGGTGCTGCGCAGATGGATGGAGCTATCCTGGTCTGCTCGGCTGCTGATGGTCCGATGCCGCAAACTCGTGAGCACATCTTGTTGTCTCGCCAGGTTGGCGTTCCGTACATCGTTGTCTTCCTGAATAAGGCTGACATGGTCGATGATGCTGAGCTGCTCGAGCTGGTTGAGATGGAAGTGCGCGACTTGCTGAGCACTTATGATTTCCCGGGTGATGATACTCCTATCATCATTGGTTCGGCTCTCATGGCTTTGAATGGCCAGGACGACAACGAGATGGGCACCACTGCCGTCAAGAAGTTGGTCGAGACGCTGGATACTTACATTCCGCAGCCTGAGCGCGCTATTGATAAGCCGTTCCTGATGCCGATCGAGGACGTCTTCTCGATCTCTGGTCGCGGTACTGTTGTAACTGGTCGTGTTGAGCGTGGCATTGTTCGCATCCAGGAAGAGGTTGAGATTGTTGGTCTTCGTGACACGGTCAAAACAACCTGCACTGGTGTTGAAATGTTCCGCAAGCTGCTCGATGAGGGTCGTGCTGGTGAGAACTGCGGCGTTCTGCTGCGTGGTACCAAGCGTGATGATGTTGAGCGTGGTCAGGTCCTAGTTAAGCCGGGTACTGTCAAGCCGCACACTAAGTTCACTGCAGAGGTTTATGTCCTGAGCAAGGAGGAGGGTGGTCGTCACACTCCGTTCTTCAAGGGCTACCGTCCACAGTTCTATTTCCGGACCACTGATGTGACCGGTAATTGCGAGCTGCCGGAGGGTGTTGAGATGGTGATGCCGGGTGACAACATTCAGATGACTGTCACTTTGATCAAAACCATCGCAATGGAAGATGGTTTGCGGTTCGCCATTCGTGAGGGCGGTCGTACCGTCGGTGCGGGTGTTGTGGCTAAAGTCATCGAGTAAGTTGTTGATATATCTTCATCGGGCCGGCATAATGGTCGGCCTGATTTTGTTTTTAGGTCAGTAGCTCAATTGGCAGAGCGACGGTCTCCAAAACCGTAGGTTGGGGGTTCGATTCCCTCCTGACCTGCCAGATTCACTCAGTGTGTCTGGCTTTCTTTTCACAGGATCTTCATAGATGACTCCTAAGGCTGAAGCTCAAGGCTCTCGCTTCGATCTGCTCAAGTGGCTTGTAGTAGTCGCTCTTGTGATCGTTGGCGTTGTTGGCAATCAGTACTACTCTGCTTCGCCGATCCTGTACCGTGTACTTGCTTTGCTTGCTATTGCTGCTGTAGCTGCCTTTGTAGGCCTGCAGACTGCCAAGGGCAAGTCTTTCTTTGTACTGGTTAAGGAAGCTCGCACCGAGATTCGTAAAGTCGTGTGGCCAACCCGCCAAGAAACCACGCAGACCACATTGATTGTTGTGGCTGTTGTTCTGGTTATGGCGTTGCTGTTGTGGGGGCTTGATTCCCTGCTCGGTTGGCTTGTTTCCTTGATTGTTGGCTAAGGGTGTCCCGTGGCTAAGCGTTGGTACGTTGTGCATGCTTACTCGGGTTACGAGAAGCATGTAATGCGCTCGTTGGTAGAGCGCGTAAAGCTGGCTGGCATGGAAGATGGCTTCGGCGAAATTCTGGTTCCCACTGAAGAAGTGGTTGAAATGCGTAATGGCCAGAAGCGCAAAAGCGAGCGTAAATTCTTCCCAGGTTACGTGCTGGTACAGATGGACATGAACGAGGGTACTTGGCACTTGGTCAAGGATACTCCTCGCGTGATGGGCTTTATTGGCGGTACTGCCGACAAGCCTGCGCCTATCACCGACAAGGAAGCGGAAGCTATCCTGCGTCGCGTCGCTGATGGTAGCGACAAGCCCAAGCCTAAGACGCTGTTCGAGCCAGGTGAAGTTGTTCGCGTCACTGATGGTCCGTTCGCTGATTTTAATGGCACGGTCGAAGAAGTTAACTACGAAAAGAGTCGCATCCAAGTGGCTGTGCTCATTTTCGGTCGCTCTACCCCGGTAGAGCTAGAGTTCAGTCAGGTCGAAAAGGCATAACTGAACGAGAATCCCATACCCCGCAGCCCCAGGCTGTGGGGTTTTTTCGTCACTGGGATAAACGCGCAAGTAACCGGGGAGCCTTTTCAGGCGTCTGAACCCGTAATTGGAGTGCCTCATGGCCAAGAAGATTACCGCTTACATCAAGCTGCAAGTGAAGGCCGCTCAGGCCAACCCAAGCCCACCCGTCGGTCCAGCTCTGGGTCAGCACGGCGTGAACATCATGGAGTTCTGCAAGGCTTTCAATGCCCGTACTCAGGGTATTGAGCCAGGTCTGCCGACTCCAGTGATCATCACTGTATACAGCGACCGTAGCTTCACCTTCGAAACCAAGTCGACCCCGGCTTCGGTTCTGTTGAAGAAAGCTGCTGGTCTGACTAGCGGTTCCGCTCGTCCTAACACCGTTAAGGTTGGCACCGTGACCCGTGCTCAGCTGGAAGAAATCGCGAAAACCAAAAACGCGGATCTGACTGCAGCTGATATGGATGCAGCCGTGCGTACCATCGCCGGTTCTGCTCGTAGCATGGGCCTTAACGTGGAGGGTGTGTAATGGCTAAGCTGACCAAGCGCCAAAAGGCTATCGCCGGCAAAATCGAAGCGGGCAAGTCCTACAACTTTGTAGACGCTGCTGCTCTGCTGACTGAGCTGTCGACTGTCAAGTTCAGCGAGTCCGTTGACGTTGCTGTAAACCTGGGTGTTGACCCGCGTAAATCCGACCAGGTCGTTCGTAGCGCTACTGTGCTGCCACACGGCACTGGCAAGACCGTTCGCGTTGCTGTGTTCACCCAAGGCCCAGCTGCTGAAGCAGCTCTGGCTGCCGGCGCAGATCGCGTTGGCATGGACGACCTGGCTGCCGAAATGAAAGGCGGCGACCTGAACTATGACGTCGTAATTGCTTCCCCGGATGCAATGCGCGTTGTAGGTCAGTTGGGTCAGATCCTCGGTCCACGTGGCCTGATGCCTAACCCTAAAGTCGGCACCGTAACTCCAGACGTAGCTACCGCGGTTAAAAACGCCAAGGCTGGTCAGGTTCGTTATCGCACCGACAAAAACGGCATCATCCACACTTCCGTTGGCAAGGTCGGTTTCGACGCCGTCAAGCTGAAGGAAAACGTTGAAGCGCTGATCGCTGATCTGAAGCGTATCAAGCCAGCTTCTTCGAAAGGTATCTACGTCAAGCGCGTTACCCTGAGCACCACTATGGGCCCAGGTCTGGTCATCGACCAAGGCTCGCTGGACGTATAAGAACACAAGTTGGTGCAAGCGATTGCGCCAACTGAAAGATTGGGGTCCCTGCCTGGCGGGGGCTATCCAAGACCGTAGGCGACGCAAGTCTTAAACCTCAAGCCTACGCAGATGGTGCTCCCGGTTCCTTACCGAATCAGACACCAAAACGACATCCGGCCTCGGTTGGATGAAACGGTAACAAGCAGGAGTTAAACCCGTGGCAATTAAACTCGAAGACAAGAAGGCCATCGTCGCTGAAGTCAACGAGGCTGCCAAAGCTGCTCTGTCCGCTGTCGTGGCTGATGCCCGTGGTGTGACAGTAGGCGCTATGACCGGACTCCGTAAAGAGGCCCGTGAAGCTGGCGTTTACGTACGCGTTGTACGTAACACCCTGCTCAAGCGCGCTGTTGCTGGCACTCAATATGACGTGCTCAACGACGTGTTCACTGGCCCGACCTTGATCGCATTCTCCAAAGAACATCCGGGCGCTGCTGCTCGTATCTTCAAAGAGTTTGCCAAAGGTCAGGACAAGTTCGAGATCAAGGCAGCTGCGTTCGAGGGCAAGTTCCTCGCAGCTAATCAGATCGACGTACTGGCAAGCCTGCCGACCCGTGACGAAGCAATTTCTCAGCTGATGAGCGTGATTCAAGGCGCAACCAGCAAATTGGCTCGTACTCTGGCGGCTCTTCGCGACCAGAAAGAAGCTGCCGCAGCCTAAGGCTGAGCATCTCCTTTTGCGTTTATTGTTTATTTCGATGGCCGCTTAGGCCGTCACCCCAATACAGGAATTTATAGTCATGTCTCTGACTAACGACCAAATCATCGAAGCAATCGGCGAAAAATCCGTTCTGGAAATCGTTGAGCTGATCAAGGCCATGGAAGAGAAGTTCGGCGTTTCCGCTGCCGCTGCTTCCGCTGGTCCAGCTGCTGTTGCTGCCGTTGTTGAAGAACAAACTGAATTCAACGTCATGCTGCTCGAAGCTGGCGAGAAGAAAGTTAACGTGATCAAGGCTGTACGTGAACTGACCGGTCTGGGCCTGAAAGAAGCCAAAGCTGTAGTTGACGGCGCTCCTGCTCTGGTTCTGGAAGCTGTAGCTAAAGAAGCAGCTGACAAAGCCAAAGCAACTCTGGAAGAAGCAGGCGCTAAAGTCGAGCTGAAGTAAGCATCGACTTTGCGTTTCCAGCCCGAGCGTTAAGCGACAGGCTGATGGCTGGTGGCTCTTGCCACCGGCCTTTTTCCGTTATTGGCAGCCGACTGGGTCGGTGTCTCTAACGAGCTGTAACCACCCTGTGCGGTGGCGCAAACCATGGGGTTTGCACGATTTTCTGGCTGCTCCCGTCGGGAGGGGCCAAACAAGCAGGTGACCAAGCTGGGGAACGCTGATGGCTTACTCATATACTGAGAAAAAACGTATCCGCAAGGACTTTAGCAAGTTGCCGGACGTCATGGATGTGCCGTACCTCCTGGCCATCCAGCTGGATTCGTATCGTGAATTCTTGCAAGCGGGAGCGACTAAAGATCAGTTCCGCGACGTGGGCCTGCATGCGGCCTTCAAATCCGTTTTCCCGATCATCAGCTACTCCGGCAATGCTGCGTTGGAGTATGTCGGTTATCGTCTGGGCGAACCGGCGTTTGATGTCAAAGAATGCGTGTTGCGCGGTGTAACTTACGCCGTACCTTTGCGGGTAAAAGTGCGCCTGATCATTTTCGACAAAGAATCGTCGAACAAAGCGATCAAGGACATCAAAGAGCAAGAAGTCTACATGGGTGAAATCCCCCTGATGACTGAGAACGGTACCTTCGTAATTAACGGTACCGAGCGTGTAATCGTTTCCCAGCTGCACCGTTCCCCTGGCGTTTTCTTCGACCACGACCGTGGCAAGACGCACAGCTCCGGTAAGCTGCTGTACTCGGCGCGGATCATTCCTTACCGTGGTTCGTGGTTGGACTTCGAGTTCGACCCGAAAGATTGCGTATTCGTACGTATCGACCGTCGTCGCAAGCTACCTGCATCGGTACTGCTGCGCGCGCTGGGCTACACCACAGAAGAAGTGCTGGACGCTTTCTATACCACTAACGTATTCCATGTGAAGGGTGAAAACCTGAGCCTGGAGCTGGTGCCTCAGCGCCTGCGTGGTGAAATTGCCGTTCTCGATATTCTGGATGACAAAGGCAAGGTTATTGTCGAGCAAGGTCGTCGTATCACCGCTCGTCACATCAACCAGCTGGAAAAAGCCGGGATCAAAGAGCTGGAAGTGCCTCTGGACTATGTCCTGGGTCGCACTACCGCCAAGGTCATCGTGCATCCGGCCACCGGCGAAATCCTGGCAGAGTGCAATACCGAGCTGAATACCGAGATCCTGGCAAAAATCGCCAAGTCTCAGGTCGTTCGTATCGAAACTCTGTACACCAACGATATCGACTGCGGTCCGTTCGTCTCCGACACGTTGAAGATCGACTCCACCAGCAACCAACTGGAAGCGCTGGTCGAGATCTATCGCATGATGCGTCCTGGCGAGCCGCCAACCAAAGACGCTGCCGAAACCCTGTTCAACAACCTGTTCTTCAGCCCTGAGCGTTATGACCTGTCTGCGGTCGGCCGGATGAAGTTCAACCGTCGTATCGGTCGTACCGAGATCGAAGGTTCGGGCGTGCTGTGCAAGGAAGACATCGTTGCGGTCCTGAAGACTCTGGTCGACATCCGTAACGGCAAGGGCATCGTCGATGACATCGACCACCTGGGTAACCGTCGTGTTCGCTGCGTAGGCGAAATGGCCGAGAACCAGTTCCGCGTTGGCCTGGTACGTGTTGAGCGTGCGGTCAAAGAGCGTCTGTCGATGGCTGAAAGCGAAGGCCTGATGCCGCAAGACTTGATCAACGCCAAGCCAGTGGCTGCGGCGGTGAAAGAGTTCTTCGGTTCCAGCCAGCTTTCCCAGTTCATGGACCAGAACAACCCGCTGTCCGAGATCACCCACAAGCGCCGTGTTTCTGCACTGGGCCCGGGCGGTCTGACGCGTGAGCGTGCTGGCTTTGAAGTTCGTGACGTACACCCGACTCACTACGGTCGTGTATGCCCGATCGAAACGCCGGAAGGTCCGAACATCGGTCTGATCAACTCCTTGGCGGCCTATGCGCGCACCAACCAGTACGGCTTCCTCGAGAGCCCGTACCGTGTGGTGAAAGACGCTCTGGTTACCGACGAGATCGTGTTCCTGTCCGCCATCGAAGAAGCTGATCACGTGATCGCTCAGGCTTCGGCCACGATGAACGACAAGAAGATGCTGATCGACGAGCTGGTAGCTGTTCGTCACTTGAACGAGTTCACCGTCAAGGCGCCAGAAGACGTCACCTTGATGGACGTATCGCCGAAGCAGGTAGTTTCGGTTGCAGCGTCGCTGATCCCGTTCCTCGAGCACGATGACGCCAACCGTGCGTTGATGGGTTCCAACATGCAGCGTCAAGCTGTACCCACCCTGCGTGCTGACAAGCCGCTGGTCGGTACCGGCATGGAGCGTAACGTAGCTCGTGACTCCGGCGTTTGCGTCGTGGCTCGTCGTGGCGGTGTTATCGATTCCGTTGATGCAAGCCGTATCGTGGTTCGTGTTGCTGATGACGAAGTTGAAACCGGTGAAGCCGGTGTCGACATCTACAACCTGACCAAATACACCCGCTCCAACCAGAACACCTGCATCAACCAGCGTCCGCTGGTGCGTAAAGGTGATCGTGTTCAGCGTAGCGACATCATGGCTGATGGCCCGTCCACCGATATGGGTGAGCTGGCGTTGGGTCAGAACATGCGCATCGCGTTCATGGCCTGGAACGGTTACAACTTCGAAGACTCCATCTGCTTGTCGGAACGAGTTGTTCAGGAAGACCGCTTTACCACGATCCACATTCAGGAACTGACCTGTGTGGCACGTGACACCAAGCTTGGGCCAGAGGAAATCACTGCAGACATCCCTAACGTGGGTGAAGCTGCACTGAACAAGCTGGACGAAGCCGGTATCGTTTACGTAGGTGCTGAAGTTGGCGCGGGCGACATCCTGGTGGGCAAGGTCACTCCGAAAGGCGAGACCCAGCTGACTCCGGAAGAGAAACTGCTGCGTGCAATCTTCGGTGAAAAAGCCAGCGACGTTAAAGACACCTCCCTGCGCGTACCTACCGGTACCAAAGGTACTGTCATCGACGTACAGGTCTTCACTCGTGACGGCGTTGAGCGTGATGCTCGTGCACTGTCGATCGAGAAGAGCCAGCTCGACGAGATCCGCAAGGATCTGAACGAAGAGTTCCGCATCGTTGAAGGCGCTACTTTCGAACGTCTGCGTTCCGCCCTGGTCGGCCATAAAGCCGAAGGCGGCGCCGGTCTGAAGAAAGGTCAGGACATCACCGACGAAGTACTCGACGGTCTTGAGCATGGTCAGTGGTTCAAACTGCGCATGGTTGAAGACGCTCTTAACGAGCAGCTCGAGAAGGCTCAGGCCTATATCGTTGATCGTCGCCGTCTGCTGGACGACAAGTTCGAAGACAAGAAGCGCAAACTGCAGCAGGGCGATGACCTGGCTCCAGGCGTGCTGAAAATCGTCAAGGTTTACCTGGCAATCCGTCGTCGCATCCAACCGGGCGACAAGATGGCCGGTCGTCACGGTAACAAAGGTGTGGTCTCCGTGATCATGCCGGTTGAAGACATGCCGCACGATGCCAATGGCACCCCGGTCGACGTCGTTCTCAACCCGTTGGGCGTACCTTCGCGTATGAACGTTGGTCAGATTCTCGAAACCCACCTGGGCCTCGCGGCTAAAGGCTTGGGCGAGAAGATCAATCGCATGATCGAAGAGCAGCGTAAAGTTGCTGAACTGCGCAAGTTCCTGGACGAGATCTACAACCAGATCGGCGGCCGTAACGAAGATCTGGATAGCTTCTCCGATCAGGAAATCCTGGATCTGGCGAAAAACCTGCGCGGCGGCGTACCGATGGCCACTCCGGTGTTCGACGGTGCCAAGGAAATCGAAATCAAGGCCATGCTGAAACTGGCTGACCTGCCAGAAAGCGGCCAGATGCAGTTGACCGACGGCCGTACCGGCAACAAGTTCGAGCGCCCGGTTACTGTTGGCTACATGTACATGCTGAAGCTGAACCACTTGGTAGACGACAAGATGCACGCTCGTTCTACCGGTTCGTACAGCCTGGTTACCCAGCAGCCGCTGGGTGGTAAGGCGCAGTTCGGTGGTCAGCGTTTCGGGGAGATGGAGGTCTGGGCACTGGAAGCATACGGTGCTGCATACACTCTGCAAGAAATGCTCACAGTGAAGTCGGACGATGTGAACGGTCGGACCAAGATGTACAAAAACATCGTGGACGGCGATCACCGTATGGAGCCGGGCATGCCCGAGTCCTTCAACGTGTTGATCAAAGAAATTCGTTCCCTCGGCATCGATATCGATCTGGAAACCGAATAACACGTGACGCGAATCGAGAGCGGGGCTGGATTGCCCGCTCTCTGCTCCGCCAGGAGGAAAGGCCTTGAAAGACCTACTGAATTTGCTGAAAAACCAGGGTCAAGTCGAAGAGTTCGACGCCATCCGTATCGGATTGGCATCGCCTGAGATGATCCGTTCGTGGTCGTTCGGTGAAGTTAAAAAGCCGGAAACCATCAACTACCGTACGTTCAAACCCGAGCGTGACGGCCTGTTCTGCGCCAAGATCTTTGGCCCGGTTAAGGATTACGAGTGCCTGTGCGGTAAGTACAAGCGCCTGAAACACCGCGGTGTGATCTGCGAGAAGTGCGGCGTTGAAGTTGCACTGGCCAAGGTTCGTCGTGAGCGCATGGCGCACATCGAACTGGCTTCTCCGGTTGCCCACATCTGGTTCCTGAAATCGCTGCCGTCCCGTATCGGCTTGCTGATGGACATGACCCTGCGTGATATCGAACGCGTTCTCTACTTTGAGAGCTATGTCGTTATCGATCCAGGCATGACCACCCTTGAAAAGGGTCAGCTGCTGAACGACGAGCAGTACTTCGAAGCGCTGGAAGAGTTCGGTGACGATTTCGATGCCCGCATGGGTGCCGAAGCTGTTCGTGAGCTGTTGCACGCTATCGATCTGGAGCACGAGATTGGTCGTCTGCGTGAAGAGATTCCGCAAACCAACTCCGAAACCAAAATCAAGAAGCTGTCCAAGCGTCTGAAGTTGATGGAAGCCTTCCAGGGTTCCGGCAACCTGCCAGAGTGGATGGTGCTGACCGTTCTGCCGGTTCTGCCGCCAGATCTGCGTCCACTGGTCCCGCTGGATGGCGGTCGCTTCGCGACTTCCGACCTCAACGATCTGTATCGTCGAGTGATCAACCGTAACAACCGTTTGAAGCGCCTGCTTGATCTGTCCGCTCCGGACATCATCGTGCGCAACGAAAAACGTATGTTGCAGGAAGCCGTCGACGCATTGCTCGACAACGGTCGTCGTGGCCGCGCTATCACCGGTTCCAACAAGCGTCCTCTGAAATCCCTGGCTGACATGATCAAGGGTAAGCAAGGTCGTTTCCGTCAGAACTTGCTCGGTAAGCGTGTTGACTACTCCGGTCGTTCGGTAATTACCGTGGGTCCGACCCTGCGTCTGCACCAGTGCGGTCTGCCGAAGAAGATGGCTCTCGAGCTGTTCAAGCCGTTCATTTTCGGCAAGCTGGAAATGCGTGGTCTCGCTACCACCATCAAAGCTGCCAAGAAGATGGTCGAGCGTGAGCTGCCAGAGGTTTGGGACGTACTCGCTGAAGTAATCCGCGAACACCCAGTGCTTCTCAACCGTGCACCGACCCTTCACCGTCTGGGTATCCAGGCGTTTGAACCGGTACTGATCGAAGGTAAGGCTATCCAGCTGCACCCGTTGGTCTGTGCTGCGTACAACGCCGACTTCGACGGCGACCAAATGGCCGTGCACGTACCGCTGACGCTGGAAGCCCAGTTGGAAGCGCGTGCGTTGATGATGTCGACCAACAACATTCTGTCGCCAGCCAACGGTGAGCCAATCATCGTTCCGTCGCAGGACGTTGTATTGGGTCTGTATTACATGACCCGTGAAGCGATCAATGCCAAGGGCGAAGGTCGTATCTTCGCTGACCTGCAGGAAGTCGACCGCGTATTCCGCGCCGGCGAAGCTGCGCTGCACGCCAAGATCAAGGTTCGTATCAACGAAACCGTTAACGATCGTGATGGCGGCAGCGTGAGCGGCACCCGTATTGTCGACACCACTGTCGGCCGTGCGCTGCTGTTCCAGGTTGTGCCTAAAGGTCTGTCCTTCGACGTCGTCAACCTGCCGATGAAGAAAAAGGCGATCTCAAAGCTGATCAACCAGTGCTACCGCGTGGTTGGTCTGAAAGAGACCGTGATCTTCGCTGACCAGTTGATGTACACCGGTTTTGCTTATTCGACCATTTCCGGCGTTTCCATCGGTGTTAACGACTTCGTTATCCCGGATGAAAAAGCCCGCATCATCGGTGCTGCTACCGACGAAGTGAAAGAGATCGAAAGCCAGTACGCCTCCGGCCTGGTAACCCAGGGCGAGAAGTACAACAAAGTGATCGACCTTTGGTCGAAAGCGAACGACGAAGTTTCCAAGGCGATGATGGCCAACCTCTCGAAAGAGAAAGTCATCGACCGCAATGGTGTCGAAGTCGAGCAAGAATCGTTCAACTCGATGTACATGATGGCCGACTCGGGCGCACGGGGTTCTGCGGCGCAGATCCGTCAGCTCGCCGGTATGCGTGGCCTGATGGCCAAGCCGGACGGCTCCATCATTGAAACGCCGATTACTGCGAACTTCCGTGAAGGTTTGAGCGTACTTCAGTACTTCATCTCGACTCACGGTGCTCGTAAAGGTTTGGCGGATACCGCGTTGAAAACTGCGAACTCCGGTTACCTGACTCGTCGTCTGGTAGACGTGGCGCAGGATCTGGTTGTAACCGAGATCGATTGCGGCACCGAGCACGGCCTGTTGATGACTCCGCACATTGAAGGCGGTGACGTTGTAGAGCCGCTGGGTGAGCGCGTATTGGGTCGTGTTATTGCCCGTGACGTATTCAAGCCGGGTACCGAGGAAGTTATCGTTCCTGCCGGCACCCTGGTAGATGAGAAGTGGGTCGAGTTCATCGAGCTGAACAGCATCGACGAAGTGATCGTGCGTTCGCCGATCAGCTGCGAAACCCGCTACGGCATTTGCGCCAAGTGCTACGGCCGTGACTTGGCTCGTGGTCACCAGGTGAACATCGGTGAAGCTGTCGGCGTTATCGCTGCTCAGTCGATCGGTGAGCCAGGTACCCAGCTGACAATGCGTACATTCCACATCGGTGGTGCGGCAAGCCGGACCTCCGCAGCTGACAGCGTTCAGGTGAAGAATGGCGGTACCGTCCGTCTGCATAACCTGAAGCACGTTGAGCGAGTGGATGGTCACCTGGTTGCTGTGTCCCGTTCCGGTGAGCTGGCAATCGCTGATGACTTCGGTCGTGAGCGCGAGCGTTACAAGCTGCCGTACGGTGCTGTGATTTCGGTTAAAGAAGGTGACAAGGTCGACGCTGGCGCAATCGTGGCCAAGTGGGATCCGCACACTCACCCAATCGTTACCGAAATGAAAGGTACCGTGACCTACGTGGGCATGGAAGAAGGCATCACGATCAAGCGTCAGACTGACGAATTGACCGGTATGACCAACATTGAAGTGCTCGACGCGAAAGATCGTCCAGCTGCCGGCAAGGACATTCGTCCTGCTGTGAAGATGGTCGATGACAACGGCAAGGATCTGTTGCTGCCAGGTACTGACGTTATCGCTCAGTACTTCCTGCCAGCCAACGCCCTGGTCGGTGTAGCGGATGGTGCGAAGATCGCGATCGGTGATGTTATCGCTCGTATCCCGCAAGAAACTTCGAAGACCCGTGACATCACCGGTGGTCTGCCGCGTGTTGCCGACTTGTTCGAAGCTCGTCGTCCGAAAGAAGCGTCGATTCTGGCTGAAGTCAGCGGCACCATCGCGTTCGGTAAAGAGACCAAAGGCAAGCGCCGTCTGGTTATCACCCCGAACGACGGTACCGATCCGTACGAAGAGCTGATTCCAAAGTGGCGTCACCTGAACGTCTTCGAAGGCGAGCAAGTGAACCGCGGCGAAGTTATCTCCGACGGTCCAAGCGATCCACACGACATCTTGCGTCTGCTGGGTGTGAGTGCGCTGGCCAAGTACATCGTTAACGAGATCCAGGACGTTTACCGTCTGCAAGGCGTGAAGATCAACGATAAGCACATCGAGACCATTCTGCGTCAGATGCTGCGTAAGGTTGAGATCGCTGAATCTGGCGATTCCACCTTCATCAAGGGCGACCAGATGGAGTTGACTCACGTACTGGTAGAAAACGAGCGTCTGGCTGGCGACGACAAATTTGTTTCCAAATTTACTCGTGTGCTGCTGGGTATCACAAAGGCGTCGTTGTCCACCGAATCGTTCATCTCGGCGGCCTCTTTCCAAGAGACCACTCGCGTACTGACCGAAGCGGCGGTAACCGGCAAGCGCGATTACCTGCGCGGCCTGAAAGAGAACGTGGTTGTGGGTCGTCTGATCCCAGCCGGTACCGGCCTGGCGTATCACAGCGAGCGTAAGCGTCGTCGTGAAGCAGACAAGCCGCTGCGCGTAAGCGCAAGTGAAGTTGAAGCTGCACTGACCGAAGCGCTGAACTCCAGCGGCAACTGAGGTCTGCAGTAGATTGAGATGGGGCCCTGGCCTTCATCGAGCAACCCGCCAAGGTGTTTTTACCCTGGCGAGTTGATCGATGAGGTCGGGGCCTTGCCTTGACTGGGGACAAGATCCTCTTTAGACTCTTGTACCCCTAAATTTGGTGGAGCTTGTGCTCTGCCATTTTGTTTATGTCGAAAGACAACAGTGGAGCTAGTAGATGGCAACTATCAACCAGCTGGTACGTCAGCCGCGTAAGCGTATCGTCGAGAAATCCGACGTGCCTGCGCTGCAGAACTGCCCGCAACGTCGTGGCGTGTGCACTCGCGTGTATACCACTACGCCGAAAAAACCTAACTCGGCACTGCGTAAAGTATGCCGTGTGCGTCTGACCAACGGTTTCGAGGTTTCCTCGTACATCGGCGGTGAAGGCCACAACCTGCAAGAGCACAGCGTGGTACTGATCCGCGGCGGTCGTGTAAAAGACTTGCCAGGTGTTCGTTACCACACCGTTCGCGGCTCCCTGGATACCTCCGGCGTTAAAGGTCGTAACCAAGGTCGTTCGAAGTACGGTACCAAGAAGCCTAAGTAGTAGCGGCTTTTTGTAAAAACTGAATCATCTTATTTTCTGAGTCGATAAGAGTAAGGTCGGAGGCGTCCCGAAAGGGCAATGATTCCGAGCGAACCTGAAGACCGTTTGAGGGCTTATCCATGCCAAGAAGACGCGTAGCAGCCAAGCGCGAAGTGCTTGACGATCCAAAATACGGAAGCCAAATTCTGGCCAAGTTCATGAACCACGTAATGGAAAGCGGCAAGAAAGCCGTTGCCGAGCGTATCGTTTATGGCGCGCTGGAAAAGGTTAAAGAACGCAAGAACAGCGACCCCCTGGAAATCTTCGAGAAAGCTCTCGACGCCATCGCTCCGCTGGTCGAAGTGAAGTCGCGCCGTGTAGGCGGTGCTACTTACCAGGTTCCGGTCGAAGTTCGTCCGTCCCGTCGTAACGCCCTGGCAATGCGCTGGTTGGTAGACTTCGCCCGTAAGCGCGGCGAGAAGTCTATGGCTCTGCGTTTGGCTGGCGAACTGTTGGATGCTGCTGAAGGTAAAGGTGCTGCTGTTAAGAAGCGTGAAGACGTGCACCGTATGGCCGAAGCTAACAAAGCTTTCTCGCACTACCGCTTCTAATTTCAGCGTCACTAATTTTGCGAGGGCTTTATGGCTCGTACTACTCCGATTAACCGCTACCGTAACATTGGTATCGTTGCTCACGTGGATGCTGGTAAAACCACCACTACCGAGCGCGTCCTTTTTTACACCGGCGTAAACCACAAGATGGGCGAGGTGCATGACGGCGCCGCGACCACCGACTGGATGGTGCAGGAGCAGGAGCGTGGTATTACCATTACTTCTGCTGCAATCACCACCTTCTGGCAGGGTTCTGCCAAGCAGTTCGACAAATACCGTTTCAACGTAATCGATACCCCGGGCCACGTAGACTTCACTATTGAAGTTGAGCGTTCCCTGCGCGTACTCGACGGCGCGGTAGTTGTGTTCTGCGGTACCTCGGGTGTTGAGCCTCAGTCGGAAACCGTATGGCGTCAAGCCAACAAGTACGGCGTTCCACGTCTTGTTTACGTAAACAAGATGGACCGCGCGGGTGCTAACTTCCTGCGTGTAGTTGCTCAGATCAAGCAGCGTCTGGGTCACACTCCGGTGCCTATCCAGTTGGCTATCGGTTCCGAAGACAACTTCCGTGGTCAGATCGATCTGATGAGCATGGAAGCGGTTTACTGGGACGATGCTGATAAAGGCATGGTGCCACGTCGCGAAGCTATTCCTGCAGATATGCTGGAACTGGCTGAAGAGTGGCGCAGCAACATGGTTGAGGCTGCTGCCGAAGCCAACGAAGATCTGATGAACAAGTACCTCGAGGGTGAAGAACTTACCGTCGAAGAAATCAAGGCTGCTCTGCGTCAGCGTACTATCGCTGGTGAAATCGTCTTGGCTGTTTGTGGTTCTTCCTTCAAGAACAAGGGTGTTCCCCTGGTTCTCGACGCCGTTATCGACTACCTGCCTGCACCGGTCGACATTCCTGCCATCAAGGGTACTGACCCGGATGACGAGACTATCGAGCTGGAGCGTCATGCAGACGACAGCGAGCCGTTCTCGGCTCTGGCGTTCAAGATCGCTACTGACCCATTCGTGGGTACTTTGACCTTCGTTCGAGTTTACTCGGGCGTGTTGAGCTCCGGCGACGGCGTTATCAACTCGGTTAAAGGCAAGAAAGAGCGCGTGGGTCGTATGGTGCAAATGCACGCAAACGCCCGTGAAGAAATCAAGGAAGTACGCGCTGGTGACATCGCGGCCTTGATCGGCATGAAGGACGTCACCACTGGTGAAACCTTGTGCACCGCTGACAAGCCAATCATCCTGGTTCGCATGGACTTCCCGGAGCCGGTTATTTCGGTTGCCGTTGAGCCTAAGACCAAGGATGACCAGGAAAAAATGGGTATCGCTCTGGGCAAGCTTGCTCAGGAAGATCCATCTTTCCGCGTCAAAACTGATGAAGAGACTGGTCAGACGATCATCTCCGGCATGGGCGAGTTGCACCTGGACATCCTGGTTGACCGGATGCGCCGTGAGTTCAACGTCGAAGCCAACATCGGTAAGCCTCAGGTTTCCTATCGTGAGCGCATCACGAAGAGCTGTGAGATCGAAGGTAAGTTCGTTCGTCAGTCCGGCGGTCGTGGCCAGTTCGGCCATTGCTGGATTCGTTTTGCTCCTGCTGACGAAGGTCAGGAAGGTCTGCAATTCCTGAACGAAGTTGTTGGTGGTGTGGTTCCTAAGGAATACATCCCGGCAATCCAGAAGGGTATCGAAGAGCAGATGAAGAACGGCGTTGTTGCCGGCTATCCGCTGATCGGCCTGAAGGCTACCGTGTTCGATGGTTCTTACCATGACGTCGACTCCAACGAGATGGCGTTTAAGGTTGCTGCTTCCATGGCTACCAAGCAATTGGCTACCAAAGGTGGTGGTGAGCTGCTTGAGCCGATCATGGCGGTAGAGGTTGTTACGCCTGAAGACTATATGGGTGATGTGATGGGCGACCTTAACCGTCGTCGTGGCATGATCCAGGGTATGGAAGACACGGTATCCGGCAAGGTTATTCGCGCCGAGGTTCCGCTGGGTGAGATGTTCGGTTATGCGACCGACGTCCGTTCCATGTCCCAGGGTCGCGCAAGCTACTCTATGGAATTCAAAAAATACGATACAGCTCCGGCGCACATCGTCGAAACTGTCACCAAAAAACAAGGCTGATTCAGTCCTTTAGGCAAGGAGTTAATTGTCGTGGCTAAAGAAAAATTTGACCGTACCCTCCCGCACGTCAACGTTGGCACCATTGGTCACGTTGACCACGGTAAAACCACGCTGACCGCTGCTCTGACTCGCGTCTGCTCCGAAGTTTTCGGCTCGGCTGTTGTTGCTTTCGACAAGATCGACAGCGCTCCAGAAGAGAAGGCTCGTGGTATCACCATCAACACTGCGCACGTTGAATACAACTCGCTGATCCGTCACTACGCTCACGTTGACTGCCCGGGTCACGCTGACTATGTGAAGAACATGATCACCGGTGCTGCTCAGATGGACGGCGCTATTCTGGTTTGTTCGGCCGCTGATGGTCCGATGCCACAAACCCGTGAGCACATCCTGCTGTCCCGTCAGGTTGGCGTTCCGTACATCGTTGTCTTCCTGAACAAGGCTGACATGGTTGACGACGCTGAGCTGCTGGAACTGGTTGAGATGGAAGTGCGCGATCTGCTGAGCACTTACGACTTCCCAGGTGACGACACCCCGATCATCATCGGTTCCGCTCTGATGGCTCTGAACGGCCAAGACGACAACGAAATGGGCACCACTGCCGTTCGTAAACTGGTTGAGACTCTGGACAGCTACATTCCAGATCCAGTTCGTGTTATCGACAAGCCGTTCCTGATGCCAATCGAAGACGTATTCTCGATCTCCGGTCGCGGTACTGTTGTAACTGGCCGTATCGAGCGCGGTATCGTCAAGGTTCAGGATCCACTGGAAATCGTTGGTCTGCGTGACACTACTGTCACCACCTGCACCGGTGTTGAAATGTTCCGTAAGCTGCTCGACGAAGGTCGTGCTGGCGAGAACTGCGGCGTGCTGCTGCGCGGCACCAAGCGTGACGACGTAGAGCGTGGCCAGGTTCTGGTCAAGCCAGGTTCGGTTAAGCCGCACACTACCTTCGAAGCTGAAGTGTACGTGCTGAGCAAAGAAGAAGGCGGTCGTCACACTCCGTTCTTCAAAGGCTACCGTCCACAGTTCTACTTCCGGACCACTGACGTGACCGGTAACTGCGAACTGCCGGAAGGCGTTGAAATGGTAATGCCAGGCGACAACATCAAAATGGTTGTCACCCTGATCAAAACCATCGCAATGGAAGATGGTCTGCGTTTCGCTATTCGTGAAGGCGGTCGTACCGTCGGCGCTGGCGTCGTAGCCAAAATCATCGCCTAAGCGTTGATTGATTAAAAAGCCCCCGCTAGCGGTCTCCGCTGGCGGGGGTTTTTTATTGGGTTGACACTCTGTTGGCCCGTCTATAGAATTGCGCCTCCTTTTAACGGGCGTATTGCGCTCGGTGGGAATAGCAGCCGGAGTCTGAAATCCAATGCAAAATCAGCAAATCCGTATCAGGTTGAAGGCTTTTGACCATCGCCTGATCGACCAATCCACCCAGGAAATCGTGGAAACCGCGAAACGTACTGGTGCTCAAGTGCGTGGTCCAATTCCACTGCCTACCCGTAAAGAGCGGTTCACCGTTCTGGTCTCCCCGCACGTCAACAAAGACGCGCGTGACCAGTACGAGATCCGTACTCATAAGCGCGTTCTGGACATCGTCCAGCCAACGGATAAAACCGTTGATGCTCTTATGAAGCTTGATCTTGCGGCCGGTGTGGAAGTGCAGATCAGCCTCGGCTAAGACTCGGTCTTAGTCGTGTAACGCTCTGAAATGGGCGGCCATAGCGGGTGAAAGCCCCGTACACTCATGAGGTTTACAACATGACTATTGGTGTAGTCGGTCGTAAATGCGGTATGACCCGTATTTTCACCGAAGAAGGTGTCTCCATTCCGGTCACGGTCATTGAGATCGAGCCGAATCGCGTCACCCAGTTCAAAACTGAAGAGACCGATGGCTATCGTGCAGTGCAAGTCACTGTAGGCGAGCGTCGTGCTTCGCGTGTTACAGCTGCTCAAGCTGGCCACTTCGCCAAGGCGAACGTTGCCGCTGGTCGTACCGTAATGGAATTCCGTCTTGAAGAAGGCGACTACCAGGCCGGCGATCTGATCAACGCTGAAATCTTCGCTGCTGGTCAACTGGTTGATGTAACCGGTCAGTCCAAAGGTAAAGGCTTCCAGGGTACGATCAAGCGTTGGAACTTCCGCGGGCAAGATAATACCCACGGTAACTCCGTGTCCCACCGCGTTCCAGGCTCTATCGGCCAGTGCCAGACTCCTGGTCGTGTATTCAAGGGCAAGAAAATGTCCGGTCATATGGGCGCTGAGCGCGTGACCGTGCAGTCCCTTGAAGTAGTGCGCGTGGACGCTGAACGCAATCTGTTGTTGGTCAAGGGCGCTGTTCCTGGCGCTACTGGCGGCAACTTGGTTGTACGTCCAGCAGCCAAGGCTCGCGGTTAAGGGGAAGCTGACATGCAATTAAATGTAAATGACGCTCAAGCGATCGAAGTTTCCGAACTGACATTTGGCGGCGAATTCAACGAGACGCTGGTTCACCAAGCAGTCGTGGCCTACATGGCCGGCGGCCGTCAAGGTAGCAAGCAGCAAAAGACCCGTTCCGACGTTCGTGGTGGCGGTAAGCGCCCATGGCGTCAGAAAGGTACTGGCCGTGCTCGTGCCGGTACTATCCGTAGCCCAATCTGGCGTGGCGGCGGTACCACTTTCGCAGCTCGTCCACAGGATCACACTCAGAAGCTCAACAAGAAGATGTATCGCGCAGCACTGCGCTCCATCCTTGCTGAACTCGTGCGTACTGATCGTCTGGTTGTGGTTCAGGACTTCGCTGTTGATGCACCGAAGACCAAAGATCTGCTGAACAAACTGACCGGCATGGGCCTGACTGACGTCTTGATCGTGTCTGAAGTAGTTGATCAGAACCTGTACCTGGCTGCTCGTAACCTGCCACACGTTGATGTACGTGACGTGCAAGGTTCCGATCCAGTTAGTCTGATCGCATACGACAAGGTGTTGATCACCGTGTCGGCCGTGAAGAAATTCGAGGAGCTGCTGGGATGAACCAGGAACGCGTATTTAAAGTTCTGCTTGGCCCGCACGTTTCCGAGAAGGCTACGGTTCTGGCTGACAAGAAAGGCCAGTTCGTTTTCAAGGTTGCAACTGACGCAACCAAGCTGGAAATCAAGAAGGCCGTCGAAAGCCTGTTCAGCGTGAAAGTAGAGCGTGTTACTACCCTGAATGTTCTGGGTAAGAGCAAGCGCACTGCTCGCGGTCTGGGCAAGCGTAATGACTGGAAGAAGGCAGTTATCTCCCTTCAGCCAGGCCAAGATCTCGATTTCAGCAGCAGTGCTGAGTAAGGAAGGGGTGCATCATGGCAATCGTTAAATGCAAACCGACTTCCCCTGGCCGCCGTTTTGTGGTCAAGGTGGTCAACCAGGAGCTGCATAAAGGCGCTCCTCACGCACCGCTGCTCGAGAAAAAATCGAAGACTGGTGGTCGTAACAACAATGGTCGTATTACCACTCGTCACATCGGTGGTGGCCATAAGCAGCATTATCGTCTGGTCGATTTCCGTCGCAACGACAAAGATGGCATCGCTGCCACTGTCGAGCGTATCGAATACGATCCAAACCGTACTGCTCACATCGCTTTGCTGCTGTACGCAGACGGCGAGCGCCGCTACATCATCGCCCCTAAAGGCGTGAGTGCTGGCGACCAGCTGATCGCAGGTGCCTTGGCGCCGATCAAGCCGGGCAACGCTCTGCAACTGCGTAACATTCCAGTTGGTAGCACCGTACACGGCATCGAACTGAAGCCAGGTAAAGGCGCGCAAATCGCTCGTTCGGCAGGTGCTTCGGCCCAGCTGATCGCTCGTGAAGGTGTCTACGTGACCCTGCGTCTGCGCTCTGGTGAAATGCGTAAAGTCCTGGCTGAATGCCGTGCGACCCTGGGTGAAGTCTCGAACTCCGAGCACAGCCTGCGTTCGCTGGGTAAAGCTGGTGCCAAACGCTGGCGTGGCGTTCGCCCAACCGTTCGTGGTGTTGCCATGAACCCGGTTGACCACCCACACGGTGGTGGTGAAGGTCGTACCTCTGGTGGTCGTCATCCGGTATCGCCATGGGGCTTCCCGACTAAGGGCGCGAAGACTCGTGGTAATAAGCGTACCGACAAAATGATCGTCCGTCGTCGCAAGTAAATAGAGGGATACGACAGTGCCACGTTCTCTGAAAAAAGGTCCTTTTATTGATCTTCACCTACTGAAGAAGATCGAAGTGGCGGCGGAAAAGAACGATCGCAAACCAGTTAAGACCTGGTCGCGCCGTTCCATGATCCTGCCACAAATGGTCGGTCTGACCATCGCAGTACACAACGGTCGTCAACATGTTCCAGTTCTCGTGAACGAAGACATGGTCGGCCACAAACTGGGCGAGTTTGCCGGTACCCGCACTTATCGTGGGCACGTGGCAGACAAGAAAGCCAAGCGTTAAGGGGTAAGGAACGATGGAAGTAGCCGCTAAGTTGTCGGGCGCTCGAATCTCCGCCCAGAAAGCCCGCTTGGTCGCCGACCAGATCCGCGGGAAGAAGGTGGGCGAAGCGCTCAACCTGTTGGCTTTCAGCAGTAAGAAAGCCGCCGAGATCATGAAGAAAGTGCTGGAGTCGGCCGTAGCCAACGCCGAGCATAACGAAGGCGCAGACGTTGATGACCTGAAAGTCAGCACCGTTTTCGTCAACGAAGGGCGTTCGCTGAAGCGCATCATGCCACGTGCCAAAGGCCGTGCTGATCGCATCGTCAAGCGGTCTTGCCATATCACTGTCAAGGTTGCTGACAAGTAACGGAGTCGAAGAGATGGGTCAGAAAGTACATCCCATTGGCATTCGCCTGGGAATCGTCAAGGAGCACACCTCCGTCTGGTACGCAGACGGTCGGACTTATGCGGACTATTTGTTCGCTGATCTGAAGGTGCGTGAGTATCTCCAAGACAAACTAAAAAGCGCGTCCGTAAGCCGTATCGATATCCATCGTCCGGCTCAAACTGCACGTATCACCATCCACACCGCTCGTCCAGGTATCGTTATCGGGAAGAAAGGTGAAGATGTTGAGAAACTGCGTCAGGACCTGACCAAGCAAATGGGTGTGCCTGTGCACATCAATATCGAAGAGATCCGTAAGCCGGAACTCGACGGTATGCTGGTTGCGCAGAGCGTAGCTCAGCAGCTGGAGCGCCGTGTAATGTTCCGTCGCGCTATGAAGCGCGCTGTACAGAACGCCATGCGCATTGGTGCCAAAGGCATCAAAATCCAAGTGAGCGGTCGTCTCGGCGGTGCTGAAATCGCACGTACTGAATGGTATCGCGAAGGTCGTGTGCCACTGCACACCCTGCGTGCCGACATCGACTATGCCAACTACGAAGCTCACACCACTTATGGTGTGATCGGTGTAAAGGTTTGGATCTTCAAAGGCGAAGTAATTGGTGGTCGCCAAGAAGAGCTGAAGCCACAAGCACCAGCGCCTCGTAAAAAAGCTGCTAAGTAAGGGGTACGCCAAATGTTGCAACCTAAGCGTACGAAGTTCCGCAAGCAGATGACCGGCCACAACCGTGGCTTGGCATTGCGCGGTAGCAAAGTCAGCTTCGGCGAATATGCGCTGAAGTCTGTAGCTCGTGGTCGTCTCACCGCTCGTCAGATCGAGTCAGCGCGTCGTGCACTGACCCGTCACGTTAAACGTGGCGGCAAGATCTGGATCCGTGTATTCCCGGACAAGCCTATTTCCAAGAAACCACTCGAAGTTCGGATGGGTAAAGGTAAGGGTAACGTCGAATACTGGGTTGCCCAGATTCAGCCAGGCAAAGTCCTGTATGAAATCGAGGGTGTTTCTGAAGAGCTGGCGCGTGAGGCTTTCGCCCTGGCTGCTGCAAAGCTGCCGCTCGCCACCTCCTTTGTTAAACGGACGGTGATGTGATGAAAGCGAATGAACTTCGTGAAAAATCCGCACAGCAGCTGAACGAGCAACTGCTCGGCCTGCTGCGCGACCAGTTCAATCTGCGTATGCAGAAAGCAACTGGCCAGTTGGGGCAGTCTCATCTGCTCTCGCAAGTTAAGCGTGACATCGCTCGCGTGAAGACTGTGCTCAACCAGCAGGCAGGTAAGTGATCATGGCTGAAGCCGAAAAGACTGTCCGTACGCTGACTGGCCGTGTTGTCAGCGACAAGATGGACAAAACCATCACCGTTTTGATCGAGCGTCGCGTTAAGCACCCGATCTACGGTAAATACGTTAAGCGTTCGACTAAGCTGCACGCGCACGACGAAACCAATCAGTGCCACATCGGCGACAAAGTCACTATTCGTGAAACTCGTCCGCTGGCCAAGACCAAGTCTTGGGCACTGGTTGATGTTCTCGAACGCGCTGTGGAAGTCTAAGGACTAGGGGTCGGAGAAATTATATGATTCAGACTCAATCCATGCTCGATGTGGCCGATAACAGCGGCGCTCGCCGCGTTATGTGCATCAAGGTGCTGGGTGGCTCCCATCGTCGTTACGCTGGTATCGGTGACATCATCAAAGTTACCGTGAAGGAAGCAATTCCTCGCGGTAAAGTGAAAAAAGGCCAGGTGATGACTGCTGTTGTAGTCCGCACTCGTCACGGTGTTCGCCGTGCAGATGGCTCCATTATCCGCTTTGATGGCAACGCTGCTGTTCTTCTGAACAACAAGCAAGAGCCGATCGGCACCCGTATCTTTGGGCCAGTGACCCGTGAACTTCGTACTGAGAAGTTCATGAAGATCGTCTCGCTCGCCCCAGAAGTGCTGTAAGGAGATCCGACATGCAAAAGATTCGTCGTGACGACGAGATCATCGTGATCGCCGGCAAAGACAAAGGTAAGCGCGGTAAGGTGCTGAAGGTTCTTGCTGATGACCGTCTGGTCGTTGGTGGTCTGAACCTGGTCAAGCGTCATACCAAGCCTAACCCGATGTCGGGCGTACAAGGCGGTATCGTCGAGAAAGAAGCGCCACTGCACGCTTCTAACGTCGCCATCTTCAACGGCGAAACCAACAAGGCTGACCGCGTTGGTTTCAAAGTAGAAGACGGTAAGAAAATTCGTGTCTTCAAGTCGACCCAAAAAGCGGTTGATGCTTGAACACTGCTAGGTAGAAGACCATGGCACGACTAAAAGAGATTTACCGGAAGGAAATCGCACCGAAACTTAAGGAAGAACTTAAGCTTTCGAACGTGATGGAAGTTCCGCGCGTTACCAAAATCACCCTGAACATGGGTCTGGGCGAAGCGATCGGCGACAAAAAAGTCATCGAGCACGCTGTTGCTGACCTGGAAAAGATCACCGGCCAGAAAGTCGTTGTGACCTACGCTCGGAAATCCATCGCTGGCTTTAAAGTCCGTGAAGGTTGGCCGATCGGCGTCAAAGTGACCCTGCGCCGTGAGCGTATGTACGAGTTCCTGGATCGTCTGCTGTCGATCTCCCTGCCTCGGGTTCGCGACTTCCGCGGCCTGAATGCCAAGTCCTTCGATGGTCGTGGCAACTACAGCATGGGCGTTAAAGAGCAGATCATTTTCCCGGAAATCGACTACGACAAGATCGATGCTCTCCGCGGTCTGGACATCACCCTGACCACCACTGCCAAGAACGATGATGAAGGCCGCGCTCTGCTGCGTGCATTCAAATTCCCGTTCCGCAACTGATTGGAGTAGGAAAATGGCCAAGAAGAGCATGAAAAACCGCGAGCTGAAGCGTCAGCTCACGGTTGCCAAGTACGCCAAAAAGCGTGCAGCACTGAAAGCTATCATCGTTGATCTGAACGCAAGTCCAGAAGCACGTTGGGAAGCTACAGTTGCCCTGCAGAAGCAGCCACGTGACGCAAGCGCTGCGCGCATGCGTAACCGCTGCCGCCTGACCGGTCGTCCACACGGCGTTTACCGCAAGTTCGGCCTCGGCCGTAACAAACTGCGTGAAGCGGCAATGCGTGGTGACGTACCAGGTCTGGTTAAAGCCAGCTGGTAAGTACTGTCAAAGTCTCGGTGCTCAGGCTCGCAAGATCCTGACCACCGGTGGCCTTGAATCTGGATCAAGCCCCTATTGGGGCTTGTTTCATTTCTGGAATATGTCTAAGATACGCGGCTCGCCTGAGCCCGTGTTTTTTATGCCCGGAGATTCTCGGCGACACGTAGTAGCCGCAAGGCTAATTTTTTTGTATTAGGAGCGTCTAGCCCATGAGTATGCAGGACCCGTTAGCGGACATGCTAACTCGAATCCGTAATGCCCAGATGGCTGAAAAGTCCGTCGTAAGCATGCCATCTTCCACGTTGAAGGTAGCTGTTGCCAAAGTCCTGAAAGACGAAGGCTACATTGCGGGTTATCAGATCAGCAGCGAAATCAAACCACTGCTGTCCATCGAGCTGAAGTACTTCGAAGGCCGTCCGGTCATCGAGGAAGTGAAGCGCGTTAGCCGTCCAGGCCTGCGTCAGTACAAGTCCGTTGAAGATCTGCCGAAAGTTCGTGGCGGTCTCGGCGTGTCTATCGTCTCCACCAACAAAGGTGTGATGACGGATCGTGCTGCGCGCGCTGCCGGTGTCGGCGGCGAAGTTCTTTGCACTGTGTTCTAAGGGGGGATAAGCATGTCACGCGTCGCTAAGAACCCCGTTAAGCTGCCAGCCGGTGTCGAAGTCAAATTCGCAGGCCAACAGCTTTCGGTGAAGGGTGCCAAGGGTACTCTCGAACTGAACATCCATTCGTCCGTTGAGATTGTTGAAGAAGCTGGTGAGCTGCGTTTCGCTGCTCGCAATGGCGATCAACAAACTCGCGCAATGGCCGGTACCACTCGTGCGTTGGTAAACAACATGGTCCAAGGCGTAAGCCAAGGCTTCGAGCGTAAGCTCCAGCTGGTCGGTGTTGGTTACAAAGCGCAAGCAAAAGGCACGGTGCTGAACCTGGCCCTTGGCTTCTCGCACCCAGTGGATTACGAGCTGCCGGAAGGCATCACCGCTGAGACTCCTAGCCAGACCGATATCCTGATCCGGGGCATCGATAAGCAGCTGGTAGGTCAAGTGGCCGCTGAGATCCGCGACTTCCGTCCACCAGAGCCGTACAAGGGCAAAGGTGTGCGCTACGCGGACGAAGTCGTCCGTCGTAAAGAAGCCAAGAAGAAGTAGGGCATAGCAAATGACCGACAAAAAAGTTACTCGACTGCGTCGCGCTCGCAAAGCACGCCTGAAAATGCACGAACTCGAAGTCGTGCGTCTCTGCGTGTTCCGCTCGTCGCAGCACATCTACGCCCAGGTCATCTCGGCCGACGGCAACAAAGTCCTGGCAAGCGCCTCGACTTTGGATAAAGAACTGCGTGATGGGGCCACTGGCAACATCGACGCGGCCACTAAGGTTGGCCAGCTGGTCGCTACGCGTGCAAAAGCCGCTGGCGTCTCGCAGGTGGCTTTCGACCGCTCTGGCTTCAAGTACCACGGCCGCGTCAAGGCGCTGGCTGATGCTGCTCGTGAAGCTGGGCTGGAGTTCTAAGTTATGTCAAATAACGACCAAAAGCGCGACGAAGGCTACATTGAGAAGCTGGTTCAAGTTAACCGCGTAGCCAAAACCGTTAAAGGCGGCCGTATCTTCACTTTCACCGCGTTGACCGTGGTTGGTGATGGTAAGGGCCGTGTTGGCTTCGGCCGTGGCAAGTCGCGTGAAGTGCCTGCTGCGATCCAGAAGGCAATGGAAGCTGCTCGCCGCAACATGATCCAAGTTGATCTGAACGGCACCACTTTGCAGTACGCAATGAAGTCCGCTCACGGCGCTTCGAAGGTGTACATGCAGCCTGCTTCTGAAGGTACCGGTATCATCGCTGGCGGCGCTATGCGTGCTGTCCTCGAAGTTGCTGGCGTTCAGAACGTTCTGGCCAAGTGCTACGGCTCGACTAACCCGGTAAACGTGGTTCACGCCACTTTCAAAGGTTTGAAAGCAATGCAGTCTCCTGAATCCATTGCTGCCAAGCGCGGCAAAAGTGTCAAGGAGATCTTCTGATCATGGCTACCGTAAAAGTAACGCTGATCAAAAGCATGACCGGCCGCATCCCTAACCACAAACTGTGCGTTAAGGGTTTGGGTCTGCGTCGCATCGGTCACACTGTAGAAGTCCAGGATACTCCCGAGAATCGCGGGATGATCAACAAGGCTTACTACATGCTGCGTGTAGAGGGTTAATCGATGAAACTCAATGATCTGAGTCCAGCGCCGGGTTCCCGTCGCGAAAAGCATCGTCCGGGCCGTGGTATCGGTAGTGGTTTGGGTAAGACCGGTGGCCGTGGCCACAAAGGTCAAAGCTCCCGCTCCGGTGGCACTATCGCTCCAGGCTTTGAAGGCGGCCAACAGCCGCTGCATCGTCGCCTGCCGAAATTCGGTTTCGTTTCCCTGAAAGCCATGGATCGCGCAGAAGTGCGTTTGTCCGAACTGGCTAAAGTGGATGGCGACATCGTCACCGTGCAGTCCCTGAAAGATGCCAACGTGATCAACGTCAACGTTCAGCGTGTGAAAATCATGCTGTCCGGCGAAGTTACTCGCGCTGTCACCATCGGAAAGGGAATCGGCGCCACCAAAGGTGCGCGTGCGGCTATCGAAGCAGCTGGCGGCAAGTTCGAGGAATAAATGGCTAAGCAAGGTGCTCTCTCTGCGCTCGGCAAAGGCGGTATGTCTGAACTCTGGGCTCGTCTGCGTTTTCTGTTCCTGGCGATTATCGTCTACCGAATAGGCGCACACATCCCGGTTCCAGGTATCAACCCGGACCGACTCGCGGACCTGTTTCGACAGAATGAGGGGACCATTCTTAGCTTGTTCAACATGTTTTCCGGCGGCGCGCTGGAGCGGATGAGCATCTTTGCACTGGGGATCATGCCGTACATTTCGGCATCGATCATCATGCAGCTGATGACCGCCGTCAGTCCGCAGCTGGAGCAGTTGAAGAAGGAAGGTGAAGCTGGCCGTCGCAAGATTAGCCAGTACACCCGCTACGGCACCGTTGTCCTCGCTCTGGTTCAGGCTATCGGCATGTCCGTTGGTCTGGCTGGGCAGGGCGTTGCGTTCACTGGTGACTTTGGCTTCCATTTCGTCGCGGTATCCACTTTTGTGGCTGGTGCGATGTTCATGATGTGGCTGGGTGAGCAGATTACTGAGCGTGGTGTTGGTAACGGTATCTCGATGTTGATTTTCGCAGGTATCGTTGCCGGTCTTCCGAGGGCAATTGGGCAGTCTTTCGAGTCTGCACGTCAGGGTGATATCAACATCTTCGCCCTGGTTGCTATCGGTTTGCTGGCAGTAGCGATTATCGGTTTTGTGGTGTTCATTGAGCGTGGTCAGCGTCGTATTGCTGTTCACTACGCCAAGCGTCAGCAGGGCCGCAAGGTTTTTGCTGCGCAGACTAGCCACTTGCCGCTGAAAGTGAATATGGCCGGTGTTATTCCTGCTATCTTCGCGAGCAGCATTTTGCTGTTCCCGGCTTCGTTGGGTGCCTGGTTCGGTCAGTCTGAAGGTATGGGCTGGTTGCAGGACATCTCGCAGTCGATCGCTCCTGGTCAGCCGTTGAATATTCTGCTGTTTAGTGCAGGGATTATTTTCTTCTGCTTCTTCTATACGGCGTTGATGTTCAATCCGAAAGACGTAGCGGAAAACCTGAAGAAGTCCGGTGCCTTTATTCCGGGTATCCGTCCAGGTGAGCAGTCTGCGCGCTATATTGATGGCGTTTTGACTCGCTTGACCATGTTCGGTGCTCTATATATGACGGCCGTCTGCCTGTTGCCCCAGTTCCTGGTGGTTGCAGCAAACGTTCCGTTCTACCTTGGCGGGACCTCGTTGCTGATCGTGGTCGTGGTTGTTATGGACTTCATGTCCCAAGTACAATCGCACCTCGTTTCGCACCAGTACGAATCCCTGATGAAGAAAGCCAACCTGAAGGGTTACGGCAGCGGCATGCTGCGCTGACCCATAAGGTTCGAGGAGTTGGTGATGAAAGTTCGTGCATCGGTGAAAAAGCTGTGCCGTAACTGCAAGATTATTCGCCGCGAAGGTGTTGTTCGAGTAATTTGCAGCGCGGAACCGCGTCACAAACAGCGCCAAGGCTGAGTGTGATTGTGCTTCAAGCCCAGCAGCTAGTGCGCTGCTGGGTTGATTATTTGTTATTACAGCGATATTATCTCGCGCCCTATTTCTTGGCTTCCGGGGCGTAGGTAGCTGTCAATTGGAGTCCCACTGAATGGCCCGTATTGCAGGCGTTAACATTCCAGATAACAAGCATACTGTTATCTCGCTGACCTACATCTATGGTGTTGGTCGCACTACTGCGCAGAAAATCTGTGCAGTGACTGGGGTAAACCCAGCGGCAAAGATCAAAGATCTGAGCGACGAGCAAATTGAACAGCTGCGTGGCGAAGTGTCGAAGTTCACCACTGAAGGTGACCTGCGTCGCGAAATCAACATGAAAATCAAACGCTTGATGGATCTGGGCTGCTACCGCGGTCTGCGCCATCGTCGTGGTCTTCCAGTGCGCGGTCAGCGTACCAAGACCAACGCGCGTACTCGCAAAGGTCCGCGTAAGCCGATCCGCAAGTAATCGCACCAGCGAATCGACAGGAATTTAGTCATGGCAAAACCTGCTGCTCGTCCTCGTAAAAAGATTAAAAAGACAGTGGTTGATGGCATCGCCCACATCCACGCGTCTTTCAACAACACCATCGTGACCATCACCGACCGTCAAGGTAACGCTCTTTCCTGGGCAACCTCCGGTGGTTCGGGTTTCCGCGGTTCTCGCAAGTCCACCCCGTTCGCTGCTCAAGTAGCTGCTGAACGTGCTGGTCAAGCTGCGCTGGAATACGGCCTGAAAAACCTCGACGTTAACGTCAAGGGTCCAGGTCCAGGTCGTGAATCTGCAGTCCGCGCTTTGAACGGCTGTGGCTACAAGATCGCCAGCATCACCGACGTGACGCCAATCCCGCACAACGGGTGCCGTCCGCCGAAGAAGCGCCGCGTGTAATCCAGGAGATTGTAAAGAATGGCTCGTTACATTGGTCCAAAATGCAAACTGGCTCGTCGCGAAGGCACCGATCTCTTCCTGAAGAGCGGCGTGCGCGCTATCGAATCTAAGTGCAACATCGAAGCAGCACCTGGTATCCACGGCCAACGCCGCGGTCGCCAGTCCGACTACGGCACCCAACTGCGTGAAAAGCAGAAGGTCCGTCGTATCTACGGCGTTCTCGAGCGTCAGTTCAGCGGCTACTACAAAGAAGCTGCTGGCAAGAAAGGTGCAACCGGTGAAAACCTGCTGCAACTGCTCGAATGCCGTCTGGACAACGTTGTATACCGTATGGGTTTTGGCTCTACTCGTGCCGAATCCCGTCAGCTGGTATCGCACAAATCCGTTAGCGTAAACGGCCAGACCGTTAACGTCCCGTCGTACCAGGTTCGTGCTGGTGACGTGGTCGCGATTCGCGAGAAAGCAAAGAACCAACTTCGCATTGTCCAAGCTCTCGATCTGTGTGCCCAACGTGGCCGCGTAGAATGGGTAGAAGTAGACACTGAGAAGAAGTCGGGCGTTTTCAAGAACGTTCCAGCTCGCAGTGATCTGTCCGCCGACATCAACGAAAGCCTGATTGTCGAGCTCTACTCCAAGTAAGGGCTAGAAAATAGGTGCATCCATGCAGATTTCGGTAAATGAGTTCCTGACACCCCGCCATATTGATGTGCAGGTTGTCAGTCCAACCCGCGCCAAGATCACTCTCGAGCCTCTCGAGCGTGGTTTTGGCCACACCCTGGGCAACGCGCTGCGCCGCATCCTGTTGTCCTCAATGCCCGGCTGTGCAGTAGTCGAGGCCGAGATTGACGGTGTGCTCCACGAGTACAGCGCCATCGAAGGTGTACAGGAAGACGTAATTGAAATCCTGTTGAACCTTAAAGGTCTGGCTATCAAGCTGCACGGCCGTGACGAAGTTACGCTGACCTTGTCGAAGAAGGGTTCGGGGGTGGTTACCGCTGCCGATATTCAGCTGGATCATGATGTCGAGATCGTTAACCCCGATCACGTAATCGCTAACCTGGCGTCTAACGGCGCCCTGAACATGAAGCTCACCGTAGCTCGTGGTCGTGGTTATGAACCGGCAGACTCGCGTCAGAGCGATGAAGACGAAAGCCGCAGCATCGGTCGCTTGCAGCTTGACTCTTCGTTCAGCCCGGTTCGCCGTATCGCATACGTGGTGGAAAACGCCCGTGTCGAGCAGCGTACTAACCTGGACAAGCTGGTTATTGATCTGGAAACCAACGGTACCCTGGATCCTGAAGAGGCTATCCGTCGTGCTGCAACCATTCTGCAACAGCAGTTGGCTGCGTTCGTCGACCTCAAAGGTGACAGTGAGCCAGTGGTAATCGAGCAAGAAGACGAGATCGATCCGATCCTGCTTCGCCCGGTTGACGATCTGGAACTGACTGTACGTTCGGCTAACTGCCTTAAGGCGGAAAACATTTACTACATCGGCGACCTGATTCAGCGTACCGAAGTAGAACTGTTGAAGACTCCGAACCTTGGCAAGAAATCCTTGACCGAAATCAAGGACGTTCTGGCCTCCCGCGGTCTGTCCCTCGGCATGCGCCTCGACAACTGGCCGCCTGCAAGTCTTAAGAAGGACGACAAGGCGACTGCCTGATCGTCGTAATCACCGAACGTTGTGTTTGGTAAGGAATGAACCATGCGTCATCGTAAAAGTGGTCGTCACCTGAGCCGCACCAGCTCGCACCGCAAGGCCATGTTTCAAAACATGGCGGTGTCGCTGTTCGAGCACGAGCTGATCAAAACTACACTGCCGAAAGCTAAAGAACTGCGTCGCGTTGCTGAGCCGCTGATCACTTTGGCCAAGACAGACAGCCTGGCTAACCGCCGTCTGGCTTTCGACCGTACTCGTTCGAAAGCTATCGTTGGTAAGCTCTTCAACGACCTGGGCAAGCGTTACGCTACCCGTGAGGGTGGCTACCTGCGCATCCTCAAGTGCGGTTTCCGCGCTGGCGACAACGCTCCTATGGCGTACGTCGAGTTGGTTGATCGTGCTGTCAGCGGCGAAGCTGTATCCGCTGAGTAAGACGTCAGTCTGAAACGAAGAACCGGGCCTAGTGCCCGGTTTTTTGTGTCTGCAGTAAAAGCCGGCAACCAATCAAACCTTTCAGCAGAGCTCGATTTGGCTATTTGTCTTCCTGGCTAATTAGTAATTATCTATCGAACATCATGAATTAATGAATTTGATGGTGTCATCGGGATGGTCAATACTCGATGTCAGCCGATTAGCCGGCAGTTTCAAGACTGACAGAGGAAGATTGAGCATGAGCCAGAACAAAACGCTTACCACCGCCAGTGGCGCTCCGGTCGCCGATAACCAGAATTCCCGTTCCGCCGGTCCTCGTGGCCCATTGCTGCTCGACGACTTTCATTTGATCGAGAAGCTTGCCCACTTCAACCGTGAAAACATCCCTGAGCGTCGCGTGCATGCCAAGGGTTCAGGTGCCTACGGGACGTTCACTGTCACCCGCGACATCACTCAGTACACCAGCGCCAAGCTGTTCGAGTCCGTGGGCAAGCAAACACCGACCTTTTTGCGCTTCTCCACGGTAGGCGGTGAGCGTGGCTCGGCTGATACCGAACGAGATCCCCGTGGTTTCGCCTTGAAGTTCTATACCGAGGACGGTAATTGGGACATCGTTGGCAACAACACGCCGGTGTTTTTCATCCGTGACCCGCTGAAGTTTCCCGATTTTATCCACACCCAAAAGCGTCTGCCGCAGAGCAATCTGAAGAGCGGCCAGATGATGTGGGACTTCTGGTCGCATTCGCCCGAGGCGCTGCACCAGGTCACCATCCTGTTCTCGGATCGGGGTATTCCTGATGGCTACCGTCACATGCACGGGTTCGGCAGTCACACTTACAGCCTGATCAGCGCCACAAGCGAGCGGCACTGGGTGAAGTGGCACTACAAGACCCTGCAAGGGATCAAGAACCTCGCTCCGGCGGAAGCGGCAAGACTGGCGGGTACTGATCCGGATTACGCCCAGCGCGACCTGTTTGGCGCGATTGAGCGTGGTGACTTCCCAAAATGGCGCGTGTGCATTCAGATCATGAGCGAGGCCCAGGCCGCAGCTCATTACGAGAACCCGTTTGACGTGACCAAGACCTGGTCGCAGAAGGAGTTCCCGCTGATTGAAGTGGGCGAGCTGGAGCTTAACCGCAACCCGCAGAACTACTTCGCTGAAGTCGAACAGGCGGCGTTTGGTCCAAGCAATATGGTGCCGGGGGTAGGCCTGTCGCCGGACCGCATGCTGCAAGGTCGAGTCTTTGCGTATGCCGACGCTCATCGCTATCGCGTGGGTACCAACCACCAGCAACTGCCCGTCAACGCCCCGCGCAGCCCGGTGAACAGCTACCAGCGCGACGGCTCCATGGCCTTCGGCAGCAACGGTGGCGCGGCGCCTAACTATGAGCCGAACAGCTACGCGGATGCGCCCAAACAGGCGCCTCGGTATGCCGAGCCCGCATTGGCGCTCAGCGGCGCGGCAGATCGTTATGATCACCGTGAAGACACCGACTACTACAGTCATGCTGGCGCGCTTTTCCGCCTGATGAACGAAGATCAGAAGGCGTTGTTGATCAGCAACATTGCCGGTGCCATGGCCGGTGTTTCGGCGGACGTGGTCCAGCGTCAACTGCAGCATTTCTTCAAGGCCGACCCGGCTTATGGAGAAGGAGTCGCAAAGGCGTTGGGCGTACAGCTTAACTAAGTCTAAACGAGAAGCAGAACCGCCCTCATTTGGGCGGTTTTTGCGTTATTTAAGCTACTTTTCTCAGAATATCTTCACTTTGTTAGCGTTTTTCCAGTGACCTGCAAGTCAGCTTGGTTCAAACTATCCACTTTCAAGCAGGGAGATGTAGGGCGATGCAAGGTCACCCGGACGTAATCGATTACCTCAACACGTTGCTGACGGGCGAGCTGGCAGCACGTGACCAATATTTCATCCATTCGCGGATGTACGAAGACTGGGGCTTCAGCAAGCTCTTCGAACGTATCAATCACGAGATGGAAGAAGAGGCACAACATGCTGACGCCCTGATGCGTCGCATCTTGATGCTCGAAGGCACGCCGCGCATGCGTCCAGATGATCTGGACACCGGCACCACGGTGCCTGAGATGCTTGCCAGCGATCTGCGCCTGGAATACAAAGTGCGCGCCGCGCTGTGCAAAGGCATCGAGCTTTGCGAGTTGCACAAGGACTATGTCAGCCGTGACATCCTGCGCATTCAATTGGCCGATACCGAAGAAGATCACACCTACTGGCTGGAGAAGCAGTTGGGCCTGATCAAGGTCATCGGACTGGAAAACTACCTACAATCGCAGTTCTGATTTTCCGTCAGCGCCATACTGAATTGTTTGCAAGGCGATTTCAGTGACATAAAAAAGCCCCTGGCATCTCACAATGCCAGGGGCTTTTTCGTGGGGGTTCAATCCCTGTCGCGAGCCAGCAGTGGCTTGAGGTAGTACCCGGTGTGGGACTGCGCCATCTCGGCCACTTGCTCCGGTGTGCCGACCGCGATGATCTGCCCGCCCTTGGAGCCGCCTTCAGGACCCAGGTCCACCAGCCAGTCAGCGGTCTTGATCACGTCCAGGTTGTGCTCGATCACCACCACGGTGTTGCCGTGGTCGCGCAGGCGATGCAGAACGTCGAGCAGTTGCTGAATATCGGCGAAATGCAGGCCGGTAGTCGGCTCGTCGAGGATGTACAAGGTCTTGCCGGTATCGCGCTTGGACAACTCACGCGACAGCTTGACCCGTTGGGCCTCGCCACCGGAAAGCGTAGTCGCCGACTGCCCGAGCTTGATGTAGGACAGCCCGACATCCATCAGGGTCTGCAGCTTGCGCGCCAGCGCCGGTACCGCATCGAAGAATACCCGTGCTTCCTCGATCGTCATCTCCAGCACTTCGTGGATGCTCTTGCCCTTGTATTTGACCTCAAGGGTTTCGCGGTTGTAGCGCTTGCTCTTGCACACGTCGCAGGGCACGTAGATGTCCGGCAGGAAGTGCATCTCGACCTTGATCAGGCCATCACCCTGGCAAGCCTCGCAGCGTCCACCCTTGACGTTGAACGAGAAGCGCCCCGGCCCGTAACCGCGCGAGCGCGACTCGGGTACGCCGGCGAACAGCTCGCGAATCGGTGTGAACAGACCGGTGTAGGTCGCCGGGTTGGAACGCGGTGTCCGTCCAATCGGGCTCTGGTCGATATCGACCACTTTATCCAGATGCTGCAGGCCGTTGATGCTGTCGTGGGCAGCGGCTTCCAGAGTGGTCGCACCGTTCAGTGCGGTGGCGCTGAGGGGGAACAGGGTGTTGTTGATCAGGGTCGACTTGCCCGAGCCGGAGACCCCGGTCACACAGGTCAGCAGGCCGATTGGGATCTCCAGGTCGACGTTGCGCAAGTTGTTGCCACGGGCGCCCTTGAGCGACAGGCTGAGCTTTTTATTACGCGGCGTGCGCTTGGCGGGCACCGCGATCTTTACCCGCCCCGACAGGTACTTGCCGGTCAGCGAATCAGGATGGGCCATGACTTCGGCTGGCGTGCCTTCGGCAACGATGTGTCCACCGTGCACCCCGGCGCCGGGGCCGATATCCACCACGTAGTCGGCCAGGCGAATGGCGTCTTCGTCATGTTCGACCACGATCACCGTGTTGCCGATGTCGCGAAGGTGCTTGAGGGTTCCCAGCAGGCGATCGTTGTCCCGCTGGTGCAGACCGATTGAAGGTTCGTCGAGGATGTACAGCACCCCGACCAGGCCGGCGCCGATCTGGCTGGCCAGGCGAATCCGCTGCGCCTCGCCACCGGACAAGGTGTCCGCGCTGCGGTCCAGCGACAGGTAATCGAGACCGACGTTGACCAGGAACTGCAGGCGCTCGCGGATCTCCTTGAGGATCTTGTCGGCAATTTCGCCACGACGTCCGGTCAGCTTGAGCACGCCGAAGTATTCACAGGCGTCGCCGATCGGCAGGTTGGTTACCGCCGGCAGGGTTTTCTCGCCGACCCACACATGCCGCGCTTCGCGACGCAGGCGGGTGCCACGACAATCCGGGCAGGGCTGGGTGCTGAGGAACTTCGCCAGCTCTTCGCGCACGGTGGCCGACTCGGTTTCGCGGTAGCGACGCTCCAGGTTCGGCACGATGCCTTCGAACGGGTGCGAGCGCTTGACGATATCGCCACGGTCGTTGAGGTACTTGAAGTCGACGTTTTGCGAACCGCTGCCGTTGAGGATGACCTTTTGCTGGTCGGCTGGCAGCTGGTTGAACGGAACTTCGAGGCTGAAACCGTAGTGCGACGCCAGGGAGCCGAGCATCTGGAAGTAGTAGACGTTGCGCCGGTCCCAGCCGCGAATCGCACCTTCGGCCAGGGTCAGGTCGCCGTTGACCAGGCGCTTGATATCGAAGAACTGCTTGACCCCCAACCCATCACAGGTCGGGCAGGCGCCAGCCGGGTTGTTGAAGGAAAACAGCTTGGGTTCCAGCTCGCTGATGGCGTGTCCGCAGATCGGGCAGGCAAAGCGTGCGGAGAAGATGATTTCTTCACCGGGCTCATCATCCATCAGCGCCACCAGGGCGATGCCGTCCGCCAGTTTCAGGGCGGTCTCGAAGGATTCGGCCAGGCGCTGCTGCAGGTCGGCCCGGACCTTGAAACGGTCCACCACCACGTCGATCGAATGCTTCTTCTGTTTATCCAGCTTCGGCAGTTCGTCGAGCTCGCACAGCCTGCCGTTGACCCGTGCCCGGACAAAACCCTGGGCCCGCAGCTCTTCGAAGACCGAGAGGTGCTCGCCCTTGCGCTCGCGAATCACCGGGGCCAGCAGCATCAGCTTGCTGCCTTCCGGTTGTGCCAGTACCAGGTCGACCATCTGGCTGACGGTCTGGGCTTCCAGCGGGATATCGTGATCGGGGCAGCGCGGAATACCGACGCGGGCATACAGCAGGCGCAGGTAATCGTAGATTTCAGTGATGGTGCCCACGGTGGAGCGCGGGTTGTGCGAGGTCGATTTCTGTTCGATGGAGATTGCTGGCGACAGACCTTCGATGGTGTCGACGTCAGGCTTTTCCATCATCGACAGGAACTGTCGGGCGTAGGCTGACAGCGACTCGACATAACGGCGCTGGCCTTCGGCGTACAGCGTGTCGAAGGCCAGGGACGACTTGCCGGATCCGGACAGGCCGGTGATGACGATCAGCTTGTCCCGCGGCAGGGTCAGGTCGATGTTCTTCAGGTTGTGGGTTCGGGCCCCACGAATCAGGATCTTGTCCAAAAGCGGCCTCGCTTGGCGGGCATCGAAAACGAAGGAGTATAAAGCCAAATACTGGATGGATGCACACTATCGGCTAGCAGATTTCAGCAGCGGGCCAGGGGGTGTGACTCCAGGTCGCGGCACGGGTACGTGACAAAGAGTCGCCATGTACCCCGTCTATCGATGGGACTGGTAGAATCGCCGCCGGTTCACATGAGGTTTATCCATGCACGATCCCCACAGCGAACGCATGAGTGGCAGCGAGACCCGCGCAGCGAGCGGTCTGGCCCTGGTGTTCGCCTTCCGTATGCTTGGCATGTTTATGGTGTTGCCGGTCCTGGCGACCTATGGCATGGACCTGGCTGGCGCAACCCCGGCCCTGATCGGCCTGGCGATTGGCGCCTACGGCTTGACCCAGGCATTGTTCCAGATCCCGTTCGGCATCATCTCCGACCGCATTGGCCGGCGCCCGGTGATCTACCTCGGGTTGATCGTCTTTGCCCTGGGCAGTGTGCTGGCGGCCAACGCCGATTCGATCTGGGGGGTGATTGCCGGACGGGTCCTGCAGGGGGCGGGGGCGATTTCCGCGGCGGTCATGGCGCTGCTGTCAGACCTGACCCGCGAGCAACACCGGACCAAAGCCATGGCGATGATCGGTATGACCATCGGTCTGTCGTTTGCCGTGGCCATGGTGGTCGGTCCGTTGCTGACTCGCAGCTTTGGCCTGTCGGGGTTGTTCCTGGCGACCGGCGGCATGGCCCTGGTGGGGATTCTGATCATTGCCTTTATGGTGCCGCGCTCCACCGGGCCGTTGCAGCATCGTGAATCCGGCGTGGCCCGCCAGGCACTGTTGCCGACCCTCAAGCATCCGGACCTGCTGCGCCTGGATCTTGGTATCTTCGTGTTGCATGCGATGCTGATGTCGAGCTTCGTTGCCCTGCCTCTGGCGCTGGTGGAAAAAGCCGGCCTACCCAAGGAACAGCACTGGTGGGTCTACCTCACCGCGTTGTTGATCTCGTTCTTCGCCATGATCCCGTTCATCATCTACGGCGAGAAGAAACGCAAAATGAAACGAGTTCTGCTCGGTGCCGTCAGTACCCTGATGCTCACTGAGCTATTCTTCTGGCAGTTCGGCGACAGCTTGCGGGCGCTGGTGATAGGTACGGTGGTGTTCTTCACCGCGTTCAATCTGCTGGAAGCCTCCTTGCCATCGCTGATCAGCAAGGTTTCACCGGCCGGCGGCAAAGGCACGGCCATGGGGGTTTACTCCACCAGTCAGTTTCTCGGTTCGGCCTTGGGCGGTATCCTTGGCGGCTGGTTGTTCCAACATGGCGGTTTGTCGGTTGTGTTCCTGGGATGCGCAGGTCTGGCTGCACTCTGGCTGGTCTTTGCTGTTACCATGCGCGAGCCCCCATATGTGACGAGCCTGCGCTTGCCGTTATCGCCCGAAGCGATCCGCGAAGCCGGTCTGGTCGAGCGCCTGAAGGCCGTTGTTGGGGTAACAGATGCAGTGGTGGTGGCCGAGGAGGCCGCCATTTACATCAAATTGGACACCGAATTATTGGATCGCGCGACCCTCGAGCAGCTGGTCAATCCAGCGCCGGCGGCGAGCGAAGCCTAGGAGAACGTTATGGCCCGTGGGGTTAACAAAGTCATATTGGTCGGCACTTGCGGCCAGGATCCCGAAGTTCGCTACCTGCCTAACGGTAACGCCGTGACCAACCTGAGTCTGGCAACCAGCGAACAGTGGACCGACAAACAGACCGGCCAGAAAGTCGAGAAGACTGAATGGCACCGCGTCTCGATGTTCGGCAAAGTCGCGGAGATCGCTGGCGAGTACCTGCGTAAAGGTTCGCAGGTCTACATCGAAGGCAAACTGCAAACCCGCGAGTGGGAAAAAGACGGCATCAAGCGCTACACCACTGAAATCGTGGTCGACATGCAAGGCACCATGCAACTGTTGGGCGGCCGTCCACAGGGCGACCAGCAAGGCGGTGGCATGTCCAACTCGGCGCCACGTCCTCAGCAGTCCCGTCCGCAGCCAAGCCAGCAGCCACAGCGTGAGTCGCGTCCAGCGCCTCAGCAGGCGGCACCGCAGCCGGCTCCGGATTTCGACAGCTTCGATGACGATATTCCGTTCTGATCCAGCGCCGTCAAAAGCACTGAGCAAAGGCCCTTGGCGATAATCGCCAAGGGCCTTTTTCTTTGCCTGGCGATCAGTTCGCTAGGGCAGTTGCACCCGGCGAACCTGGCCGGACAGCGCGGCGACGCCGTTGTCCGGTGTAGGCAGGGGGCGACCGGTGAGACCCATGCCTTCGCTGATCAATACCGCCCCCGGCACCAGGCACAGGTTGGAGGGGGTATCCAGATGCTGGGCCAGCAGCGTGACCTGCCCGGTGTTCAGGCTGCAACTGAGCAGCCGGCCACTGAAGCGGGCAAAACCGCCATGCAGGCACTCGCCGGCCCAACTTGGAAGCAGGGGTTGCAGCAGACGGTCGCACAGCTCCAGGACCAACACCTGGCCATCCTGGCTCAGGGCCAGGCCGGTGGGCAGTTGCAGGCCATCAATCAGCACCTCGATGCGCCCACTGTGCAGCCAGACCCGGATCACCTGGCCGGCACGCTCGGCGAAATCAATGCCGCGCCGCGCCGGATCGCTGTGCAGCTCACCCGAGAACAGGCTGATCAACACTGCGGCGGTCGCCGGTTCATAGACCAGGGTCACCGGCACCGCTTCCTGGCCCAGGCCCAGGTCCGGCAAGTCGAACAGCACGCGCTCTTCCTTGTCGCCCTTGAACTCGACCAGTTGATTGGTATCGGGCTTGACCGCCAGCCAGCTGCGGCGCACCGGGTGATAGCACAGCGAGTTCAGGTTGCCTCGGCTGTTGAATACCGGCTCGGGCGGCCGGTATTGCAGGTCGAGGATTTTCGAGCCTTCGACATAGTTGGTCTGGCTGACCAGGCAGCGTCCGTCACCACAGGCGATATCCGACAGCCCCATGATTTCATCGCGCAACATGCGCGCCTGTAGGTTCATGGAGCGAAAGCCGTCGGCCACGATTTCCGGTGGCAGATACGCCCCCGGCATATCGGGGTCGGGGAGCAGGCGGCTGATGCGCCCGCTGAAGCTTTGGTCGGGCAGGCCTGAACCGGCTTCGGCCATCAGCAGGCTGCCGTCGCTTTGCAGGCACAGGCCCCGCGGGTTCAGCAGCCCTTGGGCGACGATGCTGCTGGGGCGCAGGTTTGGCGCCGGGTGAGCGGGAATCAGGATCGGCATCGGCATGGCGGCTCTCCAGTGCAAAGGGGGCAGGGCGTCATCACAACTGGGGCTGCCAGGGCTCGCTGGTGAGCCAGGCCTTGAGCAGCGCCCGCTGGCTCGGTGACATCGAGTGCACCACTGGCATGTACAGCGTGGTGCCGTTATAGACCTCGGAGGTGCGCGCCAGGATCATCTGCCGCGCGTTCCACACCGCATCCTGCTGGTTGAGCGGGATGTAGCGCGACATGGCCGGGAACGCCAGGTAGTGAAAACGCAGCACGTGTTCGTAGACCTGATCCCAGGTAACGCTGGTGCCCGGGGCGATGCCGAAACTGGTCTGGGCGAACTTGCGAAAGTTGATGAAATACGCCCCGTCGTCGCTGCCGACGACGCTGAAATTCAAGGTGGCAAACCCGGCCTGGGGTTCTGAGCCTGGCTTGAGGGTCACCTTGAAGCTGACGCTGGCACTGCCTTTGCTCACGGTCAGTTGCGGCTCGAACACCAGGAAGTCCCAATATTCAGGGTCCAGGTACGGGGCGTGCTCGTCGTCGTTGGAAGGGCCGGGGGTGATCTTGATCACCGTGTCTTGCGTCACGGGCCCGCCCAGTTGGGTCACGTTCAGGGTGATCTGGACCCCGTCCGGGTGGTCGTCCAGGTAGATATTGCGCTGGTCGGCGCTCAGGCGATAAGCCTGCTCGGGGGCGTTCACCGTGGTCTTGGCGAGGGTCAGTGGGGCCTTGATGCCCAGTGGCTGGCTGGCGACCAACTGTTGCTGCTCGGCGCTCAGGGGCAAATCAACGATGCCGCCGTAGAGGTAGTAGTACTGCAGGTCTTTGCCGAAGGGGTTGAGGGTAGTCAGCTTGGTCGATCCGGCGGTGATGGACACCGGACCGTAATCCGCATTGGGCCCGATGGGGCTGGTGATATCGGTGCGCACACTGCGAAAGGCCTGCTTGGGAATGATGTTGAGCATGTCGATGCTCAGCAGTTCATCGCTGGTCAAGGTGGCGTAACCGGTACCGCCGCTGGTCTGGTTGATCAACTGGCGGCCAGCCGGAAAGATCAGCGGCTCCCCGGGGAACGCCGGGGCCAGGGTGCCGACCATGCGCCCGATGCTCGGGTTGGCGGTGAAGAGCTTGGCGGCGTAGTCGGCGTCGAGCTCGGCGGTGGTCATGCTCGGACACATTTCGAACATGACGAAGCGCACCACAATCCCGCTGGCACCCGGTGCTTCGATGATGGACTTCAGAATCGCGCTGTCCTGGTTGTAACTGACGATGTCCTTGAGCGGGAAGGTCAGCTGGAAGGTGCCGCTGATTCGGTTCGACCCGGGCGCATCGGGCTCACCTTCGAGGATCCGCAGGGCCACGTCGAAGCTGCTGCACACCGTATTGCCGCGGATCAGCAATTGAGGGCTGTCACTGCTGCCGATCTGCAGGCCACCGACGAAAATCTGCGTGCTGATGGTCCCTGTCGGGTCGAGGTCGACCATCATCGGCCCGGTGACCGGCGGGTTCTGGGTGACCGGGTCCACTGAACCCATCAGGTACAACGGCTGGCCGATCAGGTCGCCATGGGTGCTGATGTCTCCCGGCTGGCCCTGGGAGCTGATCAGCACGTTCTGCATGTCGACGGAGTGCTGGCCATAGTGGTTCCAGCCGCCGGCGGTGTACTTGACCCCGGTGGGGGCGTTGATGAATTGGTTCAGTTGATCATCGCTGTAGGCCTGGGCCGGGGGCGACACGGTCGAGGTGGTCAGGTCGAACAGGGCTAGGGTCTGGCCGTTGTCGATGGGGAGGGTCGCGGCGTTGTTCGGCACGCTGACGTTGGTGCGGATGCCGCCCCAGAAATTCAGCCGTGGGCCATTCAGAATACTCATGGTCTATTCCTCATCCTTGATGGAAGTGCCTGCGGGTGCCTTGGCGAATTTGAACAGGTAGGAGAAGTCCGCCTTGAAGCGGCTGTTGATCGGGGTGGCCTTGGAGTGGCAATCGGTGCAGCTGCTGTTGGGCTGGATATAGCTTTCCATGGTCACGTTGGCGGCCAGGGCCGGCGTCGGCGAACCCTGGGGATTACTGGGGTTGCTCGGGTCGCTGGGCCATTGGGTGGTCACCAGTTGGTAATACTTGAACACCGTCGATTGCACTTGCGCAGCGGCCTGGAACTGACTGTTGAGGGTTACGGTAGCCGGGGTCAGGGGCGTGAACCGGTCCAGCGGATTGGGCGTGGTGAAGCTGGTTCCGGGTTTGGGCTGGCACACCTGGTGGCCATCCTGCAGGGTCCAGTTGCAAGGCGACTGGTTGAGGCTGTCGGCGGGGGCGCCGGCGTTGAAATAGGAGTACTTGACCCCCGGCGCTGGCTGATTGACCCATTTGCCGTCGACCAGGACCTTGGGCGGAACGTTGTCGACCTGCTCGAAGGTCGACCAGATCCACTGCGGATAACCCGGCGCCTTGGTGATGATGTGCAGGCCGACCAGGCCCAGGTTGACCTGGGTGGTACCGTCCGGGACGCCCTGGTCGTTGAACTGGGTGACCGTGGCGGGCATTTGCAGGTAGCGGCTGGCATCGTCCTGGGCGGTCAGGATGCGCCAGCTGGATTTGATCTCGCTGGTCGCACTGGGAAACTTGATGTTGCTGGCCTTGGACACGATGTCGGCGTTGTAGAAGTTGTTGGCGACGATGTAGTTGTAGGAGGCCTCGTTGGCGGCCAGTTCGTAATAGGTGGGTTTGCCGTTCTGGTCGATCAGCCAGCCGCCGACCGCCTGATTGTCAGAGTGCACGACGGTGTTGTTCTTCAGCGCGGCAATGTTGATCAGCCGCAGGCGCTTGGCCTGCAACGCCGAGTTCCACGGTCCGGGCGGCTTGGCGCCGGGGAGGAAGATTTCATCGACGTTTTTGTAGGTTTGCCACACGGTCGGGCCAGGGGCGCCCAGGGCCGCCGAGCAATCGGGCTGGCCCCGGGCTCCGGCCTTGGCGGGCCAGCTCAGGGCGACAAACATCTGCCAGCTGTAGCGATCGAACGCATCCTGGCTGGCGTCGGCGATGGGCACGACGCTGGGTGGCTGGCATGAGAGGTCGATGCCCGAGGTGGTCTGGGCCGGCTGCTCCCGGGCATAGGCGGGCAGGCTGAGCAGGCCGAGCAAGATCAGGCTAAAGCGCGGAAAAGTGTTCATGGCGATCCTTCGTCATTGTCAGGGTTGGCGTTGCATCAACTTGTTCCACTGCGCCGATTTGCCGTTGCTCTGGCCGGTAGGCGGCTCGAACAATTGGCAGGGTGGCGGGTTGCTCGGGCACATGGCTGCGACCTGGTCCCAGGTCTTGGCCGGGTCGGGTTTCTCGATGCGGAAGTTGACGTAGTTCTGGCTGACGATGGGGGCGTTGGCGACGCTGGCGTCCCCGGAGAAAAAGAACGACTGCGGTTTGCGGTAGGGCGGGGTGCCGGTCTGCGCCTTGTTGAAGGCATAGCCGAACAGGATCGGCCCCTGGGGCGAGTCCAGGTCCAGGGCGTAGGCCTGCACGCTGCCCTTGAGGTTCTGGCTGCGGCTGGGGCTGTAGGGCAGGTGCTGCACGAAGTCCTGGCGCGGCGGGTGGTTCATCGGCGAAAAACTGCAACAGGCCGGCATGTCCTTGGGGCGATCGTCGTAGGTCAGGAAATACGCCTTGTTGCCCAGGGAGACGAAGGTGCAGCTGTAGTTGTTGTTCTTGATCGGGAAGATCGGCAGGCAGTACTTCTCGTAGTGCTCGAACATCGCGCCGTAACCGTCGCCATCGGGCGGCAGGTAGCTGGTGTCGTAGTAGCTGGTGCCCTTGGACACGGTGTAGTCCGAAGGTTTCAGGGTGCTGGGCGGCGAGCTGTAGGGCGGCGGGTTGTTCTGGTAGTTGGTCATCACCCGGTACATGGTCCAGTCGCTGATCCAATAGGCCGGGAAGAACGGATCGCTGGGATCGGTGGGCGCACGGGGGGCGATGCAGTTGCCGTTTTTGGCATTGCACCCCAGGGTGTTATGCACCCCGTTGGTGAAGTACACGGCGGGGCTGTCGTCCTGGGCGAACAGCGGCGAGCTGATAAGCAGGGTCGGCAACAGCAGCCGGGTAAAGAAGCTGGCGTTCATAAGACACTCCCTTGAAGTGCCGGGTGAGGGTGTCACCCGGCGTTCCTGCGTGATGCGTTGGCGGTCAGTTGAGGGTGTTGAAGTCACTCATGCTCAGGGGGATGGGCGGGTAGTTGCGCTTGACCAGGGCCTGGGCCCACAGCTCGAGAATCGCCCGCCGGCTTTGCGACATGTCGCGGGTGATGGGCATCGAGAGCGTGCTTTCTTCCTGATACGGCTTGCTGATCAGCACGATCAATTGGTCGATGGCGCCTTCGACCCGGGTCTGGGAGTTGAGCGGCATGAACTTGTTCATGATCGGGTACAGGTAATAGAAGGGCTGCAGGATCCGCGCGTAGATGAAGTTGTTCCACAGCAGCTGGCTGGCGTTCTCGCTCTTGTAGATGGAGTTCCAGTAGTTGATGAAGTCTTGCTGCAACTGCGGCTCCATCGGCAGCACGCGCAAGGGCGCGAGGAAGTCGGCGTAGCCCCCGGTGTAGTCGAAGCTGAAGGGCACCTGTGGCGCGCTCGCGCCTTCTTGCAGGAAGAAACGCAGGGTCGGAAATCCCGGGGCCACGGCGCGCATTCCCAGTTGCGCGATGCCTCTGGCGTCAGTGCGGATTTTAGTGATGGAGTAGTTGATCAGCCCGCCACCGGGGGTGTCGCGCAGGTTGCCACTCCTGGCAAACGGCTCATCGAAGGCCAGGCACGGACGCAGATTGATCGCGGTCGGCTTGCTCAGGTACTGCTGATAGCTGATGGGGATGCCGGGTGGCACCGCCGCATCATTGCGGGCGTCCGTCTTGTGCAGTGCGGTCAGGCGTCGCCCGCTGCCGGTGGCCAACTGATTGGCAATCGGTGGCGCGTCGGTGAACTGCGGCAGCCAGGGCTCGTTCGCGTTGCGATCGTCCGGGTTGTCATAGAACAGGGTGAAGTTGGCCGGGTTGCTGAATGCCAGGTAGTAGTTGCTGGTGGTGATCATGTAGGCGTTGCCGTACTCGGCGACCCACAACACGGTGCCGGCCGGGGCTGGGACGCCGTCCTGCTGCACCATGATCTGCAGCGTTTTGTGATCGCCCACATCAATGAAACTGCCGCTCTCGATGACCTCGGCGGTCCACTTGCGCTGAGCGGCGGCGACCACGGGCGTGGCGCCTTGCTGTTGCAACAGCAGCGAGCCGTTCTCCAGGGCGCTCTGTTGCCCGCTGTTGATTGGCAGGTCAAGCAGGCCCGAGCGTTTATCGAAGGCCGCCTGGTTGTACTGCTCGAAGCCGAACTGGGCCAGGGGTTGGTACTTGCCGTTCAACTGCACCCCCACTGTGTAGTTGCCGGCGTTGAAGCGTTCCGCCTTGGCGATCGGGGCGCTGGGATCGACCGGGTAGAACGGGAAGCCGTTGGACAGGTCCAGGGACAACACCCCCGGGTTGATCTGGGCTGAAATCACCCCCAGCTGGGTGCTCGACGGCTGGGTGTCACCTGGGGTTTTCTTGTACACCGGCACCGCGCTGGCGGGCATCAGGCGCCGGCCGCCGGGGGCCGTGGGGAACTCGTCGGCAAACCACAGCCCAAGGGTGCCGGCGGTGCGGCTGTAGGCCGGGTTGAAGAAAATATCGGCGACGTTGTTCAGCCCTTTCTCATACATCACCCGCACCTTTTCCATGTCCGCAGGGGCATGGGAGTGGGTGTTGATCGGCGGGAAGTCGTTGAAGACGCCGTTTTTGTCGTAGAAGGTCAGGTAGGTCGAGAACCGGAACATCAGGCCCTTGGCGCCCTGCTGGGTCATTTGCTGCTGGAGGTTTTTCAGCAGCACCGAGTTGCCGATGACCCATTGCAGGTTTTCCTTGGGAAAGCAGGTCTGCCAGGTGGTGGTCACGGTACTCAAGCCGCCGAACGCGCCCCAGTTGAAGTTGAGGAAGCGATCGAGCATCCGGTACTGGCGGTTGAGCGTCAGGCCGCATTGGTCGTCGCCCAGCACCAGCTTGTCGAAATACAGCGCGGTGAAGGTGTTTTGCCAGGGGCTGACATCGACAAAACGCGCGGCACTGGGCGCGTTGCCGCCAAAGGGGTTGCCCTGCAACTGGTAGTTCTTGCTGACCAGGGCGTCCTGGAGGATGTAATTGTTGGCCTGCAACTCGCCACCCACCACCACCGAGCGCGTGTCCTTGTGGGTCACCGTGCCGCAGGCGTTGTCGCCGAACAGGTCCCATTCGGCGGGCATGAAGGGGTAGGTTTTCGGGTTGGCGTTGGTCGGCACCTGCAGCACGTAATCCGGGACCTGGTTGTACGCCAGTGGCCGGATTGACCACGGCATCAGCGCGGTCGGGGCGTTTTGCGGGGTGACGTCGTAGTACTTCAGGAACGGCCAGTTCATGTCCATCTTCACCGCGTCGTACAGCGGGAACACGTCGTTGTTGTTGGCCGTTGGCGGGTTCCAGAACATGTGGCCGTTGAGGTAGATGCGGGGGAAGTTCAATACGCTCATGTCATGCTCCTTAGCGTTGCCACTGGGCGCGTTTGAGCGACCAGACAAAATCCAGTTTTTTGTAACCGGCATACGCCGAGTCCGGCAGCGGAGTGGTCGGGTAGACGATGCCGCCCTGTTCTTTCAGGGCGAAATTGAAGTAACCCTTCTGGTTCGAGTAGGCGGCGGTGCTGTGGCAGGCCAGGCACGACGAGGTGCTCTGGAACGCCGACTCCAGCTGCGAGTTGGCCAGCACCTGGGTCACGGGCTGGAACTCGACGCCGATCAGTTCGTACTTCGACAGCCCGGGGTAGGTGGCCTGGAAACTCAGGTTCACCGGCTTGGCCGCCGGGGTCGGGCCTGTGGTGTTGGTCATCGGCGTGGCCGGTACGGCATTGGTCACGGTGTACTTGCTGTTGTTGACGTTTTCGAAGGTGGTCCACACCCAGTTGGCGCTCAGCTTGTTGATGACGTGCATGCCGCTGAGGGCGGCGTACCCGACCTGGTACTGGTTCTTGTCCGGGTAGTAGGCCTGGATGATGTAGTAGCCATCGTTCTCCAGCTTCTGCTTGAAGGCGGCATCGGTGCCGATCCAGATCCACGAGGTTTTCAGCTCCCAGGCGGTGCTCGGGAAATTCAGGTTGCCGGTTAGGGCGGCCTGGCCGTTCACGTTGTAGATCTTGTTATTGAGGATGTAGTTGAACGTGTCCTGGCCCATGAGTATGTGAAAGCGCACCGGCTGGCCGCGTTGCGCTGCCGGCACCTGGTTGCCCATTTGCAGGATCAGGCCGTCCACCTGTTGCGTGCTGTCCAGGTTCTGGAACACCCGGTTGGGGTTCATCCCCAGTTTTTGTGCCTGGGCCTGGATCGCCATAGGCGTGGGCTGCTGCGGCAGATAGGGCTTGGGCTGGGCGCCGTTGGCCAGGTACACCTGGTCCGACGGCTTGAACCCTTCCCAGACCCGGTTCGGGCTGCCCTGGGCCGAAGGCTGGTTGAGGCAGACGAACCAGTTCCAGGCCTGGGTTTCCGGGCTTTGCAAAAAGTTGGCCTTGGTCTGGCTGGGGTTGGCTCCGTACGTGAGGAAATTACCGCAGTCATAGGGAGTGGCGTTCTGTGCCTGCGCCAACCCGGCGAGTGCACTGAGAACGGTTATGGAGATGGCTCGCCGCATGGAAGCTCCTTGGCATTGGCCTTGTCGTGGTATGGGCGCCCCAGGAAGTACTGCAGGAGCAGTTGCTTGACTGCCGTGACCGGAAGTTGCTCCGGTAGCGCCAGGTCGCAATTGGTGATGAGCAGCGGGCTGCTCTGTGGGCTGTCGGGCAGGCGGCCATGGCTGCCGCGGACCATCCGCGTGTCCAGTGGGATCAGGTCCATGTAGTAGCGAAAGCCGAGTTTTTTCTGCAGCAGGCGGCGGGCGATTTTCAGCTTGGGCCAGCGGATGGCCGGGTCGATGAACATCTCCAGCGGGTCGTAGCCGGGCTTGCGGTGGATGTCCACGGTACGGGCGAAGTCCGGGGCCTTGCGGTCGTCCAGCCAGTAGTAGTAATCGAACCAGTAGCCGGCAGCGGCCACCACCACCAGCTCGCCGCTGCGCGGGTGGTCCAGGTGCCAGGCCCGCTGTTCGGTTTTGTCCAGCACCTGCTCGACACCGGGCTGGCGCTGCAACAGGGCCTTGACCCGGGCCACGTCCTGGGCACGGCGGATGTAGATATGCGCGACCTGATGGTCGGCCACGGCAAAGGCCGCACTGGCGCCGGGGTCGAGCAGTTCCCAGGACAGCGACTGGCGGACCTGGAGCAAGCCTTCCGAGCGCAGCAGCCGGTTCAGCGAGACCGATTGCTGCACCGGCTCAATGCCGTACTCGGACAACAGCATCACCGACGCGCCCTGTTGCTCGGCAAAGTCCAGCAGGCGCCCGACTTCATGATCGATGGCGCGCAATTCATCGGCCATGGCCGGGTGCTCCGGCCCCAGGCGTTGCAGGCCGTAATCCAGGTGGGGCAGGTAGACCAGTTGCAGGTCCGGGCGGTTGATCTGGAACTCGGCCATGGCGCAGTCGACGATCCAGCTGCTGGAGGCAATGCCCGCCGCCGGCCCCCAGAAGCCATGGAACGGGAACTCGCCGATCTGCTGCTCGATGGCCTCGTGCAGCCCGGGTGGGTCGGAGTACAGGCCGAACACTTTGCGCCCGTCGGCCGGGTAGTGCGGGCGCGGGGTGATGGCGGCCGAGACCTCGGCGTACATGTTGAACCACCAGAACAGCTGGCTGCAGCGAAACCCGGGGATCTCCCGTTGCAGCACCTGCCAGACTTTTTCCCCCTGGATCAGCCCGTTGGGCTGCAGCCAGAAACGCACCTCGGCCTGGTCGCGAAAGTACCAGCCGTTGCCGACAATCCCGTGCTCCGATGGCGCGCTCCCGGTGAGGATCGAGGCTTGCACCGTCGAGGTTACGGCCGGGAACACCGGCTGCAAGCGGGTCATCTGCCCGCCGTGCAACAGTTGATTGATGCGTGGCGTGGCGGCCCCGAGCAAACCCGGGGTCAGCCCGACCACGTTGATCAGCAGCAGCGGTGGGCGCGGTGCTTCAGCGGCCATGGGCCACCTCCCGCGGGCGTGGGTGGGCTTGCAGCAGTTGCCTGGCCCGCAGTTGCTCCTCGACCCATTGCAGCTCGCGGGCGATGCCCTGCAACTGCGCCGCGGCGCTGTTCGGGCGCAGCGGCTCCGGCAGCACGCCCCAGCTGTAGGTCTCGACCTCTAGCACCGGACGCAGCGCCGGATGCTCGGCCAGGTAATCGAAGGTCTGGGCCAGCGCGCCCTGGCTGCCGCTGAGCTCCGGCAACAGCAATTGCTCACTGAACAGCGGCACGTGGAAGTGGATACGCAGCTCCGCTTCCAGGACCCGGCCCTGGGCGATGTCCTGCAACACCGCGGGCAGGTCGGGCCAGGACAGCAGCCGGCCCTGGACGTCGCGAGCCTTGACCTGATGCAGGTACACCACCTCGGCAAAGTCGCCGAGGGCCTGGACCACCGCCGCCCGACGTGGATGCTCCGCTGCCGGCAGCTGGCAGACCATGGCGCTGGACAGCTGGATCTTGCCCACCGGTACGCCGGCCTGTTGCAGGCGGTGCAGGGACTGGTAGCAATCCTCGAACAGCACCGCCTGATGGCAGACGTCGAAACACAGCGCCAGGTACTCCTGGTGCGGATCGGTGGCTTGCCAATGCTGGAAAAAGGCAATGGCCTGGCCGGTGTTTTCCAGCACGCAATCGGGCTCCATTTCCAGGCACAGCCGGATCTTCTTGCCGCTCTCCTGATACAGCCTGGCCAGGCCCGCCGTGAGCTGGCGCAGTTGCTGTTCGGCACTGTGCTGCAAGGCCTGATTCCAGTGCGCGGCATACCCCAGGGGTACGCTGGAAATCACCCCCTGGGTGCAATCTGGGGGCAGGGCATCGGCCAGCAGCCGTGCCAGTTGCAGGCTGTAGTCGAGGCGCTGCGGATCGGCCCAGTGCGGGCGGTAGACCTCGGCCTTTACCGCCCCCTCATGGAACCGGCCATAGGGGAAGCCATTGAGCGAGGTCAGGCGCAGGCCGCTGCGTTGCAACAGTTCGAAAAATTGCCGGCGTGCCGTCGGCTGTTGCAGCTCGGCGACCGCCCGCGCGCTGATCCAGAGACCGCTGTCCTGCTGGCTCAGCCCGCGCAGGCGGCGCACTCCCTGGAAGTCGGACTCGATCGAGGCCCGCAGCCCGGCCAGTTCCGGGGTGGGGTGCACGTTGCCGCAATAGCCGATCTGGGTGGGCGTCCATTCCCTGGGCTGGCTCATTTGATCACCGGCTCCTGGCCGCGCAGGGCCGAGTTTTCCTGCCACTGCTTGCGCTGGTCGATGGGCAGCGGGGTGCTGACCAGTGCCTTGTCCAGCTGCCCGCTCTGGGCGAAGAAATCCACCGGGTTGTGAAACAGCACCTGTTCCACCTGGGCTTCGCTGAAGCCGGCGGCGAGCATGGCCTGGCCGGTTTTCGGCACTTTCAGCGGGTCGCTGATGCCCCAGTCGGCGGCGCTGTTGACCACCATTTTCTCGGTGCCGTACTCCTGCAGCAGGGCGACCATGCGCTGCTCCGACATCTTGGTGTTGGGGTAGATCGAATGGCCGCGCCAGCAATCGCTGTCGAGCACCAGGGGCAGGGTCAGTTCATTGAGGTGGTCGATAATCACCAGGTTCTCGGCGATGCCCACCTCGCGGATCACCGCCAGGGTGCGCTTGGTGCCGCCGATCTTGTCGCGGTGCGGGGTGTGCACCAGTACTGGCAGGTTGAACTCCTTGGCCAGTTGCAGCTGGGCGGCGAGAAAGCGGTCTTCCTCGGGGGTGATGTCGTCGTAGCCGATCTCGCCGACGGCCACCACGCCGTCCTTGAGCAGGTAGCGCGGCAGGATCTCCAGCACCTCGTTGGCCACTGAGAGGTCATTGGCCTCCTTGGGGTTGAGGCCGATGGTGCAGAAGTGATGGATGCCGAACATGCTGGCGCGAAAGCGCTCCCAACCCAGCAGGGTGTCGAAATAATCGATGAAGCTGCCGACGCTGGTCCGGGCCTGGCCCTGCCAGAAGGCCGGCTCGATGACCCCGGTGATGCCGGCGGCGGCCATGTTCTGATAGTCGTCGGTGGTGCGGCTGACCATATGGATGTGCGGGTCGAAGTACTTGAGCATGGTGAATCCTCGTCGAGGGGGAGTCGGTAGGCGTGGGTTCGATCAGGAAACCGGCGGCGGCAGGTGCTCGCGCCATTCGTCCGGCAAGCGTTGCTGCTGGCTCAGGCCCAGCAGGCGTTGGCGTTGCGCCGGGCTCAGCAGCTCGAAGGCGATCGCCAGGGGCAGCCCGGGCGACACCGGGCGCCCGGCGGCGAGCTGCTCGTCCAGCAGGTCCAGGGCCAACTGGTTGAGGCTGACGCTGTGGCGTTGCGCGAGGCCTTGCAGGCGGCGCACGTCGAGCCCCATGCCCAGGGCCTTCAAGAGCAATTGGTGGAAGGCCCGTTCGCTGTAGTGGCGGGCCGGGTAGGGGGTGTCCAGGGCCAGGGCGGCGAAGACCTGGCTGTTGCTGGTGCGCCCGGCCTGCAACGCCAGCTCCAGGCCGAGCCCCTGGCGGTCGAGCCAGTCCAGGGCTTTGAGGGTGGCGATTTTTTCCTGATCGTCCCCCCACAGAAACAGCTGGCGCAGAACGGACAGTTGCTCGCTGGCCGGCTGCTGTTCCAGGGCCTGGGCCAGCAGCAGCGCGCGCGCCAGCTGGACCAGGCTCCAGCCGCTGCCGGGCAGGGCGCGCTCGTTGAGGTGGCGCTTGCACTGGCTGCTCAACAGCGCCGCCGTGCTGGCATCGGCACCTTGCGCCAGTTGCTCCAGGGCCTGGCGCCACCAGTGCCGCTCATTGTCATCAAGCTGCTGGGTGAGTAGTTGGCGCTGGGCGTCGAGGCAGTCCTGGCGCATGTCCAGGGCCGCCGATGGCTGTGGTTTCAGGTCGGTGTTCATGTGGGTTTGATCCAGCGCTGGAAGTGTGGGAGCAGGAAAAACACCAGGACGCATAACAGGCTGCCCATGGGCTGGTTGGCCACCGCCAGCACCAGCGCATCGAACAGGGGCAGGGCCGCGAGGCCAGCCCCGATAAAGGCCCGGACCTGGCGTTGCCGCGGGTTGGCCAGGTGGCGCCAGTAATGCCAGCCCAACCAGCCGAGCCAGAGCAGCAGCACCGCCCAGAACCAGGCGTTGACCGCGTATATCGCCAGTGCCAGGGGGCTCAGCATCAACAGCAGCGGCAGGCGGCTGATCAGTTGGTTGCGATGCTCCTGGCGGGCCAGGTAGGTCAGGCCGCTGATGTACACGCCAAGCAACACCGCACACAGCCAGATCGGCTCCGGCGGCACCGCGAGGCTGGCCGCAGCGGTGAGGTACAGGGCCGAGCGGCATGCGCCCATCAGCCACACGCTGTGGGCGTATTTTTTGTGCAGCAGGTTGTAGCCCAGGATGCAGCCCACCAGCAGGGTGGCGCTGCCCAGCAGCCAGTGCGGCTCGTCGATCAACTGGCTCAGGCCCAGCACCGATGCCGCGGCCAGGGCCAGCAGCAACGCAGTGGCCAGGCCCACTTGCTGGCGGCTGACCAGCCCCAGGGTGATCGGGCGCGGGTTGTGGTGCTGCTGGTCCCAGTTGGCGTCCAGCAGGTCGTTGAGCAGCATGCCGGCCAGGTACAGCAGGGACAGGGCCGCCAACAGCAGAATCCACACCAGCGACGAGGGCGGGGCGAGGGCGCTGGTGCTGCTGGCCAGCAGGGCGGCGGCCAAGGTGTTGGTCCACACCGTCGGCAGGTTGGACACCCGGCCCAGGGTCATCCAGGTCTTGAGGTTGTGCGGCGCCAGGTTCATTGCGCGCAGCCCTCGCTCAAGCTCAACAATGGGCCGCTGCCGGTGGCCAGCCGCAGCAGCGCCTGTTCCATCAGCGGCGCGTCGATTTCATGCAGGTCCACCGACCCCCCGATGCGGTTGAGCATGGGGATCGACAGTTGCCCGCCCAGGTGCTGGCGGAATTCTTCCAGGCCGATCAGCACCTGGGCGCGGCCTTGGGCATCCTTGAGCAGCAGCTCCGCCGGGCACAGGTTGAAGCCGAGCTGGACCAGCAGCCGCAGCACCCGTTCGCTGTCGGCATCGCTCAACAGGCCCAGGGCATTGGCGTACAGACCGTCGAGGGCCATGCCCACCGCCACGGCCTCGCCATGGCGCAGCCGGTGGTGGCTGAGGTTTTCCAGTTTGTGCGCGGCCCAGTGCCCGTAATCCAGCGGTCGGCCATTGCCGCGCTCGAACGGGTCGCCGGCGCCGGTGATGTGCCCCAGGTGCAGCTCGGCGCAGCGGCGGATGGCGTAGCGGCTGGCGCTGTGTTCGAAGGTGGCCAGGGCTTCGGCGTGTTGCTCCATCCAGTGGAAAAACGCCTGGTCCTTGATCAGCGCCACCTTGACCGCTTCGGCCAGGCCGGCGATCTGGTCGCGGCGGGTCAGGCTGGTGAGCAGCTGGAAGTCGTTGATCACCGCCGTGGCGGGGTAGAAGGCCCCCAGCAGGTTTTTCTGGCCGAAGGCATTGATGCCGTTCTTGACCCCGATGCCGGCGTCGTTCTGCGCCAGCACCGTCGTCGGGATGCGGATCAGGCGAATCCCCCGGTGAAAGGTGGCGCTGGCGTAGCCCACCGCATCCAGCACCGCGCCACCGCCCAGGGCCAGCACGTAGCAGTGGCGGTCCAGGCCCTGTTGCAGCATGTCGCTGTACAACTGTTGCAGCACCTGTGGGTCCTTGCTCAGTTCGCCGGCCGGCACCGCGATCGGCGCGGCCAGCAGGCGCAGGTCCGCGTGGGCGGCAAAGTACTGGTCGATCTGTTGCAGCAAGTGGGGGGCGCTTTGCAGCAGTTGCTCATCGGCGAACACCAGTGCGGTCACCGGCCCGCGATGCTGGGCGCAAAGCTGCTGGTGCAGGCAGGGGTTGGCCGGGTCAAACAGGTGGTCGGTGAACACCACCGGGTAGTCGTAGCTGACCTCGAAGCGCCCGCGCAGTGGCTGGTTGGCGTCCACGGCGTGGCGCGGCTTGAGCAGGCTGCGCGCAGCGATAAACAGAGCGGGCAGCAGCATGCCGGCGAGCAGGGTCAGCAGCAGCGCATTTTGTTCCACCAGAAAACTGCCGATGGCGCTGTAGGCCAATGCCAGGCCGGCGTTGGCCAGGGTGGTGACCAGCAGGAACGAGCGCAGCGGGTAACCTTGCATGCCGGCGGCCACCACCGAGGTTTCGGCCAGTACCGGCACGCCGCGCAGGCAGATCAGCGACAACGTGCCCAGGCGGTAGCCCAGTTGCCCCGGCTGGCGCTGGTGCAGGCCCAGGCGGCCGGACAACAGCCGAAAATAGCCGGCCCCCAGGGCGTAGCCGAGCCCGGCGCCCAGGCACAGGCCGATGAAAATCACCAGGTAGCCACCCAGGCTGCCGAGCATGGCAATCGCCAGCAGCGCCACCATGCTTGAAGGCACCGGCAACACAACGTCGAACGCCAACAGGGCGATCAGCAGCAGGGCCAGGTTGAATTTCTGCGCGGGGGTAGAGGGCAGGTACAGGTTCAGATGGGCCAGGGCATCCTGGATCTGCTGTTCGAACAACAGGAAGCTGGCGATGACCAGACCGGAGAAGCAAAGCAGAGACAACCAGAAAAGTCCGGCCGACCCTCTTTGCGAGCACGCACGATACCATTGGCTGCGCTTCATCAATCGTCCCTCTTGATTGTTATGACTGAATTCCGTGTCAGCAGTTAACGCAGTATCTGAAGAGTGTTTTAAATAACCGAGTGTCCTCGTCGGATGGGGTGTTGCTTCATCGATCGGCGATGCGGCTGAATAATAGTTATGAACTTAGTCGCGACTTGCACTTTTGCAAGCAAGGCCGGAACAAGAGTTTTTCGATGGTTTCCAACAGCGACTTCGAGACGCTGGGGATGGGCGAGTGTCTCGCGCGTTTGCCGTGTATTTATTGGGCTGCGGCCCGGTTATCCCGGCTTTTAAATGAAGTTGAACATGATTGAACCCATTTGAAAAAAGATCGGTCAATGAATTAATAGCAAGGTAAACAACCAATAATGGCTATTTGTCATTATCGTTTGTTATAGGCTTTATTATGCTTGGCTATATAGAGTTAAGTGCGTGTGGGGTTATCAGCGCGAGAGGGGTGGAAGTTGGCGCGGTGAAGGATATTCAAGCCGCTGAGGTCTACGCTTAACGGTTTTGTCTGCGGGATGGGGAAGTTACACGGAAGTTGCTTCGTTAGTTTGTTGAGAATAATAATCAATACTCTTGTTGGTCCGCTACAAACTTATTGTTTTTTATGGACCACCAAACCCCGCAGCGTCATAACGCCACGGGGCTTTTTGTGGGCAAGTGGGCTCAGTGCAGAGCGGCGCCGGGTTTCAGCGGCTGGCGTCCAGGTATTCATCGGTCGCGACCACGCTGGCATAGGCGAACGCCAGGGATGCCATGTACGCCCCATGCACCTGGGCGGCCGGGATCACCTGGCCGTTGAACTCCAGGTCACGGGTGGCGCAGGCGTCGTGAATCACGGTGACGCCATACCCCAGGTCGGCGGCAGCCCGGGTGACGCCATCGATGCACATGTGGCTCATGCTGCCGACTATCACCAGTTCCTCGATGGCCTGTTGTTTGAGAATCGACTCCAGCTCGGTGTCGCGGAACGCGTTGACGAAATGCTTGAGCACCACCGGTTCGTCGCCCTGGCTGGCGACCTTGGCATGCAGGCGCGCGCCTTCGGAGCCCGGGGCAAAGAACGGCGCGTCGCTCGAGGTGAACTCATGGCGCACATGGATCACCGGTTTGCCGCTTGCGCGAAAGGCGCCCAGCAGCCTGGCGGCATTGTCGGCAGCGGCCTCGACTTCGGCCAACGGCCATTTGCCCTGGGGAAAGTAGTCGTTCTGGATGTCGATCAGGATCAGTGCTTGCTTGGCCATAAGGGTTTCCTTGAACAGAGGTGGGTATGGCGTCCAGTATTGGCGCCGGCGGGTCTTTCGAGGATTGGCCGCACCGACAATAGCAGGGGGAAAACTGACAATGGCCATGCAACGTGCGGTCGCCGAACTGGGCGTGCTGATCTATCCCGGTGCGCAGATGGCCGCGGTCCACGGCTTGACCGACCTGTTCGGGGTGGCCAATCGGATTGCTGCCGAACACCAGAGCGAACAGTTGCCGTTGCTGCGTATCAGCCATTGGCAGGCCTCGTTCGATGAGGCGCCGGTGCGGGTCTATGACAGTCACCCGGGCCCCGATTCAGCGCTGGTGGCGGTGTTGATTCCGCCCTCCCTGGCGGGATTTTCCGAAGGCCAGGCCACGACCGCGCTGACTCACTGGCTGCGCGAGCAGCATGCCGCCGGTGCCACCCTTGGCGGCGTCTGCGTGGGCTCGATCCTGATGGCCGAAAGCGGTCTGCTGGACGGGCGCAGCGCCACCACCCACTGGACCTCGGCCAAGAGTTTTGCCCTGCGTTACCCGCAGATCCGCCTGAGTGCCGAAAAGCCCATCGTCGACGATGGCGACCTGATCACCACGGCCGGGCTGATGGCCTGGTCCGAGCTGGGTCTGCGCCTGGTGGACCGCCTGCTGGGGCCGAGCATCGCCACCGGCACTGCGCGCTTTCTGGTGGTCGAGCACAGCGACAGCGCCAGCCAGTGCGGGAGCAATTTCGCGCCGATCCTCAACCACGGCGACCCGGCGATCCTCAAGGTCCAGCACTGGTTGCAGGGCAATGGCGCGGTGGAGGTGTCCCTGGGGGCCATGGCGCTGCAGGCGGGGCTGGAGGAGCGCACCTTGCTTCGACGTTTTCGTGCCGCCACCGGCCTCAAGCCGACCGAATACTGCCAGCACCTGCGAGTCGGCAAGGCCCGGGAGATGCTCGAGTTCAGCAACGGCACCATCGACCGTATCGCCTGGACCGTGGGTTATCAGGACCCGAGCGCCTTTCGCGCGATCTTCAGGAAAATCACCGGCCTGACCCCCAGCGACTATCGCAGTCGCTTCGGCGTAACGCCTCCAACTGCGGCGCGGGGCGATCAGGGGCGCTAGGCCCGTCGTGCAATATCCGCAGGCGTTGGCAACGATCGTGCAGTTTGCAACGGGCACAGTGCCGCTACGTTTTTCCAGCTGACTGATTTGCAAGGGGTTTTGCCCGGGCGGGGAGCTGGCCTGATCCGTGCAGCCCAATGGGCACACTCATCGGCCGGTTGGCCAAGGTGGCCCCATGACCTCGACAAACCGCAAGAAGCTGGTGGTCGCGCATTCCACCCGTCCCCAGGCACCCCTGCATGAAGTCGAAACCAACCGCGCGCTGGCCCGCTGGCTGGCGCAGATTCTCGGCCTTAAATACGGCGGCAGCTACGACCCGGCGCAGCATGCCGGGCGTGACTTGTACTGGTTGCCGACCCAGACCCTGGTCGGGGCCGAAGCGGCGCGTGCGTTGGGGGTGACCAATGCGGACGATTTATGGGGCGGTTATGTCGAGCACGACTTTATCGCCACCAAAGCCATCGCCCACGGTTTGTTCAGCGCCGAGGCCGTAGCGCCGCCGGGCTGGTCGCCGCTGTTTGCGCAGCGGGTCGGGGATTCGGTGCTGGACGGCTTCAGTGTGTTTTCCGAACAGGATGCACGGTCCGCCGCCAGCCGTTTGCTGGAGTGCGGGCCGATCCGCATCAAGCCGATTCACGCCTGTGCCGGCCGCGGGCAACAGGTGATCGACAGCCTCGAGCATTTCGACCAGGCCCTGGCCCAGCCGCAGACCGCCGCCCTGTTCGAGGAGGGCGTGGTGCTTGAACAGGACCTGCAAGGGGTGATTACCCACAGTGTTGGCCAGTCGTTTATCGCCGGCCACGTCATCAGCTATTGCGGCGAGCAATTCCTGACCGAGGACGCCCATGGCGAACAGGTCTATGGTGGCTCGCGCTTGCTGGTGGTGCAGGGCGGCTACGAAACGCTGCTGGCCCTGGACCTGCCCCAGGACGTGCGCCTGGCGGTGCAGCAGGCCCAGGTGTTCGACAGCGCCGCGGATGAGGTTTACCCAGGCTTCTTTGCCTCGCGGCGCAATTACGACATCGCCCAGGGCCGGGCCGCCGACGGCCAGGTGCGCAGCGGCGTGCTCGAACAGTCCTGGCGCATGGGGGGCGCCAGCAGTGCCGAGGTGGCGGCCTTGCAGGCCTTTATCAATAACCCCGGGATGCGCGCGATCAACGTCGCCTCGGTGGAAACCTACAGTGATCAGGCACTGCCTGCGGACGCCATCGAGGTGTATCGCGGGCCGGCGGACAACAGCGATTTTCTTCTCAAATACGTAACGGTCCAATCCTATGACGGCTAGAAGCGAGAGCATTCAAATCGACATCGATGATGAACAGATGAGCGGGAATTTTCTCAGTCCCAAATCGAAAGTACCGGGGGTGTTATTCGTCCACGGCTGGGGCGGTAGCCAGGAGCGCGACCTGGAGCGCGCCAAGGGCATCGCCGGCCTGGGCTGCGTGTGCCTGACCTTCGATCTGCGGGGGCATGCCGGCACCGGCATTCCATTGTCGCGGGTCACCCGCGAAGACAACCTGCGCGACCTGCTGGCCGCCTATGACCGGCTGCTCTCGCACCCGGCCCTGGACACCTCGGCGATTGCCGTGGTCGGCACCAGCTACGGCGGCTACCTGGCGAGCATCCTCACCTCCCTGCGCCCGGTGCGCTGGCTGGCGCTGCGGGTGCCCGCGCTGTACCGCGACGAGCAATGGCATACGCCCAAGCGTGACCTGGACAAGGCCGACCTGATGCACTACCGCAGCAGCCTGGTGCGCGCCGACAGCAATCGGGCGCTGCATGCCTGCGCCGCCTTTACCGGGGATGTGCTGTTGGTGGAGTCCGAGACCGATGACCACGTCCCCCACGCCACCATCATGAGTTACCGCGCGGCGTGCCAGCAGACCCATTCCCTGACCCACCGCATCATCGACGGCGCCGACCATTCCCTGAGCGATCCGGTGTCGCAGCAGGCCTACACCTCGATCCTCGTCAGCTGGATCACCGAGATGGTGGTCGGCGAGCGCCTGAGCATCATTCAGGAACGCTGATCGACGGCTCCGTCGCCAGGACCCCGGCGCTGCATCAGGCCGGTTTCTTCGCTATCCGAAGTGCCTTGGCCTTGGCCTCCACCACCAGGTACATCAGCAGGGCCACCAGCAGCGGCAGGATGAAGTAGATCGCCCGGTAGGCGATCAACCCGGCCAGCAGGCTGCCCCGGGACACCTCGTGTTGCAGCAGGGCGATAAAGACCGCCTCCAGCACCCCGAGCCCGGCCGGGATATGGGTGATGACCCCGGCGATGCTGCTGATCAGCAGCACCCCGAGCACCACCGGGTAATCCAGCTTGCCCGGCAGCAGGGTGAAAATCACCGCCGCCATCAACGACCAGTTGAGTGCCCCCAGCGCCAGTTGCAGCAGCGCCATGCGCAGTGATGGCAGGTTGATTTCCACGCCACGGATCGCCCACTCCCGACGTCGGGAGAACTGGCATGCGGCCAGGTAGCCGATGCTCAACAGCAGCAACAGCACGCCCACGGCCTGCAACGCGCTGCTGCTGAGTTTCCAGCCGGGAGGCATCTGCACCACGCCACTGGCAAACACCCCCCCGGCCAGGACCATGTAGCCGAACCAGTTGGTGGCCAGGCTCAGGCCGAGGATCTTGGCGATATTGCCGGTGCTTACCCCCAGCCGGGAATACAGGCGGTAGCGCATGGCGATCCCGCCGACCCAGGCGCTGAGGTTGAGATTGAAGGCGTAGCTGATGATGCCCACCGGCAAAATCTGCCGCCAGCCCAGGTCCTGGCGGATGTAGGTGCGGCCGATCAGGTCGAAGCAGGCGTACACCAGGAAACTGGCCAGGGTCAGGCCGGCGGCGATGATCAGGGTGCGCACCTTGAAATCCGCCAGGGTGCTGAACACTTCGCTCCAGTCGATGCGCCGCGCGAGCAGGGTGAACAGCACGATCAACAGCAGGAAAAACAGCACCGTCAGCGGCTTTTTCAGGCGCTGCCAAAGGGTCTTGGAACCCTTGCTGTCGGAGGGCGCTGCGTGGGCGCTGGGCTGGCTCATGACGGCTGCTCCGGTGGCGCCTTGTGCTGCACAAAAGGCTTGAGCTGCGGTTTGTGCGCCGGCAACCAGCCGGCCCAGGCCGGAAAATGGCGCAGGAAGTGAAACACCATGAAGCCGACGGTCAGGCGCCACAGGCGGCCCCGGGGCTGGCGGTTTTCCGGCATGGCCTGGCAGTGGTCCTGGCTCAGCCGCTCCAGCCGCTCGAACAGCAGGCGGTTGAACGCCCGGTCGCGGATCAGCACGTTGGCTTCCAGGTTCAGCGACAGGCTCAGGGGGTCGAGGTTGCTCGAACCGACCGTGCTCCAGTCTTCATCCACCAGGGCCACCTTGCCGTGCAGCGGGCGCTGGCAGTATTCGTAGATGGTCACGCCGTCCTTGAGCAGGTAGTCGTAGAGCATGCGCGCGGCGAATTTGACGATGGGCATGTCCGGCTCGCCCTGCAGGATCAGGCGCACATCCACCCCACGCCGGGCCGCGTTGCGGATTTCCCGCAGCAGGCGGTAACCGGGGAAGAAGTAGGCATTGGCGATCACCACCCGTTGCCGGGCGCCGCGCAGCACATGCAGGTACACCTCTTCGATGTCCGAGCGATGCTCGCGGTTGTCCCGATACACCAGCCGCACCTGACCGTCATGGTCGCTCAGCGCCAGTTCGGAGCGGCGTCGACGGCGCCGTTGCCACCAGTATTTGGCCCGGGCCGGGCGACCGCTTTGCACCAGGGCGAAATGGTGAATATCCACCACCGCCGGGCCTTCGATCTCGACCGCGTAATCCTGCTTGGCTTCGGGGCCGAAATCCGCCAGGTGATCGGCGGAGAAATTGATCCCGCCGATAAACGCCAGGCGCCCGTCGACCACTACGATCTTGCGGTGCAGCCGACGAAACCAGTTGGTGCGCACCCCCAGCAGCGGCCGTGCCGGGTCGAACAGTTGCAGGTGCACCCCGGCCTCGCTCAGGGCACCGAGGAAATCCCGGCTCAGCTCGCCGCAGCCAAAACCGTCGAGGCTCACCGTGACCCGTACCCCGCGTTGCGCAGCTTCGATCAGGATGGCATGCAGCTCATTGCCCACCTTGTCTTCGAAGAGGATGAAGGTTTCCAGGAGGATCTCGCTCCGGGCCTGGCGCAGTGCGGCGAACACCCGTGGGAAGTAGGCCTCGCCGTTCTCCAGCAGTTCGACCCGGTTGTTGCTGTGCCAGCCGTATTCCAGGTCCGAGGCCGGCGTTTCACTAGGTGCCACGGGGTTGGCGAGGGGCTCCAGGGTGGTTTTTTCCAGGGGCGTGCTGCTCATAATTCGACCTCCACCGACAGCGGCGCGTGGTCGGAAAGATGGGACCAGGGGTGAGCCGCCAGTACCTGGGGCCGATGGATGCGCAGATTGCGCAGGTAAATGCGGTCCAGCCGCAGCAGCGGCCAGCGCGCCGGAAAGCTGCGGGCCGGCTTGCCATGGGCATCGACAAAGGCTTCGCGCAAGCCGCTGCCGGCCAGCACCTGATCGGCCCGCTGGCGCCAGTCATTGAAGTCGCCGGCGACGATCACCGGGGCCCCGGGCGGGATCTGCTCCAGGCGTTGCAGCAACAGGTTCAACTGCTGCACGCGGTGATCCTCCCGCAGCCCGAGGTGCACGCAGATCCCGTGCAGCTCCTGCTCCTGACCGGGCAGTTGCATGACACAGTGCAGCAGGCCGCGGTTTTCATGGCCGTTGAGGGAGATGTCGAGGTTGTCGTGGCGGATGATCGGGAATTTCGACAGCACCGCATTGCCATGGTCGCCCTCTGGGTACACCGCGTTGCGCCCGTAGGCGAACTGCGGCCAGATGCTGTCGGCGAGAAACTCGTATTGCGGCATGCTCGGCCAGTTGCTGTAGCGCTGCGGGTGCTGCTCGTGGGTGCCGTGCACCTCTTGCAGGAACACCAGGTCGGCGCCGACGCTGCGCACCGCTTCGCGCAATTCGGGAAGAATGAAACGCCGGTTCAGCGCCGTGAAGCCCTTGTGGGTATTGACCGTGAGGATACTGAAGCGCTGCACCCGGGCTTCGACGGGCGTCGCAGGATCACTGAGCACCGCTGTCTGCTGGCTGCTCATGGCAGGGCTCCCGGTGCGGCTGGCTGGCCGGGTTCGGTGGCCAGGTCGCGGTCCAGGCCGAAGCGTTGCAGCAACTGGCGCGCATCGAAGGGCGCGCGCACTTTGAGGTCGTTGTCGAAGTAGCAGAACACTTCGCGGCTCTTGCGCGCCCGTGGCCGGCGACGGGGGTCGATCAGATGCGCGTCCGAAGGTTGCCGGCCGTGGCTCCAGGTATCGATGCGGTCGCCCCAGTGTTTCAGGGCGGCGGCGGTGTAGCCGCTGGCATACAACTGCTCCTGGCCATGCAGGCGCAGGTAGACGAAGCCGCAGGTCAGGTCTTCGCAGTAAGGCCACTTGCCCGCCGCATCGGCGATCACCAGGGCCACGCCATAACGCCGCAGCAGATCGGTGAAGGCGGGCACGGCAAAGCTTGGGTGACGAATCTCCACGGCATGGCGCAACGGTCGCTTGCGGTAGGCCTTGGAGCTGGCCTTGCCGTCCATGCGCGGCTCGTGCTGGCGGGCCAGGGCGGCGGCCTGCTGGGTGTTGGCCGGCAGTTGGGCGAGAAAGTGCTCGAACAGTTCAGGGTCGAATTTGAAACTCGGCGGAAACTGCCAGAGGATCGCCCCGAGTTTGTCCTTGAGCTCCAGGACCCCGGAGGCGAAAAAGTTGGCCAGGGGCCCGTGAATGTCCCGCAAGCGCCGGATATGGGTGATGAAGCGCGGGGCCTTGACGCTGAACACGAAGTGCTCGGGCGTTTCGGCGTACCACTGGGCATAACGCTCGGGCGTTTGCAGGGCGTAGAACGAACCGTTGATCTCGATGCTGTTGACCGCCCGCGAGGCAAATTGCAGCTCGCGCTTCTGGGTCAGACCCTTGGGGTAGAAGCCCCCGCGCCAGGGCGTGTAGCGCCAGCCCGAGATACCGATATGAATCGCCGCCATGTGTCCTCCCGTGCGCCGCCGTGCATTGCCCCGATGTTTTGCTGACTGTGGCGAGTGCGGGAAAGTTTCGACGGGGCTACCGATGGCACTGCGGATGGCACTGCAGATGGGACAGCGCCGCCGGACTGATTGCGCGGCAAACCGAACTTGCCGGGCATTTGCCGATCAGTTCCTTACAGACCCTTCTCAAGGAGCTCCGCGTTTTGTTCAATTTCAAGATCGCGCTATTGCTGGGGATCGTACTGGTATTCGGCAGCAGCGAGCTGCAAGCCGCCGCAGCACCGGCACCTGCGGCCAGCACCAGCACCAGCACCGACGCCGCCGAGGCGCCGGCCAAACCCGAATTGCTGGTGCAAGGCGGCCTGCTCGGGGCCATCAGTTCGAGCATCGATGACGTCCAGCAAAAACTCGACCTGAATGAAAACCTGGTGGACGCCTGGCGCCTGCGCGCCGACCGGGCGGCGGACGAGGTGGGCCGCCTGGTCAACCAGCCCTCGGATCGCTCGACCTGGAGCGTCGTCGGCGACTTCCTGATGCTGTCGGGGGTGTGGATCGGCGCCTTCATTGTGCTCACCCTGGCCGCCGGCCTGTTCGCCAAGCGCCTGAACCGGCACCGCCTGTTGGTGACCCGCCAACGCAGCCAGTCCCTGCTCGGATATTTGCTGCCCTACACCTTGCCGGCGCTGATCTGCCTGCCGCTGACCCTGTACGCCAGCCACTTTCTGCAGGCGTCGGTGGGCCGGGCCCTGGCCCTGTGTTTTGCCTACGCCACCAGCAGCGGCATTGTCTCCACCTCGGTGCTGCTGTGCCTGGTGGTGATGTTCAATGTCGGCCACAAACGCCCGGCGGTGCAGATCATTCGCCGTCATTGCCCCCGGCCGTTGTTCCTGATCGGTTTTCTCGCGGCCCTCAGTGATGCCCTGACCAGCCCGCAGATCGCCCGGCAGTTGGGCGGCAATATCACCAGCAGCATTGCGGTGTTCACCGGTCTGTTCGCTTCGGTGATTTTCGGCCTGCTGGTGATCCGCCTGCGCCGGCCGGTGGCGCACCTGATTCGCAACCGCCCCCTGGCCCAGCGCCTCAAGCAACCGGCGCTGCAAGAGTCGCTGCGGATTTTCTCCGGGCTCTGGTACTGGCCGATCCTGCTGATGGTGCTGGTCTCGGCGATCAACCTGATCGGTGTCGGCGAAGACAACCAGAAAGCCCTGCGTTGCGCCTTGCTGACCACGGTATTGCTGATCGCCACGGTGTTTCTCAGCACCGTGTTCCAGCACCTGTTCAAGTCCCGCAGTGCCCAGGCCCTGCAACGCAGCAGCGCCTACAAGGAACGCTTTTTGAGCTTGCTGCACGCCTTGCTGCGCATTGTCATGGCCATCGCCTTCATTGAAATCCTCGGGCGGATCTGGGGCCTGTCACTGTTCGAATTCGCTCAGCGCAATACCGTGGGCCGGGCCATCAGCGATTCCCTGAGCAGCATCGGCCTGATCTTCCTCGTCACCTGGCTGCTGTGGGTGGTGCTGGACACGGCCATCCAGGAGGCTTTGAAACCGCCGGTCAGCAAACGCGGCGCACGCCAGCCCAGTACCCGGGTCAAGACCATCCTGCCGCTGCTGCGCAATGCGATCAAAATCGTGCTGGTGGTGATCTGCGCGATCACCACCATGGCCAACCTGGGGATCAACGTCGGCCCGCTGCTGGCGGGTGCCGGGGTGGTCGGCCTGGCGATTGGTTTCGGTTCGCAGCAACTGGTGCAGGACGTGATCACCGGGCTGTTCATCATCATCGAAGACACGCTGTCGGTGGGCGACTGGGTGGTGCTCGACTCCGGCCACGCCGGCACCGTCGAGGGCCTGACCATTCGCACCTTGCGCCTGCGCGACGGCAAGGGCTTCGTGCACTCGGTGCCGTTCGGCCAGATCAAGGCGGTCACCAACCAGTCCCGGCAGTTCGCCTATGCGTTTTTCTCGGTGCAGTTCACCTACGACACCGACGTCGACAAGGCGGTGGAATTGATCCGCGAAGCCGGCCGCTCCATCAGCGAAGACCCGTTCCTCAAATACAACCTGCAAGGTTCGCTGGATGTGTTCGGGGTGGACAAGATGGACCTCAACGGCGTGGTCCTGACCGCGCAGTTCCGCACCGTCTCCGGCGGCCAGTACGCGGTCAACCGTGCCTTCAACCAGCGCCTGAAAAAGCTTGTGGATAACAGCCCCTGGGTGCACTTCGCCCAGACTTATCCACAGCAGGTGCTGCTGCCCAAGCGCAACGCCCAGGAGGATGAGCCGGAGCACCACGACACCCCGGGCGTGCTCTTGCCTGACCAGCCACGCCCGCAGTAGCCGGCGTGGTGCTCAGTGGCGGGTGAGGGCGGTGCGCAGCAACAGGGTGGCGTGTTCGTCCAGCTCCAGCCAGAAGTGAGGTTTGCCGGCAATGTGCGCCGCCGCCGGCACACCGTCGCGGTACACCAGGCGGTTGCCGGCCAGCGCCGGCACCTTGCTGCCGGGCAACAAGGTGCCGACGAGGTTCAGCGGATCGACCCCGCACACTGCGACCAGGCTGCCGTCGTGGGGCCGGCGCCGCACTTCGCGCAGCAGCGGGATGGCTTCGGGCAGGGCGAATTGCTCACCGGCAAGGCCGCTGACAAAACGGCCGCCGCGAATCTCGCCCCGGGCTTCCAGGCGATGAAAGGTGCGCAGCAGTTCGCGCCAGCTTGGCAACCAGTCGGCTTCACGCTCCAGCAAGCGCCAGAACACCACGCCGTAGCGGCGCAGCAGGGTCATGGCTACGTGCTCCAGGGTGGCCGGTGCAGTGGCGGCGGGACGGTTGGACAGGGGCGCCGGGTCGGCGGGCGCTCGTCGCAGCAGCGCCCAGCGCCCGGCATCGTCCATGCCGCCGACAAACGCGCCACGGCCACGTCGGCTGCTGCGGGCCTGGCGTTTGCTGGCCGGGGTGATCAGCGCCCGCAGCCCGGCAAAGCTGTCGGCATTGACCAGGCCGGCTCCCACCAGCTCCTGCAGGGCAATCTCCAGTTCGCTGCGCAGCAGATGGGCCTCGTGCACCAGTTCGTCGAAAAACAGTGCCCCGTGCTGGCTCAGGGCGGCGTGCACCTTTTGCGCCTTGGGTGACAATTCATGGCTTTCGGGCGGTGCTGTGAGCGAACTCCAGAGCGGCACCTGGGCCCGTGGCAGCAGGACCACCGGCGTGCTGCGCAGCGCGCTGCCGCTGAGGCTGTGCTGGGCACTGAGGCGGCTCCACACCAGCTTGCCGCTGCGGCACAGCTCATCGAGCCAGGTGGCGGAATAATCCTTGAGCCGCGCCGGCAACAGGTCGCTGTCCCAGGCCGAAGCCGCTGCCGGGTAGCCTTCCAGCTGGCCGACCACTTGCGCCAGCATGGCGCTGCCCTGGCCCCGGGTGCCGGCAGACAGGTGCTGCCAGTCGAATAGAAAACGCATGAAATCCTGCAACGCCACCGGCTCGATTTCCCGGCGCAGGCGCTTGACCGTGTAGCGATGGATACGCGCCAGCAGGTGCCGTTCGCACCATTGCGCCTCCTTGGTGCCGGGGCTGAAATGCCCGCGCAACACATAGCCCTCGCTTTCCAGTTGGGCCAGGGCCTGGGCGATGGTCGAGGGCGGCAATTGCAGGGGCGCGACGATCTGCTCCAGGGTCAGCGGGCCAAAGCCACCCAGGCGCGCGCGGAGGATTTCCACCCGTGCCGCGTCGGCGTCCCAGGGCTGGTCAAAACCCGGCAGCGGGGCCAGCGCCGGCTGCGCGCGGGCCTCGGGGTACAGCGCTTGCAGACACACCAGGCGTTCCCGGGCGACCCACAGGGCGTGGCCCTGGCCGATCGGCAGGCAACTGGCGCGGCCATGCTCGGCCAGCTCCTGCAACCACAGCGGCCACTGCGGTTGGGCCTGGGCTTCGCCGGCGCTGATCGTGCCCAGGCTCATCAGCGCTTCGTGCATTTCATCGGCATTGGCCGGCAGCGGCCAGGCCTCGTCGCGCACGCTCTGGATCGCTTCGGGGTCCAGGGCGCCTAGGTCGTCGCTGGCTTGCGGGTCGCTCCAGCGCCGGTTGAGCACGGCCTGGGTCCGGCGCTCTTCAAGCGGCGCATCGTCGAGAAAGGTGTAGGGCTTGGCGTTGAGAATTTCTGCGGCCAGGGGCGAGGGCGCCGGCAGGTCGCGGCTGATCAGGCGCACCTGACCCTGCTCGATGCGCCGCAGCAGCGCCAGCCAGCCTTCGCTGTCCATGGCTTCGTGCAGGCAATCGTCGAGGGTCTGCTCCACCAGCGGGTGGTCGGGGATTTCCCGTTCGCCGGCGAGGTTCTCCAGGCAGGCGATCTGGTCGGGAAAGACGCTGGCGATCAGGTCTTCGCTTTTCATGCGCTGGATCTGCGGCGCCACTTTGCGTCCGCCGGTAAAACGCGGCAACGCCATGGCCACCCCGGCGTTCCAGCGCCAGCGCACTCCGAACAGCGGCGCATCGAGCACCGCCTGGATCAGGATGTGCTCGGCGCTGTTGCTGTGCAGGTAACGCCACACCTCGTCCAGCTCGAAGCTGTGGCTGGTGGACAGCGACAGCACGATCGCGTCCTCGCTGGCCGCCGCCTGCAATTCGAAGTTGAAGGTGCGGCAGAAGCGCTTGCGCAGGGCCAGGCCCCAGGCGCGGTTGATCCGACTGCCGTAGGGCGTATGGATAATCAGTTGGGTGCCGCCGGACTCATCGAAAAAGCGCTCCATGACCAGGGTGTCCTGGGACGGCAACGCGCCGAGGGCCAGCCGCGCCCGGGCCAGGTATTCCACCAGTTGCTCGGCGCTGGCGAGGTTCAGGCCCAGGTGTTCGGTCAGCCAGTCGAGGCTCGGTTGCACATTGCCCGGGCTGGCGGCCAGCAATGCGTCGAGTTGCCCCAGCAGGCGCGCCACAGCCTGGGACAGCTCGGCACTGCGCCCGGGCGCCTCGCCCAGCCAGAAAGGGATGGTCGGCGGCTGGCCCTGGGCATCCTCGACCCGCACCCGGCCCGGTTCGACCCGCAGGATGCGGTACGAGGTATTGCCCAGCTGGAACACATCGCCGGCGATGCTCTCGACCGCGAAGTCTTCGTTGACGCTGCCGATGTTCAGCGCCTGGGGTTCGAGCAGCACGCTGTAGTCGGCGTTGTCGGGGATGGTCCCGCCGCTGGTCACCGCCGTCAGCCTGCTGCCCCGGCGCCCGCGCAAGGCGCCGCCCACGGCGTCGCGATGCAGGTAGGCGCTGCGGATGCCCTGGCGCCCGTTGTAGCCTTCGGCGAGCATTTTCAGCAGGGCCTGGTAATGCGCCTCGTCGAGGGCGGCATAGGGCGTGGCCCGGCGAATCATCTGCAACAGCGCCTGCTCCTGCCATTCCTGGCAACTGACTTCGGCAATGATCTGCTGCGCCAGCACATCCAGCGGCGCCACGGGGATGTGCAGGGTGTCCAGTTCGCCGCGGCGCACACAGTCGAGCAGGGCCGTGCATTCGATCAAGTCGTCGCGGGACAGGGCGAACAGCCGGCCTTTGGGAGTGCCGCCGACCTGGTGCCCGGAGCGCCCGACCCGTTGCAGGAACGCGGAGATGGAGCGCGGCGAGCCGATCTGGCACACCAGGTCGACCTCGCCGATATCGATCCCCAGTTCCAGGGAGGCGGTGGCGATCAGTACCTGCAATTCGCCGCGCTTGAGCCGCTGTTCGGCATCCAGGCGTTGCTCCTTGGCCAGGCTGCCGTGGTGCGCGGCTACTGCCTGCTTGCCCAGGCGCTCGCTCAAATGCCGCGCCAGGCGTTCGGCGAGGCGCCGGGTATTGACGAAAATCAGCGTGGTGCGGTGTTCCCGCGCCAGTTGGGCCAGGCGCTCATACACCAGCTCCCAGACATCGTTGGCCATCACCGCCGACAGCGGCACCGGCGGCACCTCGATGCCCAGGTCCCGGGGGCGCGCATGGCCGATATCGACAATGGCGCAGGGCCGCTGGGTGCCGACCAGGAAGCGCGATACGGCGTCGATCGGCTTTTGCGTGGCCGACAGGCCGATGCGCATCAGCGGTTCGGCGCACAACGCTTGCAGGCGCTCCAGGCTCAGGGCCAGGTGGCTGCCGCGCTTGCCTGCGGCGATGGCATGGATTTCATCGACGATCACCGTGCGCGTGCTGGCGAGCATTCGCCGCCCGGAGTCGGAACCCAGCAGCACGTACAGCGACTCCGGGGTGGTGACCAGGATGTGCGGCGCATGCTTGCGCATGGCGCTGCGTTCTTTCTGCGGGGTGTCGCCGGTGCGCACGGCGGTGCTGATGCGCAGCTCGGGCAGGCCCATGGCGCGCAATTGCTCGGTGATGCCGGCCAGGGGGTTCTGCAGGTTGATCTGGATATCGTTACTCAGCGCCTTGAGCGGCGAGACGTACACCACCAGGGTCGCGTCCGGCAGCTCGCCGCCTTGTTCCAGGCCACGCCAGACCAGGTCGTCGAGCACCGCGAGAAACGCGGTCAGGGTCTTGCCGGAGCCGGTGGGCGCGGCGATCAGGGTCGACTGGCGCTGGCGAATCAACGGCCAGGCTTTAGCCTGCGCGGCGGTGACCGCGGGGAAGGTGGCGTTGAACCAGGCGCTGACGGCGGGGTGGAAGCCGGCCAGGGCGTTGTCCGCGGAGTGGGGAAGATTCATGGACTGAGTTATGCGGTCGTCTCAAGTCACTTGCAAGGCCCGCCGGGCGGCCTGGGCGTCACACCGGGCATGGCTGCGGCTACAAGGGTGATTTTTTCGGGTAAGGTGCCAACGGCTTGGCGCGTGTTTACTTTATCCGTGACGGTTGCGCCACAAACCCGCAAAATGCAACGATTCCGGCAATTCTCGATGGCTGAACCCGCGGGTTTGGCCGACTCAAACCATCGTTCCGAACAGACTGGGCCTGCTGACTCTATGCGAATGCGCCTTATGTTACTGGGCGGCGGAAATGCCCTTGGGCAGGCGCTGATTCGCCTGGGTGCGGAGGAAGACATCGGCTTCCTCGCCCCCCGTCCGCCGCAAGACGGCTGGGATGCCGCGAGCCTCACGCAACTGCTCGACGACACCCGCCCGGATGCCTTGATCAACCTTGCGTACTACTTCGACTGGTTTCAGGCGGAGGCCGTGCCCGAGGCACGCCTGGCCGGCCAGGAGCGTGCTGTCGAGCGGCTGTCCGAGCTGTGCCAGCATCACAACATCATTCTTGTGCAGCCTTCCAGCTACCGGGTCTTCGACGGTTCGCGGGCCACCGCCTACAGCGAAAAAGACGAACCCGTCCCTCTGGGGCTGCGCGGCCAGGCTTTGTGGCGGATCGAGCAAAGCGTACGCGCCACCTGCCCGCAGCATGTGCTGCTGCGTTTTGGCTGGCTGCTCGACGACAGCGCCGATGGCACCCTCGGGCGCTTCCTGGCCTGCGCCGAAACCGCTGAAGAACTGTTTATGGCCGATGACCGGCGCGGCAATCCGACGCCGGTGGACGATGCGGCACGGGTGATCATCTCGGTGCTCAAGCAGCTCGATTGCGCCGCGCCGCTGTGGGGCACTTATCACTACGCCGGCCACGAGGCGACCACCACATTGGCCCTGGGCCAGGCGGTGCTCACCGAAGCCCGCCAGCAACACCCCCTGGCCATCGAGTCGCCCACCGCCCAGGCCCACGCCGCGCGGCCGGACGCCGCCGACGAGCCGCAGCACGCGGTGCTGGCCTGCAAGAAAATTCTGCACACCTTCGGGATCAAGCCCCGCGCCTGGCGCGCCGGGCTCCCGGCATTACTGGATAGGTATTACCGACATGGCTGATGATCGCCCTGTACTGATCACCGGCGGCGCCGGTTTTATCGGCTCGCACCTGAGCGATGCGCTGCTCGCCAAGGGGTACGCGGTGCGTATCCTCGATAATCTGTCGACCGGCAAGCGCAGCAACCTGGCACTGGATAACCCGCGCCTGGAATTGCTCGAAGGCGATGTCGCCGATGCGGCCCTGGTGAACCGGGCCATGGTCGGTTGCCAGGCCGTGGCCCATCTGGCGGCCGTGGCCTCGGTACAAGCTTCGGTGGACGACCCGGTGCGCACCCACCAGAGCAACTTCATCGGCACCTTGAACGTCTGCGAAGCGATGCGCGAGGCCGGAGTCAAGCGCGTGCTGTTCGCCTCCAGCGCGGCCATCTACGGCAACAATGGCGAAGGCCATTCGATCGACGAAGACACGCCCAAGGCACCGTTGACGCCCTACGCTTCGGACAAGCTGGCCAGCGAGTACTACCTGGATTTCTACCGGCGCCAACATGGGCTGGAGCCGGCGATCTTCCGCTTCTTCAACATCTTCGGCCCACGCCAGGATCCGTCTTCGCCTTACTCCGGGGTGATCAGCATTTTCTGCGCGCGCGCGCAGCAGGGCCTGCCGATTACCGTGTTCGGCGACGGCGAGCAGACCCGCGATTTCATGTATGTCGAAGACCTGGTGAGCCTGCTGGTGCAAGCCATCGAAGCGCCGCAGCTGGAAGTCGGGGCGGTCAACGTCGGCCTGAATCAGTCGATGACCCTCAAGCAGATGCTTGAAGCCCTGGAGCAGGTGCTGGGTCAGTTGCCGCCGATCAGCTATGGCCCGCCGCGCTCGGGCGATATCCGCCATTCCCGGGCCAACAACCAGCGTCTGCTGGAGCGCTTCACCCTGGCCGAGCAGACGCCGATGAGCGTTGGCCTGGCGCGTCTTCTGGGGCGTTGAGGTTTATTCCAGGCATGAAAAAGGCGCCCCGAGAGGCGCCTTTTTTGTCTGTCGGGCTTAGAACTTGTAGCCCAGGCCGACCATGTAGACCATCGGGTCCACGTCGACATTGACCTTGGCCCGAGTGCCCGAACCCACAGCGACGTTGTCGACATAAGCGGTGGTGTTGATGTCGATGTAACGCACTTGGGCGTTGACCATCAGCTTGTCGGTCAGCATGTAGTCCGCACCCACCTGCCAGGCCAGGCCCCAGGAGTTCTTGGCGCGGAAGTTGTCGAAACCGGCTTCGCTGGCGCGGCTGCCGACGTGCTCGTCGTAGATCCAGGTGTAGTTGATACCGGCGCCGACATAGGGCTGGAACACCGACTTGGAGTCCAGCGGGTAGTAGACCACGCTCAGGGTCGGCGGCAGGTGCTTGAGGGTACCGAGCTTGCCATTGGCTGGGCCCAGGTCGGTGTTCTTGAGTTTCACATCGTGTTCGAACGGCGTGGCGGCCAGCAGCTCGATACCAATGTTGTTGGTGATCATGTAGGCAAAGTTCAAGCCCAGCTGGGTGTCGCTGCTCATGGTCGCCTTGCCGTTCAGGTTGGTACCTGCCAGCGAGCCGCGATCGACCCTGACGTTGCCGCTGTCGGCTTTCGGGTTGACGGTGATGGCACCGGCGCGGACCAGAATTTCGCCCGCTTCGTGGGCGTGGGCAGCGGGGGCGGCGAGTGCGAGCGCAATCAGGGAGGCGCTGAGCAAGGACTTGTGCATGGAGGGCTCCAAAGGACGGTTCAAGTTGGCTGTGTCCAATGGTAAAGATCGTCCGCGCCCAGGCGTTGACTCAGCTCAATGAAATCGTCATGGCTGGCCAAAGCCATGAACTATTCTGTTTGCCCTTACTCTGTGTCCGGTTGTTCGTGCGGATGCCTCACTCGGGCAATTCGTAGACGTAGATCTTCTGTGCATCCATCTGATACCCGGCGTCTGCCAGCTCGCTGGTGGAGGCCTTGACCTGCATGGCACCTTCGATCCAGTAAGGCTGATACAGCTCTTCGAGCTTGACCCCGACCTCGCTTTTGACATGCACGATCTGGTTCGACGGTGGCGGCGGCACGTGGATGCAGGCGCCGAAGTAGGGCACCAGCAAAAACTCGGTGGTGCGCCCTTCCTCGCTGACTTCCAGCGGCACGATATAACCCGGCAGGCGGATCGACTGGCCGTCGAGGCTGTTGACCACCGGCGCGTTGGGCATGTCCTGTTTGGCTGCCGGAGCGGACTCGGCAGCCAGGGCATCGCTCATTTGCGACAGGTCATGCAGCGGCTGCATGTTCGGTACTTCCGCTGGCGCGTCCGGCGGGATCATCTCCGACCAGGTCAGTTCTCTGGGCGCCGCTGCCCACAGGGGCATGGCCACCAGCAGCAACAGCGCAAGCAAGGCGCGGGGCATGAATCGATTCCTCATAAACGAATGGACAGGCCATCGGCCAGGGACTGCCGGTAGGCACGCCAGGCCGGCACGCTGCCCATCAGCAGCGCGGCGATCAGGATACCCCCGAGCAGCGTCCACTCATACTCGCTGGGCCAGGCCAGCGGCAGGTACAGGCCGTAGGTCGACTGCACGTAGCCCTGGGCGACGGCAATGCACAGGTACAGCAGGCCGAGCCCGGCGAGCACCCCGAACAGCGCCAGGGCGAAGGCCTCCAGCACCAGCAAGGTGGCGATATGCCAAGGGCGGGCGCCCACCGAACGCAGGATCGCCATCTCCCGCCGGCGCTCGTTGAGGCTGGTGAGAATCGCGGTAAGCATGCCGATCAAGCCGGTCAGGACCACAAACAGCGAGACCACGAACAGTGCTTTTTCGGCGGTGCCCATCAGGCTCCACAACTCTTGCAGCGCCACGCCGGGGAGGATCGCCAGCATCGGCTCGCCGCGAAATTCATTGATCTCGCGCTGCACGGCAAAGGTCGCGATCTTGCTGTTGAGCCCGAGCATAAAGGCGGTGATGGCTTGCGGCGTGAGGTCCATGTTGCGGGCCTGGTCGGCGCTGATGCGCCCGGCGCCCTGGGCCGGCACGCCGTTGTGCCAGTCGATGTGAATCGCTTCCATGCCACCCAGGCTGATGTGCAGCGTGCGGTCCACCGGGGTGCCGGTGCGCTTGAGGATGCCGACCACGCTGAACGGCTTGTCGTCGTGCTTGACCAGGCTGATGGCCGCCACACCGTGGGCCAGCACCAGTTTGTCCCCCAGTTTGTAATGCAGGGCGTCGGCGACTTCAGCCCCCAGCACCACTTCGAATGGGTCGCTGGCGAAGGCGCGGCCGCTGGCCAGTTGCAACCGCTGCTGATGACCGTACTGGTAATGCTCGAAGTAGGCCTCGGTGGTGCCCATCACCCGATAGCCGCGGTGGGAGTCGCCCAGGGAAATCGGGATTGCCCACTTCACTTTCGGGCTGTTGGCGAAGTGCTCGAAGCTGTCCCAGCGGATATTGTTGGTGGCGTTGCCGATGCGGAACACCGAATACAGCAACAGGTTCACCGAACCGGAGCGGGCGCCGACGATCAGGTCGGTGCCGCTGATGGTGCTGGCAAAACTGCTACGGGCTTCGGTGCGCACCCGTTCCACCGCCAGCAGCAGGCACACCGAGAGGGCGATGGCGAAGGCGGTGAGGATCGCGGTAAAGCGGCGGTTAGCCAGGCTGGCCATGGCTAGACGGAACAAATACATCTCAGACCTCTGCGGGCGTGGCGGCGCGATTGAGTTCGGCCAGCGACAGGTTGCGATCGAACAGGGGCGCCAGGCTCTGGTCATGGCTGACAAACAGCAGGCTGGCCCCGGCTTCGCGGCATTCGGCGAACAGCAGGCGGATAAAGGCTTCGCGGGCATCGTAGTCGAGGGCCGAAGTCGGCTCATCGGCGATCACCAGCTCCGGCTGGCCGATCAGCGCGCGCGCCGCGGCCACCCGTTGCTGCTGGCCGATGGACAGCGAGTCGGCGCGGCGATTGAGCAACTCCGGGTCCTTCAGGCCCAGGTGCGCCAGCAGGGTGGCGGCAGCCTGGTCGACGCTGCCATGGCGCTGTGCGGCGCGGCTGGCGCGCAGTTTGGAAAAGTGGCAGGGCAGCTCGACGTTTTCCCGTACCGAGAGGAACGGCAGCAGGTTGAATTGCTGGAAGATGTAGCCGGTGTGATCGACCCGAAAACGGTCGCGGGCGCCGGCCGAGAGTTCGGTCAGTTCCTGGCCCAGCAGACGGATGCTGCCGTGGTCGGGTTTCTGCACGCCGCCCAGCAGGCCCAGCAGAGTGGTCTTGCCGCTGCCGCTGGGGCCCTTGAGGAACAGGGTTGCGCCGACTTCCAGGCGAAACGCCGGGATGTCCAGCAACTGCGGATGCCCGGGCCAACTGAAGCTCAGGTCGGACAGTTCGATAAGTGCTTGGGTCATGGTGGGCCGGTCAAGAAAATGAGTAATGGTGCATGGCCGCCGCCGCAGGTGACGGCCTGCGCGGCAGCGGCGGCAACCGTCAGAACTTCAGGCTGGCGGCCTTGGCAGTGGCTTCGACACCTTGCTGGCCAGCGGGCGAGATGAGTTGTACCTGAATTTTCAGGGTGGCGGGGAAGGTCTTGAACACCTGAGTCAAATCAAGATTTTTCAAGGCTTCGGGCTTGGCACAGGTGAACTGGTAATGGGCGTGGATCTCGCTGTGCTCGTGGTGGTGCTCGTGACCATCGGCGTCCTTGGCGTCTTCGTCGTGGTCTTCATCTTCGTCGTGGTCATCGGCATCCGGCTTGTCGCCGAACAGCGGGCTTTCCAGCTCCTGCTTGGCCACGACGCAGCCGGCGGCCTTGGGCAGGCTGAACAGCACCAGCGGCTGTTCCAGCTGGGCGCGGGCGGCGGCGACCTTGGCCTTGTCGGCGTCGCTGCTGGCCACATGTTCGAAGCCCACCAGATTCATCGCCGGGCTTTCCAGCTCCAGCTCCAGGGTCTTGCCGTCAAGGGCGGCGTTCAGGCGCCCGACCCCATGTTCATGGGCTCCGAGGCTGCCGTGCTCGTGTTCATGGTCGTGGTCATGGACCTCGGCGGCCTGGGCGATGGCCAGCGGCAACAGGGCGAACGGCAAGGCGAGAAGCAGACGGCGCATGGCAAGACTCCGGGCGAAGATGAAATAAATGTTATGTAATCTTATAACGATTGGCCGCAGAGTTTGCCCGCCCGCTTGGCGTTGCGCAAGACGCGTGGGAGCATGCTCGTCAGAAATATTCCGGAGCAGAGCAATGTTGCGAATTCGTGGAAGCATCGGCGACTGGCCGGTGGATTTGACCCTGGAGCTGGACGCCGGCGACTGGGCGCAGCTGGGCGCGCAGTTGCAGGCGAGCAAGCCTGAAACCGCAGCCACGCCGGCCAAGCCAGTGAATCAGGATGACGCGCTGTGGCTGATCGCCAAGGATCTGCTGCGCAAGGCCGGGCAGCTCAGTGGCCCGGACCTGCTGGAACAACTCGAAGGCCTGACCGGCAGCGCCGCGGCGGGCAAGCGCCTGTTGGTGCGCCTGCGCCATTGCGCCGAGGTCAAGGTGGTGAGCGGCGCCGATACGCCGCTCTACAGCTGGGTGCAGCAGGCTCAGTAGAGGGCGGCGAACAGCTTGCGGCGGTAGGTGGTCACCAGCGGGTGATCGTTGCCCAGCAGTTCGAACACTTGCAGCAAGGTCTTGTGCGGCAGACCTTCGTTGTAGCTGCGGTTACGGATAAACAGCTTGAGCAGGGCGTCCAGCGCGGCGTCGTACTGCTGGCGTGCCAGTTGCTGGATCGCCAGTTGGTAGATGGCCTCATCGTCCTGCGGGTTTTGCGCCAGGCGCGCCTTGAGGTCGGCGGCGTCCGGCAGATCAGCGGCTTGCTTGAGGAAGGTGATCTGGGCCTTGGCCCCGGCCAGCGCGGCTTTGTGCTCATCGCTTTTGACCGCGTCGAGCACGGTCTGGGCTTCGTCCAGTTCGCCGCGCTCGGCCAGGCAGCGGGCATAGAGAATCAGCGCCTTGGCGTTGCTGTTGTCTTCACCGAGCAGGGCCGTGAGGACGGCTTCGGCATCGGCGATCCGGCCTTCGGCAAACAGCGCCTCGGCCTGCTCCAGCGGGTCGGCGGCGGCCGGTGGCGGCATCTGCACATGGGGTTCGAGCATGGCGCGGACCGCGGACTCAGGTTGTGCGCCGGCAAAGCCGTCGACCGGCTGGCCGTCCTTGAACAGCACCACGGTCGGCAGGCTGCGAATGCCGAAGCGGGCGACGATGTCCGGCTCGATATCGCAGTTGACCTTGGCCAGCAGCAGTTCGCCCTGATAGCTCTCGGCAATTTGCTGCAGCATGGGCATCAGCGCCTTGCAGGGCGCGCACCATTCGGCCCAGAAATCCACCAGCACCGGCTTGTGGAACGAGTTCTCGATCACCGACTGGTCGAAGTCGGCAGTGCTGGCGTCGAAGATGTACGGCGTGTCCTGGCTCATGGGGAATCTCGAAAAGCGGGAATGGGGCAACTATAAAGGGTGCCGGGGGGTAGCCGGAAGCGTCAGCCGCTACGGCTCGCCGGGGCGCTGTGCGTGATACAGGCTCACATCGCGAAACTCCCAGGGTTCGGCCAGGTCCGGCAGGGTCAGGGCATGCAGCATGCCCAGGCGCTGATAGAGCGGATGCTGGAAATCCTTGACCCGCGAGTCGGCCACCAGCGCCTGGCGGCCACGGCTGAGGAACTGGTCCAGCAGCGGCAGGTTGGCCCGGTCATAGAGCACGTCGGCCACCAGGATCAGGTCGAAACGATCGGCCTCGGCAAAAAAATCCGTGGAGTAGCTCAGTTGCACGTCATTGAGCTCGGCATTGGCCTGGCAGGCGGCGATGGCCAGCGGGTCGAGGTCGCAGGCCACCACTTCCAGCGCGCCAGCCTTGGCGGCGGCAATCCCCGCGACTCCCGAGCCGGCGCCAAAGTCCAGGACCCGCTTGCCTCGCACCCACTGCGGGTGCTCGGCCAGGTAGCGCGCCAGGGCCAGGCCGCTGGCCCAGCAGAAGCTCCAGTACGGCGGCTCGTGGAGAATGCGGCGGGTTTCTTCCGGGGTGAAGGCGCGGTCCATGTTGTCGGCGTCGATCAGCCAGAGTCGCAGCTCGGTCTGCGGCAGCCCGCAGGCCACCAGTTGCGCATCGCCGAGCAGCTCGCTCAGGGCCTGTTGCAGGTCGAGCGGTGGGGTCATGGTGCTTTGACGAACTGCAGCTGGCCCAGGGCCTGGGTGGTGGCCTGCTCGACCCGTTGCGCCGGCAGGTGCAGGATCAGTTGCCCGGATTGGCTGGCGCGGCCACGCAACTCGACCCGCGCACCGGCGGGGAAGGCTTCCGGGTTGAAACGCAGGCGAAATGGCAGGCTCTTGCCGGTGCCGATCAGGTTGCTGTTGGCCAGCAGGCGCTGCGGCCGCCCGCGCTCGTCGATCACCAGCAGCGCCAGTTCGACTTCCGCGCCGGCCGGCACCCCATCCAGGGTGCCGCTCAGTTCACGCTGATAGGCCGGCAAAGGGCCGAGGTCGGTGGCTTCCTGGGCTTTTTTTACCGTTTGCTGCGAGCTGGGGGCGGGGGCCGCGGGCTTTGGGGTATCGCTGCTGCAGGCGACCAGCAGGCTGAAAAGGCTGAGCAAAACGAGCGGTCGTAGCGGCATGTGAAGCTCCAACAGGGCGAAATTCCATGTGCGAAACATAATAGTCGGTCTGTATACCGTAAAGGCTATGGCTTGTCTTGCCAGTGGGATGCGCTACCATGGCCCTCCCATTTTTTGTTGCCTGCCACCATGCACTGTCCCTTCTGCGGTGCCAACGACACCAAGGTCATCGACTCGCGACTGGTCGCCGAAGGCGAGCAGGTCCGCCGCCGGCGTGAATGCCTGGCCTGTGGTGAGCGTTTCACCACCTTCGAAACCGCCGAACTGGTGTTGCCGCGCCTGATCAAGACCGATGGCAGCCGCCAGCCGTTCGACGAAGAAAAACTGCGCGCCGGAATGCAGCGCGCCCTGGAAAAACGCCCGGTCAGTGTCGAACGCCTCGAAGCCGCGCTGGTGCACATCAAGCACAAGCTGCGGGCCACGGGCGAGCGCGAGGTCAAGTCGCTGGTGGTGGGTGAACTGGTGATGGCCGAGTTGCAGAAGCTCGATGAAGTCGCCTATATCCGTTTCGCTTCGGTCTACCGACGCTTCCAGGACCTCAACGAGTTCCGCGAAGAAATCGACCGCCTGGCCCGCGAGCCGGTCAAGGAATGAACACCTCCTCCGAGCAGGCCGTACTCGACGCCCATTACATGGCGCGCGCCCTGGAACTGGCCCGCAAAGGCCACTACAGCACCCACCCCAACCCCCGTGTCGGTTGCGTCATCGTGCGTGACGGGCAGATCGTCGGTGAAGGCTGGCACGAGCGGGCCGGCGAGCCCCATGCCGAAGTGCATGCCTTGCGCGCCGCCGGCGCCAGCGCCCGGGGGGCCACGGCCTACGTCACCCTCGAACCCTGCAGCCATTACGGCCGTACCCCGCCGTGCGCCGATGCCCTGGTCGGTGCCGGCGTGGCGCGGGTGGTCGCGGCGATGCAGGACCCCAACCCGGAAGTGGCCGGGCGCGGCATGCAGCGCCTGGCCCAGGCCGGCATCGCCATTGCCAGCGGCGTGCTGGAAGGCGAGGCGCGGGCCCTCAACCAGGGCTTTCTGAAACGCATGGAACAGGGTTTGCCGTTTGTGCGGGTCAAGCTGGCCATGAGCCTGGACGGGCGTACCGCCATGGCCAGTGGCGAGAGCCAGTGGATCACCGGCCCGGCGGCGCGTTCCGCGGTCCAGCGTTTGCGGGCCCAGGCCAGCGTGGTCCTGACCGGCGCCGACACGGTACTGGCCGACGGCGCGCGGCTGACCGTGCGCGCCGCCGAACTGGGGCTGGACCCGGAGCAGACGGCCCTGGCCATGAGCCGCCCACCGCTGCGGGTATTGATCGATGGCCGCCTGCGGGTGCCGCTGGATGCGCCGTTCTTCAAGGCCGGCCCGGCGCTGGTCGCTACCTGTGTCGCCGTGGAAGAACAGTACGCCAACGGTCCGGAATGCCTGATCGTGCCCGGCGTTGACGGCCAGGTCGACCTGTACCAGTTGCTGCGCCAGCTGGCCGCCCGCGGCGTCAACGAGGTGCTGGTGGAAGCCGGCCCGAGCCTGGCCGGCGCCTTTGCCCAGCAGGGCCTGGTGGATGAGTACCAGATCTTCGTCGCCGGCAAGTTTCTCGGCTCCACGGCCCGGCCGCTGCTCGACTGGCCCCTGGCGCAGATGAGCGAGGCGCCTTTGCTGCAGATCATTGACATGCGCGCTGTCGGCGATGACTGGCGAGTCACTGCCATTCCTCGGCCGGCGACGAGCGTATAATCGCCGGCTTTCGCCGAGCGGCGGACCCGTTCTCGAGGAGGACTCCATGTTTACAGGCATCATCGAATCCATCGGCAGCATCCGTGCATTGACCCCAAAAGGCGGAGATGTGCGGGTCTACGTAGAAACCGGCAAGCTTGACCTGGCCGACGTCAAACTGGGCGACAGCATCGCGGTGAACGGCGTCTGCCTGACCGCCGTGGAATTGCCCGGCAATGGGTTCCTGGCCGATGTCAGTCGCGAAACCCTCGACTGCACCGCCATGAACGACCTCAAGACCGGCAGCCCGGTCAACCTGGAAAAAGCCCTGACTCCGACCACCCGTCTCGGCGGACACTTGGTCAGCGGCCACGTCGACGGTGTCGGCGAAGTGGTTGCCCGCACTGAAAACGCCCGGGCCGTGGAGTTTCGCATCCGCGCTCCCAAGGAGCTGGCCAAGTACATCGCGCACAAGGGCTCGATCACCGTCGACGGCACCAGCCTGACCGTGAACGCCGTGGACGGCGCCGAGTTCCTGCTGACGATCATCCCCCACACCCTGAGCGAGACCATCATGGCTTCATACCAGCCTGGGCGTCGGGTGAACCTGGAAGTCGACCTGCTGGCCCGTTACCTGGAGCGTCTGCTGCTGGGCGACAAGGCCGCGGAGTCGAGCCTTGCTCAAGGCCAGGGCAACATTACCGAAAGCTTTCTGGCCGCCAACGGCTACCTCAAATCCTGACCCAAGGGGGTGCCGCGTGGCGCTCAACAGCATCGAAGAACTGGTTGAAGACATCCGCCAAGGCAAGATGGTCATCCTCATGGATGACGAAGACCGCGAGAACGAAGGCGACCTGATCATGGCTGCCGAGTGCTGCAAGGCCGAACACATCAACTTCATGGCCAAGCACGCCCGTGGCCTGATCTGCATGCCCATGAGCCGCGAGCGCTGCGAGCTGCTCAAGCTGCCGTTGATGGCGCCGCGCAACGGCTCCGGGTTCGGCACCAAGTTCACCGTTTCCATCGAGGCCACCGAAGGCGTGACCACCGGCATCTCCGCCGCTGACCGCGCGCGTACCGTGCAGGCCGCTGCCGCCAAGGATGCCAAGGCTGAAGACATCGTCAGCCCCGGCCACATCTTCCCGCTGATGGCCCAGCCGGGCGGCACCCTGGCTCGCGCCGGCCATACCGAAGCTGCCTGCGACCTGGCGCGCATGGCTGGTTTCGAGCCAAGCGGGGTGATCTGCGAAGTGATGAATGACGACGGCACCATGTCCCGTCGCACCGAACTGGAAGCCTTCGCCGCCGAGCACAACATCAAGATCGGCACCATCGCCGACCTGATTCACTACCGGATGATCCACGAACGTACCGTTCAGCGGATTGCCGAGCAGCCGCTGGACAGCGAACTGGGCCAGTTCAACCTGGTGACCTATCGTGATTCAGTGGAAGGCGACGTGCACATGGCACTGACCCTGGGCGAGATCTGCGCCGAACAACCGACCCTGGTCCGGGTGCACAACATGGACCCGCTGCGCGACCTGCTGATGGTCAAGCAGCCCGGCCGCTGGAGCCTGCGCGCGGCCATGGCCACGGTGGCCGAGGCCGGCAGCGGCGTCGTGCTGCTGCTGGGTCACCCGCTGGATGGCGACGTGCTGCTGGCGCACATCCGCGAAACCGCCGAGCACATTCCGGCGAAAAAACCGACCACCTACAGCATCGTTGGTGCCGGTTCGCAGATCCTGCGGGACCTGGGCGTACGCAAAATGCGCCTGATGAGTGCACCCATGAAGTTTAATGCGATATCCGGTTTCGACCTGGAAGTTGTAGAATACGTGCCCTCCGAATAAAGGCTGGTCGTTTCCGGCTTGAAATTCGCGGTTCAAATATCACTGAAGGGCGCGCACCGAGCGCGCTCTGGCTCTTTAAGAGATTTGTCGAATGACCCTGAAGACCATCGAAGGTACCTTCATCGCCCCTAAAGGCCGCTACGCCCTGGTGGTCGGCCGCTTCAACAGCTTCGTCGTTGAAAGCCTGGTCAGCGGTGCCGTTGACGCCCTGGTTCGCCACGGTGTGAGCGAAAGCGACATCACCATCATCCGCGCACCTGGCGCCTTCGAGATTCCGCTGGTTGCGCAGAAAGTCGCGCAGCAAAGCGAATACGCGGCAATCATCGCCCTGGGCGCGGTCATTCGTGGCGGCACTCCGCACTTCGAATACGTGGCTGGCGAATGCACCAAGGGCCTGGCCCAGGTGTCCATGGAGTTCGGCGTACCGGTTGCGTTCGGCGTGCTGACCGTTGACTCCATCGAACAAGCCATCGAGCGTTCCGGCACCAAGGCCGGCAACAAAGGTGCTGAAGCTGCCCTGTCCGCCCTGGAAATGGTCAGCCTGCTGGCGCAGTTGGAGGCCAAGTGATTAGCGACGAAAGCGATCGTTTCAACCCGCGCGATCCCAAGCCTGCGGACGCTGGCAAGCCATCCAAGAGCGCCAAGCGCCGCGAAGCCCGTCAGCTCGCGACTCAGGCGCTGTACCAATGGCACATGGCCAAGCACTCGCTGAACGAGATCGAAGCGCAGTTTCGGGTCGACAACGATTTCACCGACATCGACGGTGCCTACTTCCGCGAGATCCTTCACGGAGTTCCAGCCCACAAGGGTGAGATCGACAGCGCTCTCGTGCCTTGCCTGGACATCACCATCGACGAGTTGGACCCGGTCGAGCTGGCGGTCCTGCGCCTCTCCACCTGGGAACTGCTCAAGCGCGTCGACGTGCCATACCGCGTTGTGATCAACGAAGGTATCGAGCTGGCCAAGGTTTTCGGTTCCACCGACGGCCACAAGTTCGTCAACGGCGTACTCGACAAACTGGCCCCACGCTTGCGTGAAGCTGAAGTGAAGGCGTTCAAGCGCTGATTCGCGCTTGCAGCTGCCATGGGCGAGTTTGAGCTGATCCGTAACTTCTTCGCTGCCGCGCCTTGTGCGCAGGGCGGCGAGGGCGTTGCACTGGGGATCGGCGACGACTGCGCCTTGCTGGCCGTACCGTTTGGCGAGCAGTTGGCAGTGTCCACCGATACCCTGGTGGCCGGCGTGCATTTTGCCGACCCCTGTGATCCCTTTCTGCTCGGCCAGCGTTCGCTGGCGGTGGCAGTCAGCGACCTGGCAGCCATGGGCGCCAGTCCCCTCGCATTTACCCTTGCCCTGACACTGCCGACGGTCGAAGCCGATTGGCTGCAACGCTATGCCCGCGGCTTGAATGCCATGGCGCAGAGCTGTGGGGTGCAGTTGGTGGGCGGCGACACCACCCGCGGACCGCTGGCGCTGACCCTGACCGTCTTCGGCCGGGTGCCGGTCGGCCAGGCCCTGACCCGCAGTGGAGCGCAACCCGGCGACCTGCTGTGCGTCGGCGGCGAGTTGGGGAATGCCGCCGGGGCTTTGCCCCTGGTGCTGGGCCAGCGCAGCGCCGAACCGGCCATCGCCGAGCCGCTGCTGGCTCACTACTGGTCGCCGCAACCGCAGCTGGCCCTGGGCCAGGCATTGCGGGGCAAGGCCAGCGCGGCGTTGGATATTTCCGATGGGCTGTTGGCCGATTGCGGGCACATCGCCCTGGCTTCAGCTGTCGGCTTGCTGATCGAAAGTGAAAAGCTGCCGATGTCCCGGGCATTGCTGGGCTTTCTCGGTGAGAATGCCGCCCGGGTTGCCGCCCTCAGTGGCGGTGACGATTATGTGCTGGCGTTCACTCTGCCCCCTGCCGAGCTGCCGCCGTTGCTGGCTGACGGCTGGCCGGTGCACGTGGTCGGCCGGGTCGTGGCCGGGCAGGGCGTGACCCTGCTGGATGCCGCCGGCCAAGACATCACCCCGGGCGTCCGGGGTTATCAACATTTTCGGGAGACACCGTGACAGATCATCCCAAGCAGGTTCCGGCCGAGTTCGTGCCGCCATCGGTATGGCGCAATCCTTGGCACTTCCTGGCTTTCGGCTTTGGTTCGGGAACCTTGCCCAAGGCTCCCGGCACCTGGGGCTCGCTGGTTGCGCTACCGTTTATCCCGTTGTGGCAGATGCTGCCGGACTGGGGCTACTGGCTGATGCTCGGCATCACCATGCTGTTCGGCTTCTGGCTGTGTGGCAAAGTGGCCGACGATCTGCGGGTACACGACCACGAAGGCATCGTCTGGGACGAAATGGTCGGCATGTGGATCACCCTGTGGCTGGTACCCGAAGGCTGGTACTGGCTGCTGGCGGGGTTCCTGATGTTCCGCTTCTTTGACATCCTCAAGCCCTGGCCGATTCGCTGGATCGACCGGCATGTGCACGGCGGCGTCGGCATCATGCTTGATGACGTGTTGGCTGGGGTCTTCGCCTGGCTGGCGATGCAAGGACTGGTATGGTGCTTCACTTGAGGGATTAAGGCATGGCTTCTAGCCGCTGGCTGGTGGTTTTACTCTGTCTCTGGACCTGCGGGGTTCGGGCCGTGGAGCCGTCGCCGGTTCTCACCGAGATCCATCTGGCCAGCGAAGAGTGGAACGATTACACCGAAGCCGATGGCCGGGGCATGGCCTGGGATATCCTGCGGGAGGTGTTCCAGGCCGAAGGGGTCAAGCTCGAGATCCACAGCGTGCCGTACATGCGCTCGGTGGGGCTGGTGCAGCGGGCCGAGGTGGACGCCCAGGTCGGCTCCTACAAAGGCGAGGCGCCGGGGGTGATCTACCCCCGCTGGCATTACGACACCGATCACATCTATGCCTTGGGGCTGGCCTCCAATCCGGAACCGACCCTGGCGACCCTGGGCAGCTATCGGCTGGTCTGGGTCCGTGGCTACAAGTACCAGGAGTACTTGCCGAATGTGCAGCGTTTCAACGAGATTCGCCGCCGTATTGGCATCCTGCCCATGCTCAGCTACAGCCGCGCCGACTACTACATCGATGCCCTGACCGAGGTCGATTATGTCCTCAGCCAGGCCAAGGACCCGTCGTTGTTCAAACGTTCGCACCTGGCCGAACTGCCGTTGTACCTGGGGTTCGCCAACAGCGAGCGGGGCCGTGCCTTGAGTGAGATGTTCGATCGGCGTATGGAAGAATTGGTCAAGAACGGCCGCCTGCGCGCGATTTTCGAGCGCTGGAAGCAACCGTATCCGTTCGACGCGAACCTCGATGCGATTGCCCGCTGATCAAACTTCTTGATCTTTATCACCGATAATTCAGCCTAAGCGTCTGCCGAAAGCTGCTGTTACAATGCCGCCTCTGCGAATCTCCAGTCCCCATCCAGATCAGGAGCACAACGGTGCCCGTCGTTTTTGTCGCCGCTTCCAAGCTGCCAACCCCGTTTGCGCAATTCACCATGCACGGTTTTCTCGATGAAGCCACCGGTCGCGAGCACGTCGTGCTCAGCCTGGGCGACATTGCCGATGGCGCCCCGGTCCTCGGACGCCTGCACTCCGAATGCCTGACCGGTGATGCCCTGTTCAGCCAGCGCTGTGACTGCGGCTCGCAATTGGAAGCCGCGTTGCAGGCGATCGCTCGCGAAGGCCGTGGCGTCCTGTTGTACCTGCGTCAGGAAGGCCGTGGCATTGGCTTGCTGAACAAGATCCGCGCCTACGAGCTGCAAGACGGCGGCGCCGACACCGTTGAAGCCAACGAGCGCCTGGGTTTTGCCGCTGATCAGCGTGACTACGCCATTTGCCTGCCGATGCTCGAGCACCTGGGGGTCAAGTCCCTGCGCCTGATGACCAACAACCCACGCAAGGTCAAAGCCTTGACCGAGATGGGCATCCAGGTGGCCGAGCGCGTGCCGCTGCACACCGGGCACAACCCGCACAACAAACTGTACCTGGCGACCAAGGCCAGCAAGCTCGACCACATGATGGGCAACGAGCACCAGAGCGAGGCGGATCCGGCGTGACCCGGGGCCAAGTTCGGCGGCGCCTGGCGGTCAGTTGGTGGCAATACCTGGCCCTGGCCCTGCTGCCGTTGTTTGTGATCAACGCGGTGTTTGGCCAGAGCGAGGCGATTTTGCCGGTGCTGGCGATGCCGTTCTTTATCGCCGGCGTGGCCTCGATGTTTGTCAGCCTGCGCTTTTTCAATGGCTACAAGCACGCCTTGATCGCCACCCAGAAAGCCCTCGATACCCCTGAAGAACCGGCTGCCTGGCTCACCCTTGCAGCCCGCCGCCGCGTGGCCTTCCTGGTGGCGGCGTTGCCGGCCTGGATCGGTGCCCTGGCGGTCTTTGTAGGCCTGGAGGCCGTGCCGCTGATGCTGCTGGCCCTGTCCACGGCGGTGCTGTTCTACCTCTACCGTATTCCTCGCCAGCTCGGCTGATGCGCTGCTGGCTGGCTGTCCTGTGGCTGCTGGCCAGCGGCTCGACGCTGGCGGTGGAGCGGGTCGTCAGCCTGGCGCCATCGCTCTCGGAAATTGTCGTCGAGCTGGGCGCCGCCGATTTGCTGGTGGGGGTGCTGGATGCCGGCGAGCGTCCACCGGCGTTGCAGCATCTGCCGTCGGTGGGCCGTTATGGCCAGCTCGACATGGAGCGCCTGCTCAGCCTCAAGCCGGACTTGCTGCTGCTCTGGCCCGGCAGTGTCGGCCCGGCGCAGCGCGACCAGCTGGCGCGCCTGGGCATTCCCACCTTTGTCGCCGAACCCCATGATTTCCAACAGTTGATTGCGCAGATCGCCGAGATCGGCGAGCGCCTCGGCCGGCCCCAGGCCGGGCGCGAGCGGGCGGCGCAGTTGAGTGCGCAACTGGCCGGGTTGCGCCGGCGTTATCACCGGGAGCAGCCGCTGCCGGTGTTCTATCAGGTCTGGGACCAGCCGCTGTACACCGTGGGCGGCCAGCAGATCATCAGCGATGCCCTGAGCGTGTGCGGGGCGCGCAATGTGTTTGCCGACCTGCCGCTGCCGGCACCGCAAGTCAGCATCGAATCAGTGTTGCAGCGCAATCCGCAGGCGATCCTGGCCACCACGCAGAGCCAGCTGGACAGCTGGAAGGCCTGGCCACAGATCGCCGCCGTGGCCCAGGGCCGTCTGTTGTTGGTGCTGGACAAGGGCCTGGAGCGGCCAAGTGGGCAGATGCTGGCGGCGACCGGCAGGCTATGCGAGCTGATCGCTCCGGAACGTTGAGGGCTTTTTGTTGTGGCGAGGGAGTTTGCTGCCGCTGGGCCGGGCTGGCGTTCCGGCGCGAAGCGGCCCCAAACCTGGCACTGTGATGTGTCCGGCTTGGGAGTGCGCGCACTCCAGCGGGAGCAAGCTCACTCGCCACGTCTGCCGTGCAGGAGGCCGCTTGAGCCGTTCTAGAGTTCGGGCGTCCAGGTCACGCCAAACATCCAGGTCCGGCCTTCTTCGCGGTAGCCGTATTGGCTGCCTGAATAGCTGTAGAGCGAGCGGCTGTAGGTCTTGTCCAGCAGGTTGTCGAGTTTCAGGTCGAGCTTGATCTCGCGGCTCAGGGCCCAACTGCTGCGCAGGCCGAGCAGGCCGTAGCCTGGGATCGGATCCTTGTTCGCCATGTCGTTGTAACTGCCACTGACGGCTTGCCAGCTGGCGCCGAGCCCCAGGCGGTCGAATTGTCGATCCAGGTCCAGGCTCAAGGTGCGCCGGGCGCGGCGGTTCAGGGTGTGGCCGCTGTCACGGTCCCGAGGATCGATCACCGCCAGCCCAAGGTTGCCCTGCCAGCCGAACAGCTCCTGCTTGAAGGCGGCCTCGAACCCGTTGATCCGCGCGGCGCCGATATTCTGCGGGCGATATTGGCTGTCAGGGGTGATCGCGTCCCGGATATCGGTGCGGTACAGCGAGGCTTCCAGGCTGCTGCTGTCGCTCAGTTGGCTGCGCCATTGCAGCTCATAAGTTTTCGAATGTTCGGGCTTGAGCTCGGGGTTGTCGTAGCCCGGGTAATAGAGGTCGCTGAAGTTCGGCGCGCGAAAGCCTTCGCTGTAGGACAGCAGCAGCTCGTTGTCCGGGTTCAGCGGCAGGGTAAAAGTGGCGCTCCAGGTGTTCTGGCTGCCGTACTGCTGATTCTGGTCCCGGCGCAGGCCCAGCTCCGTCGAGAAGCCCTCGCCCTGGAAACGGTGCTGGATAAAGGCCGCGCGGTTCCAGCGCATGTCTTCGGCGAAGGCGGTGCTGGTGTTGAGATGATCCTCGTACCAGTCCGCGCCTAGGATCAGGCTGTTCTGCTGGTCCAGGCTCAGGTCGTTCTGCCAGTTGAGCGAGTTGCGGTAGGTGTTGAACGTGCTGCGTTCGTCACTCAGCTTGTCGCCTTTGAAATCACGGTTTTCGACATGCCCAAACTCGACTCGCGAGTGCCAGTTTTCAGTGACGTCGCTGTCGAGGTAGCTGCCGATACTGCTCAGGTTGAAGTCGGTGTAGGGCTGCTGTTGCGGGCCGAAGGGGTTGTCGTACTCGCTTTTGCCGCGGCTATCCAGGAGGTTCAGGCCCACTTCAGTCTCATCGCTCAAGGCGTGGCTGAGGGTCAGGCTCAGGGATTTGTTGCGGTAGGCATCGTGGTCGGCGTCGGCCGGGAACGAGGGGCCGGTCGAGTCGATGCCGGCGGTCTCATCCAGGCTGGCACCGAGACTGAAGCGCGTCTGCTGGTCGCCGCCGGACAGGCCCAGGCTGCGCTCCCAGCTTTGATTGCTGCCAAACCCCAGGCGCAGACGCGGTTGCAGCCCCGCCTCGGTGCCGCGCCGGGTAAAAATCTGGATCACCCCGCCAATCGCGTCGCTGCCATAGATCACCGAGCGTGAGCCGCGCAGCACTTCCACCCGTTCGATCTGCTCGACGTTGAGAAATTGCAGGTTGCTGTCGCCGGAGCTGGAGCTGCTGATGCGCTGGCCGTCGACCAGCACCAGGCTCTGCGCGGAATTGGTGCCGCGAATCAGGATATTGGGCAGGCTGGCCCGACCGCCGCCGGGCGCCACCTGGACCCCAGGCACCCGTTGCAGCAAGTCGGTCAGGCTGGTGGGTTGCAGGCGTTCGATGTCGTCGCGGGTAAACACTGTATTGGCGGCGCTGCTGTCGTTGCGCGCCTGGACCTGACGGTTGGCGCTGATCAGCATGTCCGGCAGTTTCAGGGCCTGGTCACGATCGGGGGTGGCGGCCAGTATGTCGGCGCCGGGCAGTAGCAGCAGGGGCAGGGCGAGGGGCGAGAGTTTCATGGCGTTGCGCCGATGGCTCCTTGAACAGAGGGTGGAGCAGTCTGCTCTTGTGGCGAGGGAGCAAGCTCCCCGCCACGGGAGCGGAGCACTCATCAGTGCCGAGTCACAGCCCCATCAACTGCAGGCGCTGGCGCACCGAGGCTTCGATGCCGGCTTGGTCCAGGCCACATTCGGCCAGCATCTGCGCCGGTTTGGCGTGTTCGACATAGGCGTCGGGCAGGCCCAGGTGCAGCATCGATTTGAGGATGTTTTCCCGGGCCAGGAATTCGCTGACCGCACCACCGGCGCCGCCCATGATGGCGTTCTCCTCGATGGTCACCAGCAGCTCGTGGCTGCCGGCGATCTCGCGGACCAGGGCTTCATCCAGGGGTTTGACGAAACGCATGTCGACCACGGTGGCGTCCAGGGTTTCGGCGACTTGCAAGGCTTCGGCCAATTGCACGCCGAACACCAGCAAGGCCACCTTGCTGCCTTGGCGGCGAATCACGCCCTTGCCGATCTCGATCGGTTCCAGGTCTTTGTCGATCGGTGTGTTCGGGCCGTTGCCACGCGGGTAGCGCACGGCTGCCGGGCCGTTGTACAGGTGGCCGGTGCTGAGCATCTTGCGCAGCTCGTTTTCGTCACTCGGGGTCATCACCAGCATGCCGGGGATGCAGCGCAGGAACGACAGGTCGAAGCTGCCGGCGTGGGTCGGGCCGTCTTCGCCTACCAGGCCGGCACGGTCGATGGCGAACAGTACATCGAGGTTCTGCACCGCCACGTCGTGGATCAACTGGTCATAGCCGCGCTGGAGGAAGGTCGAATAAATCGCCACCACCGGCTTGGCGCCTTCGCAGGCCATGCCCGCTGCCAGGGTCACCGCGTGTTGCTCGGCAATCGCCACGTCGAAGTAGCGCAGCGGGAAACGCTCGCTGAAAGCCACCAGGTCGGAGCCTTCCTTCATCGCCGGGGTAATGCCCACCAGGCGCGGATCGGCGGCCGCCATGTCGCACAGCCATTCGCCGAATACGCCGGAGTATTTCGGGCCGCTGGATTTCTTCGGCGTAGCGGCCGGGGCATCCAGGGGTTCGAGCTTGGTGATGGCGTGGTAGCCGATCGGGTCGACTTCCGCCGGGGCGAAGCCCTTGCCCTTCTTGGTCACCACGTGCAGGAACTGCGGACCCTTGAGGTCGCGCATGTTACGCAGGGTGGCAATCAGGGTCGGCAGGTCATGGCCGTCGATGGGGCCGATGTAGTTCCAGCCCAGTTCTTCGAACAGGGTCCCGGGAACCAGCATGCCCTTGGCATATTCTTCGGTGCGGCGGGCGATTTCCCAGGCCCCGGGCAGGCGCGATAGGACCTTCTTGCTGCCCTCGCGCATGCTGGCGTAGGTGCGGCTGGAGAGGATCTTGGCCAGGTAATTGGACAGGCCGCCGACATTGCGCGAGATCGACATGTCGTTGTCGTTGAGGATCACCAGCATGTTGGCGTCGACTTCCGGCGCGTGGTTCAGCGCCTCGAAAGCCATGCCGGCGGTCAGGGCACCGTCGCCGATTACTGCGATGGCCTTGCGCTCGCTGTTCTGCAGGCGGGCGGCGATGGCCATGCCCAGCGCGGCGCTGATCGAGGTGCTGGAGTGACCTACGCCAAAGGTGTCGTACTCGCTCTCGGAGCGCCGCGGGAAGGCGGCCAGGCCGTCTTTCTGGCGCAGGCTGGCCATGCGCTCGCGACGACCGGTCAGGATTTTGTGCGGATAAGCCTGGTGACCCACGTCCCACACCAGCCGGTCGTCCGGGGTGTCGAACACGTAATGCAGCGCGATGGTCAGTTCGATCACGCCCAGGCCGGCGCCGAAGTGCCCACCGGTCTGGCCGACCGTGTAGAGCAATTCCAGGCGCAACTCATCGGCCAGGGTTTCCAGCTCGGCTTCGCCTAACCGACGAAGGCCCGCCGGCGTGTCGGCACGGTCGAGCAAAGGCGTGGTCGGGCGTTTGCGGGGAATCTCATGAAACGTCGTGGGCATCAGGCGAATCGTTATAGGTATAGAAGAGGCGGCAGTTTACCTGATGCATCGCATGCTGCCCACGCAGAGCGCGGAACTTGGCTGATATGCACTCGGAACTGTCTGAGGTCGATCAGCTGCGCCGTTCGACGATATACCGGGCCAACTCCCGCAGGGGCTCGGCTGCCGCGTCAAAGGGTCGCAGCGCGTGCAGCGCCTGGTCGCGCAGTTCCAGGGCGTACTCCTTGGCCGCCTCCAGACCCAGCAGCGACGGGTAAGTCGGCTTGTCGCGGGCAATATCGGCGCCCTGGCGTTTGCCCAGGGTGGCGGTATCGCTTTCGACGTCGAGGATGTCGTCCTGCACCTGGAACGCCAGGCCGATGGCCTGGGCGTAGTTCTGCAGGGACTTGAGTTCGTCTTTCTCAGCCTTGCCGCTGGCCAGGGCGCCGAGCTTGACGCTGGCCTCGATCAGCGCGCCGGTCTTGTGCCGGTGCATGTATTCCAGGGCTTTCTGGTCCAGCTTGAGGCCGACCGAACCGAGGTCGATCGCCTGACCGCCGACCATGCCCGCCGGGCCTGCCGCCAGGGCCAGGGCGCTGACCATCTGCAAGCGGATCTCGGCGCTCGAATCGCTCAGGCGCGGGTCGAGCAGGGCGCTGAAGGCCAGGCTCTGCAAGCCGTCGCCAGCAAGAATCGCGCAGGCTTCGTCGAAGGCCTTGTGCGTGGTGGGCTGGCCGCGACGCAGGTCGTCGTCGTCCATCGCCGGCAAATCGTCGTGCACCAGGGAATAGGCGTGAATCAGTTCCACCGCGCAGGCCGCGCCGTTGGCTTGCCCTGGCTGGCCGCCCAGGGCTTCACAGGCCGCGTAGGCCAGCAGCGGGCGCACGCGTTTGCCGCCATTCATCACGCTGTAGCGCATGGCTTCGTAGAGCCGCGACAACTCCGGGCTCGGTGCGACGAACAGGGTTTGCAGGGCTTCATTGACCCGGGCCTGACTGCTGGCCTGATAGGCGGCAATCATTCGGGTTGTTCCGCATCGAAAGGTTGTTCCGCCAGTTCGCCATCGCGCTCCAGCAGGATCTGGACTTTTTGTTCGGCCTGGGCCAGGGCGGCCTGGCAGTCACGGGTCAGGCCGATGCCTTGTTCAAAGGCGGTCAACGAGTCTTCCAGCGACAGCTCGCCGTTCTCCAGCCGCTCGACCAGCGTTTGCAGGTCAGCGAGGGATTGTTCGAAATCTAGGGCAGCTTTTTTGCGGGCCATGGCGGCTATCTCGGTTGACGTTAAACCGGCGCGACACTAGCAGACAGAGGGGTTTCGGGCAAATCGACAGGCCCCGCAGCGACAGGTTCCAGGCCGCCGCCGGGCGGTGTAGTGCCGGCTCGGTTGTTGGGAGCCGGCTGAAGGGGGCGGGGGTCAGAAGTCGTATTTGAGGCTGGTCATGACATTGCGCGGTGCACCGTACACGCTCCAGTTGTCGGCGTAGGTGTAATAGGTGCGGTCGAACAGGTTGTTGACGTTAAGCGAAGCACTCAGGTGTTGGTCGATCTGGTAGCGGGCCATGAGGTTGGTCAGGGCGTAGCTGCCTTGCTGGAACTGATGCAGGTCCTGGCCGATCTTGCTCTGCCAATTGACGCCGCCGCCCACCGTCAGCTTGTCCCAGGCCCCCGGCAGGCGATAGGAGGTAAAGGTCTTGAGGCTGTGGCGCGGAATGTTGGTGACGATGCGTTCGTCATTCTGGTCGGTGCTGATGCTGTAGGCGTAGCCGGCCGAGGCTTGCCAGCCTTCGCCCAGTTCCCCGTTGAGCTCCATTTCCAGGCCCTTGGTGGTGGTGCCCTGTTCGGCGGTATAGGTATCGAATACCCCGGTAAACACCGCGAGGTTGTCCTGCTCCAGCTTGAACAGGGCCAGGCTGGCGTTGAGCTTGTCGTCGTAGAAACTGCCCTTGACCCCGACTTCGTAACCCGTGCCTTGCTGCGGCTCCAGGGGCTTGCCGCTGCTGTCTTTCACGCCGTAGGCCTGGGGATTGAAGATTTTGGTGTAGCTGCCATACAGCGACCAGGTGTCGTTCAGGTCGTAGACCAGGCCGGCATACGGCAGAAAGATGCCGTTGCGGGTTTCCTGATTGCGCGTGCTGCTGCCGTCATTGCCGTTGTTTTCGCTGCTGCGTTTCCAGTCAGTCACCCGGCCGCCGAGGATCAGTGCAGTCTGGTCGGTGACGTGCAGGCGGGTGGTCATGTAGGCCGCGTACTGGTTTTCTTCGATCACCGACTTGCCCATCTGCGTGGTGTCCGGACGGTTACCTTTGCCGTTCCAGCCGTAGATGCTGCCGATGTTGCCGTCGTAGCCGGTCCATGGACCGATCCAGCCGCCGTACTCCGGAACACTTTCCCGGTAGCGCGAGAGGGTGACCCCGGTGATCAGCTCATGTTCGCGGCCGAACAGGCTGAACGGCCCGCTGACATAGGCATCGAGGTTGTTTTCCCGGGGCGTCCCCGCCCAGCGATTGGGGAACATGTAGGCGCCAGTGCCGGTCGCCTGGTCGATCTCGCCATTCATGTAGTTGATCAGTTCGTCGAACCTGTACTCGCTGTGTCCCAGCTCGATCTTGGCACTCCAGCCGTTGTCGAACCGGTGTTCCAGCGAGGTGAAGAAGTTGCTGCGCGCCTGGTCGTAGTAGGACCAGTCCGGCGAACTGCTGGCCGAACGCTTGAAGTCGGTCTTCACGCCGTTGCTGAAATACGACTGCAAGCCGGTGCGCAGCGGCGAATCGGCGTTGCTCTTGAGGTAGCTGAAGCCCACCGACAGCAGCGTGGCCTCGCTCAGGTCGAACTCGGTGATGCCGTAGAACAACTGGTTCTGCTGCTTGTAGCGATCAACCCAGGAGTTCTGGGTCTTGTAGTCGAGCACCAGCCGACCGCGCACATTGCCGCTGTCGGTTAGCGGGCCCGATACATCCATGCCGGTGCCATAACGGTCCCAGCTTCCGGCTTCGACGGTGACGCTGGCCTGCGCCTCGGCGGTCGGGCGCTTGCGAATCATGTTGATGGTGGCCGACGGCGTGCCTGAGCCGCTGATCAGCCCCGTGGCGCCGCGTACCACTTCCACCCGGTCGTACATGGCCATGCCCTGGGAGAAGTTGGCCAGGCGCGGCGACGTGGGGATGCCGTCGATCTCGAAGTTGTTGATCTGAAACCCGCGGGACCAGTACGTGTCGTTTTCCGCGCCGACCCCGACCCGGGACACGGCAATCCCCGGCGTGGCCTCCATGACCTCGGTGAGGTTGTTCAGGCGCTGGTCATCCAGGCGCTGACGGGTGATGACGGTCAGCGATTGCGGGGTTTCTTTCTGCGTCAGGTTGAGCCGGGTCGAGCTGCTGGAGGAATAGGTGGTGTAGAGCCCGGTGCCTTCGGTGGTCGAGCCCGGGGCCTTGCCGGAAATGCTGGTGGCCCCCAGTTCCAGGGCGCCTGCGGCAGCCGGCCGGGCTTGCAGCTGATAGCGCTGGCCGCCGGTAGGCACCGCTTCCAGGCCGCTGCTGGCGAGCAGGATCTGCAGCGCCTGGTCCACCGGGTAGTGGCCCTTCAGGGCCGGCCCGGACTTGCCGGCACTCAGGCTGGCATCGCCGGCCAGGTAGATCCCGGCCTGGGATGCCAGCAGGTTCAATTGCGGTGTCAGTGGACCGGCGGGGATATCGAACGCCTGGCCCTGCGTGCGCTCGGCGCTCTGCTCGGGGGCGGCGAAGGACAGCGTGGCGGTTGCGCCCAGGGCCAGGGAGATGGCCAGCGTCAGTGGCCGCGCGCTGAAGCGCAGGGAATAAGGGGTGCGTGGTGACATGTTGTGTTCCTTGCTGATAGGGGCGCAAAGCCGTTGTCACCAGCTAAATCGAATGAGACGGCAAAACCGGAAGCTGCAAATGCGAATAATTCAAAAAAAGTTTCAACGCGGCTCCAGCGTCACCCACCACGGCAGCGTGCGCTGGATGCGGATCGGCAGCGTGCCTTCGAGCATGGCCAGGACCTGCTCGGTGTCATGCAAGGGGTAGGCCCCCATCACCCGCAGGCCGGCAATGCGCGGGTCGACACCCAGGTGGCCGCTGCGGTAGACCGCGAGTTCCTCGATGAACTGCCCGAGGCTGATGTCGTTGGCCAGTAGCAGGCCCTGGCTCCAGGCCTGGCGCTCCTGCTGCACGGGGCTGTCGGGCGCGATGTCACGGCTGTCGAAGGTCAGGCCCAGGCCGCTGTCGACGATCCGCTCGGCGCCGCTGGCCTGGCACTGCACCTGGACGGCGCCCTGGTAGACGTTGAGGCGGGTGCGTTGCGCTTCCTGGCGCACGCTGAAGCGCGTGCCCAGTGGTCGCAGGCTGCCCTGGGCCGTTTCCACCCGCAGTGGGCGCGGGTCGCTGGCGGTGCTGATGAGGATTTCGCCGCGGTACAGGCGCAGGCGGCGCTGGTTGCGGCTGAAGTCCACATCCACTGCCGTGGCGCTGTTGAGCCACAGGCGCGTGCCGTCGGCCAGCAGTTGTTCGCGCACTTCGCCGCCGGCGGTACGGTAATCGGCTTGCCAGGCCATGAGCTGGGTGCCCAGGTCGGCCTGGCGCCAGCCGCTCCAGCCGAGCAGGCTGGCACCGCCGAAGATCGTCAGGTTACGCAGCATCTGCCGCCGTGACTGCTGGCCGTGGCGCAGGCTGTCCAGGGTGCGCCCGGCCCTGTCGGCGTCCTGTTGCAGCGGGTTGAAGCGCTGGCTGACCCGCTCGACAAACACCCAGGCCTGGCGATGGCTTTCCTGTTGCTCGTGCCAATGGCGCCAGGCTTCCTGCAGTGCCGGGTCATCGGGCTGGCTGGCCAGGCGCGCAAACCAGTCGGCGGCCTGTTGCAAGGTGGCGTGGTCAGGTCGGTTGTCCATCCCTCAGTCCAGCGCCCCGTTGAGTTCCACTTCCAGCAACAGGCACTGGAACATGGCCTGGGACATGTAACTGGTGACCGTGCGCTCGCTGACCCCCAGCCGGGCGGCAATGGCCCGATAGCCCAGGCCGTGCAATTGCGCCAGCAGGAAGGCCTCGGCGACCTTGGCCGGCAAGCGTTCGAGCATGGCCTGCACCTGGTGCAGGGCTTCAAGCACCATGGCCCGGTGCTCTTCTGAGGGCGCGCAGGCTTCCGGGCGGCTGGCCAGCACCTCCATCCAGGCGCGTTCGACTTTCTGCCGCCGCCAGTAATCCACGCATACGTGCCGCGACATGGCGCTCAGGTAGGCCCGGGCATGGCTGTCGCTGGAGAACTCCCTGGGTTTGCTCAGCAAGCGCAGAAATACATCGTGGGCCAACTCGGCGGCATCGCTGCTGTTGCCGAGCTTTTTATTCAGCCAGGCGCGAATCCAGCCGTGGTGCTCCTGATAAAGCCAGCCGACATCGAGCTGAGAAGGGGGCAGGGGCATGGGGCGCGCTCCGTCGGCAGGTGCTGGGCAGGCAAAAGAAGGGAATGGGAATTGTTCTCAATGCTACGCGTTAGCGGCATGGCATGACAACCCATGCGCAAGCGGGCAAATGGCCGAATAAGCGTGAGGTATTGCGACTGCCGGCGGAATCGGTGATATCACCTTGAAATCATTGCTCCCGCTCATTGACGATTACCTCGCAAAAACCCTTTTCCCCAATTGTGTAACAGCCTGTGAGTCGATAATCTGCGGGCCTTTCCGGCGCCCTTTTTAAAGGGCCCTCTCTGACGATTCTTTGCTGCGCCGCGGATCTGGCGCCAGGGTTTTCCCATGCATGGCAGGAAGCACAACATGCGCCGGTTCTGGTCACTGCTGAGCGTCCTGCTCTGGGCGTCATGCGCGTGGTCCGAACCCTCCGCCGAACTCCAGGAACCGCTTGCCGGCTGGCGTTATTCCGGCTTGCTCGACCGCAGCGAAAACCCTCAGGTTGCTTACCCCACGCCCCCCATCGATCGCGGCATCCAGCGCAATCGGACGATGATCGAGGGCCAGATCAAGGCCATGGGGCACCTGCGGCAACCCCACAGCCTGTCGGTCAACGGCAACCCATTGAACCTGTACACCGACGAGCAGGGCCGTTTCGGCCGGCCCTATGCCTTTGGCGCGGGCTCCAACAGCGTCGAGGTGCGCAGCTCCGAGGGCAAATCCCTCAAGCGCGTGCAGTTCTACGAGGCCAACACCAGCAAGACGCCGGCGCGGATCCGCGTGGTGCTGGGGTGGGACGACCCCAAGGCCGAGCTGGACATGCACATCGTCACCCCCGACGGCCAGCATGCGTTCTTCGGCCACCCGGGCCTGACCAATGGCGGCGGCCTCGACCCGGATGGCGTCGACGGCCCCGGCCCGGAAATGTTCACCATGACCGCGCCGCTGCGTGGCACTTATCTGATTTACGTCAACTACTGGGGCAACTTCGGCAGTGGCGGCTATAACTTCGACGCGGGCAGCAATCAGAACGAAGTGATCACCTCGCAGATCAACCTGGTGCTCAACGAAAACACCGTCAACGAGAAACGCGAAACCTTTATCGTGCCCATGCGCGCGATTGGCGACCTGTTGCTGGTCAAGACTTTCAACTACTGAACATCCCGCTCCACGGATGAATTGGGCTTTGCGAATCATGAGCGAAAACACTGCTTCCCCGGCTGCTGGCGTGCCAGGCACGCAACAACCCTCCAGCAAACGGCGCTGGCCGGCCCTGGCGCTTGGCCTGTGCCTGGTGGCCGCCGCAGCCGGTGGCATGGGCTGGTTTTTCCATAAATCCAAAGCCCCGGTGGCGGAACTGGCCGGGGAAAAACTCGGCCTCAGCCGACCCGATGGCCTGCTCGAAACCCACTCCCTGAGCCAACTGCCCAAGGACTTGCTGGCGGTGCCGTTCCTGCGCGAAACCCTGACCGAGGATTTCGTCTTCTATTACGAGTCCCATGCCGACCGGCTCGGCCTGATCGGCAGCCTGCGGCGGATCGTCTACGAACATGACTTGAAGCTGCAGGACAGCCTGATCGAGGAACTCTTCGACCAGCCGGCGGATGTGGCCCTGTGGCGCACCCCCGATGGCCGGCTCAAGGACTTCCTGCTGGTGATGGACCGTGGTGGCCTGGCCAAACTGCTGGAACCCCTGGCCAAGGTGGCGCTGGATGACACTCAACTGAGCAAGATCGGCGACCTGAAAGTGGCCGGCGACGACGTGGCGCTCTATCAACTGACGTTCAATGCCGGCAGGTCCCTGGTGTTCGCCTCCCATGGCGACAAGCTGGTGGTGCTGTCCAACCCCAGCAAACTCTACGACCCGGGCAGCGGCCCGAGCGACGAGCCGGGGCATGTTTCGACCACATCCCTGGAGGCCCTGCTCAAGGGTGACAAGCTGTTCCCCGAAGCCTTCGGCCTGCAAGCGCGCACGCCCGAGATCAAGCAGCGGCTGACGGTCAATGCCAGCGTGCTGGCCATGGGGTACCAGCGGTTCATTCCGAACTTCGCCGGCCTGCGCTTTGATATGGACGAGCAGGGCTGGCACAGCTTCCTGGCCATGGAAGAGCAGGAAAACCAGCCGGACTTCGACTTCAAGCCGATCTGGCAAGCCATGCCCATGGGCGCCAGTGCCTGCGTGGCCTTGCCGCTCGCGGCCGAGCAGCAGCAACCATTGCTGGTGAAGCTGGGCGCCGAGGCCTCGGTGGCCAAGGCCCTGACCGAGCACATGGCCGGTGCGGCCGGGTTGTGCTGGTATGCCGATTCGCGGTTGTACACGCCGCTGCTGGTGGCCAGTCTCAAGGACCAGGACAGTGCCAAGCTTGACGCTGAACTGGGTACGTTGTTCGGCTCGATGGTCGGCGCCAACGAACCCAACGTGCCGGAGCGGATTTTCCCGGTGACCGAGCAGCAGAAGGGCGACAGCCACCAGTGGCAGCGCCAGGTCAGTTCCAACTTCGGGCAGTACTCGGCCCGGGACGCCAAGGACCCCCAGGCCATTTCCGGCAGGGCCTTCCTCCAGGTCAGCCTGGCGCGGCACGGTTCGACCCTGCTGTTCTCCCTTGACGACAAGCTGGTGGACAAGGCCCTGGGCACCCTCGACAAACGCTTCCCGCCCCTGGCTGACATTGTGCCCAAGGACGCGCTGGTGCCGGTCTACCTCGGCCCGGATTCCCTGGCGCAACTGATGCAGCAGGAAACCTTCGACAGCCTGCCGCAAGACATGGAGCCGGTGTTCAACAACGCCGCGCAAACCTACCTGGTGCCTAAGCTGCGCAAGCTCGGCAGCTACGGCAAGTACGCCCTGACCCTGCCCGAGGGCAGCGAGCCGGATGGCCATTGGCAATGGCTGCCCCTGCAATGGCGTGCGCTGTGATCGCGTTGCGCAGGAGCCTGGGCGGTTTTGGCTGGCTGGCGCTGTGGCTGCTGGGCAGTGCGGCCCAGGCGGCACCGGCACCGGCGCCGGCCTTGGACGCCCAGCAGTCCCAGGTGTTTCGCGCCTGGTTCGTGCGCATTGCCCAGGAACAGCTGACCCAGGGCCCGAGCCCGCGCTGGTATCAGCAGGACTGTGCCGGGCTGGTGCGTTTTGCCGCAAACGAAGCGCTCAAGGTGCATGACGGCAAATGGCTGCGCAGCAATGGCATCTCCAACCGCTACCTGCCGCCCGAGCTGGAATTGAGCGCGGCGCAACGCAGCCTGGCCCAGCAATGGCAGCAGGGCGGCGGCAAGGTCGGCCCTTACGTCAATGCGATCAAGCTGATCCAGTTCAACAGCCATTTGGTTGGCCGCGACCTGGCCCAGGCGCGTCCCGGCGACCTGATGTTTTTCGATCAGGGCGACGACCAGCACCTGATGATCTGGATGGGCCGCAACATCGCCTATCACACCGGCACCACCACCCCCACCGACAACGGCATGCGCTCGGCTAGCGTGCAGCAACTGATGACATGGAAGGACACCCGATGGATACCCGACTCAGCCAACCCCAACTTCATCGGCGTCTATCGACTGAACTTCCTCACCCAATGAGCGAATCGCGTATGCCCCGTTTCCTGTTTCGCCTGAGCCTGTTGCTGGCCCTTTGCGTGCCGGTGTCCCTGGCCAATGCTGAAGACACGGTGTTGTCCAGCAACTACGCGCCGGTGTCCGGCGAGAGCTTCTTCCTGCTGGCCGACAGCAGCTTTGCCAGCGACGAGCAGGCCATGGTGCGCCTCGAAGCACCGGGCCGCGATTACCGGCGCTACCGCATGGAGCCGTACGGCGGCGCGGACATCCGGGTGTACCGGATCAATCAGCCGCTGGACTTTCTCAAGCGCCAGAAAAACCTGCACCGGGTGGTCAGTGATGGCCAGTTCAAGGGCGAAGGCCTGTCCAACACCACCGCCTACCTGTGGGACAACTGGTACCGCAAGTCACGTCGGGTGATGCAGCGCGCGTTCTCCTACGAGTCGCGCAAGCAGGTGATCGACGAAGTGCCGGAATTGCGCATGGGCAACTCGATGCTGGTGCCGACCAAGTTTGATGCGCCGCCGCAATTCGCCTTGATCAAGGGCCTGCCGCTGGTGACTCAGTTCCGCTACCCGCTGTGGGAAGCCAAGCCGATCCAGCCACCGGCCGGGGTCAACCTGGCGGGTTCCTCCAGCGAGTTCGTCAGCGTCGCGCCGGGTAACGTCTATATCCCGCTGGGCAACCTCAAGCCGGGCCTGTACCTGGTGGAAGCGCTGGTGGGCAAGTACCGGGCGACCACCATGGTCTTTGTTTCCAACACCGTGGCCGTGAGCAAGATCGCCGGTGACGAGCTGCTGGTCTGGGCCGCGCGCAAGCATGAAGGCAGCTCGGTGCCCAAGGTCAATGTGCTGTGGACCGACGGCCTGGGCGTGATGAGCAGCGGTGCCACCGATGCCGATGGCCTGCTGCGCCTGAAGCACGTCAGCCCGGAACGCTCCTACGTGATTGGCGAGGACGAAGAGGGCGGGGTGTTTGTCTCGGAAAACTTCTACTACGACAGCGAAATCTACGACACCAAGCTCTATGCCTTTACCGATCGGCCGCTGTACCGGCCGGGGGATTGGGTATCGCTGAAAATCGTCGGCCGTGAATTCAAGAACGCCCGTGATTCGGTGCAGCCCGGTGCCTCGCCGGTCAATGTCACGGTGCTCGATGCCATGGGCACCGCCCTGCAGTCCCTGAGTTTGAACCTGGACTCCAAGGCCGGCACCCAAGGCCGCTTCCAGCTGCCGGACAATGCCGTGGCCGGCGGTTATGAACTGCGTTTCAGCTACAAGGATCAGGTCTACAGCAGCGCCTTCCGCGTGGCCGAATACATCAAGCCGCACTTTGAAATCTCCCTGGCCCTGGCCAAGCAGGACTTCAAGACCAACGAGCCGATCAAGGGCAGCCTGGTGCTGCTGTACCCGGACGGCAAGCCGGTGGCCAATGCCAAGGTGGAACTGGGCCTGCGCTCCCAGCAGCTGTCGATGGTGGACAACGAATTGCAGTACATGGGCCAGTTCCCGATCGAGCTGACCAGCACCGAACTGACCACTGACGCCAAAGGCACCGCGACCCTCGACCTGCCGGCCGCCACCAAGCCGAGCCGCTACATGCTCACGGTGTTTGCCAGCGATGGTGCGGCGTACCGGGTCAAGACCACCAAGGAAATCCTCATCGAGCGTGGCGCGGCCAGCTTCAGCCTGAGTGCGCCCCAGCGTTTCAGCGCGGTGGGCGAGAAGGTGCAGTTCAGCTACGCCAGCGAAAGCAGCACCGAACAAGGCAAGAACCTCAAGCCCAACCGCTACAGCTGGGTGCGCCTGGAAGACCAGAGCACCGGCGAAGGCAAGCTGGCCGCGGCGGACAAGGGCTTTGCCCTGAGCTTCGAGCGTCCGGGCACCTACAACCTGACCCTGAAAGACGAGCACGATCGCGTCCTGGGCGGCACCGGCCATGCGGTCACCGGCGACGGCGTCAAATCGGTGCCGGGCACCGTGGAAATCGTCCTCGACAAGCCGGAGTACAAGGCCGGCGATGAAGCGCTGGCGCTGATCACTTTCCCCGAGCCGGTCAACGACGCACTGCTGTCGCTGGAGCGGGACAAGGTCGAGTCCACCGCGCTGCTGTCCAAGGGCGGCGACTGGCTCAAGGTGGAAAAACTCAGCCCAACCCAGTACCGCGCGCGGGTCCCGGTCAAAGGCAACTTTGCGCCGAACCTGACCTTTTCCGTGCTCTACACCAAGGGTGGCGAATACAGCTTCCAGAACGCCGGGATCAAGGTCATCACGCCGCAGATCGACGTGGCGGTGGCGACGGACAAAGACAGCTACCAGCCCGGCGAAACCGTAACCGTGGACCTCAGCACCCAGTTCGCCGGCAAGCCGATCCCGGCGCACCTGACGGTGAGCGTGGTCGACGAAATGGTCTACGCGCTGCAACCGGAAGTGGCCCCGACCATCGACCAGTTCTTCTACCACCCGCGCCGCAACAACGTGCGCACCAGCGCCAGCCTGTCGTTTATCAGTTATGACGTGGCGTTGCCGGGCACCCCGGCGGCACCGGGCAAGGCCAACCGCAGCGAGCGTGGGGTCAAGGTCCTGGAGCGGCCGCGGCGCGAAGATGTCGACACCGCCGCCTGGCAGCCGGAGCTGCTGACCGATGCCAGCGGCAAGGTCCGTTTCACCTTCCGCATGCCGGATTCCCTGACCCGCTGGCGCATCACCGCGCGCGCCATTGCCGATGACGGCCAGGTCGGGCAGAAGAAGCAGTTCGTGCGTTCCGACAAGGCGCTGTACCTGAAGTGGAGCGGGCCGACCCGTTTCCGCAGCGGTGATCATCCGGAGCTTGGGGTCTTTGCCTTCAGCCAGGCCGAGCAACCGGTCAAGGCCGAACTGGTGATCCATTACGCCGGAGAAACACAGCGCCTGCCCCTGACCCTGAACAAGGGCATCAACTACGTGGCCCTGCCGGCCATCGCCGTGGGTAATGGCGATTGGACCGCTGAGCTGGTGCAGGGCGGCAAAGCCGTGGACACACTGGCGGTGCGCCTGAGCAGCGACGCTGCCGGCTGGCAAGTGGCGCAGACCCAGAGCTTGGACGTGACCAACGGCGATACGCCGCTGAACCTGCCGGCTGACGCCAGCAACCTGCGCCTGCACCTGGACGACAGCCCGCAAGCCTTGTTCCGCTCAGTGCTGGACGACCTGCTGGGTTACCCCTACGGCGGTGTCGAGCAGACCGCCAGCCAACTGCTGCCCCTGAGCGTGGCGTACCCGGCGTTGTCCGCCAACCCGCAGGTCCGCGATCGCTTGCGCCTGATGCTGCAAAACAGCCGCTTGCGCCTGGTGCAGATGGCCGGTCCCGAAGCCACCTTCACCTGGTGGGGTGGCGACGCCGATGCCGACGCCTTCCTCACCGCCTACGCCTATTACGCCGACTGGCACGCAAGCAAGGTGCTGCAACTGAACCTGCCGCCGGAGCATTGGCAGCGGGTGCTGGAGGTCTACTCCAAAGAGGCCGGCAACACCCCGCTGCTGCAACGGGCGCTGATCCTGTCGTTCGCCCGGCAGATGCAGTTGCCGGTCAACACCCTGGTCAGCGGCCTGATGGATGACCTGGCCAAGGCCGGTGCCGGTTATGCCGACGAAGAGCGCGACGGCGACGACAGCCTGGTGATGAATGATCCGGACTCGGCCCTTGGCCTGGCCAGCGCCCGGGTGCTGGCCGCCGGTCTGGCCCGTGACCTCAAGGTCACGCCACCGCCGGCTTTCGCCGCGCAGCTTGAAGATGCGCGGCAACGTCTTGAAGTCAGCTCGGCGCCGTTCACCGAAGCCTTGAACCTGTCGCTGCAACCCTTCGATGCCGCTCGCGCCCAGGCCTTGCTGCAACGCCTGCGCTTGCCGCAATCGACCCTGGAGCGCGCCCTGGCCCTGACCTGGCTGCAACGCAGCGTCGAGCAGGCCGCCCCGGCAGTGGCGCTGAAACCTGGACCGGGCTGGCAACAGCAGCAGGGCGCCAGCGGTGAAACCTTCTGGCAGTGGCAAGGCCCGCAAGTGCCTGGCGTGCTGTCGCTGACCGGGGCCGAGGAGCGTCCGCTGCGGGCCTCCCTGAGCTACCTGAGCAAGCAGCCGGCTGTCGCCGCGCTGCCGGTGACCATTAGCCGCCGCCTGCTGCGTCTGGTGCCGGGAGAGGAGAGCTTCACCTTCAAGCTGGAAGCGGTGGGCAACAAGCCGATTGCCAGTGATGGCCTGTACCTGGACGAGGTGATCATCGCCAACCAGGGTGGCAAGCCGCTGCCTTACGGCATGCTCGAAGTGCCGCTGCCACCGGGCGCCGATGTCGAGCGCACCACCTGGGGCATCAAGCTGGCGGGGCTGGCCGGTGCCGAGGCGTCGTCCCTGGAGAAGGCTCGTTTCGAACCGGGGCAGATGGCCTATGCCGTGCCGCTGGAAGTGCTGGGCGAAAAAAGCGAAGTGCGCCTGCGGCACCTGATCCGCTTCTCGCAAAAGGGCCAATTCAATCTGCCGGCGGCGCGTTACTTCCAGGTTTATGCGCCCGAGCATCAGGCGGCGGAGCAGAAGCCGGCGCTGGGTCAGGTCACGGTCAAATAACATGACACGGCGTTTGGCCTGGCTGTGGTTGTGCTTGATCCCGGTGCTGGCAACAGCCCAGGACGAGCCGCTGCGCCTGGCCTGGAAAACCGCCCAGGGCGATGAGCTGCTGCACCTGAGTCAGGCTCAGGTGCTGGCGCGCGAGCCTTTGCCGGCCAGCCTGCAGGCACCGTTGGGCAGCCTGTGGAAGCTGTTCGTCTACGCCTGGCTGGCGGACACCGGTGCCCAGGAGCCGGCTTATGCCTGCCAGGGCCAGTCCAAGGAGGAAGTCTATTGCTGCACCGCCGGCGGCAGCATTGGTCGCGACCAGGCGCTGGTGCGTTCCTGCGGCTTGTATTTCGAGCCCCAGCGTTTGCAGGTGCAGGCCGATACCTGGCGCAGCTACTGGCAGGCGCGCCAGGCGCCGCCGTGGTTGCTGGACCTGAACCAGTTGCAGCCGCAGACCCGGGTGCCGGTGGCCGAACTGTTGCAGATGCTGGCCGTGCTGCCGGCCCAGGACCAGGCGCGGCGGGTACTGCTCGATGTGGTGCTGCACGCAGGTGACGGCCTGGTGGTCGGTGCCCTCGGCGGGCGCTTGCGGGTCAAGACCTGGAGTTGGCTCGGCGAGCAGGACGTGCAATCGCGCCAGGGTGGTTTTGCCGGTTGGCTGGCGGATGGCACGCCGCTTTGGGTCGGGGGCCGTGGCACCAGCCAGCGGGTGCTGAAGGACTATGCCGAGGCCCTGGCCACCGTGCTGCCGGTCAACGAGCCGCTGGATAAAGGTCGCTGCGTGGCGGTCAATCTGTTTTCCCGCTACCCGATACAACGGCTCAGCCAGAGCGGCCAGGCAATCAAGACCGGAGCCTTGCAGGGCGATTACCGGGTCGAGTTCGTCAACGGCAATCAATTGGACATCCACAGCGGCGGCGAATTGTTCTTGCAGCAGGACGCCGGCCAACCGCGCCTGGTGGCCCGCCTGGACCGTGAGGAATACGTCGCGCGGGTGTTGCAGCGCGAAGCCAGTGCGCAACCGGTCGAGGCGGCCAAGGCCCTGGCGGTGGCGATCCGCACCTACCTGCTGCAAAACGCCGGACGCAGCGGCGAGTGCCTGAGCATCGACGACAGCAGCGACCGCCAGCGCGTGGCGCCGCGTCCGGCCACTCGCGAGGCGCGGGCCGTTGCGGCCTGGACCAGCGACCTGATCCTGGCCGGGACCCAGGTTACCTACCATTCGGATCAGACCGGCGAAGACAAACTGTCCTGGCAACAGGCGGTGCAGCAAGCCCGGTCCGGCCAGCGCTACGACGCCATCCTGCTGCACGCCTACCCCAGGGCCAGCTTGAGCCGCTGGGACAACCCGGTGGCCTCCTGCGAACCCTTGCCGGCGGCCCAGGACTGGCTGCAAAACCAGCGCCGCCGTTGGCGCCAGCCCCTGGATCAGGAGATTGGCTACAACGAAGTCAACCATTTTGCGGTGTGTCGCCTGGCCTTTGGCCGGCCGTATGTCGATCGCGAGCGCCAGCGCATTTACGTGCGCGGCGTGCTGTCGCTCCAGGACCGCCTGGACCTGACCCATGAATACCTGCACCTGGCCTTTGAAGCTCATCCCAATGGCCAGGATGAAACCTACATCGAAGGGCTTGCCCGCCACCTTTTACTGGAATAGGCCATGAAACTTCCTTATCCCCCGGTCATTCTGCTGCTCTGTGGGCTGTTCACCCTGGCGCCGGCCCTGGCCGACAGCAGCATTCACCTCGACACCCCACGCGGCGGCTGGCGCACCGGCGCGGCCGATGGCGAACTGTTCGAGCAGACCGTCAATTACCCGGCCTCATCGGTCAACACCCCGGCCGGCCAGTCCGACACCGCGCGCATCAGCGGCCAGATCAAAGGCGCGCCCAAGGCCAGCGGCGAGCCGGGCAAACTGATCGTCAACGGCGTTGCCATGCCCCTCAAACTGGATGGCGAAGGGCGCTTCGATCGGCCGTTTTCCTTTACCAACGGCAGCAACAGCGTGGAAGTGCGCAGCGCCGATGGCCAGCAACGCAAGCGCGTGCAGTTTCTCAACAGTGGCGGCGGCGCCACGCCACCGAAGTTGCGGGTGCTGCTGTCCTGGGACAGCGACAACACCGACCTCGACCTGCACCTGATCACCCCAGACGGCGCTCACGTCTGGTACGGCGACCGCGTGGCGCCCAACGGTGCGGCCCTGGATGTGGACGTGACCACCGGCTACGGTCCGGAAATCTTCGCCATGCCGGCGCCGCTCAAAGGCCAGTACCTGGTGTACGTGAACTACTACGGCGGCGGTTATCGCAGCACCGACGATGACGACGAAAGCCAGTCTGACGCGTTGCAGCCGCTGACCACCGCCCAGGTCACGCTGATCACCGAGGAAGGCACGCCGAATGAAAAGACTGAGTCGTTTATCGTGCCCATGCGCGCTCCGGGTGAGCTGACGCTGGTCAAGCGCTTCAGCTACCCGTGACGGCGCCGTGCAAGGCACGCGGCTGGTGCGCGGTCCTGGCCCTGATCTGTGTGCCGGCCATGGCGGCGACGGTGGAAGTGGGCAATCAGAACGGGTGGTCCGCCTCGGCTTCAGGGCCTGCGGTGGCCGTGATGCACCTGGACGGCTGCCAATTCAGCCTGCCACTGGCTGAGCAGCAGTCCCTGACATTCGTCACTCCCCATGCCTTATTTATTGAGGCAAAGCGCGGCGATCGGGCGCGCAACCGACCCTATCTGTGGCAGGCACAAACCAATTCCGGCTATGCCTGGAGCTTCAGGAAACCCGGTGCACGCCAGGACAAATGGTTCGGCCTGATGTGCGACAGCCCGGAGTATTTCAGCTTCCAGGGGCCGTACACGCCGGACCCGGCGCAAGAATACAACCCGGCTATCGAGTCCCTGCGCCAGGACAGCGAACACAAATGTCCGGCCACCCTCACCGGACACGGCTGGGTCCCGAGCCCCCAGGCCGGCCCGGCCAACAGCTATGTGTTCAAGCCCCTGCAAGGGGCCAACTGGAGTGGCTTTATCTTCGGTTTTCGCAACCCGGGCCGGGACAGCTTCGGCCGTGTCAGCTTTTGCCTGGTGCACGGCGATAACGTGCTGCTGGGCGCCGCGGAAAACGATCCACAGCCTCTGGAACTGAGCCCGCGGACCTTGGCCGAGATCACCGCTATCGTGTCCTCGATCACCTTTCCCTGAATCAGTGCGTGCGCTGGCAGGGCGCCAGCGTGATTTATTGCCGCAAGACAATACGACTCGCCCGGGCTTGCTTTGCAATGAATCACCGTTCATTGGCAAGGAGATGCACATGGGGGCTTTTCAGTCGTGGTTGAAGGTGTGTGTGGTGGCCTGCGGTTGTGCCGTCACCTCGGTACTGGCCGGCGGCGCCGACGGGTTGCAACGGGTCAAGGTGGAGTTGGTGACACCGCCCCAGGTGCATCCCCATGACCAGGTGGTCAGCGGGCCGCCGAAAGTCATGCAGTTTCACATGCGTGTCGAAGAGAAAAAGATGGTCATCGACGACCAGGGCACCACGCTGCAAGCCATGACCTTCAACGGGTCCATGCCCGGTCCGACCCTGGTGGTGCATGAGGGCGACTACGTCGAGCTGACCCTGAGCAACCCGGCCACCAACACCATGCCGCACAACATCGACTTTCATGCCGCCACCGGGGCCCTGGGCGGCGCTGCGCTGACCCAGGTGCTGCCGGGCCAGGAAGTGGTCCTGCGCTTCAAGGCCGACCGCAGCGGCACCTTTGTCTACCACTGCGCACCGGCGGGGATGGTCCCCTGGCATGTGGTCTCGGGCATGAGCGGGACCCTGATGGTGCTGCCCCGTGACGGCTTGAAAGACCCAGGCGGCAAGCCCCTGCACTATGACCGCGCCTACACCATCGGTGAGTTCGACCTGTATATCCCCAAGGATAAGGACGGGCACTACAAGGACTATCCGGACCTGGCCTCAAGCTACCAGGACACCCGCGAAGTGATGCGCACCCTGACCCCGAGCCATATCGTGTTCAACGGTCGGGTCGGCGCGCTGACCGGCGCCAACGCGCTGACCGCCAAAGTCGGCGAAAGCGTGCTGTTTATCCATTCCCAGGCCAATCGCGACAGCCGTCCACACCTGATCGGCGGCCATGGTGACTGGGTCTGGACCACCGGCAAATTCGCCAATGCCCCGCAGCGCAACCTGGAGACCTGGTTCCTTCCCGGCGGTTCGGCCCTGGCCGCGCTCTACACCTTCAAGCAACCGGGCACTTACGTGTACCTCAACCACAACCTGATCGAAGCTATGGAGCTGGGCGCCCTGGCCCAGGTCAAGGTCGAGGGGCAGTGGGACGATGACCTGATGACCCAGGTAAAAGCCCCGGGGCCGATAGCACCGGTCAAACCGTAGGTTGAGTGGAGTCTGCGCGGCTGCTGCCAGCGCACATCGGCAGCGCAGGTCGGTCGCTTCGACGACCTGCGCTCAGCCGCAATCGGTGCTTCTTTTGACGGCGGCGGCCGGTCAGTCGCTCTGGTCGGCGGTGGACAGCACGTCGTCGATCTTCCAGCAGCCCTTATCCTTGATCATCTGCACATCAAGGATCTGGGTGGTGTCCGGGGTGCTGCCCAGGGTGACCTGTTCCTTGGCGCTGGAGCCCTGGATCTGCGGCTCGCTGACCTTGATCTGGGTCAGCCATTCATCCATGTAGTCCTGGGCCTTGAGGAAGTAGTCCTCTTCCAGGCCATCGGGGCTGGCCATCTGCTTCTTGATCTTGGTGATCAGCGCGTCCGAGACATACTTCTTCATCTCCGGGACGCTGTCGGTCAGCGGATCCTTGTCCTGGCTGTAGGTTTGCAGATACCAGTTGTAAAACGCCTCGGTGACCGGCTTGGGCGAACTGGCGCAGTCCGCCAGGGCCAGTGGCTGATGCAAGGCGACGGCAGCCAGCAGCGAGCAGAAAAGCATTCTCATGGATGACCCCTTATGGATGGCGATAGATTTTGTAGTCGGGTTTCTGCACCCGATAGGAATGCCCCGGGTAGAAACCATGCAACTGCTTGAAGTCTGACACCCAGAGTTTGCCGTTGAACATCGCCATATGCCCATGGGGATGGCCGGGAATGGGCTGGATGATCACCACGTCGCCTGCTTCAGGGGCCTGGCCGGCCGGCTGCTCGACAAAACCGGCGGAGGTCAGGGATGAGCCAAAGTCCTTGGCCGAGTGCTTCCTGTGCAAAATCACGCCACCGCCGCCGGCTTCGATCGCCTGGCGGGTATAGGCCGCACAGCGCCCCGTACTGCCGGCGTGAGCATGCGAGTTCAAGTGATTGATAGCGGCTTGTTTATTCCACATTCCTTGTCATCCGAGAGTCCTTGAGAGCGGGGAGTTTATGCGGGCGATGGCACTGCCGGAAATACTGGCCAAGTGCCTTTTTATAGGGCTTTGGGGGATGGGTCACAGTTCATTCAAGCGCAATCAGCAAGATCAGGCTGGTCGCGCCCTCAGTGGGATGGGCGCAACGTTCACCTGACTCAGCCTGATTGGGCCTCCGCTACCCCCCGCGGCACCGCCTGCACCCGATTGCGACCCTGCCCCTTGGCACCATACAACGCCTGATCCGCCTGCGAGAGCAGGCGTGGCAGCTCGTACCCGGCCTCCTCACTGGTCACCACGCCGATGCTGACGCTGAGCAAGCCAGGTTCGAGCATGGTCAGCTGTGCGAAGCCGTTGCGAATGCCCTCGGCCACCGAAAGTGCGCTGGCTTGATCGGTATCTGCCAGCAGACAGGCGAATTCTTCGCCGCCAATACGGGCAAACACATCATGGGTACGCAGTTGCTGCGCCAGCACTTGGCTGAAGGCGATCAAGGCCAGGTCGCCTGTCTGGTGGCCAAAGTTGTCGTTCAGGCGCTTGAAGTGGTCCAGGTCGCACAGCAACAACGCGACCGGCACCTGACGCTGCTGACAGTCGAGCAGGGCGCGCTCGGCACCGAGCATAAACGCGCGGCGGTTGCCGATGCCGGTCAGGGCATCACACAGGGCGGCGGCCTTGAACTTGAGTTCGATCCGCTCCTTGACCATGGCCAGGGTCACGTAGGCAATGCCGATCACATACAGCATCGACTCGAACAGCATGAACGAGAAAAACGGCACCCCTTCGCCATCGCCGGTAAGCGCTTGGTCCAGTGGGAATGCCTGATCGACAACGCTGCGTACGCAATAGAAGGCGGTGTGCAGCAAGGTCAGGGTCAGCGCGGGGAGGTAAGCCACTTCCAGTTGCCGGCGGTTGCGCCAGAACTCCAGCGCGGTCAGCACGCCGTACGTCGCGGTCATAAGCGAGTAGAGGGAAACCCGAAGCTCCAGCGAGTAGTAGAAGACCGGGGTCAGGCACAGCAGAAACCAGGTGCCTGCGCCGGCGAGAATTCCCGGGACCGAGGCTTGGCGCCCATTGAACACGCGCATGGCAGTCCAGTTCAGCGCGGCGCTCAGTAGCAGGATCATATTGCCCAGCACCACCGGCAGCGGATCGATGCCCATGCCTCGCGCGCTCACCAGCACCACGCCCACGGCGGCGAGCAACATCATGCCGCACAGGTAGGCCAGCGGACGCTCGCGGGTTTCCCGACACCAGGCATGAAAGGTCAGCAACCCCATCAGGCAAAAAATGAAGACCGCGACCACGAGCAGGGTTTGGATGTGCAGCGCCATGTCCTTGGATCTCTTTCAGCATCGTGCTGAGGTTTGCCGGCAGTGGGGAGGGGCACCAGCCGGACCGCGCGCCGGTATCGACCGCCAGAAGTGTAGCGACATCCCATGCCCTGGGGAGTCTGGCAGCGGGTGTGCATTGGGGCCCTGCGCCGGCTTTTTAACAAGCGGCGGTGCAGCTCTTCAAGGAAATGTCCCACACAAGGCATTGCCCTGGTATCTGTGCATCAGCGGCGCCATAAACATGAAGGGGCCGCAGGCGTAGAACGTCGAGGTCATGCTCTGGCTGGTGTAAAGCAGCGGTTTTTCTACGCCATAGACGTTCTTGCCATAGGCAATTTCGCTGTAGGACTCACAGACCGGCAACTTGAGCGGGATCGGAATAATCACGACCAACAAGGTGGTGCCGCACCATTCGCGGGTCGAGGGCGATTTTTCCGAACGGGTAATCAGCGGTTTTTCGTTGTAAGACGTGAGCTGATCGTGGGCGCTGGATTTGCTCGTGGTTTTACTGGTGGTGTCGACCCAGGCACCCACACAGCCCGTCAGGCTCAAGGCAAGGAATACTGAAACAGGAATTTTTTTCATGACAAGCCTGGAAGAGGAAGGAGCATCAGCCCGCGGTCGTGCGTTGCGCTGAAGCGGTGGGCAATCATACGGGGCCCGTGGTGTTTTTCGAGCGACTTCGCATCTTCTTGATAGTCAGCCGTGCAATGGCTGCAGGTTGGCGCCTCTGTGGCCGGGCAAGCGCAATAGCTTGGGCGCCACAGCCGGATGTGGTGTTAAATACGCGCCCGGAAATACCCCGTGGCCAGTGTCCAGTCGGCATGCTCCTGCTGTAGCGAGCTGCGTGGGGAAGGAATCTGCTCACATTTACACGGATGGAACCCCAATGCCCACACCTGCCCCACAACCTGTGTCTTCGGGCCCGTCACGCCTGATTGTGGCCTCGTCACTGGTCGCCATTTTCGGTGTGCTGATCATGTTGCTGCGCATCGCCCAGCAAAACTACATGCTGGCCATCGGCGCGGCCTGGGTTGCCAACGGCCTGACGATGATCTTTCACGTCCTGTACTGGATGCGCTACGGCCTGTCTGGCGCTTGCAAGGCTGCGGTTATCCTGCAAATCGTGATCACCGTGGCCCCGCTGTTTTTTGGGTCGTTCGGGATGGCCCTGGTGTTTCTCATGACCGGTGGTGAGCTGCGCTTTTGGTGAGGCAGCGCCTTTTTAAGCCGTTGGCATGATGTCGAGGAGCTTATCGGGCAGGCGGGCGCGGTGCCGGGCCCCTGTTCGAGCAGAGGCGTGGCATTCAGGCGGATAAGGATGGCTTTCAAAAAGGCATTAAAAAGCCGGCTTGTGGCCGGCATTCTATAGATCCACAGCTTTCTCCATAAATCCACAAGGCCTAGATATTACGGGGTTTTACGCCTACTATCAGTCCTCAGATGTCCACAGCAAATTGCTAGAATCCGCGATTTAGGTGTGGGTCAAGGTGTGGGTCGGAACGGGAGGGCTTTATGGGCAAGCTGACAATCAAGGCAATCGAATCACTTGTCCGATCTGGATACACAGGTAAAACCAACGACGGCGATGGTTTGTATTTCCAGATCAGCAAAGCGGGCGTGTCCAGTTGGATTTTCCGCTACAAGCTTGAAGGTAAAGGTCGGGAAATGGGCCTGGGCCCTTATCCAACCATAACTCTCGCGAACGCCCGCGAACTGGCTGCAGATCAACGCAAGGTTTTGGCTGCTGGTTCTGACCCTCTGTCGGCCCGCAATGAAGAGCGAGAAGCAAGGCGCGAAACCGAGCGACAAGCGCAAACGCGTCGTGTGACCTTTGAGTCGCTGGCGACCGAATACCGGAATGCTCATGGTTCTGCATGGTCGGAAAAATGGCGTAAAGGCTGGCTACGAAAACTGGAGCTGTATGTTTTCCCCATCATCGGCAAGTTGCCTGCTGCCGAGATTCAGACCGAGCAGGTCCTGAAAGTGCTTCGCCCCATCTGGGCAACCAAGACCCGTACCGCCGACGAGGTGCGCGGACAAATCGAGCAGGTCCTAGATGCCGCCAAGGCTCACAAGCTGCGCGATGGTGACAATCCGGCACGCTGGCGCGGGCATTTGGACAGCTTGCTGAGCAAAGTGGAAAAGAAAAAAGCCCGCCAGCGCCAGCACTTCCCAGCAATGAAGTGGAAGGATGTACCGACGCTTATGGTCAGGCTGACGATGGACGATTCTCGCGCCTCTGTGGCAGCCCGCCTGCTAATCCTCACTGGCGCGCGCGCACTCATGGTCCGCTTTGCAAAATGGTCAGAGTTCGACTTAAAGGCCGGTATTTGGTCGCTGCCTGCTGAACGGATGAAAATGCGCCAAGCCTTCAATATTCCCCTGGCTCCTGAGGTAGTCGAACTGCTAAAAGCTCTGCGGTCCGACGAGGATAGCTCCTACCTTTTCCCTGGTCAGGGCAAGACTGGCGTTATGCATGCCAACGCCATCCGCAACCTGTTGCACGGCTTAGGGCATGACGACGTGACCCGTCACGGCTTCCGGTCGAGCTTCCGTGACTGGGCAAGCGAATACACTCAGTATCCTCGTGAAATCTGCGAACTGGCCTTAGCCCACGACGAACGTGACCAGACCGAGGCCGCCTACTCCCGATCCGACTTCATCGAGAAGCGCCGCGCATTGATGGCTGATTGGGCGAAATTCATTACCACTCCGCCATCGGCAAACGTCATTCAAGGCGACTTCAAGCGCGCCTGATCAAATCACGACCACTCTAGTCCGCTTGGGCGAAAAGCGGGATTGCCTATCCTGCTGACTGGTCACTACTCATGTAGGTCGCCTGTGGAGGCGCAGCAGTGGAAAAAATTGACCGAGTAAAAGACTTGCCGCTTTGGTTCGATCTGGAGAAGTACCGCCAGGCTGAAACGTTCGGGGAGAAAGAGTGGTTTGAGCAACTGGCTTATAGAAAGTGGTTGCTGATGAACAATCCGGAATACCCTGTTCGTCAGACTATAGCGCGCGCCATCGTCAAGGAAATCACCTACAAAGATGAGAGCGGTGAAATGGTACCGGACGGAGCATTATTGTTCTCCGGAGAGGTCGCTATCGATCACGCCGAAGCCATGGCTGAATGGAGAAAAGGGGTTGGGAAGGCTGCCGCCGCTTTGCGCGCTGCCCCATTTGCTGTTGAACAATTGGATCATGAATACATCAAGAAGGCGCATCCTGTAACGATCATGACCATAGGTGATCTACGCGGCGTACTGGTACAGGGGGCCATGGCGGAAAGCAGGGCTGGGAGCTCGTCCCTGTTACAAGATTACATAGATACTTTTCAGCTCGAGGAGGTCAGCCGTAAGGCTGTATACCATCGGCCCTTTGCACTTGAGTCAGTAACCAGAGCGGCAGTAATGGTTAATCTCGGTGCAACCGATGGCGAGATTAAACGAGCATTTGATGCGTGTCTCAAAGAGGTCCGAGCCAACCAGCAGGCCAAAGCCAAGCGTGAAAAACCATCTTATAAAAATTGGGCGCGTTACGGGTTGTTGCCGTATCTCGACCTACTGATCTGGTCGATGGAAACCGATACCAATATTATCGACCGGGTAATGTCTGCAGCGATAAGCGGCTATGACGCTGGTGAGGGTAATCTCCGCACTACCCTAGCCCCGTTGGCTGCCGAACTGATGAGTAGTCTGTCGGCGTTTCAAGCGCTGGTTGCTTTCGAGGCGCGGGCCAATCCAGAAGTTTTCGATGACTGAATTTTTGCACAGAGACTCAAGGATTGAGTCTTTGTGCAAACGCTCGACTGTCGAATCTCAGATCGAATTCACCCACTTTGGTCTATTCAATGTGTAGCCAGCTGCAGCACATCGCTGTGGCGTCGAGAGGAAGACGACAATGGCTGCCACTAACAGAGCAAATGCCAACCAGACCGCCGTTCAGCCCCAGCAGCGCATGATTTGGCGACTCCCTACTGTGAAGTTTGCAACGGGTTTGGGGCGTTCCAAAATCTATAATTTGATGAAAGAGGGCCGATTTCCGAAAGCCCGCCGTATCGCTGGCGCGCATGTTGTTGGCTGGGACTCGTTGGAGGTAGAGGCCTGGATTTCCGAGCAGTTGGAGTGCCAATAATGAAAAGCGGCCACTCCCTGTTGTTTCATGATGCTCTCCAAGCCATTTATGGCCCGATTGATTGTCTGCCGATGCCAGATGGCAATATCCATCGCTTCCATGTCCCTGGTGATAAGACGGGCAGTACGAACGGCTGGTATGTGCTGTTTGCCGACCGCATCGCTGCGGGCTGTTTCGGTAGCTGGAAGGCCGGTGGCGTTTACAAATGGCGCAGCCGTAAGCCCTTCAATGATCTGGAGGCACAGATGATCGCCCAGCGCTTCAAGCAGGCCCGGCAGCTGCGGGAGGCCGAGCTGCGTAAGCGTCAACAGGCGGCCACCGTCGAAGCTGTGCGCTTGTGGAATGCTGGCGCACCGGCTGATCCCGATCACCCCTATCTGACCCGCAAGGGTACTAAGCCATACACCCTGCGCCAGCGCGGCGACGTGTTGTTGGTTCCGCTGTGCCTGAATCGCCAGTTGGTTAGCCTGCAACGGATTTATCCGAACGGAGGTAAAAGTTTTCTGCGTGGCGGCATGTTTAAGGGGTGCTATTCGCCATTGGGCATCATCATCGCTGGCCAGCCGCTGTACTACTGCGAGGGCTGGGCCACTGGCGCCACCATTCATGCCGAAACTGGGGCCGCCGTGGCTTGTGCAATGAATGCTGGCAACCTCTTGGGCGTTGGCCAGCGACTACAGCGCCAACACTCAGACGCCGTGCTTATCGTCGCCGGCGACGACGACCGCCAGACCGAAGGCAACCCAGGCAGGACTGCCGCCACCATGGCCGCTGCAGCGCTGGGCTGTGGGCTGATCTTCCCGCCCTGGTCTGGTGACGAGCCACTGGAGCTTTCCGACTTCAACGATCTGCACCAATGGCGGAAGGCCAACGCATGAGCGCATCCAACATAAGCCCGCTCGTGCCCGAGGCACTGCCTGCGCCCGACCCTATCGCAATCGCCATTTCGAAGCTTAAGCAAGACCCCGGTGCCGTGTTTGAAGCTGAGGTGCTGGCGCTTCTTCGCCAAGTACGGGATACCGCCCCGGCGCGTTGGGCGCGTTACCGGCAGGCCATCAAGGAATGTGGTGTCGTGAGCATGGCCGACCTGGATAAGTTGACTAGCACCAGCAGTCCCAAAGAAACCGGCAACGCCGAGCTCTTCCCCGAGGTGATGTTTTGGCCCGACTCGGTGGACGGCGCCGCACTCTTGCACGAAGTGGCAATTGCCATCCGTGACCACGTCATTGCCGATCCGACGACAATCCATGCCGCTGCGCTGTGGGTTACCTTCACTTGGTTTATCGACGTGGTGGACGTAGCGCCCATCGCTAATATCACCGCCCCGGAAAAGCGTTGCGGGAAGACAGTGATGCTGGGTGTGTTGGCACGGCTGGTCTATCGTCCGTTGGCAGTTTCCAACATCGCCCCGGCTGCACTGTTCCGTGCCTTGGAGCTGTGGACGCCGTCCTTGATGCTTGACGAGGTGGATGCCTTCCTTGCCGCACATGAAGAAGCGCGAGGAATCCTGAATGCCGGCTTCACCCGTGACACGGCTTACGTGATTCGGTGTGTGGGCGATGATCACATGCCAACCCGCTTTAACGTGTGGGGCGCGAAGGCGCTGTGCGGCATCGGTAAAATTGCCGACACTCTCGCTGATCGCAGCATTCCGCTTCGCCTGCGTCGCAAACTGCCGGGGGAGCGTACGGTGAAGATTCGCCACGCCGATGCGCATCACTTCGCAACCTTGGCGGGCAAGCTGGCTCGCTTCGCTATCGACAACCGGGATGCAGTGCGCCTCGCCAGGCCGGCAGAGATCGAAGGTTTGAATGACCGGGCCAATGATTGCTGGGAACCGCTTCTGAAGATTGCGGAAGTCGCTGGTGGTGACTGGTTGCGCCTTGCTCGTCAGTCTGCGATCACGCTTCACGGCCTGGAGGAGGAAGCTCCGAGCGTAGATGCCGAACTGCTGAACGACATTCGTACCGCTTTCACGGAAAAGCATGCGCTCAAAATGTTCGGAGAAGACCTTCTCGCTGCATTGTTGGCTGATGAGGAAGCGCCTTGGGCAACCTGGAACCGTGGCCGTCCTATGACTCGCCGTCAGCTCACCGGTCGCGTGGAGGGTTTTGGCGTTAAGTCGAAAGACGTGCGTATCGGTGCAGTTGTTAAAAAAGGCTTCGAGCTTAGCGACTTCGAAGACGTATGGAAGCGCTACCTTCCCGCCACCACTCCCGCGGCTACCGCTACAACGCTACAGCCCAGCAATCATATGGCTTTGAGCAACTTTTCGAACGCTACACAGGTCACGTCTGTAGCGAAGCAAAACACCCTGAAAGCCAGCAGTTCCGAGGCTTGTAGCGTTGTAGCGGATGAAAAGGTGGTACAACTCGAAGATAACACTGCGGAGTACTTCTAACCGTGGCCGCCCTGGACTATTTGCGCCAGGCTGGCCTGGTCGTCGAGCTGGAGGGCAAGCGACTGCGCGTGACCCCAGCGTCGCGCATCACCGACGAGCACCGCCAGTATCTGAACAATCACCGCGTTGCGCTTCTGGCCGAATTGGAAGTCGCCAACGATCCGCAGATCGCGTCAATACCGCAGCAGAAGCAGGCGCAATATGTCATCCGCACTGCTGCCACGGCCTCATCTGAATGGCACCAGTCCCGAAACCTGTACATCGGCCATCTGATGAGCTGCCGTGCCTGTCACGCACCGACAGTTCGCTACTGTGCAACAGGGGCAGCGCTGCGCCAGCGTTATGACCACACCTCGATGGAGTCGACCTCATGAGTGAATCACTCAGTATTCCTAAGCTCGACGATGAAACGCAGTCTCAATTTCAGGCCCGTATAGCGCTCACTCCGGAGTGCCTGAGCGCCGCCGTGCTGGTCACGTGCAAGCACTTTGATGAGCCGGTTACTGAGGTCGTGGAGGAGCTCAAGCGCCAAACCGCCGCAATGAACAGCGGCGACATGACCCGTGCGGAGAACATGCTTTTGGCTCAGGCACATACCCTTGATGGGCTGTTTGCCAATCTGGCGGGTAAAGCAATGGTGGCAAATCATTTGGACCGAGTGGATAAGCTTTTGCGGCTGGCGCTCAAGGCACAGAGCCAAAGCCGCGCCACCTTGCAGACCCTGGCCGAACTCAAAGCGCCGAAGCAGATTGCCTTTGTGAAGCAGGCCAATATCGGCAATCAGGTCCAGGTGAACAACGGCACTCAAGCGTGTCTTACGCGCACGCGGAAAACCAAAAAAGTGCAGAACGAACTATTGGAGGTTGAGCATGGCGAACGGTTGGACACCCGAGCGACGAGCACGGCAGGCGGAGCTGATCCGGCAATGGCGCCCATGGGAGCAAAGCACCGGGCCGCGAAGCGCTGAGGGTAAGGCCGCTGCATCGCGCAATGCCTGGACAGGCGGGATGAGGTCGCTGCTGCGAGAGCTGGCCGAAGAGTTGCGAGCGCAGGATAAGATTCGTCACGAGATCTTGGACTGAGCAAAAGTTTCTGCAGAGTGCCTGAACTCCGCCGTGCTAATCACATCTAGGAATTTTGATGAAGCTCTAGTTGAGGGAAAGCTGAAGCATTACGTGGCTCGAATTAAGAATTATTTAACTGTTTCAGCAATCGCCAAAAAGAGATGGATGATTTCTGAAGATCCTATCCGGCGAGAAGATTGATAGTTTCTTAACTAGTACGCGCGCGTATCATTCTTATATGATCCCAATCTGCTTGCAGGCATCAAGAAATGGTTTCTTTAGGAAGTTGCATTCGGCATATGGCCGACTCTGTGTTTGCCGCGCTAGCGTCTTCAGGAAATCAGCTGGATGCCGCCCATCTTCCTGCCATTCATCTAGAATTTGGGTCAACCAGTACTTTCCGTCATTTTCCCCACACAGCTTTGCTTTGTAGCGCTCTTCAATACCATACACGTCTTTCCAAGTATCGATCTCGGCGTTAAGAGCAGGGGGGCCAAATTGCAGTTCGATTTCTGCCGACTTTAAGTTTGCTATATCTGAATGCTGCAAGGTTACTTGCAGATCAATGGTGTAAGGAGTAGTCGTGTATGGGTAAAAAGCGGCGCGGCGCTGAACTGTCCGGGTCGGATCTTTCGGCATGTAGGCAAGGTCTTTGCTGGTTTTGTAGCTGCTGTTGCAGTGATGGCAGGCCGGTACGAGGTTTTTGAAGTTGATAGAGTTGAAGGGGTAAAGCGCCTTGGGCAGATAATGATCATATGCCTCACGCTTGCTGTGGTACTCGCCGAGCAGATCGTTGATTCCGCAGAAAGGACATTTCCCTACTTTGTTTATGGTCATGAAGGATTGATAGTGACTATCAATATCACCGATCTTGGCTCGAAACGCAGCCAGGTCTAAGAGCGATTTCGAGTATAGTTCCTTGAAAAACGCACCGAGTTGGTTGGCAAGGTCCTCGTAGGTCGCGGCGATATCGGCATAACGGGCGAGTTGCACTTTCGGGTCGTTTGCACAAATTTTCTCTAGCTCGTTATTTCCCCGATACCAATCTTTGAATTGATCAATTTGCGCAGCTGATAGCAGTGCGAAAAGCTCATAGATCGCTTTCACGTCTTTGTAAAACGACTTTCCGCGTTCCGCCGCTTTAGCGGAAAAACCGAACTCTGACATGACAGCCTTTAGGTCGGGATTTTTCTCGAACAGATCTGGGTGAAAGACTAGGCCGATTGGCGCTTTGCACCACACATCGAAAAAGATGAAATCAATGAACTCCTGCATTCTATCCATCTGATGTGGCACATGAGTGTAAGGAAACAGCATCAGCGCTGTGCCTCCCCGTCATCTTGCGGCGCACTGTCGAGGATGGCCTTAATCAGCAATACTTTTTCCACTGAGTCACCAAGCTGCTGGTGAACCTCGGTAATTAATGCCTCTCTGTCTTCGTTTCCTCTTTCAAAACGTGTCCGCAATGCATTCAACAAGCCTTCGGCATAGCCTCCAATAGTCTCTCGTTTTCCGAAGGTATTCATAGTGATTTTATTAATGGATGCGCCCAGTGTGTTGTAGTCTGGCTGGCTGATGCTAACAGTGCCGGTTACCTTGTCTTTCTCGAATACGAGCACCTTATCCGGCTTACTGTCCGAGATCAAAAATGGTGTGTGTGTGGTAATCAGCATTTCTTGCGCAGAATCTTCATTCCTCGGTAAACACTGCCGTAGGCGGCTAATAAAATTGGCACGCCAGTCGGGGTTGAAATGAGTTTCTGGCTCATCAAGTAGGAACAGACTATTAGTGTTGCGAAACAGCAGGCACAGGCCAAGACTGTGCAGCAGCTGATGCTCTCCGTCTGACAGCTCCTTCAGCATTAGGGGCTCGGGCACGTCCAGCTTGCTAAAGCGCACAAACTTGAAGCGCATGGCGCGCTGGTCGGAAGCCAGCGTGGGCACGGTTTCGCTCACATAGCGGCTGGTCGACTGGTACAAGTCAGCCTTGAGCGCATCGCTCACGGGGTAAAGATTCAAAGTTAGCAAGACCTGGAAAGCCTGGAAGAGCGCTAAAGGGCTGCCCTCGAAGTTTTCGCGGAAGGCCTCTTTTGTGCCCTCATTCACCCAAAAATCGAGGATCAGAGTATCAGTGACTTCATCCACGTAGCTCAAGGTTGCGCAACGCTTCAGGGCACTCAGCATCAGCGACGACTTCTCGTCTCCCTCCAACAACTGCAAAAGGTTCACGCGGTAACGACTTGCTCCCATGTCGTCCGTTTCGACGCGCAAGGCCGGATTGCTTCGCACGATGTCGTCGAGAGACTGGTGCTGGTTTTGATCTTCGTTGGCAAAGGCAGTGAGTTGCCCCGTCTCCAGGGGGATACTGCGTCGCAGGATAATGCGGAATTCCTTGAGGGCCTCAATACCCACGTCTTCTCGGAAGGGTTGCAACGTTTCCTCATCCTGGAACAGCAGATTGCACAACAAGATGGCCTGGCTAAAGCCATTGTCGAGATACGCAAGACGTGCCTCCGGGTGTCCTGGATAGGTAAGCTGACGAGTCAGCGCATTCCAGTATTCGTCGAACTGCACAAAACGAAGCTTGAAGAAGGGTAGGCTGAGGATTTCGTTCTCTCCCGAGGAGTAACCCAATACGTATTGGGGCAAGAGAATGTCAGCATGCCCACCCTTGAAGGTTTCATAGGTATCAGTGTCGAAATCACCCTGGTTCTCCCACAGAAAGTGCACGGTTTCACCGGCCTCTTTCCAAACGCTCACCTTCGCCCACACCTGCCCATCAGGGCGACGATACTCCGGCGGAATTGGAATCAAATAGTCCAGTTCAAACGCCACGGGGGAAAAATCTAGTGCTTCGTTCTGCAAAACCTCTGGCAAAAATGTGCGGCGCACGCGCAACATTTCCAACTGAAAAAAGATCGCCGCTAGCGCTTCCAGCAGATTGGACTTGCCACTGCCATTCGGCCCGGCGCAGACGAACGGGGCAAATCCTTCGGGCTGGGCTAATTCGTCCCGCACGGCCCATTCCGGGCGGAAGTGATGTTCAAAATCACAGGGCAGGCTGCGGAAGCCTGACGGGTCGGTTATCTTTAGACGCAACAATTTCATGTCAGCGCAGCCTTAAGCTGGATGAGGTTGCGCTCGTCATGGGCAATCTGTGTCAAGGTACCGGCTGCAAGAGCCGAAAATACCCAATTTTTGATATGTTCGTAGAAGTCGGCGCCCAACTCGAAATCGTTGTCCGGGTGCAATTCCGCCAATCGGGTTTGCGCGGCGGCCATGAAGCTTTCCACAGAGAATGCTGCCCCGCCCAATTGGGCGCGATAGGCTTCCAGCCATAATTGCAACAGTGGCTTGAGGTTCTCTCGGTTTTCCAGTGCTGGTAACAACAGATCAGTGTCTGGAAGGTTGATCGCCAGCGCTGCGGACTGCGCTGGAAAATGGGCGCGAGCCATAGCGTCTTCTCCTTCAACGATAGTGGACGGTAGCGGCACACGCGACAAGTCTAGTTCGCCTTTGAAGGCTTGTTGAGTAAGAGAATTAAAGAGAGCTTCCAAGTTAACTACGCTCTCCTTATATAGGGCTTTGATGCTTTCAACTTTGCTTGCTATTGCGGCGAATCGGTCTTGGAGCTCGATGGGCGGATATGGAAACTCAAGTGAATCCAATACCCCAGTATTCATGTGTGTAAATGATCCATCGGCACCGGTTTTCAAACGGCCTACTCGGCCTTTGCAATACAGCATTAGCGAGACAAAGTGCAATGGGCGTAGATTAGCACCAAGGCGAAGGCGAATAAGATTGGTGCTTATGATGGCAGGCTGGCCATTCATGCGAGCTACACACATCTTACCAACGGTACCTGCACGAGAAATTATTACATCGCCTTCCTGTACCGAATATGCCTTGAGGCTTTCGTACTTGTCGTTAGTGATCCACATACGAAAGGGTAGTGTCATTTGGCCGTCTGAAGCGATGTTGTCCATGTTCCAAACAGGCACTCCGGAGTCGACCATTTCATCTTTTTTTAACGCACTTCCAAAAGGACCGCATTTGGTGCCATCTTTCGGATTAATATAAAATTCCGAAAGTGGTTTTATAGGAAATTCGTGAGGGTTAGACACGGGGTCGCCGAATATTTCCAAAAACGTACTCTTGAGTAAATTGTCAAGTAGTTGTAGTTGTAGTTTTCGTTGGTTGATCAAGCCTTCAATCTTGCCGAGTAAATGCGCGACGCGCATTTGATGGTCGAGAGAAAGAAGAGGGATTTCTGAGTCAAGATAATTGTCGAGTTTTAGATTTATTATGCCCGTGGTTTTGTTTTGATACCTAAGTGTTTTTCCTTTTTTATGATTGTTGTGAAGGATATAAAAAAGGTATTCCGGGTATATTTCTTTTTTATTGGGGCGAAGAATGGACGTAAAGTTGTTACACAGGTAGATGTCGTCGTTAGGGCTTTGAAAGAGAACTACTCGCCCAACCGGTTGAGTAGGGCTGCCACCGGACTTCTCAATTATGATGTCCCCTGATAAAAGTCTCTTTTTCTCGATTTTTTTTTGATCTATTTTGCGACGAACCAAGTTGGAGAAATTTATCGCCCCGGAGTTTAGGAAGTTTGCAGCCCGAATGACCACAGCACCCTGCCCGTCAAGGGATTCCTCTCCCCATTCGCCAGAGATTTTGTCTGTAATAACGTCTTTTATCGATACCAGCTTCATCCCACCATTCCCTTCAGCGCCAGCAGCTCGCGCACTATGCCACTTTGAATTTTATCTAGTTCCGCCTCATTAACGTTGCCCACCTCGGCCTGAATTAATCGATCCAAAATCACACCAGGTGCATCGTAGTGAACCTCTTCGGATACGTCCATTTTGTAGCGTGAGAGAGAAAGGTCATAATTATTTTTATCATCCGCAATCTCGTAGCGTGGAACCATGAAGTATTTCGCAGCGCGGTCGTTATCGGTGTCAGTACTGCGGGTTTGGTATTTGGCGCAAATATCTTGTAGATCTCCGTTTCCTTCCTGTTTGCTGCGTTTGTCATCCAGACTGTAGCCATCGGCGGTCATTTCGTAGAACCATACATGTTCGGTCGCTGGATGAGTCACCTTGTCTTTCGGTCCCCATACCTTAGTGAATAGCAGGATGGCGGTGCTTACACCCGCATAGGGCTTAAACACTCCGCTGGGCAGGGCAATGACGGCCTTGAGGTCGCACCGATCAACCAAAGTCTGGCGCAAATCCTTAAAGGCTTTCCCAGAACCGAACAGCACGCCCTGTGGCACGATCACGCAGGCGGTACCTCCTTTTCTTAGTAGGCGATAGATGTTCTCCACAAACAGCAGTTCGGTCTTGGTGGTGGCTAGTTGCAAGGATTCATTGATATCGCCTTTGTCGATGCTACCGGTGAAGGGCGGATTGGCCAGCACAATGTCGTATTCGGCTTCTTGGTTGTAGCTCTTGCTTAGGGTGTCCTTGTAATCGATTTGTGGCTCATCGATTCCGTGCATCATCAGGTTCATTAGCCCCAGGCGTACCATGGTTGCGTCGATGTCGTAACCCCACAGCGAACTGGACAGAATGGCTTGGGCTTTTTCGGTGAGGGCGGCCGCAATTGAAGTACGTACAAAGCCGTCTTCATCGGGCGTGAGATCGGTAGCGCCAGCGTTGATAGCCAGCTGGGTGACGATATATTGATACGCGCCAAGTAGAAAACCGCCGGTTCCGCAGGCTGGGTCGACGATTTTTTGCCCAAGTTGCGGTTGCACTAAATCAGCCATCAGCTTGATGATATGTCGAGGAGTACGGAACTGGCCGTTCTTCCCGGCGGTGGCGATTTCTGAGAGCAGGAATTCGTACACATCACCCTGAATGTCCTGGAACGCTTGGCCTTTTTCTTGCGAGTCCTTTTCCATTACCGCAAAAATTTCGTCGATGGTCTTCACCGCTTCTACTAGCAGGGCAGGCTTGGGAATAATGAAAACGGCATTCTTCATGTGATGGGTGAAATTGGATTCTTCACCATTCAAGTCTTTGAGAAATGGAAATACCTTACTCTGCACATGCTGCAGCATCTCTTCGGCAGGCATGCGCTTGAACTCGCTCCAGCGCAAGATTTGTTTATTGATACCATATTGTCGGTTATCGTTGATGTGAATCTCGACCAGTTCTTGAGCACTTTCGAGTCCGGTGCGCTTGGTTCGATATTCAGGAGGAACCCACATACCGGAAAATTTTGATATGTAAGCTTCACCAATAAATTCTGCATCTGCCTGACGTTTAAGATCCAACTCGTCCAGCCGCTTCATAAAGAGTAGATAAGTTATCTGCTCAATGGCGGTGAGTGGATTGCTGATTCCACCACTCCAAAATTTGTTCCAGAGCTGATCAATCTTGCTTTTGAGGTCGGTGTTGTTCTGAAGCATAGGATGCTCTGTCTATTTTTAGGCAGCAAACTGTTCGGTTAGCTGCAGGATTTCGGTAATTTCGCTAGGGCTGAAAACGCCACGGATGCCTTGCGGGTGGATGACCGTGAAAGGGGCGCTGATGAGGTCTTTCTTCTCTACCTTTTCACGGTCAATAATGAAGTTCTTCAATAGATTCAGAAATTCTAGTTGACGGCCGCTTAGGGTGGTGTGAGCACGAATGAACTGACCAAATGCGGCGCTGACTTCGTCCGGAAAACTCTGAAGCACTTCGATGCCAACGATGTGGCGGATGAACTGGATAAAGCGTGCCTTGCGGTTTTTGTAGACCTGGCGTAATAGCTTCTCGGTTATGTGGGGGTGTTCTTCGTGCAGCAACTCTGCAAGTTGATCAGCTTCGAGCGGGCTAATCCCCTGGCCGTTCTTGATTCTCTGAAGCACCGGGTTGTTCTCGGTGAGTTCGGTAATCAGTGTTTCGACCATTTCGCGGTAGCGGGTGGTGCTGACCGCCTCGTGCTGCGGGCCAAATTCCACCCACTCCTTTTTGTGTAGCTCATCGGCCAGATCAAGATAGGTTTGCTCTTGAACTGTGTTTTGCTCTCGGAATTTCATCAGTGGGCCGAGCTTGGTCACCAGTTCATCTAAAGCATCCTCGTTGACGTTGACCCAGTAGTGCCCGGTTTGCGCGGCGCGTATCAAGGGTTCTTCTTGTTTCACAAAGCTGATAGAAAGGGGGAGTTCGTTGATTTGCTCTACGATGCCCTCCTTGATAGTTTCCGCCTGTGCCTTGTCTTCGTTCAGCACTCCCAGCGAGTATTCGAGTAGGTCTCGCTCGAAACGCATGGCTTTGAAATCGGATTCGGAGACGGTGCGGAACAATGGCTTGATTTCAGTTCGCAGGAATTCGATTTTCTGGTGAGTAAGGCTGACCCAGAAATTTTCTTCATCCAGAATTGCTAGCGAGGCAGCGGCTTCTTTGATGACGACAGATGCTGGGGGGAGCGCAGCGATTTGAGATCGCAGTTTGGTTATTTCACGCTCGGCAGTATCGGTAAGACCGATGTCATTGGACTTCTCGATCTTGTCGAGTCGTAGGCCGACCAACCGAACGGGAAGCGACAGCTGCGGTTTGAGTTCTTTGCCCTTGGGGTTGAGCTTGAAATATTCGAAGTTGTCCCAGCAATCGATAATCAGGAACGTCTCTTTTTCAAGACACCAGGGCTTGGGTTTGCTGGTTTCGAGCAGTCGTGTACCGCGTCCGACCATTTGCCAGAATTTGGTATAGGAGTACACCGGTTTGGCGAACACTAGGTTGACGATTTCGCGCACATCGATGCCCGTATCCAGCATGTCGACGCTGATGGCGATACGTGGCATGTCGTTGTTGGTGAACTGATCTAGCAGGCCTCCCTTGCCATACACGCGCGGGTCGTCCGATACCAGCATCTTGGCCAGCTCGCCGTTGTGTTGCGGATATAGCTTATCGAAAATTTCCTCTATACGCCGGGCGTGCGCCTTGGTGGCGCAGAAGAAAATGGTTTTGCCGGGAAGTACGCCGTTGCTGTCCTTGATGGCTTCTTCCATAAACTCACGGACTATTAACGTGTTGGTGCCCTTGTTAATCACCTGTTTCTCAAGTTGCGAGCCTTCGAAGTTTATTTCTTCAATCTCTTTACCTTGCAGGATCAATTTTTTCTGATCCTCCAGCGAGATGGTACGCTTGCTAATGCCATCCATCTGAAACTTGGTCTGAATTTTCATAACCTGGAAGTTACAGAGATAAGGAGGCAAGTTGTTTATGGCCTCTTCGAAGGTGTAAGCGAAGCTCGGCAGGCCGTCTTCGCAATGGAAAAGCTGGAATGTATTGTGGTCGATGATATCGGTTGGCGTCGCGGTCAAACCCAAGGTGATGCTTTTGAAGTATTCGAGTACTTCTCCAAAGGTGTTGTAGATGGAACGATGGCTCTCATCGATAACAATGAAGTCGAAGAAGTGTGGTGACAGTTGCTGCGCTTCGTCCCGAATGATATTGAGCATCGTAGGATAGGTGGAGATATACACACGACGATCTTTAGCAATGAGCTTTTCGCCTACGTTGGGCCAGCGAGGCTCGTTGGGCATGTGCTCCTTGAAGGCGGCCAGAGCTTGTTCACGCAGAGCAATTCGGTCGACTAAGAACAACACTTTTTCTACATGGCCTGATCGCATCAAAGCATCGACCATCGCAATGCAGGTGCGGGTTTTGCCTGTGCCTGTGGCCATTACCAGTAGGAAGTCGCGTTTCTTCAGCTCGATGCCTTCGAGCACGGAGCGAATCGCCCGAATTTGGTAATCCCGTCCGGCAATCGAAGTGTTTATGAACTCTTGCGTCAGCGGTTTTCGGTTGCGGCGGATATAGGCGAAGCGTTCCAAATCGTCGCGCGTTGGGAAACCGACGACCTTTCGCGGCGGGGCATTTTCAAGATCCCAGAAGTAAATCGAGTGGCCATTGGTGTAGAAGCAAAACGGTAATTCGCCGCCCAACTGCTTTAGGATGTTGTAGCAATACTGTTTTGCCTGCTCACGGCCTATTGCCGCGTCTCGGCTAGTTTTCTTGGCTTCTATTACGGCCAGAGGTTTGCCGTCCTTGCCTAGGAGGACATAGTCACTGAACTGATGGCCCATGTACGGGGCGCTTGGTTCGGTCATACCTACGGGTAAGGCGGTCAAAATGTCGAACTCTTCGACGACCTGGGTAGGATCTTTGACATTCCAACCAGACAAGGCGAGTTGCTGGTCGATGAGCTCCGTTCGTGTCTGTGCCTCAGATTTGGTCATGAGTTACCGTTCTCCCTGTCGGCTAAGGATGCTTGTGGCTCGCTCTGCTGACAGTCCGTTGCGTTGGCAAAGGCAGTGCAGCCTTTTAGCGAGTTTTCCATTGTTCCGCTGCTAAGGCCCCTCAATGACATTAGTTTAGGGGGGGCACACTCACGCGCCCTTTCGTTGGTCATACCTCATTCCCCCCTACCCTCAGGCACGGCTCGCGCGTAATCACCAATCTTCTTCCGATAGCTGCGTTCCCTGAGGCGCCCGATTTTGTACACGAATATGTTCTAGCACCCATCCGATAGGCGAGTTTTTTTACGTCACTCAGATGCGGAGCGACTTTAACGGCGGTGGCAAATGGCTCGGGGTGCATGCATCAAGGCTAAAAGCCCTGCGATCGTCTTAAAATCGCGCGAGTTTAGCAGGATGCCTGTAATGGCGGGCAGTTCCCGTTAACTTGAGGTAATTGAGTAGTAGGGGTCGTCGACACGAAGGTATTGGTGGTCAAGGTGCAGTTTGGCCTTGAGAATTGAAAGTCTTAGATCGTTGCGTTGCAGAATCAGGTCGATGGAATAGTGGCTAACTTGGTGCTGGGTGTGGGTCAAAGTGTGGGTCAAAGATGGTGTATCGCACTGAGCCCGCATTCTACGTGACTTTCAGGTATTAAAAAGCCGGCTTGTGGCCGGCTTCTCGGGGACTGGCTTGGTTCATTTTTGGTAAACCGCACCAGCCTTCAAAACGTACACCCAGCTCTTGCGGCTGGCTGTGGGACTTGGCGAGAAAATCATCCGCTTCGTCGTGCGATCTGACCGCGGAAGGGCCGATGCGCAAATGTGGGGCGCAGCATACGCATATTTGCCGCAAATTCCCAGCGCGAAGGGCCGGCCAGAGGCCTCGAGAGCCAAAATAGTGCAACGGAATTTTACCTGCCCCAGGCACCGGGTTTCTGGCATGCACAAAAAAGCCCCGAATCACCGGGGCTTTTCCTTGCAGCTTACGACTGGAAGCTTAGCGCTGCTTCTCAGCCTTTATAGGCTGCAACCGACTTCATGATCTCGGCACGGGCTGCGTCTGCGTTGCCCCAACCGTCGATCTTCACCCATTTGCCTTTTTCGAGGTCTTTGTAGTTCTCGAAGAAGTGCTTGATCTGTTCCAGCAGCAGTGGCGGCAGGTCGGTGTATTCCTTCACATCGACATACAGCTGGGACAGCTTGTCGTGTGGTACCGCGATGACTTTGGCGTCGCCACCACCGTCGTCGGTCATGTTCAGGATGCCCACCGGACGGGCGCGGATGACCGAGCCTGGGGTCACTGGGTACGGGGTTACGACCAGCACGTCGAGGGGGTCACCGTCGTCGGCCAGGGTGTTGGGGATAAAGCCGTAGTTGGCTGGGTAGAACATCGGGGTTGCCATGAAACGGTCAACGAACAGGCAGTCGCTGTCTTTGTCGATTTCGTACTTGATCGGCGCGTGGTTGGCCGGGATCTCGATCGCGACGTAGATGTCGTTCGGCAGGTCTTTACCAGCCGGAATCTTGCTGTAGCTCATTGGGCGGTGCCCCCGTTAGATGACCAAATGACTTGGCCGGATTGACCAAAAAGTGGCGGCGATTATAGACACACTCCGCTATCGATGCCACGTACCAAGGGTCGTACAACGCTTAGTCGTGTGGCTGATAGACCGGATCTTCGGCCTGAAGTTGCCGCAGCCTGGCGAGCGGATTCTGCCGGTAAAACAGCTGCAACTGTTCATAGACTTTCGGATAGGCCTCGTTGAGCAAATCCGGGGCGCTGAAGAAGTATTCGCTGGTGACGGCAAAAAACTCGGCTGGGTTTTCCGCGGCGTAGGGGTCGATGGCGGTTTCGGCGTCCGGGTTCTGCTCGAGTTGGCGGTCGAGGTCGTCGTAGGCTTCTTGCATCACCTGCGCCCAGTCGCTGACCCGCATATCGCTGTGCAGCGGCGGCAGGCCGTTGGCGTCGCCGTTGAGCATGTCCAGCTTGTGCGCCAGTTCGTGGATCACCAGGTTGTAGGCTTCCCAGCCGCCGCTGGCCAGGACTCCGGGCCAAGCCAGGATGATCGGCCCTTGTTGCCAGGCTTCGCCGCTGTGTTCGCCGTCCCACTCGTGTTCGACACCACTAGCATCGCGATGGCGCTGGGGGCTGAGGAAGTCGTCCGGGTAGAGGACGATTTCATGGAAGCCCTGGTACCAGTTGAGGTCGCCCAGGTGCAGCAATGGCAGTTGGGCCTGGGCCGCCAGCAGCAGGCGCTGTTCCTGATGCAGTTCGACGCCGGGGAGGGCGGTCAGGTGTTTTTCGTCGAGAAACAGCACGCTGGCTTCACGCAGCCATTGGTCTTCGGCCGGGGTGATGCCATCGAGGAAGGGCAAGTGCTGGCGCACCCGCTGCCAGGTGTCATCGGCAATCGGGTGCTTGGCCAGGATGCGCTTGCGGCGCCAGGCACTGAGGGACCACATGCCGGTCAGCGCGGCTCGGCGTTTGACGTCGAGCGGCCAAAGCGGCTGCGGGCCACGCCGATGATCATCGGGACCAGGGACAGGAGAATGATGCCCACCACCAGCAACGACAGGTTTTTCTTGATGAAGGGCACGTTACCGAAGAAATACCCCAGGGTGACCAGGCCGCCTACCCAGAGGATGGTGCCGGCCACGCTGAAGCCGAAGAAGCGCGGGTAAGGCATCCGCGCCACGCCGGCGACGAACGGCGCAAAGGTGCGGATGATTGGCAGGAAGCGCGCCAGAGTCACGGTCTTGCCGCCATGCTTGTCGTAGAAATCGTGGGTCTTTTGCAGGTAATCGCGGCGGAAGATCTTCGAGTTCGGGTTGTTGAACAGGCGTTCGCCCGCTGTTCGGCCGATGACATAGTTGGTGCTGTCGCCGAGGATCGCCGCCAGCATCAGCAGGCCGCCCAGCAGCACCGGGTCCATGCCGCCACCCGCGGCCACGGCGCCGGCAATGAACAGCAGGGAATCACCCGGCAGGAAGGGCATCACCACCAGGCCGGTTTCGCAGAAGATCACCAGGAACAGAATGGCGTAGATCCATGGGCCGTAATTGGTCACCAGCAAGTCGAGGTAGACGTCGAGGTGCAGGATGAGGTCGATCGGGTTGAAATCCATGGAGGCACCTGTGGTAACGGCCCGGCTCGGCGGACCTGTGCAATGACTCGGGGTAAGGTCTTACAGCGAGGGCAGACGTTTCTTACTTGCCGAAAAGGTCAGCATTATAAAGTGTGAACTGTGAAATGCGCGTTGAGATTGTAGCGGGGCGTTTCGAGGGCCAGGCATCGTTTGGCGGCGGGCAGAGGCGGGAAATTCGGTAAATGCCACAGCGGCCCGAAGGCCGCTGTCGAGCGGATCAATCATCGCTGATGGGCAATACGTAGTTCTTGAACTCGGTGTCTTCGCGAAAGCCGATGGACTCGTAGGTTTTCTGCGCCACTTCATTATCGCTGCTGGTGGAAACGCGCATGCGCACGGCGTGGGTTTCCTTGGCCATTTTCTTCGCGGTGCGGATCAGGTTGTCGGCCACCAGTTGGCGCCGAGCGTCTTCAGCGACGTAGATGTCGTTGAGGATCCATACACGCTTGAGGGACAGGGACGAGAAGCTGGGGTACAGCTGACAGAAACCGAGCAGTTTGTTGTCGTCATCGGACAGCGCCAGGTAAATCACCGATTCCTTGCGGCGCAGGCGTTTTTCCAGAAAGGCCCGGGACGAGTCCGGGTAAGGCAGCGCGCCGTAGAATTCGCGGTATTTGACGAACAACGGCGTCAACAGATCCAGGTGTTCCAGGGTTGCTTGAGTAATCCGCATGGTAGGCCTCAACAGCAAGTGGATATGACGGCAAACGGTTCATTACTCGGGGCAGCCGTGTTCGGATGCTGCCTAAAGCTGGAAAAAAGCGCAATCGTCTTGAAAATCACGCTTCGGGTGGGCTCAACAGGAAGTTGCCCTTCATGTTCTCCGGTGTATCCGACTCCAGGGTTTGCACCTGGGCTTCATCCTTGAGGTTGACCCCCGACAACTGCCGCCGGCATGCCTCGCGCATCAGGTACAGCAGGCGGTGGGCGGCCATGCCGTAGCTCAGGCCCTCCAGGCGCACGTTGGAGATGCAGTTGCGGTAGGCGTCGGTCAGCCCGACCTTGGGCTGGTAGGTGAAGTACAGGCCCAGGCTGTCCGGTGAACTCAGGCCCGGGCGCTCGCCGATCAGGATCACCACCATTTTCGCGCCCAGCAGTTGGCCGATTTCATCGGCTACCGCGACCCGGCCCTGTTCCACCAGAATCACCGGCGACAGCGACCAGCCTTCGGCGCTGGTCTGCTCTTCCATTCGCGCCAGGAACGGCAAGGTATGGCGATGCACCGCCAGCGCCGAAAGCCCATCGGCCACCACCACTGCCAGGTCGACTCCGCCGGGGTTGGCGCGGGCGTAATCGCGCAGGGTTTGTGCCGACTCATCACTCAGGCGCCGCCCCAGGTCGGGGCGTTGCAGGTAGCTGTGGCGATCGACGGCTGCGCTGTGCAGCAACAGGCTGTCACGCCCGCGCTCGGCCAACTGGCTGCTGAGCCCGGTATGGTCGAAGGGCAGGTGCACGGCATCGCGAGCCTGGGCGTGGGCGTACTGGAAGTCCAGTTGGGCGCCGGTTGGCATGCTGGTGCCGGTGCGGCCCAGGGCGATGCGGGCCGGGGTCAGGCGGCGCAGTTCCAGCCAGGGGTTCTGGCTGTCGGTGGGGTGCTTGTCCATAAGTGTCTCGCTTATCCCAATTGCGCCAGCGCCTGGCGGAAGGCCGGTGGCAGGTTATTGCCGAAATGCACCTTGCCATCGGCTTGGGTGAAGATTCCGGTGCGCGCCAGCCATTGCTCGAACTCCGGGGCCGGCTTCAGGCCCAGGGTCTGCCGGGCGTAGAGCGCGTCGTGAAAGGAGGTGGTCTGGTAGTTGAGCATGATGTCGTCGGAGCCGGGGATGCCCATGATGAAGTTGATTCCGGCCACGCCCAGCAGGGTCAGCAGGGTGTCCATGTCGTCCTGGTCGGCTTCGGCGTGGTTGGTGTAGCAGATGTCGCAGCCCATGGGCACGCCCAGCAGCTTGCCGCAGAAGTGATCCTCCAGGCCGGCGCGGATGATCTGCTTGCCGTTGTACAGGTATTCCGGCCCGATAAAACCGACCACGGTGTTGACCAGGAACGGCTTGAAATGCCGGGCCACGGCATAGGCGCGGGTTTCGCAGGTCTGCTGGTCGATGCCGAAGTGGGCGTTGGCCGACAGGGCGCTGCCCTGGCCGGTTTCGAAATACATCAGGTTTTGTCCCAGGGTGCCGCGGTTCAGGCTCAAGCCGGCGTCGTAGCCTTCCTGCAACACATTGAGGTTGATGCCGAAACTGGCGTTGGCCGCCTCGGTGCCGGCAATCGACTGGAACACCAGGTCCAGCGGCACGCCCCGGTTGATCGCCTCGATGGAGGTGGTGACGTGGGTCAGGACGCAAGCCTGGGTCGGAATTTCATAACGCTGGATGATGGCGTCGAGCATTTCCAGCATGGCGCAGATCGAGGCGATGCTGTCGGTGGCCGGGTTGATGCCGATCATGGCGTCGCCGTTGCCGTACAGCAGGCCGTCGAGCACGCTGGCGGCGATGCCTGCCGGTTCGTCGGTGGGGTGGTTGGGCTGCAGGCGGGTCGACATCCGCCCGCGCAGCCCTACGGTGTTGCGAAAGCGCGTGACCACACGGATCTTCTGCGCCACCAGCACCAGGTCCTGCACGCGCATGATCTTCGACACCGCGGCAGCCATTTCCGGGGTCAGGCCAGGGGCCAGGGCGCGCAGGCTGGTTTCGTCGGCGGCATCGCTGAGCAGCCAGTCGCGAAAACCACCCACGGTCAGGTGGCTGACCGTGGCGAAGGCCTGTTGGTCGTGGGTGTCGATGATCAGCCGGGTGACTTCATCGGACTCGTAGGGGATCAGCACTTCCTGCAGGAAGTGTTTCAAGGGGATGTCCGCCAGGGTCATCTGCGCGGCGACCCGTTCGCCGTCGTTCAGGGCCGCGACCCCGGCCAGGAAGTCTCCGGAACGCGCCGGGCTGGCCTTGGCCATGACCTCCTTGAGGCTATCGAAGCGATAGGTCTGGGGGCCGACGGTATGGGAAAAACTGGCCATCTCTGTCTCCGTTTCAACGATGAATGTGCGTTGTCGTGGGGGTGGCAGTTGTCAGAATGCCACCTTTTTCGACCGCTGTTCCAGGCGCTTGCCCGTGTACGTACACGCCGGTGTTGCGCGCCGTCCTCAGGCCGTGGCCTTGTGTCCGGCGGGCAGCGGGGCCTCGGGCTCGGCGTCGCCCAGGTATTCGCCTTCGGCGATGATCCCGGCAGCGCGATCCTGGGCTTCCAACTCCAGGGCCTTGGGCACCGATAACCAGTAAGCCAGGCCCACGGCGATGAATCCGGCGCTGATTTTGCCGATCAGCACCGGGAGGATGATGGTCGGTTGGAAGTTGGCGGTGAACGACAGGTGGTCGCCCAGCAGAAAGGCCGCGCACACACCAAAGGCGATGTTGATCACTTTGTCTTTGGGCGGCATGAAGCGCACCAGGCGGAACATGGCCAGGATATTGGCGATGGTCGCCAGCATGCCGGCACTGCCGACGGCGCTCAGGCCAACCTTGCTGCCGAGGTTTTCCAGGGGCTTGCCCAGGTATTTGCGCAACAGGTAGACCATGGGGAAGGCCCCGGCCAGCATGATGCCGATGTAGCCGGCGGTTTCCAGGGCGCGGGTCTGGTCCTCGGCGTCGGCGATGATCGGATGGAAGCCCCAGCCGCCGAATACCAGCGAGAACACCCCGGTGAAGTATTCGACGATGGAAAACACCAGCACCAGCTTGATCGCCGCGTCCATGGCCCGGCCGAAAATGATGAAGCCCTTGATCATCATGTCCGGCAGAAAGCGCAGGCCGACGGCCAGGGCCACGACGAAGATCAGGATCGGCAGCAGGTTGGCAAAAATACTGCCCATGCCCAGGGCCAGTTGGTAACCGGCTTCGCCATTGGTGGTCACCAGGTCGCGCACCAGTGGGTTGCTGAACGCCAGGATCACGCTGGCGATCAGTACGCCGATGGGGATGGTCAGGATCCCGGACATGATTCCCAGCGCCATGTATTTATGGTCGCGCTTGTCGAGCATCGCCAGGCCCATGGGAATCGAGAAGACGATGGTGGCGCCGCCCATGAAACCGGTGATCAGGGCCATCACCAGCGCTTCCTTGCTGGCCGCCAGGGCCGAAGCCAACTGATAGCCGCCCATGTCCGAGGCGATGATCATGGTTGCCGCCAGCGCCGGGTCGGCGCCCAGGGAGTTGAAGAATGGACCGAAAACGCTTTCGATCACCACCGTGAGGTAGGGGATGGAGGCCATGATCCCGGCGGCCGGTACGAAGATGTACCCGGTGGCGTGGATGCCCTCCATGAATTCTTTGCCCAGTCCTCGGTCGCTGTCGTAAATCGCGGCGAATGCCCCGAGCACGGCGCAGAGCATGATGAGGTAGAGCACGTAGTTGCCGATCTGATCCATTAGGTTGTTCCTTGTTCTTATTGTTCTTTAAAAGCCGCGTGGACTTTCAGCACGACAGCCCGATGCGAGGCCAATCGGGAATTTTTGACAGCAGCATCCCTCTCGGCCAGTCGTGGACGCCGAAACGGATGGAGGATGGAGGGGCGCTTCAGGCCCGCGCGGGCCGGAACCCCCGGCGACCTGGGTCGCCGGGGGCGTGGATCAGAAGAAGCCCAGCGGGTTGATGTCGTAGCTCACCAGCAGGTTTTTGGTCTGCTGGTAGTGATCGAGCATCATCTTGTGGGTTTCACGACCGACACCGGATTTCTTGTAACCGCCAAACGCGGCGTGCGCCGGGTACAGGTGGTAGCAGTTGGTCCAGACGCGACCGGCCTTGATCGCCCGGCCCATGCGGTAGGCGCGGTTGATGTCGCGGGTCCAGAGGCCGGCGCCGAGGCCGAACTCGGTGTCGTTGGCAATCGCCAGGGCTTCTGCTTCGTCCTTGAAGGTGGTGATGCTCACCACCGGGCCGAAGATTTCTTCCTGGAACACGCGCATATCGTTGGTGCCCTTGAGCAGGGTCGGCTGGATGTAATAGCCGGTTGCCAGGTCGCCGGTGAGTTTTTCTACCTTGCCGCCGGTGAGCAGTTGCGCGCCTTCCTGCTTGGCGATTTCCAGGTAGGACAGGATTTTGTCGAATTGTTGCTCGGAGGCCTGGGCGCCGACCATGGTGTCGGTGTCCAGCGGGTCGCCGCGCTTGATCTGCTCGACCTTCTTCATCACCACTTTCATGAAGTCGTCGTAGATCGACTCTTCCACCAGGGCCCGGGATGGGCAGGTGCAGACTTCGCCCTGGTTGAAGAACGCCAGCACCAGGCCTTCAGCGGCCTTTTCAATGAACTGCGGCTCGGCCTTCATGATGTCGGCGAAGAAGATGTTCGGCGATTTGCCGCCCAGTTCCACGGTGGACGGGATGATGTTCTCGGCGGCGCATTTCATGATGTGCGAGCCCACCGGAGTGGAACCGGTGAAGGCGATCTTGGCGATGCGCTTGCTGGTGGCCAGGGCTTCGCCCGCTTCCTTGCCGAAACCGTGTACCACGTTGAGCACGCCTGGCGGCAGCAGGTCGCCGATCAGCTCCATCAGCACGCTGATGCCCAGCGGGGTTTGCTCGGCGGGCTTGAGCACCACGCAGTTGCCGGCGGCTAGGGCTGGGGCGAGTTTCCAGGCGGCCATCAGCAGCGGGAAGTTCCACGGGATGATCTGCCCGACCACGCCCAGGGGTTCATGGAAGTGGTAGGCGGCGGTGTGCTCGTTGATTTCGGCGCTGGTGCCTTCCTGGGCGCGAATGCAGCCCGCGAAGTAGCGGAAGTGGTCGGCGGCCAATGGAATGTCGGCGTTGAGGGTTTCACGCACGGCCTTGCCGTTGTCCCAGGTTTCGGTGATGGCCAGCAGTTCGAGGTTCTGTTCGATGCGGTCGGCGATTTTCAGCAGGACCAGGGAGCGGTCCTGGGCCGAGGTCTTGCCCCAGGCGTCGGCGGCAGCGTGGGCAGCGTCCAGGGCCTTGTCGATGTCTTTGGCGGTGGAGCGCGGGAATTCGGCGATGGCCTTGCCGTTGACTGGCGAAGTATTGGTGAAGTAGTTGCCATCGACCGGAGCGACAAACTCACCGCCGATGTAGTTGCCGTACTTGGCCTTGAACGAAACGATAGCGCCTTCAGTACCGGGGTGTGCGTAACGCATGGTGGGTATCTCCTGGCTTTTGTGCTTATAGGGGAGGACGCGCTGTTGCGCTTGTTAAGCCTAGAGCAAAGGTCGGGCCAGCGTGTTGCAGGCCCGCAGAATCAAGGGTTTTGTAGTGTTTCGACAGGCACTTGGCGGCGGGCTGTGACAGATATGGCACAGCGGTGAGTGACAGTTTGTCACCTGTATGGCACAACCTGTGACTCATCAGTCGAGTCGGCATTGCAATGAATCCGTCGCAGGAGGATGCTGGTTTGCTTGTGAAATTCACCCGTCCCGTCTGTCGCTGCTGCCTGGTTGCGAACGGGTCCAGGGGCTTTCAGCCATCTTGCGGCAGCGGCTAGAGGTGGTTCCGTCTGAGCGTGACAGCGCAGCAGGAGAATAATAAGAAATGCATAGCAGTAATCATCTGACCCGGCACGCCCAGCAAGTGCTGACCGTTACCCAGGGCAAGGCCCGCTTGCAGGGCCCGGGCAGCGACCCGTCGATCGCCCGCTCGTGGCTGCGTTGCCTTGAGGATTACCACCTCGACCCGGCCCAGGCCATGGCGCCGACCGTGCTCGAGCAGGGGCGGGTCCTGGAAAGTCGCGAGCGCCTGCAGCAAGTGCTGCAGATCGCCGGCAGCGAGATGGCCAGCCTGCATCAGCAATTGTCCGGTGCCGGCCATGCGGTGCTGTTGACCGATGCGCGCGGGGTGATCCTCAACTGCATTACCGCGCCCACCGAGCGCAAAATCTTCGAGCGCGCCGGCCTGTGGCTGGGCGCCGACTGGAGCGAAGCCTGCGAAGGCACCAACGGTATCGGCACCTGCCTGGTGGAGCGTCAGGCGCTGACCATCCATCAGGATGAGCACTTTCGCGGGCGGCACACGGGCCTGACCTGTTCCGCCAGCCCGGTGTTCGACCCTCATGGCGAGCTGCTGGCAGTGCTCGATGTATCGTCGGCACGCCAGGATGTCTCGCGGCAAAGCCAATTCCACACCATGGCCCTGGTCAACCTTTCGGCGAAGATGATCGAGAGCTGCTATTTCCTGCGTTATTTCGACAACCAGTGGTTGCTGCGTTTTCATTTGCAGGCCGAGTCCGTGGGACTGTTCAGCGAAGGGTTGCTAGCGTTCGACGGTGATGGGCGGATCAGTGCGGTGAATCAGAGCGCGTTGAACCTGTTGGGGCATGTTCGTGGCGGTTTGCTGGGGAAACCGGTGGAGTCGTTCTTCGATTGTTCGCTCGATGAGTTGCTGAGCCGGGCCAGCGTCAATGCCAGCGCCAGTTGGCCATTGCGCAGCCGTGATGGGCGCAACCTGTTCGCCCTGCTGCGTGGCCAGCCGCGCACGGTGCCGCAGCCGGTGGTGAAGCCGGCCCCTGTGCTCGAACGCCCGCGGCTGCCGGGCATATGCCTGGGCGATGCGGCGCTGCAGAACGATTTTCGCAAGGCCCTGAGGGTTTTCGAGCGCGATGTGCCCTTGCTGATCAACGGCGAAACCGGCTCCGGCAAAGAGGCCTTCGCCAAGGCCGTGCACCACGCCAGCCAGCGTGCGGAAAAAGCCTTTGTCGCGCTCAATTGCGCGGCGATTCCGGAAAGCCTGATCGAGAGCGAGCTGTTCGGCTATCGCGGTGGCAGCTTTACCGGCGCCCGCAAGGAAGGCATGCGCGGCAAGTTGCAACAGGCCGATGGCGGCACGCTGTTTCTCGATGAGATCGGCGACATGCCCCTGGCCATGCAGACTCGCCTGTTAAGAGTGCTGGAAGACCGGATGGTGGTGCCCATTGGCGGCGAGCCCCAGGCGGTGAACGTGCGGATCATCAGTGCCACCCACCGCGACCTGCTGGAGCGGGTGCACAACGGCAGTTTTCGCGAGGACTTGTACTACCGCCTCAATGGCCTGGAAATCGGCTTGCCGGCGTTGCGCCAGCGCAGTGACAAATCCCAGTTGCTGGACTTTCTCCTGGCTGAAGAGGCCGGTGAACAGGCGGTGCTGCTGGATGCGGCGGCGCGCCAGTCGTTGCTGGACTTTCATTGGCCGGGCAACGTGCGCCAGTTGCGCAATGTGCTGCGGACACTGGCGGCGCTTTGCGAGGATGGGCGGATCGTCCTCGAAGATCTGCCGGCAGTTATCCGTCACAGCCGTCCGGCCCCCGTGGTGGCCACGGTCGAGGATATTTCGCAGCACCCGCTGGATGATGCCGAGCGCCTAGCGCTGCTCAACGTCCTGGAGCAACAGCGCTGGCACATGACCCACACTGCCGAGCAATTGGGCGTCAGCCGCAACACCCTGTATAGAAAGCTGCGCAAACATGGCATCGCCCGCTAGCACCCCGTAGGGGATACCTCGGGGAGGACAAGCGGCTACAGCGAAGGCCATAAGCTGCGGCGTTCGATCTGCTCGGCAGCTAAAGAGTGCGAATTGCAGCCCTCTACGCTAACCTGCCGCGATGTTTACGAGGTCGACTATGCACATTCATATTCTCGGTATTTGCGGCACTTTCATGGGTTCAATGGCGGTTCTGGCCAAGGAGTTGGGCCATCGTGTGACCGGTTCCGATGCCAACGTCTATCCACCCATGAGCACCCAGCTCGAGGCCCAGGGCATCGAGTTGACCCAGGGTTACGACCCGGCGCAGCTCGACCCGGCGCCAGACCTGGTGGTCATCGGCAATGCCATGTCCCGCGGTAACCCGGCAGTGGAATATGTGCTGAACAAAGGCCTGCCCTACGTCTCCGGCCCGCAATGGCTGGCCGAGCATGTCCTGCGAGGTCGCTGGGTACTGGCGGTCGCCGGCACCCATGGCAAAACCACCACCAGCAGCATGCTGGCCTGGGTGCTGGAGCACGCGGGCATGAGCCCGGGTTTTCTGATTGGCGGTGTGCCGCAGAATTTCGCAGTCTCGGCCCGTTTGGGTGACACACCCTTTTTCGTGATCGAGGCCGATGAGTACGACAGCGCCTTCTTCGACAAACGCTCCAAGTTCGTCCACTACGGCCCGCGCACCGCGATCCTCAATAACCTTGAGTTCGATCATGCGGACATCTTCCCCGATCTGCCGGCCATCGAGCGGCAGTTCCATCACCTGGTGCGCACCATTCCCAGCGAAGGTCTGGTGATCCATCCGACCACCGAGCCGGCCTTGCAGCGAGTGATCGACATGGGCTGCTGGACCCCGGTGCAGACCACCGGCGCGGGTGGCCAATGGCAAGCCAGGCTTCTCAGCGAAGACGGCTCGCGCTTCGAAGTGCTGTTTGAAGGTGTGGTTCAAGGCGTGGTCGAGTGGGACATGACTGGCCAACACAACGTCGCCAATGCCTTGGCCACCCTGGCAGCGGCGCGTCATGTGGGCGTGGTGCCGTCCATGGGCATCGACGGGTTGAGTGCGTTCAAAAGCGTCAAGCGGCGCATGGAAAAGGTCGCCGAAGTACAGGGCGTGACCATTTACGACGACTTCGCCCACCATCCGACGGCCATCGCCACCACCTTGGACGGCCTGCGCAAACGCATTGGTGATGCTCCGCTGATCGCCATCATCGAACCGCGCTCCAATTCGATGAAGTTGGGGGCCCACCGTGATGGCCTGCCGGAAAGCGTCAATCAGGCCGACCAGGTGATCTGGTATGCCCCCGCCAATCTCGGCTGGGACCTGGGCGCGACCGCCGCGCTGTGCTCGGTGCCGGCCATTGTCAGTGACTCGCTGGAAGGCATCATCGAGCGCGTGAAGAGCCAGGCCAAACCCGGTACTCACGTGGTGATCATGAGCAACGGCGGTTTTGGCGGCCTGCACGGCAAACTGGCTGAGGCCCTGCAATGAACAACGGTCCGGAACGCATCACCCTGGCCATGACGGGCGCCTCGGGCGCCCAGTACGGCTTGCGCCTGCTCGATTGCCTGGTCCGTGAGGATCGGGAAGTGCACTTTCTGATCTCCAAGGCCGCGCAATTGGTCATGGCCACCGAAACCGACGTCTCCCTGCCGCCCAAGACGCAGATGATGCAAGCCTTCCTCACCGAGTACACCGGTGCGGCGGCGGGGCAGATCCGGGTCTATGGGAAGGAAGACTGGATGTCGCCCGTGGCCTCGGGCTCCGGCTCGCCGGCGGCGATGGTGGTGGTGCCGTGCTCGACCGGAACCCTGTCGGCCATTGCCACGGGTGCCTGCAACAACCTGATCGAGCGTGCGGCCGATGTCACGCTCAAGGAGCGTCGCCAGTTGATTCTGGTGCCGCGCGAGGCGCCGTACTCGAGTATTCATCTGGAGAACATGCTCAAACTGTCGAACATGGGCGTGACCATTCTGCCGGCGTCGCCGGGCTTTTATCACCAGCCGCAGACCATCGATGACCTGGTGGATTTTGTGGTGGCGCGGATTCTCAACCTGCTGAACATTCCCCAGGACATGCTGCCGCGCTGGGGCGAGCACCATTTGAGCAGTGATGAGTAGGGCGTTGCTGGTGGCGTTGATCGCCCTGCAACTGGGTGGTTGCGCCACCGCGCGCACCCTCAATGCCGCCCAGCCGGGAGCGCCGGTGGTGTACTCGGGAACCCGCCTGGATTTGTATGCGATGCAGGGTGGCTGTTGCGCCATGGACCGTTTTGGGGCCGAGGCGCCGAGCTATCCCGGTGTCGACCTGCCCGCCAGCGCTGTGCTCGACACGCTGCTGTTGCCGTTGTCGGTCCTGACGGTGTTGGGTGTGGGGTTCCAGGCTACCGGCGGGCTGTAGCGGCGCTTGCTGGAGTGCCGCGCCAGCCCGGTTCTATTTGCCCAGCTTGCGTAACTCGTCGGACTCAACCACCCGAACCCCGTCCTGTTCTTCCAGGGCCAGGCGCCACATGGCACGAGCCAGCTGGCAGGCTTCGATACCGCGGTACTTGCCGGGAATCAGTTTGGACAAGGGGCCGGCCAGTTGTTCCGCCAGGCGTGGCTCAAGGCGCTCGCCCAGCAGCAGCGAAGGGCGGCAGATGGTCAGTTGCGGCCAATCCTGGGCTTGGAGCGCCTGCTCCATTTCGCCCTTGACCCGGTTGTAGAAGATCGAAGACTGGGCGTCGGCCCCCACGGCGCTGATCACGATCAGGTGCCGCGCGCCCATTTCCCGCGCGCGCTTGGCAAAGGCCACCACCATATCCAGGTCCACGGCACGAAACGCCTGTTCCGAGCCCGCCTGCTTGATGGTGGTGCCCAGGCAGCAGAAGGCGATGTCGACCTGGCCTGTGAGTTGCGGCAAAAATACAGCCGGGTCGCCCACCGGGTTTTCCAGGTGCGGATGCTCGCTCAACGGGCGGCGGCTGGGTGCCAGAACGCGGGTCACGGTGGGTTCGTTGAGCAGGCGATCAAGCAGGTGTTCGCCAGTCAGGCCGGTGGCTCCAGCGAGCAGGATATGCTGAGGCGTCAAGTACATAGTGTTTCCCCCTTGATACTGTTTCAGCTTAGTTGCTCTTTGCTTCCTTGCTGTTGATTGAGACACTTTGCAGCGCTTTTCGTGCCTGCTGTTTTCGCAATTGTTGCCAGTGCGCCAAGACCCCCTTGGGCGCCCAGATCTGCGGTTCCGAGGCTTCGAAATTATCGGCCTGCTCACGTTCGGCGACGTTGGCCCGGGCCAGTTTGAAGGCTTGCTCCAGATCATCGGTCTGGTTCAGCGCCTGGGCGAACAGCGCATCGCCAAAGTAGGTGAAATCCGCTTCCTCCGAGCAGCCGAAGGACACTCGGTCGGCCTGCGAGGCGGTCATGATCAGCGTGCGTTCGTCCTTGAGCGCCGGGATAAAGCCGCCGGAGTAACAGGCCGAGATCACGATGATTTTGTCGCGGTTCTTCAGCGGGGCCAGGGCCGTCGCCAGCTCATCGGCCGGCAGGTCGGCCAGCTCCAGACGCGGCTGATCGAGCACCAGTTCGTGGGCGCTGGTGCCGTGGCTGGTCAGGTAGATGAAAACAAGGTCTTCCGGGCCGCTGCGTTCGGCCAGGGTCTGGGCCGAGCGGTGCAGGCTTTCCCGGGTGGCCATGGGCCGGTCGGCCAGGTGGTCGCGGTGGTTGACCAGGCGGATCTGGCCGTAGGCACCGAAACGGCTGGCGAGCATGTTGCTGACGTAGTCGGCTTCGCGCAGGAACACGCTTTGCTTGCCGTCACCGGCCAGTGTCAGGCTGTACAGCTCAATCGCCGGTGTCGAGGCGGGAACGTTGGTCAACGCCTGTTCGAGCAGGCGCCCCTGGGCCAGCAAGCCGAGCTCCAGTGGGTCCGGCAGCAATTTGCCGCTGGCATCGCGCACGCGCAGGCCGTTGATCCAATCGCCGCTTTGCACGGTGCCGTCACGCAATACCAGCACCCCATGGCCCTGGTAGCTGTCGCTGTCGAAACCGCCGATATAAAAGCTGCCGTCGCTGAGGTTGAGACGACCCTGGCCGCTGAAGCGCCAATCGCTGAATTGCCCGACATAGTGGCTGCCGTCGACGCCTATCAGTTCACCTTTGCCGCTCAGGGCGCCTTCTTTGAACTGGCCGATCCACACGTCGCCATCCGCGTTTTCGTAACGCCCCTTGCCGTGCAACTGGTTCTGCTTGAAGCCGCCGACGTAGATGTCGCCCTCGGCACTGTTGAAAGTGCCGTTGCCTTCGAGCTGGCCATTGACGAAGTGGCCGCTGAACTGATTGCCGCTGGCGTCGCTGCGCTGGCCTTCGCCATTGGGCTTGCCGTGGGCGAACTGGCCCTGGTATTGGCTGCCGTCCTCCAGCTCCAAGCGCCCCAAGCCGGAATAAAGGTCGGCCTTGAACTCGCCACGGTAGGTCATGCCACCCTCTTTGAGGGTGCCTTCACCATCGCGGCGGCCAAACTTGAAACCGCCGGTGTAACTGCTGTCCTGGGTGGTCAGGCTGCCCTGGCCGTGGAACAGGCCTTGCTGGAACTGGCCGCGATAGACCTCGCCGTTGCTGCCATGCCATTCGCCGTTGCCATGCCATTGGCCATTTTCGAATTGTCCTGCGTACCAGCTGCCGTTGGGATAGTCGATGCGCCCCTGGCCCTGCAGCAGGCCGTTGACCACGTCGCCCCGATAGCGTCCGCCGTCGGGCAGCCGGGCGTCGGGCGGCAGCAGCGATTCGCCGTCTCCGCAGGCGGCGAGCAACAGGGTCAAAACCAGGGGTACAAGTGGGCGCATAGCGGGATCCGGGTAATTAGGGGACCGAGTATGCCGTAGCCATGTGGCTTATATATAGAGAGGCCGTGCGAAACAGCGTGAGCTGTTTCGCATCAACGGTGTTTCAGACGAAGCAGAGCGACAGTGGCTCGGCGATATAGGCGGGTTTTTCCTGGCCTTCGATTTCCAGGGTGGCGGTGGCCTTGAGCAACCACTGGCCGGGTTTCTTTTCGGTGACCTCGGTGAGGTCGACCTTGAGTCGCACCTTGGAGTTGACCTTGACCGGCTGGATGAAACGCACGCTGTCCAGGCCGTAGTTGACCACCATCTTCAGGCCTTCAGGCAACACCAGGATGTCTTCCATCAGCTTGGGAATCAGTGACAGCGAGAGGAAACCATGGGCGATGGTGCCGCCAAAGGGGGTTTGCGCAGCCTTGACCGGATCGACGTGGATAAACTGGAAATCGCCAGTCGCCTCGGCAAACAGGTTGATGCGCTCTTGGTCGATGGTGAGCCATTCGGAACGTCCGAGTTCCTTCCCGACATAATCTTTGAGCTCTGCAACAGGAACGTAGGGCATTGAGACTCTCCTTGGTTTATCGGTTTTATAGTTTTTCACGGGGTGGGGGCGGTGCCCTGACAACCACTTTAGATCATCATGGCCAATTGCTTGGGTCAACCATCCATGCTTTTGGCGAATGCCGGTCCATAGCCCTTGCGTGCTTATAATGCGCGACGCGTTTTTGCTGGAGAGTGGGGATGTTGTTACGCGGTCTGACATGGCTGGTGCTGTTCCAATTGCTCGGCACGGCGATCAATCATCTGTTTCTGCCGATACTGCCGGGGCCTATCGTCGGCCTGCTGCTGATGCTGATCTTCCTGATTGCACGGGGCGAAGTCGGGGAGCCCCTGAGCCTCGCGGCCAGCAGCCTGCTGCGTTACCTGCCGTTGTTGCTGGTGCCGCCGGCCGTGGGCGTGATGGTCTACGCCAAAGACATTGCCGCCGATTTCTGGGCGATTGTCGGTGCACTGGTGTTGTCCCTGGTGATTTCCATGGCCTTTGTCGGCGTGCTGATGCAGAAGCTGGTCAAGCGCCAGGCGCGGCGGGAGGAAGGGCAATGACGTTCGACTGGCAAGGTGCCTGGGCGGCCGTGATCCACCACCCGTTGTTTGGCATCGGCATTACCCTGGGGGCTTATCAACTGGTGCTGGCGGCGTTCGAGAAAACCCGCTGGATCTTTCTGCAGCCGGTGCTGGTGTCGATGCTGCTGGTCATCGGCGTGCTGCTGGGCTGTGGCCTGACGTACGCCGAGTACCGTAAGAGCACCGAGATCCTGAGTGTTCTGCTGGGCCCGGCCACGGTGGCGCTGGCTGTGCCGCTTTATCTGAATCTGCGGCGGATCCGGCAATTGTTCTGGCCGATATTTACTACGCTGGTGGTGGGTGGCGTGGTCGCTACCGGCCTTGGCGTATTGCTGGGCTGGTGGTTTGGCGCCGAGCACATGATCTTGATGACCATGGCGCCCAAGTCGGTGACTTCGCCGATTGCCATGCTGGTGGCCGAGCAGATCGGTGGTGTGGCGGCCCTGGCGGCGGTGTTCGTGCTGATCACCGGGGTCATCGGGGCTATTTTCGGCCCGAGCATCTTGAATCGCCTGGGTGTCCATAGTCCCGAGGCGCGCGGCATGGCCCTGGGCATGACGGCGCATGCCGTGGGCACCTCGGTGGCCTTGCAGGAAAACGAAGAGTGCGGTGCCTTTGCGGCGCTGGCGATGAGTCTGATGGGCGTGGCCACGGCGGTATTCCTGCCGCTGGCGGTGTCGTTGGTGGTTTAAGGATTTTTTATGAGCCTGGCGCTTTTTCCGCTGAATACCGTGCTGTTTCCGCAGTGCATCCTCGATCTGCAGGTTTTCGAGGCGCGCTACCTGGACATGATCGGCCGCTGCATGAAACAGGGCAGTGGTTTTGGCGTGGTCTGCATCCTCGAAGGCGAGGAGGTCGGCAACGTGCCGGAAGGTTATGCGCTGATCGGCTGCGAAGCGTTGATCACCGATTTTCATCAACAGGACAATGGCCTGCTGGGCATTCGGGTCAAGGGTGGGCGGCGTTTTCGGGTGCTCAGCAGCGAGGTGCAGAAGGACCAACTGGTGGTCGCCCAGGTCGAGTGGCTCGACGAGGCTCCGGAGCAACCGTTGCAGGATGAGGACGCCGACCTGATCGCCTTGCTCAAGGCGCTGGCCGAGCATCCGATGGTCGAGGCCTTGAACATGGGCACGGAAGCCACCGGCCAGCAGTCGCTGGCGAACCAGTTGGCCTATCTGCTGCCATTTTCAGAGCTGGACAAGCTGGACCTGCTGCAACTGGATGATCCGCAGCAACGCCTGGATGCGATCCAGGCGCTGCTGGATGAGTTGCAGGGCGAGCTTTTCGCCTGATCTCTGAATGTTGGGCTGCAAGTTCAGCCTGACGGCCCTTGCCACCACTCTCTAGCGGATTTCCTCAATAGGCGTAGCGCAGCAGGGCGTGGGGCAGGTGCCGCATGGCCATGAATGCGCACAGCGCAATCATGCTCGGCAGCACCAGCCACCAGACCCTGGCTGGCATTGCCGGCAAAGGCGTCTGACGCTGGCTCAGGGCTAGGCTGGCGGCACAGACGCAGGTAGCGAGCATCGCGCCGGCCAGAATATCGGTAGGCCAATGCGCCCCGAGGTAGACCCGCGACAAGGCGATCGAAGCGGCCGGCAGGCAGCCCAGCAGCAGCCAGGTCAGGCGCATCCTGGGTGGCTGGCCGCGCCCGGCAAGCACCGCCAGGGTCAGGAACAAGGCAAAGGCGCCGGAAGAATGCCCGCTGGGCATGCTGTAGCTGGTCAGTGGATCGGTCAGCACCTCGGGGCGGACCCGGGCGAAGAACCACTTGCTGCCGGTGTTGGCCAGGGCGGTGCACATCAGTGTGGCGCCGGCGAAGATCGCCTGCCGCCATTGGCGGGCAATCAACAACAGCAGGGTGAGCACGCCGCTGATGATGAACATGGCTCGGAACTCGCCGATCTGCGTGACCATCACCATGATCCGGTCTAGGGAGGCGCTGCGATGCTCCTGCACCAAGGCAATCAGGCCCTGATCGAACTGGATCAGGTAGGGGTAGCCGATAAACAGCCCGGCCAGGATCACCAGGCTCATCACACTCATGATCAAGGTGGCATTGCGGTGTCGACGCAGGCTGCTGGTAATGCTCAGGCCCACCAGCACGGCAATGCTGCCGACCACGACTCCCGCCTCGGGCCAGAAACCCTCGGGCAGCGGCAGGCGTATCGCGGCGCCGGTGGCCCAGCCGGGCAGCAGGTAGGCAACGGTCCAGCCGGCAGCGGCGAGCAGGCTGACGGCAATAAAACGGGGGAAGGGCATGTCGAACATGCCGGCGACCATCGGCAGCATCGGCCGCAACGGCCCGATAAAACGACCCACCAGCAGGCTGGCGATGCCATAACGCTGAAAATACGCTTCGGCGCCGCTGATCCATTGCGGGTGTTGGCGCAGCCCGGGCAGTCGACGAATGCTCTGATGAAAATGTCTGCCGAGCAGGTAGGAAACGACGTCGCCCAGCAGCCCCCCGAGGAACCCCAGCAGCAGGGTTTCGCCCAGGGATAACGCGCCGTTGCCGGCCAGCACGGCAATCGCGAATAGCAGCACCGTGCCGGGCACGATCAGGCCGGCAATCGCCAGGCACTCGACACAGGCCACAATAAATACCGCGGCGGCCAGCCACTGCGGGTTGGCCGTCAACCAGGTGGTCATGCCATCGAGCCATGGGCCCATAGAGTCAACTCCGTCATGTGCACATTGAACGCAGAAGCGCGCCAGATCGCGATAGCGCTATCGCGGGCAGGTTCGTTGCTGCGGGATTTCAGTCGAGCAGAAAGTAATCGCGTCCTTCGACTTGGCCGCGACGCAAGGGGTTCCGCGTGCAATAAGGCGCGTAGGACGCATCGACGAAGCGGTACATCAAATGCTCGTCGCGGCCGTGGGGAATGCCCAGGCGAGTGGTCTGGATAATCTGTCCAACCGGGGTGCCGACATCTTCGACAAACAGCAGCTCCTGATCAAAGCGCTTGGCATCCCAGATTGGGACTTTCAAGCCCAAGGCCTTGCACAGCAGGGTCTGGCCGGCGCACAGCTTTTGCGAGGGGCGGGGGCGGCCACTGGCATCGGGGTTGTTGAGCAGCATTTGCGCCAGGCTGGCCGGGCCAGAGACCGCGTCGACCCAGGGGTAGGCCGATTTTATCAGCACCGCATTGCCCGGACCCTGAGCGCTGAAATTCAGCGAATCGCCGCCGCGGGCGTAATACATGTAGATGTGGCCGCCATCCAGAAACAAAGCCTTACGCTTTTCTGTGTAGCCGAGGGAGGCGTGGCTGCCTTTTTCCTCGCAGTAATAGGCTTCGGTCTCAATAATGCGCGCCGATAACCACAGGCCGTCGACTTTATGCCGGATGATTTTGCCCAGCAGTTCGCGGGCCAGCAGTTGCGCATCACGGTCGAAGAAGCTGTCAGGCAGGGCGTTGGGCAGGTCTGCGTTGGTCAGAATGGACATGGTGGCAACGGTGGGCGACGAGAAATGTGACGCAATGATATCAACATCAGCCTTAACCCATGCTTAACGCACGCTATTTGCCCTCCATTTTGACCATCCGCCCGTGACCGCTGTCCGTGGGCCGATGCGACAGCTATAATCTGCCGCTTTCCTCTTTGCCAAGACCACACCAGACCATGACTGAGTCCGTTCTTGACTACATGACCCGTTTGGGTCGCGCTGCCCGCGAAGCTTCGCGTGTCATCGGCCGTGCCAGCACTGCGCAGAAAAACCGTGCGCTGAATGCTGCTGCCGCTGCTTTGGACGCCGCTCGTCCAGAACTGACCGCTGCCAACGAGCAGGACCTGGCTGCCGGTCGCGCCAATGGTCTGGAACCGGCCATGCTTGAACGCCTGGCACTGACCCCGGCCCGTATCGACGGCATGATCGTTGGTCTACGCCAGGTGGCGAGCCTGCCGGACCCGGTGGGCGCGATTCGCGATATGAGCTACCGGCCTTCGGGTATCCAGGTCGGCAAAATGCGCGTGCCGCTGGGTGTGGTTGGCATCATTTACGAATCACGGCCGAATGTGACCATCGATGCCGCGAGCCTGTGCCTGAAGTCGGGTAACGCGACCATCCTGCGTGGCGGCTCCGAGGCCATCCACTCCAATCGCGCCATCGCCCTGTGCATCCAGCGCGGCCTGGCCGAAGCCGGCTTGCCGGCGGCCGTGGTCCAGGTGGTCGAAGTGACCGACCGGGCGGCTGTCGGTGCCTTGATCACCATGCCGGAATACGTCGACGTGATCGTGCCGCGCGGTGGCAAGGGCCTGATCGAACGCGTCAGCCGTGACGCCCGCGTGCCGGTGATCAAGCATCTGGACGGCATCTGCCACGTTTATGTCGGTGCTCACGCGGACCTGGCCAAGGCCCAGCGCATTGCCTTCAACGCCAAGACCTACCGTTATGGCATCTGCGGCGCGATGGAAACCCTGCTGGTGGATCAAGCGGTGGCTGCCGAGTTCTTGCCGGCGATGGCTGCGCAGTTCCGCGAGAAGGGTGTCGAGTTGCGGGGTTGCGAGCGTACTCAGGCCATCATCGACGTGATTGCCGCAACCGAAGAAGACTGGAATACCGAGTACCTGGCACCGATTCTGTCGATCCGCGTGGTGGACGACCTGGGTCAGGCCATTGAGCACATCAACCATTACGGCTCGCACCACACGGACTCGATCGTCACTGAACACCAGGGTGAGGCCCGGCGTTTTGTGGCTGAGGTCGACTCCAGTTCGGTGATGATCAACACCCCGACCTGCTTTGCCGATGGCTTTGAATACGGATTGGGTGCGGAGATTGGCATTTCTACTGATAAGCTGCACGCCCGCGGCCCGGTAGGTCTCGAAGGCTTGACCTGCGAGAAATACATCGTGGTCGGTGATGGCCAGTTGCGTGGACAGGAGTCGGTCTGACTTGGGCGACCTTGGCCAGCCAGCCGTTCTGCCCGTCAGCGAACCCCGGCCCAGACGCATTGGCGTACTCGGCGGGACGTTCGACCCGGTGCATATCGGCCATTTGCGCGGTGCGCTGGAAGTGGCCGAATCGCTGACTCTTGATGAATTGCGCCTGACACCCAGTGCCAGGCCGCCTCATCGCAACACGCCGCAGGTATCGGCGTTGGACCGTCTGGCGATGGTCGAGTGCGCGGTCACGGGGGTATCACCGTTGGTGGTGGACGACCGTGAGCTGAAACGGGACAAACCGTCCTACACCATCGACACCCTGGAACTGATGCGGGCCGAGTTGGCCGCGGATGACCAGTTGTTTCTGCTACTGGGCTGGGACGCTTTTTGCGGCCTGCCCACCTGGCATCGCTGGGAGGAGTTACTCCAGCATTGCCACATCCTGGTGCTGCAACGCCCGGATGCCGACAGCGAACCGCCGGATGCCTTGCGCAACCTGCTGGCAGCGCGGTCGGTAAGTGACCCCTTGGCCCTGACCGGGCCAAGCGGGAATATTGCATTCGTCTGGCAGACCCCGCTTGCGGTGTCTGCCACCCAGATCCGTCAACTGCTGGCCAGCGGTAAGTCGGTACGTTTCCTGGTGCCTGACGCGGTCCTGGCCTACATCGATGCGCACGGGCTTTACCGTGCGTCGAACTGAAAAGGCGCGCTTGAAGGCACGAATAGTCGTGTATTGAAGCGCCCGAACATACGAGCAAAACGAGTTTTATATGACGAACAACGACGTAAACAAAGTTAAGCGCAAAGGCACGTTCAAGAGTGCCCCGCTGCCTGAAAAAGTCATCATCGGCGAGCCCCTCAAGGGCGAAGAGCTGGTCAAGGTTGCCGTAGCGGCCCTGGAAGACGTCAAGGCCCAGGACGTGCTGGTCATCGATGTGCGTGACAAGCAAAGCATCACTGACTACATGATCATTGCCACCGGTACCTCCAACCGTCAGATCGGCGCGATGCTGGACAAGGTTCGCGAAGCCGTGAAGGCCCTGGGCGTCAAGCCGCTGGGTGAAGAAGGCAAGGGCGACAGCGACTGGGTGTTGTTGGATATGGACGACGTGATCGTTCACATGATGACCTCCAACGCCCGTCAGTTCTACGACCTGGAGCGCCTGTGGAAAGGCGCCGAGCAGAGCCGTGCCGCCGATGGCAAGCACCACAGTCCGGAAGTGGGTCACGAGCATTTCAACAAGCTCAACAAAGACCAGGAATAAGGAACGGCTGTGCGCCTGCGTCTGATCGCTGTCGGTTCACGCATGCCCAAGTGGGTGGAAGAGGGCTGGCATGAATATGCCAAGCGCTTGCCGTCCGAGCTGGCGCTGGAACTGGTGGAAATACCGCTCAATACCCGGGGCAAGAACGCCGACGTGGCACGCTTTATCCGTCAGGAAGGCGAAGCCATGTTGGCCAAGGTCGGCCCCAACGAGCGGATTGTCACCCTCGAGGTGCACGGCAAGCCCTGGAGCACCGAGCAACTGGCGGTCGAACTGGACCGCTGGCGGCTCGATTCGCGCACGGTCAATTTCATGGTTGGCGGCCCGGAAGGGCTGGCGCCGGAAGTCTGTGCGCGGGCGGATCAGCGCTGGTCGCTGTCGCCGCTGACCTTGCCCCACCCGCTGGTACGCATCCTCATCGGTGAACAGCTGTATCGCGCCTGGACAGTCCTGTCCGGGCACCCTTATCACAAGTAGCCCTGCGCCCTAATGTCCCAGCCGATCCGCATCAAGGACCACGAGAAAGACGCCCGTCTGGTGCGTGGCCGGGTCGTGTTCGGTGCAATTGCAGTGGTGTGCCTGATCGGGGTGCTGATCGCGCGGTTGTATTTTCTGCAGGTCATCCAGTACGAGTACCACTCGACCCTGTCGGAAAACAACCGCGTCCACGTACAGCCGATTCCACCGACCCGCGGCCTGATTTTTGACCGCAACGGCGTCGTGGTGGCGGATAACCGGCCGAGCTTCAGCCTGAGCATGACCCGCGAGCGCTCCGGCGACTGGCGCCAGGTCCTCGATGTGATTGTCGAGGTGCTGGAGCTGACGCCGGAGGACCGCGTGCTCTTCGAAAAGCGCATGAGCCAGGGGCGGCGGCCATTCGAACCGGTGCCGATTCTGTTTGAGCTCAACGAAGAGCAGATCGCCCGGATCGCGGTCAACCAGTTCCGCCTGCCGGGCGTGGAAGTGGTGGCCCAGTTGGTGCGCCATTACCCCCAGGGCGCGCACTTTGCGCACTCGGTGGGCTACATGGGGCGGATCAACGAGAAAGAGCTGAAGTCCCTGGATCCGGTCAACTACAGCGGCACTCACCATATCGGCAAGACCGGTATCGAGCGCTTCTACGAGCCGGAATTGCACGGCCAGGTGGGCTACGAAGAAGTCGAGACCAACGCCCGAGGCCGCGTGCTGCGGGTGCTCAAGCGCACCGATCCGATTCCTGGCAAAGACATTGTCCTGAGCCTCGACATCAAGCTGCAGGAAGCCGCCGAACTGGCCCTGGGTGGGCGTCGTGGCGCGGTGGTGGCGCTGGATCCCACCACCGGTGAAGTACTGGCGATGGTCAGCCAGCCAAGCTTCGACCCGAACCTGTTCGTGACCGGCATCAGCTTCAAGGCCTATGCCGAGTTGCGCGATTCGATCGATCGTCCGCTGTTCAACCGGGTGCTGCGCGGCCTTTATCCGCCGGGCTCGACCATCAAACCAGCGGTGGCGATTGCCGGTCTCGATTCGGGCGTGGTCACGGCCTCGACCCGGGTCTTCGATCCGGGTTATTACCAATTGCCCAATTACGATCACAAGTACCGCAACTGGAACCGCACCGGTGACGGCTATGTCGACCTGGACACGGCGATCATGCGTTCCAACGACACCTACTTCTATGACCTGGCCCACAAGCTGGGGATCGATCGGTTGTCGGCCTACATGAACAAGTTCGGTATCGGGCAGAAGGTGTCCCTGGACATGTTCGAGGAATCACCAGGGCTGATGCCGTCCCGTGAATGGAAGCGCGCCACCCGGCGCCAGGCCTGGTTCCCGGGGGAAACCCTGATTCTCGGGATCGGCCAGGGCTATATGCAGTCGACCCCTTTGCAACTGGCCCAGGCCACTGCGCTGGTGGCCAGCAAGGGCAAGTGGAACCGCCCGCACCTGGCCAAGACTATCGAGGGCGAAAAGCCGGTGGATGAAAATCCAATGCCGGACATCGTCCTGCGTGACCCGTCGGACTGGACCAAGGTCAATCACGGCATGCAGCAGGTGATGCACGGCGCTCGCGGTACCGCGCGCAAGGCGGCAGTCGGCGCGCAGTATCGGATCGCCGGCAAGAGTGGTACCGCCCAGGTGGTCGCCATCAAGCAGGGCGAGAAGTACGACCGCTCCAAAGTCCAGGAACGCCACCGCGACCACGCCCTGTTTGTCGGGTTTGCCCCGGCGGACAACCCCAGAATCGTGGTCTCGGTCATGGTCGAGAACGGTGAGTCGGGTTCCGGCGTCGCGGCCCCGGTAGTGCGTCAGATCATGGATGCCTGGCTGCTAGGCCAGGACGGTCAGCTCAAGCCCGAGTTCGCCAGCCCTATCAGCGCGGAGGCTACGGCCCGTGAAGAGTAATTTTGATCGCATCCTCTCCAGCGAGGATGTGATGCGGCGTCGCGCGACTCTGTTGCAGCGCATGCACATCGATGGACCGTTATTGATCCTGCTGCTGACCCTGGCGGCCGGCAGCCTGTTTGTCCTGTACTCGGCCAGCGGCAAGAGCTGGGACCTGCTGGCCAAGCAGGCGACCTCGTTTGGCATCGGCCTGGTGTCGATGATCGTGATCGCCCAGTTCGAGCCGCGCTTCATGGCGCGCTGGGTACCGCTGGCCTATGTGTTCGGCGTGGTGCTGCTGGTGGTGGTGGATGTCATGGGGCACAACGCCATGGGCGCCACCCGCTGGATCAACATCCCGGGGGTGATTCGCTTCCAGCCGTCGGAATTCATGAAGATCATCATGCCCGCGACCATTGCCTGGTACCTGGCCAAGCGCACCCTGCCGCCGCAACTCAAGCACGTGGGGATCAGCCTGGTGCTGATCGGTATTCCGTTCATTCTGATCGTGCGCCAGCCCGACCTCGGCACCTCGCTGCTGATTCTCGCCGGCGGCGCCTTCGTGCTGTTCATGGGTGGGCTGCGCTGGCGCTGGATCCTCAGCGTGCTGGCGGCGGCGGTGCCGGTGGCGGTGGCGATGTGGTTCTTTATCATGCACGACTACCAGAAGCAGCGGATCCTGACCTTCCTCGATCCGGAGAGCGATCCGCTCGGCACCGGCTGGAACATTATCCAGTCCAAGGCGGCCATCGGTTCCGGCGGCGTATTTGGCAAAGGCTGGTTGTTGGGCACTCAGTCGCACCTGGACTTTCTCCCGGAAAGCCACACCGACTTCATCATTGCGGTGATGGGCGAGGAATTCGGTCTGGTGGGCATCTGCGCGCTGCTGCTGATCTATCTGTTGTTGATCGGTCGCGGGCTGGTGATTACCGCCCAGGCGCAGACGCTGTTCGGTAAATTGCTCGCCGGCAGCCTGACCATGACGTTTTTTGTTTACGTTTTCGTCAACATCGGTATGGTCAGTGGCCTGTTGCCGGTTGTGGGGGTGCCGTTGCCGTTCATTAGCTACGGAGGAACTTCGCTGGTGACACTGCTGTCAGCGTTTGGGGTTTTGATGTCGATCCATACCCATCGTAAGTGGATCGCGCAGGTTTGAAAAAGGTGAAGAATTCAATGCAAGTAATGCGTGGCTGGGCCGCTCGGTATGCACCGTGGGTCGGTCTGGTAGGCATCCTTGGTGCAACGCAGGAAGCGTTGGCCGGCGATTACGAGGGTTCGCCGCAAGTGGCCGAGTTCGTGGGTGAAATGACCCGCGATTATGGCTTTGCAGGCGAGCAGCTGATGGGTGTGTTCCGCGAGGCTGAACGCAAGCAATCGATTCTGGACGCCATTTCAAGGCCTGCCGAGCGCGTCAAGCAATGGAAAGAATACCGGCCCATGTTCATCACCGACGCGCGCATTGCCCGCGGGGTGGACTTCTGGCGTCAGCACGAAGCCGCATTGGCCCGCGCCGAGCAGGAATATGGCGTGCCGGCCCAGGTGATAGTGTCGATTATCGGCGTTGAGACCTTTTTTGGTCGAAATACCGGTAATTACCGGGTGATCGATGCTTTATCCACCCTGAGTTTTGATTATCCGCCGCGCGCCGAATTCTTCCGCAAGGAGCTGCGCGAGTTTTTGCTGCTGGCCCGTGAAGAGCAGGTTGACCCCTTGACGCTCAAGGGCTCCTACGCCGGGGCCATGGGGCTGCCGCAGTTCATGCCGAGCAGCTTTCGCGCGTACGCCGTGGATTTCGACGGTGACGGCCACATTAATATCTGGACCAATCCGGACGATGCCATTGGCAGCGTCGCCAGCTACTTCAAGCGCCACGGCTGGGTGGCCGGCGAGCCGGTGGTCAGCCGCGCCGATGTGCGCGGCGATCAGGTCGATGAAGGCCTGACTACCGGCATCGAGCCGACGAAAACCGTCGGGGAGTTGCGGGCCCTGGGCTGGTCGAGTCATGATGCGCTGCGCGATGATTTGCCCGTCACCGCCTTCCGCCTGGAAGGCGACAATGGCCCGGAATACTGGATGGGCCTGAAGAATTTTTACGCGATCACGCGTTATAACCGCAGCGTGATGTACGCCATGGCCGTACATCAGTTGTCTGAACAGCTGGTCCAAGCACGGGGCGTCAAGTAATGCTGGCATCGCCAATTCGCAAACCCCTGAAGCTGGTGGCTTTCGCCGCGTTGTCCTTGCTGGTGGTCAGTTGCTCGACGAGTCGAGCGCCGCAACAGAAATCCTCGACCGCGGTGCGTTCCGCCCCGGGCCTGGATATCAACCGTGCCCACAAGGACGGCGCGCCCTGGTGGGATGTCGACGTTTCACGCATTCCCGATGCCACCCCGACCCTGCACACCGGGCCCTACAAGGCCAACCCTTATACGGTGCTGGGCAAGACCTATTTCCCGATGGCCGAATCCAAGCGCTATGTCGCGTCAGGTACGGCGTCCTGGTATGGCACCAAGTTTCATGGGCAGAACACCGCCAATGGCGAGGTGTATGACCTGTATGGCATGAGCGCGGCGCACAAGACACTGCCGCTGCCCAGTTACGTGCGGGTGACCAACCTGGACAACAACAAGACCGTGATTCTGCGGGTCAACGACCGTGGGCCGTTCTACTCCGATCGCATCATCGACCTGTCCTACGCCGCAGCGAAAAAGCTCGGGTATGCCGAGACCGGCACGGCGCGGGTCAAGGTTGAAGGCATCGATCCCCAGGAGTGGTGGGCCCAGCGTGGTCGCCCGGCGCCGTTGATGCTCAATGAACCGCAGGTGGCGCAGAATGCCGCGCCGACGGTCACGGCATCGACTGGCACGGTAGAACAATGGACGCCGCCGCCCCAGCAGCACGCCGCCGCCGTGGTGCCGGTGCAGCTGGAGGCCAAGAAAGCGGCTGCTTCCCCAGCCTCTGGCCAGTATCTGCAGGTGGGCGCCTTCGCCAACCCGGATGCTGCCGAATTGCTGAGGTCGAAGTTGAGCGGAATGGTGAGCGCCCCGGTGTTCATCAGTTCGATCGTGCGTAATCAGCAGACCCTGCACCGGGTGCGCCTGGGGCCGATCGGCTCGCCGGGTGAGATTCAGCAAGTGCAGAACAGCGTGCGCCTGGCCAATCTGGGTCAGCCGAGCGTCGTGACTGCCGAGTGATTTTTTGATTCAGGGTCTGCCCGCGTGCGGGTGGCCTAGGTTGTTGGCTCTGTGAACAACAAAAACCCGGCAAGGGTCAGTGAGTGAACAACTGAACACGCGACAGCCCCTCAGAAGGCTGTCTGATTAGTTTTGCCCGAGAGGGCAAGTTTCCATTAGCTACTTCGAGAGACGGATGAACATCACCACCTTTGCCAAACGCCTGTGCCTGCTTGTCCCGCTGATCATCACGCCCGCTGCCTGGGCGGTAGAGGCGATGCCGTCGCCACCGCAACTGGCCGCCAAGTCCTATGTGCTCATGGATGCCAGCAGCGGTAACGTGCTGGTGGAGAACAATGGTGACCAGCGTCTGCCGCCAGCCAGCCTGACCAAGCTAATGACAGCCTACATCGCGACCCTGGAAATCCGTCGCGGCCAGATCGGCGAGAACGACCCGGTGACCGTCAGCGAGAACGCCTGGCGCACCGGTGGTTCGCGGATGTTCATCAAGGTCGGTTCGCAGGTGACCGTCAGCGACCTGCTGCACGGCATCATCATCCAGTCGGGTAACGACGCCAGCGTTGCGGTTTCCGAGCACATCGCCGGCAGCGAAGACGCATTCGCCGACATGATGAACAAGACGGCCGGTGACCTGGGCATGAGCAACAGCCACTTCATGAACCCGACCGGCCTGCCGAACCCCGAGCACTACTCGTCGGCCCACGACATGGCGGTGCTGGCTCGCGCGATCATCCACGAAGACCCGGCTCACTATGCGATCTACTCGCAGAAAGAGTTCTTCTGGAACGGCATCAAGCAACCTAACCGCAACCTGCTGCTGTGGCGCGACAAGACTGTCGACGGTCTGAAAACCGGCCATACCGACGAGGCCGGCTACTGCATGGTGTCCTCGGCCGTGCGTGATGGCATGCGTCTGATCGCGGTGGTCTTCGGCACCAACAGCGAACAGGCTCGCGCCGCCGAGACCCAGAAGCTGCTGACCTACGGTTTCCGCTTCTTCGAAACCCAGACCTTCTATCAGAAAGGCACCGAGCTGGCCCAGGCACCGGTCTGGAAAGGCACCACCCACCAAGTCAAGGCCGGCCTGGCTGAAGACCTGACCATGACCATGCCCAAGGGCCAGCTGAAGAAGCTCGCCGCCAGCATGACCATGAACCCGCAACTGGTCGCGCCTATCGCCAAGGGCGACGTGATCGGCAAGGTTGAGGTCAAACTGGACGACAAGGTCGTACACAGCGCCGACCTGATCGCTCTGGAAGCGGTCGAGGAAGGTGGTATCTTCCGCCGCATGTGGGATAGCATCCGTCTATTCTTCTACGGCTTGTTCAACTGATTACTGTTGTCGACGGACATGGGCCCTGCTCTGAAACAGACCAGGGCCCATGTCCGTCGCCACGGCTTACGAGGCCGTTTTGCCATGACAGACACTGAAGTAAAGGCGCCAAAGATCGAATTCCCTTGCGCGGATTACCCGATCAAGGTGATTGGCGACACCGGTGTGGGTTTCAAGGACAAGATCATCGCGATCCTTGAGAAGCACGCCACCGTTGACCACAAGACCCTGGCCGAACGCCAGAGTACCAACGGCAAGTACACGACTATCCAGCTGCATATCATCGCCACCGGTCAAGAACAGCTGTACGACATCAACAGCGAGTTGCGGGCTACCGGTTTCGTACACATGGTGCTGTGATGCAGCAACCGCTCGGCTTTCGCGAGCTTGGCCGGATGGATTACGAGCCGGTCTGGCACGCCATGCAGCGTTTTACCAATGAGCGCGGCAGTGATGCCGCCGATGAAATCTGGCTGGTCGAGCATTCACCGGTGTTTACTCAAGGCCAGGCCGGCAAGGCGGAACACCTGCTGATTCCCGGGGATATCCCGGTGGTCCAGGCGGATCGAGGCGGGCAGGTGACCTATCACGGTCCCGGCCAGCTGGTGGCTTACCTGCTGCTGGATGTGCGCCGACTCGGGTTCGGTGTGCGCGAGCTGGTCAGCCGGATGGAATGCTGCCTGATCGAGTTGCTGGCCAGTTATGGCGTGACAGCGGCAGCCAAGCCGGATGCGCCTGGCGTGTACGTTAACGGGGCGAAAATCGCCTCCCTGGGCCTGCGGATTCGCCATGGTTGCTCCTTTCATGGCCTGGCCCTGAATGTGGATATGGATCTTGAGCCGTTTCGACGGATTAACCCCTGCGGCTATGCCGGGCTGGCGATGACCCAGCTGCGCGAGCACACAGGGACGATTGAATTTGCCGAGGTAAGTGCCCGGCTGCGCGCGCAGCTCGTCAAACACCTCGACTATGCTGAGCAGACGACCCTAACGGGCGGAATCGACTGATATGACTACTGCGCAAGACGCTGTGCAAACCATGATCCCGACGCTCGATATCACCGAGCGCCCGGCCCCGCGTGCCAAGGTTGAAGCCGGCGTCAAGCTGCGCGGCGCCGAGAAGGTTGCACGCATCCCGGTGAAGATCATTCCGACCACCGAGCTGCCGAAGAAGCCGGACTGGATTCGCGTACGGATTCCGGTGTCCCCGGAAGTCGATCGCATCAAGGCCTTGCTGCGCAAGCACAAGCTGCACAGCGTTTGCGAAGAGGCCTCCTGCCCGAACCTGGGCGAATGCTTCTCCGGCGGCACCGCGACCTTCATGATCATGGGTGACATCTGCACCCGTCGTTGCCCGTTCTGTGACGTCGGCCACGGCCGTCCGAAACCACTGGATGTCAACGAGCCGGAAAGCCTGGCCATCGCCATTGCCGACCTGCGTCTGAAGTACGTGGTGATCACCTCGGTCGACCGTGATGACCTGCGTGACGGCGGTGCTCAGCACTTTGCCGACTGCATCCGCGAAATCCGTAAATTGTCGCCGAATGTACTGCTCGAAACTCTGGTTCCGGATTACCGCGGCCGGATGGACGTGGCACTGGCAATCACCGCTGCCGAGCCACCGGATGTGTTCAACCACAACCTGGAAACCGTACCGCGCCTGTACAAGGCTGCGCGTCCGGGTTCGGACTATCAGTGGTCATTGACCCTGCTGCAGAAATTCAAGCAGATGATGCCGCTGATCCCGACCAAGTCCGGCTTGATGCTGGGCCTGGGCGAGACCGACGATGAAGTGATCGAAGTCATGAAGCGCATGCGCGAACACGACATCGACATGCTGACCCTGGGCCAGTACCTGCAGCCGTCGCGCAGCCACTTGCCGGTCCAGCGCTTCGTGCACCCGGACACCTTCGCCTGGTTCGCCGAGGAAGGTTACAAGATGGGCTTCAAGAACGTCGCCTCGGGCCCGCTGGTGCGTTCGTCGTACCACGCCGACGAGCAGGCGAAACTGGTCAAGGCCAGCCTGGTCTCCTGATTCGCGACCGGTAAAAGCGCCCGCAAGGCTTGCCTTGTGGGCGTTTTCGTTTCTGCGGTATCGACATCACCTTTCTTTGCAGATAAATCCCAGGTCTTTCCAGGCATTCCGGGGCTTTTTTTGCTCAGCAATCCTGTCTACTGTGAGCCACACAATCCACGTCGGGAGAACCATGGATGACCACCCAGCCGATTGAAACATTGCTCGCCCATCTGCCGGTGCCGGCCCTGCTGCCTGAAGGGCAGATCGGCCTGATCGCACCTGCCGGACCCGCAGCCCTGGATGTGGATAAAGCCGTGCAATGGATGCGCGCGCGGGGCTATGCATTGCGGATCTTCCCGGGCGTGGGTGAGGCTGACGGCTACCTGGCGGGCAGCGACGAGGTGCGGTTGCAGGACCTGCACGCGGCCTTTGCCGACAAGGCGATCGGCGCCATTCTCTGCCTGCGTGGGGGCTACGGCAGCCCGCGGTTACTGGACCGGATCGACTACGACCTGCTGCGGCGCAATCCCAAGCCGTTTATCGGCTACAGCGATATCACCGCCTTGCACCTGGCGATACACCGTTATGCGGGATTCGTGACCTTTCACGGGCCGATGCTCAACGCCGACCTGTTGGGCGGCAAGCAGGCACCGACCGAGGCTTCGTTGTTCGGCATGCTGCGCGGCCAGTTCAAGGCCGGCAGCGTGCTGGCGCATCCGGTGGCCTATCCCTTGAACACCATCGAGCCGGGAATTGCCTGTGGTCAGTTGCTGGGGGGCAACCTGTCGATGATTGCGGCGACCATGGGCACGCCCTACGAGATCAGTACCCAGGACGTTATTCTCTTCATCGAAGACATCAATGAGCCGCTCTACCGCATCGACCGTCTGCTGACTCACCTGCGCCTCGCGGGCAAGCTGCAGCAGTTGCGGGGGGTGTTGGTCGGGGATGTGGCGGGAGTGGACCCCGAGGCTCTTGCACGCCTGCTCAAGCAGACCTTTGCCCCCCTGCGCATTCCGGTACTTGCCGGGTGGCGCAGTGGCCATTGCGATCCCAACCTGACCTTGCCGCTCGGGGCTTTGGTCAGGCTGGATGCGGGTGAGCAGCAACTGGTCCTGGAGCAGGACGTGGTGCTGAGGTAGCGCGATGGGCCAGGGACGTGCTCCCTGGCCGTCTCTGGTCATTGATTGCGCAGGTTTTCCAGCAACTTATGGGTCGGGTAGCCATCTGCCGGCCAGCCGAATGATTGCTGCGCGCTGCGGATCGCCTTGCGGGTATTGGCGCCGATGATGCCGTCTGCAGTGCCTGCGTCGTAGTTGCGGGCGCTCAGCAGGTTTTGTAACTCGATACGCTCGGAGCGGCTCAGTGGCAGGTCATCCTTGGGCCAGGCGCCGCTGATCAGGCCGGCACCGGTGAAGCGTTCGGAAAGCAGATTGACTGCCAGCGCGTAGGACGACGAGTTGTTGTACTTGAGCACTGCACGGAAGTTATCGAGGATCAGGAACGCCGGTCCCCGGTAACCCGCTGGCAATAGCAGGGCTGCTGAGAGGTGTTCCGTACCCGCCGGCAGATTGCTGCCGTTGGGCAGCTTCAGGCCCAGCTTTGCCCATTCGGCGACACTTTTACGGATGGCGCCGTCGGCCAGTGAGTAATCGAAGTTATCGGCCAATCGCACCTCGAAGCCCCAGGGTTGGCCTTTTTGCCAGCCCGAGCTTTGCAGGTAATGGGCGGTCGAGGCCAGGGCGTCAGCCGGGCTATTCCAGATGTCGCGACGGCCGTCGCCGTCGAAGTCCACGGCGTGGGTGTTATAGGTGGTCGGAATGAACTGGGTCTGGCCCATGGCGCCAGCCCAGGAGCCGAGCATCTTTTCCGGCTGGATGTCGCCCTGCTGGAGGATCTGCAGGGCGGCAATCAGTTGGCTGTTGGCGAAGGCTGGACGCCGTCCCTCATAGGCCAGGGTTGCCAGGGAGCGAATGACCGACTTGTTGCCCTGGAAGTCGCCGAAATTGCTTTCCATGCCCCAGACGGCCACCAGTGCCTGGCGGTCGACGCCGTAGCGCTGTTCGATCTTTTGCAGAGTGTCAGCGTATTGGTTGAGCAGGGCCTGGCCTTTGCGCACTCGCAGCGGTGATACCGCACCGTCCAGGTATTCCCATACCGGCCGGCTGAATTCCGGCTGGCTACGGTCGGCCTTGATCACGCTCATGTCTGGAGTAATACCGGCGAAAGCGCGATCGAACAGTTCGGCACGGATGCCAGCATTCAAGGCTTCGACGCGGAACCCGGCCTGCCATTCAGCGAAGGTCTGGGTGGGTTGGATATCCAGATTGTCGACGGTCAGCGGAGCGATAGTCGCAGGAGCTGCCAGTGGGGCGGCTTGAAGGTTGGGCAGTGGCTGGGCGTCGGCGGCTGTAGGTTTTTCCGCGCAGGCGACAAGCAGAATAAGACTGGAGGCGGCGGCCAGTTGGCGAAGGCGCCAATGACGGGAATTACGGAAGGGCATGCACAGGTCCAGGGAATACGAATCAGGTGCAGACCTTACCATGCCAAAGGGGAGCTTGCCTTCAGGCGGCCAGAAAGTAAGAAGCCTCCCAGCTTTTAGACTGGAAGGCTTCGCGGCGGTAGCTGCCTTTGCCCTTGGCGGGTTGTTCCTGACGGCTGCGGAACAGTGGCTGGGCAATGATGGATTTGGCCTTGTTGGGGCCATGCTTGGATGGCTTGCTCATGGGGATCTCTCGCTGTGCTGGTGAGTTGTACGGCGCAGATGATCGGCCAGAGTTCGGCTGTTGTCCAGCCCCTGTGATGTGTAGGTGATTTCGCCAGTGATCGCTTATCGAGAGCGGGCAGGCACTGTCAGTTACTCCGCCGGCAGTGCCAGGCGTTGCCCCGACATCAGCAGCGACAGGCGGCTCAAGCTGCTCCAGGGCGAGCCAGCGGCCTGGCCCTTGATCTGGGCATCGATACGCTGGGCATCCAATAGCAGTTGTCCCCAGCGTTGCGCCGAATAGCGTTGCAGGGCTTTGCTCATCAGCGGCTTGCGTTTGTCCCAGACTGGGGGGCGGGCTTGGCTGAAGACTTTATCCAGGGGCACGCCCTGGCTGAATTGCAGCGACAGATTACCCAGCAACCGCAGTTCCCGGGACAGCGCCCAGAGAATCACCGGAGGCTCAACGCCTTCACCGCGCAGGCCTTCGAGCATGCGCAAGGCGTGCGCGGCTTCGCCATTGAGAATGGCGTCCACCAGCCCGAACACATCGAACCGAGCGCTGTCGGCAACCGCAGCCTGCACGGTCTCGACGGTCAGTTGTCCGCCTTCGGCCATCAGCTTGAGTTTTTCGATTTCCTGGGCGGCGGCCAGCAGGTTGCCTTCGACCCGTGCGGCAATCAGTTCAACCGCGTCCTGGCTGGCAGAAAGCCCAGCCTGGGACAGGCGCTGGCGAATCCACTGTGGCAGCTGGTTGGCGTCCACTGGCCAGATCTGCACGAACTGAGTCTGCTCGCCTTCGACCAGGGCCTTGCCCCACTTGGTCTTCTGCGCGCTGCCATCGAGCTTGGGCAGGCTGATAAGCAGCAAGGTGTCTTCGGCAGGGCGTGAACAGTACTCGATCAGCGCTGCTGCGCCCTTGTCGCCGGGCTTGCCCGACGGCAGGCGCAGCTCCAGCAAGCGCTTTTCGGCGAACAGCGACATGCTTGCGCCGGCTTGCAGCAGCGTGCCCCAGTCGAAACTGGCATCGGCGCTGAACACCTGGCGTTCGTCATAGCCTTGCTGGCGGGCCGCGGTGCGGATCGCATCGGCAGCTTCCTGGCACAGCAACGGGTCATCGCCACTGATCACATAGACCGGTGCGAGGCTGCCTTGCAGGTGTTTACCGAGTTGGGCGGGGGCGAGTTTCATAAAGAAGGGCAAGCGGGGCGCCTGGGCGTCCCGCAAGGCTTACTGGTTCGGCAACTGCATTGGCGACTGTTGCGGAGTTTCCGCTTCAGCCTTCTGTGCCGCTTCCAGGGCGTCGGCGTCGGCCTTGGCCTTGTTCCTCGCCGTCTGCTCAAGCTGCTGCAGTTGCTCCGGGTGCAGCAGTTGCAGGCGTAATACCATGCGCTGCACCAGGTCACGGCGCATTTCCTTGCGCACTTCGATCGCCTCCTGGTCGGTACCTACCAGGTTGCTGCCGTCGTGGATATAGACCTTCTGTACTTGCATTTTGTCATCGAGCAACACGAGGTTATCGCTGCTGAGGATCTGGTAGTTCAGTACGTTAGTGATCTCATACTCGGTGGAACGACCGGCGCCGGCGTAGCTGAGGCTGCGCTGGCTTTCCTGTTCATTGGTCAGTACCAGCTTGTACGGCGCGCCAGTGTGGATCTCGATGCCACTGTTCTGCAGTATCTGACGCAGGAGGGTGACGGTTTCGCCATAGGCGTTGCGTGCACTCAGGTCGAGTTCCTTGAACGCCATGTCGTAGTTGCCGGTGCCGCGCAGCTGGAAGCCGCAGGCGCTTAGCAGTACAGCCAGGCCCATCACCAGCAGATTGCGTTTGATCATCTTGTTGCTCCCCTTGAAACCATGTGGGCCGACTCTGCGGCCCTGGAGGTTTTATGCGGCGCCAGGTCAATGACCTGGCACCTGATCCAATTAGCTAGCGACGATATTGACCAGTTTGCCGGGCACGACGATCACTTTGCGAATCGTCAGGCCTTCGGTGAAGCGCAGCACGTTCTCGTTGCTGCGAGCAGCGGCTTCGACCTCTTCGCGGCTGGCGCTGGCCGGCATTTCGATCTGCCCGCGCAGCTTGCCATTCACTTGGATGACCAGTTGCAGCGTGTCCTGTACCAGGGCGCTGTCATCCTGTACTGGCCAGCCGGCGTCGATCACCGCGCCACTGTGGCCCAAGCGGTTCCACAGATCGTGGCTGATGTGCGGCGTGATTGGCGCCAGCAACAGGACGACAGTTTCCAGGCCTTCCTGAACCAGTGCGCGGTCCTGTTCGGTGATTTGCGGTGCTTTTTCCAGCACGTTCATCAGCGTCATCACCTGGGCGATGGCCGTGTTGAATTTGTGATTCTGGCCCACGTCCTGGCTGGCCTGGCGGATAGCCAGGTGGGTGCTGCGACGAATGACTTTTTGCTCATCGTTCAAGTTGGCCACGTCCAGTTTGCCTGGGAGGCCCTGGCTGATATGGGCGTGCGCCAGGCGCCAGACGCGCTTGAGGAAGCGGTGCGAACCTTCAACGCCGGAGTCGGACCATTCCGCGCTCATGTCAGGCGGCGAGGCGAACATCATGAACAGGCGGCAGGTATCGGCGCCGAACTGGTCGATCATCGACTGAGGGTCGACGCCGTTGTTCTTGGACTTGGCCATCTTCTCGGTGCCACCGATCTCTACCGGCAGACCGTCGCTGATCAGCTTGGCACTGATCACCTTGGCTTTGCCATCACGCTCCAGCTCGACGTCGGCCGGGTTGAACCAGGTGTAGGCGCCATTGGCTTCGCGGCGATAGTAAGTCTCGGCAACCACCATGCCTTGGGTCAGCAGGTTCTTGAACGGTTCATCAGAGGTCACCAGGCCTTCGTCGCGCATCAGCTTGTGGAAGAAGCGCGCGTAAAGCAGGTGCAGGATCGCGTGTTCGATGCCGCCGATGTACTGATCCACCGGCAACCAGTGGTCAGCCGCAGCTTTTTCCACCAGGCCGCCTTCATAGTGTGGCGAGGCGTAGCGGGCGTAGTACCACGAGGACTCGACGAAGGTGTCCATGGTGTCGGTTTCACGCTTGGCCGGAGCACCGCATTTCGGGCAGGCGCATTCGTAGAACTCTGGCATGCGCGCCAATGGCGAACCGGCGCCGTCCGGCACCACGTCTTCGGGCAGCACGACGGGCAGTTGCTCTTCCGGGACCGGCACATCACCGCAGCTGTCGCAGTGGATGATCGGGATCGGGCAGCCCCAGTAGCGCTGGCGGCTGATGCCCCAGTCGCGCAGGCGGAACTGGGTACGCGAGGCACCCAGGTTTTTCTTGATCAGCGCCACTTCCATGGCGTCGAAGGCGCCTGCGAAGTCGAGGCCGTCGAACTCGCCGGAGTTGATCAGCGTGCCGTGCTCGCCATAGGCATCTTGCCAGGGTGCCGGGTTGGTATCACCGGAGCTGGTGCGCACCACCGACTTGATCGGCAGGTTGTACTTGGTGGCGAATTCGAAATCGCGCTCGTCGTGTGCTGGAACAGCCATCACCGCGCCATCGCCGTAATGCATCAGCACATAGTTGGCGACCCACACCGGAAGTTTTTCACCGGTCAACGGGTGCTCGACGAACAGCGAGGTCGGCAGGCCTTTCTTCTCCTGGGTAGCGACATCGGCTTCCGCGACGCTGCCGCCTTTGCATTCGGCGATAAAGGCCTGCAGCTCAGGGTTGTTCTGGGCCGCCAGGGCCGCCAGTGGATGCTCGGCAGCCACGGCAACGTAAGTCGCGCCCATCAGGGTGTCCGGGCGGGTGGTGAAGACTTTCAGTACGCCCGCTTCGCCGATGGAGTCGACGTTGTACGGGAACTGCACTTCCATGCCGCGGGACTTGCCGATCCAGTTGCGCTGCATGGTCTTGACCTGCTCAGGCCAGCCCGGCAGATCGTCGAGGCTCGACAAGAGTTCATCCGCGTAGGCGGTGATCTTGAAGTAGTACATCGGGATTTCGCGCTTTTCAATCAGCGCGCCGGAACGCCAGCCGCGCCCGTCGATCACCTGCTCGTTGGCCAGCACGGTCTGGTCGATAGGGTCCCAGTTCACGGTGCCGTTTTTGCGGTAGATCACGCCTTTTTCGAACAGGCGAGTGAACAGCCATTGTTCCCAGCGATAGTAATCCGGCTTGCAGGTGGTCACTTCACGGGACCAGTCCACGGCCAGGCCCAGGCTGCGCAGCTGGGTCTTCATGTAGGCGATGTTTTCGTAGGTCCACTTGGCGGGAGCCACGTTGTTCTTCATCGCGGCGTTTTCCGCCGGCATGCCGAAGGCGTCCCAACCCATGGGTTGCAGGACGTTCTTGCCCAGCATGCGCTGGTAGCGGGAGATGACGTCGCCGATGGTGTAGTTGCGCACATGCCCCATGTGTAGCTTGCCGCTGGGGTAAGGGAACATTGATAGGCAATAGAAAGTCTCCTTGCCTGGCTGTTCACTGACTTCAAAGGACTTTTGCTCATCCCAGAATGACTGGGCGGCGGCTTCAATTTCACGGGGCTGATATTGTTCGTGCATGGCTACTTTTGAACTGAATAGGGGTGGCCTAATCCTCTTCATTGCAACGTTGGGCGGTGATGGCGCCAGATACGGCGTTTTCGAGGCCCAGTCGAGCTGGAAGTGGAGTTACAGGAAGCGCCGTAGCATACATGACCGCGCTCTGCCGAGGGAAACCCTGATTGCGCGCCCTGGGCCGTTGGTCGCGGCGCCAGGCCGCTTTCATCCGCCCGGCTAAGCTGAAATTGGGGAGCAAGACTGATCTTCAATGAGGTGAGCGGATGGCTGAGTCGCAGCAAAAAGCTACAAAACCCGAGTTGTACGAAAAGCTTATAGATCGTTTGGCATTGGCGCTGGATGCAGCAAAAACGGCGGGTCGCTTGCGCGATGAGCGTCCCCTGGAGCTGGAGTTGCGAGGTCTGAGTCGCGCCGAGTTCGAGTTGGTCAAGGCGTATCTGGATCGCAGTGAGCGTATGACGCAGGCAGGCGTGCTGGAGAGTTTGAGGCAGTGCGCAGCGCCACGTTCAGCCAAAGTCATCTGGTTGAAAGACAGGCTGCCATTGAGGGAGCAGGTAAAGGCCCGTTCCCTGAGGTGCAAGTAGCCCTGAGCTGCTCGTTTTGGTCTGCCTCCGGCTGCTGGCGCGGGCCTTGAGGTTTGAAATTCATCTCGCGCCTGTTGTTGCAGGGCGTCTATCCACATAGGCTTCGGGCATCTTTGGAGATGCCCGATGCCCTTTCGTTATTTCATCAAACAATTGCTGTTGCCGCCCGGTGTCCTATTGCTGTTGCTGGCCCTTGCCTGGTGGTTTCGTAAAACGCGCCCACGCTTGGCCGGGCTGTGTTTTGCCCTTGGCCTGGGCGGTTTCTGGCTGATGAGTCTGCCGGTGATGGTGGAGTGGGGTGCCAGCGCCCTGGAGCGCGAGCCGGCGCTGGCGACAGATCAGTGGGCGGCGCTGGCCGAGCGGGCGGATGCGATTGTGGTGTTGGGTTCCGGGCGCGAACGGGGCGATCCGGCATGGGGGTATGACCAGCCCACCGGTGTGGGCCTCGAGCGTGAGCGCTATGCCGCGCGACTGGCCAAGGCCTCTGGCCTGCCGATATTGACCAGTGGCGGCTTGCACTATGGCACGCCGCCGACCGAGGCTGCGCTGATGGCCGAGTCGTTGATGGGGGACTTCGGGGTGGCGGTGCGCTGGCAGGAAGGGCGCAGCCGCACCACTTGGGAGAATGCTCAGTTCAGCGCCGAAGTGCTGTTGCCCCAGGGCATCAAGCGAGTGGTGGTCGTGACCCAGGCCTGGCACATGCCGCGTGCGGCCTGGAGCTTCGAGCAGGCAGGTTTTACCGTGGTGCCGGCGCCGGTGGGTTTTCTGGGGGTGGATAATGCGCGGCCGTTGGGCGGCTGGATGCCGGAGTTCAAGTCGATCTGGCAGAGCGGCCAGTTGTTGAACGAAGCCGTGGGGCAGGTGGGCTACAAGCTGTTCTATCGCTGAGGCGCTGAGGGCCGACAAGCCAGGGCCCGCAGCCACGGGCGGGAACGGCTTGCCGGCGTCGGGTCAAACGGTCTTGGCAATACGGCTGGCCAGCAACGCCCAGCCAAACAACAGCCCGCACAGGATGATCAATGGCCATGAGCGCCATTGCAGATAGGGCGTGAGGTTATGCATGGGCACCACTTCGCCGTAGAGAATCCCGCGCTCAAACTGCGGAATCTGCACGGTGATCTTGCCAAACGGGTTGATCAGCCCGGTCACCCCGTTGTTGGTGGCACGGATCATCCAGCGCCCGGCTTCCAGGGCGCGCATCTGAGCCATCTGCAAATGCTGTAGGGGGCCGATCGAGGTGCCGAACCAGGTGTCGTTGCTGATAGTCAGCAACAAGTCGCTGCGAGCCGAGAGGCCGGCGGCGAATTCCGGGTAAACCACCTCGTAACAAATAAACGGTGCGATCTGATAACCCTTGGCCTGCAGCAGCGGCTGGTCGGCGGGGCCACGGGCGAAGTCCGACATCGGCAGGTTGAAGAAGTCGATCAGGCCGCGCAGCAGGTCCTGCAGGGGCACGTACTCGCCAAAGGGCACCAGCTTCTGTTTCAGGTAAGTGCCATCGCCTTCGCCAACCACGGTGATGCCATTGAAGAAGCGTTTTTCGTGGCGCAGTTCCTGGCGAATCGGAACCCCGGTGATCAGCGCGGAATGCCTGTCAGCCGCAAAGTTGCCCATCATCGCCAAGTAGCCTTCAGCAGACTCCTTGAGCACGGGGACTGCGGTTTCCGGCCAGATCAGCAGGTCCACAGGCTTGGAACTGAAGCTCATGTCGCGGTACAGCGCCAGTTGCGCGTTGAGCTGGGCCGGGTCCCATTTCATGCTCTGTTCGATGTTGCCCTGAATGGCGGCAACGGACAGCGGCTTGCCCGATGGGCTGGTCCAGGCGTGGTCCTTGAGGCTGAGGCCGATTACCCAGGGTGCAGCCAGTAGCAGCAGGCCGGCGACGATAAAGCCTTTGCGTCCGGCCCGGATCAATCGCGGCAGGTTGTAGAGCAGCGCAGCGGTCAGGGCGAGAGAGAAGGAAATCAGCCACATGCCGCCCAATGGCGCGAGCCCGGCCAGGGGGCCATCGAGCTGGCTGTAGCCGGAGTAGAGCCATGGGAAGCCGGTCAGGAACCAGCCGCGAAAGGCCTCCTGGGCCAGCCACAGGGCAGCGAACGCCAGGGCGTCGGCCAGGGGCGCTTCATTGCGCCGCAGCCACCGTGCCCAGAGCCAGGCGGGCAGGGCGAAGAACCAGGCGATTGCAGCAATGAACGCCAGCATCAGCAAGCCGGCCAACAGCGCTGAGGCGCCGCCGTAGGTATGGATGCTGACGTAGATCCAGCTGGTGCCGGCGCCGAACAGGCCAAAGCCGAAGCACCAGCCACGGCCCAGGGCTTGACGGGGTGTCAGCTCACGCAGGCCGGCGTAGAAAAAGCCGACCGCCAGCAGGGCCAGCGGCCAGATGTCGTACGGTGCCAGGGCCAGGGTGGTGATTGCGCCAGCCGCCACGGCCAGCAGGTTACCGGGCCAGCCGGGGCGGGTGATCCAACGCATGTCAGTCCTTAGCGGGAGATAGGGGTCAGGCGCAGCAGGTGGATCCGGCGGCTGTCGGCATTCAGAATGCGGAAGCGATAGGCGCCGATTTCGGTGATTTCATTACGCTTGGGCAAGTGCCCGAACGCGCTCATCACCAGGCCACCCACTGTGTCGAATTCATCGTCGGAGAACTCGCTGTCGAAAAACTCGTTGAAGTTCTCGATCGGCGTCAGTGCCTTGATCAGGAAGTCGCCGCTGGGCAACGGCTTGATGTAGCTGTCTTCCTCGACGTCATGTTCGTCCTCGATGTCGCCGACGATCTGTTCCAGCACGTCCTCGATGGTCACCAGGCCGGCGACGCCGCCGTATTCGTCGATGACGATCGCCATGTGGTTGTGGTTGGCGCGGAACTCGCGCAGCAGCACATTGAGGCGCTTGGACTCCGGCACGAACGTCGCCGGGCGCAGCAGATCCTTGATGTTGAAGCTGTCGCCGTTCTCCTTGAGGATCAGCGGCAGCAGGTCCTTGGCCAGGAGGACGCCCATCACGTCGTCATGGCTTTCGCCGATCACCGGGTAGCGCGAGTGCGCGGAATCGATAACTGCGGGCAGGAACTCGCGCGGGGTCTGGGTCGCCTTGATGCTGATCATCTGCGAGCGCGGGACCATGATGTCCCGTACTTGCAGGTCCGCAACCTGAATGGCGCCTTCGACGATGGCCAGCGCTTCGCTGTCCAGCAGCTTGTTCTGATGGGCTTCGCGCAGCAGCTCCAGCAGCTCCTGGCGGTTTTTCGGCTCATGGGCAAAAGCCTGGGTGAGCTTACCCAGCCATGACTTCTGCCCGTTGCTCGATCGATCTTCGCTCATAGCGATTACTCTAAATCCTTGGTTGTTACAGGTGGATGTAATTAAGACTCGTCGTCGGCATAAGGGTCGCGATGACCCAGTTCTGCAAGCAACGTTCGTTCCAGTGCTTCCATTTCTTCGGCTTCGTCGTCATCTATATGGTCGTAACCCAGTAGATGCAAGCAGCCGTGAATGACTAGATGTGCCCAATGGGCCTCAAGTTCCTTGCCTTGCTCCGCCGCTTCGCGTTCGACCACTTCAATGCAGATCACCAGGTCGCCGAGCAGCGGAATATCCAGCAGCTCGTCCGGCACATCGGCCGGGAACGACAGCACATTGGTGGCGTAATCCTTGTGGCGCCAGGTGTGGTTCAGCTCGCGCCCTTCAGGCTCGTCCACCAGGCGAATGGTCAGCTCGGAGTCGGCGCTGCGCTGGCGCAAGGCCAGTTCGCACCATTGGCGGAACTGGGACTCGCTGGGGGCAGGCTTGTCACTGGCCAGTTGCAGATCAAGCTCAAGCATCGTGGCGATGGCCTTTTTCTGCAGTTGGCTCTTCGGGCGCAGGGTTTTCGAAGCGGTCGTAGGCTTCGACAATGCGCTGGACCAGCGGGTGGCGCACCACGTCCTTGGCCAGGAAGTGAGTGAAGCTGATGCCCGGGACGTCCTTGAGCACGGTGATGACCTGGGACAGTCCGGACTTGGTGCCTTTGGGCAGGTCGACCTGGGTGATGTCGCCGGTAATCACCGCGGTCGAGCCGAAGCCGATACGGGTCAGGAACATCTTCATCTGTTCGACGGTGGTGTTCTGGCTTTCGTCGAGGATGATGAAGCTGTTGTTCAGGGTGCGGCCGCGCATGTAGGCCAGCGGGGCGATCTCGATGATTTGGCGTTCGATCAGTTTGGCCACGTATTCGAAGCCGAGCATCTCGTAGAGCGCGTCGTACAGCGGGCGCAGGTAGGGGTCGATCTTCTGCGCCAGGTCGCCGGGCAGGAAACCGAGTTTTTCACCGGCTTCGACTGCAGGGCGTACCAGCAGGATGCGTCGCACTTGCTCGCGTTCCAGTGCGTCGACGGCACAGGCCACGGCCAGGTAGGTCTTGCCGGTACCGGCGGGGCCGATGCCGAAGTTGATGTCGTTATTGAGGATCTCTTTGACGTAGCGCTGCTGATTCAGGCCGCGTGGGCGAATCATGCCTTTCTTGGTGCGCAACGCAACGCTGGCTTCGGCCACCGGGTTGTTGGCGAGATCCTCTACGGCGGATTCCTGCAGGTACAGGTGCACGGTTTCCGGCGACAGCTCGGTCCCCTTGGTTTCCCGGTACAGGCGGCGAATGAGGTTTTCCGCGGAGGCGGTGAGTCTGGATTCACCAATGAGTTCGAACTGGTTTCCGCGATTGCGGATCTCGATGCTCAGGCGTTGTTCGATCAAGCGCAGGTGCTCGTCGAATTGTCCGCACAGGTTGGCGAAGCGGCGAGCCTCAAAAGGCTCGAGGAGGAAGCGATGTGGTTCTATGGGTGCGTTCAAGGTCGTTTTAAGCCGCCCTGGGGCAATTAAGATGAAATCAAGGATAACGCCAGTGGCGCGGGTGCGAAAGCACTTAAATAGTGGAGCAGGTCCTCGGCAACCCAGCCTGACCAGTGTGAGCGCTGGTCAGGCTGTTGTGAGGTTGTTCAGCTCACGCGAGCGGCAATCCTTCAGGCCACGGTGGCAGGCGCACCGACTTCTCTCGCGGTGCCGCTTTGCTCGGTTGCAGGCAGCAATGATCCGCGCAGCGAGTGCGGCTGGGCGGCATCGATGTGCACGTCGGCGAACTGGCCGATCAAGGTCGGGTTGTCGCAGCGGAAGTTGACGATGCGGTTGTTCTCGGTCCGGCCCTGCAGTTCGCCAGGGTCTTTCTTCGAATAGTCGGTGACCAGGATCCGCTGGATCGACCCGACCATTTGTCGGCTGATCTCGAAGCCTTGCTGATTCAATCGGTGCTGCAGAGCATTTAGACGTTCTTTTTTCAGCTCTTCCGGGGTGTTGTCCACCAGGTCGGCAGCCGGGGTGCCCGGACGCTGGCTGTAGACAAACGAGTAGGAAAAGTCGAAGCCGACGTCTTCGATCAGCTTCATGGTCTGTTCGAAGTCTTTTTCAGTCTCGCCCGGGAAGCCGACGATAAAGTCGGAGCTGATGCAGATGCCGGGTACCGCCGCGCGCAGTTTGCGCAGCTTGGATTTGTACTCCAGGGCCGTGTGGTTGCGCTTCATGGCCGCGAGGATCCGGTCGGAACCCGATTGCACCGGCAGATGCAGGTGTTTCACCAGCTCCGGGACTTCGGCGTGGGCCTGGATCAGGCTGTCGGAGAATTCCAGAGGGTGCGAGGTGGTGTAGCGAATACGCTCGATGCCGTCGACCGCGGCCACCACTCGAATCAGCTCGGCCAGGTCAGCCAGGCGCCCGTCATGGGTCAGGCCGCGATAGCCGTTGACGTTCTGCCCCAGCAGGGTGACTTCGCGCACACCGTTTTCCGCGAGGTGGATGATCTCGGCGATCACATCGTCAAAGGGCCGGCTGACTTCTTCGCCGCGGGTGTAGGGCACGACGCAGAACGTGCAGTACTTGCTGCAGCCTTCCATGACCGACACATAGGCGCTTGGACCATCGATGCGCGGCTCCGGCAGGTGGTCGAACTTTTCGATTTCCGGGAACGAGACGTCGACTTGCGGCAGTTTGGTGATGCGCGCCGCGTCGATCATTTCCGGCAGGCGGTGCAAGGTTTGCGGGCCAAAGACCACGTCGACGTAGGGTGCGCGATCGCGGATCGCCGCGCCTTCCTGGCTGGCCACGCAACCGCCGACGGCGATCACCATGTCCGGGTTGGCCAGTTTCAGTTCGCGCCAGCGGCCGAGCTGGGAGTACACCCGGTCCTGGGCGCGTTCGCGGATCGAGCAGGTATTGAGCAGGATGACGTCGGCATCTTCAGCGCGGGCAGTGACTTCCAGGGCCTGATGTTCACCCAGCAGATCGACCATGCGCGAGCTGTCGTACTCGTTCATCTGGCAACCGTGGGTTTCGATGTAAAGCTTCTTGGCCATGGGGGGATCGTCAACTGGTGGTAAAGAACCGCGCATTATAGGGGGCATGCCGATAGGTTCCTAGCACTGTGCATCGGGTGCCATGCTATAGTTCGCGCCCTCTTTTATATCCCCCGATGTGTTACCCGCCCACCATGACCAAACGTGAAGCTCCAATCTATAAGGTGATTTTCCTCAACCAGGGCCAGGTGTTCGAAATGTACGCCAAGCAGATCTATCAAAGTGATCTGTGGGGTTTCCTGGAGGTGGAAGAGTTCGTCTTTGGCGAGCGCACCCAGGTGGTCGTCGATCCGAGCGAAGAGAAGCTCAAGGCGCAGTTCGAAGGCGTGGTCCGCAGTTTTGTGCCAATGCATTCCATCGTGCGCATCGACGAAGTGGAGCGTCTGGGCACACCGAAGATCAGCGAAGCCCGCGGCATGAGCAACGTCATGCCGTTCCCGATGCCGATGCCCGAAAAGTAGTATCGGCACAGTTGCTGAGCGAGGGCGTGTACCCTCGCTCGACAGCAAGGCAGGCGCAAATCTACCCCTGCGATTCATTAAGGTAAGTGCCGTGATCGGCTCGAGGGGAGTGCTGCACTCCCTGAATACAGCTCAGGGCAGAGGGGAGAAGGGCGAACGCCCGTCGGCGCTCTGCAGCTCCATCAGGTATTTGCGGAAGATCTGCCCCAGCACCTGGGTCGCTACTTCCAGTTCATCACGCTGCATGTGCTCGGCGACTTCGTCGGCCGTATCCAGCGCATCTTCGGCACCGTTGACCGCCGCCATTTTCAGCACGATATACGCCTGGACGTTATTGGCGGGTACGCCTTCACCGTGGAAAAACATGGTTCCAAGCTTGAACTGTGCCTGGGCGTGGCCTTGCAGTGAGGCTTTCTCGAAGTAGCTGAGGGCCAGGTTGAGGTCGCGCGGTGCGCCCTTGCCCTCGTAATAGAACTCGCCCAACTCGTACTGTGCTTGTGCATCGCCTTCATCGGACGCTTTCTGGCAGGCGGCGAGCGCCTCGGCCAGGTCTTGCGGCTGAGTATTCAGGGTGCAGCGACCCATCGCTGGGATCAACAACGAGTTGCCGCCCGCTTGTGCGTGCGCGAGCAGGGGCTGAAGGAGCAACAGGCAGCCCAATGCAAGGGCGCGGCCGGTGCGGTTCATGGGAATCGACTTACCTCTGGAGGGCACGCGGACCCATCGAGGGATCCAATAAGCGCGCATTATGAAATAAGCAGGGCCAACCTTACAAAGTCTTTACTCGTTTTTCTGCTGCGCGGGCGCTATATCCGCAGCTTTCGGCGGATTTATTGCTTTGCGGGGCGCAAACAGCGCGTGACGAGGTACAACCGCCGCCCGCAAATGCTGGCGGCGGTTGAGGCAGGCTTTACTTCAATGCGGAAAATGCGCGTTCTGCAGCGTCCAGGGTCAGTTTCAACTCGGCATCGCCGTGGGCGATCGAGGTGAAACCGGCCTCGAAGGCGCTCGGCGCCAGGTACACGCCACCTTCGAGCATCAGGTGGAAGAAGCGCTTGAACAGGTTGGCGTCGCTGGCCATGACATCGTCAAAGGTGACGATGTCGTCGGCGCCACTGAAGTACAGGCCGAACATGCCGCCTGCCTGAGTGGTGACGAACGGTATACCTGCGGCATCGGCACGCTGTTGCAGGCCGTCGAGCAGGCGGCTGGTGTAGTCGCTGAGTTCGGCGTGGAAGCCCGGGCGGCTGATCAGGCGCAAGGTGGTCAGGCCGGCAGCCATGGCCAGCGGGTTGCCCGACAGGGTGCCGGCCTGGTAGACCGGGCCCAGCGGGGCGATGTGGTGCATGATCTCGCGCTTGCCGCCGAAGCAGCCGACCGGCATGCCGCCGCCAATGATCTTGCCGAAGGTGCTCAGGTCCGGAGTCACGCCGTAATGGGCCTGGGCGCCGCCGAGGGCGACCCGGAAGCCGGTCATCACTTCATCGAAAATCAGCACCACGCCGTGCTGGTCGCACAGGCTGCGCAGGCCTTCGAGAAAGCCCGGCGCCGGCGGCACGCAGTTCATGTTGCCAGCCACTGGCTCGACGATAATGCAGGCCACTTCCTGGCCGACTTCGCCCAGCATCTTCTCGACCGCAGCGATATCGTTGAACGGCAGCGTCAGGGTGTGTTTGGCAAACGCTGCAGGAACACCGGCCGAGCTTGGAACGCCCTGGGTCAGCGCGCCGGAACCGGCTTTTACCAGCAGGCTGTCGGAGTGACCGTGGTAGCAGCCTTCGAACTTGATGATGCTGTCGCGGCCGGTGAAACCCCGGGCCAGGCGGATGGCGCTCATGGTGGCTTCGGTGCCGGAGCTGACCATGCGCACCATCTCCATCGACGGCACGATGGAGCAGACCAGGTCCGCCATCTCGGTTTCCATGGCCGTCGGCGCGCCGTAGGACAGGCCATGCTCCAGCTGCTTGCGTACCGCGTCCAGCACGTCCGGGTGGCTGTGGCCGAGGATCATCGGGCCCCACGAGCCAACGTAATCGACATAACGCTTGTCATCTTCGTCAGTGACGTAGGCGCCTTCGGCGTGCTTGAAGAACAACGGGGTACCGCCAACGCTCTTGAACGCACGAACGGGCGAGTTCACGCCGCCGGGGATGTGTTTCTGGGCATTGGCAAACAGAGTTTCGGAACGGGACATGATCGGGCTCTCAGCAATCAGCAATTGAATAAGTCGTTGAAGGCGCGGGCGCGGCGCGTTACTTCCTGGGTGCTCGATGCACCAAACAGGCCGTGGACCACCGCCAGCAGGTCGGCGCCATGGGCCACCAGTGGCGCGGCGTTGTCGAGGGTGATGCCGCCGATCACGCAGATCGGCAGGTGCAGGCTGGCGCGGGCCTGGTCCAGCAGTTCAAGGTCGGCGCTCGGTGCGCCGGGCTTGGTGCTGGAGTTGAAAAAGCGGCCAAAGGCGACATAGCTTGCGCCTTCCTTGGCGGCCTGCTCGGCGAGTGCGAGTTGGCTGTGGCAGGTCGAGCCGATGATTGCCTTGCGCCCGAGCAGGGCCCGGGCGGGCGTCAACGGACCATCGGTCTGGCCCAGGTGTACGCCGACACCAATGCGCGCCGCCAGTTCGGCGTCGTCGTTGATGATCAGTTGGGTCGTGTAGCGCTCGCACAGTCGCTGCAGGGTCTCGGCCTCGCGCAGGCGACGGGCCTCGTCGTTGCTCTTGTCGCGGTATTGCAGCAGCGTCACGCCGCCATCCAGCGCGGCCTCCACGTACTGCAGAAACTTGCCGGCCAACAATTGGCTGTCGGTGATGGCGTACAGGCCACGTAGTTTCATTGAAAGCCTCAAGGCGTTACGAGCAGAAATCCAGGGGCAGGCGGCGCGGTACGAACTGGCCTTTGCCCAGTTGTTCGGCGTCGCGCAGGGTGCGCCAGGTGTATTCCAGAGCGGTTTTCACTGCGCTGGCCAAGTGTTCCCCTTGGGCCAGGCGGCCTGCCAGGGCGCTGGCCAGTGTGCAGCCGGAGCCGTGATAGCTGCCGGGCAGGCGCTGGCAGGTGTAGGTTTCACGCAGGCCGTCGCGACTATATAGACGATTATGCACCTGGTGCTCGTCGCCATGACCGCCGGTGATCAGCAGGTGTTTGACGAACGGCAGGAGTTTTTCAGCGCACTGATCGGCGGTGCCTTCGGGCAATTCGGCCAGGATTCGTGCTTCAGGGAGGTTGGGAGTGGCAATGGTGGCCATCGGCAACAGGCGCTCGCGCATGGCATAGCCGACTTCATCCTTGCCCAGCCGTCCGCCGCCGCCGGCCCTGAGCACCGGATCGCAGACCATCGGCAAATGCGGATGCGCCTGGAGCAGTTCGACTACGGTGTCGACCATCTCCAGGGAACCGAGCATGCCGAGCTTGACCGCGGCCACGGTCGAATCATTGAGCACGGCGTTGGCCTGGGCCAGTACCCACTCACGATCCAGGATCCGGAAGTCGCTGACGTTGACCGTGTCTTGCACGGTCAGCGCGGTCACAGCCGGAGCTGCATGACAACCCTGGGCGAGCAGGGCTTCGATATCTGCCTGCAAGCCGGCGCCACCACTTGGGTCGTGGCCGGAGAGACAGAGGACAACGGGGCGAGAGCTGTAGATATTCATGGTGCGCGAGCTTACCACCAAACGTTTTTTTTCGCGGCTCTCGGCGCGCCTTTGCGCCGAGTCGCAGCTTCCCATGAATCGACTTGACTGAACGAACAGCTCTAGCTCAATGGATAGCGCTGAAATGCCCGTTCTAGAGCCTTTAGACTAAAATTTTCAATGGTGCTCAATGGCCATCAGCGGCTATGCTAGAGTGGATCCAAACCAATAACAGGTAATGCCGGTTTTACGTCTGCTCAAAAGGAATGGGGGCTTTTTGACACAACCGGACAGGCCACGCTGGGGCTTTATGCGCTATTTGTTGATGTTGCTGTTGTGTGTGCCAATGTTGGCTGGCGCGGTCGAGTTCGACGAGTTCACTCAGCGCCTGCCCTTGGGCCAGGTCATGCAGGTGTTCGAAGATGTGAGTGGCGAGGCGACCATCGCCGAAGTCAGTTCACAGGCTTTGGCTGGCAATTTCAAAACCCACGAAAAGCCCACCCTCAATGCCGGTTACTCGCACTCGGTGTTCTGGTTGAAAGTCGACCTGGATTACCGGCCCGGCAACCCCACTGCACAGCGCACCTGGTTGCTGGAACTGGCTTACCCACCGCTGGATCATCTCGATCTCTATCTGCCCGATGAAGGCTCCGGCTACCGCCTGGCTGGCCGAACGGGCGACGCCTTGCCCTTCGATAGCCGGCAGATCCGCCAGAACAACTACCTGTTCGACCTGAGTTTTGCGCCCAACGAGCACAAGACGGTGTTCCTGCGCCTGCAAAGCGAGGGTTCGATCCAGGCCCCGCTGACCCTCTGGTCGAGCACCGCCTACCTTGAGGCGCAGCCGATGCGCCTGTACGTACTGGGCCTGATTTACGGCGTGCTGCTGGGGATGCTGATCTACAACCTGTTTATCTACCTCAGCGTGCGCGACACCAGCTACCTCTACTACATCTTCTATATCGCCTCGTTCGGCCTGTACCAGCTCTCGGTCAACGGCGCGGCGGTCGAGTATTTCTGGCCGAACAACCCGTGGTGGGCCAACGCCGCCACGCCATTCTTCATCGCCTCGGCCGCGCTGTTCGGCAGCCAGTTCGCCCGCAGCTTTCTGCAGACCTCAAGCCACAGCCGGTGGGTTGATCGCCTGCTGTTAGTGCTGATCGCCTGCAGCGCCGTGGTGCTGGGCCTGTCGCTGATGACCAGCTACGCCCTGGCCTTGCGCCTGGCGACCGGCCTGGCCCTGATCTTTACCGTGGTGATCTTCGTTTCCGGGATTGTGGTCTGGTACCGAGGCTTGCGCGTGGCGCGCTATTTCATCATCGCCTGGTCGGCGTTTCTGTTCGGCGGGGTGATCAACACCCTGATGGTGCTCGGTTACCTGCCTAACGTGTTCCTGACCATGTACGCCAGCCAGATCGGTTCGGCGATCGAGGTGGCGCTGCTGTCCCTGGCCCTGGCCGACCGGATCAACTCGATGCGCGAGCAGCAGGCGCAAACCCTGTTCGATGCCGGGCAGAAGCTTGAAGTGCTGAACCAGCAACTGGCCCACAGCAATCGGCTCAAGGACGAGTTCCTGGCCACCCTGACCCACGAATTGCGCACCCCGATGAATGGGGTGATCGGCTCCCTGGAACTGATGCAGACCCTCGATCTGGATCCGGAGCTTGAGCAATATCAACAAACCGCCGCCGGCTCGGCGCGGGACATGATGCGCATGGTCAACGGCATCCTCACCCTGACCGAATTGCAGGCTGGCAAGCTCAGCGCGCAACGCGAGTCGTTCAGCCTGCGTTCGATGGTTGACGGCCTGCGCCTGCAGTTTGCGGCCAATGCCTCGGGCAAGGCCCTGGGGTTCGATGTCGACTTGGCAGCCGGGGTGCCGGACCGCCTGCTGGGCGATCGCGGCAAGCTCAATCAATGCCTGGAGTGCCTGCTGGACAATGCCATCAAATTTACCCGTGTCGGTGGTGTGGTCTTGCGTATCACCGCCAAGCCGGAGGTTGATGGGCGCCAGGCGCTGACCTTAGCCGTGATCGACACCGGGATCGGCTTCGTCAATCTGGACGAGGCGACCCTGTACCAGCGGTTTTTCCAGCTCGACAGCTCAATGACCCGGGAATATGGCGGGTTGGGTGTGGGTCTGGCCATTTGCCGGCAGTTGATTGAGCTGATGGGGGGCCACCTGACCCATGAGTCCGAGCCGGGGCGCGGCAGTTGCTTCCGCCTGGAGGTCGAGTTCGAGGTGGACGTCAGTCCCGCTCTGCACACCCCTTCGGTGTTCCAGGCGCGCTCGGTGTGCCGGCGGGTGCCGGAGGATTGCACGATGCTGCTGGTGGATGACAACAGCATCAATCAGTTGGTGGTGCGTGGCATGTTGCTCAAGCTCGGTTATCGGGTGCTCAGCGTCGTCAGCACCACCCAGGCCCTGGAGCAGCTGCGGGTGGAGAAGGTGGATGGGGTGCTGCTTGATTGCCAGATCAGCGCCCAGGACGCCACAGCGTTCAGCGCCCAGGTGCAGGCCTTGCCCGGTTGCGCCAGGTTGCCGGTGCTGGTGGCGCTGGCGTGCACCCATGCAGCCGAGCGCGAACATTGCACGGCTTATGGCTGGATCGAACACTTGGCCCGGCCGGTGAAATTCGAGGAGTTGCAGGTGATGCTGTTCAAGCGTGTGCTCTGTCCTTAGCAGGGTGAAAGTGCCGATATTTAGGCGTATATGACACTTTGAACCCCGGGAGTGGGGTGCTTAACTGAGGCCAGTCACGCCTTCAGGAGCCCCGTCATGAACCTGCACCAGTTCGCTGAAACCCACGAAGTCACCAACCAGCCGCCGTCTCTGGATGGCATCAACCTGTATCGCATCGACCTGCCCCTGCAAGAGTGGACCCGGCGTTTTGGCGGCGCCTGGGCCGAGCCGCGGATCGATGCCTATGGGGCGCTGGCCGGTGGCCCGCTGATGGAAGCGGGTTTCCTGGCCAATCAGAACAAGCCGGTGTTTGTCAGCCATGATCGTTTTGGGCATCGCCTGGACTTGGTGGAGTTTCATCCGGCCTATCACCAGTTGATGCGTACTGCCGTCGAACATGGCTTGCCGTCGCTGCCCTGGACCGACGCCCAGCCCGGCGCCCACGTGGCTCGCGCCGCGATGACTTACCTGCACAGCCAGGCCGAGGCCGGCAGCGGTTGCCCCCTGACCATGACCTTTGCCTGCGTCCCGGCGCTGAAGTTGCAGCCCGACCTGGCCGAGCAATGGCTGCCCAAGGTGCTGGCCACCGAGTACGACCCGCGCAACGTCGGCATCGCGCACAAAGCCGGTGTGACCATCGGCATGGCGATGACCGAGAAACAGGGCGGCACCGATGTACGGGCCAACACCACCAAAGCTTATCCGGTGGGAGCGGGTGGTCCCGGGCAGGCCTATGAGCTGGTAGGGCACAAGTGGTTCTGTTCGGCGCCGATGTGCGATGCCTTCCTGACCCTGGCCCAGACCGAAAAGGGCCTGACCTGTTTCCTGCTGCCCCGGCATCGCCCTGATGACAGCCGCAATCAGTTCTATATCCAGCGCCTGAAAAACAAGCTCGGCAACTGCTCCAATGCTTCCAGCGAAGTGGAGTTCCGCGGCGCCCTGGCATGGATGGTGGGCGAGGAAGGTCGCGGGGTGCCGACCATCATCGAGATGGTGGCCATGACCCGTTTCGATTGCATGGTCGGCTCCAGCTCGCTGATGCGCCAGGCGCTGACCCAGGCCAGCCATCATTGCGCCCATCGGCTGGTGGGTGGCCGAGTGCTCGCCGAGCAGCCGCTGATGCAGAACGTCCTCGCCGATCTAGCCCTGGAAAGCGAAGCGGCCCTGGCCTTGAGCCTGCGCATGGGACGGGCCCTGGATCACCTGGATGATGGCCAGGAGGCCAAGTTCTCGCGGCTGGTGACGGCAGTGGGCAAGTATTGGATCTGCAAGCGGGCGCCGGCCATGATCAACGAAGCCGCCGAGTGCATGGGCGGCGCCGGGTACGTGGAAGAAAGCATCCTGCCGCGGCTGTACCGTGAGGCGCCGGTCAACTCGACCTGGGAAGGCTCGGGCAATGTGCAGTGCCTCGATGTGCTGCGTGCCCTGTCGAAAGAGCCTGGGGTGCTGGATGTGTTGTTCGCCGAGCTTGGCGATGGTCATGGCGATAAACGCCTGGCCGCTCATATCACCACGCTGCAACAGGCGTTCAAGGACACCGACGATATCCAGTACCGCGCGCGGCAGCTCACTGAAGACATTGCGCTCGGGTTGCAGGCCAAGCTGTTGCTGGAGGCGGGCAATGCGGCCGTCAGTGATGCCTTTATCGCCAGTCGCCTGGGCAATGCCGGGCGCGCCTACGGCACTTTGCCGCGGGGCCTGGATGTCGCGGCGATAGTGGCACGCTGCACGCCCCAGGCCTTTTGATCAACCTTGGGCGCTGGTAGCGATTGGGCGGTTCCCGTGAGGCGGCGATGCAGGCAAGATGAACGCCTGCAAGATCAGAACACAGGATGCTTATCGTGACCGAAGCTTTTATTGTCGTTCAAACCGCCGAGCAAGCCGTGGATCGGCTTGCTCAACTGCATGAGCGGGCCACCACCGCCTTGAGCCAGGCGCTCAAGCGCTATCTCAAAGATCGCGTCGAACCCACCGCCGAGCAACGGGCGCAGTTTCGCTACCCCGAATTACGTTTGACCTACCTCTGCCAGGGCGAAGTCCCGCAAACCACCCGGGCCTATGCCAAGGTCCAGCTGCCGGGCACCTACAGTGTCACGGTCACCCATCCGGCGGCGTTCCGTAAGTACCTGCTGGAGCAACTGGTGCCGTTGATGCACGACTTCACCGTGACCGTGGAAGTGGGCGTCAGCGAGCAGAATATTCCGTATCCCTATGTGGTCGAACAGGGCGATGAACTGGCCGGTTCCGGCGTGACCGCCGCCGTACTGGCGCGGGTTTTCCCCAGCACCGACCTGTCCGCCGCCACCGACGGCATTGCCGACGGCCTGTATGACTGGGAAAACACCGACCCCTTGCCCCTGGCGCTGTTCGACGCCGCACGGGTGGACTTTTCCCTGCGGCGCCTGGTGCATTACACCGGCAGCGACTGGCGCCACGTGCAGCCCTGGATCCTGCTGACCAACTACCACCGTTACGTCGACCAGTTCATTACCCACGGCCTGGAGCAACTGCGCAGCGATCCGCGTTTTGTACGCATGGTGTTGCCGGGCAACGTGGTCATCGAAAAAACCATGGACCACGGCGAAGCCTCGGCGATTGCCGCCGGGGTGGTCTGGCACCGCTACCAGATGCCGGCCTATCACCTGCAGGCCTCCGATGGCCATGGCGTGACCCTGGTGAATATCGGCGTCGGCCCGTCCAACGCCAAGAACATCACCGATCACCTGGCGGTACTGCGTCCGCATTGCTGGCTGATGATCGGCCACTGCGGTGGCCTGCGGCAGTCGCAGACCATTGGTGACTATGTGCTGGCTCACGCCTATATGCGCCGCGATGGGATTCTGGACCGGGTGGTGCCGCCCAATATTCCGATTCCGGCCCTGGCCGAAGTGCAGATGGCCTTGCAGCAAGCCGCGGCCAATGTCACCGGGGAGAAGGGCGACGACCTGAAAAAGCGACTGCGCACCGGCACCGTGCTGACCTACGACGACCGCAACTGGGAGTTGCGCTGGGCTCAGGAACGACCGCTGATCAACCTGTCCCGGGCCGTGGCCGTGGACATGGAAAGCGGCACCATCGCCGCCCAGGGCTATCGCCTGCGAGTGCCGTACGGCACCTTGCTCTGTGTCTCGGACAAACCGCTGCACAGCGAAATCAAACTGCCGGGTTCGGCCAACGCTTTTTATGAGCGAGCGGTCAGCCAGCACCTGAAGATCGGCATCGCAGCGGTGGACCTGCTGCGCACCGACCTCAACTCGCTGCACTCGCGCAAGCTGCGCAGCTTCGACGAGCCGCCATTCCGCTGAGTGTTTATTGAATGGTCATTTGGCGATCAGGCCACTAGCATTGTCGGTCCTGATCGCTGAATGTCCTTTTCACCATGCCCCGTCCCCCTCGTCCCGTTTCCCGCCGTCCTGGCAGCAACAGCCCGTCTTCCGGCCAGGCGCCGCGCCGTATCGCCAAGGCGCCGCCGACCGAGCCAAAACTGATTCTGTTCAACAAACCCTTCGATGTGCTGACCCAGTTCAATGATGAACAAGGGCGAGCGACCCTCAAGGATTTCATCGCCGTACCGGGCGTCTACCCGGCCGGTCGCCTGGACCGTGACAGCGAGGGCCTGTTGCTGCTGACCAACGATGGCCAGCTTCAGGCGCGCATCGCCGACCCCAGGCACAAGTTGGCCAAGACCTATTGGGTGCAAGTCGAGGGCGTGCCCAGCGCCGAGCAATTGCAGCAACTGCGCGATGGGGTGCAGCTAAATGACGGCCCAACCCTGCCCGCCGAGGCCCGAGCCCTTGATGAGCCCGAGCTGTGGCCGCGCAATCCGCCGGTGCGCTTTCGCAAGAGCGTGCCCACCAGTTGGCTGGAGTTGGTGATTCGCGAGGGGCGCAACCGTCAGGTCCGGCGCATGACCGCTGCGGTTGGCCTGCCGACCCTGCGCCTGGTGCGGGTCAGGATTGGCGACTGGACGTTGGACGGGCTGGATCAGGGGCAGTGGAAGGAAGTCCCGGCGCGTTTATAGAACCCCGGACTCGATGAGGCCGATGACCACGCTCTTGATAATGAAGGCGGCCACGCCCAGGCCCAGGACGAAGAACAGGATGAACGAGCCGAAGCGCCCGGCCTTGGACTTCTTCGCCAGATCCCAGACGATAAACGCCATGAAAATGATCAGGATGCTGACCAGGACCGTCATCATCCATTCTTCGAAAACTGCAGGATCCATCGAACATCTCCAGCGCAGGCAGGGCAAAAAAGGCCGGCCGAGTATACGCCAAGGGGTATGGGCAGGGCATTGATCTGCGTGCGTTACGTCGCCACAGGCAGGCTCGCTGGCGCGGCGTAATCAGCCGCGCAGGTGGGTCAGTGGCAGTTCGGTGCTGTTGAGTACCTGGTTGAGGACGAAGCTCGAACGCACGCTGGTGACGCCTTCGATGCGGGTCAGGTGGCCCAGCAGCAGTTTCTGATAGTGGTCCATGTCGGGCACCACGACCTTGAGCTGGTAGTCGGCGTCCATGCCGGTCACCAGGCTGCATTCCAGGACCTGAGGCAGGTTGCGGATTGCCGCTTCAAAGTTCTCGAAGCGCTCGGGGGTGTGCCGGTCCATGCCGATCAGCACGTAGGCGGTCAGGCTCAGGCCGAGCATCTTGCGATCGAGCAGGGCGACCTGGCGCGAGATGTAGCCGTCGTCCTCCAATTGCTTGACCCGGCGCGAGCAGGGCGAGGGTGACAGGCCAATGCGCTCGGCCAGCTCCTGGTTGGAGATGCGGGCGTCGCGTTGCAATTCAGCCAAAATGCTCAGGTCGTAACGGTCGAGTTTGCTCATGGAACAGGCCTTTGTCATAACTATTGCGCCATATTATCTATCCTGAGTTAAAAATTGCGCAAGCTATGTTTATTTGAGCAATCTTCGCAATCCTGTGTCGACGCTCCAGGCCTATTCTTAACACCAGAATCACTGCCCGGACATAGAGTCCAGTGCGGCCCGCCGAATCAGGCCAGCCGCGGTCGCCACCCCCACAGGGTTGAGTCGGCCCCCGGGCTACACACTGTCCAGAAGACGGAGTGAGGTGAGCCGGGGCCACAAGCGCCGAGCACGGACGAAAATCTCAAGGGGGGACCGACGGGTCCCCCTTTTTTATTGCCCCTAAATAAGTCTCGTGACTGATAACCTGTCGCAGAACCGGCCTGTGCTTTTCCAGTCTTATCTATAGGCCCTAATCCGCAGTGAGGAATAGCATGAAGTCGCGCATCTGGCGTTTGGCAGGTGTTGGTTTGCTGTGTATCAGTGTCAGCGCGCAGGCGCTGGCCGACGAGCGGGATGAGGCACAACAACGTCCTCAGCATGGCGCCGGTGGTGGCAATGGCGGCGGCCAGCGCGAACATGCGCCAGAGGCGCGTCCGGCACCTGCCCAGCCGCGTCCGGAAAACAACCAGAACCGTCCTCAGAATAATCAGCCCCGGCCACAGAATGAGATCATTCGCGGCGATAACAGCCGCCAGTTCGAACATAACGGCCAGAACCCGGGAAGCCAGAACCCGGGCGGACAATGGCAGAACCGTCCCCAGCACGATCTAAACGGCCAGGGCCGTCCGGTGCAGCAGCCTGCCGTGCAGCCGGCAACCCGCCCGCAGAACAATCTGCCGATCCAGGGGCGTCCCGACACCGTGCGCCAGACCCAGGAGCCGCAGCGCGGCTACTACCAGGACACGCCGCGACGCAATGATTACAACCAGCACTGGCAGGCGGGCGGGCCGGGCTCGCGTCCGGGCGGCGGACATGCCGACGATCATCGCTGGCCGGGGCGCCCGGATGGGCATGGCAACGGCTGGGGGCCAGGCCCGCAGTATCGCCCGGGGTATGTGATCGACCGTTTTCCGGATCGCAATTACCGCGTGCCTTATCGGGGCCAGGACTACTTCTTCTCCGGTGGCTATTGGTATCGTCCGCAAGGCCCGCGCTACGTCGTGGTGACGCCGCCCTATGGCATTCGCGTGGGTTATCTGCCGGATTACGCCCGGGAAGTCTGGATCGGCAGCGCGCTGTTCTTTCTCGCGGCGGGCGCCTACTACACCTACGAAGCCAACACCCAGGACTACGTGGTGGTGCAGCCGCCGGTGGCCAGCCCGCCGCCGCAACAGGCGGGCAATGGTTATGACGTGGTGGCTTACCCGGTCAGCGGGCAATCGCCGCAGCAGATCGATCAGGACCGTTACGACTGCTATCGCTGGGCCGTGCAGCAAAGTGGCTTCGATCCGGCAGTGGCCACCTATCCGCCTGCGCCCGAAGTGGTGCAGACCTACCGCCAGGCCCAGGGCAGTTGCCTGAGCTCGCGCGGTTATCAGGTGACTTACTGACCCCTGGCAGCCAGCACCACTTCCTGTGGGTCGGCGTGCACCAGCACTTCGGCCCTCGGGTAGGCGGCATGGATCGCATCGGCGGCCTGGTCGCTGATGCCATGGGCCACTGACAGGCTCAAGTCCCCCGGCAGTTCCAGGTGCAATTGCACGAACCAGTGACTGCCGGAGATCCGCGTGCGCAAGTCATGGGCACCCAGCACCCCTGGAACGGCGCAGGCCAGTTCGAGCATGTGCTGGCTGACATCCGGCGGCAATTCTTCGTCCATCAGCACGGCCACGCTCTCGCGGGCTATCTGCAGCGCACTCCACAGGATGTAGACGGCGATCGCCAGGCCAAACCAGGCGTCCAACTGGTGCCAGCCGAAACTGGCGAGCACCAGGGCCACCAGGATGCTGGCGTTGAGCAGCAAGTCCGAACGGTAATGCAGGGAGTCGGCCCGTACCGCCGTGGAACCGGTTTCGCGGATTACCCGGCTCTGCACCATCAGCAAGGCCACGGTCAGGGCCAGGGACAGCAGCATCACGCCGATACCGACCCAGGGCGCGCCCAGCGGCTCGGGGTTTTTCAGGCGTTCGATGGCCTGGATCGCGATCAGCACCGCACTGGCGGCGACGAACACCGCCTGGGCCATGCCTGACAGCGACTCGGCCTTGCCGTGGCCATACCGGTGGTCGTCATCGGCCGGGCGCAGGGCGTAATGCACCGCCAGCAGATTGAGGAAGGACGCCGCACCATCGAGCAACGAATCGGTCAGGCCCGCCAGCAGGCTCACCGAGCCGCTGAGCCACCAGGCGACGGCCTTGGCCACGATCAGGATGCTGGCCACCGCCAATGATGCGCGGGTGGCCAGGCGCAGCAGGCGCGCGTGTTCCGGACTAGTGCTCATACGAGGCGAATTCCTTCAGAGGCCGCTTCAGGCCGCAGGCTGCAGGCCGTACAGCGCCAGCTGTTGCACGCTGCCTTTGTGCTGGATCAGGCGTGGATCATCCAGCGGAAAGCTGCCGCCCAGTTCGCTTTCGAGAATCGCCTGCAGTTTGCGGTTATCGACTTTGCCGTCGGCGCCTATGGCTTGCTGGAGTTTTTCCGGGGCGATCTGCGCGGTTTTTCCGGGCTCCAGGTAGATGGCGCCGGTGGCGAAGTCGACGCCGAAGGCGATCAACCCGGGGATCACGTAAAACAGCAGCCCCACGGCATCGAGCACGGCCACCAGGGGGTCGATCTTGCCTTCGATCTGGCCGCGTCGATCCGGGAAGAAAATCGAGCCGCAGGCGGTGACCTGGGTCAGCAGGGTGGCGACCAGCACACCGCCAATCAAACGGAAGGGAATACGCATGAAAATCTCCTGAGCAAAGCGTGAAGCCAAAGGGGGTGAAGCGTTGTCGGTTTGAGTTCAGACCGTGATTAACGCCAGGCAGTTCGCCGTTATACTCGCGCCTCTGTTTTGGAGCCAGCATGAATTCTTTGCCAATTGATGAAGTTTTGCCTGCACTGCGCGCCGCCCTGGCGACACGCAATGAGGCGGTGCTCGAAGCACCGCCGGGTGCCGGCAAGACCACCCGCGTGCCTTTAGCCCTGTTGAATGAAGCGTGGCTGGCCGGACAGACCATCCTGATGCTCGAACCACGGCGCCTGGCAGCCCGCGCGGCGGCCGAGCGCCTGGCCAGCGAGCTGGGGGAGAAAGTCGGTGAAACCGTGGGCTACCGCATCCGCCTGGACAGCAAGGTCGGCCCCAACACCCGTATCGAAGTAGTCACCGAAGGCATCCTGACCCGCCGCCTGCAGGACGACCCGGCGCTGGATGGCGTGGGTTTGCTGATTTTCGATGAGTACCACGAGCGCAGCCTCGACGCCGACCTGGCCCTGGCCCTGAGCCTGAATGGCCGCGAGCTGTTTCGTGATGAGCAACCGCTGAAGATCCTGCTGATGTCGGCCACCCTGGAAGGCGAGCGCCTGTCGCAGCTGCTCGACGATGCGCCGATCCTGCGCAGCGAAGGGCGCATGTTCCCGGTGACCCAGCGTTGGGGGCGGCCTTATCAGCCTGGCGAGTTTATCGAGCCACGGGTGGTGCAGACCGTTCTTGAGGCCCTCAACGATGAGCCCGGCAGCCTGCTGGTGTTCCTGCCGGGGCAGGCAGAGATCCGCCGGGTACATCAGCAACTGGCCGAGGCCCTGGGGGACCGTCGCGAGATCCTGCTGTGCCCACTGCACGGCGAGCTGGATCTTGCAGCCCAGCGTGCGGCCATCGACCCGGCGCCGGCCGGCCAGCGCAAAGTGGTGCTGGCCACCAACATCGCGGAAACCAGCCTGACCATCGACGGCGTGCGCGTGGTGATCGATGCCGGGCTGGCGCGGGTGCCGCGCTTCGACCCGGGCAGCGGCATGACCCGTCTCGATACCCAGCGCATCTCTCGCGCCAGCGCCACACAACGTGCCGGCCGTGCGGGGCGCCTGGAGCCCGGGGTGTGTTATCGCCTGTGGTCCGAGGATCAGCATGAGCAACTGGCAGCCTATGCCAGTGCGGAAATCCTCCAGGCGGATCTGGCCGGGCTGGCTCTGCAACTGGCCCGCTGGGGCGTCGCTCCGGGGCAATTGGTGTGGCTGGATGGGCCGCCCACTGCGGCTTACACCCAGGCCCGGGACTTGCTGGAGCGCCTCGGAGCCCTGGAAGCCAAGGCCGGTGAAGAGGCTACGTTATCGCGCCACGGCCAGGCCATGGCGCAATTGCCGGCCCATCCACGCATCGCCCATTTGCTGCTGCGCGGCCAGGCCCTGGGGCTGGCGGACATGGCCTGCGATGTGGCCGCGCTGCTTGGCGAACGGGACATCCTGCGCGGTGCCGGTGCCGATTTGCACAGCCGCCTGGTGTTGTTGTCGGGCGAAGCCCGTGCGGCGCGCGGTGCCCAGGGTGGGGTGCAGCGGGCACGGCAATTGGCGCGACAGTACCGCGGCTACCTGCGAGGCAACGCCAGCGCCGCGGTGCCGGACCCCGAGCATCCGCGCTGGCTGGGGGCTTTGCTGGCCCTGGCCTATCCGGATCGCGTGGCTCAGCAGCGGCGTCCCGGGGGTGCTGAGTATCGCCTGGCCAACGGGCGTGCGGCGCTGTTCAGCGAGGCCGACAGCCTGATGAAGCAAGCCTGGCTGGTGATTGCCGATCTGGGCAGCCGCCAGGGGCAGCGCGAGGAACGGATTTACCTGGCGACCGATTTCGATCCGGCACTGTTCGATTCGGTCTTGGCCGAGCAGGTTCGCACCGTCGATCAGCTGGACTGGGACGAGCGCGAAGGTGTGCTGCGAGCCGAGCGCCAGCGCAAGGTGGGTGAACTGGTGCTCAGTCGCGAACCCCTGCCCGGGCTGGACGAGGCGGCGCGCAGCCAGGCGCTGGTCAACCTGGTGCGGCGCAAGGGGCTGGAGCTGTTGCCCTGGACCCCGGAGTTGCGCCAGTGGCAGGCACGAGTGGCCTTGCTGCGGCAACTGGACCTTGCCGCCAAGTCAGACAGCGAGTGGCCCGATGTCAGTGACGGCGCTTTGCTCAAGGGCCTCGAGCACTGGTTGCTGCCTTACCTGGGCAAGGTCTCGCGGCTCAGTCATTTCGCCCAACTGGACCTGTCGAGCATCGTCCGCAATCAGTTGCCCTGGCCGCTGCCGCAACGCCTCGACGAGCTGGCGCCGCAGCATTTGAGCGTGCCCTCGGGTTCGTCGATTCGCCTGGACTACAGCGAGCAGCCGCCGATTCTCGCGGTGCGCCTGCAAGAGCTGTTCGGCTTGGCCGAGACCCCGCGCATCGCCGGTGGCCGACAGGTGGTCAAGCTGCACCTGTTATCGCCGGCCCGGCGTCCGGTACAGGTAACCCAGGACCTGGCCAACTTCTGGCGCAGCACCTACGCCGAAGTGAAAAAAGACTTGAAGGGCCGCTACCCGAAACACTATTGGCCGGACGACCCGCTGGTGGCCGAAGCGACCGCGCGGGCCAAACCGCGCAAGTAGCCCGGTCAATAAACGCGGGTTATTGCGCGGCAGGCAGCAGGAAGCGGGCGATCACCGGTAAATGGTCGGAGATGCGCAAGGTGTCGTCCTGCCTGACCCGGGCCTCGACCCGCTTGATGCGCGGGCTGTAGAACAGGTAGTCGACCGTGCGGTCGGGGCCGCTGAGGCTCGGGTCGTTGGGGTAGTGGGTCAGCCAGTTTTCGCGGTCAATGCCGCCGGCCTGGGTATTGGTCGGCACCATCGGATATTTATCCCACAGCAGGTGCAGCGCGCTGTCGGCGGCGTAGGGCGCGCGCTGTTCCGGCGCCAGGCGCTGGTACTGGCCCAGGGGCAGCAGGTTGAAGTCGCCACCGATCAGCCAGGGCGTGCCGCGTCCTTCGAACGTGTCGAGCACCTTGGCGATGGCCGTGACCTGGTTGGGCAAGGTCTCGTCGGCCTGTTTCGCCCGTTCCAGGTGGGTGTTGAGAATGGCCATCTGCCCGCCGTCGGTCAGGGGCAGGTAGCTCACCAGCAGGGCGTTCCTGGGCTGGTACTGACGGCTCAGCAGGTTGGCGGAGGCGATCGGCAGTTGCAGGCGTTCGGCGTGCTCGATCTGGTAGCGGCTCAGAGTGGCCAGTTGCCGGCCGACGCTGCCGAAGATATGCGGTGAGGGAATGAACTCGGCCTTCCAGTCGTAGGCCTGGGTGCTGCAGGGGTAGAGGTCGGTGACCCGTTCCTGCAACAGCTTGAGCTGGTCCTGGTAAGCGCTGGCCTTGGCGCCGTTGTCCAGTTCCTGCAGCAAGACGATGTCGGGTTGCTCGTCGCGGATAACCCGTGCCACCTCGTCGAGGCTGAAGGCCATGTCCTCGGTGGTGGGGCTTTCATCCGGGCCCTGGGCCTGGTCATTCCAGAACACATAGCGCTTGCCGGCCAGGTACTGGACGTTCCAGGTCATCACCTTCAGCGCCTGGCCGGGCATCAGGATCGGGGCCTTGGCCGCGCAACTGACGGGCAGCGACTCCTTGGCATCCGGGCGCCACGTCAGGCTGTAGACCAGGCTTGCAAACAGTCCGGCCAGCAGGAGCAGGCCCAGCAGGGTGAAGCGAAGTAGACGGGTCATCGGCTCGGCTTATGGCGTTGCAGGATTGAGCGCGAGCATAACCGAGAGCAGGGCCGCGGCCCAAGGGGCAGAGCGGCCGGTGTCGGTTTCAGCGTTTGTCGGGCAGATCGCTGATCAGCATGAACAGGCGGAACAGCACCACGCTGGTGAACAACTGCAGGAAGCTGTAGGCGCTATCGATCACCAACCCCAGGAAGGCGTTCTGCGGGTCCGGGTAGGCCGCACTGCTGGCGCCCTTGAGCAGCCACAACGGGGTCATCACACAGAGGATGCACACCAGGATGCGCAGGAAATGACCACGGGTCAGGCGCAGGCTTTCCTTGATCGCCGCCAGCGGTTGCAGGCCCTTGAGCACCAGCAGGTACTCGGCGAATGCCAGCATCACCATCACGCACAGCCCGGGCAGGAAGTACATCGACAGCCCGAGCAGAATCAGCAGGGTGCTGGTGGCGGTCAGCAGGGCAAAGCGCGGCCACAGCGTCAGGGACATGGCCAGCAGGTCACGGGTGCGAGGTGATTCGCCACGGCTGCGGGCATCGAGAAACAGAATCAGGGCGCCGGTGTACAGCGGGTAGACCAGCAGCCCCACCAGCACGCTGTAGCCGGGGAAGGCATCGGGGCCCAGGGCGTTATCGACGACTTGCTGCAACAGCGCTTCGAGTACCACCAACGGCAGGCACAAGGGCACGATCTGTCCCAGGTTGCGCCGGAAGAAGAACAAGGAGTCGCGGAGCACGTCTAACGGATTCATCGGTTGGTATCGCAGTGACAGAGCGGTTTGCCACTTTAACCGATGCGGGCCCCGGGCAAGCAAACGTAAACGTTCGGTAAAGCCTATTGAAAGCCCGGGCAACAGCCCCATTACTGATCCGGGCATCAGCCCGTTTCCTGGTCAAACCCTTTATCCACAACGGACAAGGGCCAGTTTTCTACCGGCAATCTAAAGAGGTCGCCATGAACAGCGAAGAGCAAGCCCTGATCGATGGACTGTTTTCACGGTTGCAGCAAGCCGAAACGGATTCAGCCCCACGCGACGCCCAGGCCGAGGCGCGGATCAAGGAGCATCTGACCCGCCAGCCCGCCGCGGGCTATTTCATGACCCAGGCGATTCTGGTGCAGGAGGCCGCACTCAAGAGCCTTGATGAGCAGAACAAGCAGCTGACCCAGCAAATCCAGCAATTGCAAAGCGAACTGCAGCAAGCCAGGGCCCAGGCCGCCGCCCCGGCGCCGAGCACCGGCGGGGGATTCCTGTCGAGCATCTTTGGCGGCTCCCGCGACGCGCAGCCAGCCCCGACACAAAGTGCTGCGCCGGCGTCCAGCGGTGGCTGGCGTGAACCGGCTCGGCCGTCCTTCAATGCCCAGCCGCAGCAGAATTTTGGTGCGGCACCGCAAAATTATGCGGCGCCGCCGCAAAACTACGGGCAGCCAGCCGCACCGGCGGGCAGCGGGTTTCTCGGTGGGGCGTTGAAAACCGCAGCCGGGGTGGCGGGCGGTGTGATGCTGGCGCAAGGCATCAGCAGCCTGTTCCACAGCAACCAGCAACCCCAGGAAGTGGTGGAAGTGATCAAGGAAGAGCCGGCTCCGGTCAGCGATAGCGGCATTGGCTGGGGCAATGACGACCAGCGCCTGGCCAATAACGACTCCTGGGGCAGCAATGACCAGGGCGGCCTGGACGATGCCGATTACGGCAGCGACGACAGTTCGTTCTCTGACGACGATTCCTTCGTCTGATCCCTTCGCCTGATCTGCGTTCGGTCCGGGAGCCCATGGCCCCCCGGACCGATTATTCGCGGAACATTCCCCATGGCTGGCATACTGGGCGACTTTTCGGGGTTTGAGTCCCGATCCAGCCTGCGCGCTCCAGCGCCATGAGGATTAGCGGTGAAAAAAATCGCTGTGTTCGCCGACGTCCAGAACCTCTATTACACCGTGCGCCAGGCCTATGGTTGCCACTTCAACTACGCCGCCCTGTGGGCTGATATCAGCAAACAGGGGCAGATCGTCGAAGCCTATGCCTATGCCATCGATCGCGGTGACAGCAAGCAGCAGCAGTTCCAGCAGATCCTGCGCAACCTGGGCTTCACGGTAAAACTCAAACCCTATATCCAGCGCAGCGACGGCTCGGCCAAGGGCGACTGGGACGTGGGCATCACCATCGACATCATGGACGCCGCGGCTCACGTCGATGAGGTGGTGCTGGCCTCCGGCGATGGTGACTTCGACATGCTGCTCGAACGCATCATCCACAAGCATGGGGTCCAGGCCGTCGCCTATGGCGTGCCGGGGCTCACCGCCAATTCGCTGATTCGCGCCGCCTCGCGCTACGTGCCGATCGAAGGCGCGTTGCTGCTGAAGAACTGATTATTTTTTGTACGGAGCTGGACAGGTTTGGAACGCATTGCAGTCATCGACTTTGAAACCACCGGGATCTCCCCGAGCAGCAGTTGCCGGGCCACGGAAATTGCCGTGGTGATCCTGCAGCAGGGGCGCATCGTCGAGCGTTACCAGAGCCTGATGAATGCCGGCGTGCGGGTGCCGGGCTTTATCGAGCAACTGACCGGCATCAGCAACGCCATGCTGCGCACCGCGCCTTCGGCGGAGCAGGTGATGAACGAGGTCAACGAGTTCGTCGGCACCACGCCGTTGCTGGCGCACAACGCCGCCTTTGACCAGAAGTTCTGGGATTTCGAGCTGGGACGGATCAAGCGCACCCGCTTGCAGAACTTCGCCTGTTCCCTGTTGCTGGCGCGGCGCCTGATGCCGGCGGCGCCCAACCACAAGCTCGGGACCCTGACCCAGTTTGCCGGCCTGCCCCATACCGGCCAGGCTCACCGGGCCATGGCCGATGCCGAGATGGCGGCCAACCTCACCACGCACCTGGCCGAGGAACTGCGCCGCACCCACGGCCTGCGCGAGCTGTCCCATGACTTCCTGTGCACATTGCAGAAAGTCCCGGCGGCAAAAATTCCCGACCACCTCAAGCGCCATCGCGGGTTCTAGGGCTGTTCGTTCGGCGCCGTCAGTGAAACTCGCTTACTTGCCGTTGTGTTCCAACTGGCCCAGGGGCACCCGCCGTTCGATGGCGCTGGAGAGCACGATCGAAGTCTTGCTGGAGCCGAACTGCGCCACCCGGTTGATCAGGTCTTCCAGCTCCGGCATCGACGCCACGGCGGCGCGCATGATCATGCAAGGGTCGCCGGTGACCCGGTAGCACTCGGTCAACTGCGGGATCCGGGCCAGTTCGTCATAGGCCTTCTGGTTGCCGTGCTGGGCCAGGCGCAGTTCGATCACGCACTGGATCGGCAGCCCGAGCTTGGCCATGTCGACGTTGGCCTGGTAACCGGTGATCACCCCGCTGGACTCAAGCTTGGCCACGCGCTCGGCCACGGCGGGGGCTGACAGATTCACCTTGCGCGCCAACTCGGCATAGGTCGCCCGGCCGTTTTCGATCAGTGCAGCGAGGAGCATGCGGTCATATTTGTCCATGATAAGGCTCCCAAACGCCCTGGCTTTCGAAAGCATGGCTTATAGCCGTAATCTCCCTATTTTGGAAAGTGTACGGGCCTTATAAACAGGTTTTGTAACTTAATTTCCCTGCTCCGGCTTTCTAAAATAGCGTTCCCATTGCCTGCCTACCGAGCTGCTTATGCCTGGCCTTCGCCGTTTTCCCTTGCCGTTGATTGCCGCCTTTTTTGCCTTGTATGTGATCTGGGGTTCGACCTACCTGGTGATTCGCATCGGCATCGAATACTGGCCGCCGCTGTTGTTGGCCGGGATTCGGTTTGTGCTGGCCGGCAGCCTGATGTATGGCTTCCTGCGCTGGCGCGGCGTGCCGGCACCTACCTGGGCGCAGTGGAAGGCGGCGGGGATGATCGGCATTCTGCTGCTCAGCTGCGGCAACGGCGCGGTCAGCGTGGCCGAACACACCGGCGTGGCCTCGGGTGTGGCGGCGCTGGCGGTGGCCACCGTGCCGCTGTTCACCTTGCTCTGCGGTTATTTCTGGGGCGCGCGTAATACGCGGCTGGAATGGGCCGGCATCGTCCTTGGCCTGATCGGCATCGGCATGCTCAACCTCGGTTCCAACCTGCAAGCCAGCCCACTGGGTGCGGGCCTGTTGGTGTTCGCCGCAGCGGCCTGGGCCTTTGGTTCGGTATGGAGCAAGCACTTGCCGCTGCCCCAGGGCGCCATGGCCAGTGCCGCAGAGATGCTGGTGGGTGGCGTGGTGTTGCTGATCGGCAGTGCCCTGAGCGGCGAACAGCTGGAGAGCGTGCCGCCACTGGAAGGCTGGCTCGCCCTGGCCTACCTGGTGGGTTTTGGCTCGATAATCGCTTTCAACGCCTATATGTACCTGCTCAAGCACGTGCGCCCGGCCGCGGCCACCAGCTACGCCTACGTCAACCCGGCCGTGGCCGTGCTGTTGGGGATCGTGTTTGTCGGCGAGACCATCGGCACCGAAGAGGCCCTGGCAATGGTGGTGATCATCAGCGCCGTGGTGCTGATCGGCCTGCCGCAGTGGCGCCGGTCCAAGCCGGTGGTGGAAGAGCAGACCGCGGCCTGAAGCAGGCCGCCGTTTGTGAGGGTTGGCGACAGCTGGACTTGGCCGGTGCCCGTGCTGATGCCGGGCCCCATAAAAAACGCCGGGCATTGCCCGGCGTTGTGGTTTTCAGCGCGCAGGGGTCAGGCATAGCCCGTCAGCATCAGCACGGCGACCATCAGGCCCACCACCGCCGCTGAAAACAGCAGGCCGATACCCGCGACGCGCCATAGCGAGTAGAACGGACCGTTGCTCGCCTTGTGCCCCAGCAACAGCGGCCCGAACAGTTGACGCGCATAAGCGTTCATCGCAAACAGAGGCGGCAGGACGAAGACCACGGCGGGGATGTTATCCGGCAGGAAAAACCCGGCCAGGGTCATGGCGACAAAAAGTCCGATGCCGATTGCCCAGACGGTGTTGGCCTCGGACTCACGGCCCAGTGCCTTGAGGTTCTGGACGATAAAGTAGGCGCCCGCCACCGAGGTGCCGAAGAAGGTGCCCAGGCCGACGGCGGCCACACTGTAGAGGCGCTGATTGTGGGCGGGGGTCTTGTCGGCGAGCAGTTCGGCCGCGGGGGCCTGGAAGGGGTTTTCGTTGTCCATGGGGGCAGTGGCTCCTGAGGTGCAAGGCATTGGGGGCGCGATAGGACGGGCACCAGGGCGCATCGATCCGCCCGCGCAGGGCAATTCTGCTCGGCTGGCGGCCGAGCGTCCACCTCGGCGATTGTCCGCCGTGCCTGGGTTTCGACTCAGGAGAACGCCCCTGAATTAGGGTAAACTGCCGCGCATTGCACCCTGTGCTGACATTTTTCCTACGGTACCCCCATGACATTCGCCACTCTTGGCCTGATCGAACCCTTGCTGCGTGCTCTCGAAACGCTTGGCTACCAGACCCCGACCCCGGTGCAGGCGCAAGCTATTCCAGCCGTACTGGCCGGTCGCGACCTGATGGCAGCCGCCCAGACCGGCACTGGCAAGACCGCCGGTTTTGCCGTGCCGCTGTTGCAACTGTTGGCCATGGAAGGGCCGAAAGTCACCGCCAACTCAGTCCGCGCGCTGATCCTGGTGCCCACCCGCGAGCTGGCCGAACAAGTGCACGAAAGCGTGCGCCAATACGCCGAAAACCTGCCCCTGAGCACCTACGCGGTGTACGGCGGCGTCAGCATCAACCCGCAGATGATGAAGCTGCGCAAGGGCGTCGACCTGCTGGTCGCCACCCCGGGTCGGTTGCTTGATCTGTTCCGCCAGAACGCGCTGAAGTTCAACCAACTGCAAACCCTGGTGCTGGACGAAGCCGACCGGATGCTCGACCTGGGCTTCTCGGAAGAGCTGTCGAATATCTACCGCGTGCTGCCGAAAAAGCGTCAGACACTGCTGTTTTCCGCCACCTTCTCCGACGAAATCCGCCTGCTGGCCGGGCAGATGCTCAACGACCCGCTGAGCATCGAAGTCAGCCCGCGCAACGTTGCTGCCAACACGGTCAAGCAATGGGTGGTGACGGTGGACAAGAAGCGCAAACCGGAACTGTTTGTGCACCTGATGCGCAAAGGCAAGTGGAAGCAGGTGCTGGTGTTCGCCAAGACCCGTAACGGGGTCGATGCCCTGGTGGAAAAACTTCAGGGCATGGGCGTCAACGCCGATGGTATTCACGGCGACAAACCCCAGGCCACCCGCCAGCGTGCGCTGGATCGGTTCAAGGCCAGCGAGACGCAGATCCTGGTGGCCACCGACGTCGCCGCCCGCGGCCTCGACATCGAAGACCTGCCGCTGGTGGTCAACTTCGATTTGCCGATCGTCGCCGAAGACTATATCCACCGCATTGGCCGTACCGGGCGTGCCGGTGCCACCGGCGAGGCGATCTCCCTGGTGTGCGCCGATGAGGTGAACCTGCTGTCGGCGATCGAGACCCTGACTCGCCAGACCCTCAAGCGCCATGACGAGCCGGATTTTGTGCCCGAGCACCGGGTGCCGGAAACCGACGCCAGCGGCCAAGTGGTGAAAAAACCGAAAAAGCCGAAAAAACCCAAGACCTCCGGTGGCAAGCGCAACCTCGGCAAGTGGGTGGAAAGCGGTGAAGTGGCCGAAGCCCCTGCAGTAAAACCGGTGCGCAAAGTGCCGGTCTTCAACACGGGGCCGCGCAAAAGGAAGCCTTGAGGGGCAGCGGCAAGCTTCTAGGGGCAAGCTGCAAGTTTTGAAGCTTGCGGCTTAGGTCTTGTCGTTTAGCCAGCCCTTGATGCCCATTCCTGCGGCTCTCCCGCCGGCGAAGCAGGCGGTGAGCAGGTAGCCGCCGGTGGGGGCTTCCCAGTCGAGCATTTCGCCGGCGCAGAACACCCCCGGCAGGGCCTTGAGCATCAGTCGTTCATCCAGCGCTTCAAAGGGCACGCCGCCAGCACTGCTGATGGCTTCGTCCAGCGGGCGGGTTTTTACCAGCTTCAGGGGCAAGGCCTTGATGGCCTGGGCCAGCGAGGCTGGATCGGCGAAGCATTGGGCGTCGGTCAGTTCGCGCAGCAGGGCGGCCTTGAGTCCATCGATGCCCAACTGGCTGTGCAGGTGCTTGGCCATGGAGCGCGAACCCCGTGGCTTGCTCAGCGCTGCCAGGACTTTGTCCGCAGCCTTGCCCGGTAGCAAGTCGATATGCACGGTGGCCACGCCTTGCTGCTGGATGGCCCGGCGAATCGGTGCCGACAAGGCATAGATCAGGCTGCCTTCGATGCCACTGGCGGTGACCACGCATTCACCCAGTCGCGGTTTATCGTCGTTGAGGCCGATGGCCACGTTTTTCAGCGGCGCGCCGGCGAATTTCTCACGCAGCAACGGGCTCCAGCCCGCCACGTCAAACCCGCAGTTGCTGGGCTCCAGCGGGGCCAGCGGGATGCCGCGCTGTTCCAGCAACGGCAGCCAGGCACCGTCCGATCCCAGCCGGGCCCAACTGCCGCCGCCCAGGGCCAGCAGCACGGCGTCGGCCTGTACTGCAATTTCGCCTTCCGGGTTATGGATTCGCAGGCTGTTATCGGCATTCCAGCCCAGCCAGCGGTGGCGGGTGTGGATAACTACACCGGCATCGCGCAGGCGCTTGAGCCAGGCACGCAACAGCGGCGCGGCTTTCATGTCGGTGGGGAAGACCCGGCCGGAACTGCCGACAAAGGTCTCGATGCCCAGGCCATGAATCCATTCACACAGCGCCTCGGCGCCGAACTCGCGCAGCAGCGGCGCAATGTGCGGCGCGCGCTCGGCATAACGCGACACAAACGCCGGGTAGGCCTCGGAATGAGTGATGTTCATGCCGCCGACCCCGGCCAGCAGAAACTTGCGACCGACCGAGGGCATGCCGTCGTACAGGTCGACACGGATACCCCCCTGGCTCAGCACTTCGGCCGCCATCAGGCCGGCAGGGCCGCCGCCGATGATGGCGACGTGGTGGGGCAGGGCGGTATGGGGTTGGGTCATGGCGAGGGGCGATGTTGGCGAAAGAAGCCGGCCATTCTACGGACTTTTACCGTCGCTGCCGAAAACCACAGCGCTTCGCCGCGCCCCTCAGTGGCTGCCCAATGCAGCTGATCAAATAATAGGCGGTGCCCTGCAGGCCTTGATCAGTCTGCCCTGTAGCGGGTTTTGCCCAGGTTATCCACAAGCGGTTGCACAGAGAATGTGGGTAATGCTTCAGGTTTGTGTGACGCCTTGATGACGGACCTGTTGCCACTCCGGGGCGTGTTTGGCGCGATCTGCTGTTGCTCAAGCCAAGGCCCGCGATCCTGGCGGGCTGGCCTGAACGGGCAGTTGATCAAAAAATAGGCGGCTTCCCGCAGGCGTTGCAGAACCTGGGCTGCAGCGGGTTTTGCTCAGGTTATCCACAGGCAGTTGCACAGAGACTGTGGGTAATGCGCCCACAACTCAGTGACAACCTGATGACGTCCAGACGCGCTGCGCACTGTGGTGCAGGATGCCGTGGCGTCGGGCCAGGGCCTGGCGGTCTTTGCTGTAGCCGCCGCCAATCACCCCGACCACCGGGATGTCGCGGCCCAGGCAATGGCGCATGACACGCTCATCGCGCTCGGCGACCCCGGCGTCGGTCAGTTTCAGGTAGCCCAGGGCGTCGTCCTTGTGCACATCGACCCCGGCGTCGTACAGCACCAGGTCCGGTTGGTAGAGCGGCAGCAGGTAGTTGAGGGCGTCATCGACCACCTGCAGGTACTCGCTGTCGCCCATGCCCATGGCCAGGGGAATGTCCCAGTCGCTGGTGGCCTTGCGCGCCGGGAAGTTCTTTTCGCAGTGCAACGAGACGGTCACCGCGTCCGGGGTATGTTCGAGAATCCGAGCGGTGCCATCGCCCTGGTGCACGTCGCAATCAAAGATCAGCACCCGGCTGACCCGACCGGCCGCCAGCAGGTAATGACTGATGATCGCCAGGTCGTTGAAGATGCAGAAACCGGCCGGGTAGTCGTAATGGGCATGATGGGTGCCCCCGGCCAGGTGACAGGCCAGGCCATGTTCCAGGGCCAGCTCGGCCGCCAGCAGCGAGCCGCCGACCGCGCGCACGGTCCGTCGCGCCAGGGCTTCGTTCCAGGGCAGGCCCAGGCGCCGCTGGTCTTCCCGGGACAACTCGCCGCTCATATAGCGTTCGATATACCCAGGGTCATGGGCCAGGGCCAGGATCTCTGGCGGGCAGAGCTGCGGGCGCAGCAGGTCGGCATCCCGGGTCAGGCCGCTGTCCACCAGGTGGTCGCGCAGCAGGCGAAATTTGTCCATGGGAAAGCGGTGTTCCGCAGGAAACTCGGGGCTGTAGTCATCGTGATAAATCAACGGCAATGGCATGGCAATTTCTGATAGGAACCCGTGAAGGATCCTACCAGCGATGTAGACTTGCTCCCATGGATTATGGAGGGCCCCGATGGAGCCGATATTGCAACTGGAAAGCGCGCGGCTGTTGATGCGCCAGTGGAGCGATGAAGATTTGCCGGCGTTTGCGGCAATGTGCGCCGACCCACAGGTCATGCGGTACTTCCCCGCGCCCTTGAGCCGACTGGAAAGTGCGGCATTGATCGGGCGAATACGCGGTCATTTTGCCGAACATGGCTTTGGTTTGTGGGCGCTGGAGCGCAAGGACAGCGGCGCCTTTATCGGCTTTACCGGCTTGGGCGTGGTGGGTTTCGAAGCGCCCTTTACCCCGGCGGTGGAAATCGGCTGGCGCCTGGCCCGTGAACACTGGGGCCTGGGCTATGCCAGCGAAGCGGCCTGGACCGCTCTGCGCTGCGGTTTTGACCGCTTGTCGCTGAAAGAGGTGGTGGCGTTCACCACAGCCAGCAATCAGCCGTCGCAGAAAGTCATGCAAGCCATCGGCATGCACCATGCTCCAAGCGACGACTTCGAGCACCCCGCGCTGGCCGGCGATCACCCGTTGCGCGCCCATGTGCTGTATCGCATCAACCGCGAACAATGGTTGGAAACCTTGCATGGATAGGGCTGCAGGGCGTTTAGAATGTGCCGATTATCAGGATGCCCCCTGATTGAATTGCCCGCCGCAGCCAAGACTGCGCGGTATTGCTCTGTGTGAGGAGATCCTGAATGAGCCACGTGTTGGAAGATCTGGTCGACCTGTTGACCCTGGAACCGATCGAAGAAAACCTGTTTCGCGGTCGCAGCCAGGACCTGGGCTTCCGCCAGCTGTTCGGCGGCCAGGTGCTGGGCCAGTCCTTGTCCGCAGCCAGTCAGACCGTGGAAGAAGCACGCCATGTGCACTCCATGCACGGTTACTTCCTGCGTCCGGGCGATGCCGGTTTGCCGGTGGTCTACCAGGTGGATCGGGTGCGTGATGGCGGTAGCTTCAGTACGCGCCGGGTGACCGCGATCCAGAAGGGCAACCCGATCTTCACCTGCAGCGCCTCCTTCCAGTACGACGAGCAGGGCTTCGAACACCAGAACCAGATGCCGCAAGTGGTGGGCCCGGAAAACCTGCCCTCGGAGCTGGAAATCACCCAGCAGCGCGCGCACCTGATCCCTGAGCACATGCGTGAAAAACTGCTGTGCCCGAAACCCATCGAAGTGCGCCCGGTCACCGAAAAAGACCCGTACAACCCGCAGCCGATGGACCCGGTGAAGTACGTGTGGTTCCGCGCCGACGGCGCCTTGGCCGATATCCCGGCCTTGCACAAGTACCTGCTGGCCTATGCCTCCGACTTCGGCCTGCTGACCACTTCGATGCTGCCCCACGGCAAATCGGTGTGGCAGAAGGACATGCAGGTCGCCAGCCTCGACCACGCGCTGTGGTTCCATGCCGACCTGCGCGCCGATGACTGGTTGCTGTACGCCATGGACAGCCCATGGGCCGGCAATTCCCGTGGTTTCTCCCGTGGCAGCGTGTTCAACCGCGCCGGGCAACTGGTGGCGTCGGTTACCCAGGAAGGTCTGATCCGTCATCGCAAGGACTGGGCATGAGCCTTTCGGACATACGCCATTGGGTGTTTGATATGGACGGCACCCTGACGATTGCAGTGCATGATTTCGCCGCCATTCGCCAGGCCCTGGATATCCCCCCGGAAGACGACATTCTGACCCATCTCGCGGCCTTGCCCGCCGCAGAAGCCGCGGCCAAACATGCCTGGCTGCTGGAGCATGAGCGCGAACTGGCCCTGGGCTCACGCCCGGCGCCGGGGGCGGTGGAGCTGGTGCGCGACCTGGCGCAGCGCGGCTATCGCCTGGGCATCCTGACCCGCAACGCGCGGGAGCTGGCCCATATCACCCTGGAGGCCATCGGTCTGGCGGATTGCTTTGCCATCGACGACGTGCTGGGCCGCGATGATGCGCCGCCCAAACCGCACCCGGGTGGCTTGCTCAAGTTGGCCGAGGCCTGGGAGGTGACGCCTGGCGCCATGGTGATGGTGGGCGACTACCGCTTCGACCTCGACTGCGGCCGCGCCGCAGGCACGCGCACGGTGTTGGTCAACCTGCCGGAGAACCCATGGCCGGAGCTGGCGGATTGGCACGCGGCAGACTGCGGCGCGTTGCAGAAAATGATCTAGCGAGGGCGTTTGTTCCCTTGGAGCCGCTGCGGCCCGAGCCTGGCGGCAGCGGCTACAGATGGCTTCTAGTGGCGAGGGAGCTTGCTCCCGCTGGGGCGCGTAGCGCCCCCCAATAAAGTCCGCCCCCTCAGCGGGCGAACAATGCCTTCTGCCCCTCAGGCGAGGTCAACATCCCATCCCCGTTGTGCCCCACCCCCGGCACCTCCACCAACCGATGGCTCAACTGCGGGTGGCGCTGCTTGAGGTAGTCGAAATAGTTGCGCCCGCGAATCAGGCGATAGGCGCCCTGGGCCTCGGCTTCACAACTTTTATCCAGTGCCGGATGGTTCGGATCGGTGTCCTGCTGGCCCAGCAGGTAGGTGATAGTACGTGACACGTACGCCTGCTCCAGCTGCTCCGCACTTTGACCCCGGGCGTAGTCCGGCAGCTGGTGCAGGCCGTATTTCCAGTTGTCGAAGCCCGGGCAATCGGCTGCATCGAACCGCACCGGCCGCTGCGGGCTGAAGTACGCATAGGACGATGGGTTGGCCACCACAAAGCGCAGGCTGATGCCTTCGCGTTGCAGGGTCGGGTGATCGTGGCCGATCAGGGCGAAACGCTGCACCACCTGGCCACCGCCGGAATGGCCGGCGACCACGATTTCCTTCAGCGCCGGAAACAGCGTGCGGTTGCCCAGGTGTTTGATGATCTGGTCGAGGGCGCCATAGGAGCTGACCTGGCCCGGGCCGATGGATGCCTCGCCTGCCATCCAGTCGTTGCCCTTCCAGCGCAGTACCTGGCGGTCCAGGTGGTTGCGCTGCACGTCGGACTCATTGAGAAACTGCGGCGCGATCACCAGGGTGTTCGCGCCTTGCCCGGCCTGGCTGGCGGCCTGTTCGGCGCTGTGCAGGTAGGTCTGGGCATTGCGCAGGCGGCCATGGACGATGATCAGTGCGCGCTGGATCTGCGGCAGCGGCTGTCGCCAATCCTGGCTCAGGCCCACGGCCAGCTCACCGCCGTCCAGCGCCAGGCGCTCGGGGCTGATGTCCTTGACTCCATGTTCCGCCGCCTGTGCGCTGGCACAGGCGATCCACAGCGCAACCAGCGTCAGTACGCGCATTTTTTAAAGGCTCTTCGCGGCGAAGGTGTCGCACTGGCCGATCTGGCCCTGGCTGAAGCCGGTCTTGAACCAGCGCACGCGCTGCGCCGAGGTGCCGTGGGTGAAGGAGTCCGGCACCACACGCCCCTGACCTTGTTGCTGCAAACGGTCATCGCCGATGGCATTGGCGGCGTTCAGGGCTTCTTCGATATCCCCGGGCTCCAGCCAGTTCAGGCGTTTTTGCGCATGGTTGGCCCAGACCCCGGCCAGGCAGTCGGCTTGCAGTTCCTGGCGCACCAGCAGCCCGCCATCGCCCTGCATCTGCCGGCCTTGCTGGCGTGCAGCCTGGATCTTGGCCGAGACCCCGAGCAGGGTCTGCACGTGGTGCCCGACTTCGTGGGCGATCACATAGGCCTGGGCGAAGTCGCCGGCGGCGGAAAAGCGCTGGGACATTTCGCGGAAGAAGTCCATGTCCAGGTACACCTGCTGGTCGGCAGGGCAGTAGAAGGGGCCGGTGGCCGAGGTGGCGGCGCCGCAGGCGGAGTTCACCCGACCGCGGAACAGAATCAGTTTGGGTTGCTGGTACTGGCGCCCGGCCTCCTGGAAGATCTGGCCCCAGGTGTCTTCGGTGTCGCCGAGGATGGCGCGCACGAACTCGGCCTGTTGATCATTGGCCGGTGGTGCCTGGCGCGTCTGGGTCGTGGCCGGTGCCGATTGCTCCATCTGCCCGGCCAGTTGCCCGAGGATCTGCATCGGGTCCTGGCCGGTGATCCAGCCGATGCCGACGATCAGCAGGATGGCCGTCAGGCTCAGGCCCTTGCCGCCGCCGAAACGCATGCCGCCGCCACCGCCACCGCTGTCATCACGAGCATCCACCACGTTGTCGCTGCGCCGCCCTTTTTTCCAAAGCATGGGGTGAATCCTCGTTATCGTTGGCTGTGAGTGTTGCTGGTGAGTGGTGCCGACGCCAGTCCGGTCGTCAGGCATTTGCGCGCACGTTACCATTGCCCGCGGCCGCATCGCTGCTGTCCAGACCTATTCGGGGCTCACTATTGAACATCGATACCCGCATCAAATTCCGTCACCTGGTGTGTTTTCTTGAAATGGCTCGCCAGGGCAGCCTCGCGCGTGCCGCCGATGTGCTTGCCGTGAGCCAGCCGGCGATGTCGAAAACCCTCAAGGAACTGGAGCAACTGCTCGATGCCAGCCTGTTCCTGCGCAGCAAGGCCGGGCTCAGCCTGACCGAGGCCGGCCGGGCCTTCCTGCGTTATGCCGGGCCTTCGGTGCAGGCCCTGCGCGAGGGTGTGGATACCCTGCGCGGCGGTGAATATGCCGCCGGCGTGGTGCGCCTCGGGGTGCTGTCGACCGCTGAAAGCCTGCTGCTGCCGGAAGTGGTGCGGCGCCTGCACCAGCGCCACTCGGCACTGGCGGTGAGTGTGGTCACCGGCCCCAGCGCCTACCTGTTGTCGCAGCTGCGGGTCGGCGATGTCGACCTGGTGGTGGGGCGCATGACCGAGAGCCCGGAGATCCAGGGCCTGAGCTTCGAGCACCTGTACAGCGAGTCGATGACCCTGGTGGCGCGCCCGGAGCATCCCTTGCTCGCCGGCCCTCTCGATCGTGACGCCGTGGAGCGCTTTCCCCTGGTGCTGCCGCTGGCGGGCACTACCATCCGCAAGTTCGCCGACAGCCTGTTTGTGCAGTGCGGCATCGGCCAATCCCGGCAGCGCCTGGAAACCCTGTCGGTGACTTTGAGCCGGCGCTATGCGTTATCCACTGATGCGCTGTGGATCGCCCCGCTGGACGCGGTGCGCCTGGACCTGGCCAACGGCGAGTTGTGCGAGATCGACCTGGGGTTGCGCGAGCCCGGCGGCTCGGTGGGGATTTCGAGCAACGCCAGCCTGCCGCTGTCGCTGGCCGGGCAATGGTGCGTCGACGTTCTGCGGGAAGTGGGCAGCGCCTACCGCGAAGGGCTTTATCCATAACCATTTGGTTATGGTTGGCGGGCGGCTTTTCAATTTTCCGCTTCCTGTTGTTGGGTGAGACTGCGAAGGCAGCTCCATAAATCCAACAACAGGAGATCGACATGTCTGATGCAGACAGCAGTCGCTTCGTGATTCGCGATCGTAATTGGCACCCCAAGGCCTTGACCCCCGACTACAAGACGTCCGTCGCCCGCTCCCCGCGCCAGGCTCTGGTCAGCATCCCGCAATCGGTGAGTGAAACCAGCGGCCCGGATTTCTCCCACCTCAAGACCGGCCGTTTCGACAACGACCTGCTGCTCAACTTCAACAATGGCGGCTTGCCGGTGGGCGAGCGCATCATCGTTTCCGGGCGGGTCTGCGATCAGTACGGCAAGCCGATCCCCCATACCCTGGTGGAGATGTGGCAGGCCAATGCCGGCGGCCGCTACCGGCACAAGAACGACCGCTACCTGGCGCCCCTGGACCCAAACTTCGGCGGCGTCGGCCGGGCCCTGACCGACCGTGACGGCTACTACAGCTTTCGCACCATCAAGCCCGGGCCGTACCCCTGGCGCAACAGCCCCAACGACTGGCGCCCGGCGCACATCCACTTCTCCATCAGCGGTCCGTCCATCGCCACGCGCCTGATCACCCAGTTGTATTTCGAAGGCGATCCGTTGATCCCGCTGTGCCCGATCGTCAAGTCGATTGCCAACCCGGATGCGGTGCAGAGCCTGATCGCGCGCCTCGACATGGGCAACGCCAACCCCATGGACTGCCTGGCCTATCGCTTCGACATCGTGTTGCGCGGCCAGCGCAAGACCCATTTCGAGAACTGCTGAGGAGCTTGCCCATGCCCATCGAACTGCTGCCCGAAACCCCTTCGCAAACGGCCGGCCCTTATGTGCACATCGGCCTGGCCCTGGCCGCTGCCGGCAACCCGACCCGCAGCGATGAAATCTGGAACCAGATGGCCAAGCCTGACGCGGCCGGCGAACAGATCCTGCTGATCGGCCACGTCTACGACGGCAATGGCCATCTGGTGCGCGACTCGTTCCTGGAGTTCTGGCAAGCCAACCACGAGGGGGTCTATGACCCGGTCTTCGATTCGGAAAAAACCTTCAACAGCTTCGGGCGTACCGCCACCACCTTCGACGCCGGCGAGTGGACGCTGAACACCATCAAGCCCGGTGTGGTGCAGAACGCGGCGGGGGTGGCCATGGCGCCGCACATCAACCTGTCGCTGTTTGCCCGGGGCATCAATATCCACCTGCACACCCGGCTGTACTTTGCCGACGAGTCGGAGGCCAACGCGCGCTGCCCGGTGCTGAACCTGATCGAACAGCCGCAACGTCGCGAAACCCTGCTGGCCCATCCTTGCGAAGTCGACGGCCAACGCGCCTATCGCTTCGATATCCGCATCCAGGGTGAAGGCGAAACCGTGTTCTTCGACTTCTAGCTACAGCCCGGCGCCATTGGACTGCCAATGGCGCCTGATGCCCCCCTCAGCTCAACGATCAAACACGTCCCACTGTGGCGCGAAATCCGGGCTGACCTGGCGCTGGTCCTTCGGCAAGTCCGCAATCAACGCCCGATCCTCATCGTCCAACTGCACCTGCAAGGCCTCAAGATTGGCCAACTGGTTGGCCTGGCTGCTGGCTTTGGGAATGGCCGCGACGTTGTCCTGATCCAGCAACCACTTCAATGCCACCTGGGTCGGCAGCACCCCGTGCTTGGCGGCGATCTGCTGGATCTGCGGGATCTGCGAAACCTTGTTGCGGGCCAGCGGCGTATAGGCGGTCAGCACCATGTCGTGCTGGCGTGCATAGTCCAGCAAGCCGCTCTGGCCCAGCAGCACGTGGTACTCCACCTGGATGGCCGACAACGGCGTACCCAGTTCTTCGACCGCCCGGCGCAGCAGCGCCAGCGGGAAGTTGGCCACGCCTATATGGCGGGCCAGGCCTTGTTCCTTGAACGACGCCAGGGTTTCCAGGGTGCGTTTCAGGTCCATGTCGGAGGTTGGCCAGTGGATGTGGAACAGGTCGACGTAATCGGTCTGCAGCGCCTTGAGGCTGCGCTCCATGGAGTGGCGCATGGCATCGGGTTGCAGTTGGTCCCACCAGACCTTGGTGGTGACGTGGATCTGCTCCCGGGGCACGTCGGTGTTGCTCAGCGCCTGGCCGACCGCCTCTTCGTTGTTGTAGGCCTGGGCCGTGTCGATGTGCCGGTAACCGAGGCCCAACGCCTGTTCCACGGCGCGGGTGCATTCCTCGCCCAGCATCGGCCAGGTGCCCAGGCCCAGCTTGGGCATGTGCAGGCCATGTTGGGTCAGGATGGGGCTGTTGGCTGAGTGCTGCATGGTCGATCTCCTATTCGTAAGCGATGGCCCCGGCGATGTGGCGTCCGGCAATGTAGCCGAACGTCAGGGCCGGGCCGAGATTGATGCCGCCGGCGGGGTAGTGGCCGCCCATGATGCTGGCCATGTCGGTGCCCGCTGCGTACAGCCCGGCAATCGCCTGGCCTTGGCCGTCGAGCACCTGGGCGTGCTGGTTGACCTTGAGCCCGGCAAAGGTGCCGAAGCAGCCCGGTTGTACCTTCACCGCGTAGAACGGGCCGTGCTCGATGGGCGCCACGCAAGGGTTGGGCTGGTGCAGCGGGTCGCCCTGTTTGCGGTTGTAGGGGGTCGAGCCGCGGCCGAACTCCGGGTCCTGGCCCTGATGCGCGTGCCGGTTGTAGTGCGACAGGGTCTCGCGCAAACCGTTCACATCGATACCGCAGGCCTGGGCCAGGGCTTCGATGGTGGGGGCGCTTTTCAGGTAGCCGCTGTGGATAAAGGGCGCTACCGGCAGCGGGAAGGGGCGGGAGATGCCCAGGCCGTAGCGGCGCTGGAAGCCATGGCTGCAGATCAGCCAGGACACCACTTCCTCGCCTTCCGGCGCCGCCGCGACCATGGCCCGGACGTAATCGTAATAACCGTCGGCTTCGTTGACGAAGCGCCGGCCATTGCTCAGCACGCCGATGATCCCCGGTTTGCCGCGCTCGATGATGTGCGGGAAGTGGCCGACGCTGCCGTCCTTGTACGGCACGGCGGACACCGGGGCCCAGGCCACCGGCGACTCCATGTCGCTGTCGACCTGGGCGCCCACGCTTTCCCCCAGACGCAGGCCATCGCCGCTGGCGCCGAGGGGTGGCAAGGCCAGGTGTTCGTGGCCACTGGGGGTACGCGGGAACAGCGCCTTGCGGCGTTCGATATCGTTGGGGAAGCCTCCGGCGGCGAGTACTACCGCCTTGGCCGCATTGATGCGGATCTGTCCGCGCGCGGTGCTGACCACTGCGCCGATTACGGCGCCGTTGTCCTGCAGCAACTCGGTCACCGGCGCCGACTCCCAGAGCAGCACGCCCAGGTCTTCGGCGGACTTGGCCAGGCGCGCCACCAGGGCTACGCCGTTTACCAGTTGCATGGCCCGGCCATGGACGGCGAGGTCCAGCAGGTGGCGGCTGAAGCGCCGGATCACGTGCCAGGCGGCGGGCAGCGAACGGGTCAGGTTGAGGAAGGCCGAGAGGTCGGCGCCGGCCATGATCGGCATGCCCATGAACGAGGTTTCGCGCAGGGTTCTGCGCAAGCGCTTGAGCAGCTTGCCGACCTGGCGTGCGTCGTAGGGCGCGGCGATTACCGAGCGACCACCGGTGCCGGCCCCGGGGCTGTCACCGTGGATATCGGCAATCCCATTGCCGTCGGCAAATTGCAGGGCGGTGTGGCGCTCGAAAAACGCCACCATGCGCGGCCCGGCTTCAAGAAAGGCATCGATCAGCGCCGGTTGGTAACGCGCGCCCAGTTCATGCTTGAGGTAGGTGCGCGGCAGCTCGACGTCTTCGATAATGCCCGCGCGCTGGGCCAACGGGTTGCAGGGTACCCAGGCCCAGCCGCCGGACCAGGCCGTGGCGCCGCCGAACACTGGGTCCTTTTCCACCACTATCACCTTCAAGCCGTGCCAGGCGGCGGTGACGGCGGTTGAAAGCCCGGCCGCGCCGGAGCCGACAATCAGCACATCGCAGTCGATATCGGGGTGATGCAGGCTGGGTGCGGCAGACATGGGCGAAAAAACTCCGGAGCAGGGGATTTATTATTTTTTGGAACTTGATTCCAAAAAATATACGGAGTCGAATAGCGCACAGCAAGGCACGCTGAGCGGGTGGAGCCGTGCCGATGCTTTTTTTGTGCGGTTATCGAACGATGCCGCGGTGTATTTCCCATTGCGCCGGTTGTCTCTAGAATCGGCCAAATTTCGTCTGGACCCCCACCATGGCCGGCAGTCAAATCGAACGCGTGTTCAGCGTTCTGGAAAGTCTTACCAGTGACCCCCGGGGCGTGCCGATGCAGGCCCTGGCCGAGCAACTCGAGATCCCGAAAAGCGCCACCCATCGTCTGCTGGCGGAGCTGATTCGCCTGGGGTACGTGCGGCAGAATCCGGACAACCTGCGCTATCAATTGTCGACCAAGCTGGTGGCCATGGGCTTTCGCTACCTGGCCAGCAGCGGCGCCGATATCGTGCAGCCGGTGCTCGACCGGCTGGCCCAGGAAAGTGGTGAACTGGTGCGCCTGGGGGTGATCGAGGGCGAGCGCCAGACCTGGATCGCCAAGTCTCAGGGCGCTCGTTCCGGCCTGCGTTACGACCCGGACATGGGGCGCGAGGCGCCGCTGTTCTATACCGCTTCCGGGCATGCCTGGCTGGCCTGCCTGAGCGACGCCGAGGCCCTGGCCCTGGTGGAGCGTCAGGGCGCCGGGGTGCCGGATGAGCTGGGGCCGAATGCGCCGCGCTCGAACATTGAATTGCTCGAACGCCTGCGCCTGGCGCGGGAGCAGGGCTATGCCTGGGTCGAGGAAAGCTCGGCGGTGGGCACTTCGGCCATCGCCGCGGTGGTGCGTCATCCGATGGACCAACGAGTGGTGGGGGTCCTCAGCATCGCCGGCCCCAGCGCCCGCCTGCCCCTGGCCCGCCTGCATGAACTGGCGCCGCTGCTGTTGAGCTTCGCTGCCGAACTCAGCGCCGCAAGCCAAGCCTCCGAACTCTTCAACTGACAACAGCCTCGCCCTGTAGCCGCTGCCGCCAGGCTGCGCTGGCCCTGCGCCTCGACACTCATACATCTGACGCCACCACGGCGTGCGCACCGGCCAGTGCAGCCTCGTACCTCGGCAGCGGCTACGGGTTTGCAGCACGGCTTGCTTGTAATGGGTTTGGAAAGTTGTGCGCTGATCGGACAGTATTTTGTTTTGCGCTTGTGTGAAAGTGGAACTGAGTTCTAAATAATTTGAATTGAGCTTCCCGATAACAATCACAAGAGGATCGCGCATTGAGTTCGCCACTGCGTATCGCCCTGATCGGCGCCGGCAACATGGGCCAGCAGCATTACCACCACCTCAAGACGCTTGCCGAAGCCCGGCTTTGCGCAGTGGCCGACCCTGGTCCCCAGGCGGCCGAAGTCGCTGCGCAGTGGCAGGTGCCGCATTACGCCGACCACCGGCAGATGCTGGCCGAGTCCCGGCCCGACGGGGTGATTGTCGCCAACCCCAACAATCTGCATGTCAGCACCGCCCTCGATTGCCTGGCTGCCGGCGTGCCGGTGTTGCTGGAGAAACCGGTGGGTGTGCAGATGGATGAAGTGCGCCAGTTGGTGGCGGCCTCCACTACCAGCGGAGTGCCGGTGCTGGTGGGGCATCATCGCCGGCACAATCCACTGATCGTGCGGGCCCATGAATTGGTGCACGGCGGCGCCCTCGGGCGGCTGACCACGGTCACCGCGCTGTGGCAATTGCGTAAACCCGACAGCTATTTCGAGATCCCCTGGCGTCGTGAAGCCGGGGCCGGGATGTTGCTGACCAACCTGATCCACGACCTGGACCTGCTGCGTCACCTGTGTGGCGAAGTGCGCCAGGTTCAGGCGATGACCAGCAACGCCGTACGCGGTTTTGCCAATGAGGATTGCGCGGCCGTGCTGCTGCAATTCGACAATGGTGCCCTGGGCAGCCTGACCGGTTCCGACGCGGTGGCGGCGCCCTGGAGCTGGGAACTGGATTCCGGCGAGAACCCGGTGTACCCGCGCCAGGCCGATCAGCCCTGCTACCTGCTGGCCGGCACCGGCGGCGCCCTGAGCATCCCGCAGCTCAAGCGCTGGCAATACGCCGAGAGCAGCGGCGGCTGGCATCAAGCGTTGCAGGTGGTGCAGGAAAGCTTCAGTGAAGATGAGGCCTTGCGCCTGCAATTGCAGCATTTCGTCAAAGTCGCACGGCGTGAAGTCGAGCCCCTGGTCAGCGTCGCCGATGCCGCGCGCACCCTGGCCCTGATCGAGGCGATCCGCGAAGCCGCCGAAACCGGCCGGGCCTGTGCCCCGGCGCTGATTGAGTGAAGCCCATGACCCCACGAATCTTTTCCCTGGCCAGCCTCACCGTGCTCGAGCTGTCGCCGCCGCAAATGGTCGAGGTCGCGGCCCGCGCCGGCTACAGTCACGTCGGCCTGCGCCTGGTGCCGGCCACCCCGGAAGAACATCATTTCCCGCTGGTGGCCGACGCCGACTTGCGCCGCCAGACCCTGGCGCGCCTGCGCGATACCGGGATCGGCGTGCTGGATGTGGAAATCCTGCGGCTCAAGCCCGAGACCCGGGTCGCCGACTTCGAAGCGATCCTCGCGGTGGGTGCCGAGTTCGGTGCCAGCGAATTGCTGCTGGCCGGCAACGATCCCGATGAGGCGCGCCTGACCGACAACTTCGCCGCGCTCTGCGACCTGGCCGGGCCCTACGGCTTGCACCCCCATCTGGAGTTCATGCCCTGGACCGATGCACGCAACCTCGAACAGGCGGTGCGGGTGGTGGAGAATGCCGGGCGCGCCAACGGCTGCGTGCTGGTGGATGCCTTTCATTTTGATCGCTCGGCATCGTCCCTCGATGACCTGGCCAAGGTCGCGCCGGCACGGCTGCGCTATGCCCAGCTGTGCGATGTGGCGGGCCCGCGGCCGGACGATATGCAAGAGATCCTGCGCCAGGCGCGCAATGAGCGGCGTTTCCCCGGTGATGGCGACTGCGACTTGGCGGGGCTCTTGCATTGTCTCCCGGCCGGCTTGCCACTGAGCCTGGAGATCCCGGCTGTGCGCTTGATGGAGCAGGGCGTGAGTGCCTTGCAACGGGCGCAAATGGCCCTGGACAAGACCCGGGCGCTGTTGGCGAGGATCTAGAGCGGCAGATGAACCTATCGCCGGACAGCGGGTTCCTACAAGATGTCGTGACCTTGCAGGAGCCGGATTGGCGGCGATACGGCCTGAACCAGGATTAAAACAAGGACCTCCAATGACCATCAGCACACCCCTTTCCGGTGTCAACCAGCCTTTGAAAGGCATCCTGCTGGTTGTCCTCGCGACCTTCCTGTTTTCCAGTCACGACGCGTTGTCCAAATACCTCTCCGGTTTCTACCCGATCATCATGGTGGTCTGGGCCCGGTACCTGGTGCACACGCTGCTGATGGCCGGGATCTTCCTGCCGCAATCGGGACTGCGGGTACTGCGCACCAAGCGCCCGCTGTGGCAACTGGCGCGGGCCCTGTGCCTGCTGGGCACCAGCCTGCTGTTCACCTCGGCGTTATTGTTCATTCCCCTGGCGGAAGCCACGGCGGTCAACTTCCTGGCTCCGGTGCTGGTCACGGCCTTGTCGGTGCCGCTGCTGGGCGAGCATGTTTCCCGGGGGCAGTGGCTGGCGGTGATCTGCGGTTTTATCGGGGTCATTATCATCATCCACCCCGGTGGCGAGCTGTTTACCCCGGCGGTGCTGCTGCCGTTTTGCTCGGCCCTGTGTTTCTGCTTTTACCAACTGCTGACCCGCAAACTCGCGGAGTACGACAGCCCGACCACCAGTAATTTTTTTGCCGGGCTGTGCAACACCCTGGTGATGAGCGCGCTGGTGCCGTTTTTCTGGCAAGTGCCGACCCTGACCCACGGCATCTTGATGCTGGCGCTCGGGACCTGCGGCATGACCGCCCACTTGTTCCTGACCCAGGCCTTTCGTCTGGCGGCGCCGGCCTTGCTGGCGCCGTTCGGTTACTGCCAGATCGTGTTTGCCGGGCTGCTGGGCTGGCTGCTGTTCAGCCACACGCCGGACCTGATCACCCAGGTCGGCATCGCGGTGATTTGCCTCAGCGGCCTGGCCGCGGCCTGGCAACAACGGCGTCGCTGAGCCGGCCTAGAAGCGAAAGCGCAGCACCAGGTTCTGCAACCCGGTGGCCAGTTGCGCAAGCTCCTGGCTGGTGGCGTTGGTGCGGGTCGAGGCGTCGGCGCTTTCCAGTGACAGGTCGCGAATGTTCAGCAGGTTGCGATCCACCTCGCGGGCGACCTGGGCCTGTTCTTCCGAGGCGCTGGCGATCACCAGATTGCGCTCGTGGATCTGCTCCATGGCCCGGGTGATCTGCGCCAGCGCCAGCCCAGCCTGTTCGGCCAAGGACAAGGTCTGGGCCACGCGCTGACTGTTGCCCTGCATCGAATGCAGCACGCCGTCGGTATCGCCCTGGACCCGGGCAATCATCTGCTCGATCTCCTGCGTCGATTGCTGGGTGCGGTGGGCCAGGGCTCGCACTTCATCGGCGACCACGGCAAACCCGCGTCCGGCTTCCCCGGCCCGCGCCGCTTCGATAGCGGCATTCAAGGCCAGCAGGTTGGTCTGCTCGGCAATCGCGCGGATCACGTCCAGCACCTTGCCGATCTCCCGGGATTGCTCGGCCAGGGTCTGCACCTGTTGCAGGGCATTGCCGACGTCGCCGCTCATGGCCTGGATCGAGTCCAGGGTCTGGTTCAGCCGTGCCCGGCCCTGAGTGGCCTCATCACTGGACAGGCGCGTGGTGTCGGATGTCGACACGGCGTTGCGCGCCACCTCTTCAACGGCGCTGGTCATCTCGTTGACCGCCGTCGCCGCCTGTTCGATTTCATTGTGCTGGCGTTGCAGGCGGCTGGAGTCCTCAAGGGTGCTGTGGCTCATCTGCTGCGCGGCGGCGGTCAGTTGGGTCGAGGTGCCGCTGATGGATTGCAAGGTGTCGCGCAGGCTGCCCTGCATGCTGGCCAGGGCTCGCAACAGGCGCGCGGTTTCGTCTTTGCCGCGGCTCTCGATGGTCTGGCTCAGGTCGCCGGCCGCCACTTGCTCAGCCACGCCCACCGCCTGGCGGATCGGCCCGACGATACTGCGGGTCAATAGCCAGGCCAGGGCCAGGGTCAGCAGGGCGACAGCGAGCAGGGCGCCGATCACGGTGAATTTGACCTGGTTGTACAAGGTGTCGGCATGCTGCGCCGACTGGCTGACTTCGGCGGCGGTCAGGTTCATCAACTCGGCGAACTGGTCGCCGGTGCGGGTCGAGTAATCCTGGATCTGGCCGTTGAGCAGCGCGTTCATTTCCACGCTGCGGTTGGCCTGGGACAGCGCCTCGTACTGGTCCAGGGCCTGGCGGTAAGTGCTCACGGTGGCCACGAACTGTTGGTACTGCTGCCGGTTGTAGTCACCCACCAGCGGTGCGAATTTTTCCAGGGCCTGGTCCAGCCAACCTTCAACCTGATGCAGGCGGGCGATGGTGGGCTCCAGCACCTTGGGGTCGCGGTTGAGGGCCATGCGCAGGCTGAGCACGCGGATGCTCAGGACGTAGTCGCGGATTTCTCCCAGGTAGCGGGTGCTGGGCAGGGACACGGTTTCCGTGTGCTGGCCGGTGGCGCGGACTTCGGCCATCTGTTTCAGGGCGAACAGGCCCTGGAGCAAAACCAGCAAGGCGATGACGCCAAAGCTGATCACGGCACGTTGGGCGATGCTCAGGTTAACCAGGGGCATGGGAGGGCCTGCGTAGCGGGAAGAAAAAAATAAGAGGGCGTCGAGAAAAAAAGCGCAGGCCCGTGGAACCGGGCCTGCGCGAAGGGAGCGTCAGTCTTCGATTTTCGGAATTTTGCGCGGGGCCATGAAGTACAGCCAGATCAGGGCAATGAAGTACATCGCCGGGATCAGGGTGAACAGCACGGTGTAGTTGTTGTTGGTCACGGTCAGGATATGGCCCACCAGCTGGGTCATGAACATGCCGCCGACCGCGGCGCACATGCCGCCGAAACCGAACACCGTACTCATCATGTGCTTGGGCGTGTAGTCCATCACCAGGCTCCAGATGTTGGCGGTCCAGGCCTGGTGGGCACCGATGCCCAGGGAGATGGCGAAGACCGCCAGCCACAGGTTGGCCGTGCCGGCCGCCATGATCACGCCGATGATGCAGCAGGCGAACAGGAACATCGACATCAGCCGAGCCTTGATCGGGTTGATCCCGCGGCCGATCAGGAACGACGAGAGAATGCCGCCGCCGACACTGCCGAAGTCGGCGGTCAGGTAGATGATGATCAGCGGGATACCCATCTGGGTCACGCTGATGCCCAGGTTGTATTGCTGGTTGAGGAACGGCGGCAGCCAGTACAGGTAGAACCAGAACACCGGCGCGGTGATCGAGTAGGCCAGGGCGAAGGCCCAGGTGCCACGCATGCGCAGGATTCGCGAGAAGGGCACGCGGGTTTGCTCGGGTTCGACTTCTTTCTGGATGTACTCCAGTTCAGCCTGTTTCACCGTCGGGTGATCTTCCGGGTTGTAGTACTTCAGGCCCCAGAACAGCAGCCAGATCCCGCCCAGTGCAGCCATGCACAGGAACGCTGCCTGCCAGCCCCAGACGTGCAGGATCAACGGCAGCAACATCGGGGTGAACATGGCGCCGACGTTGGTCCCGGCGTTGAAGATGCCGGTGGCCACGGCGCGTTCGCCGGCCGGGAACCACAGGCGCGTGGTTTTCACGCAGGCCGGGTAGTTGGCGGCCTCGGTCAGCCCGAGGATAAAGCGGCAGACCATAAAGCCCAGGGCCGAGGTGGCCAGGCCGTGGGCGCCGGTGGCCAGGCTCCACAGCAGCACGGCGCAGAAGAACACGCGCTTGACGCCGATACGGTCGATCAGGCGTCCCTGCAGCACGAAGCCGATGGCGTAACCGACCTGGAACCAGAAGTTGATGTTGGCGTAGTCCATCGCCGTCCAGCTCATCTCCTTGGCCAGGATCGGCTGCATCACGCCCAGTGCGGCGCGGTCGATGTAGTTCAGGGTGGTGGCGAAAAACACCAGTGCGAGCATGCCCCAGCGGGTCTTGCCGACCGCCATGGCGCCGCGGATCTTGTCGCCTATACCGCCGTTGGCGGCCCCGAGGCGCGAGGCTATGGAAGAGCTTTGCGAAGGAATCATGTTGGCCATCCGTTCAATGACTGACGAGCGTCGACTCGTCGGGACTCAAGGTCGCTTGATCAATTCAGGAGTGCGGGCCGGCCGCAGGTGAACTCGAAGATTGATCGGCTGAAGGCTTTCGTCGGCTCCCGGGGGGAAGGGGGCGAAAGCGGTCTGATCCGCTGGGTACGATTCAGCCCAGGGGGCGTAGAGCGTCCGTATGCAGAGTGCCAATAGCGTCTGGGCCAGGCGAGAACCGGAGGGGAAAGCAGGAAAGCGGGGCGTTGAGTGCAAGCATGAGGGTCTACCCGATTTTTGAAATTTTTATGGTGTGTTCTGGGTCTAGGGTGATTGAGGCCGGGGGTTTGCTGCCGACTCAATGTGGGGTGGATGGTGCGCAGTGGACGAAAAATCGTCAATTCACCAATGGCCATTGTGTTCGATAATCGCCCTAAAAACTAACTGGTTCGTACACTTTGAATTGCTGTATAGATGGGCTCGCTGAATAATTCGCTCACCTAATAAAAGACGCGGGCCTCGTGGAGCCGCCGTACGTCGTGATCGTACGCGTAGCGCACAAGGGCTGCCTGATGAGCGATGCGGCCGAGCAGATGGCCTGCATCGCGCCCGCCAGGCCCGCTGCGGCCGGTACCGATCGCCGCCTGTGCGGCTACAGAGCAGTCATCACCGGGAGTTGAAACATGCAGCGTTCCATTGCCACCGTATCCTTGAGCGGTACCCTGCCGGAAAAACTCGAAGCCATTGCCGCCGCCGGTTTTGACGGGGTGGAGATCTTCGAAAACGATCTTTTGTACTACGACGGCAGCCCGCGCGAAATCAAACAGATGTGCGCCGACCTGGGCATTGCCATCACCCTGTTTCAACCCTTCCGTGACTTTGAAGGCTGCCGCCGCGACCGGCTGGCGCGCAACCTGGAGCGCGCAGAACGCAAATTCGACCTGATGCAGGAGTTGGGCACCGACCTGGTGCTGGTCTGCAGCAACGCCTCGGCCGACAGCGTCGGCGAGCAACAGATCCTGATCGACGACCTGCACCTGCTGGCCGAGCGCGCCGGAGCCCGGGGCTTGCGTATCGGTTACGAGGCGCTGGCCTGGGGCCGTCACGTCAATACGTATCAACAGGTCTGGGACATCGTGCGCCAGGCCGACCACCCAAGCCTCGGGGTGTTGCTGGACAGCTTCCACACCCTGTCGCTCAAGGGCGACCCGGCGGCGATTGCGCAGATCCCCGGGGACAAGATCTTCTTCGTGCAAATGGCCGATGCGCCGATCCTGGCCATGGACGTGCTGGAGTGGAGCCGGCATTTCCGCTGCTTCCCGGGGCAGGGCGAATTCGATCTGCCGGGCTTTCTCGCGCCGATCATCAAGAGCGGCTACACCGGCCCCTTGTCTCTGGAAATCTTCAACGACGGCTTTCGTGCTGCACCGCCACGGGCCAACGCCGCCGACGGCCTGCGCTCGCTGCTGTACCTGGAAGAGAAAACCCGCGACCGCCTGCTGCAGGAAGGGCAGCCGGTGGCCAACCTCGACCAGTTGTTCGCACCGCCGCCGGCCAGCGAGTACGGTGGCACCGAGTTTCTCGAATTCGCCGTGGACGAAGCCCTGGGCGCCAAGCTCAGTGGCTGGCTGGAACGCCTGGGTTTTGCCAAGGCCGGCCAGCATCGCTCGAAAAGCGTCAGCCTGCTGCGCCAGGGCGATATCAACCTGATCCTCAATTCCGAGCCTTACTCTTTCGCCCACAGTTTCTTCGAGGCCCATGGGCCTTCGGTCTGTGCCACGGCGATCCGGGTCAAGGACAGCGCCAAGGCGCTGGAGCGGGCGGTGGCCTATAAAGGCCAGCCTTATCGTGGGCTGGTCGGGCCGAACGAGCTGGAACTGGCCGCCGTGCGCGAGCCCGATGGCAGCCTGATCTACCTGGTGGACCAGGAAAACGGCGGCCAGCACCTGTACGACACCGACTTCAACATGCTGCCCGGCGTGGTCGCCAAGGGCGGCCTGCAGCGCATCGACCACATGGCCATGGCGCTGCCGGCCGACACCCTCGACAGCTGGGTGCTGTTCTACAAGAGCCTGCTGGATTTTGCCGCCGACGACGAGGTGGTGTTGCCCGACCCTTACGGCCTGGTGAAAAGCCGCGCCTTGCGCAGCCGCTGCAGCTCGATCCGCCTGCCGCTCAATATCTCGGAAAACCGCAACACTGCCATCTCCCACGCGCTGTCGAGCTATCGGGGGTCCGGTGTGCACCACATCGCCTTCGATTGTGCGGATATCTTCGCCGAAGTCAGCCGCGCCAAAGAGGCTGGGGTGCCGTTGCTGGACATCCCCCTCAACTACTACGACGACCTGGCGGCGCGCTTCGATTTCGACGATGAGTTCCTCAGCGAACTGGCCTATTACAACGTGCTCTACGACCGCGATGCTCAGGGCGGCGAGCTGTTCCACGTGTACACCGAGCCGTTCGAAGGGCGGTTCTTCTTCGAGGTCATCCAGCGCAAGAATGGCTACGTCGGATACGGCGCGGCGAACGTCGCGGTACGCCTGGCGGCCATGGCCAAGTCGCGCAGCGGTGCGGTGCGCCAGGCCAAGTTGTAGGAGTTTGGTAACGCGGGGCGGTCCAGGTCGCCCCGGTGCTTTCTTTCGCTGGCACACGCGGCCCATAATCGCCCGCGTGTGCAGCGTTGGCCGTGAGCCCAGAATGACAATGACCCCAGAACTCTCCGTAGCCCCCGAGCAACCGCTGGTGGAGCCGCGCAAGAGTCGCAAGAACAACCCGGAAAAGACCCGCGAGAACATCCTTCAAGAAGCCATTGTCGAGTTCGTGCAGCAGGGCCTTTCCGGCGCCCGCGTGGATGCCATCGCCGAGCGCATCCATACCTCCAAGCGCATGATCTATTACTACTTCGGCAGTAAGGAACAGCTCTACGTCGAGGTCCTGGAAAAGCTCTACGGTGACATCCGCAGTACCGAGAGCCGCCTGCACCTGGCGGAGCTGGAACCGCGGGAAGCGATCCGGCGCCTGGTGGAATTCACCTTCGATCACCATGATCGCAATGTCGATTTCGTGCGTATCGTCAGCATCGAAAACATCCACAACGCCGAGTACGTCAAGCAGTCCAGCGCGATCAAGGCGATGAACAACACCATCCTTCATGCCCTGGGCGAGATCCTCACACGCGGCCTCGAGGCGGGGGTATTCCGCAGTGGGCTGGACCCGCTGGACGTGCATTTGCTGATCAGTTCGTTCTGTTTCTACCGGGTATCCAACCGCCATACCTTTGGCGAGATCTTCCAGATCGACCTGCCGGACGAAAGCATCAAGCAGCGCCACCGGGAAATGATCTGCGAATCGGTGCTGCGCTACCTGCAGGCCTGAAGCGGTCCCACGAGCGTCGACAAAAAAGCCCGCCCCTGCGTGTGACCGCAGGCGGCGGGCTTTTTACGTCATGGGGCGGGCGGGTCGCATACAACCTCTGGCGGTTCAGCTAAGCTCCGCGCTTCCCTCCCTCAACGCCAAGGAATGCATCATGGGCAATCCCGTCCCAACCCTGAAAGTCATCCTGATCCTGATGATTGTGGTCGACTCGTTCTGGCTCGCCGAACGCTTGCTCGGCCTGCTGAGCACCAGCCTGTTCGACTGGATGCCCAGCGCCCTGATCAGCGTGATCGGCATCTTCAGCAGCGTGTTGATGATCCTGTTCAACATCCTGCTGGTGGCCTTGCTCTCGCGCTTGCAACTCAAGCCCGAATAAGCCGGCGCTCCATGGGCCCTCTGTAGCCGCTGCCGCCAGGCTGCGCTGGCCATTTGCAGCACTGCGCTTCTCCAGGGGCGCCGCGGCCTCTGTTCAGGGCGCGGCTATGGACTCAGCCGTTCATGCTCTGGAAATGCGCCAGCATGCGCTGGGCGTCCGGGGTCACGCCGCTGAACAGTTCAAAGGCCTTCACCGCCTGGAACACCGCCATGTTGCCGCCGTCCAGGGTCCGGCAGCCCAGGGCCCGGGCGTTGCGCAGCAGTTCGGTTTCCAGCGGGAAGTAGACGATTTCCGCGACCCACAGCGCAGGCCGCAACAAGGCGGCCGGCACCGGCATGCCCGGCAGCTTGGCCATGCCCATCGGCGTGGTGTTGACCAGGCCCGAGGCGCTTGCGAGGGTGCTGCTCAGGTCGACACCGGCCTTGGCGCGACCGGCACCGAAGTGCTGGTTCAGGTTGTCGGCCAGGGCCTGGGCACGGCTCGCCTCCACATCGAAGATACTCAGCTGCTGCACACCCTCGCTAAGCAGGGCATGGGCCACCGCCGCACCGGCCCCGCCAGCCCCCATCTGCACCACCTGGTCCAGGGCCACACCCTGCAGGCCGCGACGGAAGCCTTCGGCAAAACCCAGGCAGTCGGTGTTGTGGCCGATGCGCTTGCCGTCCTTGAGCACCACGGTATTCACCGCGCCGATGCCACGGGCTTCGGGGGACAGCTCATCGAGCAGCGGGATGATGCTTTGCTTGCAGGGGAAGGTCACGTTGAGGCCGGTGAAACTCATGCGTTCGGCGGCCAGCAGCAGGTCGGCCAGCGCGCTGCTGTCGAGTTGCAACGGGTCGAGGTCGATCAGACGGTACAGGTACCGCAGGCCCTGGGCATCGCCCTCATGTTCGTGCAGGGCCGGGGTGCGCGAGGCCTGGATGCCGGCGCCGATCAGGCCGGCGAGAATGGCGTTGGTTTTGCTCATGCGATTCACCCCTTCAAACGCTGGCTGAAATGTTCCAGTGCCAGACGATAACCATTGCTGCCGAAACCGCACATCACCGCCTGGGCGATCGAGGACACGAACGAATGGTGACGGAACGGCTCGCGGGCATGGACGTTGGACAGGTGCACTTCGATCACCGGCAATTCACTGGCCACCAGCGCATCGCGGATGGCCACCGAGGTGTGGGTCCAGGCGGCGGGGTTGATCACGATGCCGGCGCAGCGGCCACGGGCGGCATGAATCCAGTCCAGCAGTTCACCTTCGTGGTTGGTCTGGCGAAACTCCACCGCCAGCCCGAACTCTTCGGCGGCGCGGCCGCACAGGGCAGAAATATCTGCCAGGGTTTCATGGCCGTAGGTCGCGGGTTCGCGGGTGCCGAGCAGGTTCAGGTTGGGGCCGTTGAGCACCAGGACGATAGGGGGCATAGGGGGTGAATCTCCGTTGTTATTGTTGGCGTGGCGTGCGAGGCCCGCTTGTGCGGATAAATTGTACTAACTGGTTAATTAGGTCAATTGCAGGGTGTCGAAGGAGGAGGCCGCCCGGCATTAAGTGTTCGTTTATCGAACAACTTCCCGTGTCCTGAGCTACAAACCCGAGTCGCCGGAATGGCTGAGCACTTGCTGGCCGTAGTGCTGGTAGCGGCGCGTGCTGGACGTCAGGGCGGCGAGGGCAAGGCCCGGGCAACCCGTTTCAACGGAAAAACAGGCGGCCGTTCGTGCAGGGTGGGCTGCGGCGCGCCCTGATGCCTTACCGAGGTTGTTGCACCCGTGCGGTGGTAGATGGGTGCTGATATCAATTGAAAATGATTCTCGACAAGCCGTAAGATGCCCGCCAATTTCCTTCAAGTTCCAGGGAGTCGGTTTGTCGGACGTGGATCTCAAGGGCCTGTTTCTCAAGCATGCCGCTACCTTGCGTGGGTATCTGGCGCGCAAGGTACGGGACCCGCAGTTGGCTGCCGACCTGGTGCAGGAGAGTTTCCTGCGCCTGGCCGAGCAGACCCGTGGCGAACGCATCGACAATTCACAGGGGTATCTCTACCGAACGGCCAGGAATCTGCTGATCGACCATGTTCGTCAGGAGGCGCGGCGCAAGACTGACACCGTGTCCCATGAAGCGCTGGCTGAAATCGAAGATGAACTGGCCGGGTTGGAGGCGCAGGCGATGGCGCAGCAACAGCGGATGGCATTGAAGCAGGCGATGGCGGAACTGCCACAACGGACCCAGGAGATTTTTCGCCTGAACCGGATCGAGGGCATGACCCATGCCGAGGTGGCCCGGCACTTGAACATTTCCGACAGTTCGGTGCAAAAGCATCTTTCCCGGGCGTTGGCCTATGTCATGCAACGCCTGCAAGGCACCGATGAGCGGCCCGCCGACGAATGAATTACGGTAAATGTCGGGGTTAGACGTCACTGCTTATATATAACGAGAAATCGAGATTCACACGTGAATAGCCAGGGTCCGCAAGAGCGCAGTATCACTGAGGCGGCCGCCGACTGGGCGGTGCGTTTGCACGCCGGTCACTTGAGTGCGGCCGAGCAGGTCGAGCTTGAGCAATGGCAGGCCCGCGATAGCCGGCATGGCCCGGCCTTGCGTTTTGCCGAGCAGACCTGGGCGGCCCTGGGCGAACTGCACCTGGAACCGGACAGTGCCCGGCTGACGCCGGCACGCCGGGCCTCGGCGCCTGCCGCCGAGCCCGCACGACCTGCAGCACGCCGGCGGCGCACTGGGCGCCTGGCAGCCAGTGTGGCGGCGCTGACCCTGGCGGTCTGTGTCGGCTGGTGGCAGGGGCCGCAAGCCCTGTTGCGCATGCAGTCCGATTACCTGACCGCCAAGGGTGAGGTGCGTACGGTGCAACTGGCCGACGGCAGTCAGGTGGAGCTTGATTCAGGCAGCGCCATCAGCCTCGATTTCACCGATCAGCAGCGCCAGGTACGGCTGCTGGCAGGTTCGGCGGTGTTCGATGTGGCGCCCATGGGCCCCGGAGAAGCACGCCCTTTTGTGGTGAAAAGCGCGGGCGGCCAGACCCGTGCACTGGGCACCCGGTTTGTGGTCGGGCGTGAAAGCAGCCAGCAGGCCTGGGTCGGCGTGCTGCAGCACAGTGTCGCTGTCAGCCTGCAATCCCCGGCGCAGCAGGGGCCGGGCAAACGGGTCCTGGAAGAAGGGCAAAGCGCGCGCTACAACCCGCAGACCGGCGTGGTCGCGCTGCAGGACTTCGACCTGCAGCGCGCCACCAGTTGGCGCCGTGGGGTGCTGGTGTTTGATCGCCTGCCCCTGGCCAATGTGGTCGAGCAGCTCAACCGCTATCGCCCGGGGCGCGTGGTGCTGACCAGCAGCGAGTTGGCCGAGCGCCAGGTCAGTGGCGTGTTCCGCCTGGATATGCTGGACACGGCCCTGTCCACCCTGACTCGGGAATTGCAGGTGCAGCGCTTTGACCTGGCCGGTGTCAGCCTGATTTATTGAGCCCTGTCCCGGGGCTTTTTCGATTGCGATAAAAAAACCTGAAAAAAACTTACTGAGTTTTCGCCCCTGGCACGTCTTGCTAGTGAGATGCATTCGCATACACACAAGATGGCCAGCGTGGGGATAACAACAATGAGGGGAAGCAGTCGCAAGGAAGCCAGTACCGGTCGCCGGTTGGCCCTTGCTGTTCACCTGGGAGTCGCAGGCTGGTTGGCGGGCGTTGGCCTGTTGCACGCCGCCGAGCCGGTTGGCGTCAGCCAGCCGAGTGCCGATCAGCAGTACCTGTTGAACTTCGAAATCCCCGCACAACCCCTGGGGGCGGCGGTCCTGGCCTTTGCCGAACAGGCCGGGCTGCAAGTGTTGTTCGACAGCCAGCGCCTGCAAGGGCTGCAAAGCTCGGCGCTCAATGGTCGCTACAGCGTGCAGGAAGGCCTGGCGCGGCTGCTGGGCAATGCCCCAGTGGAGTACCGCTTCACCGGTGAGCGCCAGGTGACCCTGAGCCGGGTCGCCGGCGGCCATGATGGCGCCCTGGCGCTGGCCACCACGACTGTCACCGGCAACCGCGAAGGCAAGAAAGGCGACTGGGTCTATGGTGATCCGCGTTCGGTGAGCGTGATCGGTCGCGAGCAACTGGACCGCAACCCGCCGCGGCATGCGGCGGACATGCTTGAAGAAACCTCGGGCGTGTACTCGGCGGTCAACCAGCAGGACCCGGGCCTTTCCGTGAATATCCGCGGGATCCAGGACTACGGCCGGGTCAACATGTCGATCGACGGCATGCGCCAGAACTACCAGCAGAGCGGCCACCAGCAACGCAACGGCACCCTGTATGTCGATCCGGAATTGCTCTCCGAGGTGGTCATCGAAAAGGGCGCGACCTCTGGCATGGGCGGTGCGGGAGTGATTGGCGGGATCGCCAACTTTCGCACCGTCGAAGCCAGCGACCTGCTCAAGCCGGGCAAGGAAATCGGCGGGCGCATCCGCCTGACCACCGGGCTGGGCGGGCGCAGTAACGGTACGCATTTTATCGGCAGTTCCGCCTTCGCCATCGGCACCGAGGCCTGGGACATGCTGCTGGCCGCCAGCGAGCGGCACCTGGGGGATTACAACCCGGGCACCCGGGGCAGTATCGGCGAGCTGCGCACCGGCGCGGCGATGGACCCCACCGCCACCGACCGGGTGAAAAACTCCACCGTGGACTACACCGCCTCGGTGATGCGGTCGCGCCTGCTCAAGCTCGGGGTCAACCTGCCGGCGGACCAGCGCCTGCAACTGAGCTACCTGACGACTGAAGTGTCCTACGACGACGCGAACATGATGAACGTCGAGAACGGGCAACTGTGGGAAAAGCTCGGCAGCAGCAAGGTCCGGGCACAGAACTTCGCACTCGATTACAGCTACACCCCGGACAACCCGCTGATCGACTTCAAGGCCAAGCTCTACTACGTCGACAACCGCAACGATCAGAGCACGGTCCGCGTCCGTTCGAGCCCGGGTTACTCCATCACATACCAGACCGATACCTACGGCGCCCAGGCGCAGAACACTTCGACCTTCGCCCTGGGCGAGCTGTCCACGCTCAAGGCCAACTACGGCCTGGAGTTCTTCTATGACAAGGTCCGGCCGGACTCCAGCCAGGCGGTGGCCAGCGGGTCGGCGGTGAATGCTTCGGCGGCGGAGGCCATGACCCCCGAGGGCGACCGGGCCCTGGGCAGTCTGTTCGCACGCCTGGATTACGACTATGACGGCTGGCTGAACATGAACGCCGGGCTGCGCTATGACCGTTACCGCCTGCGCGGCGAGACCGGGCTCAATACCCGGACCTTCGTGATTGGCGCCACACCCCGGCAGATCACCGTGCCGGTGACCTACGACGTGGACAATCAGGAGGGCCGCCTGTCGCCGACATTCGGCCTGTCGGTCAAGCCGGGGGTGGACTGGCTGCAACTGTTCGCCACCTACGGCAAGGGCTGGCGTCCGCCGGCCGTCACCGAAACCATGATTTCCGGGCGCCCCCACGGTGGCGGGGCCGAGAGCATGTACCCCAACCCGTTCCTCAAGCCGGAGCGTTCCACGGCCTGGGAGGTGGGGGTCAATGTGCTCAAGGAGAACCTGTTTTTCAGCGAAGACCGGCTGGGGATCAAGGTTGCCTACTTCGACACCCGGGTCGACGACTTCATCTACATGAACATGGGCGTGCAGCCGCCGGGTTATGGCATGGCCGGCATCGGCAACAGCGCCTACGTCAACAACCTGGAAGAAACCCACTTCCGTGGCGTCGAGTACCAGTTGGACTATGACGCCGGAAGCGCCTACGGCCAGCTGTCCTACACCCACATGATCGGCAGCAACGACTTCTGCGCCAAGACCGCGTGGCTGGGTGGGGTGACCCAAGCCGTCAAGCAAGGCTCGGGGCGTGGAGCCATCGTGGTCGGCATGCGCCCCGATGATGCGGCCAACGCCGCCACCCAATGCAGCGCGATCCTCGGCTCGGCCGAGCACATGCCGATGGACCGTGGCGCGCTGACCCTGGGCGCACGCTTTTTCGAACGCAAGCTGGATATCGGTGCCCGCGCCCGTTACAGCGCCGGGTATGCGGTAGAAGGCACCGCCACCACCACCGTGTCCCAGAGCGGCGTCTACCCGGCGGACTGGAAGCCCTACACCGTCTACGACCTCTATGGCAGCTACCGCGCCACCGATGAACTGACCCTGCGCCTGGCCATGGAAAACGTCACCGACCGCGCCTACCTGGTGCCCCTGGGCGACGTGCTGGCCTTCACTCTCGGCCGTGGCCGCACCTTGCAGGGCACCGTGGAATATCAGTTCTGACCCCTTTTGCCCAATGACGGGCAAAACCGGAGCCGGCAGGAGTCGGCTTCGGAGTGACCAACCTATGTATTGGAGTTTTGCATGAGCATTTCAATTTCTTACAGCGCTACCTACGGCGGCGTCAGCGTTGCGAACTACCTGACTGACTGGTCGGCCTACTTTGGCGACGTCAACCATCGTCCGGGCCAGGTGGTCGACGGCACCAACACCGGCGGCTTCAACCCGGGCCCGTTCGACGGCACCCAATACGCGCTGAAGAGCACCAACAGCGACGCCGCGTTCGTGGCCGATGGTGAATTGCACTACACCCTGTTCAGCGCGCCGAGCCACACCGTCTGGGGTTCGCTGGACACCATCTCCCTGGGTGACACCCTGGCCGGCGGCACCACCGCCAACCCGTACAACCTGGTCAGCCAGGAAGTCAGCTTCACCAACCTGGGCCTCGAGAGCCTGAAAACCGAAGGCCGTGAAGGCGACGTGCACAAAGTCATCTACGGCCTGATGAGCGGCGACAGCTCGGCCCTGGCTGGCGAAATCGACGCTCTGCTCAAAGCCATCGACCCAAGCCTGTCGGTGAACTCGACGTTCGACGACCTGGCGGCTGCCGGTATCGCCCACGCCAACCCGGCTGCTGCCGACGTCGGCCTGGTGGGTGTGCAGGACGTGCCTCAGGACTGGGCCCTGGCGGCCTGAGTGCCGGTTTGAGGCATAAAAAAGCGAATGCCGGATCGCTCCCGCATTCGCTCGCTTGAATCACCTCCGTCGCCCGAGTTTTCGAAGGCCAGGGCGGCGGCGGTGGCAAATTCTGGGGAGCGCCGTGGTGCCTGTCAATGCACGTGGCGCGCCTCTTGCCGATCCGTTCTGCAAGAACGGATGGCGCTCTATCCCTCGACATCCAACAGGACACCTTGATGAGCAGGCCGAATTCACTTGCCGGTTCCGAGACGCTGGCGGCCCTGGCGGCCTATAAAAGCGGCTTCTTCAACATCGGCCTGTTTTCGGCGGTGATCAACCTGCTGATGCTGGCTCCGGCCCTGTACATGTTGCAGGTGTATGACCGGGTGCTGGCCTCGGGCAATCAGATGACCCTGTTGATGCTGACGCTGATGATCCTCGGCCTGTTCGGCCTGATGGGCGCGTTGGAGTGGGTGCGCAGCCAGGTGGTGATCCGCCTTGGCACGCAGATGGACATGCGGTTGAACCAGCGGGTATACGACGCCGCGTTCGAAGCCCAGCTCAAGGGCAGCCCCCAGGCCGCCGGCCAGGCCCTGAACGACCTGACCGCGCTGCGCCAGTTCGCCACCGGCAATGCGCTGTTCGCGTTTTTTGATGCGCCGTGGTTCCCGGTGTACCTGCTGGTGATCTTTCTGTTTCACCCCTGGCTCGGCCTGCTGGCCCTGGGCGGCGCGGTATTGCTGGTGGTGCTGGCCTGGGTCAACCAGCACATCTGCCAGGCGCCGTTGAGCGCGGCCAGCCAACTGTCCATCAGCACCAGCCAGCAGGCCACGGCCAACTTGCGCAATGCCGATGTGATCGAAGCCATGGGCATGCTGGGTGCCCTGCGCGGGCGCTGGTTTGCCGGGCATCAGGCGTTTCTGGCCCAGCAGAACCTGGCCAGCGAAAAGACTGCCACCGTCAGCGCCTGGTCCAAGGGCGTGCGTCTGGCCCTGCAATCGTTGGTGCTGGGCCTCGGCGCCTTGCTGGCGGTGCAGGGTGAAATCACCCCGGGGATGATGATTGCCGGTTCGATCCTCATGGGCCGGGTGCTGAGCCCGATCGACCAGCTGATTGCGGTGTGGAAACAATGGAGTTCGGCGCGACTGGCCTATGAGCGCCTGTCGGCTTTGCTCCAGGCCCACCCGGCGCGCCCGCAACGCATGAGCCTGCCTGCGCCGCGTGGCGAGTTGCAGGTACAAGCCCTGAGTGCCTGCGCCCCGGGCAGCCGGCGGCCGGCCTTGAGCAACCTCGGGTTCAGCCTGCCGGCGGGCAACGTGTTGGGGGTGATCGGCCCGTCCGGTTGCGGCAAGTCGACCCTGGCTCGGCTGCTGGTCGGGGCCTGGACGCCGCTGACCGGCAAGGTCCGCCTTGACGGCGCCGACCTTGGGCAATGGGATCGCCAGCAACTGGGCCCGCATATCGGCTACCTGCCCCAGGACGTGCAACTGTTTGCCGGCAGCATTGCCGAGAACATTGCCCGCCTGGGGCCGGTGGACTCGGCCAAGGTGCTGGCGGCGGCGCAGATGGCCGGGGTGCACTCGTTGATCCTGCAATTGCCCCAAGGCTATGACACGCAGTTGGGGGAGGGTGGCGCCGGGTTGTCCGGCGGGCAGAAGCAGCGCATCGGCCTGGCCCGTGCCCTGTATGACCTGCCGGCGCTGATCGTGCTCGATGAGCCCAACTCCAACCTCGATGAAGCCGGCGAGCAGGCCCTGCTCCAGGCCATCACCCAGCTCAAGCAACAGCAGCGCACGCTGGTCCTGATTACCCACAAGCCCAACGTCCTGACCCTCACCGACCAGTTGATGATCCTGCGCGACGGTCAGCTGCAGGCCTTCGGCCCGACGGCGCGGGTGCTGGAGGCCAGCCAGAAAGCCAAGGCCCCGCCAGCGCCCCCGGTGAGCAACCCGGTGACCGCGTTGAACATGAATTACCGGCTGGGCGTAGCGCCCAGCCCTGAAGGGAAAAAAGCATGAGCCAGTCCCACGCCAGCGCGGCGCCGCCGCTGCCTACCGCCGAGGCCCCGAGCAATGTGCTGCCCCTGGACCACAAACACCATTCACGCCTGGGTTGGCTGCTGGTGCTCGGCGGCTTTGCCGCCTTTCTGGGCTGGGCGGCGTGGGCGCCCCTGGACAAGGGCGTGGCGGTGTCCGGCAAGGTCATGGTTTCGGGCCACCGCAAGGCGGTGCAGCACCCCAGTGGTGGGATTGTCGAGCATATCGAGGTGCGCGACGGCCAGTTGGTGAGTGCCGGGCAGGTGCTGCTGCGCCTCAAGGAAACCCCGTTGCGCACCCAGATGCAGTCCTTGCGTGCGCAGTATCTCGGTTCCCTGGCCAGCGAGGCGCGGCTGAATGCCGAGCGTGAAGGCGCCACCCGCATTGAATTCAGCCCCGAACTGCTGGCCCTGGCCGCCGAGCCCGAGGTGGCCGCGACCATGGCCCTGCAACGCCAGCTGTTCAGCAGCCGGCGCGAGGCCCTGGCCATGGAGCAGCAGGGCATTGGCGAAACCATCGCCGGCACCCAGGCGCAACTCTCGGGCACCCGTGACTCCCAGGCCAGCAAACAGCAGCAGCGCAAGGCCTTGAGCGAGCAATTGCAGGGCCTGCGCGAGCTGGCGCGGGACGGCTACATCCCGCGTAACCGGTTGCTCGACAGTGAGCGGCTGTACGCGCAGATCGACGGTTCGATCGCCGAAGACTTCGGGCGCATCGGCCAGTTGCAGCGCCAGATCCTCGAATTGCGCCTGCGTATTCGGCAACTGTCCGAAGAGTTCCAGAAGGAAGTGCGCAGCCAACTGGCCGACACCCGCCCGCGCAGCGAAGACCTGCGCAATCGCCTGGCTTCGGCCGAGTTCGAACTGGCCAACAGTCAGGTCCGGGCACCGGCCGCCGGGGTGGTCGTGGGGCTGCAGGTGTTTACCGAGGGTGGGGTGATCAAGCCCGGCGAAGCGCTGATGGAAATCGTGCCCCAGGGCGAGCCTTTGCTGGTGGAGGCGCGGGTGCCGGTGCAGATGGTCGACAAGGTGCACCCCGGGCTGCCGGTGGAACTGATGTTCTCGGCCTTCAGCCAGAGCACCACGCCCCGGGTGGCGGGGGAGGTGACCCTGGTGTCTGCCGATCGCCAGGTCGACGAGCGCACCGACGAACCTTATTACACCTTGCGTGCCCAGGTCAGCGCCGAGGGCATGCAGCAACTTCAAGGTTTGCAGATCCGTCCGGGAATGCCGGTGGAGGCGTTTGTCCGTACCGGTGAGCGTTCGATGCTCAATTACCTGTTCAAGCCCCTGCTGGACCGCACCCACATGGCCTTGGTGGAAGAATGAAGCCGCGTCCCCTGCAACTGGCCCTGCTAGGGCTGGCGTTTTTGTGTGCTCCGGCGGCCCAGGCCCTGGGTTTGCTCCAGGCCTACGACCTGGCGGTGCTCAACGACCCGACCTTCCATGCGGCACTCAAGGAACGCGACGCCGGTGAAGAAAACCGCGTCATCGGCCGCTCCGCGCTGCTGCCCAATCTGTCCTGGAGCTACAACAACTCGCGCAATGAATCCGAGGTGACCCAGACCCTGCCCCAGGGTAATGTCACCACCGACCGCGATTACCGCAGCTACGCCGCGACCCTGACCCTGCAACAACCCCTGCTCGATTACGAAGCCTATGCGCGTTATCGCCAGGGGGCTGCCCAGGCGCTGTTTGCCGATGAGCGCTTTCGCAGCAAGAGCCAGGAGTTGGCGGTGCGCTTGCTGGGGGCCTACAGCCAGGCCTTGCTGGCCCAGGAGCGCATTGAGTTGAGTCAGGCGCAACGGCGCACCTACGCCGAGCGCTTGCAACTCAACCAGAGCCTGCTGCAAGGCGGCGAGGGCACCCGCACCGATGTCCTGGAAACCCAGGCCCGGCTCTCCCTGGCCCTGGCCGACGAGATCGAATCCCGGGACCTGCAGGACACCGCCCTGCGGGAGTTGGAGGCGATCGTCGGCCAGCCGTTGCAGATCGATGAGCTGGAACCCCTGGTCCGGCGCTTTGAAATCCAGCCGCTGCAACCCAACCGCTTCGACACCTGGCGCGACCTGGCCCTGGCCAATAACCCGGAACTGGCCTCCCAGCATCACGCCCTGCGTGCCGCGGAATATGAGGTGGAGCGCAAGCGCGCGGGGCACTTGCCGAAGGTCAGCCTGTACGCCAGCAGCCGCCAGACCAGCTCCGATTCGGAAAGCAGTTACAACCAGAAGTACGACACCAACACCGTTGGTATCCAGGTCAGCGTGCCGTTGTTTGCCGGTGGCTCGGTCTCGGCGTCGACCCGTCAGGCTGCCAGCCAGCTGTCCCAGGCCCAGTACGAGCTGGACGCGCAAACTGCCAGCACCCTGATCGAGCTGCGCAAGCAGTTCAACCTCAACAGCAGTGGCGCGGCCAAGGTCCGGGCCTATGAAATGGCCGTCAGCTCGGCCGAAGCCCTGGTGCTGGCCACGCAGAAAAGCGTGCATGGCGGGGAACGGGTCAACCTCGATGTGCTGGACGCCGAACAACAACTGTTCAGCGCCCGCCGCGACCTGGCCGATGCCCGCCACGCCTACCTGCTGGCGCGGATCCAGCTCAAGTACTACGCCGGGCTGCTCAACGAACAGGATTTGCAGCAGTTGGCCGGCTACTTCCACCCCCTGGGCTGACACCGCCCCCCGCACCACCCACCCCTGTAGGCGCTGGCTTGCCAGCGATGGCGATTTCGAACCCAGCGAAAGATCCAAGACCGCCTCGCCGGCAAGCCGGCTCTTACAGGGGATGCAGAATGAAAACGGCCGTCTCGAGGACGGCCGTTGGCGCGAGCGGGGCGGATCAGCGCCGGGTCAGCAACACCCCGGATTCCATATGGTGGGTCCACGGGAATTGGTCGAACAGCGCGCAGCGGGTGATGCGGTGGGTGTCGTGCAACTGGGCGATGTTGTCCGCCAGGGTTTGCGGGTTGCACGAGATGTACAGGATGTTGTCGAAGCGTCGGGTCAGTTCGCAGGTGTCCGGGTCCATGCCCGCACGCGGCGGGTCGACGAACACGCTGCCGAATTCGTAGCTTTTCAGGTCCACGCCCTGCAAGCGGCGGAACGGCCGCACTTCGTTCAGCGCTTCGGTCAACTCTTCGGCAGACAGACGCACCAGGGTGACGTTATCCACCGCGTTTTCGCTGAGGTTGCTCAATGCCGCATTCACCGAGGTCTTGCTGATTTCCGTGGCCAGCACTTTGCGCACCCGGGTGGCCAGGGGCAGGGTGAAGTTGCCGTTGCCGCAGTACAGCTCCAGCAGGTCGTCCGGGCGCTCGCCCAGGGCATCGTAGGCCCAGTTGAGCATCTTCTGGTTCACGGTGCCGTTGGGCTGGGTGAAGGCGCCTTCGGGTTGGCGGTAGCTGAAGGTGCGGCCGCCGACGTCGAGTTGCTCCACCACGTAATCGCGGCCGATCACTTCACGCTTGCCCTTGGAGCGGCCGATCACGCTGACCTGCAACTCGGCCGCGAGCCTGCTCGCCGCCGCGTGCCAGTGCTCGTCCAGCGGACGGTGATAGCACAGGGTAATCATCGCGTCGCCAGCGAGGGTAGTGAGGAACTCCACCTGGAACAGCTTGTGGCTCAGGGCGGCGCTGGCCTTCCAGGCCGCCTTGAGCTGCGGCATCAACTGATTGATGCGCAGGCTGGCGATGGGGAACTCTTCGATCAGGATCGGCGTGCGCTTGTCTTCCTGGGAAAACATCGCGTAGTGCCGCTCACCGGCTTCGCGCCACAGGCGGAACTCGGCGCGCAGGCGGAAGTTCTGCAGCGGCGAGTCGAAAACCTGCGGCTCGGGCGCATCGAAGGGGGCCAGCAGGTCACGCAGGCGCGTGACCTTGTCTTGCAGTTGTACGGCGTAAGAGGCGGCGTCAAAAGTCATGCGGGGTAGCCCAGCTTGATCACAAACAGAATCGACAGGATCACCAGGGCCGGGTTCAGCTCACGGGCGCGGCCCGACAGCAGCTTGATCACGGTCCAGGAAATAAAGCCGAAGGCGATGCCGTTGGCGATGGAGTAGGTGAACGGCATCGCCAGGGCGGTGACCACCACTGGCGCGGCGACGGTGATGTCGTCCCAGTCGATTTCGGCCAGGCCCGACGTCATCAGCACCGCCACGAACAGCAGCGCCGGAGCGGTGGCGAAAGGCGGCACGCTGGCGGCCAGTGGCGAGAAAAACAGCGCCAGCAGGAACAGGATCGCCACCACGATGGCGGTCAAGCCGGTGCGGCCGCCGGCACTGACGCCGGCAGCGGACTCGATGTAGCTGGTGGTGGTCGAGGTGCCCAGCAGCGAGCCGGCCATGGCCGCCGTGCTGTCGGCAATCAGCGCACGGCCCATTTTCGGCATGTGGCCGTCCTTGCCCATCAGCCCGGCGCGCTTGGCGACGCCGATCAGGGTCCCGGAGTTGTCGAACAGGTCGACGAACAGGAAGGCGAAAATCACGCTGATCAGGCCGATGTCCAGCGCGCCCTTGATGTCCAGCTGCAGGAAGGTCGGGGCCAGGGATGGCGGCATGGACGTCACGCCACCGAACGCGGTGACGCCCAGCAGAATCGAAACGATGGTCACCACCAAAATGCCGATCAGCACCGCACCGCGCACTTTCAGGGCCTCCAGGGCCACGATCAGGGCGAAGCCCAGGGACGCGAGGATCGGCGCCGGTTTTGTCAGGTCGCCCAGGCCCACCAGGGTCGACGAGTTGCCGACCACGATCTCGGCGTTATGCAGGGCGATCAACGCCAGGAACAGGCCGATACCGGCCGCAATTGCCGAACGCAGCGGCAGCGGGATGCTGTTGATGATCCATTCGCGGATACGAAAGATCGACAGGATGAAGAACAGCACCGCCGAGATGAACACCGCCCCCAGCGCCACTTGCCAGGTGTGGCCCATGTGCAGGACCACGGTGTAGGTAAAGAAGGCGTTCAGGCCCATGCCCGGTGCCAGGGCGATCGGGTAGTTGGCGATCAGGCCCATGATGGTGGAGCCGATGGCTGCCGCCAGGCAGGTGGCAACGAAGATCGCACCCTTGTCCATGCCGGTCTCGCCGAGAATGCTCGGGTTGACGAACAGGATGTAGGCCATGGCCAGGAAGGTGGTGATGCCTGCCAGGATCTCGGTGCGTACGTTGGTGTTGTGTGCCTTGAGTTGAAACAGCCTTTCCAGCATGTCTGCTCCCCGTGGCGCGCCGGGCGCCGTGAATGTATCGACCTAAACAGCAAAGCACAGACCGCCGGAGGCGCCTGAGGAATTTCAGTGGGTCGGAAAAAGCCGCGCATCATACCAGCAGCGTGGGCTAATGGCTGCGATCGTCGGCGATGTTTTGCCTGCCGGGCGAGTGGGGCATACTGCGCCGACGTTTCGGGGGGGATTTATGCACAGCACGATAAAAGCGATGGCCCTGGGCCTGGTGGCAGCGGCCTTTGGTCTGGGGGCCACAGCGGCCATGGCCCGTTCCGCGCCGCCGTTGAGCCAGTTGGAGATCCTCAAGGTCGAGTCGCCGGCCTGTGGTTTCGAGGATGTGTCCGATGGTCGCAGCCAGACCCGTTGTGATCACAGTGGCCCCAACATCAAGGTCTATGTCCTGGAAATCGGCTACGGCCGCCAACCCCATGTGACCCTCGACGGCTTTGAAGTGAACGGCACCCGCTCGGCGGTCTGCGAAAACGGCTCGAGCCTGGTGCCCTGCGGCAATTCCGGGATCACCGTCGGCTATATCTACATCTTCGACCTGGCCGGCAAGCAGGAAGGCACCTTCAGTTTCAGCAATTCCTCGCTCAATGCCCCCGGCAACACCATGAGCACGCAGATCTACATCAAGTAGGCGATCAAGGCCGACTACGCTCTAAAGACCCATCTGTGGACGTGCGCCATGACCTTTAGAGCCCTGATCACCGTCGCCGAAGGCATCGACGACCTGCAAAGCGTGACCCTGATCGATGTCCTGCGCCGCGCCGAGGTCGAAGTGCTGGTGGCCAGCATCGAGTCGCGGCGCATGCTGACCTGCGCCCGCGGCACCCGCCTGACTGCCGACGGCATGCTGGTGGATGTGCTGGCACAAGACTTCGACCTTATCGTCCTGCCGGGTGGCGCAGTCGGCGCGCAACACCTCGGCGCCCATCAACCGTTGCTGCAACGGGTCAAGGACCAGGCGGCCGCCGGGCGCCTGTTTGCCGCTATCGCCGAGGCTCCGGCCCTGGCCCTGCAAGCCTTTGGCGTGCTGCGCCAGCGGCGCATGACCTGCCTGCCCAGCGTCAGCCAGCAACTTTCGGGGTGTAACTTTATTGACCAGCCGGTGGTGGTCGACGGCAACTGCATCACTGCCCAGGGCTCGGGCGCGGCCCTGCTGTTTGCACTGACCCTGGTGGAGCAGATGTGCGGCAAGGCGCGGCGGGCTGCGGTGGCGGCGCAGTTGCTGGTTTAAAGCCGATCAACGGCCCCGGTACGCCCATCAATTGCCCTGAACGCTCATCCCGCAGCGAAGTCGTACCCCTAAGACGGCGGTTTATCAAAACGCCGCGCATGCACGACAACCGTGAGGTGTTTATGAGCGCGACCACTACCGGCGCTGCGGCGCAGATCTTTGCCCGCCACCCGATACGCCTGACCTTGAACCAGCAACCTCGGCAACTCGACGTGCTGCCCTGGACCACCCTGCTGGACCTGCTGCGCGAGCAACTGGACCTGACCGGCAGTAAAAAAGGCTGCGACCACGGCCAGTGCGGTGCCTGCACGGTGTTGCTCAATGGCAAGCGGGTGAACGCCTGCCTGACCCTGGCAGTGATGTGCGACGGCGCCGAACTGACCACCATTGAAGGGTTGGCCAGTGGCGATCAATTGCATCCTCTGCAGCAGGCCTTTATCAAGCACGACGCCTTTCAATGCGGCTACTGCACGCCGGGGCAGATCTGCTCGGCCCAGGGCCTGGTCAACGAGGGACGGGCCCAGACCCGCGAGCAGATCCAGGAACTGATGAGCGGCAATCTGTGCCGCTGCGGTGCCTACAGCAATATCCGCGATGCCATCGAAGAGGCGTTGCCCGCTTGCCGCCGGCAGGGGGAAAACCCATGAACCCGTTCCATTACAGCAAGCCGCTCGATGTGCAGGAGGCCGTGCACCTCGCGGGGCCGAACACGCGCTTCATCGCCGGCGGCACCAACCTGCTGGACTTGATGAAAGAGAACATCACTCGCCCCGAACGCTTGATCGATATCACCGGCTTGCCCCTGCGGGACGTTCGGGAAACAGCCGCTGGCGGCCTGATGATCGGCGCCCTGGTCAGCAATGCCGACCTGGCCTGGCACCCCCTGGTGGAAGCGCGCTACCCGTTGCTGTCCCAGGCGATCCTGGCCGGTGCCTCGCCACAGTTGCGCAACATGGCCAGTACCGGAGGCAACCTGCTGCAACGCACCCGTTGTTATTACTTCTACGACGCCAGCGTGCCCTGCAACAAACGCCAGCCAGGCAGCGGTTGCCCGGCCCGCGAAGGCTTGAACCGGATCCACGCGATCCTCGGTGCCAGTCAAGAATGCGTGGCCACGCACCCCTCCGACATGTGCGTGGCCCTGGCGGCCCTGGAGGCGGTGGTCCATGTGCAGGGCGGTGGCGGCAAGCGCCTTATCGAGTTCGCCGACTTTCATCGCTTGCCGGGCGAACATCCGGAGCGGGACAACCTGCTGGCCGATGACGAACTGATCACCGCCATTGAGCTGCCGGCGGCGGGTTTTGCCCGGCACAGCCACTACCTCAAGATCCGTGACCGCGCGTCCTATGCCTTTGCCCTGGTCTCGGTGGCGGTGGGGCTGGAAATGGTCGGGCCGGTGATTCGCGAGGCGCGCCTGGCGCTGGGCGGTGTGGCCCACAAACCCTGGCGCGACAAGGCAGTGGAGCGGTTGCTGGTGGGCAAACCGGTGAGCCGCGAGCTGTTTGCACTGGCCGCCGACACGCTGCTCGAAGACGCCGAACCGTTGGCGCACAACGCTTTCAAACTCAAGCTGGCACGCCGCGCGATGATTCGTGCCCTGGGCGATGCCGCACTGGAGGGGGCTGCCCGATGAATTCCTTTGCCAAACCCATGGGGCAACCGGTGGACCGGGTCGACGGCATGCTCAAGGTCACTGGCCAGGCGCGCTATGCCGGCGAGTTTCCCGAGGCGGGCTTGCTTCACGGCAGCGTGGTGTCCAGCAGCATTGCCCGTGGCCGGATTGTCAGCATCGACGCTTCGGCGGCCCTCAGCCTGCCTGGGGTGGTAATGGTGCTTGAGCACTTGAATCGCCCGCGCCTGGCCAGTTACGACGAAAGCTACGCGGACGATGACGCGGCCAAGGGGTCGCCTTTTCGTCCGTTGTTTAACGAGCGGATTCTCTACAGCGGGCAGCCGGTGGCCCTGGTGGTCGCCGAAAGCCTGGAGCTGGCGCGCTATGCCGGTTCATTGCTGGTGATCGAGTATCAGGCCGAGCCCCACGCCACTGACCTGCTGAGTGCGCAATTCGAGGGCCATCCGGCGCCCGCCGAGGTGCCCGGGCCCCGTGGCAATTTCCAGGCGGAGTTGGCGGGCGCGGCCTTGCAACTGGACCTGCACTACAGCACCCCGATCGAGCACCACAACCCGATGGAGCCCCACGCCAGCACGGTGCTGTATCAGGCCGACGGCAGCCTGCACATTCACGACAAGACCCAGGGGCCGCAAAACTGCCAGCGGTATGTGCAAAAGGTTTTCGGCTTGGGGCGCGAGCAGGTGCGGATCTTCGCCGGCTATGTCGGTGGTGCGTTCGGTTCCGGCCTGCGTCCGCAATATCAGCTTCCGTTGGCGGTGATGGCGGCGCTGGCCCTCAAACGCTCGGTGCGGGTCAGCCTGACCCGCCAGCAGATGTTCACCTTTGGTTATCGGCCTCGGACCTTGCAGCGCCTGCAACTGGGCGCCGCGGCCAATGGCCGGCTGCTGGCGCTGGGGCACGCGGCGATCGGCCAGACTTCGCGTTTCGAAGACTTCACCGAGCACGTGGTGGAGTGGAGCGGCATGCTTTATCACTGTGACAACGTGCAACTGGACTACCAGTTGGTGCCGCTGGATGTGTTCACGCCCCTGGACATGCGCGCTCCCGGTGCCGCCCTGGGCCTGATCGGGCTGGAGTGCGCCATGGACGAGTTGGCCTGCGCCCTGGCCATCGATCCGGTGCAGTTGCGGCTGATCAATTATTCCGAGCGCAACCAGAACCAGGACAAGGCCTATTCGAGCAAGGAACTGCGTGCCTGTTATGCCCAGGGCGCCGAGCGCTTTGGCTGGGCGCGACGCAACCCCGAGCCCCGCAGCATGCGCGAAGGCCGTGAACTGATTGGCTGGGGCATGGCCGGTGGGGTCTGGGAAGCCTTGCAGCAGAAGGCCAGCGCCAAGGCCCGTCTTGACCACGAGGGGCGCCTGACCGTCAGTAGCGCCACCACCGATATCGGCACCGGCACCTACACCGTAATGACGCAGATCGCCGCCCAAGCCTGCGGTGTGGCCCTTGAGGATGTGGTTTTTGTACTGGGGGATTCCTCCTTGCCCGCTGCGCCCTTGCAGGGTGGTTCGTTCACCGTGTCTTCAGTGGGTACGGCGGTGCAGCAGGCCTGCTCGGCCCTGCGCGAAAAACTGCTGGAGCGCGCCGCCGCTCAAGCGCCGGCCTTCCAGGGTGCAACGCCTGCCCAGGTGCACTTTGCCGATGGGCAGATGTGGTACTGCGAACACGGCCTGGCCCTGGCCGAGCTGCTGCGCGATACCGAGGAGCAGGCGCTGGAGGTTCAAGTGGATGCCGAGCCGGATAAAAAGCGCGATGCCTACGCCACGGCCACCCATTCGGCGGTATTTGTCGAGGTGCGGGTGGACGAGGACCTGGGGGTGGTCAAGGTCAGCCGGGTGGTCAGTGCGATTGCCGCCGGACGCGTGGTCAATCCGAAAATGGCCCGCAGCCAGATTCTGGGTGGCGTGGTCTGGGGCATCGGCATGGCCCTGCACGAGGAAACCCAGACCGACCACAACCTGGGACGCCACATGAACCACAGCCTGGCCGAGTACCACATCCCGGTGAATGCCGATATCGGTCAGATCGATGTGCTGTTCGTCGAGGAACACGACGAGATCGTCAACGCCCTGGGCTCCAAGGGTGTGGGAGAAATCGGCATCGTCGGCGTGGCGGCGGCGGTGGCCAATGCGATTTACCACGCCACCGGCAAGCGGGTGCGGGACTTCCCGATCACCCTGGACAAGCTGCTTTAGACCTTGGCTTCTTCCACCGGGACATGCATCCGGTCGCGGTTGGCCAGGGTCGGGAACAGTTTGATCCAGACCCCGGTCACGACCAGCGTGCCGACTCCGCCCATGACCACTGCCGGCACGGTGCCGAACCAGTGGGCGGTGAGCCCGGATTCGAACTCGCCGAGCTGGTTCGAGGCGCCGATAAACAGGCCATTGACCGCGCTGACCCGGCCGCGCATTTCGTCCGGGGTTTCCAACTGCACGAAGGAGGCGCGGATCACCATGCTGATCATGTCCGCCGCGCCCAGCACCACCAGCACCGCCAGGGAAAACCAGAACGAGGTCGAGAGGCCGAAGGCGATGGTGGCCACGCCGAACACACCGACGGCGGTGAACATCACCCGACCGACCTTGCGGTCGACGCTGAAGCGCGCCAGCCACAGGGACATGCCCAGGGCGCCGACCGCCGGTGCCGAGCGCAACAGGCCCAGGCCCCAGGGGCCGGTGAGCAGGATGTCTTTGGCGAACACCGGCAGCAGTGCGGTGGCGCCGCCCAGCAGTACGGCGAACAGGTCCAGGGAAATGGCGCCGAGGATGTCCGGCCGGCTGCGGATAAAGCGAATCCCGGCCAGCAGCGAATCCAGGGTGGCCTTGCCTTTGTTGAGCGGGGTCTGCCGTGCCGGCAGGTTGAGCATCAGCAGGCAGGCGATGACGTACAGGATCACCGTCGGGCCATACACCCAGACGCTGCCAAACGCATAGAGCAGGCCGCCCAGGGCCGGGGCGACGATGGTTGCCGATTGTTGCGCCGACTGTGCGGCAGCCACGGCGCGGGGGAACAGCGCGCTGGGGACGATACTCGGCAGCAGGGCCTGGGTGGTCGGCATTTCGAATGAACGGGCGGCGCCGAGGAGGAAGGCGAGGATAAAGATCATCTCCCGGGTGACGCTGTCGGTGGCGCTGCCAATGGCCAGCGACAGGGCGATCAACGCCTGCAACGACTGGCAGATCGCCGCGACCCGGCGTCGGTCATAGCGGTCGGCCACATGCCCGGTGTGCAGCATGAACAGGACCCGCGGCGCGAATTCGACCAGGCCCACCAGGCCCAGGTCCAGCACGTTGCCGGTCAGTTGGTAGAGGTTCCAGCCAATGGCCACGGTGAGCATCTGAAAGCCGCTGGCGGTGAAGATCCGGGCCAGCCAAAACGCGATGAAAGGGCGGTGATGACGGAGCAGAAGCGGGTCTGGGCTGGGCATCTGAGGGCATATCTGAGCGGGGGGGTAGGGCGAGGTTATCACCAACATGTAACCAATAGTTGCCGCGACCCGAAAAATCGTTAGCCCCGCATCTATCTCGTCGTCGCTGCCTGCGCTGTCCCTGATGGGCGCCGAAGATATCCCTGGCTGATCCCGGTGTTCTGGAGGGCCAGCGCAGCCTCGCGTGGCTACTCAGGCTGGTGAGGCAAGCTGTCACGCGACAAAAGACCACACAAACCGATGGCGGATTTAGGACTACTCTTTCAACGTTGATTGATCCAGATCAAAACCTTTTCCAAAGGTCGATCTGGCGGCCAGATGGCCAGAAATCCCTACGTTGCGATGGTTTAAAAAGAACGAATCCGAATTCGCCACACTCCATATCCGTGGGGGCAGTGGGTGCAGGCCGCAAGCCTTCAGCCGGTATTACCTGACAGAGGAAAGCTTATGTTCGGTTTGGAGGCACTTGATCTCGCCCGAATCCAATTCGCGTTCACCATCTCGTTCCACATTCTGTTCCCGGCCATCACCATCGGCCTGGCGAGTTACCTGGCGGTACTCGAAGGCTTGTGGCTCAAGACCCGCGACGACACCTACCGCGACCTGTACCACTTCTGGTCCAAGATCTTTGCCGTCAACTTCGGCATGGGTGTGGTCTCCGGCCTGGTCATGGCCTACCAGTTCGGCACCAACTGGAGCCGCTTCTCGGATTTTGCCGGCGCTGTCACCGGCCCGTTGCTGACCTATGAAGTACTCACGGCGTTCTTCCTTGAGGCCGGTTTCCTTGGGGTCATGCTGTTCGGCTGGAACAAGGTCGGGCGCAACCTGCACTTCTTCTCCACGGTGATGGTGGCCATCGGCACGCTGATCTCGACCTTCTGGATCCTCTCGTCCAACAGCTGGATGCAGACCCCTCAGGGCTTTGAAATCATCGACGGCCGGGTGATTCCGGTGGACTGGTTCGCCGTGGTCTTCAACCCCTCGTTCCCCTATCGCCTGGCGCACATGGCCACGGCCGCGTTTGTCGCCACGGCGTTCTTCGTCGGCTCCTCGGCTGCCTGGCACCTGCTGCGCGGGCGGGATAACCCGGCGATCCGGCGCATGCTGTCGATGGCGATGTGGATGGCCCTGATCGTGGCGCCAGTACAGGCGGTGATCGGTGACTTCCATGGCCTCAACACCCTCAAGCACCAGCCGGCGAAAATTGCCGCCATCGAAGGCCACTGGGAAAACATCGGCAACGAGCCGACCCCGCTGATCCTCTTCGGCTGGCCGGACATGAAGGCTGAAAAAACCAAGTACGCCGTAGAAATCCCTTACCTGGGCAGCCTGATTCTCACCCACTCGCTGGACAAGCAAGTGCCGGCGCTCAAGGACTTTCCACCTGAGGACCGGCCGAATTCGACCATCGTCTTCTGGTCGTTCCGGGTCATGGTCGGCCTCGGCTTCCTGATGATCTTCACCGGTCTGTGGAGCCTGTGGCTGCGTCGCCGCGAGCGGATCTACCACAACCGGCTGTTCCTGCACCTGGCGCTGTGGATGGGGCCGTCGGGTCTGATCGCGATTCTCGCCGGCTGGTTTACCACCGAAATCGGCCGTCAGCCGTGGGTGGTCTACGGGCTGATGCGCACGGCAGATGCATCGTCCAACCACAGCTTTATGCAGATGAGCATCACCTTGGTGTTGTTTGTCGTGGTCTATTTCGCGCTGTTCGGTGCCGGCCTGGGCTACATGATGCGCCTGGTGCGCAAAGGCCCTGTGATCAATGAAGGGGCCGAAGTCAGCCACGGGGGACCTGGGCAGAAACGCACGCCGGCCCGGCCGCTTTCCGCTGCCGACGATGACGCCGAAGCTGACCACAGCGACCGCCTGAACAAGGGGAATTGACTCATGGGTATCGATCTTCCGCTGATCTGGGCCGTGATCATCATCTTCGGCATCATGATGTACGTGGTCATGGACGGCTTCGACCTGGGGATCGGGATTCTCTTCCCGTTCATCCCGGGCAAGACCGACCGTGACGTAATGATGAACACCGTCGCCCCGGTCTGGGACGGCAATGAAACCTGGCTGGTGCTGGGGGGCGCGGCGCTGTTCGGCGCCTTCCCGCTGGCTTACTCGGTGGTGCTCTCGGCGTTGTACCTGCCGCTGATCCTGATGTTGATCGGCCTGATCTTTCGCGGCGTGGCGTTCGAGTTCCGCTTCAAGGCCAAGGATGACAAGCGTCATCTATGGGACAAGGCGTTTATCGGCGGTTCGATCACCGCCACCTTCTTCCAGGGCGTGGCGCTGGGGGCCTTTATCGATGGCTTGCCGGTGGTCAATCGCCAGTTCGCCGGCGGTTCGCTGGACTGGCTGACCCCCTTCACCCTGTTCTGCGGCGCGGCACTGGTGGTGGCTTATGCCCTGCTGGGCTGCACCTGGCTGATCATGAAGACCGAAGGCAAGCTCCAGGAGCAAATGCACAACCTGGCGCGGCCCCTGGCCTTTGTGGTGCTGGCGGTGATCGGCATCGTCAGTATCTGGACCCCGCTGGCGCACCCGGAAATCGCCACGCGCTGGTTCACCTTGCCGAACCTGTTCTGGTTCCTGCCGGTGCCGATCCTGGTGTTGGTGACCATGTATGGCCTGGTTCGCGCCGTGGCGCGCAACGCCCACTACACGCCGTTCTTGCTGACCCTGGTGCTGATCTTCCTCGGCTACAGCGGCCTGGGCATCAGCCTGTGGCCGAACATCGTGCCGCCGTCGATCTCGATCTGGGACGCCGCCGCGCCGCCGCAAAGCCAGGGCTTCATGCTGGTGGGCACGCTGTTCATCATCCCGTTCATCCTCGGGTACACCTTCTGGAGCTACTACGTGTTCCGCGGCAAGGTCACCCACGAAGACGGTTACCACTAGGGCGCCGCCGGGCGCGCGGTGTGCCGGGCACACCGCAGCCTGCGGGTTATCAGGAGTTCAAGCGATGAGCAACAAACACTCTTTGCAGGAAATCGAAGCCGCCGAGAAAAAGCCCCTGTGGCAACGCCTCGGCTGGCTGGCCGGAATCTGGGTCGGCAGCGTGCTGGCCCTGTTTATCGTCGCCAGCCTGATGCGCATGTTCATGAATGCCGCGGGCCTGACGACCCACTGATCATCCCATCCCGTTGCCTTGCGGCACGGTTTTACAGCCCTCTCATGGAGGGCTTTTTTTGGTCTGCAACCTGCTAGTGCTGGATTATTTGCGGGCCTTGAGGATCACGAACTTCGGTGTCGCCGCCACCTGCTCGACGCCCCGGAACAGGCGCGCCAGCTTGCTGTGATAACCCAGGTGGCGGTTGCCGACGATGTACAGCGCGCCGCCCACCACCAGCGCTTCGCGGGCCTGCTGGAACATGCGCCAGGCCAGAAAGTCGCCAACCACCTGTTGCTGGTGGAACGGCGGGTTGCACAGCACCACGTCCAGCGACTGCGGCTCCTGCCCGGCCAGGCCATCGTCGGCGCGCACGGTCACTTCGCGTTCGCCGAGGGCCGCATGCCAGTTCTCCCGGGCCGATTGCACGGCCATGAAGGATTCATCCACCAGGGTGTAGTGGGCGTCCGGATTGCGCAGGGCGCTGGCGATGGCCAGTACTCCGTTGCCGCAGCCCAGATCGGCGACCCGGGCCTGGCCCAGGTTGTGGGGCAGGTGCGGGAGGAAGGCACGGGTGCCGATGTCCAGCCCTTCGCGGCAGAACACGTTGGCATGGTTGAGCAGCTCGATGGCCGGCTCATCCAGTTGATAGCGGCTGGGGTAGGGCGACACGGCCGGGGTCCTGGCTTCAGGCGTGGCCATCAGCAACCGCGCCTTTTTCACCGCCAGGGACGCCTGCACCGGGCCGATGTAGCGCTCCAGCAAGTCCCCGGCCGCCCGCGGCAAGTGTTTGACCATGGCCGCCGCCACCACCTGGGCGCCTGGAGCCAGTTGGCCCTGCAGGCGGATCAACTGTTCTTCCAGCAGGGCCAGGGTCTTGGGCACGCGAATCAGCACCCGGTCGAACGGGCCGTGCAACGGCTCGCTGGCCGGCACCACTGACACCGCGTCAAAGGCGCGACCGTTACGCACCAGGTTCTTTTCCAGGGCCTGGGCGCCTAGAAACGAGTCGCCACTGCTGGTCAACTGCACCCGACCCGCCAGGCTCGCGGCCAGGGCGCCGAAGCTGTCGTTGAGGATCAGCACCCGGGTCTGCGCATCCGGCTGCTGCTCGGCCAGGTGGTTGAGCAAGTACTCGTCCGCCGCGTCGAAGGCCTGCAACGGCTCGTTCGGTTGTTCGGGCTGGCGGATCAGGTCGAGCTGGGCGAAGGGGCTTTCGAGCAGGGGCATGGGGCGGACTCTGGATAATCGACGAATGTCCTGCCGATGGACGGGGCGTCTGCGGGCAGGAACGTTCGGGCAGGTGGCACGCAGGCCGCGTGGCGTCTGCTCGAAGAGGGGGCAAATGGTACGTTTTTTTGCCGCTGATTGCCCGCGATCTATGCCATTACAAACCACCGGTGTTTCTGCCCCGTGCTTTGCGGGACACTAGCGGCATTCGCCCAATGGAGCCTGCCATGACTGCCAGTGCAGAAAAGTACACGCGCCAGACCTTGCTTGAGGTCCATCCCCTGACCCCGAGCCTGTTCACCCTGCGCACCACCCGCGATGTCGGTTTTCGCTTTCGCGCCGGGCAGTTTGCCCGCCTGGGCGTGACCCGGGCCGATGGCAGCACGGTGTGGCGGGCGTACTCCATGGTGTCGTCGCCGTTTGACGAATTTCTCGAGTTTTTCTCCATCGTGGTCCCCGGCGGCGAGTTCACCAGTGAACTGAGTCGCCTCGAAGTGGGCGACAGCCTGCTGGTGGAACGCCAGGCCTTTGGCTACCTGACCCTGGACCGCTTCGTCGATGGCCGTGACCTGTGGCTGCTGGCCACCGGCACCGGGATCGCGCCGTTCCTGTCGATCCTCCAGGACTTTGAAGTCTGGGAAAAATTCGAGCGCATCATCCTGGTCTACAGCGTGCGTGAAGCCAAGGAACTGGCCTATCAGCAGTTGATCCGCGAGCTGGTGCAGCGCGACTACCTGGCGGAAGTCGCCCACAAGTTGCAGTTCATCAGCACCGTGACCCGCGAACAGCATCCGGGCAGCCTCAACGGGCGCATTACCCACCTGATCGAAAACGGCGAGCTGGAGCGCGCCGTCGGCGTGCCACTGACCCCGGAGCATTCGCGGGTGATGCTGTGCGGCAACCCGCAGATGGTCGATGACACCCGGGCCCTGCTCAAGCAACGCGATATGCAACTGAGCCTGAGCCGACGCCCCGGCCAGGTGGCGGTAGAAACCTACTGGTAAAAAAAACGGCGCCTCAGGGGCGCCGGTTTTCCAGGGGTGTGGCGACTTCAGGGTTTGTTGTTCTGCGCTTTGAGCAGATCGCGGATCTCGCCCAGCAGTTCTTCTTCCTTGGTCGGTACCGGTGGCAGGGTAGGGGCCACGGCTTCTTCGCGCTTCAGGCGGTTGATGGCTTTCACGCCCATGAAGATGGCAAAGGCGACGATGACGAAGTCGATCATGCTCTGGATGAATTTACCGTAGGCCAGCACCACGGCCGGTGCATCGCCCACAGCGGCCTTGAGGGTAATGGCCAGGTCACTGAAGTCGACGCCGCCGATCAGCAGGCCGATAGGTGGCATGACCACATCACCGACAAAGGACGAGACGATCTTGCCGAACGCCGCACCGATGATGATACCGACGGCCATATCGACCACATTACCTTTGACCGCGAAGGCCTTGAACTCACTTAGCACGCCCATAGGTTATTCCTTGTTACAGATGAGGTTGGTGAACGCAGTGTAAATCAGCCATTGCGCTCCTGCTTGATACAACTGCTTACAGTGTTCGCTGTTATCGACCGACTTGGCGGCAAATAGTTTACAAAGTGCCAGCAATCGCGCGCGTAATACCCGCACTTGAGCCTATCGCCCAGAACATTCTTTCAATCAGTCGCTTGCGACCTTTCAATTTAGTTTTCAACTCGTTGCTCACTAGCCTCTAACAGGCGCACTCGACTGCGCTGGATTAACCAGAGGAATAAAACAATGAGTACCACCCTTGGCCTTGGGACTCTTTCCCAGCGGCGCCTGCTGGGCGTCATGACCGCCAGCCTGCTGTCCCTTTCCGTACAGGCTGCCACCTTGACCCGCGATAACGGCGCCGCAGTGGGCGACAACCAGAATTCGCAAACCGCCGGCGCGACCGGCCCCGTGCTGTTGCAGGATGTGCAACTGATCCAGAAGCTCCAGCGTTTCGACCGCGAGCGCATTCCGGAGCGGGTGGTGCATGCCCGTGGCACCGGTGCCCACGGCACGTTCACGGTGACCGACAGCCTCAGCGACCTGAGCAAAGCCAAGGTCTTTGCCGCAGGCGAAGTGACGCCGGTGTTCGTGCGTTTTTCGGCGGTGGTCCATGGCAATCACTCGCCTGAAACCCTGCGTGACCCCCGGGGTTTTGCCACCAAGTTCTATACCGCCGACGGTAACTGGGACCTGGTAGGCAATAACTTCCCGACCTTTTTTATTCGTGATGCCATCAAGTTCCCGGACATGGTGCATGCATTCAAACCCGACCCGCGCACCAACCTGGATGATGATTCGCGGCGTTTCGATTTCTTCTCCCATGTTCCGGAAGCCACCCGCACCTTGACCGAGTTGTATTCCAACTCCGGTACTCCGGCCAGTTACCGGGAAATGGACGGCAATGGCGTGCACGCCTACAAGTTGGTCAACGCCAAGGGCGAAGTGCACTACGTGAAGTTCCACTGGAAGAGCCTGCAGGGCATCAACAATCTGGACCCGCAACAGGTGGTCCAGGTGCAGGGCCGTGACTACAGCCACATGACCCATGACCTGGTGAGCCATATCAACCAGGGTGACTTCCCGAAATGGGACCTGTATGTCCAGGTGCTCAAGCCCCAGGACCTGGCCGGCTTCGATTTTGATCCGCTGGATGCGACCAAGATCTGGCCCGGAGTGCCGGAGCGCAAGGTCGGGCAGATGGTGCTCAACCGCAACCCGGGCAATGTGTTCCAGGAAACCGAGCAGGTGGCCATGGCCCCGGCCAACCTGGTTCCGGGCATCGAGCCGTCGGAGGACCGCCTGCTGCAAGGCCGAGTGTTCTCCTACGCCGATACCCAGATGTATCGCCTGGGGGCCAATGCCCTGCAGTTGCCGATCAATGCGCCGAAAGTCGCGGTCAACAACGGTAACCAGGACGGCGCGATGAACAGCGCCAGCAGCTCCACCGGGGTCAACTACCAACCGAGTCGCCTGTTGCCCCGCGAAGAACCGCAAGCTGCCCGCTACAGCCAACAGCCGCTGAGCGGCAGCACCCAGCAGGCAAAGATCCAGCGCGAGCAGAACTTCAAGCAGGCCGGCGAGCTGTACCGTTCGCTGAGCAAGCAGGAGCGCCAGGACCTGATCAACAACTTCGGCGGCTCCCTGGCCACCACGGATGACGAGAGCAAGCACATCATGCTGTCGTTTCTCTACAAGGCCGATCCCGAGTACGGCAGCGGCGTGACCCAGGTGGCCAAGGGCGACCTGGCGCGGGTCAAGGCCCTGGCCGCCAAGCTGACGGATTGACGGCGTGCGCGCGACGCCCGCTCAGGGTGTCGCGTGCTCCTGCTTTGTGTAGACCTGAGGGAGGTGCTCCATGCCTATCTATATCGCGGCACTTTTAATCTGTTGTTCATTCACCGCGCTCGCCGCTCCCGGGCAACCGCCCGCCACGGAGCCGGCAGCGATCAAGGCCCAGTTGCAGGACTACTATTTCGATGCCGCTCGGCGCGGTGATGTCGAGATGCTCGATACCTTTATCGAGGCCGGCTATGCCCTCGATACCCAGGACGAAAAGGGCTACAGCGCGCTGATCCTCGCCGCCTATCACGGCCAGGCTCCGGCGGTTGAACGCCTGCTGGCCGCGGGTGCCGACGCCTGCGTGCAAGATAAGCGGGGCAATACCGCGTTGATGGGCGCGATCTTCAAGGGCGAACTGGGGATTGCCCGGCGCCTGCTGGCCGCCGATTGCAGCCCGGACCAGCGCAATGCCGCCGGTCAGACCGCTGCCATGTACGCCGGCCTGTTCAAGCGCGTGGAGTTGCTGGATGCGCTGGCGGCCAAGGGCGCCGACCTGAATGCCGAGGATCCGCTGGGCAATAGCGCCGCACGTCTGGCCAGCGGTGAAATCCGTACCGCCGCGCCGCACTGATCACCCTCCAGCTGAGCTATCATCGCGGTTTTTGCCGGGGGTTCAGATGGCCAAGGCCAAACGCATGTACGGCTGCACCGAGTGCGGCTCAACCTTTCCCAAGTGGGCCGGGCAGTGCGGTGAGTGCGGGGCCTGGAACACCCTGACCGAAACCATGGTCGAGAGCGGCGGCGCGGCGGCCCCCAGCGGGCGCACCGGCTGGGCCGGGCAACAGGCGCAGATCAAGACCCTGGCTGAAGTCAGCGTCGAGGAAATCCCGCGTTTCTCCACCGCTTCCGGCGAACTCGACCGCGTGCTCGGTGGCGGCCTGGTGGACGGCTCGGTGGTGCTGATCGGCGGCGACCCGGGTATCGGCAAGTCGACCATTCTGTTGCAAACCTTGTGCAACCTCGCCACGCGCATGCCAGCCCTCTATGTGACCGGCGAAGAGTCGCAGCAACAGGTGGCCATGCGTGCCCGCCGCCTGGGCCTGCCCCAGGACAAGCTGCGGGTCATGACCGAAACCTGCATCGAAACCATCATCGCCACCGCCCGTCAGGAAAAACCCAAGGTCATGGTGATCGACTCGATCCAGACCATCTTCACCGAGCAGCTGCAATCGGCGCCGGGCGGCGTGTCCCAGGTGCGCGAGAGCGCGGCCTTGCTGGTGCGCTATGCCAAGCAGAGCGGCACGGCGATCTTCCTGGTCGGCCACGTGACCAAGGAAGGTGCCCTGGCCGGGCCGCGGGTGCTGGAGCACATGGTCGACACCGTGCTCTATTTCGAAGGCGAATCCGACGGGCGCCTGCGCTTGCTGCGAGCGGTGAAAAACCGTTTCGGCGCGGTCAATGAACTCGGCGTGTTCGGCATGACGGACAAGGGGCTGAAAGAAGTCTCCAACCCTTCGGCGATTTTCCTCACCCGTGCCCAGGAAGAAGTACCGGGCAGCGTGGTGATGGCCACCTGGGAAGGCACGCGGCCAATGCTGGTGGAAGTCCAGGCGCTGGTGGATGACAGCCACCTGGCCAACCCGCGCCGGGTCACCCTGGGCCTGGATCAGAACCGCCTGGCCATGCTGCTGGCGGTGTTGCACCGCCACGGCGGCATTCCGACCCACGACCAGGATGTGTTCCTCAACGTGGTGGGCGGGGTCAAGGTACTGGAAACCGCTTCCGACCTGGCGCTGATGGCGGCGGTCATGTCCAGCCTGCGCAATCGCCCGTTGCCCCACGATTTGCTGGTGTTCGGCGAAGTGGGGCTGTCCGGCGAAGTGCGTCCAGTGCCCAGCGGCCAGGAGCGCCTGAAAGAGGCCGCCAAGCACGGCTTCAAGCGGGCCATTGTGCCCAAGGGCAACGCACCGAAAGAGTCGCCACCGGGGCTCAAGATCATTGCTGTCACCCGCCTGGAACAGGCATTGGACGCACTTTTCGAATAACCGCCACGTGGGCCTTATGAAAGGAAGCAGATGATGGTCAATAAAAGCGGATGGACCCGGGCCCTCGGTTTGGCGCTGATGTTCAGCGCCGCCAGTGCCCATGCCGATCAGGGCGAAGTGCCGGAAGGCTATCGGGTGGCGCAGCAGGTGCTGGTCGGCGACGGCTCGGTGCTGGAGGTGCTGGAGGACCTGCGCATCACTCCGCAGATGCACGCCGACAGTTGGGGCAGCGCGCTGGATGCGGACTCGTTCGATGCGTCGGCGGATCTCGAAAACCATCCCTTGCTGGAGGCGCAGGCCCGGTTGATTGCCGATTCCGGAGAGGTGCTGGCGCAAAAGGACCTTGGCTACCCGCTGGCGACAGTGGAGAAGGCCCCGATCAACGGCCTGCCAGCGCCGGCGTTCTTCCTGACCATCGACATGACGGCGCCCATGGGCAGCTACAGCGGTCCGGCCACCGAGGTCCTGGTGCCGGCACAAAATCAGCTCGACCCGTTGCGTTACCTGGCGGAAACCGGTGAAAAACATCCGTTGGTGCTGGCCGAGACCGGCAAGGCGGCCTGGAAAGTGGTGCCGGCGAACGATAGCGCCACCGAGTCCATCCAGCAGGTGTCATCAGCGCCCGCGCCCCAGGGTGAGGACTTTGTGACCACCTACCGGACCTATCGTTATGTCGATGGGCAGTGGCAAGTGGCATCCCGCCAGCAGCCGGGTTACTGGGAAAACGAGAGCGAGTTTCCCCAGCCGTCGGCGTTTCCCTGAGGTTCGGGTTTGGGGCGCTGATCAGATTTCGATCAATGCCCCAAGCTCACGCTCCAGCTCCTCGGGGTCGCCCAGGTTCAACTCCACCAGCCGCCGTAGATGCTCGATCGACTCCAGGCCGATATGCAGGCAGACGAACCCGAGCTGGCCATGGTCATCGTGGGCCAGTTGCACGTCCATCTTCACCTCGGCATCGGCACTCAAATGAATGTCGGCTTCAAAGGGCTGGCTGGCATCGCCCAGCCAGGGCTCGGGGCGCTGGATCAGCATGCCCTTGAGCGACAGGTCGAGCAGTTGGACGGGCCAGCGTCGGGATCCCTGGCTGAGTTCGGTCCTGGCATCAAAAGCAATGCGCTTGAAACGTCGGCGATCGGAATGTTGCTCGCTCATGGCCTGGCCCTCTGCGTGGTGCACTGACTATAGACCCCTGTTCTGCGCTACAGCCAGCGGCGGACCTTGCGGCAATAGTCACGGTAGGTGTCGCCGAACAGGCTTTGCAGCTGCACTTCGTCCGGGTGGATGACATTGCGGTTCATCAGATACAGCAAGGGCGCCAGCAACAGCCACGGCCAGAGACTGCCGAGCAGCAGGGCGATGGCGCAATAGCCGCAGGTGTCGACGAGGTTGATCGGGTTGCGGGACACGGCGAACGGGCCGTCGCGCAGCAGTTGCCGGGGCTGGTTGAAGTTGCTGTTGGTGGTGTGCTGCTTGCGGAAACGCCACATTGCCCAGAACGACAGGCCCTGGCCAACCACGATCAGCAGCACGGCCAGGGCCTGGGTCCAGCCATTGGCCGGGACGGGCAGGGGCAGCCAGTCGGCAAGAAACAGCGCCAACGTGATGAACAGCAGATACAACAACGGCGGCGGTAGCAGTGGTGGTTCAGCGGGCCTGGCCATGGGGTCTCCTGACGGGGGGCTTGTAGTTGCGACTGTTTTTTCGCCACGGTGGTTCAGTGTGTTTTCGAGCGGGCGGGCAGAAGCGGCGAGCGGCCGTCCCCACAGGGCTGGATTTTCTTAAAAGAAGGCTCTAGACCAACGTGGGGGGTGGTCTTTGAAGCCAGTAGCGCTAAACTCGGTTTGGCTGTCTTTCTGTCCACCCTGGCTGGAATAAAAAAATGAAAAATAATAATAGCCTGCTACGCCATGTACCCTGGCTGCTGCTGGCAATCGTAGGAGCGTGCGCCCTCGGCGTAGTGGCATTGCGTCGCGGCGAGGCAATCAACGCCTTGTGGATTGTGGTCGCGGCAGTGGCCATTTATCTGGTTGCGTACCGTTACTACAGCCTGTTCATCGCCAACAACGTGATGCAACTCGATGCACGCCGGGCAACCCCCGCTGTGCTCAACAACGACGGTCTGGACTACGTCCCCACCAACAAACACATTCTCTTCGGTCACCACTTCGCGGCTATTGCCGGTGCAGGCCCTCTGGTCGGTCCGGTGCTGGCAGCGCAAATGGGCTATCTGCCCGGCACACTCTGGCTGATTGCCGGTGTGGTACTGGCGGGTGCGGTCCAGGACTTCATGGTGCTGTTCCTGTCGACTCGCCGTAACGGCCGTTCCCTGGGCGATATGGTGCGCGAGGAAATGGGCCGGATCCCCGGGACCATCGCGCTGTTTGGCTGCTTCCTGATCATGATCATCATCCTCGCGGTGCTGGCGCTGATCGTGGTCAAGGCCCTGGCCGAAAGCCCGTGGGGCATTTTCACGGTGATGGCGACCATCCCGATCGCGATGTTCATGGGCATTTACATGCGCTACATCCGCCCGGGTCGCATCGGTGAAATCTCGGTCATTGGCGTATTGCTGTTGCTGGGCTCGATCTGGCTGGGCGGGCAGATTGCCGCTGATCCGGTTTGGGCCAAAGCCTTCAGTTTCACCGGGATCCAGATCACCTGGATGCTCATCGGCTACGGCTTCGTCGCGGCGGTGCTGCCGGTCTGGCTGATTCTGGCTCCCCGGGACTACCTGTCCACCTTCCTCAAGATCGGCACCATCATCGCCCTGGCGATCGGCATCCTGGTCACCATGCCCGAGCTGAAAATGCCGGCCCTGACCCAGTTTATCGACGGCACCGGACCGGTGTGGAAAGGCGGCCTGTTCCCGTTCCTGTTCATCACCATCGCCTGTGGCGCGGTATCGGGCTTCCATGCGCTGATCTCCTCGGGCACTACGCCCAAGCTGCTGGATAACGAAACCAACGCCCGCTACATCGGTTACGGCGGCATGTTGATGGAGTCCTTCGTGGCCATCATGGCGATGGTTGCCGCATCGGTGATCGAGCCTGGCGTGTACTTCGCCATGAACAGCCCGGCGGCCGTGGTCGGCGGCGATGTGGTGGCCGTGGCGCAAACCGTCAGCAGTTGGGGTTTTGCAATTACCCCGGAAGCCCTGCAAGCGGTGGCCCATGACATCGGCGAGACCACCATCCTGGCTCGCGCCGGTGGTGCGCCGACCCTGGCGGTCGGTATTGCGCAGATCCTGCACAGTGTCCTGCCGGGTGAAAACACCATGGCGTTCTGGTACCACTTCGCGATCCTGTTCGAAGCCCTGTTCATCCTGACCGCAGTCGATGCCGGTACCCGTGCCGGACGCTTCATGCTGCAGGACCTGCTCGGATCCTTCGTGCCGGCGCTCAAGCGCACCGAGTCCTGGACCGCCAACCTGATCGCCACTGCCGGCTGCGTGGCGATGTGGGGTTACCTGCTGTACCAGGGGGTGATCGATCCGTTGGGTGGCATCAACACCTTGTGGCCACTGTTCGGTATCTCCAACCAGATGCTGGCGGGTATCGCGCTGATGCTGGCGACCGTGGTCCTGATCAAAATGAAACGCCAACGCTACATCTGGGTGACCATGCTGCCGGCTGTCTGGCTGCTGATCTGCACCACCACGGCGGGCTTCATCAAGCTGTTCGACGCCAACCCGGCGATCGGCTTCCTGTCCCTGGCCAAGAAGTACAGCGATGCCCTGGCAGGCGGTCAGATCCTGGCTCCGGCCAAGAGCATCGAGCAGATGCAGCACGTGATCTTCAACGCCTACACCAACGCAACGCTGACCGCGCTGTTCCTGCTGGTGGTGTTCAGCATCCTGTTCTATGCGCTCAAGGTCGGCATCGCCGCCTGGGGCACCAAGGAACGTACGGATAAAGAATCGCCCTTCCAGGCCCTGCCGGACGCGTAACCCAAGGATTGCAAACATGTTCAATGACCTGAGTCGCCTCGGTAAATACCTCGGTCAGGCCGCGCGCCTGATGGTCGGCATGCCCGACTACGACAACTACGTCGAGCATATGCAAACCAAGCACCCGGACAAGCCGGTGATGAGCTACGAGATGTTCTTTCGCGAACGTCAGGAAGCACGTTACGGCGGCAAGGGCGGTCCGAAGTGCTGTTGAAGCACAGAGACTAGGCAACATCCCACTGTAGGAGCCGGTCGGTCGGCGAGGTCTGAATTGACCTCGCCGGCGGGCTGGGCTCCTACAGTTTTTTCAGCCCAAGGGAGATCTTCGTTTTGTCAGCACCCATCCCCGTCACCGTCCTCAGCGGCTTTCTTGGCGCGGGCAAGACCACGCTGCTGCGGCACCTGCTCAAAGCCGAGCACGGCCTGAAAATCGCCGTGATCGAGAACGAATTCAGCGATGCCGGTATCGACACCCAACTGTTGGGGGCCGAGCCGGTGCAAGTCATGACCCTGTCCAACGGCTGCGTCTGCTGCACCATCCACACCGACCTGACGAAGGCGCTGTACCTGCTGCTGGAGCGACTGGACAGCGGTGAAATTGCCTTCGACCGCCTGGTGATCGAGTGCACCGGGCTGGCCGATCCGGCGCCCGTGGCCCAGACCTTTTTTATCGATGAAGAGCTGCGCGAGCGCTACATCCTCGACGGCATCATCACCCTGGTGGACGCCGCGCATGCCGAGCACCACCTGACCCAGACCATCGCCCAGGCCCAGATCGGCTTTGCCGACCGGCTGCTGGTGAGCAAGCGCGATCTGGTGGATGAAGCAACATTCAACGCCCTCAGCGAACGCCTGACCCGGATCAACCGCCGGGCGCCGATTCGCGTGGTGGAGCACGGTCAGATCGACCTGGCCGAACTGCTGGATGTGCGCGGGTTCAACCTCAATGCCGACCTGGGCGGCGGCGTCAGCTTGCGTCCGGTGAGCAAGGCGCCTTCCATCGATCGTATCTCCAGCCTGGTGCTGCGCACCGACCAGCCGCTGGATATCGAAAAACTCAGCGAGTTCATGAACGAGCTGCTGGAAGATCACGGCAAGCAATTGCTGCGCTACAAAGGCGTGCTCAATATCGCCGGCGAACCGCGGCGCATGGTGTTCCAGGGCGTGCTCAAACTCTACGGCTTCGATTGGGACACCGAATGGGCCGAAGGCGAAGCCCGGGAAAGCGTGATTGTGTTTATCGCCGACGACCTGCCGGAAGAAAAGATTCGTGCAGGATTTGCACGAGTGGCTGCGAGCTAAGGCCCACCCCTCTGTGGACAGGCCCGGCCACCGCACAGGCGTGCGGCAGCCGACCGGCCCGAGTCGGGCTTAACGTGCGCCCAGCAGCCTGGTTTCCAGATGGTCCAGGTGCTGGTTCATCAAAGCTTCCGCTGCCTGGGCATCCCCGGTTTCCAAGGCATCGACAATCGCCGAGTGTTCCTGCCAGGCGCAGTAGTTGCAGGCCCGGGATTCATGGTGGGCGATGGCCAGGGACGTCAGCGGCACCAGGCTGGCCAGAAAATGTGCCAGCGGCCCGTTGCCCGCCACCTCGGCCAATTGCAGGTGGAACTCGCCGGACAGGCGAATGGCCGGGCCGCGCTGATCCCGTTCGATGGCCTCGCGTTCGCGGGCAATCAGTTGGCGCAGGGGCAGCAAGTGCCGGGGGCGTGGTTGCTGGCAGGCCAGGCGCACCAGGGTGATTTCGGTCAGGCGTCGGGCATGCAGGATCTGCCGGGTCTGCTCGATGTCCGGCGCCGCCACCTGTGGCCGGTGGTTGGGGCGCAGGATGATCACCTGCTGATGGGACAGGCGGGCCAATACCTGGCGAATGATGCTGCGGCTCACCCCAAAGGCCAGACCGAGGCTTTCTTCGGTGACGCGGCTGCCGGGGGTGATGCGCTGTTCGAGAATGGCTTCGAAAATCTGTGGATAGACATCGTCGACCAGCAGCTTTCTCTGGCCCCGGCCCAGGCGGGGCAGGGCGCCGCTGGGGATGAATGCATGATTGTTCAAGGCGCAGCTGGCCATGGCCTGTCTCCAGTCCGGTTGCCGATATGAAGTGTTCTACATCGGGTCAGTGACCCAGGTTGTCATCCGGGATGTTCAGTTCGATGCCCATGCGCTGGCCTTCCTGGAGGATATGCTTGCGCATCTCGGCGCTGGCCAGCGCGCTGTTCTTGTTGCGGACGGCCCGCACCACCGCTTCGTTTTCCTGCAGGCGCTCGGCCAGGTGTTCCGGCGAGTTGCGCAGGATGTCCGCGCTCTGTTTCAGCGCGTTGCTGGTCTGTTGCACCACGTTCTGGAAGATCGGGTTGGAGGTCAGGGCGAACAGCTCTTCATGGAAGGCGATGTAGGCGTTCATCCCGGCTTCGCTGTCATTGGCGTCGAGGGCTTCGCGCATGTCCATCAGGGTCAGGCGCAATTGCCCGACTTCCTTGCTGCTGATGGACTGGGCCACCAGGCCGACGATAAAGGGCTCAAGGGTGTAGCGCAGTTGCAGCACGTCTTCCAGGCTGGCGCCGGCGACGCTGCTGGTGCTGATCGATGATTCGCCGAGGGTGGCTTCGAGCACCAGCACGCCCTTGCCGGGCAGGGAGCGCACCAGCCCCAGGGTTTCCAGGACGATCACCGCTTCGCGCAGGCTTGGACGACTGATGCCCAGTTGTTCGGCCAACTCGCGTTGCCCGGGCAGCATGTCGCCGCAGCGCCATTGGCCACGGGCCAAGGCTGCCCGCAGTTTTTCCACCACTGAATTTACCACCGTCGACGAGCTGATCACTGTGCACTCCATGGGTATCGGTAACGCCGCCATCGGCGGGCGCTGATTGTTGTGCCTGCCGTCGGCAGGCACAAGTGTTGCCTAGAACTCCTGCTGATGGGCGGACGCTGCCGGTTTACGCGGCTGGAAGCCGTAACCCTGCTGGCCGCTCAAGACCTTGTTGGCGCGCTGCAGGTCGATGTCTTTTTCCCAGCGCGCGATCGCCACGGTGGCCACGCAGTTGCCGATCAGGTTGGTCAGGGCGCGACCGATGCCCATGAACCAGTCCACCGCCAACACCAGGACCAGGCCGACCACCGGAATCGCCGGGATCGCAGTCAGGGTCGCGGCCAGAATCACCAGCGCCGAGCCGGGTATGCCGTGGGCACCTTTGGAGGTGATCAGGGACACCAGGAGAATGGTCAGCAAGTCCGACATCGACAGCGGCGTACCCGTGGCGTTGGCGATAAACACGATGGCCAGGGTCAGGTAGATGGAAAACCCATCGAGGTTGAACGAGTAGCCGGTGGGGATCACCAGGCCCACCGTGGAGCTGCCGATCCCCAGGTGTTCGAGCTTGCGCATGATCTGCGGCAGCACGGCGTCGGATGAGGCGGTGCCGAGCACGATCAGCAGTTCTTCACGCAGGTACTTGAGGAACGGCAGCATGCGCAGGCCCGACAGGCGCATCACCAGGCCCAGGATCACCGCGACGAACGCGAAACAGGTCAGGTAGAACAGCCCCACCAGGCTGCCCAGGTGCTGCAGCGAATCCACGCCGTACTTGCTGGTGGTGAAGGCGATGGCGCCAAACACGCCGATCGGCGCCAGGCGCACGATCATGCCCATGATGCGGAAGATCACATGGCTGAGTTCGTTGATCAGCCGCGAGATGCCGGAGGCGGCTTCACCTACCAGGTTCAGGGCGCTGCCGAAGAGCACGGAAAACAGCAGGACCTGGAGGATGTTGTTGTCAGCGAAGGCCCCGATCACCGAGGTCGGGATCAGGTTCATCAGGAACTGCGCGGTGCCCTGCATGTGCTGGCCGCGTTGGGCGATGTCACCCATGTCGGCGCTGGACAGCTGATCCAGATGGATGTTGGCGCCGCTGCCAATGCCGGTGCTGAAGGCCATGATCAGGCCGATCACCAGGGCAATGGTGGTGAGGATTTCGAAGTAGATGACTGATTTGAGGCCGATGCGCCCGACCTTTTTCAGGTCGCCGGCACCGGAAATGCCGCTGACCACTACGCAGAACACGATCAGGCCGATCAGCATCTTGATCAGCTTGATAAAGCCATCGCCCAGCGGTTTGAGTTGTGAGGAGAATTCGGGAAGGGTGAGTCCGCAAACGACGCCGAGCATCAGTCCGAGAACAACCTGGAGGAAAATTGAACGCGAGCACCATCTGAGCATGAGGAGGATCCTGATCGGTGTCCTGTCTGCCGTGCGCGTGAGCGCTTGCGGATCCAGGACTTAATTATTGTGGTCTTACCGGTATGTCCAGTGCAGGCGCAGTCTACGCTCGGATTTTATGGGTTTACAAGGGGGATGTCGGAAATTGGCATGACCGGTCTGACCAGTGGTGTTACTCAGACAGTCGGGGGTTTTAAGGGGGACGGTGTGCCTGGGGTGGTTGTGGGGAGGAGGGCCTGCGCTGGTTTTATCTGGCACACAAAACCCCCACGCACAAAAAAGCCCGGCACCAGGGCCAGGCTTTTCTACTGCGTTATGCGGGCTATTAAGCGCCGTATACCGGCAGCTTCTTGCAGATAGCCTTGACCTTCTCGCGAACGGCGTCGATCACCGCTTCGTTATTCAGGTCAGCCAGGATGTCGCAGATCCAGCCAGCCAGTTCCTTGCACTCGGCTTCCTTGAAGCCGCGAGTGGTCACGGCTGGAGTGCCGAAGCGCAGGCCGGAAGTGACGAACGGGGAACGTGGGTCGTTCGGTACCGAGTTCTTGTTCACGGTGATGAAGGCTTTGCCCAGAGCGGCGTCAGCGTCCTTACCGGAGATTTCCTGCTTGATCAGCGACAGCAGGAACAGGTGGTTTTCAGTACCGCCGGAAACCACGTCGAAACCGCGCTCGATGAACACGCCGGCCATGGCCTTGGCGTTCTTGATCACTTGTTCCTGGTAGGTCTTGAACTCAGGCTGCAGGGCTTCCTTGAAGCAGATGGCCTTGGCGGCGATCACGTGTTCCAGCGGGCCGCCCTGGGCGCCCGGGAATACGGCGGAGTTCAGCTTCTTCTCGATGTCGGCGTTGGCGCGAGCCAGGATCAGACCGCCACGTGGACCGCGCAGGGTCTTGTGGGTCGTGGTGGTGACCACATCGGCGAATGGCACTGGGTTCGGGTAGACGCCAGCGGCGACCAGACCGGCTACGTGAGCCATGTCCACGAACAGGTACGCACCGACCTTGTCGGCGATTTCGCGGAAGCGCGGGAAGTCCAGGATCTGCGAGTAGGCAGAGAAACCGGCCACGATCATTTTCGGCTTGTGCTCGACCGCCAGGCGCTCGACTTCGTCGTAGTCAATCAGGCCGTTGGCGTCGATGCCGTATTGAATGGCGTTGTACAGCTTGCCGGAGGAGGAAACGCTGGCGCCGTGGGTCAGGTGACCGCCGTGAGCCAGGCTCATGCCCAGGATGGTATCGCCAGCCGACAGCAGGGCCAGGTACACCGCGCTGTTGGCTTGGGAGCCGGCGTGGGGCTGGACGTTGGCGTAATCGGCGCCGAACAGCTCTTTGGCGCGGTCGATGGCCAGTTGCTCAACCACGTCGACGTATTCGCAGCCGCCGTAGTAACGCTTGCCTGGGTAGCCTTCGGCGTATTTGTTGGTCAATACCGAGCCTTGAGCTTCCATCACCGCTGGGCTGGTGTAGTTTTCCGAAGCGATCAGCTCAATGTGCTCTTCCTGGCGCTGAGCTTCTTGCTCCATGGCGGCAAAGAGATCGGCGTCGTACTTGGCAATAGTCAAATCACGGCTGAACATGGCGGTCCTCAAGGATCGGGGGCAGAAAAGGGAGGCATTCTAACCCAATGGGTTTTAGATGGCATATGAAAGGACATCATGTCGCACAGAAGCAGCGTTCAAGTGACGAGCTGCAAGCGGCAAGCGGGTCGTTTTTCTCTTGCAGCTTGTCGCTTGAAGCTTGTCGCGGGTTCTAGTCGAACATGAAGAGTGCGTCGTTGCTGAACTGGGCTTCGAAGCGATTGGCCGGCATCGGGCGGCCGAACAGATAGCCCTGGACCTCGTCGCAACCGTGTTCACGCAGGAAATCCAGCTGTTCGTGGGTTTCCACACCCTCGGCGATCACCGCCAGGTTCAGGCTGTGGGCCATGGCAATGATGGCGCGGGCGATTTGCGCGTCCTGCTCGCCGGACGGCAGGCCATCGACGAAGGTTCGGTCGATTTTCAGCACGTCGATCGGGAACTGCTTGAGGTAGTTCAGCGATGAGTAGCCGGTGCCGAAGTCATCGACGGCGATGCTCAGCCCCAGGTTTTTCAGGCCGGCGAGAATCTGCATGGCCTCGCTGACTTCGCGCATCAGGATACTTTCGGTCAGTTCCAGCTCCAGGCACGCCGGCGGCAGGCCGGTTTCCTTGAGGATGGTGGCGATCCGCGTGCCCAGCTGGCCGTCGGAGAACTGCCGCGCCGAGATGTTCACCGAGACTTTCGGCACCCGGACCTTGGCCTGGTGCCAGGACTTGAGCTGGCGACAGGCCTCGCTGATCACCCAGTCACCGACATCCACCACCAATCCGAGTTCTTCGAGTACCGGGATGAAGTCCCCCGGTGGCACCAGCCCGCGCCGCGGATGCCGCCAGCGCAGCAGGGCCTCGGCCCCGGTCAGGCGCTTGCCGTCGCCGCTGAATTGCGGCTGGTAGTAAAGGACGAATTCTTCCTGCTCCAGGGCGTGGCGCAGGTCGCTTTCCAGCTCCAGGCGCTCCAGGGCGCTGGCGTTCATGTCCGCCTGGTAGAACTGGAAGTTGTTCTTGCCGCGTTCCTTGGCGTGGTACATCGCGGTGTCGGCGTTCTTCATCAACTGGCTCAGTTCATTACCGTCCTGCGGGCTCAGGGCGATGCCGATACTGGCGGTGACAAAGAACTCGCGGCCCTCGAGCACAAAGGGTTTTACCAGGCTGGCGAGAATCTGCTCGGCGACGTGGATCGCCCGGTTCAGCGCCATTTCACGGCTGGCGCGAGGCTGCAGGAGCAGGGTGAACTCATCGCCGCCCATGCGCGCCACGGTGTCGTCATCGTCGACGCAGCCCAGCAGGCGCGTGGCCATTTCCTTGAGCATGCGATCGCCTGCGGCATGGCCCAGGGAGTCGTTGATCGGCTTGAAGCGGTCGAGGTCGAGGAACATCAGCACCACCCAGGACTTCTGCCGTTCCGCCGATTGCAGAGCGGTGTGCAGGCGATCCTGGAACAAGGTGCGGTTGGGCAAGTGGGTCAGGGCGTCGTAGTAGGCCAGGCGGTGGATCCGCTGCTCGCTGGCCTTGCGCTCGCTGATGTCACTGAAGAAGCACACGTAGCTGGCCAGGTCGCCTTCGTCATCCAGCACCGCGGTAATCCCGACCCAGGCCGGATAATGCTCGCCATTGCGCCGCTTGAGCCAGACTTCGCCTTCCCAGGTGCTGTGCTGGTGCAGTTGCTTGAGCACATAGCGCAGGTGGGCTTCCTGCTGTTCGTCGACGGTCAGCATGTTCGGCAGCTGGTCGAGTACCTGGGACACCGCGTAACCGCTGACCCGGCTGAAGGCCTCGTTGGCCTGCACGATATAGCCGGCCGGGTCGGTGATCAGGATCGCCGAGGTCGAGTGTTCGAAAACCGTGGCAGCCATGCGCAGGTCTTTTTCCGCACGGCGTTGCTGGCTGATGTCGCGGCCGACGCCGAGCACGCCTTCGAACGCCCCGTGCTCGTCCCACACCAGCACCAGGCGCAGCTCGATGGGAATCTTGCGGCCGTCGGCGCGCAGGCAATCGAACAGGAACAACTGGGTCTGCACCTGGCTGCGCAACTGCGCCAGTTGCTCGGGTTTGTCCAGGGCCTTGCTGACCCGGTCCATCAGGGCATAGATGCCGGTCAGTTGCTGCGGGTTGGCGATGGTCGATTGCCAGCCGTTCTGGAAGATCCAGTCCACTCCATAACCCAGCACCGCCAGCACCGACGGGCTCACGTAGTTCAACGATAGCTTGCTGTCGGTGGAGAAAATCACGTCGCTGATGCTTTCGGCGAGCATCCGGTAGCGTTGCTCGCTGTCGCGCAGGGATTCGCTGGCCTCGATCTGGTCGGTGATGTCCTTGGCGACGCCGATGATCCGCGTGACCTGGTCGTGCCGATCCCGGGCCAGTGCCTGTTCGCGGATCTCGAAACGCCGCCATTGGTCGCTGCGGTGGCGAAAGCGCAGTTGGCATTGCAACAGCTGGGCATAACCCGAATGCCGCTGCTCCTGGCGCAGGCGGTGGTAGAGGTCGGCGTCTTCCGGGTGCAGCAGGATCTCCCAGAAGTACTCGCCCATCTGGTGCAGTTCGGTCTTGTTGTAGCCCAGGGTCTGCCCCAGGTGATGGTTGCTGAAAATCATGCGCTGGCTGATCACGTCCTGCACATACAGGTGATCGGGCACGGTGCGCACCACGTCCGACCAGAAACCTTCACGCTCCAGCAACGACAGTTCGATCAGCTTGCGGCTGGTGATGTCACTGATGCTGAGGATCACCGCGCGGTAATCGCTCGGGTCTTCCGGCAGGCGCAGCACCAGCCACAGATGCTGGTCCTTGCCCTGGGCATCGCTGAGCTTGATTTCCAGCTCCAGCTGCTTTTGGCGGGTGAGCACGGCATCCAGCAGTTGAATGCCGATGGCGTTGCCGTTGAGCGGGCAGCCGTCGATCAGCAGTTTCCAGGCGCTTTCGCAGGCGTCGACATTCAGCAGGCGCAGGGCGACCTGGTTGACTTCGGTAATGCGCAGTTCCTGCAACAGTTGCAGGCGCTGCTCGGAGCTCTGTTGCAGCCAGTGCCTGAGCTGCTCGCTGGTGCGCAGTTGCAGCTTGTCGAGCAGAATCGGGAGGCCGGAGATATCCAGCACGCACAAGGCCACGCCGGTGCCTTCGAAAATATCCTGGTAGCGGCGCCGACCTTCGTGCAATTGGCGCTGGCGCCGGCGCATGTTCAGCAGGGCGATCACCGGAATCAACGAGAAAGCCAGGCCCAGCAGGCATTTGCCGATAAAGGCTGGCAACAGTTGCTCGATGACCGCGCGCTCATCGAACAGGCCGCGCAATTGCCAATCGCTATTGCCCAGGGGCGTGACCAGCACGGTGTTGGCCATTTCATCGGGCGAAAGCTGACCGGGTGTGGCGCTGCTGCTTTCATCGCGGCTGATGACTTGCTGGGTCAGGCGGTTTTGCACCACCCACACCGGGCGGAAGCTTTCGTCGCTGTGCCGGGTCAGGGTCTGGAAGAAACTCGGGGCCACTCGCAGTACCCAGTAACCCTTTACCGCGCCGCTGGGCTGGTGCAGTAACAGATACACCACCGAACCCTCCGGGCCGTTGCCGAAGAAGTAGCGCTGGACGTGGCTGCGCTCGACCAGTTTCGCTAGCCAGGCCGCATCCTGGCTGTCGGTGGCGCTGTCACTCAGCACTTGGCCCTGGGCATTGAGCAGGGCGACGCTGCGAACATCCGGCAGGGACAACTGGAGTCTTTTCAGCAGTTGCTGCTGTTGCTCGGTGTCGTGGGGCTGTTCGACGATCGGTAGCAGGTTGAGGGCAATCTGCGCGTTCAGCGCCAGGTTCAGGCTGAGGTGATCAGCCAGATCGGCGCTGTAGTCGATGGCATGTTGGTGCTGGTCTTTACGGGTTTGCTGCAGTTGGTCGAGCAACTGCCAAAACAGCAGGGCGAGCAGCAGCAGTACCAGCGTTGCCAATCCCCCCTTCAGGGTGCCGCGCAGGGGAGAGCCGGGCGCAGAGGTGATTGCGCGCACGGAAGATGGCGGAATGACATTGGACAAGCTGTGATCCTGCGGTTTGGCTGGACTGGCGCGACGTGCACTATAAGCCGGACGCCCGAAGGGCGGCTAGCATGCCTTGAGTTGTGGCAAAGTGCCAGCCCCGCCTGGCTGGACCTTAGTCATCCGTTGAGGTAGCTTTGCCGGTTACGCGGGAGCGTTCCAGCTCCAGACAATCAGGCATTTACCGCGCGCAGGTATTGATCACGATCAACGCCCGTGCCGCGCATGGCCTGGCCCGGGCTCTGCCCGATCTATTCATCAGTCACTGACGCTAGGTTCACCATGGCTCAATACGTCTTCACCATGCATCGGCTGGGAAAAGTTGTTCCGCCGAAGCGGGAAATCCTCAAAAACATTTCGCTGTCATTCTTCCCCGGCGCCAAGATCGGCGTACTGGGCCTCAACGGTTCGGGTAAATCCACCCTGTTGAAAATCATGGCCGGCGTTGACACCGAGTTCGACGGTGAAGCACGCCCGATGCCAGACCTGAACATCGGCTACCTGCCGCAAGAGCCACAGCTGGACCCGACCAAGACCGTGCGTGAAGTGGTCGAGGAAGCGGTCAGCGTGATCAAGGACGCCCAGGCGCGCCTTGACGAGGTGTATGCCGCCTACGCCGACCCGGATGCCGATTTCGACAAGCTGGCCGCCGAACAGGCCAAGCTCGAAGCCATCCTCCAAGCCAGCGATGGTCATAACCTGGAGCGCCAGCTGGAAGTCGCCGCCGATGCGCTGCGCCTGCCGGCCTGGGACGCCAAGGTCGAACACCTGTCAGGTGGCGAGAAGCGTCGTGTGGCCCTGTGCCGCCTGCTGCTGTCGGCCCCCGACATGCTGCTGCTCGACGAACCGACCAACCACTTGGACGCCGATTCCGTCGCCTGGCTGGAACACTTCCTCCACGACTTCCCGGGCACTGTGGTCGCGATTACGCACGACCGTTACTTCCTGGACAACGTTGCCGGCTGGATTCTGGAGCTCGACCGTGGCGCCGGCATTCCTTATGAAGGCAACTACTCGGGTTGGCTCGAAGCCAAGTCCGACCGTCTGGCTGCCGAATCCAAGCAGCAGTCGGCTCACGAAAAAGCCATGAAGGAAGAACTGGAGTGGGTGCGCAAAGGCGCCAAGGCCCGCCAGTCCAAATCCAAGGCTCGTCTGCAACGCTTCGAGGAAATGCAGTCCCAGGAATTCCAGAAGCGCAGCGAGACCAACGAGATCTACATCCCGGCCGGTCCGCGCCTGGGTGACAAGGTCATCGAATTCAAGAACGTCACCAAGGGCTATGGCGATCGCGTCCTGATCGACAACCTGTCGTTCAGCATGCCTAAAGGCGCCATCGTCGGCGTGATCGGCGGTAACGGTGCGGGTAAATCCACCCTGTTCCGCATGCTGATGGGCAAGGAACAACCGGATTCGGGCAGCATCGAAGTCGGCGAAACCGTGCAGCTGGCTTGCGTGGATCAGAGCCGCGACGACCTGGATGGCAGCAAGACTGTGTTCCAGCAGATCTCCGACGGTTCCGACCAGATCCGCATCGGCAACTACGAGATTCCGTCCCGTACCTACGTCGGTCGTTTCAACTTCAAGGGCGGCGATCAGCAAAAGTTCGTCAAGGACCTGTCCGGTGGTGAGCGCGGTCGCTTGCACCTGGCCCTGACCCTGAAAGAGGGCGGCAACGTCCTGCTGCTCGACGAACCGTCCAACGACCTCGACGTTGAAACCCTGCGTTCCCTGGAAGAAGCCCTGCTGGACTTCCCGGGCGCCGCCATTGTGATCTCTCACGATCGGTGGTTCCTTGACCGCGTCGCGACCCACATCCTGGCGTACGAAGACGACTCGCAAGCGGTGTTCTTCGAAGGCAACTACACCGAGTACGAAGCCGATCGCAAGAAGCGCCTTGGCGAAGCGGCTGCCCAGCCGCATCGCGTACGGCACAAAAAACTGGCCTGATCAGGTCGGTTGGAACAAAAGCGGAGCCTTCGGGCTCCGTTTTTTTGCCTGGCGATTGTTGCCAGAGGGGAAGTTGAACAAGGGGAACTGCTCAATCGGCGAGCGGTTTCAGAGGTGACCGGAATCGGGCGAGCGGGTTAATGTTGATCCTTGTTTCGGTGCACAAAAATCGGCTTTTCAGGGGCTGATTTATATCTAATGCACCATTTAAATTCATAACTGCGACATTTTGCGCTGTCGCGGTGCGAATCGAATTGCTAAAGTCCCGGGCAAATCTCCGTTAACGACAATAAATTTGCCGAGACTTTTCCATGATCGAATCCGTCGAAGACTTCCTTGCCCGCCTGAAAAAACGCGATCCAGACCAGCCTGAATTCCACCAGGCGGTGGAAGAGGTACTACGCAGCCTGTGGCCTTTTCTGGAAGCCAATCCCCATTACCTGACCTCGGGTATTCTCGAGCGCATCTGCGAGCCGGAGCGTGCGGTGGTGTTCCGTGTGTCGTGGGTCGACGATCAGGGCAAGGTCCGGGTCAACCGCGGTTTCCGCATTCAGATGAACAGCGCCATCGGTCCCTACAAGGGCGGTTTGCGCTTCCACCCTTCGGTCAATCTGGGGGTGCTTAAATTCCTCGCCTTCGAACAGACCTTCAAGAACTCCCTGACCTCGCTGCCCATGGGCGGCGGCAAAGGCGGTTCGGACTTCAACCCCAAGGGCAAGAGCGACGCTGAAGTCATGCGCTTCTGCCAGGCGTTCATGAGCGAGCTGTATCGTCATATCGGTGCAGATGTGGACGTGCCCGCGGGCGATATCGGCGTCGGCGCCCGGGAAATCGGTTTCCTGTTCGGGCAGTACAAGCGCCTGAGCAACCAGTTCACCTCGGTCCTGACCGGCAAGGGCATGAGCTACGGCGGCAGCCTGATTCGTCCCGAGGCCACTGGTTTCGGCTGCGTGTACTTTGCCGAAGAGATGCTCAAGCGCCGTGGCGACCGGGTCGAAGGCAAGCGCGTGGCGATATCCGGTTCGGGCAACGTGGCGCAGTACGCGGCGCGCAAAGTCATGGACCTGGGGGGCAAGGTGATTTCCCTTTCCGACTCCGAGGGCACGCTGTATTGCGAGTCCGGCCTCAGCGAAGAGCAATGGCTGGCGGTGCTGGAGCTGAAAAACGTCAAGCGCGGGCGCATCAGCGAGTTGGCCGAGCAGTTTGGCCTGGAGTTCCGCGCTGGCCAGAGCCCTTGGTCCCTGGCGTGCGATATCGCATTGCCCTGCGCGACCCAGAACGAACTGGACGCCGACGCTGCTCGCACCCTGCTGCGTCAGGGCTGCATCTGCGTGGCCGAAGGCGCGAACATGCCGACCACCCTGGAGGCTGTGGATATCTTTATCGACGCCAATATCCTGTTCGCCCCGGGCAAGGCGTCGAACGCCGGCGGCGTGGCGGTGAGCGGGCTGGAGATGTCGCAGAACGCCATGCGCCTGCTGTGGACTGCTGGCGAAGTGGACAGCAAGCTGCACAACATCATGCAATCGATCCACCATGCCTGCGTGCATTACGGCGAAGAGAACGGTCGGATCAACTACGTCAAGGGCGCGAACATCGCCGGCTTCGTCAAGGTTGCCGATGCCATGTTGGCCCAGGGCGTGGTCTGAGGCGCTTCAGGCCGGTTCGATGCGGATGATCTCGATCGTCTGATCGCCTGCCGGCCGATGCCACAGCACCTCATCCCCCGGTTGCGCGCCCAGTAGCGCGCGACCCAGGGGCGAGCCCCAGTTGACCAGGCCATGGGCGGCATCGGCCTGGTCTTCCCCCACCAGTTGCACCTGCTGCTCGCTGCCCTGTTCATCGGCGAAGGTCACGCGGCTGCCGATCTGCACCTTGGTAGTGGAAGTGGCCTGGGTCACCACCTGGGCGCTTTGCAGGCGTTGCTGGAAATACCGCAGGTCACGTTCGATATCGGCTTGACGCTGTGGGTCCGCCTGGTCGCCCAGGCTCGCTTGTTCGCTGTGCTGGCTGTGCAGCTGCGCGACTTTGGCCTGCAACTGGGCCAGGCCGGTCGGGGTGACGTAGTTGGGTTGGGCGCTGACGAGGCGTTCGACCGGCTGGTCGGCCTGTGCGGCGGCCTGATCTTCATTGACGAAGGCACGGCTCATGGCATTTCTCCCTTGATGGAGGTTGGGCCATGGTCGCAGCCTTTTAGTTTCGGGCAATGTCCGAAAGCGACCTATTGCGAACGATAGGCCCGCGCCGCGCCTTGATCCTTCTCTTGCTGCCAGGCGCGCTCGCGCTCATCCCAATGGCGATCCCGGTAATCGGTGCGGTCCTGGTTTTCGAGCGTGGCCTGGCATTGGCGGAAGCCATCGCTCCAGCCTTCGGCGTATTGCGGGTCCTTGAGATAGCGCGGGACGTTTTTGCGGAACTCGCCACTGATCGACCCGGCGGCCTGGCGACCGCTGATGCACCCGTCATCGAAACCGTCGGCGAAGGCCGGCGGGTAACCCTGGGCCAGCAAATGCTCGTGGGTCGACTCGCACCCACTGATCAGCAACAACAAGACGGCTGCCCAACCAAAACGCTTCATCTGCGACTCCTGGACGCTTGATGAGTGAAGTTTAGAAGCGCTTTCGTCGCGGCCTTGTGAAAAACAGGTGAGCGGTTTGTTTGGGGTTGCCGTGGGTAGGTGCTGTGGAGTGTCAGGGAGGTTATCGGCGTGATTGATGCCAGCGCAGCTTGGCGGCAGCGGTTACAGGAGGAGTTGTAGCCGCTGCCGCCAGGCTGCGCTGGGTCTTCCAGGCGCCGTGTTGGTGCCGGCGGATTGGGAGCTTCTTAGTAGTGATACCACTTGAGTTCCAGCATCACTTCGTTGACCGGTGTGGCCAGCTGGCTGAATTCGCGCTGGGCACTCAGGCGCAGGCCGAGGTTGCGTGACAGTTCCCATTGCTGGTTGAGGCTCAAGCTGCGGCGCACTTCGCCGTTGGTGAAGTAGTCGCCCTTGGCCTCGACGCTGAAGTTGCCCAGCGGGTTTTTCCACAGGAGCCCGGAGTTGAACCCGGCCGCGGGGGCGATAAAGCCAGCGAAGTCGTTGTTGTGTTCGATGCGCACGGTGCCCAGGGCAAAGCCCAGGGTGTTTTCGCCCAGTTGCCAGGTGCCGCCGGCACCGCCATTGACGTGGCTGACCAGGGTTTCATCGTCATGCTTGCCGGGCACTCGCTCCAGGCCGCCGGTGACCTGCCACGACCAGGGTTGCAGCAACTCGTTGCGCGGGGTCAGGGACCGGATGGTCGCAAGATCCAGTTGCTGCAGTTGCCAGTGATTGCCTTCGTACTGGCGCAGCTTCATCTGCAGGATTTCGATCTGTGCGCCCAGGGGGAAGCCTTCGGCGTTGTCATTCAGATCGTGGTAGGCCATGCGCAGGCCATACTCGCCAAACGCCTGGTCGCCCCGGGTGCCGATGCCGGCCTGCCAGGTGCGCGACTCGTGGCCATCTTCCGGCAGCCCCGGCCGCTCGATCTCAAGCTCCGGCGCCGGGTTCTGATTGATCGCCCGCAACAGCTCGAAGCTGCGCTGTGAACGCTGTGGGTCGCGCTCCTGGCCGTTGGCGCGGTAGCGCTCCAGGCGGTAGGCCGCGTCGATGATCAGGGCCTGGCGGTCCCGTGGTTGGGCCTTGAAGGCTGGGTCCTGCAGTTGCTTCTGATCGGCACTGACCTTGAGCACCCAATCCTGCTCGGCACCCGACAGCGGTTGCGCGCGGCTCAGCAACTCACGCTCGCGGGACGGGCGATAGTCGATCTTCTCCACCAGCCCGGCTTCTTTCACCGCCTTGACCGTATCGGTAGGGATCGCGGTCAGGGGGAACTGCTCGGTCAGTTTCAGGCCGGGGCGCGCCACCTGCAGCAATTCCAGCAGGCGATAGGAGCAGTTTTCGTCGAAGAAAAAGTAATCGAACTGGATCTGCTTCAGCTCCCAGACATGCTCGACCATGCGCTCGGTCTCGACCTGGGTCAGGTTCAGCCGGTATTCCCATAGGTCGCGGTTTTCCAGGCTGCGGTATTCCGAGAGTTTCTCCTGGTAGGGGACCAGGGCGAACAGGCCCGGATAGCCGCCCATCAGGCCTTTCCAGGCGTAGAGGATGCTGTTGTCCGAGCCTTCGATATAGGCCCCGAAGTTGATCGCGTAGCTGAGCAGGGCCGTGTTGTTGCTTTGCACGTCGGCCTGGTCGATGCGCAGCAGGGTGTGGCCGAACATCGAGGATGGGCTATTGAGGTAGGCCGCCGGGAAGATCATCACCGCGCTGTGGGGCGCGACATCCTTGAACCACTGCTTGAACTCGCTGCAGTCCACCGCCGGCAGATCGTCCAGCTTGAGCTGCGCCTTGAGCCAGCGGGTGCGGGCCGGATAAACGCATTGGGCGTGTTTCTCGCCGGCGCTCGCCGGGGCGTAGATCGCCTCGAGGGTGGCCTTGAGTTCTGCATCGGGATGGTGCGCGCCATCGGCGGCGAGAAAGAACTTCTGGTCGCTGACATAGCTGCGCCAGCCGCCGAGCTTGCCACTCTCGTAGTGCCCCAGGGAGATCCAGAACGGATCATTGGCCAGTTGCTGCAAACGTTGATTGTCGATATGAGGCGCGGCATACAGCGGGGCGCAGGCACACAGCGCCAGATAGGCAAGGCGTTTGAGCATGGTGGGCAACTTAAGTCGAAAAAAACAAAGACCCAAAGGGGGTTAGGTCGAAAAAATAAAAAGCCCGCCCCCAGGGGGAGCGGGCGTTGCGAGCTTAAGCCGGGGTAGCGTATTTAGCCAGGCGCGTGTCGCTTTTCAGCACGGCCAGGGTATTGGTGTGCACATCGTCCGCCGTCACGTCAGCTTTGCTGAAGATCTGCTGGAAGTGCTCGTGGGTGACTGCGGCGAAGTGCGCGCGATCTTCCGGAGCGACACCCAGTACCACAGCGTAAGTGGTCAGGGCTTCGCCTTGGCCTTTTGCCATGTCTTCGGACAGTTCGTTCATCATGCCATTCATGGCAATCCAGGATTTACCGCCATAGGTCAGCGCGGCGTTGGTCGAGCAACCGTTGGTACCGGACGTCATACCGAACGTGGCGTTACCGGAAGTGCCGTTGGTGGTGGATGCCAGGAAGTGTGCTGGGGTCCCACGCTGACCTTCGAACAGCATGTTGCCCCAGCCGCAATCCGGACCGCCTGGCGCCTGAGCCATGGCATTGATGGAAACAGCGGTGAAGAGAGTACCGAGAAGAATCCGTTTCATAGCTTTGTTCTCTTTGTGTGCAAACCAATGGACAAGGGGGTCTGGCCCATTTCTGCGCCAGTGGGCCGGTTATTAGTCCAGCCGCGCAGTTTGGAGTTTAGGCAGGTTCCAAGGGTTCCGTTACTTTTTACAAAACATTCATGCATATGAAGGTTTTTTTCCCGTTCACCCAGGCTTTTACGTTTGTCTATGCTTTCGCCTGAGGCGCGCCTTGCCAGCCGGGTATACCCGGCGCCAGAATGCCGCCATCTGCCCCGCCTGATGTAAGGAAGCCCGATGCCTGATCCTGTTGCTGCCAGCTTGCGTCTAGCGCCCGAAGCGCTGACCCGTCCGTTTTCCGCTGAACAGTTCAGCTTCTCGACCACCAATGATCTGGAGCCCTTTCGCGGTGTGCTTGGCCAGGAACGTGCTGTTGAAGCGCTGCAATTTGGTGTGGCCATGCCACGCCCCGGTTACAACGTGTTTGTCATGGGTGAGCCCGGCACTGGCCGGTTTTCTTTCGTCAAACGCTACCTGAAGGCTGAGGGCAAGCGCCTGCAGACCCCGGCGGACTGGGTCTACGTCAATAATTTCGATGAGCCGCGCGAGCCCCGCGCCCTGGAATTGCCGTCGGGCACTGCCGGTGCGTTCATCGGCGACATCAACGGTTTGATCGACAACCTGCTGTCGACCTTTCCGGCAGTGTTCGAACACCCGTCCTACCAACAGAAGAAAAGCGCCATCGACCGTGCGTTCAACCAACGCTACGACCGCGCTCTGGATGTGATCGAACGCCTGGCCCTGGAAAAGGAAGTCGCGCTGTACCGCGACAGCAGCAACATCGCCTTTACCCCGATGAGCGAGGGCAAGGCGTTGGACGAAGCGGAATTCGCCCAGTTGCCCGAGGCTGAGCGCGAGCGTTTCCACGAGGACATTTCAGCGCTGGAAGAACGCCTCAACGAAGAGTTGGCGAGCCTGCCGCAATGGAAGCGCGAGTCGAGCAACCAGTTGCGCCAGCTCAACGAAGAAACCATCACCCTGGCCCTGCAACCTTTGCTGGCGCCACTGTCGGAAAAGTACGCGGAAAACGCCGCTGTCTGTGGCTACCTGCAAGCCATGCAGGTTTACCTGCTGAAAACCGTGGTCGAACAACTGGTCGACGACAGCAAGACCGACGCCGTGGCCCGCAAGCTCCTGGAAGAACAGTACTGCCCGAGCCTGGTGGTCGGTCACCCGGCCAGCGGTGGCGCACCGGTGGTGTTCGAGCCGCATCCGACCTATGACAACCTGTTTGGCCGGATCGAGTACAGCACCGACCAGGGCGCGCTTTACACCACCTACCGTCAACTGCGGCCGGGCGCCTTGCACCGGGCCAATGGTGGTTTCCTGATTCTTGAAGCCGAGAAGATGCTCAGTGAGCCCTTCGTCTGGGATGCCCTCAAGCGTGCCCTGCAATCGCGCAAGCTGAAGATGGAGTCGCCATTGGGCGAGCTCGGGCGCCTGGCCACGGTGACCCTGACACCACAAGTGATCCCGCTGCAGGTCAAGGTCATCATCATCGGTGCGCGGCAGCTGTACTACACGCTGCAGGACCTGGATCCGGACTTCCAGGAGATGTTCCGGGTGCTGGTGGACTTCGACGAAGACATCCCGATGGTCGACGAGAGCCTTGAGCAGTTCGCCCAGTTGCTCAAGACCCGTACTTCGGAAGAAGGCATGGCGCCGCTGACTGCCGACGCGGTGGCGCGCCTGGCGACCTACAGCGCCCGCCTGGCCGAGCACCAGGGGCGTTTGTCGGCGCGCATTGGCGATCTGTTCCAGCTGGTCAGCGAGGCCGACTTCATTCGCCACCTCGCCGCCGATGAAATGACCGATGCCGGGCATATCGAACGCGCCCTCAAGGCCAAGGCCACTCGCACCGGCCGAGTGTCGGCACGGATTCTCGATGACATGCTGGCCGGGATCATCCTGATCGATACCGACGGTGCCGCTGTCGGCAAGTGCAACGGGCTGACGGTGCTGGAAGTGGGCGATTCGGCGTTTGGGGTCCCCGCGCGGATTTCGGCGACGGTCTATCCGGGCGGCAGCGGTATCGTCGACATCGAGCGCGAGGTCAACCTCGGGCAGCCGATCCACTCCAAGGGGGTGATGATCCTCACCGGTTACCTGGGCAGTCGTTATGCCCAGGAATTCCCCCTGGCGATCTCCGCCAGTATTGCCCTGGAGCAGTCCTACGGTTACGTCGATGGCGACAGCGCGTCCCTGGGCGAGGCTTGCACGCTGATCTCGGCGCTGTCCAAGACGCCGCTCAAGCAATGCTTCGCCATTACCGGCTCGATCAACCAGTTTGGCGAAGTGCAGGCGGTGGGCGGGGTCAACGAGAAGATCGAAGGCTTCTTCCGTCTCTGCGAGGCGCGCGGCTTGACCGGGGAGCAGGGCGCCATTATTCCTCAGGCCAACGTCGCGACCCTGATGCTGGATGAGAAAGTGCTGCAGGCGGTGCGTGCCGGGCAGTTTCATGTGTATGCGGTGCGCCAGGCCGACGAGGCGTTGAGCCTGTTGGTCGGCGAGCCTGCCGGCGAGCCGGATGCAGATGGGCAGTTCCCGGAAGGCAGCGTCAACGCGCGGGTGGTGGAGCGCTTGCGGGTGATCGCGGAAATGATCAGCGAAGAAGACCTCAAGGAAGCCGAAAAAGAGCTGGCGCAACAGGCGCTGGCTGAAGCCAAACCGGTCTGACCCCGACCTGCGGCGCGGGCTTTGTCCCGCGTCGCAGCGTCAGTCGGCTGGCGTCAACTTTCGCCAACAGACCATTCGGCGCCTGTTTATCCGGTCAACTTTGCTTATCGGGCTTTTCCTCTATTCTCAGGGCAAGGAGAACGACAGTCGTCACTGGATCGCAACAGTCTTCCGACGAAGGCTGAACACCGGATCTAACGAGGGTCGCCGCCATGTCGCGCAACCTCTGCCTTACCCGCCAATGCCTGGGCCTGGTCACCCGTATCGAATGCAGCGTTCGTCCGCTGGCCGGCGATACCGGAATGTGGACCTTGCTGTTCGCCGCCGGAATGGCCGGTGAACAACCTTCTGCCATCAAATCCCAGGGGCCTTTCTGCGGTCCGGTGGTGGCTGAATCCATACTCGACTCGATTGTCGAGAGCCTCACCACCCACGGTTACCAACTGGCCGATGACCCGCAGATCTGGTGCCTGCACCTGCAAGCCCAACTGCGCCAGATCAACGGTGATCGCGGGCGCAACTCCGGCGACTTCCAGTTCCACCCCGAGCACTGAACCCTACTGATCGGCCCGAGGCGGTTCGACTTTGTCGAGCTTGACCTCAAAGCCATACTCGACGGGGTTGAGCTCGGTGCGTTGGTAGGTCTCCAGTTCTGTGGGCTGGCCATAGAAATAGTGCACGTCGAACAGCGCCGGGCCGGTGGCCGATGCACCGTGGCTGACGGCAAAAATCTCCTTCAGGTATTGTCCCGTGTCGTCTTTGGCGTAAAAGCGCCAGGCGTCGGCGGGAAACTGCGCCTGGTCGACGATCAGCGCATTGCCTTTGAGCTCCAGGCCCTTGGGCAATTGCTGGGTCTTGAGGGTGTTTTTCTCGATGCTGGCCAGGAACAGCGGTATAGAACCGACGGCGTAGGCCGGGGTCTCCGGGAACAGGTTGAGGTCGTAGGTGATGGTGCCGCGCAACGGGTCGATCTCGAGGGCTTCGGTGGGCAGTTCGATGGGTTCGCCGCGCTTGCCCTGGGCGCCCTGGGTGAAAAATGTCACTGGGGTATCGCCGGTATTGAAGGACGAACCCAGCAGTTCGTCATTGAACGTGCGCGGGTGATCGAATTCGATGCGCGCGGCACTGGCATCCTCCACCGACTGGCTGATGCTGACACTTTTCTTCAGGGTGTCTTCGTCGAGGTCCGCGGCTTTCAGGTAGGTCGCGGCCTGATCGTCATAGACCACGACCGGCATCGGCAGCGGCCGGATGTTCTTGTCGGTGCTCATGTGGTCGAAGCGCTGAACCGGCAGGTCGAGATCCTTGCGGGTAATGCTGGCCTGGGAAAAGTCGAAAACGCTGACCTCCAGCTTGTCGATCACTCCGTTGAAATAGACCTTGGCGTAATGGCTGGTCTGCTGTTCGTCGAACGCTTTTTGCTCGGTTTCGAGCTGCCGTTCGAAATCGTCGCTCCAGGCTTTCTGTTTCTTCATTTGCGCCAGTTGTTGCTCATAAAAGGCCACTTGCTGGGCGCTTTCGTTGAGTGAGCCGGCGCGCGCCAGGAACTGCCCGCTGGTGTCTCGGGCCTGGACCAGCAACGGATTCGGCGAGGTATCGCTGATCTGCTCGGGCAGCGCGGTGCTGTTGCGCATGTCGATCTCGGCCCAGTTCTTGTCCAGTTTGAGCAGGGTGACCTGAATATTGTCCTCGGTGCGGGTCTTGCCCAGGTCGGCCTTGCTCAGCTCGAAAGTCTGTATCCGGCGCGGCGCTATGACTTCGACCTTGCCCTGCAGGCTGACCGGTTGAGGCTGATTTTTGTTGGCGACTTCCAGGCCCTCGATGAACGGGTAGGTCACCGTCAGGTCGTCGGGGTTGGTCAGGTTGGAACTGGATGGGCTGAGCTGAATACCGGGGTCGGTTTCCGACCATTCAGGCTGGAAAGGGATGACTTTTTTGTTGCTCAAGGTTACGGACTGCCATTCCAGGCCATGGGGAAAGGGGAACTCGGCGGGCATGGTGAAGCTGAAGGGGAACACCGGTTGCAGGTCGGTCAGGTAGTCGGAACTGGTGGGTTTGCGCAGCACGAACAGGCCATTGATGTAGGTGTCGACCAGGGCTTGCGGGCTGGGATAGTGCTTGAGCAGCGCCAGGGCGTCGTCGGCGTACTCGGTATCGATGGGTTTGCTTTGCAGTCGTAGCTGGGCGCGCTCCAACAGCAGCAGAGAGCCGCCCAGGTCGGCAATGGCGCCTTTGAGTTTCGGGTCCTGGATAGCGTCCAGGGACTTCTCGAATTGCGCGGTTTTCTCTTCGAGGCTGACCTGGCGCTTCTCTTCACTGGGTGAGCAGCCGCTGCCGAGCAACAGCGCCATGCACATTCCGATACTCGCCAGAGGCAATCGCAAATCCATTTTCCAGTCTTCCTGTCCGATGTCAGTGAGCGGCGTGAATGGTTTCGACACTAGCAGAAAAAACACCGCGACAGACCCGCAGGTTGCGGATTTGTCGGTGGTTTATGGGCTCGGGGACGGCTGATATACTCGCCGCCGTTTTCAAACTTCGTGTGAGATCCAATGGAACGTTTTATCGAAAATGCAATGTATGCCTCACGCTGGCTGCTGGCGCCGATCTACTTCGGGCTGTCGCTGGGCTTGTTGGCGCTGGCATTGAAGTTCTTCCAGGAAGTCTTCCACGTTATCCCTAACGTGTTCTCCATGGCCGAGTCGGACCTGATCCTGGTGCTGCTGTCGTTGATCGACATGGCACTGGTGGGCGGCCTGCTGGTGATGGTGATGATTTCCGGTTACGAGAACTTCGTTTCCCAACTGGACATCGATGAGAGCAAGGAAAAGCTCAACTGGCTGGGCACCATGGACTCGTCGTCGCTGAAGATGAAAGTGGCGGCGTCGATCGTGGCGATTTCCTCGATTCACCTGCTGCGCATCTTCATGGACGCCAAGAACGTCGATCCCGAGCATCTGAAGTGGTACGTGATCATCCACATGACCTTCGTGATCTCGGCGTTCGCCATGGGTTACCTGGACAAGCTGACCAAGCACTGATCGCTCAAGCGCCGCAGTAACCGAACCGCCCGGATGTTGCAAACGTCCGGGCGGTTTTGTTTATGGGGCTGGCGAGTTTCAGGCAGTGGGGATCAGGGGACTTCCGGAGCGTGCAGCTTGACCTCGAAGTCATACTCAAAGGGCGTGACGTCTACCAGTTGATAGGCTTCGACGGTGGTGGGTTGCCCGTAGTAGTACTGCACCTGGAACAGCTCCTCGCTCTGCTTGCCTTGATGCTGGACCTGGTGGAATTTCTTCAGGTAGCGGCCACTGCTGTCCTTGGCGAAGAAGCGCCAGGCAACCTGCGGGAACGGCGTGCTCTGGATGATCAGGGCGTTGTCCCGCACGCTCAGACCCTGGGGCAGGGCGCTGGCTTCGAATAGGCTTTTTTCAACCTTGGGGTGAAGCAGGGTCATGGTGCCGGTGGCATAGGCTGGTTGCCGAGGCAGCTCAGAGGGGCTGTAAGTAATGCTGCCGCGGAAAGGGTCGAAATCGAAGGTGCGCAAGCCCATATCCAGCAGTTCGCCACGGGTGTTGAGTGCGCCCTGGGTATAGAACTCCAATGAGCGATGGAAGTCGTACCCAGCCGCCGACCAGGCGAAGGGCGCGTCGGAGTGAAAGAGGATTCGGGCGTATTGGGCGCTGACCGCTTCTGAGCTGACACGAACGCTCTGGCGCATCTGTTCCTGGCTTATGGCATAGCGACGGGTCTGCTCGGCGATGCTGTCGTCATGCACCACAGCGTGACCCAGCATGGGCAGCAAGGCGTTGCCAGTGATCCATTCCTTGAACGAATAGACCGGGGTTTTCAATGCCTGGCGTTGCACCCGTACGGTGGAGAAGTCCAGGGCGGTGACCTTGAGGTTTTCCAGTTCTCCGTAGAAGGACACCTTCTTGTAGTGACTGCCCCGGGCCTGGCGCCAGGCGTCCAATTGCTGCTGTTGTTGGTTGATAAAGGCCGGGTCGTATTTTTTCTGTTGCAACAGTGCCAGCAGTTGCTCGTCCTCGAAGTCCAACTGTGCCTGGGGCTTGGTGGTCGCGTGGGAGGCTTTCAAGTAGTTGCCGTCCCGGTCTTGAGCCTGGATCAGCAGCGGGTCCAGCTGCATGTCTGCGAACTCGGCACTCAGCGGGGCACTGTTGACCAGCTCGAACTCGGCAAAGTTTGGCTCGGCCTTGAGCAGCTTCACACTCAGATTGCCCTGGCTCTGGGTACTGCCGACGTCACCACGGGTGAAGCTGAACACCTTGACCTGGCCGGGAACCACCGTTTGCGCAGTACCGTTCAAGGCCACGACTTCGGGGGTGTTCTCGGTCCGCTCTTTATCCGGGTAGATGAGTTGATAGTGTCCGGGCTTGTGCTGTTCCAGGCGCCGGGACTGAGGGCCGCCTGCGGGCTCCTTGTCGGCTTGCAGGGCGATCACCGATCCGTCCTTCAAACTGGCCGACTGCCAGTCGAACTCGGTCGGGAACAACGGTTCGAGTGGGTCTTTGTTGAACGGCGAACTGAGATCCATGTCGATTCTGCGGAAGACGATAGCGTCATAACTCTTGAAGAACAGGCTGGCCAGCCAGTGCCCGGCCGCATCGGCGGGAACCGGGTATTGCTCGATGAGGTCATTGGCGTCGAGGCTGTGTTCGACCTTCCAGGCTGAGTTCATCCTCAGCAAACCGCGCCGCTCGTCGTACCAGGCCTGCAACTGAGTGATGGCCAGGTTTTCGAGTGTCGAGTTGGGCAACTCCCTGGCCTGGGCGATGCGTTGATCGAAGGTTTGTTCCAGGCGTTTTTCGGGGCTGAGCTCGACGCTCAGGTACAGCGCCAGGACGCCTGCTGCGAGGAGGCCGATGCCGGTGGCGACGCAGGTCATGAGTTTCATGGGCGGGCGCACTTTTTCAGGGCGCGTGTCAGGTCAACATCCATTTGCAGAGATCCATTGGCGTAGAAAGGGCTGGAAAGCGGCGGCGACACTAACAGAAAACCCGGGCCTTTTCCTTTTGCCGATGCCTGCTCCAAGTGCTGCGCCGTTGGTCCAGATCGAGAGACCGGCTCTTGTGCTTTTATCGCGCCAGGCATATGCCTGTAGCGTCACGGGCCTGAATTGCACGAGGTGGGTTTATGAACCTGCAAGAAATGAATGCCTACGCCATCGCCGGCAAGGTCGATGAGTTGAACCTGATTTCTCTGGAAGGCGGCATCTATCTGCTGGAGGCGCGCATGCATGGGGCGGCCTACCCCCTCAGCGACGGCCATGGGCAGATGTTCCACCTGCGTTCGGTGGAACATGCGCGTCAGGTGTTGCAGGCGTTTCCGACATTGCCGTTCAACCTTGTGCACACCTCGGTGCATGACGAAATGTGCGGCCTATCTGCCAGCGCCGAGGAAAGCCTGAAGGTGCCACTGGCGTTGCGCTCGGCCTGATAGCGCCATACGCCCCCCTGATCTTCGCCCGGGCTTCTGTGCTAGTCTGCTCGCCCTTTTGGTTCCGGGCGCCCCGGGATGCGCTGTGCACGCACGGCCAGTTCCCGAGCCGTCCGCACAGCGGAGCAGTTCCATGTCCGAAGTAAATCTGTCCACCGACGAAACCCGCGTCAGCTACGGCATCGGCCGTCAGTTGGGCGACCAGCTGCGCGACAACCCGCCGCCGGGCGTGAGCCTGGACGCGATCCTGGCCGGCCTGACCGACGCTTTCGCCGGCAAGCCAAGCCGTGTAGGCCAGGACGAGCTGTCCGCCAGCTTCAAGGTCATTCGTGAAATCATGCAGGCCGAAGCGGCCGCCAAGGCTGAAGCAGCTGCAGGCGAAGGCCTGGCTTTCCTGGCTGAAAACGCCAAGCGCGATGGCATCACTACCCTGGCTTCCGGCCTGCAATTCGAAGTGCTGACTGCGGGCGAGGGCGCCAAGCCATCCCGTGAAGACAGCGTGCGTACTCACTACCACGGCACCCTGATCGACGGCACTGTGTTCGACAGCTCCTACGAGCGCGGCCAGCCTGCAGAGTTTCCGGTGGGTGGCGTGATCGCCGGCTGGACCGAAGCCCTGCAACTGATGAACGCCGGTAGCAAATGGCGTCTGTACGTGCCGAGCGAACTGGCTTACGGCGCGCAAGGCGTAGGCAGCATCCCGCCGCACAGCGTCCTGGTGTTTGACGTCGAGCTGCTCGACGTACTCTAAGTCGTAGCGAATGCGGGAGCCGGTTCGCCGGCGATGCAGGCGGCGCGTTTCAGCCTTGAACCCGTGCGCATGCCATCGCTGGCAAACCAGCCCCCGCAGGTTTTGCAGTGACGCTCATACCTGAAACTTGCTGCTGAGTTCTGACGCCGGGCGCAAGGCTCTGGCGTAACAGAACAAAAACAGGTTGCGCACCAGTTCCTTGAGCACCATCGGCTCGCTGGAACTCAAGCCGTTGAAATCCAGGTCACCCTGGTCCTGCAGCTCGTTCAGAGCCTCTTCTTCCAGCACCGCACAGACTTCCCCGGTTTCCCGATGAAGGATTCTCAGGTAAGGGTGTGGGCGATCCAGCCACGCGTCGATCAAATAAGTCATGGTTCTCATCTCCTTGATGGGTTCAATGAGAATAATTCTTATTCAATGAATAGCAAGTACCTATTGGCGGTTTCTGCTTTTTTCTAGGCAGAAATTGCTGTCGATCAACTCGACTGGCCTTTTGCTATTGGGAGGGGATTAGTGGGGGATGAGGCGGGGAGATGGCGCCATCCCGCGTAGTACGCGGGATGGGCAGGGGGATCAGACCTTGCGCACGAACTCTGACTTGAGTTTCATCGGGCCGATGCCGTCGATTTTGCAGTCGATGTCATGGTCGCCATCGCACAGGCGAATATTCTTGACCTTGGTGCCGACCTTGACCACCAGGGACGTGCCCTTGACCTTGAGGTCCTTGATCACGGTGATGGTGTCGCCATCTTGCAGGACGTTACCCACCGAGTCTTTTTTCACGCTTTCATCGGACGCTACTTCGGCTTCGCCGCTGGCGGACCACTCGTGGGCGCATTCCGGGCAGATCAGCTGTGCGCCGTCTTCATAGGTGTATTCGGAATTGCATTTTGGGCAGGGTGGCAACGTGCTCACTAAAGCTCCTTGAGTTTCAGGATGGCTAAAAAGCGCACATTGTATAGGGTTTTAGCCGGGAGAGGGGCGGGATGCCCGTTGGAGCCGGCTGGCCGGCTCCAGTGCATGCGGGGGATCAGTGCGTGCGGGCGACCGCGAACTCGCTCAGCTCCACCAGCGCATCGCGGTATTCGCTTGGCGGCAGGGCTTCGAGGCAGCTGATGGCGCGGGCTACGTAGTCGCGGGCCAGTTGTGCGGTGTAATCCAGGGAACCCGAGGCTTCCACGGCAGCGCGGATGCTTTCCAGGTCTTCGATGCCGCCTTTCTGGATCGCCTGGCGAACCAGCGCGGCCTGTTCGGCGGTGCCTTCGCGCATGGTGTAGATCAGCGGCAGGGTCGGCTTGCCCTCGGCCAGATCGTCACCGACGTTCTTGCCCAGGGTCTCGGCGTCGCCGCGGTAGTCCAGCAGGTCGTCGACCAGTTGGAAGGCCACCCCCAGGTGATCGCCAAAGGTGCGCAGCGCTTCGCTTTGCTCATGCGTGGCGCCAGCCAGGGCTGCGGCACTGTGGGTCGACGCTTCGAAGAGCATCGCGGTCTTGCCGCGGATGACTTCCATATAGGTTTCTTCGGTGGTGCTGGCGTCACGGACTTTCGACAGCTGCAGCACTTCGCCTTCGGCGATGATGCGAGTGGCTTGGGAAAGAATCTTCATGACCGGCATCGAGCCCAGTTCGACCATCATTTCGAACGAGCGCGAGTACAGGAAGTCGCCCACCAGTACGCTCGGCGCATTGCCCCACATGGCGTTGGCCGTGGAGCGGCCACGGCGCATGCCGGACATGTCGACCACGTCGTCATGCAGCAGGGTGGCGGTGTGCAGGAATTCGATGGTAGCGGCCAGCAGGCGCATGTCGTCGCCTTCGCGACCCAGGGCCTTGCCACACAACAGCACCAATAAAGGACGCAGGCGCTTGCCCCCGGCCGAGGTGATGTAGTCGCCGATTTTCGATACCAGCGGCACCCGGGAAGTCAGCTGCTTCTTGATGATGCCGTCGACGGCGCTAAAATCGTCCGCCACCGCGCGGTAGAAAGCTTGGGGTTGCATCAGCGAGAGTCGCTCCAGAAGGGTTGCGCGGCATGCTAGGACCCGCGTCCGGGCCTGTCAAGGCGCTATGGACAGGCACTTGCATCGGCTTTGCTCCTTGCGTACAATCGCGCACCCTGAACTTCCTGGGCAGCACCTGCCTTACGCAATTGCACTTGGGCCGTTCCAGCCCCATGCAGCCATGCCAGCCAATACCTCTTCTTATAAAGAGCTGGGTGAGCAGGATTATCGGAGAAATACCATGTCGTACGCAGTAATCGTTACTGGTGGCAAGCAATACAAAGTCGCCCCAGGTGAATACCTGAAGATTGAAAAACTGGAAATCGCTACCGGCGAATCCGTAACTTTTGATCGCGTTCTGTTGGTCGCCAATGGCGATGACGTGAATATCGGTGCTCCAGTTGTTGCTGGCGCTACCGTTGTGGCTGAAGTGATCTCCCAAGGTCGTCACGATAAAATCCGCATCATCAAGTTCCGTCGTCGTAAGCACCACATGAAGCGTATGGGCCACCGCCAGTGGTACACCGAGATCAAAATCACCGGTATTCAGGCTTAATTTCAGCCTAATTCCTCACTAGGAGAATTGAACTCATGGCACACAAAAAAGCTGGTGGTAGTACCCGTAACGGTCGCGACTCAGAAGCCAAACGCCTTGGCGTGAAGATGTATGGCGGCCAGGTCATCATTCCGGGCAACATCATCGTGCGTCAGCGCGGCACCCAATTCCACGCTGGCTACGGCGTTGGCATGGGCAAAGATCACACTCTGTTCGCTAAAATCGACGGCGTGATCAAGTTCGAAGTAAAAGGCGCTTTCAACCGCCGTTACGTGAGCATTGTCCCGAAGACTGAAGTCGTCGCGGCATAATTGCGTAGTTGCTGGAAAAGCCCTGTCTCGCGACGGGGCTTTTTCGTTTGTGGGGTGAGTCTCTTGCAAAGCTGTTTGTGATGGGCGAAAGCAGCTGGATTTGCGGTCGTTGCTTGAGGTCGCTGCGCTCATTTTTGCAAGAGTCTTATGTCTTGATTTTTCGGCTCGTCCGTATGGCGAGAGGCGTTCTGTTATGAAGTTTGTTGATGAAGTATCGATTCGAGTAAAGGCCGGCGACGGCGGCAATGGTTGCATGAGCTTCCGTCGCGAAAAATTCATTGAAAACGGCGGCCCGAACGGCGGCGACGGTGGTGATGGCGGCTCGGTCTATATGGTTGCCGACGAAAACCTCAACACCCTGGTGGACTACCGTTACACCCGGCACTTCGATGCCGAGCGTGGCTCCAACGGCGGCAGCACCGATTGCACCGGTAAAAAGGGTGAAGAGCTGGTGCTGCGCGTGCCGGTTGGCACCACGGTCATCGATTCCGCTACCCAGGAAGTGATTGGCGACCTGACCAAGGCCGGTCAGAAACTGCTGGTGGCCCACGGCGGCTGGCACGGTCTGGGCAACACCCGATTCAAATCCAGCACCAACCGTGCGCCGCGCCAGACCACTCCGGGTAAGCCGGGTGAGGCGCGTGACCTCAAGCTGGAAATGAAGGTCTTGGCGGACGTGGGTCTGCTGGGTTTGCCGAACGCCGGTAAAAGTACCTTTATCCGTTCGGTTTCGGCCGCTAAGCCGAAAGTGGCCGACTACCCGTTCACCACCCTGGTGCCGAACCTGGGTGTGGTCAGTGTCGATCGCTGGAAAAGCTTCGTGGTTGCGGACATTCCGGGCCTGATCGAGGGGGCTTCCGATGGCGCTGGCCTGGGGATTCGTTTCCTCAAGCATTTGTCCCGTACACGCCTGCTGCTGCACCTCGTGGATATGGCGCCGCTGGATGACTCCAGTGCGCCGGATGCTGCAGAGGTGATTGTCAGCGAGTTGACCAAGTTCAGCCCGTCGCTGGCTGAGCGTGATCGCTGGCTGGTGCTGAACAAGTGCGACCAGATCCTTGAAGAAGAGCGCGATGCTCGGGTCAAAGAAATCGTTGATCGTCTGGAGTGGACCGGTCCGGTCTACGTGATCTCGGCCATCTCCAAGCTGGGTACCGAGCGTCTGTGCCACGACATCATGCGTTACATGGAAGATCGTGCCGATCGCCTGGCCAATGACCCGGCCTACAAGGAAGAGCTGGCCGAGCTCGATCAGCGCATCGAAGACGAAGCCCGTGCTCAGTTGCAGGCCCTGGATGACCAGCGTGCCCTGCGCCGTAGCGGCGTGAAGTCGGTCCATGACATCGGTGACGATGACTGGGACGAAGAAGATGTGGATGACGAAGATGGTCCGGAAATCATTTACGTGCGTGACTGATTCCTTGCAGTAAACTTAAGCGCCGCTCAATCGAGCGGCGTTTTAGTATCCGGAAATCGATAGTCACGAATAACGTTACGGGCAGTGCTGGGTCGTACTGTCCTCAAGCTAAGGTTGAAGAAGATGCGGAGCAAGGTGACGGGTGCGCAGCGCTGGGTCGTGAAGATCGGCAGTGCACTGCTGACGGCGGATGGCAAGGGGCTGGATCGTGCGGCAATGGGTGTGTGGGTCGAGCAGATGGTGGCCTTGCACGAGGCTGGCGTCGAGTTGGTGCTGGTTTCTTCGGGGGCGGTAGCGGCTGGCATGAGCCGTCTGGGCTGGACCTCGCGACCCAGTGCGATGCACGAGTTGCAGGCGGCCGCTGCCATTGGCCAGATGGGCCTGGTGCAGGCCTGGGAGTCGAGTTTTGCCGAGCATGGCCGGCACACTGCGCAGATCCTCCTGACCCATGACGACCTCTCCGATCGCAAGCGCTACCTCAACGCTCGCAGTACCTTGCGTGCCCTGGTCGAGCTCAAGGTGATCCCGGTGATCAACGAGAATGACACCGTGGTGACCGACGAAATCCGTTTTGGCGACAACGACACCCTGGCGGCGCTGGTGGCGAACCTGGTCGAGGCTGATCTGTTGGTGATCCTCACCGACCGTGATGGCATGTTCGATGCTGATCCGCGCAATAACCCGGACGCCCAGCTGATTTACGAAGCGCGGGCCGATGATCCGGCGCTGGATGCGGTGGCCGGCGGCACCGGCGGTGCGCTGGGGCGTGGCGGCATGCAGACCAAGCTGCGCGCGGCGCGTCTGGCGGCGCGCTCCGGGGCGCACACCATTATTGTTGGCGGGCGTCTGGAGCGAGTCCTGGACCGTCTGAAGGCGGGTGAGCGCATCGGTACCTTGCTCTCGCCGGAACGCGGCATGCTGGCGGCGCGCAAGCAGTGGCTGGCTGGGCACTTGCAGACCCGCGGCACTCTGGTGCTGGATGCGGGAGCGGTCTCGGCGCTGTCCCAGGGCAACAAGAGTTTGTTGCCGGTGGGTGTGAAGCAGGTCCAGGGCGGTTTCCGTCGGGGCGAGATGGTGGTCTGCGTGGCGCCGGACGGGCGGGAGATCGCTCGCGGCCTGGCCAACTACAGTGCGCTTGAGGCGCAGAAGATCATTGGTCAGTCGTCTGATGCAATTGTCGGTCTGCTGGGCTACATGGCTGAGCCGGAGCTGGTGCATCGCGATAACCTGATCCTGGTTTAAGCAGTGATTCGAGTCATTTAGGGAAAAAACCAATGCGCGTAGCAAAAGGGTTGTTGGGTGTGCTGTTGGCGATGCCGCTCCTGGCGTCCGCTGAGGAAATTGGCCAGGTGTCCACGGTGTTCAAATTTGTCGGGCCGAACGATCGCATTGTGGTCGAGGCGTTCGATGATCCTCGGGTCGAGGGTGTGACTTGCTACCTGTCGCGAGCCAAGACGGGTGGGGTGAAGGGTGGCCTGGGTCTGGCCGAGGATCGTGCCGAGGCGTCGATTGCCTGCCGTCAGGTCGGGCCTATCAGCTTCAAGGGCGAGCTCAAGGATGGGGAGGAGGTATTCAAGGAGCGTACTTCGCTGGTGTTCAAGACCATGCAGGTGGTGCGCTTCCTCGACAAGAAGCGCAATACGCTGGTGTACCTGGTCTACAGCGATCGCTTGATCGAGGGCAGCCCGCAGAATGCGGTGACGGCGATTCCGATCCTGCCGTGGGTCCAGCCACAGTAACTGCTTTTGTCGACCGGCTCGCCCTCTGCAAGGGGTGGGCGGGTTGGTGGTGCTACTGCTGAATCGCAGGCAATAAAAAACCGACCCTAGGGTCGGTTTTTTAACAAGCGTGTCGCTTAGGCTGCAGCAGCAAGGTTCAACGCCTTGATGTGGCCATTCAGACGACCTTTATGGCGAGCAGCTTTGTTCTTGTGGATGATGCCTTTATCGGCCATACGGTCGATAACTGGCACGGCCAGAACATAAGCAGCTTGCGCTTTTTCAGCGTCTTTTGCGTCGATGGCTTTAACTACATTCTTGATGTAGGTACGAACCATGGAACGCAGGCTGGCGTTGTGGCTGCGACGCTTCTCAGCCTGTTTTGCACGTTTTTTGGCGGAAGGTGTGTTGGCCACCGTCGAGCTCCTCGAAAGACTTTTTGGGAAATAGCAAACAAAATAGGCCGCGAATCATGCCGATGAGTTGAAGTCTTGTCAAGGGCGGGTGATGCGTTCCGCTGAGTGGTCGATCTGAAGAGGCGGGATATTTATTTCCGGCGCTTGACCTGTAAACTCGCGAGCTTTGGCTCTGTGCTGTTGCGGCGCGGAGTATCGCATAAGTGGGCGCATTGTTCGCCTGCTGTTTATCTACAGGCAAAAAACCTTTCAATGAACCTGCTCAAATCGTTGGCCGCTGTCAGCTCTATCACCATGATTTCCCGGGTGTTGGGGTTTGTTCGTGACACCATCATCGCGCGTGCCTTCGGTGCCGGCATGGCTACCGATGCCTTCTTCATTGCCTTCAAGTTGCCCAATCTGCTGCGCCGGATCTTTGCCGAGGGGGCTTTCTCCCAAGCGTTCGTGCCGATCCTGGCGGAATATAAAAGCCAGCAGGGCGAGGAGGCGACTCGGACCTTCATCGCTTATGTGTCGGGTCTGTTGACCCTGGTGCTGGCGCTGGTCACGGCCCTGGGGATGATTTTCGCGCCTTGGGTGATCTGGGCGACGGCGCCGGGTTTTGCCGATACGCCGGAAAAATTCGCCCTGACCTCTGACCTGCTGCGGGTGACCTTCCCTTATATATTGCTGATTTCCCTGTCCTCGCTGGCGGGGGCGATCCTCAATACCTGGAACCGTTTCTCGGTGCCGGCCTTTGTGCCGACCCTGCTCAATGTGAGCATGATCATCTTTGCCCTGTTTCTGACGCCTTACTTCGACCCGCCGGTGATGGCCCTGGGCTGGGCCGTATTGGCCGGTGGCCTGGCGCAGTTGCTGTACCAGCTGCCGCACCTGCGCAAGATCGGCATGCTGGTGCTGCCACGGCTGAACCTGCATGACACTGGGGTCTGGCGGGTGATGAAGCAGATGCTGCCGGCGATTCTCGGGGTCTCGGTGAGTCAGATTTCACTGATCATCAACACTATTTTTGCCTCGTTCCTGGTCGCAGGCTCCGTGTCCTGGATGTACTACGCCGACCGCCTGATGGAGTTGCCGTCCGGTGTGCTGGGGGTGGCATTGGGCACTATTCTGTTGCCGACCCTGGCCAAGACCTACGCCAGCCAGGATCGCCACGAGTATTCGCGAATTCTCGATTGGGGCTTGCGCCTGTGTTTTGTGCTGGTGCTGCCTTGTGCCCTGGCCCTGGGGATTCTTGCCGAGCCGCTGACGGTTTCGCTGTTCCAGTACGGTGAATTCAGCGCGCTGGATGCCGCCATGACTCAGCGGGCGCTGGTTGCCTACTCTATTGGCCTGCTCGGGATTATTGTGATCAAGGTCCTGGCGCCGGGCTTCTATGCCCAGCAAAACATTCGGACGCCGGTCAAAATCGCGATTTTTACCCTGATCGTCACGCAGTTGCTCAACCTGGTATTTATCGGTCCCTTGAAGCATGCCGGGCTGGCCCTGGCGATCAGCGGTGGTGCCTGCATCAACGCCGGCTTGCTGTTCTATCAGTTGCGCAAGCAGAAGATGTTCCAGCCGCAGCCGGGCTGGGGGCTGTTCGCCCTCAAGCTGGTGATCGCGGTGCTGGTGATGTCGGCGGTACTGCTGGGGTTGATGTACGTGATGCCGGCCTGGGACCAGGGGCATATGCTGCAACGCTTTCTGCGCCTTGGGGCGTTGGTGCTGGCCGGGGTGGTGACGTATTTCGGCATGCTGGCGCTGCTGGGCTTTCGCTTGCGGGACTTCAATCGCAAGGGCTTGAACTGACGCCTGCCTGGCGTTGAGCCGTGATCGGACCCTGGTTTTATCGGTTCGATCACTTTGGGTGGTGGTGTTGCCTGTCGCCGACCGCCGGGTGTGGTTATAATCGACCACTTTATGAGCAAGAAGCGCGTTATGCAGCTGGTTCGAGGTCTCCACAACCTGCGCCCCCAGCATCGGGGCTGTGTCGCCACTATTGGCAACTTTGACGGTGTTCACCGTGGCCACCAGGCTATCCTGGGCCGGCTGCGTGAGCGCGCGCTTGAGTTGGGCGTGCCCAGCTGCGTGGTGATTTTCGAGCCGCAGCCCCGCGAGTTCTTTGCGCCGGACACCGCTCCAGCGCGCCTGGCACGCCTGCGTGACAAGTTGCAGCTGCTGGCTGACGAGGGCGTCGACCGCGTGTTGTGCCTGGCATTCAACCAGCGCCTCAGCAAGCTCAGTGCCAGTGAATTCGTCGATACCATTCTGGTGGATGGCTTGGGAGTGCAGCATCTGGAAGTCGGCGACGACTTCCGTTTTGGCTGCGACCGGGTAGGGGATTTCGATTTCCTGCAACAGGCCGGGAGCGCCCGGGGGTTTACCGTCGAAGCGGCGCAGACCGTGGAACTGGACGGTTTACGTGTCAGCAGCACCCAGGTTCGTAACGCCCTGGCCGCGGCTGATTTTGAGTTGGCCGAGCGTTTGCTGGGTCGCCCGTTCCGTATTGCCGGACGGGTTCTGCACGGTCAGAAGCTGGCGCGCCAATTGGGTACGCCTACCGCCAATGTGCAGCTCAAGCGCCGTCGCGTGCCGCTTTCCGGGGTGTACCTGGTGAGTGTCGAAATCGACGGCCAGCCTTGGCCCGGCGTCGCCAATATCGGCGTTCGGCCTACGGTTGCAGGTGATGGCAAGGCCCACCTGGAAGTCCATCTTTTAGATTTTGCCGGCGATTTGTATGACCGGCGTTTGACGGTGGTTTTCCACCACAAGCTGCGTGAAGAGCAGCGTTTCGCCTCTCTGGAGGCGTTGAAGACGGCGATCAATGCGGATGTTGCCGCCGCCCGTGCCCAAGTTGCACGTATCCATAGCGCCAATCGCTAATGAAGAGCCTTAAATGACCGACTATAAAGCCACGCTAAACCTTCCGGACACCGCCTTCCCAATGAAGGCCGGCCTGCCTCAGCGCGAACCGCAGATTCTGCAGCGCTGGGACAGCATTGGCCTGTACGGTAAGTTGCGCGAGATTGGCAAGGATCGTCCGAAGTTCGTTCTGCACGACGGTCCTCCGTATGCCAACGGCACGATTCACATCGGTCATGCGCTGAACAAGATTCTGAAAGACATGATCATCCGCTCGAAGACCCTGGCGGGTTTCGACGCACCCTATGTTCCGGGTTGGGACTGCCATGGCCTGCCGATCGAACACAAGGTCGAAGTGACTCATGGCAAGAACCTGGGCGCGGATAAAACCCGCGAACTGTGCCGTGCCTACGCCACCGAGCAGATCGAAGGCCAGAAGTCCGAATTCATCCGTCTGGGCGTGCTGGGCGATTTCGCCAACCCCTACAAGACCATGAACTTCAAGAACGAGGCCGGTGAAATCCGTGCCTTGGCCGAAATCGTCAAGGGCGGTTTCGTGTTCAAGGGCCTCAAGCCCGTGAACTGGTGCTTCGACTGCGGTTCGGCCCTGGCTGAAGCGGAAGTCGAGTACGAAGACAAGAAGTCCTCGACCATCGACGTCGCCTTCCCGATCGCCGACGCCGACAAGCTGGCCGAAGCCTTTGGCCTGGCGAGCCTGGCCAAACCGGCCTCGATCGTGATCTGGACCACGACCCCCTGGACCATCCCGGCCAACCAGGCGCTCAACGTGCACCCGGAATTCACCTACGCCCTGGTGGACGTCGGTGACAAGCTGCTGGTGCTGGCTGAAGAGTTGGTCGAGTCGTGTCTGGCACGTTACAACCTGCAAGGCTCGGTGATTGCCACCACTACTGGCTCGGCACTGGAACTGATCAACTTCCGCCACCCGTTCTACGACCGCCTGTCGCCGGTGTACCTGGCCGAGTACGTCGAACTGGGCGCCGGCACCGGCGTGGTTCACTCCGCGCCTGCCTACGGCGTGGACGACTTCGTGACCTGCAAAGCCTACGGCATGGTCAACGACGACATCCTCAACCCGGTGCAGAGCAACGGCGTCTACGTGCCGTCCCTGGAGTTCTTCGGTGGCCAGTTCATCTGGAAAGCCAACCCGGCGATCGTCGAGAAACTCTCGGAAGTCGGCGCGCTGATGCACACCGAAACCATCGTCCACAGCTACATGCACTGCTGGCGCCACAAGACCCCGCTGATCTACCGCGCCACCGCGCAATGGTTTATCGGCATGGACAAGGAGCCGACCAGCGGCGAAACCCTGCGCAAGCGTGCCCTTGAGGCCATCGAAGAGACGCAGTTCGTGCCGGCCTGGGGCCAGGCGCGCCTGCACTCGATGATCGCCAACCGTCCGGACTGGTGCATCTCCCGCCAGCGCAACTGGGGCGTGCCGATCCCGTTCTTCCTGAACAAGGAAAGCGGTGAGCTGCACCCACGTACCGTCGAGCTGATGGAAGTCGTGGCCCAGCGCGTTGAAGAAGAGGGCATCGAAGCCTGGTTCAAGCTGGACGCCGCCGAGCTGCTGGGCGACGAAGCGCCGCTGTACGACAAGATCAGCGACACCCTCGACGTCTGGTTCGACTCGGGCACCACCCATTGGCACGTACTGCGCGGCTCGCACCCGATGGGCCACGACACCGGCCCGCGTGCCGACCTGTACCTGGAAGGCTCGGACCAACACCGTGGCTGGTTCCACTCGTCGTTGCTGACCGGTTGCGCCATCGACGGCCACGCGCCGTATCGCGAGCTGCTGACCCACGGTTTCACCGTGGATGAAAGCGGTCGCAAGATGTCCAAGTCCCTGGGCAACGTGATCGCGCCGCAGAAAGTCAACGACACCCTGGGCGCCGACATCATGCGCCTGTGGGTGGCCTCCACCGACTACTCCGGCGAGATCGCGGTTTCCGAGCAGATCCTGCAGCGTAGTGCCGACGCCTACCGGCGGATCCGCAACACCGCGCGCTTCATGCTGTCGAACCTGACCGGCTTCAACCCGGCCACCGACATCCTGCCGGCCGAGGACATGCTTGCCCTGGACCGTTGGGCCGTGGACCGCACCCTGTTGCTGCAGCGCGAGCTGGAGCTGCATTACGGCGAATACCGCTTCTGGAACGTGTACTCGAAGATCCACAACTTCTGCGTGCAGGAGCTGGGCGGTTTCTACCTCGACATCATCAAGGACCGCCAGTACACCACCGGCGCCAACAGCAAGGCGCGCCGCTCGGCGCAGACCGCGCTGTATCACATCTCCGAAGCGCTGGTGCGCTGGATCGCACCGATCCTGGCCTTCACCGCCGACGAACTGTGGGAGTACCTGCCGGGCGAGCGCAACGAATCGGTCATGCTCAACACCTGGTACGAAGGCCTGAGCGAATTGCCAGCCGACTTCGAACTGGGCCGCGAGTACTGGGAAGGCGTGATGGCCGTCAAGGTCGCCGTGAACAAGGAACTGGAGAACCAGCGTGCAGCCAAGGCCGTCGGTGGCAACCTGCAGGCCGAAGTCACCCTGTATGCCGAGGACGGCCTGACCGCTGACCTGGGCAAACTGAGCAACGAACTGCGCTTCGTGTTGATCACCTCGACCGCCAGCCTGGCACCTTTCGCCCAGGCTCCGGCTGATGCGGTGGCCACCGAAGTACCTGGCCTGAAACTCAAGGTGGTCAAGTCGGCCTTCGCCAAGTGCGCCCGTTGCTGGCACTGCCGTGAAGACGTCGGCGTGAACCCTGAGCACCCGGAAATCTGCGGTCGCTGCGTCGACAACATCAGCGGTGCTGGCGAGGTTCGTCACTATGCCTAACGCCGCGGGCCGTTTCGGCCGTCTGGGCTGGCTGTGGTTGAGCCTGCTGGTCCTGGTCATTGACCAGGCCAGCAAGTTCCACTTCGAAAGCTCGTTGTCGATGTACCAGCAGATCGTGGTGATCCCGGATTACTTCAGCTGGACCCTGGCCTACAACACCGGTGCGGCCTTCAGCTTCCTGGCTGACAGCTCCGGCTGGCAGCGCTGGCTGTTCGCCCTGATCGCGGTAGTGGTCAGTGCGGTGCTGGTGGTCTGGCTCAAGCGTCTGGGGCGTAATGAAACCTGGCTGGCCGTGGCCCTGGCGCTGGTACTCGGCGGCGCCCTGGGTAACCTCTACGACCGCATTGCCCTGGGCCATGTGATCGATTTCATCCTGGTGCATTGGCAAAACCGCTGGTATTTCCCAGCGTTCAACTTTGCCGACAGCGCCATCAGCGTCGGTGCAGTGATGCTTGCGCTGGATATGTTCAAAGGCAAGAAGACCGGAGAAGCCGTTCATGACTGAGCAGGTATTGGCTGAACAACGCATTGGCCAGAACACGGAAGTCACTTTGCATTTCGCATTGCGCCTGGAGAATGGCGATACGGTAGACAGCACCTTCGACAAGGCCCCGGCGACCTTCAAGGTCGGCGATGGCAACCTGCTGCCAGGTTTCGAAGCGGCGTTGTTCGGTTTCAAGGCGGGCGACAAGCGGACTCTGGCGATCGAGCCGGAAAACGCCTTCGGCCAGCCGAACCCGCAGAATGTGCAGATTATCCCGCGCTCGCAGTTCCAGGATATGGAGCTGTCTGAAGGGCTGCTGGTGATTTTCAACGATGCGGCGAATACCGAGCTGCCCGGCGTGGTCAAAGCTTTCGATGACACTGAGGTGACCATCGACTTCAACCACCCGCTGGCGGGCAAGACCTTGACCTTTGATGTCGAGATCATCGACGTCAAGGCGCTTTAAACGTAATCCCCGGCAAGCGGGCGCCTATGCTTTAGGCGCCCGCTTGCCGGGGATTCATCGCTACAGTGGCAACGATCTAACTTCTTGCGCGCAAGACACGAGGCACAGCATGCAAATCAAACTCGCCAACCCCCGTGGCTTCTGCGCCGGCGTGGACCGCGCGATCGAAATCGTCAATCGTGCCCTGGAGGTCTTCGGACCGCCGATCTACGTTCGTCATGAAGTGGTGCACAACAAATTTGTCGTCGAAGATCTGCGTGCTCGCGGCGCGATCTTTGTCGAAGAGCTGGAACAGGTTCCGGACGACGTCATTGTGATCTTCAGTGCCCACGGTGTTTCCCAGGCCGTGCGCACCGAAGCTGCCGGCCGTGGCCTCAAGGTGTTCGATGCCACGTGTCCGTTGGTGACCAAGGTGCATATCGAGGTCGCGCGCTACAGCCGCGACGGCCGTGAGTGCATCCTGATCGGCCACGCCGGGCACCCGGAAGTCGAGGGCACCATGGGCCAGTACGATGCCAGCAATGGCGGCGCGATCTACCTGGTCGAAGACGAGAAGGACGTCGCCGCCCTGCAGGTGCGCAACCCCGAGAAACTGGCCTTCGTGACCCAGACCACCCTGTCCATGGACGACACCAGCCGGGTGATCGACGCGCTGCGTACGCGTTTCCCGGCCATTGGTGGCCCGCGCAAGGACGACATCTGCTACGCCACGCAAAACCGCCAGGATGCGGTCAAGCAACTGGCGAACGAGTGCGATGTGGTGTTGGTGGTGGGCAGCCCCAACAGTTCCAACTCCAACCGCCTGCGTGAGCTGGCTGAGCGCATGGCCACCCCGGCCTACCTGATCGACGGTGCCGAAGACATGCAGCGCAGCTGGTTCGACGGTGTCGAGCGGATCGGCATCACCGCCGGTGCATCGGCCCCGGAAGTGCTGGTACGGGGCGTGATCCAGCAGTTGCAGGCCTGGGGCGCCACCGGTGCCGATGAATTGGCCGGCCGCGAGGAGAACATCACGTTCTCCATGCCCAAGGAACTGCGGGTTCGCTCGCTGCTCTGATCAGTCGCTGCCTGCGCACACGGCCTGTCCGGCTTGTTCGCTGCGCAGGCTGACTCGCCCGGTTCGGGCCAGCACCACCTGATATTGGCTGGCCGATTGCTCGCTGGCACAGATATGCAGAGTGCCGGCCTGGAAGGCTCCGCTGGGTAACAGTGGCTGGCCCAGGCTGCTGAAACGCACGAAACTCTTCACCGGGCGATTGCCCACCACCACGACCTTTCCTCCCGCCAGGTGCTCCACCAGCACCGGGTTGTCGCTGTCCTGCGGCCCTCGGCCACTGACATCCAGGATGATCCGCCAGCCCTGCCCCCAGTCGTCGTCCTGTGCCTGAATCACCGTCGTGGTATGACGCAGGATGGCCTCACTGCGGGCTTGGCGCAGGCCGCTGGCGAGCCCTTGAGCCATCTCCTGTTGGCGGTTCGAGATCAACAACTGGCCCAATGACGCGGCGCCAAACTGCAGCAGCATGCCGAGCAGGGCCAGCGCCGCCAGCAGTTCCATCAAACTGAAACCTCTTTGATCCATGGGTTTTCCCTCCTTGGAAAGGTGAATGCCAACGCTATCCGTGCGCGGCCATTGAGCAAAACGGCAAACAGCCGGTCTATGAGTGTTCGAGGTTGTAGCCCGTTATAGCCGAAGGCGTTTGCAGGACAGGCAATGAATTTGCGTACAAAGGGTTTCACCCTGATCGAGATGTTGGTGACCCTGGCCATTGGTGGGCTGTTGTTGACCTTGATCCTTCCGGCATTCAGCCAATCGTTGCAGCGCAGCCAAGCCGACAGCGAGCTCAATGAATTACTGCGAGCCCTCAATTACGCGCGTTTCGAGGCCATTGAGCGCGGTATTACCACCCACCTCCGGCCCATGGATGATTCGCGGCAATGGGCGGCTGCCCTCGGCGTGTATGACGGCGCAGCGCCCCAGGCGAATGTATTGCGGGTTGTTCCCGCGCTCTCTCGGGGTGCGATTCTGGCGCTACCCTCAGGCATCGACGCTGTGGCTTTCAGTCCGCTTGGGGGGCTTGCTGGGGCGGATCGACCGTTGCTGATCCGCTATGAACGCGGGGCGCTGCAGCGCTCGATCAGCGTCTGCCTCAATGGACGGATTATTTTTGCAGGGAGCTGCCAATGATTGACAGGCGTGCGCAACGCGGCATGAGCCTGATCGAAGTGCTGGTTGCGCTGTTGATTCTGGGCGTGGGGCTGCTGGGAGCGGCAGCGGTCCAACTCAAGGCGCTGAAGTACACCGACAGTGCACGGATGGCCAGCCAGGCCAGCTTTGTGGCTTACGACATGCTGGACCGGATTCGCGCCAATGCCGGCGCCGACTACAGCGTGCCGACGCCGGCCGCGGGTAACCTGGAGCAGGCCCGGGATCAGGATCTCTATGACTTCGCGAGCAATATCGCCAGTTTTGGCGGGCCGACGGCCACTGGCAGCATCAGCGTAAACCAGCGGCTGTACACCATCACCGTGACCTGGGATGACACCCGCGCGGGCGGTGCTGACGAGGCGCAACGCAGCTTCGTCCTGAGCAGCCGAGTCGCGGCCGACGAGCCTGGTCAGCCATGAAGGGGCCGATGCGCGGCTTCGGCCTGATCGAAATGATGCTGGCCCTGGCCTTGAGCCTGGTGGTGGTGCTGGGTGTGACACGGATTTTCATTTCGGCCAAGAACACCTACCTCAGCCAGAACGCCGCGGCGACCCTGCAGGAGGATGGGCGTTTTGTCCTGAGCAAGCTGATGCAGGAGGTGCGTATGGTCGGGATGTTCGGATGCCTGGCAACGGTGGTTGATGCCAGTGCGGCTGGGGACTTTACCGCCAATGCGGCGACTCCGGTGCGCTGGGACAATGCCAGTCGGCGCCTGACTTTAGTCACCGCAGACGTCGGCCTGGATGGCGGGGTGCCGACCTGGACGGTGCTGTCCGACTGCCGTGACACCTCCACCGCGTACAGCGGGGCCCGGGTCGCGGGAGTGGGGCAGCAGGCGTTTGCGCTCCGTCGACTGTCCTACCGCCTGGACAACCGCCAACTGGTGATGGGCACCGGTACCGGCAACGATCAGGCGGTACTGGTGAGCGATGTCGAAGCGTTCGAGGTCAGCTTTGGCATGGCCCGTTCGGCGTCGGACACAGGCGCTTCCCGCTACAGTCCCAACCCTGAAGACCCGCAGTTGATTCGCAGTGTGCGCCTGAGCCTGACCCTGGCTGATCCTTTGCAGCGGGTTGCTAGCCAGACGTTCACCGTGGTGGCTGCCTTGCGCAACCGGCTGCGGTGATGGCGATGCGCAGAGAGCCACCACGGCTTGGGCGTGGCTGTCAGCAGGGCATGGCATTGCTGGTCAGCCTGGTGTTCCTGTTATTGCTCACCTTGATCGGGGTGTCGTCCCTGCGTAACGCGACGCTGCAGGAAAAAATGGCCGCCAGCCTGAGTTTGCGCAACCAGTCGTTTCAGGCCGCGGAGTCGGCCCTGCGGGCGGGTGAGGGGGCGGTCCAGCAAGGGCATTACACGCTGCCTGCCTGTGCACGTTGCCCACCCCCTGCGGAGTCTTCCGGCGTGACCGCCGCTGGTGCCAACAGCCATTCCGGCGTGACTTGGGTTGCCGCCGACCAGGGGTTCTACGGGGTGCAGAACCTGGGGGCAACCCTTGATGCAGTCAACCTGCCGCCCCATACCGCAGCCACCCTGTATCGGGTCACGGCGGTGGGTGTGGCCGGGCATTCGCGCACGGTGCTGGAGAGTATTTATGCCAAATATTGAGCCTCATGGGCGGAGCTGGCGAAAGGCGCGCTGGCGGGCCGTGGCAGGTTGCTGCCTGGTGCTTGCGCTGCCTGTTCAGGCGCGCGGCGCTGCTGCGCCTTGCGTGCAGCCTCTGGACCCGGTGCCGAGTGGCTGGTCGGTACCGATGCCCTATGAGCGCGGGCAGCATCGCCGTCTGCCTGATCCCGTTGACCCCTGTTCGACTAATGATCGCGGGAAACTGCTGGAGCTCGGCCCGTTCGGCGGTAAGATGCTCGACCACGCAGGTCGCGACCCGGACCTGCTCTCTGATGAGGTGGTGTTTGTGGGTGAGGTTCCAGGCCCGGATGGCAGTGCCCCGGGCACGTCTGGCGAGCCCCTGAACCGCGCCGATGACCCTTTGGCCTCGCAGCCGCAACCGCCGGGAAGTGCCGGCCGCCGCATCATGTGGCGACAAATACAGTAAGCGAGATTCACCCATGCGCAGATCCAACCAAGGTTTTACCCTGATCGAAATCATGATCGTGATTGCGATCATCGGGCTGGTCCTCACCTTGAGCCTTCCGGCCATTACCGAATACACCAAGAAGCCGCACCGCACTGAGATCGCCGGCCTGCTCTCCGACCAGGCGCAGTTGCTTGAGCGTTTCTATTCGAAAAACGGCGTCTATACCGGTGCCGCTGACCTGAGTAGCGGTAACGATGACTACAGCATCACCGCGACCCTGGCCGACAAAACCTTCCTGCTGACCGCGACGCCCAAGGCCGAGAGCAAAATGGCCGGGGATAAATGCGGCAGCTTCAGCATCAGCGAAACTGGCGCCACCACCATCAGCAATCAGGCCGAGGGTGTAACGGCCAAGGATTGCTGGGGTCGTTGAGCCTTTGGGTGGGCGTGCTGCGCCCGGCGTCTTTTTAATGACTGGATCGGCTATGGCTAAGCAACAGCAAGTGGTGGTGGTTGGGGGCGGGGTGATCGGCCTGCTGACAGCATTCAATCTGGCTTCGGCCGGGCAGCGAGTGGTGCTGTTGGACCGTTCGAACCTGGGGCAGGAGTCGTCATGGGCGGGTGGCGGCATCGTCTCGCCGCTTTACCCCTGGCGCTACAGCCCTGCCGTCACCGCGCTGGCCCACTGGTCCCAGGATTTTTATCCACAGCTGGCCGAGCGTCTGTTCGCCAGTACTGGCGTTGATCCGCAAGTTCACACCACCGGGCTCTACTGGCTGGACCTGGATGATGAAAGCGCTGCGCTGGAGTGGGCGCGGCGTGAAAATCGGCCGTTGAGCGTGGTGGACATCGACGCGACCCATACTGCGGTGCCGGTGTTGGGCCCCGGTTTTTCGCGGGCGATCTATATGGCCAACGTGGCCAATGTGCGCAACCCGCGCCTGCTGAAGTCGCTCCGGGCGGCGTTGCTGGCGCTGCCCGACGTCACCGTGCATGAACAGTGCGCGGTCAGTGGTTTTATTCGTGATGGGCAGCGGATTGTCGGCGTGCATACCGCCAACGGCGATGTTCATGGCGACCAGGTGGTGCTGGCCGCCGGTGCCTGGAGCGGCGAGTTGCTGGGCAGCCTGGGCCTGACGCTGCCGGTGGAGCCGGTCAAGGGGCAGATGATCCTCTATAAATGCGCTGAGGACTTCCTGTCGTGCATGGTCTTGGCCAAGGGTCGTTATGCGATCCCGCGGCGGGACGGGCATATCCTGATCGGCAGCACCCTGGAGCATGAAGGCTTCGACAAGACCCCGACCGAGTCAGCGCTGGAGAGCCTCAAGGCGTCTGCCGTCGAGCTGATTCCCGCCCTGGCCGGGGCTGAGGTGGTGGGGCATTGGGCGGGCCTGCGGCCAGGGTCGCCGGAAGGTATTCCCTACATCGGGCCGGTGCCGGGGTTCAGTGGCTTGTGGCTCAATTGCGGGCATTACCGCAATGGCCTGGTACTGGCACCGGCTTCCTGCCAGCTGTTCACCGACCTGATGCTGGGTCGCGAGCCGATCATCGATCCTGCGCCGTACGCGCCAAGCGGACGGCTTTAATCCAGACCGAGTTTCTGCATCCGGTAGCGCATCGAACGAAACGACAGGCCCAGGCGCTGGGCCGCTGCCGTGCGGTTCCAGCGAGTGTCTTCCAGGGCCAGGAGGATCAGCTCGCGCTCAACCTGTTGCAGGTGCTGGTCAAGGTGGGTCACCTGGGCCAGGTCGGTTCTGGCGCCGGCTGGCCGGTGGTCATCCAGCCCCAGGTCCCGTGGCTCGATCAGCCGGTTGTCGCACAGGGTGTAGGCGCGCTCCAGCAGGTTTTCCAGTTCTCGCACGTTGCCGGGGAAGTGATAGTCCTTGAGCGCTGCCAGCGCATTGGCGTGCAGCTGCGTCGGTAGCGCGCCGTGCTCGGCGGCCAGTCTTTGCAGAACACGCCTGGCCAGGGGCTCGATGTCGTCTTTGCGTTCCCGCAGGGGCGGGACCCGCAATTCGATCACATTCAATCGGTAATAGAGGTCCTGGCGAAAGCGCCCAGCGCTGACCTCGGCCTGCAGGTTCTTGTGGGTGGCGCAGAGGATCCGCACATCGACCGCCACCTCCTGTTGGCTGCCGACCCGACGCACGGCCTTTTCCTGAAGTGCCCGGAGCAGCTTGACCTGCATGGACAGCGGCAGGTCGGCCACCTCATCCAGCAGCAGCGTGCCGCCATGGGCCGCCTGGAACAATCCGGGCTGGTCGCTGACAGCGCCGCTGAAGCTGCCCTTGCGGTGGCCGAAAAACTCGCTCTCCATCAGCTCCGTCGGGATCGCGCCACAGTTCACCGGCACCCACGGCTGGTCGGCCCGCGGACCCTGGGCGTGGATCAGCCGGGCCACCAGCTCTTTGCCACTGCCGGATTCGCCGCTGATATAGACCGGAGCCTGGCTCTGGGCCAGTTTGCCGATGTGTCGGCGCAGCGTGCGCATGGGTTCCGAATCGCCAAGCAATGGGCTGTCGCCACTGTCACCGGGTCGGTGCAGGGTGCGATTGATCAGGGCGCGCAGGTGTGTGAGGTCCAGCGGGGTAGGCAAGCCATCGCTGTTGGAGCCTTTGACCCCCTCGATGACAGTGGCCGGGGTGCCGCAGGCGCTGATCATCGCGGTCTGGACTTGGGGGTGATGCTGTTGAATGTGTTGCAACAACTCCAGGCCGGTACCGTCCGGCAGCTGGCTGGCGCTCAGGCACAGGTCGAAAGGGCCGGCGGCCAGCCACCGGCGAGCTTCGCCGAGGCTGCGGGCGCTCTGGGTGTGAAGGTTCATGCGGCCCAGATTGATTTCCAGGAGCGCGCGAACCTCCGCTTGATCATCGACCACCAGTACTTTGTGCCGTGGGCTCATGTTTGCTTGAAACTTCATCCGTGAACGCAGGTAGGGCATGGGCGCTCGCCATCCTGGCGAGAGTTGAAGTCTAGGAGCTGCTTGCGGGGTTCGCCGGGGGCGAGGCCCTGTAAACGCTCGGGAGGCGGGGGCAGAGGCGGCTTTTGTGTAGCCAATTGTTCGATGGCCAGAGGGGGCTGACAGCGCGTTGCCGCTGACTCGTCAGGCCAATGCTCTGGGGCTCGTCAGGTAATGGGTAAGAAGGCGTGGGAAAGTTATCGATCACCCGATTCATGCGCTGATTAAGGTCTTGAATAATCAGCGTCAGACGCCCATTCGGGTGCTTTGTTCCTCAAATAGGGCGGGGTGGGACCAGTGGCTGGGCAGGCATTGTGCCAGCGAACCGGCACTGTCCCTGGCGCAGAGGCCTCAGCGGTGGCCGGGGCCTGGCCCTTGTTCCAGATGAGTCTGGCTGCAGTACCACTGTTGCTGTTGGCTCAGCGCTCGGTCACGGGGCAGATGCAGGCCGCACTGGGCGCAGCGGACCATGGGGGTGGCGCTTTGCTCAGGGGGAGGGCTGCCAGCGGATGCCTGGCGCTTGAATTTGCGCCAGAACCATACCGCAGCGGCAATCAGGGCGATCCAGAACAGTAGACGAACCATGGCAACCAGCTTTATGAGGAAAGATGGCGCAGTTTAGCCAAGGACCTTGCGGGCGCACAGAACAATAAAACACGGGCATGAAAAAGGGAGACTCGAAAGTCTCCCTTTTCTTGACGGCCTCGGTGCTATCAGTCGAACACACCGAAGGTCATGTAGCTGAACCACGAACGATCGTCGTTGTTGCCTTCGGCTTCATGCTGCTCTTCTTCGATCACGTCGCCGTTGGCATCTTTAGGCTTGAGGTCGGAAGGGATCGCGTCCTTGGCGTCCTGGAACTGCTTGACCACGTCCTGGTTGGCGCGAGTTTCGCCCGGCGGCAGCGGCGGACGCGACTCGATCAGGCCCAGGGTGGCCTTGCTCAGCCACGAACGGTTGTCGGCTTCGGCCACTTGCGGCACGAACTGGCCATCAACCAGGCTCGGGTGGTTCGGGTAGTTGAGCTTCAGGGTTTCCAGGCTGGTGGCGGCCAGTTCGTCCAGGTGCAGACGCTGGTAAGCCTCAGTCATCACCGCCAGGCCGTCACCGACCGAAGGGGTTTCCTGGAAGTTCTCCACCACATAGCGGCCACGGTTGGCAGCCGCTACATAGGCCTGACGGGTCAGGTAGTAGTCAGCCACGTGGATCTCGTAGGCGGCCAGCAGGTTGCGCAGATAAATCATGCGCTGCTTGGCGTCTGGAGCGTAACGGCTGTTCGGGAAGCGGCTGGTGAGCTGGGCGAACTCGTTGTAGGAGTCGCGGGCAGCACCCGGGTCACGCTTGGTCATGTCCAGGGGCAGGAAGCGAGCCAGCAGGCCGACGTCCTGGTCAAAGGAGGTCAGACCCTTGAGGTAATAGGCGTAATCCACGTTCGGATGCTGTGGATGCAGGCGAATGAAACGCTCGGCGGCGGACTTGGCGGCTTCCGGCTCGGCGTTCTTGTAGTTGGCGTAGATCAGCTCGAGCTGTGCCTGGTCGGCATAGCGACCAAACGGATAACGCGACTCCAGGGCCTTCAACTTGGCGGTAGCGCTGGTATAGCTGTGGTTGTCCAGGTCGGCCTGTGCCTGCTGGTACAGCTCGACTTCGCTCAAGTTTTCGTCAACGACTTCCTTCGATGAGCAAGCAGCGGTCAGTGCGAGGATGGCGATCAGCAGCAGGTGTTTCACTTGCATGGCGGCTTGCGTCCCTATGACGGCCGCTGTCTTGGGCGGGGCCGTCCTGTTATGATGAGCGCCCCGTTGAAAGCCTCGGGGCAAAAGACGCCGTATTTAACCACAAGCGCGCAGCCGAAACCAAAGGCTGTGCCGACGCCTAGTCTGAGCATGTCCGATAAAATTGAACTTCGCGCAGAGGTGCCGTCCGAACTGGGCGGCCAACGCCTCGATCAAGTCGCCGCCCAATTATTCGCTGAGCATTCACGCTCGCGCCTTTCCGCCTGGATCAAAGACGGCCGCCTGACTGTGGACGGAGCCGTTATTCGGCCGCGTGACATTGTGCATGGCGGTGCGATTCTTGAGCTGACCGCCGAGCAGGAAGCTCAGGGAGAATGGGTCGCTCAGGACATCGAGCTGGATATTGTCTATGAAGACGACGATATCCTGGTCATCAACAAACCCGCGGGCCTGGTGGTACACCCTGCTGCCGGGCACGCTGATGGCACCTTGCTCAATGCCTTGCTGCACCATGTCCCGGACATCATCAATGTGCCGCGCGCCGGCATCGTCCACCGCCTGGACAAGGACACCACCGGTTTGATGGTGGTGGCCAAGACCATTCAGGCCCAGACCCAATTGGTGACCCAGCTGCAAAGCCGCAGCGTCAGCCGGATCTACGAGTGCATCGTGATTGGCGTAGTGACGGCGGGTGGCAAGATCAACGCGCCCATCGGTCGCCACGGCCAGCAGCGCCAGCGCATGGCAGTGATGGAAGGCGGCAAGCAGGCGGTCAGTCATTACCGCGTGCTTGAGCGTTTCCGCTCCCACACCCACGTGCGGGTCAAGCTGGAAACCGGTCGTACCCACCAGATTCGGGTGCACATGGCTCACATCAACTTCCCGTTGGTCGGGGATCCGGCCTACGGCGGTCGTTTCCGCATTCCGCCTGCGGCCAGTGTGACCATGGTCGAGTCGTTGAAGGCGTTCCCGCGTCAGGCGCTGCATGCGCGGTTCCTGGAGCTGGATCATCCGACCACCGGCGTGCGTATGAGCTGGGAGTCGCCACTGCCGGACGACTTCGTCTGGTTGCTGACCCTACTCAAGCAAGACCGCGAGGCGTTCATCGGATGAGTGAATGGCTGATTCCTGACTGGCCTGCGCCGGCCGGGGTGAAAGCCTGTGTCACCACCCGTGCGGGCGGCGTCAGCCTGGCGCCGTTCGACAGCCTCAACCTGGGCGACCACGTCGATGACAGCCCCGAAGCCGTTGCCGAGAATCGTCGTCGCCTGACGGATCACTTTTCTATAAGGCCTGCCTGGCTGCGACAGGTCCACGGTATTGACGTGGTCGAGGCGGATCCGTCCGTCATCGCCACCGCCGATGCCAGCTGGACGGCCACGCCAGGTATCGCCTGCGCCTCGATGACCGCTGACTGCCTGCCGGCGCTGTTCTGCGATCGCGCCGGGACCCGTGTCGCGGCGGCCCATGCCGGTTGGCGCGGGCTGGCTGCCGGCGTGCTAGAAGCCACCCTCGACACGCTGGACGTTGCGCCGGCCGAGGTGCTGGTCTGGCTTGGACCGGCTATCGGTCCGCGCGCTTTCGAGGTCGGCCCCGAGGTGCGGGAAACCTTCGTCAGCCAACTGGCGCAAGCCGAGCAGGCATTTGTCCCAAGCCACAATCCCGGCAAGTTCATGGCCGACATCTATAGTCTGGCCCGCTTGCGCCTGGCGGCTCGCGGCGTCACGGCGGTGTACGGTGGCGATTACTGCACAGTCAGTGACGCGCGTTTCTATTCTTACCGTCGCAGTCCTCGTACAGGACGGTTTGCCTCCCTTATCTGGCTCGAGCGCTAGACTCTTCTGACCTGCGTCAATTGTCAGGCGCTTGAAACTCCCAGAATCGACCGCATCTATAGGGGTATCTGGCAGGTTTCTTTATTTAGGTGTGTCCATCGCTCCGGCCTGCTCAAAAGGAAGGTGACTAATGCGTATAGACCGTTTAACCAGCAAATTGCAGTTGGCGCTGTCCGATTCTCAATCTTTGGCGGTCGGTCTCGATCATCCCGCGATCGAGCCGGCGCACTTGATGCAAGCATTGCTTGAGCAGCAGGGTGGTTCGATCAAACCCCTGCTGATGCAAGTGGGCTTCGACATCAACAGCCTGCGCAAGGAGTTGAGCAAAGAGCTCGACCAACTGCCGAAAATCCAAAATCCTACTGGCGACGTCAATATGTCCCAGGATCTGGCGCGTCTGCTCAATCAGGCCGATCGCCTGGCGCAGCAGAAAGGCGACCAGTTCATCTCCAGCGAGATGGTGCTGCTCGCAGCCATGGACGAGAACAGCAAGCTTGGCAAGTTGTTGCTTGGCCAGGGCGTGAGCAAAAAGGCCCTGGAAAACGCCATCAACAATCTTCGCGGCGGCGAGGCAGTCAATGACGCCAATGTCGAGGAGTCGCGCCAGGCCCTGGATAAATACACCGTCGATCTGACCAAGCGTGCCGAAGAAGGCAAGCTCGACCCGGTAATCGGCCGTGATGACGAAATTCGCCGGACCATCCAGGTCCTGCAGCGGCGGACCAAGAACAACCCGGTGCTGATCGGTGAGCCAGGCGTGGGTAAGACGGCCATCGCCGAGGGCCTGGCCCAGCGCATCATCAATGGTGAAGTGCCGGACGGCCTCAAAGGCAAGCGTCTGCTCTCGCTGGATATGGGCGCGCTGATTGCCGGTGCCAAGTATCGCGGCGAGTTCGAGGAGCGCCTCAAAGGCCTGCTCAATGAGCTGTCGAAACAGGAAGGGCAGATCATTCTGTTTATCGACGAGCTGCACACCATGGTGGGCGCCGGTAAGGGCGAGGGCTCCATGGATGCGGGCAACATGCTCAAGCCGGCCCTGGCCCGTGGCGAGCTGCATTGCGTCGGCGCCACCACGCTCAACGAGTACCGCCAATATATAGAGAAGGATGCAGCCCTTGAGCGGCGCTTCCAGAAAGTACTGGTGGAAGAACCGAGCGAAGAAGACACGATCGCCATTCTGCGTGGCCTCAAGGAGCGGTATGAGGTCCACCATAAAGTGGCGATTACCGATGGTGCGATCATTGCCGCGGCCAAGCTCAGCCACCGCTACATCACTGATCGGCAATTGCCGGACAAGGCCATCGACCTGATCGACGAGGCCGCCAGCCGCATCCGCATGGAGATCGACTCCAAGCCGGAAGTGCTGGACCGTCTGGAGCGGCGCTTGATTCAACTCAAGGTTGAGTCCCAGGCGCTGAAGAAAGAAGACGACGAAGCCGCGATCAAGCGCCTGGAGAAACTCCAGGAAGAAATCGTCCGGCTGGAGCGCGAATACGCGGACCTGGAGGAGATCTGGACCTCGGAGAAAGCCGAAGTGCAGGGCTCGGCGCAGATCCAGCAGAAGATCGAGCAGTCGCGTCAGGAGTTGGAAGCCGCACGCCGTAAGGGTGACCTGAATCGCATGGCCGAGTTGCAGTACGGGGTCATCCCGGACCTGGAGCGCAGCCTGCAGATGGTCGACCAGCACGGTCACAGCGAAAATCAGTTGCTGCGCAGCAAGGTCACTGAGGAAGAAATTGCCGAAGTGGTTTCCAAGTGGACCGGGATTCCGGTCTCGAAAATGCTCGAAGGCGAGCGTGACAAGTTGTTGAAAATGGAAAGCCTGTTGCACCAACGTGTGATCGGCCAGAACGAAGCGGTGGTGGCAGTGGCCAACGCAGTGCGGCGTTCCCGTGCCGGGTTGTCCGACCCTAACCGGCCAAGCGGCTCGTTCATGTTCCTCGGCCCGACCGGCGTGGGTAAAACCGAGCTGTGCAAGGCCTTGGCCGAGTTCCTCTTCGATACCGAAGAGGCCATGGTGCGGATCGATATGTCCGAATTCATGGAGAAACACTCGGTTGCTCGCCTGATCGGTGCGCCACCAGGCTATGTGGGCTATGAAGAAGGCGGTTACCTGACCGAGGCGGTACGGCGTAAGCCTTACTCGGTGATCCTCCTGGACGAGGTCGAGAAGGCCCACCCGGATGTGTTCAACGTGTTGCTGCAGGTGCTTGAAGACGGTCGCTTGACCGACAGCCATGGCCGTACCGTGGACTTCCGCAATACGGTGATCGTCATGACCTCCAACCTGGGCTCGGCGCAGATCCAGGAACTGGTCGGTGATCGTGAAGCGCAGCGTGCAGCGGTGATGGACGCGGTGTCGACCCACTTCCGTCCGGAGTTCATCAACCGGATCGACGAAGTGGTGATCTTCGAGCCATTGGCCCGGGATCAGATCGCTGGCATCACCCAGATCCAGATGGGCCGTCTGCGCAGCCGCCTGGCCGAGCGCGAGCTGACCTTGGAACTGAGCGACGAGGCGTTGGACAAGCTGATCGCCGTGGGTTACGACCCGGTCTATGGTGCACGGCCGTTGAAACGGGCGATCCAGCGCTGGATCGAGAACCCGCTGGCGCAGTTGATTCTCTCTGGCAGCTTCTTGCCGGGAGCAACGGTCAAGGGAACGGTGGAAAACGACGAAATCGTCTTTGCCTGACCGACACGGACGTTGCTGTGAAAAAGGCCTCGCATTGCGAGGCCTTTTTTTTCGATAGGGCGTTGAACTGAAAGGCAAAGGCTTGTAAAGTGCGCCCCGCAGTATGTCAGCCCAACGGTTCCTTCTCCCCAAGAAGAAATCTGAAACAAGTCGCAAATCATTGTCTTAAAAGCAATTTAAAGGGTTGACAGGGGTTTTTAAGATTGTAGAATAGCGCGCCTCAGAGACATGAACGCAGCGATGCTGACAGGGTCAAAGAGAGTGAAATACGCAGTAAATGTTGCAAATTGAAATATGTAGTTCCGTGATAGCTCAGTCGGTAGAGCAAATGACTGTTAATCATTGGGTCCCAGGTTCGAGTCCTGGTCACGGAGCCAATTTCAAACCGGGGTATAGCGCAGTCCGGTAGCGCGCCTGCTTTGGGAGCAGGATGTCAGGAGTTCGAATCCCCTTACCCCGACCATTTTTGGGTCGTTAGCTCAGTTGGTAGAGCAGTTGGCTTTTAACCAATTGGTCGTAGGTTCGAATCCCACACGACCCACCATTTTTGAGACCAGCTAACACTGGAATCGAATCTTAAGATCAGAGGCCAAAAGCCCTGATCGAAGAAGGCGACTTGATAGGTCGCCTTTTTTTTACCGGGGTATAGCGCAGTCCGGTAGCGCGCCTGCTTTGGGAGCAGGATGTCAGGAGTTCGAATCCCCTTACCCCGACCATATTTAAAGTCCTCGTATCGCAAGATACGGGGATTTTTTTTGCCTCGAATTTGCTCGCCATCTACCGGCAGGCAAAAAAATGCCCCGATCAGTTCGGGGCATTTTTTATATGGATCAGTGCAACTTCAACCGCGGATCCGTCCCGCGTCCAATCCGGCTGCCGAGCATCAGCATGGCGGTGCGGAATGCGCCGTAGAGCGCCATCTGGTGCATGCGGTAGAGCGAGATGTAGAACATCCGCGCCAACCAGCCTTCGAGCATGACGCTACCTGTCAGGTTGCCCATCAAGTTACCCACAGCCGAAAAGCGCGACAGCGAGATCAGTGATCCGTAGTCGGTGTACTTGTATTCAGGCAGGGCCTTACCTTCGATGCGCAGCTTGAGCGATTTGGCCAGCAGTGAGGCCTGCTGGTGAGCCGCCTGGGCCCGCGGTGGCACATTGCGATCGCTACCGGGTTGCGGGCAGGCCGCGCAGTCGCCGAAGGCGAAGATGTTTTCATCGCGGCTGGTTTGCAGGGTCGGCAGGACTTGCAGCTGGTTGATGCGGTTGGTTTCCAGGCCGTCGATGTCCTTGAGGAACCCCGGTGCGCGGATCCCGGCAGCCCAGACTTTCAGGCTGGCGGGGATCACCTGGCCGTCGGTGGTAATCAGGCTTTCGGCGGTGACCTCGCTCACGGCAGCGTTGGTCATGACCCTGACCCCGAGTTTCTCCAGGGTTTTATGCACAGGCCCGCCGATGCGCTCCGGCAGGGCAGGCAGCACCCGTGGGCCGGCTTCGATCAGGGTGATGTGCATGTTTTCCGGCTTGATCTTGTCCAGGCCATAGGCGGCCAGCTCGTGGGCGGCGTTGTGCAGTTCGGCGGCCAGTTCGACCCCGGTGGCACCGGCACCTACGATCGCCACGCTGATCTGTTCAATCGCATCTGTTTGCCCTGCGTGGGCGCGCAGGTAGTGGTTGAGCAATTGCTGGTGGAAGCGCTCTGCCTGTTTGCGGGTGTCGAGGAACAGGCAATGCTGGGCCGCGCCCTGGGTGCCGAAGTCATTGGTGGTGCTGCCAACGGCGATCACCAGGGTGTCGTAGCCCAGTTCCCGGGCAGGCAGCAGCTCTACGCCACTTTCATCGTAGGTGGCGGCCAGCTGGATTCGCTTGCGCTCGCGGTCGAGCCCGCTCATGCGGCCCAGCTGGAACTCGAAGTGGTTCCATTTGGCTTGGGCAACATAGTTGAGTTCATCTTCGGAGGAATTCAGGGAGCCGGCGGCCACTTCATGCAGCAACGGTTTCCAGATGTGGGTGAGGTTGGCGTCGACCAGCATTACGCTGGCGGTGCCGCGCTTGCCCAGAGTCTTACCCAGGCGGGTAGCCAACTCCAGGCCGCCGGCGCCGCCGCCGACGATAACAATACGATGGGTCATGGGGATATCTCGCAAGGCTAAAAGAAATCGGTGCAGTTACCCGAGCGAGCGCAAGGCAGCTCATAGCGTCAGGTAACTGATAAAACGGCTCAGCAGGCCCAGGCCGATGGTCACTGCCAGCACCACCACCAGGAGCATCCACGGCCGAAAGGGCCGGCGCTCGACACGGTGTTGGGTCAGTTGCAGATACTCTTCGACATGTTTTTGGTCGTCGGGGTTCAGGCGGCTGCTCATAAAGGCCTCGTCAGGTAGACGTTGCGAAATGTGGGGAAGCTACAGCTCCAGCCGAAGGTTTGCAGGGCCCCCGGGAACAGGTGCGTGCCGCAGGGCGCCAGGTTCTCACAGGCTGATCCCGACGTCGAACAGGATGCTGCGTCCCAGGTTGCTGCGTAAAAAGTCCGGTGCGTCCGGGTGGGCGAACAGGACCCGGGCGAAGGTCGGGCCGACCAGCGACAGCGAGCGCCAGCCTTGGCGCAGATACTCGGTGGGCGGCGGGAAGTGGCTGTTGAGGTCCAGCACTTCACGCTTGAGGCTGGCGAAGGCAATGATGTCCAGCTCGCCCAGGTCCATGCCGCGCTCTTTATAGTTGTGGGCTTTCTTGCGCAGGGTGGGCGCCAGGCGCAGCAGCAGTTCGCTGGCCGGAATGCGCTTGGGCTTGGCTTCGCGACGCACCAGTTGGCTCAGGGAGAATGCGCTGCGGCGCCGTTGCAGTTCGTCCCGCCATTCGTCGTTGAGGCGCCGACCTTCATCGAGGACGAAAAATACCTCGAAGCTGGCCTCGCGAAACAATACGTCCGGCGGTTCCTGCCCGGCTGGGGTGAACTCGTCGGCGCGGTAACTGATGTTCAAGCCTTGCAGCAGGCGTTGGCAGACCCAACGCTCACGCTCCCATTTGCGGGCATTGGACAGGAACGCATTGGCTTGTTCGGCCTGAATGGTGAGCAGGCGCAAGTAATCTGAGTCATCCATAGGCCAAGCTTAGCGTCCAAACGCCGATTGCTGAAAGGTTCGTTTGACTGGAGGGCTGCGAAGGGCGGTGTAGACTGCTGGCCTGAACAATGTGCGATGCCCAGAGGAGAGAATGCGGTGAAGTATGGCGTGATGCTGTTGCTGAGTGTGCTGTGCCTGGGGGCACAGGCGACTGAAATCGGGGAGCGCCTGGCGCCCTGGACCCTGCTCGACCAGTTCGACCAACCCTACAGCCTGGATCAGCAGACCCATACGTTGCTGGTGGCGCGCGACATGGACGCGGCCAAGCTGGTCAAGGCCGCGCTGGAAGATCGCCCCAAGGGCTATCTGGAGGCGCGACACGCGGTATTCGTCGCGGATATCCAGCGCATGCCGATGCTGATCGCGAAAATGTTCGCGGTCCCGGCCATGCGCGATTATTCCTACCGGGTTCTGCTCGACCGCGAAGGACGAGTCGCACCGCGTTATCTCGGCGCCGAGAATAAGGTCTTGTGGTTGCAGCTCAATGAAGGGCGGCTGGTTGCGCAACGTGAGTACGCCACCGCTGCCGAACTGCGCGAGGCGCTGGAGCAACTGCAGCCATGATCAGTGCGGCCGTGCTGTCGGCGCCGACCCTGGTGGTCGGCTGGCTGCTGTATGTGCCGGTGTTGATCTGGGCGATAGCGCGGTCGCCCTGGGTCGAGTTGTTCTCCGACCGTCGACGTCAGCATTTGCTGTTTGGCACGGTGTTCGCGCTGTTTATGTTGTGGCTGGTGCGCCGGGACTTCGACACCGGCGTGTCTTATCACTTTATCGGCATGACCGCCGTGACCTTGCTCCTGGACTGGCCGCTGGCAGTGGTCGGCGGGTTGGTGGCCCAGTTGGGGCTGGTGCTGCTCGGGCGTCAGGACCTGGCCGCCATGGGGGTCAACGGGGCGTTGCTGATTCTGTTGCCGGTGCTGGTCACCGAATGCTGCGCGATCCTCGTTGAGCGGGCGCAACCGCGTAACCCCTTTGTGTACATCTTTTGCTCCGGCTTTTTTGCTGCGGCACTCTCGGCCTTGCTGTGCCTGTTGGTCGGGCTGGGCCTGCTGTGGTTCGACGAGCGTTTTGCCATGCCTGAGTGGCTGGAGGATTTCGTCGGCTACCTTTGGCTGATCATTTTCCCCGAGGCCTTTATCAACGGCATGGTGATCAGCGCGCTGGTGGTGTTCTGCCCCGAGTGGCTGGAAACCTTCAACCGTACCCGCTACCTCTCGGCACCGTGGAAGGACGACGATCCACGTTCTTGATCCATATCAATTACGTCGGCCAGGCGCCGTCTCATGCTCTGGAAAATTTCTGGAGTACGGTCATGAGTGTCTACGAATGGGCAAGGCAGGAAATGCGCAAGAATCTGGAACAGGCCCAGGAACAAGGCTTTGAGCCGGGACTGAGCCTGCGCGCCCTGCTCAGCGCGGTGGTGCAGCAGAGCAAGAGCGTACGCAGTATTGAGGATCTGGCCGACGAATTGCAGTTTCTCGCGGAGAACCTCGACGACCAGCAGGATTACGGGTTTATGCGTCCTTAGGACGATGCAGCCGGGGTTCAGTGGGCGCGGGGCGGCAGGTCTTCGGAGAACAATTCGTCTTCGGCGTCCGGGCTGACCGGGATCTTGTGTTCTTCGGACGCCCAGGCACCCAGGTCGATCAGTTTGCAACGGTCCGAGCAGAACGGCCGGTTGCTGTTCTCGGCGGTCCATTCAACGGGGGCGCCACAGGTTGGGCATTCTACGGTCAGGGGTTGGCTCATGACTGGCCTCCACGCAAAGTTAGATAAAAGTGGTGCAGGCGCTCGACCTCACTGTGCAACCAGGCAAGGTCGCGGTCGTTGGCCAGCACATCGTCGGCATGGCGCAGACGCTCTTCGCGGCTGGCCTGGGCCTTGAGAATCGCCTGGATCTGCTGTTCGCTGATCTGGTCGCGCTGCAGGGTGCGCTCGATTTGCAGCTGTTGCGGGACATCGATCACCAGCACCCGCTGAGTCATTGCCGCCTGACCGGACTCGATCAGCAGCGGCGACACCAGGATTGCATAGGGCGATTGTGCACGCGCCAAGTGGGCGACGATTTCCTCGGCGATCAACGGGTGCAGCAGGGCTTCGAGCCAGCGTCGCTGCTCCGGGACTTCAAAAATCAGCTTGCGCAGGGCGGCTCGGTCCAACTGGCCGTCAGCCTGCAGCACGCCTGCGCCGAAATGTTCAGCGATGCGCGCCAGGGCCGGGCGTCCGGGCTCCACCACCCATCGAGCGGCGTAATCGGCGTCCACGACATGGATGCCCAGGTCGATAAAATGTTGCGCCGCAGCGCTTTTGCCACTGCCGATGCCGCCGGTGAGGCCAAGAATCCAGGGTTTGGTTACAGGGTTAGTCATTGGAGCCCGACAAACTGCAAATAGAGGTCGGTTATTTGACCACCCCAGAGCAAGGCAATCCAGCCGGCAATTGCCAGAAAGGGCCCGAAGGGGATCGGGGTCGAGGTTTGCGCATTGCGCCAGCGCAGCATCAGCGCCCCCACCAAGGCTCCCACCAGCGACGCCAGCATGATGGTCAGTGGCAGGCTCTGCCAGCCGCCCCATGCACCAATCATGGCCAGCAGCTTGAAGTCGCCATGGCCAATGCCGTCCTTGCCGGTCAGCAGTTTGAACAGCCAGTACACCGACCACAGGCACATATAACCAAGCACGGCGCCCCACAGCGCATCGTCCAGGCTGACGAACAGCCCGAAACTGTTGACGATCAGCCCCAGCCACAACAGGGGCAATACCAGCACGTCAGGCAGCAGTTGATGCTCGGCGTCGATCAGGCTCAGTGTCAGCAGCCCCCACGTGAGCAGCAGCACCACACCGGCCTGCCAGCCAAACCCGAAATGCCAGGCAATAAAGGCCGACAGCAGGCCGCAAGCCAGCTCGGTAAGCGGATAGCGTGGGCTGATCCTGGCTGCGCACTGTGAGCAACGCCCGCGCAGCAGCAGGTAGCTGAGCAGCGGGATGTTCTCCCAGGCGCGGATCTGGTGGGCGCAGTGCGGGCAGTGGGAGTGCGGCAACAGCAGGTTATAGGTCGGCGCTGGCGACTGCTCGGGCAGACCCAGCACTTCATGGGCCTGGGCCTGCCAGTCGCGCTGGAGCATTTTGGGCAGGCGCCAGACCAGCACATTGAGGAAGCTGCCGATCAGCAGCCCGAGAATCAGCGCGGATAACACGAAGGCCAATGGGTAGATGGCCAGAACTTCAGTCAAAGACATGCTCAGATCGCTGTGCCGAGTTGAAAGATGGGCAGGTACATGGCCACCACCAGGCCGCCGACGATGCTGCCCAAAATCACCATGATAAAGGGCTCCATGAGGCTGGTGAGGGTGTCGACCAAGTTGTCGACCTCGGCTTCATAGTAGGTCGCCACTTTTTCCAGCATGGAGTCCAGGGCGCCGGATTCTTCGCCGATCGCCGTCATCTGGATCGCCATAGTAGGGAACATTCCACAGGTGCGCATGGCGAAGTTCAGTTGCATGCCGCTGGCCACATCCTCCTTGACCTGCTGCACCGCTTTTTTGAACTGGCTGTTGCCGGTGGCGCCGGCTACCGAATCCAGGGCCTGCACCAGGGGCACGCCGGCAGCAAAGGTGGTGGCCAGTGTCCGGGCGTAACGCGCCACCGCCGACTTGTACAACAGCGGCCCGGCCAGTGGCAGCTTCATCAGGCTGACATCCAGCCAGTCGCGCAGCCCCTGGAAACGCCGATAGCCGTAGCGCGCCGCGAGCAACGCAAGGGCGCCAGCCAGCAGCATTTGCCACCAGCGCTCCTGCATAAACTGCGAGAGCCCGATGACGGCCTGGGTAAAAGCCGGCAGTTGGGTATTCAGCCCGGCGAACATCGACTGAAATTGCGGCACCACCTTGACCAGCAAAATGCCGCTGACGATCAAGGCGACGCAGATGACCGCCAAGGGATAGGTCATGGCCTTTTTGATCCTGGCCTTGAGGCTTTCGCTTTTTTCCTTGTAGGTGGCTACCCGTTCCAGCAGGGTGTCCAGGGCGCCGGCTTGCTCGCCGGCATCCACCAGGTTGCAATACAGCTCGTCGAACTGCCGGGGATGTTTGCGCAGGGCCCCGGCAAAGCTGTTGCCGGCTTCGATTTCACGCTTGAGCGCGTGGATCAGATTGCGCATGCGCGGCTTGTCGAAGCCCTCGGCGATGATATCGAACGACTGTAGCAGCGGTACCCCGGCTTTCATCATGGTCGCCATCTGCCGGGTGAACAGTACGATATCCCGCGCAACGATGGCTTTGCCGCTGCTGAGCAGCGCCACTGGCTTTTTCCGCACCCGCCCCGGGTTGATTCCTTGCTGACGCAATTGCGCCTTGATCAGTGCCGGGTTGTGTCCGGTCAATTCGCCGCTCAGCTTGCGTCCGTTTCGGTCGCTGCCTTCCCAGGCGTAGACACTGACTCTTGCTGCTTTTACCGCCATGGTTCGGTCCTTGCTGGCGCCTTTGGACTATTCCGGGCCGCAGGCAATGGGTGTGACGCCTTTAAGGTCGCGCCGACCGCCTGATAGATCGTGATTGCCCCGAGATGTTCCTGAGCGCTGGGGAACGGCGCCTCCCTGGGCCGTTTTCCTGTGCAAGCCTAGCCAGCAAATACCCTCGGCCCCAGGCTGGCGGCTGACGAAAATTGTCAGTTTGTGCGACTCCTTGTGATGAAAGCCATCGGCCACCTCTGCTGCAAGCCTTGATCTACGGGCTTTCAGGGGCTGGCACAGGCCATGCTTCAAGCACTTCAGGTCATGACATTCCCGTTCATGCTTGGAGCTTGTCCATGAAGAGTCAGAAGGGCTTTACCCTGATTGAATTGCTGGTGGTGGTCGCCATCATCGGCATCCTCGCCACCTTTGCCCTGCCGCTGTATTCCAAATACCAGGCTCGGGCCAAGGTGGTGGCGGCATTGGCCGAAGCCTCGGCGCTGAAGGTCAATTTCGAAGATCAGCTCAACCAGGGCAGTGACCCGACCCTTGAACTGGTCGGCGGTACGGCCCTCACTACCAATTGCCGCATGACCGCCAGCGGCACGGCGGCCAGTGGCGAGGGCGTGATTGCCTGCACGATCCTTAACGCGCCGGGCCCGGTGCTGAACCAGACCCTGACCCTGAGTCGTACCAACACGTCCGGGTGGCTGTGCAACACTACGGTAGGGGCGGACTACGCGCCCAAGGGCTGCACGGCCGGCGGCGCATGATGTAACGCCGGGAACGAACTGCGGATGTCGCGCCCGCTGGGGCATGGGGCGCGCCAAGCCGGTCTTCCGGTTCAGATACGGCCGGAATCCAGGGCGCAGGGAAAGTTTCGCGATTTCAGACGGTTAAGGTTGAGCGAGAAACCGCAACTTGCACGCAGATCTGCAGGGTGTCATGCAAATTGCATGATTCCGGATTGTTACTGTTTTTATAACTTGTTGTTTTATAAGGGGTTTATCTGTTGTCAAAAGTTGGCACAGCGCCTGCAATATCTCTGGTAACCCTGTTGCCAGGACACGGCGCAGGCTTTCCAGAAAAACAGGAGTTACTCGTATGAAGAAGTTCGCTATCGCTGCCGCAACTGCTACCGCTCTGACCCTGACCATGGCCAACGCAGCATTTGCGCAGACCACTCAAAACACCCAGGCACCGATGGTTGTGGCTGCCGGTGAAGTGACCAAGGCTAAAGAAGCTACCTCCGATACCTGGATCACCACCAAAGTTAAAAGCGACCTGGTTACCGAAAAAGGCATCCCAGGCACCGACATCAAAGTCGAAACCAACAAAGGTGTAGTGTCGCTGTCGTCCACCGTCGCGGTGACCGATGCGCAGAAAGCCACCGCTGTTGCCATCACCAAGAAAATCAAAGGCGTTAAAGCGGTTTCCGCTGACGGCCTGAAAGCCCAGTAAGAGTTCTTGCCTGGACTGGGAGATGAGGTGTAGGGCGAGCTGAGTAACACGCCTGGCGCTTCCTGAAGGTTCATGCGGAAGACCACAAGGATGTGGTCATTACAGGCCCCGGCATTTTGTGTCGGGGCCTGTTCTATTGCGGCGGGAAAAGACCGCGGCCTTCAGGCTTCGGCGCAGTCAGGGGTTATTCCGCATCCAGGTGCATCGGGGTGATGACTCGGCCATCGCTTTCGGCTTCACCGAGATTGGCGTCGATGAAGTAGACGCGGCCATCGGCCAGTTGGCCCTTGTCCACCAGGAAGTCCTTGATGCTGCTGGCGCGCTCCTGGCCCAGTTGGCGCAACAGTACATCGCTGCCACTCCAGAACTTGATCACCGCTTCACGCATTTTTGCGCTGCGTTCTTCCTTGCCCAGGTCCTTCCACTCGGCCGGCGGCTGGGTCTTGAGGCGAGTGCGATAAATGCCTTCGAGGAGCGGGCTTTTCTCGCCGTCGGGTACTTGCAGCAGCGACGCTTGGGCGGGCACCTTGTCCCCACGACGCTGGAGCATCTTGTAGTAGTTGTACTGGTATTCCCGTTCCAGTCGTTGCTGGGCCAGCAGTGGACCATCGCTGCTTTGCGCCGCAGTGCCTTCGATCTCCAGGCGCAGGGCCGGACGCTCCTTGAGTGCGTTGGCAAGTTTTACCAGCGCGGCTTCCGAGTCCTTGCCCAGATCGCTTGAGCCAGGGGCGAACGACACGCTGCCCAGGTCTTCCGAACCTCCACCCGCGATCAGTCCGCCAATAAGTTTGAAGGGCGCAGCGGCAGCCTTGACGATCAGGTTACGCAGGGTCTGCCAGACAATCGGCATGACACTGAACTGTGGGTTGTTGAGGTCGCCGGTCACGGGCAGCTCGATGGAAATCTTGCCATCGACGTCCTTGAGCAAGGCAATCGCCAGTTTCAGCGGCAGGCTCACCGCGTCCGGGCTGTCGACTTTTTCACCCAGTTGCAGCTGTTCGACCACCACCTTGTTCTCGGCCTTGAGTTGGCCGTTGGTGATCAGGTAGTGCAGGTCGAGGTTGAGTCGGCCCTTGCGGATGCGGTAGCCGGCGAACTTGCCCGAGTAGGGGGTGAGGGTGGTCAACTCCACGCGTTTGAAGCTGGTGGCGATATCCAGCGCGGCCATGGGGTCGAACGGGTTGACGCTGCCCTTGATGGTGACCGGCGCATAACGATCGACCTTGCCCTTGACGTCGACACTGGCCGGTTTCGCCTGGCGACTGTCGATGGTGCCGATCTGCCCGTTGAGTTGTTGCACCGCGGTGGCGAAGTTGGGCGTCAGGCTGAAGTCGGCGAAGTTGGCCGAGCCGTCATTGATGGCAATCGCACCAATGTGAATCCCCAGCGGCTTGTCCTTGCCTGGCGCGGGTTTGGCAGCAGGCTTGGCGCCGCTGTTGGCCGGTTGCGGAATCAGCAAGTCGTCGACGTTGGTGGTGCGGTCATCGTTGATCATGAACCGCGCATAAGGCTGGTACAGGCTGACCTTGTCGATCGACAGGCTGTCGCCGTGTTGATAGTTGAGACCTTCGACCACGACCTTTTGCCATTTCACGAAGTCGCGGGTTTTCAGGGTGTCGAGGGTGTGCAACTGGTTCACTTCGGCGCGGCCGGTGATGGCGAGTGTCAGCGGGTCGACTTTTTTCAGGTTGACCGCCAGGTCGCTGTCGAGCATGCCGCTGCGCAGTTCCAGGCGAATGAACGGGCTGATATAGGACTGCGCGACCCGCAGGTCGATATCCCGGGTCTGCACCTGGAGCTTGGCCGTGACCGGGTTCAGGTTGACCTCGCCGTTCGCTTGGAGCTTGCCCTGTTTGCCCAGCCCGCTGTCGAGCTTGAGGGTAAAGGGCGACTGGTTGAGGCTGTCGAAATTCTGCAGGTCCAGGTTCAGCGGACCGACTTCCAGGGCCACCGCAGGTTTGGCTTTACGGTCTGCGAGGTGCACCTGGTAGTTGCGCAGTTGCACATCCTTGAGCAACACCTGCCAGGGTTTGCTCGGTGCTGCCGGCTGCGCCTTGGGGGTGTCGGCAGTCGCGGGCGCTGGGGCCGGTGCCGGTTTGGCCGGTTGGCTGGCGAACAGTTTTTGCCAATCCAGCTGGCCATCGGCTTCGAGGGCGGCCCAGGTTTCCAGCTTCTGGCTGCGAATCTTGCCGACCACCACCTGCTGCTTGGCCAGGTCTATCGTGGTTTCGCTGACATCCAGGCGCTCCAGGCGGGCCAGGGGACGGCCGTCCGGGGCCTTGATGGCGAAGGGCGCGACGCTCAGCGAAGTATCGCTGAGCAGCAACTCGGTTTCCTTGGACAGGTTGAGCCTGTAATGCGTGCTGAGGTTGAGGATGCCGTCCTCGAGAACCAGCGGCACGGCGTCGCGAACGTAGGGCCACCAGACTTTCATCTTGCCGTCAGTGACCTTCAGGTTGCCCTCGGAAGTCAGCGGGATCAGGCTGAAGTTACCGGACCAGTCGATCTGTCCGCCTTCGGGCCCGGCCGCGACCAGGGTCATGTCGGCGTTGTCATCGGGCAGGGTGCTGAGGTTCTTCAACTCGAAGTCGAGTTTGTCGTACAGGAACTCGATCGGCTCGCTCGGGCGCAGGTCCTGGAAGTGCACATAACCGCTCGCCAGCTTGATGCGCTCGATACGCAGTGGGAACGGCTTGGCGTCGGGATCGGCAGGGGTCGGTTCGCTGGCGGGGATCTTGAATAGCCCCAGCAGATTGAGTTTGCCTTCCTTGTCAAACAGGATCTCGGTCTTGGGTTTATCCAGTTCGATATCCGCCAGATGCAGCGCCCGGGTCCACAGGCTGTCCAGTTGCAGGTTCAGATAGAGGCGTTCGAAGCCTACCTGCTCTTTACCTGGCGCACCGATATTCAGCCCCCAGAGCGTGAGCTCCAGGCTGTACGGATTGAATTCGATACGTTGGATATGGGCCGGGGTGGTGGCGTAGTTGGCGAGTTGCTGATTGGCCACCCGCAAGGCAATGCCCGGCAAGATCAGAAAGCCCAACAGACTGTAAAGGGCAAGAGCAGTCAACAGGGCGCCGATAGCGCGAATCAATCCTTTGGTCATGCGAGGGCTTCATCTATCTGATATCGGAAGTGCCTTGGAGTATGGCACGCGTTTCCGGTTCCGAAACAATCGGTGGATACAGGATTGTTCAGATTTGCCGCTACCGGGTCAGAGTTGCAGGACCAGGGTCTTGAGCGGTGGCTGTTGGTCCTGCGACGGGAAGTCCGCGCCGGGGGTCAGTACCTGGCAGTCACGCACCGGGCGCCCGGCCTTTTCGGCGCAACGCAGGACCTGTCCACGCCAATCGTCCATCGATACCTTTGCCAGGTTGTTGCAGCAAATCAGCACCCCATCCTCTGCGGTGGCCAGCAACGCCGGCTTCAGCAGGCTCTGGTAATCGCGCAACAGATCGACGGTGCCGAAGGCGCTCTTGGCCCAGGCGGGCGGGTCGAGCAATACCAGGTCGTATTGACGCTGTCCCAGGCGCGGATAACTGGGCAGTTTCTGCCCGCGACGCTGGCTGATGGGCAGTCCGGCCAATTGGCGAATGGCCGGGAAGTAATCGGACTGCACGAACTCCATGGTCGGCAACTGCGGGTTCAGCGCACCGTTCTCCCGGCCCACCGCCAGGTTGCCCTCGGCGAAGTCCAGGTTGCAGACCTCGCGGGCGCCGCCGGCTGCGGCACTCAGGCCGACGCCACAGGTATAGGCAAACAGGTTGAGCACGCTTTTGCCGGCGCTGTGTGCCTTGACCCAGCCGCGGGCGTTGCGCAGGTCGAGAAACAGCAGGGGATCCTGCCCCGCATGTCGGCCGCGGACCCGGTAGTTCAAGCCCCATTCATGGCCCACCAGGTCTTGCAGCGCGGCCTCATCGGCGCGATACACCGTGTCTTCGCGGTCGATCCGCGAGTTGCCCCGAGAGCGGTCGTTGTAGACCAGCAGGGTGTCCAGGCCCAGGTGTTGGTTGATGGCCTGGTGCAGTTCCAGCAGCGTGTCGCGTTCCAGGCTCTGGTGAAAGCTCTGCACCAGCAGTTGCGGGCCATAGCGGTCGACGGTCAGGCCGCCGGCCCCTTCCTGGCTGCCGTGGAACAGGCGATAGCAATCGGTGCCTTGCTGATGCAACTCGGCGAGCAGTTCCTGGCGATGATCGAGGGCGGCGCGCAGCGCCTGATTCAAGGAAGACATGCGGGCGCCTTGCGAATGATTGGGCGCGGCAGTTTACCAGCTATGTCGCCAGAGGGCTTGTTCCTGCTGGCCTGCGCCCTGGGAGCGCAATCCATTCAACCGCCCCCGGGCAACTCATCAGTTTCTGCGTTCTTTACTGCTTCGGTCTTACAGCCCCATGCGCCGTTTCGCCCGTTGTACCGAGCCATTACGCACCGCCCAGCGCAGCATGGGCGCACTGCGGTTGACGCTGGCGCGGATCAACTGGCGTTGCAGCGGGTTCTGGCTGACGTCGAGCATCGCACTGGCCCAGTCCGGCAGCAGATCGATTCCGGCCTTCATCATCAGTGCGCCAAAAGGCTTGGCCAGACGGCTGGGAGCGGGGGCCGCCAGTAAAAGGCGCAGCACTTCTCGACTGCGTTCGTCACACAACAACTGCGGTTGCATGCGGGCCAGGTAATCGCCGACCTCCCGGCGCGAGCGCGGGATATCGCGGGCGCCGAGGCGTTCGGCAACCAGCGCGATCTCGGCGTAATACCGGTCTTGATCGGCGGGCGACAAGTTCGGGTTGCGGTAGCGCAAGTGGGCCGCGAGGAAGCTGCTGACTTCAGCCACATGCACCCAGGTCAGCAGGTCAGGGTCGCTGGCGGCGTAGGGGCGGCCGTCGGGCGCGGTGCCAACCACCTGCAGGTGAATGGTGCGCACCTTGTCGATCAGCCATTCAGCATCCTGGCGCGAACCGAAGGTGGTGCCGGAAATGAACTGGCCGGTGCGGCGCAGGCGGCCGAGCATGTCCTGGCGAAAGTTTGAATGGTCCCAGACCCCGGCCAGGGCCAGTGGGTGCAGAGCCTGCATCAACAGGGCACTGATGCCGCCGATCAGCATGCTGCTGAAATCGCCATGCACTTGCCAACTGACCGAGTCCGGGCCGAACAGGCCCGGGTCGCCCTTGGGGTTTTCCAGGTCGAGTTTGCCCAGCGACAGGCCGGACAGGCTCATGACTTGGTTTTCGATGCGGCTACGAATGAATTCCATGACAGCTCGGTGATGTCTTCATGAGAGAAGCGCGGCCTGGGCCGCGCCGATTCAGAGGTTCAGGCGTTTGTCGATCAGCCCCTCGACCACGCTGGGGTCGGCCAGGGTCGAGGTGTCGCCCAGGCTGTCCAGCTCGTTGCAGGCGATCTTGCGCAGGATACGCCGCATGATCTTGCCCGACCGGGTTTTCGGCAAGGCCGGCGCCCATTGCAGCAGTTCCGGCTTGGCGAAGCTGCCGATTTCCTTGCTGACCAGGGCCAGCAGTTGTTTCTTCAGGTCATCGTTGGCTTCGACCCCGTTCATTGGGGTGACGAAGGCATAGATGCCCTGGCCCTTGAGGTCATGGGGGTAACCGACCACGGCGGCTTCGGCAACGCTGTCATGCAGCACCAGCGCGCTCTCGACCTCGGCGGTGCCGATGCGATGGCCGGAGACATTGATCACGTCATCGATGCGCCCGGTGATCCAGTAATCGCCGTCCTCGTCGCGGCGTGCGCCGTCACCGGTGAAGTAGTAGCCGGGGTAAGGTTTGAAATAGGTGTCGACCATGCGCTGCGGATCGCCATAGACGCTGCGGATCTGCCCAGGCCAGCTGGCTTTGAAGGCCAGCACGCCGCTGCCGGCGCCGGTGATTTCCTTGCCCTGTTCGTCCAGCAGCACGGGTTGTACGCCAAACATGGGCTGGGTGGCGCAGCCGGGTTTGATCCGGGTTGCGCTGACCAGGGGGCTGAGCATGATCCCGCCGGTCTCGGTCTGCCACCAGGTATCGACGATCGGGCAGCGTTGCTCGCCTACCACATTGAAATACCACTCCCAGGCTTCCGGGTTGATCGGTTCGCCGACGCTGCCAAGCAGGCGCAGGCTGCTGCGCGAGGTTTGCTGCAAGGGTTCGGGGCCTTCGCGCATCAAGGCCCGCAGAGCGGTTGGCGCGGTGTAGAAAATATTCACCTGGTGTTTGTCGATGACCTCCCAGAACCGCGAGCTGCTCGGGTAGCTGGGCACGCCCTCGAAGATCAGGGTCGTGGCGCCATTGGCCAGCGGGCCGTAGACGATGTAGCTGTGGCCGGTGACCCAGCCGACATCCGCAGTGCACCAGAAGACTTCGCCGTCGCGGTAGTCGAGCACGTACTTGAAGGTCATGGCCGCCTGCAGCAGGTAACCGCCGGTGGTATGCAGCACGCCCTTGGGTTTGCCAGTGCTGCCCGAGGTATAGAGGATAAACAGCGGGTCTTCGGCGTCCATGGGCTCTGGCGGGCAGTCATCGTCGACGCTGCGCAGGGCCTGGTGATACCAGAGGTCGCGGCCTTCGACCCAGTTCACCGGGTTTTGCGTGCGCTCGACCACCACGACGGTACTGACTCCGGGGCAGTTGAGCAGGGCTTGGTCGACGTTGTTTTTGAGCGGTACGAACTTGCCGCCGCGCACGCCTTCATCGGCGGTGATGACGGTGCGGCAATCCGCATCCAGAATCCGGTCGCGCAAGGCATCCGGGGAGAAGCCACCAAAGACCACCGAGTGCACGGCGCCGATTCGCGTGCAGGCGAGCATGGCGTAAGCGGCTTCGGGGATCATCGGCATGTAGATGCACACCCGGTCGCCCTTCTTCACGCCACGGCTTTTCAGCACGTTGGCCAGGCGACACACGTAGTGGTGGAGCTTTTTATAGGTGATCTGCAGCGACTCGGCCGGATCGTCGCCTTCCCAGAGAATGGCCACCTGGTCGCCACGTTGTTCCAGGTGACGGTCGATGCAGTTGTAGCTGACGTTCAGCTCGGCACCGGCAAACCAGCTGGCGGAACCGGTTTTCAGGTCATAGCGCTGGACGGTCTGCCACGGTTTGCTCCAGTCGAGAAAACGTGTGGCCTGGTCGGCCCAGAAGACGCTGGGGTGTTCGATGGATTGTCGGTACAGGCGCTGGTAATCGTCCTGGCTCAGTTGTGCTGCCCGGCGGACGGCATCGGCTTTGGGGAACGTGCTGATATCGAACATGACGGTTCCTTATTCTTGTTTTTGCGACAAGTAATAAAGATGCGCCGAGCGGGGGGAGGGTTCAAGAGGCAGGCCCGCCGTCGAGGTCGAGGCGGGGTTGGCCTGGGTCGCAGCAGGTTAGGCCGTGCGCGGCTTGCGGGTGCATCGCCGGTTGGCCGTTGCCTTTGTTACAGGAGGTGAAAGCGTGGCCCGTTGAACAGGCCACGCTGAACAACCCGTCAGCCGCGGTGGCGACCGCGGAAGTAGTTGATCAAACCCTGAGTGGAGGCATCGTCAGCCGGTGTTTCCTCGCTGCCAACCAGGCGGTTGTAGACGCCTTTGCCCAGCTCCTTGCCCAGCTCCACGCCCCATTGGTCGAAGGCGTTGATGCCCCACACCACGCTCTGCACGAACACCTTGTGTTCATACAGCGCCACCAGTGCGCCCAAGCGACGCGGGCTGATGCGCTCGACCACCAGGGTGTTGCTCGGGCGGTTGCCCGGAATCACCTTGTGCGGCGCAAGCTTCTGCACTTCGTCTTCGCTCAGGCCTTTGTCGCGCAGTTCGGTTTCGGCTTCGGCGCGGGTCTTGCCCAGCATCAGCGCCTGGCTTTGCGACAGGCAGTTGGCGTACAGCCACTGGTGGTGGTCGGAGACCGGGTTGAAGCTGACGATCGGCACGATGAAGTCGGCCGGAATCAGTTGGGTGCCTTGGTGCAGCAACTGGTGGTAAGCGTGCTGACCGTTGCAGCCGACGCCGCCCCAAATGACCGGGCCGGTATCAGTGGACACCGGGGTGCCGTCCTGGCGCACGCTCTTGCCGTTGGACTCCATGTCCAACTGCTGCAAGTGCTTGGTGATGTTACGCAGGTAGTGGTCGTACGGCAGGATCGCGTGGCTCTGCGCGCCCCAGAAGTTGCCGTACCAGACGCCCAGCAACGCCAGCAGTACCGGCATGTTCTGTTCGAATGGCGCGCTCTGGAAATGCTGGTCCATGGTGTAGGCACCGGACAGCAGTTCCTTGAAGTTCGACATGCCGATGGCCAGGGCGATCGGCAACCCGATGGCCGACCACAGCGAATAGCGGCCGCCGACCCAATCCCACATCGGGAAGATGTTTTCTTCGCGGATACCGAACGCCACGGCAGCGGCGTTGTTGCTGGAAACCGCAATGAAGTGCCGATACAGCTCGGCTTCCGAACCACCCTGGGCCAGGTACCAGGCGCGTGCGGCCTGGGCGTTTTTCAGGGTTTCCAGGGTATTGAAGGATTTCGACGAGACGATGAACAGCGTGGTCTCGGCGCGCAGCTTGAGGGTCAGCTCATGGAACTCACTGCCGTCGATGTTCGCCAGGTAATGGCAGCGCACGCCTTTTTGGGCATAGGACAGCAGGGCTTCGGAAACCAGTTCCGGGCCCAGGAACGAGCCACCGATACCGATGTTCACCACGTCGGTGATCGGTTTTTCGGTGTAGCCACGCCACAGGCCATCGTGAATGCGACCCACCAGGTCGGTGATCTGATTCAGCACCTTGTGCACGTCAGGCATCACGTTGACGCCATTGACCGACAGTTTGTCGCCTACCGGGCGGCGCAGGGCGGTATGCAGGGCCGGGCGCCCTTCGGAAGAGTTGACCAACTCGCCATTGAACAGCGCCTTGATCGCGTCCTGCAGGCCGACTTCGTCAGCCAGGCCTACCAGCAGGTCGCGGGTTTCACTGTTGATCAGGTTTTTCGAATAATCGAGAAAAAGCCCACAGCTGCTCAGGCTGAAATGATGAAAGCGCTGCGGGTCGGCATTGAAGGCTTCGCGCATGCTGAAATCCTGCATGGCTTGGCGGTGGTCATTCAACGCCTGCCAGGCGGGCAGAGCGGTAACGTCATGAGGGGTGCGGTAATACGCCATCGCTGCGGTTTTCCTTTTGCTTGAACTGCCTTTTGGACACTGAAAAGCCCGGAACGTCCTGTTGGATGACAGGCCTCGTTCGGTCGACCCTGCGTCAACACGATAAATGGCGCGGGGCAATTACAGTAACCCTCGCGTGTTGATCTGTCTTGGCTTTGTCTGACCTGTGGCCGGTACTTTTTTATACCGGCGCGCACGGCGGGTGCAACAAAGGGGTATGGATTGTTAGAAAAGAGTGGTTTCAGGCGACCTGAACCGGGATGGCATTGCTGGTGTGGCTCAGCTCGTTGCCGGGGGCCATGTACAGCATGCGCGGCTGGAAGTTGAGCAGCTCGGCTTCGCTGTAGTGGGCATAGGCGCAGATGATCACCCGATCGCCGACCTTGGCTTTGTGCGCTGCGGCGCCGTTGACCGAGATCATGCGCGAACCGGGCTCGCCACGAATGGCGTAGGTGGTGAAACGTTCGCCATTGTCGACGTTGTAGATCTGGATCTGTTCGTACTCACGGATGCCAGACAGGTCCAGCCATTCGCCATCGATGGCGCAAGAGCCTTCGTAATCGAGCACAGCGTGGGTGACTTCGGCGCGATGCAGCTTGGCCTTGAGCATGATGGCGTGCATGGGTGTATCCCTTGTCAGATCCTCGGGCGGGGCGCGGCAATAGTGGCTGCGGGCCCCTGGCGGCGGCAGTTTGCCCGAAGGTCCTGCTTCGGGCAATCAGGCTTTTATGCCGTGGCGTCGAGGTTCAGATGAAGGTTATCGATCAGGCGTGTGGCGCCCAGATACGCGGCCGCCAGAATCACCAGGTCGCGGTCATCTGTCGTGGCCAGGCGCAGGTTCGTGGCGTGGCGGATCTCCAGGTAATCGGGACGTAGACCGGCCGCTTCCAGTTGCTGGCGTTGTTCGCCCAGCAGCTTGGGATAATCCCGTTCGCCCTGCTCGATAGCCTGGGCGATCTGGCTCAGGCTGCGGTACAGCGCCGGCGCGATGGCGCGTTGTTGCTCGTCCAGGTAGCCATTGCGCGAAGACAATGCCAGGCCGTCGGCGGCCCGTACGGTCGGCTCGCCGATAATCTGGATCGGCATGTTCAGGTCCTGGACCAGGGCACGAATGACCGCCAGTTGCTGAAAGTCCTTCTGGCCAAACACCGCGAGGTCCGGCTGCACCATGTTGAACAGCTTGCAGACCACGGTCGCCACGCCCTCGAAATGCCCGGGACGGCTGGCGCCGCACAGGCCTTCGGAAAGCTGGGGGACGCTGACTCGGGTCTGGCCGCTCATGCCCTCCGGGTACACCTCTTCAACGCTGGGGGCGAAGAGCAGGTGGCAGCCGGCTTGCAGCAGTTTTTCCTGGTCGGCGGCCAGGGTCCGAGGGTACTTGTCGAGGTCTTCGCCCGCGCCGAATTGCAGCGGGTTGACGAAAATGCTCGCCACCACGAAATCCACTCGCTGCGCCGCCTTGGTCACCAGTGCGGCATGGCCGCTGTGCAGGTTGCCCATGGTCGGGACCAGACCGATACGTTTGCCTTCGCTACGGGCGCGAGCCACCGCCGCGCGCAGCTCGCGCACAGTTTTAACAGTATTCATGCAGAGAATCCGTGTTCAGCGCCCGGGAAAGTCCCGGCTTTGACTTCATTGACGTAGGCGGCCAGGGCGGACTGGATGCTGTCCTGGCCGGCCATGAAGTTCTTCACGAACTTGGGCGCACGGCCGCTCAGTGACAGCCCGAGCATGTCGTGGATCACCAGAACCTGGCCGTCGGTGGCGCTGCCGGCGCCGATGCCGATCACCGGGATTTTCACCGCCTGGGTGATTTCAGTGGCCAGCTCGCTGGGCACGCATTCGAGCAGCAGCATCGCTGCCCCCGCCTGCTCCAGGGCGATGGCATCCGCGCGCATCTGCCGGGCCTGGTTCTCGTTGCGGCCCTGGACCTTGTACCCACCAAGGATATTCACCGACTGTGGGGTCAGGCCCATGTGCGCGCACACCGGAATGCCGCGCTCGGCCAGCAGGCGAATCGAATCCGCCAGCCACAGTGCACCTTCGACCTTGACCATGTGCGCACCGGCCTGCATCAGCTGGGCGCTGTTGTTGAGGGCCTGCTCGGTGGTGGCATAGGCCATGAAGGGCAGGTCGGCGAGGATCAGCGCGCCACTGTTACCGCGTTTGACCGAAGCCACGTGGTAGGCCATTTCGGCGGTGGTAACGGGGAGGGTGCTGTCGTGCCCTTGCAAGACCATGCCGAGGGAGTCGCCCACCAGCAGAACGTCGACGCCCGCTTCGCAGCAGGTGTGGGCGAAGGTGGCGTCATAGCAGGTCAACATGGCGATCTTCTCGCCTTTCTGCTTGAGGTTTTGCAGGGTGGTCAGGGTGATATCCGGCATCAAAAGGTCCTCATTCAGGCGCTTTGGAAACTACTGCGAGTAACGCGCGTGATTCTTCGTTTATTCAGGCGCACGGTCTTTTGTCGTGCTTATAAGGCCTGGATTGCGCCCTTTAACGCCAGGTTGGCGGCAACGGGACGCCTATAGTCGTGAGGAGAACTCGGGAAGTCAATTGGATGTGTTACCGCATTGTTACGCCGCGGGTGTTACCGCGGTTACTGATGCGTTTCAGCTGTCAGGCCAGCCGTTCCAGCCCGACAAAAGGGCAGGCCGCGAGGAGTTCGCGCAGGGTACGGCCGTCGGCCAGTTGCAGGTTTTCCGGAGCCAGTTCCGCCAGGGGGTAGAGGACAAAGGCCCGGGCGTGCATGTGGTAATGCGGGACCTTGAGCCGCGGCTCGTCGATCAGGCGGTCACCGAACAGCAGGATATCCAGATCAAGGGTGCGCGGGCCCCAGCGCTCGTTGCGCTCCCGGCCCTGGCTGTTTTCGATGGCTTGCAGCGCATCCAGCAAGGCCAGAGGGGACAGGCGGCTATCAAGCGCCGCGACTGCGTTGGTGTAGCGCGGTTGGCCGGGCAGCAGGGAGTCGCTCTGATAGAACGACGACACGCCCACCCACTCGGTCTCTGGCAGCTGCGCCAGGGCATCAGTTGCGCTGCGCAGTTGTTGCGTTGGGGCAGCCAGATTGCTGCCCATGCCGATGTAGATGCGCTCCATCAACTTACTCGCCGGATGGGCCCGCGCTGCGTTTGCGCTTGGCGCCGCTGCTGCGGCGGCGTTTACGTGGAGCGCCGCTGGCACTGTCATCCTTGCCGCTGAGGTCGCGGATCATGTCGCGGCGTTCGGCATCGTTGGCATCCTGATAATCAGTCCACCACTCGCCCAGGCCATCGGTCTGCTCACCTGCGCTCTCACGCAGCAGCAGGAAGTCATAGCCGGCACGAAAACGCGGGTTGTCCAGTAACTGGTCGGCGCGCTTGCCGCTACGACGTGGCAGGCGCTCCTGCATGTCCCAGATCTCGCGGATCGGCATGGTGAAGCGTTTCGGAATTGCTATGCGCTGGCACTGTTCGGCGATCAGCTCATGGGCCGCTTCCTGCATCGCCGGAATTGGCGGCATGCCGCGTTCCTGCAGGCGCAACACACGGGCCGGAAGGGCCGGCCAGAGCAGGGCGGCGAAGAGGAAGGCCGGGGTCACCGGTTTGTTCTGCTTGATGCGCAGATCAGTATTGGCCAGGGCTTCGCTGATCAGGGTATGGGTATAAGTCGGGTTGTACTCCAAGGCCTCGGCGCTGGCCGGGAACAACGGATCGAACAGTTGCAGGTCCACCAGCATCTCAAAGGTGTCTGCTGCGTGGCCCGAGAGGAACAGCTTGAGCACTTCCTCGAACAGGCGTGCCGACGGGATCTCCCGCAGCATCGGGGCCAGGTCGCGAATCGGCGCGGCGGTGTGCTTCTCGATGCCGAAATCCAGCTTGGCTGCGAAGCGCACGGCCCGCAGCATCCGCACCGGGTCTTCCTGGTAGCGTTGCTGAGGGTCGCCGATCAGGCGGATCAGATGATTGCGGATGTCGTGCACGCCATTGGCGTAATCAAGAATGCGCTCACTGACCGGATCGTAATACAGGGCGTTGATGGTGAAGTCGCGGCGTTGAGCATCTTCTTCGAGGGTGCCGTAGACGTTGTCGCGCAGGATCCGCCCGCTTTCATTACGCGAGGACTGATTGCTGTCTTCCTCTTCGTCGTTCTGCGGGTGGTTGGCGCGGAAGGTCGCGACCTCGATGATTTCGCGACCAAAATGGATATGCACCAGTTTGAAACGGCGACCGATGATGCGCGCGTTACGAAACTCTGCCCGCACCTGTTCCGGTGTGGCGCTGGTGGCGACGTCGAAATCCTTGGGCGTGATATTGAGCAGCATGTCGCGCACGCAACCACCTACCAGGTACGCCTGATAGCCCGCGTTCTGCAGGCGTTCGACGATGTTCACCGCATAGCGGCTGAACTGGGCGCGTTGCAGCGAATGTTGGCTGCTGTTGAGCACTTCAGGCGTGCTACGGATGTGTTGCGTATGACGCTTGGGCGAACGGAATGACTGGAACAACTTCTTCAGCATGGGATGCACTGTTTGAAGGAATGTTCGGCCATAACGAAGAATGACCGCATGATGGGCCGGGATTCTAGCATTTAGTCGGGGGATGGTGTAGGACGGCGGAGTTTTGAGCTGAAAGCCGTGAGCGGCATGGGTTGGGCGGGTAAAGCTGAATCGCGGAAACTACAAGGGGAGCCGAAGCTCCCCCAGAAGTAGTTGCGTGCTCTATTTTTATTATTGGTTTTGGGCTTCTTGTTTTTGTTTAACGCCCGTGTCACCTGGTTTATCCAGAGTGACCCTCCCAATCGGGAGCCAAGAGCAAACGGATTGCTTTGATCGCTGTGTTGCAATGATCTGATGATCCAACCAGTTCAGGCTCTGCCTTAGGGCAGTTTTTGTTGTTCTCGGCCTGGTTGTGGGGCAAGCCCCAAATACAACGCCTCTCCAAAAGAATCAGTTAGCTGCGCCTCCGCCGTGTTGTTTTTATTATGCGTGAGTCGATTCGTCTTATTTTTATTGTCTTATGCATTGCTTGTTATTGTTCTTGTACCAGACATATAGCAGATGCCGTGCCAACTTTTGCGAACCCCAATGAAACTGGGGGTTGACCGGTGTTTTTGGTTTTTTACGGGCAAAAAAAAGCCGGGGCTTCGTTACCTTTAGCCCCGGCTTTTGTTACGTGAAATTGCAGAGGTAACAGTTTTTTCACAAAGTCGAGTGTTACCCGCACTCCCTACAGCCAAGGTTCAGCTTTCGCTGGCAACCCCGGTCTTGCGCCGTGGAATGCCCAGGCGCTGGCGCCGTTCCCACAGGCACTTGCGGCTGACGCCCAGTTTGCGTGCCAGTTCGGTCTCGGTCATATGGTCCTGATGCTCGAGCACGAAATGCTGGAAGTAGTCTTCCAGAGACAGATCTTCGGTGGGCTCGTGGCTGGTGGTATTGGCGCCGCCCTGTTGCGGAGCCAGGCCGATGAAGTCGTCATCGTCCAGGTCGCTCAGTTCGATATCTATGCCCAGCAGCTCGGCAGAAATCTCCGGGCTTTCACACAGGATCACCGCACGCTCGACGGCGTTTTCCAGCTCCCGCACGTTTCCTGGCCAGGAATAATGACGAATGGCCTGTTCGGCGTCCGGGGCAAACCTCAGGTCGGTACGGCCCACACGTGCGCTCTGGCGTGCCAGAAAGGCGGTGGCGATCTCGTTGACGTCGGCGCCACGCTCACGCAGTGCGGGCAGCTTGAGGGCAATCACGTGCAGTCGGTAATAAAGGTCTTCACGGAACTGGCCGATCTTGGCCAGGCTCTTGAGGTCCCTGTGGGTAGCAGCGATCAGGCGCACATCCACCTTCTGCGACTGCACCGAGCCGACACGACGGATTTCGCCTTCCTGCAGTACCCGCAACAGGCGCGCCTGGGCTTCCAGGGGCAGCTCGCCGATTTCGTCGAGGAACAGCGTGCCGCCGTCCGCTGCTTCCACCAAGCCCGCGCGCCCGGCGCTGGCCCCGGTGAATGCACCTTTTTCGTGGCCGAACAGTTCGGACTCGATCAGGGTTTCCGGAATGGCTGCGCAGTTGACCGAAATCATCGGCGCCTTGGCACGTTTCGACAGATTGTGCAGGGCGCGGGCCACCAGTTCCTTGCCGGTCCCGGATTCGCCCTGGATCAGTACATTGGAGTCGGTCGGGGCGACCTTGCGGATCTTGCTGTACATGTCCTGCATCGGCGGGCATGAGCCGATGATGCCGATCTCGCCATTACTGTTGCCGGCGCCGGCTTTCTCGCCAGCGTTGGCTGCCTTGCCCGCCGGACGCTCAGCCGGGTTGGCCTGGGCGCTTTGCCGATCGCGCAGGATGCGCGCCACGGCCTGGAGCATTTCGTCGTGGTCGAAAGGTTTGGCGATGTAATCCACCGCGCCCATCTTCATTGAGTCAACGGCCGAACGCAGGCTGGCGTAGCTGGTCATGATCAGCACCGGCGTGCCCTGGCCGAGCTTGATCAGCTCGGTACCGGGGGCGCCCGGCAAGCGCAAATCACTGACGATCAGGTCGAACGTGGGGATGCTGAAACGCTCCTGCGCTTCCTGCACCGAGCCGGCTTCGCTGACCTGGTACTGGTTGCGCTCCAGCAGACGACGCAAGGCGGAGCGGATGATGGTTTCGTCTTCGACGATCAGAATGTGCGGCATTGATTCAATTCTCTCGACGGTCTCAGTTCACAGCGGACGTCGCTTCGACATGACGCGGTAGAGTCACCCGGATACGGGTGCCGCGTTGGCTTTCGGTGTCAGCCGGGCTGTCGATGGTGATTTGTCCATAATGCTCTTCAACGATGGAATAGACCAGTGCAAGGCCCAGTCCGGTGCCTTCGCCAGGATCCTTGGTGGTGAAGAAAGGTTCGAACAATCGGTCCATGATGTTCTTCGGAATGCCGCTGCCTTCGTCTTCTACGATCAGATCGATCGTATGTTCCGAGGCCTCGCTTTTCACTCGTACTGCACTGCCCGCCGGTGAGGCGTCGCGGGCGTTGGACAGCAGATTGATCAGAACCTGGGCGAGCCGTTGCGGGTCGCCGTCGACCCAGTGATCGGGGTCGCACAGGTTGAAAAATTGCACTTCGAAATTGCGCCGGTTCAGCGCCAGCAGACCGATGGCGTCCTGGGCGACTTCGGCCAGGCAGACCGGCTCGTCGTTGTGCTGATGGCTGCCGGCATGGGCGAAGCTCATCAGCGATTGCACGATGCGCGACACCCGCTTGGTCTGCTCAAGGATCTGGCCGCTGATTTCGGTCAGCTCGCTGTCATCTTCCCGTTCTTCGCGCAGGTTTTGCGCCAGGCAGGCGATACCGGTGATCGGGTTGCCAATTTCGTGGGCCACGCCCGCAGCCAGGCGGCCGATGCTGGCCAGTCGCTCGGAGTGCACCAGCTTGTCTTCGAGCATCTGGGTTTCGGTCAGGTCCTCCACCAGCAGCACCAGGCCGCTATTGCCCGGGGCCAGGGGCTCATCGATGGCAGCCTTGTGCAGGTTGAGCCAGCGGGTCTGGCCGTCGAGGGCCAGGTGCTGTTTGTGCAAATGTTCGTCAGGCAGGTTGATGAAACCCTGCAGCAGTTCTTTCCAGGGATCGGCAATGGTGCTCAGGCGCGAGCCGACCACGTGTTGCGCCGGGATATTGGTCAGCTCCTCCATGGCCTTGTTCCACATCAGGATCTCCTGATCCTTGGCCAGGGAGCAGACCCCCATCGGCAGTTCCTGCAGGGTTTGCCGGTGGTAGCGGCGCAAGGCGTCGAGCTCGGCGGCAAGGCCTGTCAGGCGCGAGTGGTAATCCTCCAGCCGGCTCTCAATAAAGTGGATGTCTTCAGTGACGTAGTTTTCGCCGCTGGCCTTATAGGGCAAGAAGGTCTCGACCATGTCCTGGGCCACGCTGGGCCCCATCAGCCCGGACAGGTTGGCCTCGATGCGGTCGCGCAGGCGGCGCAGGGCGTACGGACGGCGCTCGTCGAAGGGCAGATAAAGGTCGCGCAAGGCCTGTTCGACTTCCTTCTGCGCAGCCTTGGCGCCCAGGGGCTTGGCCAGCTGTGTGGCGAATTCCTGGGGTGAAGCCGCATGCAGTTCACGGCGCTGCGGGCGGCGCACGTTGTCCACCGCACAGGCTTCGGCGGCGCTGGCCTCTTCGGCGCTGGCGTTGGTGAACAGCGAGATCAGGGTGAACATCAACACGTTGGCGGCCAGGGAGGCGATCGCCGCCATATGCCAACTGGTGTCATCCAGCACGTAGATCATGTTCAACAGCGGAATATAGAAACCCTGCAAGTTGCCGATCAACGGCAGCAGCATGGTCACCAGCCATACCAGGATCCCCGCCAGCAAGCCGGCGATAAAGCCCCGGCGGTTGGCGGTCGGCCAATAGAGTACGGACAGCACGCCGGGCAAGAATTGCAGGGTGGCGACAAAGGCGACGATGCCCAGGTTCGCCAGGTCCTGCTCGGCGCCCAGCAGCAGGTAGAAGGCGTAGCCGGCCATGATAATGGCGACGATCAGCGCGCGACGGGTCCATTTCAGCCAGCGGTAGATATTGCCCTCGGCCGGTGGCTGATACAGCGGCAGCACCAGGTGGTTCAGGGCCATGCCCGACAGTGCCAGGGTCGTGACGATGATCAAGCCGCTGGCCGCCGACAGCCCGCCGACATAAGCCAGCAGCGCCAAGGCCTTGCTGTTGGCGGCGATGCCGATGCCAAGGGTGAAGTATTCCGGGTTGGTGGTGGCGCCCAGTTTCAGGCCGGCCCAGAGGATCAGCGGCACCGCCAGGCTCATCAGCAGCAGGAACAACGGCAGGCCCCAGCTGGCGCTGACCAGTGAGCGCGGGTTGAGGTTCTCGGTGAAGGTCATGTGGTACATGTGCGGCATCACAATCGCCGAGGCGAAGAACACCAGCAGCAGCGTGCGCCACGGACCTTCCTGCAGCGGGGTGTGCAGGGCGGCGAGGGCGGTCTGGTTCTGCAGGAGCCAGATTTCCAGCTGCTGCGGACCATCGAACACGCCATACAAGGCGTAGAGGCCGACGCCGCCGATGGCGATCAGCTTGATCACCGACTCGAAGGCAATGGCAAACACCAGGCCTTCGTGTTTTTCCCGGGTGGCGATATGCCGGGACCCAAAGAAGATGGTGAACAGGGTGATCAGTGCGCAGAAGCTCAAGGCAACCCGATGCTGCACCGGCTCGCGGGTGAGAATGCCAATGGAGTCGGCGACCGCCTGGATTTGCAGCGCCAGCAGCGGCAGCACACCGATCAGCATGAAAATCGTGGTCAGTGCGCCGGCCCAGGTGCTGCGAAAACGGAAGGCGAACAGATCGGCCAGGGATGACAACTGGTAGGTGCGGGTGATTTTCAGAATCGGGTAGAGCAGCACCGGCGCCAGCAAAAAGGCCCCGGACACCCCCAGATAGCTGGACAGGAAGCCGTAACCGTACTGATACGCCAGGCCGACCGTACCGTAGAACGCCCAGGCACTGGCGTAGACCCCGAGGGACAGGGTGTAGGTCAGCGGGTGGCGAATGATCGAGCGCGGAATCATTCCGCGTTCACTGATCCAGGCGACGCCGAACAGCACGGCCAGGTAGGCGGCGCTGATCAGGATCATCTGGGTCAGGCTAAAGCTCATCGGCATCTTTTTGGCTCTGCAGGATGAAGGTCACGACGATCAGAATCAGCCAGAGCAGATACGGGCGATACCAGGCGCCAGTAGCATCGATCCACCAATCCATGATGGCGGGGGAAAACAGATAGATCCCCACTACCAGGAGCAGGACCAAGCGATAGATGTACATCCCGGCCTCTCTTTATTGTGTGCGTGCCCGAAAACGTGCGGCGATGGTAACGGATGGGCGCCAAGCTGCAAGTGGCGTCAGCGTAATTGCGCTTCCGGCACGCTAAGAGTGCGCGGGATCAACCCGGCGTCCCAGTGAGTGATACCCCAGTTCAGCACTTCTCGCGGGGTGGCGTCGTCCAGTTCACTGCCGGGTATCTGCCCCAGCGCCCGCAATGCGCGCAGTAACAGGGCGGTGGCCTGATCTTCGGCCAGCGGCGGTGAGCGGTAGGACTTGCCCAGCTTGTTGCCGTCCGGCTGGGTTATCAAGGGCACGTGCAGGTAGCGTGGCTGCGGCAGCCCAAGCAACTCCTGCAGGTATAGCTGGCGTGGGGTGGAGTCCAGGAGGTCGGCGCCGCGCACAATATCGGTCACGCCCTGCCAGGCATCGTCCAGCACCACCGCCAGTTGATAGGCGTACAGGCCGTCACGCCGTCGAATCACGAAATCGCCGACCTCACGCCCCAGATGCTGGCGAAACTCGCCCTGTACTCGATCGTTGAAATGGTATTCCAGCTCCGGCACGCGCAGACGGATCGCGGCATTATCCTGGCCATGGCCAGCGTTGCGGCACAGCCCTGGGTAGATCCCGTGGTAGGGCTCCAGTTGTTTGCGCGAGCAGGTGCAGGCGTAGGCCAGGCCATGGTTGAACAGGCGATTCAGGACCTCGGCGTAGGCGTCATGGCGCTCGCTCTGGCGGACCATTTCGCCGTCCCATTCAAAGCCGTAGCTTTCCAGGGCCTTGAGAATCGCCGCCTGGGCGCCGGGCTCTTCCCGTGGTGGGTCAAGGTCTTCCATGCGCAACAGCCAGCGCCCACCGGAGGCGCGTGCGTCCAGGTACGAGGCGAGGGCTGCCACCAGCGAGCCGAAATGCAGGTAGCCGCTGGGAGTCGGGGCGAAACGCCCGATGTATGAGGAGTTCGAGGCAGTCATGGGAGGGCGATTACATGCTCTGGTTCGGTCGACACGAGTTTGGCGCGTGCTGCGGGCTCAGGGAGCACCATCGGTTGAAATGCCAGAAACAAAAACGGAGCGTTCGCACGCTCCGTTTTTTACTCGGGCCGGCTGTTATTTGCCGACCTGTTTTTCCTTGATTTCGGCCAAGGTCTTGCAGTCGACGCACATGTCGGCTGTAGGACGGGCTTCCAGACGGCGAATACCGATCTCGACGCCGCAGGATTCACACCAGCCGTATTCTTCGTCTTCGATCAGTTGCAGGGTCTTGTCGATCTTCTTGATCAACTTGCGCTCACGGTCGCGGGCACGCAGTTCAAGGCTGAACTCTTCTTCCTGGCTGGCACGGTCGGCCGGGTCAGGGAAGTTGGCGGCTTCGTCTTTCATGTGGTCAACCGTGCGGTCGACCTCCTGCATCAAGTCCTGTTTCCACTTGTTCAGGATCTTGGTGAAGTGCTCGCGCATGGGCTTGCCCATGTACTCTTCGCCCTTCGTTTCAACGTAGGGTTCGAAGCCACTGATCGATTGGCTGCTCTGTTGCTTTGCTTGGGTGGGCATGAATGGACCGCCTCTACTCTTGTAATCCATTGCGCAGGATTGCTCCATCTCCGACGGTTGCCGGCCCTGCGCCTGCAAGCGGGCGAACTTACCAGAACAAGTCGGACCGCGCTACTCCCGGTTGTCGAGCCCCCAGCCCACGGCGCTTGCAGATCCTGGAGAGGGTTGCTCCGGCCAGTCCGAGGGCCTGGCCAAAATGTAATTTTAGTCAGTTTTTTGCCCCACGTTGGTGCTCATGGCTCCCGGCCATCGGGCGGAGCCAAGCGCTTTAGACTCTCTCCTCGCTCCCCGGTTGGGTAGAATCGAGCTTTTGTTCCCTCTCTTATTATATGAAGGAAGGCTAATGGCTCAGCCCTACAGTGCGCGCAGCCGCGCTATCGAACCTTTCCATGTGATGGCCCTTTTGGCTCGTGCCAATGAATTGCAGGCCGCCGGTCGGGATGTCATTCACCTGGAGATCGGCGAGCCGGACTTCACCACGGCCGAGCCGATCATCCAGGCCGGCCAGGCCGCGCTGACCGCCGGTAAGACCCGTTACACCGCTGCTCGCGGCATTCCCGAGCTGCGCGCGGCCATTTCCGGCTTCTATCAACAGCGCTACGGCCTGGATATCGACCCGCAGCGCATCCTGATCACCCCGGGCGGCTCCGGGGCCTTGTTGTTGGCCAGCAGCCTGCTGGTCGATCCCGGCAAGCACTGGCTGCTGGCGGACCCGGGCTATCCGTGCAACCGGCATTTCCTGCGGCTGGTGGAGGGGGCGGCGCAGTTGGTGCCGGTTGGCCCGGATGTGCGTTACCAGCTGACTCCGGATCTGGTGGAGCGCTACTGGGATCAGGACAGTGTCGGCGCACTGGTGGCGTCGCCGGCCAACCCGACCGGGACCATCCTGACTCGCGATGAGCTGGCCGGCCTGTCGGCCGCGATCAAGGCGCGAAATGGTCACCTGGTGGTGGACGAGATCTACCACGGCCTGACCTACGGCACAGATGCCGCCAGTGTGCTGGAGGTGGATGACAGCGCCTTTGTGCTGAACAGTTTTTCCAAGTACTTCGGCATGACCGGCTGGCGCCTGGGATGGCTGGTGGCCCCGCCAGCGGCCGTCGGTGAGCTCGAAAAGTTGGCGCAGAACCTCTACATCAGTGCCCCAAGCATGGCCCAGTATGCGGCGTTGGCCTGTTTTGAGCCCGCGACCATCAGCATCCTTGAAGAGCGCCGCGCAGAGTTCGGCCGGCGGCGGGACTTTCTCCTGCCGGCGTTACGCGAGCTGGGCTTTGGCATTGCCGTCGAGCCCGAAGGTGCGTTTTACCTGTATGCAGACATCAGCGCGTTTGGCGGTGATGCCTTTGCCTTCTGTCGACACTTTCTCGAAACCGAGTCCGTGGCGTTCACCCCGGGCCTGGATTTCGGTCGGCATCAGGCCGGGCACCATGTGCGCTTTGCCTACACCCAAAGCCTGCCGCGCCTGCAGGAAGCGGTGGAGCGCATTGCTCGTGGCTTGCGGAGCTGGCAAGGCTGATGCGCTTTCATCCTCCTCTCGAAGAAGGCCGTCTGATACGGCGCTACAAACGGTTCCTGGCGGATATCGAGACCGCCAGCGGCGAGCTTCTGACAATCCACTGCCCCAACACCGGCTCGATGTTCAACTGCATGGTCGAGGGCGGGCAGGTCTGGTTCAGTCGGTCCAACGACCCCAAGCGCAAGTTGCCCGGTACCTGGGAAATCAGCGAAACCCCACAAGGGCGCCTGGCCTGTGTCAACACCGCGCGGGCCAACCCGCTGATTGAAGAGGCGCTGAGGGCCGGGCTGATCAGTGAACTCAATGGGTTTACAGCGCTCAAGCGCGAGGTGCCGTACGGCCAGGAAAACAGCCGCATTGATTTTCGTCTCGACTATGCCGACGGCCCGGCCTTTGTCGAAGTCAAAAGCGTGACCCTGGGGTTCGACGGCACGCCGGTGGCAGCTTTTCCGGATGCGGTGACCCAGCGTGGGGCCAAGCATTTGCGCGAATTGGCATGCCTGGCGCGCGAAGGCGTGCGGGCAGTGCAGTTGTATTGCGTCAACCTGAGCGGGATCGAGGCCGTGCGCCCGGCCCAGGAAATCGACCCGGCCTACGCTGCCGCATTGCGCGAGGCGGTGGCGGCAGGAGTTGAAGTGCTGGCCTATGGCGTGCGCCTGACGGCTGAAGAAGTCTGTGTCGAGCGGCGTCTGGAGGTCTTGCTCAACGGTTAAAGCTGGACCCAGACCCCCTGCTGATCTTCGCGGCAGGGGATGGCAGTCAGGGACTGGCCGGCGCAGGGGCCGGCGACGCATTCACCGTCCTCGATCAGAAACAGGGCGCCGTGGGTCGCGCATTGAATGAGGCTGGCGCTCTGATCAAGGAATTGGTCGGGCTGCCACTCCAGGGCCACGCCCCGGTGCGGGCAGCGGTTGGCGTAGACGTACACCTGCTGGTTGCGGCGCACGGCGAACAGCTTGACCCCGTCAAGCTCGAAGCCCCGGCTGCAAGCGTCGGGCAGGTCGTCATTGGCGCAAAGAAACTTCATTTCAATCCTCGGGCGCCGGAGGCTCTAAGCTCAGGCTGTCGGTGCGTTTTCGGGTGATTTGCTGAAACACGTCTGTGCTTGACTGCTAAATGCAAACAATTATCAAATAGCTGCTTCGCCCGTTTGCGGCGCTTGCTCATTTCGATGCCCGGGTTGCAGGGCATGTCACATGGACGGCGGTGTCATCGGCTCAATCTTCTATAGGAAATGCTTTTATGCGCATGAGTGCCAGCGCAATCGCGCTCTGTATCGCAATGCTGGCCGGCCATGCCAACGCGGCCGATTTGCCACAACGTTGGGTGAGTGCCGGCGGTGCATTGTCCGAGTGGGTCAGTGCGCTGGGAGCCGAATCGAAGCTGGTCGGTGTCGACACCACCAGCCAGCATCCGGAGTCGCTCAAGACGCTGCCGAGTATTGGTTATCAGCGTCAGTTGTCCGCCGAGGGCATCTTGAGCCTGCGTCCGCAGATTTTGGTCGGCACCGAGGAAATGGGGCCGCCACCCGTGCTGTCGCAGGTTCGCAGCGCTGGGGTGCAGGTCGAATTGTTCTCGGCCCAGGCTGATCTGCCGACGCTGCAGCACACGCTAGAGCATCTGGGCCAACTGCTGGGTAACGAGGCCCAGGCCGCGCAATTGTTCCAGGGTTATCAGCGGCAGCTTGAGCAACAGCAGGCCAGCGTCAGCCAGGCCCAGGCCAAGCATGCGGCCCCGGGTGTGCTGTTGTTGCTCGGGCATGCCGGTGGCAAGCCGCTGATCGCGGGCAAGGACACGGCGGCTGATTGGGTATTACGCCAGGCGGGCGGCCGTAACTTAGCGACCCACAGCGGTTACAAACCCTTTTCGGTGGAATCGCTGGCCAGTCTCAGCCCGGATGTACTGGTGTTTGCCGACCGCAGCTTGACCGGTGATGCGGCGCGCGCGGCCTTGTTCAAGGAAAACCCGATTCTGGCCTCCACCGCGGCAGCCAAGTCTGGACGCGTGGTTGAGCTGGATCCAACGCTCCTCGTGGGTGGATTGGGGCCGCGCCTGCCGCAAAGCCTCAAGGTGCTGTCGGCGACCTTCTACCCTGATGCAGCGAGTGCGGCGAACTCCGCTCCATGAAGCCTCTGGTCAAACCTCGTAGTTTATTTATCGGCCTGAGTTGTCTCTGCCTGCTGGCGATCTGGCTGTCCCTGGCCCTGGGGCCGGTCAGCCTGCCTCTGCTGGATACTCTGCGGGCGGCCTTGCGCATGCTCGGGCTGCCGATCGACGGCCAGGGCCTGGAGCAGGCCGAACTGATCCTTGGGCAGATCCGCCTGCCGCGTACCTTGCTAGGCCTGGCCGTGGGCGGGGTGCTGGCGTTGTCCGGGGTGGCGATGCAAGGCCTGTTTCGCAACCCGCTGGCCGATCCCGGGCTGGTGGGGGTCTCCAGCGGCGCAGCCTTGGGCGCGGCGCTGGCGATTGTCGGCGGCTCCCTGTTTGGTGGATTGCCGGAGGCCGTTGGACCTTATTTGCTGTCGTTGTGCGCGTTTCTTGGCGGCTTGGGAGTGACCGCACTGGTATATCGCCTGGGGCGGCGTAATGGCCAGACCAACGTAGCGACCATGCTCCTTGCGGGCATCGCGCTGACTGCCCTGGCGAGCTCCGCGGTGGGGCTGTTCACTTATCTGGCGGACGACGCCACCTTGCGCACCCTGACGTTCTGGAACCTGGGCAGCCTCAATGGCGCCAGTTACTCGCGCTTGTGGCCCTTGGTGCTGGTGAGCGCGGGCGTGGCGTTGTGGTTGCCGCGCCGCGCTCGGGCGCTGAATGCCCTGTTGCTGGGGGAGTCGGAAGCCAGTCACCTGGGCATCGATGTCGAGCGGCTCAAGCGTGAACTGGTGTTCTGTACTGCGCTGGGGGTCGGCGCGGCAGTTGCCGCCGCCGGGATGATCGGCTTCGTCGGGCTGGTGGTGCCGCACCTGATACGTCTGCTGGCGGGCCCAGATCATCGGACTTTGTTGCCTGCTTCGATCCTGGCGGGCGCCAGCCTGTTGCTGCTGGCGGACCTGGTGGCGCGCCTGGCCCTGGCGCCGGCCGAGTTGCCCATCGGTATTGTCACCGCCTTCATTGGCGCACCGTTCTTTTTGTATTTGCTATTGCGAGGGCGTGCCTGATGTTGTGCGTACACAACCTGCATGTCCTGCGCGGCAAAAAAGCGGTGCTGACGGCCATCGACCTTGAGCTCAAGCCGGGTGAAGTGCTTGGCGTACTGGGCCCCAATGGCGCGGGCAAGAGCACCTTGCTGGGGGCGTTGTGTGGTGAGTTGCAGCCCGATCAGGGCCAGGTCCTCCTCGATCAGCGCGAACTGGCGCAATGGGGAGGCGCACAACGGGCCCAGCGGCTGGCGGTTTTGCCTCAACACTCAACGCTGGATTTTGCCTTTCGTGTGGAAGAGGTCGTAGGGATGGGGCGCTTGCCGCACCAGAGCGGGCGGGTCCGGGATGACGAAATCGTCCTTGAGGCCCTGCAAGCGGCAGACGCCGCCCATTTGCAAGGGCGCAGCTACCTCGCGCTGTCTGGCGGTGAGCGCCAGCGTGTTCACCTGGCGCGGGTGTTGGCTCAGCTATGGCCAGGGGAGGTGGGGCAGACGTTATTGCTCGATGAGCCCACCTCGGCCCTTGATCCCTTGCACCAGCACATCACCTTGCAGGCAATTCGGGCATTTGCCGATCGTGGGGTCGCGGTGCTGGTGATCCTGCATGATCTGAACCTGGCCGCGCGCTATTGTGACCGGGTGCTGCTGCTTCAGGGGGGCAGTCCCCATGCGCTGGACACTCCGGAGCAGGTCCTGCGCCCCGAGCCGCTCAAGGCGGTGTTTGGCCTGGAGGTGCTGGTGCAGGCGCATCCGGAGCGCGGTCATCCCCTGATCATTGCTCGTTGAGCCATTTGCGGAGAGCGATCCATGCGCGGGCTGATAGGGTTACTCGCGGTACTGCTGGTTGCGGGGTGCCAAGGCGTGGCGCTGCCGCCGTTACCTAAGGCGCAACGGGCCAGCGAGATTATTGAGTTGCGCAGCGGACGGTCACTGTCGACTGCAGAGCTGGTCGAGCGACTGGCCCAGGCGCCCCGGGTGATTGTCGGCGAGCAGCACGACAATGCCGATCACCATGTCCTGCAGCTGTGGCTGATGCGGGCACTGGCCAGCCAACGCCCGCAAGGCAGCCTGTTGCTGGAGATGTTGGTTGCGCAGCAGCAATCGCGGGTCGATACAGTGCGTCAGCAATTGAAGTCCCAGGGTTGGCCCGAGGATTTGCCGGCGGCGCTGGCCTGGCAGCCGGGCTGGGATTGGGCCTTGTATGGGCCGATTGTGCGCTTCGCCCTGGCGCAGCCTTATCCACTGCTGGCGGCCAACCTGGACGCCAGCGAAATTCGCCGTATTTATGCGCAGCCTCCGGTTCTGAGTGGCGTCCATGCCAACTCCCAGGCGGTCAAGAACCTTTTGCAGACCCAAATTCGCGATGCGCATTGCGGTTTGTTGCCCGAGAGCCAGGTGCCAGCCATGTTGGCGGTCCAGCAGCAGCGCGACCGGCGCATGGCCGAACGTTTATTGGCGGCGCCGGTTCCAGCACTGTTTTTCACGGGGGCTTACCACGCCCGCAAGGATGTGGGAGTGCCGGTGCACCTGGCCGATCTCGGCGCGGCCCAGGGCACGGCGGTGCTGATTCTTGCCCAGCAGGGGGCATCGGTGGCTGCCGACAGCGCCGATTACGTCTGGTACACCGCACGGATGCCGGATCAGGATGACTGCGCGCCCTTGCGCAAATAAAACTCAGGCGTTGTTACCAGGCACTTTTCCACAGGCAAAAAAAGACCCGGCAAGAGCCGGGTCAAATAACCGTGATTAGCCTGATGAGGAGATAATCTGAGAGTCCGAACCACTGGTCTTCCAGGTTATCGACTGATCTCGCGACCAGTTGTGATAATCATAACGATTCTCATTTCTATGTCAACAAAGGTTTTTCAAGTTTCTTTGATTTCTGCCAAACGCTCGTTTGGATGCCCGTAAACAGTGGTCTCAGGCTCGGTTGCTCAGGGCGTGCAGCCGGGTGACTTCCTTGTTCAGCAGGTCGATGCGCCGCGCCATGCTCTCGATAAGGCTGTGGGCGATGCGCGGATTGCTCATGGTCAGGCTGAGAAACTGCTCCTTGGGAATCAGCATCACGGTGCTGGGCTCGCTGGCAATCACGCTGGCGCTGCGTTTTTCGCCGGTGAATACCGCCATCGCACCGAAGATTTCATCTTTGGGTACTTCACCGACGTTGTGACCGTCGACATAGGCCTGCGCATGGCCTTCGATGATCACGAACACATGGTCGGCCTCATCGCCCTGATGGATCAGCACCTCGCCAGCGTCCACCCGCCTGAAGCCGTTGCTGCTGCGAAACTCCGGTGGTTTCAGCCGCGCCACCGCGTCCGCGAGCAGGGCAGTCTGGCCAAGCAGGTATTGCAGGAACAGTTCGGCGCGCTGCTCGTCGGCGTAGATATGCTGGAACACCGCCGAACGCAGGTACGGAATCAGGCTCAACTCGGTCTCGCAGCGCAAATGCCAGGCCGGCTGCTCACTGCCGCGCCGTAGCCCAAGCAGGTCACCCTCATGCAGATAGAACAGCGGGCGCTGGTCGATGCTGACCTGCACCTGGCCACTTTCGAGCAGGAACAACTGATGTCCCGCAAGCACACTGGAGAGGTCCTGGACGGCGTCGATCAGCACGTGATCGCCTGCCGGAGCCAGGCCTTCCAGCAGCTGTGTCGGGATACTTTGCAGTCGATTGATCAGGCTGTCGGCATACGCCGGTTGTTCCCCCAGTAAGTACATGCAGCCCCCTCGCGAGGTCAGTTCTGATGGCGCGCGGAAATCGCTTCCAGCTGCCGGTTCAGCGCTTCTTTGCGCTCGGCCGGAATGTCGTTCCAATGCACATCCATCAATGCACCTTCAATGGCATACAGCAGAACTTTCGAGGCACGAAAGCCGCGGGTGCGTACAGCCCTGTAAGCATCCACCGCGCCCAGGCGACGCAAGTCCGACGCACTATGGATACCCACTGCATGCAGCCATTGTGCGGACGTCTTGCCAAGGTTTTTCAGATGTTGCAGTTCATCATTCATCAAGCCTCCTTGCGACGGCCGAATGGTGCGTGGGCAAGTCTCAGAGGAGTGTAGCGCTCAGTAGGAAAAGCGCTGTTCTTTGGTCGGTTTCAACGCAAATGCTTCTAAGCCGGACGCTGCGGGGCGCTCGGTGGGGCATTTGGAGGGAGCAAAAGAAGAGGCAACGCGAGGAGTCCAGCGCAAATCCTGGGGCGCCGGACCTGTAGCAGCAGGTTGTTACTTGGTGCGATAACGCAGACGGGTGCCGAAATTGACCGACATGAGAATTTCATCTGCCGTCAGTTCCGGAGGAAAGTAGGTCCCGGAGATCTGCGCATGGGACAGGCTCGCGCCTTCCATGGCCGAACTGCGCAAATCCAGGCCGCGCAAATCGGCGGAGCGGAAATAGGCGTCGGTGAAGTCGATACCCTCGGCGTTCAGATCGCGCAGGTCGAGGCCACGAAAATCGCCGCCACGCATGTCGATCGGCTGGTCCGTTGGGCGTTCGCGGTTGAATCCGGTGATGTCATCTTTGTGCAGCAGGGCGTACAGCGGGGTGTCGAGAAGCTTTGGTTGGCTCATGGCAACGTCACCTGTTGGATTTATGACGCCATTATAGTGCCACTGTTTTTCAGCCGCGAAGTCTTTCCCTCTTCGCGGCTGAAATAGTTGCTTACAGGCCTGGCAGACGCTGGCGAATATTAGCCACCAGCGCGTCGAGGCTTCCGCTTTCATTGGTTTCCACGCGCTTGCTGCGCAGTACCTCTTCGGCGCTCAGCGGTTCGCGATTGGCCTGCTGAGCTTCGATGACGGCCAGGTTGGCATCCGATGGGTCGTTTTGATCCGCCTGACGCTGCGCCAACCAGCTGGCGATGACCGCGGGTGGAGCATTGCAGTCGATGATCAGGCAGGGCGCGCCAGTGGCTTCGGCCACCTGGGCAGCCGCATCGCGTTGCGCACGTTTGAGGTAAGTGGCATCAATGACCACCGGAAAACCGGCCCGCAGGATGATGTCGGCGATTTCGTGCAGGCGTGTGTAAGTCGCAGCACTGGCGTCGCTGCTGTAAATGCCGGCGTTCGGGTCGTTTTGCACCTGCTGCTCACCGAACAGACGCTTGCGCTCGACATCGGAACGCAGGCGCACTGCGCCCAGGGCCTCGACCAGGCGCATCGCGACGTGGCTTTTACCGACAGCAGACACACCGCAGGTGATCGCCATGAACCGCGAAGGGATGGTGCTGTAGCTTTCCGCCAGGTTGGCGTAGTTGCGGTATTGGCGCAGGGTCGTGGCACGCTGCACCGGAGTGGCGTCGGCCGGCATGCTGAACAGGCTGACCTTGGCCCGGACCAGGGCACGGTAGGCTTTATAGAAGTTCAGCAACTCCAGGCCTTGATAGTCGCCGGTCAGCTCCAGGTACTGGCTGATAAAGCGGCGAGCGAGGCTTTTCAGACCACGGTCTTCAAGGTCCATCGCCAGGAAGCCGGTATCGGCATAGACGTCGGTGAAGCGGAACGGTTCGTTGAATTCGATGCAGTCGAAGATCACTACCTGGCCGTCGATCACGGTGGCGTTGCCCAGGTGGATATCACCGTGGCATTCGCGAATGAAACCGTCAGCCTTGCGCTGGGCGAACAGTGGCTTGAGGCGTTCGAAGCTGCTTTCGGCCCAGGCCTGCAACGCATCCAGTTGCTGCAGGTCAGCCTTGTCGCTGAGGAAAGGGCGGATCTGCTCGAAGTTCTGCCGCACCGGTGCCATCACGCTGTCCGGCGTGCCAGCTTCGTGATCGGCAGGAACACGCGGTGCGTTGAGGTGGAACTGGGCAATCTGCTTGGCCATCTGGTCGATATGCGCGGCGGTCAGTTCGCCGTTGGCTTGCAGTGTGCTGAGCAGTTGGCTTTGCGGGAACTGGCGCATTTTCAGGGCGTAGTCGACAACCGGCCCGCTGCCACCAAACTCTGGGGCCTCGGCGCTGCCGGTGATCGGCAGCACTTCAAGGTACAAATCTTCGGTCAGGCGCTGATTCAAACGCAGCTCTTCGCCACAGAAATGCTCGCGAGCCTCGAGGCCGGTGAAGTCGAGGAAGCCGAAATTGACCGGTTTCTTCACTTTATAAGCAAAGGGGCCAGTGAGCAGCACCCAGGAAATGTGGGTCTCGATGACCTGGAACCCGTCGACGGGGTGTGGATAAAGGGCCGGGTTTTGCAGGGCGGCGATCAGGGACTGGCTCACAGGCGATCCTTCAGAGACGGAGAAAATTCAAGGCCGTCATTATGGCCGCTCGGGGGGCTGACGCAAACCTCAGGACGCTCCTGTTGAGTATGAATAAAGTGCGTATAATCCGCCGCCATGACTCGTACTCGATCCCCTCGCTCCGCTAAAAAACGTCCCTCTGGTGGCCTGCGCCCCTGGCTGGGCTGGGCTCTTAAGCTCAGTCTGGTCGGCTTGGTGGTGCTCGCCGGCTTTGCGGTTTATCTCGACGCTATCGTCCAGGAGAAATTCTCCGGCAAGCGCTGGACTATTCCGGCCAAGGTCTACGCCCGGCCGCTGGAACTGTTCGTCGGCCAGAAGCTGAGCAAGGAAGACTTCCTCACCGAACTTGACGCTCTGGGCTATCGCCGCGAAAGCGTGGCCAACGGCCCGGGGGCGGCGGCCGTGAATGGCAATGTCGTGGATTTGAATACCCGCGGCTTTCAGTTCTATGAGGGCCTGGAGCAGGCGCAGCCGGTACGGGTGAGATTTTCCGGTGACTATGTAGCCGAGCTGGCGGGAGCCAAGGGGTCGAAACTGGCGGTGGTGCGCCTGGAGCCCTTGCTGATTGGCGGGTTGTATCCGAAGAACCTCGAAGACCGGATCCTGATCAAGATCGATCAGGTCCCGCCGTACCTGCTGGAAACACTGGTGACCGTGGAAGACCGGGATTTCTACCATCACTTTGGCGTCTCGCCGAAGTCGATTGCCCGGGCGGTCTGGGTCAACACCTCGTCCGGAAAGATGCGTCAGGGCGGTAGTACCTTGACCCAGCAGTTGGTAAAGAACTTTTACCTGACCAACGAGCGCAGCCTGTCACGCAAACTCACCGAGGCCATGATGGCCCTGCTGCTTGAGATGCATTACGACAAGCGCGAGATTCTCGAGGCCTACCTCAACGAGGTTTTCGTCGGGCAGGACGGTCAGCGCGCGGTGCATGGTTTCGGTCTGGCCAGTCAGTTCTTCTTCAGTCAGCCGCTGTCCGAACTCAAGTTGCACCAGGTGGCTTTGCTGGTGGGCATGGTCAAGGGGCCTTCGGCCTACAACCCTCGGCGGTATCCGGAGCGCGCGCTTGAACGGCGCAACCTGGTGCTCGACCTGCTGGCGCAACAAGGCGTCGCCACGCCCGAGCAAGTTGAAGCAGCGAAGAAGATGCCGCTGGGCGTGACCAAACGCGGCAGCCTTGCCGACAGCTCATTCCCGGGCTTCCTCGACCTGGTCAAGCGTCAATTGCGTGAAGACTACCGCGACGAAGACTTGACCGAGGAAGGGCTGCGTATTTTCACCAGCTTCGACCCGATCCTGCAGATGAAGGCCGAAGCCTCGGTCAACGACACCTTCAAGCGCCTGGCAGGGCGCAAGGGGTCCGAGGATGTCGAAGCCGCGATGGTCGTGACCAACCCGGAAACCGGAGAGGTTCAGGCCATGATTGGCAGCCGCCAGGCCAGCTTTGCCGGTTTCAACCGGGCGCTGGACGCAGTTCGCCCGATCGGCTCGCTGATCAAGCCGGCGGTCTACCTGACAGCGCTGGAAAAGCCCAGCCAGTACACCCTGACCAGTTGGTTGTCCGATGAGGCGTTCTCGGTCAAGGGCGCGGACGGCCAGGTATGGAAGCCGCAGAACTACGATCGCCGCTCCCACGGTACGGTATTCCTCTATCAGGGCCTGGCTCATTCCTACAACCTGTCGACCGCCCGTCTTGGTCTGGAAGTCGGCGTGCCGAACGTGCTCAAGACCCTGGCACGGCTGGGCGTTTCCCGCGAATTCCCGGCATTCCCTTCGATGCTGCTGGGGGCGGGCGGGTTGAGTCCGATGGAAGTGGCGACCATGTACCAGACCCTGGCCAACGGCGGTTTCAACACGCCGATGCGCGGGATCCGCAGCGTGCTGACGGCCGAGGGCGAGCCGCTCAAACGCTACCCGTTCCAGATCCAGCAGCGTTTTGATCCGGGTTCGATTTACCTGATCCAGAGCGCCATGCAGCGGGTGATGCGTGAAGGTACTGGCAGCTCGGTCTATAACGTGCTGCCCAAATCCCTGGCGTTGGCGGGCAAGACCGGTACCAGTAACGACTCGCGCGACAGTTGGTTTGCCGGGTTCAGCCAGGATCTGCTGGCCGTGGTCTGGCTGGGGCGTGACGATAACGGCAAGACGCCGTTCACCGGTGCTACCGGTGCACTGCAGGTCTGGACCAGTTTTATGCGCAAGGCCGACCCATTGCCGCTGGATATACCACAACCGGATAACGTGGTTCAGGCATGGGTCGATTCCCGGACCGGACAGGGCTCCGATGCCAACTGTCCGGGAGCGGTGCAGATGCCGTATATTCGCGGCAGCGAACCGCCTCCCGGCGCTGCGTGCGGTGGCGAAAGCCCTGCATCCGGCGACTCGGTGACGGATTGGATCAAGGGCTGGATGAACTAAGCGAAGAGGGTTTGACGTGAACAAGTGGTGGGTTCCAGCTATTACAGCTCTGGCTTTGCTCAACGGCTGCTCCAGTGTGCAGCGCGGTTCGATCCCGGTGGTCGATGCCGGTACTGCGGTCTCCAACAGTGAGCGGATTTCGGCTAACGGCGGCTTCCGGCAGACGACTATCAAGCGTCCGGCTCAGGCGCAGTCGCAAAATATCCCGCAGGATTCCGGCGTGGTGGTGATGGTGCCAGGAGGCGGTGCGACGACATCGGCCCCTATCAGCTCATCGCCTATTACCCCGGGTCCGATTATTCCAGGGCCGGTTGATTCGGCGCCGATCAACCAGGGCACCTACAACATGCCGTCGAGTTCGATCCCGTCGGCCAGCGCCGGCGGTTTGTCGGCGGACGAGCAGTTGGATGGTCCGGTGCTGGCCTTGCTCAGTACCGCCCAGCAACAGCAGGCCAGCGGTGACCTGAATGGCGCCTCGTCGAGCCTTGAGCGAGCGCAACGGGTAGCCCCACGTGAGCCACAGGTGCTCTACCGCCTGGCGCAGGTGCGCATGGAACAGGGCGACGCGCCTCAGGCCGAACAGTTCGCTCGCCGTGGACTGACCCTGGCTTCCGGTCGTCCGGCCCTGCAGGCTAGCCTGTGGGGGCTGATCGCCCAGGCGCGCGAGAAGCAGGGCGATGCCGCCGGCGCCGCGCTGGCTCGTCAAAAAGCCAAGGTCGCACTCTGATGGATGGGCGCTTTCCCGAGATCGCCGAACAGTTGCTGCTGATCGAGCGTGAACTGCGGCTGCTGGGGTTGTGGGATGAGGTTTCGCCCAGTGCCGAAGCCTTGTCCAGCCAAGAACCGTTCAGCGTCGACACGCTGGATTTCGAGCAGTGGCTGCAGTGGATTTTCCTGCCACGCATGAAACTGATTCTGGAGCAGGACCTGCCGTTGCCCAATGCCTCGGGCATTCAGGAAATGGCCGAGATGGTCTTCGCCAGTCGGGACATGCAAGGCCGGGATCGGCAGTTGCAGGTCTTGCTCAAAGAGTTCGATCAACTGATCGTCGCCACGCGCTGAACCTCAACCGCCAGTTTTCACTGGCGGTTTTTCTTTGGGCGTCGGACGCCTGACTCAGGCTCCTGGTCTTTCAAGTCGCGCACATTTTCCCCGGTCAGATTTCAATGGCGTGCAGCTCGCGAAGGGTGTTCGTCAAGGCTTGCGGGTTCGCAGATGTCCCAGACCTGCAAGAGATTGCGCAATTGAGACTTACGCAGTTGCCGTTTTGAGGTTTTTTCTTGCGTTCTCATGCGCTTAGTTCGAATTAAGTACATTGACGTCTTGACTTGGAGAGGGCGAAACAGAAGAATCTCAAGTCCGCTGTAGAGGGACTGCCAGAAGCAGGCCCACTCAGCAGATCATGAGGCGCATATCCGCGCCGACCTGCTACACCCGCAACGCGTTACCTCGCGCTGGGTGGGAAGCCCCCGCAACACTTTGGGGCGCTCCCAATACTTGCTCAGTCAGTGCTGACGTAGTCGGCGACCACCGTCGCTCATGCTCTGCTGAGAAGTAAACCTATTAAGACCCGCCTCCTTTTGAGGGCGGTATTCTGGCGTTTTAGAGGTGAACAACGTGGAGCTTTTATCTGGCGGTGAGATGCTCGTCCGCTTTTTGCGTGACGAAGGCGTCAAATATATCTATGGGTACCCAGGTGGTGCTCTCCTTCATGTCTACGATGCCCTGTTCAAAGAACCGGAAGTGACCCATATCCTGGTTCGTCACGAACAGGCTGCTACCCATATGGCTGACGGCTATGCCCGTGCCACCGGTAAAGCCGGCGTGGTACTGGTGACTTCCGGCCCTGGCGCGACCAATGCCATCACCGGTATCGCCACTGCCTATATGGACTCGATTCCAATGGTGATCATCTCCGGTCAGGTGCCCAGCACCATGGTCGGCACCGACGCGTTCCAGGAAACCGACATGATCGGTATCTCCCGGCCGATCGTGAAGCACAGCTTCATGATCAAGCACGCTTCGGAAATCCCGGAAGTCATGAAGAAAGCCTTCTACCTGGCGCAATCCGGTCGTCCGGGCCCGGTGGTGGTCGATATCCCTAAAGATATGACCAACCCGGCTGAAAAGTTCGAATACGTTTTTCCCAAGAAAGCCAAGCTGCGCTCCTACAGCCCGGCGGTCCGCGGTCACTCCGGGCAAATCCGCAAGGCGGCAGAAATGCTCCTGGCGGCCAAGCGTCCCGTGCTGTACGCAGGCGGTGGGGTGATCCTCGGTGGTGGTTCCGCACCGCTGACCGAGCTGGCCAAGATGCTCAATCTGCCCGTGACCAATACCTTGATGGGCCTGGGCGCCTATCCGGGTACTGATCGGCAGTTCGTCGGCATGCTCGGCATGCACGGCAGCTACACCGCCAACCTGACCATGCACCATGCCGACGTGATTCTGGCAGTGGGTGCGCGCTTCGATGACCGTGTTATCAACGGTGCGCCGAAGTTCTGCCCGAATGCCAAGATCATCCATGTCGATATCGACCCGGCTTCCATCTCCAAGACCATCAAGGCCGATGTGCCTATCGTGGGTCCGGTAGAGAGCGTCTTGACCGAGATGGTCGCGGCACTCAAGGAAATCGGCGAGACCCCGAACAAGGACACGGTTGCCAGTTGGTGGAAGCAGATCGAAGAGTGGCGCGGTGATCGTGGCCTGTTCCCTTATGACAAGGGTGACGGCAGCATCATCAAGCCGCAGACCGTGATCGAAACCCTGTGCGAAGTGACCAAGGGCGATGCCTATGTTGCTTCCGACGTGGGCCAGCACCAAATGTTCGCGGCGCAGTACTACAAGTTCGACAAGCCTAACCGCTGGATCAACTCCGGCGGCCTGGGCACCATGGGCTTCGGTTTCCCGGCGGCCATGGGCATCAAGTTGAGCTTCCCGGATGCCGACGTCGTCTGCGTGACAGGCGAGGGCAGTATCCAGATGAACATTCAGGAACTGTCCACCTGCCTGCAATATGGTTTGCCGGTCAAAATCGTCATCCTGAACAACGGTGTTCTGGGCATGGTTCGCCAGTGGCAAGACATGAGCTATGGCAGCCGTCACTCCCATTCCTACATGGAATCGCTGCCTGACTTCGTCAAGCTGGCTGAGGCCTATGGCCACGTTGGCATGCGTATCAGCGACTCGAAAGAATTGAAGTCGAAGATGCAAGAGGCGTTTGCCATGAAGGATCGCCTGGTGGTGCTCGATATTTCGGTCGACACCAGCGAGCACGTCTACCCGATGCAGATCAAAGACGGCTCGATGCGCGATATGTGGCTGAGCAAGACGGAGCGTACTTAATCATGCGGCACATTATCTCCTTGCTTCTGGAAAACGAACCGGGTGCTTTGTCTCGTGTAGTCGGCCTGTTTTCGCAACGTAACTACAACATCGAAAGCCTGACCGTGGCCCCGACCGAAGACCCGACCCTGTCGCGTCTGACGCTGACCACTGTCGGCCACGATGAGGTGATCGAGCAGATCACCAAGAACCTGAACAAACTGATCGAAGTGGTCAAGTTGGTCGACCTGTCGGAGAGCGCTCATATCGAGCGTGAACTGATGCTGGTCAAGGTCAAGGCCACCGGCGCCCAGCGCGCCGAGATCAAGCGCACCACCGATATTTACCGTGGGCAGATCGTAGATGTCAGCGCCAGCGTGTATACCGTTCAATTGACCGGTACCAGCGACAAGCTCGACAGCTTCATTCAGTCCATCGGCACCGCCTCGATTCTGGAAACCGTCCGTAGCGGCGTAACCGGCATTGCTCGCGGCGACAAAGTACTCAGCATCTAAACCAAATTAGCGAATGGCCTGAACGGCCTGGATATATAGGGGAAATTCATGAAAGTTTTCTACGATAAAGACTGCGACCTGTCGATCATCCAGGGCAAGAAAGTTGCCATCATTGGTTACGGTTCCCAGGGCCACGCTCAAGCGTGCAACCTGAAAGACTCTGGCGTTGACGTTACTGTCGGCCTGCGTAAAGGCTCGGCTACCGTTGCCAAGGCTGAAGCTCACGGTTTGAAAGTGACTGACGTTGCTTCCGCTGTTGCTGCTGCCGACCTGGTCATGATCCTGACCCCGGACGAGTTCCAGTCCTCGCTGTACAAGAACGAAATCGAGCCGAACATCAAGAAAGGCGCCACCCTGGCCTTCTCCCACGGCTTCGCGATCCACTACAACCAGGTTGTGCCGCGCGCTGACCTCGACGTGATCATGATCGCGCCGAAAGCTCCGGGCCACACCGTACGTTCCGAGTTCGTGAAGGGCGGCGGTATTCCTGACCTGATCGCTATCTACCAGGACGCTTCGGGCAACGCCAAGAACGTTGCACTGTCTTACGCCGCAGGCGTGGGCGGCGGCCGTACCGGCATCATCGAAACCACCTTCAAGGATGAGACTGAAACCGACCTGTTCGGCGAACAAGCCGTTCTGTGCGGCGGTACCGTTGAGCTGGTCAAGGCCGGTTTCGAAACCCTGGTTGAAGCTGGCTACGCGCCAGAAATGGCCTACTTCGAGTGCCTGCACGAACTGAAACTGATCGTCGACCTCATGTACGAAGGCGGTATCGCCAACATGAACTACTCGATCTCCAACAACGCCGAGTACGGCGAGTACGTGACCGGTCCGGAAGTGATCAACGCCGAATCCCGTCAGGCCATGCGCAACGCCCTGAAACGCATTCAGGACGGTGAGTACGCGAAGATGTTCATCAGCGAAGGTGCAACCGGCTACCCTTCGATGACTGCCAAGCGTCGCAACAATGCTGCACACGGCATCGAAATCATCGGTGAGCAACTGCGCTCGATGATGCCGTGGATCGGTGCCAACAAGATCGTCGACAAAGCCAAAAACTAAGTCGCGAACTTGCACGGAAAACGCGGCCTAGGCCGCGTTTTTTCGTTTGGGGGGCTGGTTCTGGTATAAAGCTGCATCGTTTGCGATGCGAACCGTTGTTGCAGACACCTGTCGAAACTTTCCACACCGTTGCAAGGTAATGTCCATGAGCGAACGTCCCGAAGAGCCAAACCAGGCCTCTGACGCCGAAAGCCTGCTACCGATCGATGAGCATGTCGAAGAAGGGCATGATGCTGAAGGCCGTAAAGTCCGGCATCGTGGTATCTATCTGCTGCCGAATCTGTTCACCACTGCGAACCTGTTCGCGGGGTTCTACTCCATCATCAGTTCCATGAGTGCGCAAAGTGCAATGAGTGCGGGCGACTCCGTTGCCGCGAGCAAGTACTTTGCCTTCGCCGCCATTGCGATTTTCGTCGCCATGGTGCTCGACGGTCTGGACGGTCGCGTTGCCCGGATGACCAATACCCAGAGCGCCTTTGGCGCCGAATACGATTCTTTGTCTGACATGGTCGCGTTCGGTGTCGCCCCGGCCTTGCTGGCATTTGGCTGGGCCTTGGGCGATATGGGCAAGGTCGGGTGGATGGTTGCCTTCATCTATGTGGCTGGGGCGGCGTTGCGTCTGGCGCGGTTCAATACCCAGGTCGGGACTGCCGACAAGCGTTACTTCATCGGTCTGGCCAGTCCGGCAGCGGCGGGTGTCGTGGCGGGGATTGTCTGGGCGTTCAGCGACTACGGGATCCAGGGCTCGAAGATGTCGTTCCTGGTGGCGCTGCTGGTTGCGGCGGCCGGCATGCTGATGGTCAGCAACATCAAGTACAACAGCTTCAAGGAACTGGACCTCAGGGGGCGGGTGCCTTTTGTGGCGATCCTGGCGGTGGTCCTGGTGTTTGCGGTGGTGTTCAGCGACCCGCCGCGTATTCTGCTGCTGGTTTTCCTCGCCTATGCGGCCTCCGGCCCGGTTCAGTACTTGTTGCGCCTTCGTCGGCATAAAAGCGGCGAGTGATGTAATTTCCCCCATACTCCGCAGTCTATTGGTGCATCAGTTCTCCAATCCTGCGGAGTTGCCATGTTGATCAAAGTGCCAAAGGCGTCTGACTGCAAAGAGTCGGATGTCACCCCGGAATCCCTCTATTTCTCTCGACGCACCCTGCTGGGCGGAGCGATGGCCGGCCTGGCGGTCAGTGGCCTGCCGCGTTGGGCTAGCGCCGCTGAGGCATCGCGTTATGCGGATGTCGAGGCGGGCAGGGTGCCCTCGTGGTTCGCCGAAAAGTTGCCAGCCACTCACTGGCAGGCGGTGACGGTCAAGGACGAGGCGATCACACCCTTCAAGGATGCGACCCACTACAACAACTTCTATGAATTCGGCACTGACAAGGGGGATCCGGCGGCTAATGCGGGATCGCTGAAGACCGAGCCCTGGAGTGTGGTGATCGACGGTGAAGTGGCCAAGCCAGGTCGCTATGCGCTGGAGGACTTCATGAAGCCCTACGCATTGGAGGAGCGCATCTACCGTCTGCGCTGTGTCGAGGCTTGGTCGATGGTGATCCCCTGGATCGGTTTTCCCATCTCGGCGTTGCTCAAGCAGGTCGAACCAACCGCCAGCGCCAAGTTCATTCGTTTCGAAACCCTGCAGGATCCTAAAAGCATGCCCGGTCAGCGTTCAGGTTTCGCCTTGATCGACTGGCCTTATGTAGAGGGCCTGCGTCTGGATGAAGCGATGAATCCGTTGGCGATCCTCGCCGTCGGCATGTACGGGCGTGAGCTGCCCAATCAGAACGGGGCTCCACTGCGGCTGGTGGTGCCGTGGAAATATGGTTTCAAGAGCATCAAATCCATAGTGCGTATCAGTCTGGTGAGCGAGCAGCCGAAAACCACCTGGCAGAGCATTGCGGCCGATGAGTATGGCTTTTATGCGAACGTGAATCCCACCGTCGACCACCCGCGCTGGACCCAGGCGCGGGAACGGCGTCTGCCCAGCGGCCTGTTCAAGCCCAATGTGCGTGAGACCCAGATGTTCAACGGTTACTCGGATGAGGTCGCCTCCTTATATAGTGGCCTCGATTTGCGGACGAACTACTGATGCGTTATCCGCTCTGGCGCGTGGCGGTATTTATCGCAGCGGCGGTATGGCCGCTGTATTGGCTATTCCAGGCGGGAGACTCGGCGCTGGGGCCGGATCCTGGCAAGGTGCTGGTTGATCGCCTGGGGCTGGGTACTTTGATTCTGCTGTTGATCACCCTGGGCATGACCCCTTTGCAAAAGCTGACGGGGTGGGCTGGCTGGATTGCGGTGCGACGGCAACTGGGTTTGTGGTGTTTTGCCTATGTGGTGCTGCACTTGAGTGCCTACGCCCTGTTTATACTGGCGCTGGACTGGTCGCAGTTGGGTGTGGAGTTGCGCAAGCGGCCTTACATTATTGTCGGCACCCTGGGTTTTGCAGGATTGCTGGTGTTGGCGGTGACATCAAATCGCTACAGTCAGCGTCGGCTCGGTAGTGGATGGAAGAAGTTGCACCGTTTGGTCTACGTCATTTTGGGGTTGGGTCTGTTGCATATGCTGTGGATCGTTCGCGCCGATCTCAAGGAGTGGGCGATCTATGCCTTTATAGGGGGGCTGTTATTGGTGCTGCGCATACCCCCTGTAACGCGCCGGATACCCCGCTTAATAGCTAAAAAGTCATCTTCTGCAACAAAAGCGTAATTAACCCTTGACGGCAGATTCTGGAAGTCTATAATTCGCCCCACTTCCGGCGCAGTCGAAACGGAAAACTCCTTGGTAAACAAAGAGTTACGCGGTTTTCGACAGCGAGTTGCTTCAGATCATCGAAGCCCAGAAGGAGTTGATAGAGCGGTGTTGTTTGGCTCTATTAACGGTTCGATCTTCTCGGTCGAAAGCGGTGAAAAGAAGGTGTTGACAACAGCGAGTAACGCTGTAGAATTCGCCTCCCGCTAACGAGAGATCGGAAGCGCAAGTGGTTGAAGTTGTTGAAGAAATCTTCGAAAACTTCTGAAAATAATCACTTGACAGCAAATGAGGCTGCTGTAGAATGCGCGCCTCGGTTGAGACGAAAGATCTTAACCAACCGCTCTTTAACAACTGAATCAAGCAATTCGTGTGGGTGCTTGTGGAGTCAGACTGATAGTCAAAAAGATTATCAGCATCACAAGTTACTCCGCGAGAAATCAAAGATGTAACCAACGATTGCTGAGCCAAGTTTAGGGTTTCTTAAAAACCCAAAGATGTTTGAACTGAAGAGTTTGATCATGGCTCAGATTGAACGCTGGCGGCAGGCCTAACACATGCAAGTCGAGCGGCAGCACGGGTACTTGTACCTGGTGGCGAGCGGCGGACGGGTGAGTAATGCCTAGGAATCTGCCTGGTAGTGGGGGATAACGTTCGGAAACGGACGCTAATACCGCATACGTCCTACGGGAGAAAGCAGGGGACCTTCGGGCCTTGCGCTATCAGATGAGCCTAGGTCGGATTAGCTAGTTGGTGAGGTAATGGCTCACCAAGGCTACGATCCGTAACTGGTCTGAGAGGATGATCAGTCACACTGGAACTGAGACACGGTCCAGACTCCTACGGGAGGCAGCAGTGGGGAATATTGGACAATGGGCGAAAGCCTGATCCAGCCATGCCGCGTGTGTGAAGAAGGTCTTCGGATTGTAAAGCACTTTAAGTTGGGAGGAAGGGCAGTTACCTAATACGTGATTGTTTTGACGTTACCGACAGAATAAGCACCGGCTAACTCTGTGCCAGCAGCCGCGGTAATACAGAGGGTGCAAGCGTTAATCGGAATTACTGGGCGTAAAGCGCGCGTAGGTGGTTTGTTAAGTTGAATGTGAAATCCCCGGGCTCAACCTGGGAACTGCATCCAAAACTGGCAAGCTAGAGTATGGTAGAGGGTGGTGGAATTTCCTGTGTAGCGGTGAAATGCGTAGATATAGGAAGGAACACCAGTGGCGAAGGCGACCACCTGGACTGATACTGACACTGAGGTGCGAAAGCGTGGGGAGCAAACAGGATTAGATACCCTGGTAGTCCACGCCGTAAACGATGTCAACTAGCCGTTGGGAGCCTTGAGCTCTTAGTGGCGCAGCTAACGCATTAAGTTGACCGCCTGGGGAGTACGGCCGCAAGGTTAAAACTCAAATGAATTGACGGGGGCCCGCACAAGCGGTGGAGCATGTGGTTTAATTCGAAGCAACGCGAAGAACCTTACCAGGCCTTGACATCCAATGAACTTTCTAGAGATAGATTGGTGCCTTCGGGAACATTGAGACAGGTGCTGCATGGCTGTCGTCAGCTCGTGTCGTGAGATGTTGGGTTAAGTCCCGTAACGAGCGCAACCCTTGTCCTTAGTTACCAGCACGTAATGGTGGGCACTCTAAGGAGACTGCCGGTGACAAACCGGAGGAAGGTGGGGATGACGTCAAGTCATCATGGCCCTTACGGCCTGGGCTACACACGTGCTACAATGGTCGGTACAGAGGGTTGCCAAGCCGCGAGGTGGAGCTAATCCCACAAAACCGATCGTAGTCCGGATCGCAGTCTGCAACTCGACTGCGTGAAGTCGGAATCGCTAGTAATCGCGAATCAGAATGTCGCGGTGAATACGTTCCCGGGCCTTGTACACACCGCCCGTCACACCATGGGAGTGGGTTGCACCAGAAGTAGCTAGTCTAACCTTCGGGAGGACGGTTACCACGGTGTGATTCATGACTGGGGTGAAGTCGTAACAAGGTAGCCGTAGGGGAACCTGCGGCTGGATCACCTCCTTAATCGACGACATCAGCTGCTCCATAAGCACCCACACGAATTGCTTGATTCATTGAAGAAGACGATAGAAACAGCCCGAAATTGGGTCTGTAGCTCAGTTGGTTAGAGCGCACCCCTGATAAGGGTGAGGTCGGCAGTTCGAATCTGCCCAGACCCACCAATTTTGTGTGGGAAAAGCCTGTAGCGATACGGGGCCATAGCTCAGCTGGGAGAGCGCCTGCCTTGCACGCAGGAGGTCAACGGTTCGATCCCGTTTGGCTCCACCACTTACTGCTTAACGCTGTTTCTGTGATAAAGCTTAGAAATGAGCATTCCATCGAGTTGATGGTGAATGTTGATTTCTAGTCTTTGACTAGATCGTTCTTTAAAAATTTGGGTATGTGATAGAAAGATAGACTGAGCGTTACTTTCACTGGTAACGGATCAGGCTAAGGTAAAATTTGTGAGTTTAATCGCGAATTTTCGGCGAATGTCGTCTTCACAGTATAACCAGATTGCTTGGGGTTATATGGTCAAGTGAAGAAGCGCATACGGTGGATGCCTTGGCAGTCAGAGGCGATGAAAGACGTGGTAGCCTGCGAAAAGCTTCGGGGAGTCGGCAAACAGACTTTGATCCGGAGATGTCTGAATGGGGGAACCCACCTAACATAAGTTAGGTATCTTGTACTGAATACATAGGTGCAAGAAGCGAACCAGGGGAACTGAAACATCTAAGTACCCTGAGGAAAAGAAATCAACCGAGATTCCCTTAGTAGTGGCGAGCGAACGGGGACTAGCCCTTAAGTGGCTTTGAGATTAGCGGAACGCTCTGGAAAGTGCGGCCATAGTGGGTGATAGCCCTGTACGCGAAAATCTCTTAGTCATGAAATCGAGTAGGACGGAGCACGAGAAACTTTGTCTGAATATGGGGGGACCATCCTCCAAGGCTAAATACTACTGACTGACCGATAGTGAACTAGTACCGTGAGGGAAAGGCGAAAAGAACCCCGGAGAGGGGAGTGAAATAGATCCTGAAACCGTATGCGTACAAGCAGTGGGAGCAGACTTTGTTCTGTGACTGCGTACCTTTTGTATAATGGGTCAGCGACTTATTTTCAGTGGCGAGCTTAACCGAATAGGGGAGGCGTAGCGAAAGCGAGTCTTAATAGGGCGTCTAGTCGCTGGGAATAGACCCGAAACCGGGCGATCTATCCATGGGCAGGTTGAAGGTTGGGTAACACTAACTGGAGGACCGAACCGACTACCGTTGAAAAGTTAGCGGATGACCTGTGGATCGGAGTGAAAGGCTAATCAAGCTCGGAGATAGCTGGTTCTCCTCGAAAGCTATTTAGGTAGCGCCTCATGTATCACTGTAGGGGGTAGAGCACTGTTTCGGCTAGGGGGTCATCCCGACTTACCAAACCGATGCAAACTCCGAATACCTACAAGTGCCGAGCATGGGAGACACACGGCGGGTGCTAACGTCCGTCGTGAAAAGGGAAACAACCCAGACCGTCAGCTAAGGTCCCAAAGTTATGGTTAAGTGGGAAACGATGTGGGAAGGCTTAGACAGCTAGGAGGTTGGCTTAGAAGCAGCCACCCTTTAAAGAAAGCGTAATAGCTCACTAGTCGAGTCGGCCTGCGCGGAAGATGTAACGGGGCTCAAACCATACACCGAAGCTACGGGTATCACGTAAGTGATGCGGTAGAGGAGCGTTCTGTAAGCCTGTGAAGGTGAGTTGAGAAGCTTGCTGGAGGTATCAGAAGTGCGAATGCTGACATGAGTAACGACAATGGGTGTGAAAAACACCCACGCCGAAAGACCAAGGTTTCCTGCGCAACGTTAATCGACGCAGGGTTAGTCGGTCCCTAAGGCGAGGCTGAAAAGCGTAGTCGATGGAAAACAGGTTAATATTCCTGTACTTCTAGTTATTGCGATGGAGGGACGGAGAAGGCTAGGCCAGCTTGGCGTTGGTTGTCCAAGTTTAAGGTGGTAGGCTGGAATCTTAGGTAAATCCGGGATTCTAAGGCCGAGAGCTGATGACGAGTTACCTTTTAGGTGACGAAGTGGTTGATGCCATGCTTCCAAGAAAAGCTTCTAAGCTTCAGATAACTAGGAACCGTACCCCAAACCGACACAGGTGGTTGGGTAGAGAATACCAAGGCGCTTGAGAGAACTCGGGTGAAGGAACTAGGCAAAATGGCACCGTAACTTCGGGAGAAGGTGCGCCGGTGAGGGTGAAGGACTTGCTCCGTAAGCTCATGCCGGTCGAAGATACCAGGCCGCTGCGACTGTTTATTAAAAACACAGCACTCTGCAAACACGAAAGTGGACGTATAGGGTGTGACGCCTGCCCGGTGCCGGAAGGTTAATTGATGGGGTTAGCTAACGCGAAGCTCTTGATCGAAGCCCCGGTAAACGGCGGCCGTAACTATAACGGTCCTAAGGTAGCGAAATTCCTTGTCGGGTAAGTTCCGACCTGCACGAATGGCGTAACGATGGCGGCGCTGTCTCCACCCGAGACTCAGTGAAATTGAAATCGCTGTGAAGATGCAGTGTATCCGCGGCTAGACGGAAAGACCCCGTGAACCTTTACTATAGCTTTGCACTGGACTTTGAATTTGCTTGTGTAGGATAGGTGGGAGGCTTTGAAGCGTGGACGCCAGTCTGCGTGGAGCCAACCTTGAAATACCACCCTGGCAACTTTGAGGTTCTAACTCAGGTCCGTTATCCGGATCGAGGACAGTGTATGGTGGGTAGTTTGACTGGGGCGGTCTCCTCCTAAAGAGTAACGGAGGAGTACGAAGGTGCGCTCAGACCGGTCGGAAATCGGTCGTAGAGTATAAAGGCAAAAGCGCGCTTGACTGCGAGACAGACACGTCGAGCAGGTACGAAAGTAGGTCTTAGTGATCCGGTGGTTCTGTATGGAAGGGCCATCGCTCAACGGATAAAAGGTACTCCGGGGATAACAGGCTGATACCGCCCAAGAGTTCATATCGACGGCGGTGTTTGGCACCTCGATGTCGGCTCATCACATCCTGGGGCTGAAGCCGGTCCCAAGGGTATGGCTGTTCGCCATTTAAAGTGGTACGCGAGCTGGGTTTAGAACGTCGTGAGACAGTTCGGTCCCTATCTGCCGTGGACGTTTGAGATTTGAGAGGGGCTGCTCCTAGTACGAGAGGACCGGAGTGGACGAACCTCTGGTGTTCCGGTTGTCACGCCAGTGGCATTGCCGGGTAGCTATGTTCGGAAAAGATAACCGCTGAAAGCATCTAAGCGGGAAACTTGCCTCAAGATGAGATCTCACTGGAACCTTGAGTTCCCTGAAGGGCCGTCGAAGACTACGACGTTGATAGGTTGGGTGTGTAAGCGCTGTGAGGCGTTGAGCTAACCAATACTAATTGCCCGTGAGGCTTGACCATATAACACCCAAGCAATCTCGTAACTTCGTAAGAAGAACCTGATTGCGGTGTGTGAAGACGAAACGAACCGAAAGTTCGAGAGAAACACACAAATCTATTACATACCCAATTTGCTGAAGCGAGGCCATCTGGTCACGACTCAGTACCCGAATTTCTTGACGACCATAGAGCATTGGAACCACCTGATCCCATCCCGAACTCAGCAGTGAAACGATGCATCGCCGATGGTAGTGTGGGGTTTCCCCATGTGAGAGTAGGTCATCGTCAAGATTAAATTCCGAAACCCCTGATTGCTAACGCAATCAGGGGTTTTGTTTTTGCGCGCAGGAAAGTGCTGGCTGTGCGGGGACAACCTTGCAGGCACCTCGTTCGGCTCCCGCTTGCCGCTATCCACTTGAAGCTTGCCGCCGTACCCGCCACAAATTTGCACAGTTATTTTCAGGCCAGGACACTAGAATAGCGGCTACCCCTTTTAGAGCCAGAGTCCCTTATGCCAGATCCGGTTGACGCCTCCGGGTTGTCAGATTTACCGCTGGACGACCTGGTGGCCTGCCACGAGTGTGATCTCTTGATGCGCAAGCCTGAGCTCGCTCACGGTGAAAAAGCCCTGTGCCCGCGCTGTGGCTACGAGCTTTATGCCCATCGTCATAATGTCGTAGAGCGCAGCCTGGCGTTGGTGATTGCCGCCTTGTTGTTGTACGTCCCTGCGAACTTTTTACCCATCATGCAGCTCAATCTACTCGGACAGACATCCGAAGATACGGTCTGGAGTGGTGTGCTGGGCTTGTTCAATACCGGCATGCGGGGTGTGGCCGTCGTGGTGTTCCTGTGCAGCATGGGGATTCCGCTGCTCAAGCTGCTGTGCCAACTGCTGGTATTGCTGAGCATCCGCTGGAATATCGGCCGCAGTTACGGTTTGTTGCTTTACCGCATTTATCACCATCTGCGCGACTGGGGCATGTTGGAGGTCTATTTGATGGGCGTGCTGGTCGCGATCGTCAAATTGGCCGACTTGGCCGCCATCTCGGTGGGCCTGGGCCTGGTGTGTTTTGTCAGTTTGTTATTGGTCCAGGTCTGGTTGGAAGTGGTCATGTCGCCGCATCAGATCTGGGAGGCCTTGTCAGGAGAGGATCTTCATGCGGGCGATTGAGGCGGGCATTCTGATCTGTACCGAATGTCATGAATTGAACAAGCAAGAACCCGATGCCGACGAGCAGGTCTGTACCCGTTGCGGGGCGCTGGTTCATCCGCGTCGCCCGAATAGCATCATGCGGACCTGGGCGTTGCTGATCACCGCAGCGATCCTCTATATCCCGGCCAACCTGCTGCCGATCATGACGGTCAGCACCCTGGGGCAGGGCGAAGGGGACACCATCATGTCGGGTGTCATCACCCTGGTTCAGCACGGGATGTTCCCTATCGCTGCCGTGGTATTTATCGCCAGTATTCTGGTGCCCACCTTCAAGTTGGTGGGGATAGCCCTGTTGCTGTTTTCGGTGCAGCGCCATCAGCCGTTGTCGGCACGCCAGCGCATCATCATGTACCGTTTTATCGAGTTCATTGGCCGCTGGTCGATGTTGGATATTTTTGTGATCGCCATCCTGGTAGCGGTGGTGAATTTTGGTCGGCTGGCCAGCATCGAGGCCAATCTCGGTGCGGTCGCATTTGCCAGTGTGGTGATTTTGACAATGCTCGCCGCAGTAACTTTTGATCCCCGCCTGATCTGGGATAACACGGAGTCGGACGACGACCATGAGTGATTTGCCTAAAGCTAAAACCCGTCCTGCCTCAAACTGGTCGGCCATCTGGGTCTTGCCCCTGATCGCGTTGATCATCGGTGGCTGGTTGGGCTGGCGTGCCTACAGCCAGACCGGCATCGAGGTTCAGGTCCGCTTTGAAAGCGGCGAGGGCATCCAGGCGAACAAGACCGAAGTGGTCTACAAAGGCATGCCGGTGGGCAAGGTCAAGACCCTGGCCCTGGACGACGAGGGCAACTCCAAAGGGGTAATCGCCACCGTCGAGATGAACAAGGATGTCGAGCAGTACCTCAAGACCGGCACCCGCTTCTGGCTGGTCAAACCCAGCGTGACCCTGGCCGGGATCACCGGCCTGGAAACCCTGGTCTCCGGTAACTACATCGCGGTCAGCCCCGGTGAAGGCGAGCCTTCGCGCAAGTTCAAGGCGCTGGCCCAGGAGCCTCCGCTATCGGACCTCAAGCCCGGGCTGCACCTGACCATCAAGGCCGAGCGGCTGGGCTCGCTGAACCGTGGCAGCCCGGTGTTCTACAAACAGATCCAGGTCGGCCAGGTCAAAAGCTACCTGCTGTCGGAAGACCAGAACACGGTCGAGATCAAAGTCTTTATCGAGCCGACCTACGCCAACCTGGTGCGCAAACACACGCGTTTCTGGAATGCCAGCGGCATCAGCATCGACGCCAACCTGTCCGGGGTGAAACTGCGCAGCGAATCCCTGGCCAGCATCGTCGCCGGCGGTATTGCGTTTGCCACGCCGGAGAACCGCAAGGACAGCCCGCCCACCGACCCAAGCCTGCCGTTCCGTCTGTATGAGGATTTCGACGCGGCCCAGGCCGGGATTCGGGTCAAGGTCAAACTGTCCGACTTCGAAGGCCTGCAAGCCGGTCGCACGCCGGTGATGTACAAAGGCATCCAGGTCGGCAGCTTGAAAACCTTGAAGGTCGACCCTGACCTGTCCAGCGCCACCGCCGAGTTGACCCTGGACCCTCTGGCAGAGGACTACCTGGTCCAGGGCACGCAGTTCTGGATCGTCAAACCGTCGATTTCCCTGGCTGGCATCACCGGGCTCGAGGCGCTGGTGAAAGGCAACTACATCGCCATCCGACCTGGGGACAAGGGCGCCGCGCCGCAACGGGAGTTCGAGGCCCGAGCCAAGGCGCCGCCGCTGGACCTGCGCTCCCCCGGCCTGCACATGGTGCTGTTCACCGATAACCTGGGCTCGCTGGATGTCGGCAGTCCGATTCTCTACAAACAGGTCAAGGTCGGTTCGGTACAGAGTTACCAGTTCTCGCGCACCCGCAAGCAGTTGGTGATCGGGGTGCACATCGAGAAGGAATACGAAAACCTGGTCAACGGTTCGACCCGCTTCTGGAACGTCAGTGGCATCACCCTGACCGGTGGCTTGACCGGCGGCATCCAGGTCAAGAGCGAATCCCTGCAGAGCCTGATGGCGGGCGGCATCGCCTTTGATACGCCACGGCCTAACGTGGCCCTGAAGAAACGTATCCCGCGCTTCCGCCTGTTTGCCAATCAGGAAGAGGCGGCGCAAAAGGGCACCCTGATCAGCATCAAGGTTGACCGCGCCGATGGCCTGCGCTCCGGAACGCCGATTCGTTTCAAAGGCCTGGATGTGGGCAAGATCGAAGAGGTCGACCTGAGTGCCGACTTGCAGTCGGTGGTGCTCAAGGCACGTATCACCGAGGTGCCGGAGCGCATCGCCCGGGTTGGCAGCCAGTTCTGGGTGGTCAAGCCCGAGTTGGGCCTGATCAAGACCGCCAACCTGGAAACCCTGGTTACCGGTCAATACATCGAAGTCCAACCTGCCGCGAAGAGCCTTGGGGCGCAGACCAGCTTTATCGCCCTGGCCCAGCCACCGGAAACCGCTGCGCCCGAGGCCGGCCTGAGCCTGGTGCTCAGCGCTGCGCGCCGCGGTTCATTGAAGGTCGGGGTGCCGGTGACTTATCGCGAAGTGGCGGTGGGCAAGGTCACCGGTTACGAGTTGGGCAAAACCGCCGATCGAGTGCTGATTCGGGTGCTGATCGAACCCAAGTACGCACCGTTGATTCGTGGCGGCACGCGCTTCTGGAACACCAGCGGCTTTGGCCTGGACTTCGGCTTGTTCAAGGGCGCGACGGTGCGTACCGAATCCCTGGAAACCCTGATCCAGGGCGGTATCGCCTTCGCCACGCCAGACGGCGAGCGCATGGGCAATCCGGCCCGGCCTGAGCAGACCTTCCCGTTGTTCGATAAATTCGAAGACGAATGGCTGACCTGGGCGCCGAAGATCCCTCTCGGTAAATAAGCTCAGCGGGTGCCCATAAAAAAGGCCGCGATCTGTGAAGATCGCGGCCTTTTTGTTGCGGCGGGCCTGATTTAAATCGGGTCCAGCTCCGCTTCCGGTTCTGCTGCGACGTTCAAGGTCGCCTTGACCTGATCGTGACGGCGGATGAACTTCCAGTCCGCCTCGTCGATGTAGATACCGTTCGGGCCGCTGCCGCCTTCGAGGTCGATGGCGACATGGGCCGATACCTGGGGTTTGACGCTGGCCAGGATCGGTACGAAGCCCAGTTGCAGGCTGGTTTCCAGCAGTGCGGCCTGGTTCTTCTCGTCGATGTCGGCGGCCTCATCGAGGTAGTACGGCAAGCGCACGCGTCCGGCCTGGTCGCGATCCATCAAGTGCAGCAACAAGTACATGTTGGTCAGCGCCTTGATGGTCATGGTGGTGCCGTTGGACGCCGCGCCGTCGATGTCGGTGTGGATCACCGGTTGGCCATTGACCTTGGTGATCTCGAACGCCAGTTCGAACAGGTCCTTGAGGCCCAACTGGTTATGGTTGGCCGCCACCAGGCGCGCCAGGTACTCCTTGGCCTCTTCGTTCTTGTTGTCCTGCTCGGCACTCTGGCTCAGGTCGAACACCGACAGGGTTTCGCCTTCTTCATACTGACCGGCACTGTGGATGATCTGATCGATGTGCTTCAGCGCTTCCTTGTTCGGCGCAAGGACGATGCGGAAGCTCTGCAGGTTGGATACCTGACGTTTGTTGATCTCGCGGTTGAACAGCGCCAACTGGTGTTCGAGGCTGTCGTAGTCGCTGCGAATATTGCGCAGGGTCCGGGCGATGTCGGTGACCGCCGCGCGACGTGCCTTGCCCAGGGTCAGGGCTTCGTCGGTGCGGTGGGCATAGGCGTTGATCAACAGTTGCAGGCGGCGCTCGACATCGTCTTCGCTGTCGAACTTGGCCACGCCCTTGAGGCGGACCTGGGCGTACAGCGCCTCGATCTGTCCGTCGACCCGCTGCAAGCCCTGCCAGCTGTCCTGATAGTCGTTGAGCAGGGGCAGCAGGTTGTCCATCGAGTCATCGATCGGGTCCATGCACGGCGTGCCAAACGGCAGATCGGCAGGCAACAGCTGGCGGCGGCGCAGAGCGTCGTCAAGGGTGCGTTGCTTGGCTTCCATATCGGCAATTTGCCGTCCAACCAATTGCAGCTTGGCCGACAGTTGCTGGACGCGCTCGGTGAAGGCGTCGCTGGAGCGCTTGAGTTCATCCTGGGCGGCTTCCATCTGCGCCAGCTGTTCGAGTTTCTCGCCTTCCTCGGCACTCAGGGTTTGTGCGCGGCGGAAGTCTTCCAGGGCTTTTTGCGCGTCCAGCACCTGCTGGTACAGCGCTTCGGTCTGGGTCTTGCTCGCGGCGCGGTCAGCGGCCACGGCTTGCTGGGTCTTGAGTTGCTTGAGTTCTTTTTCCAGGCGCTCCTTCTGGTCGCGCAGGGCGGCGCGGTCGGCCAGGGCCTGCAGCGCAGGCGGTTCGATGTGCGACAGGTCGATGCTCAGCCCCGGCACTTCGAAACGCTCGCCCTTGAAGGCGTCGAGGATCAGCTCCATGGATTTGACCCACTCGCCGTTCTCGTCCAGCGCAATGCCGTGCTCGCCCAGGGGCAGGCTGAACAGGGCGCTGTTGAACAGGCGCATCAGGCGTTCGACGTCCTGCTGCGAAAACTCTTCGCGCAGTCGGGCATAGCTGTTGTTGTCGGCGTGATCGAGTTGCTGCTTGACCGACTTCAGGCGTTTTTCCAGGTCCCGCAGGCGCTCTTCCAGGTCCTCGGCAGAGAACTGCCGGGATTGGGCCAGGGCGCCGGCCAGTTCATCGTGGGCATCCTTGGCCGCCAGCAGTTGCTGCTCCAGGACTTTCACGTCATCGACCAGGGCAAAGCGATGCTTGAGCACCGACAACTCGCCGAGCCAGCGTTGGATGCCGCTGATTTCCCGCTCCAGGCGCATCAGTTCCTGGGTGCCGCCGCGCTGATCGTTTTGCAGGGCGTCCTGTTCGTTGCGGTAGTGCTCGGCCTGGACCGTCAGTTCTTCCTTGCGGGCACTGGCGTAGTCGGACCAGGTGCCGAGCAGCGAATCCAGCAGCGGCGAAATACGGTGCAGCTTGCCGCGCAGCAGGTCGCGCTGCTTCACGCCGTTGGCCAGGGCTTCCACCAGCGGGCCGGCAGACACCAGGCAGTTGTAGTCCTGCTCCATGCGGCGCACGTCGCGGAAGGCTTCTTCGCAGGCGGCGATATAGTCGACGCTGCCGGAACGCAGGCTGTGCTCGAAGGCATCGAGGAACAGCTGCTTGAGCTTGGCCGCGGTGATTTCGCGCATGTGCAGCAGGTTGATAAAGAGCGCGCGGAAGGTCTTCAGGCTCTGCTCGCTGGTGGAGCGCAGCGGAATCAGGGTCAGGTCCAGCGGGATCGAGGTGTGACCGCCGACCAGCAGGCGCCGCAGTTCATCAGGCTTGAGCTCATAGGCCTTGAGGCCCTGGCGCTCAAGATTGGTGAACAGTTCTTTCTGGCGCAGGCAGGTGTCGTCTTTCTGGTAATGGGCCAGATCCAGCTGCCCGGCATAGGCGAAGAACTGGTGACCGAAACCACCGCCCGGGCCACGCCCGACCACGCCGATCACATGGGGGCCATGGGGCAGGGACACTTCCACCAGGATGTAGCTGGTGTCCGAGGCAAAGTAGAAGCGCCGCGATTGTTCCAGGCTGTACTTGCCGAAACTCATGTCCGACATGCGCGCCAGAATCGGGAACTGCAGGGCGTTGATCGAGGCGGATTTACCCAGGTTGTTCGCCCCGTAGACCGACAGCGGCTCTTCCAGCGGGAACAGGCCCAGGCTGTAGCCGGCGGTGTTCAATAGGGCAAAGCGGCGGATGCCGTAGCGTTCCTTGCTCATGCGTCGAGCTCCTGTTCTTCGGCAATGGCCCGGGCCAGTGCGTCCTCTTCACTGTCTTCACCTTCGACAAATTCGCTGAGGTCCAGCGGATCGTCGGTCTCCAGCAGTTTTTCGTCGCTGTCGTGGTCGATCAGCACCGGCGTCGGCAACGGCAGCACGCTGTGCAGGCTGGCGGCCAGGTCGCGGTCCTGCTGAACCGAGAGGCAGACATCGAGGAAGCGGTGCATCGGCGGCAGGAAGCGGTAGATGCCCGGCTCCTCGCTGGCAAAGCCCAGTTGGGTCATGCGGCGCATGATTTTTTCTTCGAGTTCGTCCTGGGTCTGGACTTCGGCCTGGATAAACAGGTCGCGGTACTTTTCCAGCAACGAAGGCAGTTCATCGCGGCCCAGGCTGCCGCCGTCGAGCACGGCGATCGGGTCGCGGCCCTGGTCGGCCAGGTGTTCCACGAGGATGAAGGTGAACAGCGCCAGGCGCTGGGCGGTCTTGTTCACCTGGGCGGCGGCCAGGTCCGGGACGAAGTAATAGAAGCCGCGGGTGTCGCACACCAGCTCAAAGCCCAGGGCCTTGAACAGCGTGCGGTACTGGTCCTGGAAGTTCGACAGTTGGGCGTACAGCTCCGGGTCGCGGCGGCTGACGTGATAGCCCTTGAACAGCTCGCGAAAAATCGGCGCCAGCTGGGACAGTTCGGAAAGATCAAGATGCATGAGGAGTGCTCGCAGAATTCTCAGGCTGGTCATCGCGTGCCGAGAGCAGGGCGAAGGAGCGCAGGCTGACCTGGTGCTCATGGGTGTGGTAGTCGCGGCGTTCGAGACGCTCGCGCTTGAAGCGTTTTTCCCGGGATAAACGGGAGAACCAGTACAGCAACTCGTCGGTCGCGCCGTCCGGCTCCTGTTCCAGCAGCCAGTGCATCAGGTCCGGCATGGGCAGGGCATCTTCGCAGCGTTCGAGCATTTCCTTGACCGTGCGTGGTGCTCGCGGCGCTTCGCCCTTGTGGCTCTTGTGGGCCTTGGGGAAGCGCGCAGGCTTGGGTTCGAAGCGGGCCAGGGCATACACATAGGCCTCGACCTGGCCGGAACTGCCGAGGAAGGTGCTTTGCGGCCGGGTGAACATGGGCATGGCGGCTTGCGGCACGGCGTCGATGCCTTTGCGCCGGATCGCCGACAGGGCCAGGGCCGCGCCACGGGTTACGGCGTTGTGCCGGCGCGCTTCTTCACGCAATGGCAGCAGCAGCTCGCGGGCGTGGCGCAGGGTCAGCTGGGCGCTGGTCTGCATTTCGAGGATCCGCGCGTGGGTGCGCAGCAGCATGTCGTCGTCCACCAGGTGGCCCAGGCGCTGCTGTTCGGTGAGCATGCGCAGCAGGACGTTCTCGACCTTGCGCACCCCTTGTTCGAAGGCACCGTCGGCGTTCACCAGCTGGATCATCGGTTCGACATATTCGTCCCAGGTCGCCAGTACCTCGGCATAGCGCTGGCGCAGGGGGATCTGCCGGTCGCTGGTCTTGGCCCGCTCGGCGACGGCCACCAGGGCCTGTTCGTCGTTGGCGAGTTTTTTCAATACATCGCGTACGCGCATGTCCAGCAGGCGCAATTGACGCGCCAGGTCATTGCTGTCGCGGATATCAAACGCGTCCTGGATATAACCCGCCAGACGCTCCAGGTGGCGCAGGTAGGCTTCGATCTCCAGGCACAGGCCCAGGCGGTGTTCGCGCCGCAGGTAGGCCAGGAAGTCGTGGATCTGCGCGTTGAGCTCGAAACGGTTGGGGCTTTTGGCCACCGGAACCAGGATGTCGAGGCGGATCCACACGTCCAGCAGGCTGGTGATGTCCTGGGGCGTGCTGTCCAGTTGCTGGGCGGCCAGTTGGCTGCGCAGTTCGGCGAGGCTCAGGGTGCCTTGGTCGAAGTGCTCGCACAGTGGCTCCAGAAGTGCCCAGTGTTCGGCGAGGGCGCGCAAGACGCGCTTGGGTTCGATCATCGGAATGGCCGGCTGGTTGGCAATGAAAAGCAGCGATTGTACTGCATCAGGCGGTCGACGATTCACCCCCGGTCTTTTGATGAGACGGACTGTCGGTTTTCAAACCGATCAACAGCGGGCGATCTTCGTCGAAGGGCGGTAGAATCCCCCACCTCAGTTATCCACAAGTGGCCGACCTTTGCTTATCGAGTCCCGTCGTCGCGCTTATTTGACCGCCATGCAGGTGGTCAACTGGCTGCCGCGCACCGAATTGCCCTTTGCCGCGCCTTCGCGTCCCGAGTTGCTGGAGCTGCCAGAACCGCCGGTCGAGGTGCCTGCGCCTGCCGTCGTGGCCAAGGCGCCGACAGAGCAGCCGGTCGCCAAGCCTGCGGAACGGGCAAAAATCGAAGTGCCGCGCCCTGGCAGCAGTGCGCGCCCGGCCAGCAAGCCGGTGGAAGAGGCGGCACCGACACCGGTCGTGCCCAAGGCTGCGCCGGTGCCACCGCCGCGTTTTGCCCTGCAATTGCTGCGTGCCGGGCGTTGCCTGCTGCTGGTCGAACTGCCGACCGGCGAAGCGTTCCAGAGCCGCGATCCGGCCTACCTGCTGCTCAAAGACATGCTGCGTGCCGCCGGTTTGCCCGACAGCCCGCAGATCGTCGCCGAGCCGGTGCGCTGGCCGATGCTCACGCGCGGCAACCTCGACCAGGGCCCCGATGCGGCCCGGGATTTCGTCCAGGCCTTTGTTTCGGTGCGGGTCGAGGAAGAACCCTGCGTCTGCCTGTGGCTGATCGGCTTGCCGGCGGTGCGTTTTGCCGGAGAGGCCAACGCCGAATCCTACAACCGCGAACTCCAGGTCGAAGGCCTGGGTTCGGCCTGGGCCTTGCCTGGGCTGGAACTATTAATGGAAGAGCCACAGCGTAAGGCTGACGTCTGGCAAGCCATGCGTCGGCTGATGGCGCGCTGGAAGAGTACTGATGAGTAAGAACACAGATGAGTGATGCCGTGAACTTCCGCCTCGCCACCGAGGCGGACCTGGATGCCATCCTGAAGATCGAGTACGCGGCGTTCAGCCACCCCTGGACCCGCGGCATTTTCATGGATGCGTTCAAGTCCTATGAAGTGTGGCTGATGTTCGAAGGCAGCCAGCAGGTCGGGCACGGGGTGATCCAGGTGATCATCGACGAGGCGCATCTGCTCAACATCACCGTCAAGCCGGAAAGCCAGGGCCGCGGCCTGGGCTTGCGCCTGCTCGAAGAATTGATGAAACGGGCCTACGAGAAGGAGGCGCGCGAGTGCTTCCTGGAAGTGCGCTCCAGCAATCAGACCGCTTATCGGTTGTACGAGCGTTATGGTTTCAACGAAGTGGGACGGCGTCGGGATTACTACCCGGCGGTGGGCGGGCGCGAAGATGCGCTGGTGATGGCCTGCACGTTGGTCGACTGACCGGCCCGGTTTCGCTGTAGACGGCGGTGGAGCTGATCCACCGCCGCCGATTTTACTGCCGGTCGCAGGCCCTTTCGGGTCAGCGGTTACCGTCCAGCGGTTCGCGGCGCGCCAGTTCGGCTTCATCCAGGCCATTGCCGCCACCGATATCGTCTTCATCGACAATACTCAGGTCCCAGTCGGCCTGTTCGCCGTCGCCGGTTTCATTGGCCGAACGGGCACCATCTTCGTGGATCAGGGTCTCAGGGCTGAGGTCGTCGTCGGTGGGCTCGTGGTCGGCGGTCGAGGCCCCGGTCAGGCCGGCTTCGCGGACACGCTCGGCGGGCAGGCGGTGCTCCAGTTCCGTCTCGGGGATGGTGTCGCCGATCTTGGCACTGGGCTCTTCGTCGTCGAAATGCAGCTCCTCCATCGAGCCCATGCGGTCTTCGTTGTCATCGATGGGCTCGGGCTGCGGCGCACCGTAAGGACGTCGTGATTCGGTCATGGCTATATCCTCATACTGTTGGGGCTTAAGGGGTGGACCTGCGCCGCCGCTCAAGATTCCACTGCGAGGGATAGCCGGTATCTACGCAACACACGTGACCTCGACAGGCGGTCGTCTGTCATACCAGCGCATCATTCTTGAGGCTTCACAGCATGAACGAACTACAAGATCTGATTGATAACAACGAGCGTTGGGCCGAGGCGATCAAGCAGGAAGACCCGGACTTCTTCTCCAAGCTGGCGCGCCAGCAGACCCCGGAGTACCTGTGGATCGGTTGTTCCGACGCCCGGGTGCCGGCCAACGAGATCGTCGGCATGTTGCCTGGCGACCTGTTCGTGCACCGCAACGTGGCGAACGTGGTGCTGCACACCGACCTCAATTGCCTGTCGGTGATCCAGTACGCGGTGGATGTACTCAAGGTCAAACACATCCTGGTCACCGGCCATTACGGCTGCGGCGGCGTGCGTGCCTCGATGCAGGATCGTCAGTTGGGCCTGATCGACGGCTGGCTGCGTTCGATCCGCGACCTGTATTACGAGCACCGCGAAGCCCTGGGGCAGTTGCCGACCGAGGAAGAGCAGGTTGACCGCCTGTGCGAACTGAACGTGATCCAGCAGGTGGCCAATGTCGGCCATACCAGCATCGTGCAGAACGCCTGGCATCGTGGGCAGAGCCTGTCGATTCACGGTTGCATCTACGGCATCAAGGACGGTCGCTGGAAGAGCCTGAACGCAACCATCAGCGGCTTCGAGCAACTGCCGCCGCAATACCGCCTGCGTCCGGTCGGCGCCATCTGACCCGAAACCGCGTAGCCGCTGCCGAAGGCTGCGCTGGCCCTTGCACACGCCGCATTCTCATCTGAAGAAATGCGGTGTCTGGGATGGCCAGCGCAGCCTGCGGCAGTGGCTACAGGTTTTGGGTTACAGGTGTGGCACTTCGGTGCTCGGCGCGGGCGCGGGGGCTTTGAGCTGTTGCAGCTGGGTCTTGATGGGCGCGGTTGCGCATTTGGCCTGGGCCTGTGGCGGGGTCAGGTCGCGGACCGAGGTGTAGAACAGCTCGCAGGTCTTGGCCTTGTCGGTCACCTGCCAGGTCTGGGTGCAGCGCTGCAATTGCGCGCTCGGATCGCTGCCCGGCGTGCTGCCCATGCCCGCCTGCCAGCACGCGGCGCTCAAATCCTGCCCCATCACCTTCAAGCCTGCGGCATCGGCCTTGGCCTGATCGTTGTCGTAGTTGGCCGGGTCCGCCGCGTACCAGATGTAGCTGGGGTGGTTGGAGCCCAGCACCGGCACGTTCACCCCCGGGTTGGGGCTGATCTGCCCCAGGCCCAGTACCCCGACGCTGGCGCCGTATTGCTGCTTGATCCAGTTCCGCACCGGTGCGCCGAAGGCCACCATGGGCAAGGCCTTGCCGTCGGCGCTCTGGCTGACCTGCTTGACCATGCTGGTCTGGTAGCCCTTGAAGTAGTCATAGACGCCTTCCAGGTCCTTGCCGGCGCTGGAGGGCGCAGCGATGGGCGCGATGTCGACAATGGTCTGATAGCCCGGTGTCTGCTCGGCGGCGATGCCATTGGCGGTCAGCAGGTTCGCCCAGCGGTCGGTGGTGGCTGATTCCAGGTAATCCTGAGCACGGGTCAGGGAATAGTCCGGCGGGAAGTGCAGCAACTCGACGCTTTTGCGCTGTTCCAGGGCCATGCCCAGGGGCAGGAACAGGTACCAGCTGTAGGCCCACTTACCGTCGGCATTGAGCTGGCTGGCGCCCTTGTAGGCCAGGTCGCCGGCATCCAGCAGGGCCGTCAACGGTTTGCCGTAGCCTTGGGGCACGCCGCTGATGGTCGCGTGCAACTGCTGTTGATCGCCACTGACCTTGACCCGGGCGGTGCTGTAGCCGTCGCGTTGCACGCTTTGGGTCAGGTAATGCTCGACGGTCTGTTCCAGGGTCCAGTTGCGGAAGCAGATCACGTTGCAATTATTGGGATAGGCGAAGAGTTGGGTCACGCGCTGGGGGCTGCCCAGGGGCACCTCCACATCAGCGGCCAGGGCCGGTGCGCCATGGATCAGGGCGGCGAGGCCCAGGGACAGTCCGGTGAGTTTATTCATGCTTGGCTCCTTGTCGGCGAGAACCCCGCTTGTGCGGGGTGAATATCCACAGGGGAACACTAGCGGGTGAACGGGAGCCGGGTAGGAATAACTTCATCAGCGGCGCCGATTGCGCGGCGCCGGTGAGGGTCAGCGCTTGAATTGCAGGGCGTTGCTCAAGTCGCCCAGGGGCTTTTGCCCGCGCGCGACCATGGCGGCGTCACGTTGCTTGATGCCGTCCAGGGGCTCCAACTGGAACACCCGGGTGATCAGGCGCAGGATCGAGGCGGTGTCGTAAATGGTGTGGTCCACCGTGCCTTTGCGGGCAAAGGGCGACACCACCAGGGCCGGGATCCGCGTTCCCGGGCCCCAACGGTCGCCCTTGGGCGGCGCCACGTGGTCCCACCAGCCGCCGTTTTCGTCGACCGTGACCACCACCACCATGTTTGACCACTGCGGGCTTTCGCGCAGCACCTTGAGCACCCGGTCGATATGCCGGTCGCCGGAGGCCACGTCGGCGTAACCGGCGTGCATATTGAGGTTGCCCTGGGGCTTGTAGAAGCTCACGGCCGGCAGCTTTCCGGCTTCGGCGTCGGCCAGGAACCTGTTGCTCCCCGATTCGTCGCCCAGGCCGCCGTCGCGCAGGCGCTTGCTGCGCTCTTCGGGGTTTTCCGGCCCCTGGCGCTTGAAGTAGTTGAAGGGTTGATGGTGGTACTGGAAGTTGGGGATCTTCGGCAGGCCGGTCGAGTCTTTGAACTGGTCCAGGGTTGCTTGCCAGGCACCGCCGTACCAGGCCCAGTCGACGTTCTTTTTCGACAGCTTGTCGCCGATGTGTTCGTGGGTCTGGGGCACCAGCACGCTGGGCAGGTCGGCCTTGGCGTAGTCCGGGCGCTCGGGGTCGCGGATCCAGGTCGGCCAGTAGGGCGGGGCCATGGTGTTGACCGCGTAGCCATCCGGGGTCAGGGCGCTGGGGCCGAACTGCGGCGGGCCGGTCATGGCACTGGCCGGGGATTTTTCCAGGGGCTTGAGCCGGGTGTCTTGCGGGTTGTCGCTTTGCAGGGTGGCGATCTGTGACTTGGCCACCGAATTGGCCGCGTCCGGGTAGACGGGCACGGCGGCGCTGATCAGGTACTGGTGGTTGAGGAACGAGCCACCGAAAGCCCCCTGGAAGAAGTTGTCACACAGCACGAATTCCCGCGCCACATCCCACAGCCGCAGGGAATAGCGGCTTTGCGGGTAATGGCCCATGGTCAGGGCGCCGGAGTCGGCCCAGGCGACAAAGCCGTCATTTTTGCCATCGTTGATCTGCATCTGGTTCTGATAGAACACATGCCACAGGTCGCGGGTCACCAGGCCCAGGGGCAGGTCCTCGCCACTCGGGCCCTTGAGGGCGAACGGAGCGTTGGGCAGGTTCTGCTGGAACTGGGTTTCGATCGGGTAGGTCACCCCATCGAGGTGTTGCGGGCCGACCTGCAGGATGCCGCCCCAGATCGGCGGCAAGGTCTGCAGCAGGCTGCCGTCGCGGTCGCGCTGCTGGTAATCGCCCGGCTTCAGGGAGGACAACGGCTGCTCCAGCCCGGGGAAGTCGGCGAACAGGTTATTGAAGCTGCGGTTTTCGGCGTAGATCACCACCACGTTCTTCACCTGCTCGCGCAGGGCCTGGTCCAGCTCGGCCGGCGAGAGTGGGTGCTCCTGGGGTTTACCCGGTTCACCGGGCCCGCCGCAGGCGCTCAAGGTGGCGCCTACCCCCAGAACGGCAACGCCGCCAAGAAAGCGGCGGCGGCTGGTGTCAGTCAACTGTTCGGGCGCCGCGGGTTGCGCGTCGTCATGGTCTTTTGCGTCACTCATGCCAGTTCCCTGCAGGTCTTTTAGTCAATTGGTTACAAAATATTTTGGTCGAACGGTAGCAACCCAATATGACGGAAAGACTACAAGGCGGATCTAGGATGAAGCTGGAGTTGGCGGGGAAAAGTCCGAAATAACTGTAAGCCAAATGCTGCGGTCGCCCAGCCAAGCACAGGACGGTAAGCGGGGCCCGTCCTGGGGTGGATGTTCGGCGAGCGGGCTGCGACGGCGCCTCTGCCGTCGTCGCAGCCCGCTCGCCAAACGGTCAGGGCAATACCGGTGGCGTATAGGCCAGGGTGGTGCCCAAGGCCCAGAGCAGCACCAGGACCAACGGCGCGTGCACCAGCAATTGCACAAAGGAAAAGCCGATCAGGTCCCGGGCCTTGAGCCCGAGCACGCCCAATAGCGGCAGCATATAGAAGGGGTTGATCAGGTTCGGCAGCGCTTCGGCGGCGTTGTAGATCTGCACCGCCCAGCCCAGGTGGTATTGCAGGTCATTGGCCACCTGCATCACATAAGGCGCCTCGATGATCCACTTGCCACCGCCCGAGGGAATAAAGAACCCCAGCACCGCCGAGTACACGCCCATCAGCAGCGCGTACGTATCGTGGGAGGCGATCTGCACGAAAAAGGTCGAGATATGGTGGGCCAGCGTCTGGCCGTCGACACCCTTGACCACCGTCATCAAGGCCGCAATCGAACCGTACAGCGGGAACTGGATCAGCACCCCGGTGGTGGTCGGCACCGCGCGCGCCACGGCATCGAGGAAGCTGCGCGGGCGCCAATGCAGCAGGGCGCCGAGCATCAGGAACAGAAAGTTGTAGGTATTGAGCCCGGAAATCGCGGTGATCGCCGGTTTGGTCGAGAACTCATGGAACAGCCAGCCACCCGCCAGGACCACCAGGGCAATGGTCAGCAGCGGGCTGTATTCCAGCCATTCCCCGGGGCGGGTGCGCGGTTGCGGTGCCGGCATGCTGAAGCTGGGGTCGACGCCGCAAGCCTGGGCATCACGGGCCGAATTCGGGCCGGGAGCGGTGGCGTAGGCGATGACCAGCGAAACCACGATCAATGCCAGCAGCAACACGCCGGACTGCCAGAGAAAGATGGTCTGGGTGAAGGGAATCACCCCGGTGATCGACAGGATCGACGGCGGCAGGCTGCCCGGGTTGGCCTGCAACTGCGCGGCCGACGACGACAGCCCCAGGGCCCAGACGGCACCCAGCCCCAGGTAGGCGGCGGCACCGGCGGCGCGGTAATCCATGCGCAGGTCGGTGCGCCGGGCCAGGGCTCGTACCAGCAAGCCGCCGAATACCAGGGACAGGCCCCAGTTGAGCAAGGAGGCGACCATTGAGATCAGCGCTACCCAGGCCACGGCCGAACGGCCGTTTTTCGGGATGCGCGCCAGTTTGTCGATCAGTTTCACCGCCGGTGGCGAACTGGCGACCACATAGCCGCCGATCACCACAAAGGCCATCTGCATGGTGAACGGGATCAGGCTCCAGAACCCGTCGCCAAACGCCATGGCGGCGTCGGTAGGCTTGGCGCCCATGGCCAGGGTGGCGAGGGCGACGATGATCACCGCCAGCGCGGCGAACACCCAGGAGTCGGGGAACCAGCGTTCGGCCCAGCTTGAACAGCGCAGGGCAAAGCGGGCGGAGCGGCTGTCTTCGATGTCTGCGGACACGGAAATACCTCAAGTGTTTTTATGTTTATCAGGAGGTCGGGCGCCAGGGCAGGAGGCGTCCGATAACTGTGCAAGAATGCGGCAATTGGGAACCACTGCAAAGGATTGAAGGACATGTCATTTCCCGCTGAAGAACGTCAGGCCCTGCTCAAGGTCAAGGGTGTCGGAGCCACCGTGGTTTCGCGCCTGGAACAATTGGGCTTCACCTCCCTGGCGCAGTTGGCGGCGGCCGATGCCCTGGAGATCGTCACCCAGGCCGCGTCGCTGGTGGGCTCCAGTTGCTGGAAAAACAGCCCCCAGGCCCGCGCGGCGATCCAGGCCGCCATCGCCATGGCCAGGGACGCCTGAGCCGGTGAGCCGCGAAACCCCCTTCGCCTATCAGGCGGTGTACCGCTACCTGGTTGAGTGGATCGACAATGCCAGCGAGGCCGAGCAGCGCCTGCCCTCGCTGCGGGCCCTGGCGCTGCGATTGAAGGTCTCGATCTCGACCATCAAGCATGCCTACGCCTTGCTTGAAGACCAGGGGCGCATCCAGTCCCGGCCCAAACAGGGCTATTTCCGGGTGCCGCTGGCGCCGTCGCAACTGCCGGTGGATGGGCCGAGCTTGATCGACAGTGTCTATGCCCAGGCGCGCCAGCCCGGCATGTTGGCGCTGTGCAGCGATGCGCCGGCCATATTGCTGTCCCTGGAAAATCCGCTACTGATGACCGAGCGCGAGCTGACCCGGCAATACCCGCGCTCCCAGGCGCCACCGTTCCAGCCCTTTGGCGAACCCGAACTGCGCAGCGTCCTGGCCGAGCGCTATACCCGCTCTACCACTGACTATTGGCAGGCCGAACAGGTGTACCTGGGACCGGACCTGCGCAGCCTGCTGGAGCTGGCGCTGCATGCCCTGGAGCTGACGGGCAGCGTGGCGCTGGTGGAGTCGCCCTGTTCCTGGGCGATGTTGCGCCAACTGCGCGCCGCCAATATCCGGGTCATCGAACTGCCTCTGGACCGTACCGGGCGTTTCGATCAACAGCAGCTGCAAGACCTCCTGCAACGTGAGCCGGTGCGCCTGGTGGTGCTGTCATCGACCTTCAGCGTGCCCCACGGCAGCCTGATGCCGGCGGCCGACAAACAGCGGCTGTGCCGCTGGCTGGACGAACGGGGCATCTGGCTGTTCGAGAACGACAGCTATGGCGAGTTTTGTTTCAGCCCGGCCCCTGCGCGCTTTCGTGACTACGCCAACCCCGAGCGGCTGTTGGTGTTTGCCACGTGCGACAAGCAGATCGGCGCCGAGGCTCCGTTCAGCTACGTCCTGACCCGGGGCCATGGCCAGCGCCTGCATCGGCAGTTTCTAGAGCGTGCCTTTCGCCTGTCGCCGCTGCGTCAGCAGGCCCTGGCCCGGCTGTTCAGCTCCGGGCGGGTCGACCAGCATTTGCTGAAACTGCGGGTGCTGTTGCGCGAGCGCATGGGCCAGATGCAGGGTCTGCTTCAGGAACACGCCGCCCAGCAATTGCGGGTACAGCCGGCGGCCGGTGGCGCGACGTTATGGGTCGAGGCCCTGCGCCCGGTGGAGATGTTGCAGGTGTACCAGCGCCTGTTGGCCCAGGGCCTGGTCATTTCCCCCGGGCCAATGTTCAGCCAACAAGGCCTGTGGCGGCATCACCTGCGCCTGAGCTACACCCTCGACTGGCGCCAGGATATCCCCGGCGCCATTCAGGCCCTGGCCCAGGCCATCGATCAGGAACCCTGTTCGACCCCATAGCAGTGCCGCGCTTCGGGAAACTGCCCATCGCGCACTTCGGCGGCAAAGCGCTCGCAGGCCTGGCTGATCAGCGCGGCGGCGTCGGCGTATTGCTTGACGAAGCGCGGCACCTGCTCGCCGCCCAGGCCCAGCAGGTCCTCGGTGACCAGCACCTGGCCGTCGCAGGCGGGGGAGGCGCCGATGCCGATGGTTGGCATGGCCGAGAACTCGCTGATGCGCCGGGCTACCGGTTCCGCCACCCCCTCCAGCAGCAGGCTGAAAGCGCCCGCGGCGAGGTGGGCACGGGCGTCTTCTTCAATCGCCCGGGCCGTGGCTTCACTCATGCCCTGGGCCTTGAACCCGCCCATGGCGTTGACGTACTGCGGCATCAGGCCGATGTGGGCCATCACCGGAATGCCCCGTTGCACCAGAAACTCCACGGTCGGCGCGAGGGCCTTGCCGCCTTCGAGCTTGATCGCGTCGCAGCCGGTGCGCGCCAGCACCTGGGCGCAGTTGCGGTAGGCCTGTTGCGGCGACTCTTGATAACTGCCAAATGGCATGTCGGCGATCACACAGGCCAGGCGGGTGCTGGCGACCACGGCGCGGCTGTGGGCGATGATTTCCTCAAGGCTCATGTCCAGGGTCGAAGTGCGACCGTAGCCGACCATGGCCGTGGAGTCGCCGATCAGCACGAAGTCGACGAACGGGTCCATCAACCGGGCCATGTGGCTGGTGTAGGCGGTCAGGGAGACGATTTTCTGCCGGCCTTTCATCGCCACCAGTTGCGGTACGGTCAGGCGGCGGGTGCGGGTATGGATGCTCATGGCGGCTTTCCTGTTCTGCTGCGGTTTGGAAAGTTGCCGATTATTGCTGCTGCTCAAGGGGATTCAATGCACAGAAACTGGCTAAAAATAGACCCAGTTACGGGTTCGGGTTGTTCCGGGCTGTTTTTGCGTAGACCATTGGCGCCTTGGTTTCTGTCCCCCCTACAGAGTGACTGCTATGCCTTTGCCTCCAGAGACGCGACCGGCGCCGTTTTCCCGGTCCGACTATAAAACCCTGGGCCTCGCGGCCCTGGGTGGCGCGCTGGAAATCTACGATTTCATTATTTTCGTGTTCTTCGCCCTGACCCTGAGCCAGCTGTTCTTCCCGCCGGAAATGCCTGAGTGGCTGCGTCTGCTGCAAAGCTTCGGGATCTTTGTCACCGGCTACCTGGCGCGGCCGCTGGGCGGGATCCTGATGGCGCACTTCGCCGATCGGCTGGGGCGCAAGAAGGTCTTCAGCCTGAGCATCCTGATGATGGCCCTGCCATGCCTGCTGATCGGCATCATGCCGACCTACGCACAGATCGGTTATTTCGCGCCGCTGCTGTTGTTGGTGCTGCGGGTGCTGCAAGGCGCCGCGGTGGGCGGCGAAGTGCCCAGTGCCTGGGTGTTTGTCGCCGAGCACGCGCCGCCTGGCCATCGCGGTTATGCCCTGGGCTTCTTGCAGGCCGGGTTGACCTTCGGTTACCTGATCGGCGCGCTGACCGCGACCCTGCTCGCCCAACTGTTCACCCCGGCCGAGATTCTCGATCAGGCCTGGCGCTATCCGTTCCTCCTGGGCGGGCTCTTCGGGGTGATCGGCGTCTGGTTGCGCCGCTGGCTGAGTGAAACCCCGGTGTTCATGGCCATGCAGGCACGCCGCGAAACCGACGCCGAGCTGCCGCTGCGCACCGTGTTGCGCGAGCATCGCCTGGCGATGTTGCCGGCCTTGATCCTGACCTGTGTCCTGACTTCGGCGGTGGTGGTGTTTGTGGTCATCACGCCGACCATGATGCAGAAAACCTTCGGCATGACCGCCAGCCATACCTTCGCCCTGAGCAGCCTGGGCATCGTGTTCCTGAATATCGGCTGCGTGCTGGCCGGGCTGATCGTCGACCGCATCGGTGCCTGGCGCACGGTGATGCTCTACAGCCTGCTGCTGCCCCTGGGCATTGGCCTGCTGTATGCGAGCCTGATCGGCGGCAGCCAGTGGGTTGGCCTGGCCTACGCGGTGGCCGGGCTCGGGTGCGGCGTGGTCGGCGCGGTGCCATCGGTGATGGTCAGCCTGTTTCCGGCGCGGATCCGCGTGTCGGGCATCTCCTTTACCTACAACATCGCCTACGCCCTTTGGGCCAGCACCACGCCGTTGCTGTTGATCGCGCTGATGCCCTGGAGCCCATGGGTGTGTGTGATCTATTGCGTGGTGATGGGCGCGGTGGGCGTGGTCAGCGCCGGGTATTTCGGTTCGCGCCTGCCCAGTGAGACACGCTCAGCCCTGCCATCCGGCTGCTGATCCTGGCGAAGCGGGCCATCCCGGAATCGACGTATTTCGAGACTGGCCCGTGCTAGAGCCCTCGCCGAGGACTTGCTGTTTTTACCTGCCACAGCGCTGCAAAATTGCCTTCAGCCCTGGGCGATTTACCCGCTAATCTCCCCGGAACCCGTGGCCTGCACGGGCTTTTCGGGGGCTGTCTTGATTCGATCGACGCTGTGTTCCTTGAGAGACTTTTCCACGCTGGAGCCGCTGTTGCAGATGGCTCTGGTGTCGTTCGTGCTGGGCCTGGTGTTTGCCGGTATCGAACTGTGGACCCAGAGCGCACCGGACTACGACCTGGAGGGCGCAAGCGTCGAGACCTTCAGCGCTAGGGTGCTGGAAGTGGGCCCTGGACGGATCCTGCTTGAGGAAGCTGAAGGCGGTGAGGTGCTGGCACTGACGATTGCGCGCGGTATCAGCCAATTGAACGCGGACCCGGCGCGGTTCAAGGGCCAGACGCTGACCGTCAGCCATCTGCGCCACTACCTGCTCAGTTGCAGTCGCGAGGGTGAGGCCCTGTGTCGCGCTCGCTGTACCTCGGCCAGCAGTTGCCGGGACAGTCGCCGCGAATATGAATCGTCGTTGAGCATGCTGTACGGCGCATGGGCCGTCACCTTGGCCAGCCTGGGTGCGTATGCCTGGGGACGGCGCGGCCGCAGGCCCTTGCGGGTCGAGGGCGAATGACCGGGACGGGTCGCGACCTCAGCTGCAGCACTCCGGTAACCAGCGGTCCAGGTCCCGCGCCCGTTCACGGCTCAGACGGCTGACGCAGGTATTGATCAGGGTGGTGTGGGCCGGCGTTCCCGGTTGCACTTCAAACGCCTCGACCACGCAACTGGTGTCCCGGTATTTGATCCAGGCCCGTTGGGCATTTTTCAGTTTGCCGAGGTAATCCTGCTCCAGCAGCGGGTGGCTCTGATACTGGTGTTGCAGGCGCCCGAGCAGCGCCTGATAGCTGGTGTTGAGGGCTGCATCGGCGCGATCCTTGTCGAGCTGCGCACAGCGCTCGACCTGAGCGCCGAGGGTGATCCGCGAACAATCGAGGTCATCTGCCAGGGCCGCCGATGCCACGCCGAGCAGTAGGGAAAACAGAGCGATGGAGAGCCGTGAAAGCCGGAGCGGGTGCAGCATGGCATGCCCTTGCGCGGATAAAAGAGCCGGCATTCTACAGCGCCTGCCACCACCAGGCAGGCGCCTGGCGCGCCACAGCATGCCGCGGTTTGCCTCTGCTACTGCAAGCCGTACCAGAACAGCAGGGTGCCGATCAGGCCGACCAGCGAAACAATGCTCTGCAACACCGACCAGACCCACAGCGTCTGCTTGAGTTGCAGGCCGAAATACTCGCGCACCATCCAGAACCCGGCATCGTTAACGTGGCAGAAGAACACCGAGCCGGCGCCAATCGCCAGGGCCACCAGCGAGCTTTGGGTGGCGGCCAGGCCAGCCATCATCGGCGCAAGAATCCCGGCGGTCGTGGTGGTGGCCACGGTAGCCGAGCCGGTGGCCTGGCGCAGTGCAACGGCAATCAGCCAGGCCAGGAGCAGGTACGGCATATGGGCGCCTTCGGCGACCTTGCTGATGGTCTGGCTGACGCCGGCGTCCAGCAGGGTCTGCTTGAGGCCGCCGCCGGCGCCGATGGTCAGCAGCAGCACGGCAATCGGCGCCAGGCTTTTGCGCAGGGTGCCGCCGACTTCCTCCCGGGGCATGCCGTTGGCCCAGCCCAGGCAGATCACCGCTGCCATGACCGCAATGCCCAGGGCCACCAGGGGCTCACCGAGAAACTTCAGGCTCAGGGCAACCGAGCTTTCAGGGGGCATTGCCACCTTGGCCAGGGTACTGCCGAGCATCAGCAGCACCGGCAGCAGGATAATCAGCAGCGACACGCCGAAGCTAGGCTGGCGCGGGGCCTTGGGCGGGGCGCTGAACAGGGCGCCAAGCTCAGCCGGCTCCTCCACGTGCATGCGCCGGGACAGCCAGTTGCCATAGATCGGCCCGGCCAGGATCACCGCAGGAATGGCGATGCAAAACCCCAGCAACATGGTCAGGCCCAGGTCGGCGTGCAAGGCACTGACGGCAATCAGCGGGCCGGGGTGGGGCGGCATCAGCGCGTGCAGGGTGGTCATGCCGGCGAGGGCCGGGATGGCGATTTTCAACAGCGGCTGCCCCGAGCGGCGCGCCATGACGAAGATGATCGGCACCATCATCACCAGGCCCACTTCAAAGAACAGCGGCAGGCCGATGACCATCGCCACCAGGGCCATTACCCACGGCAGCGAGCGGCCCTTGCCCAGCCCGAGCAAGGTGGAGGCGATCCGGTCGGCGGCGCCGGACTCGGCCATCAGGGCGCCGAGCATCGAGCCCAGGGCAATGATGATCCCGGCTTCGCCCAGAATGGCCCCGGCCCCCTTGCTGAAGGCCTTGGCCACCTCTTCCGGCGGCAGGCCGGCGCCAACCCCGGCGATGAAGGTGCCGATCAGGATCGACAGAAAAGGCGGCAGCTTGGTCGCGCTGATCAACACGATGATGGTGGCGATGGCCAGCAGGCAGCAGAGAATCAGGCGGGTGTCATGGACCATCCAGGCAGCAGTCGATACATCCAAGGCGAGGGCTCCTTATCGGATCAGGTTTAATTGTTACGTTTTGTTTCGTGGATTTGAAGCATACCGGACGCGCCCCGGCCCGATGGGTTTTGCCCAGTTTTGGTGCATTTGTTAGCCAGCTAACGATTCCGGCCATCTCCCGGCAGCAAGCCGGATAACCGCAGGATGACGCCAGGATGAGGATTGCGTCAGACAGGCAGGTAGGCGCCGCGAATCGAACTATCATCAGGCCGTCGATTTCGCGGAATACGAGGTAACGCCATGGGGGCCGGGCACAGTCACGGACCAGTACGCGCAGGGCACGAGCGCTCGTTGTGGATGGCCCTGGGGCTGACCGCCAGCTTCATGCTGGCCGAGGTCATTGGGGCTTTTGTCACTGGCAGCCTGGCGCTGCTGTCGGATGCCGCGCACATGTTGACCGACACCCTGGCGCTGGCGATTTCCCTGGTGGCGATCCAGGTTGCCAAGCGCGCTGCCGACCGCAAGCGCACCTTCGGTTATGCACGCTTCGAGATTCTGGCGGCGGCCTTCAACGCCATCCTGCTGTTCGTGGTGGCGTTCTACATCCTGTTCGAGGCCTGGCAGCGGTTGCGGTCGCCGGCCGAGATCCAGTCCATCGGCATGCTGCTGATCGCGGTACTGGGGCTGGTGGTGAACCTGATTTCGATGCGCCTGCTGGCGTCTTCCAGCGAGCAGAGCCTGAACGTCAAAGGGGCGTACCTGGAGGTCTGGAGCGACATGCTCGGCTCCCTCGGGGTGATTGTCGCGGCCTTGGTGATCCTCTACACCGGCTGGGGCTGGGTCGACTCACTGGTAGCGGCTGGCATCGGTTTCTGGGTCTTGCCGCGCACCTGGACCCTGCTCAGGGAGAGCATGAACGTGCTGCTGCAGGGCGTGCCCGACGGCATCGATATCGATCAGGTGGAGCAGGGCATTCGCGCCGTGGACGGGGTCAGTGACGTGCATGATCTGCACATCTGGGCCCTCACCAGCGGCAAGAACGTGCTCAGTGCGCACCTGGTGGTGGATCTCTCGCAGCGCACCGAACAACAGGTGCTGGCCGAAGTCACGGAGTGGGTGCAGGAGCGCTTTGCCATTTCCCACGTGACCATCCAGGTCGAGCAGAGCGGCTTTCATCAGCACGACCATAGCCCCGAGTAGGCGCCCGACAGTCGCTCACTCACGTTCCTCAAGCACGTACCCGACACCGCGCAGGGTGTGGATCAGCTTGCTGTCGAACGGGTCGTCGATCTTCGCCCGCAGGCGGCGGATCGACACCTCGACCACGTTGGTGTCGCAATCGAAATTCATGTCCCAGACAAACGAGATGATCTGCGTGCGCGACAGCACGACGCCGCTCTGGCGCATCAGCAGGTGCAGCAGGGCGAACTCCTTGGTGGTCAGGTCGATGCGCTGCTTGCCGCGAAAGGCCCGGTGCCGGCCCTGGTCCAGCTCCAGGTCGGCCACCCGCAACACATCCGGGACCGGTGGCTGTTCACTGCGGCGCATCAAGGTGCGGACCCGGGCCAGCAGTTCGGGGAACTCGAACGGCTTGACCAGGTAATCATCGGCGCCGAGGTCCAGGCCTTTGATCTTGTCGGCCAGGCGCCCCAAGGCGGTGAGCATCATGATCCGCGTGGGGCTGCTTTCGCGTATGCGTTGCAGCACGCCCCAGCCATCCAGCAGCGGCAGGTTGACGTCGAGAATCACCAGGTCATAGGCGTGCTGCAGGGTCAGGTGCAGACCGTCCGCGCCATTGCTGGCGCAGTCCACGACATAGCCGCTTTCGGACAGCCCTTGATGCAGGTAATCGGCAGTTTTGGGTTCGTCTTCGATAACCAGGATGCGCATGCGGAGTGAGATCTCGGAGTTGAAAGGCAGTTGCGACTCGAACACGTGATGCCGGCCTACCCCTGGTCGTTGTGGTTTTGGTGGGGGATCAAGCATCGGCCGCCGAGGTATTTCCGGATGCGAAATACACCGCAGGGAAGGCGTCGATCCGGCGCTGTTTGAGGGACCGGATACTAATACAGAACCTTGAGCCAGAGCCTTGGCTAACGGATTTGTAATCTTTGCGCCACCCTGTTGATAAGTACCCGACGCTACATTTGGCCGGCATTCAATACCCTCCCTTTTAATGATTGAGCGGGGCGCGGTGTTGACTCAGCAGGCCGGTGCGAATGCCTTGGATGATTGGCCGATCTCTGCTGTTTCAACCGTTGCGGCAACACTGCTTGTGCACAGGCCTGAATCGGTTATGCCCATCACCATGAGAATTTCCCTGCGGCGCCTGGTGGCCCTGTCTGGCGCCCTGTTATTGGCCAGCGTGGCGCTTGAACAGGCCCGGGCCGCCGAGGCATTGAGCCTGGACCAGGCCCTGCAGACCGCCGTCGCCAACAACCCGGAGCTGGCCGCGGCGCGCTGGGACGTCGAGATTGCCCAGGGCGCTCGACAACAGGCCGGACTTATCCCCAACCCGGTGCTGGCGCTGGATGCCGAAGACACTCGCCGCGATTCGCGCACCACGGCCATCAAGCTCAGCCAGACCCTGGAACTGGGAGGCAAGCGCGGGGCACGGGTCGAAGTCGCCAGCCGTGGCCAGGACGCGGTGGACCTGGAGCTGGAACGGCGGCGCAATCTGCTGCGCGCTGAGGTGATCGAGGCTTTTTATGCAGCCTTGCGTGCCCAGGAGCGCAGCCAGTTGGCCGAACGTTCCCTGGCCCTGGCCGAGCGCGGCCTGAACGTGGCCCAGGGCCGGGTGACCGCGGGCAAGGCTTCGCCGGTGGAAGCAGCACGGGCGCAGGTGCAGCTGTCGCAGATGCGCCTGGAGTCCAACCGCGCGCACATGGATCAGGGCAACGCCTATCGGCGCCTGGCCACGGTCAGTGGTGCATCCACTGTGGGGTTCAGCGCGGTTCAGGCCCCATCCCAGTTGCTGCCGAGCGTGCCGGCCGCCACCGCGTTGCTGGCTCGGCTGGAGCAGACGGTCGAATTGCGCCTGGCCGAGATGGCGATCGTGCAGGGGGAAGCGGCCCTGGGCCTGGAAAAGTCCCAGCGCATTCCCGACCTGGATATCAGCCTGGGCAGCCAGTACGACGCCAGCGCTCGCGAGCGGGTCAACCTGGTGGGGCTGTCGATGCCGATTCCGTTGTTCAACCGCAACCAGGGCAATGTGCTGTCGGCCGCGCGCCGTGCCGACCAGGCCCGGGATCTGCGCAACGCCGCCGAGCTGCGCCTGCGCGGTGAAACCCGCGAAGCCCTGGACCAGTGGGCCACGGCCGAGAACGAGGTGCAGTCGTTCAACCGGGTGATTCTGCCCGCCGCGCAAAACGCCGTGGACAGCGCCACCCGTGGCTTTCAGATGGGCAAGTTCAACTTCCTCGAAGTCCTCGACGCCCAGCGCACCCTGATCGAGGCCCGCAGCCAATACCTGATGGCGCTGGCGCAAACCACCGAGGCCTGGGTGCGCATCGAGCGCATCTACGGCGACCTGACGCTGCTTGACCGCAGCCGCTGACAACCCATTGCCGCTGAGCGTGCGCAATCCCTGGCGCAATTCCTGGAGCAGCGCCGCCAGCCGTTTTCCATCACTGCAAACCTTAGGCGCCGCAGCGTTGTTCGCCGGCGGCACAGCGTTTTTTCAGGAGCACCCATGAACAACAAACGAAGCATTGCCATCGCCTTCGGCCTGGTCGCAGCGCTGGGCCTGGCCGGGCTGCTGTTGCAGCAACGGGCCGAGGGCCAGGCCCCAGCGGCCAATGTCGAACCCGCGCCTGAAGAGCATGCCGAGGAAGAGGGGCTGCTCGAACTCAGCGCGCAGCAGATTCAAGCCGCCGGCATCGAGCTGGCCGAGGCCCAGCCGCGCCGCCTCAGTACCTTGCTGGCGCTGCCGGGCGAGGTGCGCTTCGACGAGGACCGCACCTCGCACATGGTGCCGCGAGCTGCCGGCGTGGTGGAGTCGGTGCAGGTCAACCTGGGCCAGGCGGTCAAGCGCGGCGAGCTGTTGGCGGTGATCGCCAGCCAGCAGATCTCCGATCAGCGCAGTGAGCTGGCCGCCGCCGAGCGCCGGGTGCAACTGGCCCGCACCACCTTCCAGCGCGAGCGCCAATTGTGGGTCGAGCAGATTGCCGCCGAGCAGGATTACCTGTTGGCCCGCCAGGCGCTGCAAGAGGCCGAGATTGCCCAGGCCAATGCGCGGCAGAAGATGAACGCCCTGAGCGGCAGCGCCCAGTTGGTGGGCGGCAACCGCTATGAAATGCGCGCGCCGTTCGACGCCGTGGTGGTGGAAAAACACCTGAGCCTGGGGGAGGTGGTCAATGAGTCCAGCGCCGCTTTTACCCTGTCCGACCTGTCCCGGGTCTGGGTCACGTTTGGCGTGTTTCCCAAGGACCTGGACAAGGTTCGGGTCGGCCAGGCGGTGACCGTCAGTTCCAGTGAATTGGGGACCCAGGTGCAGGGCCAGGTGGCCTATGTCGGCAGCCTGCTCGGCGAGCAGAGCCGTACCGCCACGGTCCGGGTCAGCGTCGCCAACCCTCAGGACACTTGGCGCCCGGGCCTGTTTGTCGCGGTGCAGGTGGCCACCGACAGCTATGAGGCGGCGGTCACGGTGCCCCAGGCGGCGATTCAGACCGTGGAAGGGCAACCCTCGGTGTTCGTGCGGGTCGACCACGGCTTCATGGCCCAGGCGGTCGTGACCGGAGCCAGCCAGGACGGTGTGGTTGAAATCAAGCAGGGCCTGGCGGCCGGCGCCCAGGTGGCCAGCAACGGCAGCTTCACCCTCAAGTCCGAACTGGGCAAAGGCTCGGCCGAACACAGCCATTGAATGGCCCCTCATAGAGTGATTTCACATGTTTGAACGCATCATTCAATTCGCCATCGAGCAGCGCATCATCGTGTTGCTGGCGGTGCTGCTGATGGCCGGGGTGGGCATCGCCAGTTATCAGAAACTGCCGATCGACGCGGTGCCGGACATCACCAACGTGCAGGTGCAGATCAACTCGGCGGCGGCCGGGTTCTCACCGCTGGAAACCGAGCAGCGCATCACCTTTCCCATCGAGACCGCCATGGCCGGCCTGCCCGGGTTGCAACAGACCCGCTCGCTGTCGCGCTCGGGGTTGTCCCAGGTGACGGTGATCTTCAAGGACGGCACCGACCTGTTCTTCGCTCGGCAACTGGTCAACGAGCGCCTGCAGGTGGCGCGCGAGCAATTGCCGGCGGGCGTCGAGGCGCTGATGGGGCCGATCTCCACCGGGCTTGGGGAAATCTTCCTGTGGACCGTGGAGGCCAAGGAGGGCGCGCTCAAGGACGACGGGACAGCGTACACGCCGACCGACCTGCGGGTGATCCAGGACTGGATCATCAAACCGCAATTGCGCAACGTGCCGGGGGTGGCCGAGATCAACACCATCGGCGGCTTTGCCAAGGAATACCAGATCGCCCCCGACCCCAAGCGCCTGGCCGCCTACCGCCTGACCCTGAACGATCTGGTGACGGCACTGGAGCGCAATAACGCCAACGTCGGCGCCGGTTACATCGAGCGCAGCGGCGAACAGTTGCTGATTCGCGCCCCGGGCCAACTGGCCTCGATCGACGACATTGCCAACATCGTGATCAGCAGCAGCGACGGCACGCCGATCCGCGTGAGCAATGTGGCTCAGGTCCAGATCGGGCGCGAGTTGCGCACCGGTGCCGCCACCGAGAATGGGCGCGAGGTGGTGCTGGGCACGGTGTTTATGCTGATCGGCGAAAACAGCCGCAGCGTGTCCCTGGCCGTGGCGAAAAAACTTGAAGAGATCAATCGTTCGTTGCCCGCAGGGGTGGTGGCGGTCACCGTGTACGACCGCACCAACCTGGTGGAAAAAGCCATCGCCACGGTGAAGAAAAACCTCTTCGAAGGCGCGTTGCTGGTGATCGTGATTCTGTTCCTGTTCCTGGGCAATATTCGCGCGGCATTGATTACCGCGATGGTGATCCCGCTGGCGATGCTGTTCACCTTTACCGGGATGTTCAGCAACCGGGTCAGTGCCAACCTGATGAGCCTGGGGGCCCTGGATTTCGGGATTATCGTCGACGGAGCGGTGGTCATCGTCGAGAACGCCATTCGCCGTCTGGCCCATGCCCAGCGCCATCACGGCCGTATGCTCACCCGCTCCGAACGCCTGCATGAAGTGTTCGCCGCGGCCAAGGAGGCGCGGCGGGCGCTGATTTTCGGCCAGTTGATCATCATGGTGGTGTACCTGCCGATTTTCGCCCTGACCGGGGTCGCCGGAAAAATGTTCCACCCCATGGCTTTCACCGTGGTGATTGCGCTGCTGGGGGCGATGATTCTCTCGGTGACCTTCGTTCCGGCGGCCATTGCCCTGTTTGTCACCGGCAAGGTCAAGGAAGAAGAAAACCTGGTCATGCGCAGCGCGCGCCGGGCTTACGCACCGGTGCTCGATTGGGTCATGGGCCACCGCTCCCTGGCGTTTGCCCTGGCCTTGCTGACCCTGGTCGGGTCCGGGCTGGTGGCGAGCCGCATGGGCAGTGAGTTTATCCCCAGCCTCAGCGAAGGCGACTTCGCTCAGCAAGCCTTGCGCGTACCGGGCACCAGCCTCACGCAATCGGTGGAGATGCAGCAGCGCCTGGAGCAGACCCTGATGGCCCAGGTGCCGGAAATCGAGCGGGTGTTCGCCCGTACCGGCACGGCGGAAATCGCCTCCGACCCGATGCCACCGAACATCTCCGACAGTTACCTGATGCTCAAGCCCAAGGCGCAATGGCCGGACCCGGGCAAGTCGCGGGAAACCCTGATCGCGGATATCCAGCGTGCCAGCGCAATTGTGCCGGGCAGTGCCTATGAGCTGTCGCAACCGATTCAGCTGCGTTTCAACGAGCTGATTTCCGGGGTGCGCAGCGACGTCGCGGTCAAGGTCTTTGGCGATGACATGGCGGTGCTCAACAGCACTGCCGCCGAGATCGCCGAGACCTTGCAGAAGCTCGATGGCGCCTCGGAGGTCAAGGTCGAGCAGACCACCGGCCTGCCGGTGCTGACCATCAATATCGATCGTGACAAGGCTGCGCGTTTCGGCCTCAATGTCGGCGACGTGCAGGACACCATTGCCGTGGCCGTGGGCGGGCGCCAGGCCGGCACGCTGTACGAGGGCGATCGGCGCTTCGACATGGTCGTGCGCCTCTCGGATGCCTTGCGCACCGACATCGACGGGCTGTCGCGGCTGCTGATCCCGACCCCGGCCCGGGCGGGCAGTGATTCCGGGCAGATCGGCTTCGTCGCGCTGTCGGAGGTGGCCAGCCTGGACCTGGTGCTGGGCCCGAACCAGGTCAGCCGCGAAAATGGCAAGCGTCTGGTGATCGTCAGCGCCAACGTGCGTGGGCGTGATATCGGCTCCTTTGTCGACGAGGCCACGCTGCGGATTGCCGCAGAAGTGAAAGTCCCCGCCGGCTACTGGACCAGTTGGGGTGGGCAGTTCGAACAACTGCAGGAAGCCACCCAGCGCCTGCAAGTGGTGGTGCCGGTGGCGCTGCTGCTGGTGTTCGGCTTGCTGTTCATGATGTTCAACAACCTCAAGGACGGCCTGCTGGTGTTCACCGGCATTCCCTTTGCCCTTACGGGCGGGATCATGGCGCTGTGGTTGCGGGACATTCCGCTGTCAATCTCGGCCGGGGTGGGCTTTATTGCCTTGTCCGGCGTGGCGGTGCTCAACGGCCTGGTGATGATTGCGTTTATCCGCAACCTGCGTGAGCAGGGAAGGCCCCTGGCGCTGGCGATCAACGAAGGCGCACTGACCCGCCTGCGCCCGGTCCTGATGACCGCGCTGGTGGCGTCCCTGGGTTTCATCCCCATGGCCCTGGCCACCGGCACCGGCGCCGAAGTCCAGCGCCCCCTGGCCACCGTGGTCATTGGCGGCATCCTCTCCTCGACCATCCTCACCCTCCTGGTTCTGCCCGCCCTCTACTACTGGGCGCACCGCAAGGAAGAACAGCCAACCACATGACCGCAGCCGCTGTAGCCGCTGCCGAAGGCTCGGGCCGCGTTCGGACGCTGGCCCTCAAAAACGCCGTGGTTACACCTGGCACTCCACGGCGCTTATCCGGGGCAGCGTTAACAGCGATGGTGTTAGAGCCAGGCGGCATCCCATAGGGGGGATTCGCCGACCCGTCGTGCCAGCCCCGCACGCACGGGGTTGAAGGTGATGTAGCGGACGATGGTTTTAAGGTCTTCGTCCTGGCGTACGGCGCGTTCGTGGTAACCCTTTTGCCAGACGCGGCCGTGGCTGTGGGGTGTTGGATTAAGGCTCAAGCTGCTTCTGGATGTGAGCTGGCACATCACCACACCAAGCGAGCGCGCCTGCAACTCGAACAACCCATGAATGGGGTCGGGCATGATCACCCAGGCCAGGGAATGTGTAGGCCCGACTTGGTCCTGGCTGCGCAGTTGGTCGACCACCAGGTGCCCCAGGTGGACGTCGCGGAATATGGGGTTTCGCTGCTCTGTCATGGCCGTTACGGAATAGACCTGGCCGATTTGTGCGTGGCGCCCCTTGAGCAGGTGATGCCCCTTGGTTTGGAAAAACACTCCCTTGCCCTCCAGAACGGGTGCATGAACCTTCACCCTAGTTCCGAGACCTCCGGTTAACAGAAGTAACCGATAAGCAGATATGTCCTGTCGTCGAGCCTGGCGGTAGCGACTACAGGAACCGGGGAAGATGAGGGCAAAAAAAAACGCCCCTGATGGGGCGTTAAAAATTCATCTCTTTCCAAAGGAGCATCCAAAAACGCTTCAGAGATGAATGTGCTCTGGGGAACCTGCGTCAGATTTTTTCGTCAGCCGCGGAGGGCTTCGGGGCGCTGGGTTCGGGTCTGTCTTCGCTGCCACTGGCGGCGACTTGCTGGTTGTTGTCGCCGTGGATCTGTTCCTGTCCGAGCAGGAAACTGTCCCGTGCCAGCTGGGAGCGTTCGCTGCCATCAGCGGCCAGTGCGGCGGTGGTGATCGTGGCCAGAAGGCCGATCAAAAACAGTTGGGCAGGCTGCATGCTATGACTCCTGTAAAGGGCCCTGCCGGCAGCGGGAAGGCTGCGGGCTTGAACCTGTTCTGGAGTATATGGAGCACAACCTAACGAGAAGGTGAGGCCGATATTACAGTTCTGAAAGGTGTGAGTCTGTGAAGAAGTTTTAACGTCGGGCAGGCACCGAACCTGCCCGGCGCAAGGCTTAGAGAATCGCCAGCGGGTACTCGACGATCAGGCGAAATTCCTCGAGGTCGGACTCAAAGCGGCTGGAGCGAATCGTCGCCTGGCGGATGCGCAGCGACAGGTCCTTGAGGCTGCCTTCCTGCACCACGTACTTGGCTTCGATATCGCGCTCCCAGCGGCGCTGGTCGGTCAGCGGGTCGCCCGCCGCATCGCGACGCATGTACACCGAATTGGCGTTGCTGTAGTCGGCGCCGGTGCCTTTGCCGTAGCGGGTCATGAACGACAGGCCGGGAATGCCGAAGGTCTGCATGTCGAGGTCGTAGCGCACCATCCACGAACGTTCCTTGGGCGAGTTGAAGTCGCTGTACTGGATCGAGTTGTCGAGGAAAATCGAGTCCGACTGGCGCAGGTAGTCGAAGTCGTCATCGCCATTGTTGCGCTGGTGGGACAGGGCCAGGGTATGGGCGCCATAGGTTGCGCCGACCTTGGCGCTCCAGATGTTGTTGTCGAATTCGCCGAGCCGTTTTTTGCCCTCATCGACCGCCTTGTAGTAGTTGAAGCCGGCGAACAGCGCCAGGTTCTCGGTGAGGGGATAGTTCGCCGCGGTACCGAAGTAGTGCTGGTCCCAGGCGTCTTTCAGGCGGCTGCTGTAGAGGCTGAAACTGAGGTTGGGGTTGAGCTGGTAATCGCCGCCGAAGTAGCCGACCCACGGCGAATCGACCTTGCCTGCGTAGAAGGTCGCGAAGCCATCGCGCATGCCGCTGCTGTCGGGCTGGCTCATGGCGTGCAGTCGTCCGCCTTGCAGGGTCAGGCCCTCGAGGCTGGTGTTTTCAAAGGTGGCGCCGCGAAAGCTCTCGGGCAGCAGCCGCGAATCTCCGTAGTGCACCACCGGGGTTTTCGGGAACACGTCGCCCACCCTGACCACCGTGTCCAGCAGGCGCATTTTTGCCGCGCCACCGACCTTGGCGTAATCGTCAGCCGGGCGATTGTCGCTGTCGACCGGCAGCACACCGAACGAGCCGCCCCCGCCGCTGCGTCCGGCTCCCGAATCGAGCTTGAAGCCGTACATGGCAAATGCATCCAGGCCAAGACCTACCGTGCCCTGGGTAAAGCCGGATTCGAAACGGCCGATCAGCCCCTGGGCCCAGGCCTCGGAGTAACCATTGCCGGTGGGGCTGGACTGGCCTTTGCGGTCATCGCGATTGAAGTAGAAGTTACGGGCCAGCACGTTGAGGCTGCTGCCTTCGATAAAGCCTTCGGGCTTGTCGTCGGCCGCATTGACCGACACCGGGCCAAGCCCCAGTGCCGCGCAGAAAACGGACAACGACAAGCGGGTTTGAGTACGCATGAATTTCGCTCCTGAAGGGTGGCAGCTATCAACTTTCTTATCGTCAGAGACGTTCTTATTGGTCTGCTCGCGGCCGCGCCAAAAGCCGCACGGGGAGCCAGCGCGGATAGTTGCAAACGGCAGATAACCCCGGAGTGACGGGCGGATTACAATTTTGCAAGAACGGCAGGCAGCACGGCCCGTGCGCTTGGCAGAACCGCGCTGTTTTCGGGGCCGGTGCTGGAGGGCGGAGCTGGATGACAGAAATGTAAGGAGGCCGAGATCACCCTGACAGGATCGGCTGGATATCCTCGCCAGCGTCATCCAGACGAGGAAACAATCGTGAAAGCAATCCAGTCAGTGATCGCCGCGTGGGTATTGGGCCTGTCATCCGTGGCGTGGGCCGAGGGCGGCGGTGAGCGCACGTTCCAGCGAGCGATGGACGCAAACCAGCAAGCCATGGAGCGCTACGCCACACAGCAGGGCAAGTCGGTGCCGAAGGTCGAGCCCTATCGATATGGCATGAGCCTGGATATTTCCCGGGTGGTCAGCATGACCCCGCCGCTCAAGTCCTGTGGCCTGGTGCCCTCGCGCATGACCTACGAGGATTCCGCCGGGCAACTGCGGACCATCGAATATCAAGTGCAGGGCCAGTGCCGCAACAACGGCAGCTAACCCCGCGCGCGGGCCTCAATCTTCGGTGGTTTCGTGGGGCGCCGGGGCCGGTTCGAGGGCGACGATCATGTCCACTTCCACCGATGCATTTTTCGGCAGCTGGTACACCCCCAGGGAGGTGCGGGTGTGGACCCCAGCCTCGGCGAACACTGAATACAGCAGGTCGGACGCCGCGTCGGCGACTTCGCTCTGTTGGGTGAAGTCGGCGGCGCTCTGCACATAGACGTTGATGCGCAATACCTTCTTGATGCGCTGCAGGTCACCCACGGTTTGCTGGAGAATGGCCAGCGCGCGCAGGGTGCAGATCCGTGCCGCGTGCCGTCCCTGCTCCAGGGATACCTCGGCACCAACCCGGCCGACCACCATCACCGTGTTGTCGATGCGCGGAATCTGGCCACTGACGTACACCTCGTCGCCATGTTGCACGGTGGAGACATAGTTGCCGCCAATCCGCATCTCCCCTGCGAAACTGTGGCCGACCTGGGCTGCAGCCTGGTCGAAAAGCGCCTTGCGTGAATCATCCATTACTCAACTCCGTCGATCAGCGTGGATTGTGCCGGGCACGACTATAACCTCTGCCTGATGCCAGGCAAGAGGCCTGTCCGGGCTCCAGAGTGTGGCCGGTTCGCCGCTTGAAAGTATTTTTGTCAGACAAATCTCTATAGCTCTTCAGAAAAAACTTTCAGCGCCGATGGTTAGGCTCAGAACTGCCACTTATTTCAGTCCATCGGTGCATCCCATGTTCAACAAACGCTTGAAGCAAGAGCTGTCGGCTCTTCGCGAAGAACTCTCGAGCCTGCAGCAAGTCAAGGAAAGCCTCGAAAGCGAGATGATGGTTCTCACCCTGGATGCCGATGGACGGATTCACTCGGTCAACCACAACTTCGCTCAGGAGATGCTTTACAAGAGTGGCGATCTGCTCGGCCGAGCCCTGGAAGACCTGGTGCCGGAGCATGTTCGAAGCGATGAGTTTCACAAACGCTTCAAGGTGTCGCTGACCCGTGGCGAACACTTCGCCGGCGCGGTGCGCCTGTTGCGCGGCAATGGCCAGGAAGCCTGGCTGCGCTCGATCTCGCAGCCGATTCGTGACTCGGCCGGGCGGATCAAGTATTTCGCGATTTACTGCAGCGACCTGACCCGCACCATCGAAGCCTCGCGCGAGCACGAAAACCTGATCGGCGCCCTGGTGCGCTCCACCGCGGTGATCGAGTTCGACCTCAATGGCCACGTGCTGACGGCCAACGAGCGCTTCCTCAAGGGCATGGGCTACACCCTGGCGCAGATCCAGGGCAAGCATCACCGCATGTTCTGTGAGCCGGAGGAGTACAACAGCGCCGCGTACCAGGCGTTCTGGAAGCGCTTGAACAATGGCGAGTTCGTTGCCGAGCGCTTCAAGCGGATCGACAGCCATGGTCGCGTGGTGTGGCTCGAGGCCTCCTACAACCCGGTGCTCGACGCCAACAACAAGCTGTACAAGGTGGTGAAGTTCGCCACCGTGATCACCGATCAGGTCAATCAGGAAATAGCCGTCGCCGAAGCCGCCAACATCGCCTACAGCACCTCGCTGCAAACCGACAATAGTGCCCAGCGTGGCACCACGGTGGTGACCGAGGCAGTGAACGTGATGCGCGACCTGGCCAAGCACATGCAGCAGGCCGGCGACGGGATCGAGGCACTGAATGAGCAGTCGCTGGTGATCGGCACCATCGTCAAGACCATCAGCGGGATTGCCGAGCAGACCAACCTGCTGGCGCTCAACGCCGCCATCGAAGCGGCGCGGGCCGGTGAGCAGGGGCGTGGCTTTGCGGTGGTGGCGGACGAAGTCCGGCAACTGGCGTCGCGCACCAGCAAGGCCACCGAAGAAATCGTTGCCGTGGTGCGTCAGAACCAGGACATGGCCCGCGATGCAGTAGCCTTGATGGCCGAAGGTCAAAGCCAGGCCGAACAAGGGCTGGCCCTGGCCGCCGAAGCCGGTACGGTGATTGTCGAGATTCAGGACGGCGCGCAAAAAGTCGTGAGCGCGGTCGGGCAGTTCGCCAACCAACTCTCCACCTAAGCCCGGGCCCAGGCCCCATCCAACCCGCGTACGGCCCTGCACCGACGCGGGTTTTTTATCGCCTGGGCCCGGGGGCTGGCCCAGGCCGATTACAGATCCCGCTACAATCGCGCTTTTGCCCAAGGAGCCAGCATGAGCCCATCCCAGCGTCGTCCGGTGCCGTTGTCCAAGGCCTATCGCCTGCTCAACCATGGCCCCACCGTACTGGTCAGTGCCGCCCACGACGGGCAGCGCAACATCATGGCCGCCGCCTGGGCCATGCCCCTGGATTTCGAGCCGCCGAAAGTCGCGGTGGTGCTCGACAAGTCCACCTGGACCCGCCAACTGCTGGAAGCCGCAGGCACCTTCGTGCTCAACGTGCCCTGCGCGGCCCAGGCCGATATCGTGCAGACCGTCGGCTCCACCTCGGGCCTGGAGCTGCAACAGGGCGGTGGCGATAAATTCCAGGCCTACGGGCTACAGACCTTTGCCGGTGAACAGGTCGAGGCGCCGCTGCTGGAAGGGTGCGTGGCCTGGCTCGAATGCCGGCTGTTGCCCGAGCCGCACAACCATCAGCAATACGACCTGTTCCTGGCCGAGGTGATTGCCGCCCAGGCTGACTCGCGGGTGTTCAGCGACGGCCGCTGGCACTTCGAAGGGCATGATGCGCTGCGCACCTTGCACCACGTGGCCGGTGGCCATTTCCTGACCATTGGCGCGCCGCTCGACGGTCAGTTGCTGAAGCCGTGAGCCCGCTCCAGGCCGTGATCAGGGCCTGAACTCGCGGCGCAGCAGCGACAGTTGCAGCAGGTCATGATGCCGGCCCGCCCAGTACCCCGCCTCGCGCAACCGGCCTTCCTGCTCGAACCCCAGGCGCTCCAGCAGTTGCAGGCTCGCCTGGTTCTGCGGGTGCACCAGGGCTTGCACGCGGTTCAACTGCATCTGTGCAAAGCCCCAGGCCAGGACCGTCCGCAAGGTTTCGCCCATGACCCCCCGGCCCCTGGCGTCGGGGGCCAGGGCGAAGGCCACAAAGCAGCTGCGGTACTCGCGGCTCCATTTGAACAAACCGCAGTCGCCGAGCAACTGACCGTCCTGCCGGCATTCGATGCCCCAGCGGGTGCCGGGCGTGGCTTGCTGACGCCAGGTGGCGAAGGTCTCGATCAGCGCCTGGGCCTGGGCCAACTCGGTAAGCGGGTCGCTGCCCAGCCATTGCATCGCCTGGGCGTCGCCATACATTTGCAGCAGCCTTGGCGCGTCTTGCGGCGTCAGTTCGCGCAGCAGCAGGCGCGGGGTTTCGCGGGTGGGAAAGTTGTTCACGCAAGGTCCTTGTCGAGGGGGATTCACGCGAGATAGCCGCCCAGCCGGGTGATGGTGAACGCCACGTATTCGCCGATCAGTGCCGGGTCGCTGGAGCGCACTACATCTTCGACCTGCAGCACCGCGCAGTCGACCACCACCGGGGCGACGCTGACGATCCGGCCGTAGGCCTGGTAACGCCAGCCATCGAGGTGCTCCAGGCCCTGGCGCTGCGGGTGCTCGGGGGAAAATATCTGCGCCCATGACTGGTTTTCGTCCAGCTCGGCCGAGAACTCGAAGTCAAAGCGGTCGCCGACCTGGGGCATGGTCTCGGCGCTGACGCTGAACTCATCCATGACGATAAAGCGCTGACCTTGCACCTCCAGGCACGCTTCCAGGTAGGGGCCATCGGTGGCAATCAGGGTGGCGCGGACCATTGAACTCTCCTTGGTTGAATAACGGTGCAGCGAGGTTTCAGCAGGCCGCGAGGCCCAGGGCCCGGGCAAAGGCCTGCAGCTTGGGCGCGCACTGGCGCGAGGGTGGATAGACCAGCGACAGGCTGCGGCTGCACCCGGAAAACCCTTCGAGGATCGGCACCAGGCGGCCGTCGGCCAAGGCGTCGTCGACCGCAAAGCTCATGACCTGGGCAATGCCGAAGCCGCCCAGCACGCCTTCCACCAGGGCATCGCCGATGTCGAAGATCAAGCGACTGGGCACGCTGACCTCACGCAGCTTGCCGCCTTGCATGAACTGCCAATCCACCAGCCGCCCGCTGCGCAGGTTACGCACGCTCAGGCAGTTGTGCTGCTGCAATTGTTCCAGGGTCTGCGGGGTGCCGTGGCGCGCGAGGTAGTCCGGCGCGGCCACGGTGACCCAGTGCAGGGCCGGCAACGGGCGGGCGATCAGGCGTTGGTCCTGGATCTCGCCGGTGCGCAATACCGCATCGAACCCCTCGTCGATGATGTCCACCAGGCGGTCGGTCATCACCGCCTCGATGCACAGCTCGGGGTGACGCGCGGTGAGTTGGCCGATCAGCGGCATCACCACTTTGCGCCCGAACAGCGATGGGGTGCTGATTTTCAGCAGCCCGGTGGGCGAGTCGCGGCGGTCCAGCAGCAGGTGTTCGGTGTGGGCCAGTTCCGCCAGCAGCGGCGCGGCGCGCTCCACCAGCACCTGGCCATCGGGGGTCAGGCTTACGCTGCGGGTATTGCGCTGCAACAGGCGCACCCCCAGTTGCTGCTCAAGGCGCGAAATAGCCCGGGACAGCCCGGACTGGGTCAGCCCCAGGTCGCCGGCGGCACGGGTGAAACTGCGGGTTTCGGCGACCCGCACCAGCAGGCGAACGGCATTGAGATCCATGATTTAAGTCATTACTGAAAGCGTGAGCAGCGTATTTATCATTTAACGCGCATCAATGACACTGGCCGCCGCTTTTTCCACACAAGGATTTCCCCCATGCCCGCTTCTCCTGCGGCCAAGCCTTCGGGCTGGATGCTGTTGCTGCTGGCCACGGCGCAACTGATCATCGCCCTGGACGCCACCATCGTATTTATCGCCTTGCCGGAGATTGGCCAGGAGCTGGGGTTTTCCGCGCAGCAGTTGCAGTGGGTGGTCAGTGCCTACAGCGTGGCGTTTGGCGGCTTCCTGCTGCTGGGTGGGCGTGCATCGGACCTCTTGGGCAAGCGCCGCTTCTACATCATCGGCCAGGTGCTGTATGCCCTGGCGTCCCTGGCGGGCGGCCTGGGCGGCAGCGCGCTGCTGCTGGTGCTGGCGCGGGCAGTGCAGGGCGTGGGCGGGGCGATGCTGTTCCCGGCGACCCTGGCGCTGATCAACAGCCACTACGCCGAAGGCCCGGCGCGCAACCGGGCCTTTGCCGTGTGGAGCGCGGCGTCGGCTGCGGGGCTGGCCCTGGGGGCGCTGCTCGGCGGTGTACTCACGCAGTGGTGGGGCTGGGAAGCGGTATTCCTGGTCAACGTGCCCCTGGCGGGCGCCTGCGCCTTGCTGGCCCGGCGCTGGATCCCGGCCGATGGGCGACGCGCCCGTGGGCGGCAGTTCGATTTGCCCGGCGCGCTGAGCGTGACCCTGGGTGGCACCCTGCTGGTGTTCGCCATCGTCCAGGGGCCGGAGTGGGGCTGGACGGCGCCGGCCACCCTGGGCTGTCTCGGGCTGGCCCTGGCCTTGCTCGGGCTGTTCGCCTGGATCGAGCACCGGGGCCGCGATCCGCTGATGCCGTTGCGCCTGCTGAGGCACCGCTCGCTGTGCATGGCCATGGTCCAGACCGCGTTGTTCATGAGCAGTTTTGGCGTGCAGTACTACTTCCTGACCCTGTACTTCCAGCAGGTCTATGGCTACAGCGTATTGAACAGCGGCCTGGCGTTCTTGCCCTCGACCCTGGTCTGCACCTTCGGCATCTGGCTGGCCGAGCGCTCGCTGCTGCGGTTCGGCCTGCGCAGTACGTTGGTCAGCGGGTTACTGGCTGGCGCCCTGGGCATCGGCCTGGTGTACCTGGCGCTGCCCACGGGGGCTGGTTACTGGAGCCTGTTGCCCGGGGTGATCGTGCTGAGCATCGGCCAGGGCATGACCTGGACCGCAATGTGGGTCTCGGCCGGGCAGGGGATTGCCGCCGGCGAACAGGGCGTGGCGGCGGGCATGGCCTCCACCAGCCAGCAGATCGGCGGCGCCCTGGGCCTGGCGTTGCTGGTGTCCCTGGCCAATACCGTCAGCGTCGACGGCGGCCTGGCCTACGGCCTGCAACTGGCGGTCGGGGTCAGTGCGCTGCTGGCATTGTTGGGCGCGCTGCTGGCATTGAGTCCGCAGCCAGCGCCTGCGCCCGTGGGTGCAGCGCAAGGCAACTGAGCGCGGGGCTTAGATCCACACGTCATTGGCGGCGGTGCGTTCGCCGCCTTCATGGCCGGTATTGCGCACGCCCTTGGGTTCGATCAGCAGCAGTTTCACTTCGTGCTCGGCAAACGGCTTGTGCTTGAGGCCCTTGGGCACGACAAACATCTCCCCCGGGTTGACGAACACCTGGCCATCGGGAAAGTCGATCCGCAACTGGCCTTCGAGGACGATGAAGGTCTCGTCGGTGTCGAGGTGGTCGTGCCAGATGAAATCCCCCAGCAGCTTTACCAGCTTGAACTGGTAGTCGTTCATTTCGGCGATGACCTTGGCTTGCCAGTGTTCGCTGAACAGGCTGTGCTTCTGCGCGAAGTTCAGGCTTTGGTAGGGCAGGGTCGAGATTTGATTGGTGGTCGTGGTCATGGCGGGGTTCCGGGCAATTGATTCTTGAGTGCCCAGAGTAGCCAGCGGTCTTTTGCGCTTCTTGTACGATTGTGCGTGGCTCAGCGGCCGTGCATTTTCAGCCAGCGGGCCGGGGGCAGGCCGTAGGTCTTGCTGAACTGGCGGGTCATGTGGCTCTGGTCGGTAAAGCCGGCCATCAGCGCCGCGCTGACCAGCGACTGGCCCTGCATCAACAGGGCGCGCACCAGGTCCAGGCGGCGCATGGTCAGGTAGCGGTAGGGGCTGGTGCCGAACAACAGGCGAAAGTCCCGCGACAGGCTCCAGCGATCGCGGCCGCTGTGCTCGGCCAACTCGTCGAGGGTGACACTGCGCTCGAGGGCACCGTGGATCAGTTCGCGGGCACGTTCCGCCGCCAGGTAATCGAAGCGCTGACGTTGCAGCGGCACGCCGGACACCGCATTCAGCGCCTGGGCCAGGTCGTACAGCGCGTCTTGCTGTTCCAGCGGGTCGAGGGGGCTGTGCATGCTGCGCAGCAAGGTGTCGGTGGCGGCGGCCAGCCGCGGGTCGCTGGACAGGCCGTCCTTGATGAAGGGCAGCGGCTGGCCGCCGAGGATCTGCTGGATCAGCGCGGGCTCGACATACAGCATCCGGTACTGAAAACCTTCCTGGGTCCCGGCTTCGCCGTCATGCAGCTCGTCGGGGTGCAGGACCATGGTGGCGCCGGGCAGGCTGTGCCGCCAGCCGCCGCGATACTGAAAACTCTGGACACCGGCCAGGGTCCGGCCGATGGCGTAGGTGTCATGCCGATGAGGGTCGTAGCCATGGCCCGAAAAAAACGCCTCGATGCGCTCCAGCCCCTGGGCAGGGGGAGCGCGGTGAACCCAGTCGGTCGGGGGCGTTGGCTTGGCCATTGGAGCGGTCTTGGTAGCAGGGGCAAGGAACGCACGTTAACCCAAGGCGCAAGCGCTGTCAGCCGGCATACCGGTTGATCCACAGCCCCGGAGTGGAGTAGAACGTGCTCTCCCTTCTCCTGTCATGGCGGTTGGCTCATGCAGCTCCCACACCTGATCTACGCGGCTCCCTTGCTGTCGCTGGCGTTGCTCTGGACCGTTGCGGTCATCACCCCGGGGCCAAACTTCTTCACCACGGCGCAGCTTGCGGCCAGTTGCTCCAGGCGCCACGGCCTGTTCGCCGCCCTGGGCGTGGCCAGCGGCACGGTGCTCTGGGGCCTGGCGGGCGGTTTGGGGATCAAGTCGCTGTTCACCGCGGCGCCGGCTCTGTACCTGGCGTTCAAGATCGCTGGCGGCTGCTACCTGATCTACCTGGGGCTCAAGCAGTTTCGCCGTAAGCCGGCCGTCGCGGTCGACGCCAATGGCCTGCCGCACGAGCCGACGCGCAGCCTGTTCTCGGCCTACCGCCTGGGCTTTTTGGGCAACATGACCAACCCCAAGTCGGCGCTGTTTGTCGCCACTATTTTTGCCACCTCGATGCCGGCGACACTGCCACCGCAGCTGCTGGCCCTGGCGGTGCTGACCATGGCGTCGCTGTCGTTCTGCTGGTATTGCAGCGTGGCGCTGTTTTTTGCCAGCAGCCGCGTGGCCGGGGCGTATGGCCGCTCACGCAAGTGGCTGGAACGTTTTGCCGGCAGTTGCTACATGCTGTTCGGTGCCCATTTGGTGGCCAGCCGCTGAGGCAGCGAGTTGGCGTAATGGCAGGACCTTGATGTCAGGAGACAGAGCATGAGCTTCACCTTCCGCGCGGCAGAAGAACGGGATATTCCACGGGTTTGCAGCTTTGCCCAAACCGAGCAGGACCTGTTCTTTTTCTTCCCGGCCGCCCATTGGCCGCTGACCCACGAGCAACTGCGCGAGTCCATCGCCAAGCGCAGTGATTCAACGGTGATCGAGCGCGATGGCCAGGTCGTGGGTTTCGCCAACTTCTACCTCTGGGAAGCCCAGGGTACCTGCACCATCGGCAACGTCATCGTCGACCCCGAGGCCCGCGGAACCGGTGTCGGTGCAGCGCTGATCCTGCACATGATCGAGATCGCCCGCAGTCGACACCAGGCCGCCGAGGTCACTCTGTCGTGCTTCAACAGCAACGTCGCCGGACTGCTGCTGTACCCGAAACTGGGCTTTATGCCGTTCGCCATTGAAGCCCGCAAAAACAAGCTGGACGAGCGCGTGGCCTTGATCCACCTGCGTTACGCCCCGGCTTGAATCCGGTAACGGGCGCGGGTCAGCAGCGCCCCGCGCCCGGGTTGGAAAAACGCCCTTGAGGCACAGTGTTATCTATTCAGGAGGTACCGATGAGCGTGGCAACAGAAACAACGGTTCACTTGTTTTCCTATGGCACCCTGCAAGACAAAGCCGTACAGATCGCCAACTTCGGCCGCGAGTTGAACGGCAGCGCCGACGCCATGCTGGGCTATGACCAGGCCTGGGTGGAAATCACCGACCCGCAAGTGCTGGCTGCCAGCGGCAAGACCCATCACCCGATCCTGCGTCCGGGCAGCGCGGCCAGTGCGCCGATCCCGGGCACCGTGTTTCAAATCACCCCGCAGGAGCTGGCCGCCGCGGACAGCTACGAAGTGGCGGACTACAAACGCGTCAGCGTGGCGTTGCAGTCCGGGATTCAGGCCTGGGTCTACGTCAGCGCGTAAGGCCTGGCAGTGGGTCTGCTAGGTGACCAGCAGGCCCACCGCCACCAATAGCCAGAGCACCACGCCGATCACGATAAAAACGTAGTTGATGGGCGTAAAGCGTGCGTTGCTCTGGCCTTGCGGGTCGCCGCCGGCGACATTCAGCCCGCGCTGGCCTTCGAAGGTCACCACGGCCTGCAGCGGAATCAGCGCCAGGTTGATGATGTCGAGCAACGGCGCGCCGATGTTCTTTCTGACCATGGCATCGAGCACCTTGCTCGCAATCGCCAGCAATACAAACCAGGTCGCCAGTTCTGCATGCCGCCAAGGGTGGCTGCGGCCGTTTTGCTTGATCCAGGCATCGGCCTCGCGGTACAGGGCGTGGGTCCAGAAAATCGCAAAAAACGCCCGCGCCATGGGCCACATCGGCTGCTGGGTGGCCTGTTTGAACTGGCGCCAGTTCTGATAGGCCCAAAACAACTGGTACAGGCCAAACGTCAGTACGAACAGGGTCAGGAACTTGCCCCGCGACACCACGTAAAAAGCTTGTTGCTCCTGCACTGGGGTGTGCAGCAGCGGCGCCTGTGGCGGTGAATAAAGGTTATCGGACACGTTCACTCCCTGTGGTGATCTGGAAAATGTGCAACGTTAGCGCAGCCGTCGCGCGAAGCCCAGGCGCTATTGCGACGGATCACCCTCTGTTCGGTGGTGCGAAGTTGAACCTTGGGTATCAGGCTCGCTGGATCCATGAATACTGAAAGGCCTTGGCTTCCCCGCGATGGTTTCGACGGCGGTAGCTGGCCAGGGCTTGGGTGGAGCAATAAGTGCACGATGGGCTGACGGCGACTTGCTCCGACGCGACGCCTTCGGCGTGCAGTTGCAGGAGGGCGTAGTGGTTGAGGTCAAACCACAGGCTGCCCGCCTGCGTCGGTGGCGGCGGTGCTATGGCTGGAGCCCGTTGCGGCTGGGGTTGAGCGTCGAACCAGGGCGGTTGTGTGCCTTGCCAAAGATGCCCCTGGGTCGCTTCCAGAGTAGCGATAAATCCGGGGCTCACTTCATAGCAGCACGGCTTGATCGCGGGGCCGATGGCAATCCTCAACTGCTGGCGTGAAACGCCCTCTGCCTCAAGGCGCTGTAACGTATGGCCGATGATGCCGCGCTGCAAACCCTGCCAGCCGCCATGAATGGCCGACACCAGTGCGCCGTCGGCGGAGGCGACCAGGAGCGGCAGGCAGTCGGCGGTAATCACCGCAATGGGGCGCCGGCTACGAGTGAAGACCGCGTCGGCCTCGATCACTCCGGCGGGCTGTCTCTCGTCGATTTCAATCACCGTGGCGGTGTGAGCCTGGGCGCAGAAGAACAACGACGCGGGTCGCGGGGCATCGACTGCGGCGAAGTCATGTTCGATGCCCGGCAGTTGGCTCAGGATGGCTGCGGGAAAACTCATGGCCGGTTGCTCTGTTCCATACAAAGAGGAGGCAGAGCATAGCGGGATCCAGCCTGTCGTGGCGGGAGCTGTCAGGCGATATCGATCACCACCTTGCCCACGGCCGTGCCTTGCTCGACGGCATCGTGGGCGGCGTGGGCCTCGGCCAGGGTATAGCGCCGGGCATCCAGCAGCGGTTTGAAATGGCCTTGTTCGACCATCTGCGCCGCCGCCTTGAGGATGTCACCGTGATGGGCGCGGCCGTTGCCGCTGAGCATGGGCAGCAGGACAAACACCCCGGACAGGGTCATGCAGCGCAGCGAACCCACTGCCAGCCCATGCTGGCCAAAGGCGGCGCAACTGGCGATATGGCCGTAGTGGGCAATGGCGGCAAACGAGTCGTCCAGGCTGGCACCACCGACGGTGTCGTAGATCACATCGAACCCGGCCCCTGCGGTGTGGGCCTTCACGTAATCGGCGACGCCCTGGGTGCGGTAGTCGATGGCGGTCGCGCCGTAGCCTTCGACAATGTGCTTTTTACCGGCCGACACGGTGGCGAACACCTCGGCCCCCAGGGAGCGGGCAATCTGCACCGCTGCATGGCCTACGCCACCGGCACCGCCATGCACCAGCACCTTGTGCCCGGCGCCGACCTTGGCCCGGTCCACCAGCCCTTCCCAGGCCGTGAGGAACACCAGGGGCATGGCCGCCGCTTCTCGCAGGCTGAGGGTGCTTGGCTTATGGGCCAGCAAGCGGGCGTCCACTGCGGCGTATTCGGCCAACGAGCCTTGCAGGCCACGAACACCGCCGGTGAGGCCATAGACTTCATCGCCGACAACGAATTGGCTGACGCCGGTCCCCACGGCTTCGACCACGCCCGCCAGGTCGGTGCCGATGATCGCCGGCAGTTCCGGCATGGCGTACGGCGCGTTGCCGGTGCGGATCTTGTAGTCGATCGGGTTGACCCCGCTGGCGACTACCCGCACCAGGACTTCGCCGGGACCGGCCTGGGGCAGCGGCACCTGGCTTTCGCTGAAGCGGCCGCTGGCGTAATCGTGCAGCACCAAGGCGCGCATGGTGGTGGGCAGGGACATGGTCAAACCTCGAATCAATGACGGGGCGGTGATCGCCGCCGTGGATGGGTAGAATTATTGGTCGCCGGTGCCTGACTGTAAATCAGGCACTTTTTAGTGCCCAAGACCTGCGGAAGTCACCATGAGCGATCTCACTTACGTTCCTGTAGCCGGTCCCCTGATCGTCGAAGAAACCTGCCCACCACGGCGCATTCATACGCTGCTGTCGACCAAGTGGACCTCGATGGTCCTGTACTGCCTGAGCTTCGGAGCCTCGCGCAGCAGCCAGTTGCAACGCAGCATGCCGGGCATCTCCCAGAAAATGCTGACCCAGACCTTGCGCGAGCTGGAGCGCGATGGCGCAGTGGCCCGTACCGTATTGCAGGACATGCCACCGCGGGTGGAGTACGCCCTCACGCCCCTGGGCTGGCGCTTTGTCGAGCCCTTGAGGGCCCTGTATTCGTGGGCTGACGAGAATGCCGATGCGCTGGATGAGTTGATGCATAACCGTGAGCGGATGGGGGCTGCACAGGCCATGTGAACGCGGGGGGATTACACCGGTTTGACCGGCTTGATCAGGCTTTGCGCGGGGATACCGAACAGCTGGTGCAGTTTCCAGATCATCGGCAGGGTCAGCGCGCGCTTGCCATTGAGCACTTCGTACACCCGGTTGGTACGGCCGATGGCGGGCACCAGGTCGGCCACCGACAATCCCGACTGTTCCATGCGGAACTTGATGGCCTCGATCGGGTTCGGCAGGTCGACCGGAAAGTGCTTGCCCTCATAGGCCTCGATCAGGGTCACCATCACGTCGAAGTAATCGCCTTCAGGGGTACCGGGGGTGGGCTCGTTATCAAAAAAAGGCGACACATTTTTCAGCGCCGCGCGGTAGTCCGGGTCAGTGTGAATAGGGCGAATATTCATGCTTGCTCCATATCAATGCGGTCGGCGTCGATGGCGTCGTACTGCGCATGGGTGCCGACGAACTTTATGTAGAGGGCGCCGAAGCGGTAGGCCACGGCGACCACCAGCCGGTAGTCATTACCTTTGATGTTGAACACGACCCTGCGGCTTTTGAGAATGCTGGCGCTGCGGTACTGGTCCTTGATTTGCGCAGGGGTGGACCAGTGGGCGGTTTTTGCCTCGTCAATCCAGGCCAGGAAGGCTTGTTCCGAATCGGGGTGCTTCTCCCAGAAGGCCTTCAAATGACTGATGGCGATAATTCTCATGGCGGGATCCTAGTCCCATCCCGGGACCTAAACAAGTCAATGGGGAGAGTAGGCGATGGACGGGCAGAGGGTTCTGCCCGTCTTGGGTCAGCGCCGTTCAGACGCCGCCGCTAGCGCAGCGTGCACATCATCCATCGCTACCCTGGCCATCTCTCCCAAGTAATGTGCTGCCCAAGCATAGCGGTCGACCTGGGGTTCCTAGGCGGCTTCCAGAGAGAACTGTTTTGCCAGATGTAGCAGCGCCGAGGCATGCGCCAGGGCATCGGCTGCGGGCACATCGGCATTGACCCGAAACAGCGGGTGGGGGTGTTCGCCGCAGTCGGCAAAGGCGATATCGCCGAGGGTGGTGAGGGGAGGGGACGGAGCTGGGGTGTGGTTCATGGTGACGACTCCTTTCGTGTTGGGAACCTCCACCGCCTGCCGCCAAGCAGGTTAGGGTGGCGGATTGCACAAGGTTGGCGGACCGGCACGAAAGGAACCGGCACCCCCGAAGGGGTCCCTGCGCAATCCGCCATGACACAGAAAAGCGGGCACAAAAAAAGCGCCTGCAATCGTGTTATTGGCGCTGTTGCGCCTTTCGTGGGCGGGCCGCCAAGCCCGGTCGCTGATTGGGCAGCGACGGACGGAGAATAATGGCCCAGGGCCGCGCTGCAGCGGCGTAGCTGCGACATTCTGTGACGGTGCAGTTGGAAATGTTGTTTTTGGCAGGAAATGGTTTGAGAAGGCTCTGACACTTCAGTGATCGAACAAGCGAAAAGTACCCTGTGGCGAGGGAGCGTGCTCCCGATGGGGCCGCCGGTGGGCCGGTGCGAAGCAGTCCCATTTTTGGGGCCGCTGCGCGACCCAGCTCCCTCGCCACACTGGTGGTTCATGACATATTTCTTTTTGCCTGCGCCGCCCACTCAAGGCTAGGATGCGCGCCCTGTTGCGCATCTCGCCTTTGCGCTGCGCGATATCGGCTAATCCCAAGGGCGCTGCACCGCCCCTCCAGGCAAAAGGAGTTGCTTGTACGATGCGTCACGATATCCAGCTGCTGCTGGTTTTTTTCCTGATTGAAACCCTGACGTTGCTGCTGTTGCCGGTCTATAGCCCGTTCGATATTGCCTTGTTCAGTGGCCTTGGGGCCTTGCTGGCGGCGCTGATCACTGCTCGCCACAAAAGCCGCCGCCTGCGGGCGCCTGGGGTCTGGCCGAGTGTGGTGGGGTGCGCCCTGGTCGCAGCCACGCTGTTCGCGGCCCTGTACAGCGCCAAGCTCTACCTGGACCTGGTGGTCAACGCCCGCAGTGGCGCGCGCTTCCCGGCACCGCAGTTGGACCTGGGCTGGACCTTCATCAAGGGCTGGAGCATCAGCCTGCTGACGGTGGGCGGCGCGCTGGCCTGGTTCGATCCGCAGGTCATGCGCGCCCCGGTGGCCGAGCCTGAAAGCAAACCCCGGGTGCCGCTGCATTTCGCCGGCGACGGCAGTTCGCTGGCGTCCATCGGCGGTCGCCGCAGCGCCTGGCTTCCCGGCTTGGGACGGGTGTCCAGGCGCGATAAACACTTTGTCGCACTGTTCTTTGTGCTGGCCGCGCTGATGGTGCTGGGCAATGTGCTGTGGGGCCTGGAGCGCACGGGCCTTGTACTCACCACCTGTATCGCCACCCTGGGCGCGGTGCGCCTCACTCGGCGGGTTTCTGCACCGCGCTGCGCCGATCAGCCCCTGTGGCCCTCGGTGTTGTTCTGCGCCCTGGCGGCGGCCTGCCTGTTTGCCGCACTGGTGATGGCGTGCCGGACCCTGGTGCTGGCTTTCTCCGACTTCCCCTGGACCTTTGTCGAGGTGATACAGCGCTCGCTGTTGCCGGAATTGGCCGAGGCCATGGGCGTGGTTTTTATCACCGTGGCGACCCTGTTGGGTTTGCTGGATGCGCGGGTGTTGCGCGTCAGGGTTTTGGGGGCGCGCTGAGGGCCAGGTGTGTTTCGGCGCTATTGATGATGAAACGCTTTGCGTTCCTCCCGTGCGCCCGGCGTTGAGATCAATGCTCGCCCCCAACAATTCGTGGCCGACTCGCTTTTTGCAGTACGCCCCAATCCCTTCAAACCGCTCTGATTTAAATGCCTTGGAACGGTTGATAACCCGCGAGCACAGGTTCACCCTGGCCGCTCATTCATGGGAGTGCTGTGATCTGTACACCCACAGGTCCCGGTATTTTGGGGGCGTTTGCGCGGTGGCGCGGCGCTCCCGCACGGCAATGGAGTAGCCCGCACGATGCGTCTGGATATGAAACTGGTGGGCACCTTTGGTGCACTTGAGGCGTTGGCCATTCTGATGGTGGGGATCAGCAGCCTGTTCGAACTGGCGTTGTACACCGGGCTTGGAGCCCTGGCGGCGGCTTTTATTGTCCGTCGGCACAAGACGTCGAATGAATCGCGGGGGCGAATGGGGTCGCTGGTGTTTTGCGCTTCCTGGGGCGCCACGCTGTTCGCCTTGCTGTACTGCGCAAAACTGTACCTGACCCTGATGTTCGCCGGTGTCATGGGCTCGCCCTATGGCCTGTCGGCGCTGACTTTTGCCTGGATCTTCATCAAGTGCTGGGCGACGGCCTGGGTATCGATTGCCGTGGTGCTTGCGGTGTTCGATCTGGCCGTGCGTGATGCTTCGGCGATGAAAGGGCCTACTGCGCAGTAGGCCCCTTTCAGTTTCGGCTCAATCCCCCAACGCTTCACCCTCACGCCGTGGGTCGGCTCCGCCGGCCCATGAAGCTTTGCCCTGGGCGTCGCGCACGCGGACGATGGCCTGGGTGCCGCTGGTCATGTCGATCTCGTTCACTGCGTGCCCCCTGGCCTGCAACGCCTGTTTCAGGGCCGGTGTGAATTGGCCTTGCTCCAGTTCGGTGGGGCCGTTGCGGCTGCCGAAGTTGGGCAGGTTGATGGCGGCTTGCGGGTCGAGGTTCCAGTCGAGCATGCCAATCACCGACTTGGCCACGTACTCGATGATCTGCGAGCCACCGGGGGAGCCGACGGTGGCCAGCAGTTCACCGCTGGCGCGATCGAAGACCAGGGTCGGGGCCATGGACGAGCGCGGACGTTTGCCCGGCTGCACGCGGTTGGCCACCGGCTGGCCGTTTTCTTCGGGGATAAAGGAAAAGTCGGTCATCTGGTTGTTGAGCATGAAGCCCTGGACCATCAGGTGCGAACCGAAGGCGGCTTCCACGGTGGTGGTCATCGACACCGCGCCGCCCTGGTCATCCACCGCCACCACTTGCGAGGTGGAAATACGCATCGGCGAACGGTCCGGGGCGTACACCACTTCAATCCCCTGCGGCTTGCCTGGCTGGGCCAGGCCCATGCTGCGCTCGCCGATCAGCGCCGCGCGCTGGGCCAGATAACCGGGTGCGACCAGGCCGGCCACCGGCACCGGCACGAAGTCGCTGTCCGCCACGTACAGGCCACGGTCGGCGTAGGCCAGGCGTTCGGCTTCGGCAATCAGATGCACCGCTTGCGGCGCCGGTTCGAGGCCGGCCGGCAGGCTGGTTTTCACCGGTTTGAGCGGCGCCAGGGCGTAGCGCGGGTCACGTGCCTCCAGCGCCTGCAAGGTGCCGAGGATCTGCGCTACGGCGATGCCACCGGACGACGGCGGCGGCATGCCACACACCTGCCAGCGCTTGTAGTCGCTGCACAGTGGCGCGCGCTCCTTGGCCCGGTAGCCTTGCAGGTCGTTGAGCGACAGGCTGCCGGGGTTGGCGTGGCCCTGGACCTTGGCCACGATTTCCTCGGCGATCGGGCCCTGGTACAGGGCATTCGGACCTTCATGAGCGATGCGTTTCAGCACCGCCGCCAGCCTTGGATTGTGCAACAGAGTGCCCACGGCCTTAGGGCTGCCGTCGCTGTTGAGGAAGTACCCGGCCATGTCCGGCGACTGCGCCAGATAAGGGTCGGCCACGATCATGCCGTGCAGACGCGGGGAGATCGGGAAGCCCTGTTCAGAAAGGCGGATAGCCGGCTCAAACAATTGGGCCCAGGGCAGACGGCCGTGTTGTTGATGGGCCAGTTCCAGGGCTCGCAAGACGCCCGGGGTGCCCACCGAACGTCCGCCAATCTGCGCCTTGGGAAAGGGCATGGGGCGACCGTCGGCTTGCAGGAACAGTTTTTCGCTGGCGCCGGCCGGTGCGGTTTCCCGGCCGTCGTAGGTGCGCACCGCCTTGCCGTCCCAGAGCACGATCATCGCGCCGCCGCCGATGCCCGAAGACTGCGGTTCCACCAGGGTCAGCACGGCTTGCATGGCAATTGCCGCGTCGATGGCCGAGCCGCCCTGGCGCAAGATCTCGCGCCCGGCTTGTGCTGCCAGCGGGTTGGCGGCGGCGGCCATGTGCTGGTCGGCATACCGGGTGTGCAGGTCGCTGCGGTAGCCCGAGGCGATTTCCGGGGCCGCGGGCAGGGCGGTGCTGGGAGGCGGGTTGTTGCAGGCACTGAGGGTGAGAGCGGCGGCTATCAGCGAGAGGGTGGTAAGCCGGCGATGACGCGGATGGAAGATCGAAAACACGCGTTGAACTCCGTTCACTGGGAAAATGATGTGTCGTCCGTGGCGGCAATGTACAGCAGTGGGCGGCCGGCTGTTCAGGCGGGGATGTCGGTTGCGGCGGGCTCTGCGCAGATCTCCCGGAGGCAGGCGCGCAGCCAGCGATGGGCCGGGTCGGCGTCCAGCCGTGGGTGCCAGAGCATGGACACGGTGATCGGCGCCAAAACCAGCGGCAGGGCAAAACTGTGCAGGCCCGTGCGCAGGGTGGCGGTATGCCGTTCAGGCACGGTGGCGATCAGGTCGTCGCCACGGGTCAGCGCCAGGGCACTGGCAAAGCCGCCGACGATGGCCACCTGCTGGCGCTGCAAGCCAAGGGTGTGCAGGGCGTGCTCGATCTGTTGCGGCCCTTTGTCCTGACCACGCCGCGAGACGCCGATATGCCGCCCAGCCGCATACAGCGCCGGGGTGATCGCCCCCCGGGTCAAGGGATGGTCCTGGCGCACAACGCCAATAAAACGGTCGCGGAACAAGGCCTGGGTCAGCAGTTCGGGCGCAGTGGTTTGACCCACCACGCCGGTCTCCAGGTCGACCGTGCCGTCGCGCAGGGGCGTGCTGTCCTTGTCGGGCTTGTGCACAAAGCGCAGTTGCACCCCGGGTGCCTCCTGGCTGATGCGGGCGATCAAGGTTGGGCCGAAGGTTTCGACAAAGCCGTCACTGGTGCGCAGGGTGAAGCTGCGCACCAGGCGCTTGAGGTCCAGCTGTTCGACGGGGCGCAACACGGCTTGTGCTTCTTGCAGCAGGCGGCTGACCTGCTCGCGCAATTCCAGGGCCCTCGGTGTGGCCACCAGCCCGCGCCCAGCCCGGACCAGCAGCGGATCGCCGGTGGTTTCACGCAGGCGCGCCAGGGCCCGGCTCATGGCCGACGGGCTCAGGTGCAGGCGTTGGGCAGCGCGCGTGACATTGCCTTCGGCGAGCAGGGCATCGAGGGTAAACAGCAGGTTGAGGTCGGGTTTTGACATGCAGCGACGTTAGCACAGGCGGGATCGAGGTATGGCGTCTGGTGCACACTTGAAGTGCAAATGCTGCGTCTTCCGCCTTGTCAGCGCGGGCCATACCCTGTTGCCAGCTGCATTGTGCGGCGCTCAAAAAGGGAGCACAGCGTGAAGCCGATCATTGCCCACCCGGAGCCTGCGCTGCGCGGGGTGCTCGCCAGCCTGTCACTGTCGATGCTGTTGTCCTCCCTCGGCACCAGCATTGCCAATGTCGGCCTGCCGGCCCTGGCCCAGGCGTTCGAGGCGTCTTTCCAGCAGGTGCAGTGGGTCGTCCTGGCGTACCTGCTGGCCATCACCACCTTGATCATCAGCGTCGGCCGCCTTGGTGACCTGATGGGACGCCGGCGCCTGCTGCTGGCGGGCATTGCCCTGTTCACGCTGGCCTCCCTCGGGTGCGCCCTGGCGCCGAACCTGGGGTGGTTGCTCGGCGCGCGGGCGATCCAGGGCCTGGGGGCGGCGATCATGATGGCGCTGGCCATGGCCTTTGTGGGCGACAGCGTGCCCAAGGCGCAAACCGGCAGCGCCATGGGCCTGCTGGGGAGCATGTCGGCGATCGGCACAGCTCTGGGCCCGGCCCTGGGCGGCGTGCTGATTGCCTGGTTGGGATGGCGCGCGATCTTTGTGCTCAATCTGCCCCTGGGCCTGTTGGCCTTGGCCCTGGCCTACCGTTACCTGCCGGCCGATCGCCCACGCGCCGAGGCTGGGCCGGTCGGTTTTGACTACAGCGGTACCTTGCTGCTGGCCCTGGCACTCGCGGCTTATGCCCTGGCGACGACCCTCGGGCACGGCCGTTTCGATTGGCGCAATGCCGCGTTGCTGCTGACGGCGGCGGTCGCCGGCGGACTGTTTCTCTGGGGGCAGGGCCGGGTGGCGTCACCGTTGATTCGTCTGGCGTTGTTTCGCGAGCCATTGCTCGGCGCTAGCCTGCTCATGAATGGCCTGGTGTCGACGGTGATGATGGCGACGCTGGTGGTCGGGCCGTTTTATCTCAGCCGTGGGCTGGGGCTCGACCTGGCCGTGGTCGGTGCGGTGATGGCAATGGGGCCGGTGGTTTCAGCACTGAGCGGGGTGCCGGCGGGGCGCGTCGTCGACCAGCTAGGGGCGCCCCGGGGCGTGGTGTTGGGGTTGTTCGGCATGCTCGCCGGGGCGGTTGCGCTGAGCGTGCTGGCACCGCTGTTCGGCGTCGTCGGGTATGTGGCCGGGCTGGTGATCCTGACCCCGGGTTATCAACTGTTCCAGGCGGCCAACAACACCGCGGTGATGCAGGACGTCCAGGCCGATCAGCGCGGCGCGATGTCCGGCTTGCTCAGCCTGTCGCGCAACCTCGGGCTGATCAGCGGTGCGTCCGTCATCGGCGCAGTGTTTGCGTTGGCGTCATCTGCCTCCGAGCTGAGTACGAGTGCGCCCGATGCCATGAGCCACGGCCTGCGGGTCAGCTTTGCCGTGGCCACGGGGTTACTGCTCATGGCCCTGGTTATTGCGCGCTGGTCGCAGCGCGCCCCAGGGGCCAGTCGTGCCGATTATGGGGGTTAGAAGTCGAGCTTTCCGCGCATCTCGGCGAAGGGAATCATCACGTGTTCGCGGTAGGCAGGGCGCTCCTGGAGGCGGGCGTACCAGGCCTCGACGTTGGGGATGACAGGGCGTTCGATCTCCAGCTCGAAGTAGCGATACAGGTTTGTGCCTGCCGGGATATCCGCCAGGGAGAACTCGTTGCCGCCTAGGAACGGTTGCTGACTCAACACCTGGTCGAGCAACTGAAAATGCTCGGCGCAGCGCTGGACACTGGCCTTGAGCGCCACGCTGTCCTGCTGCTCCTGCGGGGTCCGAAACCCGCCCCAGAACACCCCGTTGATAAAGGTTGTTTGCAGGCTGCACTGGGCCCAGTCCATCCAGCGATCGGCCACTGAGCGCTGCCCCGGGTTGTCGCTCCAGAGTGCCGTTGCGCCGTAAGTGGCCGCCAGGTACCTGAGGATCGCGTGCGACTCCCAGACCACGGTCTCGCCGTCCTTGATCAGCGGCACCCGGCCGTGGGGGTTCATGGCCAGGAATTCCGGTGTTTCCTTGATCCCGAAGCTGCCGCCGGCGCGAATGTGTTCATGGGCCAGGCCCAGTTCACCGATCAGCCACATGACTTTCTGCACATTGAACGCGCTGCGGCGTCCCCATACTTGAAGCATTGCCAACTCTCCTTGAGCGCCCATTGATGTCGAACCGTCCTGGCAGCAGTGCCTGCCCAGGAACGCCAGCGATCTTGAACAGGGGGCGGTGACAGCGCAAGGCTTGAGCGCAGGCTGAGGGGGGCCGGGGCGACTCAGGGCATTTGCCATCGTGCTGACTGCGGGGAGGCGGCCAGGGTCGCAGTCGACGTGCTCTTGCTCAGCCTTGATAACGGCGTCGATGCAGCGATTGGACCGTTTGCAGAAAGCGTTTCTCATCAGCCATGGGTGACTCTTTGGCGCTGAAGACGTTTTTGATTCGGGTGAGCTCGACGCGTGTTCGCTCTTTTTCAGCCTGGGCCAGTTCAGGGAATTCAAGCAGCAGCGCCTTGTTGCCCCGGGTGATGTGTTCCATCACCGCCAGCGCGATGTGCTCACGCACCAGCCCGGCCGAGACGTAATACATGGCCCAGGCTTGTTCGGGCGAGCAGTGACCGATTTGCTCTTCGATCTCCTTGTACGCTTTGTAATCGTCCGACTCCACGTTGCGCTGGCAATCGCCTCGGCACATGATTTTCTCCTTCCCTGGGACCTCGGTGACAACGCCGTTGTCATTCGTCTGCTCCCTGCCTGATTACGTGTGCTGCCTATAAACGCCGGCCACCGCGCGACAGCGGCGGATAGTCACTTAGTTGTGCCGAGTGTGGTACTCGGCCTGCCAATGACTAGCTGCACCGCGCAGTCTTTTGATTCTTTATATAGCCCCTGGTCCCTCACGCCGTGTGAGGGAGCAGAGGCGCAATCAGTAATAACCAGGCCAGATCAAGTGCCGCTCTTGACCTTGGTCCATACGCGAGTGCGAATTCGCTCCAACTTCAATGGCAGCGGCTCAAGTGGAATAAGTGTGGCGATAGTGTTCTTGTCTGGATAGATCCAGGGGTTGTCTCGCAACTTCTGCTCAACAAACTCAGAGGCGTCTTTATTGGCATTAGGGTACAGCGTGTGATTTGACGTCTTGGCAATAACATTGGGGCGCAGCATGTAATTGATAAACGCCATGCCTTCCTTGGGATGAGGAGCGTCTTTGAGCAGCACCAGGTTTTCCGACCAGACCAGTGCGCCTTCGCGAGGAAGGCTGTAGGCAATCTTGCGCCCCGTGTTGGACTTCTCATTGATGGCCTGCGCCGCAAGGGCACCATTGGCCCAGCCCACGACTGCGCAGATATTGCCATCCGCCAGGTCGGCATCGATTCTCGAAGAGTCGAAATAGAGAATGTAAGGACGGATTTTTAATAGCAACGCCTGGGCTTTCTGATAATCCTCGGGGTTTCTGCTGTTGCTCGGGAGCCCAAGGTAATTCAAGGCAATCGAAATGATCTCGCTGGGAGAGTCGAGCATGGCCACGCCACAGGACTTGAGTTTGCTGATGTTTTCTTCTTTGAAGATCAAGTCCCAGCTATTTACTGGGGCATTGTCGCCCAGTGCAGCCTTGACCTTATGTTCGTCATAACCAATACCGGTGGTGCCCCACAAGTAGGGCACCGCGTAGCGATTACCGGGATCATTGGCCGCGAGCAGGGCCAGGATATCTGGATCGATATGGGACAAATTGCTCAGTTGGCTGCGATCCAGTGGTTGAAGCACGCCCGCCTCGATCAGGCCCGGCAAGACATTGGAAGTGGCCACGACCACGTCATAGCCGGTGCGCCCCGCCATAACCTTGCTCTGCATCATCTCGGCGCTGTCAAAGGCATCCATATTGATTCTTGTGCCGGTCTCCCGCTCGAACTCCTTGGGGGTTTCCGGCGCCAGCAACCCGAACCAGTTGTACAGATGTACGGCGGGCTCTACCGCACTGACGGATGTGCTTATTCCGGCACTGAAAAGCGAGGCTAAAAAAATAGCTCGCAAATGCGACTTACTCATATGACTATCCCTGTCAACTCGATAGGCCCTCATGGCCATCGTAAGCTAGGGGCTGAATATACTCGGCATCGTCGAATAGTAAATACCTACAAATACTTACCTCTGACCCATGAATTCCTAACCCTAAAGGGGTAGACAATGTCACTCGACCTTCATGACCTGGTTTGGCACCGGTCGATTGGAAAGTTGATCATGCAACTGGACCGTCCGGAGTTCTGGAGCTCGCTTATTCGCGTATTGAATGAGTATGTGAAGATAGATAATTGGGTGGTATTGATTTTCAGCGATCAGCAAGTTCAGGTCATTAGCCTGCCTGAAGTGGCCGATGCCGAAGAGGTGGATGCCTTTACCCATCGCTATGTAAAAGGTCTTTATTTGCTGGACCCCTTTTATATTGCCAATCGTGAAGATCCGCAGAGTGGCTTCTTTCATATGCTCGATATTGCGCCGGAGCATTTTCTGGAGACCGAGTATTATCATCAGTACTTTGCGCAATACATTTCCGTCGATGAAGCGCAGTACAATGTTCAACTCGATGCGGATAGAACATTGTGTGTTTCATTTGGCAGTACCGTTCGATTCACCCAGGAGCAAATCGCGACACTTGAAATCATCAAGCCCTGGGTAATTGCATTGATGTATCAGCGCATGTCGTTTGAAAACAGCCTGGAAAAAAACATCACCGAGCCCCCTCTGTGGTCGGACACCATTGCTCAGTTGGGTGCGCAAATAACGGCGCGGGAAAAGGATGTACTCAAGTTGTTGCTGAGTGGCTTCTCCAGCAAGGAGATAGCCGGCAAGCTTTCCCTGTCCACGGAAACCATAAAGGTTCACCGGCGTAATATTTACGCCAAGTTCAACATCAAGTCGCAGTCCGAACTCTTCGCGCGTTTTTTCATGCCGAAGCAAGAGGGGCACACCCTCAGTTGAGACTGGCGCCTTCAAGGGCAGGCGTCGTTCGAACTGCGGCATGCGGTGGCGCAGACAGAGGCGTCCGGAAACAACAGGACCGTCTTCAGCAGCCAGGGGCTTTTCTCCAGGCATAAAAAAACGGCCTACCTTGCGGTAAGCCGTTTTTAGTACTTGGTGGCTACACAGGGACTTGAACCCCGGACCCCAGCATTATGAATGCTATGCTCTAACCAACTGAGCTATGTAGCCAAGTGGCGCGCATTATTCGCGGAGAACGACATTGCGTCAAGCCTTTTTGTAAGAAATTTATCTACGCTATCAACCGTTTATCCAATTACCCCCGACTCAGCAGTGGCGAAGGGCAGCGCTGGAACCAGCGGCTGGCCTGTTCGTAGGCGTGTGCCAGTTGCAGCACGGCGAAGTCGGCCTGGTGCCGGCCGATGATTTGCAGGCCCATGGGCAGCCCGTCGGTATTGAAGCCGGCCTGCACATTGGCTACCGGGCAGCCGCTCAGGGTGCCGGGGATGACCACTTCCATCCAGCGATGATAGGTGTCCATGGCCACGCCCTGGATGCTGCGTGGCCAGGGGATGGTTTTGTCGAACGGGAACACCTGGGCGCTGGGCAGCAGCAGAAAGTCGAAGCGCTCGAACAGTTGGCTGATGGCGCGGTACCAGTGGCTGCGGCTGACCGAAGCGGCGTACACCTGACTGGCGCTGAGGCTGAGGCCGTTTTCCACCTCCCAGCAGGCTTCGGGTTTGAGCTGGGCGCGTTTCAGCGGATCGGCGTAGGCCGCGCCCAGGGAGCCGGCCACCAGCCAGTGGCGCAGGGTGCGCCAGCTGTCCCACAGCTGCTCCGGGGCGAAGTTGACCTGGGCCGCCTCGACGCTGCAGCCCACGGCCTCGAAGTCGGCGAAGGTGGCTTGGCACAGTTCGAGGATGCCTGGTTCCATCGGCAGGTAGCCGTTGAAGTCACCCAGCCAGCCCAGGCGCGTGCCCCGCAGGTCGCGCTCCAGGGGCTCGGCAAACGCGGCTCCGGATTCGGCGATGGACAGCGGTGCCCGGGCATCAAAGCCGGCCTGTACCGACAGCAGCAGGGCGGCGTCACGCACGCTGCGGGCCATGGGGCCTTCATAGCCGAGCTGGTCGAAAAACAGATCGCTGCTGTCATCGAACGGCACCCGGCCTTGGGACGGGCGAAAGCCGAAAATATTGTTGAACGCCGCCGGGTTGCGCAGCGAGCCCATCATGTCGCTGCCGTCGGCCACCGGCACCAGGTGCATGGCCAGTGCGGCGGCGGCACCACCGCTGCTGCCGCCGGCCGTCTTGCTCGGGTCGTAGGCGCAACCGGTGGCGCCGAACAGCGGGTTGTAGCTTTGTGAGCCGAGGCCGAACTCCGGGGTGTTGCTCTTGCCGATGATGATCGCCCCGGCTGCCTTGATCCGCTCGACCATGATGCCGTCGCGCTGCGGCACAAAATCTTCATACAGCGGTGAGCCCAGGGTGGTGCGAATACCGTGGGTCAGCGACAGGTCCTTGATCGCGTGGGGCAGGCCGTGCATCCAGCCGTGGTATTCGCCGCGCGCCAGCTCTGCGTCGCGCAGGTCGGCCTGGGCCAGCAGCGCCTGGGATGGCTGGAGGCTGATCAGCGCATTCACCGACGGGTTGAAGCGCTCGATATGGGCCAGGTAGGTCTGCATCACTTCGCGACAGGAAACCTGGCGCAGGCGGATGCGTTCGGCGAGTTCGTGGGCCTGCAGCAGGACCAGTTCGCTGATGGGGTTTGAAGTCATGGTGATGCTGCCTTGTAGACGACTTGAAGAAAGCGCCCCGCCGCAGCGGGGCGGTCGGGGGTCAACGCATCAGGTTGGTCCACAGGCGGTCGGCCAGGCGAATGGCGCCTTCGCCGCAGGTCTGGCTGAACACCACCTTGGTGCCCTCGGGAATATGCAGCTCGGGGGCATCCTTCAGGCCCGCGTCGAGGAAGGGTTCGACGCCCTTGATCGGGCTCTGATGCTTGAGGAAGTTCTGGGTCATGGCCGCGTTCTCAGGCTGGCTGAGGAAGGCGATAAAGGCCCTGGCGTTCGCCGGGTTCTTGCTGCCCTTGGGGATGACCATGTTGTCGACCCAGGCCAGCACGCCTTCTTTCGGGTACAGGTACTTAAGGCTCGGTTTCATCTCCCGGGCGCGCATCGACGAGCCGCCCCAGAACATCGACATGTCGATTTCGCCGGCGGCCAGGTTCTCGCGGATGGAGCCGGCCTTGGAGCTGTAAGTCTTGACGAAGGGCTTCTGCGCCTTGAGCAGGGCCAGCACCTGTTGCAACTGCTTAGGGTCTTCGCTGCACAGCGGGATGTTCAGGTACAGGCTGGCCATGTCGATCACATCGCTGACCGAATCGAACATGTTGATCCGCCCCTGCAACTCGGCCGGCGGCTCATACAGCACCTTGTAGCTGTCGGCTGGGCCCGCGTAGCGCGTGCTGTCGAGCACCACGCTGGTGGTGCCCCAGATAAACGGCATCGAGTAGGCGCCGTCCGGGTCCCAGGTCGGCCGTTGCAGGTTGTCGACCACGCTGGCGTAGTAGGGCTGCTTGATCGGGTCGAAGCGCTCCAGCAACTGCTCCTTGATCAGGATCGGCACGAACTGGTGCGAGGGAATCGCCACGTCGTAGCCGGTGCCGCCTTGCTTGAGCTTGGCCAGCAGCGTCTCGTTGGAATCGTAGGAATCGACCGTGACTTCAATGCCGCTCTGTTTCTGAAACTTGGCGAGGATCTCCGGCGAAAAGTAGCCGCTCCAACTCACCACGTTGAGTTTCTCCGCAGCCTGAACGCTGCCGACCATGGTCAGTGGCAGTGTCAGTAACAACGAGGCGCCGAGGCCTGTAATCAACTTGCTCATGCTATTTCCCCACAGTGCTTGGAAGGTTCAGGTTTTCTTTTTGCCCAGCAGATAAGAGAGGCTGACGAACAGCACCGAGACGCCGAGGATCAGGGTCGAAACGGCGTTGACGTCGGGGGTCACCCCCATGCGTAACAGGCCGAAGATAAAGATCGGCAGGGTGGTGGTGCCGGCCTGGGAGACCATCATCGAGATCACGAAGTTATCCAGCGAGACGATGAAGGCCAGCATCAGCCCGGAGAAAATCCCCGGCATCAGCAGCGGCAGGGTGACCTTGCGAAAGGTGCGCCAGGGGCCGGCATAGAGGTCGGCAGCGGCCTGCTCCAGAGACAGGTCCATGTCATTGAGCCGGGCGCGGATCGGCAGGTAGGCGAACGGGATGCAGAACACCGTATGGGCGATGATCAGGTTGCCGTAGCCCAGGGACAGGCCGATGGTGGAAAACAGCGCCAGGGTGGCGACGCCGACCACGATTTCCGGCAGCACCAACGGCAGCATGATGGCGCCCATGGACAGTTGCAGGCCCTTGAACCTGGCGCCGCGCGAGGTACCCAGCGCCGCGAGGGTGGCAATCGCGGTTGCGATGCTGCTGGCGCAGACGGCGATCAACAGGCTGTTGCCCGCTGCCTGGCGCAAGGCCTGGTTGGCGAAGGCGGCGCGGTACCAGTCGAGGCTGAAACCGCTCCATACCGTGGCCGACTGGTTGGCGTTGAAGGAGAACACCACCAGCACCACGATCGGCGCGTAGAGGTACAGGTAGAACAGGAAACTGAAGCCGCCAAAGCCGGGGAAGTCCTGCACGCCCAGGCCGTTTCGCTTGAATAGACGCAGCATCATGCACCCTCCCGGGCAACGCGCTGGCGCTGAGCGCGCAGGGCATACAGGGTCAGGACCAGCATCACCGCCGCCATCAGCACCAGCGACAACGCGGCACCGAACGGCCAGTTACGGGCGTCGCTGAACTGACGGAAGATCAGGTTGCCAAGCATCATCCGCGTACCGCCGCCCAACAGCTCCGGAGCAATCATCGCTCCAAGGCAGGGCACGAAGGTCAGGATTGCACCGGCGATAATTCCCGGCCTGGCAATCGGCAGCACCACCTTGCGCAAGGTGCGCAAGCGCCCGGCATACAGGTCCTGGGCAGCCTCCAGCAGGCGCGTGTCCATTTTTTCCAGGGTGGCGTAGATCGGCAGCACCACGAACGGGGCGTAGGTGTAGACCAGGCCCAGCAGCACCGCGCCGTCGGTGTAGAGCAGTTGCAGCGGCTGGTCGATCAGGCCCAGGCCGAGCAGGCTGTTGTTGATGACCCCGGTGTTACGCAGCAGCAGGATCCAGGCGTAGGTGCGGATCAGCAGGTTGGCCCAGAACGGCACCGTGATCAGGAAGATCAGCAGCCCGCGCCGCTGCACCGGCTGCATGGCCAGCCATACGGCCACTGGGAAGCCGATCAGCAGGGTGATCAGGGTCGTCAGCCCGGCAATGCCGATCGAGCGCAGGGCGATGACCAGGTAGGAATCGGTGAAGGCCAGGCTGTCGTCCAGTTGCCGCTCGAACAGCAGCGAAGTGTAGGCATCGCTGCTCAGGACCTTGTTGACCCCACCGTAGGGGTTGGCCTCCATCAGCGAGTAACCGATGACGATCAGGATCGGCACCAGCAGAAACAGACCGATGGCGAGCAGCGCCGGGCTGACCCCGAGAAAACTGTGCAAGGCCCGGCGACGTTCCAGGTTGTGGGTGATCGGTGAAGCGTGCATGGCGAACCCTCGTGCTCAATCCAGCAGGACGCTGGCGCTGCCGCGGTCGAAGTGCAGGCCGGCGTCACTGCCTACGGCAAAACGCTGGCTGTGGTCGACGCTGTTGGGGGTGCGCACGGTGAGGCGCGACCCGTCGCTGAGGCTGACCTGGTATTGCAGGTCGGTGCCGAGGTAGATCTGCGCCTCGATGCGGCACGGCAGTGTGCCCTGGCTGCCGGCCGGCACCAGGTGCAGGCGTTCCGGGCGTACCGACAGGGCGACCGTGGCGCCGACCTGGACCTCGCTGCAGGACTGGGCCGGCAGCGGATGCCCGGCGGGGCCGGCGAACCAGGCCAGGCCGGCCTCGACCCGGGTCACGGTGCCCTGGATAAAGTTGGTTTCGCCAATAAAGTCGGCGACAAACCGGTTGCGCGGTTGTTCGTAGATGTCTTGCGGACGGCCCACTTGCTGCACTTCGCCTTCCGACAGCACGGCAATGCGGTCGGACATGGTCAGGGCTTCTTCCTGATCATGGGTGACGAAGATAAAGGTGATGCCGGTCTTGGCCTGGATCGCCTTGAGCTCTTCACGCATGGCCTGGCGTAGCTTGAGGTCGAGTGCCGACAGGGGTTCGTCCAGCAGCAGGACCTTGGGATGCGGCGCCAGCGCCCGGGCCAGGGCCACTCGTTGCTGCTGGCCGCCGGAGAGCTGGTTGGGACGGCGCCCGGCGAAGCGTTCCATCTGCACCAGGGCCAGCATTTCGCGAACCCGCTCGGCGATCTGCGCCTTGCTCAAGACCTTGCCCATGGGCTGCGACTCAAGGCCGAAGGCCAGGTTCTCGGCGATGCTCATGTGCGGGAATAGGGCGTAGTGCTGGAACACAGTGTTGACCGGGCGCTTGAACGGCGGGCGGTCGGCGATGTTTTCGCCATAGAGCAGGATCTCGCCCTGGGTCGGAAACTCGAACCCGGCAATCATCCGCAGGAGGGTGGTTTTACCGCAGCCGGAAGGGCCGAGGAGGGTGAAGAATTCGTTGTCGCGAATGTCCAGGTCGATGTTTTTCAAGGCCACCGGGCCGCTGTGCGGATCACCGTAGACTTTGCGCACCGAGCGGATAGACACAGCCAGCGTTTGCAGCGAATGCACGGCATTCATGCGTAACCTCCGATTCCCCCATCGCCTGCGAACGCCCGGAAGAGGGCGGTGGCGTCAGGCCATGGATTTTATTTTTCTGGGCAGGATCGAGATGTGTTTCAGGTCTTTTGCGAGCCGCTTTTCGGGCTCTTTAGGTGTTTTTTTTATTCTGCTGTTGCGCCGATTATCAGTGAGGGGTTGCGGGGGCGAAACTTCAATTTTAACATAGCAGCTGTTAAATAATTTAATAGCAGAGGGCGTGCCCGGCCATGGTTGAACAGCGTTTGCCACCGATGAATGCGGTGCGTGCCTTCGATGCGGCAGCGCGCCTTGGCAGCTATGTCGAGGCGTCCAAAGCCCTGCACGTGACCCAGCCTGCCATCGGCCGCCATGTGAAGCTGCTGGAGGAATGGCTGGGGGTGCAGCTGTTTGAACGTACCTCGCGCGGGGTGATCCTGACCGCCGCCGGGGAGACCTATCACCGCAAGGTTGCCCAGGCGCTGCAACTGATCATCGAAGCCGGCCAGGAGTTGCAGCCAGGGGATCGCGAGCGCTGGCTGCGGATCATGGTGGTGCCGGGGTTCGCCAAGCGCTGGCTGACTCCGAGGCTGGAAGCGTTGCGCCATGTGCGACCGGGATTAAAGTTCGCCATCGAGCCTAATTCGACCTTTACCGAGGTCGATGCCAAGCACTGTGACCTGGGGATCGCCTACGGCCTGGACGGGCAGTACCCCCAATCACGGGCGAGCCTGATTCGCCCTCGAGTGTTCCCGATCTGCACCCCGGGTTACCTGGCCAGCATCGAGCCGATCAGCAGCCCCACCGATTTGCTCAAGCACAACCTGATTCACTTCGATGACGGTGAGTGGTGGAACATGTGGTTCGCCGCCAATGGCCTGGACATCCACATCGGCTCCGACGTGCTCTACGTCAATAACGACCATGCCTTGTCCGTGGCGGAAAGCGGGCAGGGCATCGCCCTGGCCAATGAAGTGCTGGTGCGCGAAGAGCTCAAGGCCGGGACCCTGGTGCGGGCGCTGGAAGACCAGGTGCAGTTGGAGAGCTACCGCGTGCTGACGCCCAATGGGCAATGGTCGGCGGACGTGGCGTGGTTCACCCAGTGGTTGAAAACCGAGCTGGAGGCGGATTTTCCCGAGGCGCGGATAACGCAGGCGTAGCCGCTGCTTCAGGCCCTCAGAGCGCCGTAATTTACCTGACATTCCACGGTGTCCTATCGGGCCAGCGCAGCCTCGCGGCTCGGCAGCGGCTACGGGCTTATGTCAGTTGAAAGCGCCCGGTATTGGCACTCAACGCGCGGCTGCCCTGGCTCAGGGTGTCGGCGGCGAGGTTGACGGCGCGGGCGCCTTCCAGCAGGCGTACGGCGGCCTGATCCACCTGCTGGATATTGCCGCTGACTTCATCGGCGGTGCAGGCCTGTTCCTCCACGGCGGTGGCGATGTGCGCCAGGGTGTCGGTGACGCTTTGCACGGCCTGGGCAATTTCCTCCAGTCGTTCGCCCAGGCCGGTGACCGCGTGCGCATCGCTCTGGGCCTGGCCGCAGGCGGCTTGCATCAGGCTCACCGCTTCATTGACGGTGCTGCGCAGGCTGTCGACGGTGCCGGCAATCTGCGCGGTCGACGACTGGGTGCGTTGCGACAGGCTGCGTACTTCATCGGCGACCACCGCAAACCCACGGCCCTGCTCCCCGGCCCGGGCGGCTTCGATGGCGGCATTCAGGGCCAGCAGATTGGTCTGTTCGGCGACGCCGCGAATGGTGTCCACCACCAGCTGGATCTGTTGCCCTTGCTCGCTGACCCGGCCCAGGGCCGCGGCGGTTTCATTGAGCCGTTGATTGAGCTGCTGGATGCTCGCGGTGGTGCGCTGGCTGTCACGACTGCTGTCGGCGGCAATGCGCTGGGTGTGCTGGGCGCTGCCGGAGGCCTGCTCGCAACTCATGGCCACACCCTGGGACGTGGCGGCCAACTGGGTCGCGGCGGTGGCGATCTGGCTGATCTGCTGCTGTTGCGCTTCGACCTCGCCCAGGGCCCCGCTTGAGTGATCGTTAAGGCTGCGCACGGCATTGCTCAGTTGCAGGGTTTCATGGTCCACGCCCTGCAGGCTGCTGCGTAACTGCACCACCGCCACGTTCAGCGCGGTACTGATGGCGGCCAGTTCGTCGCGCCCATGCACCGGCACTTGCAGGCACAGGTTGCCGTCACGCAGGGCCTCGGCCAGTTGGGTGATGCCGCTGGCGCTGCGGCGGATCGAGGCCTGTAGGCAGATAAACAGATACAGCGCCGCCAGCAGCAGCGCACCGAGCACCGTCGCCACCAGAATGAACTGGCGCACCGCTGCGCCCTGATAGTGTTCCAGGCGTTGGTCCAGGGAATTCAGCGAGTCCTGACGCAGGCTCGCCAGATTGCCCAGCAGGCCGTCCAGGCTGCGTTCGAAATCTTCCGGCTTGAGGTTGATGCTGCCGCCGAACACCCCGTCGTCCAGCACCTTGAGCCCGGCGTCGAGCTGCTTGAGGCTGTCGTGATAGTGCTCGGCCCAGGCCTGCAGTTCGCTGGGCAGGCGCGCTTCGAGCAGGCCGGCGGTCTTCACCAACTGGTCGCGGGCATCGCCGATACGGCTGCGCAGGTCGCGCAATTGCAGGCGGCTTTGCAGGGTGAACTGCCCGGAAACCACCGACGCCTGGCCGACGCTGGCCAGGCGCCCGACCCGTTCGATCAGGTCCGGCGCATGCTGGGTGGAGATCTGCGTCAGCAGGTAGGTTTCCAGCCAGGGGGCGAGGGTCAGGCGATTGTCCATGACGATCTGCTCGCGTAGCGCCTGCAGCGCACTCAAGGCAGCGGTGAAGCGATCGTAGCCGTCCGGCCACCAGCCAACGCTGCTCAGACTCTTGGAGTCCAGGCCATTGAGCGCAGCTTGCAAGGCCTGGAAACGGGCCAGGGTGTCGCCCGCGGCACCGGCGCTCTGCAGGGCGGCGCCGAGTTCGACCATGGCCTGGTCCAGCGCCGGTTGCACGCCATCAAAGGCGGCCATGGCGGCCAGGGTTGCCGGGGTCGGTTGACGATTGGTTTCGGTGGCGCGCCAGCGGGCGGCGCGGTCGCGTTGCGCGGCCAGCAGGTTGTCCAGGTTGTTGAGGGCCAGCAGCTGATGCACTCCGGTGCGCTCGCCGGCGATCAGGCTGAGCTTGTCGCGGTAGTCCTGGCCAATCATCCACAGGCTGACCAGCAGCGGCAGGATAAACAGCAGAAACAGCAGCTGGAATTTGCGGGCGAAACCGAAACGCCCGAGCAGCCGAATGCCTGGTGAAAGAAAAAGATGCATCCCGACAACTCCCCCGGGCACTACGCACCATTGGCGTGCGGTCAGGGCGGTGTGGCCCGTGACCCGTGCCCTCGTAAAAGGCCTCGAAAAGCTCGCCAGTGCAGCCGTTATCAGGCCGGCGCTGTGGCGATACTTCCCATTTTCCGTCCCCTTTGTAAGGGCGGCGGGTTGGAAGCAATCCTGGAGCAAGATTCAGACCATGGCGTTACGCTATCAGTGGCAGATGGTCAGGATAGGTACTTAGCAAGCTAAGGGGATGGCGTTGCTGCACCTAAAAATGGCACATTGGCGCACCTGCAAATGTGCATCCATTCGCTGTACGGAAACTCTCATGGCTATCAGCAACGTTCAGTCCGCCGCGACTTCGGCCCCCGCGTCGGCGCAAAGCAGTCCCCTGGTCATGCGCATCATCGGCGCGGTAGCGCTGGCGCACCTGATCAACGACCTGATTCAGGCCGTGCTGCCGTCGATCTACCCGATGCTCAAGCAAAGCTACGGCCTGACCTTTACCCAGGTTGGCCTGATCACCTTGGCCTTCCAGTTGACGGCGTCGTTGCTGCAACCCTGGGTCGGTTACTACACCGACCGTCATCCCAAACCCTACTTGCTGCCGATGGGCATGATCTGCACCCTGATCGGCATCCTGATGATGTCCCAGGTCGGCAGCTTCCCTTTGATTCTGCTGGCGTCGGCGCTGATCGGCATTGGCTCTTCGACCTTTCACCCGGAAGCATCGCGAGTGGCGCGGCTGGCTTCGGGCGGGCGCTTTGGCCTGGCACAGTCGACCTTCCAGGTCGGTGGCAATGCCGGCACCGCCTTCGGCCCATTACTGGCGGCGGCCATCATCATTCCCTATGGCCAGGGCAATGTGGCCTGGTTCGGCCTGTTTGCGGTGTTTGCCCTGGTGGTGCTGTATGCCATCAGCCGCTGGTACGCCAACCACCTGCGGCTGTTCAAACTCAAGCAAGGCCAGGCGGCTACCCACGGCTTGTCCAAAGCCCGGGTGCTGAGCGCGCTGGTGGTGCTGGGGCTGCTGGTGTTCTCCAAGTATTTCTACATGTCCAGCTTCACCAGTTATTTCACCTTCTACCTGATCGAGAAGTTCGACCTGTCGGTGGCCAGTTCGCAGCTGCATCTGTTCCTGTTCCTCGGCGCAGTAGCGGCGGGGACCTTCTTCGGCGGGCCGATCGGCGACAGGATCGGGCGCAAGGCGGTGATCTGGTTCTCGATCCTCGGGGTGGCGCCGTTCACCTTGATCCTGCCCCACGTCGACCTGTTCTGGACCAGCGTCCTCAGCGTGGTGATCGGCTTTATCCTGGCCTCGGCATTTTCGGCCATCGTGGTCTACGCCCAGGAACTGGTGCCGGGCAACGTCGGCATGATCGCCGGGGTGTTCTTCGGCCTGATGTTCGGTTTCGGTGGCATCGGCGCTGCGCTGCTGGGCTATGTGGCAGACGCGCACGGCATCGAATATGTGTACCGGTTGTGCGCGTATCTGCCGCTGTTCGGCATCTTGGCGATCTTCCTGCCGCGTAGCAAAAAAGCCTGATCGACCTCGGGCTTGCCCGCGATCCGTCAGTTGCGTTGCTGATCGATCGCGGGTAACTCAACTCCCCCCTCTATCCAGCAATCGGCCCGCCAGTGCGGGCCGCAAGCGTTGCCGAGCGCTCTACGAGAAAGGTTTCAGGTTCTTTCTGTTTCTAAATGATATTCATTTGCATTACACTCGCGCCTTCCTCAGTGCACCGTAACAGTGCATTGAATCGACAAGGACCGTTTTTAATGCGACCTACCCCCTGCCTTTTCAACTCACTTTTCCTCACCGCCGGCGTCATGCTGGCCGCTCCGACGCTGCATGCCGAGGAGGTTGTCGAGAACAGCTCCCCGGCGGTTACCGAACTCGACACCTCATTTGTGACCGCCACCGGCGCGGCGACCGATATCCGGGACGCCCCTGCCAGTGTCAGTGTGATTTCTCGCGAAGAGATCGAGCGCCAACCGGTGTACGACCTCAACACCCTGCTGCGCCGCGTCCCCGGCGTGACCGGCGGCTTCGGCCCGGTGGGCGAGCAATCGAAGATCAAACTGCGCGGCCTGGATGACAAGTACACCTTGATCCTGGTGGACGGCAAACGCGTCGGCAGTTCGGCCGACACCAGTTACCGCCGCGACCTGGCGCGCCAGGACCTGAACTGGATCGCGCCGAGCATGATCGAGCGCATCGAGATCGTGCGTGGGCCGATGTCTTCGCTGTACGGTTCCGACGCCATGGGCGGGGTGATCAATATCATCACGCGCAAGGTATCCAAGACCTGGAGCGGCTCGGCCAGCACCAACATCACCGTGCCCAAGGATTCGGATCGCGGCCAGACCACCCAGAACAGCCTCAACCTGGCCGGCCCGTTGACCGACTCTCTGGGCCTGCGCCTGGGGGCCAACGTGACTCGCCGCGCTGCCGACGAGGTCGAGCCTCGGCGCGATGCCGCCGGCGACTACATGTATGGCGACGGTGCCGGGGGTTCCAAGGACCACAGCGTGAACGCCTTGCTCGACTGGAAAATCAACGACGAGCAGAGCCTGTCCCTGGAAGCGGTGCACGGTGTCGAGCGCTCATGGTCATCGAAAAAGACCTTCGGCGATTACGGCGAAACCATCGGCGAAGGCTTCGGTGCCGGGCGCCTGATCCGCGACAGTTATGTGCTGTCCCACACCGGTGACTGGAGTTTCGGCAGCACGAAACTGGATGCCTACTTGAACAAATTCAAGAACGACATCGAGTGGGGTAAAGCCAACTCCGAAGAAAAAATCGTTGAAGGCAGCCTCAATCTGCCGTTTGAGTGGCTGGTCAATCAGAGCCTGACCCTGGGCGGTCAATGGAAGCGCGAAGAACTGACCAACAGCAACACCCTCGGCACCGTACCGGTTGACTACCAGGGCAATCCAGTCAACGGCTCCAGCTTGAAGGCTGACTACTCGGCGGCGTTTATCGAGGATGAACTGTTCCTGCTCGACAACCTGTCCCTGACCTTGGGCAACCGCTTCGACCACAGCGACGAATACGGTAACCACAACAGCCCACGGGCCTATCTGGTCTATCACCCGCACCCCGACTGGACCGTGCGGGGCGGTATCTCCAAGGGCTTTCGCGCGCCCAGCCTGAAAGAGGGCAGTGCGGGCGCGGCGACGGAGTCCGGGGGCCGTGGCTGTGGCTCCCTGGTGGTCCTGGGGTACGGCTCCGGCAGTTGCTGGATGGCCGGCAACCCGAACCTGACGCCGGAGACCAGCACCAACAAGGAAGTCGGTGTGTCCTTCGATCACGGTGGCTGGGAAGCCGGCTTGACCTACTTCCACACCGACTTCACCGACAAGATCGAATACGCCGCACTGGGCGAGTACCAGGGACGCTGGTGGACCATGCTGGAAAACGTCGACAAGGCGCGTACCCGTGGCTGGGAAGGCACGACGCGGGTGCCATTGGGTGACTCCGTGGACTGGCGCACCAACGCCACCTACATGCTGGAGAGCCGAAACCTGTCCACCGGTGAAGACTTGATCAGCTCACCCAAGCTGTCGCTGTTCAGCGCCATCAACTGGCAGGTCAATGATCAGCTCAACACCGAACTGTCGGCGCAGCATGTCGGCAAGCAGCGGGGGATTGGTGATGATTTCACCCAGTCGTACACCACCTACGACCTGACGGCGAACCTGGCGCTGACCAAGTGGTTGAGCCTGAATGCCGGGGTGCAAAACCTGCTGGATGAAGATCCACGGGATGGGGCGACGAATTTCTATGTGCCCGGACGGGCGTTTTTTGCGGGGGCTACAACTTACTTCTGAGGCCGCAGTGCGTGCCGCGATGGCATGACACGGGCCGTGCAACACCGGGCTATTGCGGCAAGTGCTTTGCCGCAATAGCCCGCAGGTGCTTAGACGTTAAAGCGGAAGTGCATCACGTCGCCGTCCTTGACCACGTATTCCTTGCCTTCCAGGCGCCATTTACCGGCTTCCTTGGCACCGGCTTCACCCTTGAACTGGATGAAGTCGTTGTAGGCGATGACTTCGGCGCGGATGAAGCCTTTTTCGAAGTCGGTGTGGATCACGCCAGCGGCTTGTGGCGCGGTGGCGCCGACCTTGACGGTCCAGGCGCGGACTTCTTCGACACCGGCGGTGAAGTAGGTCTGCAGGTGCAGCATTTCGTAGCCGGCGCGGATCACGCGGTTCAGGCCAGGTTCTTCCAGGCCCAGGGCTTCGAGGAACATGTCTTTCTCTTCGCCGTCTTCGAGCTCGGCGATCTCGGCTTCGATCTTGTTGCAGACCGGCACCACCATGGCGCCTTCTTCTTCGGCAATGGCCAGGACGACGTCGAGCAGCGGGTTGTTCTCGAAACCGTCTTCAGCGACGTTGGCGATGTACATGACCGGCTTGGTGGTCAGCAGGTGGAAGCCACGAATCACCGCTTTCTCATCGGTGCTCATGTTCTTCATCAGGCTGCGCGCAGGCTTGCCTTCGGTGAAGTGTGCGATCAGCTGTTCCAGCAGGGCCTTCTGGACCACGGCGTCCTTGTCACCACCCTTGGCGTTGCGGGTGACTTTCTGCAGTTGCTTCTCGCAGCTGTCGAGGTCGGCGAAGATCAGTTCCAGGTCGATGATTTCGATGTCGCGCTTGGGGTCGACGCTGTTGGAGACGTGAATCACGTTCTCGTCTTCGAAGCAGCGGACCACGTGGGCGATGGCATCGGTTTCACGGATGTTGGCCAGGAACTTGTTGCCCAGGCCTTCACCTTTCGAGGCGCCGGCCACCAGGCCTGCGATGTCGACGAATTCCATGGTGGTCGGCAGGATGCGCTTTGGATTGACAATGGCTGCCAGGGCTTCCAGGCGCTTGTCCGGCATCGGCACGATACCGGTGTTCGGCTCGATGGTGCAGAAGGGGAAGTTCTCGGCCGCGATCCCGGATTTGGTCAGGGCGTTGAACAGGGTGGACTTGCCGACGTTAGGTAGGCCGACGATGCCGCAATTGAATCCCATGGTGTTTCCCCTTGGATAAGAGTCAGGCCTTCTGGCTGTGCAGGTTTTTCATCGCGCGGTTCCATTCACCGGCGAGGATATCCGGCAGCACGCCGAGGGCAAAGTCGATGCTGGCATCGAGTTTTTCCTGTTCGGCGCGTGGCGCACGACCCAGGACGAAATTTGAAACCATACTGGCAACGCCCGGGTGGCCAATGCCAAGCCGCAGGCGGTGAAAGGTATTCTGATTGCCCAGCTGCGCGATGATGTCGCGCAACCCGTTGTGACCGCCATGGCCGCCGCCCTGCTTGAGCTTGGCGACGCCGGGCGGCAGGTCGAGTTCGTCGTGGGCCACCAGGATTTCTTCAGGCGTGATGCGGAAGAAACCGGCAAGTGCCGCCACGGACTGGCCGCTGCGGTTCATGTAGGTGGTGGGAATCAACAGGCGAACATCCTGACCCTGATGCGAATAACGCCCGGTCAGGCCGAAATATTTGCGATCGGCCACAAGGTTGACCCCTTGCTTTTCGGCGATGCGCTCAACAAAAAGGGCCCCTGCGTTATGCCGGGTCTGTTCGTATTCAGCGCCTGGATTACCCAGGCCAACGATCAGTTTGATGGCAGTCACGATAGGGGCCCTTCCTTGGAGTGGTGGATAACATCGCAGCAACCGGGTGTTGCGGCGAAAGTGGACGACAAGTGCTCATTTACCATTATGTAAACTCCGCGTTACCGCCCGCTTTCTCGCTACGTTCCAGTCCGCGATGTTTCCTGGTCACTCCGGCATTGCAGAGTAATTACTCTGCAGCGCCTTCTTCAGCTTCTGGAGCAACACGTGGAGCGTGAACGTTGGCAACAGCCTTGTCATCGCCGTGTGCCAGAGCAACAAACTCAACGCCTTTAGGGGCTTTGAGGTCAGACAGGTGAATGATCGCGCCGATTTCGGCGTTAGCCAGATCGACTTCGATGAATTCAGGCAGGTCTTTTGGCAGGCAGGTCACTTCGATTTCAGAAACAACGTGCGAAACTTCGCCGCCTTTCTTGATCGGAGCTTCTTCGCCAACAAAGTGTACAGGCACGATAGCGGTCAGTTTCTGGCCAGCTACAACGCGTACGAAGTCAGCGTGCATCACGTGGCCTTTGGCCGGGTGACGCTGCAGAGCTTTGATGATTACGTTTTGCTTGGTGCCGCCAACGTTCAGCTCGATGATGTGGCTGTAAGCCGCTTCGTTTTCGAGAAGTTTGGCAACTTCTTTAGCCAGCATGCTGATGGATTCAGGGGCTTTTTCGCCACCGTAAACTACAGCTGGAACCAGGCTTGCGAGACGACGCAGGCGGCGGCTCGCACCTTTCCCCAGGTCGGAACGCACTTCAGCATTCAGAGTAAAATCGTTCATGTTGTATCTCCAAAATAACCACATTCGCCCCAGCGTTTGCGACCAGCGCTAAAGGCGATATGGGCAAAAAAGCCCCGCCCCGACAGGAATGCCGGGGCGGGGCGCTTTTCGTCAGAACAATGTTCGAGAAGGGCAGGGCCCTTAGCGGAACATCGCGCTGATCGATTCTTCATTGCTGATGCGGCGAACCGCCTCGGCAACTACCGGCGCGATATCCAGTTGACGGATACGCGAGCAGGCTTGAGCAGCTGCGGACAACGGGATGGTGTTAGTCACCACCAGTTCGTCCAGCATGGAATTTTCGATGTTTTCGATCGCCCGACCCGACAGTACCGGGTGCGTGCAATAAGCGAAAACCTTGGCTGCGCCATGCTCTTTCAAGGCCTTGGCCGCGTGGCACAGAGTGCCGGCGGTATCGACCATGTCATCGACCAGAATACAGGTACGCCCTTCGACATCACCGATGATATGCATCACTTCAGAGTGATTGGCTTTCTCACGGCGTTTGTCGATGATCCCGAGATCCACGCCCAGGGATTTGGCAACAGCCCGTGCACGCACGACGCCACCAATGTCCGGGGACACGATCATCAGGTTTTCGAAGCGCTGATCTTCGATGTCATCCACCAAGACGGGGGAGCCGTAGATGTTATCTACCGGAATATCGAAGAAACCCTGGATTTGGTCAGCATGCAGATCAACCGTGAGAACACGATCGATGCCGACTACGGTAAGCATGTCAGCCACGACTTTCGCGCTGATAGCCACACGTGCGGAACGCGGACGGCGATCCTGACGGGCATAACCAAAGTAAGGAATAACAGCAGTGATACGAGTAGCCGAGGAGCGGCGGAAGGCATCAGCCATCACTACCAGTTCCATCAGGTTATCGTTGGTCGGAGCGCAAGTCGGCTGAATAATGAAGACATCTTTACCGCGGACGTTTTCATTGATCTCTGCAGTAATTTCGCCGTCGGAAAACTTGCCGACAGATATGTCACCGAGAGGGATATGCAGCTGACGTACAACACGCCGAGCCAGATCGGGGTTAGCGTTCCCCGTAAAGACCATCATCTTGGACACGCGCAGTACCTGAAGGCTGAGGGTAACCTGGATGAGTATAGGAAAATGGCAGGGGCGGCTGGATTCGAACCAACGCATGGCAGGATCAAAACCTGCTGCCTTACCGCTTGGCGACGCCCCTGTATCTGTTGCATCGAGTGCCTGGCACCCGGTTCCTTTAGAGCAGATTTTGCAGCTTGCGATGCAACATCGAAACGTTGCTTCCTTTTGCTACAAACCCTGTAAGGGTCTCTGTAAGAAGGGCCGAGACTTTATCAGCTTCAGCTTTGCTTGGGAAGCCCCCAAACACACAACTTCCAGTTCCGGTGAGTTTTGCTTCGGTAAAATTACCTAGCAAATTCAATGCGTTACGTACTTCTGGATAACGCATTGCTACCACCGGCAAGCAGTCATTTCGACTGTTTCCCTTGGGAACGGGGCGCACTTTAATGGGCGCGGAGTTACGTGTCAACAGCGGATCTGAAAAAATTTCTGCTGTACTTACAGAGACTTGCGGTACAAGCACCAGATACCACGGTTCTTCGGGTTCTACAGGGGTCAGTTTTTCGCCGACGCCTTCGGCAAAAGCCGCATGGCCGCGCACGAATACCGGGACGTCGGCGCCCAGTGTCAGGCCCAGGCTGGCCAGGCGATCTTCATCCCAACCCAGCTGCCACAAGTGATTCAGTCCGAGCAAAGTGGTCGCCGCATTCGAGCTGCCGCCGCCGATACCGCCGCCCATCGGCAGGACCTTTTCGATCCAGATGTCGATCCCCAGCGGGCATGCCGATTGTTCCTGGAGTTTTTTTGCGGCTTTCACGATCAGGTTGCTGTCGTGGGGCACATCGGCGAACTCGGTGTGCAGGCGGATCACGCCGTCATCGCGCACGGCGAAAGTGATTTCATCGCCGTAGTCGAGGAACTGAAAAATGGTCTGCAGTTCGTGGTAGCCGTCTTCCCGGCGACCCAGAATGTGCAGCATCAGGTTGAGTTTGGCCGGGGAGGGCAGGGTCAGTCGCTGTGCGGTCATCTCACTGCCCCAGCTTGCGCGGTTGCCATTCCTTGATCACCAGCGTGACATCAAGGTCGCTACCGTGCAGTTTTATCCGCTCGGGCAGCCAATAGCCGTTCTGTTGCGCGTAGCTCAGGTATTCCACCTGCCAGCCATCCTGCTCAAGGGTCGCCAGGCGGCTGTCGGCGTCAAGGCTCAGGCGACTTTTGCTGTCAGGCGCGGGCAATCCGCGGACCCACCATGACAGGTGGGACACCGGCAGCTTCCAGCCCAGTTGTTCTTCAAGCAGGGTTTCCGGGGTGGCAGCGTCATAGCGGCCCTGGTTGGCGACTTCCAGCGACACTTTGCCCGGGCGCCCGGTCAGGCGTGCGGCCCCACGACCCAGTGGGCCGGACAGACGGATGTCGTAGTAATCCTGGCGTTGCAGCCAGAACAACGTGCCGCTGCCTGAGTCCTTTGGCGCGCGAATGCCGATCTTGCCGTTGATCTGCCAGCCGTCGAGGCCGGTCAGTTGCTGTTTGTGCTCGCGCCATTGCGCGGGGTTGCCATGGCCCTCTACCGATTCACGGGAGCCGAAGCTGGAGCAGCCGGCGAGCAAGGCGATAAAACTGAAAGCAATAACGTGGCGCAAAAACATAGTCTTAAAGAGTCTCTGATCCGGTCAGGCGCTTGATGGTGCTGCGCAGGAGAGGGCTGTCGGGTTGGTCCTTGAGGAACTTGCTCCAGATCTGCCGGGCTTCGCGCTGCTTGCCATTGGCCCACAGCACTTCGCCCAGGTGGGCAGCAACTTCCTGATCGGGGAAGCGTTCCAGAGCCTGGCGCAGCAGGCGCTCTGCTTCATCCAGGTTACCCAGGCGGAAGTTCACCCAGCCCAGGCTATCGAGTACGGCGGGGTCTTCAGGGTTCAATTGATGAGCCCGTTCGATCAGATCCTTGGCTTCGGCATAGCGCGTGGTGCGGTCCGACAGGGTGTAGCCCAGGGCATTGAGTGCCATGGCGTTGTCCGGCTCGCGCTTGAGGATCAGGCGCAGGTCTTTTTCCATCTGCGCCAGATCATTGCGTTTTTCCGCCTGCATGGCCCGGGTGTACAGCAGGTTCAGGTCGTCGGGGTACTGCAACAACGCCTGCTGGAGGACTTTCCAGGCGCGGTCGCCCTGATTGTTCGCCGACAGGGTCTCGGCTTCGATCAGGTACAGCTGGATTGCGTAGTCAGGCTGGGCATCGCGCGCGGCGCCCAGGCGTTTCTCGGCCTCATCGGTGCGGCCGTTGTTCATCAGGATATCGGCCTGGCGCAGTTGAGCCGGCAGGTAATCGTTGCCGGGGCCCACTTGCTCGTACTCGGCCAGTGCGCCTTGCGGGTCATTGAGCTCTTCGGCGATGCGGCCCAGGTTCAGGTGCGCAGAGTCGACATGGCTTTCGCGGGCGATCAGGTCTTCCAGGTAACCCTTGGCTTCCTGCCAGGCCTTGGCTTCCAGGCACACCAGGGCGAGGGAATAACGCAGCTCGTCGTCTTCCGGATATTGCTGCACCAGGCTGGAGAACTGCACTTTGGCGTCGTCCATGCGGTCCTGTTCGACCAGCATGCGTGCATAGGTCAGGCGCAGGCGCTTGTCGTCCGGGTATTGGCGAATGCTTTTTTCCAGCAGCGGCAGCGCTTCCTTGCCACGGTTGAGGCTTTGCAGCAGACGCGCACGCAGCAGCAGCGGCGCGACTTCACCGTCTTCCGGCGGGTTCTGCTCGAGCAAGGTCAGGGCGCCCTGACCATCGCCGTCCTGTTGCAGCAGCAAGGCTTTGCCGAAAATCAGCTGGCCGTTGTTCGGGTGCTTCTGCAGCAAGCGGTCGAAACTCTTCATCAGGCCGTTGCGCGTGTCCTGGTCGGTATCGGCAGCCGACAGCGCAAGAAAATCGAAATGGGTGTCGCCCTTGCCCTGCAGGACCTTCTCCATATAGACCATGGAGTCGTCATAGCGACCGCTGCGCGCCAACTGTATGGCGGCGGCGCGCTGTGCTTCGAGGTCGTCGGGAGCGTTTTTGGCCCAGATCAGCGAGGTATCGAGTGCTGCCTGGTCGGCGCCCAGGTATTCGGCAATGCGAAAGGCTCTTTCGGAGATGCCCGGGTCCTGAGTGTTGATGGCCTGGGTCACGTAGTTGTCCAGGGCAATGTCAAAACGATTGCGCTGGCCAGCCAGTTCCGCACTCAACAGGCTGAAGACCGTGTCTTCACTGAACGAGGCGTAAACCGTGGGCTTTTCAGGGGCGGGGGCATTGTCTTCAACCGGCGGCGTACCGTCCGACGAAACGGGTGCCAAGGCCTGGCAGCCGCTGAGGAAGACAAAAGCGAGGAGCAACGCGGAAGATCTATTCATATAGGAAGAGGACGACTAACCTGCGGTCGGATCATCATGACACAAGCCTTCGGTCAAACATAACCGAGACTCAATGGGACGCCAGAACAGAGGCCGTCTATTAGTGTATGCGCAAAAACGGCCTGCGCTGAGACCATGGGGCACGCTGGGCGCCCTTGGCGCTACGCGCAAACAGGCTCGGAATGCTCATTTAGGCCACTAAATTCCGCTTCCTCGTCTGCTTTCGCCGTGCCTGATCTTCGCTCGACGAGTTTTTGCTCAAAACTAGGACAATAGTCGGCAGTGGTTGTTCTGAATCTTTCGAAGTAGGACAATTGCCGGCTTCTCGACATCATCAGCGACCTTGAATGGCCTTCCTTGCACTCGGTATTAACCACAAGACTGCTTCAGTAGACGTCCGCGAGCGCGTGGCCTTTACCCCTGAGCAGTTGGTTGAGGCCTTGCAGCAGCTCTGCCGCCTCACCGACAGCCGCGAAGCTGCGATCCTCTCCACCTGCAATCGCAGTGAGCTTTATATAGAACAGGATCAGCTTTCGGCGGATATCGTGCTGCGCTGGCTGGCGCAATACCATCATTTGAACGTCGATGACCTGCGCGCCAGTGCTTATGTGCACGAAGATGATGCGGCAGTTCGTCACATGATGCGTGTGGCATCCGGGCTCGATTCCCTGGTGTTGGGCGAACCGCAGATTCTCGGGCAGATGAAGTCGGCCTACGCCGTGGCGCGTGAAGCCGGGACGATCGGCCCGCTGTTGGGCCGCCTGTTCCAGGCCACGTTCAGCGCTGCCAAGCAAGTGCGCACCGACACCGCCATCGGCGAAAACCCGGTTTCCGTGGCGTTTGCCGCGGTCAGCCTGGCCAAACAGATTTTCAGCGACCTGCAACGCAGCCAGGCCCTGCTGATCGGCGCTGGCGAGACCATTACCCTGGTCGCCCGCCATCTGCATGACCTGGGAGTCAAGCGCATCGTGGTCGCCAACCGCACTCTGGAGCGGGCGAGCATTCTTGCCGAGCAGTTCGGCGCCCATGCGGTGTTGCTCTCGGATATTCCCCAGGAGTTGGTGCACAGCGACATCGTCATCAGTTCGACCGCCAGCCAGTTGCCGATTCTCGGCAAGGGCGCGGTGGAAAGTGCGCTGAAGCTGCGCAAGCACAAGCCGATTTTCATGGTGGATATCGCCGTCCCTCGGGATATCGAGTCGGAAGTCGGCGAGTTGGACGACGTTTACCTGTACACCGTCGACGATCTTCACGAAGTGGTCGCGGAAAACCTCAAGAGCCGTCAAGGCGCGGCCCAGGCAGCGGAGGAGCTGGTGAATATCGGCGCCGAGGACTTCATGGTGCGCCTGCGCGAGCTGGCGGCGGTGGATGTGCTCAAGGCCTATCGTCAACAAAGCGAGCGCCTGCGTGACGAAGAATTGCAAAAGGCCCTGCGCCTGCTGGCCAACGGCGGCAGTGCCGAAGATGTGCTGGCGCAACTGGCCCGTGGCCTGACCAACAAATTGCTGCATGCGCCCAGCGTTCAGTTGAAGAAACTGACCGCTGAAGGCCGCCTCGATGCGTTGGCCATGGCCCAAGAACTTTTTGCCCTCGGTGAGGGCTCGTCGGATAGCTCTTCGGATAAAAAACCGCAATGAAAGCGTCACTGCTCAATAAACTGGACATCCTCCAGGACCGTTTCGAGGAATTGACCGCCTTGCTCGGCGACGGCGAAGTCATTGCCGATCAGACCAAGTTCCGCGCGTATTCCAAGGAGTACGCCGAAGTCGAGCCGATCGTCTGCGCCTATAAGCAGGTGCTCAAGGTCCAGGCCGACCTTGAAGGTGCCCAGGCGCTGCTCAAGGACAATGATCCGGACATGCGCGAAATGGCCGTGGAAGAAGTCCGCGAAGCCAAGGAGCAACTGCTGGAGCTGGAAAGCACCCTGCAACGCATGCTGCTGCCCAAGGACCCCAACGACGGGCGCAACGTGTTCCTGGAGATCCGCGCCGGCACCGGTGGCGACGAAGCGGCGATTTTCTCCGGCGACCTGTTCCGCATGTATTCGCGCTACGCCGAACGGCGTGGCTGGCGGTTGGAGATCCTCTCGGAAAACGAGGGTGAGCACGGCGGCTATAAAGAAGTCATTGCCCGGGTCGAGGGCGACAACGTCTACGGCAAGCTCAAATTCGAATCCGGCGCGCACCGTGTGCAACGCGTGCCGGCCACCGAGTCCCAGGGCCGTATCCACACCTCGGCCTGCACCGTGGCGGTATTGCCGGAGCCAGACGAGCAGGAAGCGATCGAGATCAACCCGGCGGATCTGCGGGTCGATACCTACCGCTCTTCCGGTGCCGGTGGCCAGCACGTGAACAAGACCGACTCGGCGATCCGCATCACGCACTTGCCCTCCGGGATCGTGGTCGAGTGTCAGGAAGAGCGCTCGCAGCACAAGAACCGGGCGCGGGCCATGTCCTGGCTGTCGGCCAAGCTCAATGACCAGCAGACCAGCGCCGCCGCCAATGCCATTGCCAGCGAGCGCAAGCTGCTGGTGGGTTCGGGGGATCGTTCCGAGCGCATCCGTACCTACAACTTCCCCCAGGGCCGGGTGACCGATCACCGTGTCAACCTGACCCTGTATTGCCTCGACGACATTCTTGCCGGTGGCGTCGACGCGGTTATCGAGCCGTTGCTGGCCGAGTACCAGGCGGATCAACTTGCAGCATTGGGTGAGTAAATGACCATCATCGCCAGCCTGCTGCGCGCAGCTCAATTGCCTGATTCGCCGACGGCGCGTCTGGATGCCGAGTTGCTGCTCGCCGCCGCCCTGGGCAAGCCGCGCAGCTTCCTGCACACCTGGCCGGAGCGCATAGTGCCCAGCGAGGCCGCGTTGACCTTCGCCGACTATTTGCAGCGCCGTCGTTCCGGCGAGCCGGTGGCCTATATCCTCGGCCAGCAGGGTTTCTGGAAGCTCGACCTGGAAGTCGCGCCGCACACTCTGATCCCACGGCCTGACACCGAGCTGTTGGTGGAAGCCGCCCTGGAACTGCTGCCCGCCACACCGGCCAAGGTGCTCGACCTGGGCACCGGCAGTGGCGCGATTGCCCTGGCCCTGGCCAGCGAGCGCCCGGCGTGGAAGGTCACGGCGGTCGACCGAGTGCTGGAAGCCGTGGCCCTGGCCGAGCGCAACCGCCAGCGCTTGCAGTTGAACACCGTCACGGTGCTCAGCAGCCACTGGTTCAGCGCCCTGCACGCGCAACGCTTTGACCTGATTATCAGCAACCCGCCCTACATCGCAGCGGCCGACCCACACCTGGCGGCCGGCGACGTGCGTTTCGAGCCGGAAAGTGCGCTGGTCGCAGGGCCGGATGGCCTGGATGACCTACGCTTGATCATCGCCCAGGCCCCGCAGCACCTTGAGGCCGGCGGCTGGTTGATGCTCGAACATGGCTACGATCAGGCGGCGGCCGTGCGCGATTTGCTGCTTGGCCAGGGGTTTGATGAGGTACACAGCCGAGTCGATCTGGGTGGCCATGAACGCATCAGCCTGGGGCGCCTGCCGTGCTGAATGACCAGGAGCTGTTGCGCTATAGCCGACAGATTCTGTTGCAGCATGTCGATATCGACGGCCAATTGCGCCTCAAACACAGCCGCGCCCTGATCGTCGGCCTCGGCGGCCTCGGAGCGCCGGTGGCCTTGTACCTGGCGGCGGCCGGGGTCGGTGAGTTGCATTTGGCCGACTTCGACAGCGTCGACCTGACCAACCTGCAACGTCAGATCATCCATGACACCGACAGCGTCGGCATGTGCAAGGTGGACTCGGCGATCCGCCGCCTCACCGCGCTCAACCCGCAGGTGCACCTGGTGCCGCACCGCACTGCGCTGGACGAGGATTCCCTGGCGGCGGCGGTGTCCGCCGTCGACCTGGTGCTCGATTGCAGCGACAACTTCGCCACCCGGGAGGCGGTCAACGCGGCCTGTGTCGCGGCCGGCAAACCCCTGGTCAGCGGCGCGGCGATTCGCCTTGAAGGCCAATTGTCGGTGTTCGATCCACGGCGCGCCGAAAGCCCGTGCTACCACTGTTTATATGGGCACGGCAGCGAAGCCGAGCTGACCTGCAGCGAAGCCGGAGTGCTCGGGCCCCTGGTCGGCATGGTCGGCAGCCTGCAAGCGCTCGAAGCGTTGAAGTTGCTCGCCGGCTTCGGTGAGCCCCTGGTAGGACGCCTGCTGTTGATCGATGCGCTGGGTTCACGTTTTCGTGAGTTGCGGGTCAAGCGTGACCCAGGATGCAGTGTCTGTGGGCCCACACATGGGTGAAGCGCCCATCGCGGTATTCGACTCCGGTATCGGCGGCTTGTCGGTGCTGGCGGAAATCCAGCAGCGCCTGCCTGGCGAGTCACTGTTGTACTTCGCCGACTGTGGGCACATTCCTTACGGCGAGAAAACCCCGGAATTTATCCGTCAGCGCTGTGGCGTGATGGCGCGCTTCTTTCGTGAGCAGGGGGCCAAGGCCCTGGTGCTGGCCTGCAACACCGCGACGGTGGCGGCGGTGGCCGAGTTGCGCCGCGATTACCCGCAGTGGCCGATCGTGGGCATGGAGCCCGCGGTCAAGCCCGCTGCCGCCGCGACCCGCAGTGGCGTGGTCGGGGTGCTGGCGACCACCGGCACCTTGAAGAGCGCCAAGTTCGCGGCCTTGCTCGACCGTTTTGCCACCGATATCAAGGTCATCACCCGGCCTTGCCCGGGCCTGGTGGAACTGATCGAGGCCGGTGACCTGCACAGCCCGGCGTTGCGTGAGCTGTTGCAGAGTTATGTCGACCCACTGCTGGCCGCAGGATGCGACACCATCATTCTGGGCTGCACCCATTACCCCTTTCTCAAGCCGCTGCTCAAGCCGATGCTGCCCGCCCACATCAGCCTGATCGACACCGGCGCCGCCGTGGCCCGGCAATTGGAGCGCCTGCTCGACGAGCAGCAATTGCGTGCTCAGGGCCCGGCGCGCGAAGCGCAGTTCTGGACCAGTGGCAATGTGCCGCACTTCAAGCATATTCTTCCGCTGTTGTGGCACAGTAGCGGCGTTGTACACCCTTTCGATTTGTAAAAAAAACGTGAAAAAAAGCGGAATAGCGCTGAACTTCTGATTCCGCGCGGATTTCTATAGCTTGTCTGTACGATCGTACAACAACATACAAAAACGTTTAAAAAGGATGTTCGTGATGAAGCGTCTGTTCTGTTTGGCCGCGCTTGCGGCCGCACTCTTGGGGCAAAGTTTTAGTGCACAGGCCGCTGGCGTCGAATTCGCCGTAGGCCAGACCGGCGACTCGACCCAGACTTACCGCCTGGGCATGCAGTTCGACTGGGACGAGAGCTGGTTGCAAAGCGATGTCGGTCGCCTGACCGGCTACTGGAGTGGGGCCTACACCTATTGGGATGGCGACAAGAAGTCGAGCAACCACAGCCTGTCGTTCTCGCCGGTGCTGGTGTATGAGTTCTCCGGTGAAAACGTCAAACCGTACGTTGAAGCGGGGATCGGGGTCGCGCTGTTCAACCACACCGAAGTCGAGAGCAACAAACTGGGGTCAGCCTTCCAGTTTGAAGACCGGATTGGTTTCGGCCTGCGCTTCGCCGGCGGGCACGAAGTGGGCATTCGTGCCACTCACTACTCCAACGCCGGTATCAGCAGCAACAACGACGGCGTAGAGAGTTACGCGCTGCACTACACCATGCCGTTGTAAGCCGCACGCCGCAGCCGTATTAACGGCTGCGGTCAGCGATACGCCGTGGCGATGCCACGGCGTTCGGTGAGGCAGTCGGCTTCGCCCATCTCGAACTCCCGGCAGATCAGCGGGCGCTTCTCGTAGATGGTGCACATCATGCTGTTGCGATCCAGCGCGGCGCACCAGCCGTCATCCAGGCGCAGCATGACTTCGCCCCCCCAGTCATCGGTATCGATAAACCGTTCAGGCACGCCGGTGTCGGTGATCAGCATGACTTCCAGCTGGCAGCAGCACGCCGCGCAGGTGGAGCAGGTGACCGCAGGTTCAGCAATCTGGGTGTGGGGGATGGTGTTCATAGGCGCGCAGTGTAAGGCAGTGGGGCCGGGCTGTGTGAATGCACTGACGGACGCTTAGCCTGCGGATGTGCGCAGTTGCCCATTGGGCAGATGCCTGGCCATCAGTTGCAGCAAGGGAAAGACCACGGCCCAGAGCAACCCCAGGCCAATCAGCGTCGGCCACAACCCATACGGAAATTGCACCCCCGCCAGGCGCCCACCGGCGTAGTACGACAGGGGCCCGCTGAACGCGCCCAACAGGCTCGCCAGCCACCAGGGCCTGGCGCACCAGGCCAGGCAATGGCGCAAGGTGGTGCCCAGCAGGGCCCAGAGCAGCATCAGCCACAGCGGGATCAGCAACGTGACTTCCTTGAACTGAAACACCCCCAGCCAATGCAGGAAGCTGTCGATCGAGATCCCGAACAGCATCACGCTGAAGATCAGCCGACCTTCTTCGGCCCACTGGTTTATCCACAGCAAATGAATCACCAGCACGCCCAGGCCCAGCAGCAGCCAGGGGCCGTCACCGCCCATCACGCAGGCGAACCAGCCCAGCTGGAACAGCCCCGCATTGGCCAGGCGTTTACGCATTGAAGCGTCCCAGCAACGGCTCGGGGGCCGCCGCAGGCTTGGCCAGCAGCAACTGTGCGGTGCCGATGGTGCGTTCCAGGAAGCCACCTTCGCAGTAGCACAGGTAGAACTCCCACAGCCGCAGGAAGTACTGGTCGTAACCCAGTTCGACCAGACGCCCATGGGCGCGGCGGAAGTTCTCGTGCCACAGGCGCAGGGTGCGCGCGTAATGCAGGCCGAAGTCCTCCATGTGCAGCAGATTCATGTCGGTGTCGCGGCTGACGATCTCCAGCATCTTCTGCACGCAGGGCAGGGCGCCGCCGGGGAAGATGTAGCGCTGGATGAAGTCGACGTTGTTTTTCGCCTGCTCATAACGCTGGTCGCGGATGGTGATGGCTTGCAGCAGCATCAGGCCGTTACTCTTGAGCAGGTGCGCGCACTGCTTGAAGTAGGTCGGCAGGAAGTGGTGGCCGACGGCTTCGATCATCTCGATCGACACCAGCTTGTCGTACTGCCCGGTGAGGTCGCGGTAATCCTCCAGCAGCAGGGTCACCTGGTCTTGCAGGCCCAGTTGGTCGATGCGCTGGCGGGTAAAGGCGAACTGCTCCCTGGACAGGGTCGTGGTGGTGACCTTGCAGCCATAGTTCTGCGCGGCGTACAGCGCCATGCTGCCCCAGCCGGTGCCGATTTCCAGCAGGTGGTCGGACGGTTGCAGGGCAAGCTTCTGGCAGATGCGCTCCAGCTTGTTCAATTGCGCCTGCTCCAGTGTGTCTTCGCTGCTGCGAAACTGCGCCGCCGAATACATCATGGTCGGGTCGAGAAACTGTTCGAACAGCTCATTGCCCAGGTCGTAGTGGGCGGCGATGTTTTTCTGCGAGCCCTTGCGCGTATTGCGGTTGAGCCAGTGCAGGCCCTGGATCAACGGCCGGCCCAATTTGGCCAGGCCGCCCTCCAGGCCATCAAGTACCTCCAGGTTGCTGACAAACACCCGTACCACGGCGGTCAGGTCCGGGGTGCTCCAGTAGCCGTGGATAAAGGCTTCGCCGGCGCCGATCGAACCGTTGCTGGCGACCAGACCCCAGACTGCCGCATCGAGAATATGAATCTCCCCCAGCAGCTTGGCTCCGGCACTGCCGAACACATGGCGTTCGCCGTCCTCGATCAGCACCAGTTGTCCGTGCTTGAGCTGTGCCAGCTGACGCAGCACGCCACGGCGCAGGAGATTGCCGGTCAGGCCATTGGTGCTCAACAGGCTGGCCTTGGCCGATACGCTAGAGGATTTCATGGCGGCGATCCTTGGGTTGTACAGCGGCGGTTTTATAGGTGCCATCGGCAGCCTGATGGGAAACAAGGGGAATGCGTTTGAGCAGCAGGCGCAGGGCTTGCCAGTAGATGGCCAGGCAGGTCTTGGCGGTCATCCACGGAAAGCGCCGCAGGTAGGCGTGCAAACTGGAGCGGTCGAGGGCCTGGCGTTGCAGGTTGAGGGTGGCGTCAAACAGCTTGAACTCGCCCTGCCAGTCGGCCATGTGCACCCCCAGGCGCTCGCCCGGGGGGCTGAAACTCATGCGGTATTCCAGGTCCCGGGGCATGAACGGCGAGACATGAAAGGCCTTGGCCACAGCGAAGTGCTGGTGCTCGGCGGTCGTCGCAGCCTGGGCCGGCAGCACGTAGTGATAGCGCTCGCGCCACGGGGTGTTGGTGACTTCACAGAGAATCGCCGCCAGTTGCCCGTCGCTTTCGAAACAGTAGAAAAAGCTCACCGGGTTGAACGCCAGGCCCCAACTGCGGACCTGGGTCAACAGGCACACCGCGCCGCCGGGTACATGGCCGATGGCGGCCGCCACCTGCTGGCGCACAGCATCGATCAGGGGCATGCCCTGGCTGGTGAAGGCCTTCAGGTAATCGCTTTCGCGCAGGGAAAACGGCGCAAAACGGCTGCTGCCAGCCAGGGGCGAGAGGCTGAACACCTGCTTTTGTTCATCCAGATCCAGGTACAGCAGGCCGATGCGATAGCGAAACGCGTGGCACTTGGGCGCAAAGCGTCGATGGCCGATCCAGCCGCTGTACAGGGCGCTGTTCACAATTGCTCCCCGAACGCCTGGGCCACGCGCAGGGCGCTGACCACGCCGTCTTCATGGAAGCCGTTGGCCCAATAGGCACCGCAGTAGAAGCTGTGTTGCGCGCCTTGCAACTCTTGCCAGCGACCCTGGGCGGCCACTGCGTCGAGGCTGTATTGCGGGTGAGCGTAGGTGTAGCGCGCCAGGACCTTGGAGGGGTCGATGGCGGCGCTCTGGTTGAGGCTGACGCAAAAGGTGGTCGAGCTTTGCAGGCCCTGGAGGATGTTCATGTCATAGGTGACAGCCGCCTGGGTGTCGCTGCTGCCGTCCAGGCGATAGTTCCAGCTGGCCCAGGCCAGCTTGCGTTGCGGCAACAACCGGGTGTCGGTGTGCAGCACCACGTCGTTGTCGGCATAGGGCAGGGCGCCGAGGATCTCCCGCTCGGCATCGCTGGGCGCGGCCAGCAGGCTCAGGGCCTGGTCGCTGTGGCAGGCGAACACCACTTTGTCGAAGCGTTCGCTGCCGGCGGCACTGTGGATCAGCACGCCGGACAGGTCGCGCTCGACCCGGCTGACCGGGCAGTTCAGGCGAATGCGCTCGCGAAACGTGGCACTCAGCGGTTCGATATAGCGGCTGGAGCCGCCTTCGATCACGCACCACTGCGGGCGATTGCTCACCGACAGCAGGCCGTGGTTCTTGAAGAAGCGCACAAAGAACTGCAACGGAAAGCCGCGCATCTCCACCAGAGACATCGACCAGATCGCCGCGCCCATGGGCACGATGTAGTGCTGGATAAAACGCTCGCCGTAGCCCTGGTCTCGCAGGTAGTCGCCGAGGGTGGTGTCGGGCGCGATCCGCTGCTGCTGCAAGTCCCGCAGGGCCTCTTTATTGAAGCGCAGAATGTCCCGCAGCATGCCCCAGAACCCCGGCGACAGCAGGTTGCGGCGCTGGGCGAACAGGCTGTTGAGGTTATTGCCGTTGTACTCCAGACCCGATTGCGCATCGCACACCGAGAAACTCATCTCGGTGGGTTTGAACGGCACGCCGATCTGCCCCAGCAGGCGAATGAAGTTGGGGTAGGTCCAGTCGTTGAACACGATAAAGCCAGTGTCCACCGCGTGGGTTTCGCCCGCCACGCTGACATCCACCGTGTGGGTATGGCCGCCAACCCAACTGCCGGCCTCGAACACCGTGATGTCGTGGCGGCGATTGAGCAGGTAGGCGCTGGTCAGCCCGGAGATGCCGCTGCCGATGATGGCGATTTTCATGAGGCGCTCCCGGTCGGCGAGGCGTTGCGTGCCATACGTTTGCCGATCGCCAGTTGCCAGCGCCCCGGCAGCCAGGACAGCAGTTTGAGACCGGCGATAAAGCCGGCCGGAAAGGCGATCTCCAAAGGCCGCTGTGACAGGTGCTGGTTGATATGGCGTGCCGCCTTGGCGGCCGGCCAGCTCATGGGCATGGGGAAGTCGTTGCGGGCGGTGAGCGGGGTTTCGACAAAGCCTGGGCTGACCACGGTCACATCGATGCCCTCGGCCGCGAGGTCGATACGCAGCGATTGCAGCAGGTAGCGCAAGGCGGCCTTGGAGGCGCCGTAGGCTCCGGCCCGGGGCAGCGGCAGGTAGGTCACCGAGCTGGCGACACCCACCAGGTGCGGCCGATTGCCGGCGCGCAGCAAGGGCAGGGCGGCTTCGATGCAATGGCAGCTGGCCGTCAGGTTGCTGCGCATCACGTGCTCGACCAGTTCGGCCTTGAACTGCTGCACGTCAATGTATTCACAGGTGCCCGCATTGAGAATCGCCGTGTCCAGCGCGCCCCACGCCAGGGCGATCTGTTCGCCGATCTGGCGCACCTGCTCGGGGTCGGTGAGGTCGCCCGGCACCACCAGCACTTGTCCGGGAAAGCGCAGCGCCAGGGCATCGAGCGGGGCACGGGTGCGCGCGCTGAGGGCCAGGTGCGCGCCGCCCAGCAACAGTTCTTCAGCGAGTGCCGCGCCGATACCGCTGCTGGCGCCGGTCAGCCAGATACGCCGGGGCATGGCCGCCTTCATCCGATTCTCCTTTTCAGCCAGGCGATCACCCGGCCGATGATGGGCAGGTGCTGATACAGCAGCGCGCCGGCGTCGAAATAGTCGTGGTGGCGATAGACCCGACCGTTGCGCCACTGCAGGTGGGAGCAGCCATCGACGTGGATGGTCTGGCCGGCATTGAGTCGAGGGTGGGTGTAGCTCATGGTCCAGCGCAGGTAACCCTGGCCGTCGTCCACCTGGTCCATGCCGGAAAAGACGAACTGCAAATGGCTGACGTTGGCGTACAGCTCGCTGAAGTATTCACGCAGGCGCGGCAACCCCTGCACCTCGTGCAGCGGGTCGGTGAACTGGATGTCCGGGCTGTACAGCGAGTACAGGCGCTCGAGGTTATGTTTGTCGAGGCTGGCAAAGACGCGGGCGAAGTCGCGCAGGAATTCACTCATGGCCGGCTCCGACATCCATCCGTGGCGGCAGGCTCTTGAAGGCCGCCAGGGCGCGTTCGCGAGACTGCGACAGGTTGACGATCGGCGCCGGGTAATCGGCCACGCCGAACAGGCCACCCATGGCCGCCGGGTTGTGCACGTCCTTTTTGTTCAGCGCCGCCAGTTGCGGCAGCCAATGCTTGATAAAGCGCCCTTCGCTGTCGAACTTCTGCGATTGACTCAGGGGGTTGAAGATACGGAAGTAGGGCGCCGAATCGGTCCCAGTGGAGGAACTCCATTGCCAGCCGCCATTGTTCGCCGCCAGGTCGCCGTCGATCAGGTGACGCATGAAAAAGCGTTCGCCTTCACGCCAGTCGAGCAACAGGTTTTTGGTGAGGAACATCGCCACCACCATCCGCAGGCGATTGTGCATCCAGCCGGTTTCCAGCAATTGGCGCATGGCGGCGTCGATGATCGGCAGGCCGGTGCGCGCCTCCTGCCAGGCCGCCAGTTCCTCGGGAGCGTGGCGCCAGGCCACGGCTTCGGTTTCCGGGCGAAAGGCGCGGTGCCGCGAGACCCGTGGGTAGCCCACCAGGATGTGTTTGTAGAATTCGCGCCACAGCAGTTCGTTGATCCAGGTGACGGCGCCGACGCTGCCACTTTCGAACTCGCCCTGATTGGCTTGCAGCGCTGCATGCAGGCATTGGCGTGGCGACACCACTCCTGCAGCCAGGTAAGGCGACAGCTGGCTGGTGCCGGGTTTGGCGGGGAAATCCCGCTCGCCCTGGTAGTAGTCGATCTGGGCATCGGCGAAATGCTCCAGGCGTTTGCGCGCCTGATCTTCACCGGCGGGCCAGAGATCGCGCAGGCTTTGGCTGGGACGGGCGAAACCTTCGACCTGCTGCGGCACCGGGTCGGCTTTCAAGGCCATCGGGGCTTGCACCCGAGGGACGCTGACCAGGCCCGGCAAGCTGCCGTGCAAACGGCTGTAGCAGACTTTGCGAAACTGGCTGAAGACTTGGAAATAGGTGCCGCTCTTGGTCAGTACGCTGCCCGGCTGAAACAGCAATTGATCGAGGTAGTTGTGGAAGCCGATGCCGTTGTTTTCCAACTTCTCGGCCACCGCCGCATCGCGCCGGCTTTCGTGAATGCCGTATTCGTCGTTGCAGTGCAGGCCCTGGATCTGCAGCTCCTGGCACAGGTTCAACAACACGTTGGGTGCCTGATCCCAGGTGGCGGCGTGGCGGATCAGCAGCGGGATGTTGCGTTCGCCCAGGGCTTCGCTCAGCCGGTGCAGGTTGCGCAGCCAGAAGTCGACTTTGCACGGCGCGTCATCGTGGGCCAGCCACTGTTCCGGGCTCAGCAGGTACACGGCCACGGTCGGGCCGCGTGCGGCAGCGGCGCTGAGGGCGGTGTTGTCATGTAGGCGCAGGTCACTGCGTAGCCAGATCAGTTGCATGGTGATTCCTGGATCAGAGAAGTCCTCGCTGGGTCAGGGCCTGGTGTGCCGAGATCGGGTCTTCGGCCAGGAACAGATCAGCGATTTCAGTGGTACATACGGTCAGTTCGGCGCAGTGGATGCATACCGTTGGTCCGGCAATCAATGTCGGGCAGTTCAGCCCGCTTAGCAGCCGTGGTAGCTGCCCGAGGTGGATGGACTTGCTCGAATACAGCAGCACGCACCGGGCCTGCAGGTGCTCGGCGGCCAGGGCCAGTTCGCCGACGGGCAGCGGCCAGTCGAAGACTTCCACCGGGCAGTCGGCGCTGCTGATCAGCCAGGCGCTGAGCCACAGGTGCGGCTCCAGCGGCAGGTCCGAGTGGTTGATCAGCAGCAGCGGCGCGCCTTGCAACTGGCGGTTGTTGTGATAGATCCGCGCGCCCAGCTTGCTGCGCAGCCAGGAGTAGAAAAACACCCGCTCCATCTGCGCGCCGAACTGGCCTTGCCAGCGTTGTTCGAGCTCGGCCAGCAGCGGGATCAAAAGCTGTTCGCACAGGGTTCGGGGTGGGTACAGGGCCATGGCCTGGTTGAAGGTGTCGTCGACCTTGCGCTCGGCCAACTGGCTGATGGCCAGGGTCAGGCTCTGGCGCAGGCTATGCCAGTCGTTTGCCGCCGGCACGCTGAAGGCCGGGGTGGAGCCCAGCAGGTGCTTGACCTGACTCACGGCAACACCGCGATTGAGCCAGGTGAGAATGGTCAGGATCTGTTGCACATGCTCTTCGGAAAACAGCCGGTGGCCCTTGGGGGTGCGCTGCGGCACGATCAGGCCGTAGCGCCGTTCCCAGGCGCGCAGGGTGACCGCGTTGACGCCGGTGCGGCGCGCCACTTCCCGGATCGGCAGCCAGCCCTGTTCCAGCGCCTGGCCGTAGTCGGTGGCGGTTTGTGGGTCATCGGATGCAGGTTCGCTCATGGCTCAGATCGCATTGCGCAGGCTGAGATTTTCCGGGTGTGGCTGCAGGTAGACCTGCTGCGCCACGTACGGGTCCGGATGCTGGCGCAGGTGGTGCTTGAGCAGGGTCAGCGGCACCACCAAGGGGATGATGCCGTGGCGGTACTGGCCGATCAGTTGCTGCATTTCCTGGCGGTCGTCGGCACTGATGGTCTGCTTGAAATAGCCGCTCAGGTGCTGCAGGACATTGGTGTGGGTGCCGCGGGTGGCGCATTTTTTCAGCGCGCTCATCAGCTCGCTGAAATACTGCGGGCCGATCAGTGCTGGGTCGCCCTTGCCCATGCTGCCCAGCAGGTGGCCCAGGCTTTTGTAGTGCAAGGGACTGTGGGCCATCAGTAGGTATTTGTAGCGCGAGTGGAATTCCATCAGGCCACGGCGGGTCAGGCCTTGCTTGAGTAACTCTTGCCAGGCGCTGTAGGCGAATACCCGGGTCAGGAAGTTTTCCCGCAGCACCGGGTCGTTGAGGCGGCCGTCTTCTTCCACCGGCAGATTGGGGTGTTTGGCGCAGAACGCCTGGGCGTAGATGCCGCGTCCGCTGTGCTCGGCGGGCCGCCCTTTGTCCTGATAGACCTTGACCCGCTCCATGCCGCAGGAGGGGGATTTCTGCATCAGGATATAGCCGCAGATGTCGCCCAGTTCGGCCGCCATCCGGGTGCCGTAATCAGCCAGCGGCTGAGTCACGTCGAGCGTGCGGTCAACGGTGCCGACGGCTTGCGGCTGCTGTGGATCGCCGACCAGGCGGATTGGCTCGCGGGGGGTGCCCAGGCCGATCGCGACTTCGGGGCATACCGCAACGAAGTCGAAGTACTCGCTCAGGACTCGGCTGCACAGGCGAGATTCCTTGTGCCCGCCGTTGTAGCGCACCTCGGCGCCCATCAGGCAGGCGCTGATGGCGATTTTCGGTTTGCTCTGGAGAACGGTGATATCGGGCATCAAGGCACCTCCGGCCAATACCTGTACAGAATTAATACCCTGTACAACTTTGCTCTATCATAGATTCAAAGCTGTACAAGTCAAATAATCTGTATAGGTATTTGCGTGAGGGCCTAGGGCGTTATTTCCAGCCCATCTGCCACTGGCTGTCGTTTTGCAGGTCCTGCCAGTTCAAGCGGTGGCAGCGGCGGGTGAGGACCGCCTGCAATTCGACTTGCAGCACGGTGCCTTCTTCGTCGCAGAACAGTTCGCTGACCAGAAAGTGTTTCTCGCGGTTTTGCGGGAGGGCTGCCGTCCATTTCGACAGCAGCAACTTGCGTGGGTTAAGGCGATTCACTGCAGGTTTTCATGCAGCCGGCGCGCTGCCTCCTGGCCGCTCAACCAGGCGCCTTCGACACGACCGGACAAGCACCAGTCGCCGCAGACATACAGCCCCAGGTCGGCATCGGCCAGGGCGCCCCATTCATGGCTGGTGGCAGGCCGCGCATAGAGCCAGCGGTGGGCGAGGCTGAAGGTCGGCGCTGGCATGGCGCTGTGCAGCAGCTCGGCGAAGGCGCCGTGCAATTGCTCGATGACGGCCTCTTTGGACAGGTCGATATTCTGTCGGCTCCAGGCGCTGGTGGCATGCAGGACCCAGGTGTCGAGCGTGCTGTCGCGCCCGGGTTTGCTGCGGTTGCGGGCCAGCCAGTCAAGCGGGCTGTCCTGCACGAAGCAGCCTTGCATCGGGGTTTCCAGCGGGGTGTCGAACGCCAGGGCGATGGCCCAGGTCGGGTCCATTTTCACCCCCGCAGCGGCGCCGGCGAGTTTCGGTGCGGCGGCGAGCAGAGCGGTGGCCTGGGGCGCGGGCGTGGCGATGACCACATGGCTGAATGGGCCATGGGTCACGCCTTCGGCATCTTGCAGGTGCCAATGCTGTTCACCGCGAAAGACCTCGGTAATGCGGCAGGCGAAGTGCACTTCCATGTCGCCGAGCAGGGCGCGGGTGATGGCGCTCATGCGGGGGGTGCCGACCCAGCGGGTCTGCTCGTCGGGGGAGGGGCTCAGTTGGCCACCATGGGAGTTGTACAGTTGCGGGGTCCATTCGGCGACCCAGCCATTGGCCTGCCAGCGCTGGACCTCGGTGACAAAGCGCCGGTCGCGGGCAGTGAAGTATTGCGCGCCCATGTCCAGAGCACCCGCATCGCTGCGTTTGCTCGACATGCGACCGCCACTGCCGCGGCTTTTATCGAAAAGTTGAACGACGTGCCCGGCATCGTGCAACGCCTGGGCAGCTGAGAGTCCGGCAATGCCGGTACCGATAATTGCGATGGGTACAGTCATAGGGGCCTCGTTTACCGTTCTGTACAGACTACGCCGTCGCTAAAACCTGTACAATATTGTTTTGTGGTATAGCTTTTGGCGTGATCGGATGTGCAGGTTGTCTATTGTTAAAACACAGCCTGCCCGATTGAAAAGATCCCTGCCTATAAAAATAGACTAGTGATCGGGCTTAAACGCCACGCAAGGAGGATCTCATGCACATATTGCTGACCGGCGGTACTGGTTTGATTGGCCGTCAGTTGTGTCAGTTCTGGCTAAGCCAGGGCCATCAACTGACGGTCTGGAGTCGCCAGCCGGAAAAAGTCGCGCAGCTGTGTGGCGCCCAGGTGCGGGGTGTCGCGCAGTTGCAGGAGCTGGATCAGCAGCCGCTGGACGCGGTGGTCAACCTGGCCGGGGCGCCGATTGGCGACCGGCACTGGACCCATAAACGCAAGGCGCTGCTCTGGAGCAGTCGCATCGGCCTGACTGAGACACTGCTGGCCTGGCTCGAAACCCGCGAGCAAAAGCCAGGTGTATTGATTTCGGGTTCGGCAGTGGGTTGGTATGGCGATGGCGGTGAGCGTGAGTTGCATGAGGACTCCCCTCCCGTCAGCGAAGACTTCGCCAGCCAGTTGTGTATCGCCTGGGAAGAAACCGCGCAACGCGCCGAAGCCTTGGGCATCCGTGTGGTGCTGGTGCGGACCGGGTTGGTGTTGTCGGCCGAGGGCGGCTTTTTGTCGCGCCTGCTGCTGCCGTTCAAGTTGGCGCTGGGCGGGCCTATCGGCAATGGTCGGCAATGGATGCCGTGGATTCATATCAAGGATCAAATCGCCCTGATTGATTTTCTCCTGCATCGCAGCGATGCCCGGGGTCCTTATAATGCGTGCGCGCCGCAGCCGGTGCGTAATCGCGAGTTCGCCAAGAGCCTGGGCCGCGTCCTGCACCGGCCCGCGATAGTGCCGCTGCCGGCCTTTGCACTGCGCGTGGGGCTGGGCGAGTTGTCGTTGCTGTTGCTAGGTGGCCAGCGCGCGACGCCCGAGCGTTTGCTGGCGGCCGGATTTACTTTTCAGTTCCCTGATTTGCCTGCGGCCCTGGACGATTTATCCAGCCGCCTTTGAAATAGGACGTTGCATGACCGATCACGCGTTGCTCCTGGTCAACCTGGGTTCGCCGGCTTCCACCTCGGTGGCGGATGTGCGCAGCTACCTCAATCAATTCCTGATGGACCCGTACGTGATCGACCTGCCGTGGCCGGTGCGACGCTTGCTGGTGTCGCTGATCCTGATCAAGCGCCCGGAGCAGTCGGCCCATGCCTACGCTTCGATCTGGTGGGAAGACGGCTCGCCGCTGGTGGTGCTCAGCCGCCGCCTGCAGCAGGCGATGACGGCGCAATGGACCCAGGGCCCGGTTGAGTTGGCCATGCGCTACGGCGAGCCGTCGATTGAGTCGACCTTGGTGCGCCTGGTGGCCCAGGGGCAGAAAAAGATCACCCTGGCGCCGCTGTATCCACAGTTCGCCGACAGCACCGTGACCACGGTGATCGAAGAGGCGCGGCGGGTGATCCGCGACAGGAAGCTGGATGTGCAGCTCTCGATACTGCAGCCGTTCTACGATCAGCCCGAATACCTCGACGCTCTGGTGACCAGTGCCAAGCCGTACCTGGAGCAGGAACACGATCACCTGCTGCTCAGCTTCCACGGTTTGCCCGAACGTCACCTGACCAAGCTCGACCCCACCGGCCAGCATTGTTTCAAGAATGCCGACTGCTGCAAGAATGCCTCGCCGCAAGTCCTGGCCACCTGTTATCGCGCGCAATGCCTGCGGACCGCCGAGCTGTTCGCCGAGCGCCTGGGCCTGGTGCCGGGCACCTGGTCGGTGTCGTTCCAGTCGCGCCTGGGGCGCGCCAAATGGATAGAACCCTACACCGAGGCGCGCCTCGATGAGTTGGCCAAGCAGGGGGCAAAGAAAATCCTGGTGATGTGCCCGGCATTCGTTGCCGACTGCATCGAGACCCTGGAAGAAATCGGCGATCGCGGCCTGGAACAGTTCCGCGAAGCGGGGGGCGAGGAATTGGTGCTGGTGCCGTGCCTCAATGACAACCCGCAATGGGCCAAGGCCCTGAACACGCTCTGCGAGCGCGCCCCTCTGGCGCTCTAAGTCGACCTGTAGCCGCTGCCGAGCTGCGCTGGCCCTCAAATCCACTCCGGGATAAAAGGCCCAGCACAGCCAGCAGCCGCTATAAGTACGCGTCAATGGCCGCAGCCATCAGATCAGCGGTTCATCGCCTTTCTTGTGCTTCCAGCTGTCATTGCCCGGCAGGATCAGGTTCAGCGCAATCGCCACTACGGCGCACAGCGCAATCCCCTTGAGTCCGAAGTCATCCGGCTCGGTGCCGGTTCCCACCAGTACGCCGCCAATCCCGAACACCAGGGTCACCGAGACAATCACCAGATTGCGCGCTTCCCCCAGGTCGATCTTGTGGCGGATCAGGGTGTTCATGCCGACCGCGGCAATCGAACCGAACAGCAGGCACAGGATCCCGCCCATCACTGGGACCGGAATGCTTTGCAGCAACGCGCCGAACTTGCCGATAAACGCCAGGCTGATGGCGAAAATCGCCGCCCAGGTCATGATCTTCGGGTTGTAGTTCTTGGTCAGCATCACCGCGCCAGTGACTTCGGCGTAGGTGGTGTTGGGCGGGCCGCCAAACAGGCCGGCGGCGGTGGTGGCAATGCCGTCACCGAACAGGGTGCGGTGCAGGCCGGGTTTTTTCAGGTAGTCGCGACCGGTCACGCTGCCGACGGCAATCACCCCGCCGATGTGCTCGATGGCCGGGGCCAGCGCTACAGGGACGATAAACAGGATCGCCTGCCAGTTGAACTCTGGCGCGGTGAAGTGGGGCAGGGCCAGCCAGGGCGCGGCGGCGATTTTCGCGGTGTCGACCACGCCGAAGTAGAACGACATGGCAAAACCCACCAGCACCCCGGAGATGATCGGCACCAGGCGGAAAATCCCTTTGCCGAATACGGCGACGATCAGGGTGGTCAGCAGCGCCGGCATCGAGATCAGCATCGCGGTCTGGTAGTGGATCAGCTCGGCGCCATCGCCACCCTTGCCCATCGCCATGTTGGCGGCGATCGGTGCCATGGCCAGGCCGATGGAAATGATCACCGGCCCGATCACCACCGGCGGCAGCAGGCGGTCAATGAAACCGGTGCCCTTGACCTTCACCGCCAGCCCCAGAAAGGTGTAGACGAAGCCCGCGGCCATCACGCCGCCCATGGTCGCGGCCAGGCCGAACTGCTGCTTGGCGAGAATGATCGGGGTGATGAAGGCAAAGCTCGACGCTAGGAACACCGGCACCTGGCGCCGGGTCACGACCTGAAACAACAGAGTCCCGAGACCCGCCGTGAACAGCGCCACGTTGGGGTCGAGACCGGTAATCAGCGGCATCAACACCAACGCGCCAAAGGCCACGAAGAGCATCTGCGCGCCCGACAGCACCTGGCGCCAGAGCGGATCGTTGAACTCATCCTGCATGATCAGGAATCCTTCTGCTTGGTACCGAAGATCTTGTCGCCGGCATCACCCAGGCCAGGGATGATGTAGCCGTGTTCATTGAGTTTCTCGTCGATCGAGGCGGTGTAGATGGTCACGTCCGGGTGTGCTTTTTCCACGGCGGCAATGCCTTCGGGAGCGGCGACCAGGACCATGGCGCGGATATCCCGGCAGCCGGCCTTTTTCAGCAGTTCGATGGTGGCGACCATCGAGCTGCCGGTGGCGAGCATCGGGTCGATGATCATGGCCAGGCGTTCGTTGATCTCCGGAACCAGCTTTTCCAGGTAGGTGTGGGCCTGCAGGGTTTCTTCATTGCGGGCCACGCCGACGGCGCTGACCTTGGCTCCCGGGATCAGGCTCAGCACGCCTTCGAGCATACCGATGCCGGCGCGCAGGATCGGCACCACGGTGATCTTCTTGCCGGCAATTTTTTCGACCTGGACAGTGCCGCACCAGCCTTCGATATCGTAGGTTTCCAGGGGCAGGTCTTTGGTGGCTTCGTACGTCAGCAGGGCACCGACTTCCTGAGCAAGCTCGCGAAAGTTTTTGGTGCTAATGTCTGCGCGGCGCATAAGGCCAAGTTTGTGTCGGATCAGCGGATGGCGGATCTCACGGATGGGCATAGGGAAAGGCTCCGGCGGCGGGCAAAAAAACCGGCCTAGATTAATCTATCCGAGGGTGTTGTCCTATAGACATACAGTACGTTAGTCCAGAAAGGCTTGATCTGGCCCGGCGGGATGCGTACCTTTGCCCGCTTTTCCGAAACCGCCACCCCCTTGGAGAGCGCCATGTCCGCTGATCTCGAGCATATCCGTCAAATCATGCGAGAGGCCGACTGCCTGTACACCGAAGCTGAAGTCGAGGCGGCCATCGCCCGGGTCGGTGCACGCATCAATGAAGAGTTGGCTGAGCGCAATCCTGTGGTGTTCTGCGTGATGAACGGCGGCCTGATTTTCTCCGGCAAGCTGCTGACTCACCTGAAGTTCCCGCTGGAAGCTTCCTACCTGCACGCCACCCGCTATCGCAATGAAACCAGCGGTGGCGAGCTGTTCTGGAAATCCAAGCCGGAAGTGTCCTTTATCGACCGTGACGTGCTGATCATCGACGACATCCTCGACGAAGGTCACACCCTGGGCGCCATCATCGACTTCTGCAAGCATGCCGGCGCCCGCGCTGTGCACACCGCCGTGCTGATCGACAAGGACCACGACCGCAAGGCACGCCCGGACCTCAAGGCCGATTACGTCGGCTTGCCATGCATCGACCGTTACATCTTCGGTTACGGCATGGATTACAAAGGCTACTGGCGCAACGCCGCAGGCATCTTCGCCGTCAAAGGCATGTAAGCCATGAACCAGCCGAGCTTTCTCGACCAATCGCTGTTCGCCGAATTGGCCGAGAAGGCCGCGGCCAGCCCCCGGGGGCGGCAGCACCATAACTTCCATCAGATGCAAGAGCCGTGTCACCGCATGGCGGTCGGCCTGCAACCGGCGACCTACATTGCGCCCCATCGTCATCTGAGCGCCGACAAGGCAGAAACCCTGCTGGTGCTAAAGGGGCGTCTGGGGCTGCTGGTGTTCGACGAGGCGGGCCAGGTCCTGGCCAAGCGCGTGCTGCAGGCCGGTGGTGAGTGTGTCGGTGTCGACCTGCCCGCCGGGGTGTTCCATGGCCTGGTGGTGCTGGAGGCTGACAGCCTGATGTTCGAATGCAAATCCGGTCCCTACCGTCCGGTGGGCGAGGGCGAGATGGCCAGTTGGGCACCCCGCGAAGGCGAGCCCGCAGTGGCCCAATACCATGCCTGGATGCGCGCCCAGTTCGATTGATTCCCGCCCACATCTGTGGCCGCTGCCGAGCTTGGCGAGGCTGCGCTGGGCCTGTCAGGCGCCCCTTGTTTTCCTGATGACTCACGGCGTCAGTTGCGGCCAGCGCAGCCTGCGGCAGCGACTCCAGCGTGGGGGTGAAAAGGCGTGCTAGAGTGGTCGGCCCTTGCCTGGAGCCTGTCATGAGCCTGTTGATTCGCAGTAGCGCGGCCCTTCTTTTGACCCTGAGCCTGCCTCTGGCGGCAGCCCCGGCGCCGATGCATGCGCAGTTTCTGCCACCCGATGACCTGACCCTGCGCGATTCCGTCCCTGAGCAACAGCAGCTGTTGCAGGTCACCGAATATTCGGTGGTGGTCGGCAGTCAGCGCCAATCCAATCAGCAGCCGATCCCCGTGACTTCGCCCTTGCTGGTGCGCCTCAAGGGCAAGCCGCTGAACAAGGGCGCGACCATCAGCCAGGTGCTGGTGAATTTCGACGGCGAAAGCAAAAGCCTGAAAAAGCCGATCTACGACCCCCAGAGCAAGACCCTGACCCTGTATTACCCCCTGGCCCAATACCGGGTGGTGATGGATCTGTTGCGCAACGACACGGTGTATTGCCAATTCCTGAGCTATGCCAACGGCCATATCTGGGCGGACTTGCACACCGGAGCCACACGCCCGCGTTGAGACCCGACGCCGCCTGGGGGTAAACTGCCCGCCCCGTGAAATGTCTGCGAGCTGGAGTCGGCAATGCGTAAAGATAAGAAGCAATTGATTGGTGACGAGATCGGCGATGAGCAGATCAAACTGTTCCTCGATTTCGAGCCGGTCGACGCCACTTCACCCTCCCTGCACAAGCTGATCAAGGCCTACCGCGGCCTGCGCATCGATGATTTCGAACGTTTCCTGACGTTCTTCCTCGAAGCCGGTTACGACCTGGACGGCAAGGACGAGCACGGCCAGGACTTCGTGAGCCTGATCGCCGACCAGCGCAATGGCGCCGATTACATTGAGCTGATCGAAAAAGCTCGCGGCTGAAGGAGAGGGTAGAGGCATTGGCTTCTACCGACCCTGATCCAAGGCCAAAAAAAACGCCCCGCTCTCAACGAGAACGGGGCGTTTTTTATGCAGCAGGCATCAAGCGTAGCTTTCGGCCTGGTTGCTTTGCTCGACTAACTCGAGGCTGACGTTGTTTTCGCTGTTGATCTTGCGATACAGCGCAGCGTCGGTTTCCAGGGTCTTTTCCCGCGCCGGGAAGATTTCCTTGAGCTTTTCGGCCCACTCGCCGCTGGCCTTGCTCGGGAAGCAGCGCTCGATCAGGTCGAGCATGATCGACACCGTCACCGAAGCGCCCGGGGAAGCCCCCAGCAGAGCGGCCAGAGAACCGTCCTTGGCCGCGACCAGTTCGGTACCGAACTGCAGGACGCCGCCTTTCTTCGGATCTTTCTTGATGATCTGCACCCGTTGACCGGCCACTTCCAGGCGCCAGTCTTCGGCCTTGGCTTCAGGGTAGAAGCGGCGCAGGGATTCCAGGCGCTGCTCCATGGACTGCATGACTTCGCTGACCAGGTACTTGGTCAGGTCCATGTTGTCGCGGGCCACGGCCAGCATCGGGCCGATATTGCCGGCGCGAACCGATAGCGGCAGGTCGAGGAACGAACCGTGCTTGAGGAACTTGGTGGTGAAACCGGCATAAGGCCCGAACAGCAGGGACTTCTTGCCATCGACCACACGGGTGTCCAGGTGCGGCACGGACATCGGTGGCGAACCCACGGCAGCCTGGCTGTAGACCTTGGCCTGGTGCTGCTTGACCACTTCCGGGTTGTCGCAACGCAGCCACTGGCCGCTGACCGGGAAGCCGCCGAAGCCTTTGCTTTCCTCGATGCCCGAAGCCTGCAGCAACGGCAGTGCCGCGCCACCTGCGCCGAGGAAGACGAATTTGGCATCGACTTCACGGCTGTTGCCGTTGTTCACGTCCTTGATGCTGACGGTCCAGCCGGCGCCGTTGCGCTTGAGACCGGTGACACGCTTGCAGTACTTGACCTGGGCATCGGGTGCGCTGGTCAGGTGCTTGAGCAACTGATTGGTGAGGGCGCCGAAGTTGACGTCGGTACCGTTCAGCACGCGGGTCGCGGCAATGGTTTCGTCCGCCGGGCGGCCGGGCATCATCAGCGGCATCCACTCGGCCATCTTGGCCTTGTCTTCGGTGTATTCCATGTCCGCGAAGGCGTGGTGCTGGCTCAGCACTTCAAAACGCTTCTTGAGGAAGGAAACGCCTTTGTCGCCCTGCACGAAGCTCAGGTGCGGCACCGGGCTGATAAAGGACTTGGACGAGCCGAAGGTGCCTTTCTTGGTCAGGTAGGACCAGAACTGCTTCGACACCTCGAACTGGGTGTTGATGTGCACCGCTTTCTTGATGTCGACAGAGCCATCGGCGGCCTGAGGCGTGTAGTTCAGCTCACAGAGGCCGGCGTGGCCGGTACCGGCGTTGTTCCACGGGTTGGAACTCTCCGCGGCCCCCGAATCCATCAACTCGACGACTTCCAGCTTGATCGCGGGGTCGAGTTCTTTGAGCAGTACTGCGAGGGTGGCACTCATGATGCCGGCCCCAACCAATACGACGTCTACTGCTTCGTTATGCGCCATTAACGCGTCTCCAAAATCTGCAGCACCAAATTGACGGCATAGCTGCCAGGAGTGACGGGGCGTTCAGTTCTGCCCCAGGTACCCATGGCCAGGATCGCCATGTCCGAATCTTCGCAATTTTTTGCAACTTCTGCGGACGCTGCCATTCGGGCCTCAAGCTGCGTATGAACGCATCTTCGGGTATCCCAGGCAATTCGACTTATGGTCAAGACGTCCGTTCGTGCAACCAAATCCGTAGCGGACAGGCTTCAAGCGCAGCTATATGAGGAAGGCTCGGTCCTGTGTAGTCGGGGTGTTGTAGACGCTAATGGTGCTTGTACTGACGCAAAACTATTCATTTGCTCGCCACACTCTTGTGAAGTTGTGAAAACCCGTTTTTTTCACGCTCTTTTGAAGACGTGAACCTCAAAAAAGGGCTACCTCAGCCTGGCACCGGGCCCGAACGCTGGTGCCAGCATGGATGCATGACAGGCACAACGGGCATACAACTCAGTGTCCGAGCAAGGATAGCTCTGGCAGATTCGCGAAAAGTGGGGTTTGCAGGAGGAACAGCAAGCGCCAGCTTCACTCGATCTGTGTGGGCGGCTCTCTGTGGGCGGTGCGGGGTGCCAATACAAGCGCATCAGCGGTGCTGCGAGGCCCGATCAGGAGACGTCCTTATAATCGGGGGGAGATTGTAACGAAGAAACGCGCAGAAATGATCCTGTTAAATGACTTTTATTAGCCTTTTGGTCAGGTGGCCAGTACCTGTTGCCCCCGTGGCCGGGCAATGCGCGGGCTGACACGGGCGCTGGCAGGCAGGGGCTGATGCAGCCAGTTGAGGCGGATTTCGTCGATTTCCACCCAGCCATCGCCGGTCGGCGGCAGGCTGCAATGCTTGAAGGCCTGGCAGCGACCCTGTTGATCGAGCAGGGCAAAGCTGCGGTGTTTCTGGCGCGGTGCGAACAAGGACCAGAGAAAGTGCATGGCGAAATACCTGTTGGGTAATTGCGAGTTAGGATGCCGGTCAAGCGTTACAGCTCGATGTGACGCTTATGTCGGAAATATTACGTGAACCGACATGTACCGGACCTGTCTGAGCCTTGACTAAACCTGTTCTGAAGCTGGTTAGCCGTTGCCGAGCACCGCTATACTGCGCCCCTGTTTGTGCCTGATTTCTGGAGAGATGAGCATGTTGCAACGTTTGTTGTTCGGTTTGATCACTGTGACCAGCTTGACCCTGGCTGGCTGCGCCCACAGCCCGCAACAACTCAGCCCGGAACCGAAACTCACGACTCAACTGGCGCCCGTAGGGCATGGCCAGCCGGTGGTGGTGCGGGTGGTCGACGGTCGGCCTTCGCCAACCCTGGGCACCCGTGGTGGTCTGTATCCGGAAACCAGCGCGATCACTGTGCAGGGCGCGCAGATCTTGCCCAAGCTGCAGGCCCAGGCCGAAGCGGCCGTGCGTCTCCTGGGGTTCACCCCGACCAGCAATGCCTACAACGCGCCGCAGTTGACCGTTACCCTGGCCGAACTGAAGTATCAGTCGCCCAAGGAAGGCCTGTATGTCACGGAAGCCACCATCGGCGCGACCTTCCGCTCTGATGTGCAAAATGCCAACCGTCGCTACAGCGGCCGCTACGGCGCTTCCCTGGACCAGCGTTTCGGCATGGCGCCGAACCAGGAAACCAACACCAAGCTGGTCAGCGACGTGTTGAGCGATGCCCTGACCCGCCTGTTCAAGGACCCGACCGTGGGTCAGATCCTCGGCGAGTAACCTGCGCCCAATCGCTGGCTCAGGCCCGCGCGGCACAAAAAAGCCCGGTCTTCAGTGATGAAGCCGGGCTTTTTTATGCCTGAGGTTTATCCAGGCCCGAGATCACGCCGCCTCGACGTAGAAATCCAGCACGCTGACCCCGGTCAGCAAGTCGGTTTCCGGAAGGTCGGCGTGCTGATGCCCACCCAGGGCGCAATACACCAGCCAGTGCCGGTCCTGCACGTTGAACGCCAGGCTGCCGACCAGCGTCTGCTGCTCATCACTCTGGGCGATCAGATAAAGACGATCCTGGTTTTCTGCGTGCAGCATGATGTTCTCCGTGGTGTATCGAGGTGCAACAGACTGGCCTGTTTAGATGACGAACAGATGACCGGGTAAATTAATCGGCGCAAATTTCGTTTTTTGTCGGAAATAGCAGGCGATTACCGGCGCTTTGGGTAGAATTCGCGCCGCTAGACCATCGCCCGGCGCTGAGGCCGGATTCACTCGAGGTTCCCGATGTCGCTGCATGTGATCTGGTCGTTGTTCAACGCTCACCCCGCCAAACTGCTCAACCTGCTCGCGCTGCTGTTTGCCTGCCCGGGCAGCTGGGTCCTGCACGCCACGCGCCGTCGTGAACAGCGCGCATTGGCCAGCCTGGAAGCACAAAGCGCCAGCCGCAGCATCGATCAGCCCTTGCTGTTGCTGGATGTGGCCACCTTGCGCATGAACCGCTTCTTCTACCGTTTCGGTTTTGCCTGCCTGGCCCTGGCACTGCTGGTGTCCTGGATCAGCACACGGTTTTGACCCGCGAACACTGAGGGTGACAGACACAACAACGGCGCCTTGGGGCGCCGTTGTGGTTTTGCGAGCTTGGGTTACAGCGCCAGCCCGGCCTTGACCCGGTACTGGTTGCGTACCGGGGTCGCGTATTGCAGCACCAGGTACGGCCGATGGTCCACGGGGCAGGCTTCCAGGCGCCGTTGCCATTCTTCCTCGGCCTTGGCCAGCTCCTGGGCAGGGAACACGTCCTTGGCCGCGGGCACCTGCAACTGCGGGTCGGCATCACTCCACTGGGCATACGCCAGGTAATGCACCGGGAACAGGCGATATCCGCCGAGAATCTGCCGATCCATCTCCACCGCCAATTGCTTGGTGTCTTCGAACAGTTCGCTGATAGGCGCGGCGAAGTTGACGTGGACCCGGCCCTTGTAGCCGGTGATGCCCTTGGCGATGCTCACATCGTCCTCGCCCGGCACCTTGGTGTAGGTGCCCGTGGTGGCGCGGATAAACAGTTCACGGGCCTTGGCCTGGTCGCAGGGGTCGTATTCGTAGCTGATCGAGACCGGGGTCAGGTTCAGCGACTGGATGACTTCGCCGAACGGCTCATCCTTGCGGCTCATGTGGAACATCTTGAGGATCGCCGACTCGGTGCGATCATCACCGTCCTTGGCGCGGCCTTCGGCCTGGGCGATCCAGATCGAAGCGCAATCATTGCGGATCGAGTGGTTGATGTAGGCCGACAGCAATTGGTAGGCGGCCATTTTTTCCCGACGCCCGGTAATCGAGCGGTGCACGATAAAGCTCTTGTTCAGGCGCATCAGGTCGCTGACAAACGGCTTTTGCAGCAGGTTGTCGCCAATTGCGATGCGCGGGGTCGGCAGGCCGGCGTGATACACGGCGTAGTTGACGAAGGCCGGGTCCATCACGATGTCGCGGTGGTTGGCGATAAACAGATAGGCGCTGCCGGACTTGAATTGTTCGACGCCGGTATAGGTTACGCCGTCGGTCGCGCGCTCGATGGTGTGGTCGACGTAGTACTCGACCTTGTCCTGCAGGGTGGCTACCGAAGTCACGCTGGCGAACTCGCGCCGCAGTCGATGAGCTATAAGAGGTTTGAGCAGCCAGCCGAAGGCGCCGGCAAAGCGCGGGAAGCGGAAGTGGGTGAGGATATCTAGAAACGCCTTGTCGCCGAGCAGTCGAGCCAGCACCGCTGGGACTTCGCTGTCGTCGTAAGGTCGGATGGCATCGAATTCGCCCATCATGCTCTCTTGTTGGAAACGGCTAGGGTAAGAAAAGGTTTGGATCGAAAAACGGCCGGGCACGGTCTGAAAAGTAAGCTCAAACAAAAATAGCCCTGCGAATAGACCGGCGATTATACGCACAAGTCACTCTGGAGACCGCGATGCTGGAAACCGAGCACTACTCCTGTCCCTATTGCGGCGAAGAAGCCGAGGCCGTGCTGGATTTGTCCGGCGGCGATCAAACCTATATCGAAGACTGCCCGGTGTGCTGCCGGCCCATTGTATTCAGGCTACAAACCGACGGTCAGGAATGGATGCTCGATGTTCACAGTGAAAACGAATGATGGGGTGGCCGTATGCAGCGCATCTACGAACCGGAAAACCTGATGGAGGGCGAGTTGCTGCAGAGCATGCTGGCCAGCGAAGGGGTCGAGGCGCATCTGGCGGGGCGCGACCTGCTGGGTGGCGCCGGCGAGTTACCGGTGTTCGGATTGCTTGGGCTGACGGTGCCAAACGATCAGGCGCAATACGCACGGGAGCTGATCGCTGCGTACAATGCGGCCCTGCCGATGCCCTTTGAAGAGCCGGAAAACTTTGCCGGCGTGCTGGTCTGTTAGGCTGGCCGCCTATTTGTCGAGAGTTGTATTGCCCCCATGTGTGGACGTTATGCCCTGTTTCGCTGGAACCCCGCGTTTGCGGCCTTGCCCGGGTTTCCGGCGGATCAGCAGGCGCAGTGGAATATTTCGCCCAACGACTCGGTGCTGATCATGCGCGCCGAAGCTGAGCAGCGCACCCTGGCGCGGGCTCGCTGGGGCCTGACCCCGCCCTGGTTGACCGACCTGTCACGCACCCCGGCCCACGCCCGGGCTGAAACCCTGGCCGAGCAACCGATGTTTCGCGAGGCATTTCGTCAGCGGCGCTGCCTGCTGCCGGCCAATGGGTTCTATGAATGGCGGGGTGGTACGCGCAAGCGCCCGTATTGGCTGACCCCGGGGGAGGGCTCAGCGCTGTTTTTTGCCGCGATCTGGGAAGCCTACCCGGTGCAGGAGCAGGTCTGGCTGAGTACCGCGGTGGTGACCCAGGCCGCGTCGAACCAGCGCCGACCGCTGATTCTCGATGCCGAGGGCCAGGCTGCCTGGCTGGATCCGCAAACACCGGTGCCGGTCCTGCATGCCTTGCTCGCCAGTCCTCCGGCGGCGTTGCGCGAACGGGTACTGGCCAATCTGGTGAATGACCCGAAACTCAATGCCCCCGAGTGCCTGACGCCGGGTTGAACCGGCTGGCGCCCCGGAGCGCCGGCCTTTCCTGCGCGAGCAAGCCGCAGTAGCGGAGGCTGGCGCAGGGTCTTGTCAAACCTTGAACTGGTTGATCAGGCGCCGCTGCTGTTCGGCCAGTTTGGTCAGGCCCGCACTGGCTGCGCTTGATTCGTCGGCACCGCCGGCCACTTCATTGGCCACCTGGCCGATATTGATCACGTTGCGGTTGATGTCCTCGGCCACGGCGCTCTGTTCCTCGGCGGCGCTGGCGATCTGGGTGTTCATGTCGTTAATCACCGACACCGCTTGAGTGATGGTCTCCAGCGCTTCGGCGGCCTTGGCCGCGTGTTGCACGCTCTGGTCGGTCTTGGTCTGGCTGTCTTCCATGACCCGCACCACGTCGCGCGTGCCTTGCTGCAACTGCTGGATCATCGACTGGATTTCTTCCGTGGCCTGCTGGGTCTTCTGGGCCAGGTTGCGCACTTCGTCAGCCACCACCGCAAACCCCCGCCCTTGTTCGCCGGCGCGCGCCGCTTCGATGGCGGCGTTGAGGGCCAGCAGGTTGGTCTGCTCGGCGATGCCGCGAATGGCGATCAGGATCGCATTGATGTTTTCGCTGTCCTTGGCCAGGGTCTGTACCACGCCGACCGCCTTGCCGATTTCCACGGCCAGGGCGCCGATCGAAGTCGAGGTCTCGCGCACGATCTGCATGCCCTGGCTGGCGGCCTGGTCGGCGTGGGTCGCGGCTTGTGCGGCCTGGGTCGCATTGCGCGCCACGTCCTGGGCGGTGGCGGTCATTTCGTGCACCGCGGTGGCCACCTGGTCGATTTCGACCATCTGTTTATGCACGCCCTGATTGGTGCGGATGGCGATATCGGCGGTGTGCTCCGAGGAGTCACTGACACTCTGCACCGAGCTCACCACCTGGGTGATCATCGCCTGCAACTTGGCCAGGAAGGTGTTGAAGCCCTTGGCGATCGAACCCAGTTCGTCGACCCGATCGCTGCTCAGGCGGCGAGTCAGGTCGCCTTCGCCCTGGGCGATATCGTCGAGCATGGCCACCATCTGCTTCAGCGGGCGAGCGATTCCGCGACCGACCAGCCAGATCACCAGCAGGCCGACGCCGGCCACCAGCAGGCCAACCATCGCCATGCCGAACGTGTCGGCCTGGCGTTGCGCAGCCAGATCGTTCTGCAGTTTTTGCAGGTCGGCCATTACCGCGTCCAGGGGCAGGTGCAGCATCAGGGTCCATTGGGCATCGGTCTGGCCAATGCCAAAGGGCAGGTAGACTTCGATTTCGTTGCCGGCCTGGTCGACGCTGTAGGCCACTTCACCGCGCTTGAGGTGATTCAGCCTGGCCAGCTTGTCGCCTTGCAGGATGCTGCTGACCGGCTCGCCGAATTTGCCCGAGTCCCGGGTATAGGCCACCAGCCGCCCGTTGCCGCCGATCAGGGCCATTTCCCCGGCGCCGTCATAGAGTGTGTGGTTCGCTGCCAGGAGCATGTCCTGGATGAAGTTCACCGAGAGGTCGGCGCCGACGATGCCCTGGAACGTGCCATTGAGCATGATCGGTTGAATGAAGGAGGCGAGCATCACGACCTTGTCCCCGACCTTATAGGGCGCCGGATCGATCACGCAGGGCTTTTTGCTTTCCTTGGAGCACAGGTAGTACTCGCTGGCGCGCACGCCGGTGGAGAGCAGCTTCTGGTCGTCGACGTCTGCCAGTTTGTCCAGGCCCAGGCTGCCGTCTTCATTGCGGAACCACCAGGGCAGGAAGCGGCCGTTGGCGGCGTCGATCCCCACCACCTGGGAGCCGACGTAGGCGGCGTCGTTCTGGTCGATGGCGTTTTTTTCCCAACCGACGTAGGCGCCGAGAATTTTCGGGTTCTGTGCGACGTTTTCCTTGATCAGGCCGATCAGCTGTTCTCGACTCAGGCTCAACTGGGGGGTGCCTTGGCTGCCCGGGTTTCCCATCAGGGCGTTGACCCGCACCAGGCCGCTGGCAATCAGCAATGGCGCTTCCAGTTCACGCTGGATCTGGCTGGCCTGGTTCTGGGCCAGTGTGCTCAGGCGCTGCTCGATAACCTGCTCGAACTGGGCCTGGGTGCGGGCTTGCACCATGTCCTGGGTCCGGGCGCCGGCGAACAGTGCGTAGAGCACCAGGGCCGCAACCACGCTGAGGACGATGGCGCCGGCCAGGGCGGCCACGGAAAACTGGATCGACTTGAATTTCATAGGGGCTCCGGTCGCAGGAATGGCGTCTGCCGTGCTGTATCGGCAGGCTCTGCAATGGCCATTAGCGTTGATTGCGCAAATGACCGTTTCCGATCGGCGCGAGTCGCAAATGAATACGGCAGGTCAGTGCAGGGCCTGGGGCGGCGGCTTGATGAATTATTTCCTACGGTCGTCGGGATGTATCTTGAACAGCGCATTTAGATGCCATTTGCATCTAGCGTCGATACCCGTCACCCCCTACGATACGCGCCATGTTTTCAGGGAGCGTTTTCATGATGAAGTCGAAGAAGTCATTGCTTGCATGTGCACTGGGTACCAGCCTGCTGCTCGGTGGTTGTCAGGCCGTGAACACCACCAGTGGCGGCGCCGTGGGTGTCGATCGCAAGCAGTACATGTTCAGCATGCTGTCGAGCGATGAGGTCAACCAGTCCTATGCCCAGGACTACCAGCAGACGCTGGGTGATGCGAGCAACAAGGGCATGCTGGACAAGACCAGCGCCACCGCCAAGCGCGTGCAGAGAATTGCCGACCGCCTGGTCGCCCAGGCCCCTACCTTCCGCCCGGATTGCGCGGCGTGGAAGTGGGAAGTCAACTTGATCAAGAGCGATGAGCTCAACGCCAACTGTGGTCCTGGCGGCAAGATCATTTTCTACACCGGCCTGATCGACAAGCTGCAACTGACCGACGATGAAATCGCCGCGGTGATGGGCCATGAAATCGCCCACGCCCTGCGCGAGCATGGCCGTGAAGCCATGTCCAAGGCCTACGGTGTGGGGGCGTTGAAGCAAATCGCCTTGCTCGCCGGTGCCCCCAAAGGCGCTGTGGACCTGAGTGATAACGGCGTGAACCTGCTGATGACCTTGCCCAACAGCCGCGACAACGAAAACGAAGCGGACCTGATCGGCCTGGAGTTGGCGGCCCGTGCCGGCTACAACCCGAACGCGGCGATCAGCCTGTGGAACAAGATGAGCAAGGCGTCGGAAGGCGCGCCGCCGGAATTCCTCAGCACTCACCCGGCGTCCACTAGCCGGATCAGCTCGTTGCAGGCGGCAATCCCCAAGGTCATGCCGTTGTATCAGCAAGCCAAGAAGTCCTGATAGCCTGGCGTCACGTCCTGTGACGCCATCCCCGGCAACACCGGCCTCTGCATGATTGTGCAGCGGCCGGCTCGCCGACGATGAAGGCGCCCCAGGCGCCTCCCTCCGTTTTGCTTACACCCACCCGCTGCTTTGCATGGCCTTGTACACCGCAACCAGGGCCAGGACGAAGAACGCCGATGCCGCCAGGCGACGGATCAGGGTCAGGGGCAGTTTGTCTGCCGCGAAGTTGCCGGCCAGTACCACAGGTACGTTGGCGATCAGCATGCCCAGGGTGGTGCCGATGATGACCAACCACAGTTCAGGGTACTGCGCCGCGAGCATGACTGTGGCGATCTGGGTCTTGTCACCGATTTCCGCGAGGAAGAACGCAATCAGGGTGGTCAGGAACGGCCCGAACTTGCGTGCGGTGCTGGCTTCGTCTTCGTCCATTTTGTCGGGAACCAGGGTCCACAAGGCCGTGGCGGCAAAGCTGGCGGCAAGGATCCAGTGCAGGGTGACGTCGGAGAAGAAGCTGCCGAACCAGGCACCCACCGCACCGGCGGCCGCATGGTTGGCCAGGGTTGCGGCGACGATACCGGCGATGATCGGCCAGGGTTTGCGAAAGCGCGCGGCGAGAATCAGAGCGAGCAGCTGCGTCTTGTCGCCGATTTCGGCCAAGGCAACGATTGCGGTAGGAACGAGTAGAGAATCCAGCATCAGGTTTTTCCTAAGGGGCGGGTCGACACGGCTATGACACGTACAGCCTCCCCGCCCCGGGTAAGGTGTTCGTGTCATAGGTCTTGTCAAACCCTGCGGTCCGTCTGTGCGGACTCTTGGGTCGCATGCGCCATGGTCTGTTGACCAAGTATGTTGACGCATGCCGGACGAGCATGGCGCTCGTGGGAGACTACTCCCCTAGGACGGAGCGGATTCTGCCTAGGCAAAATCCATTCGGCAAGCCTTCTTTTGCAAAAGCCGCTTACCCGCGCTTGGCCCGGTAAATGCGAAAACCCTGGCCTTCGGCCTTGATCGAACATGGCCCCAGATGCTCTTCGATCAGCGGTTGGTAACGCAGGAAGCTATTGGCAACCAGCCGAAGTTCGCCGCCGTTTTTCAGATGTTTGGCTGCTTTTTTCAGCAAGTTTTCGGTGGCGTGATAGTCAGTGTGAACCCCGACATGGAACGGCGGGTTGCTCAGGATGGCGTTCAAACCCATGGGCGCGGCGTCGATTCCGTCGCCGGTCAGGACCTCGGCTTCCAGGCCATTGGCAGCCAGGGTCAAACGACTGCTTGCGGCAGCGAAGGCATCGACGTCGAGCAGCGTCACGCTGTTATGCGGGTAGCGGCGCTTGACCGCCGCCCCCAGGACGCCGGCGCCACAGCCGAAGTCCAGCAGGTGGCCGCTGGGCAGTTTGTCCAGATGTTCCAGCAACAGTGCGCTGCCGCGATCCAGCCGGCCGTGGCTGAATACGCCGGGCAGGCTGATGACCTTGAGCGGGCCTTCGGCCAGGGGCAATTCGTATTCCTGGGCCAGGCTTTCCAGGGTTACCGCTTCGGGGGCATTGGCGACGGTGACTTGCCACAGCTGGCAATGCCGCGCGCTGTCGAGCTTGCGTGGTTTGCCGAAGGGGTTGAGTTGCTTGGCCGCGCCTTCGATACCGCTGCGTTTTTCACCCACCAGGTACAGCTCGCGCCCAGCCAGGCGCGAGGCCAGGGCATTGAGCAGGTAGTCGGTCAGGTCCTTGGATTTGGGCAGGAAGAGCACGGCGCTTTCGAACCCTCGCTGCGGCGCATCCACCCCGAAATGGCTGCGTTCGGCAAAACGAGCGTCGAGCGCCGCCTGGTCACCGGCGTGCCAGCACCAGCCATGGGCATCGGGCAGCCGACCCAGCAAGTCGTCGGCGGGCAGGCCCGCCAGCAGCAGCGAACCTTGAAACAATTCAGCCTGGCGAAGCAGTACTTCACTGCGCGGATCCATAACCTGCTCCTTGAAAAAAAGTGGCGCAGTCTATCAACTGACGACCCGCAGCGCTGTACCGCTGAAAAAGCCCCGGGCATTTTCCGTCAATTGGCCGACGATGCGCTGGCGCGCCTCGCGGCTGCCCCAGGCGATATGCGGGGTGACGATCAGCCGTGGAATGTCGGCGGCCAGCAGCGGGTTGCCAGACACTGGCGGCTCGACACTCAGCACGTCGGTGGCGGCACCGCCCAGGTGGCCGCTGCGCAGGGCATCGGCCAGGGCCTGCTCGTCGATCAGGCCACCGCGTGCGGTGTTGACCACAAAGGCGTTGGGCTTGAGCAGGGCCAGCTCGCGGGCGCCGATGAAGTGGCGGGTGTGCTCATTGAGCGGGCAGTGCAGGGTCAGGGCGTCGATTTGCGGCAGCAACTCATCCAGCGGCAGGCGGTCGGCGCGGGGCTGGCGGCCGGGCAGTTGGCCCAGCAGCACGCGCATGCCAAAGGCCTCGGCCAGGCGCGCCACGGCGCTGCCGAGTTCGCCATGCCCGAGCAGGCCCAGGGTTTTGCCTTCGAGTTCGACAATCGGGTAATCGAGCAGGCAGAACTGCTTGGCCTGTTGCCAGCGTCCTTCGCCCACGGCTTTCTGATAATCGCCCAGGCGTGTGGCCAGGTTGAGCAGCAGCATCAGTGTGTGCTGGGCCACCGACGGCGTGCCGTAACCCTGGCAGTTGCTGACGGTAATGCCCTGGGCCCGGGCCGCGGCGAGGTCGACGTTATTGGTACCCGTGGCGGCAATCAGGATCAGTTTCAGGTCAGGGCAGGCGGCGAGGGTCTTGGCGTCAAGCAGGACCTTGTTGCTGATGGCCACCTGGGCGCCCTGCAGGTGTTCTATGACCTGGTTGGGGGCGCTGCTGGAGCACAGCTGCAGGTCGCTGAAGCTGTCGCGCAGTTCGCCAAGATCAAGGTCGCCGAGGTCGAGGGAGGTGGAGTCAAGAAATACGGCGCGGCGCTGGTTAGTCATCAACTGTACCTTTTGCACTAGAGGTCTGAAGGCGTAATCTGCCGAGCCTACCAGATGAAATAATTAGAAACACGGGAGCCCCATGTACCTGACAGAGTTCTTGACCGTTGCCCTCATCCACCTGCTTGCCGTAGCCAGCCCAGGCCCGGACTTTGCCGTGGTGGTCCGCGAGAGCGTGACCCACGGCCGTCGCGCCGGGACCTGGACGGCACTGGGGGTGGGCACCGCGATTTTCCTGCATGTGGGTTATTCGCTGCTGGGGATCGGCCTGATCGTGTCGCAGTCGATCGTGCTGTTCAACGCATTGAAATGGCTGGCGGCGGCTTACCTGTTGTACATCGGCTTCAAGGCCCTGCGCGCCAAGCCGGCTGCCCCGGCCACGGAAAACCTGCACCATGAAGCCGGCGAGCGCACGGCTCGCGGGGCCTTTACTTCCGGCTTTGTGACCAACGGCCTGAACCCCAAGGCGACGCTGTTCTTCCTGTCCTTGTTCACCGTGGTGATCAACCCGCACACGCCCCTGGCGATCCAGGCCGGTTACGGCGTGTACCTGGCGGCGGCGACGGCGTTCTGGTTCTGCCTGGTGGCCATGCTGTTCAGCCAGCAACGAGTGCGCGCCGGTTTTGCGCGCATGGGCCACTGGTTTGACCGGACCATGGGCGCGGTGCTGATCGCCATCGGCGTAAAACTGGCCTTCACCGAAATGCACTGATTCAAAGAACAGATCGCGAAATATCCCTTCTGACCGCGCAAATACTGGCGTAACGCTAGTATTTGCTTGGCTCTGCAAATCATTCCTTTGGCTGATTTGGTTGCTGCACTCTCACTCTAGAGTGGGCATTCTTCAGTTACGACCGGGCAGTCAGAAAAGGGATTCTTATGTTGCAGACTCGCGTGATTCCACCAGCCGAAGGCGCTTACCAATACCCGTTGCTGATCAAGCGGCTGCTGATGTCCGGCAGTCGCTACGAGAAAACCCGGGAGATCGTCTACCGCGACCAACTGCGCTACACCTACCCGACCCTTACCGAGAGGGTCGCGCGCCTGGCCAATGTGCTGACGGAGGCCGGGGTCAAGGCCGGCGACACGGTGGCGGTGATGGATTGGGACAGCCATCGCTACCTGGAATGCATGTTCGCCATTCCAATGATCGGCGCCGTGATCCACACCATCAACGTGCGCCTCTCGTCAGAACAGATTCTCTACACCATGAACCATGCCGTGGACCGCGTGGTGCTGGTCAACAGCGAGTTCGTCGGCCTGTACCAGGGCATTGCCGGGCAACTGACCACGGTGGAGAAAACCCTGCTGCTGACCGATGGCCCGGAGAAAACCGCCGAGCTGCCGAACCTGGTGGGCGAGTACGAACAGTTGCTGGCCGCGGCCAGCCCGCAGTATCAGTTCGAAGACTTCGACGAAAACTCGGTCGCCACCACCTTCTACACCACGGGTACCACCGGTAACCCCAAGGGTGTGTACTTCACCCACCGCCAGCTGGTGCTGCACACCATGGGGGTCGCGACCACCATGGGCTGCATCGACAGCGTGCGGCTGCTGGGCACCAATGACGTGTACATGCCCATCACCCCGATGTTCCACGTGCACGCCTGGGGCCTGCCGTATGTGGCCACCATGCTCGGGCTGAAACAGGTCTACCCCGGGCGTTATGACCCCGAGTACCTGGTGGAGCTGTGGCGCAAGGAAAAGGTCACGTTCTCCCATTGCGTGCCAACCATCCTGCAGATGCTGCTCAATGCCAAGGCGGCCCAGGGCACGGATTTCGACGGCTGGAAAATCGTGATCGGCGGCAGCTCGCTGAATCGCGCCCTGTACGAAGCCGCCAAGGCCAAGGGCATCCAGCTGACGGCCGCCTACGGCATGTCCGAAACCGGTCCGTTGGTGGCCTGCGCTCACCTCAATGATGAGTTGATGGCGGGCAGCGAGGACGAACGCACCACCTACCGCATCAAGGCCGGGGTGCCGGGGCCCTTGGTGGAAGCGGCGATTGTCGACGGCGATGGCAACTTCCTGCCGGCCGATGGCGAGTCCCAGGGCGAACTGGTACTGCGCGCGCCATGGCTGACCGAAGGCTATTTCAACGAGCCGCAGAAGGGCGCCGAGCTCTGGGAGGGCGGCTGGTTGCATACCGGCGATGTCGCGACCCTGGACAGCATGGGCGTGATCGACATTCGCGACCGGATCAAGGACGTGATCAAGACTGGGGGCGAATGGATCTCCTCCCTCGACCTTGAAGACTTGATCAGCCGGCACGTGGCGGTACGTGAAGTAGCAGTGGTGGGTATCGCCGATCCGCAATGGGGCGAACGCCCGTTTGCCTTGCTGGTGATCCGTGAGGGCCACGTGATCGGGGCCAAGGAGCTCAAGGAGCATCTCAAGCCATTCGTGGAATTGGGGCACCTGAGCAAGTGGGCGATCCCGAGCCAGATTGCCCTTGTTACTGAAATTCCCAAGACCAGCGTAGGCAAGCTCGACAAGAAGCGTATTCGCATCGACATCAGCGAATGGCAGGCCAGCAACAGCACCTTTCTCTCGACCCTTTAATCCCCCTCTGGGCGCCCGAAAGGGCGCGCCAGACGCCCCCAAGCAAGCGCTTGCCTTGTGAAATCCGAATTTTCAGCCATCCTTGCCCCCGCCAGTGTCCACTGGCATGGCAAAGGACTGTTCTAGTGCGGTTGGAGGGTACAAATCACACTTTAGAGGGATCTAGCAGTACTACCTGCTGGATATAGTCCGTCCACGGATTTTTAAGAACGGAGCAAGCACGCGAGATACCGGGCTGCCACCTTGAACGATCTAGGGAGCCGAGCTTCTGTTTGTTCGGGGCGTTTTTAGAAGTGCTCACTGCCATAACAATAATGCACATGGAGTAGCGTCGATGACATCAGTAAACCAGTTCTGGCGCCGGGCAAAACTGCCTCTGGCCGTCAGCCTCGCCTCTACGCTCGCCGGACCCGCATTCGGCGTCAGTTTCAATATTGGTGAAATCGAAGGCAGCTTCGATTCGTCCCTTTCGCTGGGTGCCAGTTGGTCGACGGCGGGGCGCAACAAGGACCTGATCGGCGTTAACAACGGCGGTAAAGGCTTATCCCAAACGTCGGATGATGGCCATTTGAACTTTGATAAAGGCGACAGCTTTTCAAAGATCTTCAAAGGCATCCATGACCTTGAGTTGAAGTACGGCGACACGGGTGTGTTCGTTCGTGGCAAGTACTGGTATGACTTCAAGCTGAAAGATGACGATCTGGACTTCAAGAACATCAGTGACCACAACCGCAAGGAAGGCGCCAAGTCTTCCGGCGGGCAAATTCTTGATGCATTTGTCTATCACAACTATTCAATTGCCGATCAGCCAGGTTCGGTGCGCTTCGGCAAGCAGGTGGTGAGCTGGGGTGAAAGTACCTTTATCGGTGGTGGCATCAACTCGATCAACCCGATCGATGTCTCGGCGTTCCGCCGCCCTGGTGCCGAGATCAAGGAAGGCCTGATCCCGGTCAACATGTTCTACGTGTCCCAGACCCTGACCGAAAACCTGTCGGCTGAAGCTTTCTATCAGTTGGAATGGGATCAGACGGTCACCGACAACTGCGGGACGTTCTTTTCCCAGCCGGATGTGATTGCTGATGGTTGTACCGATAACCTGCGTTTGCTGAGCAAGCGCTCCTTCCTCGCTACTCAGCCCGGCGCTTTGCCAGGCTTGGCGCGGTTTGGACTCGATATCAATGATGAAGGGGTGTTGGTCAAGCGATCCGCCGATCGTGACGCACGCGATAGCGGCCAGTTCGGGGTCGCGATGCACTACAACTTCGAGCCGCTGGACACCGAGTTTGGCGCTTACTTCATGAACTACCACAGCCGTGCGCCGATCTTCAGCGCGACAGGGGCGCCCGCTTCAGTCTATGCGGATGCAGTGACATTCCTGCCGGGGGCGGCAGCGTCGTTACGTCCTTTGGCCATTGCCGGCAACTCTAAGTACTTTATCGAGTACCCGGAAGATATCCGTCTGTATGGCTTGAGCTTTTCTACCACTCTGCCAACCGGCACCGCCTGGAGTGGCGAACTCAGCTACCGTCCAAATGCACCTGTCCAACTCAACACCACCGATATTCTCTATTCGGGCGTAACCCCATTGCCAGGCCTGTCTGGAGCCTCACCGCTTAAAGGTGTCGCTGGGCAGGATCAGCATGGTTATCGCCGCAAAGAAGTGACCCAATTCCAGACCACGTTCACCCATTTCTTTGACCAAGTGATGGGGGCCAGCCGTCTCACCCTGGTGGGTGAAATAGGGGTGACTCATGTCGGTGGCCTGGAAGGCAGCGATGAAGCGCGTTATGGCCGTGACCCTGTGTATGGGCCTGGCGCAGGTCCTTTGTGCGCCACGCTCAACGCGGGAACCATTCAGGGCGCTGGTGCGGGTACGTCGAGAGACAACCTCTCACGCAATTGCAACAACGAAGGTTTCACCACGGCCACTTCCTGGGGCTACCGCGGTCGGGCCATCTGGGAATACCCCGATGTATTCGCCGGCATCAACCTCAAGCCCAACGTCGCTTGGTCCCATGACGTCGATGGTTACTCGCCAGGCCCTGGCGGCAACTTCGAAGAAGGCCGCAAGGCGATCAGCCTGGGGCTGGATGCGGAGTACCAGAACACCTACACCGCGAGCCTGGCTTACACCAACTTCTTCGGTGGCCGCTACACCACTGTGGATGACCGGGACTTCCTCGCTTTCAGCGTTGGCGCGAACTTCTAAGCACACTGTATTTTCAGGACGAACGAATTATGAAAATAACCAAAAGTCTGTTGCACGTCGGTGTGCTTGGACTGTCTTTGCTGGCAACCAGCGTCATGGCCGCGGTCTCGGCCGATGAAGCTGCCAAGCTGGGCACTACCCTGACGCCGATGGGCGCGGAGATGGCCGGAAACGCTGCCGGTACCATTCCGGCCTGGAAGCCGATGCCGACCAACGCCGGTACCGTGGACAGCAAAGGTTTCCTGTCCAACCCCTATGCCAGCGAACAGCCGCAATTCACCATCACCGCGCAGAACGTCGAGCAGTACAAGGACAAGCTGGCGCCCGGGCAGTACGCGATGTTCAAGCGTTACCCGGAAACCTTCAAGATGCCGGTGTACCCGTCCCATCGCGGCGCAACCGTGCCGGCTGATGTGTTCGCCGCCATCAAGGAAAACGCCACCAAGACCAACCTGGTCAGCGGTGGCAACGGCCTGGAAAACTTCAAGACCGCCATACCGTTCCCCATTCCGAAAAGTGGCGTGGAAGTCATCTGGAACCACATCACCCGCTATCGTGGTGGCAGCGTAACTCGTCTGGTCACCCAGGCCACGCCCCAGGCCAACGGCTCGTTCAGCCTGGTGTATTTCCAGGACCAGTTCGTATTCCGCGACAAGATGAAGGACTTCGATCCAGCCAACCCGGGCAACATCCTGTTCTACTTCAAGCAGAAAGTGACCGCTCCGGCGCGTCTGGCCGGTGGTGTGCTGCTGGTGCACGAAACCCTCGACCAAGTGAAAGAGCCGCGTTCGGCCTGGGTTTACAACGCTGGTCAGCGTCGGGTACGCCGCGCACCGCAAGTGTCCTATGACGGCCCGGGTACCGCGGCGGACGGCCTGCGTACCTCCGACAACCTGGACATGTACAACGGTGCACCGGATCGCTACGACTGGAAGCTCGAAGGCAAGAAAGAGCTCTACATTGCCTCCGACAGCTACAAGCTCGACTCGCCGACCCTCAAGTACACCGACATCATCAAGGCGGGCCACATCAACCAGGACCTGACTCGTTACGAGCTGCGCCGGGTCTGGCATGTGGTCGCGACCCTGAAGGAAGGTCAGCGCCACATCTATGCCAAGCGTGACTTCTACATCGACGAAGACACCTGGCAGGCCGCAGTCATCGACCACTACGACGGTCGTGGCCAGCTGTGGCGTGTGGCCGAGGCGCATGCCGAGAACTACTACGACAAGCAAGTGCCGTGGTACGCCGTGGAAACCCTCTACGACCTGCAGTCCGGCCGCTACCTGGCACTGGGCATGAAGAACGAAGAGAAACAGGCTTATGACTTCGGTTTCACTGCCACCACCAGCGACTTCACTCCAGCTGCATTGCGTCAGGACGGTGTTCGCTAATCTGCTGTAAATAGAGGCCGCATCCTCGTTAAACGCCCCGACTGGTTCGGGGCGTTTTTTTTGCTCAAAAAAGACGTGGGGCGGCGCTCTGCATGAAGGCGAACCCCTAAGTAAATAAGGGTTATTCTCAGTTTTTTAAGATATTTCTCTCGAACAATCAGTGGTTGTCATTATGGATTTCAGATACATCCCGACATTCAGTTCGTAGTCTTTTTGTATGTATTTGTAGCAATAATCTTCAACAGGCGGCCTTTTACCGCTAGTCTGCGGACATCTGCAATGCCGACAACAGCACTTCAATAAGAGTTGGCTATGACTGACCTGTCCCGCATTCAAGGGCCTGCCGACGCGATGATTCCCGCGCTGGAGGGGCGCTTTTATCGACCACCCTTGCCCGACGGCCATATTCTGCGGCCGCGTTTGTGCGAGCGACTGAGTGCGGGCCTGAATGGGCGATTGCTGTTGGTCAGCGCACCGGCGGGTTTCGGTAAAAGCTCGCTGGCGGTGGAGTTCTGTCAGAGCCTGCCACCGCATTGGCAAAGCTTGTGGCTGGGGCTGAGCCGGCGCGACAACGACCCGGGCCGATTCCTCGAGCGTCTGCTCGAAGGCTTGCAGCTGTACTTTCCGCAGTTGGGCAGCCAGTCCCTGGGCCAGCTGAAAATGCGTCAGCGTCATCAACCCTTCGCCTTTGAAGAATGGCTCGACGGCTTGCTCGATGAATTGGCCGCTCACCTTTCCCTCAGCGCGCCGCTGTTGTTGGTCCTCGACGATTACCACTTGGCCCAGGGCCCAGTGCTGGATCGTTGCCTGCAGTTTTTCCTCAATCACCTGCCCGATGGTCTGTTGGTGCTGGTCACCAGCCGCCAGCGCCCGGACTGGCACCTGGCGCGCTTGCGCCTGTCACGACAACTGCTCGAGTTGCATGAGCAAGACCTGCGCCTGACCCATGATGAATCCCTGGCGCTGCTGGATCGCCACAGCAGCTCGCTGCGCGGTGAGGCGCTGGAGCGCCTAATCCAGCGCAGTGAGGGCTGGGTCGCCGGGTTGCGTTTCTGGCTGTTGGCAGCGTCCGAAGCGGGCAGCGACAGTACCCTGCCCAAGGGGCTGCACGGTGGGGAAGGGCTGATTCGCGACTATTTGCTGGAAGAAGTCATCGACTGCCTACCCGCCGAGGTCCAGGCGTTTCTGTATGACACCGCGCCCCAGGAGCGTTTCTGCAGCGAGTTGTGTGATGCGCTGCGTGAGTCCCATGACAGCGCGGAGATCCTGCGTTACCTGCAGGCGCATCAGGTATTCCTGGTGCCGCTGGATGAGCACGGCCACTGGTATCGCTACCACCATTTGTTTTCCGACTTACTGCGCAGCCGCCCCAGGACCAACGCGGTGCTGCCGGCCGCCAGCCTGCACTTGCGCGCCTGCCGCTGGTTCAACGCCCAGGGCCTGCTGGATGAGGCTGTGGAGCAGGCCTTGCGCGCCGGACACCTGGATGTGGCGGCGAACCTGGTGCAGAACCTTTCTGAAGAACAACTGCTGGCCGAGCAGAACGTCGGCATGTTGCTGCGGTGGAAGATGGACTTGCCGGACAGCCTGCTGGTCAGTACGCCGCGCCTGATCGTGCTCTACAGCTGGGCGCTGGGCCTGGCGTGCCAGTTGGATGCCGCGCAGGAGCTGGCGGAGAATTTGAGCCGCTTCCTGCCGGCGCCGTCTGCCACCGCTCAGAAGTCGATGCTGGCACAGTGGTTGGCGCTGAGCGGAATCATCGCCCGTGGCCGTGGTGATCGCGAATTGACCCTGGCCTATTGCACCGAAGCTCTGGAAAGCCTGCCGCACAAACGTTACGGGCAACGCTTGATGTGCCTGTCGACCCTGTCCAACCTGGCGATTGCCGATGCGGACTTGTGGCGGGCCCGGGGGCTCAACCGCGAGTCCCTGGAGCTGGCACAGCGGGTCGGTAACCCGCTGTTCGAGGCCTTGGCCCATTACGACCGGGCGCGGGTACTGCAGGCGCGGGGAGAGGTGCTGCGCGCGCTGGATGAGGTGCGCCAGGGGCAGCAGCGGCTGCTCGGGCTGTCGGCACGACGGCTGTACGCGGTGCGTGCCCGCCTGACGCTGTATGAAGGGTATTTGCTGACTCTGCGCGGGGAGCACCAGACGGGCATGGCGTGTTTGCGTGGCGGTCTGATTGAAGCGCGGGCCTGTCGTGATATCAGCGTACTGATCGGCCACTGCGTGATCGCTAATCAGGAAGGGCATAACGGCCGGTTCGCCGAGGCTTTTGCGGAACTGGCCGAGGCCGAACGCTTGATGCACATCTGGGATGTGCCGCCCATCTATTACCTGGCGATGATCACCCTGGTGAAGTGCGAACTCTGGTTGGCCCAGGGCCGAACCGACCTGGCCCAGGCCTGGCTGGCACGCCTGGGGCAGACCTATACCGGCGAGCAGGCCGCTGCACCGCCGGAGTTTCATCCCCAGCTACCGCTGCATATCGAGTTGCAGCAGGCGTTGCTGGACACCATCCAGGGCCAGCCGGCGCAGGCCGAAAAGCGTCTGGATGCCCTGATCGAACATGGGCGGCACACCGGCCGGCAATTATTGAACGTGATGGCGTTGAACCAGAAGATCGGCCTGTTACTTAGTCTGGGTCGTGAGCCTGAAGCCCGCCAGGCTTTTGCCCAGGCCCTGGAGTCGGCCGTGGGCGGAGCGTTGCAACCCTTTGAATGGCTGGTTCGCGAGCATCCGCAATGGATGCGCGAACAGCTGCTGCATGGGGGGCAGTCGCCGTTGCAGCAAGCCCTGCTTGAACGGTTACCGGCGCCAGTCAGTCGCGAGCCGGTCGAGCCTGTGACCCATCACACCGAGACCTTGAGCTCTCGAGAACTGGCGGTCCTGCAATTGATTGCCCAGGGCTGCTCGAACCAGGAAATCAGCGATCGGCTGTTTATCTCCCTGCACACGGTAAAAACCCACGCCAGTCATATCAACAGCAAACTCGGGGTAGAGCGCCGAACCCAGGCAGTGGCCAGGGCCCAGGAAATCGGTCTGCTCGGATAAAGCCTTGATTGCTGCCCCTGCTACGCCCTCTCGTTACCTGAAGCGGCAACCGAAACGGCAATCGACCTCTCGCCAGCGCTGGGGGAGCCTGATTGCCGGCGCCCTGAAAGTGCGCGGCGTCAGTCAGAAATTCAATCGCAAGAAACGTAGTTCTTGCGATTGAACCGGTAATTAAAGTGGCTGCGTACCGTTACAAAGGCGAAGATCGGCCCCCACCGATCTGCCCGAATGGATCAAGGAGGCACCCATGTCGTATGTCTACACCAGAATGAGCTCGCCCGTCGGCCAGTTGACCCTCATCGCCCGGGCCTCAAAGCTCTGCGCCATCCTGTGGGAGAACGAAAAACTCAACCGCGTGCGCCTGGGTCCGTTGCAGGAAATCCGCGACGAACCGGTGTTATTGGAAACGGAGCGTCAACTCAACGAATACTTCGCGGGCAATCGTGAGCAGTTCGAACTGGACCTGGACTTTGCCGGCACCCCCTTCCAATGCAAGGTCTGGCAAGCCCTGCTGACCATCCCTTTCGGTGAAACCCGCAGTTACAGCCAAATCGCCACCCAAGTCGGCAGCCCCAAGGCGGTTCGCGCTGTAGGCGCCGCCAATGGCAGGAACCCGATCTCGATCGTCGCCCCTTGCCACCGAGTGATAGGCGCCTCCGGCAGCCTGACCGGCTTTGCTGGAGGGCTCGAGGCCAAGCAGCTCCTGTTGACGCTGGAGGGGAGGGGGACGTTGCAGTTGGATTTTTGAGAGGGCACGGAGGAGGCGCTGACTGTCGCCTGTTGGAGTAGACGGCAGTCAGCGTTAGAGGCTTATCAGGCTTTGCGCCAAACGGTACGGTTGATGTAGTCCGTATAGCTAAGCACGACTCGCACCACCTGTTGCGATACAGGGCCGCCCTGATAGTCGGGAACCAGAGGGATCACACGCTGCTCGCGATCATGCTGGCTGGTAATCACCCGAACTGCTGCCAATACAGATGTTTTGTCGAGACCGCTCATAATCAGCGTCCCTTCATCCATCCCTTCTGGGCGCTCATGGGCATTACGCAAAGTAACGGCCGGCAGGTTGAGCAACGAGGCCTCCTCGGTAATGGTGCCGCTATCGGACAACACGCAGAAGGCCGACATTTGAAGCTTGATGTAGTCGAGCAGTCCAAAAGGCTTTACGAAGCGAATCAGCGGGTGATCCAAGGATTCACCCAGCGCCTCTAGACGTTTGCGGGTACGTGGGTGGGTTGACACGATCAGTGGGTGGCCATACTCGTCGGCCAGCGCTCGCAGGCTCGCCAACAAGTCACGCAGGTTTTCCGGGGTATCGACGTTCTCTTCACGGTGGGCACTGACAATAAAAAACTTGCCTTCTTCAAGGCCACTGCGTTCGAGCACATTGGATTGCAGGATCTTGGGCATGTAGTAGTCCAGGACCTCCTGCATGTGCGACCCGGTCTTGATGATAGTTTCCGGGCGGATACCCTCGGCAATCAGATAGCGCCGGGCGTGCTCGGTCAACACCATGTTGATATCGGACAGGTGATCCAGCACCTTGCGGTTGAGCTCTTCCGGAACGCGCTGATCGAAACAGCGGTTGCCTGCTTCCATGTGGAAGACAGGGATTTTTCGACGCTTGGCGGCAATTACCGCAAGGCAAGTATTGGTATCGCCATAGAGCAGCAGGGCGTCGGGCTTTTCCAGCTCGAAGACTTGATCCGCCTTGGCGATAACTTCTGCGATGGTCTGCGCGGCCGTTTCGCCCGCTGCGCCCAGGAAGTGATCCGGCTTGCGAATTTCCAGGTCGTCAAAAAACACCTGGTTGAGCTCGTAGTCGTAGTTCTGCCCGGAATGCACCAGGACGTGATTGACCTGTTTATCCATCTCGGCAATAACCCGGCTCATCTTGATCAGCTCTGGGCGTGTACCGACAAGGGTCATGACCTTAAGCATTTAGCTGTTCCTTGATGTAGTCGAGTTTAAGCAGTAACTGTTTGATACCCGGAACGTCCAGGCGCTCGGTGTTGTGTGATGTGTAGTCGTCGAGTTCGGAGATCTTCTCCTCACCTTCGACGAAGTACTTCTTGTAGTTCAGGTCGCGGTTATCGGCGGGGATGCGATAGTAGCGTCCCATGTCTTCGGCCTTGGCCATTTCCTCACGCGATACCAGCGACTCATAGAGCTTCTCGCCATGGCGGGTACCTATTACACGTACCGGGCTGGTCTTGGCAAACAGTTCCTTGAGCGCCTGAGCCAGTTCGCCAACAGTTGAGGCCGGTGCTTTCTGTACGAACAGATCACCCTGCTGGCCATGCTCGAAGGCATGAAGTACCAGATCGACCGAGTCCTCCAGCGACATCAGGAAACGCGTCATCTCTGGGTCCGTCACCGTGAGCGGCTCGCCTTTGCGTAGCTGATCGACGAACAGGGGGATAACTGAACCGCGGGATGCCATGACGTTGCCGTAGCGAGTGGCGCAAACCACCGTGCCGCCTTCCGGGATCATGCGAGACTTGGCGACCATCAGTTTTTCAGCCATGGCTTTTGAGATGCCCATGGCGTTGATCGGGTAAACAGCCTTATCGGTACTGAGGACCACCACCCGTTTGACGCCGCAGGCAATCGCCGCATTCAGAACGTTCTCAGTGCCATGCACATTGGTACGTACTGCTTCCATCGGGTAGAACTCGCAAGAAGGAACTTGCTTGAGAGCGGCCGCATGGAAAATGTAATCCACGCCCACCATGGCCTGCCTCAGGCTGTCGGGGTCACGGACATCACCGATGTAGAACTTGACCTTGTCATTCGCCAAGGCGATGCGCATGTCTTCCTGTTTTTTTTCGTCACGAGAGAAAATACGGATTTCACGCACATCGGAATTGAGAAAGCGCCGCAACACCGTATGACCAAATGAGCCGGTGCCACCGGTGATCATCAATACCTTGTCGTTGAACATAGAACCTTCCAAATCGTATACAACCCAGCAATGGGTCAGGAAAAATATCGGCAAAAGCCCAGTGCAAATAAGAGGTCGCTTCCCTTAATGGGTGGCATGCATTCGCGCGATCAGCTCAGGCCATGGCGCTGCGATGTACCCAGTAGCCTCGCGAAAACGATCGCCATTGAGCGAGCGGTCGATAACCAGAGCATCATCGGGTTTGATGTCGATCTGCTTGCCATACTCTTGAGCTACCAGTCGCAACAGCTCCAACTTGTTGATTGGGGCTGCGGCCACATGATACAGCCCACAGAGTTGCGGGTGTGGTAGAACGTAATCCTTGATCACTTGCGCCAGCTCTACCGTTGGCAAGCCCGAAAAGATGGCTCTGGAAAAGCCTTTGACGCTGCCTTGTTGCGATAGAAACCAGTCTACCAAGGAGTGGTTGGAACTCAGTTCGTGACCAATGATAGATGTGCGCAGGGTTATAGCATGGGCCAGATCATGCAGTTCGCCGATGTACTTGGACTTGCCATAAAGATCTTCTGCATCGGATGTCTGGGATTCAAGATACCCACCCTCACGGCCAGAAAATACGCAGTCTGTGCTGATCTGGACCAACCGCGCTCCTACCAAGTCACACAGGCGAGCAAGACGATGCGGCAACATTGCATTGATCGGAAGGGCCGTCAGAGGATCCTTGGCATCTGCCAATTGCTTGATCAGGCCAACGCAGTTGATGACGACTTGTGGACGTACTTTTGACAGCACTGCAGCCAATGCGTCCTGATCAAGTACATCAATACCTACAACCATTCGCGCTTGAGCGACCTGTGGGAAATGACGCAGCGCCGATGCGCTGCGTAACGTTCCCCAGACCTCATGGTGCCTATCTTCATTGAAGACATTAAAAACTGCATGACCCAACATGCCGGTGATACCCAGAACCAATACTTTCATTTCAAACTGCCTTCTTTTTGGGATCACGACCGAGTAACTCCACCAGATTGGCAACTTGGCGACTCATATCGAAATGCTCTTCGAAGTATGCACGCCCTGATTCGCCCATCGCAGTACGTTCGGTTGTCGTCATCTCTTTCAATCGACGGATATTAGCCACCAGAGACTCAACGTGCTCGGCCGGCGATGTTAGCCCTGCACCCGCCTCAAGCACGACTCGTGCGCCTTCCCCATTGATGCTGGCGATGATCGGGCGCCCGGCGGCGAGATAAGCCTGGATCTTACTGGGGACTGTCTGCGCGAAAATAGCCTCGTCATTGAGCGAGACCAGTAGAGCTGAAGCTCGCTCGAATATTGGCGACATGGCATCCATTGGAAAGCGTCCAGGTAAGATCAAATTTTCCAACTGATGTAAAAGGCGTTGTTGTTCAAGCCATTCCAGTCGGCTACCGCTCCCAATCAGAATTAAGCGTATCGACGGTTCGTTACGCAACTCAACTGCGGCTTGCACCAGCGTATCCAGGCTTTGTGCCGTTCCAAGATTACCCGCGAATACTACACAGAAGTAATTGGCGAATAGTTCATTCAGAGTCTCTGGAATAGATGCCGCCGGGAATGGACGTGAGTCGAACGAGTTGGGGTGGTATACAATTTTCTGCCGTGCGGCATAGCGGGTTACTGGATTGATGAATCCGCGCGATTGGACCAGTAACAGGTCGCAACAGCCGTAGATTCCTCTGACCATCCAACCAACCGCCTTCAGCACGTACCTATTTTTGATAAAACCGGTGGCGGCTAAACTTTCTGGCCACAGGTCTTGAATCCAAAGTACTAGCTTTGCTCCTTTTAACCACTTTAGCAAAACAGCCGGGATTGCTTGAGTGATAGGCGAGGGGGCAAATACTAAAATAGCGTCGAATGCGCGTTTACGTAGCAGCCAAGGAAATAACATCAAACCTGCAAAAGCGAAGGAAAAGTAATTGAGAATTAGGTTCTTTGCTCCCCCACGGCCTCGAGGCCATAAAGGTACTCGAACCACCTCAACAGTATCCAGATAGGTTTCACGCTGCGTTCCATTGGCGGTATACCCTCTGAATATCTGTCCGTCAGGGTAATTTGGTTTGCCCGTGGCAACCGTGACCTGATGACCTTGTTCAATTAGTTTGGCTACGATGTTATTAATGATAAAGCTTTCTGGAAAAAAATATTGACTTAAAATTAATATCCGCATGTTTAAATAGTGTCTGTGTCAAGAACAGAAAGGAATAGTTGTCTATTGGAATTTATCGCCGATTCATCTGTTAGCATTTGAACTGCTTTACCGTAGACCTTTGCGCGATTCATCTCCCTTTCTTTATTAGAAAGGGAAGCATAATCCTCTATTATGGAAACAAACGTAGACGGCGAATTTAGAGGAATGTCCCATCCTACTCCTTCCTTTCTGAGGTCGCGCCACGGTGTATTATCACTAAGTAAAACTGGAGTTCCAACACTGATTGACTCGGCAATGACATGCCCGTAATTTTCCCCTTTAGAAGGTAGGAAAAATAAATCATACCTTGAAAAAGTTGACTTTACATGCTCTGGAAAAACGTTGCCTTTATAAGAGGCTTTTATATTTCCTGGTAGAGATTTAATTATATGTTCGCACTCTTCCCAGTACGTTGAATCTTCCTGTGGTCCATATATATCAAATAAAATTTTGCTTTTTACATCCTTTAGCACTTCCAATGCATAATTGAGATTTTTCATTCGTGAAATTCGAGAAAGAAAAATTATATTTAAAGTGACAGAGTCTTTGGGTATGTCTGAGTTAGTATGCTTCATGGGTTCTAATTTTGCCGGCAAGTCAATTGCGATAATTGAGTTTTTCTCTCGAACCCATGGTAAAGCCCTTAAAATGTCTTCTTGCTCATAAATGCTAGAGGCCTGAAAATATAAACCTTTGTAAAGGAAAGACATTAGTTTTATAAAAAAAGCTTTTCGGAATTTCTTTATACTCAGGGCCGCTTTAGAAAATTCACCTCGTGGTGCCAAAATTACAGGTTTTCGACTTGATTTTATAAAGTAATTTCCTAGTAAGGGTTTAAAAGTAAATACAGGGTCGAAATAGCTATTAAGGTAAATGACGTCATGTGGAGTAGATGAAATGATATCCGCAAATTTGCAAACAGTACGGTGTTCTGGTCGCATGTAAAAAACATTAGTGTTGCCGACTTTCTGCCAGGTATCCATATTCACTGACGAATAGCGCTCGACATCACCTTGATCTCTATCGCTAGTGATAATCCAAAACTCTATGGAGTCGTCTAAATGTTCAGCCATATTGGCCAGAGTGCGTAAAGGCCCGCCTGCTTTATAGCCAGGTAAGTAGTATCCTACAAAAGTTAGAACTCTAATCTTACGTCCCGTATTTCCACTCATATAGTTTTCATACACCCCGAAACTGAAAAATATTCATGCATTGGCTAAGTTTATATGGTTGCCTAGCTTATGAGGGAGGCTCTCGTGTGTTCATTAATCAAGGTAGACATATAATGATTTAACCACTACCGGTTTTTTAAAAAGTTTGCGATGGCGGTTAAATGATTTTGTATAAAGTAAAGAAATATAATGCCAAGAATACAGAGTAAAAAATTAAAAAAGAACCTTGGGATATCTACTCCCATTTGAGAAAAGTTGGAGGCTACAAAGCCCCCCCAAAACGCGGTAAGCAACGGGTTGTGTAAAAATTTGTATACTAGGCGTTCGCTAACTAGGACTATAAGTGAGACGAAAGTCATTCCAGCAAATACAAATATGGATAACCCAGAGAAATAGAAGAAGGACATTGGGCCTGGAAGGCTGGCAAAGATAAATTTTGTTAGATCACTGTATCTATAATGAGATAAAGATATATTCTGGAAAAGAGAAATCTTGCCAATTTCACCTTTTTCTGTAATTGCCGAAATTAATAAAGAGATACTTTTCTCAGGGTGAGCAACAGTAGCCATTAGCCCCTCGATTCCAATCCATCGATCGACAGAAAATGCCGCAAGTTTAATGCTCAAACGCTTTACTAATTCGAAGCTATTTAGGTGGAGAGCAGTTAAGTCTGAAAAGGGTGCGGCAGAGTAGTAATAATCTCGAATGGCATTGACCAGTATGTAGGAAACTAACAAAATTGCAGTAAAAGAAAATATTAAAAATAACATCCATTTTAAATTAAAGTTATTGATCCGTTTGCGATTTACAAAAGCAAATGTGAGCAAGGGAACCGAATGAAATATATAAAGCCCTCTACTCAATAGTGATACGGAAGATACAGCTGCTTCGAACAAAACAAGATACAAAGCATTTTTGCTTTTTGGGCTAATCAATATCTCCCACCATAGCAATGTAACTGTCGCCATTGCAAAGCCAGTGGATAAAAGCCAAGAAAATATCGCATTAAGTGGCCATATTTTTGTTTTGGGAACTAAGCCGATTTGTTGGAATGAGAATATAATATTTAAAGTGGCGAAGGAGATTATGCAAATAATTAGTATGGCCCATAGTAGATGTTTTTTAGGCATGTACCAATCTGGGGCAGAGTACGTTGTATCTATCAGTTTAGTCTCGATTGGATTATTGAACATAAGCCCATAAAACACTCGTCCAGCTATAATTCCGATAGCTCCTACAGTGGCTACAAATAGCGTTTGATCCCACTCCCTAGGTGATCCTTTAAATAAGCCAATAGGTTCGACAAATGGATAGTTTAAAATCAAGTGGATTACTGTCTTCAGCCAAAAGCCTAGCCACATCACTATTGCGAAAAACATGTAACCATACGTTGTGTTTTTTTTAATTCCTGAAAATAAAAGAATCAGATATACAAAAGAGAAAACGGTAAATAATAAAATGCTTCCATTGTAATTTTGCACGCTTGTAAAAAAAAGAGCTGTACATATTAAAGTTAGAAGCCCGCCGTAAAGTGAAGGCTTTATTGGTTTTAATTTACAGAGGGATATCATAATTGCACTCAAAAATGGCAAGGGTAGACGGCCTCTTTAAAGTCAACGTAAAATGCACTAGTGGCTAACGCGATAGAATGAGGGCGTCTGTGCTAAGCACAGACTGCCTATTTAGTGAACTTTGGGTTCTGAATTATTAATGGAAGTTGACTTTGTGTATTATCATATTTCTTTTAAGCGTAGGAAAGCATCTGGAATAGGGTAATGATGGTTTCCAACGAAAAGACCAAACTTATCTATGTGTTCTGCATTTTTTAGAGACCCAAAAATTTCTGAATTAAAGTATTTTACTACCTCATTCTTTGCGAAATTACCGGCTACTATCGGGCGACATTCAAAACCTTGTTTCTTTAATTTTGCGACAAGAGTATTACGTGAAATAGTACTTTCGGGTCTTATGACTAAACTGAATCCAAACCAACTAGACTCGCCTATCTCGTGCTGGATAATAATGTCTGGATGGTTAGCCATCGCCTCTTGAAATAGCGCACCGTTCTTTCTTCTTTCAGAGATTAGAAATGGAAGGCGTTTAACTTGTTCAATACCTAGGGCTCCCTCCATTTCCAGTGGGCGGACGTTGTAGCCTGGTAAAACGAATCGAAAGGACTCTTCAAATGGATCATCACTTTTATCACTACATACCAAATTCTTTTTTGGTAGATCACGTGTCCAACCATGTGCGCGTAATGCGAGCAAAATTTGGTAAAGCTCTTCGTTGTCGGTGACAATTAATCCTCCTTCCATTGTTGAAATATGATGACTAAAAAAAGAACTAAAACTGCCCATAACTCCAAACGTACCTGTTTGTTTGCCGTTATAAGTAGCTCCCATGGATTCGCAGTTGTCTTCAATCAAAACAATATTACGGTCACCAACGATCTTCTTAATTCGTCCAAAATCATTTGGGTTACCAAGAAGGTTAACCGCCATTATTGCACGCGTTTTTTCTGTAACGGCTAACTCAAGTTGGTCTAAATCGTAATTTAAAGTTTGCAAATCAATATCGACAAATTTTATTTTTAGGCCATATTGATAAAGTGGATAATATGTTGTGCTCCATGACACTGCTGGGACAATGATTTCATCACCCCGTTCCAGCTTCAAGGTTGGGTCCTTACTGTAAAAAAGAGCTGCAACCATAAGTAAGTTTGCGGAAGAACCCGAATTTACCATCACGCAATATTTACTTCCTACATACTGTGAAAAGCTGCGTTCAAATAACTTAACATTTTCCCCCATGGTAAAGATCCCAGATGAGATCACGCGCTGCAACGCGTCAAGTTCTTCCTTTTCCCAAGAGGCCGTTGCTAACGGAAACTGGACACTCATTGCACGCGCTCCAAATAATAACTATATGTTTTTTGAATTCCCTGCTTTAGGCTATGCTGAGGGTTCCACCCCCAATGTTGCTGGCGACTAATATCAACTATTTTTCGCTTCATTCCTACAGGTTTAGTAAGATCATGTTCAAACTGCCCTTCGTATCCTAATACCTCTGCAGCTGCTTGATAGTATTCATTGATGGAGAAGTCATAGCCCAAACCAATATTCATACAATCGGGTAACATTTCAAATGTATTGACCGCGTGCACTATTGCATCAGCTAAGTCGCCACCATACATAAACTCACGCCTAGCTAAACCGTCCCCCCAAATACTGACGGTTTCTTCTCCCGAGACTTTTGCTTGATGGAGCTTATGAATGATAGCAGGCAGTAAATGAGAGTTTCGAGGATCAAATTTGTCAAAACGACCATAAATGTTACATGGTACTAACGTCTTATACTGGTAGGACTGATTCTCTCGCATTATATATTCACAGAGGCGAGCCGTTACTATTTTTGCTAGGGCATAGCCTTCATTTGTAGGCTCAAGCTCGCCTGTAAGTATTTGCTCCTCACGCAAAGGCTCCGAGTTTTCTCTCGGATACATACATGAACTGCCTAAGTTAATTAGTCGAGTTATTCCAGCTTGATGAGCTGCTGATATGAGGTTTTGGCCTATATCCAGATTTTCCAATAAAAAACTTACTGGTTCCCTTATATTAGCTTGTATTCCACCTACTTTACCTGCAGCGTGGATAATCATGTCAGGCTGGTGCTTGTTCAGGTAATTTTGAACAGCGTTTAAATCTCGCAAGTTTAATTCACAACTGCGGGGTGCAAGGACTTCATATTTTTTTAGGCCTGTGTGTTCGAGAATATTTTGCCCGACCATTCCACCGCCACCAGTTAATAATATTCGCATGTTACTCATACGAGGGGCCAGCCTGCCTATTCGTTATAGCTAAAGGTTGTATAACCATGGTTTTTGATAAGCTCATCACGTTTCGCGCTTTTAAAGTCTTCTCGGACCATTTCACTAACCAACTCTGAAAATGTGATTTTTGGAGTCCATCCCAACTTATTTTTCGCTTTTGTCGCATCGCCGAGGAGAGTTTCAACTTCAGTAGGTCTAAAGTAGCGGGGGTCGACAGCAACAATACACTTACCAGCAGCGTCAAATCCTTTTTCATTTTCACCACTGCCTTGCCACGTAATCTGTATGCCAAGCTCTGCAGCTGCAGCATTTACGAAATCTCGTACACTATATTGAACGCCCGTTGCGATTACAAAGTCTTCTGGTTTTTCCTGTTGAAGCATTAGCCATTGCATTTCAACGTAGTCTTTAGCGTGGCCCCAATCGCGAAGGGAGTCTAAATTGCCTAAGTAAAGACACTCCTGTAGACCTAAGCTGATTCGTGCAAGTGCGCGCGTAATTTTACGTGTTACGAATGTTTCGCCGCGAATTGGACTCTCATGGTTAAATAGAATACCGTTACAGGCATATACACCATAAGCTTCACGATAGTTCACAGTGATCCAATAGGCATAGAGTTTTGCAACTGCGTATGGGCTTCGCGGATAAAAGGGAGTTGTCTCTTTTTGCGGGGTTTCTTGAACCAGGCCATACAACTCGGAGGTTGACGCTTGGTAAAAGCGAGTTTTTTTCTCTAGCCCTAATATACGAATTGCCTCGAGAATACGAAGCGCGCCTAGTGCGTCGGAGTTTGCAGTGTATTCTGGCTCCTCAAATGATACGGCGACGTGACTTTGTGCCGCCAGGTTATAAATTTCATCCGGCTGAACTTTTTGAATTATTCGCGTTAGGCTAGATGAGTCGGTCATATCTCCATGATGTAAAAAGAAAGGTAACCCGTTCTCATGCACATCATGAAAAAGATGGTCTATACGTGCAGTATTAAAAAGTGAGCTACGACGTTTAACTCCGTGAACTTCATACCCTTTACTTAAAAGTAACTCTGCAAGATAAGCACCATCTTGTCCTGTAACCCCAGTAATTAGCGCCTTTTTAATCATTTGCTCTCCCATAATTATCTTCATACCTAACTATATCGTTTTCGCCCAAGTAGCTCCCCGATTGAACTTCTATTATCTCTAGCTCAACAATTCCCGGGTTTTTTAGACGATGGACTTCCCCTATGGGAATGTAGGTGGACTGGTTTTCCGTCATGATAAAGGTTTCGTGACCTCGAGTAACCTCTGCTGTTCCTTTTACAACAATCCAGTGCTCCGCGCGATGATGGTGTTTTTGTAAAGATAATGATGCACCAGGTTTGACACCTATTCGTTTGACCTGAAAGCGTTCTCCAGAATCAATACTGTCATACCATCCCCAGGGCCGTGAAACTTTACGATGAGTAACTGCCTGAGTACATTTTTCTTTCTCAAGTTGAGCAACAATTTCTTTTACTTGTTCGACATTATCTTTATGCGTTACTAGTACAGCATCTAAAGTATCAATGATTAGAAGGTCTTGTGTTCCTAAAGCCACAACAGGGCGATGCGAGGCATGAATGTAGGTGTTCTGAGAGTCTACTGTAACACCTAGTCCGTGCACTCTATTTCCGTCTTCATCGGGAACTGTTAATTGCGATAGTGCGTTCCAACTGCCGACGTCGCTCCATTGGCCATTAAATGGTACGACGACAATATTTTTGTGCTTTTCCATTACAGCGTAGTCAATACTTTTTGACTCGCATTCATTAAATATTTCTGCATCTGGCCTAATAAAGGTTATCTCTTCAGACGCAGAATCTGTAGTAGATTTTTCAAGTGCAGCTTTACAAGTTGAGAGAATATTCGGAGCATATGCCTCTAGGGCGGCGATCAATGTGCTTGTCTTACATAGAAAAATTCCAGCATTCCAAAGTACACTGCCATTTAGCAATAATCGTTGTGCGTCAGGAAAATCTGGCTTCTCTATAAAACTATCAACATCCCAGGCTCCACTTTTTCGGAGTTTACCTTGCTGAATGTAACCGTATGCAGTTGATGGGAAACTAGGTAAAACACCAAAAGTTACAATGGCACCAGAATTTGCCTCTGTCACACCATTTAAGATCGTTCTCGAGAATGCTTGAGCGTCTGGTATGTGATGATCAGCGGGACAAAATAAAAGTAAATCGTGGCCATCACGGTCACTACATAATGCAGCCAGAGCCATCGCCGCAGCCGTGTTTTTTTGCGTGGGCTCTAATATGATTTTTCCAGAAACATTTGCTAACTCTAGGCTTTCACACACCAGAAAACGATGATCTTCAGCTGCAACTAGTATTGCTTCCTCTGAGGTGATATTCGATACTCGCTCTAATGTAAGTTGGAGTAAGCTCTTTCCCGCGATTAATGGTACAAACTGTTTTGGGAAGCTCTTTCGTGACAACGGCCATAATCTAGAGCCTGATCCGCCACAAAGTATAACTGGTGTTATAGCATCATAAGCCATTATATATTACCCGGCACATATAGTCGTAAATAACAAGTGTTGATTTTTTTTGAAGTATTTGTGGTTTTGTTTTAAAGCTATCGCCGAAAAAACTTATGTGCCCTATTTTGTATTTCTGATTTAAGGTTTACTTAAGAGCTATGCTCGTCTCAAAAGCTTCACTGCATTTCTTCCGAATGGCATTATGACTAATAGTTTAATGGTGGCGGATAGAAAAAAACTCTTTAGGTGAAAGGTTGAAGCAAGGGCCAGGTATATATTTTTATGCAGGTTTATTTTTTTGTACGGTGTAACTTCTGTAACTAGTCTATTGAAATTAGTTACTGCACGATCTCTCATGAGTAAAAAATTCTTGTAGCCTAGAAGTTTGCGATAATGCTTATCGGGAGCGGCTGTGGCATATACTTTAAGATAGTAATCTAAGACTAGAAACATATCTGAGTCTTCTGTTCTTATCTTTGATAGGTTGTAGGAAAAGCTGGAGTTAGATAGTCGATAATTAATTAACGGTTTATTGATGAAGCCGAAGTTTCCAGTCTCTAGAAGACGAAACCAAACATCTAGGTCTGACGAAGATCGAAACTGGCCGTGCCTGAATTTTTCAATCTTGAATTTAAGAGTGTTAGTTCTAAATAGCACACTAGGGCAAGTGATGATGTTTCCGTACTTATAAAGTATCTCTATAAGTTCGCTTTTTGAAAGCTCCATTTCGAGGTGTTTATTAAGAGGGCGCGGAAGCATTTTACGTTTTTTAAGTATACTTCCTGTCGAATCGATAAAGCGAGCGTGAGTGCTGACTGCGTTGGATTGCGGGTGACGATTTAAAAAATCTACTTGTTTTGAGATTATATCAGAGGCGTAGATGTCATCAGCATGAAAGATAGCACTGAACTCGCCATCAGAATGGGCTATACAGCTGTTAAAGTTTACTTCTGCTCCAGAGTTTTCTTTTCTGACGTGCAGCTCTACTGGGTATTTTGCTTCTGTGAAAGATCGAATTATAGAAACGGTATCGTCGGTTGACGCGTTGTCGAATATCTTGATAACTATATTTGGGTAGTCTTGCGCGAAAATACTAACTAATGTGTCGGCGATAGTTTTAGAGTTGTTGTAGCATGGGATGCATATACACACTTTTGGGTTAGACATATAACGTCCAATGAGCAGAAGGTAAGGCTGTCATAAGCTTGTTTTCATGCGAGTAATCAAAAGGAATTCTTTGTTATCTTTTCTTAATAGGAATGCAAGTAGTGCACTCAAAAAATATAATCCATATATGAAAACTATCGAGAGAGAAGCAAGCATGTTATCCGAGTGTGTTGAAAAAAATAAAGCACTTGGGAAAAATAGACTGAATAATATTAGAGTTGAAAAGCCTTTGATTCGGAATTTTAACCGGATGAGTTTTTTTATTTTTAGTAGCATTACGGCGGATGAAGTACCTCCCGCGATCAAGAGGACTAATGGAATTAAAACTCTATATTGGTCAGAATGGGCCGCTAGATATACGCCAATCAATACTCCTATACCTCCTATGAAGTAGGGGGTAAAAAGCACTCTAGTATTCATTTTTGAGTGTGCGGCTATAGATAATAGGTTAGAGCTCATACGAAAAAATTCAACCCATATTCCAAAGATTAGAAAGATCGAGGATTGTTTATATTGAGGACCGACAATTATTTCAACTAAATAAGCTGATAAAAAAGTTACGCAAATAGCTAGAAATAAATATATAGGTAAAATTGTATTAATCGTTTCTGTAAACGTTTTTGAAAATATTTTTTGATCTGTCATACTTTTGTATAAGACTGGATACAACCATTGCATAATTACGCTTTCGAATGAGCTTGAAATTGACATGGCTATCGACATGCCGATGCCGAAGAATCCCAAAAACTCGATGTTGATATACTGCTCAATCAAAAGTCTATAAGACTGGCCTTGTAGCCAAAGAAAAAATACACCTAACGCAAGCGGCGTTGAGAAGTAAGCCACTTCCTTGATATTCTTAATTGAAATATCTTGAATAGACTCTTTGTAGTTGAATCTATTACTGATTCGCATTATAAAAAAAATACTTGCAATAACCCCCATGACCCCTATACCTAAAACTTGTCCAGCGATCCAGAATATACCCGTCATTTTCATGCTTGTTATAGTAAGGTATGAGCAAAGCAATGCTAGTATTGAAGAGAGTGCGGTGAACACAGTAAAGGTAAGCTGCTTTCCTAGTATATTAAATAGTGGGATTACAGTTTGATTTATTGTATTGAATAAAACAAACAGGGGTACAAATATAGCGAGCATTGTTTGGTTTATAGAGCGAGCAATGCCTAAGAGGGGGAGCAGTAGTATGAAGCTTAGTGATATTAAGGTCGATAGCAGTACGTACCCCAAAAACAGAGATAATTTATTTAGAATAACTCCTGATAGATGCCACTCATGGCTCTTTCGATTAATATATTGACCAATTGGATTTATGAAGAATAGTGTAAAAAATCCTGTGAGAGTGACTATTACATAAAGGTTTCCTACCTCATCGGGGCTTAGCAGTGCGGTTGATATCTTTATACTAATTAGCAGTATTGCGACTTGAATTATTCTCCCCAGGGTGAGAGTAATAAAATCCTTATTCAATCTACCGATCATTAATAATTATCTCTGATATAACTTTTCCGAAATAATCGCTGTGAAATTTTTTTGATTTTTTTGAATTTAAGAAGTTTTCAATATTTTCCAAGTATTCTAAGAATATTTCATCGGGCATATTATTGATGACGTCATATAATTCTTCGTAGGAAGAGTAAAGTCTTTTATCGATGAAACAATTGGCCGGTATGTGGTCAGAGATGTTGTCTGCACCCCAGTATATCGGTATGCATCCCGCGAAGAAGCAGTCAAATATTTTTTCAGTAATATACCCAGGAATATCTCGAGCATTTTCATAACATATTGCAAATTTGTATTTTTCTAAAGTTTCTTTTTTTTGACTAACGACCCCTCTGTATGAGAGATGGTTTGGCGCAAGCCAGCGGGACAAAGGTTTAATGCGGTTTAGAGCTCGGATAAGTTTAGGGCCGTAAAAATAGTAACGGTCCCACCCTATTCCGTAAAAGTCGAATTGATTCGGTTTGTTTGATTCAAACCATGAAATTGCATTGAGTCGTTCGCTATAAAGCTCTAGTGGATGATTGACTTTTTTATTTCCGGCGATAAGTGTACAAAGTTTGTTTTTTTTTGTTAGGTCTTTTGATATGGTATTTGGAAAAAGATGTGAAAAATTAAATTTAAAATATCGTATGTTATCTATGAAGCTGTCATTCCATGTAAATATTTTATTGAAGTGATTATGTTTTTTTGAGTCCCAGTTGTCAGCTCTTATTACCTCGCTTTCGAAAAGCAGTAAGTAAGATATGTCTCTTCTTTTGTTGGGTAATTTAGCAGGCATCTCTGCATAAATCACAATGTCTGAATTTTCGGGTGTGTTTATATCCGAGGTTTCTAGATTATATCCGTGAAGGCTAAGCTCTTTTTTTAGAGAGGAGAAGCAGTGAAGGTAGTTGTCTCTATTTAATGAGTCGTTTGTTAGGTCAAAGATTTTATTGTTTTGATAAAGTTTCTCTACTACAAATGACGCTTGTTTCATTATGTTTCTCGCCTTTTCCTAAATAGAGATTCTATCTGGGTGTCATATATTTATAGTTGCAAATTTAATAATTGCTTTATGGCTATAGGTGTGATGTTGGAACAGCGTATCAGATGAATAGCGCCAGAATTAATATTTTATTGATGTTGGATTAGTCTTTATTTTGGTTTTGATAGTGTTTTGGTTTTCAGAAAATCTCACATATAAAACATGGCTGCTCAAGTGCTTTATGGTGTGTCAATTTAATTATGGTGTGTCAATTTAATAAGGATAATGTTTGATTCGGAGGTGTTGTGAGTTCTGAATAATATCAGACTGATTCTTAAATTTTAACTCGAGGTGAATCTTAAGAAGTTTAGATTAAATATTTGGCTCTTTCGCCCAGGATTGTCATATTATTTCCTCTTACTTGGCACATACTTTGGAGATTGGTCATCAATAGCATTTCCAAACTCTAGGCGAGGACGGCACTCTCTAGCGTCGGACATCTGTATTTCCAGTACCATTGGTAGGCGACTAGAGAAAAAATATCGTATGGCAGACGAAAATTCTTCTATATTTTTTATAGATAATGAATTGATACCATATGCCTCGCCGATATTTTTGAACTTCGAAGTGAAGCCGTCCCAGTATGTCGATGAGTTTCGGCCATTGAAGTACATTTCTTGAAACCCTCTGACCATACCTAATGAGTGATTATTCATAACTATGGTTAGAATTGGCAGCTGATCCCTAGCGATAATGTCGAGCTCTTGAATATTTAATTGAGCTCCGCCGTCTCCTGTTATGACAATAACGGGCTCGTTTTTTACGTTGGCGATGCCAATAGCTGTGGGTATTGCAAAACCCATAGCCCCCAACCCTCCAGAGTGGTGCATCGACTGCCCTTCACTTAACCTTAAGGTATGTGCAGCCCACATTTGATTATTGCCAACATCTACGGCGTAGGCCAGTTTGTGGAGTCGCGTAAACTCATTTAGAAAGCAAAAAATGGAAAATGGGCTTATGCTCCATTCGGTGTACTCATCGACAAAAGTACTAATGAGAAATTTGTTAAGATGTTGCTGCCATTCTTGCCATTCAATTTGAGGCTTGAAATTTTCTTTGTTGAACCAAGAAAAAAAAGAATTGAGCTGGCCGTGGTAAGAGTGATGGTTATTAACTCGATTGTTTAGTTGGGCTCCGTCGATATCAATTTGAATTATTTCGGCGTTTCGCGCAAAGTCTTCAACTTTTGCTCCGGTTTGTCTGACATCCATCCGGCTTCCGAGGACGATAAGAAGGTCGCAATTTTGTACTGCACGGTTAGCTGCGCGTGTTCCATAAGCTCCAAGCATTCCCATATAGTATTTGCTAGAGGGAGTTTTTTCGGCTCCCTTTAAGCTCGCTACATGAGGAATACCCAGTTTTTGGATGGTATTTATAAATTTAGGAAACTCGCCTTCATTAACAGCTCCACCTCCTATAAGTATTAGCGGAGCTTGAGATTTTTTGAGTTTGCTCGTTATGTTGGTGTAATCCAATAGTTCATTTTTCAGCTCTGAACTGATATCAGGTATAAGTATATGATTCAAACATGATTCTTTTATTTCCGCACGCTGGATGTCCATTGGGATATCCAGAAGCACTGGCCCTGGGCGGCCTTCTTTTGCGATATTAATAGCTTTTTGTAGGCAAGGAATCAGTTCGTCTACATGTCTTATTTGATATGCATATTTTGTAATGCTTTTCACCAAGGCTACACTGTCTAACTCTTGGAAGCCTTGCTGACGTATCGCCTTATCGCCTTTTAATTCAAGCGTATTTACTTGTCCTGTTATAAAAATACATGGATGGCTGTCTAGCCAGCAATCAGCAATACCTGTAATTAAGTTTGTTGCGCCAGGTCCACTAGTTCCGAGCGCGATACCCAGCGTTGCGTGGTTAGTAACCCGCGAAACAGCGGATGCAGCAAATGCTGCACCTTGTTCATGATGCATTGAGACTAACTTTGTCTTGCCCAGTACATTAATGCTATCTACTAGGTGAGTAATCATTCCTCCAATTAGCTCGAACCCGTATAGGACGTTGTTTTCTGCAAGAACTTTCGCAACTGCATCGGACGCTTTCATATTTAGAAGCCAATCCCAAAAAACTCTTCAAGTTTTTCGCCTACAAAATCAAAATGCTCTTGTCCCAGGGCCGGCTGTACGCCAAGCCAAAAAGTCTGGTTCATGGTCCGATCGGTGTTGGTGAGTTCACCGACCACGCGGTACTCGATATCCTTGAAATACGGCTGGCGTGTCAGGTTGCCGGCGAACAAAAGACGCGTACCAATCTTGTTCTGATCCAGGTACTTGAGCAAATCGACCCGATTGACTCCACTGCTTTCCTTGAGTGTTACCGGAAAACCGAACCAGGAAGGATCACTGTTCGGCGTAGCCTCCGCGATTTCCAGAAACTCCGACAGGCTGGCGAGACGCTCTTTAAGCAAGCTGAAGTTGCGCTTGCGAGTATCAATGAAGTCCTGGGCACGTTCCAGTTGTGCGAGTCCACAGGCGGCTTGCATATCCGTGATTTTCAGGTTGTAGCCCAGATGGGCGTACACGTACTTGTGGTCGTAGCCTTGAGGTAGGCTGCCATATTGCTGGCCGAAACGATCACCGCAGGTATTGTCACAACCTGGCGCACAATAGCAATCACGTCCCCAGTCGCGGAACGATTCGGCAATCACTTTCAACTGAGGGTTGTTGGTAAATACAGCCCCGCCTTCGCCCATGGTGATGTGGTGGGCCGGGTAAAAACTGAGCGTGGCAATATCACCAAAGGTACCCACTAGTTTTCCGTCGTAGGTAGCACCCAGCGCGTCACAGCAATCCTCTACCAGCCACAGGTTGTACTTCTCGCACAGTGCCTTGACCTTGCCCAAATTGAAAGGGTTGCCCAAGGTATGGGCGAGCATGATGGCTTTCGTTTTAGGCGTGATAGCTGCTTCGATCAGATCGGCGTTGATATTATGAGTGCTCATATCGACGTCGACAAATACCGGAATCGCCCCGAACTGGACGATGGGGTTAACGGTGGTTGGAAAACCTGCCGCCACCCCAATCACTTCATCGCCTTTCTTGATCGCTCGCTCTCCCAGTTTGGGCGAGGTCAAAGTGCTGAAGGCAACCAAATTGGCGGAGGAGCCCGAGTTTACGGAAAGCAGATATTTGACACCAAGAAACTCGGCCAGCTTCTTCTCAAATTCAGCGTTGAACCGGCCTGTGGTAAGCCAGCCATCCAGGGACGCTTCAACCATCAGCTGCAGCTCTCGCGCACCGATAACTTTGCCAGAGGGCGGGATTACACTTTCACCGGGCACAAAAGGTTTGCTTGCCAACGCAACTTGGGCGTACTGCTCAACGAGCTTGCTGATTTCCTGGCGGAGCATATCGGGGGTCATGAACGTTCCTGCTTGTAGAATTTGATTAGTGACTGGTTTCACACATGGCGGCCATGTATGCATTTATTTCTTCCAGGCAATGAGCCTGGATATCAGCGCCGCTCAACCAGGCTCGATGCCATTTGATGATTCGGGAAAGAGTAATTTCCAGATTCCAGGTCGGGCTCCACTGCAAGCGAGCCCGGGCCTTGGAGATATCCAACTTGAGGTAGTTGGCTTCATGTACTTGTTCGGCTTGCTCAAGCCGCCAGTCGGCCCCCGAACCCCAGGTTTCGACCATATGATTGAGAATCCACTCGACCGGCCGGGCATCTTCGTCTTTAGGGCCAAAATTCCACCCTTGGGCGCACTCATGTCCTTGGTTCCATAGCCGCTCAGCCAGAACCAGATAGCCACTCAGTGGTTCCAGTACGTGCTGCCATGGACGTGTGGCTTGTGGGTTACGCACGATAACCGGTTGGCCTTTCTCGAAGGCTCGTAGAATATCCGGTATCAGTCGATCTTCAGCCCAATCTCCGCCGCCAATGACATTCCCAGCGCGTCCAGATGCCAGAGCGGGTGTTTGTGGTGTGTTGAAAAAAGAGCTCCGGTAAGTAGATGTCACCAACTCTACACAGCCTTTGCTATTGCTGTATGGGTCGTGGCCGCCCATGGGTTCGTCCTCCCGATATCCCCATTCCCACTCCCGGTTTTCATAGCACTTGTCGGTAGTGACATTGACGATCGCACGAAGGTTTGGGCAGCCCCGCGCTGCTTCCAAGACGTGAACGGTACCCATGACATTGGTGGCATAGGTTTCCACCGGTTCGCGATAGGACAAACGAACCAGCGGTTGCGCTGCCATATGTATCAGCACATCAGGGTTGAAGCGGGTCATAGCTTGGGTAATGACTTGCAAATCGCGGATGTCGCCGATCACCGAATGCATGCCATCGCCGACTCGAGCCTCATTAAATAGCGCTGGAGTTGTCGGTGGTGTCAATGCAAAGCCCTGCACCTGTGCACCCATGGTCTGCAGCCAAAGGGCCAGCCAGCTGCCTTTGAAGCCGGTATGGCCGGTCAGGAAAACTTTTTTGCCTTGCCAGAAGGCAGGGGTAACAGTCGACTTCATGTTCAGTCCCAACTTTTCCAGGGTGCTTTACCCGACTGCCATAACTCTTCCAGCAGATGTTTGTCGCGAAGGGTATCCATGGGTTGCCAGAAGCCCGGATGCTCGTAAGCCATCAACTCGCCTTCAGCGGCAAGGTTCATCAGGGGCTCTTGCTCCCACGTTGTACTGTCGTCTACCAGATAGTCCAATACCTTGGGCGTCAGAACAAAAAAGCCACCATTGATCATGGCTCCATCGCCTTTCGGTTTTTCCTTAAAGTTTAAAACTTGACCTTGCTGAATATCCAATGCCCCAAAACGGCCAGGTGGAAATGTTGCAGTTAAGGTGGCAGCCTTGCCGTGCTTTTTGTGAAACTCGATGGATGCGCCAATATCTATATCGCTCACACCATCGCCATAAGTGAAGCAAAACGCCTCTTCATGCTTTACGTAGTCGGCCACTCGACGCAGGCGCCCTCCAGTCATTGAGTTATCGCCCGTATCTACCAGTGTTACATTCCATGGTTCGGCGCGCTTGTCGTGTACTTCCATAGCGTTATCACGCATATTGAACGTGATGTCCGACATATGCAGGAAGTAGTTGGCAAAGTATTCTTTGATCACATAGCCCTTGTAACCACAGCAAATGATGAAGTCATTTATTCCATGAGCTGAGTACATCTTCATGATGTGCCAGAGAATCGGTTTACCACCAATCTCCACCATGGGCTTTGGACGGACACTGGTTTCTTCACTTAAACGAGTACCCAGGCCACCGGCCAAAATAACTGCTTTCATGGTTTCTCCGGATTAATTCGAGCTTACAAAGGCGTCGGAATAGAATTTTTTTGCGGGTAAACCCGCAGATATTAATGAATCATGGGCCGATTTAATCATTGCCTCGGAGCCGCAGGCATAGACCACGGTATCTGCTAAATCAATTGCATCGGTAATCAGCGCATGATGCACATAGCCTGTTCTGCCGGTCCATTGGCTAGCGGCACGAGACAGGACGGGGGTAAACGTCAGGTCGACTCCCGTGACTTTGGGATGCCAATACAAGTCCGATACGGTACGTCCCCCCCAGTAGACGTGGATATGTTTACCAGCTGCTTTTTCTGGTGCTCGAGACAGTGCTTCCAGAATCGCCTTGACGGGGGCAATACCTGTTCCTGTAGCCAGGAAAACGATATGTGACGCGGAAGAGTCACGTAGGCAGAAGGTGCCCAAGGGCCCCTCCAGGCGTAGGAGATCATTTGCCTTGGCTTCACCGAACCAGTACTGGCTTAAGACTCCGTCGGGCACTTGCCTGATAAATAACTCGAGCTTTCCGTCCTCGCGAGGAGTATTGGCTATCGAGTAGCTGCGCCGTACAGTGTTCTTGCCAATTATATCTATGTATTGTCCAGCCAGATAAACCAGCGCGCTATTCGGTGGCGTGCGCAATGTTACATGCACGACGTCATCGGCAACTCGCTCGATAGAGTCCAGCCGACAGGGTATAGTCTTGGTACGAATATCAGCCAAGAGCCCGAAGTCTTCGATATCGAGTTCGACATCAGTCAATGCACCTTGACAACAGGTCAATATATAGCCTGCTTCCGACTCCGATGCGATGAGTGCTAATTCCTCCTGAAGCTTTTCGGTTTTACCCTTTAAAAGCTTGGCCTTGCATACGCCACAGCGACCTGTTCGGCAGCTGTACTCCAGTACAATATTTTGAGACTTTGCACTATCGAGCAGGCTCTTATCCTGCTCTGCGGTAAAAGTCTTATGATTGGATAAAGTCACAATGGACATGCTTTATTTATCGCTCTTAGGTATAGCGTTTTGGCCTCTGTATTTATTCAGTAGGCCAAGTGGAATGCTGATTGATGCGCCGAGAGTTATGCTCAGTGCCAGACTTGCGTCTTTCTCAATTTGAAGAACTGGCCTGTGAAAAACTCTATCTGGAAAGATACTTGAGTCTTATGTCGATACTCATGAATCGGCGCATCTTCATCCTGCAGAACTCAAGCCCGCTAAAGACTGACAGCTTCTGAGGTGTAGTATCAAAATTTAGACACGCTACCGCCCCAGGATTTTCCGCCCTATCCTGAAAGCGATTCTCGTTTATCCTCTGCGACGCCTTACACCGCAGATTCGAGAGGGCAGCGATAACCCTAGGTGAAACTAAATGTCATCCCCAAGGGCTTACATCTTGCTAATGCTGCTCAGTGGCAGCTCAATACGTTGCTGTTGATTGAGGAGGGTGAGCAGCAGGATCACTCGTTCCTCACCGACCTTGCTCTCGAATATGGCTTCCAGATCGACGAAGCAACCTTCACGGATTCGAACTTTTTCTCCAGCTTGCAGCGACGATGGCTTCATGGGCGATGTTCGTAGTTTCAACGCATCTATCAGGCTTCCTGCAACCGCGAGCGGGTGACCGTTGAAGGCTACCAACCTGCTCACTCCACGTGTCGAGCGCAGCGGTGCCCAGTTTGCACCATCCTCGAGTGCGATAAACAAATAGCCCGGAAACAACGACTCCACGACGGTTTGCCTACGCCCTTGTGAGACGCGTTCGACACTGTGTTGCGGACGGTAGCATTGGTAACCTTGGTGCCGTAGGTTTTCTTCAGCGCGTGCGTCCTGTCGTGACTTGCACTGCACCAGATACCAAGGTACGGCGCTGTCTTTTAGATTCGTGGCCATAACCTTAGTGATTTCCATGCGCGCGATGCCATTTTGCCATCTGCGTGTTCACTTTCATTCTTAATGCTTGCTGCCGCTCACCGCTAAGCGTCCGTCTTGGAGTCCAACAGGTCGATTGAGCAGTGCTATTTCTATGACTCTGCATTGTAACCTGCGAGGAAGTCATCCGCACTTATTGGGCTGTGAGCTTTTAGCTAGTATGCCTAGCTTGGGCCCTTGGAAACTGATGTGACAGGGCCGGCATGGTAGTCATCTTGGGCCCAATTTTGTAGCGCTTTTCGCCCAGAGGGCGGGAGGGCGGGGTAAGGTTACTGGGAGTATGAGAGATGCCCCTAACGGCGTCTGGCCGGTACGGCTCTTATCCACTGGGTCGAGAAGTGTGGTGAGCCTGGTGATTGAATGAGGGACAACTTAACGAAGCATCAGATTCCATGCTTCCAGCTCCTAGAAAGCCCCCTGAAGATGAACATTCAGATCGATTATGTTGTGGTTGGCGGCATTCCTTGATGTTGGTTATTGGAGATGTGTGTCGAGGGCCGCCTTTGTTTTGGGTGTGTCGACCTCGCTTGCGGCTTCCGGTATTTGGAATCGCTAGGTTAGCCGTGATGCCCTCGTTAGAATTTTTCTGGCCTGCTCCTGTCGAGAAAAACTGTCAGGAGACGCCCTATCATTGTCTGCGCTTTATTAATAAGCCCAGAACCCGCCCTCAGGATCAATTATGACCCCTGCCCACCCCACCCTAATCCGCGAAACCTTCCCCGTCGGCCCGTTGCAGTGCAACTGCACGATCATTGGCGATCCGATCACGAAAAAGCGATCGTCGTCGATCCGGGCGGCAATCATGAGCTGATTCTGGCGCGGCTCGATGCCTTGGGTCTCAAGGTGGTGAGCATCATCCATACCCATGCTCACCTGGATCATTTCCTGGCCTCGGGGCAGTTGAAGGAAAAGACCGGCGCGACCCTGCATCTCCACAAGGAGGACCAGTTCCTCTGGGACAACCTGGAGATGCAATGCAGCATGTTTGGCGTGCCTTACACGCCCGTGCCGGCGCCGGATCGCTGGCTGGCCGATGATGAGGAGCTGGCCTGTGGCTGTGGCGTTGCGCTGCACACGCCGGGGCATACGCCAGGTTCCATGAGCTTTTGGTTTTCTGAGGCTAAGCTGTTGATTGCCGGTGACACCCTGTTCAAGCGTGGGGTCGGGCGTACGGACTTATGGGGCGGCGATCAGGCCACCATCGTGCGTTCGATCAAGCAGCGCCTGTACACCCTCGATGAAGAGGCGACGGTGGTGACCGGGCATGGTCCAGACACCCGCCTGGGCGATGAGATGCGTGAAAATCCCTTTGTTCGGGCCTGATGTTTTGCAGGGGTGTTGATGGAATTTTTGCCATTTGTCGCGTTCCAACGCCAGCAAAGGTCCATTGCCAACGTCCGCTGCACCACAGAATGCAAAAAGTAGGAGCTTTCCATGTTCACCTCGCGTCGTTTAATTATTGCCGCTACCGCTGTGGCCTTGTTGTCTGGCTGTGCTTCGCCTAATCCGTATGACAACCAGGGGCAGGCCGACGGTTCCACGGGCATGAGCAAGACTGCGAAATACGGCGGTCTCGGTGCCTTGGCCGGCGCCTTGGCCGGTGCCGCCATCGATCACAATAACCGTGGCAAGGGCGCGCTGATTGGTGCCGCTGTAGTGGGGGCTTCCGCCGCCGGTTATGGCTACTACGCCGACCAGCAGGAAAAGAAACTGCGCGCCAGCATGGCCAATACGGGGGTTGAAGTGCAGCGCCAGGGTGATCAGATCAAGCTGATCATGCCGGGCAACATTACCTTCGCCACCGATTCGGCGAACATCGCCCCCAGCTTCTATCAGCCGCTGAACAACCTGGCCAACTCGCTGCGTGAGTTCAACCAGAATCAGATCGAGATTGTCGGCTACACCGACAGCACCGGCAGCCGTCAGCACAACATGGATCTGTCTCAGCGTCGTGCACAGAGCGTAGCGACCTACCTGACCTCGCAAGGTGTCAGCGGTGCCAACCTGTCGGCGCGCGGTGCCGGCCCCGACAACCCGATTGCCAGCAACGCCGATGTCAACGGTCGCGCGCAGAACCGTCGAGTCGAGGTCAACCTCAAGGCGATTCCTGGCCAGCAGTATCAGCAGCCGGGCCAGCAAGGGCAGCAATACCAGCAGTACTGAGTGCGCGCTTGAGTACCGGCGAGGCATAAAAAAGCCCGCCCGTTCCATTGAGGAGCGGGCGGGCTTTTTAGTGTCCGAGTCTTACTTTCTCAGACCGTAATGCTCATCGAGCATGCCGGGGGCATTGGGTGTTTTTGGGGCGTAGTCGCGCGGTGGTTCCTGGTCGCGCGGAGGTGTCAGGCGCTCCCGTGGAGCCTGTACCGAGTCGGAGTGCAGAGCGGCCAGCAGGCGTTGGCGAGTCAGTTCGTCCAGGGCCAGGCGGTTGGCACCCTCGGCGAGATGGTCTTGCACTTCCTGATAGCTCTGAGTGAGCTTTTTCACCAGGGTTGCGGTGCTGTTGAAGTGGGTGACCACTTCGTTCTGATAATTGTCAAAACGTTCCTGAATATCATCCAGCTGACGTTGCGTGCGGTTAGGCGCGGCATTCGGCAGCAGGCGAGCGACCAGAAATCCAATGGCGACACCGGCAACCAGGGCAAGAGTCGGCAACAACCAAACTAAGAGCGAGTGTTCCACGAGTCCTTCCTCTATAAACGGCTTTGCTTTACGTTAACGGCTCGAACCTGCGCTGTATACCGCGATTCACTCGCAATAGATTGGCACAGACAATTTGCTAGACGAGTCGACCCCCTTCGAGGTCACGGAGTTCCTTCCTTGCTAATGCGTGAAACCCCTGTAGTGATTGATGGCCCTGTCGGCCAACTGGAAGCCCTGTATCTGGATGTGCCCGATGCCCGTGGCGTGGCGCTGATCTGTCACCCCAACCCGGTACAGGGCGGCACCATGCTCAATAAGGTGGTGTCGACGTTACAGCGCACCGCACGCGATGCCGGGTTGATTACCTTGCGTTTCAACTATCGGGGAGTGGGTGCAAGCGCAGGCACCCATGACATGGGCACTGGTGAAGTTGACGACGCCCAGGCCGCAGCCCAGTGGTTGCGGGCCAAGCACCCCGAGCTGCCGATGACGCTGCTCGGCTTCTCCTTCGGCGGTTTTGTCGCGGCCAGCCTCGGCGGCCGCCTGGAAGCCGGTGGTGAGCAGCTCAAGCACCTGTTCATGGTGGCCGCTGCGGTTATGCGCCTGAGCGATGCCGACCAGTTGCCCCAAGGCTGCCCACTGACCCTTATCCAGCCGGAAACCGACGAAGTCATCGACCCGCAAACCGTCTATGACTGGTCCGCCGCGCTCAAGCGCCCCCATGAGCTGCTGAAAGTGGCAGAATGCGGACACTTTTTTCATGGCAAGCTCACCGATCTGAAAGATCTGGTGCTGCCGCGTCTCTCGAATTGATAGCTGTCTGATAAGCGATTACCCATGACTACTCGTACGCGCATCCTTACCGGCATCACCACCACCGGCACGCCGCACCTGGGCAACTACGCAGGTGCCATCCGTCCGGCGATCCTTGCCAGCCGCGACAGCAATGCCGATTCGTTCTACTTCCTGGCCGACTACCACGCCCTGATCAAGTGCGATGACCCGCTGCGCATCCAGCGCTCGCGCCTGGAAATCGCCGCGACCTGGCTGGCCGGTGGCCTGGATGTGGAGCGCGTGACCTTTTATCGCCAGTCGGACATCCCGGAAATCCCCGAGCTGACCTGGCTGCTGACCTGCGTTGCGGCCAAGGGCCTGCTCAACCGTGCGCATGCCTACAAGGCGTCGGTGGACAAGAATGTCGAGTCCGGTGAAGACCCGGATGCCGGTATCACCATGGGCCTCTACAGCTACCCAGTGCTGATGGCGGCGGACATCCTGATGTTCAATGCGCACAAAGTGCCGGTGGGTCGCGATCAGATTCAGCACGTGGAAATGGCCCGCGACATCGGCCAGCGCTTCAACCATCTGTTCGGACAGGGCAAAGAATTTTTCACCATGCCCGAGGCGCTGATTGAAGAAAGTGTCGCCACCTTGCCCGGCCTCGACGGTCGCAAGATGTCCAAGAGCTATGACAACACCATCCCGTTGTTCACCAGCGCCAAGGACATGAAGGACGCCATCTCGCGCATCGTCACCGACTCCCGCGCCCCGGGCGAAGCCAAGGATCCGGACAACTCGCACCTGTTCACGTTGTTCCAGGCCTTCGCCACGCCCGCACAGGCGGACGAATTCCGTGGCGAGCTGCTGCAGGGCCTGGGTTGGGGTGAAGCCAAGAACCGTCTGTTCCAATTGCTGGACGGCGAGCTGGGTGAGGCTCGCGAGCGCTATCACCAGTTGGTCGAGCGCCCGTCGGACCTGGAAGACATCCTGCAAGTCGGCGCCAGGAAAGCCCGCGCCGTGGCCACGCCGTTCCTGAACGAGTTGCGTGAAGCCGTCGGCCTGCGTTCCTTTGTAAACCAGGTACAAGTCGCTGCAACCGGTAAGAAAAAAGCCGCCAAGGCCGCGAGATTCGTCAGCTTCCGTGAAGACGACGGTAGCTTCCGCTTCCGCCTGCTGGCGGCGGACGGTGAGCAGTTGCTGCTGTCGCGCAACTTTGCCGATGGCAAGGCCGCAGGCGCTGCGACCAAGCAGTTGCAGTCGGGCCAGGCACTGGATGTGCGCAGCGATGCGCTGAGCTTCAGCCTGTGGCTAGGCGACGAACATGTTGCCGACAGCCCGGCTTTTGCCGATGTGGGCGCGCGTGATGCGGCCATCGCGGAACTGCGGATTGCTCTGACCCCCGTGCAGGACTAATCGGAATCTTCCCGACCAAGGGCTGATTGCCATTCCCCAGGGCCGTCGCTACAGTGACGGCCCGTTTTTGTTGCCTTGCTAACGAATTATGACGCCCCTAGAACGATATCAAGCTGATCTGAAACGCCCTGACTTCTTCCACGACGCGGCGCAGGAAACTGCCGTGCGCCATTTGCAGCGCCTGTACGACGATCTGGTCGCGGCTTCGCAAAACAAGCCGGGGCTGTTGGGCAAACTGTTTGGCAAGAAGGATCAGACGCCTGTCAAGGGTCTGTATTTCTGGGGCGGCGTCGGCCGCGGCAAGACCTATCTGGTCGACACCTTTTTCGAAGCCTTGCCGTTCAAGGAAAAAACCCGCACGCACTTTCACCGTTTCATGAAGCGTGTGCACGAAGAGATGAAGACCCTGGGCGGCGAAAAGAACCCGCTGACCATCATCGCCAAGCGTTTTTCCGATGAGTCGCGGGTGATCTGCTTCGATGAATTCTTCGTCTCCGACATCACCGATGCCATGATCCTCGGCACCCTGATGGAAGAGCTGTTCCGCAACGGCGTGACCCTGGTTGCAACCTCGAACATCGTGCCCGATGGTTTGTACAAGGACGGCCTGCAGCGTGCGCGCTTCCTGCCAGCCATCGCCTTGATCAAGCAGAACACCGAGATCGTCAACGTCGACAGTGGCGTCGACTATCGCCTGCGGCACCTCGAACAAGCCGAGCTGTTCCACTTCCCGCTGGACGAAGTGGCTCAGGAAAGCCTGCGCAAGAGCTTCCGCGCCCTCACGCCGGAATGTACCCAGGCGGTGGAAAACGACGTGCTGATAATCGAGAACCGCGAAATCCGTGCCTTGCGCACCTGTGATGACGTGGCCTGGTTTGATTTCCGCGAGTTGTGCGACGGCCCGCGTAGCCAGAACGATTACATCGAGCTGGGCAAGATTTTCCACGCGGTGCTGCTCAGCGGCGTCGAGCAGATGAGTGTGACCACTGACGATATTGCCCGGCGCTTTATCAACATGGTCGACGAATTTTACGACCGCAACGTCAAGCTGATCATCTCGGCCGAGGTCGAGCTCAAGGACCTGTACACCGGCGGTCGCCTGAACTTCGAGTTCCAGCGCACCCTTAGCCGGCTGCTGGAGATGCAATCCCACGAGTTCCTCTCGCGGGCGCACAAACCCTAGGTTGCTGCCGCATACAAGAAGGGCCTGCACATTGCAGGCCCTTTTTCATTTATGCGGCTTGTTGCTGGAACTGCTGTCGGTACTGGTTGGGCGACAGTTCGGTGTGCTGGCGGAACAGGCGGGCAAAGAAGCTCGCATCGTCGTAGCCCACCTCGTAACTGATGGTCTTGATGCTTTTGCGGGTGCCAGAGAGCAAGCCCTTGGCGGTTTCGATGCGCAGCCGTTGCAGGTAATGCAGGGGCTTGTCGCCGGTGGCGGTCTGGAAGCGGCGCATGAAGTTGCGGATGCTCATGCCGTGTTCCCGTGCCACATCTTCGAATCGGAATTTGTCGGCGAAGTGTTCCTCGAGCCAGTGCTGGATCTGCAGGATGATCACGTCCTGATGCAGTTTCTGGCCGCCGAAGCCGATGCGCCCCGGGGCATAGTTGCGCTGCACCTCATACAGAATGTCGCGCGCCACGGCCTGGGCCACGTTGGCGCCGCAGAAGCGCTCGATCAGGTAGATGTACAAGTCGCAGGCTGAGGTGGTGCCGCCGGCGCAGTACAGGTTGTCGGCGTCGGTCAGGTGCTTGTCCTGATTGAGCTGGACCTTGGGGAAGCGTTCGCTGAAGGCATTGAAGAAGCGCCAGTAGGTGGTTGCCTCCTTGCCATCGAGCAGGCCGGCCTCGGCCAGCCAGAACACTCCGGTGGCTTCGCCGCAGAGTACGGCGCCGCGGGCGTGCTGCTGGCGCAGCCAGGGCAGGATTTGTGGGTAGCGTTGGCACAGGGATTCGAAATCATCCCAGAAGGCCGGGAGGATGATCACATCGGTATCTTCCAGGCCGCCGTCCACCGGCATGATCACATCGCTGAAACTGCATACCGGCTTGCCATCGGGGCTGACCAGGCGGGTCTCGAACGCCGGGGTCAGGCCTTGGCCAAGCTGTTTGCCATAGCGCAGGCTGGCCAAGTGGAAGAAGTCTTTGGCTTGCATGAGGGTAGAGGCGAAAACCCGGTCGATAGCCAGGATGCTGACGCGCCGCAAGGGCGTAGAGGTTTGGTTAGACATAAATTCAATTGTTCTTATAGGGGAAAGTGGTCACCAGACGGCTGGATCGTCTTATTTTTTGTCGGATGTGTCCAGTGTCCTGTCGTGAGGTCGCGGCTTAGGCTCTTTGAGCCTTATCCAATCAACAATAATCACAGGTGGCTGCATGATCCCCAGAACCTTGTTCAATTCCGACCACGAACTCTTTCGCGACAGCGTGCGCACCTTCCTGGAAAAGGAAGCCGTGCCGTTTCACGGCGAGTGGGAAAAGCAGGGCTATATCGATCGCCAGCTGTGGAACAAGGCGGGCGAGGCGGGGATGTTGTGCTCGCATATTCCCGAGGTGTACGGCGGCCTGGATGCCGACTTTCTGTACAGCGCCGTGGTTATCGAAGAGGTAGGGCGCCTGGGGCTGACGGGCATCGGTTTTTCCCTGCACTCGGATATTGTCGCGCCCTACATCCTGCATTACGGCAGTGAGGCACTGAAGCACAAATACCTGCCGAAGCTGGTCTCGGGCGAGATGGTCACGGCGATTGCCATGACTGAGCCAGGTGCGGGTTCCGACTTGCAGGGGGTGAAGACCACGGCTGTGCTGGAGGGCGATGAATATGTCATCAATGGCTCGAAGACCTTTATCACCAACGGCTTTCTCGCCGATCTGGTGATTGTGGTGGCCAAGACCGATCCCAAGGCTGGCGCCAAGGGCACCAGCCTGTTCCTGGTGGAGGCCAGCACGCCGGGTTTCTCCAAGGGCAAGCGTCTGGAGAAGGTCGGGATGAAAGCCCAGGACACCTCGGAGCTGTTCTTCCAGGATGTTCGTGTACCCAAGGAAAACCTGCTGGGCCAGGCCGGGATGGGGTTTGCCTACCTGATGCAGGAATTGCCCCAGGAGCGCCTGACGGTGGCCATCGGCGGCCTGGCCTCGGCCGAGGCGGCGCTGCAGTGGACCCTGGACTACACCCGCGAACGCAAGGCTTTCGGCAAGGCCATCGCCGACTTCCAGAACACTCGCTTCAAGCTGGCGGAGATGGCGACCGAAATTCAGATTGGCCGGGTGTTCGTCGATCGCTGCCTGGAGCTGCACCTGCAAGGCAAGCTGGATGTGCCCACGGCGGCCATGGCCAAGTACTGGGGGACCGACCTGCAGTGCAAGGTGCTCGACGAGTGCGTGCAGTTGCACGGCGGCTACGGGTTCATGTGGGAGTACCCGGTGGCCCGAGCCTGGGCCGATGCCCGGGTGCAGAGGATTTATGCCGGGACCAACGAGATCATGAAAGAGATCATCGCCCGTTCCCTTTAAGGGGTGGCCTGCCCGCGATTGGGGTGGCGCGGTCCGGCAGGCTGCCGGACGCTCCCCGTCGCAGGCAGGTGAGGCTCAAGGGGCGGGGTTTGGGTGATCCTTGTGGATCGCCTCGATCCCGGCCAGGACCTCGTCCGACAGCTTCAGCTGAAAGCTGGCGATGTTGCTGTCGAGTTGCTCAAGGGTGGTCGCGCCAATGATGTTGCTGGTCACGAATGGCTGCTGCGTGACAAAGGCCAGGGCCATTTGCGCCGGGTCCAGGCCGTGTTCGCGGGCCAGGGCCACATAGCGGCTGCAAGCAGCTTCCGATTGGGCGTTGAAGTAGCGACTGAAGCGGCTGTAGAGGCTCAGGCGGCCTTTGGCAGGGCGTGCGCCATTCTCGTACTTGCCCGACAGGAAACCGAACGCCAGCGGCGAATAGGCCAACAGGCCGCACTGTTCGCGAATGGCAATTTCCGCCAGGCCTACTTCAAAGCTGCGGTTGAGCAGGTTGTACGGGTTCTGGATCGACACTGCGCGCGGCCAGCCGCGGCTTTCGGCCAGGGCCAGAAATTTCATGGTGCCCCATGGGGTTTCGTTGGACAGGCCGATATGGCGGATCTTGCCGGCCTTGACCTGTTCATCCAGGGCTTCGAGGGTTTCCTCCAACGGGGTGAAGTCTTCATCGGCCTGGTGCTTGTAGCCGAGCTGGCCGAAAAAGTTGGTGCTGCGCTCCGGCCAGTGCAATTGATACAGGTCGATCCAGTCGGTCTGCAGGCGCTTGAGGCTGGCGTCCACCGCTTCGACGATGTGTTTGCGGTTGTGCTTGAGTTGCTTGTCGCGAATGTAGTCGATGGTGTTGCCCGGCCCGGCGATCTTGCTGGCCAGGATCCAGTCGGCGCGATCGCCACGGGTCTTGAACCAGTTGCCGATATAACGCTCGGTGGTGGCGTAGGTTTCGGCCTTGGGCGGTACTGGGTACATCTCGGCGGTGTCGATGAAATTGATGCCGGCGCTCTTTGCGCGTTCGATCTGGGCAAAGGCCTCGGCTTCGCTGTTCTGCTCGCCCCAGGTCATGGTTCCCAGACAGATCGCGCTCACATTCAGATCGGTTCGGCCCAGCTGTCGATAATCCATCGGGTACTCCTTTGGGGAAAACAATCATAAAAGCAGGTTGAATTTTTTTTCGCAATCTGCATAATTGCGCACCTCTTTCTGCAGTGGAAGTGATGCGCCGCCTGCCGAAGAATCTTGCCGTTGAACGGACGCGCTGACCCGAGCCCCCGATAGCGTCTGTATCCGGCTGCCTTTGACTTGTCAAAGTACGCACTATTCAGTAAGATCCGCCGTCTAATTTACAGGGCGGCCCCTGAGGCTATAAAGAATGAAAACTTTTACTGCTAAACCGGAAACAGTAAAGCGCGACTGGTTTGTCGTCGACGCTGCTGGTCAGACCCTGGGTCGTCTGGCCACCGAGATCGCGAGCCGTCTGCGTGGCAAGCACAAGCCTGAGTACACTCCTCACGTTGACACCGGCGACTACATCGTCGTTATCAATGCTGAGCAGATCCGTGTAACAGGTGCTAAAACCACCGATAAAATGTACTACTCCCACTCCGGTTTCCCGGGCGGCATCAAGTCCATCAGCTTCGATAAGCTGATCGCTAAAGCCCCTGAGCGCGTGATCGAGACTGCGGTCAAAGGCATGCTGCCTAAGAACCCGCTGGGTCGCGACATGTACCGTAAGCTGAAAGTCTATGCGGGCGCTGCTCACCCTCATACTGCTCAGCAGCCCCAAGAACTGAAGTTTTAACGGAATAGTTCATTATGTCGGCGACTCAAAATTACGGCACTGGCCGTCGCAAAACCGCAACCGCACGCGTTTTCCTGCGTCCGGGCACTGGTAACATCTCGATCAACAACCGCTCCCTGGACAACTTCTTCGGTCGCGAAACTGCCCGCATGGTAGTTCGTCAGCCGCTGGAATTGACCGAGACCGTTGAAAAGTTCGACATCTACGTCACCGTTATCGGTGGCGGTGTAAGTGGTCAAGCTGGCGCAATCCGCCACGGCATCACTCGCGCTCTGATGGACTACGACGAAACTCTGCGCGGTGCACTGCGCAAAGCTGGCTTCGTAACTCGCGACGCCCGTGAAGTTGAACGTAAGAAAGTTGGTCTGCGTAAAGCGCGTAAGCGTCCGCAGTACTCGAAGCGTTAATTCGCTCTCGCGTTCAAAAACGCCCAGTCTCCTCGCGGAGCTGGGCGTTTTTTATGGGCGCAGATTTTTGGTGTGACAACTTGCCACATCCGTAGAGGCCCTATACTACAAGGCTTGGCGCTAGGTCCGCCTAGTAATTACCTTGTCAGAGTAGGGGCTTTTCATTACCATTCGGCAAAATTTTTATAAGTTCAGATTTTTACTTAGTAGATGCCTGATTTAACAGGCCACAAAGCTGATGGGAGAGGACTGAATGAGCAATGACGGCGTGAATACAGGCCGGCGTCGCTTCCTTGTAGCAGCCACATCCGTGGTGGGTGCTGCAGGAGCGGTGGGGGCTGCGGTCCCGTTCGTGGGGTCATGGTTTCCCAGTGCCAAGGCGAAAGCCGCAGGTGCACCGGTGAAAGTGAATGTCAGCAAAATCGATCCAGGTCAGCAGATGATTGCTGAGTGGCGCGGTCAGCCGGTGTTCATTGTCCGCCGTACGCAGGAAATCCTGGGAAATCTGAAAAAGATTGAGGGTCAGCTGTCTGATCCGGACTCCAAGAATTCGGAACAGCCAACCTACGTCGACCCGGAGGTGCGTTCGATCAAGCCAGAGATTCTGCTGCTGATCGGTATCTGCACTCACCTGGGCTGTTCGCCAACCTTCCGTCCAGAGGTGGCACCTGCGGATCTGGGCAAGGACTGGGTGGGTGGCTATTTCTGCCCATGCCACGGTTCCCACTACGATCTGGCTGGCCGCGTCTACAAGTCGCAACCTGCGCCTTTGAACCTGCCAGTTCCCCCGCATTCCTATGAGTCGGACGACATCATTGTCATCGGCGTCGACACGGAGAAAGCGTGATGAGCAAGTTCATGGATTGGGTTGATGCACGCTTTCCCGCGACCAAAATGTGGGAAGACCATCTCAGCAAGTATTACGCTCCGAAGAACTTCAACTTCTTCTACTTCTTTGGCTCCCTCGCACTGTTGGTTCTGGTCAACCAGATCGTCACCGGTGTGTGGTTGACCATGAGCTACACACCTTCGGCGGAGGAGGCGTTCGCTTCCGTTGAATACATCATGCGTGACGTGGAGTACGGCTCGATCCTGCGCCTGCTGCACTCCACCGGCGCCTCGGCGTTTTTCATCGTGGTCTACCTGCACATGTTCCGTGGGCTGCTCTACGGCTCGTACCAGAAGCCACGGGAGCTGGTATGGCTGTTCGGCATGCTGATCTACCTGGCGCTGATGGCAGAGGCCTTCATGGGCTACCTGCTGCCTTGGGGCCAGATGTCCTACTGGGGCGCCCAGGTGATCATCTCGCTGTTCGGCGCGATCCCGGTCATCGGTAACGACCTGACCCAGTGGATCCGTGGTGACTACCTGATTTCCGGTATTACCCTGAACCGCTTCTTCGCGTTGCACGTGGTGGCCTTGCCGATCGTGATTCTCGGCCTGGTGGTGCTGCACGTGCTGGCGTTGCATGAAGTCGGCTCGAACAACCCGGATGGCGTGGATATCAAGAAGCACAAGGACGAAAACGGCGTACCGTTGGACGGCATTGCCTTCCACCCGTACTACACCGTGAAAGATATCGTCGGCGTGGTGGTGTTCCTGTTCATCTTCTGCACCATCGTGTTCTTCTTCCCGGAAATGGGCGGCTATTTCCTCGAGAAGCCGAACTTCGAAGTGGCTAACGCCTTCAAGACCCCTGAGCACATTGCCCCGGTTTGGTACTTCACGCCGTTCTACGCGATTCTGCGTGCGGTGCCGGACAAGCTCCTGGGTGTCATCGCCATGGGCGCTGCGATCGCTGTTCTCTTCGTCCTGCCTTGGCTTGACCGCAGTCCGGTCAAATCCATGCGCTACAAGGGCATGCTGAGCAAGATCTGGCTGTGGGTGTTCTGCATCTCGTTCGTGATCCTGGGTGTCCTGGGTGTTCTGGCGCCGACTCCGGGTCGTACGCTGCTGTCGCAGGTATGTACGTTCCTGTACTTCGCCTACTTCATTCTGATGCCGTTCTACACCAGGCTCGAGAAGACCAAACCGGTTCCGGAAAGGGTGACTGGCTGATGAAAAAGCTATTTGCTGTACTGATTCTTGCTGCTTTGCCTATGTTGTCCTTCGCGGCCGAGCATGGTCCTGAGCTGGAAAAAGTCGATATCGACGTCTCGGACAAAGCGGCCATGCAAGACGGCGCACGTACGTTCGCCAACTACTGCATGGGCTGCCACAGCGCCAAGTTCCAACGCTATGAGCGCGTCGCGGATGACCTGGGTATCCCCCATGATCTGATGCTGAGCAACCTGGTGTTCACCGGTGCCAAAATCGGTGACCACATGAGCATCGGCATGCAGCCTTCCGATGCCAAGGCATGGTTTGGTGCGGCGCCGCCGGACCTGACCCTGGTGGCTCGTGTTCGCGGTACCGACTGGCTCTATGGCTACCTGAAATCGTTCTACGAAGATCCGGCGCGTCCTTGGGGTGTGAACAACAAGGTGTTCCCGAACGTCGGCATGCCTAACGTGCTGGTTGGCCTGCAAGGTCGCCAGGTCGTCGGCTGCAAACAGGTGCAGATTGTCGAAGACGGCAAGAAGCAATATGACCCGCTGACCGGGACCCCGCTGACTCACGAAGCCTGTGATCAACTGACCATCGTGCCGAAAACAGGTGCGCTGACAGAAGAGCAGTTCGACGAGAAGGTCAAAAACCTAGTAACCTTCCTGGCTTACTCGGCCAACCCGGTAAAACTGCAGCATCAGCGTATCGGCACTTATGTGTTGTTGTACCTGGCCTTCTTCTTCGTATTCGCCTACTTGCTCAAGCGCGAATACTGGAAGGACGTTCATTGATAAAGCTGTAAGCAACTGCTGTTAATCGTGCGCGCCCAAGGGCGTCTCTGAAGGTGTAACGGTCTGGGTCATCCAGGGGTTACGGGAGACGCCCTCTGGGCGCGCTCGTTTTTCTGCTCCCGATAATTTCAACAAGCGAGGAGGATCGCCATGGGCGTGACCAATCGGTTGGCCTGTTACTCCGACCCCGCCGACCACTATTCCCACCGAGTACGCATTGTGCTCGCAGAGAAGGGTGTCAGCGCCGAGATCATCAGTGTGGAGGCGGGCCGTCAGCCGCCGAAGCTGATCGAAGTGAACCCTTACGGGAGCTTGCCCACCCTGGTCGATCGTGACCTGGCGTTGTGGGAATCGACCGTCGTGATGGAATATTTGGATGAGCGTTACCCGCATCCGCCTTTGCTGCCGGTTTATCCGGTGGCTCGTGCCAACAGTCGTCTGCTGATTCATCGCATTCAGCGCGATTGGTGTGGTTTGGTGGATCTGATTCTGGATTCACGCAGCAAGGAAGCGGCTCGCGTGCAGGCTCGTAAAGAGCTGCGCGAGAGCCTGACCGGGGTTTCTCCGCTGTTCGCGGACAAGCCGTTTTTCCTCAGTGAGGAACAAAGCCTGGTGGATTGCTGCCTATTACCAATACTCTGGAGGCTGCCGATCCTGGGTATTGAATTGCCGCGGCCAGCCAAGCCGCTGCTTGATTATATGGAGCGCCAGTTTGCGCGTGAGGCTTTCCAGGCGAGTCTGTCTGGTGTCGAACGCGATATGCGCTAAGGCTTAAGGAGCCGCTATGAACTCCAGTCGACCTTATCTGGTCCGCGCGCTCTATGAGTGGATTGTGGATAACGATTGCACCCCGCACATGCTGGTCAATTCCGATTACCCGGCGGTGCAGGTGCCACAAGGTTTTGCCAGTGATGGACAGATTGTCCTGAACATTTCGCCGAGTGCCGTACGTCATCTGCACATGGATAACGACGCGGTGAGCTTTGAAGGGCGCTTCGGTGGCGTGCCGCACACCCTGTACGTGCCTATAGCAGCCATCCTGGGCATTTACGCTCGGGAGAATGGCCAGGGTATGGTGTTCGACCTGGAGTCGCCTCTGGATGAGGATGGCGACGACGAGATCGAAGCGGACGATGATATGCCGCCACCAGACAGCGAGCCGCCGCGCCCCAGCGGTCGGCCCAGCTTGAAAGTGGTGAAGTAATACAGCGGTAATAAAAAAGGCGATCCAGATGGATCGCCTTTTTTGTGCCTGTCGCTTATGCGTCAGTCGATGTACTCGAACACTTTCACCACTTTCTGAACCCCGGAAACGCCCTGCACGACATCGCTGGCGCGCGAGGCTTCCTGTTGGGTCAGCAGGCCCATCAGGTAGACTATGCCGTTCTCGGTGATGATCTTGATGCGCGAGTCCGGGACATTGCTGTCGGTCATCATCTGCGCCTTGATCTTGGTGGTTAGCAGCGCATCGTTGCTGATGGCCAGCAGGGTGATGGGTTGCATGACCTGCAGCTCGTTATGCACTTTCTTCACGCGCTGTACGCTGCTGGCGGCCTGTTCGGCCAGTGCCTTGAGGTCTTCGCGCGGGGTCTGCCCAACCAGCAGCACCACGCCGTTGAAGCTGGTCACGCCAATGCGCGATGCGCCGTTTTTCAGGTCTGGGGCGGCTTGGGCGACGTTGACTTCAACCTTGGTCTTGATCAGCGAGTCGTCGATCTTGCTGCCGAAGGTGCGGGTGCCACGGTCGTCCTCGATGGGGGTGTCACGGCTCGCGGTGATTACCGAGCTGCACCCGCTGATACCGAGGCACAAGGTCAAAGCCAGTAGGCTAAGGCGATTAACGGTCATTCTTCACTCCCGAACAGTTGGCTGTCGATCAAGTCGCAGAGGCAGTGGATCGCCAGCAGGTGGACTTCCTGGATACGTGCGGTGACATTGGCCGGGACGCGGATTTCAACGTCTTCGGGCAGCAGCAGCGAGGCCATGCCGCCGCCGTCACGTCCGGTCATTGCTACGACAATCATTTCGCGATCATGTGCGGCCTGGATTGCCTGAATTATGTTCGCCGAGTTTCCGCTGGTGGAAATCGCCAGCAATACGTCACCGGGCTGGCCCAGGGCGCGGATCTGTTTGGAGAAGATTTCGTTGTAGCTGTAGTCGTTGGCGATCGAGGTGATCGTCGAGCTGTCGGTCGTCAGTGCTATGGCCGGCAGGCTCGGGCGCTCGCGTTCGAAACGGTTGAGCAGCTCCGAAGAGAAATGCTGTGCATCGCCGGCAGAACCGCCGTTGCCGCAGGAAAGCATTTTGCCTTCGTTGAGCAGGGCATTGACCATCACTTGGCTGGCTTGCTCGATGTGCGGTGCAAGTACGTCCATCGCCTGTTGCTTGGTGTCGATACTGGCCTGAAAAAGCTGGCGAATTCGGGATTGCATGTCCATCTGTGTGACCTTAAGTGGCGCGGCTTTCCGGCACGTGAATGTGCAGCTCGCAAAGCAAAGAGCAAAAGTGTTGGGTGAAAATGGGCTGTGCCCGAGAGCTTGGGTCAGCAGTCAAAGGCATTGCGTAGCCAGTTCAATTCGGGTTCGGCGCCTGGGGCGCTGTCTATGGCGACCACATCAAAACGGCAGGGGTGGTTGGACCAGCGAGGCTCGCTCTGCAGAAAGAACTGCGCGGCGAGTATCAGTTTTTGCCGCTTGCGCGCATCGATACTGCCGAGTGCGCCACCCCATTGCGTGTGTTGTCTGTAGCGGACTTCGACGAATACTACTGTATCGCCGTCAAGCATGACCAGATCAAGCTCGCCGCGTTTGCACAACCAGTTCTGCGCCAGCAGGCGCAGCCCCTGTTGCTGGAGATGCCTGAGCGCATAGCTCTCGGCATCTCGTCCGCTTTGCTGGCGTGATCGTTGGAGCATTAGCGTGGGGTGTCGGGCAGGCGGGTAACCTGGCCTTTTACAAATTGTGCCCAGGGAAGTTGGCGTTCGACTCGCTGGTTGGGGCTCATGCTCAGGCTGCCGCTGTAACCTTCGATTCTGCTGTCTGGCAGTGCCTTGAGTTGACCCAGGCGAGGTGCCAGGCGATAGGCGTCTACGCCCAGGGCGAACAGGCGTCCCAGGCTGCCGCCTGCTTGTGGCCATTGTGCGGTCACTTGTTTGCGCAGCGGATCGTTGGCGTCCAGCAGCCACGGAGTTTCACAGAACAGCACGCCGTTCATGTCGTTGTACTGATCCTGATCGCCGCTGGCGCTGAAAACCTGCGAGGTGGCATACACCGGCACATCGCCTGCGTATTGGAAGTTCAGCGTAGGTTTGATCTGTTGGGCCTGCAGTGGGGTGGCATCGAGGAAGATAAACTCGATGTCCTGGCGCCGCGACGGCTGTGCTGCCACCTGAGTGCCTACGGTATTTTGCAGGCTCTTGGCGCGGCCTTCACTTTGGCGCAGGTGAAACAGGTCAGCGATCTGCTGGGCCAGGGCGACAGGTTTGTCGACGCGTTCGACGCCGACCACTGTGCCGCCGTTGGCTTCCCAGTCCTGGCGGAAGGCTTTGAGCATGCGCTCGCCGCGATCGCCTTTCGAAATCATGATGGCGGCGCTATGCAGGCCGTCAGCACGGGCGCGGCGCGAAGCTTCGCGTGCTTCATCTTCGGGGGCCAGGCCAAACTGGAACATCTGAGCCGGGGCCTGCTCGCCATCGTTGTAGTTCAGGGCCAGGGTGGTGATGGGTAATTGCGGGCGGGCAGCCAGTTGCTTGACTTGCTGTTTGTCCAGCGGGCCGATCACCAGCTGCACGCCTGCCGCCTGGGCTTTGCGGTAGAAGTCATCCAGCGAGGTCTGGCGCGAGCTGTCATAGAACTCGATGCTTGGCGGATTTTGCCCAGCTTGTTGAGCCTGGTAGTGGGCAGCCATGAAGCCTTCGCGCAGCGCCTTGGCAGAGGCGGCCCAGGGGCCATCCAGCGGCAGCAGCAGGGCAATCTTCGACAGCGGTTGGCTGGCCAGTTCCTTGAGCTTGATCAGGGGTTGCGGCAATTGAATTGCGGCGGGGTGTTTCGGGTTCTGCGCGCGCCAGGTATCGATGGCGGCTTGCTGTTGCTCCAGGGTGCCGGCGGATTTTACGGCCAGGGCCAGGCTCATCCACCCGGCGAGGTCGTCATTGCCGGCGGATTGCAACTGGTCGGTTGGCAGGGCGGCGATCAGTGCCCAGATGGCTTCATGGTTTTTGCTGGCCGCCTCTCCGGTGAGCAGGGGCGCAATCACGACACGCTCGCGGGCGGCGGCAAGTGTTTGGCCGTCAGCTTCGAATGCGCGAGCATGTACGGTGCCGGTGCGAACCTGCTGATCGACTGGCAATTCGCCGAGGCGTTGCAGGCTTGGGTGGCTCAGGGCTGCCAGGGCGGCCTTGGGCTGGTTGCGGGTCATCGCGAGTTCTGCTGCAAGGGTGCTGGCAAAGACCTGCTGTCCCGGTTTGAGTTGTTCGATAGGCACTTGCTGAAGAATCTGTGCCGAACGGCCGGCGTTGCCCTGGCGATAGGCCAGGTCGGCAGCACTCAGGCGCAGAAGGGCGGCCTTGTCGGGTGATTTGCTGTTGGCGGCCTGTTCGAGCAGTTGCTCGATGCTGGCGTCCGGAGTCCGTGGAAGTTCGCCAAGGCTGGACGAGGGCGAGCTGGCGCAAGCCACCAGAAGGGTAGCCAGGCAGAGGGCAGTAAACAGCCGCAAGCAAGCGATCATGTAAGTGTTCCCGATACTCGATCAAATTAGCCTGGAATTGTACCCAAGCGCTGGCCGGGGCGCGATGTTACTGGCGATAAACCGGCTATTTAGGTCGTGCAAATGTTGCAGTGCTCCAGAAACGACGCAAAAGGACTGGGTAATGCCGGGATTGTCAGGCGCATTACACAGGCATCTACGCGCTACAATGGCGCTTTTGCCGAACAAGAGGTGTGCGCTTTGACTGCTCCAGGTCCTTTGAATTCCGCTGCTGGCTCGCTTTATGTGGTGGCGACGCCCATCGGCAACCTGGACGACATCAGTGCCCGGGCGCTGAAGCTGCTGCGCGAGGTTGCTCTGATTGCGGCCGAAGACACCCGGCACTCGCTGCGACTGCTGCAGCACTTCGGTATTTCCACGCCGTTGGCGGCGTGTCATGAACACAATGAGCGTGACGAGGGCAGTCGCTTTATCACCCGTTTGCTGGCGGGCGATAACGTGGCGCTCATTTCCGATGCTGGCACGCCGCTCATCTCCGACCCGGGGTATCACCTGGTACGCCAGGCGCGAGCAGCGGGGATCAACGTGGTGCCAGTTCCGGGAGCCTGTGCTCTGATTGCTGCGCTCTCCGCGGCCGGGCTTCCCTCCGACAGGTTTATCTTCGAGGGTTTTCTGCCGGCCAAGGCCGTGGGGCGTCGCGCCCGGTTGGAGCTGTTAAAGGAAGAGCCAAGAACTCTGATCTTTTATGAAGCGCCCCATCGGATTCTTGAATGCCTGCAGGATATGGAGCTGGTCTTCGGTGCCGAGCGGCCTGCATTGCTGGCGCGGGAACTGACCAAGACCTTCGAAACCCTCAAGGGGTTGCCGCTGGCCGAGCTGCGTGGTTTTGTCGAGGCTGACAGTAATCAGCAGCGCGGGGAGTGCGTTGTGCTGGTGGCGGGTTGGACGGTACCTGAAAGTGCCGAGGCTATCAGTGCAGAGGCCATGCGAGTTCTCGACCTGCTGCTCAAGGAGATGCCACTCAAGCGAGCCGCCGCGCTGGCCGCGGAAATCACCGGCGAGCGCAAGAATGTGCTGTACCAAATTGCCCTTGATAAACAGAAGGGCGAATAAACACCGGTGCAGAGTGGCAAAAGGCTTTTAGCGCTTGTTCTTCGGCTTCTCTGCCGTTAACCTGCGCGGCGGAGAGTCGATTGGACAGTCGCTGCCCTCTATGAAAATTAGGGGGGGGAGGAAAGTCCGGGCTCCATAGGGCGGAGTGCCAGGTAATGCCTGGGGGGCGTGAGCCTACGGAAAGTGCCACAGAAAATAACCGCCTAAGCACTTCGGTGCCGGTAAGGGTGAAAAGGTGCGGTAAGAGCGCACCGCACGTCTGGCAACAGTTCGTGGCTAGGTAAACCCCACTCGGAGCAAGACCAAATAGGGTTCCAAGGCGTGGCCCGCGCTGGAACCGGGTAGGTTGCTAAAGATGTCCAGTGATGGCCATCGTAGAGGAATGACTGTCCTCGACAGAACCCGGCTTACAGATCGACTCTCCACTTTTTCCCTCCCTGCTGGAATCACTGGCAGAAGCGCTTTTGTAATACCGAAAAAATCTTACTCTTAACAAATCACTTTAACTTCTGAGTGCAGCGCATTGAGCTGTTTCAAGTTAATGGGTCAAAACCTCATCCAAATTCTCGTTGCCCCTTCTTTTAGTCTCCTAAATCTCCGTTCTATAAGGCTTTTCCGTCGCTCCGCGCCTTGACGGTGTGGTGGGCGCATTCCTATAGTGTGCGCAAGTGGCGGAAAGTGGCATGAAGTGGGTTTTTTGGGCGTAAAACGCTAAAATTTGGAGAAACGCTGACGTGTTTCGCGGAGCTAACGCTATCAGTCTCGATGCAAAAGGCCGTCTCGCCATGCCGAGCCGGTATCGTGACGAGCTTGAATCGCGAAGTTCCGGGCAGTTAATCGTCACGATCGACGCCGTTGATCCCTGTTTATGTGTTTACCCACTCGACGAGTGGGAGCTGATTGAAACCAAACTGCGCGCACTGCCTTCGCTTCGCGAAGAAAACCGTCGTTTGCAACGTTTGCTGATTGGTAATGCCGTCGACCTTGAGCTCGATGGCAGCGGTCGTTTCCTGGTGCCGCCTCGTCTGCGTGAGTATGCCAAGTTGGATAAACGCGCGATGTTGGTTGGCCAGCTGAACAAGTTCCAATTGTGGGACGAGGATGCCTGGAATGCTGTTTCTGCAGCGGACCTGGCTGCTATTCAACAACCGGGCTCTATGCCTGATGAACTGCGTGATTTGATCCTGTGACTATTGATAGCGGCTTTAACCACATCACCGTACTGCTGGACGAAGCCGTCGAGGCTCTCGCCGTACGTCCTGATGGCTGCTATCTGGACGGCACGTTCGGACGTGGCGGACATAGCCGGCTGATTCTCAGCAAGCTCGGGCCGGATGGTCGGCTCCTCGGGTTCGATAAGGATCCCCAAGCGATTGCCACCGGGCAAGCGCTAGCGGCCGAAGACGGCCGCTTTGTCGTTGTGCAGCGCAGCTTTGCCGAGCTGGGTTCGGAAGTCGCCGAGCGCGGCCTGGCAGGCAAGGTCACCGGCGTGCTGCTGGATCTTGGCGTGTCTTCGCCGCAGTTGGACGACCCTGAGCGCGGCTTCAGTTTCCTCAATGATGGCCCGTTGGACATGCGCATGGACCCGACTCGTGGCGTCAGCGCTGCGCAGTTCATCGCCACGGCGCCGGTTGAAGAAATCGCCCGTGTATTCAAGGAATACGGCGAAGAACGCTTTTCCGGTCGTATGGCGCGCGCCGTGGTCGAACGTCGTGAAATCCAGCCATTCGAGCGCACTGCCGACCTGGCAGAAGTCTTGAAAGTCGCCAACCCGGCGTGGGAAAAGGGCAAGAACCCGGCCACCCGCGCTTTCCAGGGTTTGCGTATTCACGTCAATAACGAATTGGGCGACCTGGAAGCCGGCCTCGAGGCGGCGCTGGAGTCCCTTGAAGTGGGCGGTCGCCTGGTAGTGATCAGTTTCCACTCGCTGGAAGACCGTATCGTCAAATTGTTCATGCGCCGCCTGGTGAAGGGTGAAACCGATAACCTGCCGCGTAACCTGCCGGTGCGTTTCGAAGCCTTTGTGCCCAAGATCAAGGTCCATGGCAAGGCGCAATTCGCTTCCGAGGCTGAACTCAAAGCCAATCCGCGTGCCCGCAGTGCGGTCATGCGCGTGGCGGAGAAGCTCCGTTGAGCAAGCTCTTCGCCAAACCGCTCCCGGGCGGGAGCTTTTTCATGCTCCTGCTATTTATCGGGGTGCTGGTCTCCGCTATCGCTGTCTCTTACAGCGCGCATTGGAACCGTCAGTTGCTCAACTCGCTGTACGGTGAACTGAGCGTGCGCGACAAGGCCCAGGCTGAATGGGGCCGGTTGATTCTCGAGCAAAGTACCTGGACGGCTCATAGCCGCATTGAAGTGCTGGCCACCGAACAGTTGAAGATGCACATCCCCGGTGCTGCTGAAGTGCGGATGGTGGCGCCATGATGAAACTCGAGGGCGCGCTCTACCCATGGCGTTTCCGAGTGGTCCTGGGGCTGCTGGCGGTGATGGTGTCGGCAATCGCCTGGCGCATTGTCGACCTGCAGGTGGTCGACCGTGACTTCCTCAAGGGCCAGGGCGATGCGCGCAGCGTCCGGCATATTCCGATTCCCGCCCACCGTGGTTTGATCACCGACCGCAACGGTGAGCCTCTGGCTGTCAGTACGCCAGTCACCACCCTCTGGGCCAACGCCAAGGAAATGCAGGCGGCCAAGGACAAGTGGCCGGCATTGGCAGCAGCCCTGGGCCAGGATCCAAAAGCCCTGTCCGAGCGCCTTGAAGCGCAGGCCAATAAAGAGTTCATTTACCTGGTGCGTGGCTTGACGCCTGAGCAGGGCCAAGTCGTGCTGGACCTTAAAGTGCCGGGGGTCTACGGCATCGAAGAATTCCGCCGGTTTTATCCGGCCGGTGAAGTCACTGCGCATATGGTCGGGTTTACCGACATCGACGATCGCGGTCGTGAAGGTGTCGAACTCGCCTATGACGAATGGCTGGCCGGGGTCGCCGGCAAACGACAGGTCATCAAGGATCGGCGTGGCAGGCTGATCAAGGATGTCCAGGTCACCAAAAACGCCAAGGCCGGCAAGCCCTTGGCGTTGTCGATTGATCTGCGCCTGCAATACCTGGCCAACCGCGAACTGCGCAATGCCATCGTCGAGAACGGCGCCAAGGCTGGCAGCCTGGTGATCATGGACGTCAAGACCGGCGAGATCCTGGCCATGGTCAACCAGCCGACGTACAACCCGAACAACCGTCGCAACCTGCAGCCGGCGATGATGCGCAACCGCGCCATGATCGACGTATTCGAGCCCGGCTCGACCATGAAGGCGATCTCCATGAGTGCGGCCCTGGAGACCGGTCGCTGGAAGCCCAGCGATACCGTCGAGGTGTACCCCGGTACGTTGCAGTTGGGCAAATACACCATTCGCGACGTTTCCAAGACTGAAGGCCCGGTGCTCGATCTGACCGGGATTCTGATCAATTCCAGTAACGTGGGCATGAGTAAGGTCGCCTTCGATATCGGCGGCGAAACCATTTTCCGCCTGGCGCAGAAGATCGGTCTCGGCCAGGACACCGGCCTCGGCTTCCCGGGTGAGCGTGTCGGCAACCTGCCGAACTACCGCGAGTGGCGCAAGGCCGAGACGGCCACGCTGTCTTACGGCTACGGCCTGTCGGTGACTGCGATCCAGCTGGTTCACGCGTTCTCGGCGCTGGCCAACAACGGTCGAATCGCACCGCTGACCCTGATCAAAACTGACAAGGCACCGGACACCACCCAGGTGATTCCGGAAAATGTCGCCAAAACCATGCAAGGCATGTTGCAGCAAGTGATCGAGGCCCCGCGCGGCGTGTTCCGTGCCCAGGTCCCGGCTTATCACGTCGCGGGCAAGAGTGGTACGGCACGTAAGACATCGGTTGGCACCAAGGGCTATGCCGAAAACTCCTACCGCTCGCTGTTTGCCGGCTTTGGTCCGATGAGCGACCCGCGCTACGCGATCGTGGTGGTGATTGATGAACCGAGCAAGGCCGGCTACTTCGGTGGTCTGGTCTCGGCGCCGGTGTTCAGCAAAGTGATGTCCGGCACCCTGCGCCTGATGAACATCACCCCGGACAACTTGCCCCCTACACAGCAAGCCGATGCAGCACCTGCCAAAGGAGGGCGCGGCTGATGTCTCTTAGCCTGAACAAGATTTTTGCCCACGCCGGTCGCGACCTGTTGATCCGTGAGTTGTCGCTGGACAGCCGCAACGTACGTGCCGGGGATCTGTTCCTCGCCGTGCCGGGCGGGAAATTCGACGGGCGCGAGCACATTGCCGACGCGTTAAAGCGTGGTGCAGCTGCCGTGGCCTATGAAGTGGAAGGCGCCACCGTGTTGCCGATCACCGATGTGCCGCTGATTCCGGTCAAGGGCCTGGCGGCGCAGTTGTCGGATATTGCCGGGCGCTTTTACGGCGATCCGAGCCGCCACCTGAACCTGATTGGGGTCACCGGGACCAACGGCAAGACCAGCGTTACCCAGTTGGTGGCTCAGGCTCTGGACCTGCTGGGTCAGCACTGCGGGATTGTCGGTACCCTGGGCAGCGGCTTTTATGGTGCGCTGCAAAGCGGCATGCACACCACGCCCAACCCTATTGCCGTGCAGGCGACATTGGCCGACCTGAAAAAGGCCGGTGCCAAGGCGGTAGCCATGGAGGTTTCTTCCCATGGCCTGGACCAGGGGCGGGTTACCGCGCTGGCGTTTGACGTGGCGGTGTTGACCAACCTGTCCCGCGATCATCTGGATTATCACGGCACCATGCAGGCGTATGGCGAGGCCAAGGCCAAGCTCTTCGGCTGGTCCGACCTGCGTTGCCGGGTGATCAACCTTGACGATGAGTTCGGTCGGCAACTGGCGATTGAAAAACACGACTCGCGATTGATCACCTACAGCCTTGAAGACAGCTCGGCGTACCTGTACTGCCGAGACGCGCAGTTCGACGACGACGGCGTACGCGCAACCCTGGTCACCCCGCAAGGCGAGCACCATTTGCGCAGCACCCTGCTTGGGCGCTTCAACTTGAGCAACGTACTGGCTGCGGTCGGTGCCTTGCTCGGCCTGGATTATGCGTTGGACGAAATCCTGCGCGTGCTGCCCAAGCTTGAGGGCCCGATCGGACGTATGCAGCGCCTGGGTGGCGGCACCCAGCCGCTGGTCGTGGTCGATTACGCCCATACCCCGGATGCCCTGGAAAAAGTCCTGCTGGCCCTGCGCCCGCACGCCAAGGGACGTCTGCTGTGCCTGTTCGGTTGCGGCGGCGATCGCGATCGCGGCAAGCGTCCGCTGATGGCGCAAGTGGTCGAGCGCCTGGCCGATGGTGTACTGGTGACCGACGACAATCCGCGTACCGAAGACCCGGCGCTGATCTTCGACGATATCCGGGCCGGCTTCAGTGCGGTGGATAAGGTCGATTTCATCGCGGGACGTGGACAGGCCATTGCCAAGTTGATCGCCAGTGCTTCGGCGGACGACGTGGTGGTCCTGGCCGGCAAGGGCCATGAGGACTATCAGGAAATCAAGGGCGAGCGCCATGACTTCTCCGATCTGGTCGAGGCTGACAGGGCGTTGACTGCATGGGAGGTGGCCCATGCTTAAGGCTCTGAAACTCAGTGAGTTGAGCTCCGCACTCAATGCGCGCCTGGTTGCTGCGGATTGCAGTTTTGATGGCGTCAGTATCGACAGCCGGGCGATCAAGCCGGGGCAGCTCTTTATTGCTCTGACCGGTCCGCGGTTCGACGGCCATGACTACCTGAACGATGTTGCGAGCAAAGGTGCAGTCGGCGCCCTGGTCGAGCGCGAGGTGCCTGACAGCACCTTGCCGCAGTTGCTGGTCAGCGATACCCGCCTCGCACTGGGGCAGTTGGGGGCACTCAACCGTGCGGCCTTCGATAAACCGGTGGTGGCCATTACCGGCTCCAGCGGCAAGACCACGGTCAAGGAAATGCTGGCCAGTATCCTGCGCACCCGCGGGCCCGTGCTGGCGACCCGTGGCAACTTGAATAACGACCTCGGCGCTCCGCTGACCCTGCTGGAACTGGCCCCGGAACACACGGCGGCGGTGATCGAACTGGGTGCTTCGCGGATTGGCGAGATTGCCTACACCGTGGCCATGACCCAGCCTCAGGTGGCCGTGATCAATAACGCCGGGACGGCCCACGTTGGTGAATTCGGCGGCCCGGAAAAAATCGTTGAAGCCAAGGGCGAGATTCTGCAAGGGCTCGATGCTTCCGGCATCGCCGTGCTCAACCTCGACGACAAGGCATTCCCGATCTGGAAGGCCCGCGCCGGTAATCACCAGGTGCTGAGCTTCGCCCTGAACAATAGCGCCGCCGACCTGCACGCCAGTGATGTAGCCCTGGATGCCCGCGGTTGCCCGGCCTTTACCCTGCACAGTCCCAAGGGGCAGGAGCGGGTGCAATTGAATCTGTTGGGCACACACAACGTGGCCAATGCCCTGGCCGCCGCCGCCGCCGCGCATGCCCTGGATATTTCCCTGTTTGGCATCGCCACCGGCTTGAATGCGGTGCAGCCGGTCAAGGGCCGTACCGTCGCGCAATTGGCGAAAAACGGTATGCGGGTCATTGATGACACTTACAACGCAAACCCCACCTCGATGTGCGCCGCCGTTGATATACTCGCCGGCTTTTCCGGCCGCACCGTCCTGGTGCTCGGAGACATCGGCGAGTTGGGCGAGTGGGCGGAGCAGGGGCACCGCGATGTAGGGGCATACGCTGCCGGCAAAGTGTCGGCCCTCTACGCGGTCGGGCCGCTGATGGCGCATGCCGTCTCCGCCTTCGGTGAGCACGCTCGCCACTTCGCCAGCCAGGCCGATCTGATTGCGGCACTGAACGTCGAGCAAGACCCAAATACCACCATTTTGATCAAGGGATCGCGCAGCGCGGTGATGGAAAACATCGTCGCGGCTTTGTGCGGTTCAAGTACGGAGAAACATTAATGCTGCTGCTGCTGGCTGAGTATCTGCAACAGTTCCACAAAGGCTTCGCGGTCTTTCAGTACCTGACCCTGCGCGGGATCCTGGGTGTGCTGACCGCGCTGTCGTTGTCGCTGTTCCTGGGGCCATGGATGATCCGGACCCTGCAAAGCCTGCAGATCGGCCAGTCGGTGCGCAATGACGGCCCGCAGTCGCATTTGTCCAAGTCCGGCACCCCGACCATGGGTGGCGCGCTGATCCTGTCGGCCATCGGTATCAGCACCCTGCTGTGGGCCGACCTGCATAACCGCTATGTATGGGTGGTGCTGATCGTGACCCTGCTGTTCGGCGCGGTGGGCTGGGTCGACGACTACCGCAAGGTGATCGAGAAGAACTCCAAGGGGCTGCCAAGCCGCTGGAAGTATTTCTGGCAATCGGTGTTCGGCCTGGGCGCGGCGATTTTCCTGTATGTCACGGCACCGAGCGCGGTGGAAACCACGCTGATCCTGCCGATGCTCAAAGACATCAGCATCCCGCTGGGCGCCGGTTTTGTGGTCCTGACCTATTTCGTGATCGTCGGTTCGAGCAACGCGGTCAACCTTACCGATGGCCTCGATGGCCTGGCAATCATGCCGACCGTCATGGTCGGCGGCGCGTTGGGTATTTTCTGCTACCTGTCGGGTAACGTGAAATTCGCCGAATACCTGCTGATTCCCTACGTGCCGGGCGCCGGTGAGTTGATTGTGTTCTGCGGTGCGTTGATCGGTGCGGGCCTGGGCTTCCTCTGGTTCAACACCTACCCCGCACAAGTCTTCATGGGCGACGTCGGCGCACTGGCGCTGGGCGCGGCCCTGGGCACCATCGCCGTGATCGTCCGCCAGGAAATCGTCCTGTTCATCATGGGCGGCGTGTTCGTGATGGAAACCCTGTCGGTGGTGATCCAGGTTGCTTCTTTCAAACTGACCGGTCGCCGCGTATTTCGCATGGCGCCGATTCACCACCACTTTGAACTCAAGGGCTGGCCCGAGCCGCGCGTGATCGTCCGTTTCTGGATCATCACCGTGATTCTCGTGTTGATCGGCCTTGCCACCCTGAAGCTGAGGTAGAACGAGTGTCTCTGATCGCTTCTGACCACTTCCGCATCGTTGTCGGCCTCGGCAAGAGCGGCATGTCCCTGGTTCGCTTCCTGGCGAGCCGGGGCGTGGCGTTTGCCGTGGCCGATACGCGGGAAAATCCACCGGAGCTGGCCACGCTGCGCCGTGACTACCCGCAGGTGGAAGTGCGTTGTGGCGAGCTGGATGTGGAGTTCCTGTGCCGCGCCGATGAGCTCTACGTGAGCCCCGGCCTGGCCTTGGCGACCCCAGCCCTGCAAGCGGCGGCTGCCCGCGGTGTGAAGCTGTCCGGTGATATCGAGCTGTTCGCGCGTAACGCGAAGGCGCCGATCGTCGCCATCAGCGGTTCCAATGCCAAGAGCACCGTGACCACCCTGGTCGGCGAAATGGCTGCTGCTGCGGGCAAACGCGTAGCCGTGGGCGGCAACCTCGGCACTCCGGCGCTGGACCTGCTCAGCGACGACGTCGAGCTGTACGTCATGGAACTCTCCAGCTTCCAGCTGGAAACCACCGACCAGCTCAACGCCGAAGTGGCCACCGTGCTCAACATCAGCGAAGACCACATGGACCGCTACAGCGGCCTGCCGGCCTATCACCTGGCCAAGCACCGGATCTTCCGTGGCGCGCGGCAAGTGGTGTTCAACCGCCAGGATGCGCTGACCCGGCCATTGATCGGCGAAGGTTTGCCGTGCTGGACCTTCGGTCTGGGCGTGCCCGATTTCAAGGCGTTCGGCCTGCGTGAAGAGCAGGGCGAGAAGTACCTGGCCTTCGGCTTGCAGAACCTGATGCCGGTGAGCGAGCTGAAAATCCGTGGCGCGCACAACCAGTCCAATGCCCTGGCAGCCCTGGCCCTCGGGCACGCGGTTGGCCTGCCCTTCGATGCCATGCTCGCCAGCCTGCGGACCTTTGCCGGTCTTGAGCACCGCTGCCAGTGGGTACGAGACCTGGACGGTGTGGCCTACTACAACGATTCCAAAGCCACCAACGTTGGTGCCGCCCTGGCGGCCATCGAAGGCCTGGGCTCGGACATCAGCGGCAAGCTGGTGCTGATTGCCGGTGGCGATGGCAAGGGTGCCGACTTCAAGGACCTGCGCAATCCGGTCGCCGCCAACTGCCGGGCCGTGGTGTTGATGGGCCGTGACAGTGAATTGATTGCCGCAGCGATAGGCGACGCGGTGCCGTTGGTTCGGGTGCAGTCGTTGCTCGAGGCGGTCGAGCGCAGCCGCGCATTGGCCGAGCCTGGAGATGCGGTGCTGCTGTCGCCGGCGTGCGCCAGTTTCGACATGTTCAAGAACTACGAAGAGCGTGGGCAGCTGTTTGCCCAGGCTGTGGAGGGCTTGGCATGAACCTCGGGAACATCATCAAGCCTTATCCGTCGCCGATCATTACCGGGCGCGGTATCGACCTCGACTTCCCGATGCTCGCCGGCTGCCTGGCCTTGCTCGGCCTGGGCCTGGTGATGATCACCTCGGCCTCGTCTGAAGTAGCCGCGGTGCAATCGGGCAATCCGCTGTATCACATGATTCGCCACCTGATTTACCTGGTGATCGGCCTGGGCGCGTGCATCGTGACCATGATGATTCCGATCGCCACCTGGCAGCGCCTGGGCTGGCTGATGCTGATTGGTGCCTTTGGTTTGCTGGTGATGGTGCTGTTGCCGGGTATCGGCCGTGAGGTCAACGGCTCGATGCGCTGGATCGGCTTCAGCTTCTTCAACGTGCAGCCTTCGGAAATCGCCAAGGTATTTGTGGTGATCTACCTCGCCGGTTATCTGGTGCGGCGGCAGAAGGAAGTGCGCGAAAGCTGGATGGGCTTCTTCAAGCCGTTCATCGTCCTCCTGCCCATGGCCGGCCTGTTGCTGATGGAGCCCGACTTCGGTGCCACCGTGGTCATGATGGGGGCGGCCGCGGCCATGCTCTTCCTCGGCGGCGTGGGCTTGTTCCGTTTCACCTTGATGGTGGTGCTGGCAGTGGCGGCGGTGACCATTCTGGTCCAGGCCCAACCCTACCGGATGGCCCGTCTGATTACCTTCACCGACCCCTGGGCCGACCAGTTTGGTTCCGGTTACCAGTTGACCCAGGCGCTGATCGCCTTCGGTCGTGGTGAGTGGCTGGGTGTCGGGCTGGGCAACAGTGTGCAGAAGCAGTTCTACCTGCCTGAAGCCCACACCGACTTCGTGTTCTCGGTACTTGCCGAAGAGCTGGGCGTGGTTGGTTCGCTGGCTACCGTCGGGCTGTTTGTATTCGTTTGCGTGCGCGCCATGTACATCGGTTTGTGGGCGGAGAAGGCCAAGCAATTTTTCGCCGCTTATGTGGCGTATGGCCTGGCTTTCCTGTGGATTGGTCAGTTCCTGATCAATATCGGGGTAAACGTCGGCCTGCTGCCGACCAAGGGCCTGACGCTGCCGTTCCTCAGTTATGGTGGCAGTTCGTTGGTGATCTGCTGCGCCTGCCTGGGCTTGCTGCTGCGCATCGAGTGGGAGAGTCGAACCCACCTGGGCAGCGAGGAGATGGAGTTCAGCGAGAGCGACTTCGCCGAGGAGCCAAGCCATGGGCGCTAATGTGCTGATCATGGCCGGCGGCACCGGCGGCCACGTGTTCCCGGCCCTGGCCTGTGCCCGCGAGTTCGAAGCCCGTGGCTACACCGTGCATTGGCTCGGGACCCCCCGTGGCATCGAAAACGAACTGGTGCCCGGCGCTGGCTTGCCGTTGCACTTGATCAACGTCACCGGTCTGCGAGGCAAGGGCAAGTTGTCCCTGCTCAAGGCCCCGTTCGTGCTGATCAAGGCCGTGCTCCAAGCCCGCAAAATCATTGCTCAACTGAAGCCGGTCTGTGTATTGGGTTTTGGTGGTTATGTGACTGGCCCTGGCGGCGTCGCGGCGAAACTGTCCGGCGTGCCGGTAATTGTTCACGAACAGAACGCCGTCGCCGGTACCGCCAATCGGCTGCTGGTGCCGTTGGCTGCCCGAGTCTGCGAAGCTTTCCCGGACACCTTTGCTGCCTCCGACAGCCGGCGCACCACCGGCAATCCGGTACGCCGCGAGCTGTTCCTCGATACCCCGCGCCAGGACCTGGCCGGACGCAAGGCGCGGTTGCTGATTCTGGGCGGAAGCCTGGGGGCGGAACCGTTGAATAAATTGCTGCCAGAAGCCCTGGCGCTGGTCGCGGCCGAGCTGCGTCCGGAGGTGTTTCATCAGGCCGGCAAAAACCATGATGAAGTGACTGCCGAGCGCTATCGCGTCGCTGGCGTCGAGGCGCAAGTGCAGCCCTTTATCAAAGACATGGCCCAAGCCTATGGCTGGGCCGACCTGGTGGTCTGTCGCGCAGGTGCGCTGACTGTCAGTGAACTGGCTGCCGCCGGTCTGCCCTCGATGCTGGTGCCTTTGCCCCACGCGATCGACGATCACCAGACTCGCAATGCCGATTATTTGGCTCGTGAAGGCGCTGCTTTCCTGATGCCGCAAAGAACGACTGGTGCTGCGGATCTAGCCGCACGCCTGACAGAGGTCTTGATGCAACCGGAACGACTGAACAACATGGCCGACGCCGCGCGTCGCCTGGCCAAACCCGATGCTACCCGCAATGTGGTCGATATCTGTCTGGAGGTGGCCCATGGTTGAGAACCAGAAAGCCATGCATCAGCCGGAAATGCGCCGCATCCGTCGTATTCACTTCGTCGGTATCGGCGGCGTGGGCATGTGCGGGATCGCCGAAGTGCTGCTGAACCTGGGCTATCAAGTCTCCGGCTCCGACCTCAAGGCGTCGCCGGTCACTGAGCGCCTGGAGTCTTTCGGTGCGCAGATCTTTATCGGTCACCGTGCCGAGAACGCCGCCAGTGCCGATGTGCTGGTGGTGTCCAGTGCCGTGAACACCTCCAACCCGGAAGTCGCCACCGCCCTGGAGCGCCGGATCCCGGTGGTGCCGCGGGCCGAAATGCTCGCCGAGCTGATGCGTTATCGCCACGGCATCGCCGTGGCCGGTACGCATGGCAAGACCACCACCACCAGCCTGATCGCATCGGTGTTTGCCGCTGGCGGCCTGGACCCGACGTTCGTCATCGGTGGCCGGCTGAATGCAGCAGGCACCAATGCACAACTGGGGACCAGCCGTTACCTGATCGCCGAGGCCGATGAAAGCGACGCCAGCTTCCTGCACCTGCAGCCGCTGGTGGCCGTGGTCACCAATATCGATGCCGATCACATGGCAACGTACGACGGCGACTTCAACAAGCTGAAGAAAACCTTCGTCGAGTTCCTGCACAACCTGCCGTTCTACGGTTTGGCCGTGGTCTGCCTGGATGATCCGGTGGTTCGCGAGATCCTGCCGTTGGTCAAGCGTCCGACCGTTACCTACGGCTTCAGCGAAGACGCCGACGTGCGGGCGATCAATGTTCGCCAGCAAGGCATGCAGACCTTCTTCACCGTGCTGCGTCCCGACCGGGCGCCACTGGATGTGTCGGTGAACATGCCCGGTAATCACAACGTGCTCAATTCCCTGGCGACCATCTGCATCGCCAGCGATGAAGGCGTCAGCGATGAAGCCATTGTCCAGGGCCTTTCGGGCTTCCAGGGCGTGGGTCGTCGCTTCCAGGTCTACGGTGAGCTGCCGGTAGAAGGCGGCAACGTGATGCTGGTGGACGATTACGGTCACCACCCGACTGAAGTGGCCGCCGTGATCAAGGCCGTGCGTGGTGGCTGGCCTGAGCGTCGTCTAGTGATGGTTTACCAGCCGCACCGCTACAGCCGGACCCGTGATCTGTACGACGACTTTGTGCAGGTCCTGGCGGACGCCAACGTACTGCTGCTGATGGAAGTCTATCCGGCCGGCGAAGAGCCGATCCCGGGGGCCGACAGCCGTCAGCTGTGCCACAGCATTCGTCAGCGTGGGCAATTGGACCCGATCTACATCGAGCGTGGCGTCGACCTGGCGCCGCTGGTCAAGCCGTTGCTGCGTGCCGGCGACATTCTGTTGTGCCAGGGCGCCGGTGATATCGGCGGCCTCGCGCCGAAACTATTGAGCAGCCCGCTGTTTGCCGGTGCTGTGGCTGCTGTACAGGGGAAGTCGAAATGACCGCCGCCTACGCCAACCTGTTCTCGACCATCGAGCCGCAAGCCTTCGGTCGCGTCGCCGTGCTGTTCGGTGGCAAGAGCGCCGAGCGCGAAGTCTCGCTCAAGTCCGGCAATGCCGTGCTCCAGGCCCTGCAAAGCGCCGGTGTCGATGCGTTCGGCATCGACGTCGGTGATGACTTCCTGCAGCGCCTGCTGAACGAGAAGATCGATCGCGCCTTTATCATTCTTCACGGCCGTGGCGGTGAAGACGGCAGCATGCAGGGCCTGCTGGAGTGCCTGGGCATTCCTTACACCGGCAGCGGCATCCTCGCGTCGGCCCTGGCCATGGACAAACTGCGCACCAAGCAGGTGTGGCACAGCCTGGGTATTCCGACTCCGCGCCACAGCGTGCTGAGCAGCGAAGCCGACTGTATTTCTGCGGTGGCGGAACTGGGCCTGCCTTTGATCGTCAAACCGGCTCATGAAGGTTCCAGTATCGGTATGGCCAAGGTGACTTCCGCGTCAGAGTTGATCGACGCATGGAAAGCGGCCAGTACCTACGATTCGCAAGTCTTGGTTGAGCAATGGATTCAAGGTCCGGAGTTCACCATCGCGACGCTGCGTGACCAGGTGTTGCCTCCTATCGCCCTGGGCACGCCCCACACTTTTTACGACTACGACGCCAAGTACGTGGCTTCCGATACCCAGTACCGGATCCCATGCGGTCTCGATAGCGCCAAGGAACAAGAGCTCATGGACCTCACGGCGAAAGCCTGCGAGGCGCTGGGTATCGCCGGTTGGGGGCGTGCCGATGTGATGCAGGACGCCGACGGGCAGTTCTGGTTCCTGGAGGTCAACACGGCTCCTGGCATGACCGATCACAGCCTGGTGCCGATGGCGGCTCGGGCGGCCGGCCTGGATTTCCAGCAATTGGTATTGGCGATCCTGGCGGCGAGCGTTGCCAGTCACGAAGAGGCGCGAGGTTAAGTCCATGCAAGGCGCATCGCTACGTCATCAGCCACCCGCACCCGGCCGCAAGCCGGTGCCGCGGGGTGCCAGCCGAATGGTGGCTAAAGAGCCGATGTCGGTGCGCCTGCCCAAAGCCAACTTCGGCTTTCTCAAGGCCCTGTTCTGGCCGGTGCTGCTGGTGGCGTTGGGTTTTGGCACTTACGAAGGCGCGCAGCGCCTGTTGCCTTATGCGGACCGGCCGATCACCAAGGTCGCGGTCCAGGGTGACCTGAGTTACATCAGCCAGCAAGCGGTGCAGCAGCGGATCGCGCCTTACGTGGCGGCGAGCTTCTTCACCATTGACCTGGCCAGCATGCGTACCGAGCTGGAGCAGATGCCATGGATCGCACATGCCGAGGTACGTCGCGTCTGGCCGGACCAGGTGGTTATCCGCCTGGAGGAGCAACTGCCCGTGGCCCGTTGGGGCGACGAGGCGTTGTTGAACAACCAGGGCCAGGCGTTTACGCCGCGTGAATTGGCCAACTACGAACACTTGCCGCAGTTGTTCGGCCCGCAGCGGGCCCAGCAGCAAGTGATGCAGCAGTATCAGGTGTTGAGTCAGATGCTGCGACCGATGGGCTTCTCGATCGCTCGTCTGGAGCTGCGTGAGCGCGGCAGCTGGTTCCTGACGACCGGGGCCGGCAGTGCGGGCCCGGGTATCGAGTTGTTGCTGGGCCGCGATCATCTGGTGGAGAAGATGCGCCGCTTTATTGCCATTTATGAAAAAACGCTGAAAGAACAGATTACGAACATTGCGCGCATCGATCTGCGCTACGCCAACGGCCTGGCCGTCGGCTGGCGGGAACCTGTAGCGCCCACGACGGCCCAACCCGCCGTCGCGAAGAATTAAGAAGAGGCAGGACCATGGCAAATGTGCAAAGCGGCAAAATGATCGTCGGTCTCGATATCGGCACCTCCAAAGTGGTGGCGCTGGTGGGTGAGGTCGGGGCCGATGGCACGCTGGAAATCGTCGGTATCGGTACCCATCCGTCCCGCGGCCTGAAGAAGGGCGTGGTGGTGAATATCGAGTCCACCGTGCAGTCCATCCAGCGCGCCGTCGAAGAAGCGCAACTGATGGCTGGATGCCGCATTCACTCGGCGTTTGTCGGTGTGGCCGGCAATCACATTCGCAGCCTGAACTCCCACGGCATCGTGGCGATTCGTGATCGTGAAGTCAGCTCGGCCGACCTCGAGCGGGTTCTCGATGCGGCCCAGGCCGTGGCGATTCCGGCTGACCAGCGGGTTTTGCACACCCTGCCGCAGGATTACGTGATCGATAACCAGGAAGGCGTACGTGAGCCCCTGGGCATGTCCGGCGTTCGCCTGGAAGCCAAGGTGCACGTGGTGACCTGCGCGGTCAATGCGGCACAGAACATCGAAAAGTGCGTGCGTCGCTGCGGTCTGGAAATCGACGACATCATTCTCGAGCAGTTGGCCTCAGCCTACTCGGTGCTGACCGATGATGAGAAAGAGCTGGGCGTGTGCCTGGTGGACATCGGTGGCGGTACCACCGACATCGCGATCTTCACTGAAGGCGCGATCCGGCATACCGCAGTGATCCCGATTGCCGGCGATCAGGTGACCAACGACATCGCCATGGCGCTGCGTACCCCGACCCAGTACGCCGAAGAAATCAAGATCCGCTACGCCTGCGCCCTGGCCAAGCTGGCCGGTGCCGGTGAAACCATCAAGGTTCCAAGTGTCGGCGACCGTCCGCCGCGCGAGTTGTCGCGTCAGGCCCTGGCCGAAGTGGTCGAACCGCGCTACGACGAGCTGTTCACCCTGATCCAGGCTGAACTGCGTCGCAGCGGCTACGAGGACCTGATCCCGGCCGGCATCGTGCTGACCGGCGGTACCTCGAAGATGGAAGGCGCGGTCGAGCTGGCCGAAGAGATTTTCCACATGCCGGTCCGCCTGGGTGTGCCGCACACCGTCAAGGGCCTGTCCGACGTGGTGCGCAACCCGATCTATTCCACCGGCGTCGGCTTGCTGCTGTACGGGCTGCAGAAACAGTCCGACGGGATTTCGTTCTCCGGCATCGGCAGCCGCGACAGCTACAGCAATGAAGAACCCAAGGCCGCCTTGCTCGATCGCATCAAGAGCTGGGTACAAGGCAATTTCTAAGCAGTGGTTTCAAGCGACACGTTTCAAGCGGCACGCAACAAAGCAGTAGGCAGTAGGCGAAAAAACTAGAGAAATGAAAGGAGAGGGAAAATGTTCGAACTCGTAGACAACATCCCGCAAAGCCCGGTAATCAAGGTTATTGGTGTTGGCGGTGGCGGCGGCAACGCGGTCAATCACATGGTCAAGAGCAACATTGAAGGCGTCGAGTTCATCTGCGCCAACACTGATGCCCAGGCGCTGAAAAGCATCGGCGCGCGGACCATCCTGCAATTGGGCACCGGCGTGACCAAGGGCCTGGGTGCTGGCGCAAATCCGGAAGTTGGTCGTCAGGCCGCTCTGGAAGACCGCGAGCGCATTGCCGAGGTTCTGGCGGGCACCAACATGGTGTTCATCACCACTGGCATGGGCGGCGGTACCGGTACCGGTGCTGCGCCGATCATTGCCGAAGTGGCCAAGGAAATGGGGATCCTGACGGTCGCTGTCGTGACTCGTCCGTTCCCGTTCGAAGGTCGCAAGCGCATGCAGATCGCCGATGAAGGCATCCGCCTGCTGTCGGAAAGTGTCGACTCGCTGATCACCATCCCCAACGAGAAGCTGCTGACCATCCTCGGTAAGGACGCCAGCCTGCTGTCGGCTTTTGCCAAGGCTGACGATGTACTGGCCGGTGCCGTTCGCGGTATCTCCGACATCATCAAACGTCCGGGCATGATCAACGTCGACTTTGCCGACGTGCGTACCGTGATGAGCGAAATGGGCATGGCGATGATGGGCACTGGCTGCGCCAGCGGTCCGAACCGTGCACGTGAAGCCACCGAAGCGGCGATCCGCAACCCGTTGCTCGAAGACGTGAACCTGCAAGGTGCACGCGGCATCCTGGTGAACATCACCGCCGGTCCTGACCTGTCCCTGGGTGAGTACTCCGACGTGGGTAGCATTATCGAAGCCTTCGCTTCCGAGCACGCCATGGTCAAGGTCGGTACTGTTATCGATCCGGACATGCGCGACGAGCTGCACGTGACTGTGGTTGCCACAGGTCTGGGCGCGAAAATCGAGAAGCCGATGAAGGTGATCGACAACACCGTGCAAACCTCCATGGCTTCGCAGGCTCAACCAGCGCCTTCGCGTCAGGAGCTGCCGTCGGTGAACTACCGCGACCTGGATCGTCCAACCGTGATGCGCAATCAAGCTCAGTCGAGCGCTGCGACCGCGGCGAAGCTGAATCCGCAAGATGATCTGGACTATCTGGACATCCCGGCATTCCTGCGTCGCCAGGCCGATTGATGGAATGTATCAGGGGTATTAGGGTGATTGGTGTTCAGCAAAGGTCTGGTCTGCTATTATCGCCAGCCTTTGTTGATACCAGTTCGCAATTTGCGCTGAAGCGGCCCAAGCCATGATTAAACAACGCACCCTGAAGAATATTATCCGTGCCACAGGTGTAGGCCTGCACTCCGGGGAGAAGGTATACCTGACCCTCAAGCCTGCGCCTGTAGACACCGGCATTGTGTTTTGTCGTGCCGACCTGGACCCTGTGGTGCAGATTCCTGCTCGCGCGGAAAACGTTGGTGAAACCACTATGTCGACCACGCTGGTCAACGGTGACACCAAAGTGGACACGGTGGAGCACTTGCTCTCGGCCATGGCCGGCCTGGGCATCGATAACGCCTACGTCGAGCTCTCCGCGTCCGAAGTCCCAATCATGGATGGTAGCGCTGGACCCTTCGTATTCCTGATTCAATCTGCCGGCCTGGAAGAACAGGACGCAGCCAAGAAGTTCATTCGTATCCTGCGCGAAGTGACAGTGGAAGACGGCGACAAGCGCGCCACTTTCGTTCCTTTCGACGGTTTCAAGGTGAGCTTCGAGATCGATTTCGATCACCCGGTTTTCCGTGACCGCACCCAAAGTGCAAGCGTGGATTTTTCCAGCACTTCGTTTGTAAAAGAAGTCAGCCGCGCCCGTACCTTTGGTTTCATGAGTGATATCGAGTACCTGCGCAAGCACAACCTCGCACTCGGCGGCAGCGTGGAAAACGCCATCGTGGTCGACGCGGATGGTGTACTGAACGAAGACGGCCTTCGCTATGAAGACGAATTCGTGAAGCACAAGATCCTCGACGCAATTGGTGACCTCTACCTGCTGGGCAATAGCCTGATAGGTGAGTTCAAAGGCTTCAAGTCGGGCCATGCACTGAACAACCAGCTTCTGCGCAAACTCATTGCACAGAAAGATGCGTGGGAAGTCGTGACCTTCGAAGATGCCAGCACTGCACCGATCTCTTACATGCGTCCGGTTGCGGCCGTGTAAGTAACACTCTCTTTCCTTTTGTTTTTAAAGGCCACCCTCGGGTGGCCTTTTTTTATGGCCGTCAGTCAGGCATCGAGAGTCTGGCAGCCGCAGACGTCGGGCTGCTCGCGGCCAGGTCGGCCACCACCCGGTTACGGCCATGGGATTTGGCCTGGTACAGGGCTTTGTCGGCGTTGCGCAGCAGATTTTCCGGGCTGATGTCCTGGCCCGCCGACCAGGTGCCGACCCCGATACTCACCGTCAGCGGCGTGGCGCTCTGGCCCACCGGCGCCAACTGTTCGATGCCGGCGCGGATCTGCTCGGCCAGGGCGCAGGCGCCGGCCATGGTGGTTTCCGGCAGGATCACCGCGAACTCCTCGCCGCCATAGCGTGCCGCCAGATCCGCAGGACGGCGCACGCCGCCGCCGATCACATCGGCCACCGCACGCAGGGCGATATCGCCCAACTGGTGGCCGTGGCGGTCATTGAAGGCCTTGAAGTGGTCGACATCAATCATCAGCAGCGACAGGTTGTTGCCTGAACGCTGGGCCCTTGAGTACTCGCGAGCCAGGGTCTGGTCCATGGCGCGGCGGTTGGCCAGCCCGGTCAGCCCGTCAGTGGCGGCCAGTTGCTCCAGCTCTCGTTCGGCGCGCTGGCGCAGGCGCAGTTCGCGGCGCAGCAGCCAGGTCAGCCACAGCAAGCCGATACACAAAATACCGGTGGCCAGGCTGACCACCAGGGCAGTACGGCGCCAGGCGGCGAACACTTCGTCGGTGGAGAGGGCAACAATCACGATCAGCGGCAACTGGCCGACCTGGGAGAAGGTGTACAGCCGGGCCTTGTGGTCGACACTGGAAACACTGCTGAAGCTGCCGTTGCCTTCCTTGAGAATGCGCATGAAGTTCGGTCGATTGCTGAAGTCGCGGCCGATCAGGTCGTCGCCCAGGGGCGGTTGCTGAGCCAACAGAAAACCGTCGCTGCTGATCAGGTTCACCGAGCTATTACGGCCGACACTCAGGGTCTTGAACAGCGCATTGAAGTAATCCAGGCGCATGGCCGCCTCGGCTACCCCGAGAAACTCCCCCTGCTCGGACGACAAGCGACGGCTGAAACTGATGCGCCAATCCTGTTCGGCACTGCGGCTGCGGAACGGGCGGCTGATCATCATCTGCGGGTCTGGGTTGTCGACATGCGCTTGAAAGTATTCGCGGTCGGCGAAATTGTCTGTGCGCGGTATGACCGAGGCTGAGTCGGCCACCACGTCGCCTTTGTTGTCCAGCAGCAGGATGTCGCCCTTGTGCGGCATGGTGGTGGCGCGATCGAACAATACCCGGTGGCGCACATCGGCCGGAATCCCGGCCAGGTCCTTAAGGCGGGTGGCTTCGATCAGGCCACGCAGGGAGATGTCGTAGAGCTCGACGTTGTGCTCCACGTCGGCATCGATCAATTGCACGATGTTCGTGGCCGAGCGCACCGCGACCAACTTGGCGCTGCCGTGTTCGCGGATCAGCAGGTAGGTCACGATGCACAGGATGGCGATGACCGTCAGGGAACTGCCGGCCAGCAGCATCCACTCGGATTGGCTGGGGGGCGGGCGTGAAGGAGTCGCACTGTGTGCACGCATGTTTCTGGCTTCTGCTGGCGGACGGAGAAGGAGGCCGCTAGCAGAGTGACAGAGAGTCGTCATTGCCTTGGCGTTTGCCCAGCCACACGCAAAAAAAAGGCCAGCAATGACGCTGGCCTCCGGTTTTTTAGGTGTTCAGAAGATATTTAGTGGGTAGTCGACGATCACCCGGTACTCATCGGTGTCGTTATCCAGCTCGCCATACCCATTGCCGCCGCGGTTGGTCGCCCATTGCAGGCGCAGCGCCAGGTCCTTGGCCGAGCCGCTTTGCACCACGTACTTGAGGTCGATATCGCGTTCCCAGTGTTTGGCGTGCTTGCCATCGGCGCTGTACCAGCTGGCATAGCCGCGGCTCTCGGGATCAGCCTTGGTCAGGTCCAGCTCACCCCGGGAATAGGACACCGCCGACGTCAGGCCCGGCAGGCCCAGGCCGACAAAGTCATAGGCGTACTTGAGCTTCCACGAACGTTCGTTGGGGCCGTTGAAGTCCGAATACTGCTGCGAGTTGTCCAGGTAGATGCTGTCGCCCTGGCTGATGTAGTCGAACGGCGTGTTGCCGTTGACCCGCTGGTAGGCCGCCGTAACGCTGTGGTTACCCACGCCGACGGTGAAGTGCAGGCTGTAGGTGTTGTTGTCGATGGAGCCCAGCAGCGCCTGGCCGGTGTCCTGGGTGTGGTAGACGTGCAGGCCCGGGTTGAGGCTGACCAGCTCATTCACCGCGTAGGTGTAGTCCAGGTCGTAGTAGTACTGGTTCCAGATGTCCTTGAGCTCGGAGGCGTAGAGGCTGCTGGTCAGGCCTGGAACGCCGCTCCAGGCGGTGCCGATCCAGTTCAGGTGCAAGGATTCATCACCATCGCGCAGCGAACCATAGGACGTGCCGATGCGTTTGTGCCCGCTCTGGTTGTAAGGCTTGGTAAAGCTGGCCTGGCCCCCTTCGATCAGCCAACCGTCGAAACTGTGATTGCTCAGGCTCACGCCACGAAAGGTCTGCGGCAGCATCCGGCTCTGGCCGCCGGCGATCACCGGGTTATTCAGGAACAGGTCACCGGCTTTGAGTTCGGTGTCGAAGGCGCGCATTTTCAAGGTCGCCCCCGCCGTCGAGAACGACCCCGGCGCCTTGCCGTTGCCATCGCTGATGGGCAGGATGCTCGAGCCGTCCGTGCCGCCACCGCCGTCGAGTTTCAACCCGAGCATGGCATTGGCATCGATGCCGAAACCGACGGTGCCCTGGGTATAGCCGGATTCGAAAATCCCCAGGAAACCTTGGCCCCATTCGATGTTGTCATCGTTTTGCTGATGCCGATTGCGGTTCATGTAGTAGTTGCGAGCGTTGAGCTTGAGGCTTGAGCCCTCGATAAAGCCTTCGGCCGGCGGCGCTTCGGCGGCTTGGGCCTGGCTGCAGATCGTTGCAGCCAATGCAATGAATAACGGGGTGAAAATGAAGGGTGTCTGCATCGGGATGGAGCTCCTTGAGGTGGATAACGGTCATTTTTTATTGTGGATTCGGTGCTGCTTGTTCTGTGGAATACGCCCTCCATGGGCGCATTCTGATGGCAAAAAAAAGCCGCTGAAGGCAGCGGCTTTAAGACAACTCACTCCGGGGTTACAAACGGAGAAATTGTCGAGGGAAACGAGTCGGTAATGCGGATCAGCTGTCTTTCTGCGAGTCGGCCTGGCTGTGCTCGGCCGTTACTTTCTGGGCTTGTTCGGCGTTTTTCTGCTGGGCGGCCAGGGCCACTTGCGCTTCCTGGAAGGCCTCTGCACGTGCCGCGTTGCGCGCGGCGAATGCCTGGGACTCTTCGGCCATCGCCAGTGGGGCGACGAACAGGGAAGACAAAACAAATGCGCTGGCAATACCCATGACGTTGGACATTTCTGAAGACCTTCTTGCAGAGCAAGTCAAATTCGGTGCGACAAAAATATAGGGCTGAGGCGCTCGGAAAAAGAGCTGAACAGGATAAGGACTGTTACCGAAAAAACAACAGTGGCTGTGGTTTTTCTGTAAAGGCAGCGGCGTCGGCCCCTGGGGCGGGGGGCTTAGACCGGCAGGTAAATGCCAAAGGTATTGATGCCCGCGTTACTGCGCACGAACACATCGCCGCCATGCATCAGGGCGATGGCCTTGACGATGGCCAGCCCCAGGCCATGGTTGGCGCCGCTGTTGCTGCGCGAGGCGTCGACCCGATAGAACCGCTCGAACAGGCGCGGCAGGTGTTCGTTGGCAATGCCCTGGCCGGGGTTGCTGACGGCGATCGCCACCTGGTGTTCCTGAACCTCGATCCGCACTTGGATCATCTGGCCGGGGGCGGTGTGCTGTACGGCGTTGCTCAGCAGGTTGATCAAGGCGCGACGCAGGTGGGCGATTTCGATCGAGACCAGGGCGTCGCCGCTGACTTCGACCTTGACCTGGGCGTCTTCGAGGATGAAATCCAGGTAGTCGAGGGTGGTCGCCACTTCGCTGGCCAGGGAGGTGGCGGTGAGTTTGGTGGCCTTGCTGCCCTGGTCGGCGCTGGCCAGGAACAGCATGTCGTTGATGATCGAGCGCAACCGCTCGAGCTCTTCCAGGTTCGATTGCAGGACCTCGAAATAATGCTCTGCCGAACGTCCCCGGGTCAGGGCCACCTGGGTCTGGCCGATCAGGTTGGTCAGGGGCGAGCGCAGTTCGTGGGCCACGTCGGCATTGAACGACTCAAGCCTTGAATAGGCTTGCTCGACCCGTTCCAGGGTCGAGTTGAAGGAGTTGACGAACTGGCTCAACTCCGGCGGCAGTGGTGACAGTTGCAAGCGTCCGGTCAGCCGTGGCGGGGCCAGGCGCTGGGCCTCCTGGGACAGTTTGATCAAGGGCTTGAGGCCGATCCGCGCCACCCAGTAACCCAATGCCGACGCCAGCAACACGCCGACAATGGCCAGGCTGATCAGGGCCATCAGCAGTTGGTGCTGGGTTTGGTAAAAGGTCTCGGTGTCGATGGCGATCAGAAAGCGCAGGGGCGGACGCTGGTCCTTGGCCGGTAACTGGCTGACCAGCACTTTCAGCGGGTATGGGTGCTCGGCCAGGTTCAGGTCGCGCATGCCCAGGGGCCCCAGGGCCAGTTCGCGGACCTGTGCATCCGGGTCGCCGTACTCGTAGTGGGCGTCACCGCTGACCACCCAGAATCGAATGCGCTTGTCTTCTTCGCTGAGCAGCTTGAGCTTGGCGTTGATCTTGGCCCAGTGCTCGGGGGTGCCATAGCGCGTCAGCGCCGACTCCAGCACGCTGTAGCGCGCATCCAGTTCGGCCTCGGGCAACAGGCCCAAGCCCTTGTCCACCTGCTGGTACAGCGCGCCGCCGATCAGCACGAACACCAGTAACGCCACCAAGGTGAACATGCCGCTCAGGCGCAGAGCGATGCTGTTACTGGACACCGCGGCTCTCCAGCACGTAACCCATGCCGCGGATGGTGTGCAGCAGTTTCTCCTCGAAAGGCCCGTCGAGCTTGGCCCGCAGGCGTTTGATCGCGACTTCGACCACGTTGGCATCGCTGTCGAAATTGATGTCCCAGACCATTTCCGCAATCGCGGTTTTCGACAGGATCTCGCCCTGGCGCCGGGCCAGTACGCTGAGCAACGAGAACTCCTTGGCGGTCAGGTCGAGGCGGGTTCCGGCACGGCTGGCCTTGCGGCTGATCAGGTCGATCCACAGGTCGGCGATGCTGACCTGCACCGGCTCATGGCCGCCGCTGCGACGGGTCAGCGCCTGCAGGCGGGCCACCAGTTCGAGGAAGGAAAACGGCTTGCCGAGGTAATCGTCGGCGCCGTCGCGCAGGCCCTTGATCCGGTCTTCGACCCGCTCGCGGGCGGTGAGCATGATCACCGGGGTCTGCTTGCGCGCGCGCAGGGCGCGCAATACGCCGAAGCCGTCGAGGCCCGGCAGCATCACGTCGAGCACGATCACCGCGTAATCGCTTTCCAGGGCCAGGTGCAGGCCTTCGACGCCATCGCGTGCCAGGTCCACGGTGTAACCCTGTTCCGTCAGGCCGCGGTGCAGGTAATCCGCGGTTTTTTCTTCATCTTCGATAATCAGAACGCGCATGACCCCGCCTCAGGTAGTGGTCGCCAGCACCGGGGCTGGTTTGGGCCGATGGAAGAGCCGCTCGAGCCACAAGTATATGACCGGAGTGGTGAACAGGGTCAGCGCCTGGCTCACCAGCAGCCCGCCGACCACGGCAATCCCCAGTGGCTGGCGCAGCTCGGCGCCGGTGCCGTAGCCGAGCATCAGCGGCAGGGCGCCGAGCAGGGCGGCCAGGGTCGTCATGATGATCGGCCGGAACCGGGTGATACAGGCCTGGTAGATCGCCTCTTCAGGGGGCAGGCCGCCACGGCGTTGGGCGTCCAGGGCGAAGTCGATCATCAGGATGCCGTTTTTCTTGACGATGCCGATCAGCAGCACCAGTCCGATCAGGGCCATGATCGAAAAGTCCTGGCCCAGCAGCCAGAGCATCATCAGCGCCCCCAGGCCGGCAGAGGGCAGGGTCGAGATGATGGTCAGCGGGTGCACGAAGCTCTCGTAGAGCACCCCGAGAATGATGTACACCGCCACCAGCGCCGCCAGGATCAGCCAGGGCTGGCTGGCCAGGGAACTCTGGAAGGCCTGGGCCGCGCCCTGGAAGTTGCCGCTGATGGCTGCCGGCATGCCGATTTCGGTCTTGGCCTGGTTGAGCAGGATCACCGCATCGCCCAGGGCCACGCCAGGGGCCAGGTTAAACGACAGGTTGGCGGCCGGGAACATGCCGTCATGGGCGATCGACAGCGGGCCGATGGTCGGCGCATCGAAGCGTGCCAGGGCCGAGAGCGGCACCATCTCCCCGCTCAGGGGCGAGCGCAGGTAGAAGTAGTTGAGGCTTTCGGCTTTGCCGCGCTGGCGGGTGTCGAGTTCGAGGATCACGTTGTACTGGTTGATCTCGGTCTGGAACTCGTTGATCTGTCGTTGGCCGAAGGCATCGTACAGGGCCTCGTCGACATCGCTGGCGGTCAGGCCGAAGCGGGCGGCGGCGACTCGGTCGATATTGATATGGGTAATGCTGCCGCCCAGCTGCAGGTCGTTGGAAATATCGCGGAAGGCCGGGTTGCTGCGCAGTTTTTCCGTCAGGCGCTGGGTCCAGGTGCTCAATGTCGGGCCGTCGTTGCTCTTGAGTACGTATTGGTACTGGGCGCGGCTCGGGCCGGAGCTGAGGTTGATGTCCTGGCCGGCGCGCAGGTAGAGCACGACCCCGGGGATTTTCATCAGCTGCGGACGGATCCGGTCGATAAAGGCGCTGGCGGACACGTCGCGCTCGCTGCGTTTTTTCAGGGCGATCCAGAACCGGCCGTTGGCGATGGTCTGGTTGCTGCCTGAGACCCCGACCGAATGGGAGAAGGCCGCTACTGCCGGGTCAGCCGCCACGATCTCGGCCAGTGCCTGATGTTTTTTCACCATGTCGGGGTAGGAGATATCCGCAGCGGCTTCGGTGGTGCCGAGGACGAAACCGGTGTCCTGCACCGGGAAGAAGCCCTTGGGAATGAAGATGTAGCCGACCACGGCCATGGCCAGGGTCAGGGCGAAAATCCCCAGCATCAGCTTCTGGTGGGCCAGGGCCCGGCGCAGGCCGCGTTCATAAAGGGCCAGCAGGCGTTCGCCGAACCCCGGCTTGGCGTGTGCCTCATGCACCGGGGCGCGCATGAACAGGGCCGCGAGAGTGGGGGCCAGGGTCAGGGACACCACCACCGAAATCATGATGGTGCTGGTGGCCGTCAGGGCGAATTCCTTGAACAGGCGCCCGACCACGCCCCCCATGAACAGCAGCGGAATAAACGCCGCCACCAGCGAGAAGCTGATGGAAACCACGGTAAAGCCGATCTCGCCGGCGCCCTTGATCGCCGCTTCGCGCATGCCGTCGCCGGCTTCCAGGTGGCGGTGGATGTTCTCCACCACCACGATGGCGTCGTCCACCACAAAGCCCACGGCCACCACGATCGCCACCAGGGTCAGGTTGTTCAGGCTGAATCCCAGCAGGTACATCAGGGCAAAACTGGCGATCAGCGACACCCCCAGCACGGCCGAGACAATCAGGGTCGCCGACCATTGGCGCAGGAACAGCGCCATCACCGCGACCACCAGCAGCACCGCGATCAGCAGGGTGATCTCCACTTCGTGCAGGGAGGCGCGAATGGTCTGGGTGCGGTCGATCAGCACCTTGACCTGGACCGACGCCGGAAGCATGGCTTCAAGACCCGGCAGGGCGGCCTGAATCCGGTCCACGGTCTCGACGATATTGGCCCCCGGCTGGCGCGAAATCACCAGGTTGACCCCCGGCTGGTCGCCGGACCAGGCCTGGATATAGGCGTCCTCGGGGCCACTGACCACCCGCGCCACATCCTTGAGGTGCACCGGCGCGCCATCCTTGTAGGAAACAATGAGCTGGCTGTACTCCTCAGGGTGGAACAACTGGTCGTTGGTCGACAGCGTGGAAATGCTCGATTCGCCGTACAGCGCACCCTTGGCCAGGTTGAGGCTGGTTTGCTGGATCGCCAGGCGGATATCGGCCAGGGTCAGGCCAATGGCTGCCAGCTTGTCGGCTGAAGCCTGGACCCGGATCGCCGGCCGTTGCTGCCCGGTGATGTTGATTTGCCCGACACCGTCGATCTGGCTGATCTGACGTGCCAGCAGGGTTTCCGCGTAATCGCTGAGTTCGGTGCCGGGCATCTGGGTCGAACTGATGCTGAGGATCAGCACCGGGCTGTCGGCGGGGTTGACCTTCTTCCAGGTCGGCAGGGTCGGCATGTCCTTGGGCAGTTTGCCGGCGGCGGTGTTGATCGCCGCCTGAACTTCCTGGGCCGCGGTGTCGATACTTTTATTCAGGGTGAACTGCAAGGTCAGCAGGGATGAGCCCAGGGCGCTGCTCGAGGTCATCTGGGTCATGCCGGGGATGGCGCTGAACTGCACTTCCAGGGGCGTGGCCACCGACGAGGCCATGGTGTCGGGGCTGGCGCCGGGCAGGGTGGCCGAGACCTGGATGGTCGGGAACTCGGCTTCCGGCAGCGGCGCGATGGGCAGGCGCGGAAAGGCGATCAAGCCCACCAGCACCAGGGCGAAGGTCAGCAGGACGGTGGCGACCGGATGGTCGACGCACCAGGCTGAGACCGAACCGTGGCCCTTCATGGCTTGAGCTCCGCGTCAGCGGCTTGCACCACCTGGGGCGGATCGCCGAGCACCTGCACCTGGGAGCCCGGCTTGAGCCGGGATTGGCCGTCGCTGACCAGCACATCCCCGGCCTGCACGCCCTGGATGATGTTCAGGCCACTGTCCTGATAGAGCATCTGCACCGGCACCACTTCCACCTTGTCGCCCTGTACCCGGTACACGAAGTGCTGGTCGAGGCCGCGCTGCACCACCGTGGGCGGTACGGTCAGGGCATTTTTGTCGAGGGCGGTCTGGATCTGGATCGTCACCAGTTGCCCGGGCCAGAGCTTCTGCTGGTCATTGGCGAACTCGGCCTTGGCCCGCAGGGTGCCGGTGTTGGCGTTGATCTGGTTGTCGATCAGGGTCAGGTGGCCTTCGCCCAGCAGGTCGCCGCTGGTGCTGTCGGCGCCGATAAAGACTTTGACCGCCGCCGGGTCCTGGGCCTTGATCAGGCCCTGCAGGGTCGGCAGCATTTGCTGTGGCAGCGAAAACTCCACGGCAATCGGGTCGATTTGGGTCACTGAGAACAGGCCCTGGGTATCGCTCATGCGCAGGAAGTTACCTTCATCCACGGTGCGAATACCCACGCGGCCGGTGACCGGGGAGCGTATCTGGGTGTAGGAAAGCTGGACCTGGGCGGCGTCGATGGCGGCCTGATTGCCCTGGGCAGTGGCTTTGAGCTGGTTGACCAGGGCTTGCTGCTGGTCATAGGTCTGTTTCGAAATCCCGTCATCCACCGTCAGCAATTTGTAGCGCTTGAGGTTGATCTGGGCCACCTGCAACTGCGCCTGGTTTTCCGCCAGTTGCGCCCGGGCCTGGTCGAGGCTGGCGCGGATCGAGCGGTCGTCGATGGTCGCCAGCAGGTCGCCGGCCTTGACCAGTTGCCCTTCCTTGACCAGGAGCCTGGTCAGGATGCCGTCGACCTGGGGCCGGATCACCACGCTGTGCAGCGACAGCACCGAGCCGATACCGCTGGTGTGACGCGGCACGTCCTTTTGCACCACTTCGACGACCCGCACCGGGATCGCGGTGGGGGCCGCCAGTTTGTGGGCGGCCGGCTTGTTCAGCAGCCACAGCCCACCGGCAACCAGTACGACAACGACGCCTAGGATCACGACTGTTCTTTTGGGTTTCCGCATGGGATAGAGCGCCGGGGCAATGGGATCGGGAGGAGGGGCCAGTATCAGTGCCTCACTTATAGCCGGCCAACCCAGTCAGCAAGGTGACGGCTAACTGACAGCGCTGTCAGTAATGGCTGACCATTCGTGCCTTGTCAGGTTAAAGATCTGAGACGCACAGGTATACTGCCGCCGTCTGTGGCCTGTCCCCGGCCATTTCACCTCTCCGGAGCTTCCATGAATTCCCCTACACAACCGCCTGTGTCCGACGCTGTGAGCGACGACCAGGTTGTCGAGCCAACCACCGTCGACACCGAAGACAAACCGGCGATCGCCGCGTTCAAGTTTCCGTTCAAGCCTTCCGAGTTTGCCCAGGCCAAAAATGCCAATCAGCCCTGGTACAAGGGCGGCGCTACCAATGGCCACACCAAGACTCCCGGTGCAGCGCCTCCCGGCACCCGTCGCTCGATGGGCAAGCGCTGATCGCGCGATGCCTGCCGAGTTGGTCATATTTGCGCTTCTTAGCGGCAATGATGGCTAAATGATACAAACGTGAGCTGGATCAGTATTTGTGGGATCAGTGCGCTTAGAGTCAGCAGCCCTGCCGACTCTATCCCAACAATCCGAGCGCGCTCCCCATGAAGATCAACCTTCCAGTTACCGGGCGAAATGTGGACTTCGCCCCTGATGTGAACATCCTGTCGACCACCGATCTGACGAGCGCCATCACTTACGCCAACCCTGATTTCATCGAAATCAGCGGCTACGATCGAGACGAATTGTTGGGCTCGCCCCATAACCTGATGCGTCACCCGGACATGCCGTCTGCGGCGTTCGCCCATATGTGGCAAACCCTCAAGGCCGGTCGTTCATGGATGGGCCTGGTGAAGAACCGCTGCAAGAACGGCGATCACTATTGGGTCAGCGCCTACGTCACCCCGGTGACCCGCGACGGTCAGGCGGTTGAATATCAGTCGGTCCGCACCAAGCCCACGGTTCGGCAAATCGATGCCGCCGAAGCGGCCTATGCCCAACTGCGCAGCCCGCGCTCACCGTTGTGGCGACGGCTGCCGGCGCTGGGGGTCAAGCTCAAGCTCTGGGCCCTGGTCAGTGGCGCATCCATCGCCAGCTACCTTGCCTCGACCGTTCTTATGCCGCCTTCCGTATGGTCTCACGGCCTGGCCGTGGCGACGGGCTGCGGCCTGAGTGCCCTGGGTATCTGCCTGCTGCTCAAACCCCTGGATCAACTCAGCGCCCGTGCCCGGCAGATTGCCGATAACCCCTTGAGCCAAGGCATCTACACCGGTCGCCGTGATGCCTTCGGCCAGATCGGGTTCGCCCTGCACATGCTGGAAGCCCAGGTCGGTGCGGTGGTCGGGCGGATCGGCGATGCGTCCCAGCGGCTGGCCGGGCATGCGGCCGAGTTGGTGGAGCATTTGCACAGCAGCCACAGCAGCACCCTGGAACAACAGGCGGAAACCGACCAGGTGGCGGCGGCGATCCATCAGATGGCCGCCAGCGTCGCCGAGGTCGCCAATCATGCCCAGCAGGCGTCCCAGGCCGCGGATCAGGCAGAGGGCGAAACCCGTGCCGGCCATCATCTGGTGGGCGAAAGCCGCAGCGCGGTACTGCTCCTGGCCAGCGAACTGGTGCGGGCCACCGAGGTGATTCACCAGTTGGAAAACCACAGCAGCGACATATCCGGGGTGCTGGACGTGATCCGCAGCATCGCCGAGCAAACCAACCTGCTGGCCCTGAATGCGGCCATCGAAGCGGCCCGGGCCGGTGAACAGGGGCGCGGTTTTGCCGTGGTGGCCGATGAGGTGCGCGGCCTTGCCCAGCGCACCCAGGATTCGACCAATGAAATCCAGCGCATGATCAGCACCCTGCAAAACGGTGCCCGGGATGCGGTGCAGGTGATGTTGCAGAGCAGCGAGCATGCACAGAACAGTGTCGAACAGACCCAGCGCGCCGCCGTGGCCCTGGACGGCATCAGCCAGCGGGTCAATCAGATTACCGAGATGAGCCTGCAGATCGCGGCGGCGGTGGAAGAGCAAAGCGCGGTCAGCGAAGACATCAACCGTAATATCAGCGGCATCCGCAATGCCTGTGATGCCACAGTCAGCGCCGGCCAGCAGAGCCATATCAACTCCGGGGATGTGGCGGCGCTGGCCGGGGACCTGCAACAGCTGGCCCATGAGTTCTGGCACAAGCGCAGCTAGCCGGTGTCTGCCGGGTGGGCAGTTACGCCGCCCGCAGGGAAATAAACGCGTAGTTGAGCGGCGCCTCGGTCGCCACCTGCGCCCCGGCGGCCTGCACCTGGCCGGCGATGTCGTCGCCCGAGACATGGAATAGCCACGCTGTGCCGGCCGCCGCCAGGGGCCGGGCCTGGACCTGGTCGATCGCTTGGGCCAGGGCCGCCATTTCCGGCAGGTAGGCGGTGAAACCATCGCCCTTGAGCGCGGTGGTGCGAATTCCCAGCAGCGCGCAAATCGCTTCCTTGCTGCGGATATCGTCACGGTCGGCCTGGCGTGAGCGGCGGATCAGCTCAATCAGCTCCTGGTCCACCAGTTCGCCACCGACGATCAGCGCCGGCCCTTGTTCCCAGGATTCAGGCGGGCATTCCTTGGCTTGGGGCTGCAGCGGGATATGGGGGTTGATCTCCATCGGGTAAATACGGCACACCAGCGGCCGGCGCTGGTAGATGCGGCACAGCTGGTCTTCGTCAAGATTCCGGCACGGGCCGACGTTGTAGGCGGCGAAGGTGATGGCCACATAGGCTTCGGCAGTGCCGCTGCGGACCACGCAGGAACGCCGTTGCGCATGCTCGCGTTGCGGGGCGGGAAGGCCCAGGCCGTTGCCGAGAAACCCCTCCACCAGAACAATCACCTGACCGCCGTCAGCCGCCCATTGGCGGGCTTCGGCGAGGGTCAGGGGCACGTGATGGTCAGTGCAGCACTTGCCGCAGCCGACGCAGGAAAACGATGTATTCATTGTGCGAAAAAAGCCATGGTTGATCGGCCCGGGTGCCCGCCAGGAAGGGCGCGGTGGACACCGTAAAGCCAGTCATGAAGCAAGTTATGCGCCATTCATTTACGCGGCAGGGCGGGGCGGATCGAGTCCCACTCGGTGACGTAGGCAGTTTTGTGCTGCTTGTCGTACAGGCACAGCTCGGTGCCGGTTTGGCCCTTCATGTGCGGTTGCGGGTACTGGCCTTGAAGGAGTAAGGCGACATAGCCCACCCGGTCATCGAATTGCGCGGCAGTGCCGACCGCTTTCGGTTTTTTCAGCCCGCTGGCCTGGGTGCAGCTGGCGACCACGGCCTTGTCCAGGGCGGCCCAGGCCTCGCTGCTGGAGGCGTGGGCCTGGGCGGCGAGGGCGGTCAGGAGGATAGCGCTCAAGGTGATGGTTTTCATGCCGGGGGGCTCCCTGGGTTGGCGGTTCCCCGGAGTATGCCTGAGGCGGCGCCGATGAAAATCGCGGCCAAGTGATGGCCCCTGCCCGGCGCCGGCCAGCGACTAGGGCAGGGCGGGTAGCGCAGTGGGCAGCGGTTCGCGGCGGACCAGGGTCATGCCGACGCTGGCATACAGCTCGCGGGCCGGCAGGTTGTCTTCGCGCACCTTGAGGTCGACGAAACCCTCGCGGCGCTGGCGAAACACCTCGAATGCATGCAACAGCAAGGCACGGCCAATGCCCTGGCCCCGGGCGCGGGGGTGCACCACCAGGTCCTTGATGTAGGCGCTGGTCCAGCACTGGGCCACGCCGACCAGGCCTTCGGCGTCGTGGGCGATGAAGCACAGCGCCGGGTCATATTCGGCATCGGTTTCAAAGTGCCTGCGCCAGGTGTCGAGCTCGGGCAGATCGCCGCCGTCGGCGTACCCCTCTTGCATCAGTTGATACACCCCGGCCGCCAGGGACGCCTGATACGGGCCGAGGTGAATGGTGGCCGGCCAGCTCGCGGCGGGCAGCGGCGTGCCCAGGTCACGCCGCAACAACAGGCAATGTCCGCTCGCCAAGGCTCAGGCGCCCTGGGCGGCGACCGTCTTCGCCGCTTCGATCAGGCAGCGGGTCAGCTCCGGCGAGGAAAACTTGGTCAATACCGCATTGGCCCCGGCCAGTCGGGCTTTTTCGCTGTTCATCGCGCTGTCCAGCGAGGTGTGCAGCAGCACGTAGAGGTGGGAGAAGTCCGGGGTTTCGCGCAGGGTGCGGGTGAAGGCGTAGCCGTCCATCTCCGACATCTCGATGTCGGAGACGATCAGGTTGATCTGCTGCGCCGTGCCTTGCAGGTCCAGCAGGCAGTCGATGGCTTCCTTGGCGCTGCGCGCGGTGTGGCATTGCAGGCCGAGGTTGCGCAAGGTGTGCACCGATTGCTGCAGGGCCACCTGGCTATCGTCGACCACCAGAATTCGTGCGTTACCCAGCACTTCGGCGTCTTCCATGCTCAGCTCGGTCGGGGCCATTTCGATCTGCGCCGGGGCGATGCCGTGGATCACCTTTTCGATATCCAGCACCTGGACCAGGGTCCCGTCGACCTGGGTCACCCCGGTGATGTAGGACTTGATACCGCCCGAGCCATAAGGGGGCGGACGGATATCAGTGGTCAGGCAGTGCACGATTTTGCTCACTGCCTGCACGTGCAGGCCCTGTTTCGAGCGGCTGACGTCGGTGACGATCAGGCAGCCGCCGTCCGGGTCTTCTAGCGGCCGCTCGCCGATGGCCCGGCTCAGGTCGATCACCGACAACGAAGCGCCGCGCAAGGTGGCGATGCCTTTGACGTGGGGGTGCGACTCCGGCAGCTTGGTCAGCGGCGGGCAGGGGATGATTTCACTGACTTTAAGCAGGTTGATTGCCATCAGCTTGCCGCTGCGCAAGGTAAACAGCAGGAGCGAAAGTGAGTCTGCGCGGGCTTTGTTGGAAGACATAAAAACCTTCTGTAGAAAAGGTGGTGTCGCGGTTAGAGCCACGAACAGCTATCGGTAACGGGTTATCGACGCGTTCAGGGCTGGCTTTAACCCGATTACGGCTTTACCGACCGCCGTAGCCGAGACCCGGTTATTTCAGCCCCAGGCGCTTGGCCATGCGCCCCAGGTTGGCCCTGTCCAAGCCTAGCTCACGAGCGGCGCTCGCCCAGTTGTGCCGGTGACGCTCAAGGCACTCGGTGATCAGCTGGCGCTGGTAGTTTTCGGTCGCCAGGCGCAAGTCGCCGGTCGCGCCCGGCCCGGCCGCCAGGGTGCCTGTCGGCAGCGGCGATGCCGATGGGGTGGAGACGTCGGGCAGGTCGAGGTCGACGGCGTCCAGGCTGAGAATCTTCGGTCGCTCACCCCGACTGCCCAGGGCTTTCAGGGCGCTGCGACCGATCAGGTGCTCCAGTTCGCGCACGTTGCCCGGCCATTGGTAAGCCAACAGCGCGGCCTGGGCGGCGCTGGTCAGGCGCAAGCTGCCGAGGCCCATGCGCGAGCGGTTCTGCTCCAGGAAGTAGCCGCTGAGCAGCAATACATCCCGCCCGCGATCGCGCAAGGCCGGGACCTGCAACGGGTACACGCTCAGGCGATGGTAGAAGTCGGCGCGGTAGCGGCCGCTGCGCACTTCTTCGGCGAGGTCGCGGTTGGTGGCGGCGATCAGGCGCACGTCTACCTGATGTTCCCGGTCCGAGCCCAGGCGTTGCAATTGTCCGCTCTGCAGCACCCGCAGCAGCTTGGCCTGGACCGTCAGCGACAGCTCGCCGACCTCATCGAGGAACAACGTGCCGCCATTGGCCAGCTCAAACTTGCCGCGCCGATCCTGGGTGGCGCCGGTGAAGGCGCCGCGCACGTGGCCAAACAGCTCGCTTTCCACCAGGGTTTCGGGCAGGGCGGCGCAATTGAGGCTGATGATCGGTTTGTCGGCCCGGGGCGAGGCGGCGTGGATCGCCTGGGCCACCAGTTCCTTGCCGACGCCGGTTTCGCCGGTAATCAGCACCGTCAGGTCACTGCCGCCCACCAGGTTGATTTCTTCCAGCAGGCGCTTGTGGGCCTTGCTCTGGCCGATCATCTCGCGGTTCTGGCCGCTGGCCTGGCGATAGACTTCCGCGCGCTGATGTTCATCTTCCAGGCGCAGGGCCAGGCGTTCGATGCGTTCGGCGGCGTTCACCGTGGCCGCAGCGAGGCTGGCGAAGGCTTGCAGGGCGTCCAGTTCGACCGGCTGGAAGCGTTGCGGGTCGAGGGCGTCCAGGGTCAGCAGACCCCACGGGCGCTCGTCGATAAACAGCGGGCAGCCCATGCAGTCGTGCACTTCCAGGTGTTCGTCTAGGCCTTCGACCAGGCCGTCGTAAGGGTCCGGCAGCTCGCTGTCGCTGGCAAACCGGGTCGGCCCCGGGCTGCTGAGCAGGGCAGCGAAGCGCGGGTGTTCGCTGACTTTGAAGCGCCGGCCCAGGGTGTCGGTGCTCAGGCCATCCACCGCCAGGGGCACCAGCCAATCGCCGTCCAGGCGCAACAGCGCGGCCGCGTCGCAAGGCAGCAGGGCGCGCATGGCTTCGAGCAGGCGCCGGTAGCGCTCGCCCTCGGGCAATTCGCGAGACAGGTCGGCCACCAGGGGCAGCAGGGCAGTGAGCAGGGATTTTGCAGTCATAGTGACTCCGTGTGGTCTTAATGACTATAAATCGTTGCGTGTCGATATGACTATAATTATCTTAATTTATTGATTTTTAAGACTTTTATTATTGGCATGAAAACTGATCTGCATAGGGTAACCAGCTAGTCATTAAAAAAGCTCAGGAGTTGCCCTTATGCTCAGCGTGCAAGATCGTACCCTTATCAAAGCCACCGTGCCCCTGCTGGAAAGCGGTGGCGAAGCCTTGATCACTCACTTTTACCGGATGATGCTCGCCGAATACCCGCAAGTTCGCGCCTTGTTCAACCAGGCGCACCAGGCCAGCGGCGACCAGCCCCGGGCCCTGGCCAACGGCGTGCTGATGTATGCCCGCCACATCGATCAACTGGATCAGTTGGGCGACCTGGTGGCCAAAATCATCAACAAACATGTGGCGCTGCAGATTCTGCCGGAGCACTACCCGATTGTCGGCAGCTGCCTGTTGCGCGCCATTCACGAAGTGCTCGGCAGTGACATCGCCACGCCAGAGGTGCTCGCTGCCTGGGGCGCGGCCTATACCCAGTTGGCGGACATCCTGATCGGGGCCGAGGCGGCAATCTACGACCAGAAAGCCGCCGCTCCGGGTGGCTGGCGCGGGGCGCGGGATTTCATCCTGGCCAGGCGCGTGGAGGAGAGCGCGGAAATCACCTCGTTCTACTTCGAGCCGGCGGACGGCGGGGCGATTCTGGCTGCCGAGCCGGGGCAATACATTGGCGTGCAGCTGTTCCTGGAGGGCGAAGAAATTCGTCGCAACTACTCGCTGTCGGCTCTGTCCGACGCCGGGCACTACCGGATCAGCGTCAAGCGTGAAGCCGGCGGCCGGGCCTCGAACTACCTGCATGACCAGTTCCAGGTCGGCGCTCGCATCCAGCTGTTTCCGCCATCGGGTGAATTCACCCTGGCCGCCAGCGCCAAACCTCTGGTGCTGATCAGTGGCGGCGTGGGGATCACCCCGACCCTGCCGATGCTGGAAGCGGCGCTGGCCACCGAACGCCCGGTGCACTTTATCCACTGCGCGCGCAATGGCGGGGTGCATGCCTTTCGCGAGTGGGTCGATGAGTTGGCCGCGCGTCATCCGCAGCTCAAGCGCTTCTATTGCTATGCCGAAGACGACGGAGTCAGCCCGGCGGCGGACAAACTGGGGCTGCTGAGCCAGGAGCAGTTGGGCCAGTGGTTGCCGCAGCAACGCGACCTGGATGCCTATTTCCTTGGGCCCAAGGGTTTCATGGCCGCGATCAAGCGCCACCTCAAGGCCTTGGGCGTGCCTGAGCAACAGAGCCGCTACGAGTTCTTCGGCCCGGCCGCAGCGCTGGAATGACACCTCCGGGGCGAGGCCGTGGCAGCACCATTGGCGCTGCTGCCCCTCGCCTCTGGGCGTTGAATTTTGTTCAAGGGTTAATTCGTACTTAACCTATTGAGCGTCAATTAGCCGAGGCTGATCATGGGTCTCGCGCGTCATCACTTTCAGGGCCGTCTTGCTGTTGTTGGTCCCCGGCCATTGGCTGGGGCGATCTGACGGCTAAGCTGCTGGCCTGAAACCTGGTTTTTTGCACCTGTGGACACGTTGCGACAACCCCGGCGCGCGAGTGATCGCTCCCGGGGCGCAGGTTTTGGTGCGAACGCGTCAATGCATTCAAAGGTCATGATCAGCGTGTAGACTTCCGGGCCACCGGTGCCTGTCAGCTCCACAGCGGCCGGACTGCGGCCAATGGACAATCACATACGACTCGGTTCGACCCGGCTGCTACACCGGCTGACGCCCGCCGAGCCACACACAGGAAAGGAATTGGGGATGAGTGACGACATATTGCGCCTGGGGCGTGAACGACGCTTTCTGGTGTTGCTGGGGGTTATCTGCCTGGCGCTGATCGGCGGCGCGCTGTACATGCAGGTGGTACTGGGCGAGGCGCCTTGCCCGCTATGTATCCTGCAGCGTTATGCGTTGCTGCTGATCGCCTTGTTCGCCTTTATTGGCGCGGCCATGCGTACCCGGCGCAGCATCACCCTGTTTGAAGTGCTGGTGGTGATCTGCGCCCTGGCCGGCGTCGCGGTCGCCGGGCACCACGTCTACACCCAGTTCTACCCTGCGGTCAGCTGCGGCATCGACGTGCTGCAGCCGATCGTCGACAGCCTGCCGCTGGCGGCGATCTTTCCCCTGGGTTTTCAGGTCGACGGTTTCTGTTCCACCCCGTACCCGCCGATATTGGGCCTGTCCCTGGCGCAGTGGGCGCTGGTGGCTTTTGTACTGACGGTGGTGCTGGTGCCGCTGGGTGTCACGCGCAATCGCAAAGCACGTAGCTGACGCGGTAAAAGAGCCCTGGTCCCTGCTTGGGGGCCGGGGCTTTTTCATGGGTTCTGGCAAAGGATGCAGGGGCTGTGACTTGAGGCAATCCGCGGTGCGGCAAAAGTGCGACATGTTGTCACAGTCTTGTGCGGCGAGGAGCGTTTCAGCCTTGGGGTGGGAAGCATGAACTGCGGTCCCGGGAGCGGGAAATATCTGTCAATTCGTATTGGCAGGACCCGTGACGACAACCATAGCCTGCTATCGATGCACTGCGTCCGACCCTCATTCCATAAGGGATAGCGCCGGGTAGCGGGGGGCTGCGAGGTGGGACCCGGGGATTGCGGGGAGTCTGTTTTGAGGCTTTTTGTTGAGAATGAAAATCGATATGATTGCGGGCTTTCGCAATAATCGGCTTCGATTGTTGCACCGGTCGATATTAATTATTTCGAGATGAGACATGGTTTATGCCTCCTGACATATCTACAATCGCCCGCACTGAATTTCCGGCGCTGCTCATCCCTGAGCACACGAGTGCGGTCGAGGGGCGGTTTGATTGCTCCATGCGACGCCAGGTGCCGGCACCTTCCAAACTTCCGCACCAAATGGAATTGGTCTGTAACAAGGCCTTTGACCACGAAATCGAATAAGAACTCACTGCTGGCCCAGGATTTGTCGTTCAGCGTCTAACGCGATGGGCAGGCCCTTATTCAATTGAAGAAAAAATGCCAACCCTTGGCAGGGTGAAGTGTTGGCGATCAAAACCCAACTGCATTGCGCAAGCTGCTTTAGAGGTCGTGAGATGAGTAAAAAAAGGTACCCCAGATTCCTAGGCTTATTGCCGCTACTCGGCATGTTGATGCTGGGAGGCTGCAAATGGACCTTGCTCGATCCCAAGGGTCAGGTTGGTCTGGATGAACGAAACCTGATCATCACTGCAACCATTCTGATGCTGCTGGTGGTTGTGCCGGTCATCATCATGACCTTCGCCTTCGCCTGGAAATACCGCGCCTCCAACAAGGACGCCGTCTACGCGCCGAAGTGGTCGCACTCCACCAAGATCGAAATCGCGGTCTGGCTGGTTCCGGTGCTCATCATCATTGCCCTGGGTTATGTGACCTACAAGTCGACCCACGCCCTGGACCCTTATCGTCCGCTGGAATCTGACGTCAAGCCGATCACCATCGAAGTGGTTGCGATGGATTGGAAGTGGCTGTTCATCTATCCCGAGCAAGGGATCGCCACCGTCAACAAGATCGTGTTCCCGGCACACACCCCGGTCAATTTCCGCGTGACTTCCGACACCGTGATGAACTCGTTCTTCATCCCGGGTCTGGGTGGCCAGATCTACGCGATGGCCGGCATGCAGACCAAGTTGCACCTGATTGCCAACCAGAACGCTGAAATGGACGGTATCTCCGCCAACTACAGCGGTGCTGGTTTCACCGGCATGAAATTCAAAGCGATCGCGACTTCCCAGGAAGAATTCGACGCCTGGGTAAGTGAAGTCAAAAAGGCACCTAAACAGCTTGAACAAGCTGAATACGAAGCCCTTTCCAAGCCGAGCCAGAACAACCCTGTTGAACTCTACTCCTCGTACACCCCGAACCTGTTCCAGCTCATCATCGACAAGTATGAGGGCATGAAACCAGGCGCGCCGGTCAAGCACGAGAAGAAAGAGAAGGAAGTGGCCAGTACGCAAGGGATGGACGCGAGTTCGCATTCAGCTGCCGGGGCAGAGGAGTAAACGATGTTTGGTAAATTAAGTCTGGACGCGATACCGTTCCACGAGCCGATTGTCATGGTGACCATTGCCATGATCGCGCTCGGTGGTCTGGCGCTTTTCGCGGCAATCACCTACTTCAAGAAGTGGACCTACCTGTGGACCGAGTGGCTGACCTCGGTCGACCACAAGAAAATCGGCGTGATGTACATCATCGTCGCCATGGTCATGCTGCTGCGCGGCTTTGCCGACGCCATCATGATGCGGACCCAGCTGGCCATGGCCACCGAGGGTTCGCCTGGCTACCTGCCACCTGAGCACTATGACCAGATCTTCACCGCCCACGGTGTGATCATGATCATCTTCATGGCGATGCCATTCTTCACCGGCCTGATGAACCTTGTCGTGCCGCTGCAGATCGGCGCCCGTGACGTTGCCTACCCGTTCCTCAACTCCCTGAGCTTCTGGCTGCTGGTTTCCGGTGTTGTGCTGATCAACCTGTCCCTGGGCGTCGGCGAATTCGCCAAGACCGGTTGGGTTGCCTATCCGCCACTGTCGGGCCTGGCGTATAGCCCGGGCGTGGGTGTGGACTACTACATCTGGGCGCTACAGCTATCCGGATTGGGTACGACGCTAACCGGGGTCAACTTCCTGGCCACCGTGCTGAAAATGCGTACCCCTGGCATGAAGATGATGGACATGCCGATCTTCACCTGGACCTGCACCTGGGCCAACGTGTTGATCGTGGCTTCGTTCCCGATTCTGACCGCTACCCTGGCACTGCTGACCCTTGACCGTTACATGGATTTCCACATTTTCACCAATGAACTTGGTGGCAATCCAATGATGTACGTCAACCTGTTCTGGGCCTGGGGCCACCCTGAGGTTTACATCCTGATCCTGCCGGCATTCGGCGTGTTCTCGGAAGTGATCTCGACGTTCTCCGGCAAGCGCCTGTTCGGCCACCACTCGATGATCTACGCCAGCGGCGCGATCTCGATCCTGGGCTTCATGGTCTGGCTGCACCACTTCTTCACCATGGGTTCGGGGGCCAGCGTCAACGCCTTCTTCGGCCTGGCGACCATGCTGATTTCGATCCCGACGGGGGTGAAGCTATTCAACTGGCTGTTCACCATCTACCACGGCCGTCTGCGCATCACCAGCCAGGTTCTGTGGACCTTGGGCTTCATGGTGACCTTCGCCATCGGCGGCATGACCGGCGTACTGCTGGCCATCCCGGGTGCTGACTTCGTACTGCATAACAGCCTGTTCGTGATCGCTCACTTCCACAACGTGATCATCGGTGGTGCTGTATTCGGTTACATCGCCGGTTTCAGCTTCTACTTCCCTAAAGCGTTCGGCTTCAAGCTGCACGAAGGTTGGGGCAAGGCAGCATTCTGGTTCTGGATCTCGGGCTTCTTCGTTGCCTTCATGCCGCTCTATGCACTGGGCTTCATGGGCATGACTCGTCGTCTGAACGCCACCACCAACCCTGAGTGGGTGCCGTACCTGTACGTCGCCATGGTCGGTGCGGTGATGATCGCGATCGGTATCGCCTGCCAGCTGATCCAGCTCTACGTCAGCATCCGTGATCGCAAAGAGAACATGTGCGTCTCCGGCGACCCATGGAATGCTCACACCCTGGAATGGTCGACCTCGTCGCCACCTCCGTTCTACAACTTCGCAGTACTGCCCAAGGCTGACGGAATCGACCCGTTCACCGAGGCCAAGGAAAACGGTACCGCCTACGAGCAGGCAAGCCGCTACCAGCCGATCCACATGCCTAACAACACCGCTACCGGTGTGGTCATGGGGGCGCTGTTGACGGTGTTCGGTTTCGCGATGATCTGGCACATCTGGTGGCTGGCGATCGCAAGCCTGGCCGGCACCGTGATCTATTTCGCGATCCACGCTGCCCGTGATGATCAAGGCTACATGGTGCCGGTCGATGTGATCGAACGCATCGAAGCCGAGCAGCACGCTCGCCTGGTAGCCGAGAAGAAGATCCCGGCCAACCGTGTTGAAACCTCGTTGGAACAGGCTTAAACCATGTCGAACTTAGTGACCAATGCTGGACACGCCCATGTCGATGAACATGGGCACGATGACCATCACCACGACTCGGGCGAGATGACCGTATTCGGTTTCTGGCTCTACCTGATGACCGACTGCATTCTGTTTGCGTCGATCTTCGCGGTGTACGCGGTACTGGTAAACAACGTAGCGGGTGGCCCGTCGGGCCACGACATCTTCGAACTGCCATACGTACTGGGCGAAACCGCTCTGCTGCTGTTCAGTTCGATCACCTACGGCTTCGCCATGCTGGCGTTCTTCCGGGGCAACAAGAAGCAGGTCCTGGGCTGGTTGGCCATGACCTTCCTGTTCGGCCTGGGCTTCATCGGCATGGAGATCAACGAGTTCCACCTGCTGATCTCCGAAGGCTACGGCCCTAGCCGTTCCGGCTTCCTGTCCGGGTTCTTCACCCTGGTCGGCACCCACGGTCTGCACGTGACCAGCGGCCTGATCTGGATGGCGATCATGATGTACCAGGTCCACAAGCATGGCCTGACGGCGACCAACAAGACCCGTCTGAGCTGCCTGAGCCTGTTCTGGCACTTCCTGGACGTGGTCTGGATCTGTGTGTTCACCGTTGTTTACCTGATGGGGACTCTGTAATGGCTAATGCAAATGCCCATGACAACCACGATGCCAGCCATGGCAGCGTCAAGTCGTACGCCATCGGCTTCATCCTGTCGGTGATCCTGACTGTCATTCCGTTTGGCCTGGTGATGTACCCATCGCTGCCAAAAGCCATGACCCTGTGGATCATCCTGGCGTTCGCCGTGATCCAGGTGCTGGTGCACCTGGTGTACTTCCTGCACCTGGACCGTTCGCAAGCCCAGCGCAACAACGTTGTCGCGTTTATCTTCGCCGCACTGGTGATCGTGCTGCTGGTGGGTCTGTCCTTGTGGATCATGTTCAGCATCCACACCGTCATGATGGCGAAGTGAGGTAGACCCGATGTCGCTCAAGCACTTTATCCAAATCACCAAACCGGGGATCATTTTCGGTAACGTGCTTTCTGTGGCAGGCGGGTTCTTCCTGGCCTCGAAAGGGCATGTCGATCTGGCCATCTTCCTGGCGGCCATGATCGGCACTTCTCTGGTGGTAGCGTCCGGTTGCGTGTTCAACAACTGCATCGACCGTGACATCGACCTGAAGATGGAACGCACCAAGAACCGCGCGCTGGTCCAGGGCTTGATCTCCCTGAAGCTGGCGCTGGTCTATGCGACTGTCCTGGGTGTGGCGGGCGTGGTGTTGTTGTACAAGGTGGCCAATCCGCTGGCAGCGTTGTTTGCCGTCATCGGTTTTGTCATCTATGTCGGCTTGTACAGCCTGTACCTCAAGCGTCGCTCGGTTCACGGCACGCTGGTCGGCAGTCTGTCGGGAGCCATGCCGCCGGTGATCGGTTACGTCGCCGTCAGCAACAGCTTCGACATGGCCGCCTTGACCCTGCTGGTGATGTTCAGCCTGTGGCAGATGCCGCACTCGTACGCCATCGCGATCTTCCGCTTCAACGATTACCTGGCGGCATCGATTCCGGTGTTGCCGGTGAAGCGCGGGATCCTGGTGGCCAAGCGGCACATCCTGCTCTACATCCTGGCGTTCCTGGTGGCGACCCTGATGCTGACATTCAGTGGTTATGCCGGCATGAGTTACCTGGCGGTGGCCGCGGCCATGGGCATGTACTGGTTGTACATGGCCTGGACCGGCTACAAGGCGGTGGATGACACGGTCTGGGCACGCAAGCTGTTCGTGTTCTCGATCTTCACCATTACCGCCTTGAGCGTGATGATGTCCCTGGACTTCAAAGCGCCCGCTGCGTTGCTGCTGACGTACGCGCCCTAAGCTGCAGACGTTGTAAAAAAAGCCCCGCCTTCGAAGGAAGTGCGGGGCTTTTTTCATGCAGCAGATGTCCCGTTACATATCCTTTAATGGTTTTCGGACCTGTCCCACTCCCTGGCTGGGTAAAATTGCCCGTTTGTTGATGAAGCCTGAGTGGATGTAATGGAAAACCGTATCGAAATGCTCGACTCGAGCGCGCGTTATGGCGCTGTCAGTCGCGGACTGCACTGGGCCATGGCAGTGGCCTTTGCCTGGATCTACTGCACCACCGGTGCCCACTACCTGCTGGCCGATTCGGCCCTGGACACCTTTCTCTGGCCGACCCACAAGCAAGTGGGCCTGCTGCTGATGGGCCTGCTGCTGGTGCGGCTGCTCTGGAGCCTGTTGAATCGTCATCGTCGCCCGCCCAGCGTCAACCTCGCCGCGACTGTGGGGCATGGCTTGCTGTATGCGGCCATGTTCGCCATTCCGTTTCTCGGGCTGTTGCGCCAGTACGGCTCGGGTCGCGCCTTTTCCGCGTTTGGCGTGCCGGTGATGAGTGGTTTCGAGGGGCCGAAAATCCAGTGGATGACCGAGTTGGGCAACAACTTCCACAGCCTGTTGGGCTGGACCCTGTTGCTGCTGATCGTTGGTCATGTGGCGGCGCTGATCCTGCACTGCGTCAAAGGTGACAGGGCTATCCTGCGGCGCATGGCCGGCGGCGCCGCCAGGGGCTGATCCGCAAGCCCCGGAAAAAAGCCCCGTCTTCGACAGAAGCACGGGGCTTTTTATAGAGTGCGCCGTTTAAACTACCGACGTGATTCCACTTATGCAGGAAGCAGAATGATGAAGAAAAAAGCCGTTGTTGTATTCAGTGGCGGGCAGGACTCAACCACCTGTTTGATCCACGCATTGCCGCTCTACGATGAAGTGCACTGCATTACCTTTGATTACGGCCAGCGTCACCGCGCAGAAATCGACGCCGCGCAGCAACTGTCAAAACAGCTGGGGGCCACCGTCCACAAAGTGCTGGACGCTTCGCTGCTCAACGAATTGGCGATCAGCAGCCTCACCCGGGACAATATTCCGGTTCCGACCGTGAACAGTTCGGGCGAAAGCTTGCCCAGCACCTTCGTGCCGGGAAGAAATATCCTGTTTTTAACCCTGGCCTCGATTTATGCCTATCAGGTCCAGGCCGAATGCGTGATTACCGGGGTCTGCGAGACCGACTTCTCCGGCTACCCGGATTGCCGGGATGAGTTTGTAAAGGCGCTGAACAAGGCCCTCGAGTTGGGCATGGACTACAAACTGCGCCTTGAGACACCGCTGATGTGGCTGAACAAGGCGCAGACCTGGGCCCTGGCCGACTACCACCATCAACTGGAGCTGATTCGCCAGCAGACGCTGACGTGTTACAACGGCGTGCTCGGCAGTGGCTGTGGCGATTGCGATGCCTGCAACCTTCGCGCAAAGGGCTTGAATGAGTACCTGGGCAACAAGGCCGCGGTCATGGAGGCCCTGAAAGGCAAACTCAATCTGCAGTGAAGGGTTGATCGAGGGCGAGCCAATGGACTTAGGCAGCGCCCCGCCAGGTGAGTGTTGATCCAGTGGCTTGAGATGATCAGGCTGCGGGGGGATTACCGGGGGAGAGGGCTTGGCGCCCAGAAGCGTTGCGCCTGTTGTGCCCCGCCTCCGGAACTTCCGGCGCCGATTGCAGACAAAGTTTTTCCTGCTCTGCGCGCGGTTTCTTCACCTTCGCCAGTGTTGCCCGCGCCAGGCCGGCTTCTGTCGTATTTCTGAGCAGTGGCTCACAGCGTCGCGGCAGGGATTTTTTCCTCGGTGACGTTGCTGTTAACGTGGCCTCCCTTATTTCACGGAAGAAGAACGAGGCCGCCCATGGCTCACCCCCCTCAGTCCCATTGGCTGCACATTCTGCGCAGCTTGCTCATCAGCCTGATCGGTATCGTGTTGCTGGTGATCGCCAGCTACATCCTCAGCAATCGCCTCGAATTCCTCGACAACGCCTTGACCGCCGACGGCGTGGTCAGCGGTTTGAACGCCGGCGGCTCGCACCCCGAAATCGCATTCAGCACGGCCCAGGGCGAAGCTATTTCCTACCCGCAGGGCGGCTTTATCTTCGGTTACCAGGCCGGCCAGCCGGTCAAGGTGCATTACCTGGCCGAGCGCCCGGCCAACAGCGCCGTGGTCGATGACCGCATGGCGCTCTGGGCCACGCCTGGGGTGCTGGGCGGCCTCGGGCTGATTTTCCTCGGTGCCGGCCTGACGGGCATTTTCAAGCGCAAGGGCCAAGACCCTGCACGCTCTCTGAAAGGACTTTGAACCCATGAGCATCTCCATCCCGATACCGGTCAATGAAAGCCAGTGGCAGTACTCGACCGCGAGCGGAGGCGGCCTGACGGTGGCCCTGGTCGCCGGCAGTGGCGGCTCGATCATCTTGCGCTCGCCCCAGGGCCAGGACGTCAGCTTCCGCTACGGCGGCGTGGGCGTGGGGGTTGGCATCGGTGCACGGCTGCCGCGTATCGGCAAGATCAACATCAAGATCAAGGGCACGGGTGTGGCCGCGGCGGGCGCGGCAGAAGCGTTCCCCAGCACCGGCAAGGTCTTTGTCAGCGATGCGCTGAAGACCCGCGACCTGACCAGCGATGACATCACCGGCCCCTGCGTCTACACCGAAGTGGCGGCGGGCCTGGTGGTCGGCGGTTCGGCCACCGCGCTGTTGTTCGGCCTCGACCCCAAGCTGCTGGCCCTGTACCTGGCCCTCAGCAGCAACCCGGCGACGTCATTGATCGCCGCGCAGCTGGTCAACCGCCAGCTGCTGCAATCGGCCAAGGGCGCGGTGGTCATGGTCGGGATGAATGCCGGTGTGCAAGCGGGGGCGGGGGCGGGGATTTTTCTCGGTTACCTGTTCTGACTCTGCGCTGCCCATCGATCGCCCACAAAAAAGCCCCGTGAAGGGGCTTTTCTATTGCAGCGGGCGCGGTTACTGCTGCTGTGCGCTGTAGCCTTCAAAGGCGGTCTGCTGCTGGATCGCGGTCACGATGCCTTTACGGGTGGCCGGCTGTTCGTTGCCGTCCTTGTCGAGGAAGGTCTCGCTTTCCAGCTCGGCTTCATCGCCTTCGCCGACAAAGCTGAAACCCAGGAACTCAAAGGCTTCACGGTCGACGTTGGCCTTGGAGCGCGGGCGCATCGGCAGGGTGACGCTGATGCCGTCCTTGCTGATGGCGAACACTTCCATTTCTTTCTTGGCCCGTGCGGCCTTGCCCTTGCCGCCGCTCGGGTTGCTGATGGCCTGGTGGGTCTGGTTCAGCACCTTGAGGGCCAGGCTGTAGACCAGCTCCTGGAAGCTCGGGTCGTCCTTATAGCTGGACAGGATGCGGCTGATCGGGAAGCGTGCGCTGAGGTCTTCCAGGGCGCTGGCGTCGGCGGCCTCGGCGTCCTTGAGCTGCTTGAGCTCACCCATCAGCTCGTAGGCCTTGTCGTCGTCAAAACGGTCGTGGGCCTGGCGAATCGCGGTGCGCAGCTCACGAATCTGATCACTCTCTTTCGAGCTGTGAAAGGCGTCGAGGACCATCTCGCTGATGGTCTTGGCCTGGGCCACATGCTGGGAAAGATTGATCGCGTTTTCGTATTCAACCTTGCTGGACAAGGCGATCACGGATTCTTCGGTGTTGGAGTCAGGCATTGAAAATCCACTACTTCGTTTAACCAGGTTTGAGGCGTGAAAAGCCCGCGGGCATTTTCAGGTCGCCTAATCTATTGGACCCGGGCGGTGTTGTCACGGCTGAACAGGCCCCTTGGGGCAAAGGATGATGGATCCGATCCCGAATTTAATGGGCCATCATCGACCCCCGTCGGCCCCAAAACCCGTAGATGGGCCCAGGAGTTCATCGATGACCGCCATAAACGCCTCGACCAACTGGCTGCGGCCTTGCTTGCGAGTCAGCATCAGCAGTTGCGCGGTGGCGTCGGGGTCGGTCAGCGGGCGGTAGACCACGCCTTTCTTGGCCAGGGTCCGGGTGCATTCGGGCACCAGGGCCACGCCCTGGCCGGCCGCCACCAGGGCGATGATCGAGGTGATCTGGCGCCCGGCCGGGCCCGGTGTCAGCGCCAAGCCATTGCGCTGGTATAGCTGCTCGATGGCCTCGTTGAGCCCGGAGCCGTAGTCGGCGGGAAACAGAATCAACGGCTGCGCGCTGAGTTGCGCCAGGCTCACCTGCTCCAGGCTGGCCAACGGGTCATCGCTGCTGAGGGCGGCCACCAGCGGCTCGTCGCCCAGGGACAGGGCCTGCACCTGGGTCTGTCCATGGGGTGGGGTCAGGCGGCTCAGGCCGATATCGATGCGGCCGTCGACAATCTGCGACCACTGGCTGCCCGAGGCGCCTTCCACCAAGGTCAGTTGCACCGCGGGAAAGCGCTGGGCGAAGGCCTGGATTGCCTGGCTGAAGATATCCGACAGGGCGACCGAACTGGCGTAGCCCAGGGACAGTTGCCCGGCCGAGCCCACGCTCAGCTTGCGGGCGATGACTTCGGCCAGGTCGACCTGCTCCAGCACCGCACGGGCATACGGCAGGAAGTAACGGCCCTGGGCGGTGAGGGTCACGGTGCGGCTGGTGCGGTCGAACAGGCGAAAGCCCAGCTCGGTCTCCAGGGCGGAAATCTGCCGGGTCAGGGGCGGTTGGGCGAGGTGCAGGCGCAGGGCCGCGCGGCCGAAGTGCAGCTCTTCGGCGACCGTCAAAAAGTAACGCAACCTGCGTAGGTCGAGCATCCTGATCCTTAGGTATTGATCGGTCCGAAATCGGTATTGGTTTGCAACCTGTCGCGCATTCTATAAAGGCCCTTCGTCATAAAACGAGCGGTTTCATGAATTCGCGCCTGCATTGTGCACGCATCGCCCTGTTTCTGTGTGGCTGTGCGGCCTTCCTCAACCTGTACGCCACCCAAAGCATCCTCCAGGAATTTGCCCAGGGTTTTCAGGTGAGTGTCCGCGAGGCCGGCTGGAGCATCACCGTCACCACCCTCGGCGTGGCCATCACCGCCCCCTTTGTCAGTCGCTTTACCGGTCGTTTCGAGCAGCGCTCGGTGATTGTCGGCGCCTCCTTGCTCCTGGCCCTGCCTGCCGTACTCGCGGCCTATGCCGGCAGCTTTACCGAGCTGCTGGTCTGGCGCTTTGCCGAAGGCATGCTGATTCCGGTGGTGTTCGCCACCAGCGTGGCCTACATCGGCGATCGCTGGAGTGGCGGCAGCGTCACCGAAGTGACCAGCCTGTATGTGGCGGGCACCGTGCTCGGCGGCTTTGCCGGGCGTTTTGTCACTGGGGTCGTCACCGAGTACGCCGGCTGGCGGGAAGCCTTCGAGCTGCTGGCCGCCGCGAGCCTGTTGATCGGCTTGGCGATCGGCGTGCTGCTGCCGCCCAATCCGCGCCCGCTGACCAAGGTCGCGCCCAGTCGCCTGCTGGCGGTACGCGAGCTGTACAGCAAGCCGCTGCTGGCCGCCTACGGGGTGGGCTTTTGTGTGCTGTTTTCGCAAGTGGCGACCTTTACCTACGCCGGGCTCTACCTCAGCCAGGCGCCGTTTGAGCTGGGCACCGCGGCCCTGGGCGCAATCTATGCGGTGTTCCTGCTGGCCCTGGTGGTGATCCCGATCGCCGGGCGCCTGAGCAAATCGCGACCGCAATCTGAGCTGCTGGTGGGCGCGGCGCTGCTGGGTGTCTGCGGTTCGGCCCTGACCCTGCTGCCGTCGTTGTGGCTGATCGTGCTCGGCCTGGCCTTGAGCTCCACCGGGGTCTTCCTGGCCCAGGCTGCCGCCAACTCCTTTACCACCGCCACCGCCCGCCACAACAAGGCCGGCGCGGTGGGGCTGTACCTGACCTGTTACTACCTGGGCGGCAGCTTCGGCGCCGTCGTCCCGGCCATGATCTGGAGCCGCTTCGGCTGGCCCGGCTGCGTGGCGCTGATCATCGGCTTCCAGTTGCTGTCGCTGATGATCGCGGTCAGTGGCTGGAAGCCCGGAACAACCGCAACACCGGTCGCTCGCGATGCCAATGGACGTGGCTCGACCGGGCCCATTCCCCAACCCGATTCATCATCCAATAAGGAATATGTGAGGTGACCATGAGTAACGTACTGACCCAACAAAGTCAGTTGTTGAAGATCGTTGAACCGGTCTTGAACGATATGCCAGCCAGTGTCTTGAAACATGCCCTGTTCGAGGCGTTCTGGAGTGAAGAAAGTGCACTCGTGGATATCGAAAATGCCTTTGAAAAACTCACCTCGCGCCATCAGTCACCGGCCGCGCTGAGGACCTTTTTCGCCAGTTGGTCGAAGACCAACAACTCGGCCACCAGCGTCTCCGGCCTGGCCAATCGCATCACCTTGCTGGCGCGCTCGGAACAGGGCTCCGAAGCCGCCGAAATGCTCTATCGGGCCTGCGGCAGCCTGCAACGCATCACCGACGAGGACCTGGGCGCCCTGGGCAACACCTTGCACTCGGACCTGTTCTACAACATGGCCACGCCGATCTGTGGCGATGACCAGTGGCTGCTCAAGGAAAACTGCCTGCCGTCGGCGCAGTCGTTCAAGGACTGGACCGACGCCCGCCGCCTGCGCGATCGCGACCTGCTGCAAGGGCTGCTGACCACGCTGATCCATGAGGTCTACACCCATGGCGAAGTGGAATTCATCCACCCGCTGTACAAGCAGTGGTTCGTTCGCGACATGGGCGTGCCGGCGGAAAGGGCCCGTGCCACCGTGGCCTGGGTCACGGTGCACACCGGCGGCACCGAGAGCAATCACTTCGCCCATGCGGTGGCGGCAGTGAACGAGTTTGTCGACGCCATGCAGATTCAGATCGACCCGGAAGCCGCGAAGGAAATCTTCGCCGAGTACCTGCGCCGCAAATCCAGCGTGATGTGGGACTGCGCTCAAGTCTTGCAATGATGGGGTAACACCGCCGACTGATGTCAGGCGCTTTTGCCGGGAGTCCTCGCTGGGGGGACTGCCGGCTTTTTTTTGCCCGCCGAAAAGCCCTCGTGGTTGCCGGGTTCAGCCTTGCGCCCGCGTGGCCTTGTGCTGCGCCGTGGCGAGGTCCACCGGCAAGCTGAAGCGAAAGCTGGCGCCACGCCCGGGCAGGTCGATCAGGCGGATTTCCAGGCCGTGCAATTGCAGGATGCGGTGCACGATGCGCAGGCCCAGGCCGCCATCGCGACGTGCCCCACCGATGGTAAAGGGGCGCAGAAACAGCCCTTCGCGCAGGTCGGCGGCGATGCCCGGGCCGCTGTCGCTGAGGGTCACCTCCACCATCGGCCCCTGGGGCACCAGGCCGATCTCGATCTCGCCGCCTTCCGGCGTATGGCGCAGGGCGTTGTCGAAGAGGTTGGTCAGCACCCGCTCGATCAGGCCGAGGTCGGCGCAGACCGCGCCGACGTTGGGCGCGAAGCTGGCCTTGAGCTGCACATGGCGCGCCTCGGCGCTGAGTTCGAACTTCTGGAAGATGTCCTGTACCAGGTCGGTCAGGGGGAAGCGTTCGAGCACCGGCTGCACAAAGCCGTGCTCCAGTCGCACCAGCTCCAGCAGCGACTGCGCCAGGCCACCGACCTTGCGGCTCTGGTCGAGGGCGATGCCCAGGTAGCGCCGGCGTTCTTCGGGGGCCAGGCTGGCGTCCTTCAGTTGCAGGGTTTCGAGGTAGCCGTGCAGCGACGCCAGGGGCGTGCGCAGGTCATGGGAAATATTGGCCACCAGCTCGCGCCGCTCCTGGTCCTGGCGGGTGAGGGAGCGCCACTGCTCGCTGAGACGGCTCTGCATGTGGCGGAAGGTGGCGTCGAGCACGGCGATTTCATCGCGGCCCTCGGCGGGCAGCGGTGGGGGCGTGTCCGTGGCCGGGGCGCTGGGGGCGCCATCGATGTCGAACTGGCTGACGGTGTCAGTCAGCTTGCGCAACGGTCGGGTGATCAGGGCAAAGGCCGCCAGCCCGGCGATCAGGCACAGCAGGGCCACCAGGCCGATCGACCATAAGGCGATGTTCAAGGCTGCGCTGGTGGCGCCGCGTTCGGCGAAGCGGTCGTGCTCTTCGCTCAGCAGCACCACGTACAGGTAGCCGGCCGGCTGGCCGTTGACCTTCAGCGGGGCGGCGCTGAACACCTTGCGCCCATCGAGGCTGCGCGGGTCATCGCCCAGAATCGGCAGCGCCGCGCCCTCCAGCAGGCGCTGTACCGGTGCCAGGTCCACCTGTTCCCGGCGCAGGCGGCCCTCGGGGGCGGCATTGCCGACGATCCGTCCCGTGGGGTCGAGCAGGTACACCTCGACACTGGGGTTGACCAGCATCAACTGGCTGAACAGCTCGCGCAGGGCACCGGGCATCAGGCCGTTGGCATCCATCAACTGTGTGTCGCGGGCGATGTGCTGGGCCAGGTCGCGGGACAGGCCCTGCACCACCTCCAGCTCATGCATCTGGTTGGCGCGCACCTGGAGCCATGCCGAGGTGCCGCAGCACACCAGCAACAGCAGGGCGAAGACCAGGGACAGGCGCTGGGTCAGGGTCAGTTTCATGCGGGCTCCTGGCTCGCGGCGAATTTATAGCCGCGCCCCCACACCGTGAGGATGCGCGTCGGTTGCGCCGGGTCGCTTTCGATCTTCGCCCGCAGCCGGTTGATATGGGTATTGACCGTGTGCTCGTAGCCATCATGGCTGTAGCCCCACACTGCGTTGAGCAGGTCCATGCGCGAGAACACCTTGCCCGGCTGGCGCGCGAAAAAGTACAGCAGGTCGAACTCGCGCGGCGTCAGGTCCAGGCGTCGGCCGTCGAGCGCCACGTCGCGGGTCAGCGGGTCGATGGCCAAGCCGTCCAGGGCCAGACTGCCGGCGTCCATCTTCAGGTTGCGCGCCATGGCATCGACCCGGCGCAGCAGGGCCTTGACCCGCGCCACCAGCTCGAGCATGGAAAACGGCTTGGCCAGGTAGTCGTCGGCCCCCAGCTCCAGGCCGAGGATGCGGTGCATTTCGCTGGCGCGGGCGCTGGTGATGATGATCGGGGTGTAGCGGGTCATGGCGCGGGCGCGGCGGCAGATTTCCAGGCCGTCGACCCCGGGCAGCATCAGGTCGAGGATCAACGCATCCCAGCCGCCTTGTTCCAGCAGGCGCAGGCCCTGATTGCCGTCGGCGCTGTGCACCACCTCGAACTGCTCGTCACGCAGGTGCAAGACGATCAGGTCGGCGATGTGGGTGTCGTCCTCGACCACCAGGACGCGTTTGGGCTGTTCCATCGGTACTCCGGGCCTCGCTGCGTAAGGCGCTTATTGTGCGGGGTTTGCGCGCCTCGAGTTATCACGAATTGTTTAACTGTGCGTGAGGATTTGGCGACCACCTCAAGCCTAGGCTGTGTTGAACGCGAACCACGGTGATTTTTCGGGAGAGGCTCATGTTTTCACGGCGACAGTTTCTGCGGGTAGGTGGCAGCCTCGGTGCAGCGGCCCTGGCCATTGGGGTCCTGCCCCGGTTGGTCGGCAGCCCGGTGCTGATCAGCGAGGCCCGGGCGGATGAGGTGTTCGAGGTCAGCCACAGCGACAGCGAATGGCGCACCCTGCTCAGCGCCGAGCAGTACCAGGTGCTGCGCGAGGAGGGCACCGAGCGCGCCTACAGCAGCCCGCTGAATGACGAACACCGTGACGGCACCTTCAGGTGTGCCGGCTGCGCCCTGGAGCTGTTCTCTTCCCGCACCAAGTTCGACAGCCGCACCGGCTGGCCGAGCTTCTGGGCGCCCCTGGAGCAGGCCGTGGCGACCCGCAGCGACCGAAGCTTCGGCATGCAGCGCAACGAAGTGCATTGCCGACGCTGCGGCGGGCACCTGGGGCACGTCTTCGACGACGGCCCGCGGCCCACGGGCCTGCGTTACTGCATGAACGGCGTGGCAATGAATTTCGCGCCGCACGCGGCGTGAACCCGGGACACATTCTTCTACTCACTGAAAAAAGGTCGTCGCCATGTGGCTGCTACTTCTCGCTTATCTCGGCGGTGTGCTGACTATCGTCAGCCCGTGCATTCTGCCGGTATTGCCCTTTGTCTTCGCCCGCACCGGGCAGCCGTTTGTGCGCAGTGGCCTGCCGCTGCTGGTGGGGATGGCCCTGACATTCGCCCTGGTCGCCACCCTGGCGGCGGTGGGCGGGAGTTGGGTGGTGCACGTCAATCAGTACGGGCGTTGGCTCGCATTGCTGTGCGTTGCGCTGTTCGGGCTGACGCTGCTGCTGCCGCACTTGGCCGAACGCTTGACCCGGCCCCTGGTGGCAGCCGGCAGCCGGCTGTCGCAAGCCGCGGGCAACGATGCCCGGCCACGGCCTGGGGCGTCGTTGCTGATTGGTGTTGCCACAGGCCTGCTCTGGGCGCCGTGTGCGGGGCCGATTCTCGGCTTGCTGCTGACCGGCGCGGCCCTGCAGGGGGCGAACCTGGGCACCAGCCTGTTACTGCTGGCCTATGCGGCCGGTGCCGCCACCTCGTTGGCCGTGGCCCTGTTGCTGGGCGGCAAGGTCTACGCCGCGATGAAGCGCACGATCGGCGCCGGTGAATGGCTGCGCCGCGGCCTGGGCGCCGCGATGCTGGTCGGGGTTGCGGCCATCGCCCTGGGCCTGGACACCGGGATTCTGGCGCAAGTCTCCACGGCCTCCACCGGCAGCCTGGAGCAGGCACTGGTTGGGCGCCTGGCGGGCAAATCGGCGAACGGCGGCGGGGCGATGATGGCGCAAAACCTGCCACCCAGGGACGCTGGCGGCGGCAGCATGATGGCCGCCGGTGGCGCGATGAAAGCGACCGCCAAGGATCCCGCGCTGCCCATCGAGGGCCAGTTGCCGGCGCTCGACGGTGCGGTGCAATGGCTGAACTCGCCGCCCCTGGATGCGCAAGCCTTGAAGGGCAAAGTGGTGCTGGTGGATTTCTGGACCTACTCCTGCATCAACTGCCTGCGGACCCTGCCGTATGTCAAAGCCTGGGCCGAGAAATACCGCGACCAGGGGCTGGTGGTGATTGGCGTGCACGCGCCGGAGTTCGCCTTCGAACGCGATGTCGGCAACGTCACCAAAGCCATGAAAAACCTCGGCATCACCTACCCGGTGGCGATCGACAACGATTACCGGATCTGGCGCGCGTTCAACAATGAATACTGGCCGGCCCACTACTTTGCCGACGCCCAGGGGCGGATCCGCTATCACCACTTCGGCGAGGGCGACTATGCCGAGTCGGAACGGGTGATCCAGCAGCTGTTGCGTGAAGCCGGCAACGGCAACGTCAGCGGCGGCCTGATCCAGGCCGATGCCCGGGGCGTGCAGCAGGCACCCGACATGAGCACGGTGGCTTCGCCGGAAACCTACGTCGGCTATCAACGCTCCGAGCATTTTGTGCCCGAGGCGAGCCTGGCTCCCGACACGGTGGCGGCCTACCAGGCCCCCGCCAGCCTGACCCTGAACGACTGGGGCCTGAACGGCCAGTGGCAAGTGGGCGCCGAACGCGCGGTGGCTTCGGCCTCCGGGGCGGGGATTGTCTATCGCTTCCATGCCCGTGACCTGCACCTGGTGCTCGGCCCGGGCGCCGACGGCAAGCCGGTGCGCTTCAAGGTGACGATCGATGGCCAGGCCCCGGGCGCGGCCCACGGTGTCGACGTCGCCCCGGATGGCAGCGGCAGCGTCACCGAACAGCGTTTGTACCAACTGCTGCGCCAGCCGGGTGCGGTGGGCGATCGCACTTTCAGCATTGAATTTCTCGACCCGGGTGTCTCGGCCTACGCCTTCACTTTCGGTTGAGCCGCCGTACCTTTCTGTCAGGAGTCATGCGCCATGCACACCTCTTTCAAACGCTTGTTACTGGGCCTGGCCATGGTCGGGGTAGTCGGCCAGTGTTGGGCTTTTTCCTTTGGCCGCAGTGAAGAACCGGTGGTCATCGCGGCCCCGGCCCTGGATGAAAGCACCCAGGCCCACAGCGAAACCGCAGTCTTTGCCGGGGGCTGTTTCTGGGGCGTGCAGGGGGTATTCCAGCATGTGAAAGGGGTGCAGCGCGCGGTTTCGGGTTATGCCGGGGGCGCGGCCGATACCGCCCGGTACGAACGGGTCAGCGACGGTGATACCGGGCATGCCGAATCGGTGCAGGTGACCTTCGACCCGACCCAGGTCAGCTACGGCAGCCTGTTGCAGATTTACTTTTCAGTGGCTCACGACCCCACCGAACTCGACCGCCAGGGCCCGGACAGCGGCACGCAGTACCGATCGGCGCTGTTTGTGCAAAGCCCTGAGCAACAACGGGTGGCCCAGGCCTATATCGCCCAGCTCGACGCGGCCCATGTGTTCGGCAAGCCCATCGTCACCCGGCTGGAGCACGACAAAGGCTTCTACCCAGCCGAGGACTACCATCAGGACTTCCTCACTGAGCATCCGGCGTACCCCTATATCGTGGTCAACGACCTGCCCAAGGTTGCCCACCTGAAACAGCTGTACCCGCAGCGCTACCAGGAGCAGCCAGTGCTGGTCAAAGGCGGTTCCTGACCCGTCGCTGGCCGCTAGGGTATTTGCGGCCAGGTGTCGGTGATGTCCAGCCAGCAGGCTTTGGAGTCGACGTGGATATGCTGCTGGCGCCCTGCTACTAACTCGCTGTCGAGGGTCCCCAGGGCCACCGAGACCCAGTCCGGGAAGTCGCCGGCGCTGTTCGACCAGAACAGGCTTGAACCGCACACCCCGCAGAATTCGCGAAGCACCGTCGGTGATGAGCGATAGGCGCGCAGCTGGTCCTGGCCGCCGAGCCATTCAAGGGCCGCGCGCCGCACGCTGCCGTAGGAGGCAAAGGCGGCGCCGTGGGATTTGCGGCACTGGCCACAGTGGCAGTGGCTGACCGCCTTGATCGCCTGGTGCAGGCGATAGCGCACGGCGCCGCACAGGCAGCTGCCGTCGTAGCAGGGAAGCTCGGACATTGGGTTCATAGGCTCGCAGGGCTGATAACAGTGACGGCGCACATCATATGGCGTTTGCCACCCGGTGTACCTTACTCTCCCCGAGCCCGGCTCCAGGTCAACCCGCACTCAAGGAACGAGTCATGAACCGCACGCTCTGTATCGCCACCAGCCTTTCGATCATTGCTTCGTCCCTGGGCGGGCGCGCAATGTCGGTGATCGCTATGCCAGCCTGAGCAGTGATGCCTGCCAGGCCCCGCGCGGTGAACCGGCCGGGAGTTACACCTATGGCCTGGACGCCAAGCTGGAACGCGCCGAGGCGCCCAAGGCGAAACGCAGCCTGGGCGACAAGTTCGACGATGCCTACATCGGCGCCTGGACCACGGTGTTCGTGATTGCCCTGTTGCCCCTGGTGCTGATCGGCCTGGCGGTGGACAAGGCCACCGATTGAGCCTTGATCAGTAGAGCCACTTGCGCACCAGGCTCTCGCCATAGCGGGCACCGAGCAGCGCTTCGCCGGTGTCATCGTCGTCATGGACCTCAGCCAGGCAGCGCAGCATCAGGGCGTCGAGGTAGTCCTGGGTTGAATCGAAAAACCGCGTCAGGGCCGGCTCGGTGTCATGGTCAAAGTAGTAGACCGCCCCGTCCTGGCGGTGGAAACAGAACATATTGCCGTTGCCCAGGTAATCCCCAAACGCGACCAGGGCCTCGACCAGCGGCAGGTCCAGGTTGTCTTCATAGATATCGGTGATGCCGGGATAGGCCGCCAGCAGCGGCTGGATGCACACCGGGCCGTGCTGCACGCTGCACAGGGTTTCGGCCAGGGACAGCGCCCCCAGTTGCAGGTGGTACTGACGCAGGGGCGCGGGCAGGGCGCAGCCCAGTTGCTGCTCCAGCGCCTGGATGGCGCCTTCAGCGACCGGTGTCAGGGTGGGGGCCGAGACATGGCCCTCCCACAGGGCGGCGTAAGCCTTGATCACGGCCTGATACCAGGCCAGGCGCGCCTGCGGATCGAGCAGCGCCGGCCATGCCAAGGCCGGGCAATCGGCAGGTGGCCAGGTGTCGGAGGTGTTATCGAGGTCGGACATGGGGCTTCCTTGCGCGGTGGCGGTGGGTGGGGCAGGGATTATGCAGGATGTCGCGGGCGTTCCATGGCGATGTTCGAGCGGGCAAACCCCAGTTTTTCGAAGAACGCTTCGGCACCGGGACGGCCGGCGCGCAATACCCAGGTGATCTGCGGGTCGTCGCCCATGATCTGCTGCACCAGCCCACGGCCGATGCCTTGGCCCCGGTGTTCGCTGGCGACCACCACCATCGACAGGTAACCATTGGACAGACCGTCGCTGATGCCACGGGCAAAACCGACCACCTGTCCATCCTTGAACGCCACGGCAGTGTGCTGGGAGTGGGCGATCAATTGCGCAAAGTGCGAGGGCGACCCGATGCGGTGGCCCCAGCCATTGGCCCCGAGAAACAGCCGTACGGTTTCGATTTCCTCAGGGAGGATCGGGTGGATTTGCATGTGTTTACTCCTGGCCACGGCCTTGCCTAACGTCAGCGGCCCACCTTAGCGGGGGAGGCCTGTTCTGTGAACTGCGGCTTTATCGGCGGCTGAAGACGGTGGAACTTCCGGCCAGGCCCGCAGCCCAATTGCTGCATGGCACCCGCTTGTGGCGGGTGGCCCGGGCGGTTTTTCACCCCGTAGGGTTCTGCTATGGTGGCCGCCTCTTCAACGGATGAGTATCGAGACCGCTTATGGCTTACGCCCCTCACTCGCGCTCCGGCGGGATGTTCTCCAGCCTGTTGATCACCCTGATCGGCGCCGGCCTGCTGTTGATCGCCGGCAAGGTCGCCAGCGACCGTTATGACTTTGTCTCCGAGGCGAAAGTGGCCCAGGGCCTGGTCAGCGAACTGAACGCGGGCGGCGCGCACCCGCAGATCGACTTCACCAGCATCGCTGGCGAGAAAATTTCCTGCCCCCAGGGCGGTTTTATCTTCGGTTACCAGATCGGCCAGCCGGTGCGGGTCCTGTATTCCCCCGAGCGTCCGGCCAATAGCGCGATCATCGATGACCCCTGGGCCCTGTGGGCCACGCCGGTTGTGATCGGTGGCCTGGGCCTGCTGTTTGTGATCTGCGGCGTGCCGGGGCTGATCAGGCGCAAGCCCCGGCGCGTCACACGGGGCAGCCTGCTCAAGGGCCTCTGACCTACGCCAGGCCGGCGAGGCAGGCCTCAAGGATATCCAACCCTTCTTCGAGCACTTCGGGCTCGATGGTCAAGGGCGCCAGCAAGCGAATGATGTGCCGCGCCTTGCCGCTGGGCATCAACAGCAGGCCGGCCTCGCGGGCGCTGGCCAGCAGCGCGCTCAGTTGCTCGGGCGCCGGTGCGCCCTGAGGGGTGACCAACTCGATACCGCGCATGGCGCCGACCCCGGTCAGGCGTCCCAGGTAAGGCGAAATTTTCTGCGCCTGCCAGCGCTGGTAGCGCTCGACAATCGCCTGCTCCTGGCGCTCACCCCATAGTTGCAGGCGTTCATCGCTCATCTCGTCCAGAGTGGCCAGGGCCGCCGCGCAGGCCAGTGGGTTGCCGGAGTAGGTGCCGCCCAGGCCGCCCTTGGGCAGGTTGTCCAGCAGCTCGCGGCGCCCGACCACCGCCCCCAGGGGCATGCCACCACCAATGCTTTTGCCGAGGAGGATCAGGTCCGGCTCGATGCCCAGGCGCGAGAAGGCGAAACGCTGCCCGGTGCGGCCGAATCCGGACTGGATTTCATCGACGATCAACACAATCCCATGCTGGTCGCAGAAGCGTCGCAAGGCCCGGGCGAATTCCGCATCCAGGGCCAGGAAGCCGCCTTCGCCCTGGACCGGCTCGACGATGAAACAGGCGACGTCGGCCACATCGATTTCCACGCTGAACAGCCGCTCCATGGCCTTGAGGGCCTCGGCGCAGCTGACGCCGTTGTCCTTGCTGGGGAAGGGCAGGTGATACACCGGGCCCGGCAGCACCCCAACCTTCTGCTTGTAGGGCGCGACCTTGCCGTTGAGGTTGAGGGTGGCCAGGGTGCGGCCGTGGAAGCCGCCGTCGAAAGCGATCATCGCCGTGCGCCCAGTGGCGCCGCGCACGATTTTCAGGGCGTTCTCCGCCGCTTCCGCACCGCTGTTGGTGAGCATGCCGCTGACCGGGTAACCCACGGGGATAAAGTCTGCCAGGCGCTGCATAAAGTCGATGTAGGGACCGTGGGGGGCGGCGTTGAACGCGTAATGGGTGAGTTTGCCTGCCTGCTCCCGGATCGCCGCCACTACCCGCGGGTTGCAGTGCCCCAGGTTGAGCACGCCAATGCCGCCGACAAAATCGATGTAGCGCTTGCCGTCGCCATCCCAGACCTCGGCATTTTTGCCGTGGCTGAGAAGGATCGGATGGACGATGGAAATCGAACGGCTGATGGTCTCGCTGCTCATGCTGAGGGGCTCTGGTTGCCTGGAACGTGGCGCTATCTAAGCCAACAGCCGGTGCTTGCCGCAAACGAAATAAAGTCGCCGGGTCAGTATGAAATTTCCGAATGTGTGGCCGCATCCCGCGCCACGTCTTCGACTATCCAGTCGAGGAAGGCCTTGACCTTGGGGATCTGCGCGGTGTGTTCGGCGTGGGCGACAAAGTGCGCGCCGCTGCTGGGCAAGGGGTAGTCCCAGGGAATCACCAGGGTGCCCTGGGCCAGTTCGTCGGCCACCAGGTACCGCGGGATCAGCGCTACGCCATAACCGCATTGGGCCGCGCGGATGCACATGTAAAAAGTGTCGAAGCGCGGCCCGTGATAGCTGTTCTGCGAATGCAGGCCCTGGGCCAGGAACCATTGGTGCCAGGCCTCGGGGCGTGAGGTGCATTGCAGCAGGGTGTGCTGCGCCGATGGCGAACTGTGCTCGGCGACAAAGTCCGGGGCGCACACCGGCACCACGGCTTCGCGAAACAGTTCGATGCAGGTCGCTCCCGGCCACGATCCCTGGCCGTAGAAAAAGGCGATATCGGCCTTGGCCTGCAACACATCGAAGGGCTCCAGCTCGTTGCGGATCTCCAGGTGAATGCGTGGGTGGCGCAGGGCGAAATGCTTGAGCCTGGGCACCAGCCAGCGGTCGCCGAAGGTCGGCTGGGTGGCGATCCGCAGCACTTCGGTTTCGCCGCCATAGGTCTGGATGTAGCGGCTGGAAATGTCGACCTGGGTCAGGATCTTGTGCACCTCGGCCAGGTACAGCGAACCGGCCGGGGTCAGGAACAGACGCTGGCGTACCCGCTCGAACAGGTTCTGGCAGAGCATCTCCTCGAGTTGCGCCACCTGCTTGCTCACCGCGCTCTGAGTCAGGTGCAGCTCCTCGGCGGCGCGGGTGAAACTCAGGTGGCGGGCGGCGGCTTCGAAGCATTGCAGGGCTGTCATGGAGGGGGTCAGGCGTTTGGAAATCACAGGCTGTCCTGGTGCGGGGGGCGGGAGTTCATTCCGGGGCGGAACGGGCTGTTGCCGAAACATCGTTTGTTCAACCGGCGGCAACCGACTAATACTGGCCGGCCTCGAAGATTTCAAGCCTTATCCGGTTTGAAGGATGAGCACCGCACCACCCTTGCGCGCTTGCGGGCACGCGACGAGCCACAGCGCCGTTGCGGCCGGTGAACCTACCCGGCTCAGGACTTACGTGCCGAACAAGAAGAAAAATGGAGATGTTGCATGAACCCAGTTAAATCCACCCTCGCATTGTTCGCCGCTGCCGCCTTGCTCGGCGCCACGGCCACCGCCCAGGCGGGGGCGACCCTCGACGGCATCCACAAGAAAGGTTTTATCCAGTGCGGCGTCAGTGACGGCCTGCCGGGGTTCGGCGTGCCGGATGCCCAGGGCAAGATGGTCGGTCTCGACGTCGACGTGTGCCACGCCGTGGCTGCCGCCGTGTTTGGCGATGCCTCGAAAGTGAAGTTCAGCCAGCTCACGGCCAAGGAGCGTTTCACCGCGTTGCAGGCCGGCGAGATCGACGTTCTTTCGCGCAACACCACCTGGAGCAGCTCGCGGGATGCCGGCATGGGCCTGGTATTCACTGGCGTGACCTACTACGACGGCATCGGTTTCCTGATCAACAACAAGTTGGGGGTCACCAGCGCCAAGGAACTGGATGGCGCCACCGTGTGCCTGCAGGCCGGAACCACCACCGAGCTCAACGTGGCCGATTACTTTCGCGCCAACGGCCTGAAATTCACCCCCATCACTTTCGACACCGCCGATGAAAGCGCCAAGGGCCTGGAGGCCGGGCGCTGCGACGTGCTGACCACCGACCAGTCCGGGCTCTATGCCCAGCGCCTGAAAATGGCCACCCCGGACGACTTTATCGTGCTCCCGGAAATCATCTCCAAGGAACCCCTCGGCCCCCTGGTCCGGCGCGGCGACGCTGAGTGGTTCAGCATCGTCAAGTGGACCCTGTTCGCCATGCTCAACGCCGAGGAAATGGGCATCACCTCGGCCAACGTCGAAGCCCAGGCCACGTCCACCCAGAACCCGGACGTCGCCCGCTTGCTGGGGGCTGATGGCGAGTACGGCAAGGACCTGAAACTGCCCCGCGACTGGGTGGTGCAGATCGTCAAACAGGTGGGTAACTACAGCGAAGTCTTCGAGCGCAACGTGGGGCAGGGCAGCCGCCTGAAAATCAAGCGCGGGCTCAATGCGCTGTGGAACAACGGCGGGATTCAGTACGCACCGCCGGTGCGCTGAGGTCCGGTGCGTGCCCGTCCGCCCAGGCGGTCGGGTGCGCCGTGGTGCCAGGCTCAGGCCGCCTGCCGAGCCTTGGCCTTGGCCCGCCGGTGGCGAATCAGCGCCGCGGCGACAAACAGCAGCACCACCCCGATAAAGATGGGCAAACGATAGGGTTTGAGATTGCCCAGAAAATGTTCCAGCGCCTCACCGGCCCAGTACCCGGCCGTGACGAACAGCGTGGCCCAGACCGCAGCGCCGAGCATGTTCAACAGGGTGAAGCGCCACGGTGACAGCCGGCTGGCGCCGATCACCATCGGCCCGACCAGACGCATGCCGTACAGGAATCGCACCGCAAACACCGAGGTCGAGGGGTAGCGCTCGATCAAGCCCTGGACCCGCTCGATCGCCGCCTGGTGCCGCTTGAGCTTGGGCAACAGGCGCGCGCCGAAGTAGCGCCCGCTCCAGAACAGCATCTGGTCCCCCAGCATCCCGCCGACACTGGCCCAGGCAATCACCGGCCACAGTTTCAGCACCTGCTGGTGCGCCGCCATGCCGCCCAGAATCAACACCGTTTCGCCCTCCAGCAGGCAACCGATAAACACCACCCAGTAACCGTATGTGGCGAGGAGGGCGTTGAGGTCGAGGTGTTCAAACATGAGGGACAGGCCTTGTGGTCAATCAGCGATGGTCAGAAAAGTGAGTGGTTGGCGGTGGGGGAAGTTCCCGGTTTTTTGGCCAGGGTCGACGTGGGAGTGAAGAGTCCGAGGTCGTTTATTTTGGGATATGTCTTTGACATATACATTGCGATATCTACACTGGATATACCTTAGATATATCCCTCGGAGTGTTTATGGAACAAGGGTCGGTATTTAAAAGTAACCGCAGTCAGGCGATACGCATGCCCAAGGCGGCAGCTCTGCCGGAGGATGTTACTCGGGTGGATATTGTCAGCATTGGACGCAGTCGAATTATTACCCCAGCCGGCGAGTCTTGGGACAGTTGGTTTGATGAAGATAGCGTCAGCGATGATTTCATGAGTGACAGGGATCAGCCTGCCGAACAGATACGTGAGTCCTTCTGATGCTCAAGTACATGCTTGATACCAACATTTGTATCTTCACCATCAAAAACAAACCGCAGCAGGTTCGTGAGGCGTTCAGCCGGCAGCATGGTCGCCTGTGCATCAGCTCAGTGACCTTGATGGAACTGATTTACGGTGCCGAGAAGTCAGCGGCCCCTGAGAAAAATCTGAATGTGGTCGAGGGATTTTCTGCGCGGCTTGATGTGCTGGACTATGACGACGAGGCGGCGATTCATACCGGTCAGCTTCGCGCAGAACTGGCCAGGCTGGGTCAGCCTATCGGTCCTTACGATCAACTGATTGCAGGTCATGCGCGCTCCCAGGGGCTGATTCTAGTGACCAATAATCTGCGTGAGTTCCAACGGGTTCCTGGGTTGCGCGTGGAAGACTGGGTCTGATGCGTCGGCTACTAGCCAGGCGCTGACCACCTGTTTCAATCCGCCTCGGCTTCCCGCGACGGCACAAACAGTTCGGTACTGCCCGTAGGCTCGCTGTGCCAGGCGTGGGTCACGGCTTCCAGGGCGGCTTCACTGTAGGTCTTGAAGGCAATCTCGGCGATGCCCCAAGCCTCGTCATGGATCACCGAGGCTTGCATGTCCTCGCCCTCGAACGCGTCAATCCCCAGGTAGCTCTCCTTGGCCTGCAAGTGCAGGCGCTGCAGCAAGTGCTGCGCCACACGGGGATCGATGGGCAGCGGTGGGGCAAACTCCCAGCCACTGTCGCCCAGGGATTTTGTGCTGCCCAGCGCCAGCACAAACGCCGCCTTGTAACGGTTGCGCAGGGCACCTGGAACCAGCGTGCGCCAGACCTCCCGGGCAATGGCGCCTCGGCCCATGCCGATGCCTTTGGCATGGCGGGCGAAGTCCTGCTGCTGGGTGATGTCTTGCCACTGTTCCACGCTCAGCAATTGCTCATGCGGCGGCTGGCTTTCCAGTTCGAACTCGATAAAGCGCCCGTTCTGGTCGATCAGCTCGCCGCACAGGCCGGGCATGCCGGGGAAGTCCAGTTCCAGACGGAGCAGGATGCTGCGCGCCCAGTCGACGCCCCGGGCGGCGCCGGCCTCACGCAGCGCCGGCGGCAGGCCCTGTTGGCGCCAGTGCAAGGCGCACGTCGTCAGGGCATGGGCGGCGAGGGCGTTTTGCTCCTGCACGTTCAACTGGCGCTTTTTCAACAACCGGGCAATGTCCAAGGCGCATCCTGTTCCTGAAGGTTGAGGTGATTTCGCGCGGGCTCAGCGTGCCCAACTCAACGGCAAAACAGCTGGATATTACGCGACGACGGGTAACGAATCTCGACCGTTGCCCCCGCTTCGACCAATGCCTGCTGCCAAACCTCGAGCGCTGCCGGCCAGGCGTCCAGCACCTGGAACACGCCTTCGGCCAATCGCTGTTTGGCTTCCTGCGGGCTGAGCCGCGTCGCCTGGCGCAGCAGGCTGAACACTTTCGCTGGCTGGAGCCCGACATCGATGACCCACAGCGCAGGGTCCAGGGCGGGCAACGGCGGGTACTCGGGGAAGGGGCCATGCTCGGCCCGCAATTGCTCCATGGCCACTGCATGGGGCAGATGGGTCAGGGCCTGGGCGCTGGCCAGGTGTTCGTCGCAAAACCACTCCAAGCCGTGCGCCTGGCCCGCGGCGCCCTCGGGCAACGCGCGAAAGTCGGCGAATGACACCGCGCCGCCGCCTGTGCCGCGATGACCGTACTCGCAGCGAAAGTCGTTGTGGCACAGGTCACAGATCGGCGGTTTCATGCAGCGCCTCCCAGGTGAAGTGGTTTCGGCGATACAGGGTCGAGGTCAGGGGGTGGCTGATGTCGCCCTGCAGGCGTTCGCACAGTTGATGCAGTTGCGCGATGCCGGTGGTGTTGGCGGCGTCGGTAAAGGCCAGCACATCCCGCGCCGGCAGGGCGGCGATGGCGCCGTTGGGCAGCAGTTGGGCGTACCACTGCGACCAGAATTCATCCAGCAGGAGCAGGCTGGCCTCAAAATGGCCGTCCAGCAGCACCGCAAACAGCTCGCCGTGGGCCCGGACGTCAGCCCGTTCCTCGGCCAGGGCCGCGAGGTTGCGCAGGCCGATCAGGTGCAGTGCCTGTGGGCTGATGCCGGCCTGATCCAGGTGCCGTTGCTGCACATAGGCAAATGACTCGCCTTCATCCACCAGGTACGCCACCAGCAGGTCCTGGGCAAAAGGCTGGAGGATTGGGCTGTCGGCGGGAGACAGCGTCAGTTCGATCACGTCCGAGGCGGGCGCCTGGACCTTGAGGTAGGCAATGGCCCGTTGGCAAAACGCTTCAGCACTGGTCGGCATACGGCTCCCTGTTCACGACGATGATCGGACGGCGAGCGCCAGGGTAACGCGGGCGCCGCCGTTGCGGAATGCAAGTGCTGCGCTGGAGCCACGAACGGCGCTTTTTTCACCCCAGGTGCACGGCAGCTGATCCATATCAAACTGCCATCAGAGAAATGCCTGTAAAACACTTTTATGCGCAACTCCGTGAGGTTGTGCGCCCCGGTCCGTGTGGACACGTGCCCGGTGATACCCATAAAAATAGATGCCGATAACTGCCGAGGAGACCACTCCAGGCAGTTCTTAAAGGAATAACCTGATGGCTTTCTCTCTGTCACGCTTGGCCATTCTTGGCGCGGCGTTGCTCTGCGTTCACTCCGTCCAAGGCAATGAGCCGATACCGGCACCTGCTACCGTCCAGACCACCCCCCCTGCTGAACCAACCCTGGTCGAGCGCGGCCTGTATGTGGCGCAACTGGGTGACTGCATCGCCTGCCACACCGCCAAGGGCGGGGCGATCATGGCCGGTGGCCTGGAACTGAAAACCCCCATGGGCACCATCTACTCGAGCAATATCACCCCCGACCCGGACACCGGCATCGGCCGCTACAGCTTCGAGCAGTTCGACCGCGCCATGCGCGAAGGCGTGACCCCCAACGGCAGCCATTTGTACCCGGCGATGCCATATCCGTCCTACGCCAAGATGACCGAAGAGGACATGCGTGCGCTCTTCGCCTACCTGATGGACGGCGTGGCGCCGGTGGCGCAAGCCAACCTCGAAGCCGACATGGGCTTCCCCTTCAACCAGCGCTGGGGCCTGTGGTTCTGGAACCTGGTGTTTGTCGACAACAAAGAGTTCGAAGCTGACCCGAAAAAAGACGCCCAGCTCAACCGTGGCGCCTATCTGGTCCAGGGCCTGGGCCACTGCGGCTCCTGCCATACGCCGCGCGGCATCGCCTTCCAGGAGAAGGCCATGAGCGACAACGAGTCCGGCGGCGAGCATTACCTGGCCGGCGAGACCGTGGAAGAGTGGCGCGCCCTCAGCCTGCGGAACCTGTGGACCGTGGAAGACACGGTGCAACTGTTGAAAACCGGGCAGAACCGCTTCGCCACCGTGGCCGGCAACATGGCCGATGTGATCAACCACAGCACCCAGCATATTTCCGATGCAGACCTGACGGCGATCGCCGCCTACCTCAAGTCCCTGCCGGCTGGCAAAGACGACCTGCCGATGCCGTCCCAGCCACTGACCCCGGCCGCGCCACCGAGCAACCTGTTCAGTTCGCGTGGCGGCCTGGGTTATGCGCAGTTCTGCTCCGACTGCCATCGCCAGGACGGTGGCGGCGTGCCGCAGATGTTCCCGGCGCTGGCGGGTAACCCGAGCATCGCCTCGGCCAACCCGACCTCGCTGCTGCACATCACCCTGACCGGCTGGCAGACCGCGCAAACCGCGGCCCACCCACGGGTCTACACCATGCCGGGCTTTGCCCAGCTGGCGGATGAAGAGATTGCCGAGATCCTCAGTTTTGTCCGCAGCAGTTGGGGCAACACCGGCTCGGCCATCAGCCCCGCGCAGGTCAAGGCCATGCGTGCCCAGCTCAGCCCGACGGTTGAAAGCACCTTGTTCGAAACCCCGCGCCTGGCCAATCTGCTGGCCGCACCCAACGCCGAGCAAGTGGTGCGTGGCATGCGCCTGCACCTGGAAACCAAGGCGCTGTTGCCGGACAACGTCGGCAACTCCCTGAACTGCACCAGCTGCCACCTCAACGCCGGCACCGTGGCCGACGGCTCGCCCTTTGTCGGAGTTTCGGCGTTCTTCCCTGGCTATGCGCCGCGGGCCGGCAAGACCATCACCCTGGAAGAGCGCATCAACGGTTGCTTCCGTCGCTCGATGAACGGCAAGCCGCTGCCGGTGCAGGGCACGGACATGCAGGCGATGGTGGCCTACTTCGACTGGATGAAAAACAACACCAAGCCCGAAGACAAAGTGGCCGGGCGCGGTGTCGGCAAGATCGACCCGTCGCTGACCCCCAACCCGGAGCACGGCCAGCAGGTCTACGCCAAACAGTGCGCGGTGTGCCATGGCGCCGACGGTGAAGGCCTGAAACGCGCCGACGGCAGCCTGATCTTCCCGCCGCTGTGGGGCGAGCAGTCGTTCAATATCGGCGCCGGCATGGCTCGCACCAACACCGCCGCGGCCTTTGTCAAACGCAACATGCCCATCGGCTTCCATGAAAAATTCCCCCTGGGCCAGGGCGGCCTGAGCGACCAGGAAGCGCTGGACGTGGCCGAATACTTCTCCCACCAGCCGCGTCCCGACTTCCCGGACAAGGTCAAGGATTGGCCCAAGGATAAAAAGCCGGTGGATGCGCGTTACTGATTGCGCTCACCGCGTGTCACCCCGTGCCGGCGTCTGCCTGACAGGCAGCGCCGTCCGCGCCTTTGGCGAAAGAAAGAGCAGGCGCCGGCAATCGGTGCCCTGGTAAAAACTCTTCAGCGGCCTGTGGCCCTGAGGTAGGATTGCCGATCTTTTTCAATGGCTGCCACCCCCTGGCAGCCGTCCGCCATGCTCAAGGACGAACGATGAAACCCACATCCCTGTTGTTGCTCTGTCTGGCGTTGGGCCTGGGCCTGGGTGGCTGTACCCGCCTGTCGACTCTCAAGGCCACCACCGTCAGCTATCGCTTGCCGGAAGGCAGCGGGCCCACTGCGCAAATCCGCATCATCGCCAAAGGCATTGTTCGCGGCGTGCCCAGCAGCGACTGCATCGACTGGCGCAAGCCCGACTCGGGGTTGATGGTCCGTCCCCACGGCAATCGCCCCAACCCCAACTTCCGCTCCCTGGGCATGCCCATGAGCGCCGAGGCCGACCGCCTGCGGCGCAGCGACGACTTCGGCGCCAACGAGCTGAAAATACCCGCCAACCGGCCGTTCGCCCTGATGTTCAGCAACACCGAGCGCCCCAGCAACAGCGACTTGATCTACAGCTGCGCGCAGTCGGTGCGCTTCACCCCCGAAGCCGGGGTCAATTATCAGTTGGTGTTTATCCATGACACCCAGCAGCAATGCCTGGCGCTGCTGCGCAAGATCGACGGCCAGGGCAATGCCCTGCCGGACGAAGTGAAGCTGGAAAAAGCCGACTATTGCAGCGCCGATGCCCGGCCTTGATGCAGTGAGCAGATCCGCGCCTGGTGCCAGCCCCCGCAGCAACAACCCCTATTCAATAAGGATGGAGTGAACATGACGTATAGCTTTGCAAGCGAACAGGAAGCAGCGCAGGCCATGCTGTTGGAAGTGGCCGGGTTGCTCAATCGTGAAACCATCGACTATGCGGTGATTGGCGGCTGGATCCCTTACCTGTTCAACGCCAAGCCCATTCGTCATACGGGCACGTATGACGTCGACATCATTCTGAATGCCGCGCTGAGCAAAGAGCATGTTATTCGGGCTCTGGACTCAATGGTTAAGGACTCGGGGTATATGCGGGCGCCAAAGAACGCGTTCCAGGTGTACAGAAAGCTGGTGGTCAACAATGAACCGATGATTTTTCATGTGGATTTTCTGCACAGGAAATATGCGGATGATTCAGCCGACCTGATTATGCAGTGGGGGCGTTATGAGTCCATCGCGACCCCGGGCACGGATGTGATCTTCACTGAAAAAGAAGCCAGGTATCAGGTGATATCGGGGCTGGCCATGGATGGAACGGAAACCTTTCTGAAGGTGCCGTTCGCCACCGAAGCCGGCTTTCTTTCGTCCAAGGGACGCTCGGTTGGTTTTGGAAAGCGCTTGCGGGATGCCTTCGATATATTCCTGATCATCAATCAGTCGAACAACATCGCTGAACTGACGGAGCGCAGTCAGCAACTGATGAAGAGTTCAATATTCGCGGCTTCCATGGCGCGTTTGGAGCACGAGTTCAATAAGAAATCTGCCGCCGATGATGCCGCCGCTTTTATCGTCAAACTTGCTCCCGAACATATCCCAGGCTTTGTCGAGGACGCAGACAAAGCGCAGTTGGCCAATACTCAAAAGGCCAAAGAGTGGGTTCTGAAAGTGGTCAATGAGTTTTTGACTGCGATAAAGCCAGTGCACCGCGCGGGCTGATTCACTCCGACATCCGCGCCGCAGCGGATGTCCGGCGTTGCGACTGGAGAGTCGAGGCGTGATTGAGCCTTATCGCGCCTTGCACCGCTCCAGCTGCTCCTGGTTCTGCAACTGAGTGACGATGCCCAGGCGATAACGGCAGTAATCGATCACCTGCTGACGTTGCTCGTGGTCGAGTTCGACCAGGGACTTGTCGTCTGCCTCGTAGGCAAAAATATTCTCGAAGCGGATACGCAGGGTCGGCGACTTCTTGATGAAGAACCGGGTTTCGGCGTAGCCGTCCTCCATGGTCTGGTAGGTGCCGGTGAACAGTACCCCGAGCAACAGCAGGGCCAGGGTGGTGAAGAGGATTTTCATCAGCAGCGGGGCTCGCAAGGGTCAGGGGCGAAGGCGTTTTACCGGGCCGGTTCAGCGGCTGGATGGCTCATCCGGCGCGACCATCCGCGTCGGCGCCGAGCCGTCGGCATTGTGCTGGTAAATCTGCTGCGGTTGTCCCTGTTCATTGAAAAAAACCTGGCCGATTCCCGCCGAGTTCCACAGCCGCTCACCGGCTTCGGCACGTTCGGGGATGTGCGGGATGACCCGCATCAGTCGGCGCTTGGTAAACCAGTTCAGTGGCGAGCGCGGCGAATACAGCCAGCGGTTGAGGCGGTCGAACCATTCCAGCAGGGCCGGGGGGAATTCGTTCTTGATGCCGCTGCTGGTGATCTGCCAGATCCTCGGTCCGCTCTTGCGGTGACGGATCAGCACCTCGTACACGAATGAATAATGCACGTCCCCCGACAGCACCACGTAGCTGCCCGGGGTCCGCGAGTGGCGGAAGATATTCAGGATCACCTGGGCCGAGCCGCGATGGGCCATCCAGTTTTCCGCATCCACCAGCAGCGGGTAGCCGCACCAGCTGAAGACCTTTTGCACGGTCTCGATCAACTTCACGCCAAAGATCGGCGCCGGCGAGACGATGATCGCCGAAGGGTGGTCCAGCAGCTCTTGTTGCAGCTCGCTCAAGGCCTCCCAATCCAGCAGGCCCGAGGGTTGGCCGAGGTTGAACTCGCTGCGCCAGCGCCGGGTGCGGGTGTCCAGCACCACCAGCGCCGGGGTGGTCGGCAGCACGTAATGCCAGTGCTGGAAGCGCAGCAGCTCATCGATCAATTGGTCCTGGGCGGCGGCGTTCAGGTGCCCTTGCTGTGGGGTGCTGCTCAGGGCCCGGGTCTGTTCGAGCAGCGCGGGAAACGCGTCCGGGTTGTTGCCCCAGCCCTGGCACAACATGTAGGCCAGCAGTGCGTTGCCGATGATGCGTCTGGAAAACGGGTGGCCGTAGGCGGTTTCTTCCCATTGCGCGCTGAGGTTCCAGTCATCGGTGATGTCGTGGTCGTCGAAAATCATCAGGCACGGCAGGTGCGCCATGACCCGCGCCACGCCGCCCAGGCCGGCCACGAAACCGTCGATATGCTGCTGCTCGCGTCGGTAGCGGGCCTGTTCTGCGGGCAGCAACTGCGGTGGTGACGGGGCGATCAAGGTCCAGGGCAGCGGCGACCACACCAGCAGGTACATCGCCAGCACTTCGGCGAAGGTCACCAGGTGGTTGTCGGCGCTGCTGCTGGTGAAAATCGGCTTTTTCACCCCGCCAAAAAAGCGTTCGCGCAGGGTCTCGTTGCTTTTCAGCGCCGGCAGCAATTCGGCGCGGTGGTAGTAGCTGGCGCGGTGGCCGTAGAGCGCGGCACTGTCATCCACCACTGCGCCTTCCAGGTGTTCGTCGAACAGCCCGAGGCGTGCAATCAGGGCATGGATCGCCCGCAGCATCGGCCCGGCCACATCGTCGGCGTACACCTGGTCGCCACTCATCATCAGCAGGGCTGGGCGCTGCTCGGGCGCCGGGAGCTCGGCCAGCAGGCGGTCGACGCAGAGCAAACCGTCATTGGCCGGGTGGTGTGGCTTGCGGCACGAGCCGTGGAGCAACTGCCCGAGGCGGCTGTGCAGCACAAACTCCGGGCAGCGCGCCTGGCCGTACAGCAGGTGCGGCGCCCAGTCGGCGATGCCGGAGCTGGAGCCATCGCCGTGGTCGAGCAGCAGGTCGTATCCGATGGCGACGTCCTGGGGCAGGGCTGCCTCCAGGGTGACGTCGATCAGGTGGATGAACGCCTGTTGGCCGACGGCGATCACCTGGCACTGCCGGGCGTCCAGGGCGATGTCCTGCGCCGGCTCGCCCGCGGCGACCTGCAAGCGCAGCGTCAGTGGCAGCGCCCGCGACCCCACCAGCCACAGCACCAGGCGCGTGGGTTGCAGGCGCCGCAGCAGCGGGCCGGCCAGCACAGGGGGCAGGGCGGTGGTAACAGGTGCAGTCAGGGGCATGGACGATCGGGGCTCACAGGGCAAACACAGGCGTGAATCTTACCGTAGAGGATGTCGAAGAATTGTCAGATCAAGCTGTGCGTGGTGCCGGGCAGGTCGCTGATTGCTGTCAGCCGGGTCGCGGCATCAAGGCGCTACCGGCACCTGGGCCACGTTATCCAGTGCGTCCTGCTCGATCTGCGCGCGCATCCATTGGATAAACAGCTCGGCGTCAGCCCCGGCTTCCGGCGACAGCGCGTAGTAATAGCGCGGCAGCGGCTGGTGCAAGGTCGGCAACGGGCACACCAGGCGGCCGCTGGCCAGGTCCTTGCCCAACAGCGAGGCCGGGCACAGGGCCAGGCCCAGGCCATCGACGCAGGCCTGCAGGACAAAATGCATATGGTCGAACTGCAAGGTAGGCGGGCTGCCCAGGGGCGCAAGGCCGCAGTGGGCGGTCCATTTGCTCCAGTCGGTGGCACGGGTGCGGCTGGTCAGCAGGGTGTGTCGGCCCAGGTCGCGGGCGCTGGCCAGCGGGGTGTTGTGCAGCAGTGCGGGGGCAGCCACCAGCAGCATTTCATCCTCCAGCAGCCGCTGCGGTTGCAGCGCCGCCGACCAGCCGGCCCGACCGCGCCGAATCACCAGGTCAAAGGTTTCCCGCGCCGGGTCGGGGTATTGGGTGCTGGTCACCACTTCGGGCTGGATCTGCGGGTGTTGCGCCATAAAGTTCGGCAAGCGCGGGATCAGCCAGCGCACGGCAAAGGATGGCCGCACATTGAGCGTCACCTTGCGCAGTGCCGCACCCTGGCGCAACGACGCGGCGGCGCTGGCGATCTGAGTCAGGGCCACGCTGACCTGCTCATAAAACGCCTGCCCGGCGGGAGTCAGTATCGACTGCCGCACACGGCGCTCGAACAGCAGCACCCCCAGGTGCTCTTCGAGCAACTTGATATGGCGGCTGACCGCGCTGTGGCTCACGTGCAACTCCTCGGCCGCGCGGCTGAAGCTCTCGTGGCGAGCGGCGGCGGCAAAGGCGCGAACGGCATTCAACGGGGGGAGGTCGGCAATCATGGGTCTAATTTAGTCACATATAGGGCGCAATTAAAGCGTTTGTCAGCGCGGGTGCTTGCCGCCACCCTGAAGGCCGCCTTTGCCCGGTTGCCCAGCCCATGCCCGATGCCATCCCCAGCAGCACCCGCAGCACTGATCGAGATTCAGCCCGCGCCGCGTCGATCCTCGGCCTCTGCCTGCCCGGCGACACCCTTTTGTACCTGCTGCTGCCGATGCAGCACGAAGCCTTTGGCGTCAGCCTGGCCGAAGCCGGGCTGCTGTTGGCGGCCAACCGCTTGATCAGGATCTTTGGCTACAGCTACGTGATGCGCTTCTATGCGCGCCACGGCGACCGCCCGATCTGCCTGCTGGCCGCCGGCACCGCCGCGCTCTGTGCCCTGGGCTACGCCAGTTTGTCCGGGTTCTGGTGGCTATTGGTGTTGCGCCTGGGCTGGGGCTTGTCCTACGCCGCGCTCAACCTATCGACCCAAGTCATGGCCACCGCCGAACCCAGCGGCGCAGCCCGCCGCACCGGCCGCTCCCGAGCGCTGATCGCCACCGGGCCGATGCTGGCCCTGCCCCTGGGTGCGCTGCTGACGGTGGAGTACGGCCCGCGCCTGATCTTCCTGGTCATGGCCGCCACCTCGCTGCTCGGCCTGTGGCTGTCTTTCGGCCTGCCGGCCAAACCCCACCCCCTGGCCAGCTCGCCGCGACGCTTTCAACGCCCCGACAGCGTTGCCGTCTGGTCCTTTATCGAAGGCCTGGTGCTCGACGGCCTGTTTATCATCGGCCTCTCCCTGCAAGCCGAACACCTGATGGCCGGCGACGCCGTGGTGGTCGCCGGCGTACTCCTGGCCCTGCGCTACGTCTCGGAAATGCTCCTCAGCCCCCTCGGCGGGGTCGCCGCACAACGCTGGGGCGCCACCCGCATGCTCATCGTCTTCTCCCTGCTCACCTCCATCGCCCTGATCGGCTTCGGCTGGCACTGGCTGATCGTCGGCGGCGCCCTGGTCCTGATCCTGCGCGCCCTGCAACTGCCGCTGGTGGTCACCGTCGTCGCCGAACGCCACCCCGGCCCCGGGCGGGTACGCGCCCTGGCCGCCAACGCCGTGTGGCGCGATATCGGCGCCGGGATCGGGCCATTGTTGGCCGGCGTGTTATTGCCGGTGGCGCCGTCGGTGTGGGTGTATTCGGTGGCGGCGGGGTGTTTGGCGGTGAGTGCGGTGGTGTGTCGGGAAGTTCGACGGAAGTAAATTGGGAATTAAGTGAAATTGCTCGGGGCGGGTGGTAACGACTTTTAGTGAGATCTAGTATTTAAAATTTTGAGCATGTGACTCAAGTTTGTTAGTGTCTGATCTGATTGGTTTTCGGGCAGTCATTTTGACTTTAAGATATTTGTCCCGGTTGCTTTGATTTAAGTTTTTTAGACACTGTCAGACTGCATGTGTGGGGGGTGAGGAAAATACAGTTTAGTGTATTTCGGTTTTTCGGCATCTTATTTTGATTGTGTAATGTTTTTGGTGTGTGGAGTTGTAATGTCGGCTGTGACGCGAGAAGGATTTTTTAGTTCGCTTCGGGTTGAGTTCTATCGGGTGGGTGTTTTTTTGTAAGGCAAGGAGGTCGTGTGAGAAAAAATGCAATGTATTTTCCGTATATATCTGTTCCCAATAACTCTTGGTCTATAAGAACGTTGCTTTATTGGGATAAGTTGTCATCTATAGTTCCTGTTGAATATATCGAGGCGCCCGAGAAGCTTGGGTGCTTCATGCGTAATCTTGTTAGGGAAGGGTTAGTTGAACAAGTTTTTCCTGCTCATTATCTGGGGGAGTTACCTGGTTTTGAAGAGTGCTTTAAGAAGCTAATAAGTTATGGTGGATATAAGGATTTTAATGTTTTTGGAGCTTTCGATGGTTCTAGTTCTTTGGATTCTAGAGTTCTAATGCATCTCGAAAAAGCTGGAGAGCTTTCAGAGTTTTTAGTAGAGAAAAATGTAGCTGAATTAGCTGGGTGTGGGTGGCTGTCAGTTGATAGAAAAGTGGCTGATTTTTATATGGCGTACCTCGTTTCATGTCTCGGGTCGATTGAACGTATAGACGCAGCGCCCGTAACTAATCAAGGTAGGTATATGAGGATGTTTGATTGGGTTGGCGGAGAAAACCCGAGAAAAACCAATGTTGTTCATCATAATAAAGCTCGAGATGTTGTTTTAAATTCCCTGTTTCCAGTGCCTGACGGAATGATACGTCTGGATGACTTGCTAAAGTTTAAAAATGACTATGGGCATCTTCTGTGTAGTTTGCGGGGTGAGGTTGAAAAAGAGTGTTCGGTTATAGCTATGATGCCTAATGCTATAGATAGAGTTGATGCAGTAAGAACTTTTTGTATTAAGGCGGCAGGTCAAATAGAGGAGGTTGAAGTCGCGATGAGATCGTTTTGGAGAAGGGTTGCATTTGTGGATCTGTTTCCGATAATTGGGGCCGGTTTTACGGCTTATGCCTCTCAAAATAGTGATGATTTAGCTTATGCCGGGGCGTGCTTTACAGTCGCGGCTTGTGTGAATCAAGTAGTCACAAATGCTGCGTCGAAAAAACACATTTCTTCGTATAGTGCACCTCTTGCGTATGTCGCTCATTTCAATTCAAGTTTCCGCCGCTCAAAATAGCTTTGTGAAGGTTAAAAGGTTTATGTGGGTTTTTTTAATTTACTTCTAGATTGTGTGTATTGCGAAATATTTCGCATGAAGTAATTGGTTTTAGTCTGGGGGTTGAGGGGGTTAGTTGTTTGCTAACATTATTTTATCGCTGTTAACTCAGCGACCGGGGCTGTGAACCCGCAAACAATAGGCGCATAGGCGCCACAATCCTGTGGTGGCTCTATATACAGAAGCTGGTTGCATGGACGTTTTGACTCTGTTTCTCCCCCGCAACACCTTCCACTTCTTGGCCAATCTCAGAGGTGCCCTATGACCACCTCCCTCAAAACCCTCGGCAGCGTCACCTTCGCCCCCAGCGGCGAGGCTCGATACCCGTTGTTTCGGGTCAACCCCGATGTACCGCTGCGCGAGGCGCTGGAGCATGTGTCGCAGTTGTTGTTCCAGGCCAAGATGCTGGCCTTGGATGCGGCCATGGAGGGCGATGATCGTTATGCCTGGGCTGCGCATTACTTCAGTGAGATGGGCAAGGCGATTGTCGACGATGTGTGTTTGCGCGAGTGGCCGCTGAACGGGGAAGGGCAACGGCGAGATTGAGGTGAGGCGGTGATGGCAGGTCGGGGGCGCCTGGCGCGCAGGCACCCCTGACCTTTTTTGTTGATGCGCCGCCCAGGTCGGGCGGCGTATTCGTCTTAGGCCGATACTCGGCGCGGTTCGCTGCTCTGTTCCAGTTCCAGCGCCTGGCCGTGTTCGATCACCCAGCGCATCAGGTCGGTGATGCTGACGCGGTGGCGGCGTTCGACCCATTCCATGCCTTCGGGGCTGTAGCGTTCGTTGTAGCGGGTGAGGATCAGGTGTTGCGAATCGGCCGCCAGTTGCAGGCTGATTTCACGACAATGCAGGGTGGCGTCGGCGTGTTTGGCCACCCGTTGCAGGAGCATCAGGCAGGGGCGTTCAGAAGTCATCGGCAGTGGCTCCGGGGCAGCGGTGCTGGGCGGGCTCGGTGGCCCCCTGTTTGCCTTCTTCGATAAAGGCGGTGCGGTGTTCGGCGACCACGTTGCGCAGGGCGCTGTAGTAGTCGGGCAGTTTTTCCAGGCTGTCGGTCAGCGGCAGCAGGGCGGCGCGTTCGTCGACGATGCCGCCGACCGTGGCCACGGTGCCCAGGGTTTGCACGGTGTCGCTGTGATCGCCAAAGGGGTCGACGAAGAAGCTGAGGATTTTGCCCGCCGAGTCGCGGCTGTTGCCGTTGCCCAGCAGCGGCAGTTCGACGATGGGGCCGTTGCCGATGCCCCACACGCCGAAGGTCTGGCCGAAGTCGGCAGTGTGTCGCGGGATGCCGATCGGGTCGGAGACGTTGATCAGGCCCAGCACGCCCACGGTGCTGTTGACCGCAAAGCGCCCCAGAGTGTTGATCGAGCGCTGCGGGTTGCCCTGCAGCAGGTCGTTGATCAGGACCTTGGGCTCGCCGAAGTTGCTGGCAAAGTTATGCACACCCTGTTGCATCACATCCGGCAACTGCCGGTAGCCACGGGCAACGGGGGCCAGGGCGTATTTATCCAGCGTGCGGTTGAAGGCGAAGATGCCACGGTTGAGCGGCTCGGCCGGGTCGTACACCGAGGTGGCGCTCTGGACACAGGGATCGCTGCCGGCTGGCGGCTGGCTGCTACAGCCGGTGAGGTAAGCCAGGGTCAACAGCAGGGCGGCGTGACGGGCCGGAGCCAGGGAGTGAGTCAGTGAGGGCATGAGCGCGCAGTCTCCAGGAAAGTGCGCCGATCCTGGCAGCCGCACCTTGCGCAAAGATGTCTGCTTTGTTGCGCCGCTGACGGTTTGTTACCGGGTTGAAATATATGACGGAGCGGGCCGAATGGTTTTAGATAGCGGCTCTTTCCGACCTGAAGTGATGCCCGCTGGTGAGCAGTCTGTTGATCGTGGACGACGACCTTGAGGTCCTCGCGCTGCTGAAGAAGTTTTTTGTCCAGCACGGCTATCAGGTGGCGGTCGCCACCGATGGCGCCTCGCTGTGGGCGGCGCTGGCGCAGCAGGTGCCGGACCTGATCATCCTCGACCTGATGCTGCCTGGCGACAACGGCCTGACCCTGTGCCAACGCCTGCGGCTGCTGCACGCGACGCCGGTGATCATGCTCACTGCCATGGGGGAATTGAGCGACCGGGTGGTGGGCCTGGAGATGGGCGCCGACGATTACCTGAGCAAGCCCTTCGACGCCCGCGAACTGCTGGCCCGGGTACGTGCCGTGCTGCGCCGTGCCGGCGAGAACCGACCGCTGCTCGGTGAGGTGCCACGGCCCTTGATCCAGTTTGCCGAGTGGCAGTTGGACGTCACCCGGCGCGAACTGCGTTCGCCGGATCAGGTGATGATCCCGCTCTCGGCTGGCGAGTTCGACCTGCTGCTGGTGTTTGTCGAGCACCCGCAACGCATCCTCAGCCGCGAGCAGTTGCTGGACCTGGCGCGCGGGCACGCCCACGACGCCTTTGATCGCAGCATCGATGTGCAGGTCAGCCGCCTGCGCCGCAAGCTGGAGTTCGACACCAAGCGCCCGGCGATGATTCGCACGGTGCGCAACGGTGGCTACCTGTTCACCCCCAGCGTGACCCGCCAGTGAAGGGGTTCAAGGCGGCGTTGGGTTACCGCCTGCGGGACACCGTGGAGCGCTGGATCGCCCTGACCATCATCATGGCCATGCTCACGGCCCTGGCGTTCAACGCGCTGTTCGTGCAACTGGCCGGGGTCTGGGCGTATCCGCCGTTGAGCGAGTCCGGCCTGGTGGACAGGATTGCCTCCATCGTCAATCTGCTGGACGCCTCGGAGCCGGCCAATCGTTCACACCTGACCCAGGCGGTCAGCGATGGGGGCGTGACGGTGGCCTGGTACGCCACGCGCCAAGGGATCGAGGTGCCAGTGGTCGACGACCCGGAGTACCACCAGGATTCCGAAGGCCTGCGTCGTTTGCTCAAGGCGCCGGAGGCGCGAATCGAGGCCTACCAACCCAGTGACTGGCCCGGCCCTGGCGGACGCTATGCGTTGCTGCTGCAATTGAGCGATGGCTCCTGGCTGATGTTCTCCTCGGCTTCGCGCAGTTGGGGGCTGGAGGAGGGGCCGCGCAACCTGATCGTGATGCTGTTGGTGCTGATGTCCGCTGGCCTGGTGGCGCTGTTGGCCACCCGCCGCCTGGCCAGGCCGCTGCAACAGTTCGCCCAGGGTGCGCGACGGTTTGGCGTGGATTTTCGCGCGCCGCCGATCGAACCGGTGGGCCCCCATGAAATTCGCCAGGCGATCCTGGCGTTCAATGCCATGCAGGCGCAATTGCAGCACTTCATCAAAGACCGCACGCAGATGCTCGCGGCCATCTCCCATGATTTGCGGACGCCGCTGACGCGCATGCGCTTGCGCGGGGAATTTATCGAAGACCCGGAACAACAGCAGCGGCTGTTTCGTGATGTGGACGAGATGCAGGCCATGATCAATTCGGCCCTGGAGTTCTTTCGCGACGACGCACGCCTGGAGCAGGCGACCCCGCTGGATCTGGCGGAACTGGTGCAAACCCTGATCGACGATTACCGGGACCAGGCCATTGATATCGCTTTCAGCGGTCCGCCACGCCTGGTGTACAGCGGCCGGCCCCTGGGGCTGCGGCGGGTGATGAGCAATCTGTTGGACAACGCGATCAAGTACGGCGGCGAGCCGGAGATTGTGTTGGAACAGGGGGCGCAGCAGTTGACCCTCCGCGTGCTGGACCGGGGGCCGGGGATTGCCGCGGATTGCCTGGAGCAGGTATTTGAGCCGTTCTTTCGTCTGGAACAGTCGCGCAATAAAAGCACCGGCGGCGTGGGGTTGGGGCTGTCGTCGGCGCGGGCGATCGTGCGCGAGCACGGCGGCCAGTTGACCCTGCACAACCGCGAAGGCGGCGGCCTGGAAGCACGGGTGACGTTACCGGTGTAGCCGCTGCCGAAGGCTCGGGGCGTGTTCGGCAGCGGCGACAGGTCAGGACCAGTCGAAGGTGAACAGGACCAGGCCGCCGACGGGTTCGTAGAACATGACGATACGGTCCGCACCGGCGCTGCGGTAATGCCAGCCGGGGACGCTGAGGACATGGTGGAAGCGGCGTCCAGCAGGGCTCAGGGGCCAGACGCTGGAATCACCGCTGTCATCGTCGACTTCGACCACGTCCATGGGGAATTCCACGGTTTCCACCCAGTTGGCGCGGCCGTCGAGCTCGCCGCCCAGGGTATCGATAAATTCCACCGGGTCGCTGCCCCAGTCGGTGCGGGCCAGGTGACCGTGTTCGCGATAGAACTGGCGGTTGGCTTCAAAGGCCGCCTGCTGTTCGGCGTAGTGTTCCAGCAGTTCCTCCTGCAGGTCCGGTCGCCCTTCGTGCAATTGGGTGTTGCCTTCATCGAGGAAGAAGTAGCGTGGATCGCCGCACAGGCGGTAGCGGCCTTCTTCCAGCTTGAAGCCGATCCAGTTGGTTTTCAGCAGCTCGCTGTGCAGTTCCCAATCCTCGGTCAGCTCGCCCACCAGGCCCTCGTAGGGCTCCAGGGGGCTGAGCAGATGCAGCTGGCCGGACCACTCGGGGTTGACCATGCTCGCGTCGATGCTTAACAGCGGGTGCAGGTGGCGGGCCAGGCCCTGTTGGTCGGCGACGAACACGGCACTCGGTTGGGGGAAGGCGACGGCGCCGGTCGGCAGTTGCTTGAAGTCCGGGGTACTGCTCATGGGGAGTCCTTTCTGGGGGCGTTGGCCCTGGGGGCAATTCAGGCGCGGCTGTTGCGAAAGCTGCCGGGGGTTACCCCGACCACTTTCTTGAAGGCACGGGCCATATGGCTTTGATCGAAGAAACCGCAACTCAGGGACGCTTGCGCCAGGCTGGCGCCGCTACGCAGCAGCTTCTGCACCTGGGCCACGCGGTTCTGGATCTGGTAGCTGTGGGGCGAAATACCGAGCTGGTTCTTGAACACGCGGATCATGTACAGCGGTTCGAGGTCGACCAGTTGCGCGAGTTCCTCGAGGGGGATGTTTTTATCGAAATCCGCGTCGAGTTTTTTCCGGATGCGTCGGACCGCATCGCGCTCGGCGCCATCGACCAGGTTCACGGCCACGCCGCAGCGCTGGAACAGCTGTGCCACCAGATCCAGGAGGATGGTCTCGCGCTCAAGGGTGGGGTTTGCCCGTTCCAGGACCTGGTGCTGCTGCAAGAACCATTGGGCAAAGGTCGGATCCTGGCGCATCACCTCGCGGAACAGGTGGATGTGCTCCGCTGCAAAGCGTCCCTGGAAGATCACCCGATTGAGCCAGGCCGGGTCGATGTAGAGCATGCGGTACATCCAGCCGTCGGCACTGCCGGGCACGCCGTCGTGGATCTCGCCGGGGCTGATGGTGACCACGCTGCCGGCGCCGCCCAGATGATGGGCGCCGCGGTAGAAGAGTTTTTCCACGCCGCTGCTGATCACACCGATGGCGTAGCGCTCGTGGGAATGGCGGCCGAAGGTCTGCTGGCTGTAGCGCGCTGAAAGCAGCTCGCAGTCGCCTTCGGCAATGCGCCAGAACTGGGAGAAGTCGCCAGCCGGGGTTGCAGGCTCTTTGCGCGTGGGGCGGTGGTCCATGAGCCTGTCCAGTTTTGTGCAATACGGTGGATAAAACGGCGGATAAATTTAGCACCCATCCCGTAATGCGAGCTAGATCCAATGAACCCCACGCAATTGTTGATAGGCGATTACCGCAAGTCCTCCTGGTCGCTGCGTGCCTGGCTGGTGCTGGTCAGCGCCGGTGTGTCCTTTGAGGTGATCAAGGTCCGCCTGGACCAGGCGGATACGCGCCAGGCGATTCTCGAGTATTCGCCGTCGGCCAAGGTGCCGGTGCTGTTCCAGGGCGAGTTGGCGATCAACGACAGCCTGTCGATTGCCGAGTACCTGGCCGAAACCTGCCCCGACGCCGGGCTGTGGCCCGCCGATAAAACCCTGCGCGCGTTGGCCCGTGCGGCCTGCGCCGAGATGCACGCGGGGTTTGTCGCGCTGCGTACCCAGTTGTCGTTCGGGGTCGATACCGGGGAGCAGCCGCCCGTGCTTGCGGCCGAAATCCAGGCCGATCTGCAGCGTATCTTTGACCTTTGGAAACAACTGCGCAGCCTGAGTGGCGGTCCGTTCCTGTGCGGCGGGTTTGGTATTGTCGACGCCTTCTACGCACCGGTAGTCTTGCGTTTGCGGCGCTATGGCATCGAGGTGCCGCACGCCTTGCAGGACTATGTCGACGCTGTACTGGCCAGCGCCCCCGTGCAGCAATGGCTGCGCCTGGCCGCAGACGAGCGTTGAGCGCCGTGCAGCCAGCCGGCTGCGGGTCTGAAGCATTTTGCCTAACCCTTCATGGAGTCGCGTATGTCGACCAACAGGGCTGTACTTGAGTTGACGGTGGGGGGCTTGATGCTCAGCCTTTCTGCCCTGGCCGTGGCCTTCGCCCATATCGGGGCGGGCGGCGCCGGCTTCTATCGGATGTTGTTCGCGTCCGTGCTGTTTTACCTGTTGCTCAAGCTGCGCAAGGTCCCGGTGCGTCTGCCCAGCCGCAAGGCCCGGTTGTACACGGCGCTGGCCGGGGTGTTTCTGGCGGTGGACCTGATTCTCTGGCACCAGAGCATCTACATCGTCGGCCCGGGCATCGGTTCGATCCTGACCAACTGCCAGGTGTTCTTCATGACCCTGCTCGGGTTCTCACTGCTCAAGGAAAAACCCTCGCTGTACTTTGTGCTGTCCATCAGCCTGGCGTTTGTCGGCCTGTATATGTTGCTGCTGCCGGAAATGGGCAGCAGCGTCGGTATCCAGGGCGTGGTCTACGGCGTGTTGTCGGGCCTGGCCTATGCGGTGTGCGTGTATTTCCTCAAGGTCAACACCGGCTTGCCGGACGGTGGCGGCGACAAAATTGCGCAGATGCTCAACCTCAGCCTGTGGTCAGCCCTGGTGCTGCTGGCGTATGCCCTGGCCATGGGCGAAAGCCTGGTAATCGCTGATCGGCAGACACTGCTGATGCTGATCATTTATGGGGTGCTGGTGCAGTTTGTCGGCTGGTTGCTGGTCAACCGCTCCATCGGCGCCATCAGCCTCGGGCTGGCCGGCTTGATTCTGTTGCTGGAGCCGGTGATCACCTACTTCATCGATGTGGCCTTTCTCGGCAAGGCCAGCTCGGCGCTGCAAATCAGTGGCGCCTTGCTGACGGTGGTGGCGGTGTACATCGGCTCGATCAAACCGCCGCACAAGGCGCCGGCGCTGAACGAACCGGTGTGAATGCGCCAGGCAAGACACGCCCAGGGCACTGCCCGTAAGCTGCGCGTCGGGCAATGTGGAGGCGGCGATGTATATAGGTGAGCTGGCGAAGTTGGCGGGGTGCACCCCCAAGGCGATACGCCTGTATGAGCAGATGGGCCTGCTGGCCCCGCAGCGCCGTGGCAGTTACCGGCTGTACACGGCCCATCACCTGACCCTGGTGCGGATGATCCGCAGTGCCCAGTCCGTGGGGTTCAAGCTCGGGGAAATGAGCCAGTTGCTGGCGGCCAAGCAGCATCAGGCGCCATTTCCCCTGGGGCTGGCCAACCAGGGCATCGAGGCCAAGCGCCTGGAGTTGCAGGCGCAGATCCTCGCCTTGCAACTTCAGGAGCAGCGTCTGAGCGAACTGCAACGGCAGATCAACCAGCAGTTCGCGCCAGCGGCCGATTTCAGCGCGCCAGTAAATGCGCAAATGCCTGCCTGAGGGCGTCGTGGGGTGAGCGCGGCTGGTAGCCCAGCTCGGTGCTGGCCTTGTCGATGCAGTATTCCTGGCGCACCCCGTAAAACATCTGCACCTGGCTGCGCAGCAGTTCGGCCGGCTGCTGGCTGTACCGGGCACGCTGTTCCTGCAGCCAGGCGATCAGCAGCAGCAAGGCTTTGGGCGCCCGGCGCGGCAGGCGCCAACCTGGGCTCAGGCTATTGAGGGCCTCGATCACCTCAGCCAGGGAGGACGCGTGCCGGTTGGCCAGGATGTAGCGCTCGCCGGGGCGGCCATACTCTGCGGCGCGGATCAGCCCATCGGCGACATCGCGCACATCGACAAAGTTGAAGTGGAAGTGGGGGTCGAGCACCAGTTTGCGTACCAGTACGGCGGCGAGAAAACCCATGGTGTCGGTGAGCCGTGTGGCATGGGGGCCAATGATGGCCGAGGGCAGCACCGTGACCAGCGACAGGTCATGGGCCTGGGCACATTCCCAGGCAGCGCGTTCGGCGAGGATCTTCGAGCGGTAATAGGGGTTGCGCTGGTCGCTGTTCCAGGTGCCTTCGTCCAGGGGCTGGCCGTTGTGCCCGACCGCCGCCACCGAGCTGACATAGACCACCCGCTTGACCCCGGCCTCGGCGGCAGCACGCAGGATGTTGCGCGTGCCTTGCACGTTGACCTCGACGATTTCCGCCTGTGGGTCTTTGGCCCAGTGCTTGAACACCGCCGCCACCTGATACAGCACATCAACTCCTTGCAGGGCCTGGCGCAGGGAGTCCGGGTCTTGCAGTTCGGCGTATACCCGCTGGCAGTCGAGCCCGTCCAGGGCCGGGCTGCGATCCGGGTCGCGAACCCCGGCGCGCACTGTTTGTCCCCGGGCGAGCAGGGCCCGGACCAGGGTGTTGCCCAGGTGCCCGTTGGCACCGGTGACCATTGCGAGGGTGTTCATTTATTGGCCTTATCCGCCACGGCGGAAGCTGAAACAGATAAGGCAGGGTGCGGCTTGTCCCTAGGGACAGAGTCAAGGGCGGGTGCACAGGCCCCGGTGCGCCACCGGTTGGTGGCGCATCAGGCTCAGGCCGGCATCGCCAGGTGTTCGACGGCGGTGCCTGCGGTTTTGTTCGAGCCGCGCTCGTCTTCTTCCAGGACCCGCGAGGCTCGGTCCACCAGCAGCGGGTCGGGATGATGAGCCACGCGCAGGTCTTTGCCCGGGTAGTCGAGGGAGTGCAGGAAGTGACGAATGCAGTTGATACGCGCGCGTTTCTTGTCGTCCGACTTGATCACCGTCCACGGCGCATCGGCGGTGTCGGTGTGGAAGAACATCGCCTGCTTGGCGCCGGTGTATTCATCCCACTTGTCCAGGGACTTGATGTCGATCGGCGACAGCTTCCAGTGCTTGAGCGGGTCGTCACGCCGGGAGATAAAGCGCCGCAGTTGTTCTTCGCGGTTGACCGAGAACCAGTACTTGAACAGCAGGATGCCGCTGTTGCACAGCATGCGTTCCAAGTCCGGGGTCTGACGCATGAACTCCAGGTACTGCAGGGGCGAGCAGAACTCCATGACCCGCTCGACGCCGGCGCGGTTGTACCAGGAGCGGTCGAAGAACACCATTTCCCCGGCGGTGGGCAGGTGCTGGATATAACGCTGGAAGTACCACTGGCCCTTTTCCTGGTCGGACGGTTTTTCCAGGGCCACGATCCGTGCGCCCCGTGGGTTCAGGTGCTCCATAAAGCGCTTGATGGTGCCGCCCTTGCCCGCAGCGTCACGGCCTTCGAACAGCACGACCACCCGCTGCCCGGTTTCCTTGACCCAGCTTTGCACCTTGAGCAGTTCGATCTGCAACTCGTGCTTGGCTTTTTCATACTCGGCGCGGCGCATCCGGCTGCGGTACGGGTAGGTGGCGGGCAGTGCCGCCGACACGCTGTCTTCATTGGAGCCACGGGGCGCACTGGCGACTTGCAGGGCAATCGGCTTCTGGCTGATGGCGCTGATCTGGGCTTCGGCGACTTTGACTGGTGCCGCCTTGGTGGTGCGCGGCCGGCGTGGGCGGGCAGTGGCCGGTTTGCGTGGCGTACTGGTGCTGGCGGTGGTGGCCGGCTTGGCAGCTTTGGCAGAAGGCGCGGGCAAGGGGCGTACGGTGGATTCTTCGCTCATGGAGGACCTATTTTCTAGTTCTGATGTCTTGGTCACAGTTTAGGAGCGTGATGGCGCTGGTTTTTGACCCTGATCAAGGTTTGCCGGGGAAGAATCTGTAACGGGCGAGGGATTTATCTGGAGGGCGTGTGGGAATGTGCTGCGCAGCGCTTCGAGCGGCACGATCGGCTGATCGTGCCGCTCTGCCGCAAGCTGGCCGGTGGGCCTGGGGGAAGGGGCGATCAGAGCATGCCGAGGATGGTGGCCTTGACGGCGGCTTCGGCTTTATTGGCTGCGTTGAGCTTTTTCAGGGTGTTGACGATGTGAAACTTCACGGTGCGGGCGTCGATGGTCAAAATGTCGCCGATCTCGGAATAGGTTTTGCCGGACGCTGTCCACCGCAAGACCTCCTTCTCGCGATCAGTCAGCCCAGCCTGGGATTCGGGCAAGTGCTCCGGCAGCAGGAAGTTGCGCATGGTCGAATGCACCAGGCTGGTGAGCCACATCAGCTTATGTTCCTGATGGGCCAGTTCCTTGGCCGAAATGATGCCGTGACTGCGCACCATGGACAGTTGGCCAATATCACCAAAGCGCCCGGACGTGCTTTGGCACCAGCCGTGGGACAGGCCGTGCATCCGTGCTTCCTCCCAGAAGGGCCCGTCCTGGACACTGTCCTGCGCCGCCCAGGCCAGGGGCAGGTGAGTGCTCAGCGCATGGCGCACCGTCGGGTCGAGAAAGAAGTAGTTATTGCTGATGTAGCTCTCCTCCCAGGCCTTGGGGTAGGAGGAGCGCAAATGGAACGAAGGGGCGCTGATGGGAAGAGGCAGTCGAATACCATAAGAGCACGACTTAAAACCCAGATCCTCCGCGATACTTTGCAAGCTGGAAAACAATGCCAGTTCGGATGTCGACTCTGTACACACTGCTAGAAACTCTTCGCGCCAATCAGCCAAAAGCATGGTTGTTTTTCCTGTCACACATCCGTGGATCCGGCAATATGCTGTAATGCCGCGGCATAAGGTGTAGGGCGTAATTGTACTTTATGCTTATAGGGTTTTCTATTGTTCTTATTAAACATGCGATAAACAATGCCAGAGGGACTTATGACATTAATGGTGGATGGCTTTATCAGAGTTTCAGTTAAAGAGTTCATGGAGACACGCTTTGTTCATCATATGTCCTGGGAGGATGACGAACTGCGCGATGAACTCCAGGGTCTGGGGGTCAACGCAACCGCGGCCGGTTACTGCGAGTGGAAAAGCCACGCCGCCCCCGGCATCAGTATCGGCTGGACCTGGTTTCGCCTGGCCGGTCGCCGGCGTCCCTTGCTCGGGCCCGAAGGGCTGCGCAGCAACCTGATGCTGCGCTGTGCCAATGGCTATGACATGGGCAGCAACATCTCCCACAACCTGATGATCAGCTGGCTGTCGTGCCTGGCCTGGGAGCGGCAGTGTCCTTGATTTGAGGCCCTGACCTGCCCGAATGGGCAGCTATGAAAATAGGGGGGTTGTATCTCTAATTGGTGGGTTGGCCAATTGGAGGGGGTTATGTTGCGTTTGATTGCGGGAATGAGTAGTGAAATAAATCAAAGTGTGATGAATGGACTCGCGGAGTATCGTTACGAAATCTTTGTGAAGAAAATGGGGTGGCCACTTAGTTGCCCTGAAGGTTTTGAACAAGATGAGTTTGATCGCCCCGATACTGTTTACGCTATTGTCCTGGATCCCGATAACAGTGTTCGTGGTTGTGCGCGCTTATTGCCCACTACCAAGCCTTACTTGTTATCGGAACACTTTGTCCATCTGATGGGAGGCGCCAGTCTCCCTAACCATCCGCGGACTTGGGAGCTCTCCCGTTTCGCCATTACCCCTTCAAAAACAGGCACTACCAGCGCCACCCAGGCCTGGGCCAATACTGTCGCCCTGGTGCGCAAAGTATTGGTGACGGCATTAAGCCTGGGCGCCGAACGTTTGATCGCTGTATCGGCCGTGGGCAATGAGCGTTTGTTGAAGCGCATGGGGGTCAATGTTCACCGTATTGCCGCGCCGCAACTAATTGATGACAAACCCGTGATTGCCTTCTGGATTGAAATTGATCACCAGACCCGTTCGGCCCTGGATATCGAATGTCCGCCCAGAGCGTTTTCCAACTGATTTAACCACCCGGCTCGCCAGCCCGTTAATGGACTAACGAGCCGCAGTGGTTATGGGGCTGCGCCGTATTTGTTATTAGCCAGCACCCACTTGATGGGGATTTATGGGGCTGTGGAGAAGTTGCCGTCCGGCACCCCGGGCGAGCCCCGCAGGAGCCGGCGACCCACGCTGGCCCGGTTGCCCATTCAATCATGCAGAGTGATTAACACCGTGATGATCGAGTACCTCGCAGAGCATCGTTATCAGGAACTGCTCGGCTTCATCAGCACCGCGGCGGACGGCGATGGCCTGCTGTTCTTTTCGGGCGTGCTGCGCAATCGTCCCGATGGCTTGAACGTGCATGTCCAGCGCCGTAACGGCGAGGTGGTCGGCGCGATTGCATTGCTGCCGGCCTTGCCGCCGTTTGCCATGCCGCTGATTCTGCCGGCCGGCGAGGTCTCCCCGGAATTGCTCGATACGGTCAGCATCCTGGCCCAGAGCCCGCATATGGCCCTGGGCCCGAAAGCGGCGACCAAAGCGCTGACCCGGGCGTGGCCGGAGACCTGGAAGCCCTTTCTCAGCCAGCGCAACGAAGTGCTGCTCAAGCAACTCAAGCCGTGCCGGGTCGAGCAGGACGACACTCTGAAAACCCGTCTGGCCCGCTTGAACGATGTTGAAGTACTGATCGACTACCAGATCCAGATGGAGTGCGATGCGCAGCTGGCCCTGGTGTGCAGCCGAGAGCAGGCGCATCACAGCGTGACCCGCCTGCTGGCGCGGGGCTGCCTGTTCGTGATCGAGGTCGACGGGGAAGTGGGTGGTTGCGCGGCATTGATCACCAGTGACGAGCTTCATGAGCAACTGGGCTTTATTTACGTCGAGTCGCGGCATCGTGCCCGTGGCGTGGCGGACCGCCTGCTGGGTGATCTGTGCACCGCCGTCCATGCTCGGGGCAAGATCCCCCTGACCTTCACCAGTTCCTCCGGGCCACTGTACAAACGGCTTCGCGCCATTGGGTTCAACGTGGTCGGCGAGCAGGTCAAGCTGTACTTCGGCCATTGAGCCGATCCCAATCCTATCTGGCGGCCCAGGCCGCGCCCTGCTATTCCCCGCGGCACCTGCCTTGCGATGCTGACGTTGATCAATATCATTTTGGTATTATCGCGGCTTCTGAAATGAAGCGGCTCCTGCGTTTCTCAACGTGCTACGGGGATACACAATGAAAAGGATTCTGTGCGGTTGGCTGCTGGCGGGTGCCATGGTCAGTGCAGCGACTGCGGGTGCTGATGAGCGCTTCACGTTCGAGGCGTATCCCGCCTCCGCCGTGGCTAGCAAGCCGCTGGCCAAGGTCGACTGGAAGTCGAACCCGGCCTACGCCAAGGACCTCAAGTCCAAGGACGCCGTGCAATGGGCGGTGGGCCGCCATGCGGACTTCGCCGGGCATTTTGTCGTGACCTCGTTCAGTTGCGGCACCGGCTGCCAGAGCACGGCCTTTGTCGACGTCAATGACGGCAAGATCTACAAGTCACCCATGCAGTTCCCGAGCGAAGGCAGCGACCTGCCCCAGGTCAGCGGCGGCAAGGCGTACCGGCCCACCAGCAATATGATCTTCATGTCGAGCCTGGGCTACGCCGGGACCGACATGGTGCAGTCCGACGGTGTTGTGGTGTGGGACGAAAAGACTCGGCAGTTCCAGGTGGTGGCCAAGTCCAAGCCTTACAAGATGAAGATGTAAGAGGGGGGGCGGTCGGATCGAAGGCCGGCCGCTGCTGTCACTGGCGTCAATGCATTGCTTTCGATCAACTTTCCCCTCAGGGTGTTGCTGCACAAAGGGGGCCGGCAACTCGCCGGGCCCTTCTTTTCATGGATCAGCCCGCGCTGGCTGCACCTGAATGCACGGATGAGCCTAAGGTGTCCTGGTTGTGAAACAGCGCTTCGCAGATTTTTTCATCAGCAGAAACTTTTCCCTGCTGTGGTTGGGCCAGGCGCTGTCTTCGTTCGGCGAGTTTGTGTTTGAAAGCACGGTCATCGTCTGGCTGGTGACCGACCTGTATCGCGACAGCGCCTTTCTGCCCAGCGCCGTCGGCATGGCCGTGGCAGCGTCGGCGATTCCCCGGGTGCTGGTGGCACCGCTGGCGGGGGCGTGGGTGGACCGCCTGGTTCCGCTGTACGTGATGATCTCGGCGGACGTGGCCAGGGTCATCCACTTCCTACTCTTTATAAGTGCCTATTGGCTGTTTCAACTCGACCAGGGGCAAGTGCTCTGTGGAGTGCTGCTGTTGCTGTTTGTGAACAGCGTGGCCGCGCAGTTCTTCAACCCCTCGCGTCAGGCCGTGATGCAAGCGGTGCTCCCGGCCGAGCGCCGGGTCGAGGCGTCGGCCAAGGCGATGTTTTCCCTGACCGGCATCTCCGTCATCTGCGCATCCCTGGGGCCGGCGTTGTTTGTGCTGGTCGGGCCACTCTGGGCACTGTTGATCAATGTGCTGGCCTTTGCCGGCTCCGCGCTGTGCATCGTTCTGACCCGAGACTTGGGTCGGCGGTTGGCGGCGCAAACCGAGCGTCCTTCATTCTGGGGTGGGGTCGCGGCGGGCCTGAGGTTTGCCTGGGGTCACTCTGCTATCAGAACCCTGCTGATCGGCATGGCGCTGTACGGGGTTTCCCTGGGGGTGAACAACGTGGTGTTGTCGCTGTACGCCTTCAAGACCCTGGGCTTGAGCGCCTCGGAATACGGCCTGATCCTCGCCGCATTCCCCATCGGGGGCCTGATTGCTGCGCTGCTGGTGCGACCGCTGCTGCGCTCATGGAGTATCCGCCAGGCTTTCAGCGCCTCGCTGTTCTGCCTGGGGCTGGGTTATCTGGGCTACGCCCTCAGCCCGCCGTTTTATCTGGCGTGGCTGATCATGGCAGGCTGCGGCCTGTGTTTTTCGGTGTTCGCCATCGTCCAGGGGCCGATGTTGCAGGAGGCAGTGCCGGAAGGTTTCATGGGCCGGGTTTCGGCCACCCTGACCCCGGTCCTGGCCATCGCCTCCTTGCTGGGCACGTTGATGGCGTCCCAGACCCTCAACCTTGCGCAGGCCTTGGCCAGCCAGCAACGGTTGTTCATCGACATCTACGGCGCCTACATCGTTGGCGCCGCTTGCCTGTTGCTGATGGGCGCAGGGCTGATGCTGCGCGGTCAGGTCAGAGCACGTGCCTGGAAATAAGCTTGGAAATCTCAACCATCGAGGTCCTGCCGGTGAACTCGAACTTCACTTTCCCCAGGGCTGAAAAGTAGATTTCCAGCTCCGAATCCAAATCAAAGGTGCCCGAGGTTTCCACGGAGTAGGCGACGATGTTTTTGTAGGGCAGGGAGGTAAAGTCCTTTTTGCTGCCGGTGATCCCTTGCACGTTCACGGCAATGATCCGCTTGGTGGTGAAGACCACCCCGTCGCGCATGGACTTGTAGGAATCGATGACTTGCTCGTCCTCCAGCAACAGGGAGGTCACGCGTTCGGCGTATTCATCGTTTTGCTTGAGCTTGAAGAAGCCTTTGTTATTGAAGTCGATCATGGTCCAGTCCTTGTGGTGGAAATCCGTTACTGAATGTCTTTCAGGTAATCCCTGAGTGCAAGCAGGGGAGCGTGCAGCGTCTCCAGGGTCTGCGCCTGGTCGACCTCGGTCGCCAGCTTTTGCAATTCCCGGCCCATGACACTCTGCGCACCGCCCAACGCAGTAAGCGCCACAGCCACGCATTGCCCCAGCTTGAGTTGGATGGCCGCGATATCGCCATTGCGCACCAGCAAGCCAAAGGCTTCCCGCTCATACGCGGCCATGATCAGGTCATCACGCAAGACCGGGCTTGCATCATCCGTCTCATGGGCCAGCTTGAGGGCAAACAGCGCAACGGTTTCCAGCGTCGATTCCATGGGGCGGGGTCCTCTGCCGTTGTGATCGGGCGGCGATCATCACTTTTCTGCAGGCGAAAAAAAAGACCTTGATCAACAAGGTCTTTTTTAATTTGGTGCCCCGAGGGAGACTCGAACTCCCACTCCTTTCGAAAACGGATTTTGAATCCGCCGCGTCTACCAATTCCGCCATCAGGGCTCAATGGCGGCGAAGTATAGAGAGGTGATTACCGTTGGTCAATCAGCTTTCATGGTCAATTTTGGCTATTTCCGCTAAACTTTCCGGCCCTGCTAGACGAACCCCATCATGCGCGTTGCTGACTTTACCTTCGAGCTTCCCGATTCGCTGATCGCCCGCCATCCCCTGGCCGAGCGTCGCGGTAGTCGCCTGTTGACCCTTGATGGGCCTACGGGTGCCCTGGCCCACCGTCAATTCACTGATTTGCTTGAGCATTTGCGCCCGGGCGACTTGATGGTGTTCAACAATACCCGGGTGATTCCGGCACGGCTGTTTGGCCAGAAAGCTTCCGGCGGCAAGCTGGAAATTCTGGTGGAGCGGGTGCTCGACAGTCATCGCGTGCTGGCCCATGTGCGTTCCAGCAAGTCGCCCAAGCCGGGTTCGACGATCCTCATCGAGGGCGGCGGCCAGGCGCAGATGCTGGCTCGGCATGACACTCTGTTCGAGCTGGGGTTTGCAGAAGAAGTGCTGCCCTTGCTCGATCGCGTCGGCCATATGCCGTTGCCTCCTTATATAGACCGCCCGGATGAAGGCGCGGACCGCGAGCGCTATCAGACGGTGTACGCCGAGCGCCTGGGCGCGGTGGCGGCGCCGACTGCCGGGCTGCATTTCGACCAGCCGTTGTTGAAAGCGATTGCGGCCAAGGGCGTCGAGACTGCGTTCGTGACCCTGCATGTCGGTGCCGGGACGTTCCAGCCGGTGCGCGTGGAGCGTATCGAAGACCACCATATGCATAACGAATGGCTGGAAGTCGGCCAGGACGTGGTGGATGCGGTCGCGGCCTGCCGTGCGCGCGGCGGTCGGGTGGTGGCGGTGGGCACGACCAGCGTGCGTTCCCTGGAAAGTGCCGCGCGCGATGGCGTGCTCAAGTCGTTCAGTGGCGACACCGACATCTTTATCTACCCGGGCCGGCCGTTTCATGTGGTCGACGCCCTGGTCACCAACTTTCATTTGCCCGAGTCCACGCTGTTGATGCTGGTTTCGGCGTTCGCCGGTTATCCCGAGGCCATGGCCGCCTATAAGGCCGCCGTCGAGCATGGATACCGCTTTTTCAGCTACGGTGATGCGATGTTCATCACCCGTAACCCTGCGCCAACCGCTCCCAAGGATTCGGCCCCAGAGGAAACAGAATGAGTCGCACAAGTCGTATGTCTTTCGAGCTGCTGGCCACCGATGGCAAGGCTCGTCGTGGTCGCCTGACCTTCCCCCGCGGTACGGTGGAAACCCCGGCGTTCATGCCGGTGGGTACCTATGGCACGGTCAAGGGCATGCTGCCACGGGATATCGTCGCCACCGGTGCCGAGATCATTCTGGGCAACACCTTCCACCTGTGGCTGCGTCCCGGCACCGAAGTGATCAAGAAGCACGGCGACCTGCATGACTTCATGCAGTGGAAAGGCCCGATTCTCACCGACTCCGGCGGTTTCCAGGTGTTCAGCCTGGGCGCCATGCGCAAGATCAAGGAAGAGGGCGTGACCTTCGCCTCGCCGGTGGACGGCGCCAAGGTGTTCATGGGCCCGGAAGAGTCGATGCAAGTGCAGCGCGACCTGGGTTCGGACATCGTGATGATTTTCGACGAATGCACCCCGTACCCGGCTGACGAAGACGTCGCGCGGATCTCCATGGAGCTGTCGTTGCGCTGGGCCCAGCGCTCCAAGAACGCCCATGGCGACAACACCGCCGCGCTGTTCGGCATCGTCCAGGGCGGTATGCACCAGGACCTGCGCATGCGTTCCCTGGAGGGGCTGGACAAGATCGGCTTCGACGGCCTGGCCATTGGCGGCCTGTCGGTGGGCGAGCCCAAGCACGAGATGATCAAGGTGCTGGACTACCTGCCGGGCCAGATGCCAGCAGACAAACCTCGTTACCTTATGGGCGTTGGCAAACCGGAGGATCTCGTAGAGGGTGTGCGCCGCGGTGTGGACATGTTCGATTGCGTGATGCCAACCCGCAATGCCCGCAATGGGCATCTGTTTATTGATACTGGCGTGCTGAAGATCCGTAACGCGTTCCATCGCCATGATGATTCGCCGCTCGATCCGACCTGCGATTGCTACACCTGCCAGAACTTCTCCCGCGCTTATCTGCATCATCTGGACAAGTGCGGCGAAATGCTGGGTAGCATGTTGAATACCATCCACAATTTGCGGCATTACCAGGTACTTATGGCTGGTTTGCGCGAGGCTATTCAACAGGGTACATTGGCCGCCTTTGTCGATGCCTTCTACGCCAAACGCGGGCTCCCTGTTCCGCCTTTGGACTGAGTTTTCTGACCCCAAGATTCAATATTTGCAACTGGAGTGCTAAATGAGCTTTTTTATCTCTAACGCCATGGCTGACGCTGCTGCACCTGCTGCAGGCCCTATGGGCGGCGGCTTTGAGTGGATTTTCCTGGTCGGCTTCCTGGTCATCTTCTATCTGATGATCTGGCGTCCACAGGCCAAGCGCGCCAAAGAGCAGAAGAACCTGCTGGGCAGCCTGCAAAAAGGTGACGAAGTTGTGACCACCGGCGGCATCGCCGGCAAGATCACCAAAGTGACCGACGACTTCGTGGTTCTGGAAGTGTCCGACACCATCGAAATGAAGTTCCAGAAGGGCGCTATCGCCGCCACGCTGCCAAAAGGCACGCTGAAAGCGATCTGATTCATCTTTTACCAATCGACGGGGCGCGCAAGGCGCCCCGCGTTATAAGCGGGCGGCGTGATGCTGAACAAATACCCTCTGTGGAAATACGTACTGATCCTGGCGGTGCTGGCGATCGGTTTTATTTATTCCGCTCCCAATCTATACCCTGATGATCCGGCCATTCAGGTCAGCGGTGCGAGCACCGCGTTGCAGGTCACTCAGGCTGATCTGGATCGTGCGAGCAAAGCGCTCACCGACGCCGGGATCAACGTCAAGGCAGCCACTATCGCGGCCAATGGCAAGGGCGGCTTGCTGCGTCTGATCAATAAAGAAGATCAGTTGCCAGCCAAGGACGTCGTACGCAAGGCCCTGGGTGACGACTACGTCGTTGCACTGAACCTGGCACAAACCACCCCGCAATGGTTGCGCAACCTCGGCGCGCATCCGATGAAGCTGGGTCTGGACTTGTCCGGTGGTGTGCACTTCCTGCTGGAAGTGGACATGGATAAAGCCCTCGATGCACGCCTGAAAGTCTACGAAGGCGACGTCAAGAGTCTGTTGCGCAAAGAGCGCCTGCGCTATCGCAGCCTGCCGCAACTCAACGGTGCCATTCAACTGGGCTTCAGCGACGACGCGACCCGTGAACAGGCCCGTGCACTGATCCGCAAGAACTTCAACGATTTCGACATTGTTCCGGCCGACCTCAATGGTCAGGCGGTACTGCGTCTGGCGATGACCCCGGCCAAGCTGGCGGAAATCCGTGAATACTCCATCAAGCAGAACTTGACCACGGTCCGTAACCGCGTCAACGAGCTGGGTGTGGCCGAGCCGCTGGTACAGCGTCAGGGCGCCAACCGCATCGTGGTTGAACTGCCGGGCGTGCAGGACACCGCTGAAGCCAAGCGGATCCTGGGCAAGACCGCCAACCTCGAGTTCCGCCTGGCTGCTGAGCCGGGTGCTTCCAAGGCGACTTCCGAGTCGTTCGAATTCCGTGAAGGCAATCGTCCTCCAGCGTTGATCGAGCGTGGCCTGATCATCACCGGTGACCAGGTGACCGACGCCCAGGCGGGCTTCGATGAGCACGGTCGTCCACAGGTGAACATCAAGCTTGACGGTCACGGTGGCGAGCTGATGAGTCGTTCGACTCGCAGCAACGTCGGCCGCAGCATGGCGGTGATCTTCATCGAGCAGAAGCCGACCACCACTTACACCAAGCAAGTGGTTGATGGCGTCGAGAAAGACGTACCGGTCCAGACCTTCAAGGAAGAGAAGAAGATCATCAGCCTGGCGACCATCCAGTCGCCGCTGGGCAGTCAGTTCCGTATCACCGGCCTCAACGGCCAGGGCGAGTCTTCCGAGCTGGCGCTGCTGCTGCGTGCCGGTGGTCTGGCGGCGCCGATGTACTTTGCCGAAGAGCGCACAATCGGTCCGAGCCTGGGTGCTGACAACATCACGAAGGGTATCGATGCCTCGCTGTGGGGCATGTTGTTCGTGTCGCTGTTCATCATCGCCATCTACCGCTTCTTCGGCATCATCGCCACCGTGGCGCTGGCGCTGAACATGGTACTGCTGCTGGCCCTGATGTCGCTGCTGGGGGCAACACTGACCCTGCCAGGCATCGCCGGTATCGTGTTGACCATGGGTATGGCGGTGGACGCCAACGTGCTGATCTTCTCGCGGATACGTGAAGAGATCGCCGCCGGCATGACCGTGCAGCGGGCTATTAACGAAGGCTTCGGCCGGGCATTCACTGCGATTCTCGACTCCAACCTGACCACATTGCTGGTCGGTGGCATCCTGTTTGCCATGGGCACCGGCCCGGTCAAAGGGTTTGCGGTGACCATGTCCCTCGGGATCTTTACCTCGATGTTCACGGCCATCTGGCTGACCCGTGCGATGGTCAACCTGATCTTCGGCGGTCGTGACTTCAAGAAGTTGTGGATTTAAGGGGCTGCCATGTTACGTACTATCAACTTCATGGGCGTGCGCAACGTTGCGTTCGGCGTCACATTGCTCCTTACCGTTCTGGCGTTGTTCAGCTGGTTCCATAAGGGCCTGAACTACGGTCTGGACTTCACCGGCGGTACGCTCATCGAGCTGACCTACGAGCGTCCGGCGGATGTGATGAAGGTTCGCGCGCAACTGAGCGAATCGGGTTATCACGACGCCATCGTGCAGAGCTTCGGTGCAACCACCGACCTGCTGGTGCGGATGCCGGGTGAAGACCCGCAACTGGGCCATCAGGTCGCAGCCGCCTTGCAGAAGGTTGGCGGTGACAACCCGGCACAGGTCAAGCGCGTCGAGTTCGTTGGCCCGCAGGTGGGTGAAGAGCTGCGCGACCAGGGCGGCCTCGGCATGCTGATGGCGCTGGGAGGCATCCTGATCTACCTGGCGTTCCGCTTTCAGTGGAAGTTCGCGGTCGGTGCCATTGTCTCGCTGGTCCACGACGTGATCGTGACCGTGGGTATCCTGTCGTTCTTCCAGATCACCTTCGACCTCACGGTGTTGGCGGCGGTACTGGCGATCATCGGTTACTCGCTCAACGACACCATCGTGGTTTTCGACCGGGTGCGTGAGAACTTCCGCGTGCTGCGCAAGGCCAGTCTGATCGAGAACATCAACATCTCGACCACTCAGACCCTGTTGCGCACCATGGCGACCTCGATCTCCACCTTGCTGGCGATTGCTGCGCTGCTGTTTTTCGGTGGCGACAACCTGTGGGGCTTCTCCATCGCACTGTTTGTCGGTGTGTTGGCGGGTACCTACTCGTCGATCTACATCGCCAACGTGGTGCTGATCTGGCTGAACCTGAGCAGTGAGGATCTGATTCCTCCTGCCAATACCGAGAAGGAAGTGGACGACCGCCCATAACGGTCATCACCTTCCAGCAGTCACCTAAAAAGGCGCGAGTATTGAACTCGCGCCTTTTTTATTACTCCAAGGCTGGGAGAAGCGCGGGCTTGTCCCGCTTGTGATGGTCAGGAGGTTCACGTGAACAAGTCGTTACTGGTTGGTGCGGTATTGGGTGCTGTCGGTGTGACTGCCGGGGGTGCTGTTGCCACCTACAGCCTGGTTAAAAGCGGCCCTGAGTATGCGCAAGTGCTGGCAGTTCAGCCGGTTAAACAACAGATCAAGACTCCACGCGAGGTCTGCAAGGACGTCGCGGTAACCCGTCAGCGCCCGGTCAAGGATGAGCATCAGATCCTTGGTACGGTGGCCGGTGCGGTTGGCGGTGGTTTGCTGGGCAGTATGATCGGCGGCGGTAACGGCAAAAAGATCGCCACCGTGGCGGGTGCAGTGGGTGGTGGTTATGCCGGTAACAAGGTGCAGGAAGGCATGCAGGAGCGTGATACCTACACCACCACTCAGACTCGCTGTAACACCGTCAATGACATCAGCGACAAGGTCGTGGGTTATGACGTGAAGTACGAACTGGATGGCAAGCAAGGCCAGGTGCGTATGGATCGTGATCCGGGTAACCAGATTCCGGTCAATAAAGAAGGCAAGTTGATCCTGAGTCAGAATCAGGAACAGCCGGGGCAGTAAGCTCGGGCCGATAAAAAAGCCGTCCTCAGGGGCGGCTTTTTTATCGGCTGAGTATTTTCTGGCATAAAAAAGCACCCCGTAGGGTGCTTTTTTGTCGCTGGCGCTTAGCGCTTCAGCGAAGCCGGCAGGTGCGGCTGGATGGCGGTCAGGACCGCTTTGAAGCACTTGGTGTTGCCGGCAACCACGTGGCCTTTTTCCAGGAAGTCGTGACCGCCGGTGAAGTCGCTCACCAGGCCGCCCGCTTCCTGAATCAGCAGGGCGCCCGCAGCCATGTCCCACTCGGACAGGCCCGACTCCCAGAAAGCATCGAAACGGCCGGCGGCCACGTAAGCCAGGTCCAGGCTGGCGGCACCGGCGCGGCGGATGCCGGCGGTCTGGCCAACCAGGGCGCGGAACATGCCCAGGTAGTTGTCGAGGTTGTCCATCTGGTCGTCACGGAACGGGAAGCCAGTACCCAGCAGGGCGCCGTCCAGGCTGGTGCGGCCGCTGACGCGCAGGCGACGACCGTTCAGTTGGGCGCCACGACCGCGGCTGGCGGTGAATTCTTCCTGGCGAACCGGGTCCAGAACAACGGCGTGTTCCAGGCGACCACGGTATTTGCAGGCAATGCTGACGGCAAAGTGAGGAATGCCGCGCAGGAAGTTGGTGGTGCCGTCCAGTGGGTCGATGATCCACAGGTATTCTTCGCCTTCACCGCTGCCCGCGTGCAGGCCGGTTTCTTCACCGAGGATGCCGTGGGTTGGGTAGGCTTTGCGCAACGCATCGATGATCTTCTGCTCGGCAGCGCGATCAACTTCGGATACGTAGTCTTTGGCGTCTTTTTCGTCGACCTTGATGGTATCCAGGCGCTCGATGGAGCGGAAAATCAATTCACTGGCGCTGCGGGCGGCGCGCAGCGCGATATTCAGCATTGGCTGCATGGATGTGTCACCTAAGGTTGTTAAAGAAAGCCGAGCATTCTAGCAGAAAACTTTTGCAGATGAAGGTCGACATTCGCTTTCCTCATTTTGAGCGGGGCGCTGACCCAGTAAATGTGCGCACTTTTTGACCAGCGGTCGTTTGCGCAAGGCGCTAGAAGGTGCGCGCCGCTTAGTGTATCCGGGGCTCTCGGTTATTTTTGAGGCGTGACTGCTGGCTGTTCTGTAAGATTTGCTCCCCTTTCCGTGTCCGAGAGCGCCTCCCTTGCTGCAGAACATTCGTGTCGTCCTGGTCAATACCAGTCATCCCGGGAATATCGGTGGGGCTGCGCGTGCCATGAAGAACATGGGCCTGTCGCGGCTGGTGCTGGTTGAGCCGCGGATTTTCCCGTCCCACGAGGCTGATGCCCGTGCCTCTGGCGCCACGGACATCCTGGAAAATGCGCAGGTCGTCGCCACCCTGGAAGAGGCGCTGGCGGGCTGCACCCTGGTATTTGGTACCAGTGCCCGTGATCGGCGTATTCCCTGGCCCTTGCTCGACCCCCGTGAATCCGGGTTGAAGGTGGTGGAAGAGGCGGGGCAGGGCGCACAGATCGCCTTGGTGTTCGGCCGTGAAGATTCCGGCCTGACCAATGACGAGCTGCAGCGATGTCACTTCCATGTGCATATCCCGTCGGACCCTGAGTTCAGTTCGCTGAACCTGGCGACGGCGGTGCAGGTGTTGACCTATGAGGTGCGCATGTCCTGGCTGGCGGCCGAAGGCCGGCCGAGCAAGGTCGAGAAGGATGAAGTGGCGTCGCCGCGCAGCGATGAGCTGGCGACCATGGATGAGTTGGAGCGGTTCTACGAGCATCTGCAGCAGACGCTGGTGGCCATCGACTTCCTCGATCCGGAAAAGCCGCGGCACTTGATGGCGCGCCTGCGTCGGTTGTACGGTCGCAGCTCGGTCAGCCGGGCGGAAATGAATATTTTGCGAGGCATCCTCACGGAGACCCAGAAAGCGGCCCGTGGCGAGCTCATCAAGCGGAAGAATGAAGATGTTTGAGCGTTTGCGTGAAGATATCCAGAGTGTTTTTCACCGTGATCCGGCGGCGCGCAATGCCTTTGAGGTGCTGACCTGCTACCCGGGCATGCACGCCATCTGGATTCATCGCCTGTCGGGCGCGCTGTGGGGCATGGGGTGGAAGTGGCTGGCGCGGCTGGTGTCGAACTTCGGCCGCTGGTTGACCGGGATCGAGATTCACCCGGGGGCCAAGGTCGGGCGTCGGTTCTTTATTGACCACGGCATGGGCATCGTCATCGGTGAAACCGCCGAGATCGGCGATGACGTGACCCTGTACCAGGGCGTTACCCTGGGTGGCACCAGCTGGAATAAAGGCAAGCGCCACCCGACCCTGGAAGATGGTGTGGTAGTAGGGGCAGGCGCCAAGGTCCTGGGCCCATTCACTGTTGGTGCCGGGGCCAAGGTCGGTTCCAATGCGGTGGTGACCAAGGCCGTGCCCGCGGGCGCGACGGTGGTGGGGATTCCTGGGCGCATCATTATCAAGTCCGATGATGAGCAGGAAGCCAAGCGCAAGGCCATGGCCGAGAAGCTGGGCTTTGATGCCTACGGTGTCAGCGAAGACATGCCGGACCCGGTGGCTCGCGCCATTGGCCAGTTGTTGGATCACCTGCAGGCGGTCGATGGTCGCCTTGAAGGCATGTGCGGAGCATTGAAAGACCTGGGCAGCAACTATTGCGCCCAGGATCTGCCAGCACTGCGCGAAGAGGACTTTGCCGGGGTCAAGGACAAGGGCGACAGTCAGGTCGGCTAAGGCTGCTGGCGCAAGTCGATGCGTGTGCGTTGATGGCGATCTGCCTCGGATCATCGGCCTCTGGATCGCCGGCGAGCTAGATTGGGCGGGGCGGATGATGTCGTTTTGATGGTGCATTGATCTCCCGCAGGTCGGCCGCCAGCGCCGGGATGTGCCATTACGCCGCAGACTTTGCTATGATTCGCGCGCTCTTTTGCGGGTAAACCCGACTAAAGTAGTTGGTCTTATAGTTGACTCGATTACTCGGGTATTGCATACTCGCCCTCATCCCGAAACACTCTGTGGTAATTGTCCATGCGACTCACTACTAAAGGCCGATACGCGGTAACTGCCATGCTCGACCTGGCGTTGCACGCGCAACATGGCCCGGTGTCCCTGGCCGATATCTCTGAGCGCCAAGGCATCTCCCTGTCCTATCTCGAACAGCTCTTCGCCAAGCTGCGCCGCAGCAACCTGGTGTCCAGTGTGCGTGGCCCGGGTGGCGGCTATCAGCTGTCGCGCGACATGCAGGGAATCCAGGTAGCTCAGGTGATCGATGCGGTGAACGAATCGGTCGATGCCACCAAATGCCAGGGCCAGGGTGACTGCCATTCCGGCGACACCTGCCTGACTCACCACTTGTGGTGTGATCTGAGCCTGCAGATTCACGAATTTCTGAGCGGTATCAGCTTGGCTGACCTTGTGACTCGCCGTGAGGTGCAAGAAGTAGCCCAGCGTCAGGATCAGCGCCGCTGTAATGGCAAGGCGCCACGCCTGGATAAGATCGAAGCGTCCGCCGTCGAATGACAGCCAAAGAGCCAGCGGAACGCCAGCCAGCCTGATTTAGGAGAGAGTCCATGAAATTGCCGATTTACCTTGATTACTCAGCGACCACCCCGGTTGACCCGCGTGTCGCGCAAAAGATGAGTGAATGCCTGCTGGTCGACGGAAACTTCGGTAACCCGGCGTCCCGTTCCCACGTGTTTGGCTGGAAGGCCGAAGAATCGGTCGAAAACGCCCGTCGCCAAGTGGCTGACCTGGTGAATGCCGATCCGCGTGAGATCGTCTGGACTTCCGGTGCCACCGAATCCGACAACCTGGCAATCAAGGGTGTCGCGCACTTCTACGGCAGCAAGGGCAAGCACCTGATCACCTCCAAGATCGAGCACAAGGCTGTCCTGGACACCATGCGCCAACTGGAGCGTGAAGGCTTTGAAGTCACCTACATCGAGCCGGGCGAAGATGGCCTGATCACTCCGGCCATGGTCGAAGCCGCACTGCGCGACGACACCATCCTCGTGTCGATCATGCACGTGAACAACGAGATCGGTACCGTCAACGACATCGCCGCCATCGGCGAACTGACTCGCTCCAAGGGCGTTCTGTTCCACGTCGACGGCGCCCAGTCCACTGGCAAGGTCGATATCGACCTGCAGAAGCTGAAAGTCGACCTGATGTCGTTCTCGGCCCACAAGACCTACGGTCCGAAAGGCATTGGCGCGCTGTACGTCAGCCGCAAGCCGCGCGTGCGTCTGGAAGCCACCATGCACGGTGGCGGTCATGAGCGCGGCATGCGCTCCGGCACCCTGGCGACCCACCAGATCGTCGGCATGGGCGAAGCGTTCCGTGTGGCCAAGGAAGACATGGCTGCCGAGAACCTGCGCATCAAGGCTCTGAGCGATCGCTTCTACAAGCAGGTCGAGCATCTGGAAGAGCTGTACATCAACGGCAGCATGACCGCCCGTGTACCGCACAACCTGAACCTGAGCTTCAACTACGTTGAAGGCGAGTCGCTGATCATGGCCCTCAAGGACCTGGCAGTATCCTCCGGTTCGGCCTGCACCTCGGCTTCGCTTGAGCCTTCGTACGTACTGCGCGCCCTGGGCCGCAACGACGAACTGGCCCATAGCTCGATCCGCTTCACCTTCGGTCGCTTCACCACCGAAGAAGAAATCGATTACGCCGCGCAGAAAGTCTGCGAGGCCGTCACCAAGCTGCGCGCTCTGTCGCCGCTGTGGGACATGTTCAAAGACGGCGTCGACATCTCGAAAATCGAGTGGGCGGCACACTGATATATAAGTCGCCGCCAGCGGGTTCTGCCGAACGTATCGATTACGGCGATTTGCAGGACCCCAAGAGCGACTCTCTGATGAGTGAGGATTAAGAATCATGGCTTACAGCGAAAAGGTCATCGACCATTACGAAAACCCGCGCAACGTCGGCAAGATGAACGCGGAAGACCCTGATGTCGGCACTGGCATGGTCGGCGCTCCGGCGTGCGGCGACGTGATGCGCCTGCAGATCAAGGTCAACGAGCAAGGCATCATCGAAGATGCCAAGTTCAAGACTTACGGCTGCGGTTCGGCCATCGCCTCCAGTTCCCTGGCCACCGAGTGGATGAAGGGCAAGACCCTGGACGAGGCTGAAACCATCAAGAACACTCAGCTGGCCGAAGAACTGGCCCTGCCGCCAGTGAAAATCCACTGCTCGGTACTCGCGGAAGACGCCATCAAGGCCGCTGTTCGCGACTACAAGCAGAAGAAAGGCCTGATCTGATTCATTCGGATTCAGCTTTCACAGATTGAGCGACAAGTAAGGAGTCACGATGGCTATCAGCATGACAGAAGCGGCTGCTCAACACGTGCGACGCTCCCTCAACGGGCGCGGCAAGGGTGATGGGATTCGTCTGGGTGTTCGCACCACGGGCTGTTCCGGCCTTGCCTACGTGCTGGAGTTCGTCGACGAGGTGGGTGAAGACGATCAGGTGTTCGAAAGTCACGGCGAGAAAGTGATCATCGACCCGAAAAGCCTGACCTATCTGGACGGCACCGAACTGGATTTCGTCAAGGAAGGGTTGAACGAAGGCTTCAAGTTCAACAACCCCAACGTACGCGGTGAATGTGGCTGCGGCGAAAGCTTCAACATCTGAGGCTTCTTGTGGGTACTCCTTGTCATTTCGCTTTATTTGAACTGCAGCCCAGCTTTCGCCTGGACCTCGAGCAGTTGGCTACGCGCTACCGTGAGTTGGCGCGCGGCGTCCACCCCGACCGTTTTGCTGACGCTTCCGAGCGTGAGCAGCGGCTGGCGCTCGAGCAATCCGCGAGCCTCAACGAGGCCTACCAGACGCTCAAAAGCCCTCCCAAGCGTGCGCGCTACCTGCTCGCCATGGGCGGTCGCGAGTTGCCGCTGGAGGTCACGGTGCATGATCCGGAGTTTCTTCTGCAGCAGATGCAGTGGCGCGAAGAACTCGAAGACCTGCAGGACAGCGCCGACCTGGCGGGTGTCGCGGTGTTCAAACGGCGTCTGAAAGTCGCGCAGGATGAGCTGAACGAAAGCTTTGCAGCTTGTTGGGATGATGCAGCGCAACGCGAACAGGCCGAACGCCTGATGCGGCGCATGCAGTTCCTCGACAAGCTCACGTATGAAGTGCGCCAGTTAGAAGAGCGCCTCGACGATTAACCCAGTGCTGCCCATGTTGCACGCCTGATAGACAGATAAGACCTGATTACCATGGCCCTACTGCAGATCGCCGAACCCGGCCAAAGTCCTCAACCGCACCAGCGTCGTCTGGCTGTGGGGATCGACTTGGGCACCACCAATTCGCTGGTCGCTGCATTGCGCAGTGGTCTTTCCGAACCGCTGGCGGACGCTGAAGGGCGGGTCATCCTGCCTTCCGCCGTGCGCTACCACGCTGATCGTGTCGAGGTCGGCGAGTCTGCCCGGCTGGCAGCGTCTGCCGATCCCTTGAATACCGTGCTGTCGGTCAAGCGCTTGATGGGTCGTGGTCTGTCCGACGTCAAGCAATTGGGCGAGCAGTTGCCGTATCGCTTTGTCGATGGCGAGTCGCACATGCCGTTCATCGACACGGTGCAGGGCCCGAAAAGCCCGGTCGAAGTCTCCGCCGAGATCCTCAAGGTGCTGCGTCAGCGCGCCGAGTCGACCCTGGGTGGCGAGTTGGTAGGGGCGGTGATCACCGTTCCGGCCTACTTTGACGACGCACAGCGTCAGGCGACCAAGGACGCGGCCAAACTGGCGGGTCTGAATGTGCTGCGTTTGCTCAACGAGCCGACCGCAGCGGCGGTGGCCTATGGCCTGGATCAGCACGCCGAAGGCGTGGTGGCGATCTATGACCTGGGCGGCGGCACCTTTGATATTTCCATTCTGCGCCTCACCGGCGGTGTGTTCGAAGTGCTGGCCACCGGTGGCGACACCGCCCTGGGCGGCGATGACTTCGATCACGCGATTGCCGGCTGGATCATCGACAGTGCCGGTTTGTCGGCCGATCTCGATCCAGGCGCGCAGCGTCGTTTGCTGCAAACCGCCTGCGCCGCCAAGGAAGCCCTGACCCACGCCGATTCGATGGACGTGGTCTATGGCGAATGGCGCGCGGCGCTGACTCGTGAGCAGTTCGACGCTCTGATCGAACCCATGGTTGCGCGTAGCCTCAAGGCGTGCCGCCGTGCGGTGCGTGATTCCAATGTCGAGCTCGATGATGTGCAGGCAGTGGTCATGGTCGGCGGTTCGACCCGTGTGCCACGCGTGCGCCAGGCCGTCGGCGAGATGTTCGGGCGTGAGCCGTTGACCGAAATCGACCCGGATCAAGTGGTGGCCATCGGGGCCGCGATCCAGGCCGATACCTTGGCCGGCAACAAGCGTGACGGCGGCGAACTGCTGTTGCTGGACGTGATTCCGCTGTCCCTGGGGCTGGAAACCATGGGCGGGTTGATGGAGAAGGTGATTCCACGCAACACCACCATCCCCGTCGCCCGTGCCCAGGACTTCACCACCTACAAGGATGGCCAGTCGGCCATGATGATTCACGTGCTGCAGGGTGAGCGCGAGCTGATCAGCGATTGCCGCTCCCTGGCGCGCTTCGAATTGCGCGGTATTCCGCCGATGGTGGCGGGTGCGGCGAAAATCCGCGTGACCTTCCAGGTCGATGCCGATGGCCTGCTCAGTGTGGCGGCCCGTGAGCTGGGGTCGGGCGTTGAAGCCAGCATCCAGGTCAAGCCGTCCTACGGCCTGACCGATGGTGAAATCGCCAAGATGCTCAAGGATTCGTTCCAATATGCCGGCGACGACAAGGTCGCCCGTGTCCTGCGCGAGCAGCAGGTCGATGCCCAGCGCCTGATCGAGGCGGTGCAAGGCGCCCTGGAGACTGATGGCGAGCGCCTGCTGGATGCCGAAGAGCGCATGGTCATCGAGTTGCAGATGCAGGAACTGGCCGAACTGATGAAGGGTACCGATGGTTACGCCATCGAGCAGCAGACCAAGCGTCTGTCGCAAGTGACCGATGCTTTTGCTGCCCGACGCCTGGATTCGACGGTGAAAGCCGCGCTGGCGGGGCGCAACTTGAATGAAATCGAGGAATAACTGATGCCGCAGATCATTTTTCTGCCACATGCCGTGCTGTGCCCGGAAGGTCTGGTTGTAGAGGTTGCGCCCGGTACCTCGATTCTCGAAGTGGCCCACGATAACCATATCGAGATCGAAAGCGCCTGCGGCGGTGTCTGTGCCTGCACCACCTGCCACTGCGTGATTCGTGAAGGGTTCGATTCGCTGAATGAAGCGGACGAGCTGGAAGAAGACATGCTGGACAAGGCCTGGGGGCTTGAGCCTCAGTCGCGCCTGTCCTGCCAGGCGATCGTCGGTGAAGAAGACCTGACCGTCGAAATCCCGAAATACTCGCTCAACCATGCCGCCGAAGCGCCGCACTGATTCAAGGAATAGTCATGAGTCTGAAGTGGGTTGATGTGCTGGAAATCGCGATTCAACTGGCCGAATCCCGGCCGGAAGTGGATCCGCGCTATGTAAACTTTGTCGATCTGCACAAGTGGGTTCTGGCACTGCCGGAGTTCAGCGACGATCCGGCTCGCGGTGGCGAGAAAGTTCTTGAAGCAATTCAGGCTGCCTGGATTGAAGAAGCGGACTGAATCCGCGCTGTACGCAGTTAGGCAATCCCTATAAACCCGCGTATAATTCGCGGGTTTAATTTTTCGCAAATTACCGTTTCTGGAGTTACACCATGGCTGTTCAACGTACTTTCTCCATCATCAAGCCTGACGCTGTTGCAAAAAACGTCATCGGCAAGATCGTTTCCCGTTTCGAAGAAGCCGGCCTGCGCGTTGTAGCTTCGAAAATGAAGCAACTGTCCAAAGCTGAAGCCGAAGGCTTCTACGCTGAGCACAGCGCTCGTGGTTTCTTCGGCGAGCTGGTTGCCTTCATGACTTCCGGTCCGGTTGTTGTTCAGGTTCTGGAAGGCGAAAACGCTATCGCTCTGAACCGTGAGCTGATGGGCGCTACCAACCCTAAAGAAGCTGCTGCCGGCACCATCCGTGCTGACTTCGCCGAGTCCATCGACGCCAACGCCGTTCACGGTTCGGACTCCGAAGCCGCTGCTGCTCGCGAAATCGCTTACTTTTTCGCTGCTACTGAAGTAACCACTCGCTAAGCATTGGCTTAAGAGTGAAGGTGAATCCATGACTACATCGACTGTAAAAACCAACCTGTTGGGTCTGACTCAACAGGAAATGGAAAAATTCTTCGACTCAATCGGGGAGAAGCGTTTCCGTGCCGGTCAGGTAATGAAATGGATTCACCACCTTGGCGTCGATGATTTCGACGCCATGACGAACGTCAGCAAAGCCTTGCGCGACAAGCTCAAGGTGATTGCTGAGGTTCGCGGTCCTGAAGTCGTCAGCGAGGACATCTCCAGCGATGGCACCCGTAAATGGGTGGTGCGCGTGGCGTCCGGCAGCTGCGTCGAGACCGTGTACATTCCCCAGGGCAAACGCGGCACTCTTTGCGTTTCGTCCCAGGCAGGCTGTGCCCTGGATTGCAGTTTCTGCTCCACCGGCAAGCAAGGTTTCAACAGCAACCTCACCGCCGCCGAAGTCATCGGTCAGGTGTGGATTGCCAATAAATCGTTCGGCAGCATCCCGGCGACCGCCGACCGTGCCATCACCAACGTGGTGATGATGGGCATGGGCGAGCCGCTGCTGAACTTCGACAACGTCGTCGCGGCCATGCACCTGATGATGGACGACCTGGGTTACGGCATCTCCAAGCGCCGAGTGACCCTGTCGACCTCCGGCGTGGTGCCGATGATCGATGAACTGTCCAAGCACATCGACGTCTCGCTGGCGTTGTCCCTGCACGCTCCCAACGATGCGTTGCGCAACCAGCTGGTGCCGATCAACAAGAAGTACCCGCTGAAGATGCTGCTCGAGTCCTGCCAGCGCTACATGTCGTCCCTGGGCGAAAAGCGCGTGCTGACTATCGAGTACACCTTGCTCAAGGACATCAACGACAAGGTCGAGCATGCGGTTGAAATGATCGAGTTGCTCAAGAACATTCCGTGCAAGATCAACCTGATCCCGTTCAACCCGTTCCCGCACTCCGGTTACGAGCGGCCGAGCAACAATGCCATCCGTCGTTTCCAGGACCAGCTGCATCACGCCGGTTTCAACGTCACCGTGCGCACCACCCGTGGTGAGGATATCGATGCCGCCTGTGGCCAACTGGTCGGGCAGGTGCTGGACCGCACCCGTCGCAGCGAACGCTATATTGCGGTGCGCGAGTTGAGCGCTGATGCCGATATGCCGCAAAGCGCCGCGAATCGTACTTGAGAGAGGCTCTCCATGACCTTTCGCGTTGCGCTGCTGTTGCTGGTTGTCAGCCTCTCGGCTGGCTGCGTTCTGTCGGGTGATTTCAACCCGCTGAACACCAGCAAGGGCCGCGACGAAGCGCGTCAGGCCTATGTGCAACTGGGTTTGGGGTATCTGCAACAGGGCATGACCGAACGTGCCAAGGTGCCGCTGAAGAAAGCCCTGGAGCTGGATGAGTCGGACGCCGATGCCAATGCCGCCCTGGGGCTGGTGTTCCAGGCCGAGATGGAGCCGAAGCTGGCCGACGAGCATTTTCGCAAGGCCTTGGCCTCGCGCCCTGCTGATGCTCGGATCCTCAATAACTACGGCAGCTTTCTCTTCGAAGAAAAACGTTACAAAGAGGCTTATCAGCGCTTTGAACAGGCTGCTGCTGATACCCTGTACCCCGAGCGTTCTCGCGTGTTCGAGAACCTTGGCATAACCGCAAAGAAATTGGGGCAGCGTGAGTTGGCCCAGCAGCAACTGGAAAAAGCCCTGCGTCTGAATCGTCAACAACCGCACGCCTTGCTGGAAATGGCTGAGTTGTCCTTCGAAGACAGGCATTATGTCCCCGCACGCGACTATTACGACCGTTTTAGCCTGCTGAGCGAGCAAAATGCACGTAGTCTATTGCTCGGCGTTCGGCTGGCGGATGTGTTTGAAGATCGCGACAAGGCCGCCAGTTATGGTCTGCAATTAAAACGACTCTATCCCGGTACGCCGGAATATCAGCAATACCTGTCGGAGCAATGATGAAAGCGGCGCATCCCGAAGTTCTAGCAGTGACTCGCGTAAACCCCGGTGAGACCCTGCGTCAGGCCCGCGAAAGCAATGGTTGGTCGCAGGCAGAAGTGGCCCTGAAGCTCAATCTCACCGTGAGCTCGCTGAATAATCTGGAAACCGGTGCTTTCGACAAGCTGCCGGGACATACCTTTTCCCGTGGTTATATCCGTGCCTACGCCAAGTTGCTGGGGATGGAGCAGACCAACCTGGTCCAGCAGTTCGACCTTTACACCGGCTCCGACTCTCAAGGCAGCAGCGTGCATGCCTTGGGTCGTATTGAAGAACCGGTCCGGGTTTCCCATACCATTTTGCGCATCGTCAGCCTGTTGCTGCTGGTGGCTGTGGTCGGCGGTGGCTTTATCTGGTGGCAGGATCAGACCTCGCTGCGCAGCAAGGACCTGACGTCGTTCGGCCAGGAGCACGTCGAAGTCGAAGGCGCCGATGGCACCACACAGATTCACCCGATCGACGAGCCGGAAGACCAGGCCGTGGTCGAAGGTCAGGCTGAAGGGGGGCTACCAACCTCGCCCTGCCACAGGCTCAGACCCCGGCTGAAGCCCCGGCCAGCCCCGCTGCCCCCGCTGCTTCTGCTCCAACCGTTGCAGCGCCGGCCCATACCGCGCCCGCTCCGGTGGTCAGCGCCCCGGCAGCAGCCGCGCCGACTGCGCCGGTAACGCCTGCCCCAACGGTTGCCGCCCCGGCCGTATCGGCACCCGCAGCAGCCCCGGTGGCAGGTTCGGGTCAGGTCCAGATTCAATTCATCGCTGATTGCTGGGCCCAAGTTATTGATGGCAATGGCAAGGTGCTGCTCAGTGGCCTCAAGCGCAAAGGCGAAACCGCCGACGTGACGGGCAAGCCGCCATTTGCCGTACGCCTGGGCTACGCCCGTGGCGCGCAAATCAGCTACAACGGACAAGCGGTCGATGTGGCTCCGTTCACCAGTGGCGAGACCGCTCGCCTGAAGTTAGGTCAATAAGTCATGCACGGCGAATCTCCAATCAAACGTCGCGAGTCCCGCAAAATCTGGGTCGGCTCGGTGCCTGTGGGGGGCGATGCCCCGATCGCGGTGCAGAGCATGACCAACAGCGATACCAATGACGTGGCCGCCACCGTGGCCCAGATCAACCGTCTGGAAGCCGCAGGCGTGGATATCGTGCGGGTATCGGTCCCGGACATGGACGCTGCCGAAGCATTCGGTCGCATCAAGCAGTTGGTCAAGGTACCGCTGGTGGCCGACATTCACTTCGACTACCGGATCGCCCTGCGCGTGGCTGAGCTGGGCGTCGATTGCCTGCGGATCAACCCGGGCAACATCGGTCGTGAAGACCGTGTGCGTGCTGTGGTCGATGCTGCCCGTGACCGCGGGATCCCGATCCGCATCGGCGTCAACGCCGGCTCCCTGGAAAAGGATCTGCAGAAGAAATACGGCGAACCGACCCCGGCAGCCCTGGTTGAGTCGGCCCTGCGTCACGTCGAGCACCTTGAACGCCTGAATTTCCAGGATTTCAAGGTCAGCGTAAAGGCCTCCGATGTGTTCATGGCTGTCGAAGCCTACCGCCTGCTGGCCAAGGAAATCGTCCAGCCGCTGCACTTGGGCATTACCGAAGCCGGTGGTTTGCGCTCAGGCACGGTGAAATCCGCCGTGGGCCTCGGTATGCTGCTGGCCGACGGGATTGGCGATACTATTCGCATCTCGCTGGCGGCTGACCCGGTCGAGGAAGTGAAAGTCGGCTACGACATTCTCAAATCCCTGCATCTGCGTTCCCGTGGTATCAACTTCATCGCCTGCCCGAGCTGCTCGCGGCAGAACTTCGATGTGGTCAAGACCATGAACGAGCTGGAAGGGCGCCTTGAAGACCTGTTGGTGCCGCTGGATGTTGCGGTCATCGGCTGTGTGGTCAACGGTCCAGGTGAAGCCAAGGAGGCCCATATCGGCCTGACTGGCGGTACACCGAACCTGATTTACATCGACGGCAAGCCGTCGCAGAAATTGACGAATGAGAATCTGGTGGATGAGCTGGAAAAGCTGATCCGCCAGAAAGCGGCCGAAAAGGTCGAAGCTGACGCTGCGGTGATCGCGCGCGGCTGATTCAACAGAATTTAAGGATTTTTAGTGAGCAAGTCTCTGCAAGCCATTCGTGGCATGAATGACATCCTGCCCGAGCAGACGCCCCTGTGGCGCTATTTCGAGAGCACTGTGGCGCGCCTGCTGGATAACTACGGTTACAAGCAGATCCGCATGCCGATCGTCGAGTTCACCGATCTGTTCAAGCGCTCCATCGGCGAAGTGACCGACATTGTCGAAAAAGAGATGTACACCTTCGAAGACCGTAACGGCGACTCCCTGACCCTGCGTCCGGAAGGCACCGCCGCGTGCGTGCGCGCGGTCCTCGAACACGGCATTACCGGCGGTGGCCAGGTGCAGAAGCTTTGGTACATCGGCCCGATGTTCCGCCATGAACGCCCGCAGAAAGGCCGTTATCGCCAGTTTCACCAGATCGGTTGCGAAGTGTTCAACCTCGACGGTCCGGACATCGACGCCGAACTGATCGTGCTGACCTGGCGCCTGTGGGGCGAGCTGGGTATTCGTGACGCGGTCAAGCTCGAACTCAACAGCCTGGGAACCGCCGAGGCTCGTGCTCGTTATCGCGACGCGCTGGTGGAGTTCCTCTCGGCCCGCCTCGAGTTGCTGGATGAAGACAGCCAGCGCCGCCTGAAAACCAACCCGCTGCGGGTGCTCGATACCAAGCATCCCGAGACTCAGGCGGTATTGGTGGATGCGCCGAAACTGGCCGACTACCTCGACGAAGAGTCGCGGGTGCATTTCGAAGGCCTCAAGGCGCGCCTGGACGCTGCCGGCATTCCGTATGTGATCAACCCCAAGTTGGTCCGTGGCCTGGATTACTACAGCAAGACGGTTTTCGAATGGGTCACCGACAAGCTCGGCGCCCAGGGCACTGTCTGCGCGGGTGGTCGTTACGACGGCCTGGTGGAACAGATGGGCGGCAAGCCGACCCCGGGCGTAGGTTTTGCCATGGGCATCGAGCGTCTGGTGCTGCTGCTGGAAACCCTGGAGCAGATCCCGGACGAGATTTCCCGTCAGGTCGATGTCTACCTCTGCGCCTTTGGCGAGGCTGCCGAACTGGCCGCCCTGGCCTTGAGCGAGCGGGTTCGCGATCAACTGCCAAACCTGCGCCTGCAGATCAACGCCGGCGCCGGCAGCTTCAAGAGTCAATTCAAGAAGGCCGACAAGAGCGGTGCGCTGTACGCACTGATCCTCGGTGACGACGAACTGGCCCAGCAAGTGGTAGGTTTCAAACCCCTGCGTGGCCAGGGCGAACAACAAAGCATTGCCTGGGATGCGCTCGCTGCACACCTGGCCACCTGCGTCGTGCAGGGTTGAAGCTGTCAAACAGCCGAATTTAGCGATTAAGGAGTATTGGGGTGTCGAGTACCGAAGATGAACAGCTGACGGAATTCAAAGACTGGTGGCAGCGCAACGGCAAACCCCTGGTCACTGGCGGCCTGTTGGCGCTGGTCATCGTGTTCGGCTGGCAGGCCTGGCACAAGTATCAGAGCAACCAGTCGCAAGGCGCCTCGATGCTCTATCAGCAATTGCTTGAAACCACGCTGACCCCTGACGGCAAGCCGGATGCGGCGCGCGTTGCGGACCTGGCCGGCAAGCTCAACAGCGAGTTCGGCGGCACCGCCTACGCGCAATACGGCAGCCTGTTCGTGGCCAAGGTCGCGGTCGATACCGGCAAGCTGGACGATGCTGCCAGCGAGCTCAAGGCGATTGCAGACAAGCCTGTGAACCCGACCCTGGGTGAAGTTGCACGCCAGCGCCTGGCGCAGGTACTGGCCGCACAGAACAAAGCCGATGAAGCACTGAAGCTGCTCGACGGCGATGCTGACAAGTCGTTCCTGGCCACTCGTGAAGAGCTCAAGGGCGACCTGCTGGTCCAACTGGGCCGGATCGACGAAGCCCACGCGGCTTACCAAAAAGCCAAGGCTGCGCTGTCTGATGAAGCGGCGGTCGGTGGCCTACAAATCAAGCTGGACGACCTGGCCAAAGGGGATGCGTGACGTGATTCGTTGGAAACATGCAGCATTGCTGGCTCTGGCCATTTTGGCCGCGGGTTGCAGCAGCAACAGCAAAAAAGAACTGCCACCGGCTGAGCTGGTCGACTTCAAAGAAGAAGTGGTCCTGCAGAAGCAGTGGAGCCGTTCGGTCGGTGACGGCCAGGGCGAAACCTACAACATGCTGGTTCCGGCCATCGACGGCGACACCATCTATGCCGCGGACGTTACCGGCGTGGTGATGTCCCTGGATCGCATGAACGGCGACGTCAAATGGAAGAAAGACCTTGAACTGCCTGTTTCCGGCGCCGTTGGCGTAGGTTACGGCCTGGTCATGATCGGCACTCTGAAGGGCGAAGTGGTTGCCCTGGATGCGTCCAGCGGCGAAGAAAAATGGCGCGCTCGCGTGACCAGTGAAGTCCTCGCCCCACCTGCCAGCAATGGCGATGTGGTGGTGGTGCAAACCCAGGACGACCGTGTGATTGGCCTCGACGCCAGCACCGGCAACCAACTCTGGCTCTATGACAGCACTCCTGCAGTACTGACCCTGCGCGGTACCAGTGCTCCGGTGGTGACCAACCGCCTGGCAGTGGCCGGCCTGTCCACCGGTAAAGTGGTCGCCCTGGATATCCGCAACGGCGTGCCGGTGTGGGAGCAGCGTGTGGCTATTCCTCAGGGCCGTTCCGAGCTGGATCGGGTCGTCGACATCGACGGTGGCTTGCTGCTGTCGGGTGGCACCCTGTATGTCGCCAGCTACCAGGGTCGCGTTGCAGCCCTGGACCTGGAAAGCGGTCGTCCGCTCTGGCAGCGTGATGCTTCCAGCTATGCCGGCGTCGCCCAGGGTTTTGGCAGCGTGTACGTGAGCCTGTCGTCGGGCACCGTTGAAGGTGTTGACGAGCGCTCCACCACTGCCCTGTGGAGCAATGACTCGCTGGCTCGCCGCCAACTGTCGGCTCCGGAAGTGTTCTCCAGCTACGTGGCGGTCGGTGACCTGGAAGGTTACCTGCATCTGCTGAGCCAGGTTGACGGTCGTTTCGTCGGCCGTCAGCGCATCGACAGCGACGGCCTGCGTGCGCGTCCGCTGGTGGTGGGTGACATGATTTATGTGTATGGCAACAGCGGCAAACTGGAAGCCCTGACCATCAAGTAATGGTTTGACTATGCTTGGGGGCAGCAATGTCTCCAGGCGGCCTTGCCTTGGCAAGGCTCGTAGCACTTGAACGTGCTGCCCCGAGCACCAGCCGCTGCCTCGCAGCGGCTTTTGTATTTTCTGAAATAACGCAGTGGAGAGCCGCATGGTTCCCGTAATCGCCCTGGTGGGTCGACCGAACGTCGGCAAGTCCACCTTGTTCAACCGCCTGACTCGGACTCGCGACGCCATCGTCGGCGACTTGTCCGGTCTGACCCGTGATCGCCAATACGGTGAGGCCAAGTGGCAAGGGCGCTCCTACATTCTGGTCGACACCGGTGGTATTTCCGGTGACGAGCATGGCATGGATGAAAAGATGGCCGAGCAGTCGCTGCTGGCCATTGAAGAAGCCGACGTCGTTCTGTTCCTGGTAGACGCCAAAGCCGGTTTCACCGCGGCTGACCAGATGATCGCCGAGCACTTGCGCAAGCGTAACAAGCGCTCCTACGTGGTCGCCAACAAGGTCGACAACATCGACCCGGAAATGGCCCGCGCCGAATTCGCCCCGTTGGGCATGGGCCACGCGATTCCAATCGCCGGTGCTCATGGCCGTGGCATCACCCAGATGCTGGAAATCGCCCTGAGCGATTTCCCGAGAGATGAAGAAGAGCCGGAAGAAGGCGAGGAAGAGATCGTTGCCGAAGGCGAGGAAGCCAAGCGCATTCCTGGCCCGAGCGAAAAGGACGGGATCAAGATCGCCATCATCGGCCGGCCGAACGTCGGCAAGTCGACCCTGGTCAACCGCATGCTCGGTGAAGACCGGGTCATCGTCTACGACCAGCCCGGCACAACCCGCGACAGCATCTACATCCCGTTCGAACGTAACGAGGAAAAGTACACGCTGATCGACACCGCCGGTGTGCGCAAGCGCGGCAAGATCCACGAGGAAGTTGAAAAATTCTCGGTGGTGAAAACCCTGCAAGCGATCAAAGACGCCAACGTGGTGATCTTTGTGATGGACGCCCGCGAAGGCGTGGTGGACCACGACCTCAACCTGCTGGGCTTTGCCCTGGAGGCCGGTCGAGCACTGGTGATCGCGATCAACAAGTGGGACGGCATGACGCCGAGCGAGCGCGATTTTGTGAAGATCGAGCTGCAACGTCGGCTGTTCTTCGTCGAGTTCGCCGATATCCACTTTATCTCGGCGCTGCACGGCACCGGCGTGGGTAACCTCTACGCGTCGGTCCAGAACTCGTTCAAGTCCGCAGTGACCCGCTGGCCGACCAACCGTCTGACCCAGATCCTGGAAGACGCGGTAGGCGAGCATGCACCGCCGATGGTCAACAACCGCCGGATCAAGCTGCGTTACGCCCACTTGGGTGGTGCCAACCCGCCGATTATCGTGATCCACGGTAACCAGATCGAGAAGGTGCCCAAGTCGTATGTGCGTTACCTGGAAAACACCTACCGCCGTGTCCTGAAGCTGGTCGGTACGCCGATCCGTATCGAGTTCAAGGGTGGCGAGAACCCATACGAAGGCAACAAGAACACGCTGACTGACCGTCAGGTGAACAAGAAGCGTCGTTTGATGACTCACCACAAGAAAGCCGACAAGAAACGCCGCGATAAGAAGTAAGCAGCGGCGAGTGACACGCTGCCAGTTTCAAAGCGTGCCGCTTAAAACTTGAAGCGCGCAGCTGCTGTCAAAAAGGGTCCTATATGGACCCTTTTTTAATGGCCGGCGTTTGGGCTATCCTCGGCCTCTCCCGCGCCGCCGTAGAGCCGGGTGTTCAGCAGGGAATCCCCATGATCACCAGTAAGTTGCCGAACGTCGGCACCACCATCTTCACCCAAATGTCCCAGCTCGCTGCCGAAACCGGCGCACTCAACCTGTCTCAGGGTTTTCCGGATTTCGACGGGCCGCAGGCATTGCGCGACGCCGTTGGCCGGCATATCGCCAGCGGTCATAACCAATACGCGCCCATGACCGGGCTGCCGGCGCTACGCCAGCAAGTGGCGGCCAAGATCGCCCGCAGCTATGGCGTGCAGGTTGATCCCGACACTGAAGTGACCATCACGCCTGGCGCGACCCAGGCGATCTTCTGCGCCATTCAGGCGGTGATCCAGCGCGGTGACGAGGTAATCGTCTTCGACCCGTGCTACGACAGCTACGAACCTTCGGTCGAGCTGGCCGGTGGCCGTTGCGTGCATGTGCAACTGGGCGTGAAGGACTTTGCCATCGATTGGCAGAAGCTCGGTGAAGCGCTGAGCCCTCGCACCCGCATGATCATTCTCAACAGCCCGCACAACCCCAGCGGCGCGCTGATCTCACGGGCCGAGCTGGATAAGTTGGCGACCCTGATTCGCGATCGCGACATTTACCTGGTCAGTGATGAGGTATACGAGCACCTGGTGTTCGACGGTGTACCCCATGTCAGCGTGCTGGCCCATGAGGAGTTGTATCAGCGGGCGTTCGTGGTCAGCTCGTTCGGCAAGACTTACCACGTCACCGGCTGGAAAACCGGTTATGTGGTGGCTCCCCCGGCGCTGAGCGCCGAGCTGCGCAAGGTGCATCAATATGTCAGCTTCTGCGGCGTGACCCCTTTGCAGTACGCTTTGGCCGACTACATGGCCGAGCACCCGGAACATGTCGAAGAGCTGCCAGCGTTCTACCAGGCCAAGCGTGATCTGTTCTGCGATCTGCTGGCCCCTTCGCGGTTCAGTTTTACTCGGGTGGCCGGTACTTATTTCCAATTGGTGGACTATTCACAGATTCGTCCGGACCTGAGTGATGTCGAGATGGCGATCTGGATGACCCGTGAACACGGCGTGGCGACCATTCCGGTGTCGGTGTTCTACCAGAGCCCGCCGCAGGAACAGCGTCTGGTACGCCTGTGTTTTGCCAAGCGCGAGGAGACGCTGCGTCAAGCGGCAGAGAAGCTATGCGTGATTTGAGTGCGTTACCCAATCTGAATGTGGCACTGATCCAGACCACCCTGGCCTGGCATGATCGCCAGGCCAACTTCGAGCACTTCGAGCGGTTACTTGAACAGGCCCGCGGCGCGGACCTGATTATCCTGCCCGAGATGTTCACCACCGGATTTTCCATGGAGTCCGAAACCCTGGCCGAGGCGGAGAATGGCCCCACCAGTAAATGGTTGCGCGCCCAGGCCGCGAAACTCGATGCGGTGATCACCGGTAGCGTGATTGTCCAGGCTGCCGACGGCAGCCATCGCAACCGCCTGCTGTGGGCGCGGCCCGATGGTGAGGTCTGGCACTACGACAAGCGCCACCTGTTTCGCATGGCCGGCGAGCACAACCACTACACCCCTGGCGAGCGTCAGGTGCAGTTCGAGCTCAAGGGGTGGCGAGTGCGTCCACTGATTTGCTACGACCTGCGCTTCCCGGTGTGGAGCCGCGATGCCCACGACACCGACCTGCTGCTGTACACCGCCAATTGGCCGGGTGCGCGGCGCCAGCACTGGAATCGCCTGTTGCCGGCGCGGGCCATTGAAAACCTGTGCTATGTGGCTGCTGTGAACCGTGTGGGCACCGACGGTAAAGGCTTTGCCTATACCGGTGACAGCCAGGTGCTGGACTTCCAGGGCGAGACGCTGCTCAGCGCCGGCGACGCCGATGGCGTATTCCAGGTATGCCTGGATGCGGCAGAGCTGGCGGCCTATCGCGCCCGGTTCCCGGCCAACCTGGACGCCGATACCTTTGTGTTCACCTGAGAGCAACGGCCGCTTTTTGCATGGGCGGCCTATCAAGATTCGGCGCTGAAGGTCGATAGCAGGTTCAACCAGGGAGATTCAATTCATGACCAGTATCGGTGTCACAGCGGTTAACCCTTTCCCGGTCTCAGCGCCCAAGGTCCTGATCAACGGTGCTGATCCGAGCACCGCCAACAGTACTGTACTTGCGCCGGTCGAGGACGAGGCGGATGAGGGCAGCAAAGAGCTGCGTGTCGACTCTGCCGGCGCCAGTATCGATTCGGTGAAGGGCGGTGGTGACCCGGTCGAAGAGCTGAAAAAGCAGATCGAGCAAACGCAGAAGATGTTGGCGCAGCAGCAACAGGAACTGGCCAGCGCGCAACGCAGTCAGGCCACTGAACAGCAGAAAGCCCAGCGCGTGATGACCATCCAGGCGCAGATCGCAGTCACCAGCAGCACCCTGCAAACCTTGCAGGCGGCACTGTTGCAGGCCATGTTCAGCGTTGATGTGCATGCTTGAGGGCGAGCCCTCGCTGTGAGTCATCAAGCCCAATAAAAAGGCCCCGAGGCGTTCACCTCGGGGCCTTTTGCGTTGCGGCCGGGGTTTATGCGGCTTTGGCTTCCTGCTGGCTCAGGGAGCGGTTCAGGGCGCTGAACAGAGCCTTGAAGCTGGCAGTGGTGATGTTTTCATCGATACCCACGCCATGCACCGCACGTTCACCGTCGACCCGCAGCTCGATGTAGGCTGCTGCCTTGGCGTTGGTGCCCGCGCCGATGGCATGTTCGTTGTAGTCCATGATCTCCACCGGGATTGGCAAGCCGGCCACCAGTGCCTCCAGGGCACCGTTGCCTTTGCCGCGCCAGTGCAGGTTGGTCTCGCCCTGGCCCTTGCTCGACACTTCGACTTCAACGGCGCTGTGGCCGTTCTCTTCCTGCAGGCGATGGCTGACCAGCGCATACGGGGTGTTGGCTTGCAGATACTCGCTGTGGAGCAGGGCGTGGATCTGCTGCGCGGTCATCTCCAGGCCGAGGCGGTCGGTTTCACGCTGTACCACCTGGCTGAACTCGATCTGCATGCGGCGTGGCAAGTTGATGCCGTATTCCTGCTCCAGCAGGTAAGCGATACCGCCCTTGCCCGACTGGCTGTTGACGCGAATCACCGCCTCATAGCTGCGGCCGATATCGGCCGGGTCGATCGGCAAGTACGGCACTTCCCACAGGGCGTCCGACTTCTGCTGGGCGAAGCCTTTGCGGATGGCATCCTGGTGCGAACCGGAGAACGCGGTATGCACCAGGTCGCCGACGTATGGATGACGTGGATGTACCGGAATCTGGTTGCACTCTTCCACCACCTTGCGCACGCCGTCGATGTCCGAGAAGTCCAACTCAGGGTCGACGCCCTGGGTGTAGAGGTTCAGGGCCACGGTCACCAGGTCGACGTTGCCGGTGCGTTCGCCGTTGCCGAACAGGCAGCCTTCAACACGGTCGGCCCCGGCCATCAGGCCCAATTCGGTGGCAGCTACGCCAGTGCCACGGTCGTTGTGGGTGTGCAGGCTGATCAGCACGCTGTCACGACGGTTGATATGGCGGCCGAACCATTCGATCTGGTCGGCATAGATGTTCGGGGTCGCGCATTCGACGGTGGCCGGCAGGTTGAGGATCACCTTGTGGGTCGGCGTCGGGTTCCAGACTTCAATCACCGCATCGCAGACTTCCTTGGCGAATTCCAGTTCGGTGGCGCTGAAGGTTTCTGGCGAGTACTCGAACTGCCATTGGGTTTCGGGCTGCAAGGCTGCGTACTTGACGAACAGCTTGGCGGCGTTGACCGCAATGGCCTTGATCCCGTCCTTGTCCTGGTTGAAGACGATGCGGCGGAAAGAAGGGGAGGTCGCGTTGTACAGGTGAACGATGGCTTTCTTCGCCCCACGCAAGGACTCGAAGGTGCGTTCGATCAAGTCTTCACGGCCTTGGGTCAGCACCTGGATGGTGGTGTCGTCCGGGATGTGGCCGTCTTCGATCAGAGTGCGCACGAAATCGAAGTCAGTCTGGGAGGCGGCTGGGAACGAGGCTTCGATTTCTTTCACGCCCACGGCGACCAGGGTTTTCCAGAAGCGCAGCTTCTTGACTGCATCCATCGGCTCGATCAGCGACTGGTTGCCATCACGCAAGTCGGAGCTGCACCAGATCGGCGCGCTGGTGATGGTCTTCGACGGCCAGGTGCGATCCGGCAAGTTGATGGTCGGGAACGCGCGGTACTTCGAGGACGGGTCTTTGAGCATGCTCATGGGGAAATCCTTATTGTCCGGGCCGAAAAGAGGCGGCCTGCCGGTGGGTCAATGGTTTTTGAAGCAGGGGGGACGAGGCACCGCGATTCAGCCTGGCAGTCGTGCGCTGACGAGGCAGAGGCTTCGATGTTGACGACGCTGGATGAGGGTGTGAGAGGTTTTCATGAGGCCAACCCTAACCACTGGGGTGAAAGATGGCAAGCGACCGCAAAAAATTGAGAGGAATACTCGAAACTCGAAAGATAGCGAGATTTTGTTTCGGTATTGTCCATTATTAATGGTTTTAATTGCGTGAGTGTTTCCCGTGGCGCAATTTATGCGGGCCAGCCTGCCAGCGATTCAACTGGGCAAGCCGGCCCCGGGGCGATCAGGGTTGGAAGGCGCCGATAAAGATCGCCGGGTCGACCCGGGCATCGTTCAGGCTGACGTTCCAGTGCATGTGCGGTCCGGTCGCGCGACCTGTCGAACCGACCTTGCCCACCACGCCGCCACGGGCCAGTTGCTGGCCGACCTTCACGTCGATTTTCGACATGTGGCAAAACATACTGATAAAACCCTGGCCGTGGTCGACGAACACCGTATTGCCGTTGAAGAAGTAGTTGCCGATCAGAATCACCTTGCCGCCCGCCGGCGTCTTGATCGGCGTCCCCGCAGGAACCGCAAAGTCCAACCCGGCGTGAGGATTGCGCTCTTCGCCATTGAAGAAGCGGCGGACCCCGAACTTGCTCGACAGCGGGCCGTTGACCGGTTTGTCCAGCAGCAGGTTGCTCGGGGTGTTTGGACTGAAGGTGCGGTAGGCGCGGATCTGCTCGGCCAGTTCACCGTCGATGCGCTTGAGGTCGGCCGGATTGGGGTTGACCTGGCGCTGGTTCTTCAGAGTGATGTGTTGTTCCGGGTATTTCTTGCTGCCGACCACGAAGCTCAGGTTGCGCCCGCCCGCGGTGATCTGCTGGGTGCCTGGTTTGACGGTCAGGGGCACGCCGACAATGGCCAGCCAGTTGTCCTGTTCCTTGACCACCAGCACCGGTTTGCCTCCGTAGGTGGCTTTGGGCGCCTGGGCGGCACTGCCCAGGTCGACCACGGCCACACCGCCAGGCACCGGCTTGTTCAGCAGGCGGGTGATGTAACTGTCGGCATGGGCGTTGAGGGTCAGGCACAGCAGTAGCGCGAAGCTCAGAAAGCGCGGCATGGATCAGTCCAGTAGGGAAAGGGTAACGGGCGTCAGGTGGTTATCTTCGACGCGAACATGCAGCTCGCCTTCGCCCAGCTTGGCTTTAAGGCGTTGCCCGGGCTGGGTCTGTTCGGCGCTGCGAATCGCCTGGCCGCGCTCGTCCAGCAGAATGCTGTAGCCCCGACCCAGGGTGGCCAGGGGGCTGACCACCTGCAGGGTCTGGACCTGGCTCTGCAACTGCAGGCGCCTGGATTTGAGCCCCTCGCGCATCGCCCTTGGCAAGCGTTCGGCCAGGCTTTCCAGGCGCTGGCGCAGCATGGCCAACTGGCGGCCGGGGTGCTGGCCGGCGAGGCGGGTTTCGAGGCGGATCAGGCGTTCGCGGCGGGTATTGAGGCTGCGTTCGAAGGCCCGGCGCATGCGCATGTCCAGGTCGTCCAGGCGTTGTGCCTGCTGACGCAGGCGTTCGCCGGGGTGGCGCAGGCGTCGAGCCATGCCCTCCAGGCGCAGGCGGTCCCGGGCCAGACGGTCGCGCATGCGCATCACTAGTCGGCGATGCAGGCTTTCGACGCGGCGTACCAGGTCGCTGGAGTCCGGGGCCAGCAATTCGGCGGCGGCTGACGGAGTAGGGGCCCGCACGTCGGCGACAAAATCGCTGATCGAGACATCGGTTTCATGGCCGACGGCGCTGACAATCGGCGTCACGCAGGCATCGACCGCACGGGCCACGGCTTCTTCGTTGAAACACCAGAGGTCTTCCAGCGAGCCGCCGCCGCGGGCCAGGATCAGCGCGTCGAAACCCCGGGCATCGGCCATTTGCAGAGCGCGGACGATCTGCGCGGTGGCTTCTCGGCCTTGCACGGCGGTAGGGATCAGCGTCAGGGCAACCTGCGGTGCGCGGCGGCGAAACACGCTGATGATGTCGCGAATCACCGCGCCGGTGGGCGAACTGATAATGCCGATGCGCTGCGGATGGGCCGGCAGTGGCCGTTTGCGCTCGGCACTGAACAGGCCTTCGGCGCTGAGTTTTTCCTTGAGCGCATCGAAGGCCAGGCGCAGGGCGCCATCACCGGCCGGCTCCACGGTATCGAGGATCAACTGATAGTCGCCACGCCCTTCGAACAGCGAAACCTTGCCCCGTACCTTGACCGCCAGGCCATCCTTCAAGGCCTGGCGCACGCGAGCGGCGTTCTGCCGGAACAGCGCGCAACGTACCTGGGCGCCACTGTCCTTGAGGGTGAAGTAGACGTGGCCGGAGGCCGGGCGGGCGAGGTTGGAGATTTCGCCCTCGACCCAGATATTGCTGAACACATCTTCGAGCAACACCCGCGCGCGGCCGTTGAGCTGGCTGACGGTCAGGACCTCGCGGTCCAGGCCGAGTCTTGCAAAGGGATCTTTAATCATGGGGCGCAGTTTAAAGGCGAGCCTCGCCAGGGAACAACGCAAATCGGCAAAACCCTGAGTGGCTTGTGCCAGCGGCTAGAGGGCGCTGCGAAAGGTCTCGATAAATTGCGCCACCAGGGGCGTCGGTTGCTGGCGGCAGGCAAGGGCGACAGTGCTTTGGCAATCCGGGTCGGCCAGGGGCAGGAAATGAATGTTCGCCGGGGCGATATCGCGCATCGACTGCGGCAGCAGGGCAATCCCGAAGCCGGCCTGGATCAGCTGCAACTGGGTGGTCTTACGCGACACCACCCGCGCCGCCTTGGGGAAAAAGCCCTGGCGCATGCAGAGTTCAGCCGACAGGTAACTCAGGCCGCCCCGTTGCGGGTGGGGGATGGAGATAAAGGCTTGCTGCTTGAGATCCGCCAGGTCGATGCCCCGGGGCGGAGGATCCAGCGCCAGGGGATGCTGCGGCGGCACGGCGAGCAACAGCGGCTCGTTGAACAGCGGGATGATCTGCACCCCTTCGCGCTGGCGCAGTACGGGCAGACGCAGCAGGCCGATATCCAGGCGACCTTGCGCCAGCTCCTCCAGCTGCGCCTCCGACGACAGCTTGACGATGTCCATGTTGGCCCCGGGGCAGTGTTCCAGGTAGGTGCTGATGGCGCCCAGCAGACGCCCGCTCATGGGCACGGTGCTGGAGTGGCTCAGGCGCAGGGTGCCCAGTTGCCCGTGGCCGACCTGGGTCGCGTGTTCGCTGGCCTTGTGCAGTTCGGTCAGTAGCGTGCGTGCCCGGGGGAAAAACGCTTCGCCCGCAGCAGTCAGCCGGGGCAGGCGCGAGGTGCGTTCGAACAGCGGGGTTTGCAGGTGGCTTTCCAGTTCCTTGATCTGCCGGCTCAACGCCGACTGGGCCACGAACAGGCGCTCGGCCGCCGCGCTGAAGCTGCCGCACTCGGCGATTTCCACGAAATAACGCAACTGGCGGGTCGAAATCACGAGTCATGCCTTTTTGAGATGAGTAAGTGCCCAGGACGATATTAGTCGCAAGGCTCGCCGCTGGCTAAAGTCATCTGCAACTGGATAAGGGGTCAATTGATGAGTGCGCTTGAGTTGTTGAGTCAGTGGTCGTTCAGCCCTTCGGCTTGGTTGTTGATCGGAGTCGGTATTGTCCTGGCTTATATAGTGTTCGGCGTTGCCGGCTTTGGTACGGCGCTGGTGGCGGGGCCGATCCTGATTCTGTTCATGCCGCTGTCGAAGATCGTACCGCTGCTGGTGCTGCTGGATTTCGTCGCGGCCTTCGGCAACCTGTTGCCGTCGCGCAAAGACGTGGCCAAGCCTGAATTGCTGCGTTTATTACCCTGCATGGCGGTGGGGTGCACCCTGGGGGTGATCTTCCTGCTCAACCTCAAGTCCGACCTGTTGCTGTTGATGATGGGGCTGTTTATCAGCGCCTACGCGGTTTACAGCTTGTGGATCAAGGCCCGGCCAACTCGCCTGGCAGCCGGTTGGGCGGTCCCCATGGGGATCGTCGGCGGCTTGTTCGGTGCGCTGTTTGGCAGCGGTGGGTTCCTCTACGCCATTTACCTCAACAGCCGCCTGCCCAAGGATCCGGCGCGGGCGACCCAGAGTGCGCTGATCAGTTGCAGCACCGTGGTCCGCTTGAGCCTGTTTATGCTCGCCGGGGTCTATGCCGAGCTACCCTTGTTGGTGTTGGCCCTGTGTCTGTTGCCGGCGATGGCCCTGGGGCTGTGGATCGGCCGGCGGGTCACCATGAAGCTTTCACGGGAGGCCTTTGTCCGACTGGTGACCTGGCTGGTGCTGGCCAGCGGGCTGGCCCTTATCGGTCGCTACCTGAGCACTTGACCTGTGGGGTCCAGGGATTAAGCTGCCGGCCCGCAGGCTTGTCATTGGCCCACCGCCACCCGCCTCGATGCGGGTACCGGTTCGCCGCTGATGATGCCCATGCTGACGACGCAGCTCTTTCCTTTCAGACGTTCCAGGCCTCACCCCATGAATTCGCAAAGCATCATCGTCCCGAAAATCTCCACCTTGCCGGTGCACGAACCGCGCGCGCGGGCGATCGTGCGCTGGCTGGTGCGCAAGAACATTATCGAAGAGACCCTGAGCACCTGCGGCCGTACCGGCAATCGCATGGCCCATGCCATTGCCCCGGGTGCGCGGGCGGTGGCGCTGCACCCGGAAGCGCTGCCGTTTGGCGAGCCGATCAACGGCCTGGAGATCATCACCGCACGTTGCATCTATACCCCGGCCAAAGGCTTTCTCGAAGAAGCCGGTTGCGCCGAGTGCCGCCAGGAAGTCGGCGAGGCGCTGTTCGAGAGCCTGGAGGACTGGATGCCCGGGCGCACCGATAACTTCACTTGCCCCCTGTGCGGCCATGAAGACGACATCAACGGTTTCCTGTTTCTTCAGGAATGCGGGTTTTCCAACCTGGGCTTTATCTTCAACAACTGGGCCGAGGCCGGGTTCAAGCAGGACTTTATCGATGAGTTCGCCGATTGGCTGGACGTGCCGGTGAGCTGGGTGAAGGTCGAGTTGTAATACCGGGCTGACCGAGCGCCGACAAACTGCGCAACGGGGCTAGAGGAGGGGGTGAGGGAGGGGACGACGTTGCGCTTGATATAGACGTAGCAGCGCGACAATTGCCCCACCCATCACCCCGTCGATATTAGGCATAGTTTTACATTGAGCCGGCGGGGCTGTCTGAGTATAATGGCGCGCTTCCAATTTCCCGCCCGGGAGCCCCCGCGATGCTGCGTATCAGCCAAGAAGCCCTCACCTTTGACGACATTCTTCTAGTCCCCGGTTATTCCGAGGTACTTCCCAACGAAGTCAGTCTAAAGACCCGTCTTACCCGTGGCATCGAGCTGAATATTCCACTGGTCTCCGCCGCCATGGACACCGTCACTGAAGCCCGTCTGGCAATCGCCATGGCTCAGGAAGGCGGCATCGGTATCATCCACAAGAACATGACCATCGAGCAGCAAGCTGCCGAAGTGCGCAAGGTCAAGCGTTACGAGGCCGGTGTGGTCAAGGACCCGATCACCATCGAGGCCGAAGCCACTGTTCGCGAGCTGTTCGAACTGACCCGCATGCACAACATCTCCGGCGTTCCGGTACTGCACGATGGCGACCTGGTCGGCATCGTCACGTCCCGTGACGTGCGTTTCGAGAACCGTCTGGAAGCCACTGTCCGTGAAGTGATGACGCCTAAAGAGCGCCTGGTCACGGTCAACGAAGGCGCCGACAAGAACGACGTCCGTGAGTTGTTGCACAAGCACCGCATCGAGCGCGTGCTGATCGTCGACGAAAAATTTGTCCTGAAAGGCATGATGACCGTCAACGACATCGAAAAAGCCAAGGCTTACCCGCTGGCCAGCAAGGACGACCAAGGTCGTCTGCGTGTAGGCGCTGCGGTCGGCACCGGCAAGGACACCGGCGAGCGCGTCTCGGCCCTGGTGGCTGCCGGCGTTGACGTGGTGGTGGTCGACACCGCCCACGGTCATTCCAAGGGTGTGATCGACCGCGTGCGCTGGGTCAAAGAGAATTTCCCTGAAGTGCAAGTGATCGGCGGCAACATTGCCACCGGCGCTGCGGCCAAGGCCCTGGTTGAAGCGGGCGCCGACGCAGTCAAGGTCGGCATCGGCCCAGGCTCGATCTGCACCACCCGTATCGTTGCCGGTGTCGGCGTGCCGCAAATCAGCGCCATTGCCAATGTGGCATCGGCTCTTGAAGGCACCGGCGTGCCGTTGATCGCCGACGGTGGCATCCGCTTCTCCGGTGACCTGTCCAAGGCCATCGTTGCCGGCGCTTCCTGCGTGATGATGGGCTCGATGTTTGCCGGTACCGAAGAGGCACCAGGCGAAATCGAACTGTTCCAGGGTCGCTCCTACAAGGCTTACCGCGGCATGGGTTCGCTGGGTGCGATGTCTCAGGCGCAAGGTTCTTCCGACCGTTACTTCCAGGACTCCTCCGCGGGTGCCGAGAAGCTGGTTCCGGAGGGCATCGAAGGCCGTGTTCCGTACAAGGGCACCCTGAGCGCGATCATCCATCAACTGATGGGCGGCCTGCGTTCCTCGATGGGCTACACCGGCAGTGCCGACATCGAAGAGATGCGCACCAAGCCTGAATTCGTGCGGATCACCGGCGCCGGCATGGCCGAATCCCACGTGCACGACGTGCAGATCACCAAGGAAGCGCCAAACTACCGCGTAGGTTGAGGCTTCAAGCAAATCGTTAAGCAACCGGGGCTGTTTTATTCAGCCCCGAGTTGTTTCTGAATCACGACTGTTACTGATTGACTTAGACGAGACTGAATCATGGCCCTCGATATTCACGCTCACCGCATCCTGATCCTCGACTTCGGTTCGCAATACACCCAACTGATTGCCCGCCGCGTGCGTGAGATCGGCGTGTACTGCGAACTGCATCCGTTCGACATGGACGAGGATGCCATTCGCGAATTCGCTCCAAAAGGCGTGATCCTCGCCGGCGGTCCCGAGTCCGTGCACGAAGCCAACAGCCCTCGCTGCCCGCAAGCCGTGTTCGACCTGGGCGTCCCGGTCTTCGGTATCTGCTACGGCATGCAGACCATGGCCGAGCAGTTGGGCGGCAAGGTTGAAGGTTCCGAGTTGCGTGAGTTCGGTTACGCCCGGGTTGATGTGGTCGGCAAGAGCCGCCTGCTCGACGGCATCGAAGACCACGTCGACGCCGATGGCCTGTTCGGCCTCGACGTGTGGATGAGCCACGGTGACAAGGTCACCAAGATGCCGGAGGATTTCCACATCCTCGCCAGCACCCCGAGCTGCCCGATCGCCGGCATGTTCAACGATGCTCGCGGCTACTACGGCGTGCAGTTCCACCCGGAAGTGACCCACACCAAGCAGGGCGGTCGCATCCTCTCGCGCTTCATCCTCGACATCTGTGGCTGCGAAGCGCTGTGGACCCCGTCGAAAATCGCTGAAGACGCCATCGCCCAGGTTCGCGCCCAGGTCGGCACCGATAACGTCCTGCTCGGCCTGTCCGGCGGTGTGGACTCCTCGGTGGTTGCCGCGCTGCTGCACAAGGCCATCGGCGACCAGCTGACCTGCGTCTTCGTCGACAACGGCCTGCTGCGCCTGCACGAAGGCGAGCAAGTGATGGCCATGTTCGCCGAGAACATGGGCGTCAAAGTGATCCGCGCCAACGCTGAAGAGCAGTTCCTGAACAATCTGGCTGGCGAAAGCGACCCGGAGAAGAAGCGCAAGATCATCGGCCGCACCTTCATCGACGTATTCGATGCCCAGTCCAACAAACTGGACAACATCAAGTACCTGGCCCAGGGCACCATCTACCCGGACGTGATCGAATCGGCTGGCGCCAAAAGCGGCAAGGCCCACGTGATCAAGTCCCACCACAACGTGGGTGGCCTGCCGGAAGAGATGAACCTCAAGCTGGTAGAACCGCTGCGCGAACTGTTCAAGGACGAAGTCCGTCGTCTGGGCCTGGAACTCGGCCTGCCGTACGACATGGTCTACCGTCACCCGTTCCCGGGTCCGGGCCTGGGTGTGCGCATCCTCGGCGAAGTGAAGAAGGAATACGCCGACCTGCTGCGTCGCGCCGACCACATCTTCATCGAAGAACTGCGCAAGGCCGACTGGTACCACAAAGTCAGCCAGGCGTTCGTGGTGTTCCAGCCGGTGAAATCCGTAGGCGTTGTTGGCGATGGCCGTCGTTACGCCTGGGTCGTGGCCCTGCGTGCCGTGGAAACCATCGACTTCATGACCGCGCGTTGGGCACACCTGCCTTACGAGCTGCTGGAAACCGTCAGCGGCCGCATCATCAATGAAATCGAAGGCATCTCCCGCGTGACGTATGACGTGTCGAGCAAGCCGCCGGCGACCATTGAGTGGGAATGATCCCGTCGTCTCACCCAAGTGAGAGCGTCGTGAAGCGGATGAGCGTTTGCTAGTTCGCAAGGAAGGCTCCTGATCGCAAGATCAGGGGCCTTTTTTTTAACCATACGGGCTGCCCACCGAGGCAGCCTGCGGATAGGGATGTTGCGATGAGTCTGTTCAGCAAGGTACTGCGCACCCTGGGCCTGGCGCGGACAGCTCTGGAGTCGCCGGGCGCAGTGGTGTCGCCACCCCTGACACGCTTTGATCGTTTTGCAGCTGATAATCGGCAGGCCTTTGAGCAGATCGGCGCCTTGCCGGAGGAGCAGATTGTGGCCGAGGAGCGGCGGCTCGCGGCCGAGGTGACGGAGATTCTGCGGTCGCTCAAGCCGCTGATTGGCGAGGGCGTATCGCGCCTGGAGATCCAGGAGCATGTGCTGCAGCAACTGGACAGCCGCGACCTGTTGCCTGCGCTGGTGGGCTACAAGGGTTACCCGGCGGCAGTTCCGGTGTCGGTCAACGCTGAACTGATCAGCGTCCCCCCTTCGGAAAAACTGTTGCCGGCCAGTGCGCTGGTCAAGGTCGAGGTCATGGCTTCATCGCGCAAGGGGTATGGTGCGCAGTCCTGGACCTTTGCCACGCCTGATGCCAGTGCTGAGCAACTGCGCTTGCTGGCCTGTGCCAAGCAGGCGCTGGAGCAGGGGCTGAGGCAGGTGCGAGCAGGGGCGCCGGTGGGTGATATCGGCGCCGCCATCCAGGATGTGCTGGATACCCAGGGCTTCAGTGCGGTGGCTGAGTACTGCGGCTACGGCATGGGCCGGCAGCGGATCCAGGAGCCTCAGGTCCTGGGTTATCGCGCGGCCGGGAATAGTGCACCGATGGTGGCCGGGCAGGTATTGAACGTCCAGGTGCTGGCCAAGGCCGGGAGCCGCGCTATCCGGATCAGGGCCGATGGCTGGAGCGTGCTCGCTCAGGACCGAGGCGATGGTGTGGTGTTGAGCGCCATGATTCGGGTCACCGAAGACGGGGCGGAGCGCCTGAGCCGATTCGTCGACTGATCGCGTTCAGTTGACGTACACATGGCGATCTCACCTGGGGTGGATCGCCATTTGTGTTTCCAGGTATTGGAAATACGCGGTTTTCCAGGGGTCGTGCAATACCAGGAAAGACATTGCCCCCGCCTGCCTCTGGGCTGCTGTGTACCCTTTGAGCCTCACCCCTGCTGTTTGCGCCTGGCGGCGGATTGTCCGTCGAGCGGGTAGGTTTGATCTTTTTGTGGTTGTCAGTTGACAACCATTCATTGCTGGCGATACTGGAGGCCACGGATGGCTCGTGCAATTCATCCCAAGAAAGACATCGAGATGGCGTTGCGTTACGCCGAGTGGCAGGGCTGGCGTGTGGAGGTGGGGGGCAGCCATGCCTGGGGCAAGCTTTATTGCCCCTACAACAGCGAGCTCTGTCGTTGCGGCGCGTTTTGCATCAGCAGCATCTGGTGCACGCCGAAGAACCCGGGCAGTCACGCCCGGGCGTTATGCCGGGTGGTCGACAACTGCACCCTCAACCAGATGCGTGGCGCCAAGCCCGTATCCCATGGCCGGGAGTCATGATTATGGAATACCTGTTCACCCTGACTTACCTGTTGCCCGCCGACGATTGCGAGGTCGATGCCTTGATCGAGCGCCTGGGGGCTGCAGGTTGTGATGATGTGCTGATCGGCAGCGGGCTTGCAGGGCGCCTGGCCCTGGAGTTCTGCCGCGAGGCCGAGAGTGCGCAAGCGGCGTTGTTCAGCGCGTTGGGTGATATCAAGCGCCTGATCCCCGGCGCGCGGCTGGTGGAGGCGAGCCCGGATTATGTCGGTTTGAGCGATATCGCCGACCTGGTCGGGGTTTCCCGGCAGAACATGCGCAAGTTGATGCTCACCCATGCCGCCACCTTTCCGCTGGCGGTGCATGAGGGCAGCGCTTCGTTCTGGCATCTGGCGGAGGTCTTGAGCTGGCTGCAAGCCAAGGGCGGCTACGTGCTCAAGCAGCCGATGATCGAAGTGGCGCGGGTGGCGCAACACGTGAATACCCACAAGGAGTCTCAGCGCATCGGGCCTCTGAAGACCGAGTTGCTGGCCTTGATCGGCTAACGGCGGGCGACATCCGAGAAGTAGAACTTGTCCAGGGTATGCCGTGATTCGGTGTACTCGAACTGGCGGCCATCCTGCAGGAAGGTCTGGTTGCTGACCACGATCACATGGCTCTGGCCATCGAGGTCGAGGTGCTGCTGGTCGTCCTTGCTGCGGGGAGTGGCCTCGATGGTGCGTTGGGCGTAGCTGATCTGCAATTGCAGGGTCTGCTCGATATAGGCGTAGATCGAGTGCTCGGCAATCTGCCGGTCGAGCCCGGGAATCAGTTCGGCGACAAAGTGGTTGATGTCGAGAATGACCCGTTTCCCGTCGATGCGCCGTACCCGTTTGATCCGAGTGATCAGGCTGCCTGGCTCGGCTTGCAGGTGTTCGGCCAGCGCACCTTCGAGAGGGAACTGGCTGAACTCCACGACTTCGGTGCTGACATCGTTGCCCAGGCGTGGGTAGGTTTCCTGAAAGCTGACGATGCCGCCCAGCTGGAACTCGATCGGGTTGGGCGAGAGCACGAAAGTGCCTTTGCCGTGGATCTTTTGCGCGAAGCCGCGTTCCTGGAGCTGTTCGATGGCTTTGCGGACGGTGCCGCGACTGGCCTGGTAGCTGTCCATCAACTCGGTTTCGGAAGGCAGGCGGGCGCCGCGTTGCAGGCGTTCGGTGGTGATACTGGCAAGCAGATCGGTGTAGATCTGGTTGTATTTGCTCATGGGATGGCTCTATGCCGGGCTGTGCTCAAGGCAGGAACCTTAAGGGCAGGCTCCCGGTTTGTCCATCCGCCGGGCCGTGCAGCTGCTTGCATGCAGGCGCTTCCAGGAGCCTCTGGCGCAGGCTGCGGCGAGCCAGCGGCGGCAGGCTTGTCTCAGGGCCCACGCGTGCTGAAAACCGCCTGGAACGCTTGGTATCGGCCCTCGACCCGATAGCTGTGCGGAACAGGGCGGGACGGTTTCAGAATAGACAAAATCAAACTCGTCTGTACGAGTTGTTGCTTTAACTCGTACAGACGAGTACTTTTCGCTTCGGCGTGCTGCCAATAACAAAAAACCAGAGCGGACGAACAAGCATGAGCCACGACTATTCGAAAATCGCCAGCGAGATGCTGCACAGCCTCGGTGGCGCAGAAAATATTGAGCAGGCCGCGCATTGCGTCACTCGCCTGCGCCTGGCCCTCAAGGACCCGAGCCGGGTAGACAGCGCAACGTTGAACCAGATCGACCTGGTCAAGGGATCGTTTTTCACCGGTGGCCTGTTCCAGGTGGTGATCGGCCCCGGCGAGGTGGAAAAGGTCTACGCCGCCTTGCGTCAACTGACGGGTTTGGCCGCGGCCACCATTGCCGATGTGAAGCAACGGAGCGCCGACAAGATCAACCCCATGCAGCGCCTGGTGCGGGTGTTCTCCGATGTGTTCATGCCGATCCTGCCGGCCCTGATCATCGCGGGCCTGCTGATGGGGGTGAACAACCTGATCGGCGCCAAGGGCATGTTCATCGAGGGCCAGACCCTGCTGGAGGCTTACCCGACGCTCGATGGCGTGTGGAGCCTGATCAACCTGATGGCCAACACCTCCTTTGTGTTCCTGCCGGCGCTGGTGGGCTGGTCGGCCGCCAAGCGTTTCGGCGGCAGCGAAATCCTCGGCATCGTCCTGGGCCTGATGCTGGTGCATCCCGACCTGCTCAATGCCTGGAACTACGGCAAGGCCGTGGCCGGGCTGGACGGCCAGAGCCTGCCGTACTTCGACATCCTCGGTTTGTTCCAGATCGAGAAGGTGGGCTACCAGGGGCAGATCCTGCCGATCCTGCTGGCGGCCTACGTCATGAGCGTGATCGAGAAATGGCTGCGGGCTCGGGTGCCGAATGCCATCACGTTGCTGGTGGTACCGATCACCACCATCGTGGTCACCGGGGTGCTGGCGCTGGCGATCATCGGCCCGGTGACCCGTCACCTGGGGATTCTCATTACCGAAGGCGTGGTCACCTTGTTCGACCTGGCGCCAATGGTCGGCGGGGCGATTTTCGGCCTGCTCTACGCACCGCTGGTGATTACCGGTATGCACCACATGTTCCTGGCGGTGGACCTGCAATTGATCTCCACCCAGGGCGGCACCTTTATCTGGCCGATGATCGTCATGTCCAACCTGGCCCAGGGCAGCGCGGCGCTCGCGGTGTTCACCATGAGCCGCAATGCACGGGATCGCAGCATGGCGTCGACTTCGGCAATTTCCGCTTACTTCGGCATCACTGAACCGGCGATGTTCGGCGTCAACCTGCGCTACAAGTTTCCGTTTTATGCCGCGCTGATCGGCTCGGCGCTGGGCAGCATTTTCCTTTCGCTGAACAAGGTCCAGGCCTCGGCGATCGGGGTCGGCGGCCTGCCGGGTTTCATCTCGATCATCCCGCAGTACATCCCGATGTTCGTGATCGGCATGGTCGTCGCCCTGGTCGTGCCCTTCGCGCTGACCTGCGCCTTGAGCCTGAAGATCATTCGCCCGGGGTATCGCGTTGCTTGATGGCCGCGGCGTGCCGGGGCACGGAACGCAAGCGGCAGCACAGGTTTTATTGAATTCGATTTCTTGAGGAAACCGCCATGCAAGACTGGCAGCGTTCGGTGATCTACCAGATCTACCCGAAGAGTTTTTACAGCCACTCAGGCCAGGCCACCGGTGATCTGTTGGGGGTGGTCGACAAGCTCGACTACCTGCATTGGCTGGGTGTCGACTGCCTGTGGCTGACCCCGTTCCTGCGCTCGCCGCAGCGTGATAACGGCTATGACATCAGCGATTACTACGCCATCGACCCGAGCTACGGCACCATGGCCGATTGCGAGTTGCTGATCAGCGAGGCCGACAAGCGCGGCATCAAGCTGATGCTGGACATCGTGGTCAACCACACCTCCATCGAGCATGCCTGGTTCCAGCAGGCCCGCAGCAGCCTGGACAACCCCTATCGCGACTTCTACATCTGGCGCGACCAGCCGAACAACTGGGAGTCCAAGTTCGGCGGCTCGGCCTGGGAATATGAGGCGCAAACCGGGCAGTACTACCTGCACCTGTTCGACCACACCCAGGCCGACCTGAATTGGGACAACCCCAGGGTGCGGGCCGAAGTGTTCAAGATGATGCGCTTCTGGCGCGACAAGGGGGTCGGTGGGTTCCGCCTGGACGTGATCAACCTGATTTCCAAACCGGCCAACTTCCCCGAAGACAGCAGTGACGGTCGGCGCTTTTACACCGACGGCCCCAACGTGCACAGCTATCTGCAAGAGATGCACCGCGAAGTCTTTGCCGGGCATCGCTTGATCAACGTCGGCGAGATGTCTTCCACCAGCCTTGACCACTGCATCCGCTACTCGCGTCCGGATTCGCAGGAATTGTCGATGACCTTCAACTTCCACCACTTGAAGGTGGACTACCCGAATTTGCAGAAGTGGGTGCGTGCCGATTTCGACTTCCTTGAACTCAAGCGCATCCTTTCTGACTGGCAAACCGGGATGCAGGCCGGCGGCGGCTGGAACGCGTTGTTCTGGTGCAACCACGACCAGCCACGGGTGGTCTCGCGTTTTGGCGATGACGGCGAGCATCGCGTGGTGTCGGCGAAAATGCTCGCCACCGCGCTGCACTTTCTCCAGGGCACGCCGTTCGTGTACCAGGGGGAAGAGCTGGGCATGACCAATCCGGGCTTTGACAGCATCGACCAGTACCGCGACGTCGAGACCCTCAATATCTATCGCCTCAAGCGCGAAGCCGGTGAGTCCGAGGCGTCGAGCATGGCGGCGATCATGCAGAAGTCGAGGGATAACGGGCGCACACCCATGCAGTGGAACAGCCAGGCCAATGCCGGATTCACCAGCGCCGAGCCCTGGATCGGCGTACCGGCCAATGCTGCGCAGATCAACGTCGAGGGCCAGCTCGAAGACCCGGCCTCGGTGTTGCGTCACTACCGTGGGCTGATTGCCTTGCGTCGCAGCGAACCGTTGATTCAGCACGGCCAATACCGCCAGTTGCTACCCGAGCACCCTCGGGTCTGGGCCTACCTGCGTGAGGGGGAGGGCGAGCGGTTGCTGGTGGTGAACAACTTCTACGGCAGCCACTGCGATGTCGAGTTGCCGGAACAGGCCATCGGCGACGCGGCGCAGCAACGGCTGCTGATCAGCAACTACGACGATTGCCCGCCGCGCACGCGGCAGTTGTCGTTACGACCTTATGAATCGTTCGTCCTGCACCTGATCGATCGCTAGCAACAACCCCCCGGCCAGTGAACCCGGTGTGCCTAGCACGCCGTGGGCTTGCTGTTGCCAGCGAGCGCCTGCCGGGGCAAACCAAACACAATAAAAATAATGGGGTGGCTTATGAAAACAACAATAAATCGCGGCCTTGCTGCGTCCTGCGTGTGCCTGGCCTTGCCGTTCTCGGCCCAGGCCCTGGAGTTTGCCGGGTACATGCGCAGCGGCGTAGGGACATCGGTCAACAGCAGTTCGCAGTCCTGCTTCCAGTTGCCCGGTGCCCAGTCCAAATACCGGTTGGGTAACGAGTGCGAGCAGTACGCGGAGCTGGAGCTGCGCCAGGATCTGTACACCCTCGACGACGGTTCGGTGCTCAGCGTCGATGGCATGGCTTCGCTGTACAACCGCTACGATCGCAACCTGACCTTCCAGGGCGAAAACGGTGCGGCGCGCATGCCGCAGATGTACGCCCAGTGGTCGAACATGCCCAGCCTCAACGGCGGTTCGCTGTGGGCCGGGCGGCGTTACTACAAGCGTAACGATATTCATATTTCCGACTTCTACTACTGGAACCAGAGCGCCACTGGCGGCGGTATCGAGGACGTGCTGATTGGCGATCTGAAATACAGCTACGCCTTTTCGCGCAAGGACAACCTGTACCAGAAGGACGCCATCAATCGGCACGACTTCAACGTTTCCGGGTTTGATACCAACCCCGGCGGCGAGCTCGAGTTCGGCCTGAGCTACATCGACAAGCCCGACCGTCGCGATGCCCACCGCGGTTGGGCGATCACGGCTCAGCACGTGCAGAAGAACTTTCTCGGCGGCAAGAACAAGCTGGCCCTGCAGTACGGCGAAGGCCCGGGCACCGGGCTCGGCTACACCGGCGACGTGCACCTGGACGACAACAACAAGAGCTACCGGCTGGTGGAGTTTTTCGACTGGCAGGTGACCCCGCGTTTTGGCGGCCAGGTCGAAGCGGTCTACCAGAAAGACATTCGCCCTGACGGCAATGACCAGAACTGGATTTCCCTGGGAGTCCGCCCGGCGTACGCCATCACCGAGCAATTCAAACTGGTCACCGAACTGGGCCACGATCAGGTGGAGGCCCCCGGCGGGACGCGTAAGCTGAGCAAGTTCACCTTCGCCCCGACCTGGTCGCCCAAGGGCCCGGATTTCTGGGCGCGCCCGGAAGTGCGCCTGTACTACACCTATGCCAGTTGGAACGAGGCGGCCAAGCGCGCGGCCAATGAATTGGCGGCGGGCTCGGCCCTCTCCGACACCGGGGCCTTTGGCACCGCGCGGCATGGGGCGAACGTCGGTCTGCAGGTCGAGTATTGGTGGAAATAAGCGAGGCCTGCGGGGCTCGCGCTCCATCGGCATCCATACGAACAAACAGCAGGTGAAGTCATGGCCACAACCCAACAATTGCAACTGCTGGCACCGCTGTCCGGGGTGCTGATGCCCCTGGACCAGGTGCCGGACCCGGTCTTTTCCAGCCGCGTGATCGGTGACGGGGTGTGCATCGATCCGACCTCGCAGACCCTCTGCGCGCCGCTGGCCGGGGTTATCAGCAACCTGCAGCACAGCGGCCATGCGCTGAGCATTACCAGCGAGCACGGGGTCCAGGTGCTGATGCACATTGGCCTGGACACGGTGAACCTGGCCGGCCAGGGCTTTACCCGGCGAGTGGAGGAGGGCCAGCGGGTCGAGGCCGGCCAGCCGCTGATCGAGTTCGATGCCGATTACCTCGCCCTCAACGCCCGCAGCCTGTTGACCCTGATGCTGGTGGTAAGCGGTGAGCCGTTCAGCCTGCTGACCCCGGGCCTGATTGCCGTGGAGGCTGGCCAGCCGTTGTTGCGCCTTGATGCCGGCGAGCAAGTCGCAGATGTGGCAGAGCAGACTGAGTCGGGCACTGCGGTGTTTTCCAAGCCCGTCAGCCTGCCCAACCCCAACGGCTTGCACGCGCGGCCGGCGGCGGTGTTCGCCCAGGCGGCCAAGGCCTTTGGCGCGAGCATTTATTTGCATAAGCAGCAGAGCAGCGCCAACGGCAAATCCCTGGTGGCGATCATGGCCTTGCAAACCGCCTACGACGACAAGGTGCAGGTCAGCGCAGTGGGGGCGGATGCCGACGCGGCGATTGCGGTACTGTCCGAGCTGCTGCTGGCCGGCTGCGGCGAGGTGGTCAGCACGGTGTTCGCTGCCCCGGCCAGCACACCGCTCGCGCCGTTGTCGCAGACCTTGCTGCGTGGGGTGTGTGCGTCCGCAGGTTCTGCGTTTGGCCAGGTGGTGCAGGTGGCTGAACAGCACCTCGACATTATCGAGACGGCCACTGACCCGCGCCGCGAGCAGGCAACGTTGCAGCGTGCCCTGGGCGAGGCGACCCAGGCCCTGCAGAGCCTGGGGGAAAACGCCAGCGGCCAGGTCCAGGCGGAAATCTTCAAGGCCCATCAAGAACTATTGGAAGACCCCAGCCTGTTGGAACAGGCCCAGGCGCTGATCGAGACCGGCAAGAGCGCGGCCTTTGCCTGGAACAGCGCGACCCGCGCCACCGCCGAGCTGTTCACTCGTTTGGGTAGCAGCCTGCTGGCCGAGCGTGCGCTGGACCTGGCCGATGTCGGGCAGCGGGTACTGAAGCTGATTCTTGGGGTGGAGGACCGCGACTGGGTCCTGCCGGAGCAGGCGATCCTGATTGCCGAACAACTGACGCCTTCTCAGACAGCCGGGCTCGATACCCGCAAAGTGCTGGGATTTGCCACCGTGGGCGGCGGCGCCACCAGCCATGTGGCGATCCTCGCTCGGGCCCTGGGCTTGCCGGCAATCTGTGGCCTGCCGGAACAGGTATTGGCCGTGCCCGCCGGTACGCGGGTGTTGCTGGATGCCGACCAGGGTGAGCTGCATCTGGACCCCGAGCTGGCGGCGATCGAGCGCTTGCAGGCGCGACGTCAGCAGCAACAGCAGCGCCATCAGCAGGATGTGCAGCAGGCAGCCCTGGCCGCGGTGACTCGCGATGGGCACCACATCGAGGTGACGGCCAACGTCGCCTCGCTGGCCGAAACCGAGCAGGCCGTCAGCCTGGGTGGGGAAGGCGTGGGTCTGCTGCGTTCGGAGTTTCTGTACCAGCAGCGCAGCGTCGCTCCCAGTCATGAGGAGCAGGCCGCCACCTACAGCGCCATCGCCAATGCACTGGGGCCGCAACGCAACCTGGTGGTGCGGACCCTGGATGTCGGTGGCGACAAACCCCTGGCGTACGTGCCGATGGACAGCGAAGCCAACCCGTTTCTCGGCATGCGCGGGATCCGCCTGTGCCTGGAGCGTCCGCAACTGCTGCGCGAGCAATTGCGCGCAATACTCGCCAGCGCCGGGCTAGCGCGGCTGCACATCATGCTGCCGATGGTGACCCAGCTGTCGGAGCTGCGCCTGGCGCGGCACATGCTTGAAGAAGAGGCCCGGGCGCTGGGGCTGCAGGCGCTGCCCAAGCTGGGAATCATGATCGAAGTGCCGGCCGCGGCGTTGCTCGCGGATCGGTTTGCCCCCGAGGTGGATTTCTTCTCCATCGGCACCAACGACCTGACCCAGTACACCCTGGCCATGGATCGCGATCACCCACGCCTGGCGAGCCAGGCCGACAGCTTTCACCCGGCGGTATTGCGCCTGATCGCCAGCACCGTGCAGGCCGCCCATGCCCACGGCAAATGGGTTGGGGTGTGCGGTGCCCTGGCGTCGGAAACCCTGGCGGTGCCGCTGCTGCTGGGGCTGGGGGTGGATGAGCTGTCGGTCAGCGTGCCGTTGATCCCGGCGATCAAGGCGACGGTTCGCGAGGCGCTGCTGCAGGATTGCCAGGCCCTTGCCGAGCAGGTGCTGAACCTGGAAAGCGCCGAGCAGGTGCGTGAGGCCTTGCATCGGCATCAGGCGCTCGCGGCGGTTACCTCATTGGTTGTGGAGAACTGAATATGTTCGAGAAATTGCAGCGAGCGTTCTGGAAGGCCCTGACGCCGGATCTGATTCCGGAGACGGCGGGCGTTGCGCTTCCAGCCCAGGGCGATAGCGGGTTGAATCCGGCGGTGCTGGCAGCCCTGGGCGGCAGTGACAACCTCAAGTCGCAACAACCCTTGGCCCTGACCCGGGTGCGCGTGGAACTGCGCGACCCGAGCCAGCTGGACCCCGTGGCGCTGGTGGCGGCCGGGGTGCCGGGGATCATGCCCCTGGCCGGTGGCGTGGTGCATTTGCTGCTGGGGCTGCGGGCCGGGTGAAACACCGGCCGGGCTCTTGGCCACAGGCGGGCGGTTCGCTCGCCCGGGGCCAGGCCCGCCAGGGTTTATTCACAGCGTTGGTCGATCTGGCTGCTGTAGCGGCGCGGAGTGCTTTTACGAGGGCGCTCCATCGGCGTGCTGCGGGGGCTTCTCCAGACATCGATCACCGCTCGGCCATGGGCCAGCCCGGCGTCCAGGGCGGCCTGGGTCGTCGAGTAGTCGTGCCCATAGGGTGGGCAGGCAAAGTGCACCGAGAAGCAGGTGTGCTGGCCTTGCCCGGAAATCCGTCCGATGTAGCTGAAGGTCTCGCTGCTGTCGGCGCACCCGAAGTCCGGCGAGCCGGGCTCCTTCAGGATCATGACGTAGATGTCATGTTCAAAATGGGTGTGTTGGTACCAGCAACCGGAAATTCCATGTTCCATTGTCTTATTCCTCGCATTCTGCTGTTTCGCTATCGCGAAAATCGCTCTGCTTGAGCCCCGGAACCACGACCAACCTCTGGCCGATTTCCGCTGCTCCCCTGGATCACTGCGTGGCTGCGGGCAGCCCTGCAGGTGTATCAAATACGGTCAATGACGTGCGTTTCTCCAGCTCGCGGGCGGCGCGCAGCACCAGGTCGTCGCGACCGAAGCGGGCAATGATCTGCAAGCCGATGGGCAGGCCGTCGGGCGTCAACCCGCACGGAATGCTCAGGGCCGGTTGCCGGCTGAAATTGAACGGGAACGTGGTCGGCTGCCACATCATCGAGACCTCGGCCGGCCAGTCCGGCGGCATGCTGTGCTCGATGGCGAACGGCGCGACCATGGTGGTCGGTGTCAGCAACAGGTCGTAATCGCTGAGAAAGTCGTGCAAGCCCTTGGCGACCGAATTGCGCTCTTCCACCGCACAGGCGTAGGTCAGGGCATCGGTGCGGCGCGCTCGGGCCTGGCAGTCCAGGAGAAAGTCACCGGCCAGGTGCTGGTGCTCGATGGGCAGCTCGCTGGCCATGGCCCGGGCAACCTCGACCGGCCAGGCGTCCAGATAACGCGGCGCCGGGTTGCCGATATCCGGCGACGCCTGGACCAGGGTCGCTCCGGCCTGCTCCAGCAGCGTCGCGGCTGCCTGGCAGGCGCGGGCAATGTGCGGGTCGACATGGGCTGCGTAGCCCAGGTCGAGGCTGAAGGCGATGCGCAGGCCGCGTACGCCGTCTTCGATGTTCGGTAAAAAACCTGGAGTGGCATGGGGCCAGGCGAAGGGCTCCCGCGGTTCGTGTTCGCTCATCAACTCCAGCAGCAAGGCGATATCGCGCACATGGCGGGCGATCGGGCCTTCGGCCGCCATGCCCCCCGGGTCGATACTCGGATAGCCGGAAATCAGTCCATGGCTGGGCTTGAACCCGACCACCCCGCAGAAACTCGCTGGCGTGCGGATCGAGCCGGCCGCATCGTTACCGGTCGCCGCCGGAGCGAAGCCCGCCGCGACCCCGGCGGTACTGCCGCCACTGCTGCCACCGGCATGCAGTTCAAGGTTCCATGGGTTACGGGTGATGCCGGTCAGCGGGCTGTCGGTCAGGGGCGTACTGCCCAGCTCGGGCAAGGTGGTCTTGCCGATGAAAATCGCCCCGGCCCTGCGCAGCTTTTCCACCAGGCTGGCGTCGCGGGTCGCGGGTGCTGCATCAGCCAGGGCCCGGGATCCGTTACGCGTATACCAGCCGGCAATGTCGGTGTTGTCCTTGATCAGCAGGGCAATGCCATCGAGCCGGCCCTGTGGGGTGCCCGCCGCCCAGCGCGCGGTCGAGGCCTGGGCTGCCAGCAACGCATTCTGGTCCTGGCGCTCGCAGACCGCATTGAGCAGGGGGTCGAGACGGTCCATGCGCGCCAACAGGGTCTGCAACAGGTCGACAGGGGTGAAGCGCAGCGTGGCAAAGCCATCGAGCAGGGCCTCGATCGACAACAGGTGCAGGGCAGGTTGGGGCAACACAGGCAATGGCATGGGCACGACTTCAATCATGGGAGCCCGCACGCCAGGCGCGGGGCACCGCAATAGTTATAGAGCCGCCCGGTACCCGTGGGTACGAGGCGGATGGGCACTTCAGCGTCCGCTGGTGACCTTGACCCAGGTGCGCGTGCGCACACGCTCGACCTTGGCCGGCAACGGCTTGAGCGGGAACAGCAGCGTCATGGCTTCGCTGGATGGGTACAGGTCAGGGTTGTCGCGCAGCGACTGATCGACCCAAGGCAAGGAGTCCTTGTTGCCGTTCGGGTAGCCGACGAAGTTGCTGATGGAAGCAGTGACCTGGGGTTCCAGCAGGTAGTTGAGGAACGCATGGGCGGTGTCGACATGCTTGGCGCCGGCAGGGATGGCCACGGTGTCGAACCAGATCAGGGTGCCTTCCTTGGGAATGCGCATCTCGATGTGCACGCCGTTCTTGGCTTCGTTGGCGCGGTTGGCCGCCTGCAGGAAACCGCCGGAGTAGCCGACCGCGACGCAGATGTTGCCGTTGGCGATGTCGCCCATCCACTTGGCGCTGTGGAAGTAGCGGATATAAGGCCGCAGCTTGAGCAACAGGGCTTCGGCCTTGCGGTAGTCTTCGGGGTTCTGGCTGTTCGGGTCCAGCCCGAGGTAGTGCAGGGCCAGGGGCAGCATTTCGGTCGGCGAGTCCATGAAGGTCACGCCGCACTGGCTGAGTTTCTTCAGGTTTTCTTCTTTGAACACCAGGTCCCAGCTATTGACCGGCGCATCCTCGCCGAGCAATTGGGTGACCTTGTCGCGGTTGTAGCCGATCAGGTTGGTGCCCCACATGTAGGGGATCACGTAGCGGTTGCCGGGGTCGCTCTGCTCCAGCAGCTTCATCACGGTCGGGTCCAGGTGCTTCCAGTTCGGCAGCAGGCTGCGGTCCAGGGGCTGGAAGGCGCCGGCGGTGATCTGTTTGCTGACAAAACTGCTGGACGGCACCACCACGTCATAACCGCTGTTGCCGGTCAGCAACTTGGCTTCCAACACTTCGTTGCTTTCGAAAATGTCGTACTTGACCTTGATCCCGGTGCTGGCTTCGAAATCCTTGATGGTGTTGGGCGCGATGTATTCCGACCAGTTGAAAATATTCACGGTGCGCTCGGGGGCGGCGCTGGCGCTCTGCGAGGCGGCCAGTGCAAGGCCCAGTGCCGCGCTGGCAAACAGGGTGTGCAGGGATTTCATTCGACGACTCCATGTCTTGGATGAGCGGAGAGATCCGCGCGTCCATTCTTGGTCGGAATGCAATCGGAGAGAATGTTGCTAACGGTCAATAACGGTTCTTAAGCGTCATTTAACGGCCCGGACTGGCCGGCCAACTGCCTGAAACGGCCCGGGGCGACGCCGCTCCAGCGCTGGAAGGCATGACGGAAGCTGGCGGTTTCCTTGAACCCCAGCGCCTCCGCGATGCGGCATACCGACAGGTTCTGCTGGGCCAGCAATTGCTTGGCCTGCTTGTAGCGCAGTTCGTCGAGCAGCTTCTGGTAGCTGCTGTCCTGGGCGCGCAGGCGCCGGCGCAGGGTGCTGGGGGAGCAATGCACCTGCCGCGCCAGGCTGTCGAAGTCCGGCACGGCATGCAGCTGTTCGCTGAGGATGCGCCGCACCTGGTCGATCCATGCGGGGCGAGCGCTGAGTTCCTCGTTGAGCTCGATGCAGCGTTCGAGCATGCCGCCGTGGGTCACCAGATCGGCCAGGGGCAGGCGTCGGTCCAGCCATTCCAGGTCGAAACCGATGGCGTTGCGCCCGGCGTTGAAGTGCACCGGGCAATTGAAGGCCTGTTCGTAGGCGTCCAGGTAATCCGGTTGCGGGTGTACGAACTGCGCCTCGCGCAGAGGCAGAGTGCACCCCAGCAGGTCCTGGCAGGTGACCCGGAACGAGGACATGCAGAAGTCGGTGTTGAACACCTCAAGCTCCGGCGATTCGCTGTACTGATCGGCGGTCAGCCAGGCCAGCCCGTCGCGGATCTCCAGGCCCAGGCGGAAGAACGTTCCCAGCAGCAGCGGATAGCGCAGCGCCAGGGTCAGGCCCTCGCGCAGGTTGGCGCTGGTCAGCAGGGTCAGGCCGAACATGCCGTAGGCTGAAATATGCAGGCAGCGCCCCAGGGCCAGCCCCAGGTCCTGGCGAAACACCAGGGCGTTGGCGAATACCCGCAGTTCCTGGCCGATGTTGATCAGGCTATTGGGCAGCTCGACGTCCGACAACTGGATACCGCTGCCTTCGAGCAGCACCTCAGGGGGCACCTCGGTGCCGCGAAACGCGTCGAGCACGGCCTGAGTCGTATGCAATGTGGTCAGGCGCAATGCCGCCATGACTGACCTCTGAACGGGTAAGGGAGCATGACTTTAGGGGCTCGACGCGTCAGGTTCAATTGATCAGGGCCAATCAGTGGATGCCAAGGGCGTATTTGTTCGGACTGAATCGTTTAATCCGGTGTTTATTGTCACCTTGGCACAGCGCTTCGCCGGTGTTGTGCCCCTGCGTCCTGTCGCCGCGCTGCCCTTACTGTTTCTCAACTGCGGGTGTATCGTATTCGCCTTTTGCGGGCTCAGGCCTGCCGTAGATACGTGAGGTAGTTGAGTCCATGTCCTTTACCCGTCGACAAATACTCGGTGGTCTGACCGGTCTTGTAGTGGTTGGCGTGGGGGTGGGAGGGGCGTCGCGCTATTGGCTGGGGAAAATGGCCGATGCCGAGGCCGGCCACGATTACCAGTTGATCGCTGCGCCCCTGGACGTCGAGTTGGTGCCGGGGCACAAGACCGAGGCCTGGGCGTTCGGCCCTTCGGCGCCGGGCACCGAGCTGCGGGTGCGCCAGGGCGAATGGCTGCGGGTGCGTTTCATCAATCACCTGCCCGTGGCCACCACCATTCACTGGCACGGTATCCGTCTGCCGCTGGAGATGGACGGCGTGCCCTACGTCTCGCAACTGCCGGTGCTGCCGGGGGAGTTCTTCGACTACAAGTTCCGCGTGCCGGATGCCGGCAGCTACTGGTATCACCCCCATGTGAACAGCAGCGAGGAGCTGGGGCGTGGCCTGGTCGGCCCGCTGATCATCGAGGAGCGCGAGCCCACCGGGTTCCAGTACGAGCGCACCCTGAGCCTGAAAAGCTGGCATGTCGATGAAGTCGGGGCCTTCGTGCCCTTCAGCATTCCCCGCGAGGCGGCCCGAGGCGGCACGGCCGGGCGCCTGTCGACCATCAACGGTGTGTCCCAGGCGGTGGTCGAGCTGCCGGCCGGTCAGATCACCCGGGTACGCCTGCTCAACCTCGACAACACCCTGACCTACCGGATCAACATTCCCGGGGTCGAGGCGCAGATCTATGCCCTGGATGGCAACCCTATCGAACCGCGACCCCTGGGCAAGGAATACTGGCTGGGCCCGGGCATGCGCATCTGCCTGGCGATCAAGGCCCCGCCGGCGGGTGAAGAGCTGTCGCTGCGCAATGGCCCGGTGCGCCTGGGCACCTTCCGTTCGGTGGCCAACAACGACGCCCCGACCTCTTGGCCGCCGACCTTGCCGGCCAACCCGATTGCCGAGCCCGACCTGGAGAGCGCGGAAAAGCTCAACTTCAACTTCGAGTGGGTTGGCTCGGTTTCGGTGAACGTGGACAATGGCAAGCCGCCCAGCCTGTGGCAGATCAACGGCAAGGCCTGGGACATCACCGACAAGACCTGCGCCGACCGCCCGATTGCTACGCTGAAAAAGGGCAAAAGCTACATTTTCGAATTGAAGAACATGACCCAGTATCAGCACCCCATCCACCTGCACGGCATGAGCTTCAAAGTCATCGCCTCGAACCGGCACACAGTGATCCCGTATTTCACTGACACCTACCTGCTGGGCAAGAACGAGCGCGCCCGGGTGGCCCTGGTGGCGGATAACCCGGGGGTGTGGATGTTCCACTGCCATGTGATCGACCACATGGAAACCGGCCTGATGGCCGCCATCGAGGTCGTCTGATGCGACAGATTCGTCCGGCCCGGATCATCGACCGCAGCCGCGATCAGGACTTCATGCGTGAAGCCCTGGTCCTGGCCGCACAGGGCGCGGCCCTGGGCGAAGTCCCGGTGGGGGCGGTACTGGTGCTGGACGGTGAGATCATCGGGCGGGGCTTCAATTGCCCCATCAGCGGCAGCGACCCCAGCGCCCATGCCGAGATGGTCGCCATCCGCGCGGCGGCCCAGGCACTGGACAACTATCGCCTGCCGGGCAGCACCCTCTACGTGACCCTGGAGCCGTGCAGCATGTGCGCCGGCCTGATCGTGCACTCGCGCATTGCCCGGGTGGTCTACGGCGCGCTGGAGCCCAAGGCCGGCATCGTGCAAAGCCAGGGACAGTTCTTCAACCAGGGTTTTCTCAACCACCGGGTGCTGTTCGAAGGTGGGGTCCTGGCCGAAGAGTGCGGCACCGTGCTGAGCGAATTCTTCAAGGCGCGCCGGGCCAAACCGGCCCTGTGACCTGTGGCGAGGGAGCTTGCTCCCGCCGGGCTGCGCAGCAGCCCCAAACCAGCCTTCACATGACTTCAGTCGGACCGCGCTTGTCGAAACCGGGAGGGCTGCCCCCTCCAGCGGGAGCAAGCGCCCTCGGCACAAGTTGAACTATTTTTTGGCGACGATCACGGCACGCATTGGTGCCGGCAGGCCTTCGATGGTTTTGCTGTGGTCGTTGGGGTCGAGGAAGTCGCTCAGGGACTGGTACTTCATCCACTCGGTGCCGCGCTGTTCCTCGATGCTGGTCACGCTTACATCCACGCAGCGCACCTCGCTGAAACCTGCCCGGCGCAGCCACAATTCCAGGGCCGGCACCGAGGGCAGGAACCATACGTTGCGCATCTGCGCATAGCGGTCTTCGGGCACCAGCACCTGCTGCTGGTCGCCGGCCACCACCAGGGTTTCCAGCACCAGCTCGCCGCCTTTCACCAGGCAATCCTTGAGCGCCAGTAAATGCTCGATGGGTGAGCGACGGTGGTAGAACACGCCCATGGAAAATACCGTGTCGAAGCCTTCCAGGTTCGGCGGCAGGTCTTCGAACGGGAACGGCAGGTGCCACACCGCAGGCTGCGACAGGTAGCGTTGCACTGCCTGGAACTGGCAGAAGAACAGCCAGTTGGGATCGACCCCGATCACGCTGTGGGCGCCGGCGCCGAGCATGCGCCACATGTAATAGCCATTGCCGCACCCGACATCGAGGATGCGCTTGCCCGCCAGGTCCAGGTGCGGGGCGACCCGCGACCATTTCCAGTCCGAGCGCCATTCGGTGTCCACGTGCACCCCGAACAGATCGAACGGCCCCTTGCGCCACGGCGACAGGCCCATCAACGCGCTACGCATCTGTGCCCGGGTGGCGTCATCGCACTCGGTGTCCAGGGTCAGGCCATTGAGCAGGTCGACTTCACTGGGCTGGATCTTCGGCAGCGCATCCAGGGCGCTCTGCCAGCGCTCCAGGTCGCCGTGGCCCTTTTCCATCTTCTTGTCGAGTTGCGCTTGCAAGGTATTGGCCCAGGCGGCCAGGGGCGTACCGGCCAGGCGGCGGGCGAGGGGGGACAGATCGATCATGGCAAGGCAATCAACGAGGCAAAGTTAAGACACTGGAACCACGGCACGACTTTCGAGAAACCGGCCGCCAACAGGCGCTCGCGGTGTTCTTCGAGGCTGTCGGGCTTCATGACGTTTTCGATGGCGCTGCGCTTCTGGGCGATTTCCAGCTCGCTGTAGCCGTTGGCGCGCTTGAAGGCGATATGCAGATCGGTGAGCAGCGCGTGCTCCTGCTCATCGTTGAAGCGCAGCTTCTCCGAGAGGATCAGCGCACCGCCCGGCAACAGCGACTGCCGGATGCGCCCGAGCAGGGCCGTGCGCTGCTCCGGGGCGATGAACTGCAGGGTGAAATTGAGCGCCACCACCGAGGCCGGCTGGAACTCCAGGGCCAGGATGTCGCCCTCGATCACCTGCACCGGCAGCAACTCCTGGAACATCGAGTCCTGGCCGTTGAGGTATTCCCGGCAACGCTCGACCATGGCCGCCGAGTTATCCACCGCGATCACTTTGCAACCGTCGGTCCGCACATGGCGGCGCAGGGCCTGGGTCACCGCACCCAGGGACGAGCCCAGGTCGTAGAGCACGCTATTGGGCTGGGCGAATTGCGCGGCGAGCACGCCGAGGTTTTCGACAATGGTCGGATAACCCGGGACCGAGCGCTTGATCATGTCCGGGAACACCCGCACCACATCCTCGTTAAAGGCGAAGTCGGGCACCTGGGCCAGGGGCTGGGCGAAAAGGCGATCGGGGTCTTGGCTCACGGCGGTTCCAGCGGCGGATGGTGAAAGAGGGGGCGGCATTGTAGCCGCTGCCGCAGGCTGCGATAAGGCCCGAAAGGGCCTCAGGTGCCTGCGGGCGACACAAGGTGCGCCGTCTGCGTGGCCGTTCAGCGCGGCTTCTGGCTGAACGCCGACGCGGCAATGCCCCACTGGCCCAGCCAGTAACTGATGATGATCAGGTACGGCGCGGCCTCGAACGCCACCACAAAGCGGCTGATACCGATCAGGCTGTCGGAGAAGGCGAATGTCAGGGCGCCCACCCCGGCCAGCAGCGCCGAGCGCCTGGGCACCGCGGTGCCGAAGCGGGCCAGGGCGCGCCAGAGCATGGCGCTGATGGTCAGCCCATAGACAATCACCGGGATCAGCAACGGCCCCAGGCCATGGGTAATCAGGATCGCCAGCAGCGCGCCGCCAATGACGATCGCCACCAGCAACGGCAGCAGGGCCGGACGCCGACAGTCGCTGAGGTAGGCCTTGAGGTAGGCCAGGTGTGCCACCAGGAAGGCGCCGAGGCCGAACACAAACAGGTCGCCGGGCCAGGCCAGCAACACATCGCCGAGCACCGAGAACAGCAGGCCGATGATGATCCAGCGCCGGTAGTCGCCGGGTGGGGCGTCGTGCAGCCAGCCGAGCAGGGCCAGCACCGGCAGCGGCTTGACCAGCAGGCAGAGCAGGGCGGCATGCACGCTGATGCCGTAGATGAAGGTGACTGCGCCCATCAGCGCCAGGATCAGCCAGCCCATGTCAGTTGACCTTTATCGCGCAATCGAAGGCTTTGACCGGTGCCACTTCCGGCGCCCAGGGCTGCTGGTAGGTCAGCAACAAACGGCCGGTGCCGCTGGCAAACGCCTGGAAGCGCCAGGTGGATTGCCCGGCATTGCCCACCAGCCCGCTGTCTTCAGGGTTGCTGTAGACCTCGGGGCTGACCTTGCGCAACACGCCGCCGGCCGAGTCCTGGATCGCCCAGCGATAGCCGGTGGTGGGGTTGCTGGGCAGGGTCAGAATCAGGTTCTGGCCAGTGCTCAGTTGCAGCGGGCATTCGCTCTGGTTTTCGACCGTGATGTTTTGCTTGGGTTGGCTGGCGCAGGCGGCCAGCAGGGTGACGCTGAGAAGGGCAAGCAGACGAGGAGGGAACATGGCTCAGAAAGCTCCGATCATTCATGACGAGCGGCGAGCATAACTGAAGATTGCAAGCGGTGTGGCCAGGGGCTGAAGGTTGGCCACAATGCCCTCTTGGCCGACACGCCTGCGGCTGCCGGGCTGTGGTATCACAGCTGGCAGCCGCAGGCACTGGCGCTCAGGGGTTAGAACAGCACCTTGGCCACGTCGGCGAACTTCTTCGCGAAGTGCACGGTGATGCCTTCCTTGAGGTAGTCCGGGAGCTCTTCGAAGTTGCCACGGTTGGGCTCCGGCAGGATCAGTTCGAAGATCTTCTGTCGGCGCGCAGCGATGACTTTTTCGCGCACCCCGCCAATCGGCAGCACGTGCCCGGTCAGGGTCAGTTCACCGGTCATGGCCACGCCTTTTTTCGGCGGCTGGTTGCGCGCCAGGGACAGCAGCGCACTGGCCATGGTCACCCCGGCGCTCGGGCCGTCCTTGGGCGTGGCCCCCTCGGGCACATGCAGGTGGACAAAGGCTTCGTCGAAGAACTTGCCGTCGCCGCCAAACTGCTTGAGGTGCGAGCTGATGTAGCTGTAGGCAATTTCCGCAGACTCCTTCATCACATCCCCCAACTGCCCGGTGAGTTTGAAGCCCCGGTTCAGGGTATGGATGCGCGTGGCCTCGATCGGCAATGTCGCGCCGCCCATGCTGGTCCAGGCCAGGCCGGTGATGACCCCGGTGCCGCTGAGCACCTGCTCGTTGCGGAACACCGGCATGCCGAGGGAGGCCTCCAGGTCTTTCGGGCCGAGCTTGATCACCGCATTCGGATCATCCAGCAGCTTGACCACTGCCTTGCGCACCAGTTTGCCCAGTTGTTTTTCCAGCTGGCGCACCCCGGCCTCGCGGGCATAACCGTCGATCACCGCGCGCAAGGCGCTGTCGCTGATGCTCAGGCTGGTCTTGGCCACCCCGGCTTTCTCCAGCTGTTTGGGCCACAGGTGACGCTTGGCGATGGCGATTTTTTCTTCGGTGATGTAGCCCGACAGGCGAATCACTTCCATGCGGTCGAGCAACGGGCCGGGGATTGAATCCAGGGTGTTGGCGGTGCACACGAACAGCACTTTGGACAGGTCCAGGCGCAGGTCCAGGTAGTGATCGAGGAATTCGACGTTCTGTTCCGGGTCCAGGGTTTCGAGCAAGGCCGAAGCCGGGTCGCCCTGGTAGCTCTGGCCCATCTTGTCGATCTCGTCGAGCATGATCACCGGGTTCATCACCTCGACGTCCTTGAGCGCCTGCACCAGCTTGCCCGGCAGGGCGCCGATGTAGGTCCGGCGATGGCCCTTGATCTCGGCCTCGTCGCGCATGCCGCCGACACTGAAGCGGTAGAACGGTCGGCCCAGGGACTCGGCGATGGACTTGCCGACGCTGGTCTTGCCCACGCCCGGCGGTCCCACCAGCAGGACGATGGAGCCGCTGATTTCGCCCTTATAGGCGCCCACGGCGAGGAATTCGAGAATCCGGCTCTTGATGTCGTCCAGCCCGGCATGGTGCTGGTCCAGCACCTTGCGCGCGTGCTTGAGGTCGAGCTTGTCCTGGCCGTACACGCCCCAGGGCACGGCGGTGGCCCACTCCAGGTAATTGCGGGTGACCGCGTATTCCGGCGAGCCGGTTTCCAGGATCGACAGTTTGTTCAGTTCTTCTTCGATGCGTTTTTGCGCCTGGGGCGGCAGGACCTTGCCCTTGAGGCGCTGCTCGAACTGCTCGACGTCGGCGCTGCGATCGTCCTTGGTCAGCCCCAGCTCCTGCTGGATGACCTTGAGCTGTTCCTTGAGGAAGAACTCGCGCTGGTGCTCGCCGATCTTGCGATTGACCTCGGCGGAGATTTCCTTCTGCAGGCGCGCAACTTCGACTTCCTTGCGCAGCATCGGCAGGACTTTTTCCATGCGCTTGAGCATTGGCACGCAATCCAGCACTTCCTGCAACTCGTTGCCGGTGGCCGAGGTCAGCGCGGCGGCGAAGTCGGTCAGGGGCGACGGATCGTTGGGGCTGAAGCGGTTGAGGTAGTTCTTCAACTCTTCGCTGTACAGCGGGTTGAGCGGCAGCAGTTCCTTGATCGCATTGATCAGGGCCATGCCGTAGGCCTTGACCTCGTCGGTCGGCTCACTCGGCTGATGGGGGTATTCGACTTCCACCAGGTACGGCGGGCGATGGTGTTTGAGCCAGGTGCGGATGCGCACCCGAGTCAGGCCCTGGGCAACGAATTGCAGCTTGCCGTTCTCGCGGCTGGCGTGGTGCACCTTGACCAGGGTGCCGTACAGCGGCAGCGCGGAGGTATCGAAATGCCGCGGGTCTTCGGGCGGGGTGTCCATGAAGAACAGGGCCAGGGAGTGATGATCGGACTTGCTGACCAGTTCCAGGGTCTCGGCCCAGGGCTCTTCATTGACGATCACCGGCAGCACTTGCGCCGGGAAGAACGGCCGATTGTGGATCGGGATGATGTAGACCTTGTCCGGCAGGTTCTGCCCGGGCAATGCCAGGCCGGTGCCTGACGAGGCCGGGTGCTCAGCGTTTTCCGGGTCGGCGTAGTCGCTGAGGTCTTCAGGGAATTCTTGCTGGTCGGTCATGGGGCACCTGCGCAATTGGGTATGGGAGTTAGATGGGGCAGGCGGCGAGTGGTTTCAATGGCACGGCCCCGCTTCAGCTTTTCTTTATGCGGCCGAAAAGCTGTACGGGAGCTGACCGTTTGTATCATTTTTTGTTGGGCGAACGGTTGTGCAGCTCTTTTGCTGCTGTAGTGGCAAAATGCCTTATTTGCGGCATCATGCTGCTCGGCGTCGCCTCTGCTGTCATCACCCATGCCAAGGCCGGCCATCTGCTTTCATCTAAATACCGGGATTTGCATGGCCAGGATTTACTCGATTCTTTCTGTTGTCGGCCTGTGGCTGCTCAGTGCCGCAGCCTCTGCCGCGAGCTTGCAGGTGCAGGTGCTCGAACCCTCCGGGCAGCCGGTGCGCGACGCCGTAGTGACCTTGCAGGGCCCCCTGGGCCAGCCCGCCGGCACCCTCAAGGCCGACATGGACCAGCGTGACAAACAGTTCGCGCCCCATGTGTTGGCGATTCACACCGGCACCCCGGTGAAATTCCCCAACAGCGACAATATTCGCCATCAGGTCTACTCCTTTTCCCCGGCCAAGAAGTTCGAGTTGCGCCTGTACGAAGGCACGCCCTCCGACGCGGTGCTGTTCGACAAGCCGGGGGTGGTGGTCCTGGGCTGCAATATCCACGACTGGATGCTCGGCTACGTCTACGTTACCGACGACCCGCGCTTCGGCGTCACCGATGCCCAGGGTGCGCTGAACCTGGACGCGTTGCCTGTCGGGTCCTACCGGCTGACCCTCTGGCACCCCCAGGCCAACGGGATGCAGCCACAGGATGGCGGCCAGGTGCAGATCCCGGCCGGGGGCTTGCACAAGGCCTTTGCCATGACCCTGGAACCCTTGCCCGAAGGCTTGCCAGGTGCCCCGGCACCGAGCGCCTTCGGCGATGCGTTTGAGCGAGCGGCCCGTGAAACTGCGCAGTAGCTTTCAGGCGCGGATCGCCTGCGTACTGATCCTGCTGCTGTCGGTGGTAATCGGCGCGGTGTACTTCAGCGTCAAGGCCGCCACCGGCAGCGCGGTGCAGACCCAGGCCTACGAACAGCTGGCGGTGGGTTCGCGGGTTTTCGAGCGCCTGCTTGACGTGCGCGGCCGGCGCCTGGGTGACGGCGTGCAGCTGTTGGCGGCCGATTTCGGTTTTCGTGACGCCGTGGCCAGCGGCGACTCGCCGACCATCCATTCGGTGCTGATCAACCACGGCAAGCGCATCGGTGCCAGCGACATGGTGCTCCTGGACATGCAGGGCCGGGTCCTGGCCAGCACCTTGAGCGACGCCCTGGACGGCTCCGTCTTCCGTTTCGACCAGGCCCTGCGTGACGCGCGTCGGGCGCGGCAAACCATGCTTATCGTGCCGATCCAGGGCAAGCCGCACTTGCTGGTGGAGGCCCCGGTACTGGCGCCGCTGCCGATTGCGCGGGTGGTCATGGGCTTCAGCATGGACGAGCAGTTCGCCGCGGAGCTGCGGTCGCTGACCAACCTCGAGGTCTCGTTCCTGACGGTCGACCGGCAACAGCCGGGGGCCCTGGTCACCACTCAGCCAGCGGCGATGGAAGAGAGCATCGTCAGCCTGATGCTCGAGAGTGTGCAGCGGCGCGGCATACAGCTGGCCGAGCATCAGGACCAGCGGTTTTTCAGCCAGACCCTGGTCCTGGCCAGCGGCAGCGATGAAAACGACCACCAGGTCATCGCCTTGCTGCAAAGCCCGCTGGACGCCGCGATGCAGGTGTTCCTGCCGCTGGACGAGCGCATTCTGCTGATTGCCCTGGTGGCCCTGGTCGGCTCCCTGATCGGGGCGTTGCTCCTGGCCCGCAGTGTGTCGCAGCCGGTACGGGCCCTGGCCCAGGCGGCCGAGCGCATCGGCCAGGGTGATTACCAGACGCCACTGGTGCTGCGGCGCAGCGATGAGCTGGGGTTGCTGGCCACCGCGTTCAATTCGATGCAAAGCGGAATTGCCGAGCGCCAGCAGCAGTTGGCGCACAACGCCTTGCATGATGTGCTCACCGGCCTGCCCAACCGCGCACTGGCCATGGAGCGCCTGGGCAGTGCGATCGCCGCCGAGCGGCCGATGGCGCTGATCTACCTGGGGGTCGACAACCTGCGCAGTATCAACGAAGCCGGTGGCCCGGTGCTGGTGGACCTGACCTTGCAGCACGTCGGCCAGCACCTGCAGCAGGCCGTGCGTCCCGGTGACAGCGTGGCGCACCTGATCGCCGGCGAGTTTTTGCTGCTGCTGGAGAACCTCGGCAGCGACGAGGCCGTGGCCCTGGCCGACCAGTTGCAGCAAGCGTTGCTCAAGCCGCGCCGCATCGGCGGCCAGGACGTGGCCCTGGACTGTCGCCAGGGGATCGCCGCGTTCCCGGCCGACGGCCAGTCAGCGGAGCAACTGCTCGACCGCGCGGCCATCGCCATGAAGGACGCCGCGCAAATGCCCGGGCGCCTGCAAGTCTACGAACATGGGCGGGACCTGGCCCACCGCCGCCAGGTCAGCCTGATCCGCGACCTGCGCCACGCGGCCGGCAACGGGGAGCTGCTGCTGCATTACCAGCCCAAGCTCGACCTGCGCCAGGGCCGGGTACGCCAGGCCGAGGCCTTGCTGCGCTGGCAGCATCCGCAATTGGGCATGGTGTCGCCGGCGGAATTCATCGTGCTGGCCGAGCGCACCGGCAGTATCCAGAGCCTGACCAACTGGGTGATCGGCGAAGGCATGCGCCAGTTGGCCGAGTGGAACAGCCGTGGCCTGCACATGCAGCTGTCGCTGAATATCTCGGCCCAGGACCTGCTCGGCGCTGACCTGGTGGAGCGGGTCAAGGCTTTGCTGCAAACCTGCCGGGTGCCGGCCGAGCAGTTGATCTTCGAAATCACCGAAAGCGCGGTGATGCTTGAGCCCGAGCGAGCGCTGAAGGTCCTGCACCGTTTGCGCGAGTGCGGCATCAGCCTGTCGGTGGATGATTTCGGCACCGGTTATTCGTCGCTGGCGCACCTCAAGCGCCTGCCGGTGCAGGAGCTGAAGATTGACCAGTCCTTTGTCCGCGACCTCGACGAAACCAGCGAAGACGCGGTGATCGTCCGCTCCACCATCGAGATGAGCCACAACCTGGGGCTCAAGGTGGTGGCCGAGGGCGTGGAGTACGAACACAGCCTGCGCCTGCTTGAGCGCTGGCACTGCGACACCGCCCAGGGCTACCTGATCAGCCGCCCGCTCACGGCCGAGGCGTTCGAAGCCTGGGTGGCCTTACCCCTGACTGCGCGGACTGAATGGGTGCATTAATCGTCATGCCTATGCGTTGGATTGTTTTGCTGGCCGGCCTTGGCGTCCTGCTGCCGTCGCTGGCCCTGGCCGATAACGGCCGTTTACTGGCCACCGGCGGGGCCAGCAGCATCGAAGGCGCCGCCGGCGGCGGCATCACGCCCTGGGCCGTGCTCGGCGGTTATGGCGAGCAGGGCGAATGGGGCGCGAGCGCCTTCGCGACCACGGTCAACCTGCCGGACTACCGCCTCGACGTGGCGGGCCTGGCGCTGGCCTACGACAACCGGGTGGAGCTGTCATTCGCCCGCCAGCGTTTGGACCTGGGCAGCCTGGTGCACACGCTCAACCTGCCCGAAGACAACCTGGGACAGGACATCCTCGGGCTCAAGCTGCGGCTGTTCGGCGACCTGATCTACGATCAGTGGCCCCAGGTCTCCCTGGGGGTGCAGTACAAACATCAGCGCAACTTCCTGATCCCGAGCCTGGTGGGTGCGCAGCGCGACCGCGACACCGAGGGCTACCTGAGTGCCAGCCGCCTGCTGCTGGGCGCGGCGTTTGGCTACAACCTGCTGCTCAACGGCGGCGTGCGCTACAGCCGGGCCAATGAAACCGGGCTGCTGGGCTTTGGCGGCGACCGGCGCGACAGCCGCAGCCTGCTCAAGGAGGGCTCGCTGGCAGTGCTGTTCAACCCGCGCTGGGCGCTGGGCCTGGAGTACCGGCAAAAGCCCGACAACCTGTCGTTTGCCGGCGAGAGTGACTGGGCTGACCTGTTTCTCGGTTACTTCCCCAACAAGCACCTGTCCCTGGTCCTGGCCTATGCGCGCTTGGGCGAGATCGCCGGGCTGGATCACCAGAACGGCCCCTACCTGTCGCTGCAAGGGAGTTTCTGATGCGCCTGCCCGTGCTGTTCCTGGCCGTGCTTCTCGGCGCCTGCGCGCAACAGCCGGCGCGTGACGACAGCCTGTACCGGGCCCTGGGCGAGCGCCCGGGCATCACCCGGATCGTCGAAGGCACGCTGCTCAACATTGCCCGCGACCCACGGATCGTCGAGCGCTTTCGCAAGATCGATATCCAGCGCCTGCGCAACAAGCTGATCGAGCAGTTCTGCGTCGAGGCCGGTGGTCCGTGCACTTACACCGGCGACAGCATGGCCGAAAGTCATAAAGGCCAGAACGTCAGCCGCAGCGACTTCAACGCCCTGGTCGAAGACCTGATCGCCGCCATGGAAGCCCAGGGCGTGCCGGTGCCGGCGCTAAACCGCCTGCTGGCGCGTTTGGCACCGATGCGCGGCGAGGTGATCGAGCGTTGATCGGCTGATTGCGCCGGATGGGCGAGTGCCGGGAATTTGGCATCGCCAATAAAATGGCTGTCTAATCCCTTGTTTTATTGCGTGCTCTTCTGCTTGCCTCAGACTAATCTGAGCACTTCACGTGCTCGTTAGGAAAATGGCATTTAATTGACGCGCGTATTCGGCTTGGTAGAGGAATGGGTATGAAGAAAGGATTTTTCAGCTCAAGGCAAGGCTCGTGGCGGATCCCGCGGCCCTTGCTGGAGACGGCGTTGGCGAGCACCGGGTCATGAGGTGGCGCCACACCTTCCAGGCACGGATTGCCGGGACCCTGGCGTTATTGCTGTTGTTGGTGATCGGCGCGGTGTATTTCGCGATGAAAACCGCCACCACCCGCGCCGTGGAAAACCAGGCCGAGGTGCAGATGACCACCGGCACCCAGGTGTTCGAGCGCTTGCTGGAGTTGCGCGGACGCCGCTTGCAGTACGGCGTGGACTGGCTGGTGGTGGATTCGGCGTTTCGCCAGGCCGTTGCCAGCGGCGAGCCCCAGGGCATTCTCGAAGCGTTGCGCCGCCACGGTACGGGCATTCGTTCCAGTGAACTGTTCGTGCTGGCCAGCGATGGCCAGGTGACGGCCAGCACCCTGGCGGCGGTCGAGCCGGGCCTGGCTTTTCCCTACGATGGCGCCTTGCGTCAGGCTCGACGTGAAAACAAAAGCATGCTGATCGTTGCCCTCAAGGGCCAACCCTACCTGCTGGTGCAGAGCCAGGTGCTGACCCCGCTGCGCATTGCCCGGGTGGTGATGGGGTTTCGCATGGACGACCTGTTCGCCAGCGAATTGCGCTCCATGAGCAACCTCGAAGTGTCATTCCTGACCCTGGACAAAGAGCGCGCCGGCGAGCTGTTCACCACCCAGCCGGAGTTGTTCTGGAGTGCGATCACGGCGGCCCTGCGCGATTCGCTGTGGGAGTTGCGGCCGCAGTTGAGCGAGATCCAGGGCAAGCGTTTTCTCAATCAGGCGCTGCAATTGGCCAATACCGGCAACCCTCAGGATCCGCGGGTCCTGGTGTTGTTGCAGAGCCCGCTGGAGCAGGCGCTGCATGCGTTCGCGCCGCTGGATCGGGAGTTTTTCTGGATCGCCCTGGCGGCGCTGCTGGTCTCCCTCGGTGGGGCGCTGTGGATGGCCCGCCGCGTGTCCCGCCCGCTCGAAGTGCTGGCCCAGGCGGCGCAACGCATCGGTGCCGGCAACTACCAGACGCCGGTGGTGCTCAAGCGCAGCGACGAGTTCGGCTTGCTGGCCGACGGCATCAACGCCATGCAAAGCGCCATCGCCACCCGCGAGTCGCAACTGGCGCACAACGCCCTGCATGACTCGCTCACCGGCTTGCCCAACCGCGCCCTGGCCATGGAGCGCCTGGGCAGCGCGATTGCCGCCCGGCGCAGCGTGGTGCTGTTGTACCTGGGGATCGAAAACTACCGCGCGATCAACGAGAGCTTCGGCCCCGAAGGGCTGGAGCAGATCATGCTGGAGGTCAGCCGGCTGCTGCTGGGCTCCCTGTCCCAGGGCGACACCGCGGCGCGGGTGACCGCCAGCGAGTTTCTGCTGTTGCTGGAAAACACCCAGGTCGATGGCGCCGTGGCCCTGGCCGACCGCCTGCATGCCTTGCTCAACCCGCCGCAACTGATCCATGGCCATGAAGTGCAGCGCCAGATGTGCATCGGCGTATCGGTGTACCCCACTGACGGCGAGTCCGCCGAAGAGTTGATCAGCCGCGCCGCCATCGCCCGCCACGACGCCGCGACCCAGCCGGGTTACCTGCAGGTCTACCAGCAGGACCGCGACTTGGCGCATCAACGCCAAATTGCCCTGATTCGCGACCTGCGCCGCGCCGCCGCCGAAGGCGAGTTGTTCCTGCACTATCAGCCCAAGCTCGATATCCGTCGCGGAGAGGTCAGCCAGGCCGAAGCTTTGTTGCGATGGCGGCATCCGGCGTTCGGGGTGGTCTCGCCTGCCGAGTTCATCCCCTTGGCGGAGCGCACCGGAAGCATGAGCAGCCTGACCCATTGGGTGATCGAGGAGGGCATTCGCCAGTTGGCCGAGTGGAACCGCCGGGCATTGACGGTGCAGTTGTCGCTGAACATCTCGGCTGAAGACCTGGAGGGCAATGGCCTGGCGTCGATGGTCGGCGAGTTGCTGGCGCGTTACCGGGTGTCGGCGGAGCAACTGGTGTTCGAGATCACCGAAAGCGCCATCATGCGCAACCCGGAACAGGCCCTTGACGTGCTGCAACGCCTGCGCGGCTGCGGCATCAGCCTGTCGGTGGACGACTTCGGCACCGGCTATTCGTCCCTGGCCCAATTGCAGCGCCTGCCGGTGCAGGAGCTGAAGATCGACCAGTCCTTTATCCGCAACCTGGATGAAACCAGCGGCGACGCGGTGATCGTGCGTTCGACCATCGAGATGAGCCACAACCTGGGGCTCAAGGTGGTGGCCGAAGGCGTCGAACTCGAAGGCAGCCTGCGCCTGCTCAAGCATTGGCACTGTGATACGGCCCAGGGCTACCTGATCAGCCGGCCGCTGGAAGCCCGGGCGTTCGAGGCCTGGCTGGGCAAAACACGGCTATCGGTCTGAGCCGGTGGGCTCAGCTCGGTTTCCAGAATTCCAGGTCCTCGACATAACGTTCGATATCGCCCATATCGTCGTCTCCCAGGGTGCCGTCAAAGGGCTCGGACAACAGCGCGCGCACCTTGGCCAGGCGGTCGCGCAACTTGCCCTCGATCACGAAGTTGCCGGTGGCGGTGTCGAAATCGAACTCGGGGTTGAAAATCGCATGGTCTGACATCTTGCGCAGGGAAATCAGCATGAATTCCAGCTCGCGCAGGATATCCAGGGCTACCGCCCCCGACAGCACGATCTGTTGATTGGCTTCGCGCAGCGAGGGCGGGTTTTTGGGTGATTTGGGTTTGGCTGGGCTCATGGCGATCCTGGGGGGATTTAAAAGTAGAAAAACAGACCACTGGCCTTGGCGCGGGCAAGGGTTGTGAGTTGCAGCAACGAGGTCTTGAGCGCGGGCGCCAGAGGCGTTTGCTCGATCAGCGCCTGGGCCGTGGCCAGCGCCTCGGCGCCCTGGATGCTGGCGTCTTCATGCTCGTCGATCAGGCAGCCCAACTGCCGATTGAGGCGCTCGATCAAGCCCGAGTCCCACAGCTGTTGATAGTGTTCGGTGCTCAGGGAGCATTGCTCCAGATCACCGGGCAGGCACTGATCGAGGTCCAGGCGGTGCATCGCCGCCGGGCTCAAGGGAACGACAATCTGCTTCATGGGCCGGGCTCCGAGTGGGTGGGCAAGAGGCAGGCATCGGGCCCCGCCAGCTGCCATTCAAGGCCCTGGGCGAACTGCTCGATGGCGTCGAGTGCCCGGTGCGGGTCCGGGGTCCTGAGTTCGCCCGCCGGGGTGCGGTTGTAGGCCTGGCGTTGGCGGTTGCGCTTGAAGCGCTCAACCCGCAGAACAAATTCGCCGAGCCCTTGGGGGGCGGACTCAAAACCCAGGGTAAAGCCGTGTTCGCGGCCGGCACCGGCGAGCAGCAACGGGTGGTTGAAGGCGGGCAGGGTGTCGGCGCCTAAGGCAGCCTGCGGCAGTTGGTGATGGCTGATTTCCCAGCCTGCCGGGAGGCGGATGGCCTGCAAGGGTGCGATAGCCCCGTGGCCCGAGTCAGGGTCGGCCTGCTGGGTGGTGTCCAGCATGAAGGCTTCGAGTCGTGCAATCAGCTGCGCGGTGTCGCGGGTCTTGAATTCCTCGAGCAACTCTTCCTGGCCTGGCACCGTGTTCGAGCGGTCCTGGGGGTAGGTCATCAAGCTGAGCACGAACTCGCCGCCGGGGTCGTCTTCGGGCAGGAAGGCGCAGTCAAAGCAGCGTTGGCCCTGGCGATGCACGCCGCCGATCAGCACCGAGGCATCGAACCATTCGAGGGTCTCCGGGGTGAAGGGCAGTTGATGGAAGGTGTTGAGAGTGATCTGCCAGCCACCGCTAATGCGCAACGGTTGCAGCGGGTAGCGGGGGCGGTGCTTCATGCTGCGGTGCTCGATCATGGGGTGTGGTGCAGCGCGTGCAGCATGCCCTGGGCACGGGCCAGGCAGTCGCGCAGTTGTCCGAGGCTGTGGGCCTGTTCGCTCGACAGCGGTTGCTGCCAGTCCTGATCCTTGATCACCGCTACCCGAAAGGCGCCGTGCTCAGCGAATTCGGGGTACCAGCCCACGTCCAGCAGCCAGTGCTCGCCGTACTCGACTTGCAGCAGATCCTCCTTCAGCGCGTCGAGTTGGCGCGCCAGCGGCTGGTCGGACAGGGACGACAAATCGTCGAAGCGGATATTTCCCGTGAGCAGGCTCAGGTCGAACACTGTTGGCTTCCTTTGCAAAGGGTGAGGCAGGCGGCTCAGGCCTGGTAGTGATCCTTGAGTGCCTGGCACTTTGCCAGAATATTCTGCCGGTCTTCCTCGACCTGGGTCTCGCACCAGTGGCAGAGGTAGCGGATGGCGTGCACGGTGGGCAGGGTGACCTGCTCATCCATGAACTCGAAGGTGATTCCAGGCACGCCCAGCAGATGCGGGGCAATGTTGTCCGGGTCGACGTCGCAGTCGATGGTCAGGCTGGACATCTCGGTGCCGCCGCTGGTGGGGATCAGCAAGTCGTCGAGCAACAGGTGCAGGCAGGTGGCGCCCTCCAGCCTTGAGGAACAGAGCAGGTGATCGAGCAGGCAGTTGTCCAGCGTGCTGTGCTGGGCCTGGGTCAGTTGGTCGATGGAGGGCACTTGTTGGGTGTGGGCGGCGCTCATGGGACGCCGGCCTCGGTTTTGGCCAGCAGCCTGGTCAGCTCGGGCTCGACCTCGGCCGGGGGCAGGCTGGCGATGACCTGCTCGATGCTCGCCCGATAGCGGTTGTGCATGGGGGTTTCGCACCAGTCGAGTTCGTAGATCGCGAGGATTCGCACATCAAGGTAGGGCGACTCCAGCAACAGGCGTTTGAGCAGGGCAATGGCCGCTGCCGAGCGGTCTTCGCCCAGGCACACCACGCAGCGCTGTTGCCAGTATTGCGCCTGCTGCAGCAGCATCTGCTCGAGCCGTTGCCATTGCACCGCGGTGAAGTCGCACAGCACGGTCTTGGCCACTCGCTGGGTGCTGTATTCGGTCCAGTTGGACGCCTCGGAGTCACCGATGCAGTGCTGCAACTTCAGGATCAACGCGTCGCTCTGTGGCAGGCTCACAGCGCGGCGGCCTTGGCCAGCAAGTTGTTCAATTCGGGTTCAATCTGCTCATCGGCCAGCCTTTGAATGACGGCTTCGATCAGCGGCGCGTAGCACGCTTCGATAGGGGCTTCTGACCAGTCCAGTTCATGGATGGCCGTGACCTGCACATCGAGGTAGGGCGAGTCCTGCAACAGGCTCTTGAGCAGGGCGATGGCCGGCGCCGAGCGGTTTTCCCCGAGGCTTACGGCGCAGCGTTGTTGCCAATACTCGGGTTTGCCCGGCAGCACATCGGCCAGTTGCTGCCATTGCGCGGGCGAGAAGCCGTGCAGCACGCCTTTGGCCACCTGCTCGGTGATGTACTCATTCCAGGGGGCGCTGGGTGAGTCGCCCAGCCAGTGTTCCAGCTGGGCAAATGCTTGCGTCGGGAGCGGCTTGGGCGTTGGCGCGGGCTCGATCGGGCGGGTACTCAAGGGCGTCGGTTCTGCCGGGGAGCTGTCGGCCCCTTGCCAGGCTTCGGCAAATTTTGCCGCTGCCGCCGCGCGCGAGGACACCTTCAGGGTGTGCAGCAGGGAGGACACGTGAATGCGCACGGTGAAGGGCGAAATATCGAGTTCGCGGGCGATCTCTTTGTTGGTCTGGCCCTTGGCGATCAGGCGCAGCACTTCCTGCTGGCGGGTGGTCAACTGGCTCAACTCGTCGCTGGCTTCCAGCGGCAGCAGCAGGCCTGACGGGGCGTACTTGACCACCACTTCGCCCTCGCGAATGGCTAGGATCGCCTGGCCGATTTCCTCGGGGCTGATGCTCTTGCCGATAAAACCGTCTGCGCCGCAGGCCATGACTTCGCCGATCAGGTCCTGGTTATCGACCATCGACACCACGATGATCGAGGTCCGTGGCAGTTGCTGGCGCAATTGGGCAATCATGCTCACCGACCTCAGCCCGGGAAAGCGCAGGTCGAGAATCAGTGAGTCCAGCTCCGCGCCGCTTTTGGCCAGGGCCAGTACCGAGGCCAGGTCGCCGGCCTCTTCGAGCACCGCTTCGGGCAGCAGACGCTGGATGGTGCGCAGCATGCCTTCGCGAAACAACGGGTGGTCGTCGGCTACGATAATCCGGCATGTCATGTGTTGAAGCTCCTTGAGTCACCCAATCCTGGGGGCATGCTACCTTGGCGTCCCGGCGTTGTACCTGTCCGCCTGTCGAGTTCGGCAGGGACAGGAAAAGACCACGACAGCGCGGATTACACAAGGAGGTGAGTGCATGAAAGTTGAAAAAGACAGCGAGCTCGATCAAGCCACTTTGCGCATTATCGTCGCCGGTTGTGCCCTGGTTTATGTCGGGCTGATCGGTTTTCTGCCGGGGCAGAACGTCGAGACCTATGTGCCGGTGATCATCTACATCTTCTTGTTCATGCTCGGCTCGATTGCCCTGCGCATGGCCATTGCCCGCTGGCCCGGGCACTACCCGGCACGGCGCATCCTGGGCATGGTCTACGACTACACCGGCACCTCTTACGGCCTGGTGGTGGGCGGGGAGGGGGCGCTGCCGATCTATGCGGTGATGGTCTGGGTCAACCTGGGCAATGGCATGCGCTTCGGCTCGCGCTACCTGGCCATCGCCACCGTCCTGGCGCTGTTCGCGCTGTTTATGGTGTTCCTGCTGACCCCGTTCTGGCAGGCCCAGCCCTACATGGTGCTGATGCTGATGATCACCAGTACGGTGATTCCGGTGTACGCCCATATCCTGCTCAAACGCACCCGCCTGGCGTCGGAAGAGGCGATTGCCGCCAACCTGGAAAAGTCCCGCTTCCTGGCCCAGGCCAGCCATGACCTGCGCCAGCCGATCCACTCCATCGGCCTGTTCACTGCCTGCCTGCGCGAAGCCAACCTGGGGGTCGATGAGCGGCGCCTGGTGGATAACATCGATCGCTCGCTGCTGAATGTGTCGCAGTTGTTCCGCTCGATTCTCGACCTCTACACCCTGGACAACGGCCGGGTCCTGCCCAAATACGAAACCGTGCACCTGGGGCAGTTCCTCGGTGACCTGGTGCGCCAGAACGCCGAGGCCGCGCGCTGGGCCGGGGTGGAGTTGCGCCTGCGTCCCTGTGCCCAGTGGGTCCGGGCCGACCCGGGGCTGCTCGCCACCATGGTCCAGAACGTCCTGTCCAATTGCTTCAAGTACGCGGCGGAGCGCCCGGTGTTGATCGGCGTGCGTCGCCACGGCGACGGCCTGGCCATCGTCATCTACGACCAGGGCCGGGGGATCGCCGAGGAGCATTTACCGAAGATTTTCGACGAGTTCTACCGGGTCCGGCAGCTGCGGGACAAGGACGTCGAAGGGGTGGGCCTGGGCCTGTCCATCGTCAAGCGCCTGGGGCAGTTGGTCGGGCTGGAGGTGACGCTGAAGTCGCGCCTCGATCGTGGTACCGCAGTCAGCCTGCACGGCTTGCAGGCCGCCGCGCCGCAGCGGCTGCGCAGCCGCCGCGATGATGCGTTGCAAAGTGGTTTGCTGACCGGACTGCGGGTGTGCCTGGTTGAAGATGACCGCAACGTGCTGCTGGCCACCTCGGCATTGCTGGAGCGCTGGGGTTGTGTGGTCCAGGCGGAAACGGCGGCAGAAGACCTGGTGACCGACTGCGACATCATCGTCGCCGACTATGACCTGGGCACCCGTGCCTCGGGCATCGAGTGCATCGACAGCATCCGCGAGCAGCGGGGCTGGGCGGTGCCGGCGTTGATCATCACCGGGCATGACATCGAGAAAATCCAGGCGGCGCTGCATGATCGCAACATCGCCATCCTGTCCAAACCGGTACACCCGGTGGAGCTGCGGGCGACCTTGCGCGCCCTGCGCGAGACGCCGCTGGCGTCTGCCCACAGGGTTGCGGCGCCAGAGGCGGTTACCAGGTCCGGCACGGAATAAGCAGGGGATAGTTGGTCATGGTCAGCTTTTTGTTCTCGCCGCTGGCCAGTTCGACGAATTCATCCAGCATGCCCGAGGACGAAGAGGTCGAACTGCGCTCGGTGTAGTAGTGGGTGGTCACCGGCCCGTAGTTGGTGTTGCTCTGGCCGGTGCCCACGTACTCGTTCCAGCGGCTGGTGCCGTACACCATGTCCTGGCCCTGGACGAAGTAGCGGCCCGGTTGCAGACCCGTGAACTGGAAGATGCCGTTGCCGTTGGTTCGGGTTATCCGGTGTACGGCCACGGCCTCGGGAAGCATGCTCACCGGCGCGCCTTCTGGCTGGGATGAGCGCAACTTATGCCAGGCCTGCAAGTGCGGGGTGACCGGGTAGAGATAGATCTTGACGTCGCGACTGTCCTCGATGCCGTCGTTGCCGACGATGCAGAACTTGCCAGTGAGCGTTGCGGTGCCGGGTTGCAGGGCGGCGCGCGCGGCCTGGGTGTCGAAGGGCTCGTCGGGGTACTGCACGGTGGGAGTCTTGACTGGCGGGTATTCGTCCAGGGTTCGCCCTTGGCGCGGCGCGCAGGCAGTCAGGGTACAGGCGAGCAGGGCCAGGCCTGTCACCATGAAGAGACGGGGTTTCATCAACTCAGGACCTTTTCAAGAAGGGGCGGTGCTCGCCCGACGCTGCCCTGCTGCTACACCGGGGCAGCCCGTCGCGGCGAACCTGATTGGCCAGGGGCTAGCGGTTTACTGCTTGGTGCACTGGGCCGGGAGCGCGACTGCGCCGCCCATGGTGGCGAAGGCGACCATGCCGCCGCTGGGCAATACGCACTCGTATCCGCCGTTGCTGGTGTTGGCGGTGAAGTAGGTCTGGGAGGCGTCGCTCCGCACGTTCGAGACCGTGGAGACGGGCTTGCCGATGGTGGTCTGGGCGCGGTTCTTGAGGTCGTCATTGCTCGGCTTGGCAATGGCGCAACCGCCCAGGGCGAATGCCAGGGCGCTGAACAGGACGAGGGGGCGGACGCTGGAGTGGAGCTTCATGATGATTCTTCCTTGCTGTTTTGTTGTGTTTTCTACGGCGCAGCCGCTCCCCTTACCGCTGGACGGCGGTGTTGAAGAGAACGGGGCGAGTGGTCGGCACTCTAGCGCCGAGGCAGGGGAAGGTCGATTAGCACAAATGGGCTAGTGTCGCTTTGCAATTACGGCGCCTGCGGGGGGAGGCAGAGCGCCTGATGGGCCCGGCTGGATGCAGCCGGGCCGGGGGTTCAGGTCAGCAACTGGTGCTGCAGGCGGCGGCCGAGCACGTCCAGCAGGTCACATCCATCGCGCAGGGGAATGACGCAGAGTTGGGCGAAATCCTGGAGCAGGGCCGGGTGGTTATGCAGGTCGTCGATGCTGGCGATGTTCTCCAGCAACTGGGTGGCCGCGCGAATGCGATGGGTGGCGGCTTCATGCAGCACATCCAACGGGGCCTCGGTGTCAGCCAGCAAGGCGGGGATGGTGCAGTCGTTGCTGGTGAGGGGCATGTAGCGACGGGGGGAAGTCTCGCCGAGAGTAACGGGTGGATCAGTAGTGAGCTTTTTCATTGGTCTGTTCCTAACGTATGAGTCGGAGTCGCCAGAAATCACTTCCACGTAATCAGGTGGCGGCTGTACGCAGGTGTGGAAGACCGGGACGTTAGGCACCCGGCGCACTCAAGAGTGCCCCACGCACAGCCGCCATAAAGTGCAGACGAAAAAACGCCTGACTCACGCAGCTTTGCGCGCCTAACGATATAAGGGCTTCCACACCCTGTCACTGAGTTTGCAGCGACAGGCCAAACCATAGAGTCCGGGGCTCGGCCGGACAAGGTGATGGAAGTGGACGCGTTTTGTAGGAATTTTCCATCCGGCCCCTGTAGCCGCTGCCGCTAGGCTCGGGCCGCATTCGGGCGCTGGCCCTCACACACACCGTGATCTACCTGACACTCCACGGCGCCCGCGGGCCAGCGCAGCCTGGCGGCAGCGGCTACAGGTGTTGGTCGGTCAAATGGGGAGGCGCTCGGCGCACAAAAAAAGGCGGCTACCCGAAGGTAGCCGCCTTTTTCATGCCTGCCGGTAAAGCTTATTCCGGCAGTTTGTAGGCAATGATGTAGTCGCCCATTTTGGTACCCAGGGAGCCGTGGCCGCCCACGACTACCAGCACGTACTGCTTGCCATCCTTGCCGGTGTAGCTCATCGGTGTGGCCTGGCCGCCTGCTGGCAGGCGCGATTTCCACAGTTCCTTGCCGTTTTTCACGTCATAGGCGCGGATGTACTGGTCCAGGGTGCCGCTGAGGAAGCCGACGCCGCCGGCCGTCACCATCGAACCGCCCATGCTCGGCACGCCCATTGGCAGGCCGATCGGGATCGGCGAGCTGTCGCGGGTGGTGCCGTTCTTGTGTTTCCACACCACTTTGGCGGTGGTCAGGTCGATCCCGGCCACGTAGCCCCAGGCCGGGGCCTGGCACGGTACGCCGAAGGGTGACATGAACGGATGCATGATCACCGCGTACGGTGCGCCCGTGTTGGGTTGCACGCCCGAGGTTTCGCTTTCGCGCTTGCTGCCGGCAGCCACTTCGGCCCGCGGCACCAACTTGGAGACGAACGCCATGTAGTTCGGGCTGGTGAACAGCAGTTGGCGGACCGGGTCCACCGACACGCTGCCCCAGTTGAACACGCCGACGTTACCCGGGTAGATCAGGCTGCCCTGCACCGACGGCGGGGTGTACTGACCTTCGTAGCGCAGTTCCTTGAACTGGATACGGCACAGCATCTGGTCGAACGGCGTCGCCCCCCACATGGCTTTTTCATCCAGTGGCGGTGGCAGCAGGTTCAGGTCCGAACGGGCCTGGGTCGGTGCGGTGTGGTCACCCTCGACAGCGCCAGTCGGGGCCGGCACTTCGCGGATCGGCACAATTGGCGTGCCATCGCGACGGTCCAGCACATACAGGCTGCCTTGCTTGGTCGGCTGGATCAGCGCCGGTTTGACGCCTTCGGCGGTTTTCATGTCGACCAGGGTCGGCTGGCTGCCCACGTCCATGTCCCACAGGTCATGGTGGGTGAACTGGTAGTTCCAGCGCAGCCTGCCGGTGTCGATGTCCAGGGCCACGGTGCCGGCGCTGAATTTCTCGGCGCCCGGGGTGCGGTCGCCGCCCCACTGGTCAGGCATCTGGTTGCCCAGCGGCAGGTAGATCAGGCCCAGTTTCTCGTCGACGCTGGCCAGGGACCACATGTTCGGCGAGTTGCGGGTGTAGGTCTTGCCGTCAGGCAGCGGGGTGGTTTCGTCGGGGTTGCCGGCGTCCCAGTTCCACACCAGGTGGCCGTCATGCACGTCGAAGGCGCGAATCACGCCAGAAGGCTCGTTGGTCGACTCGTTGTCCGTCACGTGGCCGCCAATGATCACCAGGTTACGGGTGATGGCGGTCGGCGATGTCGAGTAGTAGCCGCCCGGGGTGAACGGACCGATACCGGCCTTGAGGTCGACCACGCCTTTGTTGCCGAAGTCTTCGCAGACCTTGCCGGTGTCGGCGTTCAGCGCGATCAGGCGCGCATCGGCGGTCGGCAGGAACAGACGACGCGGGCAACTGGTGGCAATCGCCTGGCCGGCTGTGGACAGGGTGGCCGGGGTGCTGATGGCACCAGGTTGATTGAAATTGGCTTCGTCGTAGTACGACACGCCGCGGCAGGTCATGTGCGCCCAGCCACGGAAATCATCGCCGTTGGGGCCCTGGATCTGCGGGTCGAAACGCCAGATTTCCTTGCCGGTGTCCGGGTCCAGCGCCAGCACCTTGCTGTGGGCGGTGCAGGCATAGAGCATGCCGTTGACCTTCAGCGGGGTGTTCTGGTTGGTGATTTCCACCGGGTCCTTGGCAGTTGGCATGTCGCCGGTGCGGATGCGCCAGGCTTCCTGCAGCTTGCCGGCGTTGCCCGGGGTGATCTGTTTCAGTGGCGAGTAGCGATCGCCGAATTCGGTGCGACCGTAAGCCTGCCAGTCGCCATCGGGGATGGCGGGCGCGGCATTGGCCACTTCGGTGCTGTCGCGACCCAGGTCGCCGGCGATTTCACCCGGCTGGGTGAACTGGCTGCCCAGGGCAGCGCCACCGGCCACGACCACGGCCACGCTCAACAGCGCGGTGCCCAGCGGAGCTGCGCCATGACGCAGCAACGGACGGCGGAACCACGGCAACAGCAGGACCACGCCGAGGACAAAGAACAACGACAGGCGCGGCACCAGTTGCCACCAGTCCAGGCCGACTTCCCACAGCGCCCAGACGCTGCTGGCCAACAGCACCAGCCCGTACAGGCCCAGCGCGGCGCGACGCCCCGCCAGCAGCAGGCCGCCGGTGATGATCAGGCCGATACCGGCCAGCAGGTAGTACAGCGAGCCGCCGAGCATGCTCAGCTTGATCCCCCCGGCCAGCATGGCCAGGCCCATTAGCAGCAGCAGGATACCGAGCAGGCTCGGCAGCAGGCGGCTAGGACTTGAAGCACCCTCAGTGCTCATAGTGTGGTTCTCCGTGACGTTAAGAGTTTTCCCGCGCATGTTCACTGTAGATGACGATCAGGCGCGGGCTTGGTTCAGGTGAAAATCGTGGAAAAGCAGTTTTAAGCGCAGTGCCCCGCTGGCCGGGCCTCAGAACGAGCTCTGGATCTTGATCCCGCCGATCAGCGCATCGTCGACCTGGCTGACGCCACCGGGATGGCGGATGTACTGCAGGTTGGGGCGCACGGTCAGCCAATTGGTGACGTGCACGCCGTAGTAGAGTTCGGCGCTGTATTCGGTGTCCTGGGGCGGCAGGTAGCCGGGGTTGTCGTAATCGTAGACGGCGTGGGCCTGGTTGCTGGCCTTGGCGTTCTTGCGGTACGCCGGGTTGACGTGGACTCGCGCCAGGGCAAAGCCGATGTCGTCCCGCGCCCGTGCATCGAACAGGCCCTTGTAGACCAGGCCGGCCTGGACGTAGTTGTCGATGGCGTTGGTCTTCTTGTCGTGCATCGTCGCGTTGGCGAACACGCTCAGGCCCCGGGAGTGGTCACTGGCGCGGCTCGTCAGTTGCTGCTGCGCGCCCAGCCACAGGCCGTGTTTGCTCGAACTGCTGCGATAGGCCTCGCCACTCAGGGCGGCGGGCTGGCCGTGGCTGTCTTTATAGACGTCGCTGGCCTTGGCGCTGCTGTAGTAGTAGCCGGCGCGGTATTCCCCGGCCAGGCCATCAAGCGTGGGCGTCCACACCAGTTCGACCGGCAGGACGGCGCCCTGGGTGCCGCTGCCGCTGAGCTTGAAACCGTTGCCGCGATCCAGGTTGGACGGGTTCTGTTCATAGGCGCCGACCTGGGCATAGAGCTCGGGCGTCAGGTGATATTTGACCCGCAGCGCCCACTGGCTGACCGGCCAGTTGTACCAGATGCCACCGACCCAGTTGCCGACCTGGGAGCCGCAGAACGCCAGGTTCTGGAAGTCGCAGGGGAAGCTGTTGAAGTCTTCGCCCTCGCCGAAGCGGCCGGCCTTGATATCGAGTTTCTGGTCGAAGAATTTCTGTTGGTACCACATCTGCGTCAGGCGCCAGGTCTGGCCACGGCCCCAGACTTCCTGGGCGGAAGTGAAGCCGCCGACGCGGGGATCGTTGATCCGGTCGTTGCTGATGTTGTCACCGTCGCGCTTGGTCACCGTCAATTGGAACTCGGCGTCGTCCCAGCCGAGGATCTTCTGCAGGTCTAGGTGGCTGCCGAAGGCGAACTGATCGCTGTAGCGTGCGGTGCGATCGTGGTCGTAGCCGCCATGCAGGTTGGAGCCCATTTCGCCGACGTAATCGATCTTGAAGTCATAGCCTTGCCGGGACAGGTCGCTGCGGCTGCCGTTCCAGTCGCCCAGCATCCACGGCGATTCGCTGTCGAAGGCCGGGGCTGCCTGGGCGCAGGTGGCCAGGCCCAGGGCGCCGAGCAGGGTGATGGCTTTGGTGCCGGCCAGGGGTGTTCGGACAGCGCTGTCTTTGGAGTGATGAACGTCAGGCATAGAATTCGGGCGTGGTCTTTTTTTAGGAATGGGCAGATAAAGCAGCGGCGATGCCGGGTCGATCACGTTGGATCGAACGCCCCATGCTGCTGATTTTAAATAGGAAGATGAAACGTTTCAGCTTTGAGGCAGGAAGGATAAAGCGCCGTCCTGAAGAGAGAAAGCGCTTTATTTGACATGGATCATTTCGGATTCGGTAACAGTACGCCGGGGCCTGCTGGCCCTGGCGCCTGGCACGGCGGGTTACGAACGGCTGGCCTGGCCGGCCTCGAGGGTTTTGCGCTCACGGGTATAGCTCAGTACAAAGTGCGCCACCAGGCCGAAAATCAGGCCCCAGAACGCCGCCGCCAAGCCCAGGAAACTCATGCCCGAGGCGGTGACCAGAAACGTGATCAACGCCGCTTCCCGTTGTTTTTCATCGGCCATGGCCCCGGTCAATCCGGCGCTGATGGCACCGAACAAGGCCAGACCGGCCAGGGAGGCGATCAGCTCCTTGGGCAGGGCCGAGAACACCGAGGCCAGGGTCGCGCCGAAAATCCCCATCAGGATGTAGAACACCCCGCAGGCGATCCCGGCGATGTAGCGTTTGTCCCGATCTTCATGGGCTTCGCGGCCGGTGCAGATGGCGGCGGTGATGGCCGCGAGGTTGATCCCGTGGGAACCGAACGGCGCCAGCAGCAGCGAGCCGATGGCGGTGAACGAGATTATCGAGCGCGCCGGGGTGGTGTAGCCGGCGGTGCGCATCACCGCCATGCCCGGCACGTATTGCCCGGTGAGGGTCACCAGTGCCAGGGGCAGGCCGATGTTGATAATCGCGTGCCAGCTCCACTGGGGCGCGGTGAAGATCGGCTGGGCCACGGCAATGGTGATCGAGCTGCTGTTGAGTTCGCCCAGGCCGGCGGCCACCGCGCAGCCCACGATCAGCACCGAGAGAATCGCGTAGCGCGGCGACAGGCGCTTGCACAAGAGGTACGCGGCGATCATCGACAGGACCAGGGCCGGCTGCAGCTTGATCGAGGTGAACAATTCGGCGCCGAAGCGAAACAGAATCCCCGCCAGCATCGCAGCGGCAATGGCCTTGGGCAGGCGGCTCATCAGTTTGTCGAAAGCCCCCGAGAACCCAACCACGGCGATGATCAGGGACGCGACGATATAGGCGCCTATGGCCTCGGGCAGCGACACCGTGGGCAGCATCGATACCAGCAACGCAGCGCCAGGGGTCGACCAGGCGGTGATCACCGGCACCTTCAGGCGCCAGCTGAGCAGCAGCCCGGTGATGCCGCTGCCGATGGAGATGGCCCAGATCCAGGACGACACCTGCTCGCTGGGCAGATGGGCCTGGCTGGCGGCCTGGAACACGATGATCAAGGGGCCGGCATAGGAAATGATCACGGCAATGAGGCCGGCAATGATCGCGGAGAGTGATACGTCCTTTCTGAGTGTGCTCATGGCGTCTCGACTGGGCGCTGGGTGGGCAGCGCATTGCATGCGAAGGGGGCGGCGTCGGCCGATTGATTCGATCGGCGGTGAGTGTATTTCAAACAATTGAATCGATTCAATTGTTTCTCATTGCAGGCTTGGTTTGTGATGTGTGATTTATTGACTAAGTGGCTGTATTTAAAAGGTTAAATGTTTTATTGAAATTTATTTATAAGTCGCGTGACCGGATTTTGTTTTGAGGGTTATAGAAATTTAAAACAAATTGAGTCGATTGGATGCCCTGACGTATCGCTGTGATATCCTCCGCCGCTATCCAATGCTGCCAGTGGTCGTGATCATCCATGTGGGTTCCCCAGTTAAGCGAATTCAACCAGCCGGTCTACCTGTCGATCGCCGATGCCCTGGCGCGTGATATCAACAGCGGCCTGTTGAGCGATAGCGAGCGGTTGCCGACCCTACGCGACCTGGCCGCCACATTGAATGTCACGCCGGGCACCATCAGCCGCGCCTACAGCGAGGCCCAGCGGCGTGGGCTGGTGCAGGGGGAAGTGGGGCGCGGCACTTATGTCCAGGCCCAGCCAGCCCTGGCTCTGCCCCTGCCCCTGCCCCTGCCCCTCAGCCATGAGGCGCCGACCCTGGCCCTGGGCCAGCCTGAACTGCTCGACCTGTCGATCATCAAGCCTTACAGCGAGACCCTGGAATATTGGCTGCGCGGCGCCCTGGTGGGCATGGCCCAAAGCACCGACTTCGGCCGGGCCCTGGATTACGCGCCGGACGGCGGCCACCCGGCCCATCGCGAGGCCGGTGCGCAGTGGTTGCGCCATGCGCTGCCCGAGGCCCAATGGCAGCAGGTGGTGATCACCGCCGGTGCCCAGCATGGCTTGATGGTGGCCATGAGCGCGCTGACCAACGCCGGAGACCTGGTGCTCTGCGAGGCCCTGTGCTATCCGGGCATCATCTCCCTGGCCCATGGCCTGGAGCGACGCCTGCGCGGGGTGGCAATGGATGAGGAGGGGATCATCCCCGAGGCTCTGCGTGAACTCTGCCTGCGGGAAAAACCGGCGATGCTGGTGTGCGTCGCGACCTGCCAGAACCCTACGGCGGCCATCATGTCCGAGCAGCGTCGGGCGCAGATCGCGGCACTGGCCGAGGAGTTCGACTTCATCATCCTGGACGATGACATCTATGGCTTTCTGGCCACCGACCCGTCGATCAAACCCTTGTCCAGCTTTGCCCCCGAACGTTCGGTGTACCTGACCAGCCTGTCCAAGGCGATCATGCCGGCCCTGCGGGTCGGTTACCTGTACAGCCCGCCGAAACTGCTGTCGCGCCTGACCTCCATGGTGCGCAGCAGCGTGTGGATGCCGTCGCCGTTGACCGCGCAGCTGGCGAGCAATGTGATCAGCGAAGGTCTGGACCGCAAGCTGGTGCAGACCCAGCGCACTGAAGCGGCGGCGCGCCAGGCCATTGCCCGGGAGGTGTTTGCAGGGTTTGAACTCAAGACCCAGCCTCACTGCTACCACATCTGGCTGACCCTGCCCGAGCCCTGGAGCGCGGACGAGTTCACCCACCTGGCCCGGGCCAATGGCGTGCTGGTATTGAGTGGCAGCCAGTTCGAGGCCGAGCGCGGGGGCAACTCCCGCTGCGTGCGGGTGGTGCTGATGTCGCCCACCACCCAGGGTGAATTGCGCTTTGCCTTGACCCAGTTGGCGAGCCTGATCGAGACCGATCCCCGCCGTTACTACTGAGCCACCGCTCCCCTGTGACGGGGGAGCGTGCTCGCGTCCGGCATGCAGTGGCCGCCTATGCAGCCACTGCGATCCATCAGGCAGGCGTCGCCAGCCGCCAGCCCTGCTGCCTCAGGTTCAGAAGGTGGTCCGCAAGCCCACTTCCACGCTGCGCCCGGCCGCCGGCGCGATGTCGCGCAGGATAGAACTGGCGTAGCGCACGGTCTGGTTGGTCAGGTTCTCGCCTTTGACAAAGGCCAGCCACTGGCTGCTGCCGATATCGAAGCGATACCCGGCGCTGGCACCGAAGGTGGTGTAGCCATCGGTGCCGCTTTCGTTGTTCGGGACGCGACCCTGGCCGGCGGCGTGCTCCACATCCAGACGTGCTTGCCAGCGATCCAGTTCCCACAACAGGCCGCTGTTCAAACGCAGGGGGGCGATCCGTGGCAGGGCCTGGCCGTTGTCGAGGTTGGTGGCTCGGGTGTAGTCGCCTGACAGGTCCAGGGCGAACTTACCGTAGGCACTTTCACCAAGCTGCCAGCGATCCTGGGCTTCGAACCCGACGAAACGTGCCCGCACACCGGAATAGGTGTATTCCGGGATGCCGTCGGCGTCTTCCTCGCCCTCGTCATTCAGGGTGCGACCGCTGCCGAGCAAGCCGATGTAATTGGAGAAGTGGCTGTAGAACACCCCGAAGCTGCCCTTGTGGGTGCCGTTGTCAAAACGCAGGGCCAGGTCGCTGGACACGGCTTTTTCCTTGGACAGTTTGGCGTCGCCGACTTCATAGGTGCCGGTGGCCACATGGGCGCCATTGGCGTACAGCTCGTAGAACGTCGGGGCGCGCTCGGTGTAGCCGAGGGTGGCGGCCAGGGACCAGATTGGCGTCAGGGTATAGACCGCGCCGGATGACAGGCTGCCGGCGGTAAAGCTGCTGGAGCGGTTGGCGTTGGCGAAGCGCTCGTTGCCTTTGCCGTCCGGGTCGACCGTGGTGTGCTCCAGGCGCCCGCCGAGGCTGAGCTTGAGGCGTTCGCTGGCTTGCATCTCTTCGAGGATAAACAGCGCGCCGCTGTTGGTATCGGTCTGGGGTACGAAGGCTTCCTCACCCAGGGCAGAAAATTCGCTGCGGCTGACTTGTGCCCCGATCACGCCATTGAGTGGGCCGAGGGGCAGGTGCCGCGCTTCAACCCGGGCTTCATAGCCTTTGTTCTTGAAGGTGGTGCCGGTTTCGCCTCCTTCGATCTCGCGGTGTTCGTAGTCGGTGTACCCGGCGTCGAGTTTCACCGAGCTGAACGGGCCTTGCAGGTTGCGCAACTCGGAGGCGAAGGCGTAGTGATCCTGCTTCATGCGGATGCGTACGTCTTCTTCGGCCGGGGAGCCGTAGTTGGAGTCGTAGTTGCTGTAGGACAGGCCGGCATAACCGTCGTCCCAGGTGTAGGAACCGCCGATGGCTCCGCCGTCCTGGCGCCCGTCGCTGTTGCCCAGCCGGCCGTTCTTGGCGTCGCCGTCTTCGCTGGGGGGCGCATGGCGGCTGCGGGCGTCGCCGGGGATTTTCAGGTCATTGAACTGCCGGGAGTTGGCGTCCAGGTGCAGGGCGAAGGTGCCGTCGCCGGCTTCCAGCTTGCCGGCGCTGCTGCGGGTGGTGTCAGCGCCGCCATAGCGCAATTCACCGGCGCCGTGGATGCCCTCGATGGCGGCGGTGGGGATTCGATTGTCGAAGCTGTTGACCACCCCACCAATCGCGCTGCCGCCGTAGAGCAGGGCCGCCGGGCCACGGACGATTTCGATGCGTTCGACGTTGACCGGGTCCAGGGGCACGGCGTGGTCATAAGACAGCGACGAGGCATCCAGGGCGCCGACGCCATTGCGCAGGACCCGAATGCGATCGCCGTCCAGGCCGCGAATGATCGGGCGACTGGCGCCCGGGCCGAAGTACGAGGACGACACACCGGGTTGTTTGTTCAGGGTTTCGCCGAGGCTGCCTTTTTGTTCCAGGGTCAGTTGATCACCTTCCAGTACGGTGCTTGGCGCAGCCAATTGCGCGCTGCCCAGCGGGTTGGCGGTGATCACTTGCGGCGGCAATTCCACGGCGTGGGCTTGGGAGGCGATCAGCAAGGCTGCGGACAACGGCGACAGGCGCCACAGCAGAGAGCGAGAAGGGCGGGGGGCTGAGAGAGACATCGGTTATTCCTTGGCAAGCGTTGCGCAGAGCGCTTCGAGACAGAAAACAGGCTGGACACGGGGGTGCCCTGAGTGCGGGTGAGTTATTATGATTTGATACAATATAACATCTCTTTTATTTCGAAAAGCCAGGAACTTTTACTGCTGCCTGGAAAATCCCCCTCGCGCTTTTTGTTGGGCCTAGTCTGCGTTCAACTGTTACGCCCACGGCATCGGTGCTGGCCAGCGCAGCCTTCGGCAGCGGCTACAGTTAGGTCAGCGCTCTGGCGCGGGCGCATGGCCTCGGCTAAGGTGCGCGGCTTCCTTTTCCCTTCGCTCAAAGGCCTGGCATGACCGTCACCACTACCGACCCGCTGCATGGCGTGACCCTGGAACAGATCCTCAAGGCGCTGGTGCAGCACTACGAATGGTCGGGGCTGGCCGAGCGCATCGATATCCGTTGCTTCAAAAGCGACCCGAGTATCAAGTCGAGCCTGACGTTCCTGCGTAAAACCCCGTGGGCCCGGGAGAAAGTCGAGCAGCTGTACGTGAAGCTGCAGCGCACCAAACGCCCGCTTTAAGGACCGCGTAATGCTTGCCGCAGCGCTTTGCCTCTCGCGCTACCGGCGCAGCCTGATGGCCGGCGCTGCCGTGCTCGGCTGGCTGGGGCTGACGATTCAGCTGTACCTGATCCTGCTGTCGCGCTGGAACGCCGAAGCCAGCCTGCTGGGTGGGCTGGTGAATTTTTTCAGTTTTTTCACCGTGCTCAGCAATACCCTGGCAGCCAGCGTGCTGACCTGCGCCCTGAACCTGCGGATCTCCAGGGGCCAGCAGTTTTTGCTGCGGCCCTGGGTCGGCACCGCGATAGCCGCGAGCATGCTGCTGGTGGGGTTGGCCTACAGCCTGTTGCTGCGCCACTTATGGCATCCCCAGGGCTGGCAGTGGCTGGCCGATGAGTTGCTGCACGACGTGATGCCGCTGCTGTTTCTGCTGTATTGGCTGGGGTGTGTGCCCAAAGGCAGCTTGCGCCTGGGGCATGTCGGGCTGTGGACGATCTACCCGCTGCTGTATTTCGCTTACCTGTTGCTGCGCGGCGATTTGCTGGGGCTTTACCCTTATCCGTTCATCAACGTGGACAAGCTGGGTTATCCCCAGGTGTTTATCAACGCCCTGGGGATCCTGCTGGGTTTTGTCCTGATTTCCCTGGTGCTGCTGGGCGTTGATCGTTGGCTGGGGCGGCGCGAGCCCAAGGGCTAGGCGGGTTACTCGTCGTCGCTGCCGTCAAGGCGCCAGTAGCCGGCCGCTTTGACGAATTCTTCATTCAGGGCATGTTCGTCGAGCAACACGCGGCGGATCTGGCGCGACACCTTGCTTTCGGTGGCGACCCAGGCATAGAGCTTGCCCGTCGGGACCTGCAACTGGCGCACGGTGCTGATCAGGTCCTGCTGGCCGCTGTCACGTTCAACCCAGATCACCTCGACCTGCGCCGCGCTCTCCAGGGTCTGGCGTTCGGCGGCGTTGGCCACTTCGATCACCGCCAGCACCTGGCGCCCTGCAGGCAGTTCGTCCAGGCGCCGGGCGATGGCAGGCAGTGCGGTCTCATCGCCGATCAGCAGGTAGCTGTCGAAGATGTCCGGCACGATCATCGAGCCACGGGGCCCGCCGATGTGCAGGTATTGGCCGGGGCTGGCCTGTTCGGCCCAGGTCGAGGCAGGGCCGTCGCCGTGCAGCACGAAATCGATATCCAACTCGCCACGCTCCAGGTCGTAACGACGTGGGGTGTAGTCGCGCATGGCGGGCATCGGCCCGTTGTCCTTGCCAGCGCCCAGTACCAGGTTTTCCAGGGCGGCCTGTTGCTCGGCGTTCTGCGGGAACAGCAACTTCACGTGGTCGTCGCTGCCCAGGCTGACGAATCCCGCCAGTTCCGGCCCACCCAGGGTGATGCGGCGCATGCGCGGGGTCAGGTCGACGACCCGCAGCACTTGCAGGCGGCGGCGTTTGATTTCATGGCTGACCCGGTGAATGGTTTGCGAAGTATCGACGGTCATTCAGCTTGCTCCTGAGCAGGTTGACTGGCCGGGCCATCGACGATGGCCCTGGCGGTGTTGTTCAGCAGGTCGCTGACCCGCAGGATTTCTTCAGGGCTCCAGCGCCCGTGATGCAATTGCAGGGCGTGGCGCAGGTTATGCACCGCTTCGTGGATCTGCGGCGGGCGGTCGTGGCCGCGCAGCGAGCGCTTGCTGACGTCGATGCGCATGCGCACGCCTTCCAGGGCAATCGCCTGATCGTGCAGTGACAGGCGACCGGCCTCCGTCACGCTGTAGCGTTTTTTGCCGCCTTCGGCATCGCCCTGGATCATTTCGCTCTCTTCCAGAAAGGTCAGGGTCGGGTAGATCACGCCGGGGCTGGGGCTGTAGGCGCCGTCGAACATGCCCTCGATCTGGCGGATCAGGTCGTAGCCGTGGCACGGCTGCTCGGCGATCAGCGCCAACAGCAGCAGTTTCAAGTCACCGGGGGCGAACACCCGGGGTCCGCGCCCGCCGCGTTCGCGACCGGGGCGTTTTTCGAAGCCGTCATGGCCGTCGCCATGTTCTCTGTGGTGGGGATGGTGCTCTCTCATTTTCTCTTCTCTCTTCGGGTTTAGACATAACTTAAGATATATCTTAAGAAAGACGCAAGCCCTTCTGTGCAGCACAGAGCTGCCGTTGGTCGGAGAGCAAGTTGGCGAGGACTGAGGCCCATGGCCTCGAAAAGACGGGCAAGTGTCTTGCACCGTGCTTGAAAAGTCGGAATCGCGGGACGGCTGTGAGACGAGCGCGGCCACCTGTTACAGCGCTGTCAGGGGAGAACTCAGCGTTGAGCCACGCTGCCCAGGCACTGGCTGTTGCTGCCGGGCTGCAGGTACGGCATCAGGATCGGTGCCATGCCCTTGAGCACTTGCACCGGCAGCGCCGAGGTGAATTTGAAGGACTGGGCGCTGGCCCCCGGAACAAAGGCGGTGAGGGTGCCGAAGTGGTGATCGCCGATGTAGAACACAAAGGTCGCGGTGCGGTTGATCGACTTCGAGCTCAGCACCCGCCCACCGGCACCAATGGCCTCGATGCGGTTGTCGCCGGTGCCGGTCTTGCCACCCATGGCCAGTGGCGTGCCATCGGCCAGTTTGAAACTGCCCGAGACCCGCTTCGCGGTGCCGGCATCCACCACTTGGGACAAGGCGCCGCGCAGCGCGGTGGCGACCTCTGAAGGCATCACTCGCTTGCCCTTGTCGGGGTCATTGAGCAGCCGGGTTTCATAAGGGGTGTCGGCGGCAAAGTGCAGGCTGTCGATGCGCAGGGTCGGCAGGCGCACGCCATCGTTGAGGATGGTGCCCACCAGTTCGGCAAGGGCGGCCGGGCGGTCGCCGGAGCTGCCGATGGCCGTGGCCAGGGACGGCACCAGGTGGTCGAACGGGTAGCCGACCTGTTGCCAGCGCTGGTGGATATCGAGGAAGGCTTCGATCTCCAGCATGGTGCGGATGCGGCTGTCGCGGGCGCTCTTGTGCCGGCTCTTGAACAGCCAGCTGTACACCTCCTGGCGCTCGAACTCGCTGGCCTTGACGATCTGGGTGAAGTTGGCGTCGGGGTTGTTCAGCAGGTAACCCAGCAGCCACAGGTCCAGGGGGTGGACCTTGGCGATATAGCCCTGGTCGGGAAGGTCGTAGGCACCGGGGCCGTAACTGGCGTAGAGCTTGTCCAGGCGCTCATCGGTGAGTTTTTCCGGCTGCTTGACGCCTTTGAGGTGGGACCGCACGAAGCTGTTGAAGCTGTCCTGGCTGGCGTCCGGCAGCAGGTAGCGGTGCACCGCGGCCAGGCGGATGGCGGTGGGGTGCATGCTGTCGAGGAAGGTTTCCAGGCGCGCCTGGGTGTCCTTGTTGCGGTACTTCTTCCAGAACCGCAGCAGGAAGGATGTGCCCTCGCGGTCGGCGAACCTGGCCAGGTATTCCTGGCGCCGCGGGTCGCCGTCGTCCTTGAGCAACTGCGCGCTGTTTTCGGGGCCGCCATAGGTGCTGTAGCGCACCAGGTCACGCATCAGGCGAATGAACGGCAGGTTGATCGACTCTCGCAGGGCGTCGCGCAGGCTGGGGCTGCGGCCGTTGTCTTCGTTGCGAAAGTTATGGAAGTGATGCAGCCCGCCGCCGGTGAAAAAGGCTTCCCCAGGGCTGGCGGAATAGGTGCGGTCGAGGGCCGCGTCGAGCATTTTCGGCAGGCTGCGGTCGCTGTTCTGGATCAGGTAGTCGACGGCCCAGCGGCTCAGCCGATCCTGGTCGGAGACTTCGGTTTTCTTCAAGGCCGCGGCGGATTGATCGGCGTAGCGGTCGTGCAGCTCGGAGATGATCTGCAAGTAAGTGGTGAGCACCCGCAGCTTGGCGGTGGAGCCCAGTTCCAGCTTGCTGCCTTCGTTGATGTCGAAGGGCTGGTCGGTGCTGTCGGTCTGCACCCGTACCCGCGAGCCGTCGGCGGTGAGTTCGAACAAGGTGAAGCTGTAACGCACCTGGGTGGTGCTGGCGGGGGTCAGCAGGCGCTCGCCGAGCAGGCCGATCTGTCCGGCAAAGGCCGGGTCGGCCAGGTGCTTGAGGTAGTCGGTGGCCTGGCGTTGCAGGTCACTTTGCAAGGTGCTGGTGGCCGACAGGTCAAGGCGATCCAGGTCATACAGCGGTCGGTTGAGCAGGTTGGCCAGGCGGCTGCGGGCCGCGCTGATGCCCTTGTTGGTCTCGATCGGTTGCAGGGTCGGTTGTTGTTGCCAGTCGCGGTAGCTGACCTTGCTGGCCAGGGCCGCGGCGGTCAGGGCCGGGTCGATCACGCCGCTCTGCGCCAGCAGGCGGATATGGCTGTCGGTCAGGTCGGCGAGCTCGCTGCGGCCCTTGGCCAGGTAATGCGAGGGCCGGCGCTGGGCAATCATCAGCGACAGCACCTGACGCAGGGCCAGGCCCCGTTGCGCGAGGCTTTGCGGGTCGCTGGCGGTACTCGCCAGCTGCGCGTTGACCTGGCTGAAGTCGGCGCCGTACCAGACCCGTAACCCCTCGGCCATGCCATGCACTTCGCCGTGCCCGGGCACCGCCGACAGCGGCACGCTATTGAGGTAGTCGCGCACCACTCGCTGGCGGGCTTCGAGGGTTTGCGGGCCGTCCTGATAGGCGCGCACGCTGGCGGAAATCATCTGCCGCAGCTTTTCACCGCCCGAGACCGTGAGGCCGTCCGGCGAATGGCGATATTTTTCCAGCTGGGTGGCCAGGGTGCTGCCGCCGGCGGTCTGCCCTGGCAAGTGCAGAAGCTTGGCCAACTGGGACCAGGCGGCCTTGCCGAAGCGCGGCCAGTCCACGGCAGGGTTGGACAAGGGCTGGCTGGCATCCAGCAGGTCGCGGTTTTCGATGAACAGCAGGCTGTGCACCACCAGCGGCGGGATCGCGGCAAAACTGGAGTACAGCTGTTGCGGGTAGTTGAATTGATACAGCGGCGCGGCGCGGCAGTCGGTGATCGACAGTCCTGCCTGAATCTTCTCGGCATAGGGCACGAAAAATCCCTGCTCGCTGTAGTCCATCAAGGCCGGGGAGAACCGCGCCTGGGACTCAATCAGGTAACCGCGTTTGAGCAGGCGCGGTAGAAACTCGCCCATGGCGCTGTAACCCAGGCGTTTGTCAAAGGGCCCGGCGCCGGGATACAGCACCGCATCGCTGGCCCCGGGTTGTACCGAGTAACTGAGGTCCTTGGCGAATCGACTGAACTCACGGGCTTGCAGCTTCGAAGTGCGAATCTCGCGGGCTGCGGCAAACCCCAGGGCAATCAGGGTCAACAGCAGCAATAACCAGAACAGGCGCCAGGCATGGCGCCGCGGACGGCGCTTTTGGGCAGGGGGCGCTTCATCCGCACGATCAGTGGGCACCTGGGGTTTACTTGAATCGGTCTGCCATAAAGCGCCCATAGTCGATTGATCCATTCACGCAGATTGATCGGACTTGCATGAAGCTTAGTCGGTGCTTGGCGCCGCTGAAAAAATTGTGCAAGTGATCTTCCTGCTCCTTCCTTGCCCCGAAGCGTCGGCCTGAGGCCTGTGATAGAGCCTTCGCGCCGGTAAATACGGCCTAGGTAGGGGCATGACGCTGCACCATTGCTGTGCAATACTCGGCGCCGTTTAAAAATGACTCTCGGCCAGATCTCCAGGTAATGCTCCTCCGTGAAAAGGGTTATTGCCGAGATTTCTCGCTGAATTTAGCTACTTATAGAGTGAAAAGCCCTGTAGGGAGCTTTTTATACTGCTCGCCCCGCTGATCTCGCCGGTTTGTCCGGCCAGACGGTTCGATCCACAAGGTCGGGCCGGTAGAGCTCGTACAGGTTATCCGCCTGTGCTTCGCAGACTCGGTGGCTCATATCCAATAACAAGATGAGGTTGTATCCCTATGCCAGTTGGCAATCACCTGCCCCAAGGCGAGACCGCTCAGGGCGGCCCGCTAAAACGCGAACTCGGCGAACGGCATATTCGCTTGATGGCGCTTGGCGCCTGTATCGGCGTCGGCCTGTTCCTCGGTTCGGCCAAGGCCATTGAAATGGCTGGTCCGGCCATCATGCTGTCTTACATCATCGGTGGCCTGGCGATTCTGGTGATCATGCGCGCCCTCGGCGAGATGGCGGTGCATAACCCGGTCGCAGGTTCGTTCAGCCGTTATGCACAAGACTACCTGGGCCCATTGGCAGGCTTTCTCACCGGCTGGAACTACTGGTTCCTGTGGCTGGTGACCTGCGTCGCGGAAATCACCGCCGTGGCGGTGTACATGGGGATCTGGTTCCCCGATGTGCCGCGCTGGATCTGGGCCCTGGCGGCGTTGATCAGCATGGGTTCGATCAACTTGATCGCGGTCAAGGCCTTCGGTGAGTTCGAGTTCTGGTTTGCCCTGATCAAGATCGTCACCATCATTGCCATGGTCATTGGTGGCATCGGCATCATCGCCTTCGGTTTCGGCAACGACGGCGTGGCGCTGGGCATTTCCAACCTGTGGACCCACGGCGGCTTCATGCCCAATGGCATCAGCGGCGTGCTGATGTCGCTGCAGATGGTGATGTTTGCCTACCTGGGTGTGGAGATGATCGGCCTGACCGCCGGTGAAGCGAAGAACCCGCAGAAGACCATTCCCAATGCCATCGGCTCGGTGTTCTGGCGCATCCTGCTGTTCTACGTCGGCGCACTGTTCGTGATCCTGTCGATCTACCCATGGAACGAAATCGGCACCCAGGGCAGTCCTTTCGTGATGACCTTCGAGCGCCTGGGGATCAAGACCGCTGCCGGCATCATCAACTTCGTGGTGATCACCGCTGCGCTGTCGTCCTGCAACGGCGGCATCTTCAGCACCGGGCGCATGCTCTACAGCCTGGCGCAGAACGGTCAGGCCCCTGCCGGCTTCGCCAAGACTTCAAGCAACGGTGTGCCACGGCGTGCCCTGCTGCTGTCGATCGGTGCCTTGCTGCTGGGCGTGCTGCTCAACTACCTGGCGCCTGAAAAGGTGTTCGTCTGGGTGACTGCGATTGCCACCTTCGGCGCGATCTGGACCTGGGTCATGATCCTCCTGGCCCAGCTCAAGTTCCGCAAAGGCCTGAGCGTTGCCGAGCGTGCGGCCTTGAAATACCGCATGTGGCTGTACCCGGTCAGTTCCTACCTGGCCCTGGCGTTCCTGGTTCTGGTGGTGGGGCTGATGGCCTACTTCCCGGAAACCCGCGTCGCGCTGTACGTAGGGCCGGCGTTCCTGGTGCTGCTGACGGTGCTGTTCTATGTGTTCAAGCTGCAACCGACTGAAGCCCGCCAGGCTTCGGCAGGCTCGACGCTGTAACCCGCGCGTCCCTGAATGAAAAAGCCCCGGTCCAGTGACCGGGGCTTTTTTATGGCGCCCGATAAAGGGCCGTCGGGCAGGGCGCCAACGTCCTGCGCCGGCTAAGCGATGGCCGCGTGGGCCGGCTGGCTCAGGCGCTTGTTGAAGTCCAGCCAGGATGCCAGCGCTACCATCAGCGCGACCCCCAGCACAGCACTGAGCAGCTGCATGGCCAGGGCATCGTCCGCCTGGGCGTTGAGCATGTCCGCCAGGGGCGCCAGCAATACGCCAAAACAGAACACCTCCAGCGAGTAGCGGCCCATGCGCGCGCACTGCTGCGCCAGCCAGTGGCGCGTCCAGCCGATATCCGGCAGCAACCTGGCCGTGACATAGGCCAGGGCCAGGAAGTGCAGCAGGCGCAAGGGCGACAGGTTGGTCTTGCTGATCGGGTACAGCCATTCGCCGAGCATCCTGGGCATGAACGCGTCGTGCACTTCGGGCCATTTCCAGGACAGGGCCAGCAACCCGCTGAGCAGCAGGTACGCCGTAGCACCGACAAACATCGGTTGCCGGCGCAGTGGCCGCCGCTCAGCCACCCCGGGCCTTTGCCCATGGATGGCCGCGGCGCCGCCCAGGATAAACAGCAGCTGCCAGGCCATCGGGTTGAAGAACCAGACGCCGCCTTCCTGGGCCGCCAGGTTCCACTGGAACCAGGGCGCCAGCAGGTACAGCACCACTGACAGCCCGACCACATACTGCGCCCTGCGCAGCAGCATCGGCAGCACCAGCGGCAGGCCCAGCAACAGCAGGATATACAGCGGCAAGGGGTCCATCAGGCTGGGCTTGAAGCGCAGCAGCAACTCATCCATCAACGCCTGTTGCGGGTGGGTGAGGAAGTACTGCAAGCCCATTTCCTGCACCAGGTCGCGGGTCTGCACATGGCTGTTAGCGAAGAACACGATGCCCATCAGCAGCGCCAGCAGGAAGATATGCACCACATACAGGACCCAGGCCCGGCGCAGGATTTTCACGCAGGCCACCAGGTAGCCATCGCGCTGCACGACCTTGCCGTAGGCCAGTACCGCCGCATAGCCGGCAAGGAATACGAAGATTTCCGCCGCGTCGCTGAAACCGATATTGCGCAGGGTAAATTGGGCCAGGGGGTTCTGCGGCACGTGATCCCAGAAAATGAAGATCAGCGCCAGGCCACGAAAGAAGTCGATGCGCGGGTCGCGTCCGTTAAGCATGGCGTCGGGCTCTTGAGCGAAGGTCTAATAAGGAGTCGCGGGCGGCGCAAAAGGTTGCGCGCCACCTATCGGCGGCGCGCAGGGTGGCGTGATTGCTCGCCAATTGCAAAGGGCGGAGCAGCGCCCGGGGGCTAATCGGACGAGTCCGAGGCACAGGGCAGCTTTACCCCGGCGCAGGGTCATCAATGTCAGATCAGGGAGTACTGCGATGCACAGCGTAAAAATGACCGGTCCTGAAGTCGAGTTGTTCGCGAGCATTGTGTGGCGCCTGCGCAGCGCGGGAACAGGCCCATCCGTACGGGAGCAGGTGTTGGGTGACCTTGCGCAGTTGCTGCGGGCCGATTTTGCCGCCTCCTATATCTGGGACAGCCGGCTGAACCGGTCGCTGCAGGGCACCGCGATCAATATCGAGGCCAGCCGCCTGCGCGACTACGAGCAACGCGTGCACCTGCACGACAGGATCACCCCGTTATTGCGGGCTCGGCGGCGCGCGACCCGGGTCGATGAGGTCATCAGCCGGCGGGAGCTGGAGCAGGGGGCCCATTACCGTGAATTTCTCCAGCCCTGTGGCATGCACCATGGGATCAATCTGTTCGTGTTCGATCAGGAGCGCGACCTGGGGGATTTCCGGGTCTGGCGCGGCGCTGGTCAGCCGGCGTTCGGCCAGCGCGAAGTGTGCCTGCTGGATGCGCTGAACCCTTATTTGCAGCAAGCCCTGGTGCTAGAAGCCGGTGCGGCGCCGCTGCTGACGGCACGCGAGCAGCGGGTGGCGGGGCATGTGGCCCAGGGCTGCAGCGACAAGCAGATTGCCCGCTTGATGAATATCGGCTTCACCACCGTGCGCACCCACCTGAAAAACGCCATGGCCAAGACCGGCGCCCGCAATCGTACCGAACTGGCGCTGTGGCGGGCACGGCATGGCGCGCCTCCTCAATCCTGAGGATGTCTGACGGGTCTCCGGCGAGGCATTAATGCGGGCTCCGAGCGCCATGGTGGAGCTCGACCGATGCCCAGGATCGTTGATGAATACCCGACTCTGCCTATTGGCGCTTGGCCTGTTGGCCAGCGGTGCCACGCCTGCTGTCGAAGCGCCGCTGGACCTGCTGACATTGAGCGCTGAACACACGGCCCGTGCGATCTGCGAGGGCCAGGTCTCGAGTGCGACGGTGGTGGCTTTCTGGCTGGCCCGTATCGAGGCGCGACCCGAGCTCAACGCTTTTATTTCATTGGCGCCGCAGGCCGCGCTGACCCAGGCGCGTGCCGCCGATGCGCGCTTGGCCGCGGGCCAGGGCTGCCTGCCCCTGGGCGGCGTGCCCATCGCCATCAAGGACAATATCCAGGTCAAGGGCTTTGCCAACAGCGCGGGCACTCCAGCGTTGGCCGGTTTCTTTCCGGCCCACAATGCGCCGCTGATCGACAGCCTCCAGGCTGCCGGCGCGATTGTGCTGGGCAAGACCAACATGCACGAACTGTCATTTGGCGCGAGTGGCTACAACCGGGCGTTCCATGGGGCAACGGTGGGCGTGCGCAACGCATTCGATCCATCGCGGATTGCCGGTGGCTCATCTTCAGGCAGTGCGGCGGCGCTGGGCGCGCGCCTGATCCCGATCGCCATGGGCACCGATACCGGCGGCTCATCGCGAGAACCCTGCGCCCTGAATGGCTGCGTCGGCTTTCGCCCGACCGTGGGTCGCTACAGCGGCCAGGGCGTCACGCCGATCTCGCCGCGGCGTGACACCCCTGGCCCCATGGCCAATTCCCTGGGCGACATTGTGCTGCTCGATGCCATCCTCAGTGGCGCCCCGGCACTGGCCGCAACGCCTGTGCCCGCGTCACACATCAGGCTGGGGGTGGCGGATTTCCACTGGGCCGACCTGGACCCTGAAGTCGCCGCCCAGGCCCGGGCAGCCCTGGAAAAACTGCGCCTGGCCGGGGTGCAGCTGGTGCCAGTGGCCATGCCCGGGCTGACCCAATTGCATGCCAAGGTCGCGCTGCCGGTGGTGATCATGGAGACGCGCCAGGCGCTGACCGCGTATCTGCAGGAACAGGCCACCGGGGTGTCGTTCGAGGCTTTGGTCGAGGGCATCGCCAGCCCCGACGTCCAGGCCATCTTTACCCGGATGATCGTGCCCGGGCGGGTGCCGGGGCCGGACGGGCAGTTGCAGCCCGGTGCCGAGGCCTATCAGGAGGCAATCACTCGCCACCTGCCGGCCTTGCGCGAGCTCTATCACAGCGTTTTCGCCGATCACCAGCTGGATGCGCTGGTCTTCCCCACGGTGCCCGAGGTGGCGATCAAGGCTGACGAACAGGCCAGCAGCGCGCAGCATTTTGCCCGGATCATTCGTAACACCGACCCCGGCAGCCAGGTCGACATGCCCGGCCTGAGCCTGCCAGTGGGGTTGGGGGCGGACAGCGGCTTGCCTGTGGCCATGGAGATCGATGGCTTGCCGGGCAGCGACGCGCGCCTGCTGGCGATCGGCCGGACCCTGGAGTCAATCTGGGGCCCCAGGCCGCTGCCTGCCGAGTAGCGCCGAGGGCTGCGCGCTACAGGTCAATGATCACCAGGGTGCCATGGCTGCCAGCCAGCACCGCGTGGGGCACGCCGGCTTCCACCAGGTACATCTGGCCGGCCTCCACGGTCACCGGCTCGCCGGCCACCGTCAGTTGCAGGCAGCCGCTGGTGACCAGCAGGCCTTCGTTGTAGTCGTGGGTTTCTTCGATGTAGGCCTGCGGGTCCATGCGCAGCACCTTGATGCGTGCGGGGCCGACCTGGCCAAGCACTTGCGAGCGCCAGGTGCCCGGCAGTTGGCTGGCCAGTGAGTCAAAGGGTAATAACGGCATGGGGTCACTCCGAAAGGGGCAGGGGGGGCGGTGCTTTCGGTGGTCCGGTCAGCGTAAGGGGGCGTATCAGAACGGGTTCATCAGCAGCACCCGGCAGTCCCGGGCCTGGAACTGATTGATCTGCGGCACCAGCCGGGTGAAGTGCTCCGTCCGGCAGTGGGCATCCAGTGCTGCCTGGTCGGGCCACAGCTCGATAAAGATAAAGTGCCCGGGGTCTTTCTGGTCGACAAACAGCTCGTAGGCAATGCACAGCGGTTCCTGGCGGGTTTTTTCCACCAGCTCGGTGTACCACGGGCGTACGGTGTCGAGGTGTTCGGGGAGGATGAAGTCTTCAGCGATGACTTTGAGCATGGCAATCCTTGTCGCTGCGCCCGACCCTTGCGGGGCGGGCACACGTAATCCGGTCAATCAAGCTGCGGCTTGTTCATTGGGTTCGAAACTGTCGGCCCGCGCCATCTGCCACATGCGCGAGTAGAACGCGCCGTCCACCTCGCCGGTGAGCAATTCGCCGGGCTTGAGGAACACATGCAACTGCGAGAACAGTTTGATTTCGGTGGCCGACATGCGCCGCACCAGGTGCTTGGCTTCCAGTTGCGAAGGGTGGTCGAGGCCGGCGGCAGCAAGCATCTCGGCCAGGGCCTTGAGGGTGTTGCGGTGGAAGTTGAACACCCGCTGGGCCTTGTCCGGCACTACCAGGGCGCGCTGGCGCAGGGTGTCCTGAGTGGCGACGCCGGTCGGGCATTTGTTGGTGTGGCATGACTGCGACTGGATGCAGCCGATGGCGAACATGAAGCCGCGCGCCGAGTTGGCCCAGTCGGCGCCGATGGCCAGCACGCTGGCGATGTCGAAGGCGCTGACAATCTTGCCGCTGGCGCCGAGCTTGATCTTGTCCCGCAGGTTCAGGCCCACCAGGGTGTTGTGCACAAACAGCAGGCCTTCGCGCATCGGCACGCCGATATGGTCGGTGAACTCCACGGGTGCCGCGCCGGTGCCGCCTTCCTTGCCGTCGACCACGATAAAGTCCGGGAGGATGCCGGTTTCCAGCATGGCCTTGGCGATGCCCATGAATTCCCAGGGGTGGCCCAGGCAGAACTTGAAGCCCACCGGCTTGCCGCCCGAGAGTTCGCGCAGTTGCTGGATGAACTGCATCAGCTCGATCGGCGTCGAGAAGGCGCTGTGGCGTGACGGCGAAATGCAGTCCTCGCCCATCATGATGCCGCGGGTCTCGGCGATCTCCTCGGTGACTTTGTGCTTGGGCAGAATTCCGCCGTGGCCGGGTTTGGCCCCCTGGCTCATCTTGATTTCGATCATCCGCACTTGCGGGTTCTGGGCCTGCGCGGCGAAGCGGTCCGGGTCGAAACGGCCGTCGGCGGTGCGGCAGCCGAAGTAGCCGCTGCCCAGTTCCCAGGTCAGGTCACCGCCGTTTTCCCGGTGGTAGGGGCTGATGCTGCCTTCGCCGGTGTCATGGGCGAAGTTGCCGAGCTTGGCACCCTGGTTGAGGGCGCGGATCGCGTTGGCGCTGAGGGAGCCGAAACTCATGGCCGAAATGTTGAACACCGAGGCCGAATACGGCTGGGTGCACTGCGGGCCGCCGACGATCACGCGAAAGCTGCTGGGGTCGCTCAGGGGCGCCGGGCGCATGGAGTGGCCGATGAATTCGAAGCCCGACTGGTACACATCGATCAGGGTGCCGAAGGGTTTGTCGGCGCTTTCATTCTTGGCCCGGGAATAGACCAGGGAGCGCTGGGCCCGGGAGAAGGGCAGGGCGTCGCTGTCGGACTCCAGCAGGTACTGGCGGATTTCCGGGCGGATGCCTTCCACCAGGTAACGGATATTGCCCAGGATCGGGTAGTTGCGGCGCACCGCATGGGGGCTTTGCATCAGGTCGAAAATACCCAGCAGGCTGAGCAGGCCAGTGACCAGGGTGATCGGCCACAGCCAGTCGTGTTCAAGAAAGGGCAGGCTGGCGAGGGTAAAGATCACACAGGCGGCAAAGAAGGCGTAGCGGCTCAGGAGTGACAGGCTCATACGGTTTCCTTGGGTTCGGACTCATCAATCCAGTCAGGCTCGGGGCCTGTGGAAATAGGCAGACAACGGGGGCCGGAACGGGGTGTCCAGCTTGTCGCGGTCGGGGCGCTCAGGGTGGTTCACGGTGTTGGCGAAGGGTGGAGCTTACGAGCGATCTCCGTCTCGGGGCAACCCGCTGGCGTCTGTCCTGCGGGTTTCGGTGGGCGGATAGACGATTTGCTTTGGCGCTTATTGCAATCGGTTCTCGTTTGGGTGGGTGTTATATGTTACTGTATAACGTATTAATCACATGCCAAGCCCTCGGAGGCCACAGATGAAACCTGGAATCCACCCCGCCTACCGCACCGTGCTGTTCCACGACACCGCAGCCGATGTGTTCTTTTTGATCGGCTCCACTGTCGACACCGATCGCACCCTGGCCCACAGCGATGGCCAGACCTACCCCTATGTCACCCTGGACGTGTCCAGCGCCTCGCACCCGGTGTACACCGGCCAGCAGCGCAAGACCCAGTCCGAAGGCCGTATCGCCGGTTTCAACAAGCGTTTTGCGTCCTTCGGTTCGGGCGGCAAGAACGCCTGAACCAGTTGCCCCGGGAGCACTGCGGTGGCAGCAGTGCGCTCGGGTGTGCGGATCAGTGGTATTAAAAAGCCATCATTGCTTGCCGAAACCTGGCTACGCTTAGCTCAAACAACACGGATTGCTGTTGCCCTTCCAATAAGGATCAGTGCATCGATGTTGACCCGAGGTGTCGCCATGGGTGAGCACAGCGTTGCCATTTCCACACCAGCGTCCGGCGTGCTGCTGGTTGACGAGCAAGATTCGGTTCTCACCAGCCTGGCTGAACTGCTGAGTGAAGAGCCCTACCACCTTTACCTGGCCCATGGCAGCGCCCAGGCCCTGGAGCTGATGGCGCAGCACCCGATCGACCTGGTCATGAGCGCCGCGCACCTGGCGCAGATGGACGGTGCCAGCCTGCTGGCGCGCATTCATCAGGACTATCCCCAGACCATTCGCATTCTGCTGACCGGCGATCCGGACCTGGCGCTGATCGTCAAGGCGATCAATGAAGGCCAGATCTACCGCTACCTGAGCAAACCCTGGAACGACCAGGAGATGCTGCTGACCCTGCGCCAGGCCCTGGCCCATCAGCACAGCGAGCGTGAGCGCCAGCGCCTGGAAACCCTCGCGCAAACCCGCAACGGCGAACTCAGGGCCCTCAATATCCAGCTGGAAAAACGCGTCGCCGCCCGCACCGCCGAGCTGCAGCAGACCGCCGACATGCTCGACCTGGCCTATGAGGAGCTCAAGCACAGTTATGCGACCGGCACCGAGCTGTTCTCGCTGCTGGTCAACCAGCGCCTGCCACCGGCCAAGCAGACCAACCGCCAGATCATCGAGCTGGTGCGCGCCTACTGCAGGGTGCACGCCCTGGATGAAGGTAGCAGTCGGGACCTGGCCATGGCTGCCGCGCTGTACAACATCGGCAAGTTGAGCTGGAGCGACAGCATGATGAGGTCCCCGGCGGACCTGATGCACCACCACGACCGCGAGCTGTACCGTACCTATCCGAAGCAGAGCGAATCATTGTTGATGACCCTGGAGCCGATGCAGGATGCGGCCCGGCTGATTCTTCACCATCAGGAGCACTGGGACGGCAGCGGCTTCCCCGATCACCTCAAGGGCGAAGCCATCCCCTTTGGCTCGCGCTTGCTCAAGCTGGCGGTGGATTTCATCGAATTGCAGCGCGGGCTGATCCTCGAGCGGCAGATGAACAGCGACGAGGCCCTGGTGTTTATCCGCAAGTACGCGGGCAAGTTCTATGACCCGCAGTTGGTCGAAGACTTTGTCCAGGTGTGCGCGGTCTACCTCACGGACGTGACCCTGGGCGACCCCTCGGTCAAGGTTCTCGGCACCCGGGAACTGCAAGCCGGAATGCTGCTGGCGCGCAACCTGAACGCCGACAACGGCATGCTCCTGCTCAATGCCGGCAAGGTGCTCAACCTGCCCCTTGTGGACAAGCTGATTGCCTTCGAGACCATGGAGGGAGCGCGCTACAGCGTATTTGTCAGGGTGGCCCAGGAGCACTCCGGCAGCGAAAAACCAGCCCTGGCGCCGTGACGCGAAGGGGCCGTGCGTGGGATCCTTGCGCCTTTCATTCAAGGCCGACCCGCTCCCATGACTGCCTGCACCGACTCCAAGAACGCCATTATTCACATCGCCGCCGGCCTCCTGCTCAGGCCGGATGGCCGCACGCTGCTGGTACGCAAGCGCGGAACCCAGGCCTTTATGCAGGCGGGGGGCAAGATCGAAGCCCGCGAATCACCGGCCGTCGCCCTGGCGCGGGAGTTGGAGGAGGAACTGGGCTTGCAGGTGGATCCGGCCCAGGCGCGCTTTCTCGGCCAGTTCTCGGCGCCCGCGGCCAACGAGCCCGGTTACGTGGTGCAGGCCGAGGTGTTTTTGCTGGAGATCGACGCCGAAGTGGCCCCGGCTGCAGAAATCGAGGAGGTGTGCTGGGTCGACCCGCACAGTGATATCAACCTGCACCTGGCGCCATTGACAAGGGATCTGATCCTGCCGTTTTATCGTGCCTCGCTGACACCCCCGGCCTGACCTGGGCCCTCGCCGAGGATTGCCATGATTTCACGCCACGATGACCTGATCTTCGCCGCCGCTTCATTGCTGACGCTACTGGCCGCCCCGGTCTTGCGCCTGCTGCCCGCGCCGGGTCGCGGAACCTGAGCCCGCGGTGAGCGACGTGCTTATCCAGCGTCTGAACGGGCGCCACGCCGCGCAATATCGGGCGTTGTCCCTGGAAGCCTACGCGCGCCATCCCCAGGCGTTTGCCTCCAGCATCGGCGACCGTGCGGCGATCCCCCTGGCCTGGTGGGCGGCGCGCCTGGACGATGAGTTGGACCTGCTGCTGGGGGCGTTCGAGGGCGAGGTGCTGGTGGGGATTGTCGGCCTGGCCCTGGAGCTTGAGGCGCACGCCCGGCACAAGGCGACCCTGTTCGGTCTGTATGTGAGCCAGGCCTGGCGTCAAGGCGGGGTGGGCTACCAACTGGTGCAGGGGGTTCTCGCCGAGGCGCGCGAGCAGCCCCAGGTGCGCCTGATTCAGCTGACCGTGACCGCCGGCAGCGACGCGGCCATCGCCTTGTATCGTCGCTGCGGTTTTATGCAGTCAGGCCTCGAATCCCTGGCAGTGCGGGTCGGCGATGACTACTTCGACAAAATCCATATGTGCCGCGAAGCCCGCGAGCTTTAGCGGCACCCGCCGCACGCCGCGCCACCGGAAATGCCCGGATCAGCGAACGGCGCTGACCCCGTCCAGGGTCGAGAACGAGGTGTCCTTGGCCGTCAGCAGGAAGTCGCGCATGTAGGGCGCATCCAGCATGTCGGCGCGAATCGCCGCATACAGCGTGGCGAACAAGCCCTTGTCCCCCAGGCGCTTGGCCTTGACGTAACCCCGCGAGCTGTATTCATGCAGCGCCCAATGGGGCATGCCGCACACGCCGCGCCCACTGGCCACCAGTTGCATCATCATCACCGTCAGTTCCGAGGTGCGCACTTGCGCCGGCTCGACGTCCGCTGGCTCCAGGAAGCGGGTGAAGATATCCAGACGATCGCGTTCGACCGGGTAGGTGATCAGGGTTTCGTTGATCAGGTCCTCGGGCACGATGTAGGCCTTGCTTGCCAGCGAGTGCTGGTTGGCCACCGCGAGCATGGCTTCGTAGGTGAACAGCGGCACGTAGGTGATGCCCGCCAGCTCCAGCGGGTCGGAGGTCACCACCAGGTCCAGGTCGCCCCGGGCCAGGGCTGGCAAGGGCGCAAAGGAAAACCCCGACGCCAGGTCCAGTTCGACTTCCGGCCAGGCGTCGCGGAACTGGTCGATGGTCGGCATCAACCACTGGAAGCAGCTGTGGCACTCGATGGCCATGTGCAGGCGTCCGGCGGTGCCGCCGGCCAGGCGCGCGATATCACGCTCGGCGCCGCGCAGCAGGGGCAGGGTGGCATCGGCCAGTTGCAGCAGGCGCAGGCCGGCGCTGGTGAAGCGCACCGGCTTGGTCTTGCGCACGAACAATGGCATGCCCATGCGCTCTTCCAGTTCCTTGAACTGGTGGGACAAGGCCGACTGGGTCAGGTGCAGGCGCTCGGCGGCTTCCACCAGGCTGTCGGATTCACGCAGGGCGTGCAGGGTCTTCAGGTGACGGATTTCGAGCACCAGGTTCTCCATGAGTAAATTTTGTGATCAACACGAAAAGGTTGAGTTTGTCTCATGTTGGGCTGGCTGTCGACAATGGCGCCATCTTTTACAGGGAGGAACACCTCATGGCCTTGGCCCACACCCTCGGTTTTCCACGTATCGGCGCTGACCGCGAACTGAAAAAAGCCCTCGAATCCTATTGGAAGGGCGACCTTGAACAGAGCGCCTTGCTGAGCGTCGGCCGTGAGTTGCGGGCCCGGCACTGGCAGTTGCAGAAAGCCGCCGGCATCGATTTGCTGCCGGTGGGCGATTTCGCCTGGTACGACCAGGTGCTCACCCATTCGCTGAGCTTCGGCGTGATTCCCGAGCGTTTTGCCAGCACCCAGGACGGCCAGGGCCTGCCGACCCTCGACACCCTGTTCGCCATGGCCCGCGGCGCCACCTTCGGCTGCTGCGGCGGTGAGCATGGCCAGGCGCAATACGCCCAGGAGCTGACCAAGTGGTTCGACACCAACTACCACTACCTGGTCCCGGAATTCAGCGCTGACCAGGGGTTCAGCCTGAGCTGGAACCAGTTGTTCGACGAAGTCGACGAAGCCCACGCCCTGGGTCACAAGGTCAAACCGGTGATCATCGGCCCGCTGACCTACTTGTGGCTGGGCAAGGCCAAGGGCAATGAGTTCGACAAGCTCACGCTGCTGGAGCGCCTGCTGCCGCTGTACGGCGAAATCTTCAAGCGGCTTCAGGCCCAGGGCGTGGAATGGGTGCAGATCGACGAGCCGATCCTGACCCTGGACCTGCCCCTCGAATGGAAGAGCGCCTTCGAGCGCGCCTATCACATCCTTCAGTACTCACCGCTGAAAAAACTGGTGGCGACCTACTTCAGCGGCCTGGAAGACAACCTTGGCCTGGCCGTCGGCCTGCCGGTGGACGGCCTGCACATCGACGCCGTGCGGGCCCCGGAGCAACTGGGCCAGGTACTGGACCGTCTGCCGACCTACAAGATTCTGTCGGTGGGCCTGGTCAACGGGCGCAACGTCTGGCGCTGCGAGCTGGAGCAGGCCCTGGAGCAACTGCAAGTGGCCCAGGAACGTTTCGGCGACAACCTCTGGGTCAGCAGTTCCTGCTCGTTGCTGCACAGCCCGGTGGATCTGGGGCGTGAAGACCAGCTCGATACCGAGTTGAAGAGCTGGCTGGCGTTTGCCGTGCAGAAGTGTGGCGAAATTGCCGTGCTGCGTGATGCGCTGAACGATCCACAGGCCGCGAGCGTTCAGTCTGCCTTGGCCCAAAGCCGTGAAGTACAGGCCAGCCGGGCGCGTTCGCCGCGTATCCACAAGGCCCAGGTCCAGGCCCGCATCGCCGCGATCCGCGAGGCCGACAGCCAGCGCCAGTCACCCTTTGCCCGGCGCATCGACGTGCAGCGCGCACGCTTGCAGTTGCCGCTGTTCCCGACCACCACCATTGGCTCCTTTCCGCAGACCGCCTCGATCCGCCTGGCGCGCCAGTCCTACAAGCAGGGCAAGTTGTCGGCCAACGACTACACCGATGCCATGCACAGCGAGATCCGCCACGCGGTGGAGGTCCAGGAGCGGCTGGGGCTGGATGTGCTGGTGCATGGCGAGGCCGAGCGCAATGACATGGTCGAGTACTTTGCCGAGCAACTGGACGGGTACCTGTTCACCCGCTTCGGCTGGGTCCAGAGCTACGGTTCGCGCTGTGTGAAACCGGCGGTGATCTACGGTGACCTGAGTCGGCCCAAGGCCATGACCGTGGACTGGATTCAATACGCGCAGAGCCTGACCGACAAGGTGATGAAAGGCATGCTCACCGGTCCCGTGACCATGCTGATGTGGTCTTTCCCCCGCGAAGATGTGTCGCGCAAGGTGCAGGCGCAGCAACTGGCCCTGGCCCTGCGGGATGAAGTGCTGGACCTGGAAGCCGCCGGGATCAAGATCGTGCAGATCGACGAAGCGGCGTTCCGCGAAGGCCTGCCCCTGCGCCGGGCGCAGTGGCAGGAGTACCTGGACTGGGCGGTGCAGGCGTTCCGCCTCAGTGCCAGCGGGGTGCAGGACCAGACGCAGATCCACACCCATATGTGCTACAGCGAATTCAACGACGTGATTCAGTCGATTGCCGCCATGGACGCCGACGTGATCACCATCGAGACCTCGCGCTCGGACATGGAGCTGCTGGAGGCGTTCAAGGCGTTCGACTACCCCAACGACATCGGGCCAGGGGTGTATGACATTCACTCGCCACGGGTGCCGGACACCGCGGAAATGGTCAAGCTGATGAGAAAGGCGGTCAAACGCATCCCTGCCGAGCGGTTGTGGGTCAACCCGGACTGCGGCCTGAAAACCCGCGCCTGGCCCGAGACCGAAGCGGCCCTGATCAACATGGTCGCCGCCGCCCGGCAACTGCGCAGCCAGTTGGGTTGATTACACCCGCTGGAACACCGGCGTCGGTACGGGCCAGCGTCCGAACGCGGCCCGAGCCTATCGGCAGTGGCTACAAGGTGTCGTCGAAAGACGACCGCTGGGCAATCTTCATCAAACTGTCACGCAACTGTGGCAGCGCGCTTGAACAGACTTCATCAGACTCGCGCTCTACTGGGGTTCTGCGTTTCGGTGTTTGTTCATGCGGGTACGATTCTTTTCAATGATGCTGTTGCTGGCCGGGCTGACGCTCGGCCAGTTGTCTTTTGGCGCTTCGCGTTGCGACGTCAATGTCCCCACCCAACGGGTCGAACTGGAGCAGGTCAGCCTGGCGTACCAGAGCATCGGCCGTGCCTCGGACCCGGCGTTATTGCTGGTGATGGGCCTGGGCGGGCAACTGATCCACTGGCCCGACGAGGTGGTGGTCGCCTTGTGTCAGCAGGGGTTTCGGGTGATCCGCTATGACAACCGCGACGTGGGCCTGTCCACCTGGCGCCAGGTGCCGGACAGCGCCAACCTGACCTTCGAGGTCCTGCGCTACAAGCTCGGCCTGCCGGTGGCGGCGCCTTACACCCTGACGGACATGGCCGACGATGCCCTGGGCCTGATGAATGCCCTGCATATCGAGCAGTTTCATGTGCTGGGCGCGAGCATGGGCGGGATGATCGCCCAGCACCTGGCGGCCATGGCGCCGCAGCGGGTGGAAAGCCTGACCTTGATCATGACCAGCTCCGGCGCCGAAGGCCTGCCCGCGCCCAATGCGGCGCTGGTGCAGTTGCTCTCGCGACGCGGTGCGCCAAACCGTGCGGTGGCCCTGGAGCAGCAGGCCGATTTACTGGCGGCCCTGGGCAGCCCCGAAGTCAGTGATGATCGCCAGGTGCTGTTGCACCAGGCTGCGGAGTCCTACGACCGTGCATTCAACCCTGAAGGCGTGAAGCGTCAGATCATGGCGATCCTCGCCGAGCCGAGTCGGGTCACCCTGCTCAACCAATTGCGGGTGCCGACCCTGGTGGTGCACGGCACCGCCGACCCGCTGCTGCCGGTGATGCACGGCGTGCACCTGGCCGCGCATATCCAGGGCAGCCAATTGAAGCTGATCCCGGGGCTGGCCCATCGTTTCCAGGAGGCGTTCAAGGCGCCGTTGCTGGCGGCGGTGCTGCCGTACCTTCAAGCCCACCGTGAAGACACCTCGCACTGGGCGCAGATCGAACCCCTGGCCGCACCGAACCTGCTGTGAGCAGGGGCGGCCACAGGCTGAGGCTCAGCGAATGATTTTATCGACCTGGATCCCGAGCTTTTTCAGGCGATACCAGAAGCTGCGCTCGGAGATGCCGATCAATTGCGCGGCGGCGGCTTGCACGCCATTGCTCTGTTGCAGGGCGCTGAGGATGTAGGCTTTTTCCACCTCGGCCAGGGCCGCTTCCAGGTCGCTGGGCACGCTGGCCCCCGCGCTCAGCGCGACCCCCGGAGCACTGTCGGCCGGTGCCGGGGTGAACAGGTAATCGGGCAGGTCGTTCTCTTCGATCACTGCACCCTTGGCGACGATGGTCGCGCGTTCGACGCAGTTCTGCAGTTCGCGGATATTCCCCGGCCAGCTGTAGTTGGCCATGGCCTGCAGGGCCTGCGGGCTGAAGCCGCTGATGCGTTTGCCGGCGGTGGCGCCCAGGGTATGGGCGAAGTGGCGGGCCAGGGGCGCGATGTCTTCGACCCGCTCACGCAGGGCGGGCAGGGGGATGGGGAAGACATTCAGGCGGTAGTAGAGGTCCTCGCGAAACTCCTTGTTGGCCACCGCTTCGAGCAGGTTCTTGTTGGTCGCGGCGATCACCCGCACATCGACCTTGCGCTCGCGCGGGTCGCCCACCGGTTCGATCACTCGTTCTTGCAGGGCGCGCAATATCTTGGCCTGCAACGCCAGGGGCATGTCGCCGACTTCATCGAGAAACAGGGTGCCCTTGTCAGCCTGCTGGAAACGCCCGACCCGGTCCGCCACGGCGCCGGTGAAGGCGCCCTTGCGATGGCCGAACATCTCACTTTCCAGCAGCCCTTCGGGAATCGCCGCGCAGTTGACCGCCACAAACGGCCGGCCGGCGCGGTTGCCGTGCTTGTGGATGGCCCGGGCAACCATTTCCTTGCCGGTGCCGCTTTCGCCGGTCAGGAGGATGGTGGCGCTGCTTTCACGCACCGAATCCACGGCTTGCAACACCCGGCGAAAGGTCGGGCTGTCGCCCACCAGACTGTCGATCTGCTGGTGCTCGTCGAGCTCGGCGCGCATGCGCTGGTTGTCTTTGAGGATGTCGCGAAACTGCAGGGCCTTGCTGACGGTGATGTCCAGCTCGTCGATATCGAAGGGTTTGGCAATGTAGTCGTAGGCGCCGTCGCGCATCGACTGCACGGCGTTTTTCACCGTGCTGTAGGCGGTCATCACGATCACCGGCAACTGCGGATAGCGCAGCTTGATCTCGGCCAGCAGTTGCGGGCCATCCATGCCGGGCATGCGCCAGTCGCTGATCACCAGGTCGATGTCTTCCTGCTCCAGGACCTTGAGCGCGTGCAGGCCGTTACTGGCGGTAAACACCTGGATGCCGTTCTGGCTCAGGGCCGACGACAGCAGGTCGCAGAGTTTGGGCTCGTCATCGACCACCAGCAGGTTATGCGTCATCAGCGTCCTCTTCGTCATCTTCACCGTTGGCCGGAATGTACAGGCTGAACGTGGCGCCGGCATCTTTTTCACTGCTGCATTCGATGTGCCCGTCATGGTTTTCCATGATCGAGAACACCTTCGCCAGGCCCAGGCCGGTGCCCGAGGCCTTGGTGGTGACGAACGGCGTGAAGATGCGTTCAAGCATGTCCGGCTCGATGCCTTGCCCGGTGTCGGTGACGCTGATGATGGTGTAGTCCTCGTCCTGGGCGATGCCCAGGGTCAGGCGTCCGCCTTCGGGCATGGCGTCTATGGCATTGAGGACCAGGTTCAGGCAGGCCTGCTTGAGCTGGCGTGCATCGGCGTACAGGGTCGCGCCCGGGGCCTGGTCGTCGATCCGCGCATCGATCTTGTGCAGGGCCAGTTCCGGTTCGCAGAAGCCGATCAGTTCTTCCATCAGCGGCCGGGCCGGCTGGGTCGAGCGCATGGGCGCGCTGGGCTTGGCGAAATCGAGGAAGTCGGTGATCAGGTCGTTGATGCGGCTGACTTCGCTGATCACGTATTCCAGGTGGCGCTTATCGCCGTCGGGCAAGTCGGCACGGCGGTGCAGCAACTGGGTCGCGGTCTTGATGATGCCCAGCGGGTTGCGGATTTCATGGGCCAGGCCCATGGCAACCTCGCCCAGGGCATGCAGTCGATCACGGCGACGCAGTTGCGACTCCAGGTGCTGCAACTCGCCCAGGCGCTCGGTCATGTGGTTGAAGGTGCTGCTCAACTCGGCCAGTTCATCGCCGCCGCTGACCGGCACCCGCTGTCGGTAGTCGCCGGCAATCACCGCTTGCACGCCTTTGGACAGGCCGCGCAAGGGCCGGGTCAGGCGCTGCGAGACCAGCCAGCCGACGGCCAGGGAGGCTGCCGAGCTGAGAAGGAAAATCAGGATGAACAGGTTGCTCTGGTTGACCAGCCCCACCAGGCTGCTGTGGCGCAGCAGGCCGCTGAAAATCACCCCCACCAGGTCGCCGCTGTCATTGAAGATCGGCCGATACAGGCCGCTGTAGCGGCTGGTGAACTGTTCGCTGGGCTGGCGCGTGGTGCGCAGGATCGCTTCGATTTTTTCCGGCACCCGGTTGGGGTGATCCTCGAAGCGCTGGGTGGCGAAGATCTCGGCAAAATCGTCGGCCTTGGCCAGGTACAGGCGCAGGTCGAGGGAGTGCACTTCGGCCACGCTGGTGAGGAAGCTGGCATCCAGGTAGGTGGCGATCAGCAGCTGGTAGTCGATGCCATCCAGGGTGGTCTGGAAGGTCGAGACCACCACGCCGGTCGCCACGCCGCCGACCTGGACCGTCTGCAGCACGGCATTGGACGCGGTGCTGATCTGCCCGACGATGTTGTCGGCAGCGGTACTGAACACCACTTTGTGGTCGCTTTTGCGGATCAGCGCCACCACGTCGATGCCCATCGAGTCGGCAATGTCGGCGGTCAGCTTGTCGTGCTTGGCCGCATTGCGATCGGTGGGCGGGCGGGTGTAGCGCAGGAACAGTTGGGCGATACGGGCGTTGTCGTGGAGGATTTCGGTGATCTCGTCCTCGACGATCTTGGTCGACTCCTGCAGCCAGATACGCACGTTACTGTCGAAGATTTCCGACAGGGTGGCCGCTGCCAGCTCGGCGGCGATCATGGTCGGGATCACGCTGACCATCCAGAAGGCCAATACCAGCTTGCGCTGCAGGCTCCAGCGAGAGATGGCAAACGGGCGCGGGGGACGGCGTTCTTTTTTGGTCATGAACTTTCGCTTATTGCAGCAGCCATGGCGGGGTCGGATCGATCCGGGCGGACAAACAGTTTTATCAGTTTGAGCAGGGTGTTGAGCAAGGGGTTTCGATGCCGGAAGAACAGCGTATTGCCGGTAAAGGAACAGCCCAGGCGCAGTTTACTGGCGTAGCCGGCCTGGCCACACTCGTACAGCGCAATCTTGTGTTCGATACAGTAGTCGACATTGGCCAGCCAGCTACGCATGTACAGGTTGTGCTCCCGGGTGAGGTCCAGGTCGTGGGCGAAAAACTTGTCGATCAGCCGATGCCGGTCGATGAGGATCAGGTTGAACGCCACCAGTTGTTCGTCGATCCAGTACAGCACGCAGGCCGCGCGCTCGCCCAGGTGTTCGAGGATGCCGGTGAAGTAGTCCGCCGGCAGGCGTTCGAATTGCAGGTCGCTGCGCGCCAGCGTCGCCTCATACAGCCGCATGATGTCGGGCATGACGTCGTCGATCGAGCGCCGCCATTCAATCCGCGGGCCCGGCGCGCGCAGTTTGCGCCGCAGGTCCTTGCGGGTGGATTTGCCCAGGGTGCCCAGGTAAGCGTCGATGGAACCAAAGGGAATCGGCAGCAGCGCGCTCGGCAGGCTGGGCATCGCCTGGAAACCTGCGGCCTGGCAGCTTTCGGCCCATTGCCGGTCGCTGCTGGGGGCGTCCTTGACCGCCCGCAGGCCGATGTCGAGGGCGTCGGCATCGCGTTGGGCGATCAGCAGCAGCTGTTCCAGCAAGGCCTGGCGCCGTTCGACCGGCACATGGCTGGCGGTGCCGGCATTGCACTGTTCGGCCACCGGCGAACCGATGGCGTACAGGCGCAGTTGCAACAGACCCGGCCAATAGCGTTGCAGGCGCTCGGTGATGCGCTTGCCGATTCCCTGGACCGTGGTGTCGAGCCGATACCCGGTGGTGAAGGCCGGCGCCACCGCCACCAGGGTCGAGCCTTCATAGAGCGCCAGGTAGCGCCATTGGAAGTCGTCGATCCCGGCGTTTTCCACCGCCAGGTAATAGTCCCAGTCCTCCAAGGCATTCGGGAAACAGTCATTCCAGGCACGGCGGTCGATGGCCTGAATGGTCGAATAGGCTTGGGCGGTAATCACGTCTCGTCCTTAAGTTACGCCAGCTGTCGATAGTCTTCGCGCACGGCTGGCGAGTGAGCCTGTTGCTCGATGAACGCGAGGCTTAACTCCACGACCCGACGGTATTGCAGGTCGACTGTGATCATGTGATAGCAGTTGTCGAGGAGGATCTTGGTCACTGGGCCACCGAGTTTGCGTTCCACATAATCGGCGTTCCAGCGGCTGGTGATGTCGTCTTCGATCGAGTGCAGCACCAGGGCCGGCGTGGTGATCGACGGCATGCGTTTTTTCACCACGGCGTTCATCCGATGCAGTTCGCGCACGGTCACCCCCTCCATGGTCAGCAGCCCGGCATTGCTGCTCTCGCCGGCTTTCATCTGCCGCTCGACGATGGCCCGCAGGCGTGGGTTCTTGATGCCGTAGGGCGGTTTTTCCTCGAAGCTGCAGATGTGCACGCCGAACGGAATCTTCATCAGCAACGGGGTCAGGAACGCCAGTTTGTTGATGCTCCAGCCGTCGTACTTGAGGGTGGTCGAATACATCAGCAGGCCGGTGACCTGACCCGGATGCTCGGACGCCACGTACATCGACATCACTGCACCCATGGACAAGCCGCCGACAAACACCTGCTGGTGACGCTGACGCACGCCGACGAAGGTTCTGCGCACCCCCTCGTACCAGTCCTGCCAGCCGGTGGCCTGCAGGTCGCTGTTGTCCCCGCAGTGCCCGGCCAGGGTCGGCACGTACACCGTGCAGCCCTGCTTGGCCAGGCCCTGGGCCACCCGACGCAACTCCGTCGGGGTGCCGGTCAGGCCGTGGATCAACAGGACCCCGACCGGACCATTGCCGAGAACGAAGCCTGAGTCGCCTTGACCCAGATCGATCCCTGCCACGTTCACCGCTTCATGGCTCGAACCAGCAACTGCTCAAGCAGCTTCAGGCCCAGGTCGATTTCCGGGTAGCTGATCTCCAGGGACGGTGCCAGGGTGATCACGTTCTTGTAGTAGCCGCCGACGTCGAGGATCAGGCCCAGTTTCCGACCGTCAACCAGCATGTCGCCCTTCATGCCTTCCTCGACCATGTAGTCCAGGGTCGCCTTGTCCGGGGTGAAGCCGTCCGGACCGCAGATTTCGCAGCGCAGGGCCAGGCCCAGGCCGTCGACATCGCCGATGATCGGGAAGCGCTTCTGCAACTCCTGCAGGCCGTCGAGGAAGTATTTGCCCTTGGCCATGACCATCGCGCCGTAGTCGACTTCGCTGGTCATCTTGAACATTTCCAGGCCGACCGCCGTACCCAATGGGTTGGAGGCGAAGGTGGAGTGGGTGGAACCTGGCGGGAAGATTTTCGGGTTGATCAATTCTTCCTTGGCCCAGATGCCGCCCAGTGGGTTCAAGCCGTTGGTCAGTGCCTTGCCGAACACGATCACGTCGGGTTGCACGTCGAAGTGTTCGATCGACCACAGCTTGCCGGTGCGCCAGAAGCCCATCTGGATTTCATCGACCACCATCAGGATGCCGTGCTGGTCCAGGACCTGCTTGAGCTCGCTGTAGAAGTTCATCGGCGGGATCACGTAGCCGCCGGTGCCCTGGATCGGCTCGACGTAAAACGCGGCGTATTCGCTCTGGCCGACTTTCGGGTCCCAGACACCGTTGTATTCGGTTTCGAACAGCCGGGCGAACTGCTGCACGCAGTGGCTGCCGTACTCTTCCTTGGTCATGCCTTTCGGGCCACGGAAGTGGTACGGGAACGGAATGAAGTTGGCGCGCTCGCCGAAGTGGCCGTAGCGGCGACGGTAGCGGTAGCTGGAGGTAATCGATGAGGCGCCGAGGGTCCGGCCGTGGTAGCCGCCTTCGAAGGCGAACATCAGGCTCTTGCCGTTGCTGGCGTTGCGCACCACTTTCAGCGAGTCCTCGATGGACTGCGAGCCGCCGACGTTGAAGTGCACGCGGCCGTCGAGGCCGAATTTCTTCTTGGCATCGACCGCGATCATTTCCGAGAGCTCGATCTTGCCTTTGTGCAGGTACTGGCTGGCGATCTGCGGCAGGGTGTCGATCTGCTGTTTCAGGGCGTTGTTCAGACGCGGGTTGGCGTAGCCGAAGTTGACCGCCGAATACCACATCTGCAGGTCGAGGTAGGCCTGGTCTTCGGTGTCCCAGACGTAGGAGCCTTCGCAGCGGCTGAAAATGCGCGGCGGCTCGATGTAGTGGACGGTGTCGCCGTAGGAGCAGTACTTGGCTTCTTTTTCCAGAAGGATCTGGTCTTCTGCGGTGGCAATGCGAATGTCAGACATGATGGAAGAGTTCCTGTGGTTCAGCAGAATTTTCAAGGGAGAAGGTATTGGCGTTGGCGCTGCCGTTAGGCAGTTGGGCCATCAGCGCAGGCAGCTCGGCGAAGGTGTCGAAGCGTGCATAAGGAATTGCATTGCGCTCGCAGTATTCGGCCAGGCGGTCCTTGGCAAAAACGAAGTCGGCGGTGGAGGCCACGCACATGTCGGACTGGCCGTCACCGATCACCAGCACGCGTTTGCCACGTGGGGTGGATTTGCATTTGCAGTTGCCGGATGCCGCACGGCAGGCGTCGCTGGCGTAGGGGAAGTCGATGCGCCAGCTGTTGTGGTCGACCTGGCGCAGGCGGTTGGCAAGGATCGGCAGCAGGCTCACGTAGTTGCGCGCCAGGATCCGGGCGATGCCTTGTTCGATGCCGTCGCTGACCACTTCAATGGAGGCGCCGAGGCCGGTCACATGGTCGACGAAGTCGGGAAAGTCGGGGTCGATTTCGACACTGTCGAAATACCCGAGCAGCTCGGACGGGGTCGCCTTGACCAGCGCCAGTTGGCGACTGAGGCACTCACGGGAACCGATGTGACCGTCGAGCCACTCCTGCTCGATGCTCTCCCAGCTAGGGTCGGCGAAGCGTTGGAGGACGTTGTCGATCACGTCGGTGCGGGTGATGGTCCCGTCGAAGTCACACACGATATGCCAGTGCATCATCTGCAGTTACCTGTTGGATAGGAGCGCTGTTTGCGCTTGCCAGAGAGGTAGAGCAGGGACTGTGCCAACTGGAGAAAATCCAGCAGGGCTGGGCTTGCGGCGGCGGTCTGGGCTGTTTTTCAGCTTTGTAGCTACAATTTTTGTAGCTTGCTACAAACAACATCAGTGCTTGCGCAGACACCGACGTCTAGGGATTGATGCGCGCATGTTCAGACAAGGAAATGCACCCATGCCCAGGTTCACACGTTCTGCCCTGTTCGCCGGCCTGCTGGCGTTGGGGGCGGGTTCCACAGCCCTGGCCGACGACGGCATCACCGGACAGGTCGGGCTGGGCGTCGGCTACCAGCCCCACGACCCAAGCGGCAGTCGCTATGAAAGCGTGCCATTGCCGTACTTCGACCTGGACTGGGGTTCGGTCAGCCTCGACACCGATGACGGCCTGACCTGGGAGGCTCTGTCGGCCAACGGTTTCAGCGCCGGGCCGTATATCAATTACCTGCCAGGGCGTAACGCCAACGGCTCGCTGCGCGGCCTGCGAGACGTACCGAACATGGCCGACGTTGGGGGTTTTATCGAGTATGCGCCGGACGATTTCTGGCGCGTGTTCGCCTTCCTCGGCCACGCGGTGGCGGGAGGCGATGGTCAGGGCGGGGTGCTGGGCAAGGTCGGTGGCGAGATCGGTTACCCGCTGGGTGCCGGGATTATCGGCAGCAATAACCTGACCGCACACTTTGCCGATGGGCGTCAGGCCCAGACTTTTTTCGGGGTCAGTGGCGACGAGGCCCAGGCCTCCGGCATCGCGCCGTACAACGCCAGTGGCGGTTTGCAGAACGTGACCCTGACCCAGAACCTGCAAATCCCCCTGGGCGGCGACTGGTCGCTGATGACCAGTGCCAGCTGGATTCGCCTGACCCATTCGGCGGCGGACAGCAGCATCGTGCGCGAGAAGGGCCAGGTCAATCAGGGCCAGGTGCAGACCGCAATCAGCTACAAATTCTGAAGCGTGCTGGCTGCGGCCAGCGTCGTTTCAGCTTGCCTCGCCCTCGGCCAGCAGGGCAATCCCGCCGATGATCACCAGTACGCCGACCCAGTGCAGCAGGCTGATCTGCTCGCCCAGGCCCAGCCAGGAGCCGAGCAGCACCACCACGAACACCAGTGAACTCAAGGGGAAGGCCAGGGACAGGCTGCTGCGTCGCAGAATCAGCATCCAGACGAAAAAGGCGCCGATGTAACAGGCGATCGCCAGCAGGATCCCCGGGTTGGCGGCCACCGCCAGCAGCCATTGCAGGGTGAAGTCCATCTGTCCCAGTTGGTCGCCGGCCACCTTGGTCGCGATCTGCCCGGCGCTTTCAAAGCCGATCAGCAGGGCCCAGAGCACCACGGTGCCCAGGCGCTCGTGGAGCCAGCCGGATGAGGTGGTTGAAGTCATGTAGGGTTCCTTTCAATCGTGAATAGAGGCTCAGGTACTAGCGATGCACACCAGCATCACGCCCAGGGTGATCACCAGGGTGCCGAGCCAGCGCCGCCGGCTGACGTGTTCACCGAGGATGACCTTGCCGGCCAGGACCACGCCGCAATAGGCCAGGGCCGCGGCTGGAAACAGCAGGCTCAGGGGCGCGCGGGACAAGGCTTCGAGCCAGACGAAAAACTCGATCACATAGGCGCCGATCCCGCACCAGAGCAGGGGCGCATTGAATACCTGGCCCCAGAACGCATTGAGGCGAAAGCCGCCTTCGAGTTCGGGCAGGCGGTCCAGGCCGAGCTTGAAACAGAGTTGGCCGATCACATCCAGGACGATGGAAAAGGCCACCAGCAGAACAACGGTCAAGGTCACGGGTACAACTCCTCGAACAGGCTCATCAGCGCTTCATTGGTCACCGAGTTGCGCAGCAGGTCGGCCTGGCTCCAGCGTTCGACAGGCGGTTGGTCGGATGTGGCTTCCCAGCGCTTGAGGGCGTTGCTGAAGGCCGGCGCGGCAAATTCGCCGCAGACATCGATGCCCAGAACCCGTTTGCCCTCGGCCAGCAGGCGCAGCGCCTGCAACAAGTGGCTCAGGCGCATGCCGCCCTGGTCCCAGTTGGTCGCGGCGTCTTCACTGGCCAGCACGTCTTTGTCGATGGTGATCCAGACCGCCTCGGTGGGCAGGCCGGCGATCATCTGAGCGATGAAGCCGGGCCAGTCCTGCTCCACCAGGTTGTGCCAGTGCAGATGGTTTTCCCGCTGCTGGTGCCCGGCGCCATCGCCGATCCGGCCCCAGACCTTGGACGGCGCATGCTGCCAGGGAAACAGCTGCAGCTTGCCCTGGCGCAAGGCGCCCAGGTTGCCGCCGCGCAGTTGCGGGCTGTCGAGGTCCTCGCTGCACGGCCCCAGGGTGACGATGCGCTGGATGTGGGGCATTTGCAGCGCGCGGTTGACCCAGGAGCCGCAGTGCCGACGCGGGGCCAGTCGCACCCAGTCGGGGTGGTTATCGAAGTGGATCAGGCTCACCGGCTCCTTCAGGTTAGCGAGAAAGGCCGGGGTCAGGTGGTGGTAGTCGCCGGAGCCGACAAAGAAGATTTCCGGCTGCGGCCCGTTATGCGCGGGCCGCTGGCCCAGGCGTTCGGTGAAGCGCCGGTAGGTGCGCTCGGTGGACCAGAGCCGCAGTTTCGGGCCCAGGTCCAGCAGGTCCAGGCGCCGCGCCTGACCGTTTTCCAAGCGTCGCGTGACGGCCTCCTGGGCGGTCAGGCTGTGGTCGAGATCTAAAATATTCAACGTGTGATTTACCCATGGCAGCGCCCCGCCAGCGCTGAAACGCAGACCGGCCGGGCTTTCCACGGTAATTGCAAAGACCGGGCCACGTTCGAGCGCGCGCCTGGAGCGTAGCCGCTGCCGCAGGCCCGGATGAACGCCGAGGGGTGTCAGGCAGATGAGGGGCGCCAGGTCCGGCCAGCGCAGCCTCGCGGGCTCGGCAGCGGCGACAGGTCAGGCGTGCAGGCGGACCCAGACGCTGACCAGGACCGTCGCGGCCATCAGCCAGGCCACGGCGGCCACGGCCAGGGAGGCTTCGAGGCGCAGGCGGTCGACCATCACGTACAGCGTCGCCAGGTACACGAAGTACGGAATGATCGACCACATGCCAAAGACGATGGTGGTCTTCAGGTCTTCCACCGAACGGCCCTTGCCGACGATGTAATGGGCGATCAGGGCGAAGGTCGGAAACAGCGGCACCAACCCGGCGATGTAGTAATTCCGGGTTTTCGCCAGGGCGGCCAGGATCAGCACCACGCCAGCGCCCAGTGCAGCTTTGAGCAATAGATCCACAGGTATATCTCGCTTGGGTCGGGTTAGTGGCTCAGGCCGTACTTCTTGACCTTGTCGAACAGCGTGGTCTTGGCCATGCCCAGTTCCTGGCTGGCCTGGGTCAGGTTGCCGCCGCTGCGCTGCAAGGCATCGCCCAGCAGATTGCGCTCGAAGGCTTCCACCGCTTCGGCAAAGCCCAGGCCCTGGGCCGGGTGGCTGCCGGATTTCTTGAACACCGGCAGGCCCAGGGCGAAGCGCTCGGCGACGTTGCGCAGCTCACGCACGTTGCCCGGCCAGTCGTGGCTCATCAGGATCGATACGGTCTGGTTGTCCAGCTCCGGCACCGCGCGGTCGAAACGCAGCGACGACTGCTGCAAAAAGTGCTCGAACAACTGCAGGATGTCCTCGCGCCGCTCGCGCAAGGGCGGCAGCTCCAGGGTCACCACATTCAGCCGGTAATACAGGTCGCTGCGAAACTGGTTGGCGCGGCTCAACTCATCGAGGTCGGACTTGGTCGCGGCAATCACCCGGCAGTCCACGGCCACGCTCTGGTTCGAGCCCAGGCGTTCCAGGGTGCGCTCCTGCAAGACCCGCAGCAGCTTGATCTGCAGGTTGATCGGCATGCTTTCCACTTCGTCGAGGAACAGCGTGCCGTCATGGGCGTGCTCGATCTTGCCGATGCGTCGCTTGCCGGCGCCGGTGAAGGCGTTGGCTTCGTGGCCGAAGATCTCGCTTTCGAACAGGTTCTCCGGCAGGCCGCCGCAGTTCAGCGCAACGAACTGGTGAGCGTGACGTCGACTGAAGTCATGCAGGCAGCGCGCGACCAGTTCCTTGCCGGTGCCGGTCTCGCCTTCGATCAATACGTTGGCCGAGGTGTCGGCGACGTTGGCGATCAGCTCGCGCAGGTTCTGCATGGCCGGTGAGCGGCCGATGATCCGGCCTTCCAGGGAGTCGCGCTCGGCCAGCTGCCGGCGCAACGAGGACACTTCCCGAGCCAGGCCCCGCTGTTCCAGGGCGCGGCGCGCAACGTCCACCAGGCGCTCGGGGGAGAAGGGTTTTTCCATGAAGTCGTAGGCGCCTTTCTGCATCGCGCCCACCGCCATGGAGATATCGCCGTGCCCGGTGATGAGTACCACTGGCAAGCTGCGATCGCGCGCCTTGAGGCGGGTCAGCAGCTCCAGGCCGTCGATACCCGGCAGGCGGATATCACTGATCACGATGCCGGGAAAGTTCTCGCCGACCTGGGCCAGGGCGTCCTCGGCACTGCCGACGCCGATGCAGGGGATGTCCTCCAGCCCGAGGGCCTGTTGGCAGCCCAGCAGGACATGGGGGTCGTCTTCGACGATCAGCACGGTGAGGTCGTGGTTCATAGCGGCTCGGCTCGAGTGGGGCTTACCAGGGGCAAGCTGAGGACGAAGGCGGTGCCTCCGGTGGCCGGGTGCTCGACACCCAGATTTCCGCCGGTGGCCGCGGCCAGGCTGGCCGACAGGGTCAGGCCGAGGCCCAGGCCCTGTTCACCCGGCTTGGTGGTAAAGAAGGGTTCGAACAGGTGCTTGCGCGCCTCGGCGTCGATGCCGTGGCCGTTGTCACGCACCCGCAGGCGGTATTTATCGTCGACCTGTTCGCCTTCCAGCCACAGCTCGGGCGCCGGTTGCGCCTGCATGGCGTCCAGGGCATTGCCGATCAGGTTGACCAGAATCTGCTCCAGGCGCGTCTGGTCGATCTGTAGCTGAACGTCGCTGAAGTGGCGGCGCAGGGCCAGTGGCAGTGGTTCGATACGCGCGTTGAGCAGTTGCAGGGCCGCGTCCACCGCCTTGCTCAGGCTGGCTTCACCCTGGTCGTCACCGCGCCGGGCGAAGGAGCGCAGGCTGGCGGTGATGCGGCCCATGCGATCGATCAATTCATTGATGGTCTTGAGGTTGGCGCTGGCGGTGTCCAGGGCTCCCCGTTCCAGGAAGCGCACGGTGTTGCCGGACAAGGTGCGCAGCGCCGCCAGCGGCTGGTTCAGTTCGTGGGCGATGCTGGTGGACATCTGGCCGATGGCCGCCAGCTTGCCGGCCTGCACCAGTTCGTCCTGAGCGCGGCGCAGGGTCTCTTCGGCCTGGCGTCGTTCGCGGATCTGACCCTTGAGCCGTTCGTTGCTGGCACGCAGGTCGGCGGTGCGTTCGGTAATCCGACGCTCCAGCTGATTGTTGGCTTCCTGCAGCGCTTCACGGGCGGCCAGGCGGGTGGCGATCACCTTGCGCCGTTCGTTCCAGGCGATCAGCAGGAACGCCACCAGGGCAAAGGCCACCGCCACCAGGATGCCCTGATTGATGGCTTCGCGGCGCAGGTCCTGCAACGGGGTGAGCAGGGTGAAATTCCACGGTGTGTCGCTCAGGGGCCGGGTCTGGGACAGGTAACTGATTTCCTGTTCGTCGGAGACCAGTTCGGTGTTGGCCGGGAAGGTCAGTTTTTCCACGCCCTCGGCCAGGCGTTCGCGGGCCAGGGGTTCCAGTTCGTTGAGCGGGAACCAGTAGTACTGCAGGCTGCGGGCCAGGCGCTCCTTGGTTTCATCGCTCAGGGGGCGGACCGACTTGAGCCGCCGCGCCGGGTCGCTGGAGAGGATGATGATGCCGTTCTCGTCGCTGACAAAGGCTTCCAGGCGCGCTCGCTGCCAACGCTCTTCCAGGGCTTCGAGGCGGACCTTGACCACGGCTACGCCGATGATCTTGCCCTGGGCCTCCAGGCCATGGGCCAGGTAGTAGCCCGGCTCGCCATTGGTGCTGCCGATGCCGTAGAAACGTCCGGGCTGGCCGCGCACGGCGTTCTGGAAATACGCGCGAAATGACAGGTCTTCACCCAGGTAGCTGTCGACATCCCGCCAGTTGCTGGTGGCCAGCACCCGGCCAGTGGTGTCCATCACGTAGATCGCCCGACTGCGGCTGCGCCGGTTCAGGCCTTCGAGGTAATCATTGACCGTTTGCCGGTGTTCGGGCGTCGGGTCTTCCAGCAGCCGGGAAACGCTGGATTCCAGTTCCAGCAGGCTGGGCAGGTAGGTGTATTTGCTGATCTCGCTTTCGACGGCGCGGGCGTGCAGTTCCAGCTGCCGCTCGCCGTTTTCGCTGAGGCTGCGGACCCCGTTGTGCTCACTGATCCAAAAGCCGGCATACCCCAGGCCGATCATCAGCAAAATGATCAGTGGCGGCAGGAACAGTTGGCGAATCAGGCGAGGTTTCACGGCGAGTGATGGCGGCGCGGCGCGATAGAGAGTGGGGTCGCATTTCATCACAGATGCCTTGGGTCAACCAGCATGGCGAGGGGCCTGCTCTGGTTTCCAGTCGAGCGCGGAACCCGTGGCGAGGGAGCGTGCTCCCGCTCGGCTGCGAAGCAGTCGTAAAACCGGTAATCGCGGTGTGTCAGGCACAGCGCGGTTGCAGGTCCTGGGGCCGCTGTGCGACCCCGCGGGGGCGAACTCCCTCGCCACACGGGCAAGGGAAGCGCCAAGGTTTCAGTGCTGCAGGATTTTCTCGAGGAAATGCTGCGCACGTTCGGAACGGGCACTGATGTCGCCGAAGAACTCTTCTTTCTGACAGTCTTCGATGATTTTGCCCTGGTCCATGAAGATCACCCGATCCGCCACTTTGCGGGCGAAGCCCATTTCGTGGGTGACGCACATCATGGTCATGCCTTCGTGGGCCAGTTGCACCATGACGTCGAGCACTTCGTTGACCATCTCCGGGTCCAGCGCCGAGGTCGGTTCGTCGAACAGCATGACCACCGGGTCCATCGCCAGGGCACGGGCAATCGCCACACGCTGCTGCTGGCCGCCGGAGAGTTGGCCGGGGTGTTTGTGGGCGTGGGCGGAAATGCCGACGCGCTCGAGCAGTTGCAGGCCTTTCTTGGTGGCTTCTTCCTTGCTGCGACCCAAGACCTTGATCTGCGCGATGGTCAGGTTTTCGGTGATGGTCAGGTGCGGGAACAGTTCGAAATGCTGGAACACCATGCCGACCCGCGAACGCAGTTTCGGCAGGTTGGTCTTCGGATCGGCAATGGAGGTGCCATCGACCACGATGTCGCCTTTCTGGAACGGCTCCAGGGCGTTGACGCATTTGATCAGCGTCGATTTGCCGGAACCGGACGGCCCGCACACCACGATCACTTCACCTTTCTTGACCTCGGTGCTGCAATCGGTCAGTACCTGGAAGTCCCCGTACCACTTGTTGATGTTCTTGATAGAGATCATACGGCAAACCTTTTTTGCAGACGCTTGACCAGCAGCGAGGCGGCAAAGCTGATTGTGAAGTACACGAGCCCTGCGAAGATCAGGAACTCATTGGAGCGACCGATGATGTCGCCGCTGGAGCGCGAGGCATTGAGGAAATCCACCAGGCCCACGGTGTACACCAGCGAGGTGTCCTGGAACAGGATGATGCTTTGTTGCAGCAGCAGCGGGGTCATCTTGCGAAAGGCCTGGGGCAGGATGATCAGGCGCATGGTCTGGCCATAGCCCATGCCCAATGCCTGGGCGGCGCCCATCTGGCCCTTGGGGATCGACTGCACGCCGGCACGGACGATTTCGCAGAAGTACGCCGCTTCGAACATCATGAACGCCACGATGCACGAGGTGAACGCGCCGATCGGGGTGTCTTCGCCGGTGATCCAGCGCAGCACGAACGGCACCGCCAGGTAGAACCAGGTGATCACCAGCAGCAGCGGGATCGAGCGGAAGTAGTTGACGTACGCACCGGCGATCCGCGATAGCAGTTTGCTGTCGGACAGGCGCATCAACGCCAGGATGGTACCCAGGATGATCCCGCCGACGACGCCGAGCACCATCAGTTGCAGGGTCATCAGCATGCCGTTCCACAGGCCGGGAATGGCCGGGACGATGCCACTGAAATCAAATTCCATTATTTACCCCCCACGGAGATCAGGCCGGGCACTGCGACTTTCTTCTCGACCAGGCGCATCAGCAGCATCAGGCTCATGTTCAGGGTGAAGTAGATCAGGGTGGCCAGGGTGAAGGCTTCAAACAGGTTGGCGGAAAACTCGGCGGTTTGTTTGGTCTGCGCCAGCAATTCCATCAGGCCGATCAAGGACGCCACGGAGGAGTTCTTGAAGACGTTGAGGAATTCCGAGGTGAGCGGCGGAATAATAATCCGATAGGCCTGGGGTAGCAGCACGTTCCAGTAGATCTGCGGCAGCTTGAAGCCCATGGCGCGAGCGGCGGATTCCTGGCCCCGTGGCAGCGCCTGGATACCGGTACGCACTTGTTCGCAGACCCGGGCGGCGGTAAACAGGCCCAGGCACACGACCACGCTCAGGTACGCCGACGTCGTCGGGTTGAGGTCCTGTTTGTACCAGTCCTGGAGGTTTTGCGGCAGCAGGTCGGGTACCAGGAAGTACCAGATAAACAGCTGAACCAGCAGCGGTACGTTACGGAAGAGCTCCACGTAAACCGTGGCGATCCCCGATACCAGGCGATTCGGCACGGTACGCATGACCCCGAGCACCGAGCCCAGTGTCAGCGCGATGATCCAGGCCACCACGGCAATGGCGATGGTCCAGCCCAGGCCGGAAATGAACCAGTCGAGATAGGTCTCGCTGCCCACGCCGGTGGACTTGAAGAACACGCCCCAGTCCCAGTTGTAATTCATTAGGGTCTCCCCTCAGATCGATCGATGTACAAGCACCCGCTTGGGGAGAATCCTTTCCCGCCTGATGTTGAAGATCAGGCACACACAATCGGCTCGACAACCACCGGTTCGAGTGTTTCCAAAAAATGCCAGCAGGTAGTGACAGACTCCTGAAGGGGCGGGGCCCCTTCAGGATGTAAGGTTAGTCAGGAATCAGGACTTTTTGTCGTCAGCCGCTTTGTCGGTCGGGTTGGCGATCAGGGCCTTGAGCTCGTCGCTCATCGGGAACATCAGGTTCAGGCCTTTTGGCGGGATTGGCGATTGGAACCACTTGTCGTAGATCTTGTTGATCTCGCCCGACTTGTAGGTCGCCACGATGGCGTCGTCGACCGCTTTCTTGAACGGGGCATCGCCCTTGCGCACCATGCAGCCGTAGATTTCATAGGACTGCGCGGTACCGGTCACGGCCCAGTCGGTAGGCTTCTTGGCCTTGGCCATTTCACCGGCCAGCAGTGCGTCGTCCATCATGAAGGCAACGGCGCGGCCGCTTTCCAGCATGTTGAAGGATTCACCGTGGTCCTTGGCGGAGATCACGTTCATGCCCATCTGCTTGTCGGCGTTCATCGACTTGAGGATGCGCTCGGAGGTGGTGCCGGCGGTGGTCACCACGTTCTTGCCCTTCAGATCAGGGAAGTCTTTGTAGGTGGAGTCTTTCTTGGCCAGCAGACGGGTGCCGATTTCGAAGATGCCTACCGAGAAGTCAACTTGCTGCTGACGCTCGACGTTGTTGGTGGTGGAGCCGCACTCGACGTCCACGGTGCCGTTCTGCACCAGCGGGATACGGGTTTGCGAGGTGACCAGGTTGTACTTGACCTTGAGATCCGGCATGTCGAGGTCTTTCTTGATGGCTTCGACGATTTTCAGCTGGATGTCGTGGGAGTAGCCAACAGGAACGCCGGAAGCATCCGCGATGTAGGAAAACGGAATGGATGCGTCGCGATGTCCGAGGGTGATGGTGCCGGACTCTTTGATCTTCTTCAGTGTGCCGGTGAGTTCGGCTGCGAAAACTGGAGTGCTAATCAGAGCGGCAGCGATAGCTGCGCCCAACAGGTGGGGAACGATGCGCATCAATATTTCCTCGACATTTGTTTTTTTTATGAAGCCAGTTCGACGGCTCTTTTATACAGCGAATGCCTTGACGGCTCCTGATGTGTTGGCGATCAGGCATTCGTCGCAGAGTGTAGAGCATGAGTCGTGCCAGGCCAGGATAAAAGGATCAAGAGTCTGATTTAAAAGGGAATTAAATATCTATCCAGGGTTTCTAAAGCGGCGATTATCCGGTTATCCGAATCCGCGCGGGATGCTCGTTCGGAAAACCGAACATCCACCGTCTGGCTGGCACACCCTGACGCAAAACCCCCGGGCCATGAGGCGCCGGGGGTTGGGGTGAAGCACTCGGGGAGATCAGGCCGCTTCGATCTTGCGGCGGTTCTGCTCGACCTGTTCCAGATAGTCCCGCAGCTTCTGCTGTTCGGCTGCGGTGGTGAACAGGCCGAGTTTGCTGCGCCGCCACAGGATGTCCTCGGCGTTGACCGCCCATTCCTCGCTGCACAGGTAGTCGACTTCACGGGTGTAGAGCCCGCCACCCAGGTGCTCGCCCATGTCGTTCAGGCCTTGCACACCTTCCAGCAGGCGCCAGGTGCGGCTGCCGTAGGTGGTGGCCCAGCGCAGGGCGATTTCCCCGGGGACCCAGTCGTACCGCTTGCGGATCGCCTCGCTCAGCGCCTGTGGGGTGCTCATGTCCTCACCGCCCGGCAGGGTCGCCTGGGCCGTCCAGCTCGGGCGGATGTCCTTGAAGTAGGGCGCCAGTTGAGCCAGTGCCGACTCGGCCAGTTTGCGGTAGGTGGTCAGCTTGCCGCCGAACACCGACAGCAACGGCGCCTCTTCAGCCGCGCCGGATAGGGCCAGGGTGTAGTCGCGGGTCACGGCCGAAGGGTTGTCGGACTCGTCATTGCACAGCGGGCGCACGCCGGAATAGGTGTGGACGATATCGTCGCGGCTCAGCTGTTTCTTGAAGTGGGCATTGACCACGTTAAGGATGTAATCCGTCTCGCCGTCGGTGATCGTCACTTTCGCCGGGTCGCCGGTGTATTCGCGGTCGGTGGTGCCGATCAGGGTGAAGTGATTCAGGTACGGGATGGTGAAGACGATGCGCTGATCTTCGTTCTGCAGGATGTGCGCATGTTCACCTTCGTAGAGCTTGGGCACGATCAGGTGGCTGCCCTGGATCAAGCGGATGCCGTAGGGCGAATCCAGCTTCAGGTCATCCTTGATGAACTTGGCGACCCACGGCCCGGCCGCATTGACCAGGGCCTTGGCGCGGATCGAGAACAGGCTGCCGTCGGCGCGCTCCAGGTGCAGGTGCCACAGGCCCTTGCTGCGCCGGGCGCTGACGCAACGGGTCTGGGTGTGGACGTGGGCGCCTTTCTCCCGGGCAGCCATGGCATTGAGCACCACCAGGCGCGCGTCATCGACCCAGCAGTCGGAGTATTCGAAACCCTTGGTGATTTGCGCTTTCAGCGGGCTGTCGGCACCGAACTTGAGGCTTTTGGAGCCGGCGAGTTTTTCTCGCTTGCCCAAGTGGTCATACAGAAACAGGCCGGCACGAATCATCCACGCCGGGCGCAGGTGTGGGCGGTGCGGCAGCACGAAACGCATCGGTTTGACGATGTGCGGCGCCTTGGCCAGCAGCACTTCGCGTTCGGCCAGGGCCTCGCGCACCAGGCGGAATTCGTAATGTTCGAGGTAGCGCAGGCCGCCGTGGATCAACTTGCTGCTGGCTGAAGAGGTGTGGCTGGCCAGGTCGTCCTTTTCGCAAAGGAACACGGACAGGCCGCGACCGGCGGCATCGGCAGCGATCCCGACTCCATTGATCCCGCCGCCAATCACGGCAACATCGTAGACCTCGGCAAGAGGGGGCGTGGGCAAGGTAGAAGTGGGCATCGGCGGGCCTCGGGTTTCTTTTAATATTTGAATTGATATTTGAATTCGAACATTAATGTTCATTTCCGAAAATACTAGCGCATAAAGTCGCCCACAGCCAGTCGCCTTCGATTGAAAAAACTGATCGAAGCGGGCTCAAAGGAAAATATACGAACATTGTTCGACGCTTTGAGGCGGTCGTGGAGACTGCTCAGGCGCAGGCGGAAAAAGCCAAGCCTGCTGTTGCAGGCTGCTTGGGGGAGGGGTTACACCACTTCGAGGCGGATCTTGTGCTGGCTGAGCAGTTGGGCGAGGGCCGGGACGGGCTGCTGATCGGTTACCAGGCAGTCGATCAGGCTGATCGGCCCCAGGCGGATCATGGCGTTGCGCCCGAACTTGCTGGAGTCGGCGGCCAGGATCACTTGCCGGGCGTTGGCGATGATCGCCTGGGAGACCCGTACTTCCTGGTAGTCGAAGTCCAGCAGGCTGCCGTCTTCATCGATGCCGCTGATGCCGACCAGGGCGAAGTCGACCTTGAACTGATTGATGAAGTCGACGCTGGCCTGGCCCACCACACCGCCGTCGCGGCGCACGGTGCCGCCGGTCAGCAGCACGTCAAAGTCGTCCTTGGCACTGAGCATGGAGGCGACGTGCAGGTTGTTGGTGATGATCTTCAGGTGGTTGTGGTTGAGCAGCGCCCGCGCAATGGACTCGGTAGTGGTACCGATATTGATGAACAGCGAGGCGTGGTCGGGAATTTGTGCGGCGATGGCTTCGCCGATGCGTTGTTTCTCATCGCGCATCTGATCGGCGCGCATGGCATAGGCGGTGTTTTCGACGCTGGAGTCGTAGGCGGCGCCGCCGTGATAGCGACGCAGCAGGTTCACTTCCGCCAATTGGTTGATATCGCGGCGGATGGTTTGCGGGGTAACAACGAACAGCTGAGCCATTTCCTCGATGCTGACGTAGCCGCGTTCGCGGACCAGTTCGAGGATTTGCTGCTGACGGGGAGGCAGATTCATGGGGCTTCCTTTGGGCTGCCGTGCAAAATTTGCCCATGATGCCGCAGGAATCTGCTCCCTACCAGTTACAACCGGACGCGAATCCGGCCTCAGGCCTGCTCAGCGCCTTCGTGGGGTTCCCAGTCGCGGGTGCGGCTGACGGCTTTTTTCCAGCCGGCGTAGAGTTTTTCCTTGGCGGCTTCGTCCAGGGCAGGTTCGAACTCGCGCTCGATCACGGCCTTGCCCCGCAACTCTTCCAGGCTGCCCCAGAAGCCACAAGCCAGGCCCGCCAGGTAGGCGGCGCCCAGTGCCGTGGTTTCGCGCATTTGCGGGCGCTCGACCTGGGTGCCGAGGATGTCGGCCTGGAACTGCATGAGGAAGTTGTTGGCCACCGCACCACCGTCCACACGCAGGGCCTTGAGGCGTTCGCCGGAGTCCTGTTGCATGGCGTCGAGTACGTCGCGGGTCTGGTAGGCGATGGACTCCAGGGCCGCGCGAATGATGTGGTCAACCCGCACGCCCCGGGTCAGGCCGAACAGCGCGCCACGGGCATAGGGGTCCCAGTAGGGGGCGCCAAGGCCGGTGAAGGCCGGGACCAGGTACACGCCATTGCTGTCCTTGACCTTGTTGGCGAAGTATTCGGTGTCGTGGGCGTCGTTGATGATTTTCAACTCGTCCCGCAGCCACTGCACGGTGGAACCGCCGTTGAATACCGCGCCTTCCAGGGCGTATGCCACTTCACCCCGTGGGCCGCAGGCGATGGTGGTGAGCATGCCGTGCTTGGATTTGACCGCTTTGTCGCCGGTGTTCATCAGCAGGAAGCAGCCCGTGCCGTAGGTGTTTTTTGCCTGGCCCGGCTCGACGCACATCTGGCCGAACAGCGCCGCCTGCTGGTCGCCGGCAATACCGCCGATGGCAATACCGCTCTTGGTGCGGCCGTAGATTTCGGACGACGACTTCACTTCAGGCAGCATGGCCCGCGGGATATCCAGCACTTCCAGCATCTTGGCATCCCACTCCAGGGTGTGGATGTTGAAGAGCATGGTGCGCGAGGCGTTGGTGTAGTCGGTGACGTGGGTCTTGCCGCCGGTAAATTTCCAGATCAGCCAGCTGTCGATGGTGCCGAACAGCAGTTCGCCGTCACGGGCACGCTCACGGCTGCCTTCGACGTTGTCGAGGATCCACTTGAGCTTGGTACCGGAGAAGTACGGGTCGGTGACCAGGCCGGTGGTGTCGCTGATGTATTGCTCGTGGCCGTCGCGCTTGAGCTGCTGGCAGATCTCGGTGCTGCGTCGGCACTGCCAGACGATGGCGTTATAGATCGGACGGCCGGTGTTCTTGTCCCAGACCACGGTGGTTTCGCGCTGGTTGGTGATGCCGATGGCAGCGACCTGGTCATGGTGCAGGCCAGCCTGGGCCAGGGCCTCGACCATCACTGCGCTCTGGGTGGCGAAGATTTCCATCGGGTCGTGTTCGACCCAACCGGCTTGCGGATAATGCTGGGCGAATTCGCGCTGAGCGGTGCAGACCACATTGGCGTCACGGTCGAAAATGATCGCGCGCGAGCTGGTCGTACCCTGATCGAGGGCAATGATGTAGTTCTTATTCTGAATGTCGGTCATGTCGATTGCCTTGGACGAAATAAGGAAGTGAGGTGAGGCGCGAGATCGGTTTGGGCAGGATCTCGCGCCCGCGGTTTCAAGAAGTTCTTACTTTGCCGTCAGTGGCCGGTTCTGCGTCCTTTGTAGCAGCAATGGCGCTAGGCAGGTGACGGGCAATCAGCCCGCGATAGGCTGCTGCACCGAGGCAGGCACCGACGATCGGAGCAAAGATCGGTACCAGGAAGTATGGGATATCACGGCCGCCGGTGAAGGAGACTTCACCCCAGCCCATGAAGAAGGTCATCAGTTTTGGACCGAAGTCCCGCGCCGGGTTCATCGCAAAGCCGGTCAGCGGGCCCATTGCGCTGCCGATCACGGCAATCAGCAAACCAATCAGCAAGGGCGCCATCGCACCCCGTGGCAGGCCGTTGTTGTCGTCGGTCAGGGACATGATCACCCCCATCAGGATGGCGGTGATCACCACTTCCACCAGGAACGCCTGGGCCGTCGACAGCGCCGGGTGCGGGTAGGTGGAGAACACCGACGCCAGCTCCAGGCTGGCCTGGGAGCCTCGAATCATCTGGTGGCTTTGTTCGAAATCGAAGAACAGGTTGCTGTAAAGCGTGTAGACCAGCAGCGCTGCGCAGAAGGCGCCGGCAACCTGGGCGAGGATATAGAACGGCAGTTTGCGCTTCTCGAAATCGGTAAACAGGCACAGCGCGATGCTGACGGCAGGGTTGAGGTGGGCCCCGGAAACCCCGGCCGTGAGGTAGATCGCCATGCTCACGCCGATCCCCCAGATAATGCTGATTTCCCACAGGCCGAAGCTGGCACCCGCCACCTTGAGCGCGGCGACGCAACCCGTACCAAAGAAGATCAGCAGGGCGGTGCCCAGGAATTCGGCAGTGCATTGGCCGAAGAGCGTTGGTTGTTGTAAAGCAGTTGTCATTGAAAACCTCGTTTTTTGTTGTTGTCTGACGCTTGGGCTAAGGGTGCCAAGCGCGATTTTCACCACCATCAGGATCCCCATCCCGATAACGGCTTACTGCCGGTACACCATTCGATCTACAGCATGATATTCATAAACGAAAAAATATAGACAAGAAACACTGCTGTCAAAGGTCGAAAGTGAACCGGTAGTCATTTTGTAGTTATCAGTCAGGTGAATGTTCGTCACAAGGACACTCCGGCCCCTGGGACAATCTGTCGCCCAACGCCCGGGAAAATCGTTTCGACCCGGGTTGGCGGGCCTCGGGGTAGAGCCTTTTGCCGATTGATGTCCTAGAATCCGAGGCCCATGTTTTTAGTCTTTGTCCCTCCCTTGGAGCTGCCATGACCCCTGCACTGGATCTGCTGAAAAAAGTTCGCGCCGAACATCGGGTGCACAGTTACGAACATGATCCCAAGGCAGCCTCCTATGGGCTGGAGGCAGCGGAAAAACTGGGCCTGGACCCGGCGCAGGTGTTCAAGACGCTGTTGGCCAGTAGTGAAAAGGGTGAATTGCTGGTGGCGGTGGTGCCGGTCGTCGGAAGTCTTGATCTCAAGGCCCTGGCCCAGGCCGCAGGGGTCAAGAAAGCCGAAATGGCAGACCCGGCGGCCGCGCAACGGGCGACTGGCTACCTGCTGGGGGGGATCAGCCCGCTGGGGCAGAAGAAGCGCTTGCGGACCTTTATCGACAACAGTGCCCAGCCGTTTGCGAGCATCTTTGTCAGCGCCGGGCGCCGTGGGTTGGAAGTCGAGCTGGCAGCGGCGGTGCTGGCGGAGCATACCCAGGCCAGGTTTGCCGATATCGGTCGCGCCTGAAGGCACTGGCGCTACGCCATGGGGAGAGGCCGGCGCTGTATGGTGAAAAATCCCCTGTTCTGTGGCTATCGCCCCCGGGGGGCGGGCCTCCATGCTGCGCGTCGCCTGTTCATGGAGAAGCCACATGCAATTCGAGTTTCATCAAGTCGACGCCTTCAGCGACCGCCCCTTCAGCGGCAACCCGGCCATGGTCTATCGCCTGGCGGCCTGGCCAGCCGATGCGCTGATGCAAAATATCGCCGCCGAACACAACCTGGCGGAAACCGCCTTTGTGGTGCGTGAAGACGCCGGTTGGCGCATTCGCTGGTTTACCCCGCTCACCGAAATCCCGCTGTGCGGGCATGCGACCCTGGCCAGTGCCCATGTGCTGTTCGAGGTGTATCAGGAGCCGGCGCAACGCATTGATTTCCTCAGCCGCTCCGGCCCCCTGAGCGTCACCCGCGACAGTGGGCGACTGTGGCTCGACTTTCCCCGTCGCCAGCCGGGCGAGGTCAGCGGGCTCGATCTAGCCGCCTTGACCCAGGCACTGGGGCGCGAGCCGGTGCAGGTGCTGGCGGCCAACGAGCTGTTGGTGGTGCTCGATTCGGAGCAGGCCGTGCGTGATTGCCAGCCGGATCTGGCCGCCCTGGCCAAACTGCCGTGGCCCGGGGTGATTGTCACCGCTGCGGGGCGTGAGCATGATTTTGTGTCGCGCTTTTTTGCGCCAGCCATTGGTATCAATGAAGACCCGGTGACCGGGTCGACCCATTGCTGCCTGATCCCGTATTGGGCCGAACGCCTGGGCAAGACCGAGCTTACGGCCTACCAATGCTCGCAACGGGGTGGGGAGTTGTTCTGTCGGCTGGAAGGGGAGCGGGTGAAGATTGGCGGCGACGCGACCCTGGTGGCCTGCGGCGAATTGTTGTTGGGCTGAGGGGCAATGTGCAGGCGCCGTCCGATGGCGGCGCCTGCATAGCGGCAAGCCGGTGTGCGGTCAGTGGGCCGTGCTGTAGCGACGGACCCCGGCTTCGACCTGGACCATCTGCGCCGCCGTGCTGCCGTTGGCCTGGAATAGCACCAGGTGCTCGGCTGCGACCCGAATGCCCACATCCGCCCCGACCTGGTGGTCGACGTGGCTCGGGAAGATCGACTCCAGCTGGCTGCCGGTGGGCAGCTGCAGGCGGTACAGGGTCGATGCGCCGAGGAAGGTCTTGCCAACAATCCGCGCCTTGAGCGTGCTGTCCGGGGCGTAGACGATATCGTCCGGGCGCAGCAGGACATCCACCGCTCCCCCCACCGGCCAGGTATAGGCTCGATTGCCTCGCAGCATGCCGAGCTCGGTCTGCACCGATTCCGGGGTCGTGAGCTGCCCGCGAATAAAATAGCCCTGGCCGATAAAGCTCGCGACAAACGGGGTCAGCGGCTCGTGGTAGAGGTTGTAGGGCGTATCCCACTGCTCCAGGCGACCTTCCTTGAACACCCCGACGTGATCGCTGACGGCGAACGCTTCTTCCTGGTCATGGGTCACCAGAATCGCGCTGGTGCCACGGGCCTTGAGGATGTCGCGCACCTCATGGCTGAGCTTGCGGCGCAGCTCGCCGTCGAGGTTGGAGAAGGGCTCGTCGAGCAGCAGCAATTGCGGTTCCGGCGCCAGGGCTCGGGCCAGGGCCACGCGTTGCTGTTGGCCGCCAGACAGCTCGTGGGGGAAGCGCTTGCCGAGGTTCTTCAGGTTGACCAGCTCCAGCAACTCCTCGACCACTCGCTCTTTCTGCGGGTGCTTGCGGATGCCGAAGGCGATGTTGTCCGCCACGCACAGGTGTGGGAACAGGGCGTAGTCCTGGAACACCATGCCGATGCGACGACGTTCCGGGGCCAGGGTGAAACCGGCGCTGGAAATGGTCTCGCCGGCGAGCTGGATCTCGCCTTCGTGCACCGGTTCGAACCCGGCAATCGCACGCAGGGTGGTGGTCTTGCCGCAGCCGGACGAGCCGAGCAGGCAACCGATGTCACCGGCGTTCAGGTGCAGGTTGAGGTTCTGGACGACCCGTTGATCCTGGTAGCCGCAGGCGAGATTGCGCAGGTTTAGCAGTAATGGCTGGCTCATGCGTGGTGGTACGCCGGCTCGACCAGAAATTCGAGCAGGGCCTTTTGTGCGTGCAGGCGGTTTTCGGCCTGGTCCCAAGCCACTGAACGGGCATCGTCCAGCAGGTCGAGGCTGATTTCTTCACCGCGGTGCGCCGGCAGGCAATGCATGAACAGCACGTCCTCGACCGCGAGGTCGAGCAGGGCGCGGTTGACCTGGAATGGGGCGAACAGCTTCAGGCGCTTGGCGGTTTCTTCTTCCTGACCCATGGAGGTCCAGACGTCGGTGCTCACCAGGTGGGCGCCGCGCACGGCGTCTTTCGGATCGCGGACGATGGTCACGCGATCGCCGGCCTGGGCCAGGAAGTGCGGGTTGGGCTCGTAGCCTTCAGGGCAGGCGATGCGCAACTGGAAGTCGAACTGGATCGCCGCTTCTATATAGCTGTTGCACATGTTGTTGCCGTCGCCGATCCAGGCCACGGTCTTGCCCTGGATCGAGCCGCGATGTTCGAGGAAGGTTTGCATGTCGGCCAGCAACTGGCAGGGATGCAGGTCATCGGACAGGCCGTTGATCACCGGCACGCGGGAGTTGGCCGCGAACTCGGTCAGGGTGCTGTGGGCGAATGTCCGGATCATCACCGCATCGAGCATGCGCGACATGACGATCGCGCAATCGCTGATGGGCTCGCCGCGACCCAGTTGGGTGTCGCGCGGGGACAGGAAGATGGCCTGGCCGCCGAGCTGGATCATGCCGGCTTCGAATGAAAGACGGGTACGGGTCGACGACTTCTCGAAAATCATTCCGAGCACGCGGTTTTTCAATGGCTCGAACAGTACGCCGCGGTTACGCAGGTCCTTCAGCTCGATGCCTCGACGAATCACGCTGACCAGCTCTTCGGGCGTGCAATCCATCAGGGAGAGAAAGTGCCTTGCGCTCATCATTAACTACCTTTTTGCAACAGACCGCAGATACTCAAAGCCTTGTTTATTTGAAAAACGGGCGAGACCTGCGGCGAAAGCCGCACGGGGCGACGAAATAGGGGAAGGCGCGATCTTATAATTAAATGTCGCGTCTTACCAATAGTGCTACGGCGTTTAGGGGATTTCAGAGAGGCTACGGTGCGAGTGCGGTAGCGCTTTTGAAGCCTGTTTCCTGACAGCAGCCGGCCATTTGTACACTGCCCCCACGCCGCTTGGCAATCAAGCAGGGCGGGCGCGGCGTGATCCCGGTCGTTTTCTGACCTGTCGGGCGAGGGGTTTTCCGGCAGCATTCACGGGCATGCACTCTGAAATATTTCCTAATGCAAAGTGCTGGAGTTATAACTGCGCAACAGCGACAGGGAAGTGTTGGCAATGCAGACAAAGGAACAACAACTGATGGCGCTGTTGGGGCTGACGGCACGGGCGTTGACGGACATGACGGCGTCCATGACCACCCTGTCGTTCGAGTTGCTGCGTAGCGAGGACGATGTCACACGCAATGCGGCGCGGCAGATGATCGATCGGATGATGACCATCAGTGCCGGCCTGGACGAGCAATGGCGCCTGCTGGCTGAGCTCGGCGGTCAGCAGGCCGAGCCGGACCCGCTGCTCAACGTGGCACAGATCACCGCCCAGGGCCCCCCCGGCTTGCCTTCCAACTGAGCGTCGGCGGTTATCGGCAGGCCTGATGCCCTGCGATTCACAGGACGCCTCTCCCTGGCGCTGGGCACCCCGCAGCGCCATAGTTTTGTTTCCGCGGCCCGCTGGCTGCCCTGAATACAATAGAGACTGGCCATGACCAAGACTCTCCATCACCGTGCCTGCCATTTGTGTGAAGCCATCTGCGGCCTGACCATTGAAACCACCCAGGCCGAAGGCGCCGCGATCAGGATCACGTCGATCAAGGGCGACAAGGACGACAGCTTCAGTCGCGGCCATATCTGCCCCAAGGCAGTGGCCCTGCAAGACATCCAGGATGATCCTGATCGCCTGCGCCAGCCCATGCAGCGGGTGGGTGACCAGTGGCGGCCAATCGCGTGGGACGCGGCGTTTGCCCTGGTGGCCGAGCGCTTGGCGGCGATCCAGCAGCGCCACGGCAACAACGCCGTCGCCACCTATCAGGGCAATCCCAGCGTGCACAACTATGGGTTGATGACCCACAGCAACTACTTTCTCGGCCTGCTGAAAACCCGTAACCGTTTTTCCGCGACCTCGGTCGACCAATTGCCCCATCACCTGAGCAGTTACCTGATGTACGGCCACGGCCTGTTACTGCCGATTCCGGACATCGACCACACCGACTTCATGCTGATCCTGGGCGGCAACCCGTTGGCCTCCAACGGCAGCATCATGACCGTGCCGGATGTGGAGAAGCGCCTGAAGGCGATCCAGGCCCGAGGCGGCAAAGTGGTGGTGGTCGATCCGCGGCGCAGCGAAACCGCCGCCATCGCCGATCAGCACCTGTTCGTACGTCCGGGAGGCGATGCCGCGCTGCTGTTCGGGATGTTGCATACCTTGTTCGATGAGGGTCTGACTCGCCCCAGCCATTTGCCGGTGGACGGCCTGGACCAGGTGCGCGAATCCATCGCCGGCTTCAGCGCCGAGGCCATGAGCCCGCTGTGCGCCGTGCCAGCCTTGCAGATCCGCCAGTTGGCGCGGGACTTTGCGGCCGCGGACAAAGCCGTGTGTTACGGGCGCATGGGGGTCTCGACCCAGGCGTTCGGCACCTTGTGTCATTGGCTGGTGCAATTGATCAACCTGGTCACTGGCAACCTTGATCGGGTTGGCGGTGCACTGTGCACGGAGCCGGCGGTGGACCTGGTGGCATCGACCTCGGGCGGGCACTTCAATGTCTGGCAAAGCCGGGTTTCCGGACGGCCTGAATACGGTGGCGAGTTCCCGGTGTCGGCACTGGCCGAGGAGATGTTGACTGAAGGTGAGGGCCAGGTCCGGGCGCTGATCACCATTGCCGGCAATCCGGTGCTGTCCACGCCCAATGGCCGGCAACTGGAACAGGCGCTGGACGGCCTGGAGTTCATGCTCAGCATCGATTTGTACATCAACGAAACCACGCGCTACGCGGACTTGATCCTGCCCTCCACATCGGCTCTGGAGAACGATCACTACGACACCACCTTCAATATGTTCGCGGTGCGCAATGTGAGCCGTTTCAACCAGGCCATTTTGCCCAAGCCCGAGGGTGCGCTGCATGACTGGGAGATCTTCGTCGGCCTGGCCCAGGCTTTTGCCACCCACAGCGGCCAGCCGCTCAAGCCCACCGTGGCGCCGGCGCAGATGATCGATCGGGGGCTGCGAGGCGGTCGCTACGGTGATGACTCGACGTACCAGCTTTCCCTGGCGACCCTGGCCCATCATCCCCATGGCATTGATCTGGGGGCGCTCAAGCCGAACCTGGCGCAGCGCCTGAAGACCGAGAACCAGCGGGTGCAAGCCGCCCCGGCGGCGATTCTGGCTGATCTGGAGCGTTTTGCCGCGTTGCAGGCGCCCCCGGTCGATGAATTGCTGATGATCGGGCGGCGCCACGTACGCAGTAATAATTCATGGATGCACAACTATCACCGGCTGGTGAAGGGTAAGCCGCGCCATCAGTTGCTGATGCACCCCGATGACCTGGCCAGTCGTGGTCTGAGCGACGGGCAACGAGTGCGGGTCAGCTCGCGGGTCGGGATGATTGAAGTTGAAGTGCTGGCCAGCAGCGAGATGATGCCGGGGGTGGTCAGCCTGCCTCACGGTTGGGGGCATGCGCGGCCTGGCGTGCACATGAGCATCGCCAGCGAGCAGCCGGGCTCCAGCGCCAACGACCTGACCGATGAGCGGCAACTCGACGAATTATCGGGGAATGCGGCGCTCAACGGCGTGCCGGTCAAGGTGCAGGCTGCTTGAGGTGTCTGTCGGGGAGACCGAGCATGGCGCTCGGCTTTCCGTTACAATGCGCCACCGTGCCGACAACAGAGTCGGAAAGTTCAGCCGAGGTGTTCCATGGATATCATCGAAACTATTAAAGAGCAGATTGCCAACAACACCATTCTGCTTTACATGAAAGGCTCGCCGAATGCCCCACAGTGTGGCTTCTCCGCGAAAGCCGCTCAGGCCGTAATGGGCTGTGGTGAGAAGTTCGCTTACGTGGACATCCTGCAGAACCCGGAAATCCGCGCCAACCTGCCGAAATACGCCAACTGGCCAACCTTCCCGCAACTGTGGGTGGGTGGTGAACTGGTCGGCGGCAGCGACATCATGGCCGAGATGTTCGCCAACGGTGAGCTGCAGACCCTGGTCAAGGAAGCTGCCGAAAAAGCCGCTGCGAACAAGACCGAAGCCTGATGCAGGTGCAGTAGCTTCTACGCTGCTGCAGGCCGTGAGGCCATCGAATAAAAGCCCCGCCATGCGGGGCTTTTGTTTTTGCGGTGATTGATAAGTGCGAAGTAATTAAAGGGTCGCATATCGTTATCAATCGCAACTACGGCTTATCTAAATAAGCCGCGCAATAAAAAGCCCCGCGCCTCGATTAAGAGGGCGGGGCGTTTTAACAGTGGTGAGCGGTGCGAAGGTTATTCGCCCATCTGCGATTGCAGATAGTTCTCGATACCCACTTTGTCGATCAGGCCCAGTTGGGTTTCCAGCCAGTCGATATGTTCTTCTTCGGACTCAAGGATATCTTCCAGCAGTTCACGGCTACCGAAGTCGCCGGTGACTTCGCAATGGGCGATGGCTGCCTTGAGGTCGGCGTGGCCGGTGCGCTCGATACGCAGGTCGCACTCAAGCATTTCCTTGGTGTGTTCACCGATGTGCAGCTTGCCCAGGTCCTGGACGTTCGGCAGGCCTTCGAGGAAAAGGATGCGCTTGATCAGCTTGTCCGCATGCTTCATCTCGTCGATGGACTCGTGGTACTCGTGTTTGCCCAGCTTGTTCAGGCCCCAGTCTTCATACATGCGTGCATGCAGGAAGTACTGATTGATCGCGACCAGCTCATTGGCAAGGATCTTGTTGAGATGCTGGATGACTGTAATGTCGCCTTTCATGATGGGGTCCTGCCCTGTATCAGCTGTGTATAAGGCGGAGTCTGAGCTGCGCAATCATGAGTGTCAAACCTAAGTTATTGAATAATATATGAAAATTAATCGGAATAAGAATGTTTGTGTTCCGCGTTATGACGCTAAGCGATTGAATTCTAGGCATAAAAAAACCGGACACTAAGTCCGGTTCCTTGAAATACGGTTATTTACGCGACATTAAATTCTACGGGATAGGGAATCGCTGCCTGGCTGCTTTGCACTTTGGTCAGGGTTTCCCGCACGACCTGCTTGGCCAGGCATGCACATTTGCCGCATTGGCTGGCGACGCCGGTGGCTTGGCGTACTTCGCGGTAGCTGCAGCAACCTTCAAAGATCGCATCGCGGATTTGTCCGTCGGTGACGCCAGTGCAGAGGCAGACATACATAAGGTGAGAACCGTCGCTGGTTATGGCCCAATTGCGATGGATCTTAATGTTAACGAGAATGATTGTCAAAGTGGTTTGGCGGGGTTTTTCAGCGAATCGGACAAGTCTGACGAACGGCCTTTTTTCGGTCCCGCGGGCTGGTATCGAAACGGGCGGTTTTGCACGCATCCACAGCAGCAGATCTAAAAACGATTAAGGACAGCTCAAACACGCGGTGTATGATGGTCGGTCCTTACGCAGCAAGATCGCGTCACCGGGTTGTCGTATAGCCGCGGCAGACTGGGATGATCTTGCTCTTCATTCGACCACACCAGGAGATATCCAATGAGCGTACTCGTAGGCAAACAAGCCCCTGACTTCACCGTTCCCGCTGTTCTCGGCAATGGCGAAATCGTCGACAGCTTCACCCTGTCCTCGGCCATCAAAGGCAAATACGGCCTGGTGTTCTTCTACCCGCTGGACTTCACCTTCGTTTGCCCGTCCGAGCTGATCGCTCTGGACCACCGTATGGCAGACTTCAAGGCACGTAACGTAGAAGTGATCGCGGTTTCGATCGACTCGCACTTCACCCACAACGCCTGGCGCAACACCCCGATCAATGCCGGCGGCATCGGTCAGGTTCAGTACATCATGGCTGCTGACATGAAGCACGACATCGCCAAGGCCTACGACGTTGAGTCCGAAGGCGGCGTGGCTTTCCGTGGCGCATTCCTGATCGACGACAAGGGCGTTGTCCGCTCGCAGATCATCAACGACCTGCCACTGGGCCGTAACATGGAAGAGCTGATCCGTCTGGTTGACGCTCTGCAATTCCACGAAGAGCACGGCGAAGTTTGCCCAGCCAACTGGAAAAAAGGCGACAAAGGCATGACCGCTTCGCCAGAAGGCGTTGCTGCTTACCTGAGCGAGAACGCCGGCAAGCTGTAAGCCGCGCGTCACGCATAAAAAAACCGGCCTCAGGGCCGGTTTTTTCATGGGGACGATTTGGCGACCGAATCAGTCGTCGAAGTCTGCCCAGCCGCCCATTTCCTTCCAGCGGTTGACGATGCCGCAGAACAGGTCGGCGGTCTTCTCGGTGTCGTAGCGAGCCGAGTGGGCCTCACGTCCGTCGAAGTCGATATCGGCCGCCTGACACGCTTTGGCCAGCACGGTTTGGCCATAGGCCAGGCCCGCCAGGGTGGCGGTGTCGAAGCTGGAGAAGGGGTGGAAGGGGTTGCGCTTCATGTCCAGGCGCGCGACCGCAGCATTAAGGAAGCCCAGGTCGAAGCTGCTGTTATGGCCCACCAGGATCGCGCGCTTGCAGCCATTGGCTTTCAGCGCCTTGCGCACACTGCGGAAGATGTCGGTCAGTGCTGTTTCTTCACTGACAGCCATGCGCAATGGATGGTCGAGCTTGATGCCGGTAAATTCCAGCGCAGCGGCTTCGATATTGGCACCCTCGAAGGGTTCTACACGGAAAAACAGCGTGTGTTCGGGGAACACGAAGCCCTTTTCATCCATGCCGATGATGGTCGCGGCGATTTCCAGCAGCGCATCGGTGGCCGAGTTGAAACCACCGGTCTCAACATCGATGACGACCGGCAGGTAGCCACGAAAGCGGGCCGCCATCGGATGACGGGAACCGCCACCGCCGCCATGACCGTCCTGTTCGTCGTCGAAATGGTCTTCACTCACGAGTGTTTCTCCAGCAGGCGCCAGCGCAGTTTTTCACCGGCGCGCAGCGGGATGACAGTCAGCTCGCCGAACGGCAGGCTGGCAGGGGCGGTCCATTCTTCACGGACCAGGGTGATGCTATCGGTGTTCACGGGCAGGCCGTAGAAGCGCGGGCCGTTGAGGCTGGCGAATCCTTCGAGCTTGTCCAGCGCGTTGCGCTGTTCAAATGCCTCGGCGTACAACTCGATTGCGGCGTAAGCGGTGTAGCAGCCGGCGCAGCCGCAGGCGGCTTCCTTGGCGTGCTGCGCGTGTGGCGCGGAGTCGGTCCCCAGGAAGAACTTGGTGCTGCCACCGGTGGCGGCGTCGAGCAGGGCTTCCTGGTGGGTATTGCGCTTGAGAATCGGCAGGCAATAGAAGTGCGGGCGAATCCCGCCAACCAGCATGTGGTTGCGGTTGTACAGCAGGTGATGGGCGGTGATGGTTGCGCCAACGTTGGCCGAGGCCTCGTTGACGAACTGCACGGCTTCACGGGTGGTGATGTGCTCGAAGACCACTTTCAGAGTCGGGAAGCGCTCAACGACGCGGCGCATATGCTCGTCGATGAAAATCTTCTCGCGGTCGAATACATCGACGTCGCCACGGGTCACTTCGCCGTGGATCAGCAATGGCAAACCGACTTCGGCCATGGCCTCAAGCGCCGGGAGGATCTTGTCGATACTGGTGACGCCGGAGTCCGAGTTGGTGGTCGCGCCGGCCGGATAGAGCTTGGCGGCATGCACGAAGCCACTGGCCTTGGCCGTACGAATATCTTCAGGCTGGGTCAGGTCGGTCAGGTAGAGCACCATCAGCGGCTCGAAGCGGCTGCCGGCCGGCCGCGCAGCGAGAATGCGCTGGCGATAGGTGTCGGCTTGCTCGGCGTTGCGCACCGGGGGTACCAGGTTAGGCATGATGATGGCGCGACCAAAGGTGCGCGCGACATCCGCGACGGTATTGGTCAACACGGCACCATCGCGAAGATGTATATGCCAGTCGTCGGGACGCAGCAGGGTCAGGCGGTCGGACATTGGGGATTCCAGGCGGGTCAAACTCGGGGGAATGCTACCGGAAAAGACTCATCCAGGCACTCGCTATCAAGTTTTGCGTAAAGCTTCCGATATCCCGTAGGTGTGCCGTAAACGGGCATGTTGATTTTGATCTGTACAAGTCAGTGGAGCCTCCCGTGCGCCAGCATTATCTAGTCCTGCTCAGCGTGTTTGCCAGCCTGCCTGCGATGGCTCTCACTTTCCAGACCCGTCTGGAGAGCATTGAGTGGACGGTCGAAGGTGACAAATTCGAGTGCCGCCTGACTCAGCCGATCACCGATTTCGGCTCCGGCGAGTTCGTGCGCCGGGCGGGTGAGCAGGCGACTTTCCGCCTCAAGAGCTTCAATCCGATGCAGGGTGGGGGCTCGGCGACCTTGCTCGCCGCGGCAGCACCCTGGCAGCCGGGGCGCGGTGATATCAACCTGGGCGCGGTCAAGGCTGGCAGCGGCGGGGTGATGTTCAATAGCTCGCAGGTGCAGGCTGGCCGGCTGATCAACGGTTTGCTGGATGGGCGCAGCCCGGTGGTGCGTCACTACTCCCGCGAAGGCGGTGTGTCCGAAGTGCGTCTGTTGCCGGTGAAATTCAGCAAGGCCTACAGTGACTATCAAAGCTGCACGGCGAAGTTGTTGCCGATGAATTACGAACAGGTGAAGCAGGCCGAGATCGGCTTCCCGGGTACCGGCACCGAGCTGGATGCCCAGGCCAAGGCCAAGCTGCAAGTGATCCTGGAGTTTCTCAAGGCCGATCCCACGGTCAATCACATCGAGCTGGACGGGCATTCCGACAACAGCGGCAACCGCCTGACAAACCGCGATCTGTCGCGGCGCAGGGCGCTGGCAGTGTTGGATTACCTGAAGGCCAATGGCATACCCGAATCACAGATCACCATGCGTTTTCACGGTGAGCGTTACCCGTTGGCCCCCAATACCAACCCGGCCAATCGGGCCAAGAACCGTCGGGTCAATGTGCACCTGGAACGTGTCGCTCCTGTCGAAAAGCCGGCGCCTCAAGCCGCCGCCACACCCAATGCCGCGGCGACGTCCTGAAACGGCTGTAGTCGTCGCGCGCTCGACATAATCTGTCGCTTCGTCGTCATAAGCTGTCGCGCCTCTGTAAATTATCCGCGTTGATCGGTAGACTTGACGGCTTTCCGTACAACCCCGTGGAGTGATGGCATGGCGGACGTTAACAAGGTCGTTCTGGCGTATTCCGGCGGCCTGGACACTTCGGTGATCCTCAAGTGGCTGCAGGATACTTATAACTGTGAAGTGGTGACGTTCACCGCCGATCTGGGTCAGGGCGAAGAGGTCGAACCTGCACGTGCCAAGGCGCAAGCCATGGGCGTGAAAGAGATTTATATCGACGACCTGCGCGAAGAGTTTGTCCGCGATTTCGTTTTCCCGATGTTCCGCGCCAACACCGTTTACGAAGGTGAGTACCTGCTGGGTACCTCTATCGCGCGTCCGTTGATCGCCAAGCGTTTGATCGAAATTGCCAACGAAACCGGCGCCGACGCCATTTCCCATGGCGCCACCGGCAAAGGCAATGACCAGGTTCGTTTCGAACTGGGCGCCTATGCCCTCAAGCCGGGCGTGAAAGTGATTGCTCCTTGGCGCGAGTGGGACCTGCTGTCCCGCGAGAAGCTGATGGACTACGCCGAGAAGCACAACATCCCGATCGAGCGTCACGGCAAGAAGAAATCCCCGTACTCGATGGATGCCAACCTGCTGCACATCTCCTATGAAGGCGGCGTGCTGGAAGACACCTGGACCGAGCACGAAGAAGACATGTGGCGTTGGACCGTCTCCCCGGAGAAGGCTCCCGACACCCCGCAGTACCTGGAACTGACCTACCGCAACGGCGACATCGTGGCACTGGACGGCGTTGAAATGACTCCGGCTACCGTGCTCGCGACCCTGAACCGTATCGGTGGCGAACACGGTATCGGCCGTCTCGACATCGTCGAGAACCGTTACGTCGGCATGAAGTCCCGTGGCTGCTACGAAACCCCGGGCGGCACCATCATGCTGCGTGCGCACCGCGCCATCGAGTCCATCACCCTGGACCGTGAAGTGGCTCACCTCAAAGACGAGCTGATGCCCAAGTACGCCAGCCTGATCTACACCGGCTACTGGTGGAGCCCTGAGCGTCTGATGCTGCAACAGATGATCGACGCTTCCCAGGCTCACGTTAACGGTGTGGTTCGCCTGAAACTGTACAAAGGCAACGTGATCGTTACCGGTCGCAAGTCCGATGAGTCGCTGTTCGACGCCAACATCGCAACCTTTGAAGAAGATGGCGGTGCCTATAACCAGGCAGACGCTGCGGGCTTCATCAAGTTGAATGCCTTGCGTATGCGCATTGCGGCCAACAAAGGTCGGACACTGTTCTGATTCTTGAACCGCTGTGAAAAAGCCCTGCCTTGTGCAGGGCTTTTTTGTGCTCGGTAACTCGGTTGCTCTAGTTGTGAGTCTTATCGCGCAATTAACCAATGCATGCACTACGAGGTGTTTTTCGAAGTGATATGGATAGTTGATTATTAATACGAAAAGTAGCAGGTATACAGAACTATCTTAAATTAGCTAGTTGCAAGGATGTCGCCTTTTGACTGTTTTTGTAAGGCAAATCCTCATTGTTTGTAAGGATCGTCTCTGTACTGCTGTAGCCCATGGGCACGCGGTGCCAAGGGCAGGATGGCGGGTTATTGTGTGGATTAACAATTATGCCTTGAATTCGGAAGTGCCTATGAAAAGAGTATTGATCGTGGATGATCACCCCGTCATTCGTCTGGCGGTGCGCATGCTGATGGAACGCCATGGTTTCAAGGTGATTGCCGAGGCAGACAATGGTTTGGATGCGTTGCAACTCGCACTTGAGTTGATGCCGGATATTTTGATACTGGATATCGGCATTCCAAAACTTGATGGTCTGGAAGTTATAACCCGTCTGACTTCAAAAGCGATGACTATTAAGATCCTGGTATTGACCCTGCAACTACCCGGGCCCTTTTCAATGCGTTGCATGCAGGCCGGCGCCGCTGGTTATATCTGCAAGCAACAGGACATCACTGAACTGATCAGTGCGATCAAGGCGGTGGAGGCCGGTTACAGTTACTTTCCCAACGAAGCCTTACACACGTTGCGGTCCTGCCAGGGCTTGTCCACTGAAGAGGAGATGGTGGAATTGCTCTCGGCAAGGGAGTTGATGGTGTTGAAGCAACTCACCTCCGGCTTGAGTAACAAGGAGATTGCCGAAGGCCTGAGTTTGAGCAACAAGACGGTGAGCACCTACAAGCGGCGGCTGCTTTCCAAGCTCAATGCCCGCTCGCTGGTGGACCTGATTGAATTTGCCCAGCGCCATAAGCTGGCGTGAACAACGAGTGGATGGAGTTTGCTCCGGCGAAGGGATGAAGGACAGGCGCCAAGTCGCCGGGTAGACCTGGCGCCGACAGGAAGGCCCGAGTGGCTGGGGCTTTCCTGGAATTACAGATCGAAGTCGTAATCGGCCAGCTGCTTTTGCAGGCGGCGTTCTTCGAGGAGGTTGTCAATGGTGCGGCGCTTGTTCAGGTTGGTCTTTGCCACCTCAACCACCGGCTCAGCCTCTTCTGGTTCAACAGCAATAAAATCGTCTTCTACGTCCAGTTGTTCTTTGCCAGTGCTCATAAGGTCAACTCCAGGCTAAGACTGCCATTGGCGCTCCTTATAGCGATATTCTCCTGGCGGGTAAAAAAGATTTTTTCAATCGACCGATCATCAAAATCAATGGTTACTCAATCGTCCGAAGTCTTTTGCTTGTATTCGCACAAGTCTTCGATCCGGCAACTGCCGCAGCGCGGCTTGCGCGCCAGGCACACATAGCGCCCATGGAGGATCAGCCAGTGATGGGCATCAAGGAGAAACTCCTTGGGGACAAACTTCATCAGCTTGGTTTCCACTTCCACCACATTCTTGCCGGGCGCGATCCCGGTCCGGTTGCTGACCCGAAAAATATGCGTGTCGACGGCCATGGTCAGCTGGCGAAACGCCGTATTGAGCACCACATTGGCGGTCTTGCGGCCGACGCCGGGCAGGGCCTCAAGCTCTTCGCGGGTTTGCGGGACTTCACCGTTATGGCGCTCCAGCAGCAGGCGGCAGGTTTCGATGACGTTCTTTGCCTTGCTGTTGTACAGGCCGATGGTCTTGATGTACTGGGACAGGCCTTCGACCCCCAAGGCGTAAATGGCCGCCGGCGTATTGGCCACCGGATACAGTTTGGCGGTCGCCTTGTTGACCCCGACGTCGGTGGACTGGGCCGATAAAATCACCGAGATCAGCAGTTCGAATGGCGACGAGTAGGCCAATTCGGTTTTTGGTTCGGGATTGTCTTCGTGAAACCGTCGGAATATTTCCAGGCGTTTTGCGGCATTCATGGGTGATTCAATTCCTTGAAGGCGGTCGGTGTGAGGTTGAGGCCCAGGCCTGTCTGGCTGCCAGCAGCAAGCCCAGCAGTATAAAACCGCCGGGGGCGAGGCTCAGCAGGTGCAGATTGCCGTGTAGGCTGGCGATCCAGGCCGGCCAGTCGGCCCCGTAGCGGCCGGCCAGCCATCCGAGATGGTTGCCCAAAGAGCCGCTGCCCAGCACTTCACGCAAGGCACCCAGGGTGATCAGTAACAGGCAGAACGTGCCGATCTGGCGCACTTGCCCTTGGCCATTGAAGAAACCACCGTGTTCCAGCAGTACGCATTGCAGCGCGATCAGGCCTAGGTAAATCCCCAGTTGCTGATGCAGTTCGAAGGCCCAGGCTTGCATCGCCAGGGCTGCGCAACTGCTCAGTGTGGCGCTGAGCAGCAGGCCGGCCAGCCAATGCAGGTCACTGCTGATCAGGCGTCGCAGGCCTTTCATGCCCAGGGCGTACAGGCTGATGACCAGCACTGATGCCAGCGACAGGCCCACTGCCTTGACCAGGGAGTCGCTGGCACCGATCAGCGCCACCAGCGTCAGTGAATAGTGCAGTGCAGAGGGCTTATTCATTGGCCGCACCTGTCAGCAGTTGATCCCGGTGTTCGTCGAAATAGCGCAGCGCATCATGCAGGGCGTTGATCACCGCCCGAGAAGTGATGGTGGCGCCGGCCATCTGATCGAACTGCCCCTGGTCTTTCTTCAGGGCCCATGCGTTGTCGTCGGGATTGTTGCGCGATTTGCCGGCAAAACCTTGCAGCCAGCCATTGGGTTGTTCGGCGATCCGCCCGCCCAGGCCCGGGGTTTCCCCTTGCTTGAGGCTTTTGCTGCCCAGCAGCCGGCCATTGGCATCGATGGCGATCAACAGCTCGATGGGGCCCGCATAACCTGTGACCTGGCTGCGGAGCAACACCGCGCTGGGTTGGCCGGCGCGGCTGGCGCGGTAACCGCCGAGCAGGGTACTGTTGCTTAGAACCAGATGCTGGAGGGGCAACGGCTGGTCCAGGGGTTGATTGTCGTAGCTGCCCACAGGCAGCAGATCGAGCAGTTCGCGGGCTTGGCTCGCCCGTTGTTCGGCAGCGATTCGCGGGCTGGCGGCCTGCTGGGCGAAATAGCTCACCGCGATGCCAGCGCCGGCCAGCAGCACCAGCATCAACACACTCAGCCGGCGGCTCATGCTTGCGCCTGCGCGACGGGAGCGACCAAACGCTCCAGGGCGGGAACGGCCAGGTTCATCAGCAGCACGGCAAAGGCTACGCCATCCGGGTAACCGCCCCAGGTGCGGATCAGGTACGTCAGCAGGCCCACGCCGACACCGAACAGCAGCCGCGCCTTGGCGGCTTTCGGGCCGGAGATGGGCTCGGTGACGATAAAAAACGCACCGAGCATGCTGGCACCGGTGAGCAGGTGGAAAAATGGCGAGCCGTGGGAGTCCGAACCCGAGCCGTTCCAGCACAGCAGGCTGATGATAAACAGGCTGCCGAGCATGCCAACAGGGGCGTGCCAGCTGATTACCCGTTGTTGCAGCAAGAAGAGGCCGCCGGCCAGAAAGGCCAGGTTGACCCATTCGCTGCCGCGGCCGCCGAAACGGCCGAAGGCCGCATTGCCGGCGAACAGCTCGTCGATGGTCAGGCTTTTATTGATCCGCAGGCTGTCCAGTGCCGTGGCCTGGGCCCAGGCGTCCGGCACTTCCGATCCGAAATCGACGCCGAAGATTTGCTGCAGGCCGCCGAGTAGGTCCATGCCATGGGACGTCGGCCAATGAGTCATCTGTTGCGGGAAGCACACCAGCATCAGCGCGTAGCCGAGCATCGCCGGGTTGAACGGGTTTTTACCCAGGCCTCCGTACAGGTGCTTGCCCAGCAGCAGGGCGCTGGCACTGGCGCTGACGGTCAGCCACCAGGGGCAATAGGGCGGCAATGCCAGGGCGAGCAAGGTGGCGCTGACCAGGGCGCTGCCGTCGCCGAGGGATGGCTTCAGCGGCCAGGCACGTAGCAGCAGCACCGCAGCTTCTACCGCCAAGGCCGTGGCGCCGGCCAATAACCCATTGATCAGCACCCCCCAACCGTAAAACCACACCAGCACCAACACCCCGGGCAAGGTGGCCAGCAGCACCCGCTGCATGGCCTGCTGCAGGCGTGGTTCCGGCTGGGCCAGGTGTTCAGTTGGGGGCATGGGCCTGCACCTGGCGCTCGGCTTCGTCCAATCGTTCGCGGGCCTTGGCCAGCAGCTCTGGCGAAGTGTCGGCATGGCGCTCGAGCTTGCTCACCTCGGCCCGGGCGTAAGCCAGTTCGGTTTTCAGTTGGCGCAGTTGAGTGTCAATCGGGCGTTTCTCGACCCGGGTCAGGTTCGGCGCCGGTTTCGCGCTTGCCGCCTCGGCCGCGTGCAGGGCCTGCTCGGCCTCGGCCAGGGCCGCGCTCAAGACGGCCAGCTGTGCCTCGGGAGCGGCATCGCTCTGGGCTTTTTTCAGCTCGGCGCGGCGCATGGCCAGCTGGATCTTGGCTTTCTTGAGATCCGGGTCCTTGGCTGCGGGCGCTGCCGTGGGAGCGGGGGCCGTGGATTCAAGTTCGGCCAGGACCTGCTCGGCCGCCTCGAATTGGCGTTGCAGGATGATCAACTGCGCCTGCTGCTCAAAGGTCGGTGGATGACCGAAGGCTTTCAGGGATTTGTTCAACTGCGCGCGGCTCATGGCCAGATCGATCTTGGCCTTTTTCAGCGCCGCATCGGCTGCCGCCGCTTTTTGCGCGCGAACCCTTTCGACGGCCGCCTGCACCGGATTCAGGCTGCTGGTGCTGGTGCTGGCCTGCACGGCGCGCTGCGCCCGGGCTTGGCGTTCGGCCAGTTTTTGCTGTTCTTCACGTTGCAGTCGGGCGTTGCGCTGCTCGAAGCGGCGCCGGGCATGGTCGCGCTTGGCATTGCGGGCGCGTTGCTGTGCGAGGTCGGGCGCCAGGCCGCCGACGATCGGCAGCACGCTGGCCAATGGCAGCGGCTGCATCTCGATGCAATCGACCGGGCAGGGCGCCACGCAAAGGTCGCAACCGGTGCACTCGTCGATGATCACGGTGTGCATCAGCTTCGCCGCGCCGACGATGGCATCCACCGGGCAGGCTTGTATGCACTTGGTGCAGCCGATGCACTCGGCCTCGCGGATAAAAGCGATCTGCGCCGGGGCCGAGCCGCGGCTGGTGTCCAGTTCCAGTACCGGAACCTGCAGCAACCGGGCGAGGCCGGCAATGGTTTCGCTGCCACCCGGTGGGCACTTGTTGATCGCCTCGCCGTCGGCAATGCCCTGGGCGTAGGGTTTGCATCCGGGATGGCCGCATTTACCGCACTGGGTCTGCGGCAGCAGGGCATCGATGCGTTGAATCAGACTCATGTCTTGATCAGTCCGTTGAAGCCGAGAAAGGCCACTGCCATCAGCCCGGCGCTGATCAGGTCGACCGGCAGGCCGCGAAAGGGCAGGGGCACATCGTTATCGAAAATGCGCTGGCGCAGGTCGTTGAACAGGCTCAACACCAGCCAGAAACCCAGGCCCGAGCCCAGGCCGAGTGCGGCCGCATGCACCACGCCCTGAGTGCCCTGGGCATCCAGGAGCAGCAGGCCAAGTACGCCAGCGTTGCCGAGCAACAGTGGCCAGAGGTGGTCGAAGGGCAGTTGCGGCAGGGCACGAGCCAGCAGCTTCAACAGCGGGCTGACCAGCAGGGCGCAGAGCGGCAGAAACACCAGGAGCTTGAGTGAAGTCAGCTGCAACGGAACCAGCAGCGCCTGATACAGCACATGCCCGCTCACCCCGCACAGCAGCATCAGGCACGTGGTGGCCAGCCCGAGGGCATGTACCTGACGGCGAGTCGCCGGCGCCGGACGTTGGCTGCGCAACAGCGGATCGACGCCCAGTGGCCAGTGCAACACCAGGTTATTGATCAGGGCAGCGCTGATAAGCGTGAGCAGTATGTCGGTCATGGACGTGGCCGGTGAGGGCAGGCGTGTAGCCTAAAGGTTAGGCATTATCCGGCAGCGCTCAGGGTCGGGCCAGATATGAAAATCCCCCCGTCACGCAAAGGCGTGGCGGGGGGATCGTGCCTGCGCGGGGGCTTACTTGATGCGCTGGCCAGGCTTGGCGCCGCTGTCCGGGCTCAGCAGGTAGATCTCTTCGCCGCCAGGGCCGGCGGCCATCACCATGCCTTCGGAAATGCCGAAACGCATTTTCCGTGGCTTGAGGTTGGCGATCATCATGGTCAGGCGGCCTTCGAGCTTGGACGGATCCGGGTAGGCGCTCTTGATCCCGGAGAACACGTTGCGCTGCTCATCACCGATATCCAGGGTCAGGCGCAGCAGCTTGTCAGCACCTTCCACGGCCTCGGCCTTGAGGATCAAGGCAACGCGCAGGTCGACCGCGGCAAAGGCGTCGAACTCGATCTCCGGCGACAGTGGGTCCTTGGCCAGCTCGCCGTTGCCGGCAGGTGCCGCTTCACCGGTGTCGGTGGCGCTGGCGGTCAGGTCTTCTTTGGAAGCGTCGGTCATGGCTTGCACTTTTACCGGGTCGATGCGGGTCATCAACGGTTTGAACTCGTTCAGTTGATGGTTGCTGAGCAGGGTGGCGTGGTCATTCCAGGTCAGCGGCGCGACGTTGAGGAAGGCCTCTGCATCGGCGGCCAGCAGCGGTAGCACCGGCTTGAGGAAGATCACCAGTTGGCGGAACAGGTTGATGCCCAGGGCGCAGATGGCCTGAACTTCGTCTTGCTTGCCTTCCTGTTTGTTCAGTGACCAGGGGGCCTTGTCGGCGATCCAGGCGTTGGCGCGGTCGGCCAGGCCCATGATTTCACGCATGGCTCGGGCAAAGTCGCGGGCCTCGTAGGCCTCGGCGATGCTCGGCGCGGCAGCGAGGAAAGCGTCAGTCAGTTCCGGCGCGGCATTGCCTGCCACCAGCACCCCGGCGTTGCCCTTGTGGATGAACCCGGCGCAACGGCTGGCGATGTTGACGACTTTGCCCACCAGGTCGGAGTTGACCTTCTGCACGAAGTCTTCGAGGTTCAGGTCCAGGTCATCGACCCCGCGGCTCAGCTTGGCCGCGTAGTAGTAACGCAGGTATTCCGGCGACAGGTGGTCGAGGTAGGTCCGGGCCTTGACGAAGGTGCCGCGGGACTTGGACATCTTCTGACCGTTGACGGTCAGGTAGCCGTGCACGTTGATGCCGGTAGGCTTGCGGAACCCGGCACCTTCGAGCATGGCGGGCCAGAACAGGGCGTGGAAGTTGACAATGTCCTTGCCGATGAAGTGATACAGCTCGGCGCTGGAATCCTTGGCCCAGAACGCATCGAAATCCAGTTCCGGACGGCGGGCGCACAGGTTCTTGAAACTGGCCATGTAGCCGATCGGCGCGTCCAGCCAGACATAGAAGTACTTGCCGGGCTCGTCCGGGATCTCGAAGCCGAAATACGGCGCATCGCGGGAGATGTCCCACTGTTGCAGGCCGGCGTCCAGCCACTCGGCGATCTTGTTGGCCACGGCGTCCTGCAGGGTGCCGCTGCGGGTCCAGGTTTGCAGCATTGCCTGGAAGTCCGGCAGCTTGAAGAAGAAGTGCTGGGAATCCTTGAGCACCGGGGTGGCGCCGGAGATCGCCGACTTCGGATCCTTCAGGTCGGTGGGGGCGTAGGTCGCACCGCATTTTTCGCAGTTGTCGCCGTACTGGTCCTCGGTGCCGCATTTCGGGCAGGTGCCCTTGATGAAGCGGTCGGCCAGGAACATTTTCTTTTCCGGGTCGAAATACTGGGTGATGGAGCGCTGGGCGATGTGCCCGGCGTCTCGCAGTTTCAGGTAGATCTGGCTCGACAGCTCACGGTTTTCTTCGGCGTGAGTGGAGTGGAAGTTATCGAAGTCCACCAGGAAGTCGGCAAAGTCGGCGCTGTGTTCAGCCTGGACGTTGGCGATCAATTGTTCCGGGGTGATGCCTTCTTTTTCCGCGCGCAGCATGATCGCCGAACCGTGGGCGTCGTCGGCGCAGACATAAATGCATTGGTTGCCGCGGTGCTTCTGGAAGCGCACCCACATGTCGGTCTGGATGTATTCCAGCATGTGGCCAAGATGGATCGAACCATTGGCATAGGGCAGGGCGCTGGTGACGAGGATCTTGCGTGGCTCGGACATGGGGCTCGGCTACTTGATGAAACGGAGGTCGGCCACTATAAAGCGCCGGCGCGGATTTTTCACCCCGTGAGCCTGTATCCAAGTGCGGCGCTCACAAAAACCGTAGCCGGGCCGCTGGCTTGTGCTGGGGGTGAAGTCGCCCCGAGCCGGTTGATGTGGCGCTGCCAGACTGACCGAATCAGTTCGGTTGCAACGACTTTGCCGGTCGGAGGGCGCAAGCTCCCTCGCCACGCATGTATGTCCGGCGTAGGATAGCCGCCTGTTTTTCCAGTCTTGTTATCGGAGTTGCCCATGAGCGCCGTCAATCGCGCAGCGGTGGAAGCCGTACTTCGCCAGTACACCGACCCTTACTTGAATCAGGACCCCGTCAGCGCCGGTTGCGTGCGGGCTATCGAGGTGCAGGGCGACCGTGTGTCGGTCCAGCTCGAGCTGGGCTATGCCGCCGATCTGTTCAAGAGCGGCTGGGCGCAGATGCTGCAACTGGCCATTGAAGGCCTGGACGGCGTGGCGAGCGCCAAGGTCGAGATCAGTACCGTGATCGCCGCGCACAAGGCCCAGGCCCAGATTCCGGGCCTGGCCAACGTCAAGAACGTGGTCGCAGTGGCCTCCGGCAAGGGCGGTGTGGGCAAATCCACCACCGCCGCCAACCTGGCCCTGGCCCTGGCCCGCGAAGGCGCCAAGGTCGGCATCCTCGATGCTGATATCTACGGCCCGAGCCAGGGCATCATGTTCGGCATCGCCGAAGGCACTCGGCCGAAGATCAAGGACCAGAAGTGGTTTGTGCCGATCGAGTCCCATGGGGTCGAAGTCATGTCCATGGCCTTCCTTACCGACGACAACACGCCGATGGTCTGGCGCGGGCCGATGGTTTCCGGGGCATTGTTGCAACTGGTGACCCAGACCGACTGGGGCAACCTCGACTACCTGGTGATCGACATGCCGCCAGGCACCGGTGATATCCAGCTGACCCTGGCGCAGAAGGTGCCGGTGGCCGGTGCGGTGATCGTCACCACGCCACAGGACCTGGCCCTGCTCGACGCACGCAAGGGCGTGGAGATGTTCCGCAAGGTCAATATCCCGGTGCTGGGCGTCGTCGAAAACATGGCGGTGCACATTTGCTCCAACTGCGGCCACGCCGAGCACCTGTTCGGTGAAGGCGGCGGCGAGAAGCTGGCCAGCCAATACGATGTCGAGCTGCTGGCCTCGTTGCCGTTGTCGATGCTGATTCGCGAGCAGGCCGACGGTGGCAAGCCGACGGTGATCGCCGAGCCTGACAGCCAGATCGCCATGGTTTACCAGGAACTGGCGCGCCACGTCGGTGCGCGGATCGTGTTGCAGGAAGCCGCTGCACCGGCGATGCCGAATATCACCATCAGCGACGATTGATGAAGCCCTCTCCAGCGCAGGTTCCCGTGGAATAAGGAGCCTGCCTGGCAGTGGGGAGTCAGATCCGCAAGCCGCCATCCATTTCCAGGATGCGCCCGGTGTAATAGTCGTTTTCGAAGATGTAAGCCGCCGAATGGGCGATTTCTTCCGGTTTACCCATGCGCTTGAGCGGAATGCCCGAGGTCATTTTTTCCAGGGCTTCGGGTTTCATGCCCAGGGTCATTTCGGTCTCGATAAAGCCGGGTGCGATGCCGGCTACGCGGATGCCGTAGCGCGCCAGTTCCTTGGCCCAGGTCACGGTAGCCGCGGCGACCCCGGCCTTGGCGGCCGAGTAGTTGGTCTGGCCCACGTTGCCGGCACGGGAGATCGAGGAAATATTGATGATGGCGCCGCTGTTTTTCAGCTCGACCATTTTTGCCGCGACTTCCCGAGTGCACAGGAACACCCCGGTCAGGTTGACGTCGATCACCGCCTGCCATTGGGCCAGGCTCATCTTGGTCATTTCGCCGTCCTTGACCTTGAGCAGCAGGCCGTCGCGCAGAATGCCCGCATTGTTGATCAGGCCGTGAATGGCTCCGAAGTCCTCGGCGACCTGGGCCACCATGTGCGTCACCTGTTCTTCATTGGCCACGTTGCACAGGTAGCTGCGAGCCTCGACACCCGCCGCGCGACAAGCGGCGACCGCCTGATCGAGTTTTTCCGGGTTGAGGTCGACCAGCGCCAGCCGGGCGCCCTTGGCCGCGAAATACTCGGCCATGGAGCGGCCCAGACCCTGGCAACCGCCAGTGATAATGATTACTTTGTCAGTGAGTTGCATTCGCATGTCCCGCTAGCAGGTCAGAGTGGTTTTCCTTTGGGAAATCCCCGCGCCGGACATGGCCTGGCTGCAGATGAGAATTGCCCCGATGGCGTAACTGGAACACTGCTCCAGGCGCCCGTCCGTTTTCGACGGATTAGTTAAAAGGAGTCATAAAGTGAGCGTTGAAGCTGCCAAGAATGCACGAGAATTACTGCTCAAGGAATACCGCGGCGTATTGTCGACCCACTCCAAGGCCATGCCCGGTTTTCCCTTTGGTTCGGTGGTGCCCTATTGCCTGGACGAGCAGGGCCGGCCGCTGATCCTGATCAGCCGCATCGCCCAGCACACCCATAACCTGCAGAAAGACCCCAAGTGCTCGTTGCTGGTGGGCGAGCGCGAAGCTGAAGATGTGCAGGCCGTGGGGCGCCTGACCTACCTCGCCGAAGCCGAAAAGATTGGAGACAGCGCCGCCATCGACGCCGCTGCCGAGCGTTACTACCGCTACTTCCCCGAATCGCAGAATTACCATCAGGCCCACGATTTTGATTTCTGGGTCCTGAAGCCGGTTCGCCATCGCTATATCGGTGGCTTCGGCGCGATCCACTGGGTCGACCAGGTGACCCTGGCCAACCCGTTTGCCGGCAAGGGCGAAATCAGCATGGTCGAGCACATGAACAGCGACCATGGCAAAGCCATCGCCCACTATGTCGACCTGGCCGGGTTGCCCAAGACCGCGCCCGCGCACATGGTCGGGGTCGACACCGAGGGCATGCACCTGCGTATCGGCCAGGCGCTGTACTGGTTACCCTTTCCAAGCCTGTGTAATACGCCGACACAAGTGCGCGAGGCCCTGGTTTTCCTGGCCCACGCTGAACAATGGCCGAAAAATACGACCGCCGACGCTTGAATTCACGAATTGGCGACGTCATCTAGGGTCTATTGGAAGGCATTCTTCCGTAGAGGAAACCACTTGATGCGCCCTTTTCTGTTGCTCTTTCTGCTGTTCCCGGTGCTAGAGCTGTTTGTATTCGTCAAAGTCAGTGCTGCCATCGGGTTTTTCCCGGCGTTGCTGCTGATTATCCTCGGCTCGATGTTGGGGGTGCTGGTGCTGCGTGTCGCAGGCCTGGCCACGGCGTTGAAGGCCCGTGAAAGCCTGAACCGTGGCGAGTTGCCCGCGCAGACCATGCTCGAGGGGCTGATGATGGCCCTGGCCGGCGGCCTGCTGATCCTGCCGGGCTTCGTCAGCGACGTGCTTGGCCTGATCATGCTGCTGCCCCTGACTCGTCGCTTGCTGGCCAATAAAATGCGCCAGCGGGCCGAGGAACAGGCGATTCGTCAGCGAGCCTTTGCCGACGATATGCACGCCGCTCGCGGCGGTCCGGCGCCACAGCGTCCGGTCGGGCGTGAGCCGAATGTGATCGAAGGCGAGTTCGAGCACCGCGATTCGTGATTCAACCGCACATCGACACGGCACCTTAAAGGTGCCGTGTTGGTTTTCGGCGCCAGGAAAGTAAAAAAATTTCACTGGGCCGCCCTTGTAATAAGCTTATGCGCCCTTATGTAACGGTCACCGCAAGGTTTCTGGTGGTTACGCCAGACAGACTTCCGCGGCTCGCTTGTCGAGTCGCAACCGGCAACGCCGGATTTGCTAACCCGCCGGCAACCACACCGGCCGCTTAAAACCACAATTAGGAGAGATCGACAATGAAGCTTCGTCCTCTGCATGACCGCGTCGTCATCCGTCGCAGCGAAGAAGAAAAGAAAACCGCTGGCGGGATCGTTCTGCCAGGTTCGGCTGCCGAAAAAGCCAACAGCGGTGAAATCCTTGCTGTCGGTACCGGCCGCGTGCTGGACAACGGTGAAGTACGTGCGCTGGCCGTGAAAGTGGGTGACAAGGTTGTGTTCGGCCCTTACTCCGGCAGCAACACTGTGAAAGTAGACGGCGAAGACCTGCTGGTAATGGCTGAGAACGAGATTCTCGCTGTTATCGAAGGCTGATTCCCCGCTCATTTTCCCGTTACTACAAAGTATTTAAGGAATATCGATCATGGCTGCTAAAGAAGTTAAATTCGGCGATTCCGCCCGTAAGAAAATGCTCGCCGGTGTCAACGTCCTGGCTGACGCAGTAAAAGCGACCCTGGGCCCGAAAGGCCGTAACGTGATCATCGAGAAGAGCTTCGGCGCTCCGACCATCACCAAGGACGGCGTTTCCGTCGCCAAAGAAATCGAGCTGAAAGATCGCTTCGAAAACATGGGCGCGCAGCTGGTCAAAGACGTTGCCTCCCGTGCCAACGATGACGCAGGCGACGGCACCACCACCGCTACCGTTCTGGCTCAGTCGATCGTCAACGAAGGCCTGAAAGCCGTCGCTGCCGGCATGAACCCAATGGACCTCAAGCGCGGTATCGACAAAGCGACCATCGCTATCGTCAAAGAGCTCAAAGCCCTGTCCAAGCCTTGCGCTGACACCAAGGCCATCGCTCAGGTCGGCACCATCTCGGCCAACTCCGACAGCTCCATCGGCGACATCATTGCCGAAGCCATGGAAAAAGTCGGTAAAGAAGGCGTGATCACCGTTGAAGAAGGCTCGGGCCTGGAAAACGAACTGTCGGTTGTTGAAGGCATGCAGTTCGACCGTGGCTACCTGTCCCCGTACTTCGTCAACAAGCCAGAGACCATGACTGCCGAGCTGGACGGTCCGCTGATCCTGCTGGTTGACAAGAAAATCTCCAACATCCGCGAAATGTTGCCAGTACTGGAAGCCGTTGCCAAAGCCGGCCGTCCACTGCTGATCGTGGCCGAAGACGTTGAAGGCGAAGCCCTGGCGACTCTGGTTGTGAACAACATGCGTGGCATCGTCAAAGTCGCTGCCGTCAAGGCACCGGGCTTCGGCGACCGTCGCAAGGCAATGCTGCAGGACATCGCTGTTCTGACTGGCGGTACCGTTATCTCCGAAGAGATCGGCCTGAGCCTGGAAAGCACTACCCTGGAACACCTGGGTAATGCCAAGCGCGTGATCCTGTCCAAAGAAAACACCACCGTGATCGACGGCGCTGGCGTTGAGACTGACATCCAGGCTCGCGTTCTGCAGATCCGTCAGCAAGTGGCTGACACTTCGTCCGACTACGACCGTGAAAAACTGCAAGAGCGTCTGGCCAAGCTGTCCGGCGGCGTTGCAGTGATCAAGGTTGGCGCTGGTTCCGAAGTTGAAATGAAAGAGAAGAAAGCCCGCGTTGAAGACGCCCTGCACGCTACCCGTGCAGCCGTTGAAGAAGGCGTGGTACCTGGCGGTGGCGTGGCACTGGTTCGCGCTCTGCAAGCCATCAGCGAACTGAAAGGCGACAACGCTGATCAGGACGTTGGTATCCAACTGCTGCGTCGCGCTGTTGAAGCGCCACTGCGTCAGATCGTTGCCAACTCCGGCGACGAGCCAAGCGTTGTGGTCGACAAGGTCAAGCAGGGTTCGGGTAACTACGGTTACAACGCTGCTACCGGCGAATACGGCGACATGATCGAGATGGGCATCCTTGACCCAGCTAAAGTGACTCGTTCGGCTCTGCAGGCAGCGGCTTCCATCGCCAGCCTGATGATCACCACCGAAGCGATGATCGCCGAGATCAAAGAAGACGCTCCAGCTGGCGGCGGCATGCCAGACATGGGCGGTATGGGCGGCATGGGCGGCATGATGTAAGCCAGCCTTACCCGCTGTACTGAAAAGCCCCGCCTGCGTTTAGCAGGCGGGGCTTTTTTATGCCTGCTTGTTGGCAGGCCTGCCTTGTAACGCTTTGCGAGTGCTCCCTGAATCACTGGCGCCACTGCGCAGGGGCCGGTGCTGCGTGAAGTGGCAGGATACTTCCAGGTAGTGAAATGGGGCGCAGGCGAGAGAGGCAGGAGGAGAGGGCAGGAAAGCCAGCATCCACAATGCTTGAAAGGCCCCGGGGCGATGGCTCCGGGGCCTTTCGCTTAACGCACGCTGATCTCGACCGAAGCTTTTGGCGCGGGTTTCCAGCCCAGCAGCTGTTGCTTGAAGCCATAGCTGGCGGCTTGGTAATAGGTGATGGCTCGGGTAATCAGCGGGTCGCTGGCCTCGGCCTGGGATTCACGGCTGTCGCCCAACGCCTGGTCATGTCGACGCAGTCCCTGGCGTGGGCTGAGGATAGCCAGATCCTGGCCATCGAACAGCCCCAGGTGCTGATAATTACCGACCACCACGCGAGGCGGCAGCGGGTTGTCCTGCAGCAAGTTGCGGCCGAAGAAGGTCGATTGATAGTCCAGGTTGAGCAGGCCGAGCAGGGTTGGGGCCAGGTCGATCTGGCTGGCCAGCTGCGCGGTTTCCCGGGCTTCGATCAGTTTTGGCCCATAGATGAACAGCGGGATCTGGTAGTTGGTGATCGGCAAGTCTTCCTTGCCGGCGCTGCCCGCTGTGTGGTCGGCGACAAACACGAAAATGGTGTTGTCGAACCAGGGCTTTTGCCGCGCGGCCTCGAGGAACTGGCCGATGGCGTAGTCCGTGTATTTCACCGCGCCGTCACGGCCCTTGCCGGATTTGATATCGATCCGATCATCGGGGTAGGTGTAGGGGCGGTGGTTGGACGTGGTCATCAACTGCAATAGAAACGGTTGTTGCTTCTCATAGTCGGCGTCCGCCAGCTTGAGCGTTTGCTGGTAGAGGTCTTCGTCGGCCATGCCCCAGGCATTTTTGAAGTGGATTTGCGACTCTTCGACGCTGCTCTGATCGACCACGCGATAGCCGTTGCCGCCGAAGAACGCGTTCATGTTGTCGAAGTAACCACGGCCACCGTAGACGAACACGCTGTCGTAGCCGATGGCGCTGAGTTGCTGGCCCAGGCTGGCGAAGCCGCTTTCACGGCCGACGCGCTTGACGATCGAGCGCCCCGGGGTGGGGGGGATGGCCAGGGTGATGGCTTCCAGGCCCCGGTCGGTGCGGGTTCCGGTGGCGTAGAAGTTGTTGAAGTACAGGCTCTGTTTGCGCAGGGCGTCGAGGTTCGGTGTCAGGTTGCGCTCGTCGCCGTTGCTGCCCATGTACTTGGCGCTGAAGCTTTCAATGGTCACCAGGATGATATTGGCTTTGCGCAGCGTGCCCGGGTTATCGATGACTCGGCGGATATCCAGTGGGTCATTGCCGATAAAGCGCGCATTGGGTTCGCTGAGTTCGTCGCGCAATTGGCGGGCCACGATTGGCGCCGGCAGGCTGCGATAGAACTGCGGATAGTCGAGTTCGTTATTGCGAAATGCCGCAAAGAATTGATAGGGCCCGTTGCTCGCCAGTTCATTCTGATAGGCATTGCCACCCTGGGCGCGGGGGCTGTCCTGGCTGAGCAGTTGCAGGCTGGCCCCGGCAAGCAGCGCCAGGCCCAGTGCACTGCCCAGGCGTCCACGCAGTGCTGGTAACGGTGCATCGAGTGCCGCGTTGAACGGTTTGCGCAGGGCCAGGCTCAGTGCAATCGCCAGGACCGCGAGAATGCTCAGCAAGGTGCCGATCGGGTACGACTCCAGGAGGTTGTTCAGCACCTCGTCGGAGTACACCAGGTAATCCACGGCAATAAAGTTGAAGCGCACCCCGAACTCATCCCAGAACAACCATTCCGCGACGGCGGTGAACAGCATCGCGAACAGGCTGATGCACAGCAGGCCCTGGAGAAACCAGCGATGGCCTTTGCGGCGCCACAGGCCCGGCGGGCACAGCAACAGATACAGGCCCAGGGGCAACGCGGCGTAGGCCAGAAAACCCAGGTCATAGAGCACGCCGATCCCGAACAGCGGCAGGAAATGGCTTCCGGCCTCGTCCAGGTGGGTGATCAGCAACACGCTGCGGGTCAGGAGGAAAATCACCAGCCAGGAGCTGGTCAGAAGCAGCAGAAAACGCAACGGCGCTGACTTGAGCAGGTCCATTGTTAACATTCCTTATTATTCAATGGGGGGAGTGTGGAGACGACACTGTAGAGAGGTTGTGAACCGATAGTGAAAAACTTGTTAAGCGCCGGGCTCCGTCGGCACCTCGGTCTGGGCAGTGTACGCGCAGTTCTGGCTCTGAGCTGCGCTTGGCCGTAAGCTGCGCGAGCCAAGACGGCCGTAACAGCGTGTGGAGAAAGTGCCGATGCGAATTTTATTGGTTGAAGACAACCGCGATATTTTGGCCAATCTGGCCGATTACCTGGGGCTCAAGGGCTACACCGTCGACTGTGCGCAGGACGGTTTGTCAGGTTTGCATCTGGCCGCCACCGAGCATTACGACCTGATCGTGCTCGACATCATGCTGCCCGGTATCGATGGCTACACCCTGTGCAAGCGCCTGCGCGAAGACGCCCGGCGCGACACCCCGGTGATCATGCTCACTGCCCGCGATCAATTGGATGACCGATTGCTGGGCTTCAAGTCCGGGGCCGACGACTACCTGGTCAAGCCTTTTGCCTTGTCCGAGCTGGCCGCGCGTATCGAAGCCGTGATGCGCCGGGCCCAGGGCGGCGGGCGCCGCGCGTTGCAGGTCGGTGACCTGAGCTATGACCTGGACACCCTGGAGGTCACCCGTGAGGGGCGTTTGCTCAAGCTCAACCCGGTGGGGCTGAAGCTGCTTGCGGTCCTGATGCAGAAAAGCCCCCATGTGCTGCGGCGCGAGATTCTCGAGGAAGCGCTGTGGGGCGATGACTGCCCTGACAGCGACAGTCTGCGCAGCCATGTGCACCAGTTGCGGCAGGTGATCGACAAGCCGTTTGCCAAACCCCTGCTGCACACTGTGCACGGCGTCGGTTATCGCCTGGCCGAGGGGCGAGATGGAGTTTAAGCAAAGCCTTGCCCAGCGGATCATCATTGCCTTTGCCCTGATGAGTGCGCTGGTGGCGGGCGCCTTCGCCATGGGCATCGTTGCCACTGTGCACCTGGTCGAGGAAAAACTGATTTCCGCAGGGCTGGGGGGCGATCTGCAGCGGCTGTTGCTGATGGACAACGTCAGTGACTGGAGCCATCGCCCGGAGCCGGACCAGCTGTTTTACTACAGTGGCGGCCGTGGTGATTTCGAATTGCCCAAGGATCTGCGCCATCTGGATCCCGGGTTCCATGAGGTATTTCGCGAGCAGCTGTCGTACCACGCCATGGTCGAGGTCGTCGACGGACGGCGCTATGTCCTGCTGCAGGACCAAAGTGATTTCGAAGAGCGCGAGCGGGTGCTGTTCGCTGTGGTGCTGGTGGGGTTTGTCCTCAGCCTGGCGCTGGCGGTGTTTCTTGGCTGGATCCTGGCGCGACGCGTCATGGCTCCGGTGGTGCGCCTGGCGCGTCAGGTCCGCCATCGCGATCAACTGCTGGGCCTGGCCCCGCCGCTGGCGCCCGACTACGCGGCGGATGAAGTCGGCGAGCTGGCGGTGGCGTTCGACGCCACCCTGGGCCGCTTGCGCCAGGCCCTGAGTCGCGAACGGCTGTTTACCAGCGATGTCAGCCATGAGCTGCGCACGCCGCTGATGGTGCTGGCCAGCTCCTGCGAGTTGTTGCTGGAAAACCCCTGCATCGACCAGCGCGGTCGCGCCCAGGTCGAACGCATCGCCCGTGCCTGCGAGGAAATGCGCGAGCTGGTGCAGACGTTCCTGATGCTGGCGCGGGCCCAGCGTGAAGATGCGAGCATGTCGCCGCAGTTGACGCTGAGCCAGGTGGCCGATGATTTGATCGGGCTCTGGAGCGGGCCGATCCGCGATAAGGGCATCGAGTTCATCTTCGAACCCGGACAACCCCTGGACACCCGCTATAACGCGACCTTCCTGCACGCGGTGATGGGTAACCTGCTGCGCAACGCGTTGCACTACACCGAGCAGGGCTACATCCGCCTCACCTTGCAGCCTCAGGGTTTTGTGGTCGAAGACAGCGGTGTCGGTATCCCGGAGGAGAAGCGCGAAGCGATGTTCGAGCCCTTTGTCCGCGGCGATGAGAAGCGCGGCGAAGGCCTGGGCCTGGGCTTGTCGCTGGTGCAACGGATCTGCGAAAACCAGGGCTGGACCGTGACCTTGAGCACCATGACCCCGAACGGTTGCCGCTTTCAGGTGGATTTGAACCAGGCCAAAGCCTGAACCCTCCCTATGCCCCGGTTCTCCGGGGCATTGCTCTTTGCCGTTTATCTGCTGCCATGTGGCCCCATGCCACCTCGGATAAGCTGTAAAAATCTGTAATATTTTCGCCGTGGACGGGACAAAGTTTTCACAAAGGCATGACCTGACGCTGACAGTCCGCTACCTAAAGTGGCGCCATCAGTTGCAGGAGACTTTGATGATGGCGACCCCGATCAAGCTGGAATTTTCCGAAAAGTACGACGATCAGCATGCCCAGGACTATTTGCTCAAGCACCAGAACGGTCTTGCGCGCAAATTGTCCCATCGGCGTGATGAGCAGTTGGCCCGTGCCGCTCTGGCCCTGGCCGGTGAGCCGGGGCTGGTGCTCGATTTGCCGTGTGGAGCCGGGCGCTTCTGGCCATTGCTGGCGGAAAAAGCCAACCGCGTGATCATTGGTGCTGATAATTCCGCATCCATGTTGAAGATAGCCACCGTGGCCCAACCGGGTGAGGTGGTAAAACGGGTACAACCCTTGCAGACCTCTGCATTTGCCATCGATCTGCCAGATAACGCAGTCGACAGCATTTTTTCAATGCGTCTGCTACACCACATTGGTGAGTCGGCGCATAGGGTCGCCTTGTTGCAGGAGTTTCAGCGGGTTACCCGCGATAGCGTCATCGTTTCACTCTGGGTTGACGGTAATTTCAAGGCCTGGAAACGCAAGCGCATGGAGCGCCAGCGGCTCGAGGAAAACGGGGAGCAGGGTTACCAGAACCGGTTTGTGTTACCTGCGGCCACGGTAGAACAAGAATTTGAACAGGCAGGTTTTCGCGTCCAGGATCGTCTGGATTTTTTCCCGCTCTACGCTATGTGGCGGGTTTACGTACTACGTAAGAGGTAACAGGATGGCTGTTGAATGTGCATCGGAAATGGACGTCGCGCACGCAGATCGCTTCGATTATTTTTGGAATCAACACGGCGAATGGGTTGAAGAGCCCAATCGACGTCGAGGCGGGGAAAGCGGTGTGCAGCGGGTTTCGGGCATCAACGGCCGTTTGCTCTATGTAAAACGTCAGACCGGGCATATTTATCGCAGTTGGCTGCACCCCTTTGGTCGCCCCACTGTGTTGCGTGAGGAGACCGCCCTCAAGGGCTTGCGTCTGTTGGACGTGCGGGTGCCGGAGCTGGTGTTCTGTGGTGCGCAACGTGATCCCGAGCACCAGTGGCGGGCGCTGTTGGTCACCGCGGCGCTCGAGGGCTTTGTTGAAGTGGAAAACTGGTATGCCGCGGGCGAGCGTGAGCGTCACGACGAAGCGCTGCATGATCGTTTGCTCAAGGAATTGGCCCAGACCCTGGCGCGCATGCATCAGGGGCGTTGGCAGCACGGTTGCCTGTATGCCAAGCATGTGTTCGTCAAGGTCACCGGGAGCGGGGCGTCGGCCGAGGTCGAGGTGGCGCTGCTGGATTTCGAGAAGTGTCGGCAACGCCTGTCCCGTCAACGAGCGGCGGCCCATGACATGAAACAACTGCGTCGCCATTCGTCGTGGAATGCCACGGACTGGGACAAACTCTACTACTTTTACAAGACGGCGTTTGGCAGCGCTATCAAAGGTTTATAGCGATGAAGCTAGAAGTTGCACGAGGTTTGTTTCTGGTAGGCGCCCTGGTGGTCGCCTCACTGGCCGTGGCTGCCTGGGAGCAGCCGCGTACGCAAGTGCTCAGTGCAATGCACAGCGATGCGCATTGCCCTTTGCCACGAGTGGCCAAAGCCTCTGCGGTGGTCAAGCCCGACCATGATCTGTTGTTGTTCATGTTCGGCATGACTCAGGGAATGAGGCCGCAAAGTTGAAGAGCAGCAAGCCCACTTGAAAGGCCTCGCATTGCGAGGCCTTTTACTGTGTTGGCGCTTATCTTTCCGGCTTGGCCAGTAAGGTGTAGATGCACGGCAATACGAAGAGGGTGAACAGGGTACCGATTGACATGCCGGTGGCGATCACGGTGCCGATGTCAAAACGGCTGACGGCCCCCGCACCGGTGGCCAGGATCAAGGGCACCATGCCAAAGACCATGGCCGCGGTGGTCATCAGCACCGGCCGCAGGCGTATGGCGGCGGCTTCTTCAACTGCCTCCCGTGGGGTCAGGCCTTTGTCCTTGCGCAGTTGGTTGGCGAATTCAACGATCAGGATCCCGTGCTTGGTGATCAGCCCGATCAGGGTCACCAGTCCGACCTGGGTATAGATGTTCATGCTCGACCAGCCGAGAAACAGCGGGATCAACGCCCCGCAGATCGACAGCGGCACGGTCACCAGAATCACCAGCGGATCGCGAAAGCTCTCGAACTGCGCGGCCAGCACCAGGAAAATAATCGCCAGTGCCAGGCCAAAGGTGACCCAGAGCGCGCTGCCTTCCTGCACAAACTGGCGGGAGGCACCGGCATAGTCGAAGGCGTAACCCGCCGGTGCTTCCTCCCGGGCAATCTGACGCACGGTCTCGATCGCCTCGCCCATGCTGACGATGGGCACGCCGGACATGGTGGCCGCGTTGAGTTGCTGGAACTGATTCAACTGCCGGGGACGTGCGCGGTCAGTGACGGTGATCAGGGTCGACAGCGGCAACGCCTGGCCCTGGGTATTTTTCACGTAATAGTTGTTCAACCATTCGGGGTTGTCGCGGTAGGCCCGCTCGACCTGGGCGATCACCTTGTAGCTGCGGCCGTCGATGGTGAAACGGTTGATTTCCGCCTCCCCCAGCAAGGTGGCCAGGGTGCTGCCCAGATCCTGCATTGAAACCCCCATCTGCGCCGCCTTGGCGCGGTCGATATCGACCACCACTTCCGGTTTGTCGAAGGCCAGATCGAGGTCGACGAACGCGAATTTGCCGGACTCCATGGTGCGTTTCTTGATGCGCTCGGCCACTTGCAGCAACGACTCGTAGTCATTGGGGGTGTTGATGATGAACGCGAAGGGCAGGCCCTCCCCGGTGCCCGGCAGGGACGGCAGGTTGAAGCCAAACACCTGCAGCCCGGCGATGGAGCTCAACTTGCCCTGAACCTCCGGCAGGATTTGCATCTGGGTCCGGCTGCGCTCGCTCCAGGGCTTGAGCAGGAAGCCGCCGATCCCTGACTGCACGCCGTTGAAGCCGTTGATCTGGAACGATGAGTAGTACTCGGGGAACTCCTTGAAGATCGTGATGAACTCATCGGTGTAGGCGTTGAGGTAGTCCAGGTTGGCTGGTTGTGGGGCCGAGGCCATCATGAAAATGATCCCCTGGTCCTCGTCCGGGGCCAGCTCCGACTTGGTGAACTTGAGCAGCAGCGGAATCAGGCACAGCACGATCAACGCGAACACCAGCACCACCGGCCGGGTGTTGAGGGTGCCGTGAAGCATGCGCTGGTAGCGGCGCTTGAGGCCCTCGAATATCTGGTCGAGACGGTGGGACAGGCCACTGGGGTTTGCATCGTGGCGCAGCAACAGCGCGCACATCATCGGCGACAGGGTCAGGGCCACCACTCCGGAAATCACCACCGCCCCGGCCAGGGTCAGGGCGAACTCCTTGAACAGCGCTCCGGTCAGCCCCGTCAGGAACCCGATCGGCGCATACACCGCGGCCAGGGTGATGGTCATCGAAACCACCGGCAAGGCGATTTCCCGGGCGCCCTCGATGGCTGCGTCCAGCGGTGTCTTGCCCTCTTCGATATGCCGGTGGATGTTCTCCACCACCACAATCGCATCGTCCACCACCAGGCCGATGGCCAATACCATGGCCAGCAGGGTCAAGAGGTTGATCGAGTAGCCCATCAATTGCATGAAAAACATCACGCCGATCATCGACAGCGGGATGGTGACCACCGGGATCACCACCGAGCGCAGGGCGCCGAGAAACAGGAACACCACCACAATCACGATCAGCACGGCTTCGAACAGGGTCTTGAGCACCTCGTTGATCGAGGCCTGGATAAACAGCGTGGCGTCGTAGGCAATCTCGACCTTGAGGTTGGGCGGCAGTTGGGACTCCAGCTCGGGCATGAGCTTGCGCACTTCCCTGATCACATCCAGCGGGTTGGCGCCGGGAGTCGCCTTGATGCCGATGTAGACCGAAGGCGTACCGGCGAAAGAGCTGATGGCGTTGTAGTTCTCCGCGCCCATTTCCACCCGTGCCACGTCGCTGAGCAGGACCCGGCTGTCACCGTCGACTTTCAGCGGAATCGCGGCAAAGGCTTCGGCGGATTTGAGCTCGGTGTTGGCGTTGATGCTGGTCACCACGTACTCGCCCTTGACCTCGCCGGCCGCCGACAGGAAGTTGTAGCGGCGCACGGCATCGGTCACGTCACTGGCGCTCAGGCCGTAGCCGGCCAGCTTGACCGGGTCCAGCCACAGGCGCATGGCGAACACCTGGTTGCCAAGGATCTCGGCCTCGGCCATGCCCGGCAGGGTCGCCAGCTTCGGTTGGATGACCCGCGACAGATAGTCAGTGATCTGCGGGTTATTCAGCTCCTTGCTGAAGAAGCTAATGTACATCAGCGCCGAGGCGTCGGCGGCCTCCCGGCTCAGGACCGGGTCTTCGGCGTCTTGCGGCAGTTGGTTCTTGACCTCATTGGCCTTGGCCAACAGTTCTGTGAACAAGCGGTCGCTGTTGGAGCCGATGCGCGCGTAAATCGAAATCACCGAGAAGTTCTGGCGGCTGACCGAGGTCATGTAGTCGATGCCTTCAGCACTGGCCAGGCTCTGTTGCAGCGGCTGGGTGATATAGCCCTGGATGGTCTCGGCGTTGGCGCCGGGGTAGGCCGTGGTCACCGTGATCAGGGCGTTTTCCATCTGCGGGTATTGGCGCAGGGGCAACTTGCTCCAGGCCTGGAAGCCCAGCAGCACAATCAGCAGGCTGACCACGGTGGCGAGCACCGGGCGACGAATGAACGGGTCGGTAAAAGCCATGGTGATTCCTTGATCAGTCAGTACGTGGCTGGCTGTTCTGATGATCGGGCAGCAGCTTGTCCGGGCTGATGGCAATGTGCGCGCCGTTGTCCAGCTTGATCTGCCCGGCGCTGACCACCTGCTCGCCCTTGGCCACGCCCTTGTTGATCAGCACCAGGCCGTCCCGACGTTCGCCGGTTTCGACGTAGCGCCGCTCGGCGATCAGGATCGGCTGGCCCTGAGGGTCTTTTTCCTCGCTGCCGTCCGCCGCTTTCCTGTGGGCCACCACGTACAGCGAATTGCCGTAGAGGGTGTAGGCGATGGCGCTTTCCGGGACCACGATTTTTGCCTGTGGATCCGGCAGCAGCACTTGCAGGTTGGCGAACATCCCCGGCAGCAGCTTGCCTCCCGGGTTGGCCAGGGTGGCGCGGACCAGCACGTTGCGCGTGCTGTTCTCGACCTTGGGGTTGATGGCGCTGATTTTGCCTTCGACCTGTTCCCCGGGGTAGGCCGCGACGCTGATCTGCACCGGCTGGCCCAGGGCGACTTTCGGCACCGACTGTTCCGGAATGTAGAAGTCGACGTAGAGGCTGCTCAGGTCCTGCAGGGTAGCGATCACCGTGCCGCTGGCCAGGTAGTCGCCAATGTCCACCTGGCGGATGCCGATGGTGCCGCTGAAGGGCGCGAGCATGCGTTTCTTGGCCAGCGCAGCTTTCAGCTGATTGACCGTGGCTTTGTTCTTTTGCAACTGCGCCGAAAGTCGGTCGAATTCGCCTTTGGAAATGGCCTGGCTGCCAACCAGTTGGCTGCCGCGACCGAAATCCAGCTGGGCTAGCCCGAGGTCGGCCTGGGCGGTTTCCAGCAGGGCGCTTTCCACTGCGCTGTCGAGTTGCAGCAGCGCTTGCCCGGCCTTGACCTGTTGCCCTGACTCGAACTGCAGGTCTTTGACGGTGCCGGCGATTTCCAGGCTCAGGTTGACGCCCTGCAAGGCCTTGAGGGTGCCGACAGTGGGCAGGCGGTTTTGCCAGGGGCGCTCGCTGGCGGTGGCCACGGCGACGCTGATCGGCGGCGGTGGGGCCGAGAACACCTGAATCTGCCGGTAGATGGAGAAGGCTTTGTAGCCCGCCAGCAGCAGCACGATTAACAGGACGATACCCAACATGATCAGCATGCGGCGGCGCAGCATATTCCGTTTCCTTGGACAAAAAGCCGGGAATAAAAAGCGTGGATAGCCGGGCACATTACTCCGTCTTTTCGGGGGCTTCCAGATGACAATCCATTCAACTGGAGCCCCTTCGCCAGGGGCGGCGAAGGGGGGAGCGGCTAGATCAGATGCAAATGGTTATCCCAGAGGCCTGCGGGCAGCTCCAGGGGTTTTGCCACAAGTTGTTTCTGGCGGCAGTCGTAAAAGCGACAACGGCCCTGGCCCGAGGTCACGACAAAGCCGTCGGCGACCGCACCGACTCCGGCGCAGTCCGGCAGGGGCGCATCCAGGCGCAGTTCGCCGCTGTCCAGGTCCCAGATAAAAAAGCGGTTGCCCCGGGGCGCGGTGAGGGCCACCAGGCGCAAATCACTGTGTACTGCGACGCTGGCGGTGTAATGCCCCATGGCTTGCAGTTGTTCCTCGGCCACTGGGAAGGCGACGAAGGGCTGCCCGGGACGCTTGATCGCCAACAGCTCGGAGGACTCGTGGGCGGCGCCCATGAACTGCTGGCCGGCGACGATGGTGCCGTCGCTGGCGATACCCAGGTGGCGCACGCTGTTCATCTGCTGGGCCAGGGTTTCCTTGCTCAGCAGGGTGCCGTCGCGGCGCATCAGTACCAGGCTCGGCTCCATGGCGTTGAGGTTCATTTCAACCCGGCTCTCGGCCTCGGTGCGGATGCCGCCGTTGGCCACCACCAGGGTTTCGCCATCGGGCATCCACGACACCTGGTGCGGACCGATGCCGTGGGTCGAAATCTCGCCACTGTGCACCAGTCGCTCCCGCTCGAATCGGTACAGGCCCAGCAGGCCACGACCGGGATCGGTGGTGTCGTTTTCGGTGGCGTACAGCCAGTCGCCGCTGTGATGGATCACCGCATGGCCGTAGAAGTGCCGGTTCGGCTGCGAGCTCAGGGTCTGCAGCAGACGGCCGTCACGCAGGTCGATCAGGTAACTCTCGGTGCCCGGGCGCCGGGCCACGAACAGCGCCATCGGCAACGTCGGGTGATTGATGATGTCGTGGCAGCGCTGGCCGACCTGGGTGGCGAACACTTGCTGGCCATCCAGGCGGTAGCCGACCGCATAATGCTGACCGTCGCCATCATCTCTGGCCGACAGCAGCAAAGGGCTTTGATTCTGTTGCTTGAACAGCTTCCAGCCGCCCAGGGTGACCGCGCTCAGCAGCAGGCTGCCGAGCGCCACGGCCTGACGTCGCAGCATGATCAGTCACCGTCGTTGGCGTTGAAGCCCAGTTGGATGCCCAGCGCCTTGGCCAGTTCGCCTTCGTGCAGGCGGTGGACCACGTTGAGGCTGTCGTAGATATCGTTGAGTTGCTGGCGGCCGGCATCGTCGCTGAGCATTTCGCTGAGGGAACGCTGGCTGCTGGCGAACAGTTTCAGGGACGCGGCGTAGGCGGCATCGATCTTGTCGGCCAGCAGCTTTTGCTCAGCCGGCAGCAGGCCACGCAGGCCCTTGTTGTCGACCCCGGCCCAGACCGTCTGCGCCGCGCTCAGGCTGGCTTCCAGGCTCTGCAGGGACGACTGGCTGCGCCAGGCATCAGCCTGGAACGGCTGAGGGATGCCCTTGCTCTGGCGGCCCATCGGCGTGCCGAGTTTTTTCTTCAACGTGTCCAGGGCCGTGACCTGGACACGCAGCAGATCGGCGATCGCTTCATGGGAATCGGCGTAGCGCTGGTTGGGGAACTTGCTCATCTGCGCCAGCATGCCGTCGTTGCTGTTCCAGCTCGACAGGATCTCTTCGGCCAGGGTTTTCTGACGTTCGCCGATGGCGGTCAGCAAAGGGCAGTAGCGGGCTTTCTGCTCGCTGTTGGCCATGTCGATCTTGCTGTCGAACAGGATGTACTCATAGGCCGACAGGCCTTGTACTACCACGCTGGACTTGGCCAGCGCCGCCGCATCGATCTGCGGGTTGGCGGTGACCAGTTGCTCGACCTGGCGCCCCACCAGGTTTTTCTTGTCCGGCCAGAACTGCACCTGCCACGAGCGATTGCCCTCGGCCAGCGGCCCGATCAGCAGCGGTTGCAACTCGGCCCAGGCTTTTTGCGCGTGGAGGAAGTCGGCACGGGCGGTGTCGAGGTTTTCCTTGCCTTCGCAGAACGCCAGGGCGCTGACCGCCAGTTGACGATCGGCCTCGACCCAACGGCTGTAGGTCGGCAGGATCACCTGCTTGGCGATGGCTGCGGAGGTCACGGCCTGCGGGTCCTGCGGCGAGCAGGCGCCGAGGGCGAGGGCGGCAAGGCTGGTAAACAGCAATTTGGGACGAAACATGGTCGGGCTCCCTTTTTTAATGGAGAAAAGCTTATAGAGAATTCAGGAATGCCAGCAACGCTGCACGCTGTTCGGCATTGAAAGATAAAACCTGTTGCTGCGCCGCTTGGGCTTCGCCGCCATGCCAGAGCACGGCTTCGAGCAGGTTGCGGGCGCGGCCGTCATGCAGGAACTGGGTGTGACCGCTGACCGTCTGCGTCAGGCCGACGCCCCACAGTGGCGGTGTACGCCAGTCCCGGCCGCCGGCCAGAAACTCGGTACGGTGGTCGGCCAGGCCTTCGCCCATGTCATGCAGCAGCAAGTCGCTGTAGGGGCGGATCACCTGGTTGGCCAGTTCGGGCTCGGCGGCATTGGCCGCCGTGGTGTAGCTGGGGGTGTGACAGGACTGGCAACCGGCCTGGAAGAACAGATTCTTGCCGGCCAGGACCTGCGGCGAGCCGACATCGCGGCGGGCCGGAACGGCCAGGTTGCGGCTGTAGAACAGCACCAGGCGCAGGATGTTGTCGCTGACTTCCGGCTCACCGTCGGGGCCGTTGCCAGTGGGGGCTTGTTTGCAGGCGGTCTGGTTGTCGGTGCAGTCATCGAACGGTCTCAGGCTGGTGGTCAGGCCCATATCACCAGAAAACGCGTGAACATTTTGTTGATTGAGGTTGGGTTGCCCGGCTTTCCAGCCAAAACGCCCGAGCACGGTTTTGTGCAGGGCATCGTCCCAGACCTGATTGGGGCGGCCGGCGATGCCGTTTTTGGCGCTGGCCTGGGCTTGGGCATTGGCCAGGATCGCCGCCTCGGGGATGGCCTCCAGCAGGCCGAGGCCGATCATCGGTGGTGCCACGCGGGCCGAGAACCGGGTGTCCGGGTGCATCGGCCCATAGCCCAACTGAGTCAGCAGCAACCTTGGCTTGCGCAACTCGACCTCGGTGCCGTCCTTGAACCGCACACTGACCGGGTCGTACTCCACGCGCACTTTGCCTTCCGGGGCCACGCCGGGGATGGCCATGTCCTGGAACTGCCCGCCATACACCGGCTCCGGCACGATACCGACCTGTTCGATGAGCTTGGCGTAGGCCGGGTCGTTGGGGATCGACAGGCGCACCAGCATCGACACCGCGTTGGCGGCATCTGGCGTGGGCGGATGGCCGCGGCCGTCCTTGATGTGGCAGTTCTGGCAAGCGTTGGTGTTGAACAGCGGGCCAAGACCATCGCGGGCCGTGGTGGTGGACGGAGCGATCACCCAGGGGCTGCGGAAAAAGCTGTTGCCGACGCTGAAGTCCAGGCGCCGCGTGGGCGACAGGTTGGCCGAGGGCAGGGAGAAGGCGTTCTGATCGGTCTTGCGTACCGTGGCCGCGCCGCCTGAGCGGGCTTCGCCAGGTTCGGCCTTGGTGAAACGCGGGGCGTCATCGCAGGCACTCAGGCTCAGGGCCATGAATAGCGCAGACCAGCGAAGCAGCGACAAGGGCATCGGACATCCTGCAAGACGAGCAAAACAAGGGCGCAAAGTCTAACAGGGCGACGAAATTTGAATAAGAGGAATTATCGTTTGGTTTGACCCAGGACAAGCTGGGCGGGGTCTGCCAGCCATTGCGTGGGGCAGGCAACAAAAAGGCGACCCGAAGGTCGCCTTTTTTATGCAGTGCGGATCAGAACTCGTGATCGGCGTTGTCCGGGTTCAGGTCGCTGATCCCCAGTTTGCCGGCGGCCTGTTCGATCGAACCGGTCTGCTTGACCAGGGCGGCGATGGCGTCGCGCACAATCTTGTTGCCCGCGTCGTTGCCGGCCGCGATCAGTTGGTCGTAGTGCTCGCCTTTGTTGGCGTGATCGACCATCAGCTGGATCTTGGCTTCGGTGTCGGCCAGGTCGGCCTTGAGCGCGGTGTCGGCGGCAGGGTCGGCTTTTGCCACCAGGGAAGACAGGCTGGCGCCGGTCAGCTTGGTACCGTCGGTGCGGGTGTACTCGCCCAGGTAGACGTTGCGGATGCCCTTGGCGTTGTAGAAGTGCGAGTTGTGGGTGTTGTCGCTGAAGCAGTCCTGCTCGTCTTCAGGGGAGTTGGCTTCCAGGGAAACCTTCATGCGCTCGCCCGCCAGTTCGCCGAGGGACAGGCTGCCCATGCCGAAGAGCATTTTGCGCAGGCCGGTTTCAGCCGGTTCTGCCTCCAGGGTGGCGCGGTAGTTGTCGGCCACGTTCGGCTTCCAGTTGCCGACCATTTCTTCGAGGTCGCTGACCAGCAGGTCGGTTACGGCCTTGAGGTAGGCACGACGACGATCGTTGTGGCCACCGGTGGCGCCGGCGCCTTCCAGGTAGTCCGAGGCTGGGCGATTGCCGGCGCCTGGACCGGTGCCGTTGAGGTCCTGGCCCCAGAGCAGGAATTCGATGGCGTGGTAGCCGGTGGCGACGTTGGCTTCGGAACCGCCCAGCTCATTGAGGCTGGCGAGTTTTTCCGGAGTGATGTCTTTCACGTCGACCTTGTCTTCGCCGACCTGGACTTCAGTGTTGGCGATGATGTTGGCGGTGGCGCCCGGGTTGCCCAGCGCGTGCTCATAGCTCTTGTCGACGTAGTCGATCAGGCCTTCGTCCAGGGGCCAGGCGTTCACCTGACCTTCCCAGTCGTCGATGATGGTGTTGCCGAAGCGGAACACTTCGCTCTGGGTGTAAGGCACGCGGGCGGCGATCCAGGCAGTCTTGGCGGCGGCCAGGGTGTCGGCGTTCGGCTTGGCGAGGAAGGCGTCGACTGCGGTTTGCAGGTTCTTCGCGGTGGATTCGGCATCGCTGAACACGGCGAAGACCAGGTCGGCGTAGTGCGCGACAACGGCCTTGGCTGCGGCTTCGTCGACCTTGCCGGCGCTGGCGTCTGCCGCAGGAGTGGCAGTGCTGGTGGCTGGGGTCGGCGCTTGAGGCGCGGCGGCCTTGTCTTTGCCTTCGCCACAACCGGCGAGGGAAATAGCGATGGCCAACAGACTGGCGGTAGCCAGAGGCATACGAATCATGGCGAACATCCTGCTTCGAGAGGGGTGGACAGGCGCGGGGGCGCGCAAAACTGCCACATAATGCGAAAGATTTGCATTATGTGTAAAGGGTTGCTCTTGGAAATATTTCTTATTCGCGGGACGGTTGCGCTGGATCAAGCCCCGTTGCGCGGTTGCCCGCTCAGAGGATCGCCGCGTTGCTGCGCTGGGCTTGTTTCAGGTAGGCGCTCAACTCCCGGGCCGGCAGGGGTTTGCTGTAGTGATAGCCCTGACCTTCATGGCAGCCTTCGGAGATGATGTAGGCCTCTTGCTCGGCGGTTTCCACACCCTCGGCAATCACCTGCATGCCCAGGCTTTTACCCAACTGGATGATCGCCCGCACGATGGTTGCATCGTCATCGTCATCCAGCAGGTCCTGAACGAAGCTCTTGTCGATCTTGATCTTGTCCAGCGGCAGGCTCTTGAGATAGCTCAATGAGGAGTAGCCGGTGCCGAAGTCGTCGATGGCGATCAGCGCGCCGGAGCGGCGCAGGCTTAGCAGATGCTGGGCGGCGGTGCTGATGTCTTCCATCAGGCCGGTCTCGGTCACTTCCAGCTCCAGGCTGCGCGGTGGCAGGCGATAGATCTGCAGCAGGTTGTTGACCACCCGCGGCAGCTCGGCGTGGTGCAGTTGTACCGTGGACAGATTGACCGCCATGCGCAGGTCGCTGAAACCCATGTCGTGCCACTCGCGCAGTTGCCGGCAGGCCTGGTCCAGCACCCATTCGCCGATGGCGATGATGGTGCCATTCTGTTCGGCCAGAGGAATGAACAGGTCCGGTGGCACCAGGCCGTGCTCCGGGTGCTGCCAGCGAATCAATGCCTCGACCCCGACCACGCGGTGATCGCGGTAGCTGATCTGCGGTTGATAGACCAGATAGAACTGTTCGCGCACCAGGGCTTCGCGCAGGTCTTTTTCCAGCTCGCGACGGCGGCGCATCTCGCTGTCGACGCTGGCGATATAGAACTGATAACGGTTGCGCGACCGAGTCTTGGCCAGGGTCATGGTCTGCTCGGCTTTTTGCAGCAGCTTCTCGGTGCTGTCGCCGTCTTCGGGAAACAGGGTGATGCCGATGGTGGCGCGCAGGCGTATTTCCTGATGATCGAGGGCGAATGCCGCTTCCAGATCGTCGAGGATGCTCTGGGCCAGTTCCGCGGCTTCATAGGGTTGTTCGATATCGGCCTGGACCAGGGCGAACTGGTCGCCGCCCAGGCGAGCGAGGGCGCCGAGGCGACCACTGTGGCCACGCAGGCGGTCGGCCAGGGCCAGCAGCAACTGGTCGCCGGTCTGGTAGCTGAACTGTTCGTTGATGCCCTTGAAGTCATCCAGGCCGACACACAGCACCGCGACTCGGCGTTGCAGGCGCCCGGCGTCCACCAGGATCTTGTCCAGTTGCTGCTGCAATTGCTGGCGGTTGGGCAGGCCGGTCAGGAAGTCGTATTGGGCCATGCGCAACAGGCTGTTTTCCGCTTCGTGGCGCAGGTGGGTGTTGCGTTCGATGGAGGCCAGCAACTGGTTGGCGGTGTTGATCCAGATTCCCAGTTCGTTTTTCTCGTGGCCCTTGAGCAGTGGAATCTGGTGTTCGCTGGGACGGTCCGGGTTGATGGTGGTCAGGTGCTCGATGATGCGCGACAGCGGCTTGGTCAGCAGCCAGTGATACACCAGGTACAGCACCAGGCCCATGGCCAGGGCACGCAGGACGCCGGAAATGAAAATGATCACCGAACTGACAATGAAGCCCTTGCCGTAGGTGGCGGTGTCGAGGGTGATGCTCAGGTCGCCGTAATATTCGCTGTAGGGGCCGCGACCCACCAACTGCGTGGTAAAGGTGCGCTCCTGGCCGAGGATCAGGTCGGTGAGCCAGCGACTGGGGGATTGCTGCAGCTCACGGCTTTTTTCCGCGAGCATGGTTTCGTTGGGATGGCCGATGGAGGCCATGCGCACGGCATCGTCCTGAAACAGCCCTTCAATGACCTGCATCCCCATTTCCCGGTCCAGGCTGTAGACCGCCTGGGTCGATGGGTCGCGAAACATGTCGAGAATGCGCTGGGCATCGTTGGCTACCGCCTGCCGAGTCTTGTAGGCATCGAAGACAATTTGCGCGCAGCTCAAGACTACGCCCACGATCAGTGCCGACAGCAGCACAACCCGGAGCAACTTCACCGACAAGCTGTTTTTGAGTTCCAGCTTCAAAGGGCTATTCCTTGTTCCGTGCGCGTAGCGTCAAGTTGCCATGAGTATTGGCAATCCCGTGTTGGCAGTCAAAGAGACAATCGTGCTCAGGATATTTCGCCGGTAGGCTTGGCCGGAATGCACTGATTAGGAGCATTTTGGCCCATTGATAATGTGTCGGTAGCGAGGCCCTGCAACTTGAGGGGCAGGTCATATTTTTTACTGAGTAGATGTTAGCGCGCCATCGCTTTGGGGCAAGACATATCCCAGGCTACGGACGAAAAAAGCCCGGCAATGCCGGGCTTTTTTCTACTGCAAAACGCGCTTAGGCAACGAAGTTCTTGCCTTCGAATTGCTCAGCGACGAATTTCCAGTTGACCAGGTTCCAGAACGCTTCGACGTACTTTGGACGCACGTTGCGGTAATCGATGTAGTAAGCGTGTTCCCAGACATCGCAGGTCAGCAGCGGGGTGTCGCCGCTGGTCAGCGGGTTGCCGGCGCCGATGGTGCTGGCCAGGGCCAGGGAACCGTCAGCCTTTTTCACCAGCCAGCCCCAACCGGAACCGAAGGTGCCGACGGAAGTCTTGGTGAATTCTTCTTTGAACTTGTCAAACGAACCGAAAGCCGCGTTGATGGCTTCAGCCAGGGCGCCGGTAGGTTGGCCGCCGGCGTTTGGCGCCAGGCAGTTCCAGTAGAAAGTGTGGTTCCAGACCTGAGCGGCGTTGTTGAAGATACCGCCCGAGGAAGTCTTGACAATTTCTTCCAGGGTCTTGCCTTCGAACTCGGTGCCTGGCACCAGGTTGTTCAGGTTCACGACGTAGGTGTTGTGGTGCTTGTCGTGGTGGAATTCCAAGGTTTCCTTGGAGATGTGCGGCTGCAGGGCATCGTGTGCGTAGGGCAGCGGCGGCAATTCGAAAGCCATGATGATTCTCCTAATCAGGTCAGTTGCGGTGAGCGCAAGGCCGATCACGGGCGGCCAAACAAGCGCCGGGGAGTTTGTACTCTTTGCGGCGCAGGGGCTGGATCATAGCACCGGGGGTGCGGCAAAACCACGCAACAACTGTGTGGGATAGAGGTTCCAGAGCCTTTTGGAATAAGTCAGCCGGCGCTGATCAATTGCCACGCGACGCTGAACATCATGACCGCCACCAGCAGGTCGAGAATCCGCCAGGTGCTCGGCCGCGCGAGCCACGGAGCGAGCCATGCCGCGCCCAGGGCGAGGGTGAAAAACCACAGCAGCGAGGCACTGGCGGCACCGACCACGTAGGCCCCAGGCTCAGTTTGCTGCGCCCCTAGGGAGCCGATCAGCAGCACCGTGTCGAGGTAGACATGGGGGTTGAGCAGGGTCACCGCCAGGGCACTGAGCAGCACTGCGCGCAGGGAGCGTACGGCCTGGTTTTCGCCCTGTTGCAGGCTTTGTTTCGAGCAGGCGCGGCGCAGGGCCTGGCTGCCGTACCAAATCAGGAACACCGCGCCGCCCCAGCGCGCCACGGCCAGCAGGGTCGGGTTCTGGGCCAGCACAGTGGCCAGGCCGAAGACGCCGGCCGCAACCAGTAACGCATCGCAGGTCACGCACAGCGCCGCCACCGGCAGGTGATGCTCGCGCCGCAGGCTCTGCGCCAAGACAAAGGCGTTCTGGGTGCCGATCGCCATGATCAGCCCCGCGGCGACCAGCAGGCCGTTGATATAGCTTTGCCACATAGTCCTTACTCCTGGCCCGCGGTCAGTTGCTGCAATACATCCATGGCCCGCTTGGCATCTTCCAGGCCGACAAACAGGTGGTCGTGGTAATAGCCGGCCATCACGTTGCAACTGATACCGGCCTGGCCCAGGGCGCCGGAGAAGGCGGCGGTCAGGCCGACGGCCTGTAATGCCGAATGCACGTTGAGGGTGATCCAGGCGGCGACATAGTCGAAGCCAAGGCCCAGTCGTTCGGCCTGGGCGCGTTCGAGAATGACGGTCAGGCCTTCCTGTTCGCGAAAGCTGCCCACCGCTTCACAGCCCTGAAGCTGGCTGGCGTCGGCAATGCAGCAGAATACGTATTCGCCGGCATTGAGCTGCGGGCTCATGCTGCGCAGCAACGTGGCGAGGGTGGTTTCACCGGCCATGAAAGAAGTCCTTGATCGAAGAGGCATGCTGGCTATTCTCCGGTTCAAGGTTGTATAAGAAAAACCAATATTACTGATCGCTCATTAGGAAAACTGATGTTCGACTACAAATTGCTCTCGGCCCTGGCCGCCGTGGTCGAGCAGGCGGGGTTCGAACGCGCGGCCCAGGTGCTGGGACTGTCGCAATCGGCCATCTCCCAGCGCATCAAATTGCTGGAGGCTCGGGTCGGGCAGCCGGTGCTGGTACGAGCCACGCCGCCGGCGCCGACGGAGATCGGCCGGCGCCTGCTCAACCATGTGCAGCAGGTGCGTCTGCTCGAACGCGACCTGCAGAGCCTGGTGCCGGCGCTGGATGAAGAAGGCCTGCCGGAGCGCCTGCGCATCGCCCTCAATGCCGACAGCCTGGCCACCTGGTGGGCCGAGGCGGTGGGGGATTTCTGTGCTGAACAGCACCTGCTGCTGGACCTGGTGGTCGAAGACCAGACCGTCGGCCTCAAGCGCATGCGCGCCGGGGAAGTGGCGGCTTGTGTCTGTGCCAGCGAGCGGCCGGTGGCCGGTGCGCGCAGCCTGCTGTTGGGCGCCATGCGTTATCGCGCCCTGGCCAGCCCGGCCTTTATCCAGCGCCATTTCCCCGAGGGCGTGCGCGCCGAGCAATTGGCCCGCACCCCGGCATTGGTGTTCGGCCCGGATGACTTTCTGCAGCATCGCTACCTGGCGTCGCTCGGGGTCAATGGCGGGTTCGAGCACCATTTGTGCCCGTCTTCGGAGGGGTTTATCCGTCTTACGGAGGCTGGCCTGGGCTGGGGCCTGGTGCCGGAACTGCAAGTGCGCGAACAGCTGGCACGCGGCCAATTGCTTGAGCTGCTGCCAGATAAGCCGATCGATGTGCCGCTGTACTGGCATCATTGGCGCAATGGCGGGCAATTGCTGGGGTTGCTGACCGAGCATCTGGCGCGTTCCTCTGCGCAATGGTTGGTGCCCTGGGTGCAGCCGTAAGCGTCAAGCTGCAAGCGACACGTGATGTGCTTGCGTGAAGATTTAACGTGCAGCCCGTGGCTTGAAGCGCGCACTGCATTTCTAGGAGAAGTCATGAAAATTCTGGTCACCGGCGCAAGCGGCTTCATTGGCGGGCGCTTTGCGCGGTTCGCCCTTGAGCAAGGCCTGGATGTACGGGTCAACGGGCGCCGGGCCGAAGCGGTCGAGCATTTGCTGCGCCGCGGGGCCGAGTTCATCCAGGGCGACTTGAGCGATGCCGGCCTGGTACGCAACCTGTGCCGTGATGTCGACGCGGTGGTCCACTGCGCCGGCGCGGTGGGTTTGTGGGGGCGTTATCAGGACTTCCACCAGGGCAATGTGCTGGTCACCGAAAACGTGGTCGAGGCCTGCCTCAAGCAAAATGTGCGGCGCCTGGTGCACCTGTCGTCGCCGTCGATCTACTTCGACGGCCGCGACCACCTGGGCCTGACCGAAGAACAAGTGCCCAAGCGCTTCAAGCATCCCTATGCCGCAACCAAGTACCTGGCCGAGCAGAAAGTCTTCGGCGCCCAGGAGTTCGGGCTGGAAGTCCTGGCACTGCGCCCGCGCTTCGTCACCGGCGCCGGGGACATGAGCATTTTTCCGCGACTGTTGAAGATGCAGCGCAAGGGGCGGCTGGCGATTGTCGGCAATGGCCTGAACAAGGTCGACTTCACCAGCGTGCAAAACCTCAATGAAGCCCTGTTCAGCAGTCTGCTGGCTGCCGGCTCGGCCCTGGGCAAGGCCTACAACATCAGTAACGGCGCCCCGGTGCCGGTGTGGGATGTCATCAACTATGTGATGCGCCAGATGGAAGTGCCGCAGGTCACGCGCTACCGCTCCTACGGCCTGGCCTACAGCCTGGCGGCGCTCAATGAGGGGGCGTGCAAGCTGTGGCCCGGCCGCCCCGAGCCGACCCTGTCGCGCCTGGGCATGCAGGTGATGAACAAGAACTTCACCCTCGACATCAGCCGGGCCCGGCATTATCTGGACTACGAGCCCAAGGTCAGCCTGTGGACCGCCCTCGACGAATTCTGCGGTTGGTGGAAGGCTCAGGACATACGCTGAAAACAAACACTGAACCGAGTTTGCACTTCGGGGTCGATCAGTGCGGCGAATTAGCGGTTTATACTCGCTCACCCAGCCATTACTGCGGTTCACAAAGGTTGACCCATGCGTAACGATGCCAACGACGACTTCGATGATGTTCCCAGCCTGCGCGCCGACCCTCTCGATGACGATGATTTCCCGACTACCACCGCTGCCCGCGAGCGCACCGCCGTGCATTCGCGCAGTACGCCGGTGGTCAAGGTCAAGGGGCCGAGCACCGGGCCACTGTGGGCGCTGGTCGGGGCATTGTTCTTTGCCTTTATCGGCCTGGCCTGGTGGAGTTTCCAGCAGATTTCGCTGATGGAGCAGCAACTGGTGGCAACCCAGGAAAGCTTTGCCCGCATCAGTGAGGAGGCGGCGGGGCGTTTGCAGGATATTTCCGGCAAGGTGGTGGCCAGCCAGTCCAACGTCAACAGCGACAGCGAGGCGTTGAAGCTGCAGATCAAGCAGCTCGAAAGCAAGTTGCTGGATCAAGGCAAGCAGCAGCAAGGCGTCGCCGGACAAGCCACCGACCTCGACAAACGCCTGGCCCAGATGAGCGCCCAGACCACCGAACAGCAGACCGCCAACACCCAGTTGCAGGCTCAGGTCAAAGCCTTGAGCGCCGAGTTGGCGACCCTCAAGGGCGGCCAGGGCGATGCCAGCAAGCTCGATGCTCAGCTCAAGAGCCTGGCGGCTGACGTCGCTGCACTGAAAAAACAGGGCAACCCGAGCGCCGCCGTGGAGCGCCTGGAGCAGGACATGATCGTGCTCAAGAGCCAGCAGGATAACCATCCGGCACCGGCACAAGGGGCGACCAATACCGCTGAGTTCGACGCCTTCCGGGGTCAGGTCACGCGCAACATCAACACCCTGCAAAGCCAGATCCAGAACCTGCAACAGCAGATCAGCGCCCGTCCCTGATCGAACCCCAGCCTTCCTGCGCCCGGCGTGGGAAGGCTCCTCCTGCCCCCCGTTGACTGAATACTCGACCATAGCCCGTTGCCGTCTACGCTCTTGAAACACCAACAAGAACGAGGGATGGGCAATGAAGGCTTTGCTGAAAGGTTCCTGGCTGTACGGTTTGTTGATGCTCTTTGGCAGTGTCGCCCTGGCGGCCGCACCAGACGCAGATGAAGGAGCAGCGGCCAGGGCCTTGCTGGAAAAAGCCGTGGCTTATTATCAGCAGCAGGGTGACAAGGCGTTTGCCGCGTTCAGCCGTCAGGGCGATTTTGTCGACAAGGACCGCTATGTGTTCGTGGTCGACACCCACGGCGTGATGCTCGCCAGCGGAGGCCCATCGGCGGCGCTGATCGGTCGTGATGTGTCCGAGGTGCTTGGCCCGGACCTGAAAAAAGCCTTCAAGGATGTGCTCAAGACCCCGAGCGAGGGCGTCCAGGAAGCCGAGTACCGCTGGCAGAACTGGGCCGATGGCAAGGTCGAGCGCAAGCGGGTGTTTTTCCAACGAGTCGGCGAGCGCATTCTGGCGGTCGGCTATTACCTGCCCCGGGCGTCGGCCGATCAGGCCAGGGCGCTGCTGGACAAGGCGGCCACCGCGCTTGGCAGCGATCAGAAACAGACCCTCAACGCCATCAACTCACTCAAGGGCGGTTTTCTGCAGGACGACCTGTATGTCTTTGTCGTCGACCTCAAGACCCATCGCTACGTGGCCCACGGCACCAACCTGCGCTTGATCAATACCGACTTTGGCAAGATCCGCGACCCCGAGGGCAAGCCGGTGGGCGAGCCGATCCTGGCCCTGATGGCCAAGCAGGATCAGGGGGAATATGAGTACCGCTGGAAAAACCCGGTAACCGGCAAGGTCGAAGACAAACACGCGTACCTGCGCAAGGTCGGCGACCTGCTGGTGGCGGTCGGTTATTACAGTCCGTGAGACCCTGAACCCTGGCGCGGCCTAGCGCACGGCGTCTTCGCGGCCGCGCAGGAGCATGTTGGGCATGGCCAGCGCCGCTGCCAGCCCCAGCAGCGACACCGCCGCGCTGACCATCAGCAGATGGCGGAAGGTCAGCAGCAACTCGGCGCGCAAGGCGTCCTGCGCAGGACCGGGCGCAGCATTCAGACTGTCGAGCAAGGCGTTGCCCGAGCTGCCTTCGACCAGCAGTGCTGCGCCCGACAGGTGAACCAGGCTGGAGTGTTGCAGCAAGGTCAGCAGCAGCGCCGACATCAGTGCCACCCCGACAGCTCCGCCGAGGGAACGGAACAGGTTGGTGGTGCTGGTGGCCACGCCTATGTCCCGTTGCTCCACCGCATTCTGGGTGCCCACCAGCGAGGTGGGGAACTGCATGCCACCGGCAATCCCGCACAACAACATGAACAGGCTGCTCAGCAGCACCGCCTGGGGCGGGCTGAAGGCCATGCCGAGGATCGCGATCGGCATCAATAGCGCGCCGCCGAGGATCATCGGTTTGTAGCGCCCGGTCACCGAGGTCCGGCGCCCGGCGCAATAAGCCCCCATCGGCAAGCCCATGGCCAGTGGCAGCAGGTGCAGCGCAGCGCTGTCGGCCCCGGCGCCGGTGACACTCTGGAACCGCAGCGGCATCAGCACAATCAGGGAAATGGCCTGGAAGTTGTTGAAAAAGATCGTGCACCAGCACAGCACCGCGTTGCGGTTGGCGAACAGATGCATCGGCAGCAATGGCTCGCGGGCCCTGCGCTCGTGCCAGACAAACAGCGCCAGGGCGACCACGGCGATACCGAGCAGGCCAAGGACCTGGTTGCTGCGCCAGGCGTGGCCCTGGCCGATCTCGGTGATGCCCAGCAGCAGGGCGGTCAGGCCGATGATCATCAATAGCGTGCCGAGGTAATCGATGATCGGTTTGCGTTGCGGCAGTGGCAGCCCGACCAGGGTGCGATGGGCCACCAGCCAGGCACCCAGGCCCAGGGGCAGGTTGATCAGGAACACCCAGCGCCAGGACAGGTACTCGGTCATGTAGCCGCCGAGCACCGGCCCGGCGACGCTGGCCACCGCATACATGCCGCTGAAGTAACCCTGGTAGCGCCCGCGCTCACGGGGGGGAACGATATCGCCGATGATCGCCTGGCTCACCGAAATCATCCCACCGGCGCCGATGCCCTGGAAAATCCGCGCCAGCACCAGTTGTTCCATGCTTTGCGCCATGCCGCAGAACAGCGAGGCCAGGGTAAACAGGCCCATGCCGAACAGCATCAGTTTGCGTCGGCCATAGAGGTCGCCGAGCTTGCCGTAGATCGGCACGGCCACGGTCATGGCCACCATGTAGCCGGAAATGACCCACGCCAGCAGGCTGACATCCTTGAACTGCGCGGAAATGGCCGGCATGGAAACAGCGACGATGGTCTGGTCCAGTGCGCCAAGGAAAATCGCCAGCATCAGGGCGATCAGCACACTGCGTATGGCCGGGGTGGCCTGGCCGGGCGGGGGAAGCTGGGTCACGAAAAAACCTGCGGGCAGTAATGGACCCGCAGGGTGCAAGGCTAGCGGGAATGAGCGCTAGTGTACTCGATAGCCTCCTACTCGATAGCCTCGTAAGGAAGGCCAACGTAATTTTCCGCAATGGTTTTTCGTCCCGCTTCGGAGCTGACGAAATAATCCAGCTCTGCTTCGGTAATGCGCTGGCTGAACGCGTCGGCATCGGGAAACTGGTGCAGCATCGAGGTCATCCACCAGGAGAAACGTTCGGCTTTCCATACCCGGCGCAGGCAGATTTCCGAGTATTTCTCCAAGAGGTCGGTGCGTTGCTCGCGGTAGACCTTGAGCAGGATGTTGAACAGTGTGCTGACGTCGCTGGCCGCCAGGTTCAAGCCCTTGGCGCCCGTTGGCGGCACGATGTGCGCGGCATCGCCCACCAGGAACATGTGCCCGTACTGCATGGGTTCGACCACGAAGCTGCGCAGCGGTGCGATGCTTTTCTCGATCGACGGGCCGGTCACCAGGCGCTCGGCCAGGGCGGCTGGCAGGCGGTTCTTGAGTTCGTCCCAGAAGCGTTGGTCGGACCAGTTCTCGACCTGTTCATCGGCCGGCACTTGCAGGTAATAACGGGTGCGGGTGGTCGAGCGCATGCTGCACAGGGCGAAGCCGCGAGCGTGCCGGGCGTACACCAGCTCTTCGTGGACCGGCGGGGTATCGGCCAGGATGCCCAGCCAGCCGAAGGGATAGACCCGCTCGAAAATGTTCAGCGATTCAGCGGGAATCGATTGCCGCGCCACACCGTGGAAGCCGTCGCAGCCGGCGATGTAGTCGCACTCCAGGCGCACCGCTTCGCCGTCGTGTTCGAAGGTCAGGTAGGGTTGCTCGCTTTTCATGCCATGGGGCTGCACGTCGCGGGCTTGATAAAGGGTCACCGCGCCGGCGGCTTCGCGTGCCTGCATCAGGTCGCGGGTGACCTCGGTCTGGCCGTAGATCATCACGTTCTTGCCGCCGGTCAGGGCGTGCAGGTCGATGGCCACCTGGCGACCGTCGAACGCCAGCTCGAAGCCGCCATGCACCAGGCCTTCGGCGTCCATGCGCTGGCTGACGCCGGCCTGGCGCAGCAGATCGACCATGCCTTGTTCCAGGACGCCTGCGCGAATGCGACCCAGGACGTAGTCCGGGTCTTGGCGTTCAACGATCACTGTGTCGATGCCGGCGTTGTGCAACAGTTGGCCGAGCAGCAGGCCGGAGGGGCCGGCGCCGATGATGGCGACTTGGGTTTTCAGGGTTTTCATTGTTTTTATGACTCGCAAGCTTCAGCCGAACAAGGTTCGGTGAATGGTTTTTTTATGTTTCGAGTGCTTGCATTTTTCACCGGTGAACCTGTCAATTGAAGGTTAAAACTAAGCCGATACCTGTTCATTTCACCAATCGGTGCGATTATCGCCCGTCACTCTGAGGCCTGGATTGCAGTTATGAACAAGCCTGCCCTTTCTTCCATCCCGGTGTTCAAACTCTATGGCGAGAGCCTGGGCTGGCCGACCCCGGACTTGTTGCACTGCGAAACCATCAGCAAACGCAGTCGCGAACACCATTGGGAAATCAAGCCGCACCGGCACGCCGACCTCGGTCAATTATTGTTCGTCCACCGTGGGCAGGCGGAACTCGAGATAGAAGGGCAGCGCACCTTGCTGGGGGAATCGGCGCTGCAGGTGCTGCCGCCGTTGTCGGTGCATGGCTTCCGTTTTTCCGAGGACATAGAAGGGTATGTGCTGACGCTGGCCGCACCGCTGGTGGCGCACCTGCAGGCGCAATTGGGGCAGTCGGTGAATGCCCTGGCGTTGGCCGAGAGCTATCCGGCGCGCGCCGACGGGTCATACCTCAACGGCCTGTTCGCCGCCTTGCAGCAGGAATATCAAGGGCATGAGCCGGCCCGCGAAATGCTCATGCACGCGTTGGTCAGCACCATCGTGGTCTGGGTCAGCCGCCAGGCGATCCAGCGCCGCAGCGCCAATCAGCGGCCGCAGCGCGCCCGGGAGTACTTCAATGGTTTTGTGCAACTGGTGGAGGCGCACTATCGGGAGCACGTGAAGGTCGAGGACCTGGCGCACAAACTGGGGATTTCGGTTTCTCATCTCAACGGCACTTGCCGCGAACTGGCCGGGCAGCCCGCGTTGCAGATCATGCACGAACGCCAGTTGCTCGAAGCCAAGCGCCTGCTGACGTACACCGGGATGACCATCTACGAGATTTCCGACAGCCTGGGCTTTTCCGACCCGACCAACTTCACCCGGATGTTCCGGCGCCGCATTGGTATTTCGCCCAAGGCCTTCCGCGACCGGTTGAAGGTCGACCAGGCCAGCGAGGATTGAGCAGCGCCTTACCGCAAGGCGTTCAACGTGGCCGAGTGTGGGATGCAGTGCTCAAGGCTGCAACTGGCGTAGACCCGGGGCAATTGCCGGGCCTGTTCGACGCGGTAGGCCGCGGTGCCGTAAAGCGCCAGGGTTGCGCCGCAAGTCAGGAAGATCGCCAGATACCTTCTTGTTTTGATGTTCATGGCTAGCACCTCTGAACGAGTAGCCCCATTGATTGAAGGGCTACTTAATCAGCATAGGCCAGCGCTGCCGAGTTGCCAGACCGCAGGTCTGCATGGTTGACGGGGTATTCAGCCGGTTGATCGGCTGCGCACGGCTACCGCCTACAGGCCTTGGTCCCACTGCGGTTCTTCGGGAAATCTCAGCACCAGGAAATCCAGCATGCTGCGCAACGCGGCAGGCATGTGCTTGCGCGAGGCGTACACCGCATACATGTTCATCTGCCGCGGCTCGGCATCGGGCAGCAGGCGCACCAGCTCGCCGCTGTGGATGTGTACGCCGGCCTGGTAGGTCGGCAGCATGGCGATCCCGGCACCCGCCATGGCGGCACGCAGCAAGGTGCTGGCTTCATTGGCGCTGATGTTGCCCTGTACCGGAACTGACAGCTGTTCACCCGCCTGCTCGAAATGCCACAGGCTTTTGCCAAAGTAGGAATGGGTCAGGCAGTTGTGTTCGCTCAACTCTTCCACCCGCTGCGGTGTGGGGTGCTCGCCCAGGTAGGCCGGTGAGGCGCAGATCACCGAGCGGCAGACGGTCAGGCGACGGGCGATCAGGTTCGGGTCCAGGTCGTTGCTGGTTCGGATCGCCAGGTCGATGCGTTCATCCACCAGGTTCACCGTGCGGTCGAGCATCTGCAAATCGATGCTGACCCCGGGGTAACGCTTGACGTAGGCGGCCATGGCGTCAGCCAGTTGGGCCTGGCCGAACGAGGTGCTGACACTGATGCGCAGCAGCCCGCGCGGGGCGTCATCCGGTTCACTGACCGCCGCCTGCATGTCGTTCGACAGCTCCAGCATCTGCCGACACCGCGGCAGGATTTCGCTGCCCGCCGCCGTCAGGCTGAGTTTGCGGGTGGTGCGGTGCATCAGCCGCGCGCCGACCCAATCCTCCAACTCCGCCAGATAACGCGAAACCACCGGGCGCGACAGATCCAGGTGATCGGCGGCGGCCGACTGGCTGCCGAGGTCGACCACACTGACAAACACGCGCATTGCTTGAAGACGATCCATGATTTGCCCGCTTTCAGAAACAAACTATGTTCCAGCATCGCATTTTTTGTACCGACTGACGCAACTAAGCTCCCCCCATCGAAAGCCAAGCCCACAGACTCTGGAGTTGCCCCATGATCGGATTCACCTCACTCAAACGCCTGCTGCTGGCCAGCGCTATCGTGGGTTTTGCCGCCCATGCCGCAGCGGCCGAGCCCGGGTTGACCCTGGATGTCTACAACCCGGGCGCGGCGGCAATCTTTCCGGTGAGCTCGGTGCTGGTCAGCGGCAAGAAGGAAGCCATTTTGGTGGATGCCCAATTCGGCAAGTCCCAGGCCGAGCAACTGGTCGAGAAAATTCGCGCCAGCGGCAAACAGTTGACCACCATCTACATCAGCCATGGCGATCCGGACTATTACTTCGGCCTTGAGACCATCACTGCAGCGTTTCCCAAGGCCAAGGTCGTTGCCTCGCAGCCAACGGTGGAGCACATCAAGGCCACGGTTGAGGGCAAGCTGGCTTTCTGGGGGCCGAAAATGGGCGCCGACGTGCCGGGCAAAACCATCGTTCCCGCTGTGCTCAAGGGCCACAGCCTGACCCTGGAAGGGCAGAAGCTCGACATCATCGGTCTGGACGGCAAGCAGCCGGATCGGACCTTTGTCTGGATCCCGTCGATCAAGGCCGTGGTGGGTGGCGTCGTGGTCGCGGAAAACATCCACGTGTGGATGGCCGATACCCAGAGCGCGCAATCGCACCAGGATTGGTTGAGCACCCTGCAGACCCTCCAGGGCCTGCAGCCCAAGACCGTGATTCCGGGGCACTTCCTGGGTGACAGTGCCCGGTCCCTGGCGCCGGTGCAGTTCACTGCCGAATACATCAAGGCTTTCGACGAAGAAACCGCCAAGGCCAGCAACTCTTCCGAGTTGATCTCGGCCATGAAAAAGCGCTACCCGAACCTTGGCGAAGAAAGCTCCCTGGAACTCAGCGCCAAAGTCGCCAAGGGCGAGATGAAGTGGTGAGCGGATCGGTTTGATTCACTCCCGCGCCTGGCGCGGGAGGCCCTGTAGCACTTATCGCAACTGGAGAACTGTCATGAGCAAGATCGCAATCATTGGTGCCACCGGTCGTGCCGGTAGCCAATTGCTGGAAGAAGCCCTGCGTCGTGGCCACAGCGTGACCGCTATTGCCCGCAACACGGCAAAGATCGGCCAGCGTGCCGGTGTGGTGACCCGTGAGGTCGACGTTGCCGACAGCGCAGCGTTGCAAGCGGCGCTGGCTGGTCACGATGCAGTGATCAGTGCCGCGCATTTCTCCACCATCGCCGCCAGCGCCATCATCGAGCCGGTGAAAAAGGCCGGGGTCAAGCGCCTGCTGGTGGTCGGTGGTGCCGGTTCGCTGCTGTTGCCCGATGGCGGCAAGGTCATCGACAGCCCTGGCTTCCCGCCGGAGTACAAGGCCGAAGCCAGCGCCGGTGGCGTCTACCTCGACACCCTGCGCCAGGAACAGGATCTGGACTGGACCTTCCTCTCGCCCTCGGCGGAGTTCGTCGAGGGTGAGCGCACCGGGCATTTTCGCCTTGGCCAGGATCATCTGCTGGTCAGTGCCGAAGGACGTAGCTGGATCAGCTTTGCCGACTACGCCATTGCCTTGATCGACGAAGTGGAAAAACCGGCCCACAGTCGTCAGCGGTTTACGGTTGGTTATTGAGTAGGGGCCGGTTACCACGGCGCCCCACCGGCCCAGCGCAGCCTGGCGGCAGCGGTTACAGGCTGGTGGTTAGCGTTGCTGCGCCTGGGTTATCAGCCAATCCAGTAACTCTTGCAAGGCCGCCGAAGGCCCCGGGCGTTCCGGGTAGACCAGGTAGTAGGCCTGGCCCGTCGGCACCTTCAAATCAAAGGGCATGACCAGCCGCCCGGCACTCAGGTCGTCGCCAATCAATGCCCAGTCGCCCATCGCCACGCCAGAACCTTGCGAGGCCACGGACATCGCCAGGTCCAGGGTCTCGAAATGCTGGCCCTTGCCCAGGGTCTTCAATGGCGTGCCGGCGGCTTTCAACCAGCTTTGCCAGTCGCGCTGGTCATGGGACGGGTGCAGCAGCAGGTGCTGCTGCAAGTCCGCCGGGGTCTTGAGTGGCACCGAACCCTCCAGCAGCGGTCGGGAGCAGACCGGTGTCAGCTGTTCGTTGAACAGGTGCCGCGACCCCAGCGTCGGGGTGGGCGGGGCGCCATACATCACCGCCGCATCGAACGGCTCGCGGCTGAAATCCACGCCATGCTGCACGGTGGTGGTCAGTTGCACTGGCACTTCCGGGCGCTCCTTCTGCCATTGCAGCAGGCGCGGCAGCAGCCAGCGCATCACGCAGGTCGGGGCCTTGAGGCGCAGGTTGTGGTTTTGCGCGCCAATTTCATCCACCGCGCCATTGATCAATTCGAACACCTGCTGCACCCGGGGCAGCCATTCCAGCCCTTCGGCGGTCAGGCTCAAGCCCCGCGCCTGGCGCTGAAACAACGGGTAACCCAGGTGGCTTTCCAGCCCGGCGATCTGCCGGCTCACCGCGCCCTGGGTGATGTGTAATTGCTCGGCGGCGCGGGTGAAATTGCAGCACTGGGCGGTGATCAGGAATGTGTGCAGCGCGGGCAGGGGCGGGAGGCGTTTCATGGGGGGCCAAGGTATGACGTGGGGACATGGCTAGTATGACTTTTTATCCATTGTCCCGGCTACGGGCCCGCCGTTCCAATACCCCTTCTGCGGGCGTTTGATGGCGAGTTCAAGCAGGCCGCCGCCGCCCGGTGTCCATCCAATAACAAGGGCGATGAAATGGCGACGTGCGGCGAAGTACTGGTCAAGTTACTTGAGGGTTATGGGGTCGAGCAGGTATTCGGCATTCCCGGGGTGCATACCGTCGAGCTGTACCGTGGGCTGGCCGGGTCGAGTATCAACCACGTCACCCCGCGTCACGAGCAGGGCGCCGGTTTCATGGCCGACGGCTACGCACGCACCAGCGGCAAGCCGGGGGTGTGCTTCATCATCACCGGCCCGGGGATGACCAACATCACCACGGCCATGGGCCAGGCCTACGCCGATTCGATTCCGATGCTGGTGATTTCCAGCGTGCAGTCGCGCAGCCAGCTGGGCGGTGGGCGCGGCAAGCTGCACGAACTGCCGAACCAGGCGGCTCTGGTGAGCGGCGTGGCAGCGTTTTCCCACACCCTGATGTCCGCCGCCGAGCTGCCGGGGGTATTGGCCCGGGCCTTCGCCTTGTTCCAGGCCGGGCGTCCGCGTCCGGTGCATATTGAAATCCCTCTCGATGTGCTGGTTGAAGAGGCTGATGATCTGCTCGCCAGCACCCCGGTCAGCATCGCCCGTGCCGGCGCCGCACCTGCCGCCATCACGCAGATGAGCCAGCGCCTGGCCAGCGCCCGGCGCCCCCTGATCCTCGCCGGCGGTGGCGCGATCGATGCGGCGGCTGCGTTGACCCGACTGGCGGAGCTGTTGGCAGCGCCCGTGGCCCTGACCATCAACGCCAAGGGCATGCTGCCGTCCTCGCATCCGCTGCTGATCGGCTCGACCCAGTCCCTGGTCGCCACCCGGGCCCTGGTGGCAGAGGCTGATGTGGTCCTGGCCATCGGCACCGAACTGGCCGAGACCGATTACGACGTGACCTTCGCCGGTGGTTTCGAGATTCCCGGGGCGCTGCTGCGGATCGACATCGACCCGGACCAGACCGTGCGCAACTACCCGCCGCAGCTGGCGCTGGTGGCCGATGCGCAGATGGCCGCCGAGGCCTTGCTGGCGCAGTTGAGCCAACAGCCGCTAGCCGAGCGCGCCGCAGAATGGGGCCAGGCCCGCGCGGCAGTCCTGCGCCGCGAACTGGACAGCGCCTGGGACGCCCCGACCCGTGCCCAGACCCAGCTGTTGCACACCGTGCTTCAGGAGCTGCCGGAGATCGTGTTCGTCGGTGACTCCACGCAACCGGTGTATAGCGGCAACCTGACCTTCAACCCCGAGCAGCCGCGGCGCTGGTTCAACTCGTCCACCGGTTACGGCACCCTTGGCTATGCCTTGCCGGCAGCGGTCGGTGCCTGGCTGGGCGGGGCTTCCGAGCGCAGTGCCCGTGGCCCGGTGGCCTGTCTGATTGGCGATGGCGGTCTGCAATTCACCCTGGCGGAACTGGCCAGCGCCGTGGAGGCCCAGACTCCGATCATCGTCCTGCTGTGGAATAACCAGGGTTACGAGGAGATCAAGAAATACATGGTCAACCGCGCCATCACGCCGGTGGGCGTGGACATTTACACCCCGGACTTTATCGGTGTGGCCAAGGCCCTGGGCTGCGCCGCCGAAGCCATCAGCAGTGTCGAGCAGTTGCGCAACGCCTTGCGTGCCGCCGCCGCACGCCAGGGGCCGAGCCTGATTGAAATCGACCAGGCCGGCTGGATGCAGGCGGTGCAGGCATGAGCACAATGAATCTGTCGAATGGGCTGTACATCAATGGCCAATGGCGCGCCGGCAGCGAACGCTTGCAGGTGATCAACCCGTCCACGGAGCAGCCTTTGGCGGTAGTCGCCGGGGGCGACGGGCAGGATGTGGAGCAGGCGGTACGCGCCGCCCAGGCGGGATTTCGCGTGTGGTCCGCGTGCAGCGGCGCCGAGCGTGCCGTGGTCTTGCGCAAGATTGCCACGGGCGTCGCCGCACGCCGCGAACGCCTGATGCAGCTGCAATCGAGCAACAACGGCAAGCCGCAATTCGAAGCGGCTATCGATGTGGATGATGTGATTGCCACCTTCGAATACTACGCCGGCCTGGCCGAAAGCCTGGATGCCGCCCAGGACGCGGATGTGCCCCTGCCCAGTGACGACTTCAGCGCTCGCCTGCGTCGCGAACCCTGCGGCGTGGTTGGCTTGATCGTGCCCTGGAACTTCCCCATGGTGACCACGGCCTGGAAGCTGGCGCCCGCCTTGGCGGCCGGGTGCAGCGTGGTCCTCAAGCCGTCCGAGGTGACGCCGCTGCCGGAGCTGGAGCTGGCGGCAATCATCGCCGACAGTGGTTTGCCCGATGGCGTGTTCAACCTGGTGTGCGGCACTGGCCTGGCAGTCGGCGCACCGCTGGCGGCGGATCCGCGGGTGGCGAAGATTTCCTTTACCGGCAGCAATGCGGTCGGGGTCCAGGTCATGCAGCGTGCAGCAGAAAGCATCAAGGGCGTCAGCCTGGAACTGGGCGGCAAATCATCGTTGCTGGTGCTGGCCGATGCCGATCTCGATCTGGCGGTAGAGCTGGCCTGTGGCGGTGGTTTTTTCAACGCCGGGCAGATGTGCTCGGCCACCAGTCGGGTGCTGGTGGCCGAAGAGCTGGCGGATGAGTTTCTGCTGCGCCTCAAGACTCGGGCCGAGGCGATCCGGGTCGCTGACCCGTTCGCCGCCGAGGTGGACATGGGAGCGCTGGTCAATCAGGCGCAGTACCAGCGGGTCTTGGGCCATATCCAGGCTGGGCTGAGTGTCGGCGCCAAGCTGGTGTCGGGTGGCGGACGTCCACCGGCGCTGCCCCGTGGCTATTTCATTGAGCCGACGATCTTCACCCAGGTGCCTCTGGACAGCGCGCTGTGGTGCGAGGAAATCTTCGGCCCGGTGCTCTGTGTACGCAGTTTCGCCAGCGAGCAGGAGGCCGTGGACCTGGCCAATGACAGCGCGTTCGGCCTGGTGGCGAGCGTGGTCAGTGGTTGCACCGAGCGAGCCGAACGGGTGGCGAACGAGTTGCAGGCCGGGCTGGTGTGGATCAACGCGCCCCAGGTGATTTTTCCGCAGGCAGCGTGGGGCGGCTACAAACAGAGCAGCATCGGCCGCGAGTTGGGACCTTGGGGGTTGCAGGCCTTCCAGGAAATCAAACACGTGATCCGGGCCCGCTGAACCGGCGTATCCAGCGTCGCTGTCGGCGCTGGATTCAGACGCTGATGCGCAGGCGCGCCATGTCGCGCAGCGGTGGGGCGCCGAACAGGCGGCTGTACTCGCGGCTGAATTGCGACGGGCTTTCGTAGCCCACGCGGTAGCCGGCGGCGGAGGCCTCAAGGCCTTCGGCGAGCATCAGGCGTCGCGCTTCCTGCAGGCGCAGTTGCTTCTGGTACTGCAGCGGGCTCATGGCGGTCATGGCCTTGAAGCGATGGTGCAGGGTCGAGACGCTGAGGTTGACCTCCCGCGCCAGGTCATCGATGCGCAGGGGCTGTTCATAGTTGCCGTTCAACCACTTGATGGCCTGGTTGACGCGATGGCTCTGGCTGTTGGCGATGGCAATTTCATACAACCGATGCCCCTGCTTGCTGCGCAGCAGCCGATAGAGGATTTCCCGGCGGATCAGCGGCGCGAGCATCGCGATGTCTTTCGGCGTGTCCAGCAAACGGGTCAGGCGCAGCACGGCATCGAGCATCGGCGGGTCGAGTTGTTCGACATACAGGCCACGCCCAGTGGGCCGGGTCGGAACTCCCAAGGGGCCGGCATCGGCGATCAGGGTGCTGATTTCAGTGGGGTCGATGTCCAGGCGCAAGGCCAGGATCGGCTCTTCGGGCGAAACGATGGCGACTTTGCCGCTCAAGGGCACCGACACCGACACCACCAGGTAATTGAGCGGGTCGTAGTTGAAAGTTTCGTCGGCCAGCCGTACCTCTTTGCGCCCCTGGGCCATGATGCACAGCGCGGGCTGGGCCAGTACCGGGGCGAACTGGTGGGAGCTGCTGTGGCGCGAAACAAACAGTGAGTGGATGGCGGTGGCGTAGCTGCCGTCTTCGCTGGTGTTGCGGCGAATGATTCCGGCCAGCTCGGCGCGCTGTTTTTCCATGTCCGGATCCAGCGGAGCTTGCGGATATTCGAGTGACGACATGGGAAGCCTCCGGCGTTTCTGATGGGCACAGCTTAAATTTGTGCAAGAACCATGGGTAGGCGATTCCTGCGTAAAACTTGCCTGATTCTGCAGCGCCCGCGCGTATTAGACACAACACGTGTTTCGGCGCGGGTGTCACTTGCTTGAAACAGTCGTATGGTTTTTCCAAGACTGTCGGGCGTGCGGTGATCCCATCTCGCGCTGCTCGCAGGATTGTGCAAAAGGCCGACAGGATTCGACTAACGGCGGCTGCTACGGCCGTTTAATCTTTGATCCTGTCGCAGCCCGTCCCATGGCTGCCTCGACAACACCCTGGGAGGGTCGCAGATGTCCACGCATAGTCCTGTCAGTCATATGGCTTTCGTCCGTGCCCGCAGCGGGCGTACCACGGAATTGGGCGCGCGCTTGAGCAGCCTGATCGAGCCGTCGCGCCAGACACCCGGTTGCCTGCATTTCGCGTTGCAGCACTCGCAGTGCGATGCCGAGCTGTGGATGGTTTCCGGCTTCTGGAGCAGTCAGCAGGCGATGACCGCCTACTTCAGTTCGCCCGCCATGGCGATTTTTACCGAGTTGGTGCAGGACCTGGTGGTCAACAGCCTGGACTTCCATACCTTCAGCCATATCTCGGCCGCCGAGGCCCATGGCGAATACGCGCAACTGAACCAGGCCCCGGTGCACAAACTGGCCAGTTGAAGGTTTAGAATGGCCGACTTTCCATTGGCCAGGATCAGCAACATGGCACGTAAAGAGTTTGCGCAGTTCGAAGCGGTGTCCGCCGTGGTACCGGGTGAAGGCGGTTACAGCGCCGCTATCGCCATCAAGGCCCTGGGTGGTTCAGGGGCTCCGCGTTTTCATAAAGTACTGGATGACCAGAAATTCAAGACCGCCGATGACGCCGACCAGGCTGCTGCGCAGAAGCTTGAGCAGTTGATCGACGTCGATGAGGACGGCGAGCTGTCCTGGAAAACTATCTGACTGCCCCCGGGCGGTACATCTTGAACAAGGCCTCAGGCCCCAGCTGGAAATAATCCGCTGGCCCGCCGCCGCGCAGAATCGGTTCTGCCGCGGCGGTGTCGTACACCCCATCCTTGAGCAGCCACTTGGCGATATGCACGGCGACTACTTCGCCGAGAATCAGCCAGCTTGGCACCAGCTCCTGATCTGCCCGCTGCAATTGAATGATCTGCGTGACCTTGCATTCAAAGGACACCGGGCTTTCGGCTACCCGCGGTACGGCGATCACCTTCGAGGCGACCGGGGTCAGGCCCGACAATTCGAACTCGTCGACATCGGCCGGCACGGAGGCGCAACTCTGGTTCATCTGCTCAGCCAGGGGCCGGGTCGCCAGGTTCCAGGCAAATTCGCCGGTCTGCTCGATGTTGTTCAGGCTGTCTTTGCGCCCGACGCTGGAGAACCCGATGATCGGCGGAATGTAGTTGAAGGCATTGAAGAAGCTATAGGGCGCCAGGTTCAGCCGGCCCTGGGTGTCCTGTGAGGAAATCCAGCCGATAGGGCGCGGGCCGACGATGGCGTTGAACGGGTCATGGGGCAGGCCGTGGCCCTGGGCGGGTTCGTAGTAGTGAATATCGTCGGGCATGGCGGGGCTCCTGAGGTGCGGTGATCCGAGGGCGCCATAGTGCCGGGCGCGAGGCGCTAATTCCAGCATCGATGGTCAGGCGATGGCCGGCTTTCAAACGAGGTACGGTGGTTTTCTCCCCACCATAAAACGACTAAGCCCGGCCGAAGCCGGGCTGTGATGCCGCGCGTGGGTATTAGCTGATGGTGGCAGAGCCGGTGCGGTCGTAACCGTCTTCAGCGACCGTGGCGGAACCGGTGCGATCGTAGCCGTCTTCGGCGAATGTGGCAGAGCCGGTACGGTCGTAACCGTCTTCAGCGACTGTGGCAGAACCGGTACGGTCATAACCGTCTTCAGCGACTGTGGCAGAACCGGTGCGGTCGTAGCCGTCAGCGGCGAAGGTGGCAGAACCGGTGCGGTCATAGCCGTCTTCGACAACGGTGGCCGAGCCTGTGCGATCGTAGCCGTCAGCGGCCAGCGTGGCCGAGCCGGTACGGTCATAACCATCGGCAGCGAAGGCGTTGGCGGCCAGTACCGAAAGGGTCAGGGCGATGATCAGTTTGCTTTTCATGAGAGTGACTCCAGGTTCGTCAAGGGTGTGTGCGTTGGGCGTGAAATAGATATTACTCCGTGAAAGTTGATTAAAAAGCGCAAAAAAGCGCTTAAATTAATCGATTTGATCGATGTTAAGGCCGTCGCAAGTGACTGCAAATAACTGCGGTGGGGCCCGTGCTCTGTATACGTATGGGACGGCGTTATGGATTCAATTGCAGGCTGCGACCCGAGCATTAACGGATCATTAATCTGTTAATCCGGGCTGTGGAATCGCGATCAACGGATTTTTCATGCGCCACAGACCTATTTTTCACCGCGCGCCCCGCAGCCTTCGCCCAGGCCTGCATTCGACGACAGGCCGTCTTGAATAGAGCCCTGGAGCGATACCGCGAATGAATAAACTTCCTCAGATCACCCTGGCGTTCTGGGTCATGAAAATCTGCGCAACCACCCTCGGAGAAACCGCCGGGGACCTGTTGTCGATGACCTTGAATGTCGGCTATGCCATCAGCTCGATGATCCTGATCAGCGTGTTCGTGCTGACCCTGATCACCCAACTGTTTTCCAGGACCTACAACCCGGTGCTGTATTGGATCGTGATCCTCTCCACCAGCACGGCCGGGACCACCATGTCGGACTTCATGGACCGCACCCTGGGGCTGGGCTACGCCACTGGCTCGATGATCCTGATTGCAATACTGCTGGCGATCTTAGAGGGGCCTGGCGCCTGAGCGGCGATTCGCTGAACGTGAACAAGATCCATAGCTTCAGGGGGGAGATGTTCTATTGGATGGCGATTCTGTTTTCCAACACCCTGGGCACCGCCCTGGGCGACTACCTGGCAGATGATTCGGGCCTGGGTTTTGCCGGCGGCGCATTGTTTATCGGCGCCACCATCGCCGTGGTGGTGCTGCTCAAGTACTTCACTCGGATTTCGTCGGTGCTGCTGTTCTGGGCGGCATTCGTGCTGACCCGGCCATTCGGCGCGACACTGGGGGATTTCCTGACCAAACCCCATGAAAAGGGCGGCCTGGATTTTGGCACCATCGGCTCGTCGGCGGTGTTGGCGGGGATCCTGCTGGTGATGATTATCGGCGCGACCTATGCCCAGCGTAAGTTCGGGCGCCAGGCGCTGGCCGAGCCGTCCTGAGCCGGTGAGCGCGGCCAGGGGCAGAGGCTTGCAGGCATGAAAAAGGGCGCGGTCATCGGATGACAGCGCCCTTTTTTTGCTACTGGCTGAACGCTTAGTCAGTCACGATCCGCGAATGCTTGCGGGTGTCTTTCATGGTCGCGTAGACCAGCAACGAACAGGCGATGCAGGCAGTGACGTACCAGTAGTAGCCGGTTTCCATGCCGATGCTCTTGAACCACAGCGCGATGTATTCCGCGGTGCCGCCGAAGATCGACACCGTCAGCGCATAGGGCAGGCCTACGCCCAGGGCGCGGATTTCGGTAGGGAAGAGCTCGGCTTTGACCACCGCGTTGATCGAGGTGTAGCCGCTGACGATGATCAGCGCGGCCATGATCAGGAAGAACGCGCCCCACCAGGTTTGCACGGTGTGCAAGGTGGTGAGGATCGGCACGGTGAACAGGGTACCGAGGACCCCGAAGGCAATCAGGATCGGCCGGCGTCCGACTTTATCCGACAGCCCGCCGATGATCGGTTGCAGGCACATGAACAGGAACAGGGTCGCCGCGGAAATAGTGGTGGAGTCGGAGATGCTCATGCCGACGGTGTTCACCAGGTATTTCTGCATGTAGGTGGTGTAGGTGTAGAACGCCAGGGTACCGCCCATGGTCAGGCCGACCACGGTCAGCAGTTCCTTGGGATGACGGAGCAAGGTGCGCATGGCGCTTTCCTTGGCCTTCTCTTTCTTGGTGAAGGACTCGGTTTCTTCCATGCCACGACGCAGGTACAGCGCGACCACGGCACACAGCGCGCCGATGGCGAACGGAATGCGCCAGCCCCAGGCGTACAGCTGCTCGGTGGTCAGGAGCTGTTGCAGCACGATCAGTACGGCCAAGGCGATGAGCTGGCCGGAGATCAGGGTCACGTACTGGAAGCTGGAGTAGAAACCACGACGTTCCTTGGTTGCCATTTCGCTGAGGTACGTGGCGGAGGTGCCGTATTCGCCACCCACCGACAGGCCCTGGAGCAAGCGTGCGAACACCAGCAGGATCGGCGCGCCGATGCCGATGGTTTCGTAACCCGGGCTCAGGGCGATCAGCAGCGAGCCGAAGCACATCAGGTAGACCGAGGCCATCAATGCGCTTTTGCGACCGACCTTGTCGGCGTAGAGGCCCATCAGCCAGCCACCGATCGGACGCATCAGGAAGCCCACGGCGAAGATCGCGGCGGTGTTGAGCAATTGGGCGGTGGTGTCGCCTTTGGGGAAAAAGGCCTTGGCGAAGTACAGCGAGAACGCGGCATAGACGTACCAGTCGTACCACTCGACCATGTTGCCGACCGAGCCACTGAAGATCGATTTGATGCGGCTGGAAGTGGTTCGGGCTTTGGCTGGCACGGCAGCCGACCCAAGAGGCAGGGCGTTGGAGTTATCCATTGAAGGATCCTTCATCTAATTGTTTTTTTGGAGCGCGCGTAAACGCAGCCTGGGTGGGCTATAGCAGGAGCTGTGCCAGGTCGAAGAAGGCCGGTTTAGAGGGGGTAGGGCGTTTGAGTAGGCGGAAATCCGCTTATCGAAGGCGGGTGTGTAAGCGGAAACTTGCCGAGCGGGGGTGGCAAAGGTCGTCGATCACGGCGGGCGCCTACAAGAACATTTCCCGGTTCAAGCCGTGGCGTTGCATCTTTTCATTGAAGGTCCGGCGCGGCAGTTGCAGCTCTTCGAGTACGGCCTTCACGTCACCCTTGTGCCGGGTCAGGGCGGAGCGCAGGCAGTGGGCCTCGAACGCCTCCTGCTGCGCCGCCAGGGATTGCCCCGGGTCGATCCCCACTGGCTCCGGCTCGCCCAGCCCCAGCACCTGGCGTTCGGCAACGTTGGCCAGTTCGCGCACGTTGCCCGGCCAGTCATGGCTCAGCAGGTGGCTCAACTGCGGCCCGCTCAGGGGCGGGAAGGTGCGACCCAGACGCTCGGCGGCGTGTTGGGCGAAGGATTCGAACAACAGCGGAATGTCCTCGCGCCGCTCCCGCAGGGGCGGCAGGCGCAGCTCGGCCACGGTCAGCCGATACGCCAGGTCCTCGCGAAAGCGCCCGGCGCGGGCTTCGTCCAGCAGGTCGGGCTTGGTGGCGGCGATGATCCGCAAGTCGACATGGATGCTCTGGTTGGAGCCCAGGCGTTCGAGCTTCTGTTCTTGCAGCACGCGCAGCAGTTTGACTTGCTGGACCAGGGGCATGCTTTCGATTTCATCGAGAAACAGCGTGCCGCCGTCGGCGTATTCGAGCTTGCCGATGCGTTTGCCCTGGGCGCCGGTAAAGGCGCCACTCTCGTGGCCGAACAGCTCGGCCTCGAACAGTTGCTCGGGAATTGCCGCGCAGTTCAATGCCACGAACGGCTTGCTGGCGCGCGGGCCGAAGTCGTGCAGGCAGCGCGCAACCAACTCTTTGCCGCTGCCGGTTTCGCCGCGGATCAGCACATTGACCGGCAGCGCGGCCAGGTCCAGGACTTGGCGCCGCAGGGTCTGCAACCCGCGGGATACTCCCAGCAGTGTGGCATCCAGCTTCGCGCGGTTGTCCGCCAGCTGGTGCAGGGCCCGGTTTTCCAGGACCAGGCGGCGCTTGTCGAGGGCTCGCCGCAGGCTGCTGAGCAGGGCGTCGGGGCTGAAGGGTTTTTCCAGGAAGTCATACGCGCCGTCGCGCATGGCTTCCACGGCCATCGGCACGTCGCCGTGGCCGGTCAGCAGAATCACCGGCAAGTCCGGGTCCCGGCGCTGGACCTCGGCCAACAGTTCCAGCCCGCTCATGCCGGGCATGCGCACGTCGCTGAGAATGACCCCGGGGAAATGCTCCGGCAGGTGCGCGAGGCACTCATCGGCGCGGCTGAACAACTGCACGTCGAAGCCCGAGAGGCTCAGCCACTGTTCGATGGCGCTGCGGATGCTGCTTTCGTCATCGACCACCAGCACCGAATTCAGCATTGGATGTGCGCCTCCAGATCGATGGGCAGGTACAGCGTGAACACCGCGCCTTCGCCTTGATTGGCGGCGGTCAGGCGCCCGCCCAGCTCGTGGATGATGGCGTAGGACACCGCCAGCCCCAGGCCCAGCCCGTCGCCCACCGGCTTGGTGGTGAAGAACGGGTCGAAGACATTGGCCAGGTGTTCCTCGGCAATCCCGCCGCCGCTGTCGGCGATGCTCAGGCTCCACAGCTGGTCATCGGCTTCGAGGCGGATTTCCAGGCGCCGGTGGGGCTTGTCGTGCATGGCGTCGAGGGCGTTGCGCAGCACGTTGATCAGCACTTGCTCCAGGCGGATCGCGTCGCCACGGACCCACGCCGGGCGCGTCAGGTGCAGCACCTGCTCGACGTTTTCATCCCGCAGGCGTGTCTCGAGCAGTTGCAGGGACTGATCCACCACCGCGGCCAGGTCCAGGCGCTCGCGCAGGCCGCTGGGGCTTTTGCGGGCGAAGGTCTTGAGGTGTCCGGTGAGGGCGGCCATGCGCGTCAGCATGTCATCCAGTGGCCGCAGAGCCTTGTAGGCATCATCGACCCGACCGTGATCCAGCAACAGGCGCAGGGTAGCCAGTTGCATGCGCTGGGTGGTCAGCGGCTGGTTGATCTCATGGGCCAGGGCCGCTGACATTTGCCCGAGGGCTGCCAGCTTCGCCGATTGCACCAGGCCATCCTGGGCGGTGCGCAGGTCGCGGGTGCGCTCCTCGACCAGTTGTTCGAGTTCTTCGCGGCTGCGCTGGCGCAACTTGGCCAGGCGCCAGCGCTGGGTCAGGAACAGCAGCAGAAAGACCAGGGTCAGCCAGGCGCCGGCGGCGGCCAGCCCGGCGTTGCGTCGGTCTTCGTCGACCTGGGGCCGGCGCAGCAGGTGCAGGGTCCAGCCTTCGGCGCTCAGGGGCAGGGACTCCCACAGGTAGTCGGCATTGCCCTGCGGGCCGTTAACCCGGGTCAGCTGGCTGTTGTCGTCAAAGTGCCTGAGGGTCTGATGTTCCAGCGGTGTCAGCGGTTGCTTGTCGTATTGGCGGGTGGTCTTGATGTCCGCCAGCTCGCTGTCGGACAGCGGGCGCAATTGGCGGTAGCGCCAGCCAGGCTGGTTGGCGATAAAAATGATGCCCCGGGCGTCGCTGACCAGCAGGGTGTCGCTGCCCTGGCTCCACTCACGTTCCAGCTCCGGAAACTCCAGCTTTACCACCATGGCCCCGAGGAATTCTTCGGCGTCGCCCTTGACCGCACTGGACAGGAAATAGCCGGGAATGCCACTGGTTACGCCCACCGCGTAAAAGCGTCCGGTGCCCTGGCTGCGGGTCTGGCTGAAGTAAGGGCGAAAGCCATAGTTGTGCCCGACATAACTGCTGGGCAGGCGCCAGTTGCTGGCGGCCACGGCGAGGCCGTCGTGGTTGAGCAGCTCGAGGGTCGAGGAGCGGGCCGCGCCGTTGATTTTTTCCAGCTTGCGGTTCAGCGCATCCTGTTGCTCGGCGCCCAGCGGGCCGCTGAGGGCGCTGCGCAACTCGGGGTCCAGGGCCAGCACGGCCGGCAGCGCGCGATAGCGTTCAATCAGGGTGTGCAGGGAATTGGCGTACAGCCCGAGTTGTTCGTTGGCCCGGGCGGCGTCATCGACCAGGGCCTGGCGTTCGGCGTGATGCATGGCCAGGCCGGCGCTGATGACGGCACCAGCGAGAATCACCAGGGAATAAAACGTCAGGCGTAGCGGGCGCGAGATCTGGGCCATGAGTCAGGGCAGGCTGCAATGGGGGCGGGAACGATAGCATGAGTGCCCCACGGGGCGTTGATCGTGGACAGTTTCGCCGGTGAAATCTGCCCATGAAAAAGGCGGCGGGCCGTTCAATGAACAGCGCCGCCGCCTGGGTTGACGCGTGGAAGCCTTACTGCACTTCTACCGCCAGGCTTTCACTGATCTTTTTCTGCCAGATCGCCGGGCCGGTGATGTGCACCGACTCGCCCTGGCTGTCGACGGCCACGGTGACCGGCATGTCCTTGACCTCGAACTCGTAGATCGCCTCCATGCCCAGTTCGGCGAACGCCAGGACCTTGGACTTCTTGATCGCCTGGGCCACCAGGTAGGCTGCGCCGCCGACGGCCATCAGGTACACGGCCTTGTTGTCCTTGATCGCCTCGATCGCGGTCGGACCGCGCTCGGACTTGCCGATCATGCCCAGAAGGCCGGTCTGCTCGAGGATCTGCCGGGTGAACTTGTCCATCCGCGTGGCGGTGGTCGGGCCGGCAGGGCCTACCACTTCGTCACCGACCGGATCGACCGGGCCGACGTAGTAGATGAAGCGACCCTTGAGGTCCACCGGCAGGGTTTCGCCCTTGTTCAGCATCTCGACCATGCGCTTATGCGCCGCGTCGCGACCGGTGAGCATCTTGCCATTGAGCAGCACGGTCTCGCCCGGCTTCCAGCTCTGCACGTCTTCCGGGGTCAGGGTGTCGAGGTTGACGCGACGGGCCGACGGGCCGGCTTCCCAGACGATTTCCGGGTAGGCGTCCAGCGGTGGCGCTTCCAGCGACGCCGGGCCGGAGCCGTCGAGCACGAAGTGCGCGTGGCGGGTGGCGGCGCAGTTGGGGATCATGCACACCGGCAGGGAGGCGGCGTGGGTCGGGTAATCCATGATCTTCACGTCGAGCACGGTGGTCAGGCCACCCAGGCCCTGGGCGCCGATGCCCAGTTGGTTGACCTTCTCGAACAGCTCCAGGCGCATCTCTTCGATACGGTTGGACGGGCCACGGGCCTTGAGCTCGTGGATGTCGATGGATTCCATCAACACTTCCTTGGCCATCACTGCGGCTTTCTCGGCGGTGCCGCCGATGCCGATGCCCAGCATGCCTGGCGGGCACCAGCCGGCGCCCATGGTCGGAACGGTCTTGAGCACCCAGTCGACGATCGAGTCGGACGGGTTGAGCATGGCCATTTTCGACTTGTTCTCGGAGCCGCCGCCCTTGGCCGCCACGTCCACTTCCACGGTGTTGCCCGGGACGATGGAGTAGTGGATGACCGCCGGGGTGTTGTCCTTGGTGTTTTTACGCGCGCCCGCCGGGTCGGCCAGGATCGAAGCCCGCAGGACGTTTTCCGGCAGGTTGTAAGCGCGACGCACGCCTTCGTTGATCATGTCGTCCAGGCCCATGGTCGCGCCATCCCAGCGCACGTCCATGCCTACGCGGACAAATACGGTAACGATGCCGGTGTCCTGGCAGATCGGGCGGTGGCCAGTGGCACACATGCGCGAGTTGATCAGGATTTGCGCCATGGAATCACGGGCTGCCGGCGATTTTTCGCGCAGGTAGGCCTCGTGCATCGCCTGGATGAAGTCCACGGGGTGGTAGTAGGAAATGAACTGCAGGGCGTCGGCAACGCTCTGTATCAGGTCGTCTTGCTTGATCACGGTCATGAGTCGCGCTCCTCTAAAAGACGGGAACATTTAATAAGGTGCTTGCAGCTTGGGTGCATCGGTCGGTTGCAAACACCTTCTTGAGGCACGCCGGACACACATTGGCGCGACGCTAAAAAGGCGCGGCAGTATACCGCGCCTCAGTCCCGGGCACACCCGCCAGCCGCCAAACGAAAGTCGAGCAGCGAACAGGCACTGTTCTTGCGTGAACGCGTCAGACGTAGCATTAAAACGCCACAAATTTGAATAGTTATTTTTTCGCCACGGCACTAAAGTGGCAAGTGGCCTGTAGGGTAGGAAACTCTTTAAGCCCCCTTTCGCACGGTGAGTCAACGATTGACCCATAAAGCTATTCAGCGTCTTTTAATCAAGCGTTTTGCCATTGCTGCGGGCAGTTACGCATTGATTTTGCTGTTGCTCTGGGTCGCCATCCTTACCGGACATTATTCTGCTCCGGTCAGCGCCGCGCTGATCGATACGGTCCTGGTGGTGATCAGCCAGGCCATCCTGTTTGGCCTGTTCATCAGCGGGCGCAACCTACGGTTTTCCGATCCAAGCCTTACCGAAGTGCAGGTGCTGCTGGGTATCACCTGGCAGACCTGGCTGTTGGCGCACCTGGATATCGCCCGTGGCACCTTCCTGGTGTTCTACGTGGTGCCCATGTTGTTCGGGCTCTTTCATCTTTCGCGGCGGGCCTTTACCCGCTGTGCGATGTGGATATTTATCAGTTTTGCCGCGCTCAACCTGTGGGAGGCGTATCACTTCCGGCTGGCAGACCCGCGGTTGGCGGTGTTGCAGGTGAGCGTGCTGTTCGTGGTGCTGCTGTGGCTGTGCCTGTACGCCAGCTATGTCCAGGCTTCGCGCCAGCGCATGCGACAACGGCGCTTCGCCTTGCAGGCCCACCAGGACACCTTGCGTGGCATGATGCGTCAGCTCGAGGACCTGGTGGCCACCGATGAACTGACGGGCCTGTTCAATCGACGGCACTTCCTCCGGCTCGCTTCCCGTGAGCTGCACGCCATGGGCGCCGACCAGGTGCACGGCCTGGCGCTAATCGACCTCGACCATTTCAAACGGATCAACGATATGCATGGCCATGCCGCCGGCGACCAGGTGTTACAAGCGTTTGCCGCAGTGGCCAGCGCCTGCCTGCGCGAAGGTGATGTGCTGGCTCGCTACGGCGGTGAAGAGTTTGTCCTGTTGCTGCCTGAATGCGACGCCGAGCGCTTGACCTCCTGTTGCGAGCGCCTGCGCATTGCGTTTATGGATGCCCAACTGGTTGGCTTGAAGGTGCGCGACCTCAGTCTGTCGGCGGGCATGACCCTGTTGGTGCTGGACGATGACCTCGATGATGCGCTGCAGCGTGCTGATCAGGCGCTGTATCGGGCCAAGCGCGATGGCCGCAACCGCTGCGCGGCGGCGTGGGAGCAGGCCGATGCCTGAGCTGCGGGTCGGTGAGCGGCAGTGGTCGGTGGCGGCGGGCAGTAATCTGCTGGATGCGCTGAATCAGGCCGGCATGGCGGTGCCCTACAGTTGCCGCGCCGGCAGTTGCCATGCGTGCCTGGTGCGGTGCGTCCAGGGCTTGCCCAGCGATAGCCGACCCGATGCCCTGAGCGACGAGCAGCGCCGTCTCGGCTGGCGCCTGGCCTGTCAGTGCCAGGTGAACGAGGATCTGCAGGTCGAAACCTTCGATCCCCTGCGCGATGGCCTGTCTGCCGTGGTGCAGGGGGCTGACTGGTTATCGTCCACGGTACTGCGTCTGCGGTTGCAGCCTGAGCGCAATCTGCGCTATCAGGCCGGCCAGCATCTGGTGCTGTGGACGGCCAGTGGCGTGGCGCGACCTTATTCACTGGCGAGCCTGCCCGAGGAAGACCGCTTTCTGGAGTTCCACCTCGACTGTCGCCAGCCGGGGGCATTCAGTGATGTGGCGCGTGAGCTGAAGCCGGGCGACCCGCTGCGCCTGGGGGAGCTGCGAGGAGGGGCGCTGCACTACGACCCGGATTGGCAGAGCCGGCCGCTGTGGCTGCTGGCGGCCGGCACCGGTTTGGCGCCGTTGTTCGGGGTATTGCGTGAGGCGTTGCGCCAGGATCATCGGGGCGCGATCCGGGTTATCCACCTCGCCCATGATGCCGGCGAGCATTACCTGGCCAAGCCCCTGGCGGCCCTGGCGGCGAATCATCCCAACCTCAGCGTCGAGTTGCTGACCCCGGCCGAACTGCCCTTGGCCTTGAGTCAACTGCGGCTGACGTCCCGGCAAACCCTGGCGCTGCTCTGCGGTCACCCCGACAGCGTCGACACCTTCGCCCGGCGTCTGTACCTGTCAGGCTTGCCGCGCAATCAACTGCTGGCCGACGTCTTCCTGCCGCGAGCCTGACAGGCCACGGCGTCCTTGCGGGCCAGCGCATCTATGCCTGACGCTCCCCAGCGCGCTCAAGCACCAACAGCTACCCAACGAAAAAAGCCCCGACGTTTTCACGACGGGGCTTTTGCGTTCAGCGCGTGCTGCTTAGACCATCGGGTCGCCAACGTGCAGGATCTTCATGCCATTGGTGCCGCCGGTGGTGTGGTAGCTGTCGCCCTTGGTCAGGATGACCCAGTCGCCTTTTTCTACCACGCCGAGTTTCAGCAGTTCGTCGATGGCTGCCTGGCTGACCTGCTCCGGTGGCAGGGATGCCGGGTCGAACGGCACGGTGTAGACGCCACGGAACATGGCGGCACGGGCCTGGGTCTCGCGGTGCGGGGAGAACGCGTAGATCGGGATCGAGGAACGAATGCGCGACATGATCAACGGCGTATAGCCACTTTCGGTCAAGGCGATGATCGCCTTCACGCCCGGGAAGTGGTTGGCAGTGTACATGGCGGCCAGGGCGATGCTCTGGTCGCAGCTTTCGAAGACCTTGCCGATACGGTGGCTGGAAGTCTTGCTGGTTGGATGCTTTTCAGCGCCGACGCAGATCCGCGCCATCGCTTGAACCGCTTCCAGCGGGTACGGGCCCGCGGCACTTTCAGCCGAAAGCATCACGGCGTCGGTGTAGTCGAGCACGGCGTTGGCCACGTCGGACACTTCGGCGCGGGTTGGCATCGGGTTCTGGATCATCGACTCCATCATCTGGGTCGCCACGATCACTGCCTTATTGTGGCGGCGAGCGTGGAGGATGATCTTCTTCTGGATGCCGATCAGTTCGGCGTCGCCGATTTCCACACCCAGGTCGCCACGGGCAACCATGACGGCGTCGGACGCCTTGATCAGACCATCAAGGGTCTCGTCGTCGGCTACGGCTTCGGCGCGTTCGATCTTCGCCACCAGCCAGGCGGTGCCGCCGGCTTCGTCGCGCAGTTTACGGGCGTATTCCATGTCGGCGGCGTCGCGCGGGAAGGACACGGCGAGGTAGTCGACTTCCATTTCGGCGGCGAGCTTGATGTCAGCCTTGTCTTTTTCAGTCAGGGCCGGTGCGGTCAGGCCGCCACCGCGACGGTTGATGCCTTTGTGATCCGACAGCGGGCCGCCGATGGTGACCACGCAGTTCAGTTCGGTGTCGGAGGCGGTTTCAACGCGCATCACCACACGACCGTCGTCGAGCAGCAGCTCGTCGCCGACGCCGCAATCCTTGACCAGGTCCGGGTAGTCGATACCCACGATCTGCTGGTTGCCTTCGGTCAGCGGATGCACGGTGGAGAAGGTGAAGTGATCACCGATCTTCAGCTCGATGCGCTTGTTGGCGAATTTGGCGATGCGGATCTTAGGGCCTTGCAGGTCACCCAGCAGCGCGACAAAACGCCCGTGCTTGGCCGCGAGATCGCGTACCAGCTTGGCGCGAGCCTTGTGCTCGTCGGGGGTGCCGTGGGAGAAGTTCAGACGGGCGACGTCGAGGCCCGCGAGAATCAGCTGTTCGAGAACTTCCGGCGAGTTACTGGCCGGGCCGAGGGTGGCAACGATTTTGGTACGACGAACGGACATGCAAGACTCCTAAAGTTCAAGCGCAACGAGAGGCTACTATGGTCCGAAGTTGTAGTCATTGTTCGTTTGCACTACTTATTCGTTTGTTTGTTTAAACGAACAACCTTGAAGATTTTCGCTGATGAGTCGATACACTGCACAAGACAGGAGATCCCCCATGCGCTTCGTACTCATTGCTGCCCTGGCCGTCAGTGTTGTCGGCTGTACCCGCTGGTCGATGGACCACCATTTGAACAATGCCTACCGCGCCTACGATCGCGGTAACTGCGAGAGCGTGATGCTCGAACTCAGCCAGGTCGATCGCACCAGCCGTTCGCGCCGCTATGTGCAGCCGGAAGTCTCCATGTTGCGCGGGCAATGCCTGGAGCGGCAGAAACTGTTCGTCGATGCTGCGCAGACCTATCAGTTCATCCTCACCGAGTACCCGAGCAGCGAGTATGCGTTCCGTGCCCGTGCTCGACTGGAAACCCTGCAACAGTTGGGCTACTACCCGCCGCGTACCGGCGCCCAGGTCCGCCCGGCAACCTTGTAATTATATTCGTCATACATTCCGTGGCCGGGCTTGGGCCTTGAGCTAAGATTGCGGAGTCCGCCTGGAGCTTCGCATCCGAATCGCCGGCTCTGCTGGCTGCCCGCGACCGGCGACAGCACGGACTCGGGAGAGCGACCTGCCTGCAGGTCTGCTCCGAAGCCCTAGTGCGGCCATGCTTAATGGCCTCTGCATAGCGATCTTCAGCATGCCTACCGAACGTCGGATAGAGCGGCACCAGCTGCCGTACTTTTTGAAAGTCTACAATCGACTCACCGACAAGCCTGTCGGCAGCCTGGGCAATGTCTCGCAAGACGGTTTGATGCTGATCAGCCAGTTGCCGATGATGGTGGGGGTCGATTTCGAACTGCGGGTGAAGCTTCCGGGCAACACCGGTCGAGCGCAGTTCATCGACTTCACGGCCAACTGCCTGTGGTGCCACGAAGACGTAACGCCCCACTATTACGACGCGGGTTTTGCCCTGCAGCGGGCGTCTGCCGAGTACCGGCAACTGGTGAGTGACCTGCAGCACTACTTCAGTTTCTATCCCTTGCAGGCCTCGGCCTAGCCTGCCGGCCCTGGCTCACAGGGTGCCGGCTTTCTTCCAGCTCAGGTAACGGGTCACCAGTTCCGCGCCCAGCTCGCCCGGACGGGCGTCGAGCAAGGAGACGCCGTGGGCCAGCAACCGCTCATGCAGCTCACTCCGGGCGTTCAGATAATCCACGGTACCGCAGTAGGTCAGGGCCTCGGGCAGGGTCTGCACCGGTGCTTGGCGCAGTTCGTCGAGGACTTCTTCACGCAGGCTGGCCACCAGCACCCGGTGTTGGCGGCTGATGCGCTTGACCGCCGTCAGCAGTTCTTCGTCATCTTCATCGCGCAGGTTGGTGACCAGCACCACCAGTGCCCGGCGTTTCTGCCGTGCCAGCAAGTGGCTGGCGGCGGCCTGGTAGTCGGCGGGGCGTTGGCTGCTGTCCAGGTCGTACACCGAGTTGAGCAAGACGCTGAGCTGCGCCGAGCCCTTGACCGGGGCCAGGTAGCGCGGTGCCTGGCTGGCAAAGGTGCTCAGGCCTACCGCATCGCCCTGGCGCAAGGCCACGTAACTCAGCAGCAGGCAGGCATTGAGGGCATGGTCGAAATGCGCCAGCTCGCCATCCTGGCTGCGCATGCGGCGGCCGCAGTCGAGCATGAAGATAATCTGCTGGTCGCGTTCGTCCTGGTACTCGCGGGCAATCGGCGTGCGCTGGCGGGCGGTGGCTTTCCAGTCGATCTGGCGCAGGCTGTCGCCTTCGCGAAACTCCCGCAGCTGGTTGAACTCCAGGCCCAGGCCCCGGCGTTGCAACTGGCGCACACCGAGCTGGCTTAGCCAGTTGTCCACCGCCAGCAATTGCGCGCCGTAGAGGCGGGCGAAGTCCGGGTACACGCGGGTGCTGTCGGGCAGGGGCAGGATCCGGCGCGCACTCCACAGTCCCAGGGTGCTGGGCAGGTTGAGCTCGCAGTAGGCGAAGTTGAAATGCCCACGCTTGAGCGGTCGCACTCGATAGCCGAACTGACTGTGCCGCCCGGGTTCGAGGGTCAGGCCCTGAGGCAGGTGTTCGAAGCTCAAGCCGTCCGGTACATGGTCAAAGACTTCGACGGCGCGCGGCCGCTGATAGTCGTGGTGCAGCTCCAGGCTGACTTCGCTCCAGCGCCCCAGCGGCAGGCTGCCGGGGATCTGCCGCCGCAGTCGGGGCGAGGGCAGGCGCCAGAGCAGCGCGGCATCGAGCACCGCCAGCAGCAACAAGGCCAGCAGCAGGCCCCAGGCAATCGACTGGAGGCTTGGTGGGAGGTCCAGGCCCAGGGCACCGCAGGCGCCCAGGACGATGTCCAGGCCCAGCAGCACGCCCAGCCAGATCAGCAGCAGGCGCGAAGGTTTCATCGGTTCAGATGGCTCATAGGCGTGGCGCCGGGATCTGGTCGAGCAGTTGCTTGAGCACCTGCTCCACCGACAGGCCTTCGATATCCAGTTCCGGGGCGATCCGCACCCGATGGCGCAACACCGCCAGGGCACAGCCTTTGACGTCGTCGGGAATCACGAAGTCGCCACCACGTAACAGCGCTCGCGCCCGCGCGCCGCGGACCAGGGCAATCGATGCCCGGGGGCCGGCGCCCAGGGTCAAGCCGGGCCAGGTACGGGTGGCGCGGGCCAGGCGCACGGCGTAGTCGAGCACCTGTTCGTCCAGCGGCAGGTCGCTGGCAATCCGTTGCAGGGTCAGCACGTCCTTGGCTTGCAATACGGTGCGCAGGGGTTGCACATCCAGCATGTCGGCGCGGGTCGAACGGGCGACCTGGCGCACCATGTCCAGTTCCTGCTCGGCGTCCGGGTAGTCCATGCGCAGTTTGAGCATGAAACGGTCCAGTTCGGCCTCCGGCAGCGGGTAGGTGCCTTCCTGTTCGATCGGGTTCTGGGTCGCCAGCACCATGAACGGCTGACCGATCGGCAGGGCCTGGCCTTCCAGTGTGACCTGGCGTTCCTGCATGGCTTCGAGCAGCGCGGCCTGGGTCTTGGCCGGTGCGCGGTTGATCTCGTCCGCGAGCAACAGGTTGGTGAACAGCGGACCCTTGCGCAGCTTGAACTGCTCGGTCTGCATGTCGTACACCGCGTGCCCGGTGACGTCGCTGGGCATCAGGTCCGGGGTGAACTGGATGCGCGCGAACTCACCGCCAAAGCAGCGAGCCAGGGCGCGCACCAGCAAGGTCTTGCCCAGGCCCGGCACGCCTTCGAGCAGTACATGGCCGCCGGCAATCAGCGCCGTGAGCACGTCGTCGATCACCGCGTCCTGGCCGATCACGACTTTTTGCAGTTCCTGGCGTACGGCCTGGGCCAATTGGCTGGCGCGCTGGCGCTGCTCGGCCAGATGTTGTTCGGCAGGGAGGGCGTCAGTGGATGGAAGCGGGTCTTCGGGAAGTTCGCTCATAGGGCATTCCTGAGAGTTTGCAGGTGGGCGACCAGGCGGCTGAAATCGGCGCTGGAGTGGCGCTGCCCGCTGCCTGACGGCAGCGCCTGGCTGATGGCATCGATAGGTTGCTGGGTCAGGCGCGCGAGCACCTGGCACTGTTGTTCGGTGTCGAGGCGTTCAAACCCCGGGTGCCGGCGACGGGCGCGGCGCTGGATGTCCAGGCGCAGGGCCTTGAGCAGGGCGCCCTGGCCGCCATGGCGCAACAGGAAGTCGGCGCTGGCGCGCAGGTGTTCGCGCAACTGGCGCCGCGCCTTGGGCGGAGGTGCCTGCAGCGGGCCGTGGCGTACGCCGACATGCCACAGCCAGAGGCCGATCAGCGCCGCCAGGGCCACCAGGGCTTGGGGGAAGTACCGTAGCAGTAGCTGCCAGAGACCGTCGTGGTGGGTGTCGAATAACAGGGTGACGGTGCTGTCGGTGCTCAAATACCACAGCAGCCAGGCGTTGTCGTAACGGCCGATCTGGGTGTTTTTCCAGATTTCGGCGTCCGTCAGCACCGTCACCGTGCCGCTGCCGTAGGACAGTTGCATCATGTGGGTGGCGACGCCGCTGTTGGCCCAGGATCGCGCCAGGTCGTGAGGGTCATCGAGATCAAAGTCATTGTCGAAGCTGAAGTAGGCCGGCGCTTTTTCATCTTCCAGGTACAGCTTGGTCAACTTCGGGAAGTCTTCTTTTTCTTCAGGTTCCTGCGGCTGCGGCGGGTGTTCCTGATCGGCGCTCATAAATTGATGAATTCGCAGCCGGTCCAGCAGCAGGTCGCCGCTTTTTTCGGTTTTTTCGTCCCACAGCGCCTCGGCGACCAGCACCAGGCGCCCGCCGGCGCGGGTCCAGTTCAGCACCTGGCGAACCTGGCGTGGGGTCATGTTCGAGCGCTCCCCCAGCATCAGCAGGGTTTGGCCGTGGGACTCCAGGGTCGGCAGTATTTCCAGGCCATCGGCGTGCTGGACCTTGAGTCCGCGCTGCTGCAGAAACTGCTCGGCGGCCAGGTAAGGGTTGGCCAGGGCCTCGGGGGAGGGGCCGTGGTCGATGACTTCCTGGTAGGGCACCGCGTTGCGATAAATGACGTAAGCGACCCCGGCGACCAGTACGCACAGCACCAGGCCCAGGGCCCACGGCAAGCCACGCTTCATGGTCGCACCTGCGGCTCGAATAGCGCCCGCCAGGCGTCGCACAGTTCCTGTTGCAGGTGCGCCGCCGGCAGTCGGTGGCCATAGGCGAGGTTTTGCCAGTGTTGGGTCAGGCTGCTGCTGAACGCCAGCAGGGCCGGTTGCTGCAAGCCCCGGATCCGTTCCAGGACCTGGCCTTCAGTGTCGGCGGCCTTGAGTGGCAACTGGTAGTCATGCAGCAAGCGGTTGAGCAGGGCCCGGTACAGCAGGCCCAGGGCTTCCCGGGGCTGGCTCTGCCACAGCTGTGCGGCACTGGCGGCGATGTCTTCGGGCAGGGTTTCGCTGGCGACATCCAGCCCGAACAACTGGGTCGGCTGGGGCCTCGGGATTTTTTTCCGTGGCTGGGGGCGCCGGCTGACAAACGCTTGCAACCACTCGCGGTAGCGCCAGATCACCAGGGCGATCGTGCCCAGGACCACGGCCCAGAGAAAGACTTCCAGACCCTTGGCAATGCTGGCGAAGGTGCCGCCGTCCAGGTTACCCAGCAGCTTCTTCAACCAGCTCGGCGGTTTACCCGACTGGGTGCCTGGCTTGGGTTCGTCGCCGAAGCGGTAGCGGGTCACCGATTCCGGATTCTTGAACGGCGGTTTTTCCAGGATTGCCTGGATGCCATCTTTTGACGCCTGGCTGTTCAGCGCCTGGTTGCGCAGGCGCAGATGGGTCGAGGGGTCGACCTCTGCGGCGGCCCAGACGTCTTGATGCAGCGGGACCAGCGTCAGGCCCACCAGCAACAGCAGCGCCGCCACGCTGCTCAGGCGTTGGCGCAGGCGGCGGAACACCAGCTCCAGGTCCCAGGCCTCCAGCTCGGTACGGCGGTTGAGATAAAGGCTGAAACCGCAGGCGACGTAGATCGGTTCCCAGGCAATCAGCACCAGCGCGTAGAAGGCATTGGTCAGGTGCTCCAGCCATAACCAGTCCTGCTGGGCAGCCGCGACCAGGGTTTTCTGCCAGTCCCAGTCGAGTTCGATCTGCTGCGGCAGCATCAGGTAGAACAGCACCATCAGGCCGATCCACAGCGCGCCTTCAAGGTGTACACCGATCAGGGTCAGCCAGCGCGCGGCGCCGGCATTTTTTTGCAGCAGAACGTTGAGTCGTTGCTGGCGCGCCTCACCGCTCAGGCCTTCGAGCTGCACTACCGGCATCACGAAACTGCGGCTCATGCTCAAGCGGCGCCAGGTCAGGCTCGCCAGCAGTTGTGGCTTGAGCAGGCGCGGCCATTGGCGCAGCGCCTGGCCCAGGGTCGGGGTTTCGCCGAACAGGGCCTTGGACAGAATAAACAGCGGCAGCCGGTCGAAGGCCGGTTTCAACCACCAGAACAGCAGCAGGGCCCATGAGGGCGACTGCCACAGCAGCAGGCTGAGCAAGGCAAAGACCGGCAGGGTGACGATGGCCCAACTGGTCATCAGCAGCCGACGATGCTGCTGGCTCAGCAGCACGCCCAGGTCCATGGCTTCCCAGGGCGTGCGCGGGCGGATCGCCACACTTGAGTCACTCAGGCGCATGGGCGGTACGTCCGGCAAAAATCAGATAAAGCGCCACCAGCGTCCACAGGGCTGCGCCCACCAGGTATTTGATCCAGGGCGCGGGCCAGGTCAGGGAGGACCAATAGGCTTCAATAAAGGCGGCGATCAATAAAAACAGCATCACTCCACAGACCAGTTGCACGCTCTTGCGCGAGGCTTGCAGCAGCGCTTCGCCCCGGGGCAGACGCCCGGGGGCGATCAGCGCCCAGCCCAGTTGCAGGCCTGCCGCGCCGGCCAGGGCAATGGCCGTGAGCTCGAAGGCTCCATGGCCGATGACAAACGACCAGAAGGTCTGTCCGGAGCCGATTTGCGTCAGGTGGCCGGCAATGGCGCCAATCATCAAACCGTTGAAGAACAGGAAGAACACGCTGCCCAGGCCGAACAGCAGCCCGCTGGCGAAGGTCTGAAAGGCAATGCCGATGTTGTTCATGATGTAGTAGCCGAACATCACCCAGTCTTCACTTGAGGCGCGCGCGGCATCTCGGCCCAGGCGGCTGGAGTCGGGGTCGTACATGCTCTGCATGGCGCCCACCTGCTCCGGGCTTACCAGGCTGTAGACCAGGTCGGGAAACAGATAGACCAGCAGGCCGAAGCCCAGCAGGCTGCCGAAGAACAGCAGGCCGGCAGCCAGCACGAAGCGCCATTGTTCGCGCACCAGGCGTGGAAACCCGGCGAGTACGAAACCCAGCACCTTGGCGCTCAAAGGCGTGCGTTGCCGGTACAGCTGTTGATGGCCGCGCAGCGCCAATTGTTGCAGCGGGTCGATCAGGTAGCTGCTGTAGCCGCGCTCTTGGGCCAACGCCAGGTGTTGGCACAAGCGGCGGTAGTCCTGGGGGAAACTCAGGCAGTCTTCGGCCTTGGCCTGGCGGCGCTCCAGTTGCTCCAGCAGTTGGCTGAAACGCTGCCACTCGGGTTGATGGCGACTTTCGAACAGGCTTTGCTTCATGTCGGCCCCAAAAAGCCACGGGCGATGCCGTTGAGCTCGGCCTTGGCCTGGTTAATGGGAACCTGCAGGGGCTGGGCGAGAATCGCCGCCAGCTCGTCGATTCGTTCTGCCGACAGTTGGCTCTGGCGTTCGGCGAAACCGAGGATTGCCCGCTGCTCATCGAGCTTGAGGGCGAAAGGTGCGCGTCTGGGTTCAGCCTCGGGCAATGCCGGGCGGTCCAGGGTGCGCTCGCGATAGATCACCAGGGTACCGGCGGCCAGGTCGCCGAGGCGCTTGAAGGTCGGGTGCTGCAGGCAACTGATGGCGCCGAGGAAATAGCCAAATGGCAACATGTCGGCAAACCGCAACAGGTTGCGGGTCAGGGACGGGCCCCAGCCGATGGGCGTGCCGTCATCCTGCACGACCCTGAGCCCCATCAGCATCTTGCCGGGCGAGCGACCTTGGTTGAGCACCTCGAACAGCACCATGTACCACCAACTGATCAGGAACAGCAGGAGCGAACCCAGGCCCATGCCCAGCTTGCCGAGAAACGCCAGGGCAATGAACAGCACGCCGAGGATCGCCCCGCGAAACCCCAGGTCGATGGCAAAGGCCATGGCACGCGACATCAACCCGGCCGGGCGCAGCGGCAAGTCGATGCCTTCCGGCGTCTCGACCTGGTACCGCGTATCCAGTGGCGGGTGCAGCGGTGCTTTCCGTGGCAGTGCTGTGGTCTCTGGCATGGGCAACGGGTGGCTGGCCTGGTTGAGAAAAAAATCCAGGGCAGATGCTAGCAGTGTCGGGGGGGCGAACGACATCACTAACTGTCGCGATGACGCATCGGGTAACCGATCTGGTGCAAGATCGCTGGCCGCGGCGGCTGCCTAGCGCCTAGACTTTGCCGGTCTTCAGTTCAGGAACAGCCCGTGACCTCCATCTTCTGGTACGACTACGAAACCACTGGCATCAACCCGCGCTGCGACCGGCCGCTGCAAGTGGCGGGTATTCGCACCGACCATGAACTCAACGAGATCGGCGAGGCGGTCAACCTCTACTGCCAGCCCAGCGACGATATCCTGCCCCATCCTGCGGCCTGCATGATCACCGGCATTACCCCCGGCCGCCTGGCTGCAGAGGGGTTGAGCGAAGCCGATTTCATGACTCGGGTCCATGCCCAGCTGGCCCAGCCCGGCACCTGTGGCTCGGGCTACAACACCTTGCGTTTCGACGACGAGATGACCCGCTACAGCCTGTACCGCAACTTCTTCGACCCGTACGCCCGCGAGTGGCAGGGCGGCAACAGCCGCTGGGATCTGATCGATGTGGCGCGTGCGGCCTATGCCTTGCGTCCGCAAGGCATCGTCTGGCCCGAGGAAGAGGGGCGGGTGAGCCTCAAGCTCGAGCGTCTGACCGCTGCCAACGGCATCGACCATGGCCAGGCCCACGACGCACTCTCCGATGTGCGCGCCACCATCGCCCTGGGGCGGCTGATCCGCGAGAAGCAGCCCAAGCTGTTTGACTGGCTGTTTCAACTGCGCAGCAAGCAACGGGTGATGGACCAGATCCGCCTGTTGCAGCCGATGGTGCATATCTCCGGGCGGTTCTCGGCGGCACGCAGTTACCTCGGCGTGGTGCTGCCCCTGGCCTGGCACCCGCGCAATCGCAATGCGCTGATTGTCTGTGACCTGCACCTCGATCCCCAGGGGTTGCTTGACCAGGATGCGGAGTCATTGCGCCAGCGCTTGTACACCCGCCGTGACGAGTTGGAGGAGGGCGAGTTGCCGGTGCCACTCAAGCTTATTCATATCAACCGCTGTCCGGTGGTGGCGCCACTGAATGTATTGCGCCCACAGGACCAGCAGCGCCTGCAACTGGACATGGAGCTTTATCAGGTGCGCGCGCAGCAGCTGAGCGCGGGCCAGGAAGTTTGGCGCGAGAAACTTCAGGCGATCTATGCAGCTGAAGACTTTGCGGCCACAGAGGATCCGGAGCAGCAGTTATACGACGGGTTTATTGGTGATCGTGATCGTCGACTGTGCGAGCAAGTACGCCTGGCCGACCCTGTCGACTTGGCTCAAGCGCATTGGCCATTCGATGATGGACGCCTGCCGGAATTATTATTCCGTTACCGAGCGCGCAACTTCATCGAGACATTGAACAAGCAAGAGCAAGAGCACTGGAAAACATTTTGTCAGCAGCGCCTACTCGACCCGAAATACGGGGCGCCCAATACCCTTGAGGCTTTTAACGCGGCCTGTGCACAGTCCTTATTAAACGCCACGCCGGCGCAGAAAGCGGTACTCAATGAATGGCAGGATTATGCGCGTTCATTAAGCGTCCGGCTGGGTATTTGAACGGGCTTACTGCGCACCCTGGTTAAATTCCAGGAATAAAAAAACGCCAGCTGACTGGCGTTTTTTTACGGGTCACCAATTTCTGGTGCCGGCGCTATGGCTTAACCCAGCAGGGTTGCCCAGCCTTCAACTACGTCGCCGCCCCACTTGGCTTTCCACTCTTTCAGGGTCTTGTGGTTGCCACCTTTGGTTTCGATGACTTCGCCGTTGTGCGGGTTTTTGTACTGTTTAACTTTGCGAGCACGTTTGGTGCCGGTAGTTTTTACAGCAGCGCGTGGCGCTTTAACTTTGGACTCTGGATCGAGCAGGGCGATGATGTCACGCAGCGACTTGGAGTACTCGCCCATCAGGGTGCGCAGTTTGCCTTCAAATTCCAGTTCGGTTTGCAGTTTGTCGTCTTGGGACAGATTCTTCAAACGGGCCTGGAGCTCTTTGATGGCTTCTTCTGTGGCACGGTATTCGTTGATCAGGGACATGGAAACTACCTTATTTGGGCGCGAGTGGCGGGGTACAGTGTCGTAATAATAGTCAGGCAGTTTCAGCAAGTAAACATTAAAGAGGGCTTTTGTTTAATTTGTTTAAAGTGTCGGCTCGAAAAAAAAGCCGTGCAGTTAAATACTGTGATGGGCCTCTCACAGATATTCACAAACTCAGTCACGGACTATTTGCAACTAGGTCTGTGACAGAACCCGGCAGTCAGTTTTTCCAGGGTGTTAGTGAGCCCGGCGGTGCCTGGAGACGATTGAGGCGTAACGGATACTGCAGTTTTGCCGCGTAATGGCTAGAATGGCGGCCTTTGCGAAGTTCTGGAGTTTCCCCCTCATGCGCACTTTTCGGTTGGTGATTTCTTGCCCGGACCGCGTTGGCATTGTCGCCAAAGTCAGTAACTTTCTGGCCTCCCATAACGGCTGGATCACCGAAGCGAGCCACCACTCGGACAACCTCAGTGGCTGGTTCTTCATGCGTCACGAGATTCGTGCCGATTCGTTGCCCTTTGGTATCGAAGCATTGCGCGAGGCGTTCAAGCCGATTGCCGAAGAGTTCTCGATGGACTGGCGCATCACCGACACCGCACAGAAGAAGCGCGTGGTGTTGATGGCCAGCCGTGAGTCCCATTGCCTGGCGGACTTGCTGCATCGCTGGCACAGCGACGAGCTTGATTGCGAGATCTCCTGCGTGATCTCCAACCATGACGACCTGCGCAGCATGGTCGAGTGGCACGGCATTCCTTATTACCACGTACCGGTTAATCCACAGGACAAGCAACCGGCTTTCGCCGAAGTCTCGCGCCTGGTCAAGCATCACGATGCAGAAGTGGTGGTCTTGGCGCGCTACATGCAAATCCTGCCGCCATCCCTGTGCAGCGAGTACGCGCACAAAGTGATCAACATTCACCACAGCTTCCTGCCGTCCTTCGTCGGTGCCAAACCCTACCACCAGGCGTCGCTGCGCGGGGTCAAGTTGATCGGTGCGACCTGTCACTACGTGACCGAAGAGCTGGATGCCGGCCCGATCATCGAGCAGGACGTGGTGCGCGTCAGCCACAGCGACAGCATTGAAGACATGGTGCGTTTCGGCCGTGACGTCGAGAAGATGGTCCTGGCCCGTGGCCTGCGTTATCACCTGGAAGACCGGGTCCTGGTGCATGGCAACAAGACCGTGGTGTTCTGATTGAAAAGGGGGGGCGGGCGTTACACGTCAGGCCCCCCGCATCGTCGTAGCGAGGTCGGGCCGATGAACGATCCACTGGATAAAGCCACATCCAAGGCTCCCGCCACCTTGGGCGAGGGTTGTCTGAGCCGCTACGACCCTGACGATATGGGGCCGCAGGACGGCACCGAGTTTCCCGGAGCCGCCGAGTTGTGGGAACAACTGCAGCAAGATCAAGACCCCGAAGCCGAGGCACCGACCAAGCCTGCCTGATAGGCGAACAGCGCCTTGGGATACAGCGACAAGACCCTATTGCCGGCCCGCCCGTTTTCAGAAAACAGGCGCGCCGGCTTTTTAATGGGCGTTTGCCAGCGAGAGCCTAGGCCCTCGCCGGCAATAGGTCAGATGCGGAAGGTGCCTACCAGGTGCTTCAGGCGTGCGGCCTGCTGCTCCAGATCAGAGCAGGCGCGCAGGGTCGACTGCAGGTTTTCCACGCCTTCCTGATTGAGGGTGTTGATCTCGGTAATGTCCATGTTGATCGACTCCACCACCGAGGTCTGCTCCTCGGTGGCGGTGGCGACCGACTGGTTCATGCCGTCGATCTCGCCAATCCGCTGGGTCACGCTGTTCAGGCGTTCGCCAGCCAGGTTGGCGATCTCCACGCTGTCCTGGCTGTGGCGCTGGCTTTCACTCATGGTACCGACCGACTCGCGGGCGCCCACTTGCAGCTCCTCGATCATGGTTTGCACCTGTTGCGCCGACTCCTGAGTGCGGTGCGCCAGGTTGCGAACCTCATCGGCCACCACCGCAAAGCCTCGACCTGCTTCCCCGGCGCGTGCCGCTTCAATGGCAGCGTTAAGCGCCAGCAGGTTGGTTTGCTGGGAAATGCTGGTGATGACTTCGAGGATCTGCCCGATGTTTACGGTCTTGCTGTTGAGTGTCTCGATGTTGGTGCTGGAAGCGCTGATCATCTTCGACAGCTGATTCATCGCCTGGATGCTGCGATCCACCACTTGCTGACCGTCTTCGGCCAGGTTGCGTGCGTCGCTGGCCTGTTGCGAGGCTTGAGCGGCATTGCGTGCGATTTCCTGGGCGGCGGCACCCAGTTCATTGATGGCCGCGGCGACGCTATTGGTGCGGCTGGCCTGCTCATCGGAGTTGAGCATCGACGAGTTGGAAGCGCTGACCACGCGCAGGGCCACTTCGTTGACATGCTCGGTGGCCGAGGACACTTCGCGGATCGAACCATGGATGCGTTCGACAAAGCGATTGAAGGCGTTGCCCAGGATGCCGAATTCGTCCTGGTTCTGGATAGTCAGGCGCCGGGTCAGGTCGCCTTCGCCGTCGGCGATGTCTTGCATGGCGCGGGTCATGACATGCAGCGGTTGCATCAGGACCCGGATCAGCATGCCCAGCAGGAAAATGGTAATGGCCACGGCGATCACGGTGGCGATCAGGGCTGAGGTACGGAATTCACTGAGCATGGCGTAGGCCTTGTCCTTATCAACGGACAGACCGATGTACCAGTTGACCGAGGAAAGGCCCTTGATCTGGGTGAAGGTGACAATTCGGGTTTTGCCATCAGCGGTGATTTCGCTGAGTTCAGTGCTGATGCGAGGGGTGTCCTGGGGGTAGATGTCCTTGAGGTTCTTCATCACCAGGTTTTTGTCGGGGTGCACCAGGACCTTGCCGTCGGCGCTGACCAGGAACGCATAGCCCATCCCGTCAAAATCCAGGGCATTGATGCTGTCTGCAATCACCTGCAGGCTCAGGTCGCCGCCGACCACACCGATGCGCTGGCCGCCCTTGAGCACGCTGTCGACGATGGAAATCACCAACTGCCCGGACGCCAGGTCGATGTAGGGCTCGGTCAGGGCCGAGCCGCTGGTGCTTTCGGCGCTCTTGTACCAGGGGCGGGCACGCGGGTCATAACCGTCGGGCATCTTGCTGTCGGGACGGATAATAAAGCTGCCATCGTTGTTGCCCAGGTAAGCGCCCATGAAGGTCGAGGTCACGGCCTTTTGTTCGAGCAGCAGGCTGACGTTGGTCTTGTCCGAGTTGAGCGCCACCGATTGCGAGAGGTTTTCGATCAGCAGCGCACGGCCGGCAAGCCAGGTCTGGATGTTTTTGGCGGTGACGTCGCCCATCTCCTGAAGGTAGTTATCCAGGTCCCTGCGGATGGCATTGCGTTGCAGGTAATCGTTGTAGAGCGTGAATAGCGCGAAGGCAGCTATGACGATCAGGGAGGCGGCAAGCAGGATTTTATGGCTGAAGCGCAGGTTTTTGTTCATGGCTCGAGGGTCCGCTAAGGTCTTGTGATCCGGGCGTGCTCATATAAAAGCGCGCAAAATAGACGGAGTTGAAAGTAAGCTGATACTTCCATCCCTCCCTAGGGAACTATCCGACATTAATTTCAGATGTGTCTGGTATCTCGTTTATTCATATCGACCGTGTACGGCTAAAGATTAACCAGGGGTGACAAAATGCCTGACTCATCGCAACTCGTTATCGGCGCCGATCTTTCCGGGCAGCCGATCGCCCAGGCCATGCGTCTGGCCAACCGTCACGGTTTGGTGGCTGGTGCCACCGGGACGGGCAAGACCGTAACCCTGCAACGCCTTGCGGAAGCCTTCAGCGATGCCGGGGTTGCCGTGTTCGCTGCCGATATCAAAGGCGATCTGTGTGGCTTGGGAGCTGCCGGCAATCCGCAGGGGAAGGTGGCCGAACGAATCGCCGGGATGCCTTGGCTGAACCATAAGCCCCAGGCTTATCCGGTGACGCTGTGGGATATCCACGGGCAATCCGGTCATCCATTGCGCACCACCTTGAGTGAAATGGGCCCGCTGCTGCTGGGAAGCCTGCTGGAGCTGACCGACAGCCAGCAATCGGCACTCTATGCGGCCTTCAAGGTCGCGGACCGTGAAGGGTTGTTGCTGCTGGACCTGAAAGACCTCAAGGCGCTGCTCAATCACCTGCGGGAAAACCCGCAGGTACTGGGTGACGATGCGCCGTTGATGACCACCGGCTCCAGCCAGGCCCTGTTGCGGCGCCTGGCAACCCTTGAGCAGCAAGGGGCCGAAGCGCTGTTTGGCGAGCCGGCCTTGCAACTTGAAGACATTCTGCAGCCGGCCAGCGACGGCCGCGGGCGCATTCACCTGCTCGACGCCAGCCGCCTGGTGCACGAGGCGCCCAAGGTCTACGCGACGTTTCTGTTGTGGCTGCTGGCTGAATTGTTCGAACAGTTGCCGGAGCGCGGTGATGGTGAAAAACCGCTGCTGGCGCTGTTTTTCGATGAGGCGCACCTGCTGTTCGCGGGGACGCCCAAGGCGCTGCAGGATCGACTGGAACAGGTGGTGCGGCTGATTCGCTCCAAAGGCGTGGGGGTGTACTTCGTCACGCAATCGCCAGGGGATTTGCCCGACAGCGTGCTGGCGCAGTTGGGGTTGCGGATTCAGCATGGCTTGCGCGCGTTCACCGCCAAGGAACAGAAATCCCTGCGCGCGGTGGCCGAGGGCTTTCGGCCCAACCCGGCGTTCGATGCGTTGTCAGTGCTGACCGAGCTGGGCATCGGCGAGGCCCTGGTGGGCACCTTGCAGGACAAAGGCACGCCGGCCATGGTCGAGCGCGTGCTGGTCGCGCCTCCGCAATCACGCATCGGGCCGCTGACTGAAGCCGAGCGGGCGGCCTTGATTGCCGGTTCGCCATTGCTTGGGCGCTACGACAAACCCATTGATCGCGAGTCGGCGTATGAAGTGCTGATGGGGCGCAAGGACCTTGCGCCAAAGGCCGACACGGCACCGGACAAACCGGTTGCGCAAGAGCCGAGTCTTACCGATCGGGCTGGGGAGTTTCTCGGCACTGCGGCCGGCCAGGCGCTGAAATCAGCCATGCGCCAGGCCGCCAACCAGTTGGGACGGCAATTGGTGCGTGGCTTGATGGGCTCGTTGCTGGGGGGCAGCAAGCGTCGCTGATCCGACGCCGGCGGCTCAGGTTCGCGGTTTGGCGTGACTGGCCAGGCGTTCCAGGGCGGCGCGCAGGTTGGGGTCGCTGATGCCATTGGCCGTTGCCTGGATGGTTTCGGCGGCGTTGCTCGAGAGGTCCATGGTGTGGCCCGCAGCGCCTTGCGGAACGGTGGGCGGCTGCACCTTGAACAGGACCCGCGTCAGGCTGGCGAACTCGTTGAACTCCACCAACTGGCGTTGCAGTCGCTTCTGTTGATAGCGCAGGCGGGTCGCCCAGTGGCCGTCGGTGACAATCAACAGCAAGCTGCCTTCGCGCCACGAGGCGACATGGCAATGCTCGCGCGCTGCCGGCTGCAATTGGCTTTCCACCAGGCGTTGCAGATGGGCCAGGCGCTGGGCATGGCCGAATATGGCTTTGAGAGGCTTGGCTTCGCGAAGGAGAACGGCGGGGGCTCTGGCCGTGTGTGGGCGAAATGCCATGATCAGAAACCTGAAGTTACAGAGCGGCCATGGTAGCAGAAAGCGTCCTGGTCGCTGCGCTCATCTCTGTCGGCTGGGGATTGTCCATTAAATCAATGGGTAACTTCGTACTTGTCTGGGTTGAAAGTCGGCGAAAAGGCCTTATTGTAAGTGAGCCCCGTCATAGCGCTGTACTAGCATCGTGGAATAACGCCACTTTCCTCGCCATCGTTTCCGGGTAGAATACTCGTTCGCATGCGGCCATAAGGGCTGCTCGGGCGACTCACGGGGCCGCCCTCCATCCCTATGTGTGGAAGATCCTGCCGATATGTTTGCGCCTTTGTTAAAGAAACTTTTTGGAAGCAAGAACGAGCGTGAAGTCAAACGCATGCTCAAGACGGTACAGATCGTCAATGCCTTCGAAGAGCAAATGGTAGCCCTTTCGGACGATCAATTGCGTGCCAAGACCGAAGAGTTCAAGGCCCGCGTAGCCAAAGGTGAAACCCTCGACAAACTGCTTCCTGAAGCCTTCGCGGTCGCCCGTGAAGCCGGTAAGCGGGTCATGGGTATGCGCCACTTCGACGTACAGTTGATCGGCGGCATGACCTTGCATGAAGGCAAGATCGCCGAGATGCGCACCGGTGAAGGCAAGACCCTGGTAGCAACCCTGGGCGTCTACCTCAACGCGTTGTCCGGCAAGGGCGTACACGTGGTGACGGTGAACGACTACCTGGCCCGCCGTGACGCCAACTGGATGCGTCCGCTCTATGAATTCCTCGGCCTGAGCGTTGGCGTGGTCACGCCTTTCCAGCCGCCGGAAGAGAAGCGCGCAGCCTATGCCGCCGACATCACCTACGGCACCAACAACGAATTCGGTTTCGACTACCTGCGCGACAACATGGCTTTCAGCATGGAAGACAAGTTCCAGCGCGAGCTCAATTTTGCCGTTATCGACGAAGTCGACTCGATCCTGATCGACGAAGCCCGTACCCCCCTGATCATTTCCGGTCAGGCCGAAGACAGCTCCAAGCTTTATATCGAGATCAACAAGTTGATCCCGCAGCTGGAGTTGCATGTCGAAGAAGTGGAAGGCGAAGTCACCAAGGCGGGTCACTACACCATCGACGAGAAGACCCGCCAGGTCGAACTCAACGAAGCCGGTCACCAGTTCATCGAAGAGATGCTGACCCGTGTCGGCCTGCTGGCTGAAGGCGAAAGCCTGTACTCGGCGCACAACCTGGGCCTGCTGACCCACGTCTATGCCGGCCTGCGTGCGCACAAGCTGTTCCATCGCAACATCGAATACATCGTGCAAGACGGTCAGGTGGTCCTGGTCGACGAACACACCGGTCGTACCATGCCGGGTCGTCGTCTCTCCGAAGGCCTGCACCAGGCCATCGAAGCCAAGGAAAACCTGAACATCCAGGCCGAAAGCCAGACCCTGGCCTCGACCACGTTCCAGAACTACTTCCGTCTGTACAACAAACTGTCCGGCATGACCGGTACGGCCGACACCGAAGCGTTCGAATTCCACCAGATCTACGGTCTGTCGGTAATGGTCATTCCGCCGAACAAGCCGCTGGCGCGTAAAGACTACAACGACCTGGTGTTCCTTACCGCCGAAGAGAAGTACGCGGCGATCGTGGCGGACATCAAGGAGTGCATGATCTCTGGGCGTCCGGTACTGGTCGGTACGGCGACCATCGAGACTTCCGAGCACATGTCCAACCTGCTCAACCAGGAAGGCATCGAGCACAAGGTCCTGAACGCCAAGTTCCACGAAAAAGAAGCTGAAATCATCGCCCAGGCCGGTCGCCCAGGCGCCCTGACCATCGCCACCAACATGGCCGGTCGTGGTACCGACATCCTGTTGGGCGGTAACTGGGAAGTGGAAGTCGCCTCCCTGGAAAACCCGACCCCTGAGCAGATCGCCCAGATCAAGGCCGATTGGCAGAAGCGCCATCAGCAAGTACTCGAGTCGGGTGGCCTGCAGGTAATCGCCTCCGAGCGTCACGAATCGCGCCGTATCGACAACCAGTTGCGTGGTCGTGCCGGTCGCCAGGGTGATGCTGGTTCCAGCCGTTTCTACCTGTCTCTGGAAGACAGCCTGATGCGCATCTTCGCCTCCGACCGGGTGAAGAACTTCATGAAAGCCCTCGGCATGCAGCCTGGCGAAGCGATCGAGCACCGCATGGTGACCAACGCGATCGAGAAGGCGCAGCGCAAGGTAGAAGGCCGCAACTTCGATATTCGCAAGCAACTGCTGGAGTTCGACGACGTCAACAACGAGCAGCGTAAAGTGATCTATCACATGCGCAACACGTTGCTGGCCGCGGACAACATCGGCGAGACCATTTCCGACTTCCGCCAGGACGTGCTCAGCGCCACCGTCAGCGCCCACATTCCACCACAGTCGCTGCCTGAACAGTGGGACGTGGCGGGTCTGGAAACCGAAATTGAAAGCGGTTTCGGGGTGAAACTGCCGATCCAGCAATGGCTCGACGAAGACGATCACCTGTACGAAGAAACCCTGCGCGAGAAGCTCCTGAACGAGTTGGTCGCGGCGTACAACGAGAAAGAAGACCAGGCTGGCGCAGAAGCCCTGCGCAGCTTCGAGAAGCAGATCGTTCTGCGCGTCCTGGACGACCTGTGGAAAGACCACCTGTCGACCATGGATCACCTGCGTCACGGTATCCACCTGCGTGGCTACGCACAGAAGAACCCGAAGCAGGAATACAAGCGCGAGTCCTTTACCCTGTTCTCCGAGCTGCTGGATTCCATCAAGCGCGACTCGATCCGTGTGTTGTCGCACGTTCAGGTCCGCCGCGAAGATCCGGTCGAAGAGGAAGTCCGCCTGCGCCAGGAAGCCGAGGCACTGGCTGCGCGCATGCAGTTCGAGCATCCTGAAGCGCCTGGCCTGGATCAGCCCGAAGCCCTGGAAGAGGGCGTCGATGTCGATGTAGCCCTGGCCTCGGCCCCGGTTCGCAATGATCAGAAGCTGGGCCGCAACGAACTGTGCTACTGCGGTTCGGGCAAGAAGTACAAACACTGTCACGGCCAGATCAACTAAGATTTCCGCCGGACACTGAAATACCCGCGCCGCGACCGGCATCAGCCGTCGCGGCGTTTTTCCATTTGAAACACTGTCTTTCGCGACGACGGTGCTGACATCACATTAAAGAGGAGCGCATTCATGGCTGTTGGTCTTGGTCCTTTGCCAACGTTGCACCCGGTTGCCGGTTTTGAGCTTGGCATCGCTTCGGCTGGCATCAAGCGCCCGGGGCGCAAGGATGTAGTGGTCATGCGCTGTGCCGAAGGCTCCACGGTTGCAGGCGTGTTCACCCTGAATGCCTTTTGCGCGGCGCCGGTGATTCTGGCCAAGCAGCGGGTTCAGGGCCCAGTGCGCTATCTGCTGACCAACACCGGCAATGCCAACGCAGGTACGGGTGAGCCGGGCCTGGCCGCGGCCACCCGCACCTGCGCCAAGCTCGCCGAGTTGACCGGTGTCGATGCCAGCGCCGTGCTGCCTTACTCCACCGGGGTAATCGGCGAGCCGCTGCCCGTGGAGAAGATCGAAGGCGCGCTGCAGGCCGCCCTCGACGATCTGTCGGTCGATAACTGGGCCGCCGCCGCGACCGGGATCATGACCACCGACACCCTGCCCAAGGGCGCCAGTCGCCAGTTCCAGCATGAGGGTGTGACTGTCACGGTGACCGGCATCAGCAAGGGCGCCGGTATGATTCGGCCGAACATGGCGACCATGCTTGGCTACATTGCCACCGACGCCAAGGTTTCCCGCGACGTGCTGCAGAACCTGCTGCTGGACGGTGCCAACAAGTCGTTCAACCGCATCACCATCGATGGCGATACCTCGACCAACGACTGCTGCATGCTGATCGCCACCGGCCAGGCCAACCTGCCGCAAATCGACCAGGCCAGCGGCCCGCTGTTCGCCGCGCTGAAGCAGGCGGTGTTCGAGGTGTGCATGGAGGTGGCACAGGCCATCGTGCGCGACGGCGAAGGCGCGACCAAGTTCGTCACCGTAGAAGTCAATGGCGGTGGTAACCATCAGGAATGCCTGGACGTCGGCTACACCGTCGCCCACTCGCCGCTGATCAAGACCGCGCTGTTCGCTTCCGACCCGAACTGGGGGCGGATCCTGGCCGCTGTCGGTCGCGCCGGTGTGCCGGATCTGGACGTGAGCAAGATCGATGTGTTTCTGGGTGAGGTGTGCATCGCCAGCCGCGGTGCGCGTGCCGCCAGCTACACCGAAGCCCAGGGCGCTGCGGTCATGCAGCAGGAAGAAATCACCATTCGTATCGAGCTGGGTCGTGGCCAGTGCAGCGAAACCATCTGGACCACCGACCTGTCCCACAAGTACGTGAAGATTAACGCCGAATACCGTACCTGAGGCCGGTGCCCGCGCCGACAGGCTGTTTCTGGCTTCCATGGGCCAGGGGCGGCTTGCCGGCGCTGGCAAGCCCGCTGTCCCTCGCATCACACAAGGTGTCAGACCATGAGCTTCCACCTGATCATCGGCGACAAACCCTATTCTTCCTGGTCCTTGCGCGGGGCTTTGGCGCTGGAGCTGGCCGCCGTCCCCTACAGCGAAGAGCTGATCAAACTCAACCAGCCCGACACCCGCGAGCGCCTGCTCAGGCATTCGGCGACCGGCAAGGTGCCTTTGCTGAAGACCGAGCACGGCACGATTGCCGACTCGTTGGCGATTGCCGAGTACCTGGCTGAACGCTTTCCCGAGGCCCGTCTATGGCCGCTTGATACTGCCGCTCGTGCCCAGGCGCGTTCGGCGTGTGCGCAGATGCACAGCGGCTTCTTCGGCCTGCGGGGCAACTTGCCTTTCGACCTGGCACGTGACGCGCCACTGTCGCCAATGCCCCCGGAGGCCCAGGCGGATATCGAGCGGATGCTGGCGTTATGGGCCGAGTGCCGTGCCACGGCAACCGAGCCCGGGCCGTTCCTGTTTGGCCCTGCGACTCTCGCGGATGCGTTTTTTGCACCGGTCGCCGTGCGCCTGCGGACCTATCAGGTGCCATTGCCGGCGGTTGATGCGGCCTATGTCGAGGCAATCTATCAATGGCCAGCCTTCAAGGTCTGGCAGCAAGCCGGTTTAGAGGAAATAGTGCGGTGAAACGAGTACATGTGGCCGCGGCCGTTATCCGCGATGTCAGCGGCAAGATCCTGATTGCCCGGCGTGCCGACACCCAGCATCAGGGCGGCCTGTGGGAATTCCCGGGCGGCAAGGTCGAGGCCGGTGAAGCGGTGGAGGTGGCGCTGGCCCGCGAGCTGCTAGAAGAACTGGGGATTGTGGTGCAGGCGGCGCGACCCCTGATCAAGGTGCAGCACGATTATCCGGACAAGCAGGTGCTGCTGGATGTGTGGGAAGTATCGGCGTTCAGCGGTGAAGCCCATGGTGCGGAAGGGCAACCTCTGGCCTGGGTCAGCTCGCGAGAACTGGCGAACTACGAGTTTCCGGCAGCCAACCAGCCGATCGTGGCGGCCGCTCGCTTGCCTTCCGAGTACCTGATCACTCCTGAGGGCCTGGAAACCCCGGCGCTGCTGCGGGGCATGCAAAAGGCCATCGCCGGCGGCATCAAGTTGGTCCAGCTGCGTGCGCCCAACGGCTACGACCCGCAATACCGCGACCTGGCGGTGGATGCCGTCGGCCTGTGCGCGGGCAAGGCGCAGTTGATGCTCAAGGGGCCGTTCGAGTGGCTGGGGGATTTCCCTTCGGCAGGCTGGCACATCACCTCGGCACAACTGCGCAAGCACGCCAGCGCCGGGCGACCATTTCCCAAGGACCGCTGGCTGGCGGCCTCCTGCCACAATGCCGAGGAGTTGTCTCTGGCACAGCAGATGGATGTGGATTTCGTCACCTTGTCGCCCGTCCAGCCCACCCAGACTCATCCCGATGCCCAGCCGCTGGGGTGGGAGCAGGCCAGTCAGTTGATCAGCGGTTTCAACAAGCCGGTGTACCTGCTGGGCGGGGTCGGACCGGCCGAGTGCCAGCAGGCATGGGCCGCCGGAGCCCAGGGCGTGGCCGGGATTCGTGCCTTCTGGCCGGATTGAAACGCGCCCGTTGCCCGTCAGCCGCCCTCGATAGAATCATTCCGGGGGCGGTTGGCCGATCACGCGGAGGGTTTTTCCGCCGCCTGCCACAGGATTTCAGCGATGCCCTGGCGCTTGGCGATCAGGCGCGCAGCGACAAACAGTAAGTCCGACAGGCGATTGATATACGCCAGGCCAACGCCTTCCAGGGGCTCCAGCGCATTCAGCTGTTGGCAGCGACGCTCGGCAGTACGCGCCAGGCTGCGGCAGACATGGGCCTGGGCTATCAACGCCGAGCCGCCGGGCAGAATGAAGTTCTCCAGGGGGCCAAGTTCCTCGTTCCAGAGGTCGATGGCCGTTTCCAGGCGCTCGACTTCTGCCGTGTTCAGCGCCTGATACACCGGCATCGCCAGCTCCCCACCCAAATCGAACAGCCGGTGCTGACACGGCGTGAGTACTTCGATGACCTGCTTCAAGCCAGGGTGCTCGACACTGTGTTCGGCCAATCCGGACAGCAGCAGGCCCAATTGGCTGTTGAGGGTGTCGACTTCGCCGATGGCTTCGACCCGGGGATGATCCTTGGGCACCCGGCGGCCATCGCCAAGCCCGGTCTCGCCTTTGTCGCCGGTGCGGGTGTAAATCTTCGACAGGCGAAAGCCCATGCTTATCTCTCCAGTTCCAGTTGTCCGGGGTTGGGCAGTTGGGCGCCGGCCAGTGGCAGGCGCAGCGTGAAGCAAGTGCCCTGGCCCTGGGTCGAGTGCACTTCCATCTGCCCCTTGTGGTTGTTGGTGATGATGAAGTACGAAACCGACAGCCCAAGGCCGGTGCCTTGGCCGATTTCCTTGGTGGTGAAGAAGGGCTCGAACGTGCGTTTGCGCACGTTTTCGCTCATGCCGATGCCGTTGTCCTCGACCTGGATTTCCGCCCAGGGCGGGTTCAGGCGCGTGCGCAGGATAATCCGCCCCGGCTCACTGTCGTCTTCACGCAGGTGAATGGCCTGGGCGGCGTTTTTCAGCAGATTGAGCAGGACCTGTTCCAATTCGTTGGCGGTGCCGGGCACCGGGCCCAGTTGCGGGTCGAACTGGCGGACGATGGCCTGGCCCTTGAAGTCGAAACCTATGGTCAGGTCGAAGTCGTTGCCGGCGATTTCCACTGCCTGATCGATCAGCGCCGGCAGGTCGCAGGGAGCCATCTGCCGGTTGCTGCGACGGCTGAAGCTGAGCATGTGGGTGACGATTTTCGCTGCCCGAGCCCCGGCCTGCTGGATGCCGTCGAGCAGTTGCGGCACTTCACGGCTTTGCAGGTAGCGGTTGACGGTGTCCAGTTCGATGCCGACCTGCTCGGCGTGTTCCAGGTTTTTCGGCAGTTCGGGGGACAGGCGGCGACGGATGTTCTGCACGTTGTGCAGGATCGCGCCCAACGGGTTATTGATTTCATGGGCCATGCCGGCGGCCAGCCCACCGACCGAGAGCATTTTTTCCGACTGCACCATCATTTCTTCCAGTGACAGGCGCTGAGTGATGTCATCGATGCGGATCACCACCCCACGCCCGGCACCGCCCATCAAGGGGTAAAAGGTCAGGGCGTAGTGCTTGGCCTCGTCGTCCTTGAACCAGGTGACCCGTTCGACCTTGGTCACGGTGTGCTGCTCCACGGTTTCCTTGAGTTGTGGCAGGAACGGCTTGAGTGGCTCGAAGGCGAGGAAGATCGGCTGGTTCAGCGCCTCGTCCAGGCGTGTGCCGGAAAGGGCGCTGGCTTCCTGGTTCCACTGGGTGACGTAAAGCTGTTCGTCGAGGGCGATCAGGGCCGAGGGCATGGAGTCGATGATGCTGTTCAGGTAGTTCTGGAAGCCGGTGAGCTTCTTCTCGATCTTGCTCCGTACCTGGACTTCCAGCTCCAGCTTGCGATTGGTGTGGCGAGTTTCTTCCGCCAGCCCCTGGGCCTGGTCATAGGCTGCCTGGGAGTCATCGCGAGCGCGCTTGAGCTGCTGCTCGCGGGCTTCGATGCGCGACAGCATGGTGTTGAAGGCTTCAGCCAGGCTGCCGATTTCATCGTGGTTGCCGCGCCCGGCCCGCAGGGCGTAGTTTTCCTCGCGGGTGACCTGTCGCGACAGCTCTTCAAGCTGATGAATCGGCTGGGTGATCAGGCGCTTGATCTGTCGGGCAATGACCAGCCACAACAGCACACTGAAGATCAGGATCCCCAGGCTGGCGGTAAGGGTGCCGGTGTAGAAGGCCATCGGCAGTTCGCTGCTGGCCACCAGCAGCAAGTGCCCGGGAGCCTGGCCGGGGCGGGGCAGGGTAATCACCTGGTTGCTGCGAAATTCGGTGAGTTGCCAGGCTTCTATATGGCGATAGCGTTCTGGCAGCTTGAGCCGCTCGCCGTGTTGCAACTGCGCCAGGCGCGCGCCTTTGCCGTCGTAGACCGCTGCGGCCCGTAACGGCGAATAGCTGTTGAGTTCGTTGAGCAGGCGTTCGGCGCTTTGTGGCGAATCCAGCGCCTCGGTGGCGAGTGTCGGGTTGGAGATGAGGCGGCCGATGGTCTGCAAGGCCTGGGGTGCCATGCTTTCCTGGGAGATCCAGTAGGCGGCGCTGATAAACGTGAGGTTGGCGACCAGCAGGACCGTGGTCAGCAGGACAAGCAGGGCTGCCAGCAGCTTTTGGCCGACCGGCAGGTTTTCAAGGCGCTGGCGCAATGGCATCAGGGAACGTCGCTAAGGATGAGCAAGTGGGCAGCGTAGCCGCTGCTCAGTCGCTGGGCAATCCGCGCTGTTGCAGGAGTTCGATCAGGCGTTGCTGCAATTGGAAAAGGTGGGGCAGGTTCAACTGATGCCTGGTTGCCACCTTGCAGGCGTACCCCAGCAGGTAGCTGATTTCGGTGCGGCGCTGGCTGGCCACGTCTTGATGCATCGACGAGTAATTGGCGGCGGTGGCCTGGATCACCCGTTCGACTTCCTGTTGCAGGTCCTGGGCGGCGGCGGGCTGTCCACAACATTCCAGCAGTTCGCCGAGTTCGGCGCAGAGGGTGGCGACTTCGCATTGGTGTTGTTGCAGGCCACCATTGCGACAATCGTGGAGCACCGTCAGCGGGTTGATCGCGCAATTGAGGGCCAGCTTGCGCCACAGCCGGGTCAGGATATCGGCGCTCCATTCGTGGGGAATGCCGCTGTGGGTCAGGTCATCCAGCCAGGGCGGAGCGACCGGGTGGCCGACGTCCCCCAGCCAAGTGTAGCCATGGCCGGCAAACACCACTCGCCAGTCACCGTCGCGAAAGGCGCCTTCGGTGCTCGAGGCAAAAATGCACCGCGCCTGCGGGACCTGGGCTGCCACCGCGTCCTGGCTGCCCAGGCCGTTCTGCAGCAGGATCAGTTCAGCGTCGGCACTCAGGCGTGGCGCCAGGTGAGCGACAGCCTGCGCGGCGTCGTATGCCTTGCACGCCACCAGCAACCGTTTGATAGGTGTCGACGCATCCAGGGTTTCAGCCGCGATTGCCTGGATGCAGGCCTGGCCGTGTTCCACCAGGGTCAGCCCGCCGGCCGCCTGGTAGGCCAGCAGGCGCGCCTGGTCCCGCAGGATCAGCCTGACCGGCAAGCCGGCCCGGGCCAGTCGCGTAGCCCACAAGGTGCCGAGGCTGCCGGCGCCGAGTACATGCCAGGTGGTGCTCATCAGCTTTCTGCTCTGTTTGGCGAACACATGAGTGGCTCGCGGTGAAGGAGGGAAAAGACCCGTTATAATGAGCGCGGATTTTAACCGCAAGCCAGGCGCGCTCCATTTTTATCGAGCTGCGCCCCTTTTTTATTGGAGAGACTACATGCCGTCGTTTGACGTGGTATCCGAACTGGACAAACACGAACTCACTAACGCAGTGGAAAACGCCGTCAAGGAACTGGACCGTCGTTATGACTTGAAGGGCAAGGGCAGCTTCGAGTTCAAGGAAAAGGACCTGACCGTCAACCTCACCGCCGAAGCCGACTTCCAGCTGGAAGCGATGATCGAGATCCTCAAGCTGGCGCTGGTCAAACGCAAAATCGACGTGCAGTGCCTTGAAGTCAAGGATGCCTATGCATCGGGCAAATTGATGAAGCAGGACGCGGTCCTCAAGGAAGGTATCGATAAAGAGCTGGCGAAGAAGATCGTCGCTCATATCAAGGATGCGAAATTGAAGGTTCAGGCTGCAATCCAGGGCGAGCAGGTGCGGGTCACCGGCAAGAAGCGCGACGATCTGCAGGAAGCCATCGCAGCCCTGCGTGCCAAAGAGTTCGGCATGCCGCTGCAATTCAACAACTTCCGCGACTGATCGGCTGCTTCGGGAACCTCCAGGCCTTATTGGCGTCCGAGGCCGGAGCAAGGGCAGAAACGATTGAGCGTGTGGGCTTGGTTGTTCTGCCACTCAGTCATGCAAGCCGGAACCCCGGAAATCTGGAGATATAGATGGATTTGAACGCTGAAGTGGACAATCTGGTCAAGGCTTCCCAAGCCTGGATCCCGATGATCATGGAGTACGGCAGCCGCGTGTTGCTGGCAGTCATTACCTTGGCGGTCGGCTGGTGGCTGATCAACAAGTTGACCCACAAAGTCGGCAAATTGCTGGCACTGCGCAATGCCGACCTGGCGTTGCAGGGGTTTATCAGCAGCCTGGCGAATATCATCCTCAAGGTTCTGCTGATTGTCAGCGTGGCCTCGATGATTGGTGTCGAAACCACGTCCTTCGTGGCGGCGATCGGTGCCGCAGGCCTGGCCATCGGCCTGGCGTTGCAGGGCAGCCTGGCCAACTTTGCAGGTGGCGTGCTGATTTTGCTGTTCCGTCCTTTCCGTATCGGCGACTGGATCGAAGCCCAGGGCATCAGCGGTACGGTCGACAGCATCCAGATCTTCCATACCGTGCTGCGTACCGGTGATAACAAGACGGTCATCGTGCCTAACGGTAATCTGTCCAACGGCATCATCACCAACTACAACCGTCAACCGACCCGCAAAGTGGTGTTTGATGTCGGGGTGGATTACGACGCCGACTTGCAGAAGGCCCGTGAGGTGTTGCTGGAGCTGGCCAAGGACGAACGAGTCATGGCCGACCCGGCACCGGTGGCTGTGGTTTCTACCCTGGGTGATAGCGCTATTACCTTGTCGTTGCGGGTATGGGTGAAGACTGCGGACTATTGGGATGTGATGTTCCGCTTTAACGAGTTGTCCCGTGATCGATTGCGGGCGGCCGGGATCGATATCCCGTTTCCACAACGAGTCATTCGAGTCGTTCAGGAAGCTGCACCGCAATAAGACAGTTTTATTACTTGTCTGATCAGTCAAGTATCTGCAATAAATTCAAGGGGCGCTACGCCCCTTGATTGTTTCTGGCGTACTGCAATCAAGGTTAATAACTTTTGGGCTAAGTTTGCGTCGCAACTTTAGCTGCCGTACCAGCCATAACTTTGTTAGCTGCCTATTTAGTAGTTTGGTTGTTTGTTATGCGTCAGGCATAAAAAACCGCCCACCTGAATCAGGTGGGCGGTTTTTTGTTTAGAGCAGGGCTCTAGCGCTATCGAATAGCCGCTGAATTACAAGATGCTCAGCGGGTACTCGACGATCAGGCGCAGGTCGTTCAGGTTGTCGTAGTTGGTGCCGCGATAATCGGCGTTGCTACCACGGTAAATTGCGTTACGCAGACGGAACGAGAGGTCCTTGGCCGGGCCTTCTTGAAGCACGTACTTGGCTTCCAGATCCCACTCGTGCTCTTTGCCATCGCTGGAGTCGGCGACAGTGACGTTGCTACCACGGGTGTAGCGAGTCATGAAGCTCAGGCCAGGAACACCGAACGACGCCATGTTGATGTCGTAGCGAGCCTGCCAGGATTTCTCGTCTTCACCCACGAAGTCGGAGATCTGCACCGAGTTGGCTACGTACACAGTACCGCCGCCGTCAACACCGTAGTTGTAGCCGGTCTTGCCGCTGGACTGCTGGTAGGCCACGGTGAATTTGTGAGCTTCGATGCTGTAGGCAGCTGCAAGGCTCCAGACTTTGTTGTCCAGATCGCCGCCCAGCTTCTTGCCGTCGTCTTTGCTGCGGTAGGCGTTGAGGTCGAAGTTCAGCGATTGTTTTTCGCTCAGTGGCAACGTGTAGTTCACGTTGATGTACTGCTTCTTCCAGTAGTCTTCAACGTCGGACGCATGGACCGCGAAGATGAAGTTCTCAAGGCCGGAGTAGGTAGCGCCTGCGATGTTGGCTACGGTCAGACCTGGCTTGTAGGTACCGTCAACGGTGTTGCGGCCGTTGATGCTGTCACGAGCCATGCCGGTCTGGCCGCTCATGGCGGTGAAGCGACCTGCGGTCAGCTCCAGGCCTTTGATTTCGTTGCTGGTCAGCAAGGTACCAGTCGCGATTTCAGGCAACAGACGGCCGTCATCGGTGGTGAATACCGGGCTGGATACAACCTGGTTGCCGTACTTGAGTACAGTGTTCGACAAACGCAGTTTGACGGCTGCTGCAGCTTTGGATTGGGTGTTCTCTGGTTCGCCGGCACCGTTGGTACCGAACAGACCGTTACCTGCACGGCCTGCGCCGCCATCAAGCTTGACGCTGCCCATTGCCATTGCGTCCACGCCGACACCTACGGTGCCTTGAGTGAAGCCGGACTGATAGTTGAGCAATTCGCTGATGCCAGTGTCCTGGCGATAGCCGCTGATGCCGTCATCGCTGGTGGTATTGGTACCGTTAGCGCGACGATCGTTGCCTACGCCGCTTTTGAAATCGCGGTTCATGTACATCATGCGAGTTTTCGCAGTCAGGGTGCTGTCTTCGATGAAGCCCTTGGCTTCGTCCTGAGAAGACGCGATTGCGAACTGCGAGGTGCCTGCTGAAACAGCCAGGGCGATCATGCTCCACTTCATCACGCGCATCGTGATTTGCTCCTTTGGTTTTTAGAAGAGTACTGCCGTCCCACCTGATTTATTATCTGGGCGGCTCTTTCTTTTTGTGTCGGCGCAAACTTATATCACGCTGACAATGTTGGCGATACTTGCGTATCTATCCTTTCGGCTTCTTTACGAGCCTGTCGCAAATTGCTCGATCCATGTCGCAATTTCGTAGTCCAACTGTATTCGGACTGACAACTAAAGCGTCGTTTTTGAAAGCCGTATTGACGTAAGAAAGACCCTCGTCGTGGGCAATCAAAACAGCATGGGGCGACCCTGCCACTATTATTATTGGCCTATAAGCGGTTCTCTTTCGCAGAGCCTCTTTTAGACGATGTGGGGGTGAATGCAACAAGCGTGCTCAAATCAGCAAAAGCTCGGATTTTTTTTTAACCTTCGGCCCGGGCCTGTAAAAACCTCATAAAACCTGCGTTTTAAGGTCCTTTGGTTCGGGCTTGACGCCGCTTCTTGGGTTGTGTTGCTCCCTGTGAAAAAATCGCGAGACCATCAAAAACGTTACCGGTTCACCCCGTTTGTGAGTAAACGGCGGATGCGTGACGCACTAAGAGTAGACGCACTGTGCGGTTTTGGTGCAAAAGTTCATGACTGCTGTGCCGAATTCATACAGTTGTGCCATTGCGGACGCTGCCATGGCCGAGCGGGCGCGGTGCCCGATCGAGATCACGCCTAACGGTCGGCGCTTTGATGGTGCGTTGGCACTGAAAATGTTCCGCCGTGGGGCGATGGACTTTTCTTTTGCAGGGTGTGTAGCGCAGCGTGCAGTTCAGGGCGGATGGCGATGAACCCGAAGGCATTCGCGGGTATGCTGCATCCTTTCGCCAGGCAGGCTGCCAGCCTTGTCGGGCACCAAGCTTAAATTTGATGAACTGAGCGGGAGTGCGCGCGGTGTTCGCTTTAGATCCACGGCTTCAACAAGACACATTGCCTATCGGCGACTTCCCGTTGTGCCGGTTGCTGTTGTCCAACGACTCGAATTATCCCTGGTTCATTCTGGTTCCACGTCGCGCCGACATCAGCGAGTTGTTTCAATTAGATGATGCTGATCAACAACAACTGTGGCGCGAAACCACGGCGTTCGCCGAGTTGCTCAAAGACTCGTTCGATGCCGACAAGTTGAATGTGGCCGCCCTGGGTAATGTAGTCAGCCAACTGCATATGCACGTTATTGTGCGGCGACGTGACGATGCTGCCTGGCCAGCCCCGGTATGGGGCAAGCACCCGGCGCGGCCTTACACGGCCGAGCAGGTGGCAACTATTCGTGAGCGTTTGCGCCTGGTGCTGGCCGATGACTTCACGTTCCTGGAGGCCTGACTCATGAGCCTTGAAGAGCGGGTAATGGAGTTGGAAAGCCGATTGGCGTTTCAGGATGACACCATCCAGACCCTGAACGATGTGTTGGTGGCGCAACAGCGCGTGGTCGAGCGCCTGCAATTGCAGATGGCAGCCTTGCTCAAGCGCCAGGCGGAAATGGCCGGTCAATTCGAAACGTTCGAGGAGGAGGCCCCGCCGCCGCATTACTGATTCAAGGTAGTGTATTGGCCGGGCAATAAAAAACCGCGTTGCAGCGAGGCTGCAACGCGGTTTTTTTTTCGGCTGAGTCAGCGACGCGGCAGAGCGGCGATCACATCTTCGGCTTGCAGGCCTTTATCACGGTTCATCACCGAAAACTCCACGCGCTGGCCTTCGACCAGGACGCGATGGCCTTCTCCGCGAATAGCGCGAAAGTGCACGAAAATATCATCCCCGGAATCGCGGGAAATAAAACCGAAGCCCTTGGACGTGTTGAACCATTTGACGGTGCCCGTATCGCGATTGGTCATGTCATAGGTTTGGGAGGAGGCAGCAGCCGGTGACGACTTGTAGAAGCTGACCGCCAGGTGCAGAACTACGGCAATCACCGCCGTCAGCAGGCTGAACAGGACGGCAGGTTGGCCGCCGATGACCGGCATTGGAGCGAGCAGGGTGAGTGTCTGCAGGACCACGGCCAGAACCAGCAGCGCGCTGACCAGGTTTTGCAGTTGGTGACGTGGACCTCTGTTCCAGTAAGGGATAACCGGAGCCAGAGTGAGGTTGAGCAGGCCGAAAAAGGCCAGGTATACAGCATCAGGTTGTTGCAGGTAGGGAATGGCCTCAGACCGAAGGCTGGGGATAAAGGACAGCAGCAGAGCCGCAGCGCCCGTTAGCAGGTGGACGATTTTCAACATTTTAATTAACTCACGTTAAGACGGATCGCAAGGAAGAGCTGATGACGCACGGTTCGCTTCTGAACAATGGGAGGCGTTGGGCACGTACGTGGTATCAGCCTATGCGTTGTGGCCGAAGAAATAGGCAACAACGACACGGTGCCTATTTAACAGTAAAGCCCTTGCCTTCTCAAATCAGCTGCGGTGTCGGTGGGAGTGGGCAGGGCGGCGGCGGGGAGCGCAAATCTTTGCAGTATCGTGCAAAGCCTTGATTTAGAGAGCTGGCGCCCGCATTTTCAATAAGCACCGTTTTTCAGTCGTTCCATCGTGGGCTTTTGCAGCCGAGTGATGGCACGGCTCAGCTTGCGGGACAATTGACCGCAGGCCTCAAGGGAAATCCGCTCAGCGAGGGTGATTGACTCTTGCTAGAGTGGTTCGGCACCTGGTTTGGTGAATTCAACCTGTCAACGGAGATAAACATGGCAATCGATATCGGTATCAGCGAAGAAGACCGCAAATCCATCGTGGATGGCCTCTCCCGCCTGCTTTCAGATACATACGTGCTTTATCTGAAGACTCATAACTTTCACTGGAACGTCACCGGTCCACAGTTTCGTACCCTGCACCTGATGTTCGAGGAGCAGTACAACGAGCTGGCCCTGGCAGTCGACCTGATCGCCGAGCGCATCCGCGCGCTGGGCTTCCCGGCACCTGGCGCCTACTCGATCTATGCCCGCCTTTCTTCAATCAAGGAAGAAGAGGGCGTGCCGAGTGCCGAAGAGATGATCAAGCAATTGGTCGCCGGTCAGGAAGCCGTGACCCGTACGGCGCGTGGCATTTTCCCGTTGCTGGACAAGGTCAGTGACGAACCTACCGCGGACTTGCTCACCCAGCGCATGCAGGTTCATGAAAAAACCGCGTGGATGCTGCGCTCCCTGCTCGATAACCGCTAACCGCCGGGGACGAGTGGTGCCGTTTGGCGTCACTCGTCGTCGCGCTGCCTTTATATCCTGGCATTTGGCCGATGCTCAGCAATGACTGCGGTGCGGTCTGTCACTGGGCGGGTGCCACTCTGGGTACTGTGAACCTTGCTCTGTGCCCGGATACGGCTGCACAGGGCCGATTTAATGGATATAATCACGCCCTTTGTTCCGTAGCCCGGGCTTTGGCGTGGGCTCTGACTGCAGTTCAAGCTCCATTCTGATTGTCGAGACGTCCCATGCCCATGTACGACTACCAATGTGCCTCCTGCGGTCATCAGCTGGAAGCCATTCAAAAGATCAGTGCCGATCCACTGGTCGACTGCCCTGCCTGCCAGGCGCCCGAATTGAAGAAAATGCTGTCCATGCCTGGCTTTCGCCTCAGCGGCACCGGCTGGTACGAGACCGACTTCAAGACCGGCACCAAGAAGAATCTGGCCGGCGGCGACAAAGCTGACTAAGTTGAACGACACGCGCGAGTTCTTGCACTATCCGGCACCTTAGAGGTGCGCAAGGCCTCCCACCGAATTTCGAATTACGAGAAGTGAAACCACTACCATGATGCGCAGCCATTATTGCGGCCAACTGAACGAAAGCCTGGAAGGTCAGGAAATTACTCTTTGCGGGTGGGTCCACCGTCGTCGTGACCATGGCGGGGTGATTTTCCTCGATATCCGTGATCGTGAAGGTCTGGCCCAAGTGGTATTCGATCCGGATCGCGCTGATACTTTTGCTGCTGCCGACCGTGTGCGCAGTGAATACGTAGTCAAGATCACCGGTAAGGTGCGCCTGCGCCCAGCCGGTGCCGGAAACGCCAACATGGCGTCGGGCATGATCGAAGTGCTGGGCTACGAGCTGGAAGTCCTGAACGAAGCGGAAACCCCGCCGTTCCCGCTCAACGAATTCTCCGACGTTGGCGAAGAAACCCGCCTGCGTTATCGCTTCATCGACCTGCGTCGCCCGGAAATGCTGGAAAAACTGCGTCTGCGCTCGCGCATGACCACCAGCATCCGTCGCTACCTGGATGAAAACGGCTTCCTGGATGTCGAAACCCCGATCCTGACCCGTGCCACCCCTGAAGGCGCGCGTGACTATCTGGTGCCGAGCCGCACCCACGCCGGCAGCTTCTTCGCCCTGCCGCAATCGCCGCAGCTGTTCAAGCAACTGCTGATGGTGGCCGGTTTCGATCGCTACTATCAGATCGCCAAGTGCTTCCGCGACGAAGACCTGCGTGCTGACCGCCAGCCTGAATTCACCCAGATCGACATCGAAACCAGCTTCCTCGATGAAAAAGACATCATGGGCCTCACCGAAGGCATGATCCGCAACCTGTTCAAGGAAGTGCTGGGTCTGGAATTCGGCGAATTCCCGCACATGACCTGGGACGAGGCCATGCGTCGTTACGGTTCCGACAAGCCGGACCTGCGTAACCCGCTGGAACTGGTAGACGTTGCCGACCAGCTCAAGGATGTCGAGTTCAAGGTGTTCAGCGGCCCGGCCAACGACCCGAAAAGCCGTATTGCCGCCCTGCGCGTACCTGGCGGTGCGAGCATGCCGCGCAGCAAGATCGACGACTACACCAAGTTTGTCGGCATCTATGGTGCCAAGGGCCTGGCTTACATCAAGGTCAACGAGCGCGCCAAAGGCGTCGAAGGCCTGCAGTCGCCAATCGTCAAGAACATCCCTGAAGCCAACCTCAATGTGATCCTGGATCGCGTTGGTGCGGTCGATGGCGACATCGTGTTCTTCGGTGCCGATAAGTCGAAGATCGTCAGCGAGGCCCTGGGTGCGCTGCGGATCAAGGTCGGTAACGATCTGAACCTGCTGACCAGCGAGTGGGCGCCAATGTGGGTCGTCGATTTCCCTATGTTCGAAGAGAACGACGATGGCAGCTTCACCGCCCTGCATCACCCGTTCACCGCGCCCAAGTGCACCCCGGAAGAGCTCGAAGCCAACCCGGCGACCGCTCTGTCCCGTGCCTACGACATGGTTCTGAACGGCACCGAGCTGGGTGGCGGTTCGATTCGTATCCACCGCAAAGAGATGCAGCAATCGGTCTTCCGCCTGCTGGGTATCAGCGAAGCGGAACAGGAAGAGAAATTCGGCTTCCTGCTCGACGCCCTGAAATACGGCGCGCCGCCACACGGTGGCCTGGCTTTCGGTCTGGACCGTTTGGTCATGCTGATGACCGGCGCCCAGTCGATCCGTGAAGTGATCGCCTTCCCGAAAACCCAGAGCGCCGCTTGCGTCATGACTCAGGCCCCGGGCCTGGTAGACGCCAAGGCCTTGCGCGAGCTGCACATTCGTCTGCGCGAACAGCCCAAGGCTGAGTAAGCTGACCTGATAAGGCGCATCTTCGGGTGCGCCTTTTTCTATTGGGTCCGGATTTTGTTGTTCACGCGCTGCAAGGGCGTCGCGGACAAGGTTTCAAAGAGAATTTGGAGCAAGTTATGGCAGGTCATTCCAAGTGGGCGAACATCAAGCACCGCAAAGAGCGTCAGGATGCCAAGAAAGGCAAGATTTTCACCAAGTGGATTCGTGAGCTGACTGTCGCTGCCCGTCAGGGCGGTGGGGACCCGGGCTCCAACCCGCGTCTGCGGCTGGCCCTGGACAAGGCCCTTGGCGCGAACATGAGCCGCGATATCATCGATCGCGCGGTGGCGCGTGGTGCCGGCGCGGCCGATACCGACGACATGGTCGAACTGACCTACGAAGGTTACGGACCGGGCGGCGTGGCGGTGATGGTCGAATGCATGACCGACAACCGCAACCGTACCGCAGCAGCCGTGCGTCACGCGTTCAGCAAGTGTGGTGGCAACCTGGGCACCGACGGTTCGGTGGCCTACCTGTTCGAGCGCAAGGGGCAGATTTCCTTTGCGCCGGGTGTCGATGAGGACGCGCTGATTGAAGCCGCCATGGAAGCCGACGCCGATGACGTGGTGAGCAACGAGGACGGTTCGGTCGACGTGTTCACCTCCTTCGGCGGTTTTTACGCGGTGCGCAACTCGTTGGAGGCCGCCGGATTCAAGGCCGACGATGCGGAAATCGTCATGCTGCCGACCACCAGTGCCGAACTGGATCTGGAAGGCGCGGAAAAGGTCCTCAAGCTGATCGATATGCTGGAAGATCTGGATGACGTGCAGAACGTCTATTCCAACGCGGATATTCCTGAGTCGGTGGCAGAGCAGCTCGGCTGATCCATCTGCAATACTCATGAGGCCGGAGGTGCAATGCCGTGATGATCGAACGGTGCTGTACTTCCGGCTTCTGCCTTTTAGCGGTTCCGGCTTCGGTCGGCGGGCAATTTCTTTCCAGCAGCAGGCGTTATGACTCTTATTCTTGGCATCGACCCCGGTTCGCGCATCACCGGTTATGGCGTGGTCCGTGATACCGGGCGTGGCTGCGTGTACGTCGCCTCCGGCTGCATTCGAACCGGTGGCGGCGAGTTGCACGAGCGCTTGCAGATCGTTTATCGCGGTGTGCGCGAAGTCATACAGACCTATGGTCCGGTGACCATGGGCATCGAAAAGGTGTTTATGGCGCGCAACGCCGACTCGGCCTTGAAGCTGGGCCAGGCCCGTGGCGCGGCGATTGTCGCGGGGGCCGAGGAAAGCCTGGAGATCGCCGAATACACCGCGACCCAAGTCAAGCAAGCGGTGGCCGGCACTGGCGGCGCCAATAAAGAGCAGGTGCAGATGATGGTCATGCACTTGCTCAAACTCACCAGTAAGCCGCAGATCGACGCCTCGGACGCCCTGGCAATTGCCATCTGCCATGCTCACACCCGCTCCAGCTTGTTGCCCCATGGCCTGGGTACGGCACGCAGTCGTGGCGGTCGCCTGCGTCTCTGATAGCATCTGCGCAGTCTATTCAGGAGTGGAGCCTGGTGCGCCTGTCTGCCCGGCCGCCATGCTCGCTCGGTTATTCGCCAGCCATTGAATCTGGCCAGTCTTTAAGGATCTGAAACGTGATTGGACGCTTGCGCGGCAATTTGGCTGAAAAACAGCCGCCGCATCTGATTCTTGATGTAAACGGTCTGGGTTATGAGGTTGAAGTGCCCATGACCACGCTTTATCGCCTGCCGTCGGTCGGCGAACCCCTGACCTTGCACACCCATTTGGTCGTGCGCGAAGACGCGCAGTTACTCTACGGCTTCAGCACCAAGCGCGAGCGAGACTTTTTTCGCGAGTTGATCCGTCTCAATGGTGTCGGGCCGAAACTGGCCCTGGCCTTGATGTCCAGTCTGGAAGTCGATGAGTTGGTGCGTTGTGTGCAAGCCCAGGACACGTCGGCGCTGACCAAGGTGCCAGGGGTGGGCAAGAAGACCGCCGAGCGCTTGTTGGTTGAGCTCAAGGACCGCTTCAAGGCCTGGGAAACCGTACCGAGCATGTTTGCCCTGGTGCCCAACCAGCCGGACGGGCCGGCGCCAGTGGCCAGTGCCGAGACCGATGCGGTCAGCGCGCTGATTTCCCTGGGTTACAAGCCCCAGGAGGCGAGCAAGGCTGTATCTGCCATCAAGGAAAAAGGTTTGAGTAGCGAAGACATGATCCGCCGCGCCCTGAAGGGAATGATTTAAGTGATTGAAGCTGATCGTCTGATCGCCGCCACGGGACCCCGTGACCGCGAAGAAGTCCAGGATCGTGCGATTCGCCCCGTCAGCCTGGCCGAGTACATCGGCCAGCCGACCGTGCGCGAGCAGATGGAGCTGTTTATCCAGGCGGCCCGTGGGCGCAATGAGTCGCTGGACCACACCCTGATCTTTGGTCCGCCGGGCCTGGGCAAGACCACCCTGGCCAATATCATCGCCCAGGAAATGGGGGTGTCGATCAAGAGCACCTCGGGTCCGGTGCTGGAGCGTCCGGGAGACCTGGCGGCGCTGCTGACCAATCTGGAACCCCATGACGTGCTGTTTATCGACGAGATCCACCGGCTTTCGCCAATCGTCGAAGAAGTACTGTATCCGGCGATGGAGGATTTCCAGCTCGATATCATGATTGGCGAGGGCCCGGCGGCGCGCTCGATCAAGCTCGACCTGCCACCGTTCACCCTGGTGGGCGCCACTACCCGTGCGGGGATGCTGACCAACCCGTTGCGTGACCGCTTTGGTATCGTCCAGCGCCTGGAGTTCTACAGCACCGCCGATCTGGCAACCATTGTCGGACGCTCAGCGACGATTCTGGGGTTGCCCCTGGACCCGGACGGTGCGTTCGAGATCGCCCGCCGTGCCCGAGGCACGCCGCGGATCGCCAACCGCCTGTTGCGTCGGGTGCGCGATTACGCCGAAGTCCGGGCCAAGGGCCATATCACCAAGCCGATTGCCGATCTTGCACTGAACCTGCTTGACGTCGATGAACGTGGCTTCGACCACCAGGACCGACGTCTACTGCTGACCATGATCGAGAAGTTCGATGGCGGGCCGGTGGGGGTCGACAGTCTGGCGGCAGCGATCAGCGAGGAACGGCACACCATCGAGGACGTGCTCGAGCCGTACCTGATCCAGCAGGGCTACATCATGCGCACGCCACGTGGGCGCGTGGTGACTCGGCATGCCTATTTGCACTTCGGTCTTAACATCCCGTCACGATTGGGGGAGATGCCTGTGGTAGACGAATTCCTCGATGCCGTAGACGATTAAAAACTCGTCCTGTGTCGATTTATTCGAGGTTTGTGCTGTCCTAGGGGCAGGCATGACCGTTCTTTCGCAAGAAAGGCGCAGGAGAATGAAAAACAGTTGCCTGGCCGGATTGGCAACCTGAGGAGTAAGCACTAGAGTATGCGCGCGCAAAACGGGCTTGAGTCGTTCGCACATCGTTGTCGCGTTTATTACGAGGACACCGATGCCGGCGGCATCGTGTATTACGTTAATTACCTTAAGTTTATGGAGCGGGCTCGAACCGAGCGGCTACGTGATCTGGGCTTCGCCCAATCGCAGCTGGCAGGGGAGAACCTGTTGTTCGTCGTGCATTCCAGCGAAGCGCGCTACCACGCGCCGGCGCGACTGGATGACGAACTTCTGGTAAGTGCACAAGTAATCGAATTGAACCGGGTCAGCCTGCGCTTTAAACAGCAGGTCAGGCGGGCTACGGATAATGCGCTGCTCTGTGAAGGGCAGTTTTTGGTGGCCTGTGTGCGCGCCGATAGTTTGAAACCCCGGGCCATTCCCGAAGCTCTACGTGCGGCCTTTGCCGACGTGAGCGGCGCGGGTACACACTCAGAGCAGGAGATAAAGCGTGGAAGCTAACGTCGTCGACCATTCCTCCATGTGGAGCTTGGTCAGCAATGCCAGCGTCGTGGTGCAGTTGGTAATGCTGATTCTGGTGGCCGCATCGGTGACCTCATGGGTCATGATTTTTCAGCGCAGCAATATGCTGCGTGCCGGTCGACGTGCCCTGGAGAGCTTTGAAGAGCGCTTCTGGTCGGGTATCGACCTGTCCAAACTCTATCGCCAGGCTGGCAGCAACCCGGACCCGGATTCGGGTGTGGAGCAGATTTTTCGTGCTGGCTTCAAAGAGTTCTCCCGCCTGCGCCAGCAGCCCGGCGTTGACCCGGAAGCCGTGATGGAAGGCGTCGCCCGTGCCATGCGCGTGGCTATTTCCCGCGAAGAAGAAAAGCTCGAGACCGGCCTGCCGTTCCTGGCGACCGTTGGCTCCGTGAGCCCGTACATCGGCCTGTTCGGTACGGTGTGGGGGATCATGAACTCCTTCCGTGGCCTGGCTACCGCCCAGCAAGCGACCCTGGCCACTGTGGCCCCGGGTATCGCCGAAGCCCTGGTTGCCACCGCAATTGGCCTGTTCGCGGCGATTCCGGCAGTTATCGCCTACAACCGCTTTGCCGCGCGCAGCGAAACCCTGACCAGCCGCTACTACACCTTCGCCGATGAGTTCCAGGCGATCCTGCACCGTAAAGTGCACACCAGCGAAGAATAAGCAGGTAATTTCCAATGGCTTTAATCGCTCGAGCTCGCAAAAAGCGCAAGCCGGTTGCCGAGATGAACGTAGTGCCCTACATCGACGTGATGTTGGTGCTGCTCGTCATCTTCATGGTGACCGCGCCGATGCTCAATCAGGGGGTGAAGGTTGATCTGCCCAAGGTTTCCAGCGAAGCCTTGCCGCAAGACAACAACACCCAGGTCCTGACCATTTCGATCAAGGCTGACAAGACCTATTACTGGAACCTTGGCAGCGAAGTCGATACCGACAAGCAGCAGGACAAGGCGATGACCTTGCCGCAAATGACCGACGCGGTGACCAAGATCATCCGTGCCGGCAATGAAGGCGGCAAGCACACCCAGGTGTTCATTCGCGGCGACAAGACCGTCGACTATGGTGCCGTGATGGGGGCCATGGGCGGATTGCAGAAAGCCGGGGTCGGTAACGTTGGCTTGATTACCGAGGCGCCCTGATGCACCAACAGCGAGAGCCGTCCGCCTCGGAAAGCTACTTCTGGCCGAGTGTCTGGGCAGTAGGCCTGCACATTCTGGTATTTGGCATGCTGTTCGTCAGCTTTGCCTTTACGCCTGAGTTGCCACCGGCCAAGCCGATTGTCCAGGCGACCCTGTATCAGCTGAAATCGAAAAGTCAGGCAACCACCCAGACCAATCAGAAGATTGCGGGTGAGGCGAAGAAATCCGCCGCGCGTCAGACCGAAGTCGAACAGATGGAGCAGAAGAAGGTCGAGCAGGAAGCGGTGAAGGCTGCGGAACAAAAGAAAGAAGAAGCGGCTCAAAAAGCCGAAGAAGCAAAGAAAGCGGACGAGTCGAAGAAAGCGGACGAGGCAAAAAAGGCTGATGAAGCCAAGAAAGCCGACGAAGCGAAGAAGACCGCGGAAGCTAAAAAAGCTGAAGAGAAACAATTGGCTGATATAGCCAAGAAGAAATCCGAAGAAGAAGCCAAGAAAGCCGCTGAAGAAGAGGCCAAGAAAAAGGCCGCTGAAGAAGCGAAGAAAAAGATAGTCGAAGACGCGAAGAAAAAAGCCGCGGAAGACGCCAAGAAGAAAGCTGAAGCTGACGAGGCGAAGAAAAAAGTCGCCGAAGACGCGAAGAAGAAAGCTGCCGCCGATGCTGCGAAGAAGAAATCGCAGGAAGCCGCGCGTAAATCAGCCGAAGAGAAAAAGGCTCAGGCCTTGGCTGACTTGCTTTCCGACACGCCGCAGCGCCAGCAGGCCTTGGCCGATGAGCAGGGCGATGAAGTCGCGGGCAGTTTCGACGATCTGATTCGTGCTCGGGCGGCAGAAGGGTGGGCTCGTCCTCCTTCGGCACGCAAGGGTATGACGGTTGTGCTTCAAATCGGCATGTTGCCTGACGGTACGGTGACCACGGTCAGCGTATCCAAGTCCAGTGGTGACGGTCCGTTCGACGCTTCGGCGGTGGCGGCAGTCAAGAACATTGGGCGTTTGACAGAAATGCAGGGAATGAAACCGAGCGATTTCGCTCCCTATCGTTCATTCAAGATGACATTCACACCTGAGGATCTAGCCTTGTGAGAAACCTTCTTCGAGGAATGCTTGTCGTTATTTGCTGTATGGCAGGGATAGCGGCAGCGGATGAAAAGAACATTCTGGTTACTAGCGGTAGTGACCGGGCCACCCCTATCGCCGTAGTTCCTTTCGGCTGGCAGGGTGGCAGCGTGCTGCCGGACGACATGGCGGAAATCATCGGTAACGACCTGCGCAACTCGGGTTACTACTCGCCGATTCCAAAACAGAACATGATCGGCCTGCCGACTCAGGCCAGCGAAGTCATCTACCGTGACTGGAAGGCCCTGGGCGCCCAGTACATCATGGTCGGCAGCATTGTTCCGGCGGGCGGTCGCCTGCAGGTGCAATACGCCCTGTTCAACGTCGCCACCGAGCAGCAAGTGCTGACCGGCAGCGTGTCGGGCAGCATTGATCAACTGCGCGACATGTCCCACTACATCGCCGACCAGTCGTTCGAAAAGCTCACCGGTATCAAGGGTGCTTTCTCGACACGCATGCTGTATGTAACGGCTGAGCGGTTTTCCGAGAAAAACACCCGTTACACCCTGCAACGCTCGGACTACGACGGTGCGCGTGCGGTGACTCTGCTGCAATCCCGTGAGCCGATCCTGTCGCCACGCTTTGCTCCGGATGGCAAGCGTATCGCTTATGTGTCGTTCGAACAGAAGCGTCCGCGCATCTTTGTCCAGCACATCGACACCGGCCGCCGCGAGCAGATCACCAACTTTGAAGGGCTGAACGGTGCTCCTGCCTGGTCTCCAGATGGTCAGCGCCTGGCTTTCGTACTGTCCAAGGACGGTAACCCGGATATTTATGTGATGAACCTGGGGTCGCGTCAGATCTCCCGTGTCACCAGTGGCCCGGGTATCAACACCGAACCTTTCTGGGGTAAAGATGGATCGACTATCTACTTCACCTCGGACCGTGGCGGCAAGCCACAGATCTACAAAACCAGCGCCAGCGGCGGTGGTGCAGAGCGTGTGACCTTTATTGGTAACTACAACGCCAACCCGAAATTGTCGGCGGATGAAAAGACGCTGGTAATGATTCACCGGCAGGACGGCTTCACAAACTTCAAGGTTGCGGCTCAGGATTTGCAGCGCGGAAGCGTAAAAATCCTTACAGATAGCACACTTGATGAGTCGCCTACTGTTGCGCCCAACGGCACCATGGTAATCTACGCCACCCGCCAGCAGGGCCGGGGAGTCTTGATGCTCGTGTCCATTAATGGACGCGTAAGGCTCCCGCTTCCTACCGCACAAGGCGAAGTCAGAGAACCTTCCTGGTCCCCTTACCTGAACTGACGCGGCGCTACACGTTTTACTTAACACACTGGGGTTCATTAGGAGTTTCACGATGGAAATGCTGAAGTTTGGTAAGTTTGCTGCGCTGGCTCTGGCCATGGCTGTAGCTGTAGGTTGCTCCTCCAAAGGCGGCGACAACGCTGGCGAAGGCGCTGTTGATCCAAACGCTGGTTACGGCGCTAACACTGGTGCAGTTGACGGCTCCCTGAGCGAAGAAGCTGCTCTGCGCGCAATCACCACCTTCTACTTCGAATACGACAGCTCGGACCTGAAGCCAGAAGCCATGCGCGCTCTGGACGTTCACGCCAAAGACCTGAAAGCAAACGGCGCTCGCGTTGTTCTGGAAGGCAACACCGACGAACGTGGTACTCGTGAGTACAACATGGCACTGGGCGAGCGTCGTGCGAAAGCCGTTCAGCGCTACCTGGTACTGCAAGGTGTTTCCCCAGCTCAGCTGGAACTGGTTTCCTACGGCGAAGAGCGTCCAGTTGCTACCGGCAACGACGAGCAGTCCTGGGCTCAAAACCGTCGCGTCGAACTGCGTAAGTAATTCGTCATGCGAACGTGCCGTCGTGCTGTAACTATTTTGGCTCTCAGCCTCGCGCCGCTTGCGGCGTGGGCTGCGGTTCCTGTGGTCGATAACAACTCAGGCTATAACAATAGCGGGGGCAGTTATCCGCCAGCGGGTTATGGTACGAACGGCGCCTATGCCGGGGGAGGGGTTTCGACCCCTGTCTCGGCACAGGGCGAGCTGTTCCAGCAACTGCAGCAAATGCAGGAGCAAATCGCACGGCAACAAGGTGTGATTGAAGTATTGCAAAATGATGTTTCGCGCATGAAGCAGGAAAACCTGGAGCGATACCAGGATCTTGATCGGCGCATTGGATCTGGCGCTGCACCTGCCGCCACTCCTGATAATTCTTCTGCCGGTGGTGATAATACCGCCGGTGCGGCTGCCGGAGCTGCGACACAAGCCCCTGCAGCCAGCAGTGAACCGGGTGATCCGGCCAAGGAAAAGCTGTATTACGATGCAGCTTTCGACCTGATCAAAGCCAAGGATTTCGACAAGGCCAGCCAGGCTTTTGGCGCTTTTCTGCGTAAATACCCGAACAGCCAATACGCGGGTAATGCCCAGTACTGGTTGGGCGAAGTGAACCTGGCCAAGGGCGACCTGCAAGGCGCGGGTCAGGCTTTTGCCAAGGTATCCCAGCTGTACCCCAAGCACGCCAAAGTGCCGGACTCGCTGTATAAACTGGCTGACGTAGAGCGCCGCCTGGGTCACACCGACCGGGTCAAAGGCATTCTGCAGCAGGTGGTTGCGCAATATCCGGGCACTTCCGCTGCTCAATTGGCACAGCGCGATTTGCAACGCATGTAATCATGGCTTGACCGTTTTGAAGAAACCCGCGCTTGCCGCGGGTTTTTTCGTTAGAATCCATGCCCTTTTTATGAAACACGCTTCCTGGGGCTCACGCGTTGGCGGAGTCTCTTGAAGTGCCTGACGGAGGCGGACAGCCTGTTTAGCTGTTACGCCCGTGGCGACTATGCAAGACACATTGAGAATCACCGAAGTTTTCTACTCGTTGCAGGGGGAAACTCGGACTGCCGGGCTGCCCACAGTATTTGTGCGCCTGACCGGTTGCCCGTTGCGTTGCCAGTACTGTGACAGTGCCTATGCCTTCAGCGGTGGCACCCTGCGTACGCTGGACAGCATCCTCGAGCAGGTTGCCGAGTTCCGCCCGCGTTATGTCTGTGTCACCGGTGGCGAGCCGCTGGCGCAACCTAACGCCATTCCCTTGCTCAAACAGTTGTGCGACGCGGGTTACGAGGTCTCCCTCGAAACCAGTGGTGCGCTGGATATTTCTGCGGTCGACTCGCGAGTCAGTCGGGTGCTTGATCTGAAGACTCCCGGGTCGGAAGAGGTTCGGCGCAATCGCTACGAAAACATCGACCTGCTGACACCTAACGATCAGGTCAAGTTTGTCATCTGTTCTCGTGAAGACTATGACTGGGCTGTGTCCAAGCTGATCCAGTACGGCCTTGAGCGGCGTGCAGGCGAGGTGTTGTTCTCCCCCAGCCACCATGACCTGAACGCACGCGACCTGGCTGACTGGGTGGTGGCGGACAACCTGCCTGTGCGCCTGCAATTGCAGTTGCATAAATACCTTTGGAACGACGAGCCGGGGCGCTGATATGACCGAGCAAGCAGATGACACTCCCTCCACGCAAAAGCGTGCGGTAATCCTCCTGTCTGGCGGGCTGGACTCGGCCACGGTGGTGGCCATGGCCCGTGCCGAGGGTTACAGCTGCTACACCGTGAGCTTCGACTATGGCCAGCGACATCGCGCCGAACTGCAGGCGGCCGAGCGCGTGGCTCGCGACCTGGGGGTGGTTGAACACAAGGTCATCGGCCTGAATCTGAATGGCATCGGTGGTTCGGCCTTGACAGATAGCGCGATCGCTGTGCCGGAAGGCCCAAGTGAAGGCATTCCGATCACCTATGTGCCTGCACGTAATACCGTGTTTCTTTCCCTGGCGCTGGGCTGGGCGGAAGTATTGGGCGCACGCGACATTTTCATCGGCGTCAACGCTGTGGATTATTCCGGCTACCCGGATTGCCGCCCCGAGTTCGTCGAGGCCTTCGAGCGCATGGCCAACCTGGCGACCAAGGCCGGTGTAGAGGGGCAGGGCTTTCGCATCCAGGCGCCCCTGCAGAACCTGAGCAAAGCTGAAATCGTCAAGGCGGGGGTCAAGCTGGGGGTCGACTACGGGCTGACCGTTTCCTGCTATCAGGCCGACGATAAAGGCTACGCCTGCGGCAAATGTGACAGCTGCCGCCTGCGCGCAGAAGGCTTTTCCGCAGCCGGGATTGCTGACCCAACACCTTATTTCTGATTTATTTCAAATAAGGTGTTGAATTCCCGTTAGAAATCAGTATTATACGCGCCACCACACAGCGGGTCGTTAGCTCAGTTGGTAGAGCAGTTGGCTTTTAACCAATTGGTCGTAGGTTCGAATCCCACACGACCCACCATTTTTGGCGGTTTAGAAAATCCGGAAGGCCCACGCAAGTGAGGATTTTCGGGTTTTTTTTTGCTCGCAATTCGGTGGTCAGGGTCAGTCCTCCCGGGCACGTCCTCGTGCTGTTTTCCCTGCCTGGACCGGTATCTCAGGTCGCCGTTGAATTGATCGGGCCGAATCGACATCAAGTGCCGAAGGGCTTCAGAGGTGTATCGGGCCAGCGCCCGATTTTTTGCAGTCTTTCTGCACGCCCTAGCTTCCGCTGAGCATGATAAGGCCTCGTCTTTCCCCGCTTGATACATTAAGTCTGCTTTATCGCCGCTCATTATCCGAAGTTCGCCGCCTCAGTGCTCAATGTAAGCAATTTGATACCAATAAGTTCAATGCTATCAATATGATTCGATGATTGAGTTTGTTTGCTATCGATTTAGATTGAGTAATTATTTTTTACATGTGTTGGTTTTTTGTGTGGATTTGTCTGTATATAATTTTTCGTTTTCTGTGCGAAGGGGTTAATAGTGTGATTTATCTGATGTTGAGCCAGATGACTTCAAAGGTTGGATGAGTGCAAATGAGTTGTATTCCCAATATTCGCGACTTGGATGATTGTCGAAACATCCAGCAAGGCACTGTGTTTATTATCGCTTCAGGCGCATCTGCCAAGGATTTTCATCCTGAGGATTTTGCTCATGTCCCAATGATTACCATGAATGGGGCGATTTCAAAGTTTGTTGGCACTGGAGTCAAACCGTTCTTCTATACCTGTACCGATAGGGACTTCTCCAATCAGCAGCCCGAGTTGTTTTCCCAGGCGATGTTGATTAGTGAGCGGGTTGCTTTGTGGGAAGAGCATTTACGGGCCTCTTCCATTACTCCAAGCGGGGAGGTGTTTCTGCTAAGTAAAGCCCCCAAACTTTCCTGGACGGAGTTAATGGGCGAAGACAATGAGCTGATAAGGAACCGCAATTTTCTCAGGCGCCGCAATCGCCGAATTGGCTTCAGTAAAAATCTTAAACGGGGTTTCTTTGATGCCCGCACAGTGGCTTATCTGGCACTGCAAATTGCTTATCACGCGGGTTTCACCAAAGCAGTAATGGTGGGAGTCGACCTCAACCAATCAGCAAGACGATTTTACGAAGACAGGACTACGGATCTTTCCCCCTGTGGACTGGATCAACATTTTTTCACCAGAATTTTGCCTTCTTTCGAAATAGTTTCCGAGAAAGTGATGGGTGATCGCTTTCAGGTCTACAACTTATCCAACTCCTCACGCATACCTTCGGATGTAATACCTCAGATAAGCCTGGATGAACTTGGCCGCATTATCTAATAGGGCTCCGAACAACCGGTGATGACCACACACTCAGTAATCACCCATGTTTCTCCATTCTTGATAGGCACCAACGGTTCCTGGCGCTCTTGAGCGAGCGCTGAGTGCCGAGGGCTTTGCACGGGCGATGTGCACGACCTCCCGCTGCTCAGAATCATCTTTTACATCAAGGGGATATTCTGTAGCCTTGCCCGCCTAACAGCTGTCCGTGCCTGATAAAAACTCACTCTCCCGGCGGGACCCGAGTGGTCCGGAGCCGGGTGTATACTCGACTTTCGCGCGAATGCGCCTGCAGGTCTTGCGAACATGACGCAGATTTCCGAACGCCTTCTGGTTCAAGCCCACCTCGATGCCAAGCAGCCCAAGCCGCTCAGTGCTGATGAGGAGGCCCGCTACCGTGCTGCTATCGCCGCCGAGCTAAAGGCTCAGGACGCGGTGCTGGTGGCGCATTTCTATTGTGATCCGGTGATTCAGGCCCTGGCCGAGGAAACTGGCGGTTGTGTTTCCGACTCCCTGGAGATGGCTCGCTTCGGCAATGCGCACCCGGCCAAGACGGTGGTGGTAGCTGGGGTCAAGTTCATGGGGGAAACTGCAAAGATCCTCAACCCGGAAAAGCGTGTGCTGATGCCGACCCTCGAGGCGACCTGCTCCCTGGACCTGGGCTGCCCGGTGGAAGAGTTCTCGGCGTTCTGTGACCAACACCCAGAGCGCACCGTGGTGGTGTATGCCAATACCTCGGCGGCGGTCAAAGCCCGCGCTGATTGGGTGGTGACTTCCAGTTGCGCCCTGGAAATTGTCGAAAGCCTGATGGATAACGGCGAAACCATTATCTGGGGCCCGGACAAACACCTGGGTACTTATATCCAACGCCAGACCGGAGCCGACATGCTGCTCTGGGACGGTGCATGCATCGTCCATGAAGAGTTCAAGTCCAAACAGCTCGAAGACATGAAAGCTTTGTATCCGGACGCGGCGATTTTGGTGCACCCGGAGTCCCCGACCTCAGTGATCGAGCTGGCCGATGCGGTGGGTTCCACCAGTCAACTGATTGCCGCGGCCCAACGCTTGCCGAACAAGACCCTGATCGTGGCGACCGATCGCGGGATTTTCTACAAAATGCAGCAGCTGTGCCCGGACAAGGTTTTCATCGAGGCGCCTACGGCCGGTAACGGTGCGGCGTGCCGCAGTTGCGCCCATTGCCCCTGGATGGCCATGAACACCCTGGAGCGCACCCTGCAATGCCTGCGTACGGGCAGTAACGAGATCTTCGTCGACCCGGCCTTGATCCCCCACGCGATTCGTCCGCTCAAACGCATGCTGGACTTCACCCAGGCCGCGCGGATGAAGCTGGCAGGCAATGCCTGATCTGTTTTGCCGGCCAAACAAAAACGCCCCGATCTGTCGGGGCGTTTTTATATGTGGCGAATTACTTTTTCTTCTTGGGAATGCGTACTAGCTGGCTGCTGGAGTAAATGTCGTGCCAGCTGCGCTTTTGTTTGTCGATCAGTACCCAGACGAACCCCAGGCCAAGGCATAGCCACGAGGCGATAGAGACGATAAAGCGCAGCAGCGCCTGCCACAGACTGATGCTGCTGCCATCGGCGTTCTGTACGCGAATGCCCCAGACCTGCATGCCCAAGGTCTGGCCGGAGTAGGTCCAGAATTTGGCGAAGAAGCCGAACAACACAAATAGCAACACAGTGGAGTACAGCGGGTCCCCATCCAGGGCGCCGGCTTCGGTCAACGCACGCATTTTGGCTTCGCCGATGATCTGCATCTGGATCATTTTGTAGATGCCGCCGGTGACGATCATCAATGCGGTGCACAGCAGGAAATCATAGAACATCGCTGCCAGGCGGCGGCCCAGGCCGACGGCAGGGAAGTCGCCTTGGGGGCTTAGCAGGTGTTTTGACATGGCACGGCTCTCGTCTGGGCTGAAAAGAAGCCATTTTACGGAATTGCACGCACAAAAAAGCCTCTGATGTCAGCATCAGAGGCTTTTTCGTTACAGACGATTAAGCTTCGGCTTGAACTTCGTCAGCCTGCATGCCTTTTTGGCCCTGCACGGCGATGAAGGTCACTTTCTGGCCTTCTTTCAAGCTCTTGAAGCCGTTGCCCTGAATGGCGCGGAAATGCACGAACAGATCCGGACCGCTTTCTGGAGTGATAAAACCAAAACCTTTCTCGTCGTTAAACCACTTGACGGTACCGCTCTGACGTTGGGACATTTCTTATTTCCTTTGACACAAAAATTAATGACAGTCTCTTTCTCAAGAAAGAGTACTGGGCTGGGTTGCAGGAAAGTAAGAGACGTCGAACGGGTTGTAGCTAACTTGTTGGCTACTGCCCAGGTCACGGTTCCAAGCGACCCATGCAAACACAGTGGAGAAACTCTACGCCAACTACGGGAGAAAAAACAAGCCCTGCGAAATCCCCCGGTTTTGCTCGGCCTTGGCCTATTGGTTGGACCTGTCTGGCCATGCTTAGACGATAGAGTTATTCAATTGTTATAAGCCAAGTTCAATATCGAAAACGTGCACTGTTTTATGGCGGTTGCGTTACAGATTAGTGCACTTCTAACGCAACCGCGTTACTTATAGAAACAGTTGTTCAACCGCGATAGTAGCGTTGTGGGACAAATGGCATTTTGCTTACAAGCATAGGCACCTTTTTCCCACGAACAATTGCCCAAACTGGCGTATCGAGTGCGTTATAACGGCTGTCGATGTAACCCATGGCCAAAGGGCCACCTAAGGTCGGTCCGAAACCGCCACTGCAGACGCTACCGATGATGTCGCCAGCTTCATTGACGATTTCCGCACCTTCACGCACCGGCGTACGCTCCTGCGGCAGCAGGCCGACGCGTTTGCGGCTGACGCCGTTCTGCTGCTGTGCGAACACCTGTTCGGCACCCGGGAAGCCACCCGCTCGGGCGCCGTCGGCGCGTCTAACCTTCGAGATGGCCCACAGCAGGCTTGCCTCGATGGGCGTGGTCTCGTTGTTCATGTCGTGGCCATACAGGCACAGGCCCGCCTCCAGGCGCAGCGAGTCACGGGCACCAAGGCCGATGGCCGCCACTTCCGGTTCCGCCAGTAGCGCACGGGCCAGGGCTTCGGCGCTGGAGGCCGGGACCGAAATCTCGAAACCGTCTTCGCCGGTGTAGCCCGAACGGCTGACAAAGCAGTCGATGCCGCTGACGGTCACCGGCTTGAACTGCATGAATGTCATCTGTGCGACTTCCGGGGCCAGGCGTGCCAGCACCGTGACTGCGGCCGGGCCTTGCAGAGCGAGCAGGGCACGTTCCTCGAACAACGGCTCGATGCTGCATTGATCGCCGATGTGCTGACGCAGGTGGGCCAGGTCCTGGTCCTTGCAGGCGGCGTTGACCACCAGGAACAGCTGGTTGTTGCCCAGGTTGGCGACCATCAGGTCGTCGAGGATACCGCCCTGGTCATTGGTGAACATGGCGTAGCGCTGCATGCCGGCCGGCAGGTCGATGATGTCGACCGGCACCAGGGTTTCCAGGGCTTTCGCCGCGTTGGAGCCGCTCAGGCGGATCTGGCCCATGTGCGACACGTCGAACAACCCGGCCTGTTCACGAGTGTGCTGGTGTTCCTTCATCACTCCCAGTGGGTATTGCACCGGCATGTCGTAGCCGGCGAAGGGCACCATGCGCGCGCCGAGTTCGAGGTGCAGGGCGTGCAGCGGGGTGTGCAGCAGGTGTTCGGTGGACATATTGAGCTCCTGAAAAAACTGCGCAAGCGATCGAGGTCGCTTCAGCATTCGATAATGTTGACGGCCAAACCGCCGCGGGCGGTTTCCTTGTATTTGCTTTTCATATCGGCGCCGGTCTGGCGCATGGTGCGGATGACTTTGTCGAGGGACACGAAGTGCTGGCCATCGCCGCGCAGGGCCATGCGCACGGCGTTGATGGCTTTCACCGAGCCCATGGCGTTGCGTTCGATGCACGGCACCTGTACCAGCCCGCCAATGGGGTCACAGGTCAGGCCCAGGTTGTGTTCCATGCCGATCTCGGCGGCGTTTTCGACCTGAGACACCGTGCCGCCCAATACTTCGCACAGCGCACCGGCGGCCATCGAACAGGCCACGCCGACCTCGCCCTGGCAACCCACTTCGGCACCGGAAATCGAGGCGTTTTCCTTGTACAGAATGCCGATGGCGGCGGCAGTGAGCAGAAAACGCACCACGCCGTCTTCATTCGCACCCGGGATAAAGCGCATGTAGTAATGCAGCACGGCCGGAATAATCCCGGCGGCGCCGTTGGTGGGCGCCGTCACGACGCGCCCGCCGTTGGCGTTTTCCTCGTTGACTGCCAGGGCATACAGGTTGACCCAATCCAGCACCGACAACGGATCGCGCAGCGCCGACTCAGGGTGCTTGCACAGTTGCCGGTGCAACGCCGCTGCCCGTCGCTTGACCTTGAGCCCGCCGGGCAAAATCCCTTCGTTGCGACAGCCGGCGTCCACGCAGTCCTGCATCACTTGCCAGATTTGCAGCAGACCGGCGCGGGTTTGCGCTTCCGGGCGCCAGGCACTTTCATTGGTCAGCATCAGCGCGCTGATGGACAGACCGTAGGTGCTGCAATGACTGAGCAGGTCCTTGGCGCTCTTGAAGGGGAAGGTCAGGGGCGTGGCGTCTTCGACAATCCGGTCGGCGCCGGCGGCGTCTTCATCCACCACGAAACCGCCACCGACCGAGTAGTACTCGCGGCTGCGGATCTGGATGCCGGCGGCATCGAAGGCGCGAAAGATCATGCCGTTGGGATGGTAGGCCAGCGGCTTGCGGATCATGGCCAGGTGTTCTTTCTCATTGAATGCAATGAGGTGTTCGCCCAGCAGGTTGAGGCGTCCGCTGCTGCGGATGTCATGCAGGCGAGTGGCAATGGTCTCGGTATTCACGGTATCCGGGTGTTCACCTTCCAGGCCCAGCAGCACCGCCTTGTCGCTGCCATGGCCCTTGCCGGTGGCGCCGAGCGAGCCGTACAGCTCGACCTTGACGCGGGTGGTGGCCGTCAGCAGGCCCTCGCGGCGCAGTCCTTCGACGAAGCGCGCAGCCGCGCGCATCGGGCCGACGGTGTGGGAGCTGGAGGGGCCGATGCCAATCTTGAACAGGTCGAACACGCTCAGGGACATGGTGGCTCTCCGGTTTCTTGTTATAGGAGCGGCGGCAAGCTTCAAGTCACAAGCTGCAAGAAAGAGCCGGCCGGCCTTTAACTTGCAGCTTGAAACTTGGCGCTTGCAACTGCTTTACGCGTAAAGCTCGATCGACGGGCAGGCGCACACCAGGTTGCGATCGCCAAATACGTTGTCGACCCGGCCTACCGGTGGCCAGTACTTGCTTTCGATCAGGGACGCGACCGGGTACACCGCTTGTTCGCGGCTGTAGGGGTGAGTCCACTCGCCGACGATTTCCGCCGCCGTGTGCGGGGCGTTTTTCAGCGGGTTGTCGTCCTTGTCCAGGGTGCCGTTTTCCACGGCGCGGATCTCTTCGCGAATACGGATCATGGCGTCGCAGAAGCGGTCCAGCTCTTCCTTGGATTCACTTTCGGTCGGCTCGATCATCAGGGTGCCGGCCACCGGGAACGACATGGTCGGTGCGTGGAAGCCAAAGTCGATCAGACGCTTGGCCACGTCATCGACGCTGATGCCGCTGCTGTCCTTCAGCGGGCGCAGGTCGAGGATGCATTCGTGGGCCACCAGGCCATTGCTGCCGGTGTAGAGCACTGGGTAGTGCTCTTCCAGGCGCCGGGAAATGTAGTTGGCATTCAGGATCGCCAGCTGCGAGGCGCGCTTGAGGCCGGCGCCGCCCATCATGCGGATGTACATCCAGGTGATCGGCAGGATGCTCGCGCTGCCGAACGGTGCCGCGCACACCGCGCCTTCCTTGCGCTCCATGGCTGCGTGGCCAGGCAGGAAGGGTGCCAGGTGCGATTTGACGCCGATCGGACCCACGCCCGGGCCGCCACCGCCGTGGGGGATGCAGAAGGTCTTGTGCAGGTTCAGGTGCGAAACGTCGCCGCCGAACTTGCCCGGGGCGCAGAGGCCGACCATGGCATTCATGTTGGCGCCGTCGATGTACACCTGGCCGCCGTGGTCATGAATGATGCCGCAGATTTCGCGGATGCCTTCTTCGAACACGCCGTGGGTCGAGGGGTAGGTGATCATCAGTGCCGCGAGGTGTTCACGGTGCTCGATGGCCTTGGCCCGCAGGTCTTCGATATCGACGTTGCCCCGGGCATCGCAGGCGGTGACAACCACGCGCATGCCGGCCATGTTGGCGGTGGCCGGGTTGGTGCCGTGGGCGGACGAAGGGATCAGGCAGATATCACGGCGCTCATCGCCACGGCTCTGGTGGTAGGCACGAATGGCCAGCAGGCCGGCGTATTCGCCCTGGGAGCCGGCGTTCGGCTGCAGGGACACCGCGTCGTAGCCGGTGGCGGCGCAGAGCATGGCCTCAAGCTCGGTGGTCAGTTGCTGGTAGCCGGCGCTTTGCTCGGCCGGGGCGAACGGGTGCAGGGCGCCGAATTCGGCCCAGGTCACCGGGATCATTTCGCTGGCGGCGTTGAGTTTCATGGTGCACGAACCCAGCGGGATCATGGTGCGGTCCAGTGCCAGGTCCTTATCGGCCAACTTGCGCAGGTAGCGCATCAGCTCGGTTTCCGAGTGGTAACGGTTGAAGACCGGGTGGCTGAGGATTGGCGACTGGCGCACCAGGGTGGCGGGGATGGTGCTGGTCACCGAAGCGGCGAGGGCGGCGAAATCCGGCAGCGCCTGGCCGTCGGACAGCAGGCTCCACAGGGTTTCAACGTCGGCCTGGCTGGTGGTTTCATCCAGGGACAGGCCCAGGCGTTGCTCATCCACGATCCGCAGGTTGATGCGCTGGGCGCGGGCCTTGTCGTGCAGAGCGGCGGTGTGCGTGCCGGTGGCCAGGGTCAGGGTGTCGAAGAAGTGCTGTTGCTCCACGGTCACCCCCAGCGCGCCCAGGCCCTGGGCCAGGATCGCAGTCAGGTGGTGGATGCGGTTGGCGATCTGGGTCAGGCCTTTCGGGCCGTGATACACGGCGTACATGCTGGCGATGTTGGCCAGCAGGACCTGGGCCGTGCAGATGTTGCTGGTGGCTTTCTCGCGGCGGATATGTTGCTCGCGGGTCTGCATGGCCAGGCGCAGCGCCGGTTTGCCGAAACGGTCCACCGACACGCCCACCAGGCGGCCGGGCATGTCGCGCTTGAATGCATCCTTGGTCGAAAAGTAGGCCGCGTGCGGGCCACCGAAACCCAGCGGCACACCAAAGCGCTGCGCGCTGCCGATGGCCACGTCGGCGCCGAATTCGCCCGGCGGGGTCAGCACGGTCAGGGCCAACAGGTCGGCGGCCACGGCCACCAGGGCATTGGCGGCGTGGAAGCGTTCGGTCAGTTCGCGGTAGTCGAACACATCGCCGTTGCTCGCCGGGTATTGCAGCAGGGCGCCGAAGAAGCTGCTGACATCGCTCAGTTCGCGCTCATCGCCCACCACCACGTCGATGCCCAGGGGTTCGGCACGGGTGCGCAGGACGTCAAGGGTTTGCGGATGGCAATGCACGGAGGCGAAGAAGGCGTGGCTGCCTTTGTTTTTGCTCAGGCGCTTGCAGAAGGTCATGGCTTCGGCGGCGGCGGTGGCTTCGTCGAGCAGGGAGGCGTTGGCGATCGGCAGCCCGGAGAGGTCGCTGATCAGGGTCTGGAAATTCAGCAGGGCTTCCAGGCGACCCTGGGAGATTTCCGGCTGATAGGGCGTGTAGGCGGTATACCAGGCCGGGTTTTCCAGGAGGTTGCGCAGGATCGGCGATGGCGTGTGGCAGCTGTAGTAGCCCTGGCCGATGTAGGTCTTGAACAGTTCGTTGTGGGCGGCGATGGCTTTGATCGAGGCCAGGGCATCGGCTTCGCTTTGCCCGGCGCCGAGTTCGAGCACGCTGGTGCCCTTGATGCTCTCGGGGATGACGCTGGCGCTCAGGGCTTCCAGGGAATCGAAGCCCAGGCTGTTGAGCATGGCTTGCTCGTCACCCTGGCGCGGGCCGATATGACGGGCGATGAATTCGTTGGCGGTGCTGAGATTGATAGTCATGGCGGCTCCTCAGGCTTCGGCGTTGGCTTTGATCAGGCGGTCGTAGGCGTCCTGGTCCAGCAACTGGCCGACGGCGGCGGCATCGGCGGGAATAAAGCGGAAGAACCAGCCTGCGCCTTGCGGGTCTTCGTTGACCAGCTCCGGGCTGCTGTCCAGGGCCGGATTGGTCTCGACCACTTCCCCGTCCAGTGGCATGTACACGCCGCTGGCGGCTTTTACCGATTCCACGGTGGCGGCTTCGGCGCCTTTGTCGTAGCTCTGCAGCTCCGGCAGTTGCACGAATACCACGTCGCCCAGGGCGTTTTGCGCGAAAGGCGTAATGCCTACGGTGACGCTGCCATCAGCTTCGGTACGCAGCCATTCGTGATCTTCAGTAAAACGCAACTCGCTCATGGAAACTCCTCAGGGGCCAGACTCGTCTGGTGGACGCGATTGAATGCTCTTGCAATGCAGAGCGAATGGCTAAACCCATAGCAAAAACGCGGCCAATGTTTTTTAGTTGTTTAAAATCAATGGCTTGTAGGGTTTTTCGGAAGAGGGTGTGGGCGCAGCTGTAGCGAAATCGCTACAGCTGGGACGTTTGAAAAAACGCTTTGAGGATCAAAGCCTTGGGCAGCACTGATTGTAGACGCGTGTAGCGAAATCGTTCCGCTGTAGCGCTTTCAGTACAGGTGGAGGTCGTTTTCAGCGGGTTTGCCTGAAGGCTCAGGCTTTGCCGGGAATGCCGTACTTGCGCAGGCGGTGGGCGATGGCCGTGTGGGAAGTCTGCAAGCGGTTGGCCAGTTGTCGGGTCGAGGGGTAATTGAGGTAGAGACCTTCGAGCAGGCTCTTCTCGAACGCTTCGACCGCCTGTTCCAGGCTGCCGACCTCGGAATCGCCCTGACGCGCCACGGAGGTGCCGGCGATGTCCAGGTCGCCAATGTCCACCAGGTTGCTGTCGCAGATGGCCGCGGCGCGAAAGATCACGTTCTGCAACTGGCGCACGTTGCCCGGCCAGCGGTTGCCCAGCAGGGCCGGGTAGGTGCCGGGGGCCAGGCGGCAGACCGGGCGCTGGATCTGCGCACAGGCCTGCTGCATGAAGTAGCGTGCCAGCAGCAGGATGTCCTGGCCGCGCTCGCGCAGCGGCGGGACTTCGACATTGAGCACGTTCAGGCGATAGAACAGGTCCTCGCGAAAGGTGCCTTCGCTGACCATTTTTTCCAGGTCACGGTGGGTGGCGCTGAGGATCCGCACATTGACCTTGACCTCGCGATCGCCCCCTACCCGACGGAAGCTGCCGTCGTTCAGGAAGCGCAGCAACTTGGCCTGCAGGTAAGGCGACATTTCGCCGATTTCGTCGAGAAACACCGTGCCCTGGTTGGCCAGTTCCATCAGCCCCGGCTTGCCGCCGCGCTGGGCTCCGGTGAACGCGCCGGGGGCGTAACCGAAGAGTTCGCTTTCGGCGAGGTTCTCCGGCAGCGCCGCGCAGTTCAGGGCCAGGAAGGGAGCGCCATGGCGCGCGCTGATGGCATGGCAGGCGCGGGCTACCAGCTCCTTGCCGGTGCCGGTTTCACCCTGGATCAGTAGCGGCGCATCCAGGGCTGCCACGCGTTGGGCGCGGGCCTTGAGGGTGCGGATGGCGGGTGATTCCCCGAGCAGGGCATCAAAACCTTCGGCATGGTCGTGGTGCAGGGCCGACAGGCGCTCGCCGATCCGGTTCGGCTGATACAGGGTCAGCAGCGCGCCGGCGTCGGTGATGGGCGTTGCGTCCAGCAGCAGGGTCTGGCCATTCAAGGTGATTTCCCGCAGGGGCAGGCGAAAGCCTTGTTCCAGGAGGCTGTCGAGCAGCGCCGGGTCGGCGAACAGCTCGGCGACGCTTTCGCCGGCCGGTTCACGGCCATACAGGGCAATCAGCGCCGGGTTGGCCAGCAGCACCTTGCCCGCGCTGTCCAGGGCCAGCACCGGGTCGGTCATGGCCGCCAACAGGGCATCGAGCTGCAAGTGGCGACGCTGGCCGGGGAGGATATCGACCACGGTCACCGCCTGGACCCCACGCACGTTGAACAGCGCATCGCGCAGCTCTTCCAGCACCTGCGGGCTGAGGGTCGGGGCATCGATGTACACGTTGGGTGGAACCATCTCCACCGCATCCAGGTTGAGATTACGCCCGCCGAGCAGGGCCAGGACTTCCTGGGTGATGCCGACGCGGTCGATGAAGCTGACGTGGATACGCATGGGGAGGCTGACGGTTCTGCGAAGCGGAGGGTGGCCAGTATGCCTTGGGGGAGGGCCAAGGTGAAATGCGCGCAGCGTGAACAGGGTGGCGAGGGCAGTGCTTCCCTCACCACGGGGAGGTGGTTACGCCAGGTGTTCGGGTTTCACCGGGTCGCCGGGTTTGACCTCCAGTTGCTTGCGTACGTCTTCGAACATTTCGTCGTAGTACTTGTGCATCGAGCCGATGCTGGCGATCTTGGGCATCCCGTATTGCTGGGCGATGCGGGTGGCATGGCGGGCGAAGTCGAAAGCCAGGTCCTTGGCCAGGAAGAACTGTTCCTTCAGGGGCTTGTCCTCGATGGTGCCATGCAGGGTGAAGAGCATGCCTTTGCCTTCCTTGGGGTCCTGGGTGACCTCGTAGTCGATGCACAGGTTGTAGCTGTAGTCGTCCTTGTTCAGCGCGTGGCGCTCGATATGCAGGTGACCGGGCTCGAACGTGGCCATGGGCGTCTCTCCTTCAAGGCATTGAAGTAGGGGCAGGCACAGGGCCCGCCCCGAAGTTCTTGTGACTGGCGATTTACTGGTAACTGATACCCGGCTTGGCTGTGCTGATGCGGGTGCCGGCCTTGCCCTGGACGATCGCCTCGATGTCCGAGAGTGAACCGATCACCGCGACTTTTCCAGTGTTGCGGGCGAACTCGCAGGCGGCCTGGACCTTGGGCCCCATGGAGCCGGCGGCGAAGCCCAGCTTCTCGATTTCATCCGGGTGGGCCTGGGCGATGGCTTTCTGGGTCGGCTTGCCGAAGTCGATAAAGGCTGCGTTGACGTCAGTGGCAATCACCAGCAGATCGCTTTCCAGCTGTTCGGCCAGCAGCGCCGAGCACAGGTCCTTGTCGATCACCGCCTCGATGCCCCGCAGCTTGCCGTCCTCGCCGTACATGGTGGGAATCCCGCCGCCGCCGGCACAGATCACGATGCTGCTCTTTTCCAGCAGCCACTTGATCGGGCGAATCTCGAAGATGCGCTTGGGTTTCGGGCTGGCCACCACGCGGCGGAACTTGTCGCCGTCGGGAGCGATGGCCCAGCCTTTTTCGGCGGCGAGTTTCTCCGCCTCGGCTTTGCTGTACACCGGGCCGATGGGCTTGGTCGGGTTCTTGAATGCCGGGTCCTTGGGGTCGACTTCGACCTGGGTCAGCAAGGTGGCGAACGGGACTTCGAAGTCCAGCAGATTGCCCAGTTCCTGTTCGATGATGTAGCCAATCATGCCTTCGGTTTCGGCACCGAGCACATCCAGCGGGTAGGGCGAAACCTGGGTATAGGCCGCTGCCTGCAGCGACAGCAGGCCGACTTGCGGACCATTGCCGTGGGCGATCACCAACTGGTTGCCGGGGTGGATCTTGGCAATCTGTTCGGTGGCGATGCGGATGTTGGCGCGTTGATTGTCCGCGGTCATGGGTTCACCACGGCGGAGCAGGGCGTTACCGCCCAGTGCAACGACGATACGCATAATGCAGTCCTTCTAGAGCTCACGTGCAGGCGTCGGCAGGGCGGCACCTGCACGGGAGGGGGGATTACAGATCGGCCAGTGTCGAAACCAGGATCGCCTTGATGGTGTGCATGCGGTTTTCCGCTTGCTCGAAGGCGATGCAGGCCGGCGATTCGAAGACGTCGTCGGTGACTTCGATGCCATTGGCCAGGTGCGGATACTGCTCGGCGATCTGCTTGCCAACCTTGGTGTCGCTGTTATGGAACGCAGGCAGGCAGTGCATGAACTTGGTCCGTGGGTTGCCGGTGGCCTTCATCAGCTGGGCATTGACCTGGTACGGCAGCAATTGCTCGATGCGCTCGGCCCAGGCTTCCACCGGCTCGCCCATGGAGACCCAGACGTCGGTGTGGATGAAGTCCACGCCCTTGACCGCGGCTTTCGGATCTTCGGTGAGGGTGATACGTGCGCCGCTTTCTTCCGCGTATTTTTTGCAGCGCTCGACCAGGTCGTCATGAGGCCACAGGGCCTTGGGCGCGCAGATGCGCACGTCCATGCCAAGCTTGGCGCCCACCAGCAGCAGCGAGTTGCCCATGTTGTTGCGGGCGTCGCCCAGGTAGGCGTAGCTGATCTCGTGGATCGGCTTGTCGGCGTGTTCACGCATGGTCAGCACGTCGGCGATCATTTGCGTCGGGTGGTATTCGTCGGTCAGCCCGTTGAACACGGGTACGCCGGCGAACTTGGCCAGTTCTTCGACGATTTCCTGCTTGAAGCCGCGGTACTCGATGGCGTCGTACATGCGCCCGAGCACGCGGGCGGTGTCCTTCATGCTTTCCTTGTGGCCGATTTGCGACGAGTTCGGATCGATGTAGGTGACGTTCGCGCCCTGGTCATAAGCTGCCACTTCGAAGGCGCAGCGGGTGCGGGTCGAAGTTTTTTCGAAGATCAGCGCAATGTTGTTGCCCTTGAGGTGCTGCTGCTCGGTGCCGGTGTACTTGGCACGCTTGAGGTCGCGGGACAGGTCCAGCAGGTAGCGCAGTTCACGCGGGGTGTGGTGCTCAAGGCTCAGCAGGCTGCGGTTGTGAATGTTAAAAGCCATGATGGATCTCCTTTGGTTTCGGTCGTCCACTTGCCGCGGCTCGGGGTGCGCGCGGCGGCAAGCATGGAAGAAAAATCAGTAGTCGATAGGATCGCGGATGATCGGGCAGGTCATGCAGTGGCCGCCGCCACGGCCACGGCCGAGTTCGCCGGCGCTGATGGTGATCACTTCGACACCGGCCTTGCGCAGCAGGGTGTTGGTGTAGGTGTTGCGGTCGTAACCAATCACCACGCCCGGTTCCAGGGCCACCACGTTGTTGCCGTCATCCCACTGCTCGCGTTCGGCGGCGAAGCTGTTGCCACCGGTTTCCACCACGCGCAGGGCCTTGAGGTTGAGGGCGGCGGCCACGGTGTCGAGGAAGCTGGTTTTTTCCTGCTGGATATCGATGCCACCCGGCTTGCTTTCATCAGGGCGCAGGGTGAAGGCGACGATCTGGTTCACCACTTCCGGGAAGATGGTCACCAGGTCGCGGTCGCAGAAGCTGAACACGGTGTCCAGGTGCATGGCTGCGCGGGATTTCGGCAGGCCGGCGACGATCACCCGTTCCACGGCCTTGTGCTTGAACAGGTTCAGCGCCAGTTGGCCGATGGCCTGGCGCGAGGAACGCTCGCCCATGCCGATCAGGACCACGCCATTGCCGATCGGCATCACGTCGCCGCCTTCCAGGGTGGCGTTGCCGTGTTCCTGGTCCGGATCGCCGTACCAGACCTGGAAGTCGGCATTGGTGAACTCGGGGTGGAATTTGTAGATGGCGCTGGCCAGCAGGGTTTCCTGGCGTCGCGCCGGCCAGTACATCGGGTTCAGGGTCACGCCACCGTAGATCCAGCAAGTGGTGTCACGGGTGAACTGGGTGTTGGGCAGCGGCGGCAGAATAAAGCTGGAGTGGCCGAGGAAATCGCGGAACATTTCGATGGTCTTGCCGCCGAAGCTGCTCGGCAGGTCATCGGCGGAAACCCCGCCGATCAGGAACTCGGCCACCTTGCGCGGCTCCAGGCTGCGCAGCCAGGAGCTGACTTCATTGACCAGGCCGAGGCCGACCTGGTTGGCGGTGATCTTGCGTTCCAGGATCCAGTCCAGGGCTTCGGGGATAGCGACGATATCGGTCAACAGGTTGTGCATTTCCAGCACGTCGATATCGCGCTCGCGCATTTTGGTGACGAAATCGAAGTGGTCGCGCTTGGCTTGGGCGACCCACAGCACATCGTCAAACAGCAATTCGTCGCAGTTGTTCGGGGTCAGCCGCTGATGGGCCAGGCCTGGGGAGCAAACCATGACTTTGCGCAGTTTGCCGGCTTCGGAATGTACGCCGTACTTAGCTTTTACCGTGGTCATTACAGTGTTCCTCCAGTGACATAACATCCAATGTTACGAGCGGGTCTTACAGAGTCAGGAAGCCGTCGTAGAGTCCGTAGGCCGCCACCAGGGCGCCCAGGACCACCGCGGCGAAAATCAGCTTCTCGACGTTGGTGAAAATCGGTTTGCCCAGTTCCAGCTTGGCCTTGGCGAACAGGATCGCGCCGGGGGCATAGAGCAGGGCGGACAGCAGCAGGTATTTGACGCCGCCGGCATAGAGCAGCCAGATCGCATAGATCAGGGCGATGGCGCCGATGAACAGGTCTTTCTTGCGTTCGGCCAGGGCCTGTTCGTAGCTTTCGCCACGCACCGCCAGCAGTACCGCGTAGGCCGCGGACCACAGGTAGGGCACCAGGATCATCGAGGTCGCGAGGTAGATCAGCGACAGGTAGGTACTGGCCGAAAACAGGGTGATGATCAGGAACAGCTGGACCATGGCATTGGTCAGCCACAGCGCATTGACCGGTACGTGGTTGGCGTTTTCCTTGCGCAGGAACTCCGGCATGGTGTGGTCCTTGGCCGCGGCGAACATGATCTCCGCACACAGCAGCACCCACGACAGCAATGCCCCCAGCAGCGAGATGATCAGGCCGACGCTGATCAGCACCGCGCCCCAGTGGCCGACCACATGCTCCAGCACGGCGGCCATCGACGGGTTCTGCAGCTTGGCCAGTTCCGGTTGGGTCATGATCCCCAGGGACAGCACGTTCACCA